>NZ_CP047126.1:0-3528 GCF_009832765.1 Lentilactobacillus hilgardii | reverse complement strand
ATATAAAAACTCCTTTTCTAACCTACGTGAAAAGGAGTTTGATTTCTGTTTTTGCTTATATAATTTTGACAACCATAAAAATTATATACCTAATTATTCAAAAGTCCTATAACATCTGTTATACTAGGCTTTGAAGCAATAAAACTCTGAAATCAAACTCACGTGTTCCGGACGGCCAAATCAGGAACTTGCACGTGGGTTTTTTTTGCGCTTCTTTATTATTAAATTTTATATGTCCAATAATACACCAAAACCCCATAAAATCAATGATAAGGGACAAATTACTCGCAAAAATAAAAAACTAGTTGATCATACTAGTATCAAGATAAGAAGAAACCGTCGAAAAACGACGGTTTCAAACCCCAAAAAAGCAGATCAGCAAAAATCGCTGAACTGCTTTTTTAAGACCATGGCTTTCAGCCATACTGACCAGCTGAACCAGCTGGACCCCACAAATGAGCGGGAGCCCCCGCTCAAACTCACCCCGTACTCGCCGTAAGGCAGGCAAAAAAAGCAGGGGTGCTTTTCTTTGCATGCGCAAAAGTATTCTAATCCAGTAGTCAATCAACTCCTTAAAGCCTCAAAAAGGGACTAACTGCTAAAGCAGTAAGTCCCTTTAATTCGATTTACCGTTGACTGACGGCCATTAAACAGCTCCAATACTCATCAGCGGCTAAATTAAAGCCATAGATCAAATTCAAAGGCTTGGACCATCTAATTCATCATGCCGTTCCTTAAAACGCTCCTGTGGCCTCTGAGGGGCTTTTTTAGACGGTTCTTTTAGTCCAGCTCGTTCTAGCCACTCATTTGGTAAACCAATACCTAATTTGCGCTGTAAGAAGCGGTCAACGCTCCGAACAATTCCTTGTAGCGTCCCGACTAGCTTTTGAAGGCGACGATTCTCAATGTCTAGTTCCATAGCCTTACTTTCATCTTTAATCAGTTGGTCTTTTTGAATATCCATATCAGACCTTTGGGACAATGTTTCAGTAAAATACGTATCAGTTAAGCTGGCGCCCTGTTTAAGTTTATCAAAATCAAAACGGTCAACCAGCACATACCGCTTATGGAAACGGGATTCTTTCGTTTTAACACTATTTACATCAAATTTAGTGGCTTGATACGTTTTAAGTTTCGCTTGACGCTGTTTAGTTTCATTTTCAACCGCTGCTAACTTTTGTTGCCCCTGCTTAATAGATTCCCGCATGGCTTTATATTCTGGTACCGTTAAACTTTTACGTTCTGATTCTTGAACCCCACGCTGAATATTGAAACCATGCTGTTGTAAATAAGTCGGTAATTGATCTTGAATATCTCGCAAAGCTGTGCGATTAAAAACTCGTTTAGCAGACAATTTATGTTCATCATCAAACGGGACAATCCCCATATGCATATGGGGAGTACTCTCATCAAGATGAACAATTGCATAACGAATATTTTCTTCACCAAATTTTTCAGCAAAATAGTCCTTCGCTGTTTCAAAATATTTACGCGTATCAGCTGCCGTTAAATCAGCAAAGAACTGACTATCACTTGAAATAATCCATTCATTGACCAAGACGGCATCTTTTCTAACCGCCCGCTGGCTGGTTTTTCGCTCGTTAATGTAAGCCTCAATATCCGTTTTAAAATGATTAGTCCGACCAGCGACCAAATCATAATTTAAAGCCGAGCGGTCAACATCAATATCCGGATTTTTATGGTGTTGAGTCCGTCGTTGATCATGATTACCCAAACCAACTAAATTATCAGCTTTTAATTTCTGCATATTAGCGACTAAATAACTCATCTCACCGCCCCATTCCAAACAGTTAAATTTGGTTAGAGCATAACACATAATTCGGCAAACCTCCATGCAAGGTATAGCCCAATATACTTTACCTTGTAAAGTTTGGGCTCTACCGAGGGTCGCCTTGCCAGCGGGACAGACCCCACCGCTCATTTTTCTAGCGAAAAATCTTGCTCTCGTGGCAGTTAATTTTAGCTGTTCTCTTCCGCCAAAATAATCGCCACTCACTAGCTTAATTTTTCTAAGAAAAATTGACGCCCGAATTAAAAAAAATCTCGGCTATCTTTTCCGCCGAGATTCCTTTAATTCGCAAAACCGAAATTTTTGATCCACAAAAACCATGGAACAAAATTTCAAAAATCACTAAACATGCAATGTTTATATCCGACTTTCGTATATGCCGTCATAGACTTCCGCTTTAACAACATCCATATCTGTACCGCCGTTATCAACATATTTCAAAATATTCCACAAAGAATTATGTAAATATTCAGCTTCAATCACTAACTCTTTTTTACTCATATGGCTGTATTCACTATTTTTATCTAAGTCATGCTCATCGTAATAATCTTCAAATAATCCCATACTCATTTATCTCCTAATCTTCATACTTCAAGCGCTCATTTAAAGCACGTACTTTTCCCTTTTCAATATCATCAGAATGTCTATTTCTAGAATCAAGATAAATCTGTTTTAATCGCTTAAAATCAACATCAAAACCATTTTTTTGCATTTCTTCAACAAAAAATTTATCCAATCTCATCATCATAAAAAATACCCCCCTACCACATAAAATAATTTTGCTTTTTAAAGTCCCACTTTGCAACGACTTCTTCCGCAGCTTCCATTTGCTCTTTGCTATATTCTTCATTACCAACATGAACTAAGTCACCCTTATCAACGTCCTCAAGTTTTAAATCTTGCTTGATCTGCTTAAAAAGACCGCCATAACTAATTTGCCGTGTACCAGCCAAAGCATACTCTAGATCATTAATCACTTCTAAGTTACGGTCATCATCGGCAGTCATATAGTCAGACGACTTAACTTCATACTTAGCAGTTTCTTCCGCACTAGCTTGCAGAGAACCAGTACCTTTGCGTTTATTAGCCTTAACTATTTCAACATGCACAACTGGCTCATAATCAACTTTTAAGGCTCTCTGCCACAATTTAGTCCACTCTGCTTGTTTGATATAGTTAGTATTATTACCAGTAAAATAGCTCGATTTTACAAACAATAAAACATGCAAATGTTGATTATATGACCTATCTTCATCATTGACCGTGATTTCAGTTGAACGCAGATAACCAAGTAAATTTTTGGTAACTTTCTTATAACGGGTAAGCTTATTAAACGCCTTGGTTAAAACTCGTAATGAACTTCTTAACTCTTCTGCACCATAAGCATTCTTAACTGTCAGTGTTAAAAATAAAAAACGGCCCTTAGGCTGTCTGCTAACAGCTTCCGCAATAATTTGTTTTAATTGACTTGAATTTTTCATACTCTTTCTCCAATTACACAACGGACATAAGCGTTTCTGACAAAACCAAGTCTGGTAGAGTTTTAACTGATTATTGATCTTACGAAAACGCAAAGTTTCCCCACAACCCCTAATGTCATGTGCACGTTTAAATTCTAAAATCGACAAATATTCTGCATAACGGACATTTTCAATTTTACGTTCACGCCAAGGTCTTACTTTCCCGTTTTTTGTTTTATCTCGAAAAATTTCTGACAT
>NZ_CP047125.1:0-6896 GCF_009832765.1 Lentilactobacillus hilgardii | reverse complement strand
CACATTAAAGACTTAACACAATTGCTTGATCAATCTCAAAGATTGCAATTAGATGTCCAAAACAAATTGAATAAATTAGAAAACAAGGAAATAAAATCCTATGAGAGCACTTTTAAGAGCGATAAAAATAAAGATAATATAAATACTAACCAAGAATCAGAAAGTCCCTCTATGGATGCGAGAGAGGCAAATAATGAAAAGCATAGTAATTTTTGGAGTCGATTATTTGCCCCTAAATAATTTGTAATTAAATGTAGAGCAAATTTATAGAAGTTGTTTAGTATCTTTTAAGAAGTGACCTGATAAAAGCTAATGAAACCATTATAAGACTGGTATTGAGCTTACGCTCACAGTTGTGCCATAAACGGTAGACCACTTTGGATAATCAGCAACAAAGATACTAAACAGCTTCTGACTGTTCTTTTGTTGATTCTTTGCTGGTAGTCTTTGGTAGTGATATTGAGTAGTTTGTTTGGAGCCTTTAATTCATCTGCAAGTTGTTTAATTGTTTTGACCAAGGTTAATCACCACCCAGTTTGAATTAGAAATGCTCTTTCTCTATTTTGAAGTCAATCTATCTAAAATACAACTTCAATCAGCAAAAATAGTTATTGTTGCGTTAAAAACGGTGTGCTAAACTAAAGCTAATTTAACAACCGAATATTAATAGATCACGTTAATAAGCAAAAAATCCCAATCCACTTGGGATTGAGATTTTTTGCTTATTAGCAAGTAGCTAACACCCAGCTACTTAGATTCAGTCGATTTGAAACCGCCAAGTTAAAATCGACTGAACATTGAAATCTAATTTATAGATTAATTATACCGCGGACTAGTCCGTCAGGACAAGTTAAGGATAGTTAAAAAATAAATTAAAACCAATGGACTAAGTAGCTAGCAAAGAGCTGCCTAGTCCATTTTTATTTAGCTGTTAAAAATAAAAGAAGTTGCCTTAGGCAACTAGAAAACAACACACGCTGCTGAATCACAAAACATTCATCGTTTGAGGCTTTGTGATTCGGTTAGAGCATATCAGATTTGTATTTTAAAGCAAGTCAGATGTTTTAGCAACTCTCTTTTGAGTCAGCGTGGGTTGGATATAGAAAGGGAGTTTTTATAATGGATCAAACAAATTTCAAGTTTTATCAAGCTGATAACGTTTATGGGGCCTTGTTCTTCCAGTTTCCAAAAGTATTGATGTATAGCCAGCAATATCGAGGATTAAGTGATGCCGCTAAGCTAGCTTACATGGTACTAAAAGACCGGCTAGAGTATTCTTTACGCAATCACTGGATTGATGAGGAAGGGCACGTCTACTTTATTTTTACCAATCAAGAACTTAAAGATTTATTCGACTGCTCAAATGATAAGTTAGCAGCCGTGAAAAAAGACTTGGAACGTGCAGGACTACTTTATCAAAAAGCCATGCATTTCAATCCCAAAACTGGCAAAAACGAACCCAATCGACTTTACCTGGCCGAACTAGATATGCAGTCAACTGACGTCTATTTACGCGGTGAATATGCTCAAAAAGAGCCGCAAACCCTTGCTACGAGCGAAAATCCGAAAATCGGACGTTCGCGGGAGACCGCTCAAACCCTTGCTACGAGCGAAAATCCGAAAATCGGACGTTCGCGAAAGTTCGTTGACGACACCCCGCAAACCCTTGCTACGAGCGAAAATCCGAAAATCGGACACGATCTAGATAAAGAACTTAAAGAAAGAGATACTAATAGATACAATATAGATACTCAAAAGTTGGACTTTTCCACAGCCCAATTCTCACCAGCAGAACTAGAAAAGCAAAACAAGGATTTGGTGAACCATGCTAATGACTTCTTAACTGATGAAGACAGTGGGCTCCCCGTTTTCTTAGAACCCGAAGCCGTGCAATTACTTAGCTTCTGGTGCCGAACTCCACAACAAATGCGCCGGTTCATTGGCATTATCTTAAATGCTAAGTACCGAGTTGAGAAGGATCATCAGGACATTGGCGTTCTAATCCCACTAGACGATGAAGAACTAAAATCTTTGATGACTAAAGCCTTGAGACGCTACTTTAACGCCCTAAGAAGCAATGAAAAGCATATAAAGAACGTGGAAAACTACTTGTACGGCACCATGCAAAACCTATTTGGTGTTTGGTGGAATAAAAAAGCCAACGCTAAATATCAAGCTGAACATCCTGAAACAGGTCAGCATCAAGCAGCCCTCTTTAATTAGCTCTAAAATCGCCGATAAGCAATTTTAGCGGTTACCCGTATATTTATATTAAAAGAGTGATAAAACTGCTTATACGAATAATCAGCGAGCAATTTTAACCGGCTTAGCCAACTCGAATCATCGGGCTAATCATTTTAACTGATCACTGATTGACTAGTTTAGCTTAAAAATGCGCTTAGCAGTCTCCAGGGGGAACTATGCTCTTTTTTAGCTACATGAATTAGCGAGAATAGTTTTTTATATTGATTAAACTGAGCATGAGCAACTTGTTCTAGGAGGCGTGGCTTTATGAGCAAAAAGATTTGGATTGTTATTTTTCGCTATTTATTGGCAATTGGGTTATTTGCTATTTATTATGCAGTGTTTGAAAATCAAAATCATGATTTAATTGAGACTGTTTTTGCTGTTGCTGTCGGTGTTGGGATTGCTACTTTTCCCGTTAAGAAAGAGGATAAAGACAAGAAATAGTTTAGGAAATATATAGGCTTAATGTTCTTGTAAAAAGATACTTATCTGGCTATTTTTTAGTGTACCTCATGTTGCTAATTGTTTTAATTATCTAGTTAAAATTAATAACGAATCAATGAGAGCTATTATGGCTAAGGAGTGTGTTTAAAGCAGGCCTAGTTAATGAAACTAGATAAAGAACACTAAAATTAGTGGTGGGTAATCAGCAGACCGAGTGAAACGAGGTCAATGCGCACTTACACATAGAATAAATTCTATGTTCTTATCCTAAATATTTGTATTAGATTTCGCTATGCTCAAACTGTAAAAATTCTAAAGAGCATAAAGGGACTGTGCATTTTTTACAAAATTGAGCCGTTTTGTAAAAAGATGAGCCGACAGTGTCGGCGTCCAAGCCCTTACGACAACTGCAATATTTAGTCCTAGGAAAATGCTACAGTTGTTTCTTGTAATATTTGTGCAGAATAGGGGAGTGTGTAGCAAAATCCTAGGACGTTTAAGTTGATTAAATGTTATTAAATTGGGATTCTTAATTTTTGAAAAAGCATCCTAGGATTTTCCTAGCATAGATTCAGTTCAAGTGCTTAAACACTTTTGAACTTAATTTTTGTACTATGTGGCAACTAAAACTGGGGACTGATTGGTAATCAATGGACGTAAGGAAAAAAGTCGCTTGACAGATTCAAACATGTGTTCGTATAATTTAAGCAAACATGTGTTCTTGAACAAAAGCTAGGTGAAGATAATGTTTCCAACTAATCAATCAACTTTAATCGATGATCGAGCCACTGAACGAGCGACCAAAGACTTTTTAATGAGCTATCAACGATGGCAATTTCAACTCAACAAAGCTATTTTATTATTGCAACAACCGCAATTAGATAATCGACAGCTGGTTCAGAGGCGTTACCAGAAGGCACTCAAAGAATGTCATTTACGGGAACAGCCATTACAGGTACTAGGCAAGTTAGGCCCACACGAGGCGTTTGCTGCCGATTTATTAAGAGCTCGTTTTTTAAAACGCTGGTCGACTTCAAAAACAAGTCAATTTCTTGCTCAGAAATACGACTTGGATTATTTGGCTGATCGAACCTTTTTTCGTGATCAGAAGCAAGCATTATGGAAATTTGCTGGAGTTTGTCCGCAAAATCTGTTGGTAAAAAAGCTATGAGATAAATGGCAGTAAAGTGGCAGCAATATGGCAGTTTTTCGTGAGAAAACTGCTTTACACTATAACTATCAAATCGATTTGATAAACAAGAATTCCGGAATTGTGGTGGTTAAAAAAATAAAGAAAGAAGTCTTTAAAATGGCACAACCAGCCTATTTAAAATATCGTCTATTAAATCTCCCATCCGCTAACGTGGTTCAGAAAGTTTATGTCGGTGCAACTTATGTTTACGCTTTACAACTAATTAATGATAATACTAATGTGGTTATTTCTCGAATTCCCAAAACCAATGTTACCAACACCTATGACTTAGATTTTTCTTCTGGTGAGCAAATGTATCTTAATAACTTTGGTCATGGTCAAACCTGGGAATATTTTAGTCATAATGGTGAAGATTATTGGTGGGTAGTTACTAAACCTAATGGTGGATCAGAAAATTGGGGAACTCAATTAGCTCGGGTTCAGTATAGTCCTAATACTTCAACGGATACGCCTTATAACGGGAATACTAGTGTGACTCGCTTAGCCTTATTGAATCATGCCACTTTGGATGGTAGTTCGTATGGCACACTTGAACGAGTTGAGGGAGCACTTTCCAGTGATCGAGCCACTTTATTAATTGCGGGTCTTGATACGAATGGTACCTCACATTTTACTTTATACGATAACGAAGCCTTGAACAACGCTATGGACAAAGTAGATGCGGATCATGGCTACGTTCGCTTGGATGAAGCTACCAGTATGCTTTCTACTGGTGTAACAACTCCGTATTATTCAATTGCTAACTTCCGAAGTGCTTTAACGAGTTCTTCAATTCAAGGCTATGATCTGTCAAACGGCTATGCCGTATACTTTTCTAGCGGTCAAGCTGCCAGTGACAATCATCCGACTCAAGATACTCCTGGAGTAACTAAATTTACTTGGGGGCATACAACTGGAACTCAGGTTGAGTTAAGAAACACCAATTGGGCAGACCAAAATATCGAAACCGAAGGAATTCAAATTGGATCTTCGGATTTGTATATTGGCATTTCCTACCATGATCTTCCTTATGCTACAAAAACCTTGGAAAATAGAGTTTATACGGCTGATAAAAGCTTTTGGGATTAAAGTTATTCAAAATCGATTTTAAAAAACGAAAGATTCTTGTAAAATTAATCTTTAAAACGTTGATTTTACAAGAATCTTTCGTTTTTTAATTAGCACTCCCCCTAAAAAGGATACTAATGTCATTTTTAGCTAGCTGGGGCAATTAGCAGAATAAAAGCTCCTCCGTAAGCAGCAGAAGTAATAGGCAAAGCTTTAACAGCAATCTTCCAACCATTAAAGTCAGTCAAGTTTTTTCCTTTAATCAAATTATATTCATCGGTATCTCGTTGATCAAAATTAGTTAAAGCATTAGTTATTTGTTCTTTAGCATAATCTTTGTAACTTAAATCACCATTTATTAATTCCTTAGACACCGTACTATTTGATGGTCCAGCGATAGATAGTAAGACAAAACGGTTTTGTTCAGACGGATCCAGCATGGATTGGTAGTCATTATAGCTATCAATACTAACATTTTTATTAGCGATAGTTTGTAGTTGTGAGTCAGGAGTAGCTCCTGTAAATAAATCCATAATTGTGGATTCCGCAGCTGTTGTAGAATTAGTGACGATTGGATTAATTCCCTTAGTTAAATAACCACGCCAAATGTAACCACTGACTTTGTCATTACCACTGGTGACAGCGTAATAAATCGCTGATTTCCCATTATGTTTCATTTGCACGCTCTTGGAAAGGTACCAAGTGGTCTTCGGGTAATTCTTTAAATTATGGAGTTTTGTTGTGTGATATTTGCTCCATAAATAAACGGATGATTTTCCTGCATAATAAAATGGTTGTGGATTCGGATAGGTCTTAGTTTTCCCCCATGTATACGTGGTACTAGCCTGTACCGATAAGGTTGACTGATTATTTAAAAAGCCTACGCCACCCGCTAAAGCTCCTAAGGTTAAGGCGGTTAAAATGATTTTTTTCATGATTTCTTCCTCCATTAATGGTAATCATTGTTTCATTTAACAGTATAACCGGTTAACCTACTTCAACCAACTGAACCGCTTAATTTAACCCTGCTGTAACTTGGCAGCCTAACCTAATAGATCTCTACTCAAAATCAACTCTTCAGACAGGCTGCGGAACACTTATTTGTTACTAGCAAAAATCAGCATCTTTAGTGATTACATTAGGGTTAGACCTTAATGTTATTTCTTTAATCTATGCATTTTCAAATTAGAGATATCTGCACCAACGTAGACGTGACCATGTTTAGTATATAAGGTACAAAAATTTTCTTTGGGATTATACATATAGAAACGTTTTGAACTTTTATCTAAACTTTTATTTTTAGCAACAATAAAATGAAGAAAGCCATTTTTTTCATTCCATGTTATTGATTTATTTGTTTCATAATCATCTTTGTAATAAATAGTATGCCGATTTTTAACGTACATTAAAACGTATCTATGACCATATAAATGATTATCCCAAATTCCTAGATAGTGTGTTGGAAGTGTGGCAGTTCTAAAGCCATATTTTAAATTCTTGGCACTAGCATTGTTTGGACTAACAATAAATAGTGTAAATAATGAAATTACAAATAATATTGATACAAATAATTTCTTCACAATGAATCCCTCTTATTACAATATTTTAATCTTTTACAAATACATGATAAGATTAAATAAACTTTTAGCAAAGGAGGTTTAAGAAATATATGGCGACAATAAATGAAATAGCTAAAGAATTAAACGTTAGTCGTGTAAGAGTTTACCAAATCATTGCAAAGCTTCCCGAGGATTTACAGCCTAATAAAGTCAATGGGCACTACCAAATAGAAGATAAAGATGTTAAGTCAATTAAAGAATACTTTACAAATAGTTCTTTAAAGCTTAAGCAAGACAATAATGGTGAGAATGAATATAAAATTTTAAATAAGACTTTAGAAAACGAAGTGCAAACTCTTAAAGAACAGTTAACAAACAAAGATGAA
>NZ_CP047124.1:0-28299 GCF_009832765.1 Lentilactobacillus hilgardii | reverse complement strand
ATTACTCGGCAACAATTTGAATTAATTCGACCAGCTTTAGAAAATTTTCGTAAGCGAACTAAGCCTCGAAAATATGACCTCTACGAGGTCTTCTGTGCGGTCCTATATGTCTTGAAAACCGGTTGCCAATGGCGTCAAGTCCCCGGTGATTTCCCAGAATGGCGGTCAGTTTACAACTATTACAAAATTTGGTCAACTAAAGCTGAGCCTACGGCTGATTCTTTATTGGAACAAGTTTTAAAAAATTGTCATTGCTCGGCGAACTTACCAAGGACGTTCAGCTTTAACTTCCTTTATTATCGTTGACGCTCAGAGCGTCAAAAACACCGCTACTGCTGAAAACAAAGGTTACGACGCTGGTAAGAAAATCTCGGGGATTAAGCGCCATCTGGCAGTTGATATCAATGGCTTTCCGCAGGCCATTCACATGACGCGAGCGAACGTCTCTGATCGAGACGGGGCCAGTGCCATGATCGCTTTACATGCCATGCATTTACGCCAGGTTCAAAATGTCTTAGTTGATGGTGGTTATTCAGGCGTTAATTTTCAGCTCGATGTAGCCAGTAATTTAAACGCAACCGTGCAGGTTGCGAAGCGCAATGAGTTGCATCGATTCGAAGTCATGCCCCAACGTTGGGTAGTCGAACGATCTTTTAGTTGGCTAGAGAATTGTCGGCGACTTTGGAAAAATTGTGAGCGTCAATTAACCACCAGTCTGCAAATGGTCGTTTTAGCGTTTTTAGCACTATTACTTAAGAGATTTTAGACAGCTTCTTAGAAGTGTTTTCAACAACACAATTTACTATTAGTGTATCATATCGGAATTGCTCATTGGGGTTGATAAAAATTAATGGTAATATTTTAAAAAGTAATAATGAAGTTGACCACAAAAAGTATATTGATATCTGGGGTCAAATAAAAAGAGCTTCGAGAGTATATCTCGAAACCCTTTTACTGTCCTTAAAAAAATTCATATTGTGTTCCATGAATATGTCTTTTATAAAGGAGAATTTAAAACTTTAACCATCAATTTAAGCAAATGGATTAGTAGTACCAGGTGTTGTCTTTGAAGGGAAACCGCTCAGACTGGCAGCACTAGAATTATAATTGTAGATTACTTGAACAGGGGTTGAGCCAAATGTACCGCTATTAGCACTTGAAGCAGTATAAGTGAATTGCTTCCAAGTTACAGTACCATTATCATCAAATGATGGGAATACAGCTGACTTCAAAGTCTTAAGAGCACTCTTGCTATTAAGATAAGTCATAACATCACTTCCGCTGAATGATGCGCCTTGAGTACCACTGAATAAATCAGTAACATTCAAATTAGCAGGTGCAATATATGAGCGTGCAGCAGCTTTTGCAATAGCAGCGTTCAAATCAGCAACTCGAGTTTTATAGGTCGCACTCGTTGCATCTGTTTGTGCAGTTGGTGCTGCCAAAAGATCAGTATAAACTTTTTTAAGGTTAGTAGAATCTAACGAACCATTAGTGGTTAAAATACCAGATAAATCAACAGTGAAAGGAGCTGTCAATCCATTAGCATCGCTATCAGTAGCTGCAGGAACTGTAATTGGTTCATTAGGGATACCAACAAATACTGCAGGATTTGTTGAAGTTGCACTAGTTGCAGTTAACTTATCACCAGCAGTTGTTGGATCAGTAGCCGTTGTATCGTGAGCATATGGTGAAAGCTGTTGATAAACTGTATTGCCCTTTGATAATTGAACATTGACAGTATCACCAGTCTTAGCTTGTGCAATAACTGCTTGGTTGTTGGCATTATTAGTCACATCAAATGCGTATCCGGTACCTTGAAGTGCTGCATCAATCTTATTTTGTAAGTCAGCAGTGTTTGTGGTTGCATCAAACTTCCAAGTATATCCAGTATTAGTGGAATTTGCTTGAAGCGAACCGAATGAATCACCCTTCTTAGCATTAGCCTTAACGTAATCTAAGCTAGCAATGCTCTTACCAGAGGCATCTGTAAAGTTGATCCGAATTGAATTATCAGCAATCGGTTTTGGTGTAGCGCTTGAGCTAGCTGAAGTACTTTGCAGATCAGAAGCCTTGATCCACTTACCGTTCAATTGAGCGGCAGCGGATTGAGCAGCAGCGGAAGCTGATGCTGAAGAAGCAGCTGATGAGTTAGCACTTGATGTTGAAGCTGAGCTAGCAGGGGCAGCAGAAACTTGGTACCAAGTTTCGCCTTCACGAGAAGTCGTTACGGCTTTAGTAACAGTGAATGAAGCGCCAGAGTATGGTGCAGTAGTAGTAACTACCTTGCCATCAACAGTAGCACGGCCCACTTTGTATTGTGACCAAGCAGGTGCATTGTAAGCTAAGCTGCTAGTACCAGGAGTCTTCAAAGTGAAGGTTGCTGATGAAGCAGGAGCTGATGAAGCAGCACTAGTAGTGTCGTATGAAGCGATACCGCCAGCAAATGCTGAAGTGCTCTTACCACCATAGATCCAGCCACGATAAGTCTTATCGAATGATACGACCTTGTAGTAAACTGAGCCACGGTTAGTAGTAGCAACACGATATGCGCGCCAGTTCTTCTGACCTTGTTTGCTGTCCTTAAGACCATTTAAAGTAGTTTTAGTAGCAACAAATTTAGCACCCTTTAAAGTACCAGCTTTGGTATAAAGAGCGTTAGAACCATTAACGTTAACGTTACGAGTAGTAGCGTCGGAAGTTAATTTTTATTAGATGTAACCTTAGCAAATGACTTTGCACTGGCGTTTGTGCTTGTTCCTGCAACGGCAACAAATGCCAAGGCAGCAACGCCAGCAAATAAAGTCTTTTTCATAGACTTTTTCATGTGTTAATTCCTCCTAAATAAATATAAATTATCCAAGTTATGTAAGCATGCAATAAACATACCCCCGCTAACTTGCTGCTATAAAGTATAGCATAACTGGCGTTTAATGCAAAGAAAACCGCGTATTGTAACTTTTTAACATCTTTACGTAATTAATTAAAGAAATAATACCTAAAAAAAATAATTATATTAAAGTCTTTCAAAAATATTCTAAGTAATAACGTGGTATAATGCAAAATATAATCAGTTTATCTTTATAAAACTGATTATGCTGTAAAAATTATTCCCCTCAGAATATAAATGATATCAGTTAGTATTTTTTTACCCCGACAACAAAGGGCGTCTATCATTTGATAGACGCCCTTTGTTGTGTTCCTAAAGCAATTATTAACTATGAATCAAGGATAAGGACATCTACTATGAGACATATCTTGAAGGAAAGTAATAAAAACAACCTTTCGCTAAGGGAAGGTTGTCAATACGTATGTGTTTGGGGAAACATATACATGAAATATGAATATTAATTTGGAGAAAACATAATTCTTATAAAGAGAAACTATATTTTCTTTGGGGGTACAGACGCTAACACTTGGATATTAAACATCTGTGCTATAAGCATAACACAAGTCACAAAAAGACTGTTCACTTTTTTCTTGAATAATGCTTTTTATGATTAGATTGTTTCTATCAATTGGAAAATGAAAGAACTCCACGAATCATAATTCGATTAGACTCTTCCGGTTTACCCGAAGCACAGGTAATTAAAGTAATTACCTTTTTCTTGCCAATATTTTTAATGTAACCTATTTGATATTTTGAAATAACTGGATTGAAGTCAATATTTGAGACAGATTTTAAGAGACATTCAGAACCGCGTTTACCTTCCACAGCTCAAATAAATCATTAATCGCGATTAATAACTTATTTGAACCCTGGAAAGCATTAAATCAGGCGGCCATTGGGCTCGTAAGTGTTGTAATTTCAACTTGTAAGGGGGTCTGGTAGCCCAGTGAACTATGAATTCTCTTCCTATTGTAGAAAGCATGCACATATTCAAAAAGGACGGCAGCGGCAGTTTCATAATCTTCAAAGACCGGCACTGGATAAACACATTCCTTTTTGAGGGAAGCGTGAAAGGATTCCATTGGCGCATTATCATACGGACAACCCTTACGGCTGTATGAGTGGCGGATATGTAGCTCAGAAGCTGTCCAAGATCTATGATTTTTGATATACTTCTATGTAAAAAGCGAGTTTAAGCTATGAAAAATTATCCCAGCAATATTACTCGGCAACAATTTGAATTAATTCGACCAGCTTTAGAAAATTTTCGTAAGCGAACTAAGCCTCGAAAATATGACCTCTACGAGGTCTTCTGTGCGGTCCTATATGTCTTGAAAACCGGTTGCCAATGGCGTCAAGTCCCCGGTGATTTCCCAGAATGGCGGTCAGTTTACAACTATTACAAAATTTGGTCAACTAAAGCTGAGCCTACGGCTGATTCTTTATTGGAACAAGTTTTAAAAAATTGTCATTGCTCGGCGAACTTACCAAGGACGTTCAGCTTTAACTTCCTTTATTATCGTTGACGCTCAGAGCGTCAAAAACACCGCTACTGCTGAAAACAAAGGTTACGACGCTGGTAAGAAAATCTCGGGGATTAAGTGCCATCTGGCAGTTGATATCAATGGCTTTCCGCAGGCCATTCACATGACGCGAGCGAACGTCTCTGATCGAGACGGGGCCAGTGCCATGATCGCTTTACATGCCATGCATTTACGCCAGGTTCAAAATGTCTTAGTTGATGGTGGTTATTCAGGCGTTAATTTTCAGCTCGATGTAGCCAGTAATTTAAACGCAACCGTGCAGGTTGCGAAGCGCAATGAGTTGCATCGATTCGAAGTCATGCCCCAACGTTGGGTAGTCGAACGATCTTTTAGTTGGCTAGAGAATTGTCGGCGACTTTGGAAAAATTGTGAGCGTCAATTAACCACCAGTCTGCAAATGGTCGTTTTAGCGTTTTTAGCACTATTACTTAAGAGATTTTAGACAGCTTCTAAAAAAAATTGTCATTGCTCGGCAAACTTACCAAGGACGCTCTGAGCATCAAAAACACTGCTCCTGCTGAAAAGCATGCTCATGATGCAAAATCATTCGGCCAACTGTCCTCGTCTGGCCGATTTTTTTACTCAATTTTGCCAGCAAAATCTGAGTAAAAACGCGCAGCTTTGCCAAAAAGTGGCTAGCCAACCGGCTAACCATTTTGGCATTGCGCAGCGAACTTGGGGGTCAAGGGGGAGCGTTAGCTGTCCCCTTGCAAGCACCGCAGCTGTCACAAACGCAGTCTTGTGGCTAGCATGCGGGTTGGTTGCCAAGCCTCTGTTATTCGATTATCATTAGGAGGTCATCAGCCGTCGGCTGATCCGACTTTTGATATCTCGAATAACTTTGCCCGTAGGGCAACGGAGGTGGGACTTGTGAACGAACTGCAAAATCTGGCTAGCACAAAAAGACGACTCCGGTTCATCGTCAGGCTAGCAAACAAATTAATTTTCGGGTGAGTGAACCGGACTATTTAAAGCTGGCGCGTTCCGCGCAAACTTTAAATCTGTCCGTGCCGGCTTTTGTCAAAAGAAGGCCCAGGGGGCGCGCTTAGTTGCCCCCAAGATTGCCGCCCAAGATGCCCAGAACATCACTCATCAATTAGCTAAAATTGGCGGTAATCTTAATCAATTGGCCCATCATGCTAATCAGGGTGGTCAAGTCAATCCCCAGGCGTTAAGAGACTTACAAAACGAGGTGCAACACGTATGGCAACAACTCATATAAAACGTTCCACCAGTGCGTCCCGGTTAGTCAATTACGCTGAAAAACGGGCCGTCAAACAAGATGGCCTCAATTTAGATATTCAGTACGCTAAAAGTGAATTTAAACAAGTTCGGGACATCTATGGCAATCCTGGTAGAACCCAAGCGTATGCCAGCCGGATTGCCTTTTAGTCCGTTGGAATTTAATCCTAAAGATCCTCATGATCAGACAACTGTTTTAGCCGTTGCTAAAGAAGTTTATGCCAAAGCCTATCCTAATCAACAGGTGGCCCTTTACGAACATGCCGATACCGATTCCTTGCATGTTCATGCCGTCATTGGCGCGATTAACCTCGAAACCGGTCAAAAATGCACGGTAATTGGCATCAATACCGTGATCACTTAGTCCACATCACGGATCAAGTCTGTCAGGAACACAGCTTAATGGTCACGCAACCCGATCCCAACCGGCATGAAAAACGCTCAATGGCTGAAATTAAACTACGAGCTAAACAGCAGCCCACTTGGAAAGATCAAATTCGCCAAGCCGTCGATCACACCATGCAGAATCCCCTGATTTGCGATTTTCAGGCCTTCCAAGCTGATTTAAAGCAACAGGCAGTCAAAGTATGGGAGCGTGGCAAGAATCTCACTTATCAGCTTTTAGGCACCAATTACAAGTCTCGGGGAACCAAACTCGGGATTGATTATGAAAAGGAGACGATTTTTAATGAGTTGGCAAGCCGACAAACCCAATCAAGAACCAACCAGCAACCAGAACGAACCGTTAACCCAACAATTGACCCAGCTCAATCAGACCATAGCCGAACTCCGGAATTACCAGGGCACTCAGATTCAACTGCAAGCCACAGCCAAAAC
This sequence comes from Lentilactobacillus hilgardii, assembly GCF_009832765.1. Taxonomy (NCBI): domain Bacteria; kingdom Bacillati; phylum Bacillota; class Bacilli; order Lactobacillales; family Lactobacillaceae; genus Lentilactobacillus; species Lentilactobacillus hilgardii. The sequence goes on along the minus strand of NZ_CP047124.1, from coordinate 21,786 downwards.
ATCTCTCGATCAACAACTGCGACAAATCGAACAAACCGCTCAACAGGTCAATCAACAATTTCAGACGACCTTAAACAACTTAGACAGCAGCAACGCCAGCTCGCAAGCCCAATTAAAACAGACCTTACAAAGCGCCTACGCAACGTTTCAAAAAGCAGACCAACCTGATCAGTCAGGAAAATCTAACCGCACTCAAACGGATTCAAACCGAGCAAGGCCAAAACAACCAGCGCCTCAGCCAACTCAGCGACCAAGTGAACCAGACTATCCAAGAGACGCTGGCCCAAACCGCTAATCAAGTGGAGCAGCAGTTACAAACCACGAAAAAGCGGTTCTCGTGGTTTGAAATTAAGAATTATTTGTTAGCGGTAATCCCAACCGGGATTTTAACGGGACTCGTTTTGGGTTGTTAACTCATTTTTGGGTCGATAAAAGGCGTCTCCTTGGGGGTGAGCAGCTAGGTACTGATCAAAGTTATCCCGAGTGATGGCGTCCAAATCTTTAACTGAGTTAGTCGTAATCGTCTTGACGGTCTTTAACTGCCGTGCGACCTGGCGATCAGCAGCCTCGCTTAACGTGTGAATCCCGGTAATGATCACTAAAACCGGTTTAGGTTGACCAGTCACCTCTACCCAAGCTAATTGACCAATCGCAAGATTCTTTTTCCCCACGGTTTTGTGATGGCGAACTCGCCATTGGTAACTTTTAAGACTAAAATAATGATTTTTGTTCACATGATGGCCGTTAATCACGGTTTCAATTCGATGCCCTTGATTCATAAAAAGACCTCCATTTTGTTAATAATGTCGTTGCTTAGTGTGGGATAGGCTGGTTTCAACCCTTAAATATAAGCTCTCAAAGAAAATAGCAGGGCTACTAATATGATCCCCATTGCTAATAAAATCATACCGAAAAAATTGAAAAGAACATGTTTTACCCTTCTAACTTAACCTTTTGCTTTTTAAATTGACCAGTATAAACTCAAGTTATAACTCCAATCAAGTTATTTCACCGAAATATAGTTGACGGCTAAAATCTCTTCTTAACGGAAGAGGTTTTATTTATTAACTAAGCCTTTTATAATAGCCATTGTACACCTGAGTGTACAAAATTTATCTCGGTAAAATATGCGTAATTGGCCTGCTCATCACCCTATGGGCGGGCTTTTTGCATATATTGATATCAAGTTGTTTAGCTAGGGCCTACCCTAATGTAATCACTGAAAACGGCTAATTTCATTAGTAACAATTAAGTGTTTCGGTGGCGTTCTTAGATTAATGGTAATTGATTCACCTTAACCAATCACGCTTTGAACGTCATGACAGCAATAATCGTTAACAGCTTCTTGAAAATAATTGACTAATGAACTGAAAATATACCCCTCAACATTACTTCTTTTACTTCTACTAGCTGTCATGACAATTCTTTGAAGATCGACTGCCATATCTTCATAACGATTGTTGTTCTCAAAACTTAAAAAGCAAGTTGGCTGTTTCTAACGTTTCTAGCCTGTTTCTTAACGACATTTTTAGCTTTGAACACCATGCCACTTAATTGATAAAGTTTTTAGGATCATTAAAGGATAAGGCTTTGAGCATGTTAACTGTTCGCTTGCTAAAGCCGGCTTTAGTCTCTAACGAATTACTTAAAGCATTTATTTCAAGTTCATTTAATTTTTTTTTCGTTTGGCTGCCTGTTTTTCTTTTTGAGTGATAGCGACAATTTTTTTAGAATTAGTCTCTGGATAGGTATCTCTTGTATATATTGTTTGTTTATTATTTGAATTAGGTGTTCTACTAGAATTGGGTTTTCCAATTTCAGGACGTTGGATTTCCGTTTTACGTTGTCATGATTGGCTTCTGGATTGGTTTCATTCTCAAATTTTGGTAAGAATAGTTTAGTTGCCCCATTGAATTGGTGCTTCATAACTAAATAACCCTTTTTTACTAATCGTTTAAAAACTTCTGTAATTGTGCTGACGTTAACGCCTAACTTCATTGCTAACTCATCACGGGTGTAAATAACATAATAATCATTAAACTTTTTACTGAAAAAATCTTTGTTCTTAGTGCTGGCTTGCATGCGATCTTCTAGCAATGAATAAATTAGAATCTCATTGCCACCTTTTTAATCTGAATTTAAGTTGCTTTCTTTTTTTTGAAAAATTGCATCATTACTATCTCCTTGGTTTTAGGAGTAAAAAGAGAATAACAAGTTCCGTTTAACTTGATATCCTCTTTAGTTTGCAACTATGTATCTTGCATTTACCAATCTTATTTCATATAATGGGAAGTAGGGAATTAATTCCTGCTTCTTTCAAAATATGTTTACAGGATTGGCACTAAAGGCTATCAAGTGGTTATCTCACTTGTTGGCTGATTATAGAAGTTTTTGGACGGACTTCTATAATCAGTGCCTTTTTTCATACTCATATTTATTGAATTAATTATAACTCATTGTCAATGTTTACACAAAAATATCTAAATTAGAGTGGACTGTAAATAATTTCATTGTTAATTAAACGTGGTTCTAGTTTGCTAAAAACATTTGAGATAAGATTTTTGAAGCTTTTTGGTGCTTTTATTGGTCTGTGAATTTTGGCTTATGTTTTGCTTTCCATTGTTTGTTAGCTCGTTTATTCCACCAAATGCCAAACAAGTTTTGCATGGTGCCGTACAAGTAGTTTTCAATGTTCTTGATATGCTTCTCATTACTTCTCAGGGCGTTAAAGTAGCGCCTCAAGGCTTTAGTCATTAAAGGCTTCAGTTCCTTATCATCAAGTGGGATTATGACGCCAATGTCCTGATGATCCTTTTCAACTCGATATTTAGCATTCAAGATAATACCAATAAACCGGCGCATTTGTTTCGGGGTGCGGCACCAGAAACTAAGTAATTGTACGGCTTCGGGTTCTAAGAAAACGGGTAAGCCACTATCTTCATCAGTTAAGAAATCATTAGCATGGTTCACCAAATCCTTGTTTTGCTTTTCTAGTTCTGCTGGTGAGAATTGGGCTGTGGAAAAGTCTAACTTTTGAGTATCTATATTGTATCTAGATTTATCTATATCTTTATGTTCTTTATATAGATTGACTAAAGAATTTTTAGTTCCGCTGTTATCAAGGGTTTGACAGTCGGTGTTTGTTGAATTTACTGGAACTAAAGAATTTTTAGTTCCGCTGTTATCAAGGGATTGGGAGCTTACTTGTCTATAAACATCGTTAGCGGTTACTTCAGGCTTTAGTAAATATAACCGGTTAGGTTGATTGATGCCGATTCTTTTTTGGTATAATAAATGAGCAGTTTCTAAATTTTTTTGATTTTGATTATCTTTGGTTCACTACAATTTAAGATTTCTTTCAGTGCCTGGTTGGTGTAAACAAAATACAAATTATCCTGTTCATCAACCCAGTGATTTCTAACTGAATAATTAAAACGATCTTTTAAAAGGGCAAAAGCTACTTTTGCATCGTTACTTAACCCTTTATAGTTATCATTTGTAAATAGAACTTTGGGTAGTTGGTAATAGGTTTCTGCATAAACTTCGCTGACTTTATAGAAATTATCTTGGTTCATATAAATGAAAGCTCCTCTCGTAACCTTGGTTAGATAAAATGGACTAAATAGCTTTTTACCAGCTACTTAGTCCACTGTTCTTGTTTTTCATTTTACCTTTGCTTGCTCCTAAGGGGCTGTTTGCGGTATAATTAATTCATAAACAAGATTACAATGTTCAATCAATTTTAACTTGGTGGTGAAAATTGATTGAACTAAGTAGCTGTTGGGTAGCTACTGGTTAATACTATAGGGAATCTCAATTCTAAGTGGATTGAGATTTTTGTTTATAAATAAAGCATAGCATTTTGGGCAAATTAAGTAAATGCTTTTATTAAAAATGATAAATGATAAATTTTTATCTTTTGTGATCAATCACAAAAGATGGTAAAATTTTATTAAAGAGGCAGGTGCTATTATGAATGGGAAAACACTATTAAACTTTAATTTTAAGGGTGGGGTTGGTAAGACTACTTTAACCGTCATGGAAACCTATTTATTAGGTCAAGAAAATAAAAAGTATTACTGATAGATTTTGATCCCCAGGGAAATGCAACTGAAATTATGAGGGAAACTTATCATATTATTTTGAAGCCGAAACTTTCATTATATGAAGGCCTTCTCAGAGGGGACTTATCAAATCGATTGTTTCTGTTACAGACAAAATTGATATGATTCCTACAGATTGGACCTTGTCATTATGGATTGGTGCTGTAGAAAAGGTTAGTCAAACTGAACGTAATATCTTGTTATCAAGAATGCTTTTAAAGTTAAAAACAAATTATGATTATATCTTTATTGATGTTCCGCCAACCATTAATGTCTTTACTAACAATGCCATTATGGCTTCAGATTTCATTTCAATTGTTTTACAAACCCAAAAGCAATCATATACAAGTTCTTTGAAAACTGCTACACATTTAGGTGAACTACGAGAACAATATGATGGGGATTTTCAACTAGTTGGTGTCATACTATATTTAATGAAACCACGAGCAAAAGTTGATGCTGAAATTACTGCTCGGGCAAAAGATTTTTTTGGTGAAGGAGTTTTTTCGAATTCAATTAGAACTCAAGAACGAGTTAAAACATTCACTAATGAAGGAATAAGAGATAAAGATCGTTGGGATAAAAGAGCAATTCAAATGTATCAAATGGTTCTTAATGAACAACTACTTAGGATTCAACAGTTAGAGGGGTAATTTATTATGACAGAAGATTTTTTAAATAAAGTTAGTAAAAAGCGTCTGAGCAACTTGGTAATCTAAAGAGTCCATACCAATTCGAAACGGAAAAAATAAGACTGTTCAAGTTCGTATGAGCACATATAAAAAGATTAAACGAATTGCTTTTGAAAATGATGAGAAAATTGTTGATGTCTTAGAAAAGCTTATTCATGAAGGACTTTCTCAACGCAAATAAATAATTAACAGCTTAGACTTGTGATTTATAATAAAAATTAATCTTTTATTATAAATCACAAAAGATAATCATAATTAGGTTTGACTTTCTTTTGTTGCCTTTTCGTAAATTAGAACTTAGTCATCATGATACAATAAGATAAGCTAATAAACACAATATGAATGGTTAATAGGAGACCAAGTAAATATTAACATTGGTTCTGAAATATACTAAATGGTGGTGGGAAGTCAATGTCTCGACAAGCTGAATCGAGCAAAAAAATGATTAATAGATATCAAATTTATCGTCAGGAAAAACTCATAGGAACGGTCATGGCTTTTCCTGACTATGTTAATCAGATTTTTATCTAGTTTTTAATGAAGATGATCATTCTTTTAGGATTAAAAATGAAGATATTTTTATTGATTTTCAAGGAGATAAATATTACATTACAAATGTTGAAAGAATTCATTACAGCTATCATCTTAAATTTGAAACGAATAGTGACCATAACCGCTGCCAAAAGCCACAAAGTTGGATCAATACTTTGGCAATTAAAACATTTTCTTTTAAAGACATAGAAAGTTTACTCTCAATCGTTCAATTGGAGGATCGTGAACAATTAGTCAGCTTAATTGCGGTGCTAAAAAGGATAACTATCGAACACAAATCTTTAAAACAGCATGATTTATTTCAATTTAAGGATTTGCTAGATAAATATAATGTGGTAGAAGCCAAGTTAGCTGAATTTTTATTAAATCACCTAGTTAATTAAATAGGAGAACCGAATTAATGGATATTAATCATTTTTGGCGGAATAATTGGTGGCTTATTTTAGCCTTAACTATTATCTTAACAGGAATTGCTTTTTAACCTATTAGTTTATCGATGAGTGGCTTTTGATCTGTGATTGAGATGAAAAATTAATATAAGAATATAATGTCAATAATGATTAAATTAATAGTTATGAACGTTAGCGTTGTTATTAATAGTTATATTCTTTATAAAAGGAGAGTAAATAAAAATGAAACCTATTCAATATAAAGACAAAACATTTACCTCTTATCAACAAGCAGCTGATTTTATTGGTATTACTAAAACAGGATTTGCAAAACGCTATCGAAAGTACGAAGCTGGGGAATATGACCTTAATGACCTTTTTATGATGGTAATTATCATTTAACACATCTAATTTATTATAAAAATCAAAAATTTAGTAGTCATGCAGAAGCAGCTAAATTTATTGGCATTACTTCAGTGTCTTTTAATAGGCGGTATAAAAAATATCTGAGAAGTGAAATATCTTTAGAAAATTTATTTAAAAACCTAAGTACACAATTTATCCCATGCCTGATTGGCACGGAAAAATATTTAACAGCAAGAAAGAGGCTGCTAGTTATTTAGGAATTAGTCAAAATACTTTTACACAACGCTTAAGGCGTTATTATAATGGTGACTATACTTTAGATGATATTTTTGCTTCCGATCCACTTGAACTACAGAAAAAGCATTCTAAAACAATGGCAATAACCTATAATGGGCACACTTTTTGAAACTCAACGAGAAGCCTGTCAGTATCTCGGCATTTCTCAATCGGCCTTTTCCGCAAGATATCATAAATATTTATCTGGAGAATTGCCCATTGATGAGCTGTTTCGCCGTCAGAAACACTGAGTTCAATTATAGGGGGGATCATATATGGAACCAATTGTTTATAAGGGAAAGCGATTTATAAGTTATCAACAAGCAGCAAATTTTCTTGGTATGACTGCAACAGGTTTTTCTAAACGATACCAAAAATATCAGAGTGGGCAGTTCTCGCTTGCAGAACTTTTTAACTCCGTTGGAAAAAAAAACACAATTACAGAAACATAAAAGTCTCACCTATCATGGTGAGACTTTTATCAATTATCAGGAAGCTGCTAAAAGCGCGGGTGTTTCTCAAACAACTTTTTATCGGCGGTTAAAAAAATATTATGCAGATCAAATTACTTTAGATGAATTGTTTTCATCAGTAAAATACCAATCCTACGAATTACCTCCGTATCACAAAAAGTATTTGAAAATAAATTAATGGCTGCTAAATATGTTGGTATTACACCAACAAAATTTACTGAAAGGCTAAAGCGTTATCATCAAGGAATATACGATATTGATGACCTCTATTCTCGGAACTCAACTAATTTACGGGCTAAACAGCTAAATACTATTAAACTCCATTATCAAGGAATAACCTTTAACTCATATAAGGCTGCCTATGATTATATTGGTATCTCAAGTGCTGCCTTTAATGGACGTTTGAAAAAGTATCTCAATGGTGAATTCACTATTGAACAATTGTTCAGATCGCCGAAGCATTCACAGGGACATATGATTAAATATCATCGACGAACTTTCTATTCTTACAAGGAAGCTGCCCAATACATTGGTATCAGTTATAATGCTTTTAACAAGCGATTAAAGAAATATAAATCGAATGCAATTACCCTTGATGAGTTGTTTGCTAAAACTTAATTTTGACCATTATTAAACTAGGATTCAAATGGAATTATTTGCTTAATTCAATCAATGAAAAAAAAAGCAAATCCCTTAGAAGCTGTCCAAGATCTATGATTTTTGATATACTTCTATGTAAAAAGCGAATTTAAGCTATGAAAAATTATCCCAGCAAAATTACTCGGCAACAATTTGAATTAATTCGACCAGCTTTAGAAAATTTTCGTAAGCGAACTAAGCCTCGAAAATATGACCTCTACGAGGTCTTCTGTGCGGTCCTATATGTCTTGAAAACCGGTTGCCAATGGCGTCAAGTCCCCGGTGATTTCCCAGAATGGCGGTCAGTTTACAACTATTACAAAATTTGGTCAACTAAAGCTGAGCCTACGGCTGATTCTTTATTGGAACAAGTTTTAAAAAAATTGTCATTGCTCGGCGAACTTACCAAGGACGTTCAGCTTTAACTTCCTTTATTATCGTTGACGCTCAGAGCGTCAAAAACACCGCTACTGCTGAAAACAAAGGTTACGACGCTGGTAAGAAAATCTCGGGGATTAAGCGCCATCTGGCAGTTGATATCAATGGCTTTCCGCAGGCCATTCACATGACGCGAGCGAACGTCTCTGATCGAGACGGGGCCAGTGCCATGATCGCTTTACATGCCATGCATTTACGCCAGGTTCAAAATGTCTTAGTTGATGGTGGTTATTCAGGCGTTAATTTTCAGCTCGATGTAGCCAGTAATTTAAACGCAACCGTGCAGGTTGCGAAGCGCAATGAGTTGCATCGATTCGAAGTCATGCCCCAACGTTGGGTAGTCGAACGATCTTTTAGTTGGCTAGAGAATTGTCGGCGACTTTGGAAAAATTGTGAGCGTCAATTAACCACCAGTCTGCAAATGGTCGTTTTAGCGTTTTTAGCACTATTACTTAAGAGATTTTAGACAGCTTCTTAGAAGTGTTTTCAACAACACAATTTACTATTAGTGTATCATATCGGAATTGCTCATTGGGGTTGATAAAAATTAATGGTAATATTTTAAAAAGTAATAATGAAGTTGACCACAAAAAGTATATTGATATCTGGGGTCAAATAAAAAGAGCTTCGAGAGTATATCTCGAAACCCTTTTACTGTCCTTAAAAAAATTCATATTGTGTTCCATGAATATGTCTTTTATAAAGGAGAATTTAAAACTTTAACCATCAATTTAAGCAAATGGATTAGTAGTACCAGGTGTTGTCTTTGAAGGGAACCGCTCAGACTGGCAGCACTAGAATTATAATTGTAGATTACTTGAACAGGGGTTGAGCCAAATGTACCGCTATTAGCACTTGAAGCAGTATAAGTGAATTGCTTCCAAGTTACAGTACCATTATCATCAAATGATGGGAATACAGCTGACTTCAAAGTCTTAAGAGCACTCTTGCTATTAAGATAAGTCATAACATCACTTCCGCTGAATGATGCGCCTTGAGTACCACTGAATAAATCAGTAACATTCAAATTAGCAGGTGCAATATATGAGCGTGCAGCAGCTTTTGCAATAGCAGCGTTCAAATCAGCAACTCGAGTTTTATAGGTCGCACTCGTTGCATCTGTTTGTGCAGTTGGTGCTGCCAAAAGATCAGTATAAACTTTTTTAGGTTAGTAGAATCTAACGAACCATTAGTGGTTAAAATACCAGATAAATCAACAGTGAAAGGAGCTGTCAATCCATTAGCATCGCTATCAGTAGCTGCAGGAACTGTAATTGGTTCATTAGGGATACCAACAAATACTGCAGGATTTGTTGAAGTTGCACTAGTTGCAGTTAACTTATCACCAGCAGTTGTTGGATCAGTAGCCGTTGTATCGTGAGCATATGGTGAAAGCTGTTGATAAACTGTATTGCCCTTTGATAATTGAACATTGACAGTATCACCAGTCTTAGCTTGTGCAATAACTGCTTGGTTGTTGGCATTATTAGTCACATCAAATGCGTATCCGGTACCTTGAAGTGCTGCATCAATCTTATTTTGTAAGTCAGCAGTGTTTGTGGTTGCATCAAACTTCCAAGTATATCCAGTATTAGTGGAATTTGCTTGAAGCGAACCGAATGAATCACCCTTCTTAGCATTAGCCTTAACGTAATCTAAGCTAGCAATGCTCTTACCAGAGGCATCTGTAAAGTTGATCCGAATTGAATTATCAGCAATCGGTTTTGGTGTAGCGCTTGAGCTAGCTGAAGTACTTTGCAGATCAGAAGCCTTGATCCACTTACCGTTCAATTGAGCGGCAGCGGATTGAGCAGCAGCGGAAGCTGATGCTGAAGAAGCAGCTGATGAGTTAGCACTTGATGTTGAAGCTGAGCTAGCAGGGGCAGCAGAAACTTGGTACCAAGTTTCGCCTTCACGAGAAGTCGTTACGGCTTTAGTAACAGTGAATGAAGCGCCAGAGTATGGTGCAGTAGTAGTAACTACCTTGCCATCAACAGTAGCACGGCCCACTTTGTATTGTGACCAAGCAGGTGCATTGTAAGCTAAGCTGCTAGTACCAGGAGTCTTCAAAGTGAAGGTTGCTGATGAAGCAGGAGCTGATGAAGCAGCACTAGTAGTGTCGTATGAAGCGATACCGCCAGCAAATGCTGAAGTGCTCTTACCACCATAGATCCAGCCACGATAAGTCTTATCGAATGATACGACCTTGTAGTAAACTGAGCCACGGTTAGTAGTAGCAACACGATATGCGCGCGCCAGTTCTTCTGACCTTGTTTGCTGTCCTTAAGACCATTTAAAGTAGTTTTAGTAGCAACAAATTTAGCACCCTTTAAAGTACCAGCTTTGGTATAAAGAGCGTTAGAACCATTAACGTTAACGTTACGAGTAGTAGCGTCGGAAGTTAATTTTTATTAGATGTAACCTTAGCAAATGACTTTGCACTGGCGTTTGTGCTTGTTCCTGCAACGGCAACAAATGCCAAGGCAGCAACGCCAGCAAATAAAGTCTTTTTCATAGACTTTTTCATGTGTTAATTCCTCCTAAATAAATATAAATTATCCAAGTTATGTAAGCATGCAATAAACATACCCCCGCTAACTTGCTGCTATAAAGTATAGCATAACTGGCGTTTAATGCAAAGAAAACCGCGTATTGTAACTTTTTAACATCTTTACGTAATTAATTAAAGAAATAATACCTAAAAAAAATAATTATATTAAAGTCTTTCAAAAATATTCTAAGTAATAACGTGGTATAATGCAAAATATAATCAGTTTATCTTTATAAAACTGATTATGCTGTAAAAATTATTCCCCTCAGAATATAAATGATATCAGTTAGTATTTTTTTTTACCCCCGACAACAAAGGGCGTCTATCATTTGATAGACGCCCTTTGTTGTGTTCCTAAAGCAATTATTAACTATGAATCAAGGATAAGGACATCTACTATGAGACATATCTTGAAGGAAAGTAATAAAAAACAACCTTTCGCTAAGGGAAGGTTGTCAATACGTATGTGTTTGGGGAAACATATACATGAAATATGAATATTAATTTGGAGAAAACATAATTCTTATAAAGAGAAACTATATTTTCTTTGGGGGTACAGACGCTAACACTTGGATATTAAACATCTGTGCTATAAGCATAACACAAGTCACAAAAGACTGTTCACTTTTTTTCTTGAATAATGCTTTTTATGATTAGATTGTTTCTATCAATTGGAAAATGAAAGAACTCCACGAATCATAATTCGATTAGACTCTTCCGGTTTACCCGAAGCACAGGTAATTAAAGTAATTACCTTTTTCTTGCCAATATTTTTAATGTAACCTATTTGATATTTTGAAATAACTGGATTGAAGTCAATATTTGAGACAGATTTTAAGAGACATTCAGAACCGCGTTTACCTTCCACAGCTCAAATAAATCATTAATCGCGATTAATAACTTATTTGAACCCTGGAAAGCATTAAATCAGGCGGCCATTGGGCTCGTAAGTGTTGTAATTTCAACTTGTAAGGGGGTCTGGTAGCCCAGTGAACTATGAATTCTCTTCCTATTGTAGAAAGCATGCACATATTCAAAAAGGACGGCAGCGGCAGTTTCATAATCTTCAAAGACCGGCACTGGATAAACACATTCCTTTTTGAGGGAAGCGTGAAAGGATTCCATTGGCGCATTATCATACGGACAACCCTTACGGCTGTATGAGTGGCGGATATGTAGCTCAGAAGCTGTCCAAGATCTATGATTTTGATATACTTCTATGTAAAAAGCGAGTTTAAGCTATGAAAAATTATCCCAGCAATATTACTCGGCAACAATTTGAATTAATTCGACCAGCTTTAGAAAATTTTCGTAAGCGAACTAAGCCTCGAAAATATGACCTCTACGAGGTCTTCTGTGCGGTCCTATATGTCTTGAAAACCGGTTGCCAATGGCGTCAAGTCCCCGGTGATTTCCCAGAATGGCGGTCAGTTTACAACTATTACAAAATTTGGTCAACTAAAGCTGAGCCTACGGCTGATTCTTTATTGGAACAAGTTTTAAAAAATTGTCATTGCTCGGCGAACTTACCAAGGACGTTCAGCTTTAACTTCCTTTATTATCGTTGACGCTCAGAGCGTCAAAAACACCGCTACTGCTGAAAACAAAGGTTACGACGCTGGTAAGAAAATCTCGGGGATTAAGTGCCATCTGGCAGTTGATATCAATGGCTTTCCGCAGGCCATTCACATGACGCGAGCGAACGTCTCTGATCGAGACGGGGCCAGTGCCATGATCGCTTTACATGCCATGCATTTACGCCAGGTTCAAAATGTCTTAGTTGATGGTGGTTATTCAGGCGTTAATTTTCAGCTCGATGTAGCCAGTAATTTAAACGCAACCGTGCAGGTTGCGAAGCGCAATGAGTTGCATCGATTCGAAGTCATGCCCCAACGTTGGGTAGTCGAACGATCTTTTAGTTGGCTAGAGAATTGTCGGCGACTTTGGAAAAATTGTGAGCGTCAATTAACCACCAGTCTGCAAATGGTCGTTTTAGCGTTTTTAGCACTATTACTTAAGAGATTTTAGACAGCTTCTAAAAAATTGTCATTGCTCGGCAAACTTACCAAGGACGCTCTGAGCATCAAAAACACTGCTCCTGCTGAAAGCATGCTCATGATGCAAAATCATTCGGCCAACTGTCCTCGTCTGGCCGATTTTTTTACTCAATTTTGCCAGCAAAATCTGAGTAAAAAAACGCGCAGCTTTTGCCAAAAAGTGGCTAGCCAACCGGCTAACCATTTTGGCATTGCGCAGCGAACTTGGGGGTCAAGGGGAGCGTTAGCTGTCCCCTTGCAAGCACCGCAGCTGTCACAAACGCAGTCTTGTGGCTAGCATGCGGGTTGGTTGCCAAGCCTCTGTTATTCGATTATCATTAGGGAGGTCATCAGCCGTCGGCTGATCCGACTTTTTGATATCTCGAATAACTTTGCCCGTAGGGCAACGGAGGTGGGACTTGTGAACGAACTGCAAAATCTGGCTAGCACAAAAAGACGACTCCGGTTCATCGTCAGGCTAGCAAACAAATTAATTTTCGGGTGAGTGAACCGGACTATTTAAAGCTGGCGCGTTCCGCGCAAACTTTAAATCTGTCCGTGCCGGCTTTTGTCAAAAGAAGGCCCAGGGGCGCGCTTAGTTGCCCCCAAGATTGCCGCCCAAGATGCCCAGAACATCACTCATCAATTAGCTAAAATTGGCGGTAATCTTAATCAATTGGCCCATCATGCTAATCAGGGTGGTCAAGTCAATCCCCAGGCGTTAAGAGACTTACAAAACGAGGTGCAACACGTATGGCAACAACTCATATAAAACGTTCCACCAGTGCGTCCCGGTTAGTCAATTACGCTGAAAAACGGGCCGTCAAACAAGATGGCCTCAATTTAGATATTCAGTACGCTAAAAGTGAATTTAAACAAGTTCGGGACATCTATGGCAATCCTGGTAGAACCCAAGCGTATGCCAGCCGGATTGCCTTTAGTCCGTTGGAATTTAATCCTAAAGATCCTCATGATCAGACAACTGTTTTAGCCGTTGCTAAAGAAGTTTATGCCAAAGCCTATCCTAATCAACAGGTGGCCCTTTACGAACATGCCGATACCGATTCCTTGCATGTTCATGCCGTCATTGGCGCGATTAACCTCGAAACCGGTCAAAAATGCACGGTAATTGGCATCAATACCGTGATCACTTAGTCCACATCACGGATCAAGTCTGTCAGGAACACAGCTTAATGGTCACGCAACCCGATCCCAACCGGCATGAAAAACGCTCAATGGCTGAAATTAAACTACGAGCTAAACAGCAGCCCACTTGAAAGATCAAATTCGCCAAGCCGTCGATCACACCATGCAGAATCCCCTGATTTGCGATTTTCAGGCCTTCCAAGCTGATTTAAAGCAACAGGCAGTCAAAGTATGGGAGCGTGGCAAGAATCTCACTTATCAGCTTTTAGGCACCAATTACAAGTCTCGGGGAACCAAACTCGGGATTGATTATGAAAAGGAGACGATTTTTAATGAGTTGGCAAGCCGACAAACCCAATCAAGAACCAACCAGCAACCAGAACGAACCGTTAACCCAACAATTGACCCAGCTCAATCAGACCATAGCCGAACTCCGGAATTACCAGGGCACTCAGATTCAACTGCAAGCCACAGCCAAAACATCTCTCGATCAACAACTGCGACAAATCGAACAAACCGCTCAACAGGTCAATCAACAATTTCAGACGACCTTAAACAACTTAGACAGCAGCAACGCCAGCTCGCAAGCCCAATTAAAACAGACCTTACAAAGCGCCTACGCAACGTTTCAAAAAGCAGACCAACCTGATCAGTCAGGAAAATCTAACCGCACTCAAACGGATTCAAACCGAGCAAGGCCAAAACAACCAGCGCCTCAGCCAACTCAGCGACCAAGTGAACCAGACTATCCAAGAGACGCTGGCCCAAACCGCTAATCAAGTGGAGCAGCAGTTACAAACCACGAAAAAGCGGTTCTCGTGGTTTGAAATTAAGAATTATTTGCTAGCGGTAATCCCAACCGGGATTTTAACGGGACTCGTTTTTGGGTTGTTAACTCATTTTTTGGGTCGATAAAAGGCGTCTCCTTGGGGGTGAGCAGCTAGGTACTGATCAAAGTTATCCCGAGTGATGGCGTCCAAATCTTTAACTGAGTTAGTCGTAATCGTCTTGACGGTCTTTAACTGCCGTGCGACCTGGCGATCAGCAGCCTCGCTTAACGTGTGAATCCCGGTAATGATCACTAAAACCGGTTTAGGTTGACCAGTCACCTCTACCCAAGCTAATTGACCAATCGCAAGATTCTTTTTCCCCACGGTTTTGTGATGGCGAACTCGCCATTGGTAACTTTTAAGACTAAAATAATGATTTTTGTTCACATGATGGCCGTTAATCACGGTTTCAATTCGATGCCCTTGATTCATAAAAAGACCTCCATTTTGTTAATAATGTCGTTGCTTAGTGTGGGATAGGCTGGTTTCAACCCTTAAATATAAGCTCTCAAAGAAAATAGCAGGGCTACTAATATGATCCCCATTGCTAATAAAATCATACCGAAAAAAATTGAAAAGAACATGTTTTACCCTTCTAACTTAACCTTTTGCTTTTTTAAATTGACCAGTATAAACTCAAGTTATAACTCCAATCAAGTTATTTCACCGAAATATAGTTGACGGCTAAAATCTCTTCTTAACGGAAGAGGTTTTATTTATTAACTAAGCCTTTTATAATAGCCATTGTACACCTGAGTGTACAAAATTTATCTCGGTAAAATATGCGTAATTGGCCTGCTCATCACCCTATGGGCGGGCTTTTTGCATATATTGATATCAAGTTGTTTAGCTAGGGCCTACCCTAATGTAATCACTGAAAACGGCTAATTTCATTAGTAACAATTAAGTGTTTCGGTGGCGTTCTTAGATTAATGGTAATTGATTCACCTTAACCAATCACGCTTTGAACGTCATGACAGCAATAATCGTTAACAGCTTCTTGAAAATAATTGACTAATGAACTGAAAATATACCCCTCAACATTACTTCTTTTACTTCTACTAGCTGTCATGACAATTCTTTGAAGATCGACTGCCATATCTTCATAACGATTGTTGTTCTCAAAACTTAAAGCAAGTTGGCTGTTTCTAACGTTTCTAGCCTGTTTCTTAACGACATTTTTAGCTTTGAACACCATGCCACTTAATTGATAAAGTTTTTTAGGATCATTAAAGGATAAGGCTTTGAGCATGTTAACTGTTCGCTTGCTAAAGCCGGCTTTAGTCTCTAACGAATTACTTAAAGCATTTATTTCAAGTTCATTTAATTTTTTTCGTTTGGCTGCCTGTTTTTCTTTTTGAGTGATAGCGACAATTTTTTTAGAATTAGTCTCTGGATAGGTATCTCTTGTATATATTGTTTGTTTATTATTTGAATTAGGTGTTCTACTAGAATTGGGTTTTCCAATTTCAGGACGTTGGATTTCCCGTTTTACGTTGTCATGATTGGCTTCTGGATTGGTTTCATTCTCAAATTTTGGTAAGAATAGTTTAGTTGCCCCATTGAATTGGTGCTTCATAACTAAATAACCCTTTTTTACTAATCGTTTAAAAACTTCTGTAATTGTGCTGACGTTAACGCCTAACTTCATTGCTAACTCATCACGGGTGTAAATAACATAATAATCATTAAACTTTTTACTGAAAAAATCTTTGTTCTTAGTGCTGGCTTGCATGCGATCTTCTAGCAATGAATAAATTAGAATCTCATTGCCACCTTTTAAATCTGAATTTAAGTTGCTTTCTTTTACTTTGAAAAATTGCATCATTACTATCTCCTTGGTTTTAGGAGTAAAAAAAGAGAATAACAAGTTCCGTTTAACTTGATATCCTCTTTAGTTTGCAACTATGTATCTTGCATTTACCAATCTTATTTCATATAATGGGAAGTAGGGAATTAATTCCTGCTTCTTTCAAAATATGTTTACAGGATTGGCACTAAAGGCTATCAAGTGGTTATCTCACTTGTTGGCTGATTATAGAAGTTTTTGGACGGACTTCTATAATCAGTGCCTTTTTTCATACTCATATTTATTGAATTAATTATAACTCATTGTCAATGTTTACACAAAAATATCTAAATTAGAGTGGACTGTAAATAATTTCATTGTTAATTAAACGTGGTTCTAGTTTGCTAAAAAACATTTGAGATAAGATTTTTGAAGCTTTTTGGTGCTTTTATTGGTCTGTGAATTTTGGCTTATGTTTTGCTTTCCATTGTTTGTTAGCTCGTTTATTCCACCAAATGCCAAACAAGTTTTGCATGGTGCCGTACAAGTAGTTTTCAATGTTCTTGATATGCTTCTCATTACTTCTCAGGGCGTTAAAGTAGCGCCTCAAGGCTTTAGTCATTAAAGGCTTCAGTTCCTTATCATCAAGTGGGATTATGACGCCAATGTCCTGATGATCCTTTTCAACTCGATATTTAGCATTCAAGATAATACCAATAAACCGGCGCATTTGTTTCGGGGTGCGGCACCAGAAACTAAGTAATTGTACGGCTTCGGGTTCTAAGAAAACGGGTAAGCCACTATCTTCATCAGTTAAGAAATCATTAGCATGGTTCACCAAATCCTTGTTTTGCTTTTCTAGTTCTGCTGGTGAGAATTGGGCTGTGGAAAAGTCTAACTTTTGAGTATCTATATTGTATCTAGATTTATCTATATCTTTATGTTCTTTATATAGATTGACTAAAGAATTTTTAGTTCCGCTGTTATCAAGGGTTTGACAGTCGGTGTTTGTTGAATTTACTGGAACTAAAGAATTTTTAGTTCCGCTGTTATCAAGGGATTGGGAGCTTACTTGTCTATAAACATCGTTAGCGGTTACTTCAGGCTTTAGTAAATATAACCGGTTAGGTTGATTGATGCCGATTCTTTTTTGGTATAATAAATGAGCAGTTTCTAAATTTTTTTTGATTTTGATTATCTTTGGTTCACTACAATTTAAGATTTCTTTCAGTGCCTGGTTGGTGTAAACAAAATACAAATTATCCTGTTCATCAACCCAGTGATTTCTAACTGAATAATTAAAACGATCTTTTAAAAGGGCAAAAGCTACTTTTGCATCGTTACTTAACCCTTTATAGTTATCATTTGTAAATAGAACTTTGGGTAGTTGGTAATAGGTTTCTGCATAAACTTCGCTGACTTTATAGAAATTATCTTGGTTCATATAAATGAAAGCTCCTCTCGTAACCTTGGTTAGATAAAAATGGACTAAATAGCTTTTACCAGCTACTTAGTCCACTGTTCTTGTTTTTCATTTTACCTTTGCTTGCTCCTAAGGGGCTGTTTGCGGTATAATTAATTCATAAACAAGATTACAATGTTCAATCAATTTTAACTTGGTGGTGAAAATTGATTGAACTAAGTAGCTGTTGGGTAGCTACTGGTTAATACTATAGGGAATCTCAATTCTAAGTGGATTGAGATTTTTTGTTTATAAATAAAGCATAGCATTTTGGGCAAATTAAGTAAATGCTTTTATTAAAAATGATAAATGATAAATTTTTTATCTTTTGTGATCAATCACAAAAGATGGTAAAATTTTATTAAAGAGGCAGGTGCTATTATGAATGGGAAAACACTATTAAACTTTAATTTTAAGGGTGGGGTTGGTAAGACTACTTTAACCGTCATGGAAACCTATTTATTAGGTCAAGAAAATAAAAAAGTATTACTGATAGATTTTGATCCCCAGGGAAATGCAACTGAAATTATGAGGGAAACTTATCATATTATTTTGAAGCCGAAACTTTCATTATATGAAGGCCTTCTCAGAGGGGACTTATCAAAATCGATTGTTTCTGTTACAGACAAAATTGATATGATTCCTACAGATTGGACCTTGTCATTATGGATTGGTGCTGTAGAAAAGGTTAGTCAAACTGAACGTAATATCTTGTTATCAAGAATGCTTTTAAAGTTAAAAACAAATTATGATTATATCTTTATTGATGTTCCGCCAACCATTAATGTCTTTACTAACAATGCCATTATGGCTTCAGATTTCATTTCAATTGTTTTACAAACCCAAAAGCAATCATATACAAGTTCTTTGAAAACTGCTACACATTTAGGTGAACTACGAGAACAATATGATGGGGATTTTCAACTAGTTGGTGTCATACTATATTTAATGAAACCACGAGCAAAAGTTGATGCTGAAATTACTGCTCGGGCAAAAGATTTTTTTGGTGAAGGAGTTTTTTCGAATTCAATTAGAACTCAAGAACGAGTTAAAACATTCACTAATGAAGGAATAAGAGATAAAGATCGTTGGGATAAAAGAGCAATTCAAATGTATCAAATGGTTCTTAATGAACAACTACTTAGGATTCAACAGTTAGAGGGGTAATTTATTATGACAGAAGATTTTTTAAATAAAGTTAGTAAAAAAGCGTCTGAGCAACTTGGTAATCTAAAGAGTCCATACCAATTCGAAACGGAAAAAACTAAGACTGTTCAAGTTCGTATGAGCACATATAAAAAGATTAAACGAATTGCTTTTGAAAATGATGAGAAAATTGTTGATGTCTTAGAAAAGCTTATTCATGAAGGACTTTCTCAACGCAAATAAATAATTAACAGCTTAGACTTGTGATTTATAATAAAAAATTAATCTTTTATTATAAATCACAAAAGATAATCATAATTAGGTTTGACTTTCTTTTGTTGCCTTTTCGTAAATTAGAACTTAGTCATCATGATACAATAAGATAAGCTAATAAACACAATATGAATGGTTAATAGGAGACCAAGTAAATATTAACATTGGTTCTGAAATATACTAAATGGTGGTGGGAAGTCAATGTCTCGACAAGCTGAATCGAGCAAAAGAATGATTAATAGATATCAAATTTATCGTCAGGAAAAACTCATAGGAACGGTCATGGCTTTTCCTGACTATGTTAATCAGATTTTTTATCTAGTTTTTAATGAAGATGATCATTCTTTTAGGATTAAAAATGAAGATATTTTTATTGATTTTCAAGGAGATAAATATTACATTACAAATGTTGAAAGAATTCATTACAGCTATCATCTTAAATTTGAAACGAATAGTGACCATAACCGCTGCCAAAAGCCACAAAGTTGGATCAATACTTTGGCAATTAAAACATTTTCTTTTAAAGACATAGAAAGTTTACTCTCAATCGTTCAATTGGAGGATCGTGAACAATTAGTCAGCTTAATTGCGGTGCTAAAAAGGATAACTATCGAACACAAATCTTTAAAACAGCATGATTTATTTCAATTTAAGGATTTGCTAGATAAATATAATGTGGTAGAAGCCAAGTTAGCTGAATTTTTATTAAATCACCTAGTTAATTAAATAGGAGAACCGAATTAATGGATATTAATCATTTTTGGCGGAATAATTGGTGGCTTATTTTAGCCTTAACTATTATCTTAACAGGAATTGCTTTTTTAACCTATTAGTTTATCGATGAGTGGCTTTTGATCTGTGATTGAGATGAAAAATTAATATAAGAATATAATGTCAATAATGATTAAATTAATAGTTATGAACGTTAGCGTTGTTATTAATAGTTATATTCTTTATAAAAGGAGAGTAAATAAAAATGAAACCTATTCAATATAAAGACAAAACATTTACCTCTTATCAACAAGCAGCTGATTTTATTGGTATTACTAAAACAGGATTTGCAAAACGCTATCGAAAGTACGAAGCTGGGGAATATGACCTTAATGACCTTTTTTATGATGGTAATTATCATTTAACACATCTAATTTATTATAAAAATCAAAAATTTAGTAGTCATGCAGAAGCAGCTAAATTTATTGGCATTACTTCAGTGTCTTTTAATAGGCGGTATAAAAAATATCTGAGAAGTGAAATATCTTTAGAAAATTTATTTAAAAAACCTAAGTACACAATTTATCCCATGCCTGATTGGCACGGAAAAATATTTAACAGCAAGAAAGAGGCTGCTAGTTATTTAGGAATTAGTCAAAATACTTTTACACAACGCTTAAGGCGTTATTATAATGGTGACTATACTTTAGATGATATTTTTGCTTCCGATCCACTTGAACTACAGAAAAAGCATTCTAAAACAATGGCAATAACCTATAATGGGCACACTTTTGAAACTCAACGAGAAGCCTGTCAGTATCTCGGCATTTCTCAATCGGCCTTTTCCGCAAGATATCATAAATATTTATCTGGAGAATTGCCCATTGATGAGCTGTTTCGCCGTCAGAAACACTGAGTTCAATTATAGGGGGGGGATCATATATGGAACCAATTGTTTATAAGGGAAAGCGATTTATAAGTTATCAACAAGCAGCAAATTTTCTTGGTATGACTGCAACAGGTTTTTCTAAACGATACCAAAAATATCAGAGTGGGCAGTTCTCGCTTGCAGAACTTTTTAACTCCGTTGGAAAAAAAACACAATTACAGAAACATAAAAGTCTCACCTATCATGGTGAGACTTTTATCAATTATCAGGAAGCTGCTAAAAGCGCGGGTGTTTCTCAAACAACTTTTTATCGGCGGTTAAAAAAATATTATGCAGATCAAATTACTTTAGATGAATTGTTTTCATCAGTAAAATACCAATCCTACGAATTACCTCCGTATCACAAAAAAGTATTTGAAAATAAATTAATGGCTGCTAAATATGTTGGTATTACACCAACAAAATTTACTGAAAGGCTAAAGCGTTATCATCAAGGAATATACGATATTGATGACCTCTATTCTCGGAACTCAACTAATTTACGGGCTAAACAGCTAAATACTATTAAACTCCATTATCAAGGAATAACCTTTAACTCATATAAGGCTGCCTATGATTATATTGGTATCTCAAGTGCTGCCTTTAATGGACGTTTGAAAAAGTATCTCAATGGTGAATTCACTATTGAACAATTGTTCAGATCGCCGAAGCATTCACAGGGACATATGATTAAATATCATCGACGAACTTTCTATTCTTACAAGGAAGCTGCCCAATACATTGGTATCAGTTATAATGCTTTTAACAAGCGATTAAAGAAATATAAATCGAATGCAATTACCCTTGATGAGTTGTTTGCTAAAACTTAATTTTGACCATTATTAAACTAGGATTCAAATGGAATTATTTGCTTAATTCAATCAATGAAAAAAAGCAAATCCCTTAGAAGCTGTCCAAGATCTATGATTTTTGATATACTTCTATGTAAAAAGCGAATTTAAGCTATGAAAAATTATCCCAGCAAA
>NZ_CP047123.1:0-37669 GCF_009832765.1 Lentilactobacillus hilgardii | reverse complement strand
AATTAAAACTCCCTTTCTTGACTGACACACGCTGTCTCAAAAGAGAGTTGCTAAAACATTTGATTTGCTTTAAAATACAAATCTGATATGCTCTAACTGAATTACAAAGCATTCATTTAGCGGTGAGGCTTTGCAAATTCATCAGCATGTGTCTGTTTGTGAGTTGCCCAGTCGGCAACTTTTTTTAATTTCTAACAACAAAAATGGACTAAATAGCTTCAGTTAGCTACTTAGTCCATTGACTTCAATTTGTTTTTAACTATCCTTAACTTGTCCTCGGGGACTGGTTTGCGGTATAATTAACCTACAAATTAAGAACAATGTTCAGTCGATTTTAACTTGGCGGTGAAAATCGACTGAATCTAAGTAGCTGTCCTATAGCTACTTGCTAAATCCAAAATCCCTGATTCCTCGTGAATCGGGGATTTTTCTACTTAGCTTGATCTCTTTATTCGGTTGTTAAATTAATCTTAGTCTAGCATAGCGCTTACCTAGCGGCAACTTTATTTGGTCTTGTATATTTTGCCAGCTTTTGGTTGAAACCGTAGGCGATAGAAGATACCAGTAAATATTCAAATAATATAAAAACACTAAAATGCTTGGCTGTATTAATATCAAAAGCACTAAACACGAGGAGCATAAGTAACCCGCAAAAATACGTGATAAACAGAGACATTATCTGTAAAATTCTTACGACAATACGACGGTTACCGCTGATTCGTTCAAATAATAGCTGTAACCAATACTGCATTGGAAATAACCACTGTCGAATAAAAAAGCGGTCATCTTGAGGTGTACCCCCAAAGTTAAAGTAAATATTTGCTTGTCTTTCCTAGGCGGCCCGGAGTCGATATTTTATCGGCGATGTGCCGCCTAGTTTCATTTGAATTCGTTCAGTATTGTAGTAGATTATCCACTTTTTGACAGCCGTTATCAATTCCTCAGCGGAATTGTTTTTGGATAAGTCGCCTAACTCAACTTTTAACTTGTTAAAGAAGCTTTCCATACAAGCGTTATCTAAGAAGCTGTCCAAGATCTATGATTTTTGATATACTTCTATGTAAAAAGGGAGTTTAAGCTATGAAAAATTATCCCAGCAATATTACTCGGCAACAATTTGAATTAATTCGACCAGCTTTAGAAAATTTTCGTAAGCGAACTAAGCCTCGAAAATATGACCTCTACGAGGTCTTCTGTGCGGTCCTATATGTCTTGAAAACCGGTTGCCAATGGCGTCAAGTCCCCGGTGATTTCCCAGAATGGCGGTCAGTTTACAACTATTACAAAATTTGGTCAACTAAAGCTGAGCCTACGGCTGATTCTTTATTGGAACAAGTTTTAAAAAAATTGTCATTGCTCGGCGAACTTACCAAGGACGTTCAGCTTTAACTTCCTTTATTATCGTTGACGCTCAGAGCGTCAAAAACACCGCTACTGCTGAAAACAAAGGTTACGACGCTGGTAAGAAAATCTCGGGGATTAAGCGCCATCTGGCAGTTGATATCAATGGCTTTCCGCAGGCCATTCACATGACGCGAGCGAACGTCTCTGATCGAGACGGGGCCAGTGCCATGATCGCTTTACATGCCATGCATTTACGCCAGGTTCAAAATGTCTTAGTTGATGGTGGTTATTCAGGCGTTAATTTTCAGCTCGATGTAGCCAGTAATTTAAACGCAACCGTGCAGGTTGCGAAGCGCAATGAGTTGCATCGATTCGAAGTCATGCCCCAACGTTGGGTAGTCGAACGATCTTTTAGTTGGCTAGAGAATTGTCGGCGACTTTGGAAAAATTGTGAGCGTCAATTAACCACCAGTCTGCAAATGGTCGTTTTAGCGTTTTTAGCACTATTACTTAAGAGATTTTAGACAGCTTCTAAGCAGGTTGCTCGTCGAGACATGCTTGGTGTGATGTGAGCGCTTCTGAGCTTCTTCTGCCATGTTCGATGTCGGTACTGCCAACCTTGGTCAGTGTGCAGGAACTGCTTGTATGGTTGGTTTGGTATTAACTCAATTAGGGAATTCAATGGTTTCATGGCAAATTCAAGATTGGGACTGCCGGCAGTAATGGCAAAGGTTAGGATCTCATTATTGTATAAATCCATTATTGGTTCGAAATACACCTTTTCCTGAGTTTCGGGGATCTTAAATTCAGTGACATCGGAAACCATCTTCTGATTTGGCCGGTCGGTTTGAAAACGGCGGCGTAACTTGTTTTTGACTCTAGTTCCTTCAGGACCTTTAGAGGAATCATATTTGCGGATCTTCTTACGATAACCTTCCCCTTGGATATCCAACTCCTTCATCAGCCGATAAACGCGCTTATGGTTGACCTTAAGGTCAAAATCATTCAGGAGGGCCTGGGTAATCCGCAGAACCCCCATGTGTTGGTCGTGATTCCAGATACGAGAAATAAAGTGTTTCAATTGGCAATCCTTGTCTGGTTTCTTAAATTGGCGTTTCCAGTAGAAAAAGGTATCTGGAGAGATTGGCAGGACCCGCAAAAGGTCAGCCAGATTGAATTTGGCCTCGAGTGTGCAGATTACTTGGGCGAGTTCTTTGTTCGTTGCTTCATCGAGGCCAATAATTTTAACGCTTCATTTTTGATGCGTAACCCTAGGTTCTCAGCTTCTAATTGTTTAAGCCGATTTTGTTCCGGAGTGAGTTTCTTCTTAGTTGACCGCTTCTTAGTCGGTTTCTTTCGTTTGTTTGTCATTTTGGGTTTCCGTCCTTTTGATATAGACAATAACCCATTTGGCCCTTCATTGCGATAAATCTTTTTCCATTGGTAAATCTGAGCAGTCCCGAGATAGCCGAACTTAGCAGCGATTTGCGTATAGGAAGCATTGTTAGTAATTGCCCATCGGGCAAGGGCAACTCTAAAATCAGGCGTTACTTGAGGCGGATCCAATATGATATTCGGGCCGTGAGTACGGTAAGCGGCAACAAGCATTTCAAACAATCTACGGGATATATGATATTTTCCCGCAATTGCTCTAAGACCTCCTCGACCATCGAAGTATTCTGTTAAAGCTCGTAATTTAAGTTGTTTTGAAATCTTAGTCATAAAAAATACCTCCAAAGCTAAAGTTTTTACTTTAACTTTGGGGGTATAGCTCATCTACCAGGTGATTTTTTGCAATTCCAATGGCTGGGATTATCCAAAAGACAATAAGGCTGGCAAACAAAAATATAACACTTAGAACCTGTCTAGTATCTGCTGAATCTGGCATGACACACTCCTCAGTCGGTTTTCCACAATTCTACCAGATTCAGCAGATACTAGACAGGTTCTTATGATCCTTCTCAACTCGGTACTTAGCATTTAAGATAATACCAACGAAGCGACGCATCTGTTGCGGGGTACGGCACCAAAAACTAAGTAGTTGTACAGCTTCTGGTTCTAAGAAAACCGGTAAGCCACTATCTTCGTCAGTTAAGAAATCATTAGCATGGTTCACCAAATCCTGGTTTTGCTTTTGAATTTCTGCTGGTGAGAAATTGGCTGTGGAAAAGTCCAACTTTTGAGTATCTATCCGGGAGCCTTTTTTAGTATACCAATTTCTACTTCACATAATGGGGCTTATTCCAAGTAACCACCATTCACCCTGATAAAACAACGATCCGTTATTTGGCCTTTGTGAAATTTGACGGTAGAGGAGTGGTCTAGATGAAAAATCCCAAAAAAATCAGTAACTCACTTTGTGAATTTAACCGCCTAAACTCCTAGACCATTGCGCCAATCGTGCCTGACACCAGTCCAAAAAATCCCGTTCTGAAATCGTTGGTGTTCCCGTCAATAACTTTTTTGTGATGGGCTCCTCACCTAAAGCCGTCTCAATTAACCCAACCACTAAATAATCTGTCTGTTTCGTAACCCAATTTTGTGGTTTCGCCCCAAAGACTTTCGCCAAACTAAAAGCTTGATCCCGAGTCATGGTAGTTAGACGTCCGGTAAAAGCAATCTCACAATCTCTTAAATCAAGCATTTTAAATCATCAACTTTCTTGATTCTAATGTTGGTTTTGACTTGACGGGTTATGGTTTTCCATTCAGTTTAGAGGGAGTGACGTTTTGAGCGCAGAATTGTTCCCTGGAAACAGTTATTTGGAATAACTGAACCAGAGTACAATTCTACTACTAAAAGTTTCCCCTTAGTTCGTCGGTCGTTAACGCCCGTCGCTTGTCTGTACAATTGCGGTATTGCTACCACCACTCATTATAAACCTACGTTTTCGGTTTAGCCTACTAAAAAACGCCCTAGCAGGCGTTGGTAATACGTATTTATGTTTGTTCGATCACCAACTAATCAGTGGCACCAAGCCGAAGCTTCGTTTTACCACCCGCGCCGTTAATGGTCGCGCTCACCATTCACCACCCAGCCGTACAGATGACCTTGTTGTGGTATAGCCAGACTTATTGAAGTCGCCCTGGCAAACGTGTCCCCTTGGATTTAGACCCCAGCTTGTCCCCTAGGGCTTTAAAAATCGCACCGGCCATGATATAATAGTCATTAAACAATGATGACTTTTTTGTGGCGCTCACCGATTCCCGTTGGTGGGTGTTTTTTTATGTTCTATTTTATGTAACCAATATTACTCGTTGTTTGGTGATAAATCAACATTTCTTTTTATGTATCCTTGTATCCTTGTATCCTTGTATATTCATATCCTTGTATCTAAGTATCCTTGTATCCTTGTATCTAAGTATATTAGGATACTTGCAGTCAATCTTAATTTAACGGCTTTTGAGAAGAAATGTATCCTTGTATCTTTGTATCTTTGTATGTTATCATCCTTGTATCCAAGTATCCTTGTATATTAGGATACTTAATTGGAGGTCAGTATAATGGGTGAAGTAATTACTTTTGGAAATTTTAAAGGTGGCACCGGTAAAACAACAAATGCCACGCTTGCATGCCTGGCACTAGCTCGTGCTGGCAAAAAAACGCTATTAATTGATTTCGATCCTCAAGCAAACGCTACAGATATTTACTTTAAAACCGCGGCTAATTTAGGCCACGATGATATTAAATTTAATCAAACCTTGCTTGCATCAATCCAAGAAGAGGACTTATCAAGATCGTTGGTTACTTTGGATAAAAACATTGACTTTATTCCATCAAGCGCAGATTTTTCATTGTACCCACGGATTATGGAAAAAAAGTTTAAAAATAATTATAAAGATAGAGTTACATATTTTAGCAAGCTACTTGCTTCACTAAAAGAAAAATATGATTTTGTGGTATTTGATTTGCCACCGACTATTTCCTTAATTTCTGATAGCGCCTTATACGCTTCAGATTGGGTTCTGATTATCCTTCAAACTCAAGAGCACAGTCTTCAGGGTGCCGAATCGTTTCTAAAATATATACAGGAACAGGTAATCGATGAATACGAAGCACCTAGTTTGAATTTACTCGGTATACTTCCTGTGCTATTAAAGAATGGGGCGCCTGTTGATCACAGCACATTAGAAGTAGCAGAAGAAGAATTTGGGAAAGAAAACATGTTAAAAACCCTAATTCGTAATATGGAAAGAATCAAAAGATATTCAATCAGAGGTGTATTTCTAA
This sequence comes from Lentilactobacillus hilgardii, assembly GCF_009832765.1. Lineage (NCBI taxonomy): Bacteria > Bacillati > Bacillota > Bacilli > Lactobacillales > Lactobacillaceae > Lentilactobacillus > Lentilactobacillus hilgardii. The sequence goes on along the minus strand of NZ_CP047123.1, from coordinate 32,095 downwards.
AAGATCAGTTCGATAAAAAAATAATTAGATTATACGATTCTGTGGCACAAGAAATTATTGAAAGGGCGGACTAGCATGGTGGAACTTTTACACAATCCTAACTCAAATAAAAGCAAAATAATTCCTAGAAAATCGGCGCCCCAGCCCCAAAAAGAAATTTCCATATCTTCTCTAAACGAATCAAACAAAACGAAGTCTAAACAAATAGATGGTGTTACTTTTGATACTACGCTCAGAATTGACAATCATCTAAAAAACTTTATGAAAGCTATGGTAATTTTAGGGTATAGCTCAACTCAACAAAACGGATTAGCCCAATTACAAAAAACTTTTTTTGAATCGTTAACTGATTCTGAACAAAATACGCTTACGACTCAAATACAGACTTTGGAAACAGGCGATGCTAACAAAGTAAAAAGTAAATAATCACGTGCTCTCAGACGACACGTTCACCTTTTAGATGTATACTTGTCCGTTTAAATTAAGCAGAATGCACACAAAAAATTCCTCTATTATGCGGAATAGAGGGCTTTTCTGAAATCAGTACATACAGGCTTTGCTTAGGAGCGTTGCTTGTGTCCATTTAGGACATACACAATCATATAACAATCAATCAATGCTGTCACTTAACTTACTCAAAAAAGCCACCCACCTCGTGATGAGATGAATGGCTTTTTGGTTGTGTGGTAGATTGTAAAATTAATCCGAACGCTGTTCGGACAAAAAAGATCAGCTTCCTTTAAAATGGTGTTTACCACAAACCCATCTTTTAGGAGCTGATCTTTTGTCTAGTATAACCTATTCCGAACGAATTAAAATCGAAACCTTTTGTGAACTAGGGCTGTCCAATATCCAAATGGGCGTTCGGCTGAACCGATCACCGTCAACAATTTCTTATGAATTATCTCGATGTCAACCTTATCAGGCTGAATTAGCACAAACAGATGCCGAATACAAGCGATCACGATGTGGTCGGAAAACTAAGCTGAGCGATGAGTTAAAGCAAAAAATTCTCAACCATTTACGTCTAAGCTGGTCACCAGGAATGATTGCTCACGAATTTAAACTAGCTACTAAATCTATTTATAATTGGCTAAATCAGGAGAGAATTGGTTTCTCCTTGAATGATCTACCCGAACATGGCGTAACGTTGACCAACAATCCAAATATAATCAATCTTTGGGGCGATCAATTGAACAGCGTCCATGATGATTAATCAACGTAATCGCATCGGCGATTTTGAACTAGATACAGTCGTTGGTCCTCGTGGGCATAGTAAGGCAGTTTTATTAACTTTAATCGATCGCAAATCACGGTTCCTTTGGGCATACCGGTTAAAAGATCGGACGACAGCGACTGTTAATGAAGCCCTAACTAAGTTCCTAACCACTTTTAATGGTGCGGTGCACAGCTTTACTGTGGACCGTGGCACTGAGTTTAGTGGGCTAGTATCACTTGAATCACAATATGGTATTAAGACCTATTACTGCCATGCTTATACGCCAGCTGAACGTGGTAGTAATGAACGCTTTAATCGGAATTGACGTTATTTTTATCCTAAAGGGACTCGTTTTGAGCACATTAGTGCTCAAGATTTAACGACGACGTTACTCCAAATTAACCAGCGACCGCTTAAAATACTCGACTGGCAAACACCGTATCAGGTTATGCTGACAAATTTGTCCAAAAATTCGGATTAAATTTGCAATCTACCACTCAAATGCCATCCATGCCGTTGAAAAATATTCAACCCGTAAGGCTGACGTCATGGTTTGTTTCTGCGTCATTGACAGTTGCTGCATTAAACGACCCTCTTTCATGTGACTGTTCATCTAAGTACAGACACATGATATATTCAACATATGTATATGTCAACATATAACGCCGATCAATGACTCCATGAAAGGTCTTGCAGCAACTTCTTAACAAACTAGTGCTGGTGGGCGTGTTGTTGACTTGACTGGGGCCGATAAGCGGCAACTAACCCTGTCACAGCGTCCAAAGTCATAATCAGACCCATTAACCACATCGCTGCCATATTGTGCATGGTACCAATTAGAATCAGCAGCACCACATTTAACGCCAGCATGAGCCAGCCCATTGTTTTCGACATTTGTTGCATGAAAATCCTCCTCAAGTGTATGGATAAGACCTATACCATTTTTCAATACTACTTTAGGTTAATTCTAAATTATGTTTATGGCAACCCTAAAAAGTGTTAAAATTCTTGTCAGAGGGGGAAATCACGATGAAAATCTATACGGACTATTTCTTTGATGAGCCAGCGTTTGATCTCCACGATGGCGGGTACGTGCCGCTTGAGGTCAGTGATGCGCCTGAGAAGCCCTTAAATGTGCCGCCGTTGTTGAAACCGGATAAAGAGACGGCGACCGACGTTTATTACACGGTGACAGCAGAGGCTGGGGAAACGCAACTGTTACCTGGGGCGAAGACCAAGACGTGGGGCTATAATACCAGTCTGTTAGGTCAGACGATTGTGTATCGCCGTGGTCAGCATACGCATGTGACACTGAAAAACACCCTGCCTGAGTTGACCACTTTTCATTGGCATGGGGCTAATGTCAGTGGCCCTTATGTTGATGGCGGATGCCATGCGCCGGTTTATCCGGGTGAAAGTAAGCATATCGACTTCACATTGGAACAACCGGCGACGACTTTGTGGCTGCACGCGCATCCGTGCCCATCCACAGCCGAGCAGGTTTGGCATGGTTTGGCTGCCATGGTGATTGTCAAAGACGACCATGAAGCCAGCCTGCCATTGCCAAGGAACTATGGCGTTGACGATATTCCGGTCATTTTGCAAGACCGGCGTTTTCATGAGAACAACCAGTGGGACTACCGGGCTGATTATGATCCTGACGGTGTTGCTGGGCCAACTGCAATGATTAACGGTGACATCAATCCCTATTTTGATGTCACCACGCAAAAGGTCCGGTTGCGTTTTCTGGATGGTGCTAATCGCCGTGAATGGCGGTTGCATTTTTCCGATGACCTGCCATTTACGCAAATTGGCGGGGATGGCTCACTGTTACCGGAGCCGGTCAAATTTACCCATTTGATGCTGACTTGTGCTGAGCGTGCCGAAGTGATTGTTGATTTTGGCCAATACCATGAAGGCGACGAGGTCACCTTATATACGGATGATGTGCCATTGCTAAAGTTCCGCATTCATGCGTTCAAACCGGATCAGACTACCTTGCCTGATAAGTTGTTCGATGTGAAGGCACCAGTGGTTGACCCGGCTTTGCCAGTTCGCCACGTTGTGATGCAGGGGATGGACGAAGGTGTTGCGATTGATGGTAAAAAGTTTGCCATGCAGCGGATTGATGCCACGCAACCAATTGGCAAAGCCCAGTACTGGGATGTTACCAATAGCAATGATGCGCCTGGAATGGTTCATCCATTCCATGTGCATGGAACCCAATTCTTAGTCTTGTCGCGGAATGGGCATGCGCCGTATCCAAATGAACATGGTTTCAAAGATACAATTGGCGTGAATCCTGGTGAAACGGTTCGGCTGCTGGTTCGCTTTGATTTGCCAGGGGTTTATATGTATCACTGCCATATCATTGAGCACGAAGATGGCGGCATGATGGCACAGATTGAAACATTCGATCCAGCCAAGCCAAAGCAAGAATATAAATTGATGGATATGGATACGTTAATGATGGCCTTGGCTAAAGAACGTGGCGTCAAACCATCTGAGATTTGGATGGGCGGTATGCAGTCTTATGAAAAAATGGGAATGAAAATGTAAACGTCCCACAATACTAATATAGAAAAAGATGATTTTAATATGCACTCTCCAACGATCAAACATCGCGGGGCTTTTGTCGCCACGTTACTGACAGGTACCTTTTCGATGTCAATTTCTCAGTCTTCTTTAAGCACCGCTTATCCTGCTTTTATGAAAGCTTTTGGTTTAGGAGCGGATACAGTTGCTTGGCTGACAACCGGCTTTATGTTGGTGATGACCTTGATGATTCCGGTTAGCCCATGGCTGTTGCATAATGTTACTTTCCAACGGCTTTTCCAAGCGATTGAACTCATTTTTGCCATTGGGACAGGCTTATGTATCTGGGCACCGAGTTTTACCGTGCTCATGATTGGCCGGTTGCTTGAAGCGATTGCGGTCGGGATTATTTTCCCGAGTTTCCAGACCGTGTTGCTGACGATTACGCCGCATAGTGAGCGTGGTCGGGTGATGGGCACGGCGGGATTGGTCATGGGCTCAGCCTTGGCAGTCGGTCCGATTATTTCCGGTGTTTTGCTGACATGGTTCCCTTGGCAGGCTTTATTCTTGTTCTTCTTGGTCGTTTCGCTGCTTGTGCTGGCCGTTTCAACGGTGACCATTGCGTCTGTCATGCCATTGCAACCGACGCAACTGGACTGGGTGTCCTTCCTTTTATCCGCAAGTTTTCCAATTCTACTTTATGCCTTGGGTGCTTTGTCGAAAAAAGGCTTAACTGTTGGCGTGGTTGGTTTGTTGATTTTAGGCGTTCTGGCAGCTGGTATTTTCGTTGTTCGGCAATTGAATCGCCAACCACCAATGTTGCAAATGCGAGTTTTTGCCACTGGTATGTTTACTAAAGCGGTGTTTCTGACCGGAATTTCATACGTCGGTTTGATTGTCACCACTATCCTGATGCCGCTTTACTTTCAAACGCTACTTGGTTTGTCACCGTTGATTTCTGGCTTGTCCTTAGTGCCAGCTGCGGTGTTGCTGAGTATTTTGAATCCAATTAGCGGGCGCCTACTGGATCGCTTTGGACCGCGTGTCGTGGCCATGATTGGCATGTTGTTGATTACTGGCGGCTTTGGTCTGTTAGCAGTCTTTGCCCATCATTTACCGCTGATTGGGGCAATTATGTTGGCGATGGCGACTGAAGCCGGCAATGCCTTTGTGATGATGCCTTCAGTGACGGCTGGCGCGAATGCTTTGCCGAATGAGCTCGTGGCAGACGGCACTGCGGTTACGACGACGGCTCGTCAGTTATTTGGTTCTGCCGGTGTCATGTTCGCCACAGTGTTGTTGGATGGCATGCAAACCACGCTGCGAAGTCATGCTGGCGGTTTTGCTGTTACCTTCGCTGTGTTTGCTGGCGTGGGCCTGATTGGCTTGCTGTTGGCGTTGACGTTACCAAAGGAAGTCGCGAAGAAAGCGGTATAGCTGCGAATTCGTGCTTAGTTGCAAATGATCAGGAGAGAAGCATCGCGACTAGGAAAGGAGGGCAACACGGTTGCTTTAGTCAACAAAGACCAGTTCGATAGTTTCATCTTCCGGTTTGATGTTGACAGATAAATGACGATTAAGGTCGGCCACCAGTTTGCGTGCGAAGGCCATCTTCTCGTCGAATTCGGTCATGTGCGAAGTAAACGGGACGCTTTGGTAATTAAAGTTTTCGCCGATATAGCCCGGATCAGTCACGTAGCGCAAGTTGTTTTCGTCGTGGCGACTGCCCGGTTTCAGGACGGTATCCAAATACTGATAGAGAATCGTTGGATCGTAGTTCAGCGGCTTATCAAGGGTCGTGGAAAGCTTGTAGCCGGTTGCTTGACCAGCGAATTGTTCGTTGATTTGGACTTGGGTAAGGCTTTGATACAATTTCAAAACGATCACTCCTCTTCTTTTCACTTTTAGTATAGCAGTTATGGTAGATTGTAAAATTAATCCGAACAGCGTTCGGATTAATTTTACAATCCACCATAATAGTCTTGCATATTTAGATGTCCTTTCGGGGATAATCTGTGGGTATCGGGTGTGGCCGATGCCTTTTTTATTTTCCATTATATCAAAAGGCGGTCTAGTGAGAATCCGAAGATTCTCACTAGACCGTCTTATTTGTGGAGACTTATGTCACAGCCTCTTTTTGATTTATTCGTGATCCTAAACAGCAAGTTATAAGTGGTCGTTACAATTTCTATTTTGTAAACTCAAGTTCACCAAGAGCACGTTGGGCTGCTAAGTTCAATAGGCTCCACTGTCGGTCAAAGCCTGGCTGGAAGAAAAAGTCAGCTTCGGCTAAATCTTCCAGTTTTAATCCTTGTTGGATGGCTAATGAAATAACATTACCTTGGGCAGTGATATCATAAGTTGACAATACAGCACCACCTAATAGTTGATGAGTGTTTGGATTGTAATCCAGCTCTACGTAGACCTCTGTATTTCCCTTCTCCATAGGGACATAAGCTGGACGTAAAGTGTCTTTGTAAAAAGATGTGTTAATCTTAATATCGGCCTTTTGGGCTGTGGTCATATTCAGACCTGATGTGGCAAAGTGATAGTCGAAAACACTTAATGCTGATGAGCCGACCACTCCTGAAAATGGCATAGACGGTGTGTTCTCAAAGATGTGTTCCACTACATAACGGGCTTCACGTCGGGCAACCGTGGCTAAAGCTATCGGCATGTTCCTCTGAGCAGGAATTGAATAGGCCAACACCGCATCACCTATGGCATAGACATCAGGCAGATTAGTTCTCAAATATTTGTCAGTTTTAATCCACCCGCGCTTATCTAGTTCAACCGTTCCCTTTAACCAATCAGTATTAGGTTTAACTCCAACAGCTTGAATGATCAAGTCACTAGGATATTCTGCATCGTTGGTCTTAACAGCAGAAACCGATTCAGTCCCTTCATAGCATTCAATCTTAGCGCCAGTGACAACTTGAACGCCTTTGCTAGTCAATTCTTTTGATAAAATATCTGTTAATTCGGTATCTAGGTAGTTGCCCAGAGGCCGATTAATCATGTCGATTAATGTAACATTCTTTCCAGCTTTGATGCTGGCTTCAGCAGCTTCAACACCAATGTAACCAGCACCAATAACAGTAATATTTTTAACATCTGGGTCAGATAATTTTGCTTTGATCTTTTCTGCCCAATCCTTGCCGCGCATTGAATAAACGTTTTTTAGCTCATGACCAGGAACGGGTAAATCGTTTGGAGTTACGCCTGAGCTTAAGATTAATTTATCGTAATCATAGCTCTGTATCTTACCGGATCTTAAATCTTTCACGGTAACTTGCTTATTTTCTGGATTTATTTTGGTCACTTCATGATTGGCATATACTTCTGTCCCAAATTTTTCGAGATCTGCAGGTTTAAAATTACGGACATCATTAATACTCGTTACACTGTTTTCTAAATATAATTCCATACCACAGGACATAAAAGAAATAAAATCTCCCGCTTCGAATAGTTTAATATCTAGGTTTGAGTATTTGTGAGTAAGTTCCAAAACCGACTGATGGCCGCCGTGCGAGGCACCAACAACAATAACTTTTGTCTTCGACATAAAAAATATAGCCTCCTAATAGATGGGTGACAAATAATAAATCGTTAATGATGGCCATTTTGTTCTAAAGTACATTCGTGATGACGCAATGATTCACCGATATCTCATCCAGATACTAAGCCTTCTTCTCTCGAATGGAGCCCACCAGATCATCTGTAGCTGGAGCGTTCGCAAGCAATGCGCGAACATCATCAAGATTCACCTTAACATTCCAAACTAAAACACCAACTAACTTATCGGTATCTATGAAATAGACAAGCGATCCATGCGTTCGCCGATCAAAAATCAATTGCAATTTAGGATCAATATTACCGATTGCTTGCCAGGAAATATCAAAAATCATGGAATAGAAGTATGGGGTATGCTGATAGCTCATGTGAGCACCTGCCATATTACGGCCAACTAATTCACCAGAAAGTCGGGCATGGTCCACGTGCTCAATCCGTTGCCGACCCAAGATGTGATCTGGATAAGAGGCAATATCTCCCGCAGACCAGATGGCTGGGTCACTAGTATTGAGATACTCATTAACTTTCACACCACCATCAGCTAAATCCAAACAACTGTCTTCAGCTAAACTAATCCGCGGCGTAACGCCTAACCCAACAATGATCGTATCGGCTGCGATCACCGTACCATCCTTTGTCAATAGAGTCAAGTGGTCACCTTGGCGTTGATATGATTGGACAAACTGACCACTCATCAGTGTGACACCATTGCGTTTGAACGTGGCTTCATACTCAGTCCGAATAGACTCAGGAAATTTACCCTCACCCAGCGCTTTTTCTGGAAAAATCATCGTAACTTCAGTCTCATTTTGGGTCAGTGACGATGCGAGCTCTGTACCAACATATCCACCACCAATGATCACAACTCGCTTGTTCGGACCACTAAATTTACGTAACTTGCGATAATCTGACCACTGTCTAAAGACTAGCACATGTGGATCAGAAGGTCCCTGGATTTGTCTAGGTTCTCCGCCAGTTGCTAGCAATAGCTGTTCATACTTGATTTGCTCACTATCGGCCAATGTAATGACCTTATCTTGCCGATTAATAGCCGTAACCGTTGTCTTGAACTTAAAAGTCACATTGGGATAATTTTCAGCACCAATCTGAATGTTCTCTTCAGTAAATTCATCATCTAGCCATAGTTTTTTACTCAGTGCCGGTCGTTCATATGGGACATCCGCCTCTTGCGAAATAATTAAGATCTCACCCTCTGAATCTTCCTGTCGAATTCCCTTGATGGCATAGCCAGCAACCACTCCGCCACCAACAATGACGTATCGATAGCTGTTTGTCTGATCCAAATCACTCATCTAATCGCCTCCATAACTTTACTTTTTCTAGGATCATTGTAATATAAAAACGCCATGATTCGAAAAATAACGCTCAGAATTGTCAATCGTTGCTTGCTTTTATCAGAATAATAATTTTATTTACATACTGCTACAAAGCTATCAAATATCACTATGATCCAGATTTAGAATTGCGGATAACACAGCATAAAATAATATTATTTTAATTAAAAAACCTCAATTTTTAAGGTAATCATTTTTGATTTTAATTTGAAGTAACAATATTCGAAGAGTTGTCATTTTTCTTGGTCATTTCTCGGATTTTAGTGGAGTTAGAAGTTTCAAGTGGTCCGCTCTGCTATGATTCTCTCATGTAAACATCATCTTTGTATATTGAATTTCTTTCGATATCTGATAAAGGTCGTCCGTTTAATCCCTGTATTACGGGCAACATCAATGTCACTTATGCCAGCTCGATAAAGCTTAAAAGCATGTTGCAAACGGGGATCATCTTTGGCATATTGGGGTTTGCGTCCATGATATTTACCCTGCTGTTTGGCGAGGGCAATCCCTTGTTGCTGACGCTCGATGATTCGCTTACGTTCGCTTTCAGCCTGATACTTATACAGTTCAATGATGAGGTTAGTCATCAGTTGACGCAAGTTAGGATCAGCAATCCCTGTCATGGACGGCAAATTTAACACATCTAGGGTGGCACCCTTATTTTGAATGGAGTTCATGATCTTAGTCAAATCATGGTTGTTTCTGCCTAAGCGATCTAATTCAGTGACCATTACAATATCACCCTCACGAATATAGGCCAGCATTTTTTGCAGTTCTGGCCGATTAGTGTTAGCCCCACTTAATTTATCCGTAAATAATTTATCAACGTCTTTTAAAGCCGCTAACTGTCGATCTAAATGTTGCTCCTTGGAACTCACACGTGCATAACCGATTTTAGCCATTTCCAATTCTCCTTTTGGACAGTTCTAATGAACACTTGTAATTCCTAGTATAGCACAGAAATAAAAAAGACCATTAGGGTATACCCTAATGGCCGTTTGATATGAACTTATTTTGTTTTATATTTATCTTGAACAGCAAGAATTTTTGTTAAATATTCCATATCTAAATCTTTTCCCAAGGAGTCTTGATAATCTGTTTCAACGACAAATTCCTTCACTGTGCCACTCATGGTCTGATATATGAAATAAATATAAACGGGCTTTTTATTAACGAAGCGCTTTAATGCTTTATAATTAGACGTAAGACGATTCTTAACTGCGTCTAAAAAGCGCCCTTTAGGAATAACAATAGTTCTCATTTCGTGACTTTTGATGGGAATAAAACCAGTCGCCGCAATTTCATCGCCATTTTGGATATTCACCATTTGAAGGTAAGGATATAAGTCCTTATCTTCATATTGCTTTTTATAGTTCTTAGACTTTATCTTATCTATAAACAATAAAAATAAGCGATATGTCCAAGACCTTGTCGTATGCGTAGTCTTACTATTGCTGTCTTTGCACAATCTAAGTTTTACTCGAATGATGTATGGCAACAACTTTCGATATAGATAGAATTTCTTGTCTGTAACCATTATTCCTAGCAGTTGAGACGCTTCAGTTCCTAAACTGTCATTATATATGGAAATAGCTGTTTCAAAATTGTTGTTTCCTGAGGAGTATTCAAAAGATTGTCTCAGCTTCCTGTGACGATTTCTTAGAAGCTGTTTAGTATCTTTTAAGAAGTAACCTGATAAAAGCTAACGAAACCATCATGAGACTAGTGTTGAGCTTACGCTCACAGTTACGCCATAAACGGTGATAATTTCCCAACCAACTAAATGAACGTTCAATGAGCCACCGTTGGGGGATAACCGAAAATTGGTGTAACTCATTTCTTTTAACGACGATTACCTTGGCTGACGTTAAACTGCTAATCTCATTAGCAAAATTTTGGCCGGTATAACCACTATCAACCATCATGGTTCGAACCAGTTTAAACTGCTCTAAATTAAGGGTAATGAGTGCAATCGCCCCGTCACGATCAGTGATGTTAGCCCGGGTAATATGGATCGCTTGCGGGAATCCATTGATGTCGACGGCTAAGTGCCGTTTAATCCCCGAGATCTTCTTACCACCATCGTAACCCTTATTTTCAGCGGTAGCGGTGTTCTTGATACTTTGGGCATCTAAAATGACGAACGAAGTTCGTGCTGATCGCCCTTGCCTTAATCTTCGATCAGCGACAATTTTTTTAAAACCTGAGTTAATAAAGCTGGTTTATCAGGGGTGGGGGCTTTCGACCAATTCATCCAATAGTAGTAAACAGTGGACCACTTTGGAAAATCAGCCGGCAAATCACGCCAAGTACAACCATTTTTAAGGACATAGAGCATGGCACAGAAGATATCATAAGGATCAATGTGTTTTGGATGAGTTCGTTTTCTTGAAGCTTCCAGATCTTGGCGGATCAAATCGAATTGTTGCCGAGAAATATCGCTTTGGTAATGATGACTAAAATGTTGCATATGATCACCAACTTTTTTGACAGTAGTTTATCAAATTATTTGGTCAAAATCAAAGATACTAAACAGCTTCTTAAAAATGTTATTACTGCTAATCCGAATGCTAACCAACCTACCGATATGTTAATGCTAATCCATTGGATGATATTTAAAATTAGTTCCCATGATTGACCTATAAATAATTGTATAACTTTCAACATTATAAAATCTTCTTTCTTATTTGTTTGCATTTGTATTATTATTTTTATAATTATCAAGCGCCTTACTGTTCTACGTCACCAAGTTTTAAAGCCTTCTTTCAAATTTTGTCCGTGTCCTACTAGTAATATAAGGATTAACCTGAAAGTTAATCCGTTTAAATTGGTTCTCACTAGTAATATAGCGATCAGGCAAATTTGTTTTAAAACTTGGATAGTGATATAGATTCCCTGTATAATGGTATTTTGTAGAGAAGTTAAGGCGGTGGCTATTTCCAATCGGAGGTGGTGCTTATGGTGTTAAACCTTTAAAGCCCATAAATCCTAACGAAAGGAGTAGCCTAGGTGTCCGTTGCGGACGCTTTACAATTAATGCTGGCTTTCGGTACTTTTATCGTGGCCTTAATCGCATTAATTGTTGAGCTGATCAAAAGTCAGCAAAAAAAATAACCGCCTTAGCTCTGGTCAGCTAGCGGTTATTAAATATCGTTAAAATCTGCCACCGTCTTTAACGGCTCTACATGGGAAGCCCTGTTCTAGCGGGACTTCCTTTTTCTATTACATTATAGCATGTCCCTTAAAAACTGGCTAACGTTTTAGGCTTTGATCAGGTTCAGAATCTGGTTGTTTAATTTCTGGATTCTGTTTAGCAAATGCTTTCAGTTGTTTTTGCGTTCGATTACTGATTTCATGGTGTAAATCATTTAACTTATTTTTTAGTCCTAAGAACCTGTCTAGTATCTGCTGAATCTGGTAGAATTGTGGAAAACCGACTGAGGAGTTTGTCATGCCAGATTCAGCAGATACTAGACAGGTTCTAAGCAATTCAGTCAGGATGCCTGCTATCAACCAATCACTTGTCGCGTTTTTCGCCCCCAGACGAAAGGTATCGTTGAATCGTTAGCCCGAACGGTCGAACGATTACGGGTCTATAACCATGAATTCAGTGATGGCTGCTCAGAAGTCAATAACTTGGACTATTTTTATTCAGTTAATTAGGCAACATTTGAGATACGATTGCGATTATAAAAATTGATATACCAACCAATGGCTGCTTGGACTTGCGTTAATGTTTCGTATGCCTTCAAATACACCTCTTCACGTTTCAATATTGAATGAAATGCTTCCATACGGCCATTATCGTATGGATGTCCTTTGAGTGAATATGAATGTTTCAAGCCATAATTTTGACATTTAATATTAAATTCAGCACTCGTGTATTGTGACCCCATATCTGAATGAATAATTAACGGCTTTCGATGCTTATCTAAAGCCATCTGTAAGGCACTTGTGGCTAGCTCGGCTGTCATTGTATCGCCAATTTTATAGCCCAATACCTTTCTCTTCTCAGGATCCAAAACGGTCGCTAAATAGACCCATCTGTGGTTAGTCAACTGAATATAAGTGATATCTGTTTGCCAAACACCGCTCAAATCATGCAAGTGTCTAATCAGATTGGGTTTTTGATCAACAGTCACCACAGTTTTTGGCTTTCGATAACGTTTTTGCATGCGTGATCTAATCCCTAATTCACGCATTAATTTGAGTGTCATATATTCAGATATTTTTGGACAGTCATTGTTTAGTTGACTATAAGCAGCAATACGACGATAGCCATAAAATTTAAAGGTTTTCCAAACGTCTAAAATATAAGGTTTTAGGGATTCTCTACGCTTTTCTTGTTGACTGGGCTGCCAATGGCGCCAATTGTAATAGGTACTAGATTTGATTTTAAGTGCACTTAAAATACGCACAAGCGCGTAGCCTTGTGCTAAAAATTGGTTAACGAGCGGCAATCCCACATTACGGACTATTTTTTGGCTAGTAAGATGGCCGCTCGCTTTAAAATTTCGTTTTCTTCCTCCAAAATAGCGAGGCGCTTCTCTAGTTGCTTGACGTCTTTTAAAGTCTTTGACTGACCCTTGATCATGATTGGGGTAGCTTGTTTAACCCAAATAGCAATAGAATCTTTCGACGGACCAAATTCTTCTGCTAATGATTCAAGTGAACGGCCTTCTTGGTGAAGTTTAACCAATGAATCTTTGAAATCTTGTGAATAACGAATTGACATAAAAATACTCCTATACTTTCATTTTACGGACTGAATAAAAATAGTCCATTTTTTTAGTATAAGAGCAGTATAATATGAAGTGAATATTAGGGAAGCCATAAAATTAACGGGGTCAATCATTTCCGGTTTATGATTCTGGTTGGGGATGATGGACACTTGAGTTAATTTTCGGTAGAAGAGTTTAGCCATGGCTCAATTAATAGAAACCATGAATGTCGAGCATCTAAGTGGGACAGATTATATTCGTTCTAAAATAGGTTGTGCTTTCAGATTGTAATGGTTATAATTGGCGTACTTAGAAAAAGGGAGTGGCAGTGATGAAAAAGAACTGGCAATTAATGATGGTGCTTGCTGTAAGTGCCATTGCGCTAGTCTTTGCTTTCGGTTTAAAGCAACCATTGATCGCGCAAGGGCTGATCACGGTGATGGGGTCAATCATTGCTTTAATTATGTTCTGGGGCATGGTGAAGACAATTCGTTCTGGTAACTTCGGTGTTGACTTGCTTGCCATTACGGCGGTTGTTGCCACCTTGGCGGTTGGCCAGTATTGGGCTGCGATGATCGTGTTATTGATGCTGACTGGTGGCGATGCGCTTGAAAGCTACGCAGCAACAAAAGCAAGCAGTGAATTAAAGCAATTACTCGAAAATGCACCGACAACCGCGCATCGTATGGTTGATGGACACGTTGAAGATGTTGAAGTTGAGGCCGTCCAAGTTGGCGAAACGATTTTGGTTAAGCCGCAGGAAGTCGTGCCAGTTGATGGTACGGTTTTGGCAGGTGAGAGTTTGGTGGATGAAGCCAGTTTGACGGGTGAATCTAAACCGGTTGCCAAAAACGCAGGTAGTGACATTATGTCTGGGACCGTCAATGGTGACGCTGCCCTAACTGTTAAGGTCACGCAACGGGCTGAAGATAGTCAGTATCAAGGGATTATTAAACTGGTTAAGGAATCCGAAGCGCGACCAGCACATTTTGTTCGGATGGCTGATCGTTATGCGGTACCGTTTACGTTGATTGCTTATGTGATTGCGGGTCTTGGCTGGTTCTTCTCTGGCGACCCAGTTCGTTTTGCACAGGTATTGGTTGTGGCCTCGCCTTGTCCGCTGATTCTGGCCGCGCCAATTGCGATGGTCTCCGGCATGAGTCGTAATAGCCGCAACGGGATCATTGTCAAGTCAGGGACTACGCTAGAAAAGTTAAGTGATGCTAAAACCTTTGCCTTTGATAAAACCGGCACCGTGACACGCGGTATTTTAAAAGTTGCGACGATTTTGCCACAAGCCGGTTTCTCACAGGATCAGCTTTTGAAGCTAGCCGCAAGTGCGGAAGGTCAATCGACTCATATTTTGGCGCGTTCACTGACAGATGCTGTGCCGACAGCTGATCGGCTGCCAGCGACAGATGTGTCGGAAACAACTAGCTTTGGCGTTAATGCCACGGTGGATGGCCGCAAAGTCAAGGTCGGTAAAGCCGAGTTTGCTGGGACGAAGGCTACGGTTGATACGACTGCCGTGTATGTGAATGTTGATGGCCAGTACGCAGGTGCGATCACATTTTCCGATCAGATTCGTCCAGAAGCAAAAGAAACGATGACGAAACTGCACGAATTAAATGATGCTAAGCTGATTATGATTTCTGGCGATCAGCAGTCAATCGCTGATAAAGTGGCGGCACAGGTCGGCATTGACCAAGTCTATGCGGAACAATTGCCACAACAGAAGATTGAAGTTTTGGATAACGTCCCTAAGGATGGCCGGCCAGTTGTGATGGTTGGTGATGGTGTCAATGATGCACCTTCATTGGCGATTGCTGATGTCGGCATTGCAATGGGTGCACATGGGGCAACCGCGGCAAGCGAATCGGCTGATGCCGTGGTTCTGCGCGACGATTTGGCGAAAGTTGCTGCGGCCACTTTAATTGCTAAGGAAACCATGGTCATTGCCAAGCAAGCGGTCCTCATCGGCATTGCGATTTGTACAGGTTTGATGTTAATCGCCAGCTTCGGTGTCATTCCAACAATTATTGGCGCAATGCTGCAAGAAGTTGTCGATACCGTGACGATTCTCTATGCTCTGCGAGCGCGCAATGGCTTGCATCGGCAGGCACTTGTGGATCCTGTCCGGGCAACTGCTGAACGTGAACAGATTCAGCAGATCAACTAGTAGAAAACCCAAAGACCCGCATCAATTCGACGTAGCTGTCGAACTGATGCGGGTCTTTTGTGAGACTTAAAAGTTGTTTGAATGATATGATAACGTAGCGAAACGCTGATGATGGTGGGAGAAGAGGCCATTATCAGCGATTTTCGAAAGTAGCAAAGGTCTAATGCTGCGGTTGACTGTTTTTGTTTGCATCTTGCCCTGTGGGATTGGAAGAAGATGGCGCAGAGGAACTTGGTTTTGAACTACTGCTACCACTCGCCGTTTGGTCCCCAAGTCCACTGAAAGGAACCGTCGCTCATTGTGACAGACCTGATCGTCATGTCATCAACGGCTTTGCCTTGGATTTTGATGGATGCAACTGCATCGTCATAGGTTTTATACAAACCGCCGCTCAAAACGGCCATCATGGGCTCTGCTTTGTTGGCTGATGCTGATATTGACGAGGAAGCACTTGCACCAGCATTATTGTCGGTGCTTAAACTTGTCCCACTCGGTGAAGTAGTCGGTTGACTCGGAGCTTTCTGGCTCGGTTGACTTGTTTGATCAGAAGCTTGACCTGCAGTTGTCGCGTGATTCCCAGACACGCCGCTAGCTGGTTCACCAGTGTCTTGCTGATTTTGCCGACCAGTAGTTGCGGTTTGCTTGGTTGAAGATGTGTCTGTCGATTCCATTGCCACGGTCGTATCATTGTTAGCTTGTGATTTCTTCGCTACTTGGACCAAGGCAACACGTTTTTGGCAAAGTCCTGATTTTCGACATTTTCAATGGCGTTGATGGCTAGGTCAATGTTACTGCTGCTCAGATCGGCCTTTGGGTGCTGTAAATTCTGGTCGTTATAAAGTTTTTTGATCTGCGCAATCGCTAAAGATTTCTTGTAAAGTTGTGTGACAGCTTGCTGATAGTCAGCTGCAAATGCCGGTTTGATTGCGACAATGGCCTTATAGGCTGCACTGGCTCGGGTACCTTCCGATTCGATCTGCGCCAGATTACTACTCTGGGCGTTAGTTGCCTGTTGAATTTGTTGTTGCAAGCCTTGATAGGACTTATTAAGATCCTGAGCTGATAGCTTTTTTAAATCATGCTCAGGCTCTTTTTGGGCTTCTTGTAAGCCTAATTGTTTGGTTAAACCATCGCTAAGCTCAATCACTTTGTTGCTTACTTGCTGGATCTCACTTAAAGCACTATGGATCACGGCTTTATCTTTAGCCCAGGTGGCCACGTAACCGAGTGAGTAGTTGCTGGTATCAACGCCAATATTTTGCATGGCAACATACGCAACCGCTTCGGCTTGGGTTTCCTGATATGCTCGTGGCCGATCTTTAAAGGCGGATTTTAATCCGTGTAGCTGGCTATGCGCATATTCGTGATATAACGTCTTTAGTTTCAAAGCATTGTCGGGCTCATCGCCACCAATGACGATTTCATTAGTGCTGGGTTGAAAATACCCCTTAGCCCCATTTAGCGTCGCTAAAGGCACTTCACTGACTTTAAGGTCGGTTTGCTGGTTGAGATAGTCCTTGAATGCATTATACAAGCTCGTCACATTCTGATGATCGGCCAAATTTTCTTTGACAAAGTCTTTAGCGCTTAGGACAGGGTCACCACTAGTTTGTGCCACGTCGAAGATGGGCAGGTAACGATAACCAACAATGGCCCGTTCGTCGGTAGTATCAAGTCGCTTTTGTTCAGCAGGTGTTAATTTCTTAATAATCGGTGCCGCAATTCGAATGGACTTAGCGCCCTTATTAACGGTGCGGTTAAAATCTGTTTGCCATTGCTTAAATCCCGCGACCTGGGTCGCTTGCGGATTTAAGCATAAATCAAATCAATGTTTCTGGCGCTATAATGATGGAATTTAGCCAAGGTATTGAGGTACTTTTTAAATTGGCCACTATCAGTTAATTTTAGGATTTGTTGTTCAGCCTGGGCAACCAATTGTGCTTTCCAGGCTTTAACGTCTGCTTTACTCGGCATTGTCTACCCCTCCTCATCTTCAAAAATATCATTCAATGTCGGCAATGATCTTATTTGAATCGAGGTCGTGCCATAAAGGGCAACGTAACCGTCAGATAATTTTTGCCAAGCTACTTGATAATAAGCGCCGTTACCAGTGATTTCCTTTAAATACTTGTAGGGTTCTTTAGCCTGCAGAACCGGTAATTCACTCCCAATGACTGCTAATTCGTTATCCATATTTATGATCTCCTTTGTTTTGCTAATCTTACCCGTTATTTAGGTTTACTTTTGGGGTTGTAAAAGTGAACCTAAATGACGGGTTCACCAACCGGAACAACGTGAAGGGCGGTAGACAGGATCTAATCAAAATCAAAACTTAATTTATGGCCGTCAAGCTTTAACTTGGCGTCAAACGGCTTTCCCTTTTTGCTCTTGAATCCCTTTAGTTTGCTGGTTTCACCCTTGGTGACTAAGGCTTTGATCGCAGTTTTACCAAGGGTTTTGCTGCTCCATTTCTTGGGTAAGGTAAAGTCTTCGCCTTGCTTAGGCTTCACAATGTAAAACTTCTGTTTATTTAAAACGGTCGCTTGCGGCGTTTCTAAGAATACTTCGGCGGCTTTTTGCGTTTGCTGTTGGTGATCGATTTGTTGCTTAATGGCTGAACTGCCAGTCAATTGCTCGGGGACATCAGCAATCAATTTTGCCACGAACTTTTTGATTTGGCTCAAAAAGTTATCCGGGGTGCGTTCTTCGGTACTGATTTGTTGTAACGCTTGCTCCCATTTTGCTGTCATCTCTGGGCTAGTTAACAAGGGTTCGAGTTCAACCGCTTTACATAAAGTAATCCCCGCTTCACTGACGTGCAGCTTATTTTTTTCAGTGACGAGATAGCCGCGTTTCTTTAACACTTCTAGCACATTGGCCCGGGTCGCACTTGTCCCAATGCCTTGCACATCTTTAAGAATCGCTTGGGCTTCTTCATCATCAAGTGTTTTACCGGCCGTCTTCATTGCCGTAATTAAGGTACCTTCGGTAAAGGGCACCGGTGGTGTCGTTTCTTTTTGCGGTGTTTGGGGTCAATGGAACATCCATACGAAAAGTAGCGGTAGGATCCCGAACAAAAAATCAGAAACGTTGATTTAACAGCGTTTCTGATTTTTTATATTGGCTTTATTTAAAAAGAGCTCTGGAACATTCGTACGAAAAGTAGCGGTAGACTTTAAAAACCGAACAATCTTATTTTTCGTCTGCTTCATCCAATGGTCTTAAATGACCATTTTCTAACGCTTCATTATATTGGAACGTGTACTTACCGACAAAGTTAATGTGTTCAAACATCAGTGGCGATAATTTGCCGATCATGTCGTCAGAACAATCAAACCCTTCTGATTGCATCTGCGTCACAATCTTTTCCAGGTAAACGGTATTCCAATAAATAATGGCATTCGTGACTAAACTGAGAGCGTTTAGTTGTTCTTCCATACCATCAAAATACGTTTGATAAAGCTTCCCTTTCCGACCATAAAAGATGTTTCGACAAAGCGCGTGCCGAGCTTCACCATTATTTAGCTGTTCCAAAATTTGACGCGCATAAATCTCATCTGAAAGATAGCGTAATTGATGTTTCGTTTTATAGACTTTGCCGTATTCAGTAATCGCTTTACCCAAAGCGGTTGGGTGGCCTTCACGTTGCAAGGCCTGAGTTAATTCTGTCGCATTGACCTTACCAGACTTTAACGAACCGGCCACGCGTAAAATATCCTCCCAATGTTCTTCAATCAACCTTAAATTAATGCGGTTTTGAGACACCCCATTTAAGACTTGATAATCAGCGGTCGAATCAATCCGCCATAGCTTGGTTCCCTGACTATTAGCAATTCGGGGACTGAACTGAAAACCTAATAGGCCAAATAAGCCAAAGACTAAATCGCTATAACCGGCGGTGTCGGTCATAATCTGAGTGGGTTCCAAACTGCTGCCTTGATTTAAAAAGCCTTCTAATAGGTAGAGAGAATCTCGTAAGGTCCCTGCAACCACCATGCCATGAAAGCCGATATATTGATCAGAAACAAAATTGTAAAAAGTAACCCCGCGACCGCGGCCAAAGTATTTTGGATTGCTACGAGAATATAAAGACCTTTGGGGGGTAACGTAACGAATGCCATCGGCCGAAGCCATTTGACCGTCGCCCCAGATGAGCGCACTTTTTAATTTTTTATGCGCGTTAATAATGCGGCGATTGGCGGCGGCAAGGGTATCAATTCGCAAGTATTGATGGTCCACGTACATTAACCGATCGTATTTTAGACTATTTGAACTGTTTTTAGCCACTGGCGAAAGGCCAATGTTACAAGCCTCAGCTAATAAAACCGCTAAAATACTAATATCAACGTGTTTCATCTTCGTCCCACTTTCACTAACGTGACTAAAACATTGTGTTAACTGTAACTGTTGGTTAACCTCCAAGAGAATATCCGATAAATCAATTTTGGGAATTAAATGCCGAACCCGACTTTTAAAGGCCGCTTCGTCCTTTTGTTCACGGACTTTGCGTAATTTGGCCACAATAATTTTTTCTTGGCCGTCAACCTCTTTGACCTGGGCCATTTCTGAATCAGCCCAATTTTTTAGGGCCTCGGCATAGGATAAAGCTAAATCCTGTTTCACCGCTTCAACGGCTGCTTGACCAGTCTGCGGTAAATCAAGTTGTTGAATCAAAACGGCCTTTTGTTGACGCCAAGTAGACTTATCAATTAAGCAGGCCATGGGATCAAGATAGCGATTACTTTGCCGGACGTAAATATCATGACGCTTAAGACCATGAACCAGAAGCTCGATGCCGGCAATCAACACACACTGATTGGTTACTTGGGGGTTCTCACGAATATAATAACGCCATTTTTTCGGTAGTTTTTCGACGATCTGTTCAAACATCCGATAGGTAACCGGGCGCGGAAACCGTTGGCGAATAAACTCCCAAACCATCAGACAATCTTGGCCATTGGTAGTCCCTTCAAAAACAATAGTGGCTAAAATATCCGGAATGAATTTCCGGAATTTTCGATAAGCATTTAACAGTTCTTCAATGGCAATTGGTTCTCGCTCATTACGCACTAACTGATTAACCTGGGTAACGGCTGACTCAATTATTTCAGGTGGATAAGTTGCTAAAACTTTGTTTCTGAGATCTTGACTGCTGATCGTTTCGTCCATCAATAACCTGACAATCTGGGAGAGCGTTAAAGCTGCATGATCAAAATCTTTAATGGTTCGCAGCCGTTCCTTGGCTTCTTTATTTTTGGCCCGTTTAAAAAGCGTCTCGTAGAAGCGTGAAAGAGCTAGTAATTGTTCATCCATCGCTCGTTTGCGATACTCGGAAACAAAAGCGACCAATAGCGCCGTTTGTCTTTTGACGGACATCCGTTTAATCAGACTGGCCTTGGCTTTAAAAGCATAGTTGGCCAGATTCTTTAACTTTCCTGCTGGAATTGCGCCTAATTGCCAATCCTCAGTTTTAAATTGTTGAAACTGTTTTAATCGAGTAAAGCCACGGTTAATTTCTTTGCGGCTTTCATCCATCAAAGGATTTCTTAAGAGATCCATTTTAATGGTGGCCCCATAGATGGGTTCCCCAACGGCAGTTAACAGATTTAAAAGTCGGTCCGTTTCTTCCGCTGAAGGGACGGCCACTAATTGACTATCCAAAAGGTCGGCGGCAACCTCCGTGACCCCATTAACAAAGCGTTCAAAGGTGGTCACCCCTGGTAAGAGAATTTTTTCATCCAAACATTTTTTTAGCAGCATATCAAAAAGTAGTTTTTCGGTTTCGTTTGTAAAACGCGCTCGCTCAAGCAGCCAGTCGTTCAGGCTCGCTTTGACCGCGGGATCAGTAAAGGCTTGATAATGATATTTTCGCTTAATCAGCGCCATATGTTGGCTAATGGTCATTTTTCGCGTGTAGCCTGCTAATGCCCGACCATCAATAGTTAACTGTTTAGCTAAATAATCAATTACCTCAGCTGGGACTTGTTGTAGATTAGTTGGAAAAGTTCCTAAAAATCTAACTGAGCTCAATTGAACGGCAAAGCCTAATTTAGTCGTTGCGGAACGCATTTCATCAATTAACGCGCGATCAAAATCAGTTAATTGAAAATACAGCCGCAGTTGATCGGCAGAAGAGATGCCCTCAAAAGTTCCGAAGCTTTGTTGGTGATGCGGGTTAGTCGGCATATTATTCTCCAATGTTTTTAAAAAACTATAGTTTTTGGAAAGGTTTCGCTATACTTTGATTAGGTTGATTTAACCGGGTTTTGAGTTTTCAAAAACTCATTATCAAAAAGTTTATAATAAACCATTGCCAAAAGATAGCTAAATTTACCCTGGCTATCAAAAAACTAAGGAGTCACTCATGATTATTGGATATGCACGGGTTTCAAAAGATGATCAGAATCTCAATCGCCAAATTGATCAATTAATGGCTTATGGTGCCGAAAAAATCATTCAAGAAAAGTTTACCGGGACCCGGCAAAGAAGACCGGGAATTACCCAGCTTCTCCAAACCATTCGGGCTCATGATGTCGTGGTCGTTGAAAGTATTTCCCGCTTGGGCCGCAATACGTTGGACATTTTAAATCTGATTCAATTACTGCACCAAAAACAAATTAAGTTTGTTTCTTTAAAGGAGCAGATGGACACCGAGACCCCAACTGGTCGAGCCATGCTGCAAATGATGAGTGTGATTGCGGAACTGGAGCGGAATTTATTAGCTGATCGGGTTAAAGAAGGGATTGCGGCCAGTCGTCGGCGTGGCGTGACAGTTGGCCGACCACGAATCGCCCAAGAAAAGTTGGATATTGCCATTCGGATGTATCAAAGTGGTGACTATTCAGTTAAAGAAATTTTGGCCACCAACCAAATTTCCTCAGGAACTTTTTACCGCGAAGTGAATCGGTTAAAACTAAAAAAGCTTAAAAGAAAAGATGACCCATCTGCTTCTCACAACTGACTTCTAAATATTATGGATTCCAAAAAAGATTTACGACCTTTAGTTTTAACAAAGTTGACAAGCCATTGGAGTAGCTCTTATACTATACATAGATGATTGTCTATGTAATGGAAGGAGAAAAAATGGATTATCAAAATTACGTTCAAATGCTAAAAGCAATGGCTGACCCGAACCGCCTAAAAATCATTGATCTGCTTTCATGTGGATCACTTTGTGCTTGTGATATCCTCCAGCATTTTGATTTTTCTCAACCCACTTTGTCTCATCATATGAAGGTTTTGCAAAATGCAGGTATTGTGTTTGCGGTAAAGGATGGGAAATGGCAACACTATTCCCTACAAAAAAGGTTTGTCCAAGAGTTTAAACAGAATACCGACCAACTGTTAGCCGCTGATGAGCACTGCCTTTGCCAACGGTCTGATTGTGAAAAAGATGTTGCCAATTAAGTTTTTTAAGCAATACATAGACGCGTGTCTATGGAAGGAGCTGAAAAATGATGGAAAAGTATTCGCCACAAGAGATTAATTTAACCAAGTACCTATTTTTTACCGGCAAGGGTGGGGTTGGCAAAACCACGGTTGCCAGTGCCACTGCAATTAGCTTAGCTGATGCTGGTCACCGAGTTATGATCGTTTCCACTGATCCAGCTAGTAACTTGCAGGACGTTTTTAAAGTTAGTTTAACCAATCAGCCAAAGCCGATTCCAAACATTTCCGGTTTGTTTGCTGCCAACTTTGATCCGGTCATTGCTGCGAACGAGTATCGCGAGCAGGTTATTCAACCTTATCGAGGCGTGTTGCCCAAAGAAGCCATTCAGAATATGGCTGAACAATTATCAGGCTCGTGTACGGTTGAAATTGCTGCATTTAATGAATTTGCCAACTTTCTAACTAGTTCCAAGATTAATCAGCAATTTGACTATATTATTTTTGATACCGCGCCGACCGGCCATACCTTAAGAATGCTGCAATTGCCTTCTGCTTGGAGTAATTACCTGGATAAGAATGATCGTGGTGCATCCTGTCTCGGCCAACTAGCTGGCTTAAATGATAAGAAAGCTATGTATCAAAAAGCGGTTGAAACTTTAGGCAATCCTCAAGCGACGACTTTGTTTTTAGTTACCCGACCACAAAAAGGCGCCCTTCTGGAGGCACAACGCGCTTCACATGAGTTGGCAGCCTTAAACATTAAGAACCAGCAACTAATCATTAACGGTATCTTAAATCAGCCAACCGACGCAGTTTCTCAGACTATTTTTAAACAACAGCAAGCTGATTTGCAGAATATGCCAGTCACTTTAGACCAGCTACCCAAGTTAGCAATCCCATTGCGAGCATACAACGTATTGGGATTAGCTAATTTACGACTACTATTGAAAGACCAGCAGCCGCAAATCACTGAGGAACCGGTTACTGCTAGTCACTTTCCTGATCTGGATGTTGTCGTGAAGAATTTAGTGCAGTCAAATAAAAAAATTATCTTCACCATGGGCAAAGGTGGCGTTGGTAAAACAACCGTTGCCGTTCAAATTGCCCAAAAGATAGCTGCTCAACACAAAACCGTGCACTTGGCTACCACTGACCCAGCTGATCATTTGAAATACTTCAAAATCACAAGTCCGCTGATCAAGGTGAGCCATATTGATGAGAAAAAGTCTTTAAAAGAATATCAAAACGAAGTTCTCACTACTGCTAAAAAGACCATGAAGTCTAATGATGTTGATTATGTCGCTGAAGATTTGCGTTCACCATGTACTCAAGAAATTGCTGTCTTCCGAGCTTTTGCTGAGTTAGTCGCCCAAAATGATAGTGACGTCGTTGTGGTTGATACGGCTCCGACTGGTCATACACTCTTACTGTTAAACTCGACCCAAAGCTATGCTCAAGAAGTTGCCCATACCTCCGGCAGCGTCCCACAAGCAGTCGTTAATCTGTTACCAAGACTACAAGATCCTAAGCAAACTGAAATTGTTATGGTAACGCTACCAGAAGCCACGCCGGTTTATGAATCAATGCGGTTAGATGACGATTTGAAGCGAGCCAGTCTAGCTCATACTTGGTGGGTGGTCAACCAAAGTATGTTGGCAACTCAAACCACTGATCCATGTTTGCTGGCTCGAGTGCAAAGCGAAGTTAAATGGATTGATCAGGTAAAAGAGCTTTCGAATAATCATTTTGCTGTTATGCAATGGCAACCAAATTACGAAAAAACGCTTTTAACGGTTTAATTAATTAAAGGAAAAAAATAATTAATCAGTTTAGGAGGTATCATGCAAGTCTTTTTTGCCGTTGGAATTTTCTTACTCACATTATTATTCGTTATCTGGCAACCTAGAGGATTATCAATTGGATGGACAGCCGTTGGTGGTGCAATTTTAGCATTATTGTTTGGCGTGGTGAGTTTTAAAGATGTTGGAACAGTTACCGGAATTGTCTGGAATGCCACCTTATCTTTCGTGGCTATTATTCTGATTTCACTCATTTTAGATCAAATCGGATTTTTTGAATGGGCCGCCTTACACATGGCTCGCTGGGCAAACGGTCACGGTATTCGCATGTTTATTTTGGTGACCACCTTAGGCGCCGTCGTTGCTGCCCTTTTTGCTAATGATGGGGCTGCTCTGATTCTTACCCCCATTGTTTTAGCAATGGTTCGTGCCTTACACTTTGATGAAAAGCAAGTTTTCCCTTTTATTATTGCCAGTGGCTTTATTGCCGATACCACTTCTTTACCAATGATTGTTAGTAACTTGGTAAATATTGTCTCTGCAGACTTTTTTGGAATTTCCTTTTCAGCGTATGCGTTAAGAATGTGGATTCCTGATCTATTTTCGCTGTTAGGTAGTATTGGTATCCTGTATCTTTACTTTCGAAAAGCATTGCCACGAAAATTTGATGCCACTCAGGTTGCGGAACCCAGTTCTGCACTAAAAGATCAGCGACTTTTCAAGTTTTCATGGGTCGTCTTAATCCTCCTATTGATTGGTTACTTTAGTAGCGGTTTCTTAGGAATCCCCGTCTCCTTTATCGCACTGAGTATTGCGGCTATTTTTCTGATAGTTGGTCAAAGAAGTTCCCATGTTAATGCGATGGCAGCGATTAAAGGAGCTCCTTGGAACATTGTCTTTTTCTCAATCGGTATGTATGTCGTAGTCTACGGCCTTCAGAACGTTGGTCTAACAACATTATTATCAGGTGTCATTACCGAAATCGCAAAAGGTGGTCGGTTTGCTGCCACAATGGGCATGGGCTACTTAGCAGCACTTTTATCGTCATTAATGAATAACATGCCGACCGTCATGATTAATGCACTATCAATCAAAGGCGCTGACGTTTCAGGGCTCATCCATCATACGTTAGTGTACGCAAACATAATCGGCTCAGATTTGGGACCTAAGATTACCCCAATTGGCTCTTTGGCTACATTAGTCTGGCTACATGTGTTAGCTCAAAAGGGAGTTAAAATTAAATGGGGGACTTATTTTAAAATTGGAATTGTAACCACGATCCCAGTGTTGTTTATTACCCTATGTGGCCTCTGGTTATCATTATCGATTTTTGGTTAGAAAATATAAATCACAATTACTTTGGAGATGAATAGAATGAAAAAAATAGAGCTTTTTGAACCAGCAATGTGTTGTTCAACCGGTGTTTGTGGTCCCAGCGTTGATAAGGAATTGATTCAAACAACGGCCATTCAGCGGTATGTCAGTGTGAATGCACAGGGGCAGGCCATGTTCATTCGTCGTAATTTAGCCCAGAACCCCGATGCCTTTGTTCGAAATCCGATTGTTGCCCAAGAACTAAAACGTCAGGGTATAAATGCTTTACCAATTACGTTAGTGAATGGTCAGTTGGTAAAAACCGGTGAATACCCAACCATTAACGAGTTTAGCAGTTACTTAGACATGGATTTAGTAGCTGCTTTGGTTCACTAATAGTTTAGATGGAGGATTAATGATGACACAAATTTATTTTCTATGTACTGGAAATGCTTGTCGAAGTCAAATGGCTGAAGGATTCGCTAAAAAAATTTTAGGCAATGATTGGCGCGTTGCCAGTGCGGGAGTCGAGGTGCATGGCTTGAATCCATTGGCTGTTAAAGTTATGGCTGAAAAAGGAATAGATATTTCCCAGCAAACATCAAAGTTAATTGATCCCGATTATTTGCTTCACAGTGACCTAGTTGTCACCTTATGTGGAGACGCTCGTGATCGCTGTCCAGTCACCCCACCAACGGTCAAGAAAAAGCATTGGCCACTTCCAGACCCGGCTTTAGCAGCTGGATCCGAACAGGATAGAATAGTAGTTTTTCGGAAGGTCAGAGATCAAATTGAGCAGCAGATTATTGACTTAGCAAAAGTCGGTAACCTCTGAGGAATCAGTAGGTCCGTAACCAATACGAATTTTAAAATAGCGGTAGAAAACCGTATATTCAGATAACAAACATTCTGAGTGTTCGGCTTCCTACCGCTACTTTTCGTATGGATGTTCCATTAACCCCATATTATAGATTCATTGTACCATTAAATGAGCACGTTGGTGCACTTTTAATTTTACATTTAGATTACAAGTGCATGCCCCCATCTTCATGCCGGTTTCGAGTTTGGTGTTGCCGTTGCTTTTTCGTCATTTCCCACTCGGTCTCCTTTAGTCCACGTAGTTGCTGTTTTCTTAGATAGTCCGTATTTTTCGCATATAAAATGGTCATTAAGGCTTCGTCCAAAATATTCATCAGGTAATTTTTCGGGCTAGTTGGGTGGTAATTAATGGCCCGGTAGTCATTAACTTGAGCCTGCTTATATTGATCAAACCGCGTTGTCTGTTGTTTCAAACGGGTTTGCACCATTTCAATTTGTTTGTGATCCAACTTAGGATCTTGGCCACATTCGCCGATAAACAGTTGCCGAGTGCCATCATGTTTTAAGACCCGTTGTAATCGGTGGTTCTGAATATCTTTTAATTCAATTTTACCTAACAGGTAATTCAAACCAGCTTGGTGTTGCTGACTAGTAAAGACTACCGGTGGCTGCTGTTGTAATTGACTAAGATCATCGGCGCTTAATGGCTTTAATTCTGGGTCATAGTAAACCACAGCGGTATAGATTTGCTCCTTATCAATCGTCTCTAGCTTATCCAGGTCACTGTCCGGAAAAGCAGTCGTTAGAATGCTGTTGTATTGAGTTTGCACTACGGCTTTAACTTCCCGCATGACCCGTAAATTTTTCACCGCTTTAGAAATGAATTCGAGTTCGTTAGGTTGATAAGCGGCTAGCATGCCCCGATCAGTATGCTTCAAATCGTCTAACTGGTGACCATGTTTGGCTAGCACCGTGGTTAATTGCTTCTCAATTGTTTGGGCTTGCTGATTAACTAACTGCCAACTGGTATATGGCCGCTTGGTAAACGTCAATAATTGCTGGGTTAATAAGTCGTTTCGAATATCCGCTAACCGTTCTGCCAATTCGCTACCTTTGAAAATCGTTTGTTCACTATTAGTTTCTTTAATCAGTTCCCGACGTTCAGCCGCGGTTGTCTGTTCAAAATCAAGTTCCGGATAAAGCTTTTTCGTTGCTCGTTCCACCACTTTATTTAACAACTGGTTAGCTTGTGCTAGTGATGTCGTTTGCTGGTCAATAGTCAGCAGTTGCTTGGTTACATCTTCACCAATGGCATGTTTGATTAATAAGCTGTTTTTCCAATTAAACAGCATGCGCTGTTTATCATCTAAATGTTCTAAATCGACATAGGTTTTCAATTGCTGACTTAGATGACTAATTGTGTGTTTTTCAGAGAACGATAGCTCGTCAGTTAACGCGTCAAAATGTTCATGATTTCTTATCTTTTCGTCAAGATTATGATATTTAGCTTGAGCGTTTCTTTGTGCGCTAACTTGTTGATTAAATGCTTTTCGATTTTTTCTTTGGCTGTTAATGCCTTCGTGTTGGGTAGGTGTCTCTTGAATCCCTTGATCGACAAACGATTTTTCACTAATCCGATCCGGAATATTTTTTTGTGCTAAGAACTGATTAACACTCAACGCCCAATTTTTTCGCCACTCATTAATTTTTTCCTTTTTATCCCAATCAACCAACCAAATTTTTCTTTGTTTTGGAAACCCGCTTTTGGTTAAAAGTTGCTTGCCATTTTCATCTTTAATGTACTGCGTCTTTGCTTTTAATCCCCAACTACCATCGGGGTTAAATGGGCGATTGGTTAACATCACATGTGCATGCGGATTGTCTGAGTGATCGCGATGAATTGCTACGTCAGCTACCATACCTTGATCGACAAAATTTTCTTGCACATATTTTGTCAGTAATTCTTTCTGTTCGGATTCACTTAATTCTATCGGTAAAGCCACGTTAAATTCTTTCGCATACCGTGAGTTTGATTTACGATCGTTCTTTTCAACTTCATTCCATAATTTTTCTCGATCACTGGCCCATTCTGGTGCATTTTTGGGGGTTAAAATAAAGCTTTCTGGAATTACCGATCGGGCATAGAAATATCGGCGACCTTCTTTATCATCAAATAATTTTTCACCACTTCGATAAGCCGCACTGGCAATCGCACTTCGTCCTTTACCAGCACTAATATTACTAAAACTCATGTGGAATATTGCCATGTCAGTCACCGTCTTCCTTTGATTCTATGGGTTTTGACCTTGTTGTCGCCATCGGCGACTTCTAATACAGGATTTTGGGGTTAGCACAACATAGAATTTATTCTATGTGTAAGTGCGCATTGACCTCGTTTCACTCGGTCTTCTGATTCTCTTAACTTTAACTTAGTGTATGCTTTCCGCTTCGCTATTTCAAATTTTATACTTTGACTTAACGTTTCCCTTATGATATAGTGTCGGTGATTATTTCTAATATGATTGGAGGGATCGTTATGTCTCAAAGTAACTTAGAAAAACAAGAAGCTAAATTAAAAGCCCTTAATCAAAAAATTAAGGACGAAAAAAATAAGATTGAACAACGGCTAGGTAAACAAATCATCAGTCAAGCCAATTTAGATTATGCTAATTTGTCTAACGATCAGATTAAGCTTTTAGCCAAGCAATTTTCTGAATTTTTAAAGGTAAAGTCCGTAGATCATTAGCCATACGAGATGGGGAAATTCTATGTCTAATCAATATGAAAAACTAGTCGAGAAGCAAGCGCGTTTAAAACAAAAAATTGAGCGGGAAGATTTTAAATTACGACAATCTAAATACTTTGAAAATCGGCAAGCCCGCAAAGCCCGTTCTCGCCGATTAATTCAAAAAGGGGCTTTGCTCGAAAAATACTTTCAAGCTGATAACCTCTCGGTCGAACAAACCGAAGAACTTTTAAAAATATTTGCTGACTATGTTAACGCCCATAAACCGGATAAATTAAAAAACGATCAACCTAATAACTAGGCCGATCGTTTTTATTTTCAGGATTGTTTTTTGGCTTAATTTCTGGATTGTGTTTAGCAAAGTCTTTTAACTGTTTTTGAATTCTTTGTGTAAGCTCTGCTTTACTTTCTTTGTGCTTCCTTTTACTTGATCGCTGTTGAATTATCTTTTGACCCTTACCTCTTATTTTTGATTTTAGGTCAAGCGTAAAGTCTGAAATTTTATTTTGATCTAGCTTACTTAAATGACCGATTTCTTTAAAGTTTAAACCGGCTTTGGGAAAGCGATAAATATTACCAAGATCGACCCAGGAAGGTTTCTTCAACCCAGCGGATTGCCAATCTTGAATCGGATAATATTGTTGCTTGATATAAGCCGACTTCTTTTCATACTGACTAGTAATTTTAAAAGCCTCGACCGTCTGTTCTGATACGCGACGAATTAAAACTGGCCGAGACTTGCCACCGTTAGTTTCTACAAAACTAACGTATAGGCTGACTAAGTCATTAGTCCTCATCTGGATCGTTGAGCCAATCAGCGACCTCTTTAGCGTCTTTGAACTCGGTGACTGGTGTCCCTTCGGTTGCCTTTAAAAAGCGTAAATTAGCTCTTTCTTCTTCGCTTAAAGACGCATTAAAAGGTAAAGCACCATTAGCAACAATCCGCTTGTAAAACATGTTAATGGCCGTGGTTGGATTTAAGCCCAATTCGCTTAAAACTGCTTCGGTATCATCGGCCAAATCTTTATCAATCTTGACTTGGACCCGTTTCTTTTCCTTAACTGCCATGATTGTCTCATCTCCTTTCTTTTACTACTACCATTATACTACCTTTTGAGTACCTTATCAATAGATAAAGCCCTAGCCTCGAATCACTTGAGCTTGGCGTTGATCTAAAGGCTGAACTTTTGAGCTGGTTAGCCTGGTTAGCTCTGGCACTCATTTAAAAGCCCCTATTCTTCTGTTTAAGCCATTTAAATCTAACTTAAGTATAAATAGGTTAGTAAGTCTTAAAGCTGCTTAGAAAGGATTTTGTAGCCTTTTAGGACTAGTAGTACAACCCACTGTTATCGTTGTCGGCCGACTTTTCTTCTTCGGGGTGTTTGGCCGCATATTCTCTAGCCGCTTGTTTATTCCACCAAACGCCAAATAGGTTTTGCATGGTGCCGTATAAGTAGTTCTCCACGTTCTTGATATGCTTCTCATTGCTTCTCAGGGCGTTAAAGTAGCGTCTCAAGGCTTTAGTCATTAAAGGTTTCAGTTCCTCATCATCAAGTGGGATTATGACACCAATATCTTTGTGATCTTTCTCAACTCGGTACTTAGCATTTAAGATAATGCCAATGAAGCGCCGCATTTGTTGCGGAGTGCGGCACCAGAAACTTAGTAATTGCACGGCTTCGGGTTCTAAGAAAACCGGTAAGCCACTGTCTTCATCAGTTAAGAAGTCATTAGCATGGTTCACCAAATCCTGGTTTTGCTTTTGAATTTCTGCTGGTGAAAAATGGGCTGTGGAAAAGTCCAACTTTTGAGTATCTATATTGTATCTTTTTTTATCTCTTTCTTTAGGTTCTTTATATAGATTAAGTCCATTTTTTGAACTTCCGCTCGTAGCAAGGGTTTGAGAGCTGTTGTCAACGAACTTATGCGGAAGTTCATTTTTTGAACTTCCGCTCGTAGCAAGGGTTTCAACGGTCTCCCGCGGAAGTTCATTTTTTGAACTTCCGCTCGTAGCAAGGGTTTGAGGGCTGCTTTGACCATATTCACCGCGTAAAT
This sequence comes from Lentilactobacillus hilgardii, assembly GCF_009832765.1. NCBI lineage: Bacteria > Bacillati > Bacillota > Bacilli > Lactobacillales > Lactobacillaceae > Lentilactobacillus > Lentilactobacillus hilgardii. The sequence continues at coordinate 391 of NZ_CP047123.1, read as the reverse complement.
AGACATCGGTTGCTTTCACATCGAGCTTGGACAGATATAAGCGATTCGGTTCATTCTTTTTAGTTTTCGGGTTAAAGCCCATTTGTTTCTGAACGAGTAATCCGATTGATTCCAGCTCTGCTTTTATTTTGATGACTTTTCCTTTTGAACAATTGAACAAGTCCATTAATTCTTGATTGGTAAAGATAAAGTAGACGTGTCCTTTACTATCAACCCAGTTGTTGCGCAAAGAATACTCTAATCGGTCTTTCAGTACCATATAGGCTAATTTAGCGTCATTGCTTAAATGTTTGTATTGCTCGCCATACATTAATACCTTAGGAAACTGGAAAAACAAGGCTCCATATACATTATCGGCTTCATAGTAATTGAAATTTGTTGATTTTGTCAT
>NZ_CP047122.1:0-42732 GCF_009832765.1 Lentilactobacillus hilgardii | reverse complement strand
AATAAAAACTCCCTTTCTTGACTGACACACGCTGTCTCAAAAGAGAGTTGCTAAAACATTCGACTTGCATTACAATACAAATCTGATATGCTCTAACTGAATTACAAAGCATTCATTTAGACTTGAGGCTTTGTAATTTACCAGCATGTGTCTGTTTGTGAGTTGCCCAGTCGGCAACTTTTTTAAGTTTTAACAACAAAAAATGGACCAAATAGCTCTGGTTAGCTACTTAGTCCATTGACTTTAATTTGTTTTTAACTATCCTTAACTTGTCCTTTGGGACTGGTTTGCGGTATAATTAATCTACAAATTAAGAACAATGTTCAGTCGATTTTAACTTGGCGGTCTAAATCGACTGAATCTAAGTAGCTGTCTGTTAGCTACTTGCTAAACCCAAAATCCCTGATTCCTCGTGAATCGGGGATTTTTCTGTTTAGCTTAATCTCTTTATTCGGTTGTTAAATTAGTTTTAGTTTGTTTGTTAACTCTCTGATAACTGCTAACGCCCTCTATTTTATCGTATATATAGCAGAGTGTAAATGTTTTTTAATATTTCCCTATTTCTATATAGGGAAATAGGGAAATATCCCTATTTCCTAATTTCCCTATTTATGATACAATCTAAACAAGGAGATGAGCGTATGGATTCTGCAATACTCGTAAGAGATATTGAAGCAATAAAAAAACATAAAGGCGCTATTGTAATAACTAGCGGGAACCAAAAAGGCGGTGCAGGTAAAACAACCAATACCGAACTAATTGGTTATCAATTAGCAAAATATGGTATTAAGACTTTACTAATTGACATGGATCCTCAGAACAATTTATCTCAACATCTAATACTTACACGGTCTGCTAGGAATGATGATGTTCTTGTAATTCAAAAAACTTTAATGGTGGGTGTAACACAGGGAAATGTTGAAGATTTACCAATGAGAGTTTTAGATGACTTGTATTTGTTACCGTGCTCTACAGATTTTGCTGATTATCCAAAGTATCTTTGGAAAACGACAAAAAATGATAATGAAGCAGATCATTTAATACCTAATTTATTTGAACCACTTAGAAGTCAGTATGATGTTATTTTAATTGATACACCACCGCTAAACAAAGAGATTTCAACAGCAGCTTGTGTTTTTTCAGATTTTGTTCTCATTGCCCTTCAAACAGAAGCTGATTCTTTAAATGGAGCTGAAGAGTATCTTTCTCTTTTAAGTTCGTTGAAAACGGAATATGACTTACCTGTCCAAGTCTTGGGCGTTTTGCCAATGATAATGAATAAAAGAGGGACAGTTGATAAGTCTGTTTTAGCAACGGCAACTAGTGAATTTGGAAGAGAAAATATTTTTTCAACAGTTATTCCGCGGATGGAACGAATTAAGAGATTTAAATTAACAGGTATTACTGAAAAAGATAGATTTGACAAACGTGTTTTAGATTTATACGAAAGAATTACAGCAGAATTTGTTCGCAGAATAGTAGTCTATGGAGAATTGGAGGATAAATAATGGCAAGTGATAATTCAACCGATGACATTTTAAAGGGTGTGAAGAAAGGTAATCCCCTATTGAGAAACCACACCAAAAACTTTAAGCCTCAACAAAGTTTTGAATTTTCAAATTCAAATGATCATAAAACCTTAAAAACAAAGTTTAAGAATCAAAAGAAATCAATTAAAATTTCTACCGAAACAAAAACTCAGTTAGATATTTTGAAAGAAATTGAATCAATGAAATTCGATTATGAAATAATTCAATTGTTGCTAGATTCATATGTGAACGAATTGAATCCAGAAGAAAGAAGTATCTATGAAACCATGCTTAAATTTAGAAGTCAAAAATAGGGAAATTACGATATTTCCCTATTTCCCTAAAGGGATATTTCTTAATAGCGAAATATCCCTTTTTAATATCTGATTTTAGTCACAGATAAAAAACTAAGTAGCTAGTGATAAAATATTAGGAAATTCAAGAAGCATTAAAAGACAGTATCAGTTGGATTTATGAAACTGTTGAACTAGTATTTACAAATATAGAAAAAGGGAAATTGCGGTATTTCCCTTTTTCCCCTTTTCCCTATTTCTATATTTCCCTATTTTTTTGAAAAAGCGCCCTATCTACTGGTATAATGGCATTTCATTGTGATATTGACATGTCTTTAACCGGTAGGGAGGGCACTTTTTTAATTATTCTGTAGCAATTTACATGTTACAAGTATTTTGTAATTTAACGCGTTGTGCTAGTTATGAAATATTGGTTAGTAATGGCCAAGTCTTAACCCGCTTTTGCCAGCGGCGAGTTGTTCATGAACTCGAATCGTGTGCCACAGTAACAGCGCTTCTAAGCGGCTCTCCAAGCCGGACATGGTTCGAATTCCCGGGTGTTCAAAGTGGCCCACCGTATCTAAATTATTAAAATTGGTTTCAATATGCCGACGTTGATTTTTCAAAAATCCGGTATCGACCGTTGTCTGGGCAGCCATGTTCTTGCGCAAGGGCGTCCAAAGATGAATGCCAAAGGTGGTGGCCAACCGATCTTTTAATGGTTGGCTTAAATAACCGCCATCGGCTAAGACCTGTCGCGCGGGCGCGGTTAATAAGAGTTCTTCCGCGGCTTTTCGATCATCAAGGGACGCCGGCGTCAGTTCCCAGGCCAGAAAGTAGCCTTGGTTGGCCATCACGGCATGTAACTTAAAGCCATAGTAATAGGTCTGTTTGGTGGCATTATAGCCTTTGTTGGCGAAACCGGTTAAAACCTTGGCCTGATTGCTTCGACGAGTAGCTGCCAAAGTAATCGGCGCACTATCAATGATTTCATAGGTAACGGGTGGGACCCACTGTCTCAATAAAGTGACCCGCATGAATTTCATTATTAATACTAAATCTCGACAACGCCGGTTATACCGGGAGCGTTCAGGGACAGTAATTCCCCAGCTAACCAATTTTTGATGAAAATAGGTTTCGGAACCGTCCCGTTCTTCAATCCGCATTAACATGCAGGCCAGGATAATGACATCATCGGCTTTCAGCTGGCGGTAATTTGGCCGGAAACGAATAGCCGGATTAATGGTTTCATAAATCGGTTCAATAATTTCGATAAAATGTTGAAATTTAGCTTGAATTGGATTGGTTTTTACGATAACTTTGAGGAGGCCTCGCATAACAGTTCCTTCTTTCTGGTTTAGTCACCTAAGAAGTTACCGCGTATGCGGGGCTTTGGGTTGCTTAAAGCTCAAAAAACTAATTCAATTGTTACGAATGTGACACAACTAGCACAACGCGTTAGGTAGAAACTTTTTTGATTTGGCTTTGAGATGTTACATAAGGTTATAATTGATGGTTTAGCCTCAAAAGTCCAATCATACGTTCGTTTTAATAAACAAGGAAAGAATCCAACCTTTGCAACAATTAAACGACAACAACTTACAAAAACGCAAAATATAAGGTTGCAAAAACGTAAAATACGTAGTATCATTTTTGTAAAATACAGTTATACAAAAATGTAAAGTAGGGGATTATAATTTACGAGAAACGGATTATTGATGAGCCTTTGAAACGTGATTTACAAGAACTTCCAGCCATCTTAGTCGAAGGTGCTAAAGCGGTTGGCAAAACTGAAACATGTACTCAAATTGCTCAGACCGTCTATAATTTAGACAACGAAGCCACCCGGCTTATGCTAAAAGGAGCTCCCGATACTATTCTACGTGGTCAGAAGCCCGTTTTATTAGACGAATGGCAATTAGCACCGGAAATGTGGTCTTTTGTCCGGCATGAAGTAGATAAGGGATTGTCAGATGGCAGTGTTTTATTTACTGGCAGTAGTATTCGGGTTAATTCTCGAATTCACAGTGGGGCCGGTCGTATTATTCGAATGAAATTACGGCCTTTTACCATTCAAGAAAGAGGCATGGCAACTGACTATATACATATTCAAACGCTATTTAATTTGACCAAAGATGACCGGATTAGTGGTCAAACCAAAAAAGATATTAATGATTACTTAGATGAGATCTTTAGGTCAGGTTTTCCTGGAATTCGCGATAAAGCTCCTCATGCTCGTGACTTATTACTGCGCAGCTACATTAGAAACATTGTTGATCACGATTTCGAAGAGAATGGGTTTAAAATTAAGAAACCTGCCAGTTTATTAGCTTGGATGAAGGCTTATGCAGCTTCGGTTGGGACACCAACTAAATTTCAGACAATCATTGATGCTGCGATGGCGAACAATAGTGAAGCGCCTACTCGACCAACAGCCAATAGTTATCGGGAAGCTCTTGAAATTCTCTACATTATTGATGAAGTCCCACCGTTTTTGGGAGTAGGAAAACTTTATCCTAATTTAGCTCGGGCCCCGAAACATTTTATGCTCGATCCGGCCATTGCGTTAAAGTTATTAGATGTTAATCGTCAACAGCTAACCACATATCAAGTCCCTAAACATGTTGGTAAATTAAATCAAAATTTAATCGGTCAATTATTGGAATCTCTAGTTTATCAAAGCCTCATTGTTTATGCAGACGCTGATGATGCGAAACTCTTTCACTTCCGAGATCAACGCGGGACTAGAGAAATTGATTTTATCTTGCAGAAGGGTAGCTCTCTAATCTTATTTGAGGTCAAGGCTGATCCTGAAGCAAAGGACAGCTACGTTCGCCATCTTAACTGGTTTGCGGATTTGGTTAAAAATGAATTCAAGGTTACCAAAGTCTTATTAAATACGGGCCAGTTTGCTTACACTAGAAGTAACGATCAGGTTCATGTGCTACCGATCGCCATGCTGGGAGTTTAGGGAAAATTGTTCTGAACTCAAACTTAAAATGTCTACAGAATTATTTTTATAAAAAATGTCTAGTCATTTGCAGCTAATAGATTACGGTGGATTTTAAAATGAAGTTAGCCATTTTAAAAAAATAATACGCCATAGCGCATTTTCAGGTATCATTAAAGTTCTAACACATTTAATGAAAAGGAAAATCGCTATGACGCCTCTTGAGAATACCACATCTACTATTAAAGGGGAACACTTATCTTTTAAGGAACGCTGCCAGATTGAAGCTTATAAACGATTGCCCAAGCCGTTGCCCAATCGGGAAATCGCCAGGCTACTCCAACGAGTCCCCCAAACCATCAATAATGAGATTAAACGGGGCACGACAATCCAAATCTCCCGTCAAACCCAAAACGGGAAAGTCTACACTTATGAACACTCGGTTTATTTAGCCGATGTTGCTCAGGAAAAGTATGATCAGGCCCGGCAGCACTCCCATCGTCCGTGTCTCTTTAGCCAAAATACGGCGTTTATCGACTACGCCGATGAACAGATGTTAGTGTCCCACCACTCTCCGGATGCCATTATCGGTCGGGCGAAAAAAACGGTCGTTTCCCTTTGGACCAAATTCCTTGCACGACGACTTTGTATAACTGGATTGATCGTCATTTTATGCGAACCAGAAACGTTGATCTCTTGGAAAAGGTTCGCCGAAATACTAAGTCAGCTCGTTGCCGAAAGAATCAGAAGGTTTTAGGACAATCCATTGAACAGCGGCCTGCTGAGATTCAAACTCGCAAAGAATTTGGTCACTGGGAGATTGACACGGTGGCTGGCAAACGAACTCGTGATGACCAGGCACTGCTCACGCTGACCGAACGTAAAACCCGCTTTGAACTTATGATAAAAGTTGATGATAAGTCTGCCAAGCCAGTCAATGACGCTCTTAGAAGCTGTTTAGTATCTTTGATTTTGACCCAATAATTTGATAAACTACTGTCAAAAAAGTTGGTGATCATATGCAACATTTTAGTCATCATTACCAAAGCGATATTTCTCGGCAACAATTCGATTTGATCCGTCAGGATCTGGAAGCTTCAAGAAAACGAACTCACCCAAAACACATTGATCCTTATGATATCTTCTGTGCCATGCTCTATGTCCTTAAAAATGGCTGTACTTGGCGTGATTTGCCGGCTGATTATCCAAAGTGGTCCACCGTTTACTACTATTGGATGAGTTGGTCAAAAGCCCCCACCCCTGATAAACCAGCTTTATTAACTCAGGTTTTAAAAAAATTGTCGCTGATCGACGATTAAGGCAAGGGCGGTCAGCCCGAACTTCGTTCGTCATTTTAGATGCCCAAAGCATTAAGAACACCGCTACCGCTGAAAATAAGGGTTACGATGGTGGCAAGAAAATTTCCGGCATTAAGCGCCATTTAGCCGTCGACATCAATGGATTCCCGCAAGCTATCCATATTACCCGGGCTAACATCACTGATCGTGACGGGGCGATTGCCCTCGTCACCCTTAATTTAGAGCAGTTTAAATTGGTTCGAACCATGATGGTTGATAGTGGTTATACCGGCCAAAATTTTGCCAATGAGATTAGCAGTTTAACCTCAGCCAAGGTAATCGTCGTTAAAAGAAATGAGTTACACCAATTTTCGGTTATCCCCCAACGGTGGCTCATTGAACGTTCATTTAGTTGGTTGGGAAATTATCATCGTTTATGGCGTAACTGTGAGCGTAAGCTCAACACTAGTCTCATGATGGTTTCGTTAGCTTTTATCAGGTTACTTCTCAAAAGATACTAAACAGTTTCTAAGAAATTGTTGACGGTGATCGGTTCAGCCGAACGCCTATTTGGATATTGGACAGCCCTAGTTCACAAAAGGTTTCGATTTTAATTCGTTCGGAATAGGTTATACTAGACAAAAGATCAGCTCCTAAAAGATGGGTTTGTGGTAAACACCATTTTAAAGGAAGCTGATCTTTTTTGTCCGAACAGCGTTCGGATTAATTTTACAATCTACCGTATACATAATAATATTCATAATTATGTAAAAATTCCCGACAACATAAAAACAACACACTTCCAATTTATACTTATTATAGAAACAAAGCAAAAGGAAGTGAAACTATGTCACAATGGATTCTGATAGCCCTTTTTCTTCTAGCACACCCACTCATGATGCTATTTATGCACAAGGGTATGCACGGTGGCTCTGGTAGTATGGGCGGCTGTGGAAACAACACTCAACAAAATTCCAATAATACTGAAAAGCCACGTAAAAAAGTCAATTAACTTGGGAGTATATATTATATGAAAATATTAACTGGTAGTCGCGGTGATGAGGTCCATGAACACCTTTACGAAAATGGTCAAAGACGGGTTGGTCATCGTATACTAAAGAAAAATACAGTGACAAACAACGGAGAATTTCACCCTGTACCTGGAAATATAGTTCTCATTCCCTTAAAAGGGACGGTGAAACTGACCACACCAGATCAAGAATGTACAATCAAAAATGGTCAACTTGCAATACTTGGACCAACTGATAGTTTTTACTTAACTGCAATTGATGATGTTGAATTTGTCGGTGTTGTTGATATTAAATAGCTCAAAAAGAGTGCCACATGGCACTCTTTTTTATATATGCTGGCTTCTCCATATTTACGACACATATGACTGTTTTAATAAAGTGTATTTCAAAAAAATGGAGGAGACAAAGTTGAAATTAACGCAGAGAAATATGCCTACTTTAGTTACCGCACTAACATTAACAGATGTTACACTCTCCACTGGAAAAAAACTGCTTGAGGCAGCAACAACTTGGACTACAGTTTTTTATAAAGTTGATGCAACTACTGTTAATCAAGAGGATTTTAGCACTAAGATTGGTCTAAATAGCCTACAGTCTGATGGATCTGTCGACTCGATCGGTAATTACTCTTATACTTTGCCTGCAGTTCGCGTCTTTTAACTAGGTTGTTCACTGAAGATGTTTAAAAATCTAAAACAGCAAATACGCCCTTGGGACTACATAATCATTTTTATACTACTTGTCGTTTCTTTTATCCCCTTGATTATATTTGGATACTCTCAGAAGCAACAGATGACCACCGCGACTAATAATGCTAAACCAACCACCTATGCTGAAATTTCTGTTGACAAAAAAGTAATAAAGAAAATTAAGCTCTCTCGCAAAACACAACACCAATTATTTACATTACACCCACACCCCGGTGAATATAATATTATAGAAGTTAATGGAACACGTATACGCGATAAGGAAGATAATACACCTGATCAAATTGCCGTTAATACTGGTTGGATCAGTAAACCGGGACAACAAAGTATTTGTCTACCTCACCGTCTGATCATAACAATCAAAAGTAGTAATAATACCAACACTCAAGATAACTCACTTGTAAGGCCATGATCAAAATACTATGTAATCATGATTAATCATTTTAAAAAGCAATCATAATTCTCAAAGTCGGGAATTGTGATTGCTTTTTATTACACGCTGATTATTATTACCAATTATGAGATGCAGTCTTATAAGTCATTTAACTGCGGAAATAAGAATTCAAGCACATCTGCAGTTACTCTATGCTTTTGGCCCTTATAAGGGTAACAGTGCATATCCATCATTGGATTATAGTTGGCCTCAATAATCGAATAGGACTCGTGATCAGAAACGGGTACTGATCTATCAGGAATAATCAAATCAATTCCGCATATTTTTGCACCTAAACATTTTACAGCAGCAGCAGCTTTTTCTTTGTAGGTAAAATCAATTTGATCAGTTACATCAACAGAGTCCCCACCAGAACTAATATTCGAATTTTTCCTAAGATAGATACGCTGACCACTCATCGGAATTGAATCAACCGTAAACTGCTGACTTTTTAATGTCATTTGTTCGACCATCCCTAAAGAAATCTTAGTAAGCGGTGTTCGATCATTCAAACCACGCAAGACGCTCTGATTTTTGATTGCAACTAATTGTTTTACCGTATGGTGTCCATCACCAGTAACATTAGCGGGAATTCGTAATAAGACCGCTTTTACCTTATCATCAATTACTAAAAACCGATACTCAGGTCCAGCAATGAAGCTCTCAACTAGTACGGTCGAACACTCGGCAAATGCGCGTCGAATCGCTTGCGAATAATCAACCAGCGATGGAGAAAGTTTAAACACGGTAACACCTCTACCGTAATTAGCCGACTGCGGCTTGATCACAATTGGATTGCCCATAAATCTCGGATAAGCCGCTAAAGCCATATTTATGCTAATAAATTCAACTCCGGCTGGAGCATTAAAACCTGACGTGGTCAAAATTTTTTTGGTAGCTGTCTTATTCTTCATGATCAGCGGCACAATATAACTATCTCGGCTTGTCATATTTCCATTCTTGACATATTCAATTTGGTGACTCAACTGTAGCTTTAATAACTGATCATTTTCATCGATCACATCTACTGTAATACCTTTTTGAATGGCATCAAACATTAAAATTTGTGTTGATAGTTCCATATTAGTAAAACCATTTAGCTGATATGGAATCTTCGTAATAACCTTACGATTCTCTAATCCGTTGGCTGTTGCAAAAACTGATTGGTTAATAGTCATTAGTTGCTTCACCATTCGGCCACTAATCGTTTTTGCAACATCTGTCAATCCATTTTTGGCCTGCTGTAGTACCCTTTCATAGCCTTTTAAATCCAACTGTTGTGCCATTCTTTTCATTAAATCAATTATTTTAAGGCCGTTTGTTCGATAACGAGTTGGCGTCAATGGTGACTCAAGTGCCACCTCATTATTGATTTGATCACCGGCCATTATCCAATCATTACTAGTTTCCTTTTCGTCCGTCCAAAGCATGAACAACATAAATAGTTCCAGAAATACGATTTGATTTTCACTAACCCCATAACGTTCAAACGGATTGATATCAATATTCCTTAATTCCAAATAATCAACGCTCGCTTGTTGGTCAATTGTCTGTTCGCTTCTACGTAACCTAATTGGTGAATAGAACTCTTTTTCCTTAATCAAATGACCTTCACGTATTTGCGTTTCTATATCGGCGAAATAAGTTTGTAAAGATTCAAATGATACTTGAACATTGTTTTTATTACAATAGCCAAACTTACTATTTCTGATACTCCGTACTTCCGTTTGTGGTTGCTCATCATTTGATTCAAAATAATTGGATTCAGCAACAGGACTGGCACCAAATAGATAGGTAATTAACCAGCGGTAATGAAGGTAGTTACGCGCCGTTTTAAGATAGAGTATATTTTTAAAGCATTTAAAATCAGTTACCTCACTTTGGTGCTGATACAGTTCTTCGACCAATACAGTTGGAAATTCAAAGTTAAAATGTAGCCCACTAATCATCTGTTTACGTCGACCATATATTCTAGCCAAGTAGCGGCGATATAAAACACCTTGAAAATCAGGCAATTTGGCTAACTTAATCTCATCATCGCGGATTGGAAGCTCCGGTGGCATACTGAGTGGCCACAACATTTCATTTGCTGGCATTGATTGATAGGTAACATCATGTAAAGCAGCTAACCAACGAAATAAATCATTCACTGTATTCACTACTGGCGTTACAATTTCTAATTGAGTCTCAGCAAAATCGGTACGGATATAAGGATGGAATTGGCGGCTACCAAGTACGTTTGGATGATTTGTAACGGCTAATTTTCCGTTCAGGCTTACGCGTTGACTTTCTCGTTCCACACCAATTCTTGAATGTGATATTGCGGCTATGTTTTGCGCCTGCTGCAATAATTCGCTAAAAATCATACACTACTCGCTTCTCTCTTTTTCTAATTTTATTTTTAGAAATGTTGCATCACATTTTCCACTTGACTCCATTGCGCCTCGACTTCTTGATTCTGTTTAGCCAAACTATTATAGGTTTCAACACTTATTGCACCAACGGCCGCAAGCGCTATTAAAATCACGCCTAAGCTAATCCACCAGGTTCTAAATCTTCGCGATTGCATTTTTCTCATCCTCTCAAAAATACGCTAAGTTATTTTTAACGAAGTTCTAGAAAATCTAAATGATCTAACCATGTTTATAGACCATTCAATAAAAGGATTCCAACAAATACAGCTATAACAGTATAGACAACTGCGACCACTACAGTCAGCACCGTTGCTTTTTTTGAATTTTGATTTTCCACTTTGTATCCTCCAATTTACGCAGTTACCGTAGTTAATTTGGTTCTATTGAGCATCAATGAACTGGCAACAACTGATAATGAACTTAATGCCATTCCTAGACCGGCTAATTCTGGACTCAAGATCAGCCCTAGTCCAACAAAAATACCAGCAGCAACGGGGATACCTAATGAGTTATAAATGAACGCCCAAAACAGATTTAACTTAATTCGATTAAACGTTTTTTGACTCAACTCGAGTGCATTGACAACATCTAACAGATTATTCTTAACTAAGATAATGCCACCAGATTCAATTGCAATATCCGTACCAGAACCCATGGCAATGCCGACATCAGCGGTTGTTAATGCTGGCGCATCGTTAATACCATCACCAACAAAGGCTACTGGTGCTTGTTGTTGAAGTTGTTTAACGTGATCAGCCTTCCTTTTTTTATAAAAATTAATTTTATTCGGTCATACGACAACCATCTTTTTATTAAACAAGCAATTACAGTTAATTACGTTGAAGCATTTATAAGCTTTTCCATTGTGACCGTCAATTTCATTCAGGTTCATCACTCCCTTGTGTTTACACTTGTAAACGATGCAAATATCATACCTCTTAAGTTTACAAATGTAAACACAAAAAGCAAAAAAATTTATTCTGTTGTAAAGCCCTGGTCAATTCAAGAAACTTTACCAAATTCTGCAGTATATAATTTACCAAATAATGACAATCGCTCACGCTTCCGCTGTTTTGATGGTACAAAAACACCGATATCCTCAATACTGAATCCCGTAACCAGGCTTTGTTCATTAAACACAATCGGGTTCTTTAAAATTTTGGGGTGCTGATATACCGCAATCACTAATTGATTAAATGTTAGACCCTTATCAAAAACGTGTTCTTGAACAGCCTTCGAACGTATTGCAATCAAATCATCGCTACCATTATCGGATAGCAAAAACAAGTGCCTAATTTCCAATTCAGTTAATCGCTTTTGCATAATATTACGGATCTGTACATCAATTTTTTGATCATGAAACCAATCGAGCATTTTTCGTTTTGCCGGATCACTAGTATGAAAATACAGATTAATCATAATTTAGCCTCGCTTTCTTTTACATTATTAATTAATCAATTAAATAATTAGAAGCTTTTTGCTGTTTCCGTCGATAAACAAAGATACTGAGCATCACAATGAAAACAATCAATGATAATAATTGTGACACACGTACTTGGCCAAATAGATACAAGCTATCAGTTCGCATTCCTTCAACAAAAAATCGACCAAATGAATACCAAATCGCATAACTTAACGCAATTTCTCCCCGTTTAAACAGACCTCTTTTATGCCGTAAACTAAGGAGTAAGATCAAGCCAACAAAATTCCATACTGATTCATATAAAAAAGTTGGTTGATGATATGCACCGCCAATGTACATCTGTTGCACGATAAAGTTAGGCAAGTGTAACTGCTGCAAAAAACTGCGTGAAACAGCAGACCCAAAGGCCTCCTGGTTAACAAAGTTACCCCATCTTCCAATAACTTGACCTAACATAATGCCTGGCGTAACAACATCTAGGACCTGCCAAACTGATAAGCTACGCTGCCGACAGAAGACGATCAATGTAATCCCACCAGCAATTAGGCCACCATAAATGGCAATACCCCCTTGCCAAATCGCAATGATCTCATTTAAATGTTGTGAATAATACTGCCATTCAAAAATGACATAATAGATTCGTGCGCCAATAAATCCAATTGGCAATGCCCAGAATACTAAATCATAAATGTCATCTGCAGAAATCCTTTGTCGCTTAGTTTCGTTAATTGCAAGCAGCACACCAAGTACTGCCCCACTTGCAATAATAATACCGTACCAATGAACCAGAAAAGGTCCTAATTTAAACGCGATCGGGTTTAGTGCTCCCATATGATCATTCCCTCCTAATTATTCAATGGTAGTTTAACTGTAAAAATAGTCCCAACACCTAATTCACTGTCCACAGAAACTGAGCCACCACGATTGCTTTAACAATTGCTAAACCAATCCCTTGGCCGCCTTGTTGGCGATTTCGTGCTGGATCAGCCATATAGAAATGATCAAATACATGTGGGACATCCTTTTCTGCAATTCCACTACCGTTGTCTTCAATAGTTAAAACAACATTATCTGCTACACGTTTTAACTTAATTATTATTTTGCCCTTTGTTTGTGTAAATTTTATGGCGTTTGACAATAAATTGGTAATAACCTGATTTATTTTATTTGGGTCAATTGCAACGATGATTTTTTCCGTCTGGTAATCAAGCGTTATTCTTTTCTCCTCAAGATTACTTTGAAAATTATTTAAAACCTGCTGTATCAATTTACTAAGATCAGTATCAACTTTGATTAACTTATCCTCGCGATGTTCAATTGAAGCAATATTTTCAATATTATTGATCAAGTGGGTCAACCGTATAACTTCATCATTTAAACTAACCAATCTTGCCTCATCAATTGGCCAGATTCCATCGATCATCGCTTCTAGCGAACCCTGAATCGTTGTTAATGGCGTGCGTAATTCATGAGCAATATCGGAAGACAAACGCTCCCGTAGCGCCTGATTCTTGGATAACTGGCGTGAAAGTTCGTTAGTTACATTTACTAGCGCATTTACCTCTACGATTTGTGTTTGTTGCGGTAACTGGTTTCGATAATCCCCAGACGCTACCGCCTGAGTAAAGGATACAATTTGTCGTAACGGTCTACTTAGATCACGAGCTATCCATACTGCAATGACTATTGCAACTAAAAATACAAAGATTGAAATACCGGCCAAACCAATTCGTAAATCATTGATAAATGCGACATCATGTCGTGTATACCCTAAAGCATCATTATGTGAGAATTGTACTAGGGCGACTTTTTTGGAATTAATCTTGATAGCTCCATTTTTTTTGTTCATACTATCTATATTTTTGGTATTAGTAGCCCTATGTAACAAGGTTTGACTTGGTTCCCATATTATTTTATTGTCAGTATTTTTCAAAACCAAAATAAGACCATCTTGCAATGCTCTAACACCGATCTTTTTAACTTTGGCCGGTTTCCAAGTACCATTGTTGATCAGATAACTAACCTTTAATTCGTTTTTATATGCGGTGAGCGTTGTATCATGTTTTTTCTGCACATATTTGTCAAAATGATCACTAACTAAACTCATGGTCATTAAACTAATTGAACCTACGATCAATAACACCAAAAATATAAAAGAGATTATTAGCTGTGTCCGAATCTGTCGTTTCATTCATCTTTACTCCCACCAAAACGGTAGCCTCGGCCATGAACCGTTATTATATAAACCGGCTTAGTATTATCACTTTCAATTTTTCGTCGTAAATTTTTAATATGAGAATCAATCATCCGATCTAGTCCGTCATAGTCAATTCCTCTAGTTAAATCGATTAACTGTTCACGGGTAAATATTTGTCGATAATAGTTCGCCATTGTTGCAAGAATATCATATTCTGTATGCGTCAGTGCAATCTCCATATCATGGACAAAAACTTGTTGCGATTCTAATTTGATTTTTAACTGTCCATTGTTAAAGGAGAGAACTTTTTCCGCTTGTTCTTCTGTGACACGTCGTAGTACGGTTTTTATCCGTTCTACTACCACTCGTGGACTAAAAGGCTTAACTACATAGTCATCGGCGCCAGATTGCAATCCGTTAACAATACTTTCATCACTTGATTTTGCCGTCAACATAATTATCGGTGTTTTACTATCTTGCCGTATTCTTCTGGTCACTTCATTACCATCTAAATCTGGTAGCATAAGATCAAGCACCACCAGGTTAGGCTGCCATTTATAAAACTTGGTCAAAGCTTCCGTTCCCGAGTAGGCCACCTCAACTTCAAATTTTTGTGCGATTAAATAGGCGGTAACTATATCTACAATTTTCTTTTCATCATCGACAACTAAAATTTTAGTCAAATTTTTTCATCTCCATATATTTTGCACATAATCTCCATACATCTCTGGCATAATTATCAAAAAGAAAAAGAAGTGAACAAATATGTGGATGCTAGCAACAATTCTTCTAATTATCTTCTGCCCACTGCTACTATTCATCATGATGCTGGGTTTAATTCCACCACAACAACTTGACAGCATTAAGCAGACTTGGCGTAATTTCATTAAGCGAATTAAGTGACCGTTACGGCACAACTTGAATTTGGCCCATCATTCCGGTCTCTTCATGTTCAAGATTATGGCAATGATACATAAAAACCCCAGGTTGCGTGAATTTAATCATAATTTTATATTGGTTCCCCGGTCTTGTCATAATTGTGTCTTTCCTCCCTTGCATGTTACTTGCGGGTGTGTTGCCATTAACGCTCAATAACCGAAACTGAACGCCATGGATGTGAAAAGGGTGGATCTCACCCATCATATTATCCTTGTTACTAATCTTCCAAATTTGTGCCGTATTTTGTTTTACCTTTATATCAATTCGTTTCATTGAAAACTGCTTATTATTGATGCTTACCATATGTCCCATACCAGATAAGGTGATGTTTTGAACAACTTTTCGATTGAAATTATTGACCGACTGAATGTTCGTTAGTCGATGGGGTAATTTTGCTTCTCCTCCACGATTGCTCTTTATCCTCATTGTCAGAACGCTACTTTCCTTAGACTTTAGCTTGACCTGACTTCCCTGCGAGTAACCACCTAAATCAACGACGACTTCTGCCCGCTCTCCAGGTGTTAGTATAATTTGTTTCTCTGGAACTGGCTTTTTTAAAAATCCACCATCGGTACCAATCTGGTAAAGAGGTCTACCATCATTGAGTTTAAAAATATATTTACGGGCATTGGAACCATTTAATAGGCGTAATCGAATATATTTAGTTGTTGTTTCGATATATGGATTCTGAGTACCATTTACTAATAATTTATCACCTAATGTCCCATTACTAGATGCAACCTGCCTATAATTCAATTGGTTATTTTTATCAAAGTTTCGATCCTGTACAACAACTGGAAAATCATCTTTACCATAAGTTTTGGGTAACTTTATTCGCCTACTATTTTGATCATCAACCAACAAGAAGCCAGCTAGTCCTTTATAAACCTGAATAGCCGTACTGCCAACAGCATGAGGATGATACCAAAGCGTTGCTGCTGGTTGATTAACTTTGAAATTTATTAGTCTACTCTGGCCCGCTGCAACAGTTTGATGTGGCCCACCATCACTTGAGCTTGGCAAAATTGCACCATGCCAATGAAAAGAGGTCGATTGTTTTAAATGGATTGAAGTCAATATTTGAGACAGATTTTAAGAGACATTCAGAACCGCGTTTACCTTCCACAGCTCAAATAAATCATTAATCGCGATTAATAACTTATTTGAACCCTGGAAAGCATTAAATCAGGCGGCCATTTGACTCGTAAGTGTTGCGATTTCAACTTGTAAGGGGGTCTGGTAGCCCAGTGAACTATGAATTCTCTTCCTATTGTAGAAAGCATGCACATATTCAAAAAGGACAGCAGCGGCAGTTCCATAATTCTCAAAGACCGGCACTGGATAAACACATTCCTTTTTGAGGGAAGCGTGAAAGGATTCCATTGGCGCATTATCATACGGACAACCCTTACGGCTGTATGAGTGGCGGATATGTAGTTCAGTTAAACGTTGATTGTAATCATCGCTGGTATACTGTGATCCTGAATCCGTATGGATAATCAGGTCCCCAGTAATGGTTCGATTTTTAACCGCGCTTTCAAGGGTCTTTAAGACTAAATCAGTAGCCATCTTTTTTGAGAACGAATAGCCGATAATCCGTCGTGAGTGCAGGTCCATGATGGTTGATAAGTAACACCAGCCATTACGCTTCGTTTGAATATAGGTCATATCAGCGGTCCATTTTTGATTTAAACCAGTGGTCGAGAAATCCTGCTTAAGCAAGTTGGGACGCTGTTCAACCTTGGTTCTGGAAGCCGAAGCCGCTTTCCACTTATTGACGGTAACGGAGTGGATATCCAGTTCCTTCATGAGCCGGGAAATCCGGCGTGGACTGCACCGACGCTGCATTGGTTGAAGTTCCAGATTCAATTCATGGTGGATCTTCATAACACCGTATCGCTGCTTAAATTCCGCAAAGATCCGCAGAATCCGTTGTTTCAAGCCCGCATCTTCGGCCCGGCGTTTTGAAGGTTTGGGGGATCGATAACGATAATACTGAGCTCTGGAAACACCGAGGATTCGGCACATCTTGGTTACCTGGTGGTGATGGCTTTCTTGGTGAATGTAATCAAAGATATTGGTTACTTCTGTGCAAGGAAGCCCAGGGCTTTTTTTAGGATTTCGTTCTCCTCAGACAGGGAAGCCAGCCGCTTTTCCATCGCTTTAATTTCGTCTGGCGATTTACCGGATTGAGTTTTGGCTTGGCCCTGGATCCACTTATGAACGGTTGAATAGCCAATGCCATATTCTCTGGCCAGTTGGGCAGCTGATTCGCCTTGCTTATATAGGTTGATAATGTTTTGTTTGAATTCTTTGTCGTAACGAGTTGGCATGTAAAAATTCCTTCCTTTTGAGAGACGATTTATTCATTATACCCTCTCTTAAAAGTTGTCTCAGGAATCAGCTTACATCCATTATCAGCTTGATACTTACTTTCTATTACTGATAAAGCCTTTATCTGCATATAAATCAATACAGAGTGACTCGCTAAATCAAAATGGGTTTCCTCCACTCCGTCAATTGAATGTAACTCAAAAAATATTGTTTTTACAGCATTTTCACAGCATATTCCACCTAAAATTAGTCTAATTTTTTTCATTTATTTTTAACTCACCATCATCAGTTTGACCTTCTTGCAAATTAGCTTCTACAAGTACTAAAAATTCTTCTGGCGACAACGTTTCCCGTCTTGAAAGTAATCTTTGAATAAAAACAGAGACAACTATCGATTCACTATATTGGGCATAATAATGGGCCTGATGATAATAGGTATCTTTAGTAACCAAGGACTTGCTTACGAGTCGAAATAGTAATGTTTTAACAGTGCTGGGCCGCCAAGTTTGTCGTCGCCGGATTGCCTGGTAAATATCTTTAGTTGAAATCCCGGGATAATGCCAGATAATTCGCAAAATTTCGTACTCAGCATTAGTTACACAACCAATACAATTATCTTTTACCTCGTGATCTAACAAAATAATCACCTCTATTGATTATAGCTGTAACATAACATTTACGATTACATTTGTAAACCATAATGTCAAAAAATTATTCACGTCCTTGGATGGAAACGTGATCAGCCGTATTTTTAGTAATAAAGTGTTGTAGTTCAACCGAATTTTCATTAAAAATGAGGTTAAACCTTTTATTTTGCTTTGACTGACCAGTCACTACTAGAATTATTTTTCCAGATGTGATCTGCTTATTTGTCATTGTTAATTGTTGAATATCCTTAAAGTTTATTAATGTTGGCAACAAACTTGGTAACAAAAATCCATCTTGAGCTACACCACTAACTCCCGACATAAAGCCTAGTACTATTAGAATAGCCAATAAAGAGCTGAGTAATATACTATTTCTAGCCGGAATCCACATAATGAAAGCAAGAATTAAAAATAAAATATTACTTGCTGCAACAATTACCATATAGTTAGACTTCCACAACAGTCGTGATTCTTGTCGTATATGAAATACGGCTAATAACATCAGTGCAAAAACCATTAGTCCTATAATAATCATATTCAAAAACCTCGCTTTCTATGTTCATTGTAAATTCAATTTATGGAGTTAATTTGTAGTTTGAATTTTAAACCAATTATTTTAAAACAGCCCAACTGATTATGTCCAGATTGTGAACATTAAAAATTGAACAAAAGGTCCATACAAGATATTTTTATACAAACACTTGCATTTATTTGTCACACCATACTGTATAGTACAAGATAATAGGTAGCGTCAAGAATCTTGTGTAAATGAAATGCCTTCGTACATATAATATACCTCTTGTGCTAGTTAAGAATACCACCAGCTAAATTGAAGCCATAACGCTCTTGCCCTAAGGCATGCACGACTTCCATCGTATGGGCAAACAAGATGGTCTCTACGGTCAATCGGATGCCGGTTAGGGTTTGCGATCCCAGTTGTTCAAAATTAAAACTACGGGTAAAAGATGAAAACGTCGTTTCGATTCGTTTCCGGTAACGCTTTAAGCGCCGCGTCTGTTGTGCGGATTCCGTTGGTGACATATTGGATCGTTTAGGCGTCCACAAGATAATCCCGTTAGCCCTTAAGTCGCGCTGCTGCGGCTGGTTTAAATAGCCTAAATCACCTAAAACCACCAAGTCACGGCCCGTTGATAACAGGAGATCACTGGCAACTTGACTGTCATGCACCGACGCTGCTGTGAGCTGCCAATTCAGCACAAAGCCTTGGTTCGTTAAAAGACAATGGAACTTAAACCCATAAAAGGGAGTGCGTTTAGACGAATTAAAGCCGATATCGGCATAATCACGCAACCGGGTCGCGGTTAAATTACGAACGGGTTGACAAAGTGGCATGGGTAAACTATCAATGATCACATACTTGAAATCCCCCGCCACGCGCTGAACATAAGCTTGACGTAAAAGACTAATCAAATTGACCAAGTCCCGACAGCGCCGATTATAGCGTGAGCGTTCAATGAACGGCCGCCGGGCAAACCGTGTACGGCACAACCATTGATACCATTTTAGCTGTGATGAAAAGTGATGAAGTTGGCCCAGAATGGTGGTTGCGATAATTTCCACATCAGAAACGACTAAGTGCTGATAGTTATGGCGATGTCGAATGGCTAACGGAACCAACTGCTGATATAAAGGCTTGATAATCCGATAGACTTTTTGATATTCACGTTGTAATTCATGACGATATTGTTTAAACTTAAGGTGCTTTCGCATGATGAATGCCTCCCGATTAAAGTTTAGATGATTCAATCGGGGCTCATTTTAATGCGGGAGCTCTTTTGATACCAGGATTCGAGCTTCAACTAGCACAAGAGGTAAATGAATGTTTTTTTGATTCAAGATTCCCGCTACTTTTTTCATTAAGTCGTCCATTAAATTGGCGATAAGGACCGAAGATTTTTTTATTGAAAAATTATGTGCTTCAAATTGAACTAACGTCATCATGTCGTCCATCAAATGAGTCAACCGTGCACTTTCATCACGAATAATACTCAGGTATTTTACCCGTTCACCTTCTGATACTGATTCCCGACTGGCGATGTCCGTATAGCCTTTTATAAAGGTTAACGGCGTTCTCAATTCATGGGTAACGGCCGCAAAAAACTCATTCCGTTCCTTTTTCGTGTGTCGGAGTTTATTAGCCATGTCTTCGATTGAATTAGCTAAGTCCCCCAATTCATCCTGACTATCTATCGATAATGCTACGGACAAGTTTCCCTGGGCAATCTTTTTCGTTTCAGACGTTATTGCTCTGATGGGTAAGGTTAAATTTTTTGCGATAGATGCGGTTGCAAAAATAGTTATCAAAAACGTTAATATAACCAAAACTATGAACACGCTAGAAAAATCAAAGACCATTTTCTGAATCTGCTTAGTAGATAAGAACATATAAACATTACCAAGCAATTTGCCCTTTTTGATGATCGGTGATTTTGATACGAGATAACTTTTTTTCATCCAGTCAGAGTGTAAAACCTCAGATTTACCCTGACTAGCACTCGTGAATTTTGCAAGATGCTTTTTCATTTTAGAATTCACCACTTGTGAAGCCATCAAAGTTTGACCATCTGGACTTTGGACAATAATTGCCATATCAGTATCCCCTTTTTCAGTCAAAACAACATGTTTTATTGTTTGAGCAGTGAAATCGTTGGTCAAAACATGGGCATGGTTCTCCCCACGCTTGACTAAACTACTGGCCTGTTCATTGATCCAAGTGTTAACAACTAAAAGAAATAAGCTTATAAATATTCCCATTTCAATAGCAATCGCCATCAATAAAAATGACAGTCCTATTTTGACCGAAATCTTATGGCTAACCCTTTGTTTCATAATATTAATAGCTGCTTTTATCCTAACCATTTGTAACCAACTCCATATACGGTAATCAGCATCGAATCCACAGCAAAACCATTGTTTCTTAACTTTTCTCGTAAATTTCGGATATGTGAGTCGACGGTTCTATCATCAACCTCAGCGTTGTATCCCCAAATACGCTCAATTAAATGATTGCGACTAAAAATGTCATTTTTATTGTTCAAAAACAGCGTTAAAATATTGAATTCAATTGGCGTAATTTCGAGTTCTGCCCGATCGATACGCAGTTGATGAGTCCGCTGATCTAATGTTAAATTATTTGATTTTATTATGTCCACCTTCTCAGTACGCCGAACTAGTGCTTCAATTCTTGCCATTAACACATGCTCATCAAACGGTTTAGTAATATAATCATCAGCACCATTTTTCAAGCCAAAGATCATATCGTTATTTTGATTTAGGGCGGTCAACATAATGATTGGCGTATTATCAAATTCCCTGATTTTTTTACAAACTTCCCAGCCATCCATAACGGGCATCATGACATCTAATAGAACTAGATCAAACTTTTCATGTCTCAATCGCTCAATTGCTTTTACACCATCATTTGCCTTCTCGCAATGATAGCTATCACCCTCCAGATA
This sequence comes from Lentilactobacillus hilgardii, assembly GCF_009832765.1. Taxonomy (NCBI): domain Bacteria; kingdom Bacillati; phylum Bacillota; class Bacilli; order Lactobacillales; family Lactobacillaceae; genus Lentilactobacillus; species Lentilactobacillus hilgardii. Next base: position 21,058 of record NZ_CP047122.1, on the reverse strand, counting down.
TAGCTGTAATAGATCTAACATTCGCGGTTCATCATCTATCAGTAATATATTTTTCACGCTTTCCCCCTGCTTTTCGTCTAAATAAAAAAGGCTCGCCGATCACGGCGGACCTCTCTTTGAAAATGACTTGTGTTATTTTTCCACTACCGTATAAAGACGGACATCATAACCTGCATTAGCTACCGCATCGCTTATTTCAGCTATCTGTAACTTATGTTTATCAAATTCAATGACGACTTCATCTTTTTCCAAGGTTACATTGGCATACTGCACGCCATTAGTTGCTTCGAGCGCATCCTCCACAATATGCTGACAATGTTCACAATGCATGTCATCAATTTTGGCAATTACTTTTTCCATGGGATCGCGATCCTCCTTAATTTGACGCTAGCTTATTTTCTTTTGGTAACCTGACATAATTAAGTAACAGCGAACTGATAACAACCGTAATGGAACTAAGCGCCATCGCGAGACCGGCTAGTTCCGGTGAAAGGATAAACCCGAGCGCATAGAAAATACCAGCAGCAATTGGAATCCCAACCACGTTATAAATAAAGGCCCAGAATAAGTTCAACAAGATGCGGCTATACGTTTTACGCGCCATAACCAGCGCAGTGACCACGTCCATTAAATCATTTTTTACGAGAACAATATCACCAGATTCAATTGCGATATCACTACCCGAACCCATGGCAATCCCAACGGTTGCAGTTGATAACGCCGGCGCGTCATTAATACCATCACCCACAAAAGCAACCGGCGCTTTTTCTTCTAACTCCTTAATATGTTGCGCTTTATCTCCAGGCATAACATCGGCAATAACTTCATCAATGCCAATTTCCTCAGCAATCGCCGTTGCCACCAGTTTGTTATCACCCGTTAACATAACTGTCCGAAAACCGGCTTTCTGCATTGCCTTGATTGCGGCCTTCGAAGTTGGTTTAGGTGCATCTTGAATCCCAATTAAAGCAATAATTTGCCCATCGTAGCCTACCAAGACCACCGTTTTTGCTTGCGCTTGAAGTTTGGTCATTTTATTTTTCAGATCAGTTGTCATATTAAAATCATCTGCTAATTTGTCATTGCCGATAAAGGCTTGCTTTCCATCAATAACGGCCTGGACGCCTTTACCACTGATAGCTTCAAAGTTTTCAGCTTGTAAGGGCACGACACTTTTGGCTTTTGCTTCATTTAAAACGGCTAAGGCTAGTGGATGTTCTGAAGCACCTTCAAGCCCGGAAGCAATGCTAAGAATCTCGGCTTCTTCAAATTTACCAGTTGAAACGATATCCGTTACTTGTGGTTTACCAACAGTAACGGTCCCAGTTTTATCCATAACAACCGTTTTAATCGTGTGAGTAGCCTCTAAGACTTCACCATTTTTAATTAGAATACCAAGCTTGGCGGAACGTCCCGTCCCAACCATCAATGCAGTCGGAGTAGCAATCCCCAGAGCACATGGACAAGCAATAATCATAACTGACACGGCGAAGATCAAGGCGGTAACCGGAGTAGCCCCTAAAAATGCATACCAAACAACGTACGTCAAAATAGCAATCATCAAAACAACCGGAACAAAAATGTTTGAAATGGTATCAACGGTCTTTTGAATTGGTGCCCGCGAGTTCTGTGCTTGACGAACCATTTCAGCAATATTCGACAACATTGTTTCAGAACCAACTTTGGTTACTTTAAAAGTAAATGATCCCGTATTATTGAGGGTTGCACCGATAACCGCGTCACCAGGTCCCTTTTCGACGGGCATTGATTCTCCCGTAACCATTGATTCATCAAGTGTAGATTGCCCTTCAACAATCTCACCATCAACAGCCACTTTTTCACCCGGCTTAACACGAACAACATCACCTTCGACAACCTGATCAATGGGCAGTTTTACAAATTCGCCATCGCGAAGGACTTCCGCTTCTTTGGCTTGCAGATCCATCAGCTTATCAACCGCCGATGAAGCTGACGACTTCATTTTTTCTTCAAAAACGGAGCCTAATAGTATTAAAGTAATCACAACCGCCACAGCTTCAAAATACGTACCAGCGGGTCTAGTAAACATGGCATAAATACTATAAATGTACGCAATCGTAGTACCTAATCCAACTAGGGTATCCATGTTGGCGTGATGGTTTTTAAATGAAACGATGGCAGTATGCAAAAATGGCAAGCCCGCAAACCAATAAACTAATGAACCAAACGCGAACAAAATCCACACACCATATTTTTCTCCGCCCAACATGGAGCCGCCAAAGCTCATAAACATATTTATGAGTAACGGTACTGAGCCAATCACACCAATGATGAATCTTTTCATAACTGACATAAGGTTTCCTCCTCAAATATCGAGCGTTATTATTTAACGCGATAGTTGCCCTTAACCATGTTCATACCACACGTCCATTCATAATTTCCTTTTTGAGGTGTAAACCTAACCGTTACCTGCTGATTGAGTGGTAGATCATATAATTCGCCGTTGAACTTGACTTGTTGCGTGCAGCCCTTATCAGCGACTCTCGTAAACGTAACCTCCGCTGGCTTACCAGCTTTTAATTTGAAATTATTTGGCGAATAGCCGCCATCAACCGTGATATTGATTTTATTATTATTTAATCCAAGCATAAACCTAGCTCCTTTGTTATTTGATAACGATCTTGCCATGAAACATGTGCATTCCACATGAATACTCGAACTCACCCGCTTTAGATGTGTCGATTGGAATCGCTACGTCTTGATTCATTGGCAACTCGGCGTCCACTCCGAAGTCTGGAAAAACGACTTTCTCAAGACAGGTCGTTGAATCTTTCCGATTAAAGACTAATTTTACAGGGGTATCTTTTTTTATTTTTAAAACAGCTGGATTAAAGCCGCCGTTGACGACCACTTTAGCTGTTTGACCATCTTTCGTTGTAACTGCAGTTGCTTGACTCTCACTATGTTTGCCAAAAAACCACCAACCAATAAAAACGATCAATATTACTCCAACTACTACTGTAAGTATTTGTGCCATATCATTTCCTCCTCTTAGGTAATAACGGTTATGTTTCTTTTCAATAATTTAAGATTACATCTGTAAACGTAGAAAGTCAACACTAAAATTTACATTTGTAAACATAAATTGAAAATTTTTTGAGAAATAAAAGGTAGATTGTAAAATTAATCCGAACGCTGTTCGGATTAATTTTACAATCTACCATTTACACAAGATATTTTACGCTCTCCTCCTAATGCCCTTTGTGTCTCATACTAGTTTGTCAGAGGACAGCATTGCCCAAATTATCATTATTATCATCAGTTTATTTTCGGCAGGTATCCTAACTCGAAAGTTATTTGGCCCCATCACCTTCAACCAAGATAACTAAAGCTTTGAGGTCATTAAGTCGCGGTTAAATCGTTACTTCTTAATTACCAGCAAAAGCAAACTGTTAATGAGCAAATGAAATTTTAAATTCCCTGGCTAAAGCTTGCCGGAGTCGCCCTTAATGACTTTTGAATCGTTCCGGTCGTTGAACCCCATACTTTTTCCGGTAGCGAATAAAGGTGGTCCGTTTAATGCCGGTCGTTCTGGCGATGTCTGCGTCACTCATACCGGTTTGGTAGAGTTGAAAGGCATGCTGCAGGCGGGGATCGTCTTGGGTATATTGGGGTCTGCGACCATGATACTTGCCCTGTTGTTTGGCTAGCGCAATGCCTTGTTGCTGCCGATCAATAATCCGCTTCCGTTCACTTTCGGCTTGATACTTATAGAGTTCAATAATCAGGTTGGTCATCAGTTGCCGTAAGTTGGGATCCGCTATTCCGGTCATGGAGGGTAAGTTTAAGACGTCTAAGGTAGCACCCTTGGCTTGGATGGTGTTCATAATCTTAGTTAGGTCTTGATTATTCCGTCCCAAGCGATCTAATTCCGTGACCAGGACAATGTCCCCATCGCGAATATAGGTCAACAGCTTTTGCAGAGCCGGCCGCTGAGTATTCGCCCCACTTAGTTTATCCGTAAATAATTTATCAACGTCTTTTAAAGCCGCTAACTGCCGATCTAAATGTTGCTCCTTGGAACTCACACGCGCATAACCGATTTTAGCCATTTCCAATTCTCCTTTTGGACAGTTCTAATGAACACTTGTAATTCCTAGTATAGCACAAAAATAAAAAAGACCAATAGGGCATACCCTAATGGCCGTTTTTGATCCATTATCAATGGCTTTTTAAATTAGGGCCTAGTACTTTTGGAATGGAAATACTTTCCAACACCAAAAATTCTAGACCCGATAAAATTAGTGATTTTCTGATAATTGAATGGGATATTGGTGGTGTTAATAGGGTCTGTACTAGAATTTCGGACAGCAACATAAGAGAATTGATTTATCCAAAAGGAGTCCTCAAAATGACCTATTCACGCAATCGCTACGACCAAGATTTTAAGAAAAATGCGGTACGTTTGAGTTTTAACTCTTCCAAACCAGTTAAAATCATTGCCTCCGAACTTGGTGTTCCTGAAAGTGCCCTGTATCGTTGGCGGAAGCAATATACCGAAGATGGAAAGCAAACGCCGTTTGCTTCTTTAGAAGCTGAGAACCGTGCCTTAAAACGTGAAAATGCCGAATTAGCATTGGAGCGTGATATGTTAAAAAAAGCCGCCGCCTACTTTGCCAGTCTCCAGAAGTAACCCCCAGCGATAAGTATGCTTTTATGTTGAGGGAAACCTCTGTTTCTGTGGTAAGGTGGGCGCGTTTGTTAGACGTATCAACGAGTGGTTATTATGCTTGGCGGAGAGCTTTGCCAAAGCGAAACGCCAAAGAAAGGCAATATCGTCAACGAATCAAACACTTTTTTGATCAAGGACAGGGCACTTACGGGCCCAAACGCATCTGCGGTTTATTGCGTAAAAATGGTAATAAAGCTTCCTATCACCCAGTTGCCCGTCTGATGGCTGATGCCGGTCTGTATCCAACGCTACGTTGTCGTCATCCGAAGAGTTTGACCGATAGCCGCCTTGCTCGTCAAGGTGATTATCCCAATCTAGTGAAACACCAATCTTTTAAGCCGTTTGAAGCCTTATCAAGTGACATTACACAGACGACAACATCAGAAGGAAAAGCTTACATTTGCCAAATAAGGGATTTGACCAGCAACCTAGTGTTAGCTCATCAAATATCCAATCATATGGACACGGATTTAGTCTTAGCGACACTTAAACAAGCCCACCAAAGGTGGGCTTTGCCAGAAACGTGTATTTTTCATAGTGACCGTGGTAGCCAATACACGGCCAAAGCAGTGACAAAGTTGGTCAACCAATATCATTGGCAACGTAGCTTCTCAGCATTGGGAAAAACGGGTGATAACGCTTGGAGCGAAAGCTTCTTTGCCATCATGAAGAAAGAGCTCATTTATCAGATACAATTTAAAGATATCAATGATCTGAGAGCGCAAGTCTTCGCTTACATCGAGACCTTTTACAACCGCGTAAGGGTACAAGCACGCTTAGACTATCTTGCACCAGTAGCATGGCTTTCCTTGTATGACCAAGCTTCACAAAAAGTCGCTTAGCAAACTGTCCGAAAAAGTGTTGACTTCCCATATGTAAGAATATCGGCAAGCTCAAGCTTCATGTTATCAACTGACTTATCTGAAAAATCTTTTTTACTCTCAACATCCCACAAAAACAATTCATTCAATTCACCGGCTTCAACTGAGACTGCTCGGGCCAATGCAGGTAACGTATGATATTTATTCCAACCCCGACTATCACGAAAATCAATTAGCTCACTTATTAACTGCTCATATTCCATAAAATATTCAGTCCTTATCATCCGCAAATTTTGAATCTTAATTAGATACATTGGTTTTAAGGTAATAATATCACACCGCACCGGTGTTAGTTAGCAAATCAAAAACTATTATTTAGAATATAATTCGGACTTATTTTCTTGCTTCTATTGCTCGTTCAATCCGCCCCTCATCATAAAGCCGCAATACAAAATACATCCCCACATAAATAACCAACGGAATCCAAACATAATTCAAATCAATCATGGTGAGAGTTGCGGCATTCTGGGTTCGATTGGCAACGTAACCCGAAAAGTGAAACAAACCAGCTGTAATCAAGCCGCCAACACCAAGGCCGACGTTAACGCCAAAGTCATCCGTTGAAGCCAGAATTCCCTCGGCTTGGATCCCCATGCTGGCACCATAACGGATTGTGTCAGCAATCATGATTGAGACGAGGCCGATAATGATCCCATTGCCAATCGAGTTAATCAAGACACCGCCAAACAAGAACCACAGTATTTTGGTATAAACCCCAACCGCAATCACGGCTTGACCAACCAGCGCCATTAAAATACCGCGAAGCATCGTTTGCTTCTTACTGCGAACCTCGGTAATTCGAATGATCAGCAATACCCCGATTAACGCTGCCAGGGTAAAACTGTTAGCTAGTGGTACCAGGTTTTCGTTTCCCACCGTATATTTAAAATAGTAAATGGTTGTCTGATTCTTAATTGCCGTCACCAGCCAGTACATGAGAATCACGATTGACATAACGATCCATGGCTGATTATGTTTCAACATTTTTAGGACAGTTGTTAACGGTTGATGGGCAATTTCAGGATTCGCGAACCGTTCGCGAACATGGACAAACGTGTTGATAATCAAAAGAAATGAAATCAGGCTAAACACGATGATTGTGCCCAAGAACCCTTTTTGCTGATTACCGTGGCCGAAGAACGCAACCAAGGGTAATGTGAATACCGCCACCACAATTTGAACCGAACTGCCAAAGAATTGACGAATGACACCCAACAACGTCAACTCACGAGTATTCTGCGACATCGTTGGTAAGATTGACGTGATTGGCAGATTAACAGCCGTATACAGAAATCCAAGGCCTAAATACGTCACATATGCCCAGATTAATTTACCATTATACGAAAAGTTAGGCGTCACAAAGGTGAGAACCGCAAAAATAACGTAAGGTAACGAATACCAGAGGAAGAACGGTCGGCTCTTGCCAAACCGTGAATGTGTGTGATCAATCATGATCCCGATGACAAAACTTTCAACAACGTCAGCTACCCGCGCCACGACAAATAAAATGGCCACCGCGCTTGGTGTCAGTCCATAAACATCCGTGTAAAAGAATAGCAAATAGGTCGTCATCATTTGAAAGACTAAATTATCGGCGGCGTCACTTAAGCCGTAACTAATTCGTTCGGGCCACCGTGTTACCCATTTCGTCGTGCTTTTCATCCCATCATCGCCTTTATCGAAATTGTTAATCAACTTTATCGTACTCTAAAATTAGTCCTCATGATATAGATTGTACACAATGAAGGTAGTATGAAATCATGGGCAGGCTTTTTTAATTTTTACGGGTGGTAACTTTAATTATGCAATCTGGGTTCAAGAAACTTTAAATGGTTTATGGTAGCTACTGTGCTCACATTAACAAGTAAAGCCATCCAAAAATACCTAAGATTAATAAACCAATCAGATTTAACAAAGTGAATACTTTAAGAAAATGCCCCAATGACTGTTGTTTGCTAAACAGCAATAATTGTTTTACTGCAAGTAAGTTTGCAAGGGAGGCCACAATTGATCCCAATCCGCCGATATTAACACCTAGGAACAAGGCCGGTAAGTACTTTGTAAAATTGGCCAGTAAGATAGCGGCTGGAACGTTACTAATCACTTGGCTAGTCATTAAGCTAGCAACATAAACGCTCTGCGGTGTTTGAATTAACTGATTTAACCAGTGAGTAATGTAGAAGTTGTGACTAATAGCACTAACAAAAAGAAAAAAGCAGACGAATGTTAAGAGTAGAGCGTAATCAACATGTTGAAAGACCTGCGAATCAATTGTCAAACCAACAACAATAGTAACAATAATCACTAATGAAATCGGTATCAAATTAAAAATTCCAAGCATAATAAATGCAATCAGAGCAGTTGCAATACCAATTTGCCTAACATGAATGGTAGTTGATTTCGCGGGGACCATCGTTAGAGATTTTCGTGGTACCCACAGGCTTAACGTTACCAGAAGAATCAGGCTAGCAATCATCAGTGGAGTCGATAATTTGAAAAACATCAAAATATTGACGTGATAAGATGTCACGAGAAACAAGTTTTGAGGATTTCCAATGGGTGTAAATGAACTTCCAAGATTGGCCGCCATCACGATTAAGGTTAATGGGTAAGCAATTGCTCCCTTCTGATGCCGATTTACTGTCATAAAGGTGGGAACTAAAGTTAGGATAGCAATGTCATTGGTTAAAATCATTGATCCACCGAATGCCAATAAGATAAAAAATTGCGTCATCTGTTGAGTATGTTGTGATTTGACTAAAAGCCAGTTACTTAATGCATCCAAAATATGCATGGTTCGTAATAACTGAACCCCGATCATAAGCGATAAGAGCGTTCCAATCGTGTTCCAGTTAATATCGGTAAACCGTGGCGTCCCAATCAAAAAACTCAATCCCGCGCAAATTAAAGCAGTAATAAAAATTTTATCGCTGATGGTGCGGCGAAAAACTAAGCCCATTAGGCGCTCTCCTTTTTCCTGATTTTATAGTATCAGTTTGTGTAAAATACTTTGACGTAACTAGGGAAAGGTTTGTATAGTCATTCTTGTGCCTGTACAATTCTTACTTTTACAAATTTTCTACATACTTTTTTTGTCCTTATGATCAGATGTATCTTAGTATTCAAAACAGCAACAACTTTTTTAACGCTGTTCAGTAACCAGATCTCAACATAAATCCAAAGATTCATGAACACCCATACTCCTTTGGAGACAGAGCGGTTTTTCAGTGACGCCATTTCCGATGCCTGAAAGGCTATGAAACAAATGCTGAAGACAATCAATAATTGGTGCTACTGGTCAACTCGTTAGAAAATGTATTGATGGTTCATTAATCTTTCTAAATGAGTTTCTCCCTATTATATATGCATGTTAACCAGAAATGGAACTAATCAGATTTCAATAGCGATAAGATCCTTAGAACCTTAAGAAGCCAAAGTCATGTGCAAATCCCAATGATTATTTACCGAAACCAATCTGAGAATGATTACGGGTCACTTATATGTAACTAACAATACTCTCCGTTCGCATTAGTTACAATAGGGTAGGGCCTAGTTAAACATCGTGCTATCAACAGACGCAAAGGGCCCGCTCATAGGGTGATGGTCAGGCCAATTACGCATATTTTACCGAGATAAATTTTGTACACTTAGGTGTACGATGTATATTATAAGCGGCTTGGTTAATCAATAAAATCTCTTCCGTTGAGAAGAGACTTTATCCGTTAACAATATTTTCGGCAAAGTAGCTTAATTGAAGTTACCTCCTTAAGTTTATCTTGGTAAATAAAAAAGCAAAAAATATTTTACGTAGTTTTTTAGGAGGTCTTAGCTGATTAACTCTAAGTTGGTTATTAACAGAATGGAGGAATTTTATGGCATCAACTCATCATATCGAAACCGTTATTAACGGCCATCATGTGAATAAGAATCACTATTTTAGTCTTAAAAGTTATCAATGGCGGGTTCGCCATCACAAAACCATGGGGAAAAAGAATCTTGCGATTGGTCAATTAGCTTGGGTAGAGGTGACTGGTCAACCTAAACCGGTTTTAGTGATCATTACCGGGATTCACAAGTTAACCGAGGCTGCTGATCGCCAAGTCGCACGACAATTAAAGACCGTCAAGACGATTACGACTAACTCAGTTAAAGATCTTGATTCACGCACTCGGGATAACTTTGATCAGTACCTAGCTGCTCACCCCCAAGGAGACGCCTTTTATCGACCTAAAAAATGAGTTAACAACCCAAAAACGAGTCCCGTTAAAATCCCGGTTGGGATTACTGCTAGCAAATAATTCTTAATTTCATACCACGAGAACCGCTTTTTCGTGGTTTGTAACTGCTGCTCCACTTGATTAGCGACTTGGGCCAGCGTCTCTTGGATAGCCTGGTTCACTTGGTCGCTGAGTTGGCTGAGGCGCTGGTTGTTTTGGCCTTGCTCGGTTTGAATCCGTTTGAGTGCGGTTAGATTTTCCTGACTGATCAGGTTGGTCTGCTTTTGAAACGTTGCGTAGGCGCTTTGTAAGGTCTGTTTTAATTGGGCTTGCGAGCTGGCGTTGCTGCTGTCTAAGTTGTTTAAGGTCGTCTGAAATTGTTGATTGACCTGTTGAGCGGTTTGTTCGATTTGTCGCAGTTGTTGATCGGCGCCGTCTTCACACTAACCTACATGCCTGCTGCCAGCATGTATCCACTCATGACCATGAAATACTTTCAGGGAACCGTTAGTCAGGCTGGCTTAATTGAAGCCATTTATTCAACTGGCATGCTAATCGGCGGCACTATCATTGGCCTCTTTGGTAAGTGGCAGGACCGGATGAAGCCCGTAATCATCGCGTTTTTCCTGGTTGGCATTCCAACCGGTATTAGCGGCATTTTGCCAGGTAACCAAACCGGATTTTTATGGTTCGCAGCTTTAAACATCATTGAAGGAATTGCGACTCCATTTTTTACAACGCTTTTAATGGCAATGATTCAACAAAGTTATCCAGCAGAAGAGTTAGGGCAGATTCTAGGCGTTTTGAATTCTTTGTTGAATCTAGGTGAACCAATTGGCTTAATTTTTGCCGGTCCCCTAGCTGATGTGATTGGCATTGAACGCCTATTTGTGATTGCAGGAATCGGTGCTGCCATTTGCGGGGTGGTCGCGGTGTTAATGCCAATTACCAGGCAATATGACATTAGGCTGCATCAAAAATTGGCGAAATTAACTGAGCAACCAGATAAGTAATTAACATGATGATCAAAAAGAGGAGAAAGACCAGACTACCAGCTGATCTTTCTCCTCTTTTTGTCATCACTTAATTACACGTTTTTAATCTTTTCACCAGTCAATCCCATCGCATTAATTGCCACGATAATTGTCGACATCGCCATGACCACAGCACCAACGGCTGGGTCTAGAATGATTCCAATAAATGACAACACACCGGCAGCGAGTGGAATTGCGACAATATTGTAGCCTGCTCCCCACCAGAGATTTTGAACCATTTTCCGATTTGTGATTTTAGCCAAATCAAGAAAATGTAAAATATCGCTGGGTTCTGATTTAACCAACACAACATCAGCGGAATCAATGGCAACATCGGTTCCGGCACCAATTGCAATTCCAATATCGGCCGCGGCAAGACTTGGTGCGTCATTTACGCCGTCACCAACCATGATGACGTGATTGCCCTTTGCTTGATAATCAGCAATAATCTTTTGTTTATCATCTGGTAATAGGCCTGCATGGAATTCAGTCAATCCTAGTAAGTTAGCAACGTGTTCCGCGGCTTTTGGATTATCGCCAGTGAGCATTACGGGGGTAATTCCTCGCCTCTGAAGACCACTAATTAATTCCTTAGCACCCGCTTTGATGGTGTCGCCTTCAGCAACCATTCCTTGAACTTGGGTGCCCTGCAATAGGAAGCTGACGGAATTACCCTTAGCAGCCCATTTATCAGCAGCGGCCTCGTCAAACCTGATCCCTTGCTTCGTTAAATAGTTACCATTAACAATCGTATAGTCAGTGCCATCAACATTACCGGAAATACCAACGCCCGGAATATTTTGAGACTTTTCAGCCGCAACGACTTCAATGTCCTTCGCTTGGGCTTCAGTAATGATTGCTTGGGCCAGCGGATGAGTCGAATTATTTTCAAGGGCGGCCAGTCGGCTTAATAACGTTGTTTCGTCAATCCCATCATTTGGAATCAATGCATTCACCGTAAATTTACCTTCTGTTAACGTGCCAGTTTTATCCAAGAGAACGTGGCTAACATGTTGACTTGCTTCAATGGCTTGGCGATTTCGAACTAATAGCCCATTTTGAGCGCCAATCGTAGTAGAACGAGAAACCACTAATGGAATCGCTAATCCTAATGCATGCGGGCAAGCAATCACGAAGACGGTCACCATGATCGTCATTGCAGTCGCCAATCCCTGGGGTAACCAGGCAAAGAAAGCAATAATCCCAACACCAAATGCCGCGTAAAATAGATACTTGGCAACTAAATCAGCTTTATCTTCTGCTTTAGATTTAGCTTGCTGGGCATTTTGAACCATTTTCATTACTTGAGAAAGATAGCCGGAGTCACCAGTACCACTAATTTTAACCGTTAGCGTCCCGTTATTGTTGGTTGCACCACCAATGACCTTATCGCCAACGTTCTTGGTAACGGCAGCAGATTCACCGGTTACCAGTGCTTCATTCACGGTCGACTCCCCAGCCGTAATAACACCATCGGCTGGAATACTCTCACCTGAACGCACTTGGAAAGCTTGACCAACTTTTAAATCAGATACTGGCACTTCTTTTGTTTCACCATTATCTGTAACTAGATGGGCCGTCTTAGGCAACAGGGCCGCCATCTTTTGTAAGGCATCCCCAGCCCCCATCAATGCATTCATTTCAATCCAGTGTCCTAGAAGCATAATTAAAATCAGGGTTGCAAGTTCGAACGAAAAATCCATTACATGATTTGCCGGGTTCAAGAAGTTGTTGGCAATAAATGCGTACAAACTGTAGAAATACGAAACGGAAATTCCAAGGGTTACTAGCGTCATCATTTCAGGAGATTTATCCTGAATTTCCGCTTTAGCCCCCTTTAAAAATGGCATTCCGCCATAAAAGTAAAGTGCTGTATCAAACAAAACGATGATAATGCCAACAATTAGCGGTGAACTGAAACTAAGGATGGAAACGTTTAAACCCATGATTGGTGCTAACAGTAAAACTGGAATCGCTAAGACAACGGAGACCCAAAATTTAACTTTCAAATTCCCCATATGCATCATTGAGCCACCGTGCATCATCATGTCAGTCCCAGCCATATCCATATCACCGTGATTCATGTTCATTTGGCTGTGATCCATTTCAGCCATATCGTGGTCCATGTTCATTTGATTATGATCCGTTTCGGTCATATCGTGATCCATATGACTCATATTTGATTCATTATTTTCCATATTCTTAGCACTCATGTTTTTCATGTTCATATGGTCCTCTTTATTTGCCATGATTATCGACCCCCTAAAAATAAGTGTGCGTAGCAAAGCGGTTAGAAGCCGGAATATAAGTTCCTTGTGTGGAAATCCCCGGGCTCGGGATTTTTCCACCAGGTTTTTATATTTAGGCTTCTGCTTTGCGGAGCACCATGCCACTATATGAATGAGAATTACGACAAAAATTCATAAGTTTCCGCCATCAGAAATCCCAGATTCTGGATTTTTGTGCAGCAATCCTAAAAGTAAACAGAACACCACAGTCTTAACACGTTTGATCACCTGGCAAGCAGTTACACTGAACTTCCTCGGGCGCTGTTTTGGCCTTTTCAGCTAGAATCGCTTGTAAGTTCGCAATATCCGCCCGTGAGAGTTCCCTTGACTGAATAACGCCGGCAATTGTTGAACCAGCCCGCATCGCACACATATGGTCAAACAAATCATCTGCCGCTGCCGCCATTGATTCCTTCTCGCCAACAACCGGCTTATACGTGAATGGTCGACTGCCGCCATGCTGCGAAACCGCCTGTTTTTGAATCAACCTGTGAAGTAGCGTTTTGGTTGTTGAAGCTGACCAGCCTTCTAATTCGTTCATAGCATCGATTAGTTCACGACTAGTCGCATGTCCCATTGTCCAAATTGCTCTCATAACCATCCATTCAGAATCGGTGATGGTTACATTCTTTGCATCCTTCAATTGGCTTCCTCCATTAATTGAATTCTAAGTTTACGTTTGTAGCCTCTTAACACTTATTAGTTTACAACCGTAGTCACAATAATGCAACCTTTATGCCAGAAAATACCATGACATTAAAAAAACGCCTAGATAATATTCCAGACGTGGTTTGATACGATATGTTAAATTAATGATCTGGGAATTTTTGGTTTTCTTGTTAGTATGGTGAAATGCCTCTTAGAACCTGTCTAGTATCTGCTGAATCTGGTAGAATTGTGGAAAACCGACTGAGGAGTTTGTCATGCCAGATTATCCAAGCAATATTTCTCGAGCGCAATTTGCGTTAATACAACCTGATTTAGAAAACTTCCGCAAGCATACAAGACCGCGTCGTTATGATCTTTGTGACGTATTCAATGCCATCCTTTACTCGCTTACTACAGGGTGTCAATGGCGTGAATTACCGCACGATTTCCCGGAATGGCACACTGTCTACCACTATTACGATATGTGGCGAGATAAACCAGACCCGACAGCCGATTCACTATTAGAAAGTCTTTTAAAAAAACTGTTGCTTACTATCGCTTTGCACAGGGCCGATCGGCCCGAACGTCGTTTGTGATTGTTGATGCTCAAAGTGTTAAAACCACTGATTTAACGAAAAATAGTGGCTACGATGGCGGCAAAAAGATTTCAGGGATTAAGCGTCATATGGCGGTTGATATTAATGGTTTACCACAAGCCGTTCTCGTGACACGAGCTAATGTATCAGATCGTTCAGGTGCATTGGCTATGTTTATTAGTTTGGCTAGCCAAAATTTAGAGCTGGTTCAGCATGTCATGGTTGATGGTGGCTACACTGGCAATGACTTTGCGGATCAGGTGAAGCTCATTTTGAATGCTAAGACGACGGTAGCTAAACGCAACGAGTTGCATACGTTCACGGTGTTACCGCAACGATGGATCATTGAACGTTCATGGAGTTGGCTAGACAAATGTCGGCGACTTTGGAAAAACTGTGAACGCGCCCTTAACAGCAGTCTTCAAATGGTTGTATTGGCCTTCCTGAAGATAGTTCTTAAAAGATACTAGACGGGTTCCTAAAACCAGGTCGTAGACTTGTTGCTGTAATTTAGGCAAGCTAGCTAGTTTCTCTTTCGTCGGCACGACTTTAGTCATGATAATGGCGTAGTGTTCTTCAACCTTTTTTCCATTAACATAGCGCTTATTTGGGGTGGTATTGGTTAAAGCGACTGGCTTAGAGACCACACCCAGATACTTCGTCAGATTAGCCACTAAATACTCAAATTCTTCATCAGTGATATAAGTACAATCGGTGCGGGGATAACTGAGTAGTTTGTCTTCGTATAAGCTTTGAATAGCCGCTAAGGTTTGGCTGGCGCTGGCGTGATAACGTTTATTCATGGCACTTTGGAGACTAGATAGCGAGAATAGTTGGGGACTAGCTCGTTTTTTGCCTTGCTTTTGGACGTCCTTGATTAAACCGGCCTGTGAGCCTTTCTGAACGTGTTTAGCCTGCATGAATGTCATTAGCCCTGTTTCGTCTTTAAATCGCTGATAGGGGTCTAATTTTGCGACAAATTTTTGCTGATTAGCTAAAATTTCCGCATTTAGCTCAAAATAAGGTTCCGGCTTAAAGTTTTTGATTGCCTGGTCCCTTTGATAGACCATATACAAGGCTGGCAGCTATAGGTAACTAATCGAGCACGCTCTACGTACCAAATTTTTATCAATATAAAATACATTATGGGCTACCATTCATACCAATTAACCAGTCGCTAATTTTGTGATTAGAAGTGCATGCCCCCATCTTCATGCCGGTTTCGAGTTTGGTGTTGCCGTTGCTTTTTCGTCATTTCCCACTCAGTCTCCTTTAAACCTTGCGCCTGTCTTTGTCGTTGGTAATCTTCATCACGAGCATATAGAACAGTCATGATCGCGTCACTAAAGGCCGTCTTTAAGTAATAGTCTGGACTAACTGGCTTGTAGTTCAATGGTTGATAATGTGCTAGCTGGGATTTTCGGTATTGATCGTCCTTAGCTTGTTGCCCTTTTAACTGCTTTTGGATTTTCTCGATCTGACTGTTCTTAATCGTCGGATCGGCTTTGCATTCGCCAAAAAAGAGTTGTTTAGTGCCATCATGCTTTAAAACCCGTTGTAAGTGATGATTTTCTAACTGATCTAAGCTAAGCTGTCCCGATAAATAAGCTAGTCCTTGTTGATGTTCTTGGGGACTGAACACCTGTGGTGGATTTGCTTGCCACTGTTCAATTGTTTCAGCCTGACATGGCTTTAAAACAGGATCATAGTACATCACGGCTGTATAGGCTTGTTCCTGTTTAATCATTGGTAATTCATTAAAATTACCGTTAGGAAAGCCTCTTCTTAAAACTTCCTGGTATTGGGTTTGAATAACTTGCTTAACGGCCATGATTGCCCGTAGGTCTTTGACTGCGCGAGTAATCTTTTGCTGTTCGGTTGGTGAATACTTTTCTAGTAGACCTTGATCAACGTGTTCTAGACTTTCTAAGCTATCATCATGAATCATCAGCGTATATTTCAGTTCGATTTTGACTTCCTTTTCTTGTTGCATTAATAACTTCCAGCCGACGTATGGCCGTTTGGTAAAGGTCAATAATTGTTGGGTCAACAAATCATCACGAATGTTCATTAAACGTTCGTTTAATTCACTACCCTTGAAAACTTTTTGTTCGCTATCGGTTTCCTTAATTAATTCTCGTCTTTCAGCTTGCGTGGTCTGTTCAAAATTAAGCTCTGGATAAAGTTTTTTAGTCGTGCGATCAACTACTTTATTTAAGAGTTCATCTGCTTTTTTGAGTGAGCTTTCTTGTTGGTTAATTGTCAATAATTGTTTAGTCACATCTTCACCAACTGCATGTTTAATTAAGGTGCTGTTTTTCCAATTAAATAGCATGCGCCGTTTATCATCTAAGTTCTCCAAACTGATATAAGTTTTCAGTTCATGGCTTAACTCTTTAACTACCCGTTTTTCATTAAACGAGAAGTGTTTACTTAGGCTATCTAAATGACCTCTATTGATTACTTTTTCTTGGTTGTTTTTATAACTGGCTTTGGCCTTGCGATAGTCCTTAACTTGTTGGTTAAATTCTTTTCTTTCATGCCGCTTACTATTGATTCCCTCATGTTGCATTGGGGTATCATCTATTCCCTCCTCGATAAATGATTTTTCGCTGATCCGATCGGGAATATTTTTTTGCTCTAAAACTTGATTTACACTAACCGCCCAATTGTGCCGCCATTCAGTTATTTTTTCTTTTTTATCCCAATCAACCAACCAAATTTTTCGGTTTCTCACATTCCCTGCAGGGGTCTTAGTTTTATTACCATGACTATCTAAAATGTATTCGGTTTTTGTTTTCTGTCCCCAAGTACCATCGGGGTTAAATGGGCGATTAGTTAACATCACATGAGCGTGCGGATTATCTGGGTGGTCGCGATGAATTGCCACGTCGGCTACCATGCCCTCATCAACAAAATTTTCTTGCACATATTTTGTCAGTAATTCTTTCTGTTCTGATTCACTTAATTCTACCGGTAAAGCCACGTTAAACTCTTTTGCATACCGTGAGTTTGATTTACGATCTTTCTTTTCAACTTCATTCCACAACTGCTCTCGATCACTGGCCCATTCAGGCGCATTTTCGGGAGTTAAAATAAAGCTTTCTGGCATAACCGAGCGGGCATAAAAATAGTGGCGGCCTTCCTTATCATCAAATAGCTTTTCACCACTTCGATAAGCGGCACTGGCAATCGCACTTCGTCCTTTACCAGCACTAATATTACTAAAACTCATGTGAAAAATTGCCATGTCGGTCACCACCTTTCTTTGGGTTTATGGGTTTGACTTTGTTGTCGCCATCAGCGACTTCTAATACAGGTTTTAATGGGTTTAGCACAACGTCATCAAAGATGACGTGTAAGTGCGCATTGACCTCGTTTCACTCGGTCTGCTGATTCTCCTGAATTTACTTTTAGTGTATGCCTTCCGCTTCGCTATTTCAACTTTTATACTTTGACTTAACGTTCTCTGTGTGATATAGTATCGGTGATTATTTTTAATACGATTGGAGGGATTGTTATGTCTCAAAGTAACTTAGAAAAACAAGAAGCTAAATTAAAACAGCTTAATCAAAAGATTAAGGATGAAAAAAATAAGATTGAACAACGGCTAGGTAAACAAATCATCAGTCAAGCAAATTTAAATTATGCTAATTTATCTAATGACAATATCAAGTCCTTATCCAAAAAAGTATCCGAGTTTTTAAAGGAAAATCAAGCACATAATCGGTTATAAATAATGGGGTTGTGTTATGGCTAATCAATATGAGAAACTGGTTGAACAACAAGCGCGTTTAAAGCAAAAAATTGAGCGAGAAGATTTTAAATTACGGCAATCTAAATACTATGAAAGTCGACAAGCCCGCAAAGCCCGTTCTCGCCGATTAATTCAAAAGGGGGGCTTTGCTCGAAAAATACTTTCAAGCTGATAATCTCTCGGTTGAACAAACCGAAGAGCTTTTAAAAATATTTGCTGACTATGTTAACGCCCATAAACCGGATAAATTCAAAAACGATCAACCTAATAACTAGGCCGATCGTTTTTATTTTCTGGATCATTTTTAGGCTTTACTTCTGGGTTTTGATCTGCAAAATTTTGTAACTGCTTTTGCACCTTTTCTGGATAAGTAATATTTTGGTTTATCCAAGGAAAATGCCTCAAATCGTTCTTAAAAACTTGTCCCTTCTCTCTTGCATAAACAGAGGTAAACTTTTCGCTATTATCATAGATCATGACCTTATCAGATTTAAAGGCCACTAATGGCAAATTATGTTTGGATTGCTGATAACGTTTCTTGATCGTTGCTACTGGGACACCGTGGCCACCTTTTTGTACCCGTTCGTTGACCCTTTGGATAGCTAAATTTTCATCTCGCAAAGCAACATATAATAAAGTCACTTCAAAACCATTTTTGTGAGCTTTGTCAATCAAATTGAGTTGATCTTTGCCTCTACCTGCCAGTGTTGTTTCTACGTGAATACTTTGCTGGTGATCTAAAGCATAGTGTAGTTGTTTGATTCCTTCTTTCATGGCTTTTAAGTTGTCACTATCTTTATGCCAATCGCCACCCATTTGTCTTAAAAGTTCATCAGCGTTAATCCGTTTTGTTTTGTCAAACAAGATGGGGAAAGTATCGTATAGCGTACTTTTCCCTGCTCCGTTAATACCAGCAACAATTATATATTGGGGTTTATCTATCAACGGACAAAGTCCTTTCGCTTAATAACCTCATCTTGCCTTTTATCTAAAAAGTAGGTATATAAAGCGTCATATACTTTGCGCTTTTCTGGATCTGGCTCATGTAATGACTTATCAAGTAAATCTTTTAAATCCGTTTCTTTGGCGATTTCAAAAAAGTCATTAATTGTGATTGTCTCTTTCATACTAAACACCCTCCCTGGTTATTAATTATTTAAATCACCGGCTTCTATAGCGTCTTTTAGCTCTGTTACTGGCCTCTCTTTGGTAGCCTCTAAAAGGCCTAAATTAGCTTTTTCTGCTTCGCTCAGGGCTGGTTTAAACGGTAATGCTGCGTCAGCAACAATCCGCTTATAAAACATGTTAATTGCGGTAGTTGGGTTTAGACCCAACTCGCTTAAAACTGCTTCGGTATTATCAGCCAATTCTTTGTCAATCTGGACTTGTACGCGTTTCTTTTCCTTAACTGCCATGATTTTCTCGCCCCCTTTTATTCACTACTCACATTATACTAGCTTTTGAGTGCTAGCTTAATTATCCTGCTTCTTTAAAAGTTGTGAATTTAAGTTTGCTGTCCTTTCCGCAATGGCACTTATACAACGTTCCTAAAATGCCCGTAAGCGCATTTTAAAACTCGTTTAATATAATTATGCTCTATCTGTTTAAAACAGCTTAAATGGCCTTATATAGCTTTTTAGTTTTAAGCACGCTCATCGTTAGGGTGTTTGGCCACGTATTCTCTAGCCGCTTGTTTATTCCACCAAGCGCCAATTCAGCCACTCAAGGTGTCTATTTTTGCTTCTAAGCGATTTTAAAGCGATTTTAATATAATTATGCATGTAACACTTAAAACGGCTTAAATGAGCTTATACGGCGTTTAATTCCAATAAGGCTCATTGTCAGTGTTCTGTTCTTCGGGGTGTTTGGCCGCATATTCTCTAGCCGCTTGTTTATTCCACCAAATCCCAAATAGGTTTTGCATGGTGCCGTACAAGTAGTTCTCCACGTTTTTGACGTGTTTCTCGTTGCTTCGGAGGACGTTAAAATAGCGACGGAGGGTTTGGGTCATTAGGGGTTTTAACTCCGGATCATCTAAGATGATGTAGACGCCGATATCTTGGTGCTCCTTCTCAACTTTGTATTTGGCGTTGAGAATAATTTTGATAAACCGCCGCATTTGTTGCGGGGTTCGGGCCCAGAAACTGATCAGTTGGACGGCTTCGGGTTCTAAGAAAATGTCATTAGTTTCTGAGTGGGTGAGAAAGTGATAGGCGTTTTCAATCAGGTCCCGGTTTTGTTGTTCAATTTCAGCTTGTGAGTAATTAGCTGTGGAAAAGTCTAACTCCGGAGTATCTATTAAGTATCTATCTTTATCTCTATCACTTCGTTCTAGATCTAGATTAACTGCATTTTTTGCAGTTCCGCTTGTACCAAGGGATTGTGCGTCCTTATCAACGGTCTTATGCGGAACTGCATTTTTTGCAGTTCCGCTTATACCAAGGGATTCAGCAGTCTTATGCGGAACTGCATTTTTTGCAGTTCCGCTTGTACCAAGGGATTGCGCGTCTTTTTGACCATATTCGCCGCGCAAATAGACGTCGGTAGCTTGAACATCAAGCTTGGACAGGTATAGGCGGTTCGGTTCATTCTTTTTAGTTTTCGGGTTGAAACCTAGTTGTTTTTGGAAGAGTAAACCAATTGATTCAAGTTCAGCTTTTATTTTGATGACTTTGTGTTCGGAGCAGTTAAATAGGTTTCCCAATTCTTGGTTGGTAAAAATAAAGTAAATGTGATTATCTTCATCAACCCAGTTGTTCCTTAATGAATACTCCAGTCGGTCTTTTAAGACCATATAGGCTAATTTAGCGTCATTGCTTAAATGTCTGTATTGCTCGCCATACATTAATACCTTAGGAAACTGGAAGAATAAGGCTCCATATACGTTATCGGCTTCATAGTAATTGAAATCTGTTGATTTTGTCAT
>NZ_CP047121.1:0-3071102 GCF_009832765.1 Lentilactobacillus hilgardii | reverse complement strand
TCCAAACAAAAGTTTTCCACAGGCAAAAGCAGCCTGTGCATAATTGTTTCACAGACGTGGACAGAAGGTATAACGTGCCTGTGGATAAGTGGAAAAACTAAAGAAAAGGGTAGATAATTAACAGGCAGATGTGGATAACTAAAGCCGCTATTATCAGCTTTTTTAGAAAAGATGACTAATCTTATCCACAGGCTGTGGATAAGATTAAAAACAAGCTGTGACCCTGTGGACAAGCCTGTGGAATTCGTTAAAGTTCACTATATTAAACAGGGGAGTTATCCACAGTTTTTGTGCATGAAACAAATTTTTCTTTTTTAGAAATTTTTTTGAGATTAAAAAAGTGTATTTCATTTATAGACAAACTATGTTAATATGTTAGGGAAATGCATTTGAACATCCGATATTAAATGCTTAAACGCTAATTTCTTTGAATTATAAAAGGAGGGTTTCTAATGAAAAGAACATATCAACCAAAGAAGCGTCATCGCGCTCGCGTTCATGGCTTCCGTAAACGAATGAGTACCAGCAATGGTCGTAAAGTGTTAGCACGCCGACGTCAAAAAGGTAGAAAAGTATTGTCTGCATAGACCACTGACCATTCAGTGGTCTTTTTCATTATTTTTAATTATGTGGAGATGGATCATGCGAAAATCGTATCGTGTAAAAAAAGAGGCTGAGTTTCAGAAAGTGTTTGAAACTCATAACTCGGTTGCTAATCGTCAATTCGTTGTATATACGTTGGACAAACCGGATCAATTACATTTTCGCGTCGGGATTTCTGTTGGGAAAAAAATTGGGAATGCAGTACATAGAAATTGGGTCAAAAGACGAATTAGACAGGCAATTTTTGAGTTAAAACCTGATTTACGTCAAGATGTCGACTTCATTGTAATAGCACGTCCATCTACTGATCAGATGTCGATGCGAGATGTTAAGTCCAGCTTGATTCACGTTTTTAAGCTGGCAAGGCTGCTTGATTCCAACTATGATGGTGGGGAAAAACATTGAAAAAAAGAATAAAGAAAATATCGGTACTATTATCACTACTAAGTTTAACGGTTGTTTTGTCTGCTTGTAGTAATAGCCCAATTACTGAACACAGTACTGGAATTTGGGATGGCTGGGTTGTTTTAAACTTTTCTCGAGCAATCATTTGGTTATCTAAGTTTTTCAGTGATAACTATGGAATGGGAATTATCATATTTACAATTCTTGTTCGAATTGTTATCTTGCCTTTAATGATTTATCAAACTCGTAGCATGCGTAAAACACAGGAAGTCCAACCACAACTTAAGGCATTGCAAAAGAAGTATTCTTCACGAGATGCTGAAACAATGCAAAAGTTACAGGCTGAACAAAAGAAGTTGTATGCGGAGGCAGGTATTAATCCACTTGCCGGATGCTTGCCAATGATTGTTCAAATGCCAATTTTGTTCGCCTTGTATCAAGCAATTTGGCGAACTGATATTTTGAGAAGTGGTACATTTTTCTGGTTACAACTGGGTCATCCTGATCCAATCTTTGTTTTACCGGTTTTGGCGGCATTATTTACTTTCATTTCGTCTTGGTTGGCGATGAAGGGGCAGCCTGAATCAAATTCTATGACAACTATGATGACTATTGGGATGCCGATCTTCATTTTAATTATGGCTGTCAGTTTACCTTCAGCTTTATCTCTTTATTGGGTAATCACTAATGCTTTCCAAGTTGGTCAAACATTAGTGATTCAAAATCCGTGGAAAATTCGGCGTGAACGCGAGCAAAAGCAAAAAGAAGAACGTGAACACAAACGCGCAGTTCAACGAGCAATTAAAAAGGCTAAACGAAGCAAACGTAAATAGTTTATAAAAACCCCCACCTTGGATTTTTCCAAAGTGGGGGTTTTGCGTTAACTTTTATAGTGATGACTACTTTTGACGACTTTCTGCATATTTTGTTTTAATATAATTGGCAGAAGTTTGGAGCTTCTTTAGTTCATCATCAGTTAGATTCAATTGAAGTTGCTCTAAAATGCCGTCACGACCAACAATAGCTGGGTAGGATAAATAGGTGCCGTATTCTTCCCTGTAGTTTGAGACAGGTAGTTCTGTCCTAGCATCACTCATAATCGTATAAGCTAGTCGAACAGCAGCTGTTGAAACACCGTAATTCGTGTATTTTTTGGCATGAAAGACCGTGTATCCACCAGTGCGGGCTTCTTGGTCAAGCGCATCCAAGTCCAATCCTTTTTCTTTTGCGATATCAGTAATTGGTTTACCAAGTACACGGACAGTTGACCAGGCAGTAAACTGTGAATTACCATGTTCACCTAAATTGTAGCCAATAACAGAACGAGAATCGATTCCTAATTTGTCGGCAACAGATGCTCTCATACGAGCTGAGTCTAAGAGGGTTCCTGTTCCAATAACATGTTTTTTGGGTAAACCGGTAACTTCTTGATAGATGGATGTAATGACGTCAACAGGATTGGTGATTACAACAATTTTACCGTTGAATCCAGAGTCTTTAATTTGTTTAGCAACCAATGGTACTTGCTGACTTGTAAATGGTAATTCAGCAAATCGGTCATCATTAGCGTTGTCTTGTAACTTGATATTACCAATAGCTGAAATAATCACATCAGCATCCTTTAAAGCAGCATAATCATTCGTTGTGATGTTAATGTGCCAAGGAAGATTAACTAATGCGTCACGGAAATCCAACGCGTCAGCGGTTACCTTATCCTCACGTAAATCAATTAATACTAAGTCATCAGCAATGCCGGTTGATACGATATAATGAGCTGCTGCGGCACCAACATTACCCATTCCGATAATTCCAATTTTTCTAGACATTTAAAGACCTCCCTGATTTAGTCGAATTATTAATTGTTGATAAAATCTTAAATTAGTAAATGTTATTTTCCTCTTGTGTAAGACCAGCTAGCGGTTTATTCGGGCATAAACTACGTAAAGAAAAAATCACCAGAGACCAGAAGCCTGTGATGATTGACCATTGCTTCCCGTTGAATCATAGCGGGCTCTCAAATGTGCTAATTATACTTTATAACATAAATTAATAATTCGTACTGAGATTATTCTTGCATTTAGTATACGCAATTAATCTAGAATAAACAACAAGAAGTTGTCAGACTTAGTTCTCGAAAAAACGGGAACCTACAAGTTGAATATGCTGAATAATACAGAAAATTGATTAAAACATGGCGACCTAATAAAAACTCACCTAAGGATAGTGATTGAACACCGTTTCTTGCTAGTCAACGTGGTTAGGATCGTTCTTTAGGCTTACCGGATAGGCCATTACATCTGCATCCAAAATATCATACTTTTTCATAAGTGCGTGTTCTACTTTTTCACCAATTGAATATGCCTTTGTTAGGCGGGTATCATCAGCCAAATAAACGCCGACCTTCATGACAATTTGGTCACCAAGCCACCGAGGCTCAATTCCTTGAACACCCAATACTCCGGGGATTTCGTTAATGGTTTTTGAATAGTTATCAATGGCTTTAGGACTAAAACCCTCTGTTAGTCTCATAATAGTTGTTCGAAAAATCAAGATAGACGCATGAAGTATTAAAAAGCCAACGATAATAGTTGCAACCCCATCCAGCCACTGAGCTCCAAGGTAAGCACCTCCGATTGATAAAAAAGTACCGAAGCTTGTCCATGCATCACTTTTTAGGTCTTGTCCAGAGGCAATAAGGGCCTGGTTATTTAACTGGTTTCCCTTCAAAGCGTTATATTTGGCAAGTATAGAAATAGTGGCCGCAGAAACTAAACTGACGCCCAGCGACCAGAAATTTGGCTGAACGGCAACCCCCTGAAAAAATCTACGAACGGAAAAAACGCCATCCACAAGAATCTGAATACTAATTGCAAACATAATAGTTGCTGATAAAAAGGCAGCAATATTCTCGTATTGCCAGTGACCCATCACATGATTGGAATCTGGAGGCCGCCTTGAAATTTTTAAGCCCGTTATGATAATGGCGGCGCCGCAAACGCCTGTCAGGTTATTTAACCCATCAGCAATCAAAACGGTAATATGGTTCCAGTATCCAATAACTAGTTCCGCTGTCATAATAACCGCGTAGGCGCTTAGATTGGCATATGTAATCTTCTGCGCTTCCTGTAATTTATTTAAGCGATGCTGGCGATCAATGATAATATTCCGACCGGCATCGTACTGATTTATATTTGCCAATATGCTCACTTCCTAAAAACGAGAACCTGACGATCATTTTAGATGGTTAATGATCTCATTCGATTAATAATAGAGCCACCAAGGTTAATTATATCGGCTTTATCAAAATAATGTTAAATGGTGATTGCAAATATCACAAAATAATTAAGGTTTGCGTTTAGTTTGCGTTTTTTTTGCTAAACCATTTATTAATGTAATGATTTATGCTATTATAAATCAGTTAAATCCATTAAAGGGAGTTTATTATGACAATTTACTCTGGCAAAACTATCCAAGACGCAGTGAAGCAAGGCTTAGCTGAATTATCACTCAATAAGGACCAAGTTGAAGTTAAAGTGATTCAACAACCAAGGAATGGTTTCTTTGGCATCGGTCGGAAACAAGCTAAGATTGAACTATTAAGAAAAGAAAACACAAACCAAACACAAATCAAAACCGCTTTAAATAATCAACCACATACAGAATCTTCTAATAATCAGGGAATCGTTAATCCATCAGAAATTGTGAAAGAAGCGAGGTCAGAGGATGATCTTGATCTAGATAAAATCGCACAGGATCTGGCAGACTATCTTAATGATGTCTTAGAAGCGATGGGCTTTTCGTTTACCCTAAAACTTGATTTAAAAAATAAGCATTCAGTCTACATTGACATTGATACGGAGCAGGAAAGTCGATTAATTGGTCGCCATGGTCGGACAATTAATGCGCTTCAAAACCTGGCTCAAATTTTTGTTAATCGATCAGGCGCAAATAATGTGACTGTGGAACTGGACACAGCTGACTATCGAAATCGGAGGAGTGAAGCATTGATTCAATTGGCCGATAAGACTGCACGCAATGCAATCGCAAACGGCAAGCCTGTTTATCTCAATCCAATGCCTTCTTTTGAACGCAAACAGATTCATAATGCACTTGCAGATAATGACCACGTTATCACTTACTCCACGGGCAAAGAGCCGCATCGGGTCATTGTCGTGGCTCCAAAATAAATTGGAAACCGTTTCGAATTTTCCATTGACAAAACGTGTACTTTAAAATATGATGAAGGTAATCATTCTTATCTTAACTAGGTAAAGTAGTCAAAGTGCTTTATCCATGCTTTTTACGCATGGAGTGGGCACTTTTTTTGTGCGTTTAAATGTATTTTGTGGTTTAATAGTGTGACGTTATTGTATTTTTATGTGGGAGGAAACTGAAGTATGGTTTTAACAACAACAGAATTTGACACGATTGCGGCTATTTCTACACCGCCTGGTGAGGGCGGAATTTCAATTGTTCGAATCAGTGGTGAAGAAGCATTGGATGTCGCAAAAAATGTTTATCGAGGCAAGAACCTTGATAAAGTAGCCAGTAATACAATTAATTACGGTCATATTGTTGATCCTTCTACAAATCAAGAAGTAGATGAAGTCATGTTATCGATTATGCGGGCTCCCCATACCTACACAAAAGAAGATATCATTGAAATCAATTGCCATGGTGGCATTGTTGCAACTAATCGGATTTTGCAATTGGTTTTGAGTAACGGTGCTCGAATGGCAGAACCCGGCGAATTTACAAAACGTGCATTCCTAAATGGACGGATTGATTTGTCACAATCTGAAGCCGTTATGGATTTGATTGAAGCTAAAACGGATCGATCGATGAAAGCCGCTATTAGTCAATTGGATGGTAATTTGTCCCATCTAATTAAACATCTTCGGAAAGATATTTTGGATGTATTAGCTCAAGTTGAGGTTAATATTGACTACCCGGAATATGACGATGTTGAAACGATGACCAGTAAGCTGCTTCGTGAAAAAGCAACTGATGTTCATAAACGAATCGTACAATTACTACAGACTGCCAAGCAAGGTAAGATTCTTCGAGACGGATTGGCGACATCCATTATTGGACGTCCTAACGTCGGCAAATCCAGTCTTTTGAACCATTTATTGCATGAAGATAAAGCAATCGTGACAGATGTACCCGGAACGACCAGAGATGTCTTGGAAGAGTATGCAAATGTTTCTGGGGTTCCTTTAAAGCTTATTGATACGGCGGGTATTAGAGATACCAATGATAAAGTTGAAAAAATTGGTGTTGATCGCTCCAGAAAAGCAATTAATAGTGCTGATTTAGTTTTACTGGTTTTAAATGCGAGTGAACCCTTAACCGAAGAAGATCGACAATTAATTGAAGCAACTAATAAGAAAAAACGAATCGTTGTTTTGAATAAAACTGATTTACCCATCAAACTAAATTTAAGTGAAATAAAGCGATTAACTAAAGCCCAAAATATTATTTCAACATCTGCCATCAAAGCAGACGGTTTAAAGGGATTAGAGGAATTAATCTCAACAATGTTCTTTAATGAGGGTATTGCAAGTAGTCAAAATGACGTTGTTGTCACAAATGCACGGCATATTGGATTACTAAATCAAGCTAAAAGCGCACTCGAAGATGTCCTTAAGGGGCTTGATGAGGGTATGCCGGTTGATTTGGTACAAATTGATATGACAAGGTGTTGGGATTTTCTTGGTGAAATTACCGGCGATAGTTATCAAGATGAATTGATTGATCAACTGTTCAGTCAGTTCTGCTTGGGAAAATAATCTGTTTCATGTGAAACATTTGGAGGAAAATACAGTTGAAAAGTTTACGAGTTAGCGATGTGAAGCAGAAATATCGCGGCAAAAATTATGATGTCATTGTTGTTGGTGCAGGACATGCTGGTTGTGAGGCGGCTTTAGCTGCTGCACGAATGGGTAATAAGACACTTGTTTTAACCATTAATTTGGATATGGTGGCTTTTATGCCATGTAACCCATCGGTTGGCGGTCCAGCAAAAGGGACCGTTGTGCGTGAAGTAGATGCGCTTGGCGGTGAAATGGGACGTAACATTGACAAGACCTATGTACAGATGAGGATGTTAAATACCGGTAAAGGACCCGCCGTTCAAGCATTGCGGGCACAAGCTGATAAACATGCCTATCATGCTGAAATGAAGCACACAATGGAAAATGAACCTAATTTAACGCTTCGACAAGCAATTGTTGATTCTTTGATTGTTGAAGATGGTGTTTGTAAGGGTGTCATAACCAATACCGGTGCGAAATACTTTGCAAAATCCGTTGTGATTGCAGCCGGAACGGCCGCTCGCGGTAAAATTATCATTGGTGAGTTAATGTATGCTTCCGGCCCCAACAATTCTCAACCAGCAGAAAAGTTGTCTGGAAGTCTTGAAGAACTTGGTTTTGACTTGGAAAGATTTAAAACCGGAACGCCTCCACGTGTTGATGGTACAACAATTGATTATTCTAAAACTGAAGAACAACCAGGGGATGAGAAGCCGCATCATTTTAGCTTTGAATCATCTGACAAAGATTATTTGGCTGTAAAAGACCAGCTTTCTTGCTGGTTAACTTATACAAACGAAACAACTCATAAAATCATTCGGGAAAATTTGGATCGTGCACCGATGTTTACCGGTGTGATTGAAGGAGTGGGTCCTCGTTATTGCCCATCAATCGAGGACAAAATTGTTCGATTCGCCGATAAGAGCAGACACCAATTGTTCTTGGAACCTGAAGGTCGCAAAACTGAAGAATGGTATGTCGATGGACTGTCTACGTCAATGCCTGAGGAAGTACAACAGCAGATGCTGCATACTATTTCGGGATTAGAAAATGCTGAAATGATGCGTCCCGGATATGCTATTGAATATGATGTTGTTGCTCCTTACCAGTTGAAGCCAACACTGGAAACGAAGATTGTAAAAAACCTATTTACAGCTGGTCAGACAAATGGGACCTCCGGCTATGAAGAAGCTGCTGGTCAGGGAATTATTGCCGGGATCAATGCTGGGCGCCGTGCGCTTGGCCAAGGACCATTTGTTTTAAAAAGAAACGAAGCTTATATCGGCGTTATGATCGATGATTTGGTGACTAAGGGAACTAAAGAACCATATCGTCTCTTGACAAGTCGCGCTGAGTATCGACTATTACTTCGAACAGATAATGCTGATATGCGATTAACAGAAAAGGGTCATGAAATTGGCTTAATTTCTGATGAGCGCTATGCGCAATTTCTTTCAAAGAAAAGGGCGATTGAATCTGAAATTGATCGATTAAACAGTATTCGAATCAAGCCATCAGATGCTGTTAATAAGTTCGTTGAAGCGCATGGGGACAAGCCATTAAAGGATGGCGTAATTGCCTCGGTCTTTCTTAGACGGCCATATGTTGACTATCAGACATTGTTACAGTTCATTTCAGATCCTGAACACCATTTGGACCGACACGTTATTGAACAGGTTGAGATTCAAACCAAATATGCTGGCTATATTGCTAAGGCAGAGTCAAGTGTCGAAAAAATGAAACGTATGGAAGCAAAGAAAATTCCTAATCGGATTGATTATGAAGCAATTGATGGTATTGCCACAGAGGCACGTCAGAAGCTTCAAAAGATTCATCCGGAAACAATTGCCCAGGCATCTCGAATTAGTGGTGTTAACCCAGCTGATATTGCAATACTAAGTGTTTATATTCAACAGGGAAAAATTGCCAAGCTAAAAAAGAGTGTCTGATTTAAGACGTTATGTCATTTGGAATATTAATCAAGAACTAAAAAGAACCGGACAAATCATTTCATGTGATTTGTCCGGTTCTTTTATTGTTTGAGTTGATTTGAGGAATTGATTTTTAAAAATAGAATGAGGCTTAATCCGATACAACCCGCGATGGAAATTGCCATTGGTAGGTAGGTCTGACTGCCCATAACACCAACAATTGGTGACATAATACCACCAATTGCATTTTGGGAGAGGCCTAATAAAGCCGAAATACCGCCACTGTTTTTAAGCGAAAGATTCATAATGACAGATGTTGTCAGTGTAAACAACATACCAAATTGAAAGACCATTAACAGAACTAAAATTGTGACCGTTAATAGATTGTTAAGTAAGAACCAACTTGAGATTAAGGCCAAAGCTGTCATAAATGTTGATCCTAAAACGAAACGGATTTGTTGAGATTCCGAAACACGAGTTGCTAATAGGCCCGGAATTGCCGATCCAATTGCAATACCGATACCATTCATTGCATAGAGAAAGCCAAAGTTTGCGACATTCATGTGAAAGTAGTTTTGAAAGACAAATGAGGAGGCTGAAATATAACTGAAAAGTCCCCCATAAACTAAGCCGCTGGCAATGACTAATTTTACAAATTTAGTATTCTTTAAAAGGCTAAACATTTCAATGATGGAGTTAATCGGACTTCCAGAAATTCTTGAGGCAAAAGGCAACGTTTCTTTGATTCCCATCCAGATCGCGATCGAGACAATGAAGCCAATTAACGCTAATAAAATGAAAACACCCTGCCACTCGACATATTTAATAATGTACCCGCCAATAATTGGGGAAATAACCGGAAATATACCATTAACAGCAGAGAGCATTGAATAAAATTTTGTCAGTAGTGGTCCTGAAAACAAATCTGAAGCAATAGCTCGTGATAGCACTTGACCGCTAGCGCCTGCTAATCCCTGTATAAATCGCAAACCAATCAGTAAGTAGACAGAATGACTACTTGCAATAAGAAGGGAGACCATGCCAAAGCTTAAAAAACCAACTATCAAAGGCCCCTTTCGACCATATTTATCGCTAAGTGGGCCTGAGATTAGTTGGCCGATTGCTAATCCTAAAAGACACGCACTTAAACTTAGCTGAATTAAAGAAGCATGTGTCTGTAAATCGCGCGTCATTTCGGGTAACGCGGGTAAGTATAAATCGATGGAAAGTGGACCAGTTGCACTGATGGTGCCCAAAATAAATACCAGCCAGATACGTTTACCTAAACTGGGAGTTGTTGCCATTTAATCACCCATTTCTAAATCATATGCTGTCTCAAATAATGATAGCGGTTTAGCAAGTTAAGCGCAACTAATTATGGATATGTTAATTATGTTCTTAAAATGTTGTGTTGATAGTAAAATATGCTAAAATATAATTCGATTGTGTCCATTAATGGCTTCATTTAAAAATAACGGATTTATAAACACAGTGACTTTTATGTTAAAAGTCCATGAAGGAGTAAAAGGATGAAATTTTTAAAGGGATTGCTGGGAATTGTTATTCCGATTGCAATTGGACTTGCACTTGCACTTGTTATTAAGGCAACCGTCGTCACGGTTGCAAGAGTCGACGGCCCATCAATGGAGCCAAATTTAGTTAATAATGAACGTTTATTGGTTTGGCGCCATGCCAAAATCAAGCATTTAAGTGTTATTGTTTTTGATGCACATGGTGAGGATCCAAGTGCATCAAAACCAAACACAGATTATGTTAAGCGTGTTATTGGTCTTCCTGGCGATACAGTTTCTAGTAACAATGGCAACTTATACGTTAATGGTAAAAAGGTTAATCAAAGTTTTATCAGCAATTATCAACGAACAACCGGAACTGGTAACTGGGATTTGCAAACACTTTCGAAGAGTTGGGCAAAACATCCAAATTCTGTAAAAGTTCCAAAAGGAAACTATTTTGTACTGGGCGATCATCGTAGTGTCTCAAACGATGGCCGGTATTGGGGATTTGTTCCTAAAAAGAAAATTACCGGTGTTGCAAAGACCTTCTTCTGGGGAACTGATAAGACAAAGCGGAATAACGTTAACAAATTGGCCTATTAATCTTTTTGATACGGGAAAATGATCCCCCTAAAACTGGCTTTATCCAGTTTAGGGGGATCATTTGGTTTTTGTTTTTCGATTAATGATCAAGAGTAAAGTTATGCTTATACAGAGATTTGCTGCTACTGGTTATAAGTCAACACCTTGGGATCATTAGTGACATCCAGCGTCATGATGCTACCGTTTTTAGGCTGCTCTCGGACAACCTGATTTTTAGAGAAAAGGGTTGCCAAATTCCTTAAATATGTTCCATGTGAAACAACAATGGCAGTTTGATCATCACTCAATTGCGTCTGGATAGTTGCAACTGCTTTTCGGATACGTGTTTCCAATTGATCAGAGGTTTCAGCATAATGAAATGGATCAGCATCATGCATGAAATCTCGAACTTTGAGTAAGCCGTACTCTTTTATTAAGTCGGCCTGTTTGAAATGACCAAGTGGTCCGCCAATCATATTCCACGTTGTCACACTGTCTATGGCTTCGAAGGAACCAAAATAAATTTCGCGAACATCCTTATTTATCTCACGGTGAATATTTTCAGAATAATGATTATTTTTCAAAACAATATCAAGTGTATGAATTGCCCTCATCATATCTGAGCTAACAGCGAGGTCAAATTTAATATTCTGCAGCTTTTTTCCGGCATCAGCTGCCTGTTTCTCTCCCTTTTCAGTTAAAGGTGAATCTACCCAACCCTGCATTCGGCGAAATTGATTTAAAAGTGTTTGGCCGTGGCGAACAAAGTATATTTTTTTCAAAATTCTGACTCCTTATTAGGTTATCTTTACAATAAGACTTTACTATTTTTGTCGTCATTTAGAAAGGGGAATGGTGATAGTAATTGATGTCCAAGCTTTAATTATTTCAATAAATTTCTAAAATAATCATTTTTAAGCCTTGTTTAAGGTGAAATGAGTATTCTATAAATAATCAATTTAACAACCCAAATTGATTTTGATAGTTTGTTTCTGATGTAGGTGCAACAATCTTCATACCCCTCAATATATATACCCTCCAATTGTAAATGATGTAACCCGGCAGAAATGGCGGGTTTTTCTTATCTTTTTTGTTCAGCCTGTATTCTAGACAATTGACATTTTTTGTCGTTAATAGTCAATAAGTAGCCACAGGAATATTTATCCAGATCGATCAGAAGTAAAATGAGCGATTGAGGTAGTAAATATCTCGATCGCTTATTTTAACATTAATACGTAAATGAAAGATGTCCTTTAAGCCATTCCTCATTAGCTGTTCAATTTTTAGAATCGGCTTTATAATATAAGTGTATTTAGTTAACTGGGAGTAAATGTTCAGTTTAACGAAAGAAGGGTGCGGTTCATTGGATCGCCAATTAACAAGACTAAGTAAGCGGCTGTCGTTTATTTTGCGTCATCATCCGGAAAAAATTGACATTAAACTTGACCAATATGGCCGGACAAACTTGAATGTTTTAATAAGGCATTTTAACAAACATTATGGAACGCCTATCAGTCAATCAATCATTACGGCAATTATTCAGCAAAGTGATAAGCAGCGCTACGCTATAGAGGGGAATACTATTCGAGCTTTGTATGGACATAGTATCCCTGTTAAGCCATTAACGCCGCCGAAAATGCCACCTGAATACCTATATCATGGAACAACTCACTCTGCAGCCAGATTGATTGAAACTGAAGGTTTAAAGAAAATGGACCGTGATTTTGTTCATCTATCGGCCAATCAACAAATGGCAATTCAAGTTGGTCGGCGTCGTGATCCACGTCCCGTTGTGTTTCGAGTTGCTGCAAAGAACGCTGCTAAAAATAATGTTTTATTTTACCCGACGAAAAGTGGCATCTGGTTGGTTGATGCAATGCCGGCACAGTTTTTAGAGCGAGTTCAAAATTAGAGTTCCCGTTTGGAGGTATGACAATCATGGCTGATAAACAACCCGAAAAGCAATCCGATCCTCTCAAGATCCGTAAACCGATTCATGGGCGTTGTCCACGTTGCAACCGGCCAATGATGATTAACTACGGTTTAAATCGTTGTCCAAACTGTGGGTTTATTTTTAAGTCGAATTTGAAACTAGATTAAGAGATCAGATGGCTGGAGAAGTCATCTTTTTTTGTGCACTAACAACGGCTATGAAGTTTTTGATAATCTGTGCACCCACCTTTGGGTCTGTCATGATTGACTCAGGGTGAAATTGAACGCCATAAACTTTTTTAGAATCGTCTGCTACTGCCATAATTTCTTTATCCGCGGTTTCGGCAGTCACCGTTAAAGTATCCGGCATTGTTTGTGGATCGATAATAAGTGAATGATAACGTGCAGCTTCAAATCTTTTTGGGCAATGATTAAAAAGCACCGTTTTTTTGGTGATGGTTACTTCAGAAGGTTTTCCATGCATCAATTTTGGCGCATGAATAATTTTGGCGCCATACGCTTCAGCGATTGCCTGATGTCCAAGGCAAACACCCAGGATGGGTACTTTTCCGAGAAACGTTTTTAGGATGTCTGGCATCTTTCCAGCATCTTCCGGGCGTCCCGGACCTGGGGAAAGAATGATACTTTCAGGATTGAGAAGGGCTAATTGTTCTGCGGTAATGGCATCATTTTTAATCACGGTAATTGGATCTTTAGAAATTTCACCAATTAACTGATACAGGTTATAGGTAAAGCTATCATAATTATCAATCAGATAGTGCATGTTCAACGCCTCCCTTAGCGGCCGTTTCCTTCAATGCATTGACGACGGCACTGGCTTTGTTGTTAAATTCCTGATATTCGTACTTGGCAATACTGTCCGCAACAATCCCGGCTCCGGAATGAACAACGAGTTGGTCGTTTTTCCGGTAAGCTAAACGAATGCCGATACATAGATCCAAATCACCATCGAAACCCAGGTAGCCAATACATCCGCCATAAACGCCCCGCTTTCTATTTTCCAAGTTTCCGATGATTTGCATTGCTGAGATTTTTGGAGCACCGGATAAAGTTCCGGCAGGTAAAACGGCGTTAATAATGTCAATCGCAGAAACGTCTTTTTTAGCTGTACTTTCCACGACTGATCCCATATGCATGACGTTGGCAAACTTTAGCAAGTGTCGATAAGCGGTCACCTTAACGGAACCAAATTCGCTCACACTTCCAAGATCGTTTCTTCCCAGATCAATCAGCATATTATGCTCGGATAATTCCTTAGGGCTGTGTTGTAATTCGTAGGCAAACTGGTCATCTTCCTGTTGATTTTTGCCACGTCGACGTGTTCCCGCAAGCGGGTAGGTAAAAAGTGTACGGTCACGTTTGGTGATCAAGGTTTCCGGCGAAGCACCAATTGTTTCGAAATCACCATGGCGAAAATAAAATTGATAAGGAGATGGACTTTCTTTAAATAAAGTTGGGGTTACCGAAAATAGTGAGCCGGTCATTTTGGCGTGTTGCGGATTAGATAAAATTAATTGAAAAATGTCGCCGTCAACAATATGTTGTTTGGTTTCGGCAACCTTCTCGGTGAATTCCTGTAATGAAAATTGAAGTTTTAAAGGTGTCATTGAAAACGATGGCAATGGTTGCTCACTTGTGATAGTTAATATTTGTTGCTTTAAGTCTTCTAATTCCAGACAAACGCTATTGTATTTTTTAATTAACAATTTTGAAGGGATAATTTGGCTTAAAGTTACGGTTTTTGTTGCATGATTGTAAGCAATAACCCGATTAACCAAGACTAAATCGGCATCGTTAAGATTCATTGGATCGGCAACTGCTGGCAGTTTGGCAGTGGTTGCATATTTTGCGTAATCATAGCTGAAATAGCCAGCCAAACCACCTAAAAAAGGTGGAAGATCTTTAAGTTTCGGTGTTTGATTTGTCCGCAAAATGTTTTCAATAAAAGGTTGAAGCTTGGTTGTTTCATGTGAAACAGAACCGTCATTCAGTGTGGTTGTGAGGATACCGTTTCGGTAAGTGAATGATTCAACAGGGTTAAAGCCAATAAACGAATAACCATCTTCGGTTTTCTTTGGCTTTCCTGTTAACAAAAAGCAGGGATGTTTTGGATTGTCAAATGCTTGTGTGATAGCGATCGGATCAAAGGATTCAACCTGAAATTGTTGTGTAATAGGAATTGCCGGATAGGCATCTGCATATTGCTTTAATTGTTCGATTGTCATTATGATGAGCCTCCAAATTTTAGTTTTTAATTAATTAAAATTTGAAAGTTGCCATCGTTTAGATAAGAATTTCATGAATGATTCCTCCTGGTGAATAAATTTTAAAAACAAAAAATCCGCCCCAAACAAGCTTTAACTTGTAAGGACGGATTTTCCGCGGTGCCACCTTAAATTCGACGAGTCAACTGTATCTTTATACAATCAATAATCTCATCACACTTAGCGAAGTGCCAACACACTTCCGACAACTGACGTATGTCTGAACGTTTCTCCATACTTGTTGAACTTTCAGGAGAACCCTCTGTGGTCCATTTAATTGTCTGCGTTCGGCCATATTTTCAGCAACGATGACTCTCTTTACGTGCACAACAATCTTGATCTCCACATCAATGGTTTATTTAGGACGAATATTTTATTGCTAATAGAATAGGGCACTTCTCATAAAATGTCAAGAGGCTTAGAATCTTCAATTCGCTAAATAATCCGACTGGACATCATATAACAGGATAAAAAACGAAAGATCATTTTTTCTTATTATTTTATTCTTAAAATCCAATTGGTTATTTATGTACTGAAAATACTGATACATAAGTCATTTCAATTATTTAGCTCGTTTTTTAGCTTATTTTTTGTGAACATTCAAAGACAAAATCAGCGGTAATTTACGAATTTTACTTTTTTCTGTTGACAAGCAAAGAAATAAATTATATGCTAGCAACAATTAAAATTTAACTTTTTAAGGAGCTTCTAATCATGGAGAAAATAAATCGCAAAATAAATCGATTTTATTACTATTGGTTCGGGTAGTGTCCACATCGTACAGGATGCGGGCACTTGTCAGCAATCCTGTGCGACCAATAGTTTTTCAGCATGATTAAACCGGTCACACAGTAAATTATCAAAATACTGCGGGACCGATTCGAGAAGAATCTTATAATACACGAAAGAACTCCCGCGGTGTTTTGGACACTGCGGGAGTTTTATTTTATGCATATTTCAGTTCTATAATTTGAAAAAAATGAAAAGAGGATGTTAACATGATTATTATTATTAAAGCAGGACAGGAACATATTATTGATGAGCTTCAGCAACGATTCGGTGGTACTCATGATGCATTCACTCATCATAATCGAGTGGCACTGGAGGGAGTCACCGAAGATGAATTAAATTCAGATGAACGCGCCGCTGCAGAACAAATTATTGATAATCCACCAAAAGCAGTTCAAGGTAGTCGCTTGTTTCATCCGGAAGATACGATTGTTGAGACTGCGCATAGTAAAATTGGCGGCGATCATTTCACAATGATGGCAGGCCCATGCTCTGTTGAATCTGCCGAACATGTGATGAAAATGGCCGCCGTTGCAAAGGAGGGTGGCGCGACAGTCCTGCGTGGTGGCGCATTTAAACCGCGAACTTCTCCATACTCTTTCCAGGGATTGGGCGAAGATGGATTGAAATACTTACGCGCAGCTGCGGATGCTTATGATTTAGACGTATTAACGGAAGTCATGGATCAGGATCATGTTGATATGATTGCGCAATACACTGATATTTTCCAAATCGGTGCTCGGAACATGCAAAACTTCTCGTTGCTTAAGGCAGTTGGTAAGACCAATATTCCGGTTATGCTCAAGCGTGGCATGTCAGCAACCATTGATGATATCTTAAATGCAGCCGAATACATTGCAGCCGGTGGTAATCATAACATCATCATTACCGAACGGGGGATTCGAACTTTTGATAATAAATACACTCGTAATACATTAGATGTTGGTGCCGTTCCGGTTCTTCAGAAGTTAACTCACTACCCAGTCATTGTTGACCCAAGTCACGCTGCGGGACATACCGAATTTGTTATCCCAGAAGCACTTGCAGGTGTTGCAGTTGGTGCCAGCGGCTTAGTAGTGGAAATTCATGATGATCCGGCCCATGCCTTTTCTGATGGTGCTCAAGCACTCAAGCCGGGTGAATACCTTGAAATGACCCAAAAAGCCTACGCCATTCGTGATGCTCTCAAGACACCCGTCCAAGAAAAAAGTGAGGTTGAATTATGAAAATTATCGAAGTTAATTTACCAGATCACTCATACAATGTTGAAATTGAGACCGGCATCTTAAACTGCACGGGTCAATTGGTTTCAAGTGTTTGGTCAGAACGAAAAATTGCACTGGTTAGTGACAGCAATGTTGCCCCTTTGTACCAGGAAAGAGTTGCCGGTGCACTGGAAAGTGTTGGTTTTACGGTTCATAATTATCAATTTCCAGCTGGTGAAGCATCAAAATCGCTTGGCGTATTGGCTGATTTAACGCGAGATATGGCGGCTGATGGCTTTACTCGTGATGATGGTGTTATTGCCCTTGGTGGCGGTGTAACCGGCGATTTGGCAGGATTTCTTGCTGCAACTTACATGCGCGGGATTAGTTTAATTCAAATACCAACCTCTTTATTGGCACAAGTCGATAGTTCAGTTGGCGGCAAGACAGCGGTTGATTTGGATACGACGAAGAACATTATTGGTTCCTTTTACCAACCTGATTTGGTTATCATTGATCCGGAGACTTTAAATACTTTGGATCGGCGTGATTTGGTTGAGGGTTATGGTGAAATTGTCAAGGTAGCGGCTCTCACCGATGGTAAGCTCTGGGATTTAGTGCAAGATATTAATTCACCGGAGGATATCCTTGCTAATGCAGAAGAACTAAGCCGTCTCTCCATTCAATACAAGGCAGATGTTGTCATGGGAGATGAAAAAGAAGGCGGTTTAAGACAAGTTCTTAACTTTGGTCATACGATTGGTCATGCAATTGAAGCATTAGCTGATGGAGATCTTCGACATGGAGAGGCCGTCAGTATCGGAATGGTTGCAATTACGCGAATCTTTGAAGAAAAGGGATTAACCCAAGCCGGCGTGAACCAAAAACTAATTGATCGGCTGCAAGCTGTTGGACTACCGATTACGTCACCCTTGTTGGATTCTGATGCTGTTTTTGATAAGATTAAAAATGACAAAAAGAATCACGCTGGTCATTTGAACTTAATATACTTACATCAAATTGGAGGGCCGGCTATCAAGTCGATTCCTTCTGAAGGAATTCGGGATTTCTTGAATATTAAGGCGCTTCAATCATAATAGTTACACATGAAACATTTATAAGAAGAAAGTTGAGACAAGAGAATACCTGCCTCAACTTTTTTATGTCCATCTATCGATGTTACTTGTTCGCGTTGTTGATATGTTAGAATGGTACTTAAATATA
The DNA here is from genome assembly GCF_009832765.1 of Lentilactobacillus hilgardii. NCBI lineage: Bacteria > Bacillati > Bacillota > Bacilli > Lactobacillales > Lactobacillaceae > Lentilactobacillus > Lentilactobacillus hilgardii. Next base: position 3,052,816 of record NZ_CP047121.1, on the reverse strand, counting down.
CTTGACGAGTTAACGAAAGAAGGATGGTTATGGTTAAGCTACGTCCATCTATTCCTGATTTTTCATTTACAACAACACCAGATTATCGAAATCGGCTTGAAAAAATAGTGATTGATTCGCTGCCGGTTGGCATAAAATTATTAGCACGAAACTTTGCGCGTTCAACTGCAAGTTCCTATTGGCTGTTGAGAAAAACAACGAAACGAGGCCCTCAATGGCTAACGCTTAGAATTGCAACACATCCGGTTTGGTTGAAACATGCTCAGCAATTGGAAATATTGTGGGGGGATCCACATCATTTTGATCTGCTTAAAAATCTTTTGCAAACCCATTTAAATCACACAGAAATGAAAGCATCTTTTTTTCAAATGAGCGGGACTGATCTTAGTACACTAAAGCTTTTAGTCGAATTAGAACGTCATCAATTGATTTGGTATATTAGAATGACACCTGATATTGCGCAAGCTCATAAATTGCAACGGTTTGATTTAGTGTCAGATTTCCCGAAAGCAACGTTAATGCTGGGTGATAGAAATAATGCAAATCATTTGTTGATCAGAATGGATCATCCAGAATTTCAGCGAAAGATAGCTCAGCTTTTCGGTCAAAACTTATTATTTTCACAGTTTACAAAGCACCAATTACTTAAACTATTACCAACAAATCAATGGTTACAGCCGATCGTTTCCGAAATAGAAGTTCCGGAAAATTGGCAATATCGATTGAAAGAAGCTTATGGCAGTGACTTTGTAAAACTGTGTTTTGATGAGATAAAAAAAACAAATCAGCTGTAAAAGCAAACCCTTAAAAATGAAAACATGGCTAGTGATTAAATGACTATTTTTCGTGATTAATTTAATCAAAGGTGATTTGTTGTCGAAATGATCGTAAAGCCATTAATTATTTAGTAAAAGAATGATACAATATCATTATAGTGAAACGCTTACATTAAAAAACAATCTATGTAAATCTTCATATCATATGTCTTACAAATGATGCGAGTGTCAATCTGTAATGGAAAGGTCGAATAAGTATGAATGCCCCATTTACAAAAACACTATTACTATTTTGTGGCGAAATGTTTGAGATGATATTAATAACGGGTGCCTTTATTTTATTAGGAACCAGAGCAGTTAGCATCAAATCGTTAATATTTTTGTTAATCGTTCTAGCAATTCTTGTATACCAGTTTATCTATTTTCACCGCAAGCGCTAAAAAGGTTCTCGGCAGGTAAGTGGTAAATGTTATAACAATAATATTAGCATTGTTGTCCCTTATACCGGATTATTTATTTAGGACTTGAAAAGGAGTCAAGGCAAAATACGTTTTTGCTTTGGCTCCTTTTGTTAAAAATCTTTATTTTAAATTCATGACAGTTAATTTTTCACGGGACATTGATAAAATACTGTTGTGAACACCTTGAGTACCCATACCTGAAGCTTTAACACCCAGAAATGGAAAGTTGTCAGGACCTCTTTCGGGACGACCGTTGACTTGAACAGTTCCAACCTCGACGGCACCGGCAATTTCGAGTGCCTTATCGATATCTTGAGTGAAGACGCTCGCTTGTAATCCAAAATTGGATTTGTTCGCAATTTCAATTGCTTCCGCAACGGAGTGAACTCGAATAATCGGCAAAACCGGTCCGAATGGTTCAATCCATGCAACATCCATATCTTCTGTGACGTTATCCAATAATGTGGGGGCTAATAGATTTTTATCGCGATGATTACCGGTTATGAGTGTTGCACCCTTGGAAAGGGCATCGTCAATTAAACCTTGGACAAAATCAGCGGATTTGTTATCGATTAACGGCACAATGGCATTATCATCAACTGGTGAACCAACTGAAAGCTTTTCAACGGCAGTTTTCAATTTTGCGACCAATTGATCGGCAATGCTGTCATCGACAAGGACACGTTTAACGGCGGTACAACGCTGCCCAGAATATGAAAAGGCACCACTGACAATATTTTTAGCAGTTAAATCAAGGTTAGCATCATGACATACGATAGCCGGATCTTTACCGCCTAATTCAAGGACCAGTGGGATCATGATGGATTTTTGTGAAAGATGTTTTCCGGTCTGGGTACTACCAGTAAAGCTAATCATATTAATTCCCGGGTGTTCAGTTAAATAATCACCAATTACGGAACCATGACCGGTAATCAAACTTAGCAATCCAGTTGGCAGACCAGTCCGATCCAACGCTTGAATCATTTTAATGCCGCTAATTGATCCCTGGGTTGCAGGTTTAAAAATAACACCATTTCCTGCCATTAACGCTGGGGCGATTTTAGAAGCTGCCAGGTTGACAGGATAATTAAACGGCGAAATTGCGAGAACAACGCCAAGCGGTACCCGTTCAATGATTCCAAGTTTTTCTTTAGATCCACCCGGAAATCCGTCACCGCGCACGCTCTCTCCGTGCATGTGCAACGCTTCCTGCACAGTGTAACGAATCAAATCGATTGTCCGAGTGACCTCCTTTTCAGCATCATCATAGTTTTTTCCAACTTCAGTCATCACTGAAGTGGCAATAACTTCCTTGTCTTTTTCGAGCTCATTTGCCCACTGGTTAAGGTATTGTCCACGATCACCGAGGGAAAGGGATGCCCAAGCGTGTTGCGCTTTTTTTGATGCTTTAATGCTTTGGTCGACTTCTGATTGAGTAACGGCTTGAACCTTGCCGATCACGTCATGTTGCCAAGGCGAGGTAATCGCGATGGTTTCTCGCGATTCACTTGTTTGCCACTTTCCAGCTAAGTAAGCAGGATAGGTTGTGACATCATTTTTGACACTGTCCATTATAATCAATCTCCTCTCTTGAGTTATTTTCAATTTTTGAAAATAACTTTGATCAATTATTGAACATTTTACAACTTATCGACAGGAAATACCATATATTTTTCTGAAACATTAAGCATAAAATGTTTATTTTTTAATTTTATTAAGCAGTCTTAGACAAATAATATAATGGCTGATTCTTTACCTATAAAGATTTCATGTCTTTTTTCATACCAGTATGAATATGTGAAAACTTTAAAAGCATTTAAAATAAATTCAATTATTAATTCGATAATTTATGTAATTATGTCTAGTTAAAATCCTATATATTTTCATGACGTTTTCCCTAATATGGATAGACATTTTTAATATAATCTGAGCTCACTAAAAATACGGACGTTTAATTTGCAAACTATAGATTATAGAGATCTTTTTCATAAAATGAGGCGATCGTTATTGTGTTTCCGACGTATTCTGATTGTTCAAAGTGATTTCGTTTTTTGAGCTGCCATTTTTTCTTTTTCATTGTTCTGGCTATTATTACCTATATCATTAATAAAAATAGGTCACTAATAAGCTGTTCATCAAAGGAGAGATCATTAAAATTAAACGACTACATAAATTCATCAAAAAATAAAGATCTTAATCTTCGTGATTGGATGATTGCTTCAATGGGTGTTAACGTTGGCATTTGTTTAATCATAACGGGTTTGCTTAGTTTGTTTTATGGCGAATTGTTTATCAACATTGCTTTTTTGGGGCTTTTTGGTTACTTGATGTTTTTCAGTCTTTACATCAAAACAAATCGGTTCCTTTGGCTTGCCGTTGGTATGATAATGTTTTGCTGCGCCTTAAGTTTTCTGCTATTTTAAGGACCAAGTTTCATTAAATGAAATTGTTTTTATAATCGGAAGAATGATTAAGCTTTAGGTCCTTCTCCATTGCAAGTATCAATTAAAATAAGCTGAATCAAGTTCGAGACAGCAACGTCTTAGACTTGGTTCAGCTCATTTATTATTTTACGTGACTCGCGTCAGCGGTTTTATTTTCAACTTTAAAGAGATAACCAAATCCCCGGATTGTTTTTAGCATCTGTGGGTTTTTAGGTTGTTTTTCAATCTTTTTTCTTAAATTACTAATGTGGGTGTCAATAATTCGTAAGGTTGCACCACTGGTATTCCCCCAAACAGCTGAAGCAATTTGAGTACGACTAAGTACAGTATTTGAGTGGCTGATAAAGAATAATAGCAATTTATATTCAATGGGGCTTAGGCTCAGCCGATTATGACCGTTGTTAACTTGAAATTTATTCAAATCGATTTTTAAGTGTCCGGCAGTTAGATTACTGTTGGCCTGTCCCTGTTTGTTAATTTGCAAGCGATCCTTATTTTGATAGACCCATAATTTTTGAACAATTCTGGCAGCTACTTCTTTAATAGAAGATTTTTGGATGTAATCATCTAAATGATAACTTAAAAAGTAACGGCAAATTGTTTCAACAGGTTCGTCGGTTTTATCCAAAAGTAAAATTGGGCCGGCCACTTGGCTTCTCATAATCTGAATTTCTGAGGCGTTGTTTGGAAGTGAAATGCTACTTAAATCCCAGACGACACCGGAAATTTGCTGTAGGAGATGTTCTAGTGGTTCAAAAGATACCCGCATTTTGATATTAAAGGAATTCAACATTTTTTCGAGCTTGTTGGCTAGCTGTAAATCTTGGCTGATTAGTAGAATTTCCAATGGCATCTGTTCTTCCTCCATTTTAGTTAAATTGATTACATCTTAAGTTATGCCATACTTTTGACTAAAATCGGAGACATTTACGATACTTTTACATAAACGAAACTCGATATTTACATGACGTTGATATATTAAGGCTGTACTTAAATGAGTACCAAAAAAACGGGTTTCAAATTAGGAGGAAATCATATCATGAAAAAAAGATCCTTTTTTTCAGCAATCGTTGCTTTATCTGCCATGGGGGTTTTACTTGCCGGATGTGGTTCAAACAGCGCAAGCTCATCAAAGAAATCATCTTCTAGCTCAAACGTTAAAATTACGGCCGTTGGTTCAACTGCACTTCAACCATTAGTTGAACAGGCAGCAAGTGATTATCAAAAAGACAACAGCAAAGTTAACATTTCTGTTCAAGGTGGGGGTTCCGGTACTGGACTTAGTCAAGTTCAAGAAGGTGCCGTTACAATTGGTAACTCGGATATCTTCGCAGAACAGCAATCAGGAATTAAGGCCAATAAGTTAGTTGATCATAAAGTTGCGGTTGTTGGTATGACTCCAGTTGTTAATAAAGGTGTTGGTGTTAAAAACCTGACAATGGCCCAATTAAAAGGTATCTTCACTGGAAAGTACAAGAACTGGAACCAAGTTGGTGGTAAGAACGAAAAAATCAACGTTGTGAACCGTGTTTCCGGAAGTGGTACACGAGCAACATTTGAAGGCGCCGTTCTTGAAGGTGCTAAAGCTATCAAGACTCAGGAACAGGATTCTAACGGAACGGTTCAAAAAATTGTTTCAAGCACACCGGGTACGATTAGTTATTTAGCTTTCTCTTATGTTAATAGTAAAATTGAAGCACCATCTGTTAACAACGTTAAGCCAACTGATCAAAACGTTGAAAATAACAAGTGGAAGATTTGGTCATACGAGCACATGTACACTAAAGGTCAACCAAATGCTGCAACCAAGAAATTCTTAAACTACATGAATTCAAGTAAGGTTCAAGATAGTCTGGTTCAAAAACTTGGGTACATCAGCATTCATGACATGAAAGTTCAAAAGAATGCCAGCGGCGCAGTAACAACTAAGTAAATTAATTTTATAGTAATAAGCTAACTTAAATAGTGATTCATCACGTGGAGGCTGGAGGCAAACCTGTGTTGTTGTCTCTGGCCTCTATCCGCTTTAAAGGGACTTATGACAGAACTGTTTTCAAATTAGGAGGTATCAATTTATGGAAGGGATTAAGCCTGGAACCGAGGATAAGCTTAAAATGGACGGGATCAAGAAGGAATTGCGTAATCCATCTAAAGCCACTCATCAAGATTACTTCGGTAAAACAATCAGCTATATCTGTATTGCGTTTGTGGGATTCTTAGTACTCTCAATTTTATACTTTATAACGACTCGTGGTATGGCGACATTCACGGAGAACCATGTTAATTTATGGGCATTCTTGTCCGGAACTAACTGGAATCCGGGGATGCTTGACTCTCATGGTCAGCCGGAAGTCGGCGCATTGCCAATGATCGTAACGTCTTTCTGCGTCACGGTACTTGCGGCATTGGTTGCAACACCGTTTGCACTTGGTGTTGCCCTGTTTATGACTGAAATTTCGCCCAAAAGAGGCACCAAGTTTTTACAACCGGTTATTGAATTATTGGTTGGAATTCCATCCGTTGTTTATGGATTCATTGGTTTATCAGTGATTGTACCTTTGATTCGACACGCATTTGGTGGAACCGGATTCGGGATTCTTGCTGGTACGATTGTCCTCTTTGTCATGGTATTACCAACCATTACATCGCTTTCAATTGATAGTATTCGTTCGGTTCCAATGTATTATCGATCTGCTTCCCTTGCACTTGGTGCTACCAGATGGCAAACAATTTATAAAGTTGTATTACGAGCAGCAGCGCCTGGAATCTTGACGGCTATTATTTTTGGGATGGCAAGAGCTTTTGGTGAAGCGTTGGCTGTTCAGATGGTTATTGGGAATGCAACCCTGATGCCACATGGGCTGTTAACCCCATCATCAACTCTAACCAGTCAGCTTACTACTGGGATTGGGAATACGACAATGGGCACATTACCTAATAATGCCTTGTGGTCGTTGGCGCTTATCCTGTTGCTTATGTCTTTGGTCTTTAATGTATTGGTTCGATTCATTGGAAAGCGAGGTAGCTTGAAAAAATGAACTCAAAAGCTGCGAATAATGTTGCAACCGGCGTCATCTACCTACTCGTTACTGCAGTCGTTGGCATCTTGGTTTTCTTACTAGGATATATTTTGGTAACAGGTATCCCCCATGTCTCGATGCATTTTTTAACTTCTGCAGCCCAATCATTTAAAGCGGGCGGTGGTATCCGTGATCAACTTTTCAACTCATTATACTTGCTGGTCTTAACATTAATCATTTCATTTCCAATTGCACTCGGTTCAGGAATCTATCTTTCCGAGTATGCACCAAATAACTGGTTTACCAGTTTAATTCGGACCGCAATTGAAGTACTAAGTTCTTTACCATCAGTGGTTGTTGGTTTGTTTGGTTATTTAGTATTTGTCATTAAATTTAATGTTGGTTTTTCAATTCTTGCTGGGGCAATTGCCTTAACCTTCTTTAATTTGCCGTTGTTAACGCGGAGTATTGAAGAATCTCTGGAAGACGTACCGGATTTGCAACGTGAGGCTGGGCTGTCACTTGGTTTATCACGATGGAAGACGATTACAGGTATTGTTTTTCCGGCTGCGCTTCCGGGAATTCTGACTGGCATTATTCTAAGTGCCGGAAGAGTATTTGGTGAAGCTGCCGCCTTAATCTATACCGCTGGTCAAAGCGCACCGATTGTCAGCTACTCGAACTGGAATCCGTTTAGTCCAACCAGTTTTCTAAATCCAATGCGTCCTGCGGAAACATTAGCCGTGCATATTTGGAAAGTGAACACTGAAGGTGTCACACCAGATGCCCTTCAAATTTCAAGTGGTGCTTCAGCGGTTTTGATTGTTGTGATTTTACTATTTAATTTAGGTGCTCGATACTTGGGAAACTGGATGTTTAAAAAGATGACGGCAGCCAAGTAGGAGGAAATTATGCAAACTTATTCATTTGATCAAAAACACATTATTAATATTCCAACCGAAAAGGCGTTGACAACTGAAAACTTGCAAGTGTTTTACGGTGACAACCATGCCATGCATGATGCAACTCTGGAATTTCCCAGATATCGGATTACAGCTTTGATTGGAGCTTCCGGATCCGGCAAATCGACTTATCTGCGATGCTTAAATCGGATGAATGATGCGATTGCCACCGTTAAAGGTAAAATCATTTATCGGGATACTGATATTAATAGTAAGAAGATTAACGTTTATGAAGTCCGTAAACACATTAGCATGGTATTTCAGCGACCTAATCCATTTGCAAAATCAATTCGGGAAAATATCACCTTCGCTTTAAAGAGAAACGGCATTAAAGATAAACAAGAATTAGCATATCGAGTTGAAAATAGTTTGAAATCAGCCGCCCTTTGGGATGAAGTAAAAGATGACCTCGACAAGAGTGCTTTGGCACTATCCGGTGGTCAACAACAGCGACTCTGCATTGCTCGCTGTGTTGCAATGAAGCCAGATATTTTGTTACTGGATGAACCAGCTAGTGCCCTTGATCCCATTTCAACCGCCAAGATTGAGGAAACTCTCAAGGAGTTGCGTAAGAGTTACACCATTATCATTGTGACTCACAACATGCAGCAGGCTTCCCGGATCGCTGATTACACAGCATTCTTTCATATGGGGCATGTGCTTGAATATGATAAGACAGAGAAAATTTTTACAAATCCACAGATAAAAGCAACCGAGGATTATATTTCAGGGAATTTTGGTTAAAAAGGAGCGTCCTCATATGGAAAAGACAACAATTAAAACAACGACAAAACAAATGATTACTTCTGAAGACGTTCATTTGTATTATGGCTCATTTGAAGCGCTTCATGGTATTAATTTGGATTTTGCAGAACATGAAATAACAGCACTGATTGGCCCGTCAGGATGTGGGAAATCAACCTATCTACGATGCCTTAATCGAATGAATGACCTGATTCCAGGCGTGACGATTAATGGGTCGATTCAGCTGGAAGGTAAGGATATTTACGCACCAAAGGTTGACGTTGTTGAATTAAGAAAGCGTGTTGGAATGGTTTTTCAACAGCCCAATCCGTTTCCGTTCAACGTCTATGAAAATGTTGCTTACGGCTTACGTTTGGCAGGTATTCGTGATAAGAGTATTTTGGATGAGCGAGTAGAAACCAGTTTGAAACAAGCAGCCATTTGGGATGAGGTTAAAGATAATCTGTATGATAGTGCACTTTCATTTTCCGGTGGTCAGCAACAGCGGATTTGTGTTGCCCGGGTTTTGGCAGTTCAACCTGAAGTTATCCTACTTGATGAACCAACCAGTGCTCTGGACCCAATTTCCAGTGCAAAAATCGAAGACACGCTGTTAAATATTCATGACAAATATACCGTTATTATTGTGACGCATAATATGCAACAGGCATCGCGAATTTCCGATCGAACAGCATTTTTGCTAAATGGGAATCTAGTTGAATATGATAAAACCGAAAAATTATTTATGAATCCTGAAAAAGAAGAAACCAGTGATTATCTTAACGGAAAGTTTGGATAGGAGGATGCTAGAATGAGAGCATTATTTGGCGACGAACTAAAAAAATTGCATGGTCGATTTGTTGAAATGGGGTTAAATATCAGTGAGCAGATTTATAATTCCACGCAGGCATTTATCGAACATGATAAAAAACTTGCTCAAGAAGTGATCGATGCTGATAACAATACTAATGGCGAAGAAATGGATCTTGAAAAACAGGCCTTGAAGTTGATTGCACTTCAGCAACCGGTAGCGACAGATTTTCGAGTTATCATCAGTATTTTAAAAGCCAGTTCGGATTTGGAACGGGTAGGGGACCATGCCGTTAGTATTGCCCGTGAAACAATCAGAATGAAAGGTCAAGCTCGAATTCCGGGTGTCGAAAAAGAAATTGCTCAGATGACAGATCAAGTTCGTGATATGTTGGAAAAGGCGCTTGATGCTTATTCGAAAAATGATGAGCTGGCGGCTAGAAACTTGTCTAAAGAAGATGTCGATGTTGACAAGCAATATCTACTGATTCGGGATGAAATTACAAAGGCAGTTCATAATGATACTGAAACAGTTCAGTCAAGTGCAAGTTATTTTATGGTTATTCGTCTCCTTGAACGGATAGGAGATCATATTGTAAATTTGGCAGAATGGATTGTCTATAGTGCAAGCGGTAAAATTGTCGAATTGAATCCCGGAAAAGCAAATCCGGAATTGGTTCGGAGGTTGTATTCTGGAGTGATGGGTGCCAGACAACCAGAGAAATAGTTGGCAATAACATCGGAAACCAAATCAGAAACCAGTTCGCGAATAGTTCGCAGGTTGGTTTCCGATTTGGTTTCTTGTTTTTTTACGCTTTTTTTACATATTATTGGCTGACGATTTACACACTACCTTTACCCTTATAGATGAAGGGTGAATGATTATCAGGAAATTTTTGAGGGACGGTGAAAATCATGTCGACGGTACTTAACGAAATGAGACAAACGCCTAAAATTGGCTGGATTATCTCACTTGTTGTTTTGACCATTATTGTGATTCTGATAAGCATTTATTAGTCATTATATTATTGTTTGGAGGGTTTTGTTGATGGGAAGCAGATCGAAGTCATTGTTAAAAAACGTTTTAAAATGTGCATTTGTTTTATCAGTCGTCGGAGCTGCGTTTATGGGTGGTGAATCAGAAACTCACGCTGCAAGTAATAAGGGTTCGGAAACCCAGTCGCTTAAACAAGCGTTAACTCCTGTGAAGGGACCCTACGGTTATTTCATTGATCATTATAAGGAAAATGTAAAAGCAAATACTACGCCGGATAGTAATCCAGCGATTTCTATTTTTAACAATACATTTTTGAGTTACTGGTCTCCGAATGGCACCAAAAAAAATGCTGGTCTATTGCAGGAAAATTTGAATAAATCAATTCAAATTACCGATCACGAAACGCAGACCGAAATTGACCGATCGTACTTAACCGATCGGCGAGATCTTCGATATAATTTAATTAGTGGATTCGGGCCTTATGCAACTGCATTCATTAAGGACGCAAATGCACAAACTGACTTTAATTCCGTTCCAAGCTCTCCATTGCCTGCAAATTCACCGTACAGTTCGATGAAATGGGCGGATGAAAATTCCAAGCTAGGGTCAGTGGTGAAGCTAGTTGATCTCAATGAGGCATCCGATTGGTCCAGCACCGGAACACCTAAAGCATATATTAAATATGTTCGTCCATACCGTTTAAGCAGCCAGGTCAAGGTTAACCCTTATTTGACAAATGTGATGGCCTCAGCAGCTCAAAACGACTATGATTTCCCTAGCGGTCATACAACAGCTGCTTTTGAGACTGGGGAGAGTTTAGCGTATGTTTTCCCGCAACGATTCCAGCAATTGATAACCCGTTCCTCAGAAGTCGGTTATGACCGGGTTCTCGCTGGACGACACTCGCCGTTTGCTGTTATGGGTGGTCGAATTTTAGGCACGGCCATGACAGCTTCAACATTAAATGACCCTGCAAACAAACAGTTAATTGATCAAGCTTATCAGGATGCTCAAAAAGATTTGAGCAAAGCCAGTGATTCAACTGTGAAGGATACTTTTGCAAACTACGAGAAAAACCTTAAAGATTACACTTATCGACTTACTTATGGATTTAAACCGATTAGCAGCACAAATAAACCGATGGTTGTTCCTAAGGGCGCTGAAGTGCTTTTGAAAACCAGATTCCCATACTTGTCCGATACACAAAGAAGAGAAGTTCTTTATACAACCGGGTTGCCTTCCGGTTACCCAATGCTTGATGATCCAGAAGGTTGGGGCCGTTTGAATTTATTTAAAGCAGCTAATGGATTCGGTGAGTTTTTAACCAATACCACTGTTAATCTGGACGCTTCAAAAGGTGGATTTAATGCGAATGATACCTGGAAAAATGCCATTTCCGGTAAAGGTGGATTAATTAAGGAAGGTTCCGGAAAGTTGACAGTTCTTGGGGATAATTCCTACAGTGGTGGAACCACTGTTAAAGCAGGTTCCTTAGTTGTTGATAATAATCAAGCTTTAGGAAAGGGTGCTGTTAAGCTTGATTGCGGTACCGTTACATTGAGTTCTAAGAACGTTACGGTTAGTGGCAATTACACGCAAGGTAATAACGGTGTTCTCCAATTGAACGCTGGTGATAAGGCACATATTGACGGCACGGCTCATTTGAATGGAAAATTGGTTCTCGATGGGAAATCCAATACGCATGGTACTGTATTAACCTTTAATAAACGTGTTGGTGAATTTGATCATGTTACGCTTCACGAATTTGGCAAAGGGGCTCATGTTGTTTATTCAAATAAAGCGGTAAAAGTCGTTCAATAATTGTATTATGACAGTTTGCAAACCAGTTTCCGATTCTTCGGTTTTGTTTGACTTTGGAAATTATCCAGTTTATATTGAGTTCAATTGACAATGTCATAAAAAACGAGTTGTCAATGCTTCTCGGGATATGCTGGCTATTGAAATGGTTAAATAATAACGACTTTTAAATAAATCCTTTGAGATCAGATGATTTCAAGGGATTTATTGTACATATAATCATTAAGCCATGATATTTCTTGAATCCTTCTGCGAGAAAGGGGGCGTGTGGACATGGCTTTTATCGGGACATTGTGCTTGCTTTTAATTCTGACAACTTTGGCAGGACATTTGTCCAATCGACTGGGTACGCCATCTGTTATTGGTCAGATATTAGTTGGCGTCGTTGTTGGACCCGCAATTTTGAATTGGATTCACCTTGATTTGCTATTAAACACATTTTCAGGGATTGGGGTCATTATTCTAATGTTTATCGGTGGTCTTGAAAGTAACTTGGCATTATTGCGAAAATATTTACAGCCTGCAGTCATTGTCGCCATTATTGGCGTTATTTTTCCCGTGGTGATGATTGGAGCGGCTAGCTTGGCCTTTTCTTTTGAACCACTGGAGGCAATTTTTATTGGCGTGGTTTTCAGCGCAACATCGGTATCGATTTCCGTTGAGGTTCTGAGAGACTATCATTCACTGAACACAAAAGAAGGGGCAACCATTCTTGGGGCAGCAGTTGCTGATGACATTATTGGTGTTATTTTACTGTCGATTATGATTAGTATCATGGGAACGCATGGCGTTAGAACGGGGCAGTCCGCAGATAACCTGATCTTGGTTTTTGTTGAGCAAATCGGTTTCTTTGGTATAACCTATTTGATGGTAAAGTGGATCGTGCCTTATTTAATGCAAATTGGTGAAAGATTATTAATGGCATCAAGTGTCACCATCACGTCAATGATTATTTGCCTTGGAATGGCCTGGTTGGCAGACTTAGTTGGCCTTAGCGGCGCTGTAGGAGCTTTTTTTGCGGGAATTGCCGTTGCGCATACGCCTTATCGAAGATTAATTGAAAATCACATGGAACCAATTGGATATGCACTGTTTGTACCCATGTTTTTTGTTTGTATCGGGTTAAACATGTCATTTGCTCATATCGGGCATTCAATAGGCTTTGTCGGCGTACTGACTGTGTTTGCATGTCTGAGCAAGCTATTCGGCTGTGGGCTTGGTGCCCTGCTGAATGGGTTTGATATTCACAGTAGTTATATGATTGGTAGCGGTATGATTAGCCGGGGTGAAATGGGATTAATTACGGCACAAATCGGTTTTTCATCCGGTGTGCTTTCATCAACCTATTATTCTGATTTAATCTTGGTTATTATTTTATCTACGATGATTGCACCATTTTTATTGAAGCATGCGATTCACCATTTACCACAGCCTAAGAAAGTTAATTTACCAGTTGTTTAGCTTGCTATTTTGGGGATCCTTAATAAGGGGCTTTCACATTATTTAAGAAAAAGGCTTGACATTCTTATGTTAAGTTAATAGAATCTTAGTCAATGACAACCAGATATTAAAAAAAACGATGCGTAGAAGAGTAGTTTTCATGATAATTTGAAGAGAGCCTTGAAATGGTGCGATAAGGCAATTAGATTGAAAATGAAAGTAGTCTACAAGTTGTAACTATGATTTCAATTGTAGTAGTTACTGGGAATGCGCCCATTACCGCAATGGAGTATCGCTTAAGCCGGACCGGTCTTTCTTGAGCCGTACTTTTCGAGCTAGTTATTGCGAAATAACTAGGAATAAAGGTGGTAACACGTGAAAAACGTCCTTAGCTGTTGTAAAAAACAGGTAAGGACGTTTTTGTTGTCAGAATTTATTTTTAAACTTAGATTATTTCATTTTTTAGTAGGAGGAATTGCAATATGGATAAAAGAATTAATTTAACGCGTAAGCAATATATTATTACAGCATCTTTATTGTTTGGTATGTTCTTTGGTGCCGGAAACTTGATTTTTCCGATTCATCTAGGGCAAATGGCTGGTACAAACTGGTTACCGGCCGCAATTGGTTTTTTGGTTTCCGCAATTTGTTTGCCATTATTATCGATTTTATCAATCAGCATGACTGAGAGTAATAGCATGTACGATTTGGCCTTGCCCGCAGGAAAAATTTTTGCGTTGGCATTCCTGATCTTAACCCATTCTTCACTGGGCTTGCTTATTGCCTCACCACGTACCGCTACGGTTACATTTTCAATGGGGATTCAGCCGTTTATCCCAAAAGCATGGACGCAAATGAGTTTGCTGATCTTCTCACTGTTATTCTTTGGTGCTACCTTAGCACTCGCCTATAATCAAAATAAAATTACCAGAAATGTTGGTAAGATTTTAAATCCTATCCTGGTTCTCTTGTTAGCATTTTTGTTCTTTGTTGCATTCTTTTTGAAGGGCAACGATATGCGCAGCATGAATCTTCTTCCAACAGCCGGAAAAGGTACCGGATCATTAATTAATGGGTTCTTACAAGGTTACAATACGATGGATGCATTAGCTGGGTTAGGCTTCGGAGTTACTATCGTTACCGCTCTGAAATTATTTGGTCAAAATAATAATCATGATCGTTCAAAATCAGTTGCTAAAATCGGTGCCTTAACAATGGGATTTGAAGCTTTAATCTATATTTTCCTGATTGCACTGGGTGCTTCGAGTTTGTCATACACTAAGTTGAGTGCCGATGGGGGTACTGCATTTACAACGATTATGCAACACTATACGGGTATGGCTGGTGCATCAATTCTGGCTGCTTTAACACTGATGGCCTGCCTAACAACGTCAATCGGACTTATTACGTCACTTTCGCAAGACTGGGGCCGTCGTTTTCCAAGAATCGGTTATCATAAGTTTTTGATTTTTGCGACAATTGTTTCTTTCTCAATTGCAAACTTTGGTTTGGATCAAATCATTCTATATTCCTCACCAATCCTAAGCTTCTTGTATCCACTGGCCATTGCTTTGATTATCTTAGGAATTATGCGTCCACTTATTGGTCGGCGAAAGCTAATTTATAGAAGCACCATTTCTTTGACGATGATTCCGGCCATTCTTGATTTGATTCATAATTTGCCACCCGTATTCGCAAAGATGTCATTATTTGCAAATATTGATTCATGGGCTTCAAATACAATTCCACTCTATAGTGTTGGACTTGATTTCTTGCCGTTCATGATTATTGGTCTTCTTGGCAGCTGGGCAATTTCCAAGTTTGCTAAAGAGCCAATTCCAAGTTCAGAAAGCTCAATTCATAATAATTAATTTGAAAATACCAATCATTTTAATTTAAATTTTCATTTTTTGATATAGCATAATGTATCATCAGTGTTTTATACACTACACATAATCTTAAACCGGATCCGATTAGATAACTGAGTTTGCTCAGTTATCTGGTCGGATCTTTTTGGCTTAAGAGGTATTTAGTACAAAGGGATGGTTTGCGAACCATACT
Organism: Lentilactobacillus hilgardii; assembly: GCF_009832765.1. Taxonomy (NCBI): domain Bacteria; kingdom Bacillati; phylum Bacillota; class Bacilli; order Lactobacillales; family Lactobacillaceae; genus Lentilactobacillus; species Lentilactobacillus hilgardii. Next base: position 3,037,283 of record NZ_CP047121.1, on the reverse strand, counting down.
CGCAAACCATCCCTTTGTATATGATATAAACTTCTATTACAATACCTTTTTGTCTGTGTATCTGGTTTCCAAGTTATTGAAATCATAATTTTTGATATCAGTAACATCATCTTTGCCATTAAAGAAAGCGGTATAGCTTCGAGCAAGCATAAGATTCAGTTGGCCGTTATTGCCAAATTGAACCATGATGACCGGTACATTTGCCTGGTAAGCGGCACCAATTTCAAATATCGTACCGGAATCCGGTTCCGTCAATCCTTCTTCAAGTTGGTAATCAAGAATTGCAACGACGACATCTGCTTTGCGAACCTGACGCATATCTGAAGCAAAAACGGCATCCTGCCATTTAAAACTTCCAAATGGTTCCTGCTCAAATTGGTGATCTTGAGGGATAAAAATGCGATCAGAATCAATAGTTGAGTTTTGTTTGAGCAATGAAACGACTGTTGCGATACGATCTTTTTGACCGTCGCTGAAGAACGGGGAAGCTAAATATACAGAGTTTTGATGAATAGGCATAAGTAGTCATCCTTTCAATTAAAAAGTTCCTATTTAGTCATATTGTACACGAAATCCGAATAAAGATGGTTTATTTTTGAATAATTTTCATAAATTGCTTTATGAACCAAAATCCTTTCGTTCCGTTGTACAATAAACGATAATGACTAACTGGAAGCGAGTATTAAATCATGGTGATTCATCGAACCGGAATGACTGGAAAAGAACTGGATAAAATTGCTGAGATTTGGCTGACAGCCAATTTGGAGGCACATTCATTCATTAACAAGGATTATTGGCTGTCAAACTATGTTGCGGTTAAGAAACAGCTGGGTGAAGCGGAGCTGTTTATCGCAACCCAAGGGCAAACGATTACCGGCTTTTTAGGTATTTCCGGGACTTATATAGCTGGGTTATTTGTTGATAAGCGATTTAGGTCCCGTGGAATTGGCCGTCAATTATTAGACACGGCAAAAAGGAGTCGATCCAAATTATCTTTATCTGTCTATGAGAAGAATAAAGCTGCCTTTCATTTTTATATCCATCAGGGGTTCATTAAAACATCTACGGAAATTGACGGTGCAACGGGGGAAACAGTTTTTAATATGGAATGGCAAAAAGCCAATCATAGGGGGCGTTTCAAATGAGTTCTGAAAAAGTTCAACCACGAATGGGTAATGTGGGCTTCATTATTTTTCTGGCTTTATTAAGTGCTTTTGTACCACTATCAACCGATTTATATTTACCAGCATTACCGACAATGACAACGTTTTTTAATGTTTCAGAAATCACAATGAATCTAACCTTGATTCTATTTTTTGTCTTCTATAGTGTTGCAACTTTAATTTGGGGACCTCTAAGTGATCGATATGGTCGGCGGTCGATTTTGCTTATCGGATTAACAATTTATATGCTGGCTGGTATTTTGTGCGGAGTTGCAACTTCAGCGTTTGAAATCATTTTATTTCGAGTTCTTCAGGCTATTGGAGGTGGCGTGGCAACAACCATTGCCACAGCCGTTATTAAGGATGTTTATACTGGGCGGAAGCAGGAAACAACGCTGGCAATTGTTCAATCGATGGTGGTTATTTCTCCGGCATTGGCTCCTGTGCTTGGGTCGCTGCTCCTAACGTTTATTTCTTGGCGGGGAATTTTCTTTACCCAAGCCTTATTAGGATTGATAGTGGTTTTAGGCGCCGTTATTTTTCAAGAAACACATGATACGTCAAAAGAAAGTATCAGTGTTCTTCATTCCTTGGGTCGACTGGGTGCTTTGATGAAAAACCCTCCTTTTTCGGCAATGTTGATTAACTTCTCAGCTGTTTCGATTATTTCGTTAAGTTTTATTTCATCCTCATCCTATATTTTTCAAGTACACTTTGGCTTAAGCAGCCAAGCATTTAGCTATTTTTTTGCCTTCAATGCGATTGGGATGTTGATAGGGCCTTTACTTTATATTCGGTTATCAAAGTACATTGATCGGATGGTTATTTTATATGCCTGCTTTTTCCTTGGGATTATTGGTGGTATTTTAATTCTGGGATTTGGTCTGAATAATCCATATCTGTTTGCGATTACTGAACTTCCTGCAACGTTAGCCAGCTCGGCCAGTAGACCACCTGCGACTTATCTTATCTTAAAACAACAAGAAAACGATAATGGATCGGCTTCATCACTTTATAGTGCGGGTGGTACTATTATGGGAAGTATTGGCATGGTAGTTGTTTCATTTGCAAACCATTGGCCGGTTCTCATCATCGCAATTATTGATATTGTCATTAATGTATTGTGTGCGATAGGATTATATGTCACACTTAGGGGATTAAGGAATCAAATTAAAGTTTAATCTATATGAAAATACTAAAAAACATGCTTTCAAATCAGTCAATTGATTTGAAGGCATGTTTTTAAATTTAAACGACCATTAATTACCAGCCAATTTTACCTGTATTTTTTGGAACCGTGACATTTCCGCTTTCAACAGCAGTAAATGCATCGTCAAGGACTTGAAGCGCCTGATCCAATTGTGCACGGGGAATGACCAAAGGTGGTTGGAACCTCAAGATATTGCCTGCCAGCGTGATAATAACAACGCCATGGGCAAAAGCGTAGTAGATGACTTTGGTGGCTGCGTCATTGTCTGGTTCCTTTGTTTCGGGATCTTTGACAAGTTCAATACCGCCGTTAAGCCCCCACATTCGAACGTCACCAATCATTGGGTGGCGTTTTTGCATGTCAAGGAAACGTTGTTTTGCATATTCGCCGTCCTTAGCTGATTTTTCGACCAGGTGATCATCCTTAATGACGTCTAAGGTGGCTAAAGAAGCCGCAGAGCATACGGGATTACCAGAGGTGGTAAATAGATGGGCAGGAGCATCCAAGCTCTGCATGACGTCCTTCTTGCCGATAACGGCACTGAGAGGCATTCCTGAAGCCAGTGATTTTCCAACAGACATTAAATCAGGTTCAATATTCTTATATTGTTGAATGCCCCACATTTTACCGGTTCGACCAAGCCCTTGATTGACTTCATCGATAGCAAATAAAATGCCATTATCGTGGCAGAATTTATAAACCAGTTGCATGTATTCTTCCGGGGCCTTGACAATACCACCGTCACCCTGAATGGGTTCAATTAATACACAAGCAGTTTCATCCGCAGGAAGAAAAGATTCAAAGGGTGCTTTAAAAGAATCAAAGTAACGCATAGCAACGTCGTGTTCGCTCTCACCTTTATAACGGCGATAAAGATCTGGGTACGGAACATGGACAACCCCAGGAAGCATTGGGCCAATCTTTCGCGTCATATTTAAACTGGTACCTGACAAAGTTTGTGAGCCATAGGTTGATCCATGATAGGATCCCATGTAGGAAACGATATATTGTCGTCCGGTATAAGCACGGGAAAATTTGATAATGGCATCATTGGCATCCGAACCGGAGTTACCGAAACTAACCATCTTAGGTGAATTTCCAGGTGCAATTTCGGCTAATCTTTTTGATAATTCAATTCCCGGTACATGGTGAAAATATGCCGGTGTATAATGAATTAGTTTTTGGGCTTGGTCACTGATGGCCTTGACCACTCGCTCATTTGTATGGCCAACATTAATTGCAGAGGCACTGGCCAGCAGGTCGATGTATTTGTTGCCATCAACGTCTACAAGCGTTGCACCGTGAGCATGGTCAATGACTAAATTATAATAATTAATTCTTGCAGAGCGGGCATAGTAATTGTTTTCTTCATCAATCAAGCGAGATGCTTTCTCTAAATTACTCATGAAAATCACGTCCCCTTAGTATATATGTAAAAAACATTGGCATTGCGAACAATTCAAACACAATGTGCAAAAAGTTGCGAGATGCCAATGTTTTTAATCACGTCTATCTTAAGTATACAGGAAATGATAGCGATTTCCTGTAGTAACGCATGCTGTGTTTAAAAATAAGGTTAATCTTTTCTTGCTTCTTCGTTTTCTTTATCAATAGTTGCAGTGGAATGTTTCATACCATAACCAAAGTAGATAATCATTCCGAAGATAAACCAGCCTAGTGCATAGGTTTTAGCCTGAATGTCAAGTCCCCAAAAGATGGCCAAAGCGCCTAAAAATCCAAGGGCAGGTAGAACCGGATAAAGCGGCATCTTAAAACTTGGTTCCGGGATGTCTTTTCCTTCGCGAGGACGAAGTGCATAGATTCCGATTGATACGAACATGAACGCGATTAAGGTTCCGGCTGAAATCAACTGAGCTAAGAAAGTAAATGGAAAGAAAGCACCCAATGCAATTCCAATAATTGTCAGAACGATTAAAGCACGGTTTGGTAAATTATTGCTTAACTTACCGAGGGCCTTTGGAAGCAAGCCATCACGACCAAATGAATAAAGAAGTCGTGAACCTGCAAGCATCATGCCAATCAGGGCAGTGAACATACCCACAACAGCAACGGCCTGAACAACAGTTGCGATAATCTCGTGACCGCTTTGACGCAGTGCCCAGCCAACCGGTTCCGCATTATTTGCGTAATCAGAGTAACGGAACATGCCGACAAGTACTAATGCAACGGCAACGAACAGGAACACGGCAATGAACAGTGAGCCTAAAATACCACGGGGCATTGTTTTCTGTGGGTTCTTAGCTTCAGCCGAGTTGGCAGCAATTGAATCAAATCCGATATATGCCAGGAAGATTTCCGAAACGCCGGCATAAATACCCTGCCAACCACCAAAGGCAGAACCATCTGCATTGACATGATATTTCGGAATAAATGGTGTATAGTTCTTGGTTTTAATTGCGGTTGCACCAACAAAAATAAAGACCAGAATAGCAATAACTTTCAAAACAACCAATGTGTTTTCGACACGTGCGGTTTGCGATGCACCTCGTGAGAGCAAGGTGGTAACCAATAGAATAACGATAATCGCAAACAAATCCATCAATCCACCATTGGAACCGGTCGAGGCTGTCGATAATGTGGCGGGTAATTTAAATCCCAGCGGCGAGATCAAACCTTGAAAGTTTGCAGAAAGCCCGGAAGCAACAAACGCGACGGCAATGAAGTATTCGGCTAGTAATGCCCAGCCGGCAATCCAACCCCAAAATTCACCAAAAACCACGTTGATCCATGAATAGGCGGACCCGGCAAATGGCATGGCAGCAGCCATTTCAGCGTAAGCAAACGCGACCATACCCGCAACAATTGCGGCACATAAGAACGATAGTGCAACGGCGGGGCCGGCGTGTTGTGCGGCAACAACACCGGGTAAAGTAAAGATTGATGTAGAAACAATTGTTCCAACACCGAGTGCTAAAAAGTCTTTAGTTGTCAGACTTCGAATAAGATGAGAATCCTTATCCTGGTATACCAAGGGATCCTCTTTACGGAACATCTTTGCAAAAACATTGCTCATTGAACTCACTCCTATATTTTCTAAGCATGTCTAGCCTGGCGAATAACACTAATTTCGATTGTCTAAGAATAACAAATTCTGTGTCTAAATTAAAGAATAATTTGAAATATTTTTTAAAAGTATATTATGTAGAATTATATCAATTTCACATAAAATAGTGTTAAATAACGTCAGACGCTGCGAGTAGTGTACCTCAAAAATGATGAGATTGTCAATTGTTGCTCTAATCCGAATTTAATTTTACAATAAAATTTGGTATAATCTCATCAAGTGCGTTTGCGATTTTTATTTGCTCAATTATGGTTAAATCACTATAATGATATGTGTGTCACTTTGAAAGATATTTATTCAAAAAATTAAGTAGTAGGGGGCGATGTTATGTCGTTGACTATCAAAGAACTCGCAGATGAGTTGGCAGTTTCCAAAACCGCAATCCGGAAACATATGGATGACGAGTTTCGAAGTACATATACCATTAAACAGGGAAATAAAATCCTGATTAAAGATGAGGGTGTCGATGTCTTGAAAGAACAATTCAAGAATTCGGAATCCAGTACTGAAAACTCGGCTGAAAGTAACGCAACTGCTTCGGCAGATTCTAAGAATAGTAAAGATACCACGGCGTTGTTAGCTGAGACGCTTGAAGATCAACGTAAACAGATTGAGGAAAAGGATAAGCAAATTCGCGAATTGCATCAATTATTGGATCAATCACAACGCTTACAGCTTGATGTTCAAAATAAGTTAAAACAGCTTCAGAATAAGATGGGGAATTCATCGGAAACCAAGACAATCGAAGAAAACGTAACCAATCAATCAAGTGACAACCAAAAACAATCCGAAAATACCCAGCAGGCAACAAAAGTTTCTGATAGCTACCGTCCAGATCAGGTTCTTTCAAGTGATGGCAGCAGTTATCAAGCTGCACCGCGAAAAAAGAAACACTGGTGGCAATTTGGCCGTTAATGGCATTCTATGACTTCGTTCGCAATTATTTTTAAAATAAAAACCGCAATCGAGATTGATTTCCAGGTTGCGGTTTTTGCGTTCGACTATTTTAGATACGACAGTGGTTTTTGAACCTCCACTTTAGTGCCATCATATTTATCTTTGATATATTTCTGAATAGCTGGTTCATGATAGAGCTTAACCAGTTTTTTGTAGTTCTTGTTGTCTTTATTCTTTTTAGCAGTTGCAAGCACATTGATGTTACTTCGTGTGCTGATGTCAATTTTTTCGTGGAAAATTGAATCCTTTAATACGTTTAAGTGACCTTCAAGTGCAACGGTGTTTGAAATTAGGACAACGTCGACCGTATGTAGGACACGCGGACCGGTAGTATCATCGATTTCTTTAAATTTGAGATGTTTTGGATTTGACGCAATGTCGTTTGTATTGCCAAGGGCACCAAAATTTTTCTTCAATTTAATTAAACCGGCACTTTGCAGCAGTAGGAGTCCTCTGGCTGTGTTTGCGGGGTTGTTAGCAATAGCAACTGTTGCGCCATTGGGGATTTTACTAATGCGCTTATATTTATCTGAATAAATACCGAGTGGTTCCAAGTAAGTGGTGCCTAGGGCAGCTAATTGACTGTTTTTGTGTTCTTTATTATATGCTTCCAAATATGAGTAGGATTGAAAGGCATTCACGTCCACGCTTCCCTGCGCGGTTGCGTTGTTTAACTGAACGCCATCGGTAATTTGTTTGGTTTTAATTTTTAGTCCTAATTCTTTTGCCTGTTTACTTGCGGCGATGTGATTCCAAATATCGTAATCTGATCCTTGCGAGCCAACGGTAATTGTTGTATTTGAAGATTTTGTCGAGTTACCTGTTAGGGTATGAATACCAAATATAATACCGATAATAACAATGATACTAATAATGGTAATGATAATTCCTTTGCCTTTTTTCATTGTGTTTCTCCTATACTATTAATTTTTATAAATGAACTGTTTTTTTAGCGAACCAATCGCCGATAATTTGAACCAGGAACACTAATACTAAAATAACTAACATGGCCGCAACGGTTACATCATTTTCAAAACGGGCATAACCAATACTGATGGCTATATCTCCAAGACCGCCTGATCCGATTGCACCGGCCATTGTGGTTAATCCGATTAAACTGATAACGGTCACAATCGACGCACGAATCAAATCAGGAAGGCCCTCTCTCAGGTAAATTCGAAAAATAATTTCAGTTGTACTGGAGCCCATTGAGCGAGCAGCTTCGATGACCTGGGGATCGATTTCCAAGAGCGCATTTTGAACTTGACGGGCGTAAAATGGGAAAATACCTACCACCAAAGGTACTAATGCGGCGGTTGTTCCAACGGTGGTGTGGACAATGAAGTTAGTGATTGGAAACATCACAGCTAGTAGAATAATAAATGGAATTGACCGCAAAAAATTGACAATTTTATCAGTCAGACTATACACATATGGATCTTCTGCAATGCCGCCCTTTTGGGTGATAACCAGTACAATGCCTATTGCTAAACCGCTTATTCCCGCAATAAGGGAAGACCAAAATGTCATATAGATTGTTTCCCAAATTGACTGTAAAAATTGCGGCCAAATATTAATCACGTTAGGAAATATTTGCTTGAGCATTATTTTTCTCCCCTTTCTTCCCAGTTGCGATTAAGCGAACCTGCACACCGTTTTTGTTCAGTAAATTGATACCATCTGCGAGCTGTTTGGTCTCACCGGAAAGAATAATAATTAAGTAGCCAATTGATGTAGCACCAATTCTTTCAATATTGCCAAATAGAATATTTGCACTGAGATGATAAAGCTCGGTCAGATCGGAAATCAATGATTGCTTGGTTGCCTGGCCTTTGAATTTCAAGAATAGCAGTCGTTCATTTTTAGAAAGGTTTTGTAGACTCTTATCAGCTTTGATTTGTTCCAGTGCTTCGGTAACGTTGGCAGAGGAATCCACAAAGTTTTGGGTGAGCGCTTGTTGCGGATTTGAAAAGACGTCAGCTACGTCTCCCCTTTCAATAATTTTGCCTTCGTCCATAACCGCTACGTGCCGGCAAACAGATTTGATCACTTGCATTTCATGAGTAATCAGGACAATCGTTAATCCGAGTGTTTCATTTAAATGTTTTAATAGCTTCAAAATATCATTGGTTGTTTTGGGATCCAGGGCACTGGTTGCCTCATCACTAATTAAAATATCGGGATCGTTGGCAAGCGCCCTCGCAATTGCGACCCGCTGTTTTTGGCCACCGGAGAGTTGATCGGGATATGAGTTTTCAAATTCCCGTAAACCAACCAGTTCAAGTAACTTCTTTGCTTTGGCTTGACGTTTAGGCTTACCAATAGCTTGACTGAGCAGTGGGTATTCAACATTGTTTAAAACCGTTCTTGAATTTAAAAGATTAAAATGCTGAAAGATCATGCCGATTTTTTTTCTGGCGTTTCTTAATTTTGGCGTAGATAATTTTTGAAGATCTTGATCACTCACTGTTACAGTTCCTGTAGTTGGTTTTTGCAATAAATTAATAGTTCGGACCAACGTACTTTTTCCCGCTCCCGAGTAACCGATGATTCCGTAAATATCTCCCCGACGGATTTGTAAATTAACTTTATCCACGGCGTTTAGCGGCTTCCCGTTTGATTGAAAAGTAACACTGACGTCTTGAAGACTGATAATTGGGTGAGTCGATTCTGCCATGTTTACACTTCCCTTAAAATCGTTTTTTTTACTATTGATATCTCATGCCGCCGTCTACCTGAACAGATTGGCCGGTAATATATTTTGCGTGTGGCGATACAAACCATGACACAACGTCCGCAACGTCTTCCGGTGTGGCTTCTCTTCCAAGCGAGATTTCGGTCAAAACGTTTGCTTGCTGTTCTTTAATTGGAATTTTCTTGATTTCAGCAGTTCTTTTGTCAATGCCATCCCGTAGCGGTGTCCGAACAACGCCTGGATTATAAGCATTGACGGTGATCTTATATTTGGCTAATTCTTTTGAAGCAGCTTGAGTTAACCCACGGATTCCGAACTTGGAAGCTGAATAGGCACTTTGAAGCGCCGAAGCTTCGACGCCGGCGAGTGAAGCAGCGTTGACGATTCGACCACCCTTGCCCTGTTTAATGAATTGTTTGGCAGCAGCTTGAATTCCCCAGTAGGTCCCTTTTAGGTTGACATCGAATAGACGCTCGACATCGGCCGGTTGTGAGTCTACAAAAGAATCAATAAACGCAACGCCGGCGTTGTTTACAAAGACCGCTAAATCACCAAAGTCCTCAACGGCTGTTTTTACCAAATCGAAAACCTCACTGCGATGAGCAACATCTACGTAATAAGCCTTTGCCTTGTAGCCGTCATCCTTTAACTGTTTAGCAACTTTCTTAGCGGTTCGTTGGTTAATATCTGCCACCGCAATTGCATAACCTTCTTTTGCTAAACGATTGGCGATACCTTCACCGATTCCTTGTCCTGCCCCTGTTACGATTGCTAATTTTGTCATTTAAATCACTCCTCTAAAATTTAGGTACTAAAAAAGCGCTCCTGTCATAAAAATACAAAAGCGCTTAAACGCGATACCATTCTGAGTTCACTTAATCAGTTACCTAAAAAAGTCTCATCAACCATCTCTCGTAAGAAATGGTGTGTCTAATAACGAAGACCAGCCCGTTTGATGCTTTCGATTAAGATCACATCAACCAATCATCGGCCATTTTCGTTCCCTCACAAAGATTGGCTCCCATCAGCCGCCAACTCTCTGAACAATGTTTAGAAACTACTTTCCGAATCAACTTGTTTAGATAACAGTATTAAAATCTAATGAAATTAACACCATTAAAAATAGCAGGCAATTTAGTATTTGTCAAATTATTTTAAAATAATCATCGCAAACCGAAATGAAATCGGGTTTCCGTTGATTGATAATTATATTGTTAAACGCTTGATATATCAACGGTCTAATCAATGACTATCTACACAGATACATCATAAAAATCATCGGTGGGGTCGTGATCGAATTACTAATCATATATTAATTATGTAGGGCGGTTTAATCATATAAAATACGGTATCCAAATAAAGGTTCCTATGAAAAGTTGATTTTCTGTTATTTCTTTAACGTCCGGAATATACTTATTTTGATAATTAAATTAGTTTTAGTCTTTGATCAAATAATGATTGGTTTTAAAAATATCCGCTTTTAAAATCAATTGGGAAAAGGCGATGGTTATGATGAAGCAAGACAGGAATCTGGATCAAAAAACCAACAAATCATCAAAAAAACCTTGGCTGGATGGCGCACTTTTGGCCATTCTGGCACTCATTATCATTCTATCAATCACGATTACGAATCTACATTCGGCCGAGCAGGCGAAGATGATCGGCATTTTAATCATGGTATTAGCATTGATATTGGTGCCCCTAAGCTACTTCAAAGTGAAATCATTTTACCATGGGGATTCTAAGGATCTATTTGTACCAAAGTCAATGGGTGTTGGGATTACAATTAATCCTAACAATCCTTTGGGAAAGGTCATTTGGGTTGTTATTGTGCTTGTTTTACTATACTTTTTATTCAAAATAATGTTGACGCCGGCTTAAAGATCAAATAGTGGGGGTTAATCGCATAAAAGCAGCGATCATTGATTTTAATCATTTGATCGCTGCTTTTTTATTGTTATCAAGTTTTCTTAATGACGTTTATTCGATTGAAACCAATTGGATATTGCTTGCACCGCTGACCTGTTTCAAATTATTCAGGAGATCATCAACCGTACCGGTTAGATGGCTTAGATCCAGTGAAATCACGATACTGGCAATGTTATGAATTGGGATGTTTTGGTTAATTGTTAGGACGCTGGCACTTGATTCGGACACAGTCTGTAAAATCTTTGAAAGCATGCCACGACGATTTTCAAGCATGAGAGAAATGACCGCTTTTCTATCGATCATATTTTCTTCCGGCAGAAAAACCAAATCTTTATATTTATAATACGTACCACGGCTAATGCCAACGATCTTTACGGCCTCGCTGACTTGTCTGACCTTGCCACTTTCAAGCAATTGTCTTGCCTGAATAACCTTGTCAAAAGATTCGGGCAAAATCGAACTATCAACGATGTAGTACTTTTCCACGTTCAATTACCTCACTCTGCACACCAGTCAGATCAACGGCCATTTTCCGAATTTTCCAGTCGGGAAAAGCGGCTTTGGCATTTTTTAAAATATCATCTGCTGATTTTTCGTTGGGTGTGATCGCCATCATTGTAGAACCACTACCACTAATATACATAGTACCATTTGATTGCTCGGAAATGGCCTTTGCTTGCGCATAATCAGGAATTAATTTTGCCCGGTAAGGTTCATGCATACGGTCATCACAGGCTTCATGAATTAAATGGGCATCACCTAATTCCAATGCCTTTGTCATAACGGCACATCGACTTACCTGATGAATGGCGTCCGCATAACTCATTGTCTTTGGTAAAACCTTGCGTGCTTTATGAGTACTAACTTCGTAATTTGGAATTAAAGCGACGAAGTTTAACTTTTCGTTAACGTCGTATTTTACAACGACTGGTCGATTTTGCTCGTCTAGGAAAGAAACACAGAGTCCACCAAGGATTGCCGGTGTTACGTTGTCGGGGTGACCTTCCATTTCAGTTGCAAGTACTAAAAGCTGATCAGTTGAAATGGCGTTATCAAACCAGGCACTTGCTGCTTTTAGTCCGGCTACAACACAAACAGAAGAACTGCCCAAACCACGGGCAACGGGGACGTCTGTGTCAATTGAAATTTTAACGTTTGGAACAGGCTTGTCTAGATAATCGCAGCCCTTAACGAAGGCTTCGTAAACTAAATTATCCTCAGTTTGGAATTCTTTTGGACAGCCAACAATCTCTAATCTTTCCGAGCTTTCTTCAAAGCTGATGGTTGAGTAAAAAGACACTGCCAAACCCATACAATCGAATCCGACGCCGACATTTGCACTAGTTGCTGGAACTTTGATCTTTATCATAGAATACTGCCTCCACCTGTTCTTTGACGTATTTTTCCATATCTGATTTTTGAATAACACTTTCATGTCTAACCGGAAGGTCCCAAACCTTTTGAAGATTTTCGGGAATAGGCGCATTGGTCTTTGCGGCCAGGTCTTTCATTGTTTGAAGAACGTTATCCGAGTTTGCTTCTTCGGGTAAAACGGCCGTTGCTACGGCATTTACAAATTTATAGGGACTTGCGGTACTTAATAAAATCATTGGTGTATCGTCAAGTTTTTGATAGTCACGCATCACTTTATAACCGGCGGCGGTGTGCGGATCCATCAAATAGCCGTCTTTTTCGTACACATCTTTAATGGATTCCTCAATTTCTTTATCGGTGCTGTAGCCGCAATAGAAATCTTCCTGAATGGCTTTGAGAACGTCCTTTGATACTTCATACTTACCATTATTTTCGAGATCGTCCATTAGCTGCTTAACGTATTGACTATTTTCGCCGCTCTTATAATAAAGCAATCGTTCAAAGTTACTTGAAATTTGAATGTCCATACTTGGCGCAACGGTTTGGAAGAATGGTCGATTTCGATCATAAATACCATGTTCGAAGAAGGTTGCCAGGACATTGTTTTCGTTACATGCGACAACAAATTTATTGACCGGTAATCCTAATAGTTTAGCGTAGTAACCTGCCAAAACATCACCAAAGTTGCCGGTTGGAACAGTGAAATTGACTTTATCACCTGGTTTGATGGTGCCATCTTCTACAAGCTGCTTATAAGAATCAAAATAATAAACGACCTGAGGAATCAACCGGCCAATGTTGATTGAATTGGCACTTGAAAGACTAACGGTGCTTCCTAATTGTTCTTTTAGTGTGTTATCATTGAAAATTAATTTAACATTTGTTTGAGCATCATCAAAATTACCCTTGATGGCGGCCACTTTAGTATTATTACCACCAGTTGTAATCATTTGTAGTTTTTGGATCTTGCTGACGCCGCCATCGGGATAAAAGACGATGATTCCCATGTTTTTAAGATCCTTGAATCCCTCTAAAGCAGCTTTTCCGGTATCGCCACTAGTTGCAGTTAGAATCATGACCTTATTATCATCGGTTAAAACGTGCTTCATCAGCTGGGGCAATAGTTGAAGGCCGACATCTTTAAATGCGCTGGTTGGGCCATGGAAAAGTTCCAAAATGTGGAAATTATCAACGGCCGCTACTGGGGTGATTTTGTCAGAGTCAAAGCTTGAACTATACGCGTTATCAACACTGTCGTTGATTTCACCTTTGGAAAAATCCGGTAGCAATTTGGCCAGGACGGTTTTGGCAATATTCTTATAATCCAAGGTAAGGATTTTTTCTAAATCCAATTGATCATTACCAAGATCCGGATAAACGAATAATCCCTTGTCATCGGCGAATCCTTTTTTGATTGCTTCTTTGGCTGATATGGATACTGAATCATTTCTGGTACTCGTATAATTTTTATTCATCGACTTTTACTCCTTGCATTTCTGTGACTATTATGATAATCTGTTTTCAGTTAAAAAACAAGTGTTTATTATTAATGAACAAAAGAGAGAATCGGGAGGTTACAGCTGTGAATATTGCAATACTAGGGTTTGGAACGGTCGGAACAGGCGTTTATAAAATTATAAAGAAGGCAAACCGTCTAACCCAAAACCTCCATGTTAAACATATTTTGATTAGAAAAAATAAAAAACCTGATTTACCGGAAATGACTGACAGCTTCGATGAAATTTTAAATGATAAAGATTTAGATGTGGTTGTTGAGGTAATTGGCGGTATCGAACCAGCGCACCAATACATACTTGAGGCGCTTAAACATAAAAAACACGTTATTACTGCAAACAAAGCGGTGATTGCCCGTTATATGGACGAATTTACAAAAATTGCCGACGAAAACGGCGTTAAATTCTATTTTGAATCCAGTGTGGGTGGCGGTATTCCTTGGATTCAAGGGTTGGAACGGGCACTACGGGTCGATGATGTTAACAAAATTCAAGGAATTTTCAATGGTACCAGTAATTTCATTCTTGACCAGATGAAGCGCAGTGGTGAAACTTTCAACGATGTCTTATTGAAGGCACAGGCTTTAGGGTACGCCGAAGCAGATCCAAGCGCAGACATTGACGGGTTGGATGTTGCCAACAAGTTATGTATCAGTTGTGATATTGCTTATGATTACTTTGTGAAACCGACAGCCGAATTGCCAATCTTTGGCATTCGAAATATTACGGAAGATGACATTTCTCATTTCTCAAAAGAGGGCTACACCGTTAAATTAATGGGAAAAAGTCATCAACATGGCAACGAATTTGACTATGTGGTTGAACCTACCTTATATCACGGCGATACGCTTGAAGCCAATACCTGTGATAACTACAATTTGATTTCGCTGCACGGTGAAACCATCGGCAACTTAAAGTTTATGGGGCAAGGAGCCGGGCAACTCCCTACTGCTAATGCAGTTATTCAAGATATTCTGGACATTTTCCAAAATAAAGAACATTTAAAACGTGAATTCAAGAGCAAATTAAAGTATCGATCGGATTTAACCAGAAGTAATTATATTGTTCGTTCAGAGATTGATTGTGCACATTTATTTGCCAAGTTTAATCCATGTACCAGAGGCGATTATCTTTTGGTTCAACAGATTCCGGTCGGTGAGATGCATCGATTGATGAGAAAAGTACTTGAAAAAGACGAAACGGCCTTTATGGCAAGTTTGCCAAGCAAAGAGGGTGAATCAGAATGAAAGTAGCAAAATTTGGTGGTAGTTCGGTTGCCGACTCGGATCAGTTTAAAAAAGTAAAAGCCATCGTAATGGGTAACGCGGATAGAAAGGCAGTGGTTGTCAGTGCTGCCGGTAGAAGTGAGAATGAGCCGGTTAAAGTGACGGATCTCTTGATTAAAATCGAGCAATTGCGGGATGCAGGTCAGGACTATCTACCGGTGTTTAATCATATTGCAGAACGATTTGTTTCAATACGTGATGATCTGGGATTGAATGTGGCAATAGAAGACGATCTGAGGGTAATCAAGTCTCAAATTGCTCAAGCCGGTCATGATTATTTGGTGTCACGCGGTGAGTTCTTGACGGCAAAGTTAATGGCGGATTTTCTTGGTTTCCGGTTTGTGGATGCCAAGCAATTCATGATTTTTAATGACGATCAATTTGATTATTCGGAGTCCAGGAACCTTTTAAAATCAATTGTTGCAGATAGTTCGCGAATTGTGGTTCCCGGTTTTTATGGTGTGGATGAAAGTGGGAGAACCCATTTGATGCCTCGGGGTGGATCTGATATTTCCGGTTCGATTTTAGCTAATTTGTTGGATGCAGATCTTTATGAAAACTGGACTGACGTTTCCGGGATAAAGATGGCAGATCCGCGTATTATTGACCAGTCTCGAAAAATTAATGAATTAACATATGAAGAATTACAGGAACTTTCCTACATGGGCATTAGTGTTTTTCAGGAAGAAGCTGTTCAGCCTGTGAGGGCAAAACGGATTCCGATTGCTATTTTGAACACTAATCATCCCGAAGAAGACGGTACGCTGGTAGTTGATCAGGCGCGGGAAAATACCGCAAATTTAATTACGGGTATTGCCGGTAAAAAAGATTATGTGATTATTTCCATTAATAAGTACCAGCTCAGTAAGCGACTGGACATTTTGTCGAAAGTCTTCTCTATTATTCAACGATTTGACGTTTCCTTTGACTATTTACCGTCTGGAACTGATTCATTCAGCTTTATTGCGAAGCGGGCAGCCGTTTCTAATAAGGTACAGGAAATTATTAGTGCCCTTGAGGAAGAGTCCGATCTGGACAGTGTTAAATTGGAAAAGGATATTTCGTTAGTTGCAGTGGTCTCCGATCAACTTGGAAAACGACCAGCGGTTGCCGGAAAAATTTTGGATATTTTGGATAACAGTCAAATTAAAATTCATTTGGTGATTCAAGAAAGCAGTGATATTAAATTAGTGTTTGGCGTTGCCAATAAAGATTATGAAAAAACCATTGAAAAGATTTATCGAAATGTGAGTTTGAATGAAAAAAAGTTGAGAATGGCAATCTAGGTGATTGATACTGAATTGCCAATAAGTTGAATTTAAATGAATTGCCATTAAAGGCCCGTCTTTCGTTAATGAAGACGGGCTTTTAATGTATTAAATCATTGTTATATTTAACTGGGATTGTCAACGCATTTTCTATTGCCTGTGTTATGTTATCCAGAGTATGTGTCGGCATGAAAAATAACGACTAATGTTTGACTAATTACACCTACGCAATAAACCAGAGACAAAAAGTTCATTTGCTTTTATCTCCGATTTATTGTGCCTTAAATGTTAGTTGGCAAAACAGATTTAATTAGTTCCAAAAATTGATTGATAAAGGGATCCTTTGCCCTTTCCTCCTTCACTAATAAATAAAAATCGCGTTTAAAATGATTCCCTAGGCTTTCGATGGGAATTCCCTGTGGCACATCCTGGCTTGAAAGCAGTGCTTGGCCAACTCCTTGGGAAATCATTCTTCGAATCAAGCCGCTATTGTTAACCCGTATTAATTTTTGGCGTTGAATGTCAGCTTCACGAAAGTATTGTTCGGTGTAGTAACCAATACCGGAGCCGGCTTCTCTTGTTATCCAAGTGCCGGTATCTTTACCAGCCTTCACTAGTTGATCCTTACCAATGGATAGTCGTCTAATGGTTTCGGTTACCAATGGTTTTTCGATGATGCCGATATCAACTTTATAAGTTTCTACCTGGTTTAAGACATTTTCGGAATTTGAAACGGTGATGTCGAAGTTAACATCGGGAAAATCGGTTAGAAGGCGACTAGCGGTTTTGGAAAACAAGATTCGTGAAATAGTTTGTGAAATGCCAAAATGAACATAACGGACGTTATCATTTTCAAGATGTCCGATTTGATCATGAACTGCCTGCCAATCATTTAAAATTTTTCCTGACTGTTGATAGAGGAGATCTGCAGCAGGAGTTGGGGTGATCTCACGACGGCTTTTACGTTCGAACAGGGTAGTATGTAACTGCATTTCAATTTGCTTAATTTGATTTGAAACGGTTGGTTGTGTGATAAAAAGTTGCTGAGCCGCCAGTGAAAAACTTCTGGTTTTGTAAACAGTCATAAATGTTTCTAAGAATTTAAACATCAACTCACCACCTATAAAGTTTGTCTATAATAAATATAGATATTATCAATTTTATTTATTCTAACATAGCACGTATAATAAAACCCATCAAAGAACGGAGGGAAAATGAATGAGATTATTTTTGAAAAAATTACCATTACCGATTTGTGGCTTAATATTGGGAATTGTGTCTTTAGGAAATTTATTCAAGGCCATTGGGCTGACGCTGATTGGCAATCTATGGGGCATTATTGGTTTAGGGTTGATTTTATTAGTTATTGCTAAAATCGTGATTCACTTTAAACACAGTTTTGCCGACCTACAAGATCCGGTTATCGCATCGGTTGCACCGACCTTTACAATGTCATTGATGATTTTGAGCACTTTTCTAAAATCATGGCAGTTACCGATGATGCCAATGGTTATTTGGGTATTTGCAGTTTGCCTGCAATTTCTGATAATGGGGTATTTTGTTTATAGTCACCTTCTAAAACCTTCCGTCCACTTGGATAATGTTTATCCAAGCTGGTTTGTCACTTTTGTTGGTATCGGCGTCATTCCGGTAACGGCACCTAATTTTATTCCTGCAATCGGCACACCGATTTTATGGCTATCGCTTGGATTGTATGCTATTTTATTGCCAATTGTTTGTATCCGTCTGTTGCGCCGCGAGCTCATGTTTGAAGCTACCTTGCCCTTACTAGCAATTATGGCGGCACCGGCTTCGCTTTGTTTGACAGGCTACTTAAATATGAGCCCAGCACCGTCCTGGCTGTTTTCACTAATCATGGTGTTACTGGCACAAACATTGTATTGGGGTACATTCGTAAAGATTATTAAGTACGTTCGCCTATCATTTTATCCAAGTTTTGGTGCTTTTACCTTCCCACTTGTCATTTCCGCAACAGCACTTAATTTATGGCATCATACCTTTCATCTTGTCAACGGGTTAAGTAACCTGGTCGGTATCATAGCAAATGTGGAAATAACCATCGCGACTTGTATGGTCATCTTCGTGCTTGTGCGTTACGGCATCTTCCTAGTACAATTAGCCGAACAATCTTTGGAAAATCAAAAAGTGAGCGCTTCTCAAGAAGAAACACTCACTAAATAACATGAACGACTAACCGGATGCAAGCTATAACTTGCGCCGGCTTTTTGATTTTTTGAATTTGGTTTTCCCGTAGTAAACCAGGTAACAGCCAATCAAAAATGGTATCATGTAGAATAACGCTGGTCGTTGAGTAGGGTCAAAAATGATAAGGATACATGATAAAAAACTTAGGATAAATGCGACCCAAGGAACAAACGGATACCATGGCGTTTTAAACTTTAATTCAGATTTAGTATGACCGGCTTTAAGCCATGCTTTTCTAAAATTAATTTCTGAATAGGCAATGGCCATCCAAACAATCACGACTGCTAATCCTGAAATCGAAACCAGTACCAGATAAACGGTTGAGGCGGCAACTACGCTTGAGACAAGTGCCAACACACCACCCAGCATACTAAGGACAAGTGCGATCATCGGCACACCGCGGGAATTCGTTTTAGCGTATTTTAATGGTATCATACCCTCGTGGGCCAGCGACCAGAGCATTCTCGTTGAAGCATACAGTCCTGAGTTGGCAGCGGATAAAATGGCAGTTAGCACAACGAAATTCATTAAATCGCCCGCAAAGGGTAAACCAATACTGTTGAATACCAAAACAAATGGACTTTGATTAACGCCGGCTTTTTGCCATGGGATTAGTGAGGCCATAACGGTGATGCTTCCGATGAAGAAGATCACAAGTCTGAACAGAGTTGTATGGATAGCTTTTGGAATATTTTTTTCGGGATTCTTGGTTTCACCGGCTGTTACGCCAATCAATTCAGTTCCTGAAAAAGCAAAGTTAACTGTCAACATAGTTGTAAAAACGCCTTTGAAGCCGTTTGGAAAAAGGCCGTCTTTAACCAAATTATGAAACAGCGGGGCATGAGTATAGCCTTTAATCGGGATAACCCCAAAAATTGCCAAACCACCAAGAATAATAAAAAGAATAATTGCAATCACTTTAATACTTGAGAACCAAAATTCGGTTTCCGCAAAAAACCGGACAGACAATGCATTTGAAGTGAAAATAACGATCATAAACAGCAGGCTCCAGATCCAAGTGGGAGATTTTGGAAACCAGGTGCGCATAATTAGTCCGGCTGCCGTGAATTCTGACCCTAACGCAACGGTCCATGTCAGCCAATAAAGAATGGCAACAGTGAACCCGGTCCCCGGGCCGATAAATTTATCTGCATAAACATGGAATGATCCGGTTTGTGGCATTGCAACGGAGAGTTCCCCCAGACAAAGCATGACTAAATAAACGATAATTGCGCCAATACCATAGGCCAAAATTGTGCCGACCGGACCGGCTTCGTGGATGGTATATCCAGAGCTCAGGAAAAGACCGGTTCCAATGACACCGCCTAGTGAAATCATTAGAAGATGCCGTGATTCCATTTTGCGTTCAAGTGCAATATGCGGTTTTTCTTTCATAAAAGTTATCCTCCAAACAATTGCTTTTTTCTCATTTTGAGATAAAATGATTAGAATCCAATACATAAAAGAATGCACTAAATTAGAAGAAGTTACAACCCAAAATATGTCGGAGGTAAATCATGACGGACTTAATTAAAGAAAATTTAGATAGCAAACGAGCACTGGTGCTTGATGGCGCAATGGCAACCGAACTTGAAAAGCACGGCGTGGATACAAGTAATGATTTATGGTCGGCAACTGCACTAATTAATGACCCGGATGCTGTTAAAGCTGTTCATACAAGTTATTTTGAAGCAGGTGCAGACATTACAATTACTGATACCTACCAAGCAAATGTAGAAGCTTTTAAAAAAGTTGGTTTTACCGAGGATCAAAGTGAAAAGTTGATCACCGAAGCAGTCCGTTTGGCACTGGAATCCAGGGATGATTTTTACGCAACGTTACCCACGGCAGAACGAGCCAAACGAGCCCTTTATCCACTGGTTGCCGGAAGTGTTGGTCCATATGGTGCCTACTTGGCGGATGGTAGTGAGTATACGGGTCATTATCAACTGACTAATGAGGCATATCAAACGTTTCATCAAAGAAGAATGCGGTTAATGGATGAGGCGGGCGTGGATGTCTTTGCGTTTGAAACTCAGCCAAATTTTGAAGAGACAAAGGCATTAGCTGATTTGCTGAGAGAAAAATTCTCTGATCGATTTGCATGGCTAACGTTTAGTATTAAGGATCCGGAGCATCTTTGTGATGGTACATCTTTAGCAAAAGCGGTATCCTACTTTGAAGATAATCCACAAATTAGTGCAGTTGGTGTGAATTGTACGTCCATGAATTTAATTGAGGACAGCATTAAAACGATTGCTTCAAATACGAACAAGCCTATCATTGTTTATCCTAACAATGGTGATATTTATGATCCTAAAACGAAAACTTGGACACCTAATCCCAATGCAACGACCTTTGCAGAATTAACGCCTAAATGGTTGGCTGCCGGTGCCAAGATCGTGGGTGGCTGTTGTCGGACAACGCCTGCGGATATTGAGCAGGTTGCTGAAAGCCTATTTTAATGTCTTAATAAACAATCTAAGATTAGATCCAGTTAGGCTGGGACAATAGTCAAAAATCAATACGACAACGTTCCCACTTCAAAGTGAAATTCCCGTGAAATCAGTATTTTTGTAAACTGATTTCACGGGAGTTTTTTTAAAAGTAATGTTCTTTGGAATTATGTCCCAGGCACTTATTTATTAAGTTGAATGCATGCAAATGCTTGCATGCATTCAAAAACACTGTTATACTTCTGGCATCGAATAAAGGAAGTAGGCGTGTTTAAAATGAATTTTAAAAAGTTTATAACGAGTCGTGGTGTCATCCTGGCAACGATTGTGTCAATTTTGTATGGTTGCTTGATTTTTGCGATATATTTTACGGGATATCAGGCAATGCCTAAACATGTTGATGAACTAACAGTAACGGTGGTTAACCGAAATAAGAATACTCGGACGTTGGCAGATCAAATTGAAAAAGGGTTGCCGTTTAAGCATATCAAGAAAGTTTCTAGTCTAAGAACCGCTAAAAAGCAGTTACACAATAAAAAAACGGCAATGATTATTGAGATTCCTTGGAACTTTAAATCAAGGATTAGTAGTAATTCTAAAACCAATTTGAATTTCTATATCGATGAAGCAACCCCTTATTCACAGGTGAGTGCATTAAAAACAGTCTCTCAAAAGATTGGTTATACCGTTAATCAACAAGTGATTATAGAAAAAGGTAAGGCGATGTTGTTAAAAGAGCCAATGACGGGCTTGGAAAAAACAGTTCAAACAAAACAGGCTCAACTTCAAAATCAATTACAGGCCAAAAAACAACAGATTGCCCAAGCTCCAGAAGCTCAGCAGCCAAGACTAGAGGCGCTTCTTAAGCATCAGGAGTTGAACGCAAAACAAAAACTTGAGGCTCAAGTCAAGCAACAATCCAAAGCCATTCGCAACCGGGTATCCGATACGTATCAAGATGTTGATCACTCCGTTGGAACAAATCTTGTTCGGGTCCATCCGGTTAAGACGGGAATGAATCATGCACTGGCTCCATTTATTGCAAATATTGCCGTTTACCTCGGAACATTAATTGGTGCTCTTCTTCTCTATGGCACATATGCAAAGTTTGTACCGATAGTTGGTCGATTCAAATCATTCGCGTTTCTGGAAACAGCAGCAATCTTATTATCTATTATTGGTTCATTGTTCACATCATGGAGCATCACCGGGTTTATGGGGCTTGGAGGTTCGCAGTTCGCAAACTTATGGTTAAATCACGGATTAGAAATCTTCGGATCATTGAATTTTAATTTAATTCTGGTTTTACTGCTTGGTCAGATTGGCACCGCGTTAAATATTTTTCTAACAATGATCCAGGTTGTTTCAGGTGCAGGGATGATCCCTTTGGTAACACTCAATTCGTTTTTCAAGGGTGCTCATTATATTTCACCGATGTTTTACAGTATTCAAGCAGATTTTAATATTATGTTTGGCGGTAGTCAGGCCGGCATGTATTTGGGACAATTGGTTCTTTTGGCACTTGGAATCTTGATAGTAAATATCGTTATTGTGACCTTTAGAAAGCATCAGCCAATCCTTGATTTTCATCAACTAAGTTAATCGGATATAATGGGCTTAACAAGTCGATTCTGAAAGGTAGGGTTGCTGATAAATGGTCCAAAAAATAACGACAGATGAAAAAATTTTGAATGCTTTTTCCAAGCTTCTGGAAGAAAATGGTTATACGGAAACAACAACGAAGAAAATCGCGCAAGCTGCAGGCGTCAATGAGAGTACCTTGTTTCGCCACTTCAAGGATAAAGAACAGCTTGTTAAAGAGTTGGTTCAGAAATACATGAGCGATATTGATACAGTCAACGCAGGGTTTATACCGAGTGGCGACATTGTAACTGATTTAATGCGGGTTGCCGACTTGTATAATCATTTTGTTGAAGCTCATAAAGCGTTATTTCTAATTGGTATGCGGGATTCGTTTCAGTTTCCCAAGTTAAAAGAAATGATTATCCAATTACCGATGAAACTCAAAAAAATCTTAGTGTCCCGGATGACGGAAATGAAGCATTCAGGGGAAATTAATGGGTTGGTTAATATTGAGATTACTGCCACAAATTATATTACTTTGATTTTGGGTCACGCGCTGATCCAAAACATTTATACCGATACAGGACTGGATATTTCACAGGTCGATTTTGTACAAAAAAATGTCCGCGATTTTGCGGAACATTTAAAGTGAGCGTTGATTAGGCTGATAAAAAGTAAAAAGCGGAAACCTTTAATGCGGTTTCCGCTTTTTGGTAATTATAAATTGTTTATTCATAATGGGGTGCCCGAGTGATAGATGATACATACGATTTAAAATGCTCTTAACTAAAAGGGAACTCGGACAAGATCCTATTCAGGATTGCCTAAGTTTCTTTTTATGCGGTTCTCAATTATTAGCTAGTCATCTTCTGGTAATCGATTAGGATTATCATTCGCTTTTGCAGCATTTGGGTTCTTCCCTTTAGTTAAATAACCACGCCATACCCAGCCAGTGTCATGTTCACCATCAACTTGATAATATACCCGCTTCTTTGCCCCCTTTTGAAGTACCCAAACACCAACCACATTCCAAGTTTCATAAGGGTACTTATTTAGGTTTGTATGTTTGCTTACTGTTGGTGTTGTCCAAAGAATAGCACTTTGCTTGGGGGTTTTGGCATGATATGGAACCCCAGGATAAGCAGCTCCCTTGATAACCTTCCAACCTGACTTAAGAACAATTTTATTTTGAGCGGCTACCGGTGATGTCATTGAAGGTAGCACTATTCCAATGGCAAAGATACTCATTATCAATATTAAAAAAAATCTCTTTTTCATTGTTTTTCTCCTTTCCCGGTTATATTAGTTCTCTTATTTAGGATAATCCGAATGACTTCAAAAACGATGGTTTTATCAGTCAACAGAAAAAATCAAGGTACCACAGGAAAGATAGGTTTCGACAGAATATTGCTAAATATTGAATGCGGATAGATAATTAACAGTACCGGTAACGCCTTCAAGTCCTTTAGGAACCAATGCCTTTATCATGTATGCATCGTCCGGTGCAGGGAATGGTGCTTTAATATTAAATAGGCTGGCTTTTTTATAACCAAACCTTGAGTAGTAATCCGGCCACCCAAGAATACTGATAAAGTTGTACTTGGCCCGTTTAGCCCGTTGCTCTAATTCTGCGAGTATGGCTTGCCCAATACCTTGCTTTTGAAAAGATGGCGAGACTTCTAACGGTGCCAAGCACAAACCGGTTTTCGATTGGTTTGCGTTTTTAACTTGAACCTCGCTGAGTAGGCCGTGCCCGATAATTTGGCCCGATTGATCGGCTACCACTTCAAGTGTTTTATGGTAAGTTGGATCTAATCGAATCTTTTCTACCAGCTCTGCTTCACCGCCATAGCCGTTGGATGATTTTGAGAACGCGGTTAAAATAAGATCCGAAATAGCTGAATAGTCTTCTTTTCGAACAGTCCTGATTTGCACTTAAACATCTCCATTCAATGCGTTGAGCGACCAACCCGATTTATTTCTTTTTTGATTTTCGACTTATGAGATCGGATAATAGCCAGCTAAGTATCATGATAATCGTTCCGACAATGACGAGCGGTAGGGCCAGTGCTTCATTTCCTAAGAAAAGAAGCACTATGGCGCCGATACAAAGCAGTAGTGAAATAAGTCCCCCAATTCCAATTAATAACCTCATAGCCACTGCCTTCTTTCAATCTAACTATAACGTACGGACCGCAATTTCAGCAAATGATCACAGAGCTTTGTAAAAAGTTTTTTGTTTGTAGAAGCATTGGTATTATGGCATTTTGATGAGAAAAAAGCAAAAAATCTAAAAAAGGCGGTTGACATTGCCTTAATAAATGTCTTACACTTCATACAACATTTAAATACGACTAATTGATTTGATTCAGTGGATTTAAAGTCACAGCCTTACTAAGAGAGTGCCGTTTGGTGAGAGTGCATTAAGACTATGATTAGAAAGACTGAATTTGACAACGTCACTTTTCGAGGTGAACTGGTAGCACCCATTATTGTGCAGCGTGTCAGTGGAATTTATGATTTTTGAATCATAAATTTCCCGTGCACGTTATGAGAAGTTGTTTGTGAGAACAACTCAAATTAAGGTGGTACCGCGTTAATTTAACGTCCTTTGGTTTTGATAACCAAAGGACGTTTTTTAGTTGTATTTAAAAAATAAAATACGAGGAGTGGTCAATATGAAGTACGGCATTATAGGCGCAGGAGCAATGGGATATAGGTATGGTGTTATGTTACAAAAGAATGCCGGCGTTGATGTTGACTTCATCGACACCTGGGAGCCGAATGTTGAGAAGGTTCGCGAACAAGGCGGTGTCTCAGTTGCTCGTGACCACAAGAATCGTCGTATTATTCCGATCAATATTTTCTACCCGGAAGAGTATTCAGGTCATCCGGATGTTTGGATTATTTTTAAAAAACAGATGCAATTAGCTGAAGAATTGGATCGCGACAATGTAGCAGGAATTTTTCACGATGATCAATACGTTTTTTCAGCAATGAATGGTATGGGACATTTTGAAAAAATCGCAAAGTTTTTTCCAAAGAACCATATCATTTGTGGCACGGCGATGATTGCAACTCGAATGGATGGACCAGCGAATGTTGATTTTATGGGCGTTGAAGGTACTGAAGTGATGCATATGGCCAGATATACAAATGACAAACCTGATGAAAAGACAAAAGCGATTGCTGATGATTTTAAAAAAGCCAAGCTAAATCCAGTTTTTGCGGATGATTGGATGGGAATGTGTATGTCTAAAGTTGTTTTCAATGCCGTTACAAACACACTGTGTACGATGTTTGAAATGCAGATGGGGCAATTTATTGAATATGAGGGTGTTCGAGCAATGGCACGACAATTATTTGATGAAGCATATGATGCGTGTGAGCGTGCCGGAATTTATTTAATTCCAACCCGTCAGCAGCAAGTTGATTCAGTTATTACCGTCAGTCAAGAATACAAGTATCATTACCCATCAATGTATCAGGATTTTTCAAAAGGTCGTCCCACAGAAGTCGATTATATTAATGGCTATATCGCTAAAATCGGTCGGGAACATGATTACATTTGTCGAACGCATGAATTTGTTGTTCATGAAGTTCATATGGCTGAAATGATGAGAAAGTACCACAAACCACAGGAAAATGTTGCGGATAATAATACTCAAAGGGAAGGTGTTCGACAATGACATATCAATTTTCAGATCGTGTACCAGAAAGTGATGAGGATCCAGTCGGAAATATTTTGAAGGTTGCCGGCAGTCCGGACGTGATTTCATTTGCAGGGGGTCTACCAGCCCCGGAATTATTTCCGGTGGCACAATTAAAGAAAGTTACTGATGAAGTTTATGATGAAAGCGGTCGTCAGGCTTTACAGTACAGCACTGCAATCGGTTATCCCCAGTTACGCGAGCAGATTGTTAAACGAATGGATCACCAAGGCGTTAAAACAACGATTGATAACATTATGATTTCAACCGGGTCGCAGCAATCCATCGACCTGACCGCCAAGATGTTTGTAAATCCCGGTGATACAGTAATTGTCGAAAAGCCGACTTATTTATGTGCACTGGATGTTTTTCGTAGTTATGGTGCTCATATTGTTGGTGTTGATATGGATGAGAACGGCATGAAGATTGATCAGTTAGAGAAGGCAGTAGCTGAAAATCCCAATACGAAATTTATCTATACAATTCCAAATTTCCAAAATCCGACCGGACGCACAATGTCCGCAGATCGGCGTGAACGAATGATTGAAATCGCTGATAACTACGACATCATGATTGTGGAAGATGATCCATATGGAGCGATTCGTTTTGCTGGAGACGATATTGAGCCGATTAAATTTTATGATGATCACGAGCGGGTGATTTACTTAAGTACTTTTTCCAAGATTCTGGCACCCGGGTTAAGATTGGGCTGGATTGTTGCTGAAAAATCTCTTACTAAGAAGTTTACGTTAATGAAGCAATCTGCAGACGTTCACTCTGATAATTTAACACAACATATCGTAGCCAAATTTATGTCGGAATATGATATTGACGATCATATTGACAAAATTAAACAGGTTTATCGAAAACGTGAACGGGTTATGATGAATGCAATTGAAGCATTCTTCCCTAAGAATGTTCATTATAGTCACCCTGAAGGTGGTTTATTCATTTGGGTTGAGGTTCCCGGTGATGTTGATACCAAGGCGTTGTTTGACACCTGTATCAAGCACAATGTGGCGTTTGTTCCCGGGGAACCATTCTATCCCGATGCTGTTACCCCTGGTACGTTCAGATTGAATTACTCAAATATGTCTGAGGATCATATTAAGACAGGCATTAAGCGATTGGGGGATGCAATCAAAGAAACAATTTCGGAATCGGTTTCCAGTGTAAGTAGAAACTAATCATCAAACCAACATAGCGACCAACCCGATCTAAAGTTTGATTGGAACCAGGCATAGAGTTGCCTGACACATATTACGAATGATTCATTTATGACAGTTACTAATTGAATGCTAAAGTGAATAAGATAAAAGGGTTTGCAGTGAATGCAGACCCTTTTGAATTACCGTGTTTTTGACCGATTGTATAAAATTGATTGAATCATTACGAAAATAATGAACATGTATCCTAAGAGAATGAAACTGTTAGTTGAAACAGAAATGTCTATGAAAGCATTTGCGATCACTAAAATCGACTGACAAGAAATTGATAAACAGTAAAACAATTTTTGAGATAATTGCCAATTTCCATTGGATGACCGACTTAATTTTGTGCGGTATCCAATGTGGTTAGAAGGGGCTTTTATAGGATTAACGATGTAGGCAATACAGAATAATAATAATAAAACTAAAATAGCGATACTCGATGTTAGACCGCTCATTCAATCACTCCCCCTTCTTAAAGAGATATTTAAACAAAACCCTATATCTAATTAACTTGAATTTCAAGAGAAACTGTCATGATGCTTGAAAGGTCATTATTTCTACACTATGCAATTAAAAGCCGGCCGAACGTTTTCCGGATTCAATTAGCCACATATAGTAATCAAGTCCGTATAACATACTCGCTTTGGGCTATTAATTAATGATAAGAAAATCAATTAATAGTGGTTTTGAATAGTGAAAAAATGACTGCGGGGGGAATCACCCTGGTGCTAATTGCTTTTTAGAAGTAATTCTCAAGTTCATGTGAATAGAGTAACCGGAAAATAATTCCAATTTTTACTAAAATTATCCTTGTTTGTTTCCCCTCTATGGGTTTATCATAATTAAATGCGCACTTAACGATAAATTACTGATATGGGGGCTTCTAAACTGTGGCAGAAACGCAAACAACAATTGAAGATGAAAATAAAAAACATCCATTCTTCGTCATTTCAATTATTTCCTTAATGACATTTATGGGTGTTTTAACTGAAACGTCAATGAATGTTACTTTTCCAACGTTAATGAAACAATTTCATGTGTCGTTAACAACCGTTCAGTGGGTAACAACTGGTTATTTATTGACGGTTGCGTTGTTAATGTTGGCATCCGCATTTTTAAAACGACGTTTCACGAATAAACAATTATTTGTTTGCGCAGCGTTGTTGTTTATGACCGGGGATATTTTAGGAGGTATTGCGACCAGCTACTGGGTATTGCTGCTGGGAAGATTAATTCAGGCCGGCTGTGTTGGCCTCACTGGCCCACTGATGGTCAATATTATTATGGATACCGTGCCTGCAACAAAATTCGGAACGTATATGGGGATGGCAAACCTCATTATCTTAATCGCACCTGCTTTGGGACCAACTTTTGGCGGAACCGTTGCCTACTTTGCCAGCTGGCGGATGATTTTTTGGATAACATTGCCCATAACCGCACTTTTACTTATATTAGGTGTTTTCAAAATCAAACAGTATTCACCAACTCGCAAATATGAATTTGATTGGTTGCGGTTTGCGTTACTATCGGTGGCGCTTACCAGTTTAATTATGGGACTTAATATTATGGGCGATCCTCATGGTTTGATTAATTGTCTATGGTACTTTGCTGTGACGATTATCACTTTTGGCCTGTTTGGCTGGCGTTCCAAATACAGTCATAAAGCCCTTTTTAAATTGTCTGTTTTCAAGCACCCATCTTTTATTTACAGTTTCCTGCCATACATTCTGCTTCAAGCTTCAAATATCGGTATTAACTTTCTATTACCCAATTACGTGCAAGTTGTTGACGGTGCCAGCGCCTTTATCGGTGGCCTTGTGTTATTGCCCGGAAGTATTTTAAATGGATTGGGACAGCCGATTTATGGCTGGATGTTGGATCGCTATGGTGGCAAATTACCGTTATATCTGGGTAATGCGTTGTTTTTTATTACAGCGCTCGGGTTTACCGTGTTTGGTCGTCATTTAACGATCATCGCTATTATCCTATTATATTTGGTGTTTGCGATGGGACGTTCAATGGCATTTGGAAATAGTATGACCTATGGACTGAAGATTCTCAGTGCTGATGTGAGGAATGACGCGAATGCGGTTTACAGCACCGGCCAACAGGTTGCAGGATCAATCGGGACGACTGTGATGGCGGTTTTAATGAGTTCAATCACGGTTCCTCATTTAACAAATGCACAAAACGTTGCGGTCGGCAGTCAGATTGCCTTTGGCCTGATTCTATTAGTGGGAACCGTTAACTTTTGGTTCTTTACGAAATTATTTAAACTTAAAGCATAAAAAAACGGGATACAAGACAAAATAATCTTTTTGCCTTGTGTCCCTTTAGTTTAAGTTAACTATTATTTTGAAATCTGATCTTTTAAAAATAGTTTTATTAGCCCTTCAAAAAGTCTTTTTGCTTAAATTCGGGATTTGGATATTTATAGAAGCCTTCACCGGACTCCTGTCCAAGCTTTCCTTCATCTAATAATTCCTTTAACTTATCAAGAATTGGCTGAAGTCCCGGATTGTCAGGTAAGCTGGCCGCTGTAATGTTATAAGCGGTTCTGATCCCAACGGCATCTAAGATTCCAAATGGTCCGAATGGTGCACCTGTTGCGACAATCCAGGTTCTGTCGATAGTATGTGGATCGGCAACACCGTTAATCCAGAGTTTCTCTGCGGCATCAAGAAATGGAATTAACAATGAATTCAGGATGTATCCCGGTTGTTCCTTCTTCAATTGAATCGGCACCATGCCGATATCTCTTGCATATTGAACAATTTCATTGTAGATTGCCGGATCAGTTTCGGGAGAGCCCATAATTTCAGCAGTATTGTTTAACCAAACCTGATTTGAAAAGTGCATATTTAAAAATTGCTTAGGCCGGCCTGTGTCAGCTGCAAACATGCTTGGGACCAGTGTTGATGAATTACTTGCGAAAATCGTTTTAGCCGGGGCAAGTGTGCTGATCTTTTTGTAAAAGTCATGCTTGATATCCGGACGTTCCGGGACGGCTTCAATGACCAGATCAGCATCTGAAACGGCTTGTGCCAAATCATCCGTATATTTTAGCCGACTGATACCGGCGTTGAATTCTTCATCACTTGCTGCAATATCACGATGATAAGCATGACGTAAATTCTTAATCCGATCCTTTGCCTTATTAACGGCTTCCTGATTAATATCATAAACGGTCACATCAAAACCCTTAAAAGCGCTTTGAAATGCAATCTGACTTCCTAAAACACCGCTGCCTGCAACGGTCACTTTTTTGATAGCCATGATAAATCCCCCTTATAACACTGTAAACGGTTCCAACGATCATCACCTTAAATATATCAGAAACCTTGTGAAAATCAATGAAAATGCCTTTTGAATGATGAAATAATGACTTCACAAGATTACTATCTGTTGAAGAACAGACGCAAAAATAATTAGTTAACACATTTTGCTAGACTTTTAGTGTAAATATGCTATAGTGTAATAGATGAATATAACACTAGGGAGGTGGCACAATGAATTTCGATGATAAGATTCCAATCTATTACCAGATTAAGGAATATATTTACAGGCAAATTATTACCGGCAAGCTTGAACCTGGTGAGAAAATCCCTGCAGTTCGGCAGTTAGCAGTTGACCTAACCGTTAACGTTAACACAATCCAACGGGCCTTAAGCGAGTTGGTTACGGAAAAAATGATCGAATCAAAACGTGGGAGAGGGAACTTTGTCACTGAAGATATTAATAAGGTAAAAGAGTTGAAGGGTAAATTGATTATGGAACAACTTAAACAAATGTATGATAGTTTACGAAAATTAAATGTGAGTGATCAAGAGATCTTGGATTATGTGAGTCAATATATAAATAAACAGGAGCGTGATCAAAAATGACAAATTCAATTGAAATTAAAAATTTGAACTATCGAAAAAATATGAAACCGATTCTATCGAACGTTAATTTAACGATAGCGTCTGGAAAAATAGTTGGCCTGTTAGGTGAAAACGGTGCCGGTAAAACGACGCTTATGCGGTTAATTGCAGGAGTTGCCAAAGGGTACCAGGGGCAGATTAGTGTTGTAGATGAAAGTAAGATAGCAGCTAAAAAAGCGATCGTTAGTTTTAGTGAGCAATTGTCCGGTTTTAATCAAAATATGAAAATCGAGCGAATCGTTCGTTTTTATGAGGATGTTTATCCCGACTTTTCAGAAGATAAGTATAATCAAATGGCCGGATTTCTACAAATTAACGAAGACCAAAAGTTATCACAATTATCAAAAGGCATGCGTGAGAAGTTGATTATTGGGCTTGCATTATCCAGACGGGCAAAAGTTTACTTGCTGGATGAGCCCTTCGGTGGGATTGACAGTATGTCCCGAAAGAAGATTATTAATAGTATTATTCGCTGGAAACCCGACAATGCGACAATCCTGGTAAGTGATCACTATGTCTCTGAAATTGCCAGTGTTCTGGATGAAATTGTCATCATTAAAGACAAAACGGTTTTCGCCCAAAAGAGTACTGAAGAAATCCGTGAAAAATTTGGTGAAGGAATCGAAGAATACTACGAAAAAGTTTATGAAGGGACTGAATTACATGACTAGTTTTGGAGCATTAACAAACGCGCTTACGCGACGAAAGATACAAGTGATCAACCATCTTCTGGTACTCGATATTATTGCAATTTTACTAACTATCTTATACGCGGTTTATCAAGGAGATTTGAGTGCGGCTGATCCACTGATATACACGATGTCTTACTCATTAGTTGTCTTCTTTGTTGCATTCATTCTGATAGCACGACATAACGAGCGGATCTTCGTTAACGATTCATATCGTCTGGTGCCAACTAGTGACACCGGCTTATATTCCGCAAACCTACTTTCAGCATTTATCAGTATGATTTATCTGGGCGTTACGCAAATTATTTTCAGCATGATTGCAGCGGCGATGAACTTTCAACAAGTGATGACAACGCTTGGTCAGGCATTTGAACATTCCTCTCCTACACCGGGATCAATGAATAGTAGAAGTGAGATTATCGGTGCATTAATTGGCCTGGTAATTCTGATGATTGTGTCTACAATTTTTGCATGGGCTTCCATCAGTTTGATTCATTTGACAACAAGTGCCTTAACCGCTTTTCTGCCTGATAGTCGTTCACGTTTGTATCGATTCATTCTTTATGTGGTTGTTATTGCTGCGATTTTGTACATCTTGGGAAAGATTGTTAATCCAATCGGTGATATATTCTATGGCATGGTGAACGATAATTCTTATTATCAAATATATCTTAGTTCATTGGCATTATTGGTAGTGGCAGGTCTAGAATCTGCAGTTAACGTTTATTTATTAAGAAACTGGGTTGAAACGACGAACTGGTAAGTTTTAACTATTTGAAGAAGATTTGTTAAGGAGGCTGAAAAAGGCTTCTTTTTTTCTTGACAAATTTTCAAATAGTTGTCATAATATTAAATCGTAACAGTTACTATTTAAGCTTTGCATGTCAATCGCTAACGTTTACTCTTTTGCTGATTAATCAACCTGAATAACTGATACATAGTAATTTGGTCGATTAGCCAAAGACGGTTTGGCCGTTAATCAGGCTGTCAAACCAGCGACTTTTGGAAGGGATCGATTTCTTTTATGGCACAACATGTTTCAATCACGGTAATCGGAGGAGGTGCCGCCGGAATCGGTTTCGGTGCTGCAGTCAAATCATATGGGTTTCGTGATTTCGTCATTTTAGAGAAGGGCGAGATTGGGGACAGTTTTCGAAGGTGGAATCGCCATACCCGGTTTATATCACCTTCGTTTACTACGAACGGTTTCGGGTTTCCTGATTTAAATGCGGTTACACCAGAGACATCTCCAGCCTATACATTGGGAACTGAGCATCTTTCCGGTCGCGACTATGCTTATTACCTTCAAAAGGTGGCTCAAAATAAAAGCTTACCGATTCGGGTTCATACAGAAGTTGAAGAGGTTAAAACATTGCCCGATCACCGGTATGCATTACAGCTTGTTGGGCAGCCGCCACTCGTTACTGATTATGTGTTTATCGCGATTGGAGATTATGCCTATCCCTATGTACCCAAAATTCCGGGTTCTGCTTATGGCATTCACTATGTTGACGTTAAGGATTACAATCATTTTAAATCTGGGGAAGAACAGGTTATCATTGGTGGGAACGAGTCGGCGTTTGATTTAGCCATCAATTTGGCTGAAAAGAACATTGTTAATGATTTATTTTCAGCTGAGAGTGCGTTTAACTCCAATGACCCGGACCCCGGCCATCGGTTATCGACTTACACCTATGAGCGTTATATGGCCCACGCAGACCTGATAAACTTGAACGTTGGGAAGTCAGTTTTAGCAATTAAGCATGATCATCATGGCGATGATTATGTCATCTTGTTTAAGGACGGTTCCATTACCAAAACGGAGAATCAACCCATCTTTGCGACTGGTTTTGCTAATATTTTGAGCCCGTTAGCCGAGAAACTGTTTATTAATAAAGATAATAGGCCGGTGCTTGATGAGCATGATGAATCAACTATCCTACCCAACGTTTTTATGCTGGGACCCCCAGGTTCAACACGGAGATGCTGACTTGTGCTATGTGTATAAATACCGGCAACGATTTGCGCCGCTTGCCGAAACGGTTTTAAGACGAATCGGGATTGAAATTAATCCGCGAATAACCACGATGTATCGGCGTGCGGGAATGTATCTTCAAGAATTTGATCATTGTGACGTTAATTGTGACTGTTAATTAAATAGTGGAGTTGAAAATAATGAGAAAAAATATTGTTTTGGAATGTGTTGAGACCGGTGAACGGATTTATTTAACCAGCAAAAATGTGCGGAATAATCCGGATAGACTGGAATTGAAAAAGTATTCACCAAAATTAAGAAGACGCGCGATTTTTAGAGAAACTAAGTAAAGGAGATTATTTTATGGCAAAAAAATCAAAAATTGTTAAGTACGAAAAGCAACAAAAATTAGTTGCTAAATACGCTGATTTACGTCGTGAACTGAAGGCGAAGGGCGATTACGAGGCTTTGGCCAAGTTGCCAAAAGATTCGAACCCGATTAGAATGCGTCGGCGTGACCATATTGATGGCCGTCCCCGTGGCTATATGCGTAAGTTTGACATGTCACGTTTGAATTTTAGAAAATATGCGCACCTCGGCCAAATTCCTGGTGTCCATAAGGCTAGTTGGTAATTGTTTTCTTGAAAGAAGTGACTTAAATGGAAAAACAAGATTTGGCAAGTGCCTATCGTCGTTTAAAGAGTCCAAGTATTAAGATTCGCAAGAGAGCGTTAAAGATTATCAAAGAAGCTAAGCATCATACTTCTAAATAATGGCGTAAAAGCTGTTTAATTTTACAAGATTATCTGCTGAATTGAGAATATGATTAGAGAATTGTCGATTCGGCAGGTGATTCATTAAAATAGATGATTGATTTGATAATATCATTAAGAAAATGGTCGGAGTAAATTCTAAGTTTATTCCGATCATTTTTTATCTACATATTACTTAGTTATATTAGGCAATAAGAGGCAGTAAAATTGGCAATTAAGTATTTATGAGTTGCAAAGTAACTGTTTTACGTCTAAAATGACTATTGGTCAATATTGAATTTTGAGTTGTTTAAATGAAGGTTGGAGAATTAAGTTGAATATTTTAACAGAAAAACAACGGACGCAAAAAGCGGGTAGAATTGCTGACACAGCACTGGCTCTTTTTAAAACGCAGTCGTTTGGCAGCATTTCGATGTCCCAAATTGCGACTCAATCCGGTGTCTCTAAAGGAACACTCTTTAATTATTTTGAAACTAAGGAAAATATTTTTATGTTTTTGCTATTGAATGGTTATCAAAATTACTTTAAGAAGTTAATCAAAAAATTGCAACAGCTGCCACCTGAGCTTTCTAATGAAGTGTTTTGTGAGTTTATGATTGCACAAACCAGGTATTTAATTCGGGATCAATCTGTTTTGGTTCGGTTAAATGCACTTCGGGCGCCGGTTCTGGAGGGCCGTGCCAATATTCAGCAAACACTTGCCGGCCGTAAGAGGCTGTATGAAATCAGTCAACGGCTTGGTGAGGTGATTGCTGAACGAATCACACTCATTTCCGCTTCTGAAGCGAGTCATCTTTTTGTTGTCCAAAGCGCGATTATCAGCGGCTTGATGAACATGATGGGATTGGATGAATTCAATCACAAAAAATTGACATCCAATTTTAAGGACTTTCGTGTCAATCTCGAAACTGATGCCGTTCAAGCATTTAAATTTTATTTAGACGGCTTTCTGGCTTCAAAAACCGGTAAGTAAACGGAGGTATTCTTGTGAAACAGACACATATTCGAAATTTTGCAATCATTGCCCACATTGATCACGGAAAATCAACGTTGGCTGATCGGATTATGGAACAAACCAAAACGGTTAGTGAACGGGAAAGTAAGGATCAACTTCTCGACAACATGGAAGTCGAGCAGGCACATGGTATTACGGTTAAATCACGAACCGTTCGAAATTATTATCGTGCAGATAATGGCGAGGAATATGATTATAATTTTATTGATACGCCGGGACACGTCGATTTTTCGTATGAAGTTTCAAAAAGCTTGGCAGCCAGTGACGGGGCTATTTTGTTGGTAGATGCAACTCAGGGCGTTCAAGCCCAGACCGTCGCTAATTTTCGACTGGCAAAACAAAATGGATTAACGATTATTCCGGTGATTAATAAGATTGATAGTGAAACAGCAGATGTTAACACAACGGCTCAGCAAATCCGTCAATTGGATCCAATATTCAATTATACAAAGATCTTGGAAATTTCGGCCAAAACCGGTCAAAATGTTCATGGCGTTTTGGAAGCAATTTACCAAGAGATCCCAGCACCAACCGGACAACTGGAAAAACCATTGAAAGCACTTGTATTTGATTCTCTTTATGACCCTTTCAAAGGAATTGTGGCGTATGTACGGCTTTATGATGGTCAATTAAAAGCCGGCCAGCACTTGAAGCTAATGGCCGATCAAACTGGTTTTACAAGTCATGAAGTGGGTGTTTTTGCCCCGGATATGAAGCAATCCAAGCAATTATCCGCTGGAGACGTTGGCTATGTGGTTACAGGATTAAAGGATCCCCAGTTGATTCGGGTGGGTGATACGTTGACAGAATCCAACCGACCGGCTGACCAGGCATTGCCGGGATATCAACCCGCCAAGTCTATGGTATTTGCAGGCTTTTATCCAAAAGATGATCATTATAAAGAACTCAAGGCGGCTGTTGAAAAGCTGGCATTAAACGATTCTTCTTTTCACTATGTCGAAGAAACTTCTGATGCACTTGGTCCCGGTTTTCGTTGTGGCTTTTTAGGGATGCTTCATCTGCAGATTATCCGGGAAAGATTGAATGATGAATACCAGGTAGCCGTTTTAACAACAGCGCCTAATTCAACTTATCAGGTATATCTCAAGGATAAGCGCGTTGAAACACCTTTAATTGTCACAAATCCAGTGAAGTTTCCGGACTTTTCTAAAATCGATTATGTTGAGGAATCTTTTGTTAAAGCCGTTATGACAACACCCAGTGCGTCTTTGGGACCTGTTATGAGGCTAGCGGATAATCATTTGGGAACATTACTGGATATGAACAATCATGGTGATCTAGTTGAATTGGTTTATAAATTACCGATTTCTGAAATTGCTTACGACTTCTTTAATGAGCTGAAGTCTGAATCTCATGGCTATGCAACGCTTGACACCAGTTTTTTGGATTATGAGTTGGCAGATGTTGTAAAAATTGAGGTTCACATCAATTATGCGCCTGTTGACGCTTTGGATGTGATTGTTCATCGTCAGGATGCTGAAAAGATCGCTCAGGGAATCGTGAAGAAGATGAAGTACACGGTTCCCCGCCGGTTATATCCAATGCCGGTACAAGCATTTGTGGAGGGAAAATCGATTGCCAGGATCGATGTGCCGCCTTTGAGAAAAAATGCGGCGGTTAATGGCGATAAACGTAGTATTTCCAAGAAACAGCAGTTACTAAGACGTCAAAACGTCAACAAACGCCAGGCTGCCAGAAGTGATATTGAGTTACCTCAAGAAGTGTTTAACGCGATTCTTGAATTGGATTAAGACGGTCACCAAATTGGAAGTGGTGATTAATTGAGCAAATGAGTTAAATATTTGATTTAACGTAAAATACAAAATTCATTGAGATCATATCGGTATCGTACTGACAAAACAGTTGGATGGCGAGACATGATTGCAGATGGGTATTATATTTTGCGTTTTTCGTTGTTTACTTAATTGGCGGAAATCGTTATGATAAAGAAAAATACCCCATGGGGTATAAGAGGAAACGATTAATTGTTAGTTGCTAAATTCAAGTCAATTACGACCGATCAATTAAAGGAAAAGCTGATCAATCGACCAACCATTATTGATGTTCGGGAAGATTTTGAATATCGTGTCGGTCATATTCTTTCAGCGATTAATTTACCATTAGCAGGTTTGGCAAATACGATGACTCAAGTTTCCAAGCCACAACCGTGGTACCTGATTTGTCGATCAGGCGCCCGAAGCAAACGGGCAGCGACATTTTTAAGTAAAGCCGGGTACGATGTGATTAATGTTAAAGGTGGCATGAACGCTTGGAATGGACCGATTAAGCGTTAGGGATAAACCAGTTGGTTTTAGAAAACGAGGACCTTTGACTCAGAGGAGGAAATAGCATGCGCGTTGTGATTGTTGGTGGTGTTGCAGGTGGTATGTCGGCCGCAACACGGCTCAGAAGATTGTCTGAAGATACTGAAATTATTGTGTTGGATAAAGGACCTTACGTTTCCTTTGCGAACTGTGCGTTGCCATATTATATGTCTGGAGAGATTAGCCAACGCTCGTCATTAATTGTCGAATCGCCTGACCATCTGAAGGAACGGTTCAATATTGATGTCCGACCAAATACCGAAGTTGTTAAAATTAATGCGGGGCGTCATCAGGTAACTGCTGTCCATGACGGCCAGTCTGAGACGCTTGATTATGATCGGCTGATTTTATCTCCGGGTTCTAAGGCGATTGTTCCTGACATTGTTGGATTAAAGGAAGCGGACAATGTCTTTACCTTGCGCAGTATTCCTGATGTTGACAAAATCATGGCTGAATTGGGTCAGGGACTTAAAACGGCAGCGGTTATCGGAGCGGGATCCGTTGGCGTTGAAGCTGTTGAAAACCTGACGAAGCGTGGGTTAAAGACGACATTAGTCGAGGCAGGCGACCACATCCTACCCTTTATGGATAACGAAATGGCCGCAATCGTTTCACGTGAAACAACCGAACACGGTGTGGCGTTGAAATTAAATACTAAGGTTAGCAAAATTGCCGATCACCGGCTTGAGTTGAATGATGGTTCAACCCTTCAAGCTGACATTATTATTGTGGCTGCTGGTGTGAAGCCGGATACAAAGCTCGTTTCGGAGGCGGGAATTAAAACTGGTAAGCATGGTGGCATTCTTGTGGACGGTTGTTATCAAACATCGGCTGATGATGTATACGCTGTTGGGGATGCGATTCTCATCAGACAGCAATTAACCGGTGAACTAACCTCAATTCCATTGGCGTCACCCGCTAACAGGCAGGGCAGACAAGTGGCTGATGTGATTATGGGTGAAAATCGGCGTAACCAAGGCGGTATTGGGACTGCAATTGTTCGTTCATTTGATATCGCTGCAGCTGCAACCGGACTGAATACCGAACAGTTAAAGCAGGCCGGCGTTCATTATCAGGCAGTTCATATCACCGGTCAAAGTCACGCGGCTTATTATCCGGGAGGTACACCACTTTCACTGAAATTAATGTTTGACCCGAAAAGCGGCAGGCTTTATGGTGCTCAAGCCGTTGGTAAAGCAAGTGCTGACAAGCGAATTGATGTCTTATCGGTAGCGATTAAGCATCGAATGACCGTTTTTGATTTACCAGAATTTGAATTAAGCTATGCACCACCATTCGGTTCGGCGAAGGATCCGGTTAATATGATTGGATATGCGGCAGAGAATTTGGTAGAAGGACTGTCCGAGAATATTCAATTCGACGAGGTTGATGATGCGGTTAAGGCCGGTGCTTACCTGGTCGATGTTCGAAATCCAGAAGAACTGGATCGGGATGGTCGTTTACCAAATGCAGTAAACATTCCATTGGATGATTTGAGAAATCATTTAAATGACTTGCCGAAAGATCGTCAAATTATTGTCAGCTGCCGAAGTGGGCAAAGAAGTTATATTGCCGAACGAATTTTAAAAAACGATGGTTTTAAGGTCAAAAACCTGGATGGCGCATTTCTAATATACAGTGCGGCTTATCCGCAACGAATCCAGCACATAGGAGGACATTAGAAATGGCATGTGATCCAAAAATTGCCAACCGACTTAAACGGGCAGAAGGCCAAATCAGAGGAATCCTGAAAATGATGGACGATGATAAATCCTGCCGTGAAATCATGCCTCAATTAATGGCAGTGCGTTCCAGTGTTGATAAGGTTATGGGACTGGTTGTTGCCGAAAACCTGCGCCGTTGCTTAGATGAAGAAGGCACGCAACATGATGAGAAGCTTGAAGAAGCTTTGATGATGATTACCAAGCTTTAAAGTAGGTGACAGCGTAGATCAGATAGTAGGTTTATGGTTGTACCATAATAGACAAAAAAGATCAGAATTAACACTTAAAGTGCCCTCAATACAGCTATTGATTATTTATTGAGATCAAGGCATCATTTGCCAAACCAAATTATTGCTAAGTGTCTAAATCCGAATACACTGAGAGGTGAAATCGGAATATAAAAATTTATGTATTTCATTTACTAATTATTATAGGAGGCAGTTACATTGATTAAAATTGGGATTAATGGTTTTGGTCGAATTGGCCGGTTAGCACTTCGTCGTATTATGGAAATTAAAGATCCTAACATTGAAGTTACAGCGATTAATGATTTAACCACTCCCTCAATGCTTGCCTATTTGTTTAAATATGACTCAACTCACGGCACCGCACCGTATGATGTTAGTTCAACCGATCATTCAATCATTATTAATGGTCATGAATTTAACGTATACGCAGAACGTGATGCCTCAAAGATTCCCTGGGTAAAAAATGACGGCGTTCAATTGGTACTTGAGTGTACCGGTTTCTATACATCAAAAGAGAAATCACAAGCTCACTTGGATGCCGGTGTTAAGAAGGTTTTGATTTCAGCACCAGCTGGTCCAATGAAGACGGTTGTTTATGGTGTTAATCAAGATATTCTTAACGCGAATGACCAAATTATCTCTGCCGGTTCCTGCACAACCAATGCGTTGGCACCAATGGCTTACACGTTGAACAAGGAATTTGGCATTGAAGTCGGCACGATGACGGTTATTCATGCCTTTACCAGTTCGCAGATGATTCTTGACGGGCCTAAGGGTAAGAAGTTCCGTCCAAACCGTACCGCTTCAGCGAATACAATTCCTCATTCAACAGGTGCCGCTAAAGCAATCGGCTTGGTTATTCCGGAACTTGACGGTCACTTGAATGGTCATGCGCAACGAGTTGCCGTTGTGGATGGATCCGTATGCGAATTGGTTTCTGTTTTAAAGACGAAAGGCGTTACAGCTGACAAGATTAACAGTGCTATTAAGCCATATACCAAAGATAACCCGGCATTTGGTTGGAATGAAGACGAAATTGTTTCATCCGATATTATTGGTGATACACATGGCGGTGTCTTTGATCCGACGCAAACTGAAGTTACTACAAATGGCGACTTCCAGGTTGTTAAGACCGCAACTTGGTTTGACAATGAATACGGTTTTGTTTCCAATATGATCAGAACCGCTAAGTCGTTTGGTGATCAATAATTAAGGTGTTTATCCTTTAAAAAATAAGATTTATCTGGATTGGGGCAAAAGCAATTTTGTTCCAATTTTTTTGACCTTTTTTGGATAGCAACACTATCTATAATTTATTCAATGCTTGAGCACAAAAAATACAATCTCAATTGCAGTCTTAAAGGGATGACTGTAACTGAAATTGCATTTTACCGGGACTTAGAATTGACTATCATTTTTAAATGGTTTAAACATTTCGTCTTCGGAAGAACAGTAACCCAATACACAGAAAGAAGAGTGTGTAAACGAGACTTCCAAAGAATAATTGATTATCAGACAAGAGCGTTAATGTATGCCGAGTCGGATCTACGATTTGATTTGAGTAATTCAAGAAATTGAACGGATTCCATTTGAACCAGTGATACTTATCAATTAATTTGAACATTAGCGTGCTGATAATGTTAAACGTGAAGAACATGACAATGCCCACTGTAACGGCTGTTGTTGAAGTTCTGAATAATGTTGCAAACAAGAATACGATACTTAATATAAACCACAAAGTGATGAAACTGCTGCCGATTGTGGCCAGCCATTGTTCTAGAAAAGTTAGATGATAAGTGTATGTTCCGGTATCGCCCAACGAGAATTTATCATTCACGAGTACAATTTTTCCCAATAAAGCAACAACGCCAGTCATGGCATACAAATAGATTGAATAGGCAAGCATGATCAACCACTTGCTTATCAAAATAGTCCCACGGGAATATTGTTGATAAATCAGCTCTTTAATGGTGCCATACTGAAACTCCATTGAAAGCGATGTTGCACAAGCCGCAATCATTACAAACACAACCCACGTCGTTGCGCCAAAGCTGGATGTGAAAAATAACTGTGCGGGGAAAGTCTTGGGATACATTCTGCTCAGGAGGGCAGAGCCAAAAACCAGTCCGGCTAATACGATAGTTACCCAATAAGTACTCTTCTTCCTCAGTAACTTAAATCCCTCCTGCCATAGGAGTGTTTTCATTTTTGTCCCTCCGTTTCAAGTTGATCTTCGTTTAACAACTTTAAAACCGACTCTTCCAAGCCGCCATCTTGATGTTGAATATCCAAAACGGTTATTTTTTGATGATCAAGGGCTTTAAGAATTGGCTCCAGGTTAACTTTAGCCGCCACATGGATTTTTAATTCAGAATCGCTGACTAAGTGATAGCCGGCTTGTGTTAATACTTTTCGGGCTAAAGGATCATTGCTTGTTGACAATATCAGGTAATGATCACTGGCTGCCAGTAAATCTTTCATCGTTGTTTCTTGAATGATTCGTCCGTGATCGAGGATTAATAGTTCATCTGCCACTTTTTGTAATTCACTAAGAATATGGCTTGAAATT
Organism: Lentilactobacillus hilgardii; assembly: GCF_009832765.1. Classification (NCBI taxonomy): domain Bacteria; kingdom Bacillati; phylum Bacillota; class Bacilli; order Lactobacillales; family Lactobacillaceae; genus Lentilactobacillus; species Lentilactobacillus hilgardii. Next base: position 2,994,354 of record NZ_CP047121.1, on the reverse strand, counting down.
AAGAAAGTCGTTCCTGATTGGCTTTTGGCCTTAATCAAAAGACGCAGTTCCTTATTTGCTTGAGGATCTAATCCATTCATCGGCTCATCTAGAATGACCAGCTCGGGTTCATTGACCATCGCCATGGCAATTCCCAATTTTTGTTTCATCCCTAATGAATATTTTTTGGCGGGTCGATCAATATACTTGGTTAGGTGCAACTCTTTAATAGTCTTTTGAATGTGTTGTTTTCGGTCGGGTCCCTTAGCAAATAATGTCAAATGATCCCTACCGCTAATAAATGGATAAATGCTTGGATATTCAATTAAAGCGCCCACTCTTTTCAAGATCTCATGGTGGTCAAACGAGCTTAACTGACCGTCAATGGAGATCGTTCCCTGCGCTGAAGTCAATCCCAAAATGGCTTTCATCAAAGTTGTTTTTCCGGCACCGTTTGCGCCAACCAAACCGATAACATGGCCCTTTTGACCATTTAAAGATATATCATGTAAAACTTGTTTTGATCCAAAGGACTTATTTAACTTCTGAACCTTCAGTATCGTTTCACTCATAAAAAGGCCTCCCTAATGTTCAACATCAAACGAAAGCAGCCAACTATCTGTGACGAAAGTTACCTTTCGAAATACTGTCAGAATAACTTAAAGCTTAAATCGGATTAATTTGCATGAACCGCATTTAAATATTGAAACGGATGGTTCAATTTTTGATAATTGGTTTCCGATAACTTATAGTGAACGGCGCGAATAACAGGGATGTTCGTCACCTGCGCGTGCTTGGAATCCGAATAGACGGACATATGAATGGCAACTTTGGGTTTTGCTTGGTAGAAAGTGTAGCGATAGTTGAGATGGGCTTTGTTAAGATACTTTTTACCAAGGCCGACCTGATCAACATTGGCAGCATCGCCAACAATATTGGAAATATAGATAACATCCCTGCGATTAGTGATTTGGGCAACTTCTTTGCCATTGGCAGTTGAAACTTTAACCCAGTCATATTTTCTAAAAGAATATTGATGGGCTTTTTTTGTGCTGGACATTAATTTGTTTAGAGACTTGGATTGGCTTCCGCTGCATCCTGAAAGAAATGGCACAATTATCAGGGTTAACAATAGTGCTGATAAACCGGCGGATTCTTTATTGATGATATGCTTCATAATAATCCCCTTCTTTTTATACTACTGTACTATTCAACTAATACAGTATAACAAAGCTGCAAAAATAGCAAGGATGGTTATACTTTATTTTTGAAGCAAAAAGATCTGCTTTTTGGTATTATTTGGAGTAATGAGTACCTTTTAAAAGAGGTAAATAGATTTTTGAATGTTATATAAATAAAAAGCATTATTTACTGATATATAAATCGATTTTTTACGATTTATTAATTTACATATGAAAAATTGCCTGTGTATTTTAATAATGGGCTGTTTTTAATTAAATGTGATGTATAATAGTTTTTAAACAGTTAATTATTGAAAGAAGGCAAAGATTATGGAATACCAATTACTTTCAATTTATAAATACAATGGTAGTGGTCCTTCCAAACGCGATGCTGAAGTGGAAGCTGAATATCAGCGACGATTAAACGGGTATTCAACGGTTGTAACGGATATGTATCCTGTTTTGGATAAAAAGGCATATGAGCAAATTGACAATTATCCATTATTCTTTGTTCAAACAAATGAAATTAATAAGCTGGTTAACCTAATTACTAGAAACTCAAGGAAAATTGAAGAAATAGCTGAGAAGTTGCCCGGGGTGGCTAAAATGAGTTATACTAGGAAACTTTTGACTTCTGAAATTTATTACACTAATAAAATTGAGGGTGTTAAAACTACTAAAGAAGAAATTGGAACTGTGGTTGGGCAACTGTCATCTAAAAATCAGCCAGATCGTAGGTTGGCTTCGGCAGTAAGGTTATATCATGCAACTTTAACCGGAAAAACATATCAAATTAAAGAACTTCGGGATTTTCGCAAGATCTATGATGAATTATTACGTGGCGAAATCGGTGACGATAAGCAGCCAGATGGTAAAGTATTTAGGAACCAATCTGTACATATTGGTACTTCAAGTCAGAAAATTCATACACCACCGGTTAATGAGCAGCAAATTGAAACGAAACTGATGCCCTTGATTCAATTTATGAATCAGCATGAGATTCAAGATTTAACCAAAGCGGTTGTGACACATTTTATGTTTGAAAATAGTCATCCTTTCAATGATGGAAATGGTAGAACGGGTAGGTATCTTTTGTCATCGTACTTGGCCAGCAAGCTGGATCACTATACGGGGCTGTCTGTCTCAAGTGCGATTTACGCTGATCAGTCTGCCTATTATAAAGCTTTTAAACAAGCAGATAATTGGGAAAACAGAGCGGATGTCACAATATTTATTCAAAAAATAATGGGGATTATCAGTGAAGGGCAAATGGATGTGATTGTTAATTTAAGGCAGTTATCGGATCAGCTTGGAGAAACCTATCATAAAATTCAAGCATCATTTAAGGATCCGGTTCAACGTGCGATTATTTATATTCTTGCCCAGTCTAAATTGTTTAGTGAGAATCCTGAAACAGGCATTAAAGATATAGAATTAATTAAGGTCCTTTATGCAGAAGATTCAAAAATATATCATAAAAATAAAGTGCAACGCGAAATTAAGCTGTTAACCAAAAATGGTGTTATTGCGGAGATTAAGAGACGCCCACTACAACACTTGGTTGATGATCAATATTTATAAAAGAAAAATGTCTTTTGATTGTTTTATATACTTATACATTAATTAGTGAAAGGTATTGGATTAGGAATATTTAAGTCCACGTTATGAGAAGTAATGAATCTATTGACGCTCTAGACAAATAAAAATGACGCGGGATAATAGGAAGAAATACATCGAAGGTGAATGGTATGCAGACTTGGCAGCAAAATCGCATTTACTCAGCGATTAATGGTACTAATCCGACGGTAATGGCAAGACTTTCCGGTGGCTTTGCGGTGATGGGCGATACCCAATTTCTGCCCGGATATGCCGTGTTATTACCAAAGCGGGAGGTTGCGTCATTAAACGACTTATCACTGTCGGAACGGACCGAGTTTCTTAAGGATATGAGCATTTTGGGTGATGCAGTTCTTCAAGCAACCGGCGCGTTAAGAATTAATTATGATATTTTAGGAAATACGGATCAATTTTTGCATGCCCATGTGTTTCCCAGATATGTCAGTGAACCGCCTGAACGCCTTGGCAAGCCCGTTTGGTTATACAGTCCTGATCACTGGTCAGCACCGCGATATCAATATGATCCGAAAAAACACGGTCGTTTAAGAGCGGAGATTACCAGATATCTCCGCGACCATTTGACTGGAAATGATCATATGCCAAATTAAACTATCAGTATGGGGGCAATTTAAATGCGTAAACAATGGTCACTCAAAACAGTTTATGGAAACTATCTTATTTTTTGGTTGATTTGGCTGGTCGTTCAGGGATACTTAAAGGGCATTCAAACCCAATATACGACGGGGATGGCCAATGATTTGATCAATGTTGTGGTTAAAGCTGTCATTTGGATTTCATTGGGGCTGTTTTGGTTTAGTAGAACGCAAAATCAGCTTTGGCTATCAAAAAAGAAACTTTATAACAGTCGTTTTCCGATTGAGTTTTGGCTGGCACTTGTTATTTTTATCGGCTATTTATTCATGTCAATGTGGATCAGACATCATGGCTTTTACATCACAACCCATCCTTTTACCAAAGAGGGTGGCAATTTTCTTAGCGTCACGTTGGCAGCGGGGTTAATTGAAGAACTGGTTTTTCGCGGCTTTTTCTGTAATTTCTTACTTACAAAATACGATATGCTGACAGCTATTATGATTCAGGCACTCCTGTTTCAGGCAATTCATTTTCCGATTTATTGGGCTGAAGAATTGTCGTTGATGGGGTGGGTTGCCAATGTCGCAACCGTGCTACCGTTAGGAATTGTTTTTGGCTGGATTTTCTATCGATCAAGAAACTTGTGGCCAAGTACAATTCTGCATTGTGTCTGGGATACGGCGATTTTTCTGTTTGTATAGGTTGACGGCCACACTTGGGGGGTGGAATCATAATGACAATCAAACTTGGCGGTATTTTAAAGCAAACGCGTCAGGCACAGCACATGACCCAAAAACAATTGGCAGAAGGAATCTGTTCACAATCGATGCTTTCGGCTATTGAGAAGGGGCAATATACACCAAATGCCAACTTATTAATTGCACTCTGTAGGCGATTGAAGATCAGTTTGGACGATATTAGCTTATCCAGTAATTTTGCTATTGGGCGGACACGCGACTTCAATCAAAAATTGGATCGATTATGTAATCAACATCAGTATCAAAAATTGTTCGACTTTTTGCAGAAGCCATCCGTTCTTGATGCAATTGAAACCGATGGGCAGACGCAGGCATACTATTACTATCTTGGGGTTTCCAAATGGCACCTCCAGCAAGGCCTTCAGGATGTTGCGGCAGATTTTCAACTATCGCTGGCGAGTGCGCAGCCAACCCATTTGTCGGTACTAACACGCCTTGGGATGATGTCTTTGGCAATGGTAAGGACACAGTTGGGACAGCTGCGATCATCCGAAAAGTTACTTGCTCAAGCTGTTTCTGATATTGAAACGGCAGAGTATGAAGAAAATTTAAATATTGTTTTCTATTTGGCAGGATTGATTTGTTTTGAGTCAGAACATTATGCTAAGACAGCCAACTGGGTGTTGAGGGGCATTGACTTCGCTACCGGTCACGATTCACATTATATGTTAGCGAATCTGTATTATTTGTTGGCAAGAACGGCTGAAGTTGAAGCACAATTAGATATACATGACGATGCACAGGAGCGTGCCAAGATCTTTACGGAATTGTTTCACGAGAAACCATATGAAAATTTCTGAAAAATCAGTATACTGATTTTTGATTATTGATCGGGATTGGTAAAGTGAAGCCATTAAATAAGAGGAGGCTTCATCATGAATGACAAATTATTTACCAACAGCGTGACAATTAATGCAAAGGCGGCAGCGGCACGACAAGTTCTGACAAATCCATCTCAATTATTGAAATGGGTGCCGGAAATCAACGCGGTTGATCAAAGTCGAGATTCCTTTACCATTACCCGATCCCAAGGGGCTTTAAACCAAGTGGAAGTGATTACCGTTGAGTTGACAGAGTCAACAATCATCTATCACAGTAGACAGGGGCGTTTGAATTATGACCTTGTATTCACGTTATTGGAAAGCGATAACCATTTACAAATTCAAGAAGAGTTAATTATCGACGACTCAGAAACCAAATTGCCGCTCAAGTTATTGGCACCGATTGCCAAACACGCACTAAATGTGAATTTAATTAATCTGGGACGTCTAATTGAAGGAATAACAATGGTTTAATTTAGCCAGAGCCAATTAAAAAGGGGACTTGAAGCAATTGTTTGCTTACAAGTCCTCTTCTTTATGCTCTGTTTGTGATTCCTCACTTGGTTCCTGAACCCATTTTTCGATTAAAAGGTGAACATCGTGCGTGTCTTGTCCCTTGCTCTCTTCTTCGGTATCGTTAATCAATTTAATAATCTTTTGCCAAAGCTTCTTTTCATTTTCCGGTGATAACTTCCACGTACTATGGACTGAACCTGCGTGAATGTTATCAATATCAGGATTTTGGGCATAGTTTTTAATGTCGGTCTGCATGGCGCTCAGAAACTGTTGGGTTTGAAAAAGAATCATCTGAGCGACTTCCTGACTGTGCTTTTCAACCCATTCAGCGGAAATGTTAACGCCTTTTTTGGTTAACTCAGGATCTTCCGGACCAAGTTTGGGATCATGGTGCGTCATTGGATAACTGGAGTAGTAGAATTCCTGAAAATTCTTAATATTCTTCTTTTGCGTCACTTCTAACAGCCCTTGGTCCGTCATTTTTTTGACAGTGTAGTAGAGCTGATTGGTCGGAATATTAACCCTTTGTGAGATTTCCTTTGACGTTAATCCTTCCTTGCCTTTGGTGGCTTTCAAGATTGCGATGACTTTTTCGTCTGCCATGAGCTTTGCCAATTTGGAAACTGCATTTTTCGCCATTTCTTTCACCTCATAACTATGATAAGCGCTTGACAAAATTTGTTCAACCGGCTATATTTTATTTGTCTATTAAATTAATTTAGTCGATAAAATAAATTTAATTATTGCTTGCCCCTGCCAAGTTGAAAATAGATTTGAGGTCTTCCTTTATGGTTGAAAATAAAGCAATCATCTTACTTGAAAAAAAGTCTCAATTCGCGCCAATCACGAATCGACAATCAAATCATCAAATTATGAAAGATGTCGCCAGTAATTTTATTAGTTCTCTTAGCGGTGGCATGTTTTCACTTGCCATGGGATTAATGTTATTGCATGATACGCATTCCCCGTTAAGTTTTGGACTGGAAACGGCAATTGTTCCGATTGTCGGGCTGATCTTTTTGATTCCTGTCGGAAACATTGTTGATCAATATCATCATAAAATTATTCTGGTTGTCAGTTTGATTGCACGACTGGTTGGCTTGGTTATTTTTGCGTTGATCTATCCCCTTTTCACCGGGATTTATAAATTGGTTCCGGTTGCTGGTTTTGTTGTTATTAACGCCATTTCAACTAATTTTAATACCACTGCTTATTCTGCTTCAGTTCACGAGCTTGTCAACGATCAGAAGATTCAGCTGTTAAGTTCCCTGACGCAAGCGGCTTCAGCACTTTCTTCGGTTTTGTCACCGGCGATTGGTGTGGCTGTATATGCACTGATCGGATTTGAAACTTTTATTGTTGTTGAAATTATCGCAACCTTTGCGGCTTTGATGTTACTGCTTTCAATGCAGTTTCACTACAGTGACGCTGTCAGTTCAGTTAAAAATATTTCCAAGACGCTTGCTTCCCAACTGTCGGGGTTTAAGACGGGGTTACAGTATATTCGGCACCGGCCTTTGATTCGCGATCTTATTTTAGTTGCTATCGTTGTCAATTTCCTGTTTACAGCGATTACAATCGGTCTTCCGTTTGTGATTACGGCCCAGCTTCACGCTGGAAACATGCCGATTGGGTATATTGAAACCGGGTTTTCCGCCGGCATTTTTATCGGGAGTATCATCATGTCGATCATACCGAACAACGTGTATTTTTCATTAAAAATTGTACCGCCGATTATCGTTATGGGAGCTTGCATGGCGTTGTTGGGGCTTCTCTTGGCAACCGTTACCCAGCCGGTTCAACTAACGCTGGCCGGGGCTGTCATTATGTTTGTGGCTGGATCAATGAGTGGCGTGATGAACGTCTCAACTAATATTCGACTGCAAACAACCGTCCCAAGTCATCTTTTGGGAAGGGTTAATTCAACACTCATGACGTCGGTAACGGCAATCATGCCAATTGGCACACTTATCTATACGTTCTTGTTTCAGAGTCAACTCAGTGGTGCGCTTGTGATTGCGGTTAGCGGCGTGATGATGCTTGGTTATGTCATAGGATTTTTGAGATTGATTCTTAAAGATATTCGTGGGGATAAGCAGTTTCAGGGAGAGTGAGAATCCTTTGCCAATAACTGTGAGGGGACAGTTCCAGTGTTTATTTTAGAAGTTTAGACTCGTCGCGTCTAAGTCGACTGAACGTTTCGCTAAAAGCACGTTGATTATTTTTATTTTTAATAAGCAAAAACGCAACAATCAGTTCAATGATTCTGGTTAGGAGAATGAATTCGACCAGGAACCAAGATGTGTTGCCCGAAAAGGCGCCACCATTATTGATTGGAAAACCAATTAGGTCAATCATGCAGTGAATAACCACTGAAATCCATATTGTGCCGGTGTATAGGGCAATAACACTAAACAGGAAACCAATACCAAATGCCGCAAATATTTGTAAGCAAGTTTGTAAAACGCCTTGCTCAGTTAGATTTTGAGCGTGACAAAGTCCGAAAAAGAGAGCACTGATCAGACTGGACCAGAAAACTCTGGATTCAATGGAAACTCTTTTTATGGATGCTAACGGCCACAAAAATAAATAACGAAACATAAATTCTTCTTTTAAGCCTGTCCAAATAATGGTAAAAAGAACGATTAGTAATGAGTTCTGAGCCAAGGTAAGGTCGAAGTTTGTCAGCAGGCGCATCCAACTACCAGCGGATAATCCCATATTTAAAAGCAATATTACAACCGCCAGTAGAAGCCACCAGTAGTTGACACTGGTATTGATCTTTAGCCTTGGCAGCCGATAGCCCCAATAAATCATTAAATAAATGGCAATCGTAAAGTTTCCAATAATGAGAATCCAGATAATGGGTGAACCCAAGTTGAGAGTAAAGGGAATCTTTAGATATTGAAAAGCATTTAAGGATGTTGAGAAAAAAACGGTCATCAATAGAATACTACTGGCGATTTGCCAACCAATTTGTGACTGTGGCATTAGGATAATTTTGATAAATGGCAGCATCAATACCCCGAATATGGCCAATATGGCCGCGAGGATCCCCCATTTCACATATGTATTTGCGGTCATTATTGAAGAAAAAGACAAACAAATACTGGTGAGTAAGGTTGCTGGAAAAGTGAGGACCAACAGCATTTTTGCCAAATTGTCGATAACTTGTAAATAAGGCCTTTTCATGATTGTTTTGGCGGTAATTAAAAGCCCCAAAACAGCTGTTAAAATGCCAAAGACTAGGTTTCCAAATGTTATTGACAATGCGGGTGACAAAATAAAAAAGATAACGGTAATGACACCAATCAGCGAGCATTCCAATTTGAATGCCAGTAAGGATTTGTTCATAGTGACACCTCTTTCGATAATTTATGAGAAGTCAATAAAACGATTAATGATGCTCATTGTGATTCATGAAGGGCACTATTGCAACTAAGTTAAATGATAAGGCTATGTTAATTAATAAAGGGATAGCGGGGTGACCAATAAAAAGAAGATCATTAATTTAAAAAACATAACCGTTAGGCTTACGTATATAATTACTGACAGGTAAAACTGTGCCTGTCTTCCCCCTTATTAATGCTCGGCAATAAAAATGGCTGGATCATTATTGATCGCAGCCATTTTCTTATTGCCATAAATTAAAGTTGCCAAGTTAACATTATGCCTATTTTTTATCTGTAGGACGAAAAATAAAAGAACAGCCAAATAAAATGATGGTTAGAACAAATGACCAGCCAAGTAAGCCTTGTGGCCGATTGTAACCAATAACCAGGATTGAGTTATGATTAACAATGTCATAACTGAAGATACCGATAAAAATAAGTAAAAAAATTCCAGCCATTACTAATAATACTTTTCTCATGTTGATCGATACTTCCCCTCCAACAGGTTTACACTCAGTTTAATTCAAGACTGAAATGAATGAAAACAAAAAGGATTGAGAGAGTCATGCGAAATTGGTGAATGACTTTTCGAAAGGACAAATCATTTTAGTATTCTTGATGTTTGCGACGTTAACAGTTAATTAACAATTCGTCTAACCGTTCCGTTTGTTTCCTTTCGCCAGCTGGGCGCATTAAGTGAGGTAATGCCGACCCCACCGGTATCTGATTGGCCATGGTCATGCAAGAATAAATGATCACCTAAATAAATGGCAACGTGTGAGTTGACCTGTCCTTTTGCATTTGTGAAGAAGAACAAATCGCCACGTTTCATGTGATTAAAACTAACGGGCTTGCCCATTGTAACAAGCGTGAAAGTTGTCACGCTATCCAGATTTCCGAGCGTGATACCGGCTTTGCCGTAGCAATATCTGACAAAGGATGAGCAGTCAAAGCGATGGTGACGGATATCGGTTAAATTTCGTCCGCCACCGTAGTCGTATTTAGAATGGCCTACGAGTTTTAAACCGGCGCTAATGGCTGTTTCAATTGGTTTGTTATGTCCCTTGAGTGCATTTAAATCGCGAAATTGAGTTTGCTGTGCGCTGATCCAGTAGGTGTGTTTACCTTGCTTGAACTTGATATAACCGGCACGCTGATTGTGATTCAAATCAGCTCTTACGCTACCCTTAATATGATTTTGGAGATGTTTGTCACTAGCTGTTCCCAAGTATTGAGCTCCCTTGGTTCCGGCAGGTGCAGAGTATAATTTGGCCTTTGGGGTCGAAATGGTTAATTTATATGGAAATCGATATGATTGGTAAATGTGATTTGGCGCCACGGTCTGTTTAACCTCGGTGACAGAAGTTGGTACCTCGTTTGGACTCCAAGTTGCCTTTGCAAAGACTAATCCAATACCGATAAATGCAACGATGCCCACGCCCCAAAAAATAAGTTTGCAATGTCTCATCAAAATTTCCCCCGAATAATTTTATTGATGTTAGTTGTAACATGGTAAATGGGGTTAAGAGATTGATTTGGATGGATCTTATTTGTTTTTTAGAAAAGATTAATAGATATATATTAAGCCACTCTAATTAAATTGGATTTTGATGAGCGTCCTGTATATATCAATTATTTGATTTGATGTATACTGAAAACGAATTATAGGAGAACGGGGGAATGGGATATGATTAGAATGAAGGGTTTATGGTTATCCATGCTGGCAATTTCGGCTGTGATAACCGGTATTAATTTGAATAATATCCAGGTGTCTGCAAAGGCAAAAGGGTTAAGTAATACACAGGTCAATGCGATCTTGACTAAATCGAAGTTATATCGACCGTCAAAGATCAAACCAAATCAAGAAACGACTTTTGATGTTTTCTTAAAGCCTAAGAACGAAAGTCAATATTTCCAAGAAGCACTTGATGTCAATACTCCGGGGAATAGTCAGTTTAAGCACTATCTGACGCCAACTGAAATCGGCAATAAATTTGGGCAATCAAATTCAGTCATAACTGGCTGGACATCTTTTTTGAAAAAGCATGGTTTAAAAACTATCGTATCGAAGAACAAACGGGTTATCTTTGTCTCCGGAAAAGCCGGTTCAATTGGTAAACTTTTTAAGACAAATTTGAATTCGGCCAAGTATCACCATAACCCGTTTCAATTCGGAAAAGTGGGGCCAAAATTCCCTAAAAACCTGTCTAAAAGTTTATTAGCATTTGGAGGCATGGCCGACCATAATCGAGATAATGTTATTCCTAATGCAGATCTTCAATTAGCTAAAATCAGTCCAATAGTTCATCGGGTAGGTGGATATACGACTCGTTTTACAAGAACTTATCATCTAAGTTCATTGCTTGAAAAGGGTTTTAACGGTAAAGGGAACGCTGTTGGCATAATTTCTTTTGAAGGAATTCATAAAAGCAATGTGTTTCATTTTTGGAAGCATGAACATGCCAGTATTTCTCCAGCTCGTTATACGGTAAAAAATGTTCAAGGAAATTTCTTTAATCCAAAGATGATTTCAAATGATAGTGGAGAGGCTACCATGGATGTTGAATATGCAGGATCGGTTGCACCACAGGCAAATATTCGAATGTATCGTCAAAAGAGTGAAATGCCTACATTTTTAAATACAGTAAACTTGTTTAATATGGCTTACGACGAAAATAAGGTAAGCTCGTTATCTTCAAGCTGGGGACTTCAAAGTAATAAAACAAATGCTTTAATGCAGAAAAAAGGGATGCTTCCTAAACAATACTTAGATATTTTGAGTTTAACGTTTGCTCAAGGTGATCTTCAAGGAATCTCGACATTTGTTGGCAGTGGTGATACTGGTGCAGGAAGTTACTATGTGAAGCGAATTACGAAAAATCATGCATTTTTAGGATATAGCCAGCATTCTAATGATATTATTACAACCAATCCTTGGTTAACAAGTTGTGGTGGAACAACGTTGCCTTATTTTTACAAGGGAGCCATGCTAAAAAAATCAGAGTTTGGAAATATTGGAAACATTAGCAACAAGAACGAACGGGCATGGGGTTCAAACTTCATAAAAGTTTTACAAAGTAAACCCGAATTATTAAAAAAGGATCCTATAATCAGACTTAAGCTCACGGTCGGTGGTGGCGGTGGATTTTCGGAAATCTACGCGACACCAAGCTATCAAAAGGGAGTGCCTGGTGTAAATACATTTAATGCTCGAAAGTTATTAACGAAATACAATTATCCGATCCTTAATGCCCCGCTTATTTCGGGTACTGGTCAGGGAAGAAACTTTCCGGATATCTCTGCTAATGCGGATGCTTTGACGCCTTATATCGTGTATCAAAAGGAAAAGGGACAGAGCCCATGGAGCTTGGGAGCAGGTACCAGTATTGTTGGGCCACAAATGGCAGGAGCAATTGCTGATTTGAACAGTGGTCGAAGTACGCGTATGGGCTTCTTGAATGCTCAAATCTATCAATTAGCAACCACACAGAATTCTCCGTTTAATCCTTTAAACAGCACAACTGATAACAATAATATGTATTATACCGGTCAACCCGGCACTGTATATAATCAAGCTTCGGGATTAGGTACGGTTAATTTTGAAAAATTGTTTGAAGAATATAAATAGGTTAGAAATGGATTTACCAAAACGGTGTCGTGGACAATAACCTGTCAACGACACCGTTTTTGATTGGGAATATAGCTATTACTTGATAATCTATTATGATTTTTTGAACTTAGTTTAAAATGATTAAGCTACTTCAAACACTTGTCATGATCATAATAATTAAAAAAATGTCGTAATTATCAGTTGTAATACATCAATTACTATCACCGTCATAAAAGGGATGAACACTAGGTCGACAGCTAGCAGAACAACTGAGTATTTCTAAGACATTTCTTGATCAAATTTCAATACAGAAATTAAAGCAATAATACGAGCGGAGATAGTGTGATTAAAGGAAAATAATGTATAGTAATGAATTTTTGACACCTGTTATCAATCATAATAACCACTTCTTTTAGAGTAATTAGCCATTAAATGATTTCTTCTTCATAATTAAAAAGGAAATGGCATATGAAACTGAAAAATCTAAAATTATAACGCCAAGTACGATTAAAAAAATAATGTAGCCAGAAGTGTTTACAATTGATACTGTCAGTGCGTCTATTGAAAAGAGTTTAAAGATACCAAAAGTTAAAGCAATGATTGTCAGAAAGCCGATTATTAATCCATTTTGATTAAATAGGTAGATAAATGGGATTAGAAAGAAAATGTAGATTACTGAGATCACCAAAACGATTAAGCTAAATTCAAAGAGTTGAGTGATTGTCATTACGCTAGAAAATAATCTTGATATAAGAGCTGTGGCAAAAGTAATAATAGTTGCTATTAAAGAAATGATGAATGCAATGGTGTAACGAGAAAGGATCACCTTAGATAATGGGATATTCAATGTTTTCAAAAATAACAGCCAATTTGAATGAGAATCATCTAAAAAGAGTGTTTGTAAGCTATTTAAGAGTAGCATGCTTAAAAATATGACAGAGATAATACTACCGCTTTCTTTTAGCCAGATCGTGCTTCCGACTAAAAGAATCAGTGCTGCTAAAATATAGCTTTTTTTGAACCAAAGTTTTTCAAGACTATAAACGTCTTTTAGAATAAGTCCATTCATCTTTGATTCCCCCAGTCTTTAACAGCTTGGACGAAGTCTTGTTCCAGTGAAGTGGCATTATCATCATAGTTGATGGATCTTTCTAAAATGATTTTGCCATTATCCAGTAAAATAAATCTAGTGCCTATTTTGATGACATCATCCAGATTGTGAGTTGTCATAATAACCGCAGCGTGATTGGTTATGACGTAGTTTTTAATGGCCTCCAGAACTGTGTTTCGAACAATTGGATCCAAGCCACTTGTGATTTCGTCAAAAAGTAGAAGTGATGCTTTATGGGATAATGTGACAGCTACAGAGAATTGCATCTTCATCCCCTTTGAAAATTTTTCAAGTGGAGTATTGCGTGGCAGGTTGAATGAATCAACGTAAGCGTCAAACGTTTTTGATTGCCAACTTGGAAGTAAGTTCTTCAAAACGTTCGAGAGTTCCTTGATAGTTAATTTTTGTGGAAATGGAATAGAATCAAATGCAAATCCGATTTGATCAGTGTCTAAATGAATGTTTCCGTCTGATAGGGGGTAAATGCCAACGATCGATTTAAGAAGAGATGTTTTTCCGGATCCGTTTTCACCAATAATGCCAATAATGTCACCCGCAGTAGCAGTAAATGAAATGTCCCTTAGTGTAAAAGAATCAAGAACGGTTTTTAAATGATTAATTTGCAGTAAAACTTTCGCCATGTTAATCACTTCCTATCTTGATTATTGTGGGTATTCTTGCTGAGTATAATTGGGTAGCCGAAAGCAATAACTCCTGTAATAATAATCAGGACAACTGTGGTGATATGAAGTTTTAGGAGAAACGCCACTGCTACGCTGACCAAAAGAATGCCAAGTAAGATTCTTATCGACATTGGTGCTTTCATAAATAAGGCCTCCAATTAAAAATAATAACTATGAAAATGAGTTAATTAAGATTATTGTGAATAAAACCAAGGTGGTCACTGCCTAATAATGTGAAGTTGTAACCATTAGTCTATCTCGGCTTTATTATAGTTCTGTGCATTCATTCTAGTGATAATGATGCTTATAAATTAGATCATTTATGTATAATTAGTCGAATATGCTTATAAGAAAGAGATTACTAGTGTGCAAACTGTATATGTGCCGGCCCGAAAAATATATAAGGGAGCTGATTTTAATTGAAACCAATTTTTATCCTAATTCGTGGAAATTCAGGAACGGGGAAAACAACATTAGCAAAGGAACTCCAATCATATTTTGGCTATGAGCAGTGTTTATTGCTCCAACAAGATGTATTGCGTCGGAGTATTTTGCATGCAGATGATCATAAAGGAACACCCGCAGTCGACATAATAGAAACACTGGTTAAATTTGGGTTTAGACATTATCCAATTGTCATTTTGGAAGGAATTCTGCGAAAAGATGTATATGGTTCGATGTTAAGACGACTGTGCAAAGAAACTAAAAGAAAATCCCTGGTTTACTACGTAGATATTCCTTTTGAACTTAGCTTGAAATTCAATCGTTTGAAGATACAGCCATTTGCAATACAGCAGTTGAGAAAATGGTGGATAAGCAAAGATTATTTAACTTCTGATGATACGAAACTATCTTCAGAAAAGATAGAAGATCTATTTGAAAGAATGGTTAAAGATATCAATAATTAGGTATTTTTAGATTGGGATTTTCACCATAAATGTCGGCCCTCCCCTAGTCAAGTCACTTTTGTAAAGCTATAATGTGACTAACTTTAATAAAATGTGAACGAGTTTAAACCGGAAGAGGTTGGTCAGAGTGATAATAGAGAATCGGTGGTCATGGGGTAGACAGATAACGATAGCGATTGTTTTGTTTTTAGGTTTTAGCATGATGTCAATGTTATTTTATAACGGCACGTTTTTAGAGCAGGCTGTTGCAGATCTGGTATATGCATTATTATCATTTGCGATTATGCTTTGGGCACTTAAGTCAACGAAAGTTTTCGTGCATCGACTGGCATTAACAAAGCCCATGATTATTTGGGGAATCATTTCTTTAGTCACATTAGGGATCGTCTTTGGGTTTGGCGGCGTTCCACAGCATGTCATTATGGTCCTTCAGGCAAAGCATCTTCTCGTCAACACACTAGTGGCCCTATCTGCGGCCATCTTCGAAGAGTCTATTAATCGTGGCTTCTTTCTTTCCGGATTTCTGGCATATGCGCAATACAATAGTCGTTCCTATAAGCTGACCCGTTCGGCAATTTATTCATCGATATTGTTTGGCACTTTCCACCTTGTTAATCTGCTGGGTGGTAATTCTAGTGCCGTTTTCCAGCAAGTCTTTTGGGCTTTTGTGATCGGTGTATTTCTTGCGGCTCTTCGCTTCACCACGAATACATTGTTTTGGGGGATGCTAATACATTTTCTTTTGGATTGGTTCCCAAGTGCATCGACCAAATTTGATATTCAACAGGCAAGCTGGGGCATTATTTTAGCAGTCTTTACGCCTTTATTAGTTGCCAGCGTTATTTATTTGGTGAAAGCTGATCAGGCCTATCAAAAACTACCGGCTGAAAGTGTTGCGTAAATGCCCAAGGGATGGTGAGGTATTATGATCATTAGTCGATTATTTAGCGAAAGTGATGCACAAATGGTATCAAATTTGGTTACAACCACGATGTTGACAACTAATATTAAAGAATACACTAGAGAATATTTGGAAAAAGATATCAAGGAGCGAACACCTTATTTTTTTATTAAATTGTCTCAATATGCCCACTGCTATGTTTTTATAGACAAAAACTGTGATGAAATTATTGGCTATGGTGCAATTGGACCTTATTGGGATAAAAAAGATGAAAGTAGCTTATTTAATATTTTTATACGACCTGATTATCAGGGGCGTGGTATTGGCAGAAAGCTTATTTATACCTTAGAGAATGATCCCTTTTTTAAAAGAGCAAAACGAATTGAAGTGCCTGCTTCTATAACTGCGCTTGAATTTTATGAAAAAATGGGGTACACATTTAAAAACGACGATTCGCGATTAGATGATGAAAGACTTTTTCACTTGGAAAAGTATAATAGTCATTGAACTAAAAGCTAAAAAACTCCCAGCAGTTTCGTTCGATTGCTGGGAGTTTCCTCCTATTCTGTTAAATTAATACTGAGGTTCCCATTTGGTGGCTTCGATTGCTTTCACAACTGACTTAATGGGCTGTTGATTTAATTTTTGATCGACGGCACTTTGCGCAACGGCTTCAGCGACTGTTTCCGAAAACTCATATAATTTTGAGACCGGTGGTAATACGGCAGCCCCAGGTTTCTTGACGTCAACGATACCTCCGAGTGAGTGGGCGGCTGCCGAAATCATCTTATCATTGAGGACGCTGGCAGTACTGGCAATCGCACCTAAACCAAGTCCGGGATAAATCAAGGCATTGTTGGCTTGACCAATTTCGTATGAAACACCCTGGTAGTCAACGTTCTTTGAGGGGATTCCGGTGGCAACCAAAGCCTTCCCATCGGTCCATTTGATTAAATCGTCCGCATGGGCTTCAATTAGTTTAGTCGGATTTGAAATTGGGAAGATAATCGGTCGTTCGGTATGAGCTGCCATTTCTTTTACAATGTCTTCGGTAAACGCGCCGGCTTGAGTTGATGTGCCAACCATGATTGTCGGGTGGACAGCTTTAACGGTACTAAGCAGATCGGTTAAGTCATCGGCATTGTTGAATTCGCTTCGTGAGCGGGCAAAGGGTTTCTGCTCCGGTGTTAGGTCAGGCGTATCATCGAATAGGAGCCCTTGTTTGTCAACCATGTAGAAGTGCTTACGAGCTTCTTGCGGACTCAATCCGAGGTTAACCATTTCTTCAAATATGCGTTGGGTAATACCGGCACCGGCTGTTCCGGCACCAAAGCACAAGTATCGTTGATCAATTAATTTTTGTTTGGAAATATTCAACGCACCCAGAATTCCGGCCAACACAATAATACCGGTTCCTTGAATATCATCGTTGAAAACCAAGTTATTATCTTTAAAACGATTCAAAATGTCAGCCGCATTGTCGCGACCAAAATCTTCGAAATGAAGGTAAACGTGTGGGAAGTTATTTTCGACGGCTTTAACAAATCTATTAACAAAGGCATCGTATTTAACACCCTGAATGCGGGGATGTTGATTGCCCAAATACATTGGGTCATGGAGAAGCTGTTGGTTATTCGTGCCGACATCGAGGACGACCGGTAATACCTGCCGGGGATCAATTCCGGCGGCCGCCGTGTAAACCATTAATTTACCAACGGCAATATCAACACCTTGTGTGCCCCAGTCGCCAATGCCCAGGATACCTTCACCATCGGTCACGACCAGAAGGCGGATATCTCGGCCGGCCGCGGCATTCTTAAGACTTTCTTCGATTGTATCCGGATCATCAATGGAAAGAAAAGCCGCGTTTTGAGGTTGAACAAACAAGTGACTGTAGTTTTCAACGGTTGTGGCGATGGTTGGATCGTAAACAATCGGCATGAATTCGGCGACGTGTTGGCTGAATACTTTGTAGAAAAGAACCCGATTTTCGTTAAAGATGCTCATTAGAAAAATCCGTTTTTCAAGGCTGGATGATTTCTCTTGGTATTGCGCGTAAACTTGAGCTACCTGTTGGTCCAGTGTTTGAATCCTTGGCGGCAGCATGCCCGTTAGTCCGAGTTGTTGACGTTCTTCCTTTGTAAAAGCAGTTCCTTTGTTTTTAAATGGATCGCTTAAAATAGTTTGAGTAGACATTTAATCACTGACTTCCTTTTTAATATTATTGCCGTCAGTGTATGCTTTGATTTTAACTATAGTCAAATACAGCGGATTCGATTATGATTATTTATAGTAGCAAACAAAACTGCTTTTAAATGGGGGATACATAGTGAATATTAGAGAGGCTGCATATTATGTTTCACTATCTGAAGAAAAAAGTTTTTCGAACGTGGCTAAAAAGTACCGTGTGAGCCAGCCGACGGTTTCAGCAGCGATTAAACGGTTGGAGGATGAATTTGGCAGCCAATTATTGGTGCGGGGTAACCCTCATCGGACCATTGCGCTGACACATACTGGTGAGCAACTGTTGGGACATGCCCAGGAGATCCTGTATCATTATCAGCTGGCAAAAACGGAAATCAAAAATAGTGAAAAAAGACGCTTGGTTGTGGGGATGCCGCCAATTATTGAAACAAATTATTTTCCAAAAATTGCCCAGCGCTTGTCTCCAGAAGATCTAACAAGTATTCAAACGGTTGAAGAAGGGTCTATCTCAGCGCTGAATGATTTGAAAAACGGGACGCTTGATATATCATTTTTAGGTTATATTGGTCAACTCACCGATCAAATGATTGACGTTCACCAGATTGATCAACAACCTTTTTCGATTTTGGTGGCGACTAACAGTCGATTAGCGAAGCAACAGCGCGTGAACTTTGCTGATTTGAAAAATCAAAATTTCATTTTGTTTAAGGACAGTTTTGTTCATGACCGTGTCTTTCGCCAGCTGTCAAACACCAACCATGTACGGCCGAAAGTCATTTTTCGAACCAACGCTGCCCAGAGTATTGTGAATATGGTTGCTCAGGGAATTGGCATTGGCTTTTTAACCAACGCCATTAAAATTAAGGATCCAAACGTTGTTCGACTGCGGCTTGATGATCCGTTGCAGCCGGTGTTTAAGATCGGATTGGCTCTGCGGCGGGGAATGGTCTTTAGTGAGGCCCAGGAGAAGATTGTAGCCATCTTGAAGAGCGCTGTTAAATGAGTTTGGTGGTCTTCATTATTTAATAAATCATCGCAAGCGCATACTAAAGGGGATTGTGACTATAAACATGAGATCACAATCCTTTACTTTATTTGATGGTTAAGTCGACGCCAGACAACTAATGCCAGTGACCAAGTGATGATGAACAGGATGACTAATATAATACCCAAATGCTGAAAGTTCAATCTGGTGCACCATTGAACGAGTTGATTATGTAAGTGAAACTGTCTGCCTGCAACTTGAACGAATTCAACGATTCCAACAAAGAAAGCAGTGGTGACCGATAAACCGGTTAGGACGATATTGTAGTAGACTTTTTGAAACGGGGAAGAGAACAGCCAGCTGTAAGCTGTACTCATAAATAGACCGTCACTGGTGTCCATCAAACACATTCCTGCGGTAAATAATAAGGGAAATGAGATGACCGCAAGCCAGGGAACACCATTATTGGTGGCCACAGCGGAAGTTGCCAAGACTGAGATCTGAGTAGCGGTGTCAAACCCCAACCCAAAGAGAAACCCAACAATCAATGTTTGCCAACTGTGCTGGATTAATTGCAGAGCTCTGTTAAAAATGCCAAGTGTCCAATGTGTCATTTGGTCGGCTGGCTGATCTGTATGTCCCTGACGAATCTGGTTGAATTGATGGCACGTCTGGATCGGGATCAGCAAATTGATTAATCCTAAAACAATTAAGACGGTACCTGAAAAGATCGGCCCGACGAGGTTACCAATGTGTTGAAAATGGGGAAGTCTTTCTTTGGACCAGTGAACAAAGAAAATAGTAATCAGTGTCATGAGCATGACAACCAAAGAGTGCCCAAGGGAGAAGAAAAAGCCGACACCATGTGTGTTTTTGCCATCATTAATGAGCTTGCGGGTAATATTATCGATGGTCGTAATGTGGTCAACGTCAAAAGCATGCTGAAGGCCGAATGTGAACGATAAAAAGGCCATTGCAAGAAGAGAAGGATACTTTCCCAGGTACAGAATGACCAATAGCCAACCGGTCGCAAATAACAAGAAAATGTAACTGCCGTATTTAATACTGTCACGAATAACGGAGTATTGTTGTGTGGGAACTTTTTCCACAAATAGGGCCTCTTTTTTAGAAATTGATAAACGACTGGAGTTTAAGAAGTTTATTGATAAGTGTTTGTTCATTATCAAGCCTTGATTGGTTAGGCAAGTTATGAGATGTTCAATCGTAGTTGAATTCGGTTGGTTATAATCGTTTCCGAGTTATTAATGATTTTTATAATCTGATACCGGATTATATGTGAGTTTTATAACTAATTCAAATCATCAGTGGGTTGAAGTCCAAACGTTTTTTATGAGATGGTCCGTTTAATGATCATCTTAGCCGTCATTTATGAGATAGGGCAAGAAAACACGTTCTTTTAAGGACGTGATGAATTGCCCCCGTTTTTACGGCTAATAAACGATAATTACCTGCCAATAAATTTCCTTGTTTTTATGAATCTACGTATACAGTAGTACTCTTAACATGCTATAATATTTATTGCAAAAAGTACGAATCAATTAACGTATGACAAAACTTCGTTTCATAACGCGAATTATCATTACACGTGGGGAACTAGACTTTAACTTGTCCCATTGAGGAATTTGCAAATGCTCTGATTTACAAGGCCCGCCGATGAACACGGTTTTGGAATTGTTCATATAAAGATTGGCCAAGATGATTAGGTCCAGCTATTAGTAAGCGTGCCTAAACGGCATGACTGCCTTTCGGTTATTTTGTCAGTGTCCAGGGTTACCGACTTTAATTGACAACCAAAGGATCGTCACTGGTGGTTACCGCGTGATGATGTTAAAAGCATTGGCACCAGAGAAAGAACAATAAAGAGAGGAGGCATCCCAGTGACCACAGTGGTTAAAGGGGTTAAACTGCGCTTATACCCTAACCAAACACAAATTGATCAATTATGGCAACTATTTGGTAACGATCGGTTTGTTTGGAATCAAATGTTAGCGATGGCTAATAAACGTTATGAAAATAATCCGAAAAGTCAGTTTGTTGGCGAATACGATATGAATTATCTGCTTAAACGGTTTAAGCAAGAGTACCCATTCTTAAAAGCTAGTGATTCCACCAGCTTATTTGTGGTTAACCATAACCTCGCGCTGGCGTTTAAGAACTTGTTTCAACATCGGGGTGGTCATCCGCGGTTCAAGTCCCGCCATAGCGCTAAGCAAGCCTACACCGGGAAATCAATCTGCGTTGTGGAGGCTAAGCGGCGTTTAAGATTGCCTAAAATTGGGAGTATTCGAACCAACAAGACTAACCAATTAGTTGATGCCAAAATTAAGCGGTACACGGTTAGTCATGATGCCACGGGACGCTACTACCTTTCCTTACAGGTCGAAACCGAAGTTCACGATTTGCCGAAAACCAACCAGAGGGTTGGCTTGGATATGGGCGTTGCTGATTTAGCGATTACCTCCAACGGGGTTAAGTACGGGACTTTCAATGCCCGGTGGCTGGAAAAGCAAGCCAAGTGTTGGCAAGCGAAGTTTAGCCGGCGCAAACATCAGGCCACTGTTGCGATGCGCCAATGGAATCATCACCATAAATTATCCAAAATGGCACTCAACGATTATCAAAATTGGCAACGGGCTAAAATAACCAAAGCGCGTTATCAAGCAAAAATCGCCAACCAGCGCAAGGACTATCTCCATAAACTGACGACGGACTTAGTTAGAAACTATGATGTGATTGTGATTGAGGATTTGAAAACCAAGAATCTGATGCGCAATCACCACCTAGCCAAGTCAATTGCTAATGCCAGTTGGTATCAATTCCGAACCATGCTGGAATATAAGTGTGCCTGGTACGGTAAGCAATTAGTGGTAGTGAGCGCCAAAAATACTTCCCGAATCTGTTCAGCGTGCGGTCAGAATGACGGTGCTAAGCCCTTAACTATTCGGGAATGGACGTGTTCTAAATGCCGGGCTCATCACGACCGCGATATTAATGCGGCAGTTAATATCCTTAATTGCGGACTAAAAGCTATTGGTTAGGAACTAGCCGTGGTAAAAGAGCGAAGTTCTGTAAGTTAGGTCTTCGGCATACCGATGTAACAGCCTAAATACTACTTCGTGTTCCCAGAAGCTCGGTCATTCATAACCGAGTAGTTCACTTCCGGCAGTCTTTGCCTTATGGCTATTTGGATTGTTGCTAATGACAGTTGTCGTTACTGGGTCGACTGTTTCGGCTAATGGCATGAAAGGGTTACTAATCAATGGCGTTTTTTATGCGCTGGGAATGTTTTCGACCGTTTTTACAGGTTTTAAAAAGATTAATCCATTTTCACTAATCAACCAAAATATGCAGTTTCTGCAGGGGAAGCAGAGCCTTGGTGAATATGGCGTGGCTTTGGCTATCACGGTGATTTTAATGTTGATCAGCCTTGCAATCTCGCTTATCCTTTTTAACCGTAAGCGAGTTTAATAAAAATTGAAAATCCAATGTGTTAAGTAGTAAATGGTAATTTTGATGGGCTTTCAGAGGATGACTAATTAAAATTTAAGACGATAAGAGACCGAGGGCTTTTCCCCGGCCTCTTTGTTTGTGCGGTGATTGGTACTTATGGATGAGTTCGCAAAAACGGAAACTTAGTGTCACTAATGTCAAAAACTAATTAGTGTTTAGATACACGGACAGTACTGTCAGATCAATGTCTTTGATTTACAGCTAGGCATTTTAGTTAGTTGGTAAGATACTGTAGTTGCTTGTTAGTTCTCGAAATCAGAGTAGTTGATGTCAAGAGTGGAGAACAAAGCCCTTTAACTTAGTTTAATAGGAGGAGTGGATTGTAATGTTTAATAAATATTTTTTTAAAGACGCTCATTTTTGGATTGGGCTTATAATTGCCTATTTGAACAGGAACATTTTTATTCATGTTTCGATCTTAAATCCTTTGTGGATTATTGATTTATTGCTGTTTATCGCAGGAGTTTACTTGGTTATATCCAGTTTATTGAATAAGAAGAAATATAAATTTGTCAAATAATGTTTTGAGAGGAATTTTATTTTGTCTGTAGTTAGATATGTATTGGTTACTGAGCTATCCGTTTAAAAACAAGACTTGGAATAACTACAAAAACATTAGTGATTTTATCTAACTGCCAACAGATAAAAAAGTATCACAATCCTGCATTAATCTTGGATCGTGATGCCTACGTAACTGTTACGGATGTGAGTAGTTCTATTTTTGACTTAGTGTGATTTTTTAGATCGGTGTATCATGTCGTGCAATTTCTTGTAAGACATTATAAGATAAAGGAACTAAGGTTAATGACATTTATGATACCCCCCCTACATTAAAAGTGGCTTTACTCACTCAACCACTTAATTGACACCGGCAGTGAACTAATGTGTGGCAGATTGTGAAAAGCTTTTCGATTGATGTAAATGACGGCCGTTGCGTGCCCTTTCTTAGGTTGGCGAACCCGAACAATTATCTTTTGTTTTTCTTTAGAAACGGTCACATCACAGAGATAACTGCCGGTTTGGGGAAGCTGCTGCAGGCGGCTTGAAGGATTGACGATTGATAAGCCGTCAATTTGAGCATGGATCAGTTTACCGGTTGTTTCGTAAGGATGTCCTAATAATTTGTTGGCTTCTTTAATCCTACCCTGACCAATCAATTTTCTAATCCGGCTGGAACCGATTTTTAACCGTTGGCTATCCAGTTCTCTAACCGTGACGGTTTGAATACGATGATTGCTGATAGCTGCCATTGAATCAATGGTAGTTGTCCCACCTTGTCCGAAAGTATAATCGAAACCGGCTACCACAATCTTGGCATTCAGTCCGATGACGTATTTTTCGATGAATGTCTTTGGAGAGAGGCCGGCAAAGTGCTGATTAAAATCGACAACGTATAAGATATCAGCGTGCAATTTTTCGATTAGTTCGGCTTTCTGTTTTAGTGTGGTCAAATAGCGAAATGTCGATGATGAATCATGATGAAAAATTCGTGATGCGTGGCGGTTAAACGTCATGACGGCAAGCGGAAGGCCACGCTGATTCGCAATTTTTCCAGCTGTTTGGATCACAAATTGATGTCCCTTGTGGACGCCGTCAAAAAAGCCGAGGGCGAGAACAATCGGCTTTTTTGACGGGATGAATGATTGTTGACGTGAATCAAGATAAATAACTTGCATGAGCGGGTTTCTCCCCGAATTTGATCTAATAAATTAATGTAAACACTTAACTCTAATCATAAGGTATTAAAGATGACTGCTCAACCATAATCTATTTTATGAGATAGGGAAAGAAAACACGTTCTTTTAAGGACGTGATGAATTGCCCCCGTTTTTACGGCTAATAAACGATAATTACCAGCCAATAAATTTCCTTGTTTTTACGAATCTACGTATACAATAGCACTCTTAATATGCTATAATATTTATTGCAAAAAGTACGAATCAATTAACGTATGACAAAACTGCGTTTCATAACGCGAATTACCATAACACATATGGGTAGCAGGCTTTAACCAAACACGTTGAGAAAATTTTCAAACGTCTGGTTAACGAAGCCGTTGATGAACCCGGCTTTAAAATTGTTCATCTGAAGGTGCTCAAGATGTTCAGGTCCAACTACTAGTAAGCGTGCCTAAACGGCATGACTGCCATCAGTGTCCGGAGTTGTCGACAAGCGATTGGCAACCGAAGGATCAGGGCTGTCAATGAATGGGCAATCGCTAAGTATTTTGATATTCAGCACCAGAAAGAACAATCAAGAGAGGAGCATCCCAGTGACGACAGTGGTTAAAGGGGTTAAGCTACGATTATATCCTAACCAAGCCCAAATCAATCAGTTGTGGCAACTGTTTGGCAACGATCGGTTTGTTTGGAATCAAATGTTAGCCATGGCTAATAAACGTTATGAAAATAACCCGAAAAGTCAGTTTGTTGGCGAATACGATATGAATTACCTGCTTAAACGGTTTAAGCAAGAGTACCCCTTCCTCAAAGCCAGTGATTCTACCAGCTTATTTGTGGTTAACCATAATCTCGCACTTGCTTTTAAGAATTTATTCCAACATCGGAGTGGTCATCCGCGGTTTAAGTCCCGCCATAGTGCTAAGCAAGCCTATACCGGACAATCAACTTGCGTTGTGGAAGCTAAGCGGCGTTTAAGATTGCCCAAACTCGGGAGTATTCGGACCAGTAAGACTAACCAATTAACCGACGCCAAAATTAAGCGTTACACAATTAGTCATGATGCCACGGGGCGCTACTATCTTTCCCTGCAGGTCGAAACCGAAGTTCATGACTTGCCGAAGACTCACCAAATGGTGGGCTTGGATATGGGTGTCGCCGA
This sequence comes from Lentilactobacillus hilgardii, assembly GCF_009832765.1. Classification (NCBI taxonomy): domain Bacteria; kingdom Bacillati; phylum Bacillota; class Bacilli; order Lactobacillales; family Lactobacillaceae; genus Lentilactobacillus; species Lentilactobacillus hilgardii. The sequence continues at coordinate 2,968,721 of NZ_CP047121.1, read as the reverse complement.
TTTGGCAATTACTTCCAATGGGGTTAAGTACGGGACTTTCAATGCCCGGTGGCTGGAGAAACAAGCGACTTTATGGCAAGCGAAGTTTAGTCGGCGCAAGCGTCAGGCCACCGTTGCGATGCGCCAATGGAATCATCACCATAAATTATCCAAAATGGCACTCAACGATTATCAAAATTGGCAACGGGCGCGGATGGTTAAAGCGCGTTATCAAGCAAAAATCGCCAACCAGCGCAAAGATTACCTGCATAAACTGACGACGGACTTAGTTAGAAACTATGATGTGATTGTGATTGAGGATTTGAAAACCAAGAATCTGATGCGCAATCACCACCTAGCCAAGTCCATCGCTAACGCCAGTTGGTATCAATTCCGGACCATGCTGGAATACAAGTGTGCCTGGTACGGTAAGCAATTAATGATGGTGAACGCCAAAAACACTTCCCGAATCTGTTCAGCATGCGGTCAGAATGACGGCCCCAAGCCCTTAGATATTCGGGAATGGACGTGTTCTGAATGCCGGACTCATCACGACAGAGATATTAATGCGGCAGTTAATATCCTTAATTGCGGACTAAAAGCCATTGGTTAGGAACTAGCCATGGTAAAAGAGCGGAGTTCTGTAAGTTGGGTTTTCGGCATACCGATGTAACAGCCTAAATACTACTTCGTGTTCCCAGAAGCTCGGTCATTCATAACCGAGTAGTTCACAAAGGTCATCTTTCAGCAAAACAAAAGCTGGGCACAAAACAAGAATTTTGTCCCAACTTTTTGATTATGATTAAACGATGGTGGTTTGTATTAATATCGGCATAATCAGTTAACTCGAAGCGGGTTAACTGATTATCTTTACTTCGAAAGCAACCATCTTTAATTTTGTCTAGTTAGTTTGAAGTTGGCCTTCCTGCGCTTCCTTTAAGAAGTAGCTGAATGGCTTCAAATCTTGAGCTTGATACTTCCTGACGAATGCATCAATCTTCTTTTGATCTTGCCATGCAGGGTCAATGAACATGTGTTGGGTTGTGAGTGGCATATCGTGAGTCAACTTGACATCGATCACAACTGGTTTGTCGGTGCTACCGGCATCTTCAAGGGCTTTCTTCATATCATCCTTGGTTCGAACGGTATAGCTAACGGCACCCATGCCTTCAGCAACTTCTGCCCAGTTGGTATCCGGTAGGTCAACACCGGAAAGTGGCTGGTGGGTATCATCTGTTTGTTCAGCCTCAATATAGCCGAGTGTTTCATTACTGAAGATAACGTTAACGACATGTAAGCCATATTTAACCTGAGTCATAACCTCTTCCATCAGCATTGCGAAGCCACCGTCACCACTCAGACTGTAAACGTCGCGGTCTGGATATTCCATCTTGGCAGCAATTGAAGTTGGTAGTGCAAAGCCCATGGTTGCGTAAATACCTGAAGTTGCCCACTTTTGATCGCCATGCATTGAAATTAAACGTTCAAAGTTAATGTTGACGTTTCCGACATCCACGGCGAAGACGGCTTTGTCACTAGCAGTCTTATTAATAACGTCAAATATTGGTTCCGGACGAACCGGCTTTTCGGTGGCATCTTTGAAGCTGTTTTGCCAATCGAGCCAGTTGGTTTTATCGGCCAAAGCAGCTTGATAGAATGCGGATGGCTTTCTTTCTTCACCGGCATCCAAAATAGCCTTCAGGGCCTTCTTGGAGTCTGTCAGCATGGAAACATCGTTGTGACGACGTTTACCCAACTTTTCACTTTCGATATCAATTTGAATGACTTTTGCTTTTTTATTGAACAGGAAAACACTGAATGGCACATCATTACCAACCCAAAGAATCAGGTCGGTACTAAATCCGATTTCAGCCCCCGGCTTAGGTGCAACCCGGCCGGTAGATCCCAGATAAGCTGGATAATCGTCATCAATAATGCCCTTAGCCAAAACGGATGAGACTAATGGCATCTTAAACTTTTCGGAAACGGCTTTTAATTCATCAGCGGCGTCTTTGGCACCAAGACCGAAGTAAATCATTGGTGATTTGGCATCTTTGATTAACTTGACGGCTTCGGAAACGTCTTCAGGACGTGGATCCGGATATGCCGGTGCGGTATGTGACTTCAAATTCGGTTCGTAAGTATTATCAATTTGAGCCCAGCCAAGATCTTTTGGAATCGTTAATACAGCAACACCGTGCTTCATATACGCTTGACGGATGGCTTCATCAGTCATTCGCGGCAAGGCATCGGCAGTCATTGCCGTTCGATTCCAGACCGCTACATCATCAAAGATAGGTTCTTCATCCATGGCTTGGAAGAAGTCCATGTTCATATTACTGGTAGGCACTTGAGCAACTAAAGCAACAACCGGAACGCCATCACTTTTAGCATCGTATAGGCCATTAAGTAAATGGACCGCACCGGGGCCGGCTGAACCGAAGCAGACACCGACCTTACCGGTTAACTTTGCGGTTGCCGATGCAGCAATCGCACCCGCTTCCTCGTGACGTACTTGAACATAGTTAATCTTATCTTTTTGATTATGAATTGCATTCATGGTCGAGTCAAATGAGCCACCTGGCAGGCCATAGATGTGGTTAACGCCCCATTGTTCCAGCACCTTTAATACAGCATCAGAACCACTAATCTTTTCAACCATAAATTAAGCCTCCTAAAATTATTTTGTAAAATGCTCTTCACTTACTCGAGTATAGTTGCATGATTGTGAAATGTAAACGCTTTAATTTAATCTTTTCATTTTTTAGTTAGTGAATTTTAAATAAAAACACCGAAAGTTAAAGGATAAATCCTATTACCATAGATGTTTTGGCTCATTAATAAAGGAACTGCTTGTGAAATGAAAGGTGTCGTGAAATTGATTGCATTGTGAAAAGAGGTCAATCATCAATCGATTCCTTTGAAAATCAGAATGAAAGCCTAATTTATTCCTACCACTAGAAAGGTAGCTCAAACAGGTAGTTGAATATGACATAGGTGATTGATTTTTAAGGCTTTGCTCATATTAATATTATTAATGGCCTACCCGGAGATTGACTATAACTGACGAGGGATAGTAAGATGATCAGGTAGTGATCTGTAAATGCATTTTAAAAAATGCGACTATTTTTATTTATATTGTGATTAATGTAACAATTAAACGCATTGTATAATATTAACTGTTTACTTTAACTATTATTCATAATGGAGGTAACCAATATGTCAGACAAAGATGTACGAGTTGAAGAAGATACGATAGGCCCAGTTGAAATTCCTGCAAGTGCGTTATGGGGACCACAAACTGAGAGGAGTCGAAACAATTTTCCAACCGGTCAGTTTATGCCCTTACCAATCATTAAAGCCTTGCTGCAAATCAAGAAAGCCGCCGCACAATCAAATGCTGAGGAGGGCGCATTGAATCAAGAAAAAGGCGACTTGATCGTTAAAGCAATTGATTCACTACTGTCGTTATCCGATGAAGACCTCCGAAAAGACTTCCCGCTGAAAGTTTACCAAACCGGATCAGGAACCCAAACAAATATGAACGTTAACGAAGTTGTTGCACATAGGGCTGCTCAAATCGACAGCAGCGTTGATATTTTACCTAATGATGATGTGAACCATGGTCAGAGTTCAAACGATATTTTTCCGACTGCCATGAATATTACGGCCAGTGAAGCCATTCAGAAACTGGAAGAGTCTGCCCAACATCTAATTGATGAATTAAAGATTAAGCAGGAAACCTATTGGCGAACGGTTAAAATCGGACGAACCCATCTTCAGGATGCAACGCCACTGACATTTGGCCAAGAAGTAAGTGGCTGGGTCAGCATGGTTGAACATGATCTTTCCTATTTAAAGGGGTTGGACGGCACACTGCTTGAATTAGCAATGGGTGGTACGGCAGTTGGAACCGGATTAAATGCTGCACCACATTTTGCGGATGACATTGCTGAACGAATGAGTAAAGTTTACGGGCTTAAATTCACAGCTGATACCAATAAATTTGACGGTTTGGCAGCTCATTCGGGATTAAACGTTGTCCATGGTGCCATGAAGACCTTAGCTGCTGATCTGATGAAAATTGCGAATGACGTCCGTTTTCTGGCAAGTGGTCCTCGTGCCGGGTATGATGAGTTGAATATTCCGGCAAACGAACCGGGGTCCTCCATTATGCCCGGGAAAGTTAACCCGACTCAGGCCGAAGCCGTTACGATGGCTGCTGTTCGGGTGGTGGGAAATGACGTGGTTGTTGATATGGCCGCTTCACAAGGTAATTTTGAAATGAACGTTTATAAACCGGTCCTGATCGATGCTTTTCTGGAATCAGCGGACTTATTAGCCGGCACAATGACCGGATTTGCAGACAAGATGATTCACGGATTGACTGTTAACGCTGATCGAATGACCGAATTAGTTGATCAGTCATTAATGACCGTTACAGCACTGTCGCCACATATTGGTTATCACGATAGTGCCAAAATTGCCCAGGCCGCTGATAAAGCCGGCACGACACTTCGTGAAGCCGCTATTAAATCGGGAAAGGTAACGGCGGAACAGTTTGATAAATGGGTTGACCCATTGAAGATGACAAATATTGATAGTGCGCGAAGCTAATCGGGACAAGCCGGAGTGTCAGTTGACAGGCATTAAATCCCCGTTTTTGGAATTTGATGGCCGTTAGCTTACATGCAGGTTTATGGTTAGCGCAGCAGTCCTAAGAACGTGCGTAACAAAGCGTTTAGCACCCGGTGTATAAAACGTCGATTTGGGAAATCCTGGGTTGGGATTTTTCAAAAATAGCAACCTAATGAACAGAGAGGAAATAAGCGCAAGATGGCAAAATATGTCTTTCAATCAACTGATATTAAAGAATTAAAAGACCAATACGATTTAGTCGTGATTGGGTCCGGCTCAACCGGAATGACCGCTGCACTTCAGGCTCATGAGCTGGGATTGAATCCGGTGATCTTTGAAAAGATGGCTAACTTTGGCGGTAATACCAACCGGGCCTCTTCAGGGATGAATGCGGCTGAAACCAACGTTCAACTCAAGCATCACATTGTGGACAGTTATGAAGAATTTTATGAAGATACTTACCGTGGCGGCGGTGAATTAAACAATAAAGAAATGCTGCAATACTTCACCACTCACGGGGCATTGGCAATTGATTGGCTGGCAGATCACGGTATTCATTTGGATGACGTGACGATTACCGGCGGAATGAAGATTAAGCGGACGCACCGTCCTGGCAGTATGGCACCGATTGGCAATTTCCTGGTTACAGAATTGCTTAAACTTATTGAAAAGGAAGAAATCCCGGTTTTCAATAACGTTCACGTTGATAAATTAGAAGAAACCGACAAGGCAATTAGCGCCGTCAGCGTCACTTTAGGTGATGGCACGCAAAAGCAAATCAAAGCCGATGCAGTGGTTTTGGCCACGGGTGGTTTTGGTGCCAGCAAGGATATCATTCAAAAATATCGACCGGATCTGGTTGGTTACAACACGACAAACCAACCAGGGGCAACCGGCGACGGTATTAAATTGGCTCAGAGTGTGGGTGCGGGGTTGGTGGATATGGATCAAATCCAGGTTCATCCAACCGTTCAGCAGGATACCGATCATGCCTTTTTAATTGGTGAAGCAACCCGTGGTGAAGGTGCCATTCTAGTGAATGGTGAAGGTAAGCGATTTGTTAACGAACTGGATACCCGAAAGAACGTGACGAACGCCATTAATCAGTTGCCTGAAAAGAGTGCCTATCTGATTTTGGATACTGGAATTCGAGCCCATGTTAAAGCCATTGAGTTTTATGATCACATCGGCCTGGTTGTTCACGGTGATTCAATCGATGAATTAGCTAAGACTATTAATGTTGATGCAGCCAATTTGGGAAAGACGGTTTCCAACTGGAACGGTTACGTTGCTGATAAAAACGATACTGAATTTGGCCGTTCGACAGGGATGGATCGGGATATTTCACAAGCCCCGTTCTATGCCATTCATATCGCACCAGCCGTTCATTACACAATGGGTGGTGTCAAGATTAATCGGAAAGCTCAAGTATTGACTGACAATGGTCACCCGATTAAAGGACTATTTGCCGGTGGAGAAGTTGCCGGTGGGCTTCATGGTAATAACCGAATTGGCGGCAATTCAATTGCCGAAACGGTTATCTTTGGCCGTCAGGCAGGCGAGCAGTCGTATAAATACGTCACAAATTTGAAGCATTAAGCAATGTTTGTCTGGAAGAAAAGGAGACTGTGTCTTTAACTAAGATTGTCTACTGTATTATCCAATCGATGCCGTCTGGGTATTCAATTATTGGATTTGTGGCGGCACCATTAACCAGTATTGACTGAGGCTTTAAAAGTGGCCGTATAAATGATGAATTGTCAGAAAAGACCAAACAGAAGTTAGCAATTAATAAAGAGTAACGCTGAAAGCATGATTTTAACTGATTCAAGAGGCTGATCGACATCGTATTGTTCAGTCTTTTTTTATGACCAATTAGGTTGATGGCGAACTAATCTTTGAAAGAAAGCGGATTCAGAACTATAATTAAAGGTGTAATTACCGAACGCAAAATAATTTGGGGAGGTCAGAATATGGATGCCATTCGATTTTATTCAAGAACAGGGAATACTGAAAAAGTAGCCAACTTGTTAAGCGAGCAATTAAACGTAAAGGCCGAATCAATTGATTCACCGATTAGCGAGCCGGTTGATCGTCTATTTCTTGGTGGCGGTGTTTATAATATGAGTGCCGATAAACGTTTGAAGGCCTATGCCGCAGATTTAGATCCTGCAACTGTTAAGGAAGTCTTTTTATTTGGTACTTCTGGAAGCGTATTCACAATAGAGAAGCAATTGACCAAGGTACTAAAAAAGAAACGGATCCCGGTTTCCGATGAACACCTATTTCTCCATGGCGTTATGCCTAAAATGGGTAATATTAGCGGTCATCAGAAGACAGAAATCGAAGAATTTGCAAAGGGTGCCGTGACGCAATAGAAGCGACAAGTTTGCTGACTGTGAGATGCCAAAAAACATCCGGTTTGCCTAAATGATTCTTGGACACAATGATCGTTTAGACAGTCGGATGTTTTTGGTGAAAGATAAGGGTTACTTGGGAGGCTTAAATGCCCAGAAGGATGTTGTTGGTCATCTTCGGTTTCTTGAAGCCAAAATTTCGATCATTTCAAATGCGAACATGATGATACTGACACCAATCATCCCGGTCACAAAATAAGTGGTATATTGCGCCCATGCATATGTCCCGGTATAGGATAGATCGACGATCCCTTTAACGATAAAGAGAACCGTTCCCAACGAAACTGCTGATAACAGTAGGGAATTAACAAAGCGGGAAATCAGTTGTTTTAACATGGATACCACCTCCAGTAATGGTTGAGTGCGTTATTGTATTTTACATGGCTTATCGTTAATTAATGTTACTATAATTGATTTTTGGTATTAAGACAAGACACAATTAGTTTACAGTTTGATTTATTTTGTCATATTGATGAGATTGACAAAATTTGCAATGTTTGAACTTGGCTTTGAAATTGGAGATTGTTACTATTAAGTAAAAGTGATCTATTCTCACTTCTTGTTTAGAATTATTCTAAATTGGGTTGAATTTTTACTTTAGAATTGTTACAATGTAGAGGTAGTTAAATAACAGGAGGGATTTATAGTGAAAGTTATTGTTGTTGGTTCATCACACGGTGGTTACGAAGCAGTTCGCGAGTTATTAGCAACTCATCCGGATGCAGAAATTCAATGGTATGAAAAAGGAGATTTTGTTTCTTTCCTTTCATGTGGGATGCAATTATACCTTGAAGGCGTTGTCAAGGACGTTAACAACGTTCGTTATGCGACTGCTGAGGGGATGCGTGCCCAAGGTGTCCATGTTTTTGTACAACAAGAAATCGCGTCAATCTCGCCGGACAAGCATGAAGTCCATGTTAAAAATTTGGCTGATGGGTCAGAACGCGATGAAAGCTATGATAAGTTAATTCTAAGTGTTGGTGCGGTTCCGGTCGCATTACCGATTCCCGGTAATGATTTACAAAATGTCTATTACATGCGTGGTCGTGACTGGGCAATGAAGCTAAAGAGAGCAACGGTTGAACCGACTATTAAGAATGTCGTTGTGATCGGTTCGGGCTACATTGGCATTGAAGCAGCAGAAGTCTTTGCCAAAGCCGGTAAGAATGTTACGGTTGTTGATATTTTGCCACGCTTGTTAAGTGTTTACCTGGATAAAGAATTTACCAGTGTTTTAACAGATGAAATGCAGGCAAATGGTATTCATGCCGCTACGGGTGAAACGGTTAAAGAAATTGTGGGCAAGGATGGCAAGGTGACAAAGGTTGTCACTGATCAGGCCGAATATCCTGCTGAATTGGTTGTTGAGGCTGTTGGTGTCAAGCCAAATACCAAGTGGCTTGCCGATACACTTGATTTGAACAGTAATGGAACAATCAAAACAGACGACTACCAACGAACAAGTCAACCCGATATCTTTGCGGTTGGTGATGCAACTAAGATTAAGTTCGCACCGACTGATAAGCCCGCTCAAATTGCGTTGGCCACAAATGGTCGTCGCCAGGGACGTTACGCAGTGAAAAACCTGACCGACGCAAAGAATCCGACACCGGCAGTATCAGGTTCTTCTGCGTTAAGCGTATTTGATTATCATTTTGCCTCAACCGGTATTAAAGAAGGTACTGCAGACAAATTCGGAGTTGAAACGCAATCGGTTTACGTTGAAGATACGTATCGACCACCATTTGTGCCGGCAGATCAAAATCCAAAGGTCCAGTTCAAATTAACGTTTGATCCAAAGGATGGTCGGGTTTTAGGTGCTCAAATCATGTCAAAAGCTGATGTTACGGCAAACATGAATGTCATTTCCTTAGCTATCCAACAAAAATTGACGGTTAATGATCTGGCTTATGCAGATTTCTTCTTCCAACCCGGGTTTGATCGTCCATGGAATATTATTAATGTTGCAGCACAAAAAGCTCAACGTGAACTTGATCAAAAATAACGATCGGTAAATTCAATAAAACAGAGATGACACAGTTTGTTTTTGTGACATCTCTGTTTTTATATTCAGACCGATTTTTTAACGGACATGCATCACCTTTTATTGCGACAGTTTAGACAAGTTGATTGGCATATTTGGCGTTATTAGATGAAGAGTCTAATTGCTTGATAAAAACTGAAACCGGCATATACTTTTAAATGTTAAAAGTTGGGGCACGGTTTAATTGTGCCTGTTTAGTTATTCTAGGAGGGAAAAATATGGTTAAAATTGGGATTAATGGTTTTGGACGCATTGGTCGTTTAGCACTCCGCCGAATTTTGGAGATTAACGATCCTGACATTGAAGTAACAGCCATCAATGATTTGACGACACCTTCAATGCTTGCCTATTTGTTCAAATATGACTCAACCCATGGCACTTTACCATATGACGTTAGTTCGACCGATGATTCGATTATTGTCAACGGTCATGAATTTCACGTATATGCTGAACGTGATGCATCACAAATTCCTTGGGCTAAGGACGATGGTGTTGAATTAGTTCTTGAATGTACCGGATTCTACACTTCTAAAGAAAAATCTCAGGCCCACTTGGATGCCGGCGTTAAGAAAGTTTTGATTTCCGCACCAGCTGGTCCAATTAAAACAATTGTTTATAATGTCAACGATGACACATTGGACGCAAGTGATCAAATCGTTTCTGCAGGGTCATGTACGACAAATGCGCTGGCACCTATGGCATATTACCTGAATAAAGAATTTGGTATTGAAGTCGGTACAATGACGACTATCCATGCTTTCACCAGTTCCCAAATGATTCTTGATGGGCCTAAAGGAAAGAAAGCTCGTCCAAATCGTACCGCTTCGGCAAATACTATTCCTCATTCAACTGGTGCTGCTAAAGCGATTGGGCTGGTCATTCCAGAACTCGATGGTCATTTGAATGGTCACGCACAACGGGTAGCAGTTGTTGACGGTTCGGTTTGCGAATTGGTTTCCGTTTTGAAAACTAAAGACGTGACTGCCGACCAAGTTAATGAAGCAATTAAGCCTTACACCAAGGATAACCCGGCATTCGGCTGGAATGAAGATGAAATTGTGTCATCCGATATCATTGGCGATACCCACGGGGCCGTTTATGATCCAACTCAAACCGAAGTTACAACCAATGGTGAGTTCCAAGTTGTTAAGACCGCTACATGGTATGACAACGAATATGGCTTTGTTGCCAATATGATTAGAACTGCAAAGGCATTTGGAGACAAGTAATTAAAATCAAAATGTGACTCGAACCATCACATCGATACGAGAAAGCCGAGGCTGCTTTGAGCCTCGGCTTTTTTGTCGTTAAATGTCACATAGTTTAAATGGCTTGTTGGTAATCGAAAACTTATAACTGGAAACGATCGCTTTTTGCCGGTATGTAACCCCAATGTCAAGGAATCCTTTCTTGTTGTTGTCTTAATCCTGCGTTACCATGAAACCAGCTCAAGCGAAAGAAGGTTTAATTGAATGACATTAACAAAATCTGTTTTGCTGGTGGCTGCAACGTTTGGTGTGGGGGTTACGGTCCTCACATCGGGAAATGCTCAGGCTGCAACCGAGGTTAACCCAATTCCACAAGTTCTGCGTGGGTCTTGGTATGGGAAGTATCAGCATGTACCGGTTATGTATAAGTTGACCAAATATACATTGCAGGAAGGTGCGACAGTTGACGGTCATTGGAAGTCAAAACCAATGACATTCCATGTAAAAACAGCTAAATCCGCCAAAAATAAATATTCATTATTTACTGTCTCCAAGCAAGCGAACAAGCATGGTTATTGGGATTTGAAACTCTTGGAATCTAAAGAATCACTTTATTTCAAACCGGTTAAACATCATGGTAAATCGGCATTGTATAAATATCATATTGACAGGGAATATGGTAAACCAAGGTTGGACGTTGGCTATTTCTATAAGAAATAACAGGGATATTGTTTGACTGGGGTAACTTGATTTCTACTTAGCCAAAAGTGATTTAAATGAAAATAACTCAAGAATAAAGCAGATCGGGAAAATTGGTTGTATCATTCCCGCTGCTTTAATCTTGAGTTGTTTTTTTGTGCCGGTTATTTCTTATTTTCGGCGGACAGTTTGACATTAAACTTGTCGGCATAATCACAAATAAGGATAACTTATTCTATAATAATCATATAAGACGAGTTGAGAGGAGCGTGCCAAGATGGATATTCGTAAGGCAACTTTGGCAGATATTAAAATAATAAGCCAAATTCGTAAACAGCAATTAATTGATGAAGGAATTGAACCGGATGTTTCGATTGATTCCCAACTGGCATCCTTTTTTAAGAAAACGATTGCGGAGGGTTCCCTGATTGAATATCTCATTCTGGATGGGCAGCAAATTATTGCGACGGCCGCAATCTACTTTCAGCAGTTTCCGCCAACCTATAGTAATCAATCCGGTGTCAAGGGGTATATTACCAATATGTATACGGCGGACAGCTATCGCGGTAAAGGACTTGCGACACGATTACTCCATCAATTAGTGAATGAGGCCAAAAAGAAAGGTGTCACGAAATTATGGCTTGGGACTTCGAAACTTGGTCGGCCGGTGTACGAAAAATTCGGATTTGAGCAAACCGGTGAGTGGCTGAATATGGATATTTAGAGAGTTTTTATAGCTTAATCACCCGGTCATTTTCGATTAGCAGGGCCTCTTGATTGGTTAGTCGAGTAATTGTTTGGTTTTTGACTATTTCCCAATGACGGAGCTTAGTAGCTAACTGCGGATCAAGTTGGATGTGTTGATCAAAGTGCGGATAGATGCGAATTTTGGTCGCACCAATTGCGGATAGGTCGTCATGAAGAACATCCAATAATGTGACGTCGTTGAATCCCAATTGTTTTAATCTTTGTTGAAGCTCAATAATCTTAGGGTGCATTTTCCCTTCCTTTACAGAATTAACAATAACGGTAATGGAAGGGGCGTTATTAGCAGAATGAATTAATAGATTGTGAAAAGCATCCGTTATTGCGGTTGTTTTAAATGCTCGTGAAGATAATAAAATATTAGACACGTCAATCACTCCTCGTTATTAAAAGTATGTTAATTTATTCTACCTTAAAGTGACAAGGTCAAGCAGTGAAGGGTCTTTGTTTGTGCACAATTCTTGCGGTAACGTTTCCGATTAAAAAAATGAAGAAGACGATGGCTGTTGCAATAAATGTTAGTTGCATGCCCGTGATAAAAGCTGTGGGCGCATGAGTTGGATAATTATGAACTGTATAGCCAAGTGCGTGATTAATGCCGGCAAACAGCAAAACGCTTGAAAAAATAGTGCCGACTGTCATACCGATATTCCTGGATAATCCCAATAATCCGCTGGTGACTCCCAGTTGGCTTTTAGGAACGGCTTCCATGACCATGACGTTGTTGGGTGCTTGGAAAATACCGTTACCCAAACCAATGAATCCCAACCAGATACATAAAGTGCTGATGGATGTTTCATGGGAAACAGTTGCCAACCCGACCTGCCCGATGATCAGGATGATAATGCCGGCGATGTAAACCTGCCAATCACCCATATGGTCGGACAGGGTGCCTGCCAAGGGTGCAATAATGATTTGAATAATTGGAAAACTCATCATAATTAAGCCGGTTACTTCCGGTGAAATTAATCGATTTTCCTGTAAATAAAGGGGCTCAATGATATTGACAACAAAGTTTAGCGCATAAACCAAAATTGTCGCAATTAAATTTAATGAGAAATTGACGTTTTTGAATAAATCAAGATTAACTGCCGGTGTTTTAAAGCGCCTTTCTGTAAAGATGAAGACGGTCAATAAAATGATGGTTACAATCATGAGCAAAATAAACGGTAAACTGGCAAATCCGATTTCTTGCCCCCATAACAAACCAATAAAAAGTGTGCCCATCATAATGCCAAATGAAACCAACCCTAGATAATCAATTTGCTGGTTCTGTCGATTAGCTGTTTTGGGCAAAAACAGTTGACCGATAATAATTGCCAAAATTCCCAAGGGGATATTAATCCAAAAAATATAGTTCCATGATAAATGCGCTAAAATGAGACCGCCCAATCCCGGCCCAACAACCCCTCCAAGAGCAACAACCGAAGAAAAGCTGCCAAGTGCCAAACCGCGTTTTTTCGGTGGAAAGATTTCCGTAATAATGCCGGCGTTATTACTTAGTGTCATGCTGGCACCTATGGCTTGAAAGCCTCGACAGATCAGTAAGAAAGTAAATCCAAAGTTTATGCCGCAAAGAAGTGAGCTAATTGTAAAAATGACTGTGCCGATTTTAAAAACGGATACTTTTCCATATAGGTCGCCGAGCTTTCCAAATGGCAGTAACAACATGCAGGTCATAACCAAGTAGCTTGAAGCTACCCAGTTGATCTGGGTGGTCGTGACATCCATTGCACGACTCATGACCGGCATGGCGATGTTGACGACACTGCTGGTCAGTGTGGACATAAATGAAAAAATGGAAATTGCGGTAAAGATCCACCATATTTTAAGAGACTTATTTTTAGCTGTCATTTTGATTCCTTCTTTAAAATTAGAGGCTATTCTTAGCATACTTCAAAATAACAGATAATATCTAAATAACGATGAAACATAAAAAGAAACCCGTAATGGCGTTCCTTAAACTTATCTAGTAAACAAAATGATTTTTTTGAACAATTTTAATCAGAACAAAGCCAACTAAAATATTAATAATAGAAATGGTTATTAAAATAATGAGTGTTTGTGACCAGTTTCCAAGCGTCGATTCAATGACACCGAACATCGTTGGACCAACACTGGCAATCAGGTAGCCGATCGATTGAACAATGCCGCCGACGGAACCTGCTTCCTGTGGTGTGGTAGAGATAGTGGTAATCATTGATAGTGAGAGCGTGAAAATAGATGCTGTTGTGATGCCGACAATAATGCAGGCAAGGATCAGCAGCCAAGTGGCGTTGAACATAATCAGAATACCGATACCGGATAAGTAGCCGATCAGTAAGGAAACCATCAGCAATTTTAAGTTTGATGCCTTGGTAGTTGCCCGTGGGACAAGATAAGCGAACGGTGCACCGATGATTTGGAAGATTGAAAATAACAGGCCGGCCGTTGTGGCTGATAAGCCATGCGAAGTTAGAACACTTGGCAACCAGGCAACAATGGTGTAAAAAATGAGGGATTGAAGCCCCATGAAGATTGCCAATAGCCAGACATGTCCCCGTTTCCAAATAGGTGTCGCAGCTGCTTTTCCGGTTACTTCCTGGTGATCAGTGGCAGTTCTTTTCCGGGGTCTCGTTGCTTGATGTGGCAACATAAGTGTCCCAAGAAAAGCAATCAGTGCGGGAATAGAAAATAACTGAACGGTGAATTGCCAACCAATGGCGTTGGCAACAGGGACAGCGATGCCACCTACAATTGCTGAAAGAAGATTGATCGATGCGGTATAAACACCGTTTAATTTAGTTGATTGCTCAGGATGGCGTTCAACAATCAATGCCGGTAATGAGACATTTAGCATAGTAATCCCGGCACCGACAAAGATTGTTCCAAGAAACATGCCCCAATTGACATATGTACGAAGCAGATTTGCAATTGCCAGCATGAGTAACGCATATTCAATCGTCCGTTTTGTGCCGAGCTTTCGAATAATCGGTGCGGTTGTGGCTGATAAAAAACCGAAACAAAGTAGTGGAATAGTTGTCAGGACACCTGTCTGAGCAGTTGTCAGCTGAAAATATGATTGAATTTTTGTGACGATCGGTGGAATTCCGATGATTGCCAGTCGCAGGTTTGCGGCCAGCAGGAAGACCTCGAATGTAAAATTGATACCTTGCCGTTTCGTATTCAATTGATGACCTCCAAATTTTTTCTCACTTTAAACATCGTATCATCTGATGTTTACTTTAAAAACAAATGGTCAATCATTAACCGTTTGTTCCAATAAAGTAATATTTTTTTCAATCCAGTAAACTGCTTGGTGGGGATCTTGCTGTTTGATAGCCTCCAAAATGTTTTGATGAATAATGGACTGCTCGTGATAAAGTTCTGTTTTGGTGAAGCCTGCACCGAAGCGATCCTTAAATGAGTTCCAAAAATCAGTGTAGATATCTGTGATGACGGAATTGTGAGTAGCTTCAGTAATAGCTTCATGAAATTGCTCATCAGCATGGCGGTACGCATCGAGTGAATGAAGCTTTGCGGCTGCTGAACGGATCTCTAAATAGTAGTTCATGGCTTTGAGATCCGTTGCGTTACGATTATGGCATGCTAAGTCGACGATGCCGACTTCCAAAGCTTTTCGTGCCTCGTAGGCTTCAATAACCGGCGCATTTTTCAATGTCGATGAAATTGTCTGATCGGGCAGGGTATCGTTGATAATGGTCGTCCCCTTACCCTGTTTCACTTCGATTAAGCCGAGATTAACCAAAACTTTCATCGCTTCACGAACGGTTGAGCGACCAACGTTAAAACGGGCCATTAATTTGGGCTCCGTTGGAAGACGGTCACCAATGGCCAATTGATGGGTTAAAATGTCTTCTTGGATTTGTTGAGAAACCTGGTCAACAAGACTAAGTGGTTTAAATTGTTTATGATCTTTAACTGGCACTGTATCACACCCCGTTACAGTTTGCTTTTCTCTTCGTCATAGCCTTCCAGAAGGTTAGCATAACGAGCTAATGCAAATAGATAGTCAGAAAGGCGATTTAGATATTCTAAAATGTCGCCGTTTAAAGGCTGCTTCTTATCGTTTAATTCAACGACTAAACGTTCTGCTTTTCGTGCCAAAGCCCGTGCATACTGTAATGCAGCCCCCGAAGGATTGCCACCTGGAAGGATAAAGGCTTTAATAATGGGAAGTTTTGCCATAATGTCGTCGATTTCCGTTTCAAGTTGTTTGGTATCCGATGTTGAAATGTTATGATGGCGTTTGACGGTAATATCAGCTTGGAGTTCGTACAGATTTCGCTGAATCGTTTTGAGCTTTGGTGCTAAGGATTGGGCTTTTGGTGACAGAATTGAAATAACATAACCAACCCACGAATCGAGTTCGTCGATTGCGCCCAGGGCTTCAATTTGTAAGTCATACTTGGGCACCATTTTTCCGGTTACTTGTTTGGTTTGACCATGGTCACCAACCTTGGTGTAGATTTTAACCATCTTGAGAAATGCTCCTTTAATGAAAAGTAAGTAATTTAATAATAAGCGAAATTCGATGAATTGGCGAACCTTTTTTAAAAATTGTCAAAGGAAGGTTAGGGAAGGCTCCTCCCTGTAATGAGATGGCGGATAAACTTGATGAATCCTTCATGTCCCAGCAAGAAGAGTTTAAGGTGAAGGATGCGCATTTCTCCTTTTTCCCTCCTGATTTCGTGATGATACTCTCGGCGAACCCGCTTAATTCGAACCAGTTCTTTAAGCGGTTCTTCATTCGGATCCGGTTCAAATCGTTGAAAATCACGGCGATCAATAAAGCGGATATTTCTTAAAAAGTCTTCACGTTCTTTTTCTGATTTTTTAAATGGGTGCAAAATAATCCTCCTGGCTTTATACAAATAATACTTATACGATAACGCGAGTTGGATAATTCGACAAGAAACCAACGGTTAATCATTGTAAACTTTCAGTAAAACCGATACGGGTATGTAAAAACGGAAACCTTGATGCGGGTTTCCGTTTTTTTATGATCAGTTTAGAATTGATCATTTAAAATTCGGGTTTGTTTCGTGGGTGAAGAATGACTTGATATCATTTTAACAGCTTACTTGATTGGGCAAGCGCCGCCTTCGCAGTCGGTTTGACCAATGATTTCGGCACCCTTTTGATCGTGGTTATCATTCAACTGATTGAAGACACGCTGAACATCACCATGGATCTGCATAACCTTCTTTTCGTAGGTTTTGGTGTCGATTGGTTCTTTGGGCGCTTGTTTAAATTCATTACCAACGTACGGCAAAAGAGATGTTGACTTGGTAGTGAAACGATATTGGTGCATTAGCGGGGCAATCTGATCTCCTTCTTCGGGCTGGAAGGTAACAGTACAGCTAACCGCATTATCGGACCAATAGGTTTGTAAGAAAGCTTGGGTTGCAAATTGTTCGGCAATTGAAACGTTACCTGCTGAAGCAAATTTCTTACTGTCAGCATGCGCCGCACGAATTGGGAATTCGGCAACCATTGTATTCTTTGAGTAAATATCCTTTTCTACGTGGTAGCCGCATGCCTTTAAGGCTGGCAATAACGGATCTGAATCCTGGAATCGAATTCGTTGAATCAAGTATGGGGCATAATGGAAATGCATTCCTTCTGAAACACCTGCTAATTTGGCAACAGTACCGGATGGTTTAACGGTTGTATGCTTAATTGACGTGTTGCAGCCGAGTTCATCGGAGTAATCCTTATCGGCTTTAACAACTGCCTTATACAGACCGTCTACTTTATCGATAGCACGTTGATCATAAATCGGCTTCTTGATGGTTTCACCGGTTTCCGGATCTTTGGCATCTTGGTAGCCTGTAACAACCCGGTTGCCTAATTCACTTAGAATCCAATCTTGAATACCGGACATTGAGATACCGATTCGACGATTCTTGTTGATCGCCTTTCGAGAAACTTCCCAGTCATATGGACTGAAAGTAACCCGCTTGGAGAAACGAGTACCTAAAGTAAAGGCTTCACCAAGATTCCAATTTTGTTGGCTGGCAACGTAAGGGAAGACTTCAAACAAGTTGCAGGGTTCACCGTTTGAAAGTGAAATCTCACCACAAGGGTTCGTCCCTTCGACGTTTGGATCAATATCTTTTTGAATGCCGTCAATTTTACGACCATAATTCTTGGAAAGTTCCAAGTTAACGATTCCCGGCTCGCCATTGTGACGAATAGAATCGGCAATCGGACCGTAGTTGCTGAATTGGGAATCAACAGCAACACTGTTGTTGGAAGCCCAACGGTGATGATACAATTTTTCTTTATCTTGTTTCATTGTAATGAAATCTTCGTCGTCGGCAGAGCCTAATGCTAATTCGGCCGAACGACGAACGTTTCCGGCAACAACCGTTTTCCCGATCATATTACCAATATCGGTCATATCAACTGATGAAAGGTGACGACGGGCACGATTATTGAGGACGCCATTAATATCAAAGAGCATCTCAATCAAAGGCATTGGCCCTGAAGCGGTACCGCCGAATCCTTTGATCTTAGCGCCCTTTGGTCGAATATCACTCATATCAAGGACCAGATTTTGTTGGTTCTTGGGATTGGTTGATTTAAAGTGTAAATCGATTAGATGAGCGTTTGATAATACCCAACCTTCACGGGTATCGGGTAGACGATAATAAGCGGCATCCGTGATTGAGTGGTTCTTGAAGTAGTCGTCCTTATCAACGGCTCCCATCTTAAGTGAATCAGCGTATGACTCACTGTCTTTATCGATAACAACAGTCAGGTTGACTTTGTTGTCAACCAGCGGAATCTTGTGGACATTTTCTTTAGTGACAGAAAAACCGACACCGCCGCCCTTCATTAATTGATCAAACATGAATGAGTAGGGCATTGAAACAGCTGGTTGATCCTTTTTAAGGTATTCGGGCACGATGTGGCTGTCACCGTATGGCTGTGGCCGTACAGCAATGAACCAACAGTTATTTAATGCGTCACCGTTACGTGCTTCATAAGGTGTACCTGAAATCCAAAGATTACGGCCCGAAGGTGTTGCGGCCAATCCGTAAATCAATTTATAAAGCTTCTTGGCTTCATCGGTTAATTCGCTGATCACTTGTGGATCAACATTGTTTTGGTGGAGACGCGGGTCAAGGTTGATGTTTCCTTCAACTACCCGTTTAACCGTCTCGTCCCAATTTTCTGTCCGCTGCTTTTCTGGGATCCAACGAGCATAAGTTCTTTTGTATGTAACCCAGCCTAGTTCGCCCCAGTGCGGTGTGACTTCGTTTTTAATTTGGTTTATAAATTCATCAGAGAGTGAAACTGATGAAAGTTTCATTGCTTGCATAACGATTCCTCCCGTACTCTTGATTCTCGTATTTCGTTCGAGTTAACACTATATATAGTATCTCGACGAGAGAGGATAATCAATATATTGTGTCCGGAGAAATTCAGCAGATGAGTGCGCCAGCCTTGTACTGGCAAGGGCTGACGGCCATCGAAAAAAATTTAACGCTCCGTTGTCTTAAAACAACTATCTGTTATTTAATGGATTTTCCATAAGTATTGTGTTTTCAATGGGTTGACCACAACGATATCTGGTGTAGCCAACGGATTGTTTTGTTTACCGTGTCAATCAAAATGATTGATTTAACTAAATCCGTGCAACATCCATCTTACCGATTTTTTCGGAAGGAAACAAGGCAAAAATAAGCGCTATTGGATAAGAATGACGGGAAAATTGCATAGCTATTTTTGCTCGGTCATCATCGTGATGAAATTAAAAAGGACTGGACAAAATGACTTTTGTCTCAGCCCCTTCCGGTTATGAGTGATTTTACTTATTTCTGATTGATATACGTTTCAATTCCCTTTTTAAGACGTTTTAAACCATCCTGAAGCGTTGTTTCGGGGCAGGCAATATTAACTCTTAAGAATTGATTGCCGTTGCCGCCATACACAGAGCCGGCAGAAATATAGAGACCGGTGTCCTGACGGATAAAGTCTTCCAGTTGGGATGAGTCTCGGGTAATAGTACTACAGTCTATCCAAACCAAATAAGTCGCATTCGACGCAATCACTTTGATCTGCGGTATGAACTGTTCACAATAATTTGTAAAAATATCGCGATTTCGGGTAAGCTGCTGTTTCAATTCGGCCAACCATTGATGTCCCTTTGTATAAGCGGCAATGGTACCGGGGATTGCCAATAAGTTGGGCTCACCAAGTTCATCGGTGTTGATACCACGATTGACAATGTTTCGCAGTCCTTCGTTGGGGACAATGAGGGTAGCTGCGTGCAGTGCGGCCACGTTGAACGTTTTGCTTGGAGAAACGCTGACAATGGTATTCTGAATCAAATCATCCGGCAAAGAGAAAATAGGGGTGTATTCAGGGCTGCCGCACACCAAGTCACCATGAATTTCATCACTGAATAACGTGACGTGGTATTTCATACAAAGCCTGCTGATTTTAATCAGTTCATCTCGGGACCAGACTTTGCCGACCGGATTATGGGGATTACATAGAATCATCATGGTACTTAACGGTTCAGCCAACTTGGCTTCCAGATCCTGCCAATTAATGCTGTATTGGTGGTTGGCGGAATCATAAAGCAAGTCGCTTGATAGAATGTGACGGCCGTTATTAATAATTGAATTGTAGAAAATATTATAAACCGGTGCTTGGACAACAACGTTATCACCGACGTTACTGACACGGCGAACAGTTGATGAAATAGATGGGACGACACCTGTACAGAATAGCATCCACGCCGTTTTGGGCCGGGCGTGGTGTTCGGTAGCGTACCAGTCGGCAACGGCATTGAAATAGTCAGCATGGGGTTCTTCATAACCAAAAATACCAAAAGCAACCTTCTTCTGCATGGCATCAATGATTTCCGGCGCTGCCTTGAAATCCATGTCGGCTACCCACATCGGCAATTCGTTGGGTTTGACGTCCCATTTGACCGAATCGGTGTTACGGCGGGGGATAATTGATTTAAAATCATACATTATGCTGACTTCCTTTTTGTGATTTTAGTGTCGGTTGTGATGGTTGTTTTACTTGGATCGATTTTGGTTGGATCCATAATGATTTCTCCAATTGAGTGTGCGTGAATTTTACCACTGATTGGATTTTTAACACTCACGATAGTTGAGTTGATTTCTGCATCGATGTTGGAACAATACTCGAAGGCCAGATCGGTTTCCATCAAACGACAGTTGCGCATGGTCAAGTGATCAATGTAGCACAAGCCCTGATCACTTTCGATTGTACAGTTGATCAGTGTCAGATTCTTCGTGTTCCACCCTAAATATTCACCATTAATGACAGAATCATAAACCGTGACGTTTTCACAGTTCCAAAATGCGTCTTTTGAAACCAGGGTAGAATGATGAACTTCAACGTTTTTTGCGCCGTCAAAACAGTAGTTGCCAATAAGATCGAGGTGATCAATATAGATATCACTGCTGTTCATCCCAAAATAACTCCCATTGGCCTGAACGTGGTCGATCGTAATGTGATCGCAGTTCCAAAGGGTTTCGGCAGCGTTTGAAAAATGATCATCGACTAATTTAATGTGACTGCTGCGCCGAAAAGTTTTGGTTGCCTGAATTGAACAGTTGGTCATTTCGATATCGTGTGTGTACCAGATACCGGCATGAGCGATTTTTTCCAAAATAGTATGGTCGACTTTGGCGTGGCTCGTGTACCAGAGTGGGTATTTCCATTTAAAAATGACATCTTTAAGGTTAATATTGCGACTTTCTTTAAGTGGGGATTCACCTTTACCGAACGTTGTCCCGATAATATTGGCATCATGTTCGGCAAAGAGCGGCCGTTCGCCGTCGAAGTATTTGTTTCGGTATTCTTTCATTTAAGTCGTCCCTTCCTTGGTAATGTGCTTGCTAATTGAATATATGCTTATGGTAACCCTAATCAGATGATCGTGCTACATGGGATATGGGGATGGACTGGGATCTTTTTGTGGACATGGTTAAATGACCGAACTTTAAAAAGGATATCGGGAGAAAAGTTCATGCTTTACTAAAAATAGTTGGATTATAGCCTTGAAATAAGTTATTATAATAGATATAAACGAACTATATGTAAACAAACACAATAATTATTCGCATTTAGGAGGATGAATTCGATGCATTGGCTGGCAGATTTTCTCGCCGCAATTGGTGTGGTGCTAAACGGCATTCCTCAGGGAATTATGGCGATGACTTTGGGATTTGCGGTTTTTCCCACAACGTTTTCGTTTGTTTTTGCTTCAGCAGTTAACGGAGCGTTCGGCTCGGTCGCACCCATTTCGTTTCAAGCGGAGTCTTTGGCATTAACGGGAAATTTGGGTGAGACAACCCGTGAACGTACCTCGATTATCTTTGGCGGATCATTGATTATGGCGGTTATTGGGGTAACCGGTACCTTAACAAAAATCGTGGACGTACTTGGGAGCAGTATTATGGCTGGGATGATGGCAGGTGTTGGTATCATGTTGGCTAAGATCGCTGTTAATATGGCTCGAAAGGAACGGGTCGCTGGATTGTCATCCATTGCGATTGCCATTTTGACTTATTTGTTCACTAAAGATTTGGTCTGGACAATTGCCCTTTCGGTGATTGGGTCAAGTTTAGCGGCTGTTTTCGGTATCCATTATCGGGCAGAATTGCCGGCAAACGTCGTTGAACGCAGATTCCGGTTTTTAAAACCGATTTTGAACCCTCGAGTGGTTCGAGGGGCATTGAGTCTGGCTTGTTTGAATGTTGGCGCCAATATTTCGTATGGCCTAATTACCGGTCAGATGACGGGGATTAAGCCAAATCCGGTTAACTTGAATTTGTTGACCGGTACACAGGCATTTGCGGATATGGGAACCAGTTTACTGGGCGGAGCGCCGGTTGAAACGATTATTTCCGCGACTGCCAGCGCACCCGAACCTGTTATCGCAGGTGTGATGATGATGTTAATCATGGCCGTTATTTTATTTGCCGGTTGGCTGCCTAAAATAGGTAAGTATGTGCCGGCGGCATCAATTGCCGGTTTCCTGCTGATTTTGGGAGCGGTTGTTATTTTTCCTGAAAATGCTGCGGCTGCCATGCAGGGTTCAGATAGTGTTATAGCAGCGTTGACGTTGGTTGTGACAGCGATCATTGACCCGTTTGCCGGGTTGATGACAGGTGCCGTGTTGAAATTTGTTTTGCCGTTGATTGGCTTGGGGGTCTAAATGATGCAACAAACATACGAATTAACTATTGGAAAACTAAAACGAACATTACCGATTATCCCAATTAATGAAACGACTGCGATTGCGTCGTTCGTCCTGTTGGGGGATTCCGAGTTGGCCCATTATGCGGCAGCTAAATTGGCAGACAAGATTTCGGAACCGTTTGACTGTATCGTTACGCTGGAGAGCAAGGGAATTCCGTTGGCAGAGGAGTTGAGCCGGGTGAGTGATCACCCCAAGTTCATCGTGTTACGAAAAAGTGTCAAGGCTTATATGGCGTCACCGCTTGAAGTTTCCGTCGATTCAATCACGACTGCAAGTCAGCAGAACCTGGTACTGGATGGTCATGATGCCGATTATCTTCGTGGCAAACGGGTTGTGTTAGTTGATGATGTTATTTCAACCGGCGGCTCGCTTGAAGCTGCTGAGAAGCTTCTTAAAAAAGCAGGCGCAACCATTTTGGTTAAATGTGCTATTTTGGCAGAAGGGGACGCCGCCAAACGTGACGACATTCTTTATTTGGAGAAGTTACCGTTGTTTCAGAGAATATAGCCGTTAAATTAATAGCCTATGGTCAACTTGAATCGACCATAGGCTATTTTGCAGTGTTTAGCTGCTATATTATTTTTCAACTGAAAGCTTTTTGACGGATAACGAATCCCGTATCAGACTGATTAAAGCAAAGCCACCCAGTAAAATGGCAGGGCTTGCGATCATTGAATTGTTAAACTTAAGTAATACGATAACGGCAATCATGACAATTAAAAAGGTCATAATCCAGCCAAGCCCGGAAATAACGTGGTTTCCCGGTCGTTGCTCCGGATGCCGTTTAAAGTATGATCGCTCAAATAACAGGTAATAAACCAACCAAAATCCACCAAGAACAACGAGCGGAACCGAAACCCGATCCCATCCCCGGGGACTTAATCCGTTAAATGCCAAAAAAGTAAGCCACAATGCAATAAGCGGCAGGTTGTTAACCAGGCTGTAACGCCATTCAATCTTCATAAAAATAAGTCGACTTCTTTCTAAAATACATGCTAAACGTTAATCTGTTTTTAGGACCGATAAGCAATCCCTAATAAATGGCAATGTGAAAATGATCCAGCAGAAGGTTAATGTTGACGCATTGGTTGTTAACATCAACAGTAATGCTAAGAGAGTGACAATGACGGTCATGATCATACCAAGACCTCTCAATTGATGGTGACTTGCTTTATCTTCAGGATGTTGTCTTAAATATGACCGCTGAAATATCAAACTATAGGTTAACCATGAAATGATAAATAGGATAAGAATGGTTAGAAGAAACCAAAGTCCCTTGTCTGACAATGGATAAATAAGTGACCCGGTGGCAATAGTGACAAGCAAATAGGCATTGTTAATCAAGCCGTAGCGCCATTGAATCTTCAAGAGGAAGCTCCTTTCATCAAATGATTTAAAGTTCCCCATCAGAATATATGTCACTATAAAACAGGATAACACTCATTATTTGAACCACGCAACTTGACAATGGATCTTTGAATCAGGTTGGTTCTGGTGGTTCTACCATGTCATGAGTGCAATGACGAAGATGGCAATGTGGACCACTAATCGAATCAGATGATGTGACCAGTGTGGTCGACCATAAAGATGGTAGCCATTTGCCAGTGTAAAAACTGAAATACCAAGCAATCCGAGTAAGAGGGTATCAAGTGAAAGCAACCTGGAAGAAATCATCAAACTGGTCAAAGTAATGAAAGCGGATAGAAATAACCCAACAATGAGGGTAATCGAGATGTCTTTACTGAGAAGATGTGCAATGGCTGCAGCCATGGTGAGTAGAGCATAGAGTGTGATAAAAATGTCGATTGCAAGACTCAATTTTTAAACCCCTTCTGTGGTTAATGATGGATGATAAGCAGTTATTAACAGGATTGCTGCTAATTGCAAGGTAGTTGGTTTATGTGTGCTTGTCAAATGAATTGCTAAAAAGCTATGTCCTAGATGAACAAAAGTCGTTTAAGTGTTATAAAATTTTAACAATTATAATGACGGTGTTCATTATATTTGACCATAGTTATTATAATAAAGTTCTTTTAAAACATGTCAAGAATATATTTGAAATAAAAAACGGCTTGCATTAATGATAATGCCAAGCTGCTTAATTAAGGTTTTAACAAAATTTTTCCAACATTATTTCCTGATTCCAGTAACTTGTGGGCAAGAATACCGTCTTTCAAAGGGAAAACCGTGGGTTCACTGACTTTGATTTTTTCATCGGTAAAGTAGTTGAATAGGCGTTTACTGCGTGCAATTCTTTCCCAATAATCGGTTAGATAATCCCACAGATCGCCGGTTAAGATGCTTTTGGATTGAGATAATAACGTCACCAAATCGACTCTTGGAGGATTACCGCCTGCCATGCCAAAGAAAACCAAATTTCCGCGATGTTTAAGTAATTCAATACTTTGCTCCAAAGTAATGCCAACGCCATCATAAACGGTATCGAATCTTTCGAGCCAATTCTGAAGCCAGGGATCCGTTCTGAGAAAAACGGCTTTGGCCCCCTGATTAAGTGCGATTTTTTGTTTTGCCTTAGTTGAAGTCACACCATAAACGTTGATACCATCTGCTGTGAGCATCTGCGATAAAATTTGGCCGACTCCACCACTAATGCCATGGATAAAAACGTTTTGTCCCGGTCGATTCCTGCCCAAATCATGAGCCAGAAAGTCGGCGGTCAGTCCCTGCAATCCTGCACACGCGATTACTTTATTATCGAGATCGCTTGGGACTTCAATGGCATGATCTTCCGGAACTGCCACTAATTCAGCGTTCGCAAACGGTACATCTACGAAAAAGACCTTTTCTCCAAGCTGATGCTTTGTAACCTTTTTACCAACTGCAATCACCATTCCCAGTCCTTCGTAGCCATCGATGTAAGGGGATGAGACTCTTTTTTCGATATGATAGGTTCCCTTTCTTCGATAAATGTCAGCGAAATTAAGGCCTATATAGGACATTTTAACCAAGACATCGTTATCTGATAAAGACGGGTCTGGCAAAGTCCCGTACTGTAAGACTTCGGGACCGCCGAAACGGTCGAAATAAAGTGCTTTGATTTGATTTCACTTCCTTAAATAGAAATGGTTATAGATAACATTATCACGCTCGTTGAGAGACGTCGAGCCTTTTGGGGTGGAAGAGTGTTTTTGATATAGTAAAAGGCCGAGACACAAATAGAATATGTGTCTCGGTCTTTCCCTGTCGTCATATTTACCTGATTGAAATGTTTGTGCCGTGATAGGTTTCTTATGAAACTCAGTTCCTATACTGACGTATAGCCGCCATCCGCTACCAACGTTGCACCGATCACAAACGATGCATCGTCACTTGCCAGGAACGCCACAGCTTTGGCAATTTCTTCAGGTTTTCCTAAACGTCCGAGTGGGTGAAGCTGCGCCAATTTTTCCTTTAGTCCGGGGTTGATTTTGCTCAGCAGCGGGGTGTCAATGTATCCAGGGGCGATTGCATTAACCCGGATACCCTGCTTTGCATAGGTTGCAGCCAATGTTTGAGTGAGAATCTTAACGCCACCCTTAGCTGCGCCATAGGCCGTTACGTTAGGAAGCCCAACCAGACTGTGAATAGAACCCGCATTGACAATGGCGCCACCGGTTCCTTGTTTGAGCATTTGTTCCAAAGCGTACTTATCTGAAAGGAAAACACCGGTTAAATTAATGTTGATGGTATTTTGCCATTTATCCAGTGGCAATTCTGTAATGTTAGCGTCGTTTGCAATACCGGCGTTGGCAAACATAATATCCAAATGACCGAATGCATCAACTGTTTTATTGATTAGGTTCTTAACGTCGTCTTCGTTGGTCACATTGGTTTTAACGAATAAGGCGTTACCACCTGCATTTAGGCCGGCAACAACGTCGTCGCCCTTATCTGAAAAGTCACCAATAACGACCTTGGCACCTTCGTTTAAGAATAATTTGACGGTTTCCAAACCGATACCGGATGCGCCACCTGTTACGATGGCAACTTTATTATCGAATCTTGCCATACCGAACACGTCCTTTCCGTGTCTAGTGACTAACTGTCTCTACAGCCATATTGTAATCGCTTACATATTTATTAACAATTAAAATGTGCTTTGGTTTTTTATGAGATAGGGAAAGAAAACACGTTCTTTTAAGGACGTGATGAATTGCCCCCGTTTTTACGGCTAATAAACGATAATTACCTGCCAATAAATTTCCTTGTTTTTATGAATCTACGTATACAGTAGCACTCTTAATATGCTATAATATTTATTGCAAGAAGTACGAATCAATTAACGTATGACCAAACTTCGTTTCATAACGCGAATTATCATTACACATGGGGAACTAGACTTTAACCAAGCCCGTTGAGAAAGTTTTCAAACGCCTGGTTGACGAAACCCGCCGATGAACCCGGTTTTGGAATTGTTCATCTGAAGATTGGTCAAGCTGATTAGGTCCAGCTACTAGTAAGCGTGCCTAAACGGTATGAATTCTGTCAGTGTTTAGGAGCTACCGACTAGTGATTGGCAACCAAAGGATCGTCGCTGGTGGTCAACGAGTGGTGATGTTAAAAACATTGGCACCAGAGAGAGAACAATAAAGAGAGGAGGCATCCCAGTGACCAAAGTGGTTAAAGGGTTTAAGCTACGGTTATACCCTAACCAGGCACAAATCGATCAATTATGGCAACTATTTGGCAACGAGCGGTTTGTTTGGAATCAAATGTTAGCGATGGCTAATAAACGTTATGAAAACAACCCGAAAAGTCAGTTTGTTGGCGAATACGATATGAATTATCTGCTTAAACGGCTTAAGCAAGAGTACCCCTTCCTCAAAGCCAGTGACTCTACCAGCTTATTTGTGGTTAACCATAACCTCACGCTTGCGTTTAAGAACTTGTTTCAACATCGGGGTGGTCATCCGCGGTTCAAGTCCCGCCATAGCGCTAAGCAAGCCTACACCGGGCAATCAATCTGCGTTGTGGAAGCTAAGCGGCGTTTAAGATTGCCTAAACTCGGGAGTATTCGGACCAGCAAGACTAACCAATTAACCGACGTCAAAATTAAGCGTTACACGGTGAGTCATGATGCCACGGGCCGCTACTACCTTTCCTTACAGGTCGAAACCGAAGTTCACGACTTGCCGAAAACCAACCAGAGGGTTGGCTTGGATATGGGCGTTGCCGATTTAGCGATTACTTCCAATGGAGTTAAGTACGGGACTTTCAAGGCTAAGTGGTTCGAAAAGCAAGCGACGCGTTGGCAATCGAAGTTTAGTCGGCGCAAGCAGCGGGCAACTGTCGCGATGCGCCAATGGAATCACCACCATCAATTATCCAAAATGGCACTCAACGATTATCAAAATTGGCAACGGGCTAAAATGACCAAAGCGCGTTATCAAGCTAAAATTGCCAACCAGCGCAAGGACTACCTGCATAAACTGACGACGGACTTAGTTAAAAACTATGATGTGATTGTGATTGAGGATTTGAAAACCAAGAATCTGATGCGCAATCACCACCTCGCCAAGTCAATTGCGAACGCCAGTTGGTCTCAATTCCGGACTATGCTTGAATACAAGTGTGCCTGGTATGGTAAGCAATTAGTAGTGGTAAGCGCCAGGAATACTTCCCGAATCTGTTCAGCGTGCGGTCAGGATGACGGCCCCAAGCCCTTAGCTATTCGGGAATGGACGTGTTCTAAATGCTGGACGCATCACGACCGAGATATTAATGCGGCAGTTAATATCCTTAATTGCGGACTAAAAGCTATTGGCTAGGAACTAGCCGTGGTAAAAGAGCGGAGTTCTGTAAGTTAGGTTTTCGGCATACCGATGTAACAGCCTAAATACTACTTCGTGTTCCCAGAAGCTCGGTCATTCATAACCGAGTAGTTCACGAAGGGAGGCGTTTCCCAAGAGTTGCGAAATGGAATGGGACTTTGGTATCAGGCATATGATTAAACAGCTGGCGGTCTGTTGAATCACTGAAACAGTACCACTCATATCATGCGCCTGATTGAAGGTAGTTGGGGTATCATCCGATTCAACCCAACCGGATTAATGACTGCAATCGCGGTGTAAACAGGTGCACAAACAGGTTCACAATCGAGCACGAACCGGTTTTCCAATGACGGTGAGGCGCCGATAAATCATTAAGAGTCGTGTAATGGCATTCGAGATGGATAATGACGTTTAAAAAATTGATTTAATCACAGTTCTTACCTGAATCTGTTACAACTATTGATCATTTATTGACTAAAGCTGATACGGAACGGTTGAAAACTGATGATGCCCTAGGTTTACAAACAGTTTGTTAACCTGGTTGCCGGTTTTGCAATAAATTGATTATATGCTAATATAAGTCCAACTATATATTGGAGGATAATGATGAAAAAAGTTCATTACGGATTGGATGCGCCGCTCGTTCCCATTTCTTATTTAGTAATTGGTCTGGGCATTTTAATTAATTGGGTCTTCTTCCATCAATATGCGGCTGCCGGGTTTGTATTACTGTACGCGTTGCTTTTGATTGCCGGAGGCCTCATTTTTTTCCATACGTCATTTCGGGGGAAATTTATTATTTGGGATAAGATCTTAGCCAAAACCGATATTTCGGATGACGCAACGGTTTTGGATCTGGGATGCGGTCACGGTGCTGTTTTGATTGCTCTTTCGAAGCTCTTGGGACCATTTGGAAAAGCAGTGGGTGTTGATTTGTGGAAAAATGCCGATCAGTCTCATAATTCGTTAGAGGAGACCAAAAGAAATTTGGAAATTGCCAAAGTTGCCGACCACACTGAACTTGTTACGGCTGATATGGCAAAGCTGCCTTTTGAGGATGATCGTTTTGATTTAGTGACTTCCAGCTTTGCCTTTCATAATATTAAGCCGAATAAAAAACGGTTTGAAGCTTTAAGCGAAGCACATCGCGTTTTAAAGCCGGGTGGAAAGTTGATTATTGTCGATACGGGTCATCACAAAACGCAATATATCAATTTTTTGAAAAAAAGTTCTGAGTTTTCTGATGTTTCAAGTGAAAATACGGGTTTTAACGGTTGGTGGACCGGACCTTGGATGGCAAGTTACGTTATTGAAGCAACTAAAAAATAAGACTAATTTGATTGGGAATGACGAAAAGCCATTCCTATTTTGTTTGATTCACTTAAGTTATGACAATTGTCACCTTGCAATTATTCTCACTACCTTTTAATATTATAAGAAAATGCAACCTAAGAGGTGGTACAAGTGTTTCGTAAATTAGTTAGCCTTATTGAATTTGAACTTCGACTGGCATTAGAAGATAAAGTTGTCTTCTTGTACACACTCATGTTTCCAGCGGCGTACTTTCTGGTGATGTCCTGGAATGACTTTGCAGCAGGGCGTACCACATCAAACACTGATATGGTTAATAATCTCTTCGGGTTCTGGTCATACATTATGATAGTAGGTGTCCTTAATCAAATTACAATTACGATGTTTCAGATGCGGGAGAATAATTTCTTGAAGATGTATACATTTATTTCCGGTGATAAACGGTTGATTTATTACGCCAACTTAATCCCACAAATGGTTATTTTGCAAATTGAAGTTGCACTGTTTGATCTGTTGGCAATTATTATTTATCGACCATCAACCAGGGTGTTGAGCCTGATCGGTGTTTGTTGGCTGCTCAACTTCGTTCTTATTCCGATTATTTCTTTCTTTACAAGCATTATTTTGGTACTTCCGATAAAATCAAAAACATTAACGATTTATCTAACCGGATATATTTTTGCAACATTGTCGTTGGGAGCGGTTTATTTTAAATCACCAGTATTAAACACAATGGTGACGATCATTAACCCTGTTGATTTTCAGCAGAACACCTATTCGCTTTTTGTTTATCATCCACATGTCGTATTTATCGTTTTGTTATTAACCATCGTTGGGGTGGCCTACATCATTTTAGGCAATGTGATTATTTCTAAAATGAGTCTGGCATCAAGAACGAATCGTTAACCGGAGGAAAAATGGAAATAAAAGATTTTACATACGGACTGTCGAGTGGCAGATCATTATTCCAGTCATTAAATGCTGATTTTCTTGACGACAAAGTCAATGTCTTATTGGGGCCGAATGGAGTGGGGAAAACGACCCTGTTGGATTTTATTTCGACCGTTAATAAACGGGAACCGACTTATTTTCACGGCTTTCCTAATTTTGCCAGGATTGCATATCAGCCACAGAGTGTGCCGTTTATTTACGAAGCAACTGTTTTTCAGACAATGAAGATGGTTATGGGGGTCAGTGGCTTTAAGGGGAAGTTTCGACATACTGATTTACCGGCAGAGTTAAAAACGATTGCCGATATTAAGTATGGCGAGCTTTCCGGAGGTCAGCGCCGATTAGTCATGATTGATGCAATTTCACGGCTTGACCGAGAGTTATATTTATTTGATGAACCGGAAAGTGGGCTTGATCCAAAAACGGCAAAGCAGGTCATGCAGAAGATTCAAGGGATTAATCAACGGGGCAAAAAAGTGATTATGACCTCTCATCAGTTTCAAAATATTAATAATGATGACTACCATCTTTTGTTTCTGAAGGCAGGTCAAATTCAATTTTCCGGTTCACCTTCTGAGTTCCTCAAAAAAGAGGGTGCTACTAGTTTAGTAGATGCTTATATTAAGCAGGATCAACTTCTTTAGTGAATATGATGCTTTTGAGAGAGCGTACGCATGGACAATCAATTTTAATCCAGTCATCATGGTACTTGGGATTGACTACTCGATCAACTTTTTATGCGGATACTTTATATGGACGGGAAGCTTTAACAGGGATTCACATCATGCCAAACGTCTCTTTGATGACTGACACCACGTTGATACCATGATTAAGCCTTTTTAAAAGATTAACGTCACAAAATCTAACATCAACGTTTTGTCTTATACTATCCTTGAAAATAAACTGAGAGGACTGATGGGCATGGACGATACGTCGTTGATTACAGAGTACCCGCAAGTAAAAGATCTGATGGCGGAACAACCGATATTTTGGCGCAATCCGGATTACGGTCAGCAAACCGAATTACCCTTTTCAAAAGCGGATATATTTGATGCCGTCGCTCGCTGGGAACGTTTTGCGCCGTACTTGGCCACAGCGTTTCCTGAAACAGCAGGTATGAACGGTATTATTGAATCACCATTAATTAAACTGGATCAGATGCAGGATTCGTGGAATAAAATGTATTATCAAAATTTGACCGGAAAGTTGTTTTTAAAAGCAGACAGTCAACTGCCAATTTCGGGATCAATTAAATCCCGTGGCGGAATTTATGAAGTGCTTAAATTTGCGGAACATGTGGCAATGACACAATCAGACCTGGTTTATATGGATGATTACCGGGTTTTAGCAACTGACAGATATCGAAGAATCTTCTCGAACTACGGTGTTATTGTGGCGTCAACCGGTAACTTGGCACTAAGCGTTGGGATTGTTGCAGCAACGTTTGGATTTAAAACCACTGTTTACATGTCTCACGACGCGCGTCAATGGAAAAAGGACAAGTTGCGAGCCAACGGTGTCACTGTTAAGGAATTCAATACCGATTTTTCGCATGTTATCCCACAAGCCAGAAAGGATGCAAGCCTGGATCCCAATATCCATTTTGTGGATGATGAAGGCTCTTCTGACTTATTTTTGGGATATGCGGTTGCGGCTGTTCGTTTGCAAAACCAGCTAAAGAAGCAGCATATCAGCGTTGACCGTAAACACCCGGTTCTGGTTTATTTACCGGCGGGCGTTGGCGGAAGCCCCAGTGGCGTGGCTTTTGGCCTAAAAACCATTATCGGGCCATATATTCATGCAGTCTTTTGTGAGCCAACCCATGTACCGTCCGTGACTTTGGGGATGATGACCGGGTTGAATAATCAAATTTCCGTTTACGACATCGGTCTGGATGGATTGACGGCAGCAGACGGTCTGGCAGTCGGGCGACCATCCCGATTAGCCGGAAAGGTGATGCGGACACTGCTATTTGGCAGTGTGACCTTTCAGGATGATGAGATTTACCGCAACGTCGCCCAGCTGATGGATTCACAGCAAATCACCGTGGAACCTTCAGCGGCGGCCGGCTTTACGGCGATCGCACCCGTCATTAACAATGTTCCGGCGTTTAACAGTGAAAACGCCACACACATTGTTTGGGCAACCGGTGGCAATATGATGCCGGGAAGTGAAAGACGGGCTAATTATAATCGTGGCGAGTCACTGTTATAGTGGAAACAGATTAATAAAATAGCTGATAAAAACAAAAATGACGGCCTTGATTGGTTGCCATTTTTTGTTTGCCATCTGTTTTGTCACGACAGGAAAAAGAAAAACTATATTTTCATCAAAGCGAATACCAACGGAATTGTCACAAGACTTAAAATTGTCGATAAACTCATTAGCGCAACCGCCGGGCTTGTATCTCCGTACGCCTGCAGGGTGAATAAAACCACCAGGCCGGCAGCGGGACAGGCGGCCATCAGAACGGTCGTGTATAAAGCAACGCCGGAAACGGTTAGTACTTGGAGAACCATAATGGCAATCATTGGAAACAGGACGTTTCTAAAGAAAAGTGCCAGCCATAGGTGCCAATCAACTAATTGACGATTGATTTTAATATTGCCCAAGCTGTTGCCGATAACGATCATTGATAATGGTGTGTTGATGGAACTAATGTATTTGACTACTTCATTTGCCGGACCGGGTAATTGAAAGGAGGTCACGAAAAAGAGTAGCCCGACAAAAATAGCGACAATATTTGGATTCAAAATAATTTCCCGAAAATTTTGCCAACGGTCGGTCGTTTTCTTACCGGTTTTGAATAACGACACACCGTGTGTCCAACTAAAAATGTTAAAACCGGCTAGTGAAGCAACCGCAAAAAAGACGCCATTGTTCCCAAATAAAGCACTGGTTAGTGGCACACCCATAAATCCTGCATTGGAATAAATACTGCCATATTGGGTGATTCTGCGTAAGTTGATGTTGCTGGTCCTACCAAACGCAATCTTTGAAATAAAAATTTCAATTATGTAGAAAATAAAAATGCCAACACAAACCAGCATTAACTGCTGCATGCGACTAGCGGAATAGTGTTGTTCGAAAGCCCCGATGATTAAACAGGGCGAAACGATGTAAAGCAGAATATTAGTCAGATCATTTGATGTTTGGGCCTGCATAAACCCGAGTTTGTTAATCAAAACGCCGACAAGCATTAAAACAAACATCAGAACAATTTGATTAGTCAGTTGACCAAGTGCCACAGGATCACTTCCTTGTTTTCAAAATAGCTTTTTTCTGAAAATAAATGCTATTTCATTATAACGCGATTCTTTGGCAGAGGTGGTCATCATTACGGCTGAAAAATGGTGGTTTTAAATCAAGTTCTTAAAGATAGTTAACGATTCATCATTCACAAGTCACGTTAATACCATTTTGAGTTATCTTTGCTAGTATAGATTTGACTTTAAAAGTCGATTATTACATACGTTAAAAAGGTTTTTAGGGGGGAGATCATATGCATAAACGCTGGTTGTTATTGATGCCGTTGGTTATTTTGTTAATGGGGTGTAGTTTAACGACAAAAACGACTCAAAAATCAACTCAAAGCCAATACGGCCGGTTTAATGGTGTCACACTGGATGTATCCCGGCATCATTATCGGGTGGCCACGTTAGTTAAATTTATCAAGTTGGTTAGTACGAACCACGGTCAATTTATTCAGCTTCATCTTAGTGATGACAAGGATTTTGCCATTGAAAATCAGGTTGTCGGTCAGACGAGGGACCGGGCTGTTGAACAAGGCGGTATTTGGCGAAATAAAAAAACGCATCAGGCGTTTTACAGTCGGCAGCAAATTCACTTTTTGGTTAATAACGCCAAAAAATATAACGTCACATTGATTCCGGAAATTGATACACCTGCTCACGTAACCGGTCTTGTGAATACACTAAAGGCAGCCGGTCAATCAAAGCTGGTTAAAGCATTGAGTTGGCATTCCGATAGTTATGGTGACGAATTACATTTAAGTAAAGCCAGCATTAAGTTCGTTGAAAAAGTCGATACTGAAGTTGCCGCGGATTTTGCGGGACAAAAAGATGCCCGGTTTCACTTGGGCGGGGATGAATTTACTGATAAATTAACCAAGAATTCAGCTTACATTAACTACCTAAACGCGACCAGTGCAACTATTCAAAAACTTGGGTTTATTCCGGAAGCTTGGAATGACGGTTTCCTAAACAGCAGTTTGACTGCGTTGAATCATCATATTCAAGTCACTTACTGGAATTGGACCGCTGATCAATACGGAAAATTGGGTGCCGCCAGAAGAAAAGCCTGGTCCTCGATGCCGAATTTGATTCGTCATCACTTTAAAGTCTTTAACTACAATGATTACTACTTATATTTTAATATTTCCAAGAAGAATCTTTCAAAGAGCAATGTTTCGTACATGAGTAGCGACATGAAGCGATATTGGAAACCAACACTGTGGCACAATGATGATGCCACCCACTTAAAATCGCTTAAGGGAATTGTTGGCAGCAGTGTTTCTTTCTGGGCTGATTCAGCCGGAAACGTGTCTGATCAGCAAATTTATCAAGCAGGGAAAAGCTTCATTAAGAACTTTCTGGTGCTTACACGAAAGTCATTATAAACGATATTTGAGGGAAATATCGTGCTTAGAGGGGAAGGGAAGACTATGCGTACGCTTAGTTCATTTGTGATTTTGTATCCGGTCATCGTATCAATGGTTTGGATCATTGGGTCGGTGTTCTTTTCAATTCAGCGCCGGCAAGTACCACTTATTAATCTGCATGAAGGCAAGCCTGCCGATTTAGTTTCCGTCCTGATTCCGGCTCATAATGAAGCTGATACGTTGGAAAACGTTGTGGTGTCGGTAGCTGACATGACGTATTCAAAGATCGAGTTGATTTTGATCAATGACGGCAGTCAGGATGCAACGCTTTCGGTTATGCGTCGCTTAGTTCAAAAATACAAACAGCAGTTTCCGATTAAAATCGTTGATGTACAACCAAATAAAGGGAAAGCAAACGCACTTAATCAGGGCGCTCAAATTGCACATGGTAAATTTCTGCTTTGCCTGGATGCAGATTGCTATGTTGATCGTCATGTATTGGAGCCAATGCTGGCACAATTCTATAACAATCCACGTGTCGGTGCCGTTGGTGGAAAACCGATTGTCAGAAATCGGACCAGTATCCTGGGTCGGCTCGAATTATTGGAATACGTGGGTGTTATTGATATTATTAAGCGTGGACAGGCGTTCGTGACCGGGCATATCACCACTGTTTCCGGAGTAGTGGTTGCCTATCGAAAAGAAGCGTTAGCCGATGTTGGGTGGTGGAATACCGATGCGATTACCGAAGACATTGACGTGACGTGGCGTCTATACCACCATCAATGGCAGGTCGTTTATTGCCCACAGTCGGTTGCGTGGATTTTGGTGCCGGAACATATTAAAGATTTGGTTCATCAGAGACGGCGCTGGGCACGCGGTGGCTTTGAAGTGTTGTTTAGAAATCGGGGGATGCTGGTCACCGGCCGTTTAAGCGAGCAGTGGCTATTGCTGGATATGATTTTAAGCGATTTGTGGGCAATCAGCTGTGCCTTTGTAACACTCTTTTACCTGATGATGGTCGCGTTTACCGGTGATCTGATTATGGATGGTGTTATTTTATTTCTGTTATTATTAATCAGTTTGGTGCAATTTATTATTGGATACACTGATTCAAAAAAATCGGATTTCATCAGTTGGCAGGATTTGCTGTTATTGCCGCTATACGTTGTTTTCTACTGGTTCATTAATTTAATTAGTTGTTTGACGGCACTC
This sequence comes from Lentilactobacillus hilgardii, assembly GCF_009832765.1. Lineage (NCBI taxonomy): Bacteria > Bacillati > Bacillota > Bacilli > Lactobacillales > Lactobacillaceae > Lentilactobacillus > Lentilactobacillus hilgardii. The sequence continues at coordinate 2,931,842 of NZ_CP047121.1, read as the reverse complement.
GGGTCGTTCTTTTTGGACCCCAAGCATGTTGGCAGCTGGCGTAGTCCGGATCGGGGGCTTTGATGATGAAGAAAAGACAACCTTCCAAGCTGATTATTCGAAAAAGGTCATCGCTGTTAACGATGCTTCGAAGAGCCATTATTTTAATTGGCCTTTGGATGGGCACCGGATATATTGTGTATATCAATATTTGTTTTCTTTTAAATGTCTATTCAGACGCGCTGGTTTCGGATTATCTGGTTTTAAATTTATCGTTTCGTTCATATGCCATATTTGCGTTGCTGGTTGTAGTGATTGCCAGTCTGATGATTATTTTTGGATGGCTGCGAATTAGAAAACTGAAACGGCAGGCGAAAGATCGTGAATAAAACAACCCGTAAAATTATTTTAAGCAGCGTGATTGTCCTTTTCCTAATTGCCTTGGCGATCAGCGTTCATCACAATATCAAATACGAATTGGGAAATCGACCGAGTTATGCCATTTCTGCTCGGGATCAGCACATTAAAAACGGTGTGATGGTTTTTTGCTACCACCGGGTATTAAACAATAATGATATGGTTAAATTTGATGAGAACGTCTCGCCTAACAGCCAGTTCCATGATTTTAACGTTAATCTGCCGGCATTTAAGCGCCAAATGAATGCGCTGCAGGCAAACCATATTAAAGTCATTTCATTACCAAAATTAATTAAAATAATGGATACGCATCAGCCAATTCACGGGAAATACGTTGTTTTAACGTTTGATGATATTGACCGTACGATGATTGACAATGCGTTTCCGGTTTTGCAGAAGCACCACTATCCCTTTACGGATTCCATTATTACGGGAAATACCGGTTGGTACAAATCTGGTACCAAGCTGGCAACCTGGCCGGCCATTTTAAGAATGAGGAAACGCGCTGGAAAATTGGTGACGTTCGCCGTTCATACAAATCGAATGCATTATCTGGTTGACCATGGCACACCTGTATTCAATATCCCAAGTAACTTTGTTCGATTTAAGCGGGACTACGCCGTTAGTCAAACTGTCCTCAAACAAAAAGTTGGTTATCAATCGCCGATCTTCACATATCCATATGGTAGTGGGACACCGCAAATTCAAAAGTTTCTCGCCGACCGTCCCGGTTTAAAAGCTATTTTGACGTTAAACAATGGTATTGTGACTGATCACAGTGACTTAAAACAAACGCCAAGAGTGATTATTAATTCAAGCAGTTGGCCAAGTGTTTCTAAGTGGATTAGCTGATTAAAATGATGTTATCATACAAAAACAGCTTCCGACAACGCCTTTAAGCATTGTCGAAAGCTGTTTTATGGGTCTTAATCGTAGTAGAAAAATGATTTGTCGTTATTTTCCGAATTACCGGTCGGATCCTGCTGACCGATGACGATCGCATATCCGTTGGCATAGCCATTGCCATCACTGGCAACGATTTGGCCTAAAATGTCGGGGATGTTATCAATGATTTGAATGCCGATTTGATAACCGGCCATTGAGACTCGTTTATCTGAATCATAACCAGCTTCGTCGAGCATGGTTTTAACGGCATTGAGTTTTTTAGCATCCGACCATGACGAGTGTTTTAGCAGGTATCGGTCAATGTCCGGGAATGCCTTAATGTTACTATAACCACCCGTTCCGATCGGTTTAACATCTTCGTCACTCATAATGGATTGATTGGCAGCATCGTAATTGTAAGCGGCGATTCTTGACAGGCCATAGTCGATTTTGCTGTATGGAAATAAAGCCGCAATCTGTTTGGCCAGTTTTTGGTATTTAGCAGTTTGAACGTACTGGTTATAGTCTGTATCGCCCAAGAAATCATCAATGGGAACGTAATTTTGACCGGTGTGGTTTGGATTGATACCGCGTTTTAAATAACCGCGCCAAACATACCCGCCGACTGTTCGACCGTTCCCTCTGAGGGTACCACTCAGGTAATAATAGATAGCCCGCTTATTGCCGTGGCGCATCACAACCGTTTCGGTTCGATACCAATTCATTCCCGGAAAGTTCTTTAAATGAACCCGAACCTTGCTGTGATTATAATTCCACATTTTGACATCCTGACCGTAATATCTTGGGTAATAGGAACCGGATTGGTTGGCCCATTTTTGTTGGACGATTTGATAACCCTTGGGACTGTATCCTTTGGCTAAATAGCCCTTCCAAACATATCCGCTCATGGATTGAGTAGTATTCTTGACTTGATAATAAACACGTTTATGATTGCCGTGTTTTAATACCACGCTTTTAGCAAGAAACCAGGTCGTTGCCTGGTAATTTTTAAGGTTATGCAGTTTCTTTGTATGATGGGCATTCCACATATAGGCCGTATGAGTTGTTTTGGCATGGAATGGTAAGCGAACGGCGTGTTTTTTATCGCTATAAACGTGGGAGTAATCCTTTGATTTAACGACTTGATAGCTGTTTTGACTTTTAGCCTGAACAGGCTGTTCTGTTATAAAACCGGTTATGGTGGCTAAGAGCCCCAATCCGACGACCGTAAAAATGCGTTTTCTCATCAACAAAATCCTTTCTGAATTGGATGTAGCAAACACCGTCATTATATAACATAATCCATGAATAAATGAACTACTTTGCTAATTCAAAGGATAAGCTTAATGGAAGATTAGAAAATTGGCCGAAATCAAAGGGATCAAATCAGTCGGTACTTTTGATTCGATCCCTTTATTCGTCGATGAATAATATACAATTGAATGTCTATATCAAAGAGAAAAGCTTAACTGTCATTCAGAACTGGAAGCAACAAATGAATACAAAATCATGATAAAACCAATCAATGTGCAAATAACGTGATACCACCAAAATGCACCGAATACCGGACAATCGCTCATCAATAAGAGATTACTTAGAATAACGAGACCGCACCAGAACGGAAACGTTTTATAAAAATTATGATTAAAAGTCATCACATCATCCACTCTATTAGTTGCTAAATTACCTAATTCACAATCGCTAACTTTATCATAATTCAGATAGAAGTAGAAGGCAATTAATGTGCATTATATATGGTATCCTTATAGTTGAAGCTGAATAATTATTCGTAGGAGATTGAGAAGATTATCTATATATAAGGACTTAAGCTGAAATGAGGGATCAAAGTGCGAGATGAAAATGATTTTATTCTTCGTCAAATTCGGGCATTCGCTGAAGGGCTTGGATATATTTTGTCACACGGAAAGGGCGGCCAATCGGAAGCGGAAATTGTTTTCCCCGAAAAACAGGAACAGAAACTGCCCTATCAAAATGAGCTGCAGGAGCTGATTGATAAAAAACAGTACGCTGATGCGGCAAAACGATTACTGAGTTTACAATATGCCATGACCGAAGCCCAATTTATGAAGCTTGGTATCTGGTTTTATTCGGAGCTGAATGAATACAGTGATGATCAATTAGTTGAAGGGAACTTCTCCAAGCAATCAATTATTACTGGTTTAAATCAGTTAAAAGCATTGCGGGAAAAATAGCAACTAAACTGAGTGATGTTTTTTTGGAACATAGATAATAGCAATGAGTCCTGCCACTGTCATTAAAGCAACGGCAATGGTTATTGCGTTATTCTTGTATTGAACATGAACAGTATGAGTTCCGGCTTTAACGTTTTTTATCAGCAGAAGTTGATGCTTACTGATGTTGAGCGGGATTTTTTTGCTGTCTAATTTTATTTGGTAATGGTGGTTGTAGATGACGAAAGGGAGTTCAATTTTGTTTGTAATTTGGCTTGTCTGAAATGAGATGGTAGACTGGTCCGCTCCGGATTTGAGTGTTGTAGGAAGCAAACCATCTGGAGAATGTAGTGCTGCAAAATGCGATTTACTGGCAATTTGTTTAAAAACAGTGAAGGCATTTTGAGGTAAATAATCTCCTGTACTATTAAAAGCCATTAAATGATGATATTCATATTTATTGGTAATTTTGTACCAAGCTACTGTATTTTTAAAGCCTATGCCATAGTTTTCATCCAGAGGGGCACTAATTTCTGGGGCGCCCAATTCAAATTTTAAATGTCGTTGTTGCGTGTTCAAAGATAATGCGACTGTGACGATTATTAACATGGCAGTTATAAGCCCATTAATCTGCTTATGGGAGCTTTGTTCTAACAACCTACTGATTAAATAGCTAAAAATGAAGACTAGAAATAGTTGGGTAAATATTAACAAGCGCCAAGGAAATTGAATGAGTCGGAAGCCGGTATGCTGAAATATTTTCCAAGGAAATAAATTGCTGCTGATCAGGAAATAGCCAATTGCGACCCAAAGGGCTTGACGAATATAAGTTGGTAGACGACGGTAATAGATACTTCCCAAAACAAGTCCAAGGACAGCAAAAAATGTGATGCCATATGTGACATTGTTAGATAAACTTCGAAGCAGGTAATCAGGAATGTTAATGCCTTGCAACAATGCATTATAAGGTTTAACCATTTTTGTGCTTGTTCCAAAACTTAAAGCAGGTAACCAGAAACTGGATGTTATAAGGATAGTAATGCCGATCGATTTTAAAAGATTGACAATTTTTGCTTTTGATAACTTTTGAATATTAATAAGGGTAAAAATAATCATTGTAACGATGACAAAAATGACGTTCAATACGTGACTTAAACAAATCAAAGAAATGCCAAGTGTTAACATCTTATATTTACCGGTACTTATCCAGTGAAATAGTCCAGTAAATGCTAATGGTAGAAAAATGAGGCTAAAACTAATTCCGATATCGCCCATATAAAAGTTATAGTTAACGATGAGCCCTGACATCATATAGATAATTGCAAAAATATATGCGCCGATTTTCTTTCCCCGTTCGACTGAGAGGTAACAAAAGTAGGCAACAACCATGCCGATAAATGTCATTAAAATAATGCCGACATAATAACTAATGATCGGCTGTTGAATAATCAGTCGGCAGGCCACAAATAAGTATAGCGGTAATTTGGGATACATACTCATCACGGCTGAACCGTTTTGATTAAAAGTGAAGGTTGCAATTGATGGAAAGAAATTGAGATGTTGACTATTTTGATAGAGCTCTTCAATTCGTTGTAAGTGGAATTGAAGATCCTGAGCACCAAAAAGCCATCCATACCTAAGAAATATAATGACATTGAAAATGCTAAAAAGGATAAAAGAACTGAGAATCAGCCAATTATTTATGAAAAAAGATTTGATAGAGAACAGATTTGAGGTTGAATTCGTTTGTTGCGTGTTGTTTTTCAAGCTATCATTCCTTTCAAATGGTTAATCTTTTCGTTTAAGTAACCAGTAGGTCACATTGGCACTTTCAAAATTTTGTGTGTGATTGGTAACGATCCTGTAGTGTTTGAAAAGTATTTTGGATATCTTTTTAGTGCCGGGATTTAGGTTGCCACTTGTAATTTTACCTTGTGCACCGGTGTAGCCATTCCATTTATTGATTTGAATACCTGCCGGCGTATTCAAGACAATCCACTGGACCTTATGCTTTTTAATGACATCCAACTGGCCATTTAAAATTTGGGGTGCCTTGTCATGCTCGATATTATAGTTTTGGAAATAGTAGGTGCTTGGCAATGCTCCGGAAGTTGTGTAGAAGCCCATATCGATTGATCCGTAATTCAGCATGGTTGGGCGACCGTTACTCTGTGCACGCATAATGTTGCCGAATTCGACTTGTGCGGGCTGTTGTGGTTTGTTGGTTTGATTGAGTGTTACGGAGCCGTTATTGGGAAAAATTTTGGAACTTAAAATATTATCGTTAACCCCTAAAACTAAGAAAAAGCTTAGCAGTGCGCAACTTAAAAGGACGATTGATTCGTTTTGGTCGTTAATTTTCACATCGAATTTTTTAATGGCGTTGACGAACGCAAAAACACTCGGAATGACCAAGTATGGGAAGAAGGCCAATTCATAATATTGGTAAACCTGGCCAGGATGGTAGCCATAGACGATAAAAGCAGCGTTAACGACCATCATCATAACGAATAACATTTTTCCCCAGGTGGTTTTGAAAGCGGACTTGCTGAATAGCAAATAGATGTATCCGATAAAGCCACACACAAAAATCAGGGGATCCTGACGAAGAAAACTACTGTAAATCGTTAAGGACTCAATGAATTTAGCGAAGACCGAGTTGTCGGATAACATGTAGATATGCATATTCTCATAAAAATAAACGTGGAAAAAGGCGGATAATGAATGGGTAGCCAAAAAGAAAATCAGCCATGGCACAATCGCCACTAAGAAACCGAGCAAACTCCAACGAATCATTTTGGAGACTTCTTTCCATGACTTGTGCTTAAGATAATAAGCAAACATTGCCAGGTAGAAGATGATCCAGCCGCCAAGCAGGGTGTATTTCATGAAAAATGTCAGCCCGACCAAAAATCCCTGAAGGCTCCAAAGCCAACGGGAGATGACAAAGTGGTTTCGGTCGCCTTTCAGCAGGGTATAGATCAGTCCAAGTATTGCCGGAAATAGAAGTGATTCAACCGTATCACCATAGTTATAGTATGGGTGAAACAACTGGAAAAAAGGAATTAAAATCGCAATTGCACAGGACGCAAGTTGAAAAGTATACATACGCGCAATCTTGTAGACTATGTACATTGAAAGAAATAAACTGAGAACTTCAAACGGAAACATGCCGAGTAATGAACGGCTGCTCAATAAGTAGGCGATTCCGTGCATTAAGTAAACATAGGGGCCCTTTTGTTCAAAAACGTCCTTATAAGGCAGAATACCATGTACCAAGGCCTTTCCAACCGTAAAAAAGCAGTTGTTATCCGGTGAATAGTCAAAATAAAACAGCGGGGACGTATAGCTGGCAAATCCCATAAACCAGACACTGATTAATAGAAAAAGTATCAGGTAGGATTTATTTGACAGCCAAATTTTGATCTTCGAAAACACAATCATCACTCAATTCTAAAAAGTTTTTTATAAAAATAGTATAATAGATCTTAACAAAAGATTAAATACATATTATTATACCCGTTGTGCTAGTTGAAATGGGACAATTAAAGTACATAAAAAGCCTGGCAGGCTTACACTTTTAAGTATCCTAAACAAAGAAGTGTGAACGATGTCAAGCCAATATTATCTTACTCAACCTACAACTATCGTGCAAGCACCTTGGCAACCCTGGGTTGCGGTTGTAACGCCACTATATCAACGTTATGTTTCCTGCAAAATTCGGCAAAGAAAGAATGCTAATCATGCCAAAATATCAGATGTAACTATCATGGCTTTGATGTGTTGGCAGGTATCACTTGGTATCACTAATCAATGTGCTTTTTATCGTCTGTTAGTTGGGTTAGGGCTGACTGGTTTGCCGGAACGATCTCGTTTTAATCGACGGTGCACAGCTATGGGCTGTCTGCTCCAAACCCTGCGGGTTGGTTTAGTTAAACACTGTTTACCATCAGTGACTTACACCATCATAGATAGTTTTCCAATCCCATTATGCCAATCAATTCGTAATCATCGAGCCAAAGTTTTACGCTCACTTGCTGACATTGGCTATAATGCCACCAAGAAACAATGGTTCTATGGTTTAAAGGGACATTTTCAGGTCACCAATCAAGGCATTGTAGTGGCCTATTCAATTTCAGCTGCTTCAATTCATGATATTCGTTTAGTGCCAGAATTGATTGACCAATACGCTTGCTCACATGTTTTGGCCGATGTTGGCTACCTTAGTCAACCACTAAAAGATCAATTAAAGCAACGACACATTGATTTCTGGACACCCCAACGCCGTAACATGCCCCAATCACGACTGAATAGCACCTTATTGAAGCGCCAAAGGCGCATGATCGAAACTTTATTCTCTAAATGGCAGGTTTTATTTCAGGTTGAACATAATCGGGCCCGATGTCTGCGTGGCTTCAAAAGTCGATTAGAACAACTTTTATTCGTAGATACCTGGCAGCTAATTAACTAGCACAACGGGTATATTATTATATGTAACTAAGGGTGTAGGGCTTGAACATTTTAACCGCTCAACTATTGTTTCGGTCATAGATAATGACTAAATTGGTAAAACATAACTCGGAGGGTATTATACATGAAAAAAACTTTACTATATCTAACAGCAGCGGTCACACTCTTTTCCGTTGGCAGTGTAGCTTCAGCAAGCTTACATACCAACAACACTGACAACGTAACTGCAACCGCAACCAGTGGTTCAGGTACAACTGCAACCAGTGGTTCAGCAGTTTCAAGCAGCTCAACATCAGTTTCTTCGTCATCAACTTTGACACCAACTGAATCATCATCTTCAACTAAGACACCAACTGTTTCAAAGCATGCTAAAGCCGTTAAATCAGCTAAGGCTAAGGTTGCTAAAGCTAAAGCAACTGCTAAGAAGTACCAAGCAGCTTACAAGAAAGCTAAGAAGTCAGCTACTAAGGCTAAATACCTTAAAGCTTACAAGAAGGCTTTTGCCAGCTACAAGAGTGCCCAAGCTAAGCTGGCTACTTTACAACACCCAACTGCTGTAAAGAATGCTAAGGCTAAAGTAGCCAAAGCTAAAGCCAACTACAAGAAAGCCAAGACTGCTGCCAACAAGGCTAAATACCTTAAGGCATACAAGGCTGCCCAAGCTAACTTGAACAAGGCTTACGCAAAGTACGCTAAATAATGAATTGAAAATCTGACGGCTGACAATGATGCATTGTTGCGTCAGTCATTGATTCATGCACGAAACGGTTAAAATGAGCTACACCTACAATAAAATCCTCTTTCGATACCTTGGGTTGAATACCATGGATCGGAAGAGGATTTTTGATTGGTTAGTTTGGTACTAAGGTTACTTTAAAACGGTTCGGCTTTTAATACGGGTTGTTATATATAGGATTAGTATAATGCCGCCGATTGTTCCAAATGCAAATGAGAAATTATGGTGCTCAATCAGCCAACCGACAAGTGGAAATAGGCCGATCATCGCAAAGGAGAACAGCACGCTTGCGATACTCAGGAGAGTGGCCCGCTGCTTCGAATCAATCATTTCGTTGTAGTAGCTGCTGAAAATCGGCTCCACAAGGGATGAGAGGAGCTGTGAGGCGAGAAAAAGCATCATTAGCATAGGAATCCAATCAAGCCAGCTGACCAGTAAAAGGGCAATCAGGCACCAACTGAGGCTATTGACCAAAACAGCTTTTGGAAAACGTTTTTGGATAATAGGGGTAAAGTGGATGCCGACAATATTGACAGCCGCTGAAGTCACCATTAAAAGTGAGATCATCAATCCCGAAAAATGGGCTTTCTCCATCAACGATTGAAAATAAAAATAGTATGAGGTGCAAATTCCGGCAAAAACAGCCTGAAAAAACATCAGGTTTCTCAATACGCGATTGGTTTTAAGAACCCGATAGGAAGTTCTTAGAATCGATCCAATGGTTTCGGGGACTTGGGCTGATACCTTTGATGGTGTGACGTTGGGTTCTTTCATCATTAAGATTGAAATGAGCGCGAAGAATCCGATCAGGATAGAGATAACATAGGTCAATTCAAAGTGCCAATGAACGAAAAAACCTGCGATGACAACCCCGGCAGTGTCGCCAAATTCATACAGCACGTTGACGGTACTGATGATTTTGGGATAGGCCTTTGTTTGCCTTGTATCAATAAGTGAATCGTACATCAGGGCATCGATTGTGCCGGACTGTAGGTTATAGGATAAGGCACTTAACACAAAGCTGAAAGCAAACATTAGAAATGTATGACTTGTCAGCATGATGACTGCGGACAGGATTGATGCGATCCGGCCGCCGATTAAAACGGATTTATAGGAAAAACGATCGGCTAAAACGCCGGTTGGCACTTCAAACAAAAAGCTGGCAACGTGAAAAATACTTTCGCACAGGCCGATTTCGACAAGGCTTAACCCTTGCATCTGCAGGTAGATAACCCATAAACCGGTAATCCCGAAAAAGGAAAAAAATGTATAGGCATAGCCTGTGTTGATATTAGTTGGATAATTAGTTTTCATTAGATAAACACTCCAGTGAGTTGACAACCCGGGTATATAGAAGGTTGTCTGGTTTTATTTTTATTCGGTCACTAGAGTGTTGTTACCTGTATGATGCAGTGTTTTAATGTAATCCAAGCCAGCATTAGTTTCACCTCGAGAAATAATCAATATAATTATGAATTAGTGTAGTGAATTGACAGAAAAAGTGCAAGGCAGAGATGCATATTAAAATATGATTGAAATTGATCGGAGTCCTGAGTATGATCAAATTATAAAATGCTGGTCAGTTGAAACCGAGACAAGGATAACGATGATTTCTTAGTGAATGTTATGGGCGATATTGCCAATTTGTAAAATAAAAAGACGCACACCTCTTTTATAATGAGGGTGCGCGTTTTCTGCTCTATAATTCCTTTCTTCTGATTAATATCAACGATAAACCAAAACAGATAATTAAAATGGCGACACTAAACCAGATGTAAGGTTGAAACTGACTAACCGAGAGCTGCTTTAAGCTGATTTTGACGGAAACGCCGAAGAAATCAACATACTTTAACCAATCCCATTTAGAAATCATACTGATAATTGAAACAAGCAGCGGAAAAATAATGATGAAAACGGCGCTGCCGATTAGTGATCCTGTCAGCATCAAAATAACAATGGCCATGCTGAATACAACGCCAATGAAGAAAGCCACGATCAGCGCGGTCAGTAGAGTTGTGCCGAACAGGTTTGCCCAACTGGTACCGACGTTTCGCCCTAGGGCCATTCCCGTTAAAATTCCGGCAAGGAAAAAAATAACGATCTGCATGAAAATATCCAATAACATCGTGACAAACTTTGCAATAATAAAGCCGGAGCGCGAAATCCCGGAAACCAATGTATTTTTATAGGTTTGCTGGCTGGTTTAACGTCATGGTGACACTAAAATCATTGAAAAATCAGGAATAAGTCAAAAACAGGGTGCCTGCAAAGTAACTAATGATTTACTTTGCAGGCACCCTGTTTATTCATTGACTAATGAATAGTCGTTGGACAGTTTATGCATCCCAAACCTTTTCGGCAATTCGCTTAACCAAGCGCAGTTTGTCCCACTGCTGATCTTCGGTAAGTTTGTTGCCTTCTTCGGTTGATGCAAAACCGCATTGTGTTGAAAGAGCCAAATTATCCAATGGCACTTTTTCCTCAGCTTCCTTAATCCGATTGATAATTTGATCTTCATCCTCTAATTCGGGTGATTTGGAGGTGATCAGGCCAAGGACAATGCGCTTGTTCTTGTTGCCGTTCCAAATTCGATCAAGTGGCGCAAAGCTTCCAGAACGCTGATTATCGTACTCAAGAAAGAGACCGTCGTAATTGAGTTGGCCAAGGTAATCCGCAACATCGTCGTAGCTGCCGGAAAAGAGGTAGGTTGACTTGAAATTCCCACGGCAAATATGGGTTGTCACGGTTAAATCGTCCGGAAGTCCTTTGAGTAACTGATTAATGACTTGAACGGCGTCTTCTGCCATTTGAACGTAGCGCTGGTGTTCATCTTTATCGTCGGCGGTTTCGTTTAATTTTGTAATTAAGAACGCCCAAGTTGTGTCGTCCAGTTGGATGTAACGACAGCCGAGATCATAAAAGTGCTGAATGGTTTGGTGGTAGGCGGTAGCGAGATCGTCCAAGTATGCTTCCCATGATGTGTAGAACTTTGACCAGTTGTCGCTTCGATTATCCCGAAAGAGCATGGAAGGGGATGGAATGGTTTGTTTGGGTGTGACGCCATCCGGGGTGATTGACTTTAAAAATTTGAAGCTGTCAAAGAAAGGATGGTCCGGGTTGTAGGCAATTCGGCCGACCAAGTCTGCATTGTCGGTTCGGGTTTTACTACCATGAAACTTGTAGCTTTGATGATAATCGTAATGACCAACACCGGTAAGGCCCCATAAAAAGTCTAAATGCCACCAGGAGCGGTTGAACTCACCATCGGTTACATCTTTTAAGCCCAATTCGACCTGTTTTTTTACGATCTTTCGGGTTTCATCGTGTTGAACCTGCTGCAATTGGTCAGCGGTGATGTCGCCTTTCTTGAATTTCTCATGAGCATCTTTTAAAGCTTGGGTTCTAAGTAGGCTTCCTACTACATCGTAGCGATATGGAAATTTGATTTTGGTTGCTGTATCTGTCATTTTAAAAATCCTCCTAAAAATTATGAATTGACTTAAGTCTACGAAAAAAGCATCCGCCCCTGAATGTCATTTCGACAAACAAGGGGCGAATGCTCGCGTTACCACCCTTATTTACACTATTCTTACAAATAATGCCTCAACGGTACCGATTGATACCCGGGAAGTTAACGGTTCCTACCGACTGCCTTGCGTGAACAACACAGTGACTTATCAGAGCTCATCTTCAACGTGGCCTGCATATCCCTTCTCACCGGCGGGATTCTCTTAGATGCAATGAACGTTTACTCTTCTCTTCGTCTTTTTAATTCGTAGACTAATCAAATTTTAATTTAGAATAAACTATATGAGGGGAAAAGTCAATTAGGGGGATGCGAATGGCAGATATTGACGAACTCATTTAAATGGTTAGTATCTGCCTTAAAAACGTAAAGCTCTTTTAAGGATTACAAGGTTTGCTTTAATTATATATAAAGATTTATATATAAAGATTGAATCGTTAATTATTTCAGCAATTTGCTAAATCGTTAAATTTTTGATATGAAAAGGCTAGAATTTATAGTTTGAACTTGTTCTTCATACAGACAAAGATTGTTCTAAGGGTATTCATACTTAGCCTTAAAAGTTTCAAACATGTGAACCAGAGCTTTCCTAATACCTAATTAGATTCTCTTTCTACTAAATGCCCAATAGCCGATTATAGTGAATAAAACAATATATACTAAGTTTCCTATTATTAATTGTGGGTTTGTGAGTAAAGAAGTTTTTTCGACACTATGAAGTAAAGGTTGATTGCCGATATTAAACATATTTCCAGGATTCCATTTAATCCACGGAAATAGCTTTCCACATAATTGAATAATGATGCCAGAGAGGCCTGACCCAAACATAATAAATCCAAAACCTATAGTAGCGGCGAGGGCACTAGTCCGGCTCATACTAGCAATCATGAATACAATTACAATAATTAAAAACGTAGAGAAAAAGTTACTCATTGTTGTGGTTACGATGTTATTTATTAATGATTGGTGATTCAAATAAATAGAGTTAAGTGAGTTGTGATTACCAAAAAATAGTGTTTTTAAAATAAGAGTCAAAGTAAACGCTAAAATATGCAAAATAATATCATACTCTAGTAAAGTGAACATTTTGGCTATATAAATAAAAAATTTATTATTATAATCGGCTACTAAACGTTTCATTGTACCGTATTCGAATTCAGAGGAGACGATGTTAGCACCCACTACAATCAATGCAATATCGACCCATTGGAAAGCATCGAATGAAATTGCGATAAAATATCTTTGGTTACTGCTATCCTTTGTAGATGCTACATTTAGTAGCATGAACGCTAATAAAAGCAATGTGAAATAAAATACACCTTTTCTATGCGACAGTTTAAACGATTCCTGATAGAGTAATCTAAGCATGTTGATTGCCCTCTTTATTTTGAATATAGTGCAAAGCGACAGTTTCTAAGTCAACTGAATGATGATTTATTGCAATTATTTTTACATTATTTCTTAAAAGAAAATCCAGTGCTTCATTTAAGTTTTTAGATGAAAGCTGTACCTGAATACCAGAAGCTTCAATGTTCGACAAAAAATTATGATTTAACAAAATCTTATTTGCTTTTAAATTGTTACTAGTACTCAATTCGTAGTACTGTTTTCCAATATTTTTCAATTTTTGAAACGGCCCTTGGAGAACCACCCTGCCGTGGTTTATCAAGATAATATGTGTAACGACTTTTTCTAATTCACTTAAGATGTGGCTTGAAACTATGAAAGTAGTTCCTTCCGCGGATTTTGTAAGGATGATTTTTCTGATCTCTAAGGTTGAAGCTAGATCAAGGCCATTCATTGGTTCATCTAGGATAATTAGGTCTGGATTGTTAACTAAAGCTAATGCAATCCCGAATTTTTGCTTCATACCATATGAATAATTTGTAACTTTTTCATTGATATAGTTTTCCATTTTTAAAAGGGCAATCACATTTTGTGCACCTGATTTACTGACTGAATAAAGTTTAAAATGTTGCATACCGGTTAAAAATGGATATAAAGATGGGCTTTCAATAAGAGATCCAATTTTTTTATTTATGGAATGATTATTTTGTGATTTAATGTTTTTGTTCTCAAATAAAATATTACCTTGAGAATAAGGATAGATTCCTAAGATGCACTTCATAATGGTTGATTTTCCGGCACCATTTGGTCCAATTAAACCGACAATGCTTCCTTTGGGAATTTCGAAAGAAATATTTTTCAGGCCACGATTATTACCGAATATTTTCGTTAGATTGTTGACAACTAATATGTTTTTCATATCTATCACTTCTTCCACAGTTATTGTTTCACTTAAATTATTTATTGTCAAACAATAATAAAATATTGACATACAATATTTGAAAATCTACAATTACTTTGAAAGGGTGATTATATGATTAAAAAGAGTGAGAAGCTTCCTTTAAGCCTACTGTATTATTTCAGTCTTTTAATTTTAGGCATCTATGTAATTACATTATTAAGTGGTGGCTTTATATTTGTTTATAAATTTATCGGCATTATTTTTAATATTGAATCGATAAATTCTTTTGCACAACAGACGGGGATTGGCGGATCAAGTCACCCCGTTTGGGGGATAGTAACGGCATTGTTACTATACTTTTTATTAATATTTCAGACGATTTTTGTCTATTTCATTACTAAATTGTTAAATAAATTGCGAACTAATAAAACTTTTATTGAAAGTAATTTAAAAAATATCAAATGGATTATGTATTCTTTTGGATGGATTGCCCTATTAGATGGGATTGGAGCGTTACTTCGAAATATTGTCCCTTATGGTTTTAGTGCTTTACCTGATGCTGGTGGGTTACAGATTGAAATCATAGCTTGGTTTGCATTTTATGTGATTTATATTGTTTTTAAACATGGAGTTCAGCTTCAGGATGATGCAAACCGAATTATCTAGGGGGAGGTTAATTCTTTGATCAAAGTCAATTTAGATTTAATGCTTGTAAAAAAAGAAATGTCTTCAAAGGAATTAGCTATGAAAGTGGGTATCACTCAAGCAAATCTTTCAATTTTAAAAACTGGTAAGGCTAGAGGAATTCGATTTGAAACCTTAGACAAAATTTGCAGTGCCTTGAATTGTCAACCGGGAGATATTTTAGAATATGTTGAAGGTAGAGGGTAAAAGGGTTAATTGAACCACTTCTATTTGTTGTTATGATGTTTGTTTGTCATACCAAGTTAAAATATATTATGATAACGACTACCGGGAAAATGATTATACTAGTGACAATTTTTACTATGCTTATTGTAAATGATGGAGTAGCAACTTTAAGTTGGTTTTGATGGGGCATGTTATAATTTTTGGAGTATCCTTTAATTATGCCTTTCAAATTTTTATTGTTAGGTATCATTAAATCGAGGCGATGTAGGTATGAAGAAAGTATTTGGGTGGATAGGATTAGTTACATCAGTTGTTGGCAGTTGTTTTATATTGAATATGCAAGTTCAGGCGGCAACATCCCCGCTTTTGCAAGCTTCAGTGCCGGGGATGTATAAGATGCTGACGACGGCGAAAAATGTTTCGCCGACGCCAATGAAAAAAACACAAACGACATGTTTTGATATTGTTTTGAAGCCTGATAGTTTCAAGAATATTAGAAACGCTGCATTGGCAGTCAGTACACCGGGAAATGCTGACTTCAAACATTATTTAACGCCTGGTGAGTTCGGCTCGAAATTTGGGGCTTCCGAGACAACTATTTCTCAATGGCAGAGGCTGTTAAAGCAACATTCCTTAAAGGCGCGACCTTTGAAAAACCAACTTATCATTCAAGTATCTGGTAAAGTCGGTAGAATTGATAAATTGTTCCGTACTAATTTGAATACGGCAAGGTACCATTCAAATCCTCTTCAATTCGGAGCCAAAGCACCTAAGATTCCGGGGAAATTGAGCAAAACCGTTTGGACGGTAGTGGGCTTAACAGATCACAGTCGCGGTTACATTAATACGAATACATTTCTGCCATTTCGGAGAACTTCCCGAAGAAAGAGCGGTCAGGCAAAATTGGGATTTACCAGTCGGTTTACCAATCATTATCATGTTGCACCGCTTTATAGAAAAGGGATGACTGGTAAAGGACAAACTACTGGCATTATTGCTTTTGAAGGCCTTCGAAAATCAAACGTTTTTCACTTTTGGAAACACGAAAAGGTCGATACCAATTCTGGCAGGTTAATGATTAAGCAGGTGGCATCACCTCTTTATCGTCCCAAAGATGTCGTTCGAAGTTCTGACGAAACCACAATGGATGCTGAGTATGCGGGTTCGGTTGCGCCAAAATCGAACGTCAGGGTTTATTTGGTTAATAATCCGTATCCGACTTTAACAAATTTCGTTGACGTTTATGAACAAGCATTTAACGATAATGTTGTCAGCAGTACAACTAATAGTTGGGGACTCATGGATAGTGGGACAATTGCCATTTTGAGACACCGACGTCTGCTAACACCGGCTTATCGACAGCTATTAACGCTTGTTTTAGCACAGGGAGCCATTCAAGGAGTTTCTAATTTCACGGCTTCCGGTGATGCCGGTGCTTATAATTACATGATCAAATCGATCAAGGGCAAGCAATTGATGTTTGATCGTACGTTAAGCTCATCGGATTTCTTTGACAGTAATCCGTTTATTACGTCAGTTGGCGGAACGACTTTGCCGTTTCGTATCAAAACCAAACTTGGATCAATTGTTAACAGGCATGAACGCGCGTGGGGAAGCGATTATGTTTGGCCGATTTTGCAACAACACCCAAGCATCATCCAAAGAGTGCCGATAAGCTTATTAGAATATACGGCTGGGAGTACCGGTGGCTTTAGTCATCAATATGATACACCGGCTTATCAAATGAATGTTCCAGGAGTTAACACATTTATGGCCCGTAACTTAATATCGGCTCTTGGACAACCGGTATTTGGTTCGCAAACCGTAACTGGAACGGGTTATGGTAGAAACTATCCGGATGTTTCGGCTGACTCGGATGCAGTAACGGGGTATTGGATCTATCAGAAAACAAAAAAGTATCCCAAAAAGCCGTGGAGTGATGGCGCGGGAACAAGTATCGCTTCACCACAGTACGCGGCAGCTGTTGCACTAATTAACAGTCAGGCTGGGCGAAAGCGAATGGGTTTCTGGAATCCACAGATCTATCAGTTGGCCCAGCAACCCGATTCGCCATTCACGCCACTGAACAGTACACAGAGCAATTCTAATCTATACTATGTCGGTCAGCCAGGGACAGTCTATAATCAGGCGACCGGTTTAGGGATTACTAATTTTGATAAATTGGCGCAGGCTTATAAGTGATTTTTAGGAAATTGAAGATTCGCATTCCCTTGCATAAGATAAAACCGCTAATCTCAGACAATGAGGTTAGCGGTTTTCGTTTGTACTTTAGATTATAAAAGAGGCTTCTTAAGAAACGGTTATTTCCCTGATTCTCCAGAAAAGATACGTAAGTTTATTTTTTCCTAGATAACCAAGTGCGATCAGGCCACAAATAAAACAAGATGTTTGAAACCCTGGGCCCATTGAAAATAGGTTAATCACGCTACTGCCAATCCCCAACACGCCAAATAAGAAAAGACCAGCGGTGTAAATAGGCAGACTAATTCTTGAAATCAGCCAGTTTCGGTTTACTAATGCTAATGGAAGATAGAGCAAAGCAGGTATTAACGCAAGAATGTCAATCCAACCTCGAGCAGCAGGCGGGGCATCCACAGTGAATCTTTCGATTATTAAGATCATAAGCAAAATACCAAGAATATGCTTTTGGCTTTTATTAATATTTCCCTTTGAATGGCTTCGAGTGAATAACAATTGATCGACTGGAACTTGATAGAAACTGGCAATTCTAACCAAGGTATCAATATCTGGCGTGGTTCTGCCGGTTTCCCAACTTGAAATTGTTGGTCTGGAAACATTTAGTTTTATGGCTAACTGGTTTTGATTAAGATGATTTTGTTTCCTGAAAAACTTCAGGTTTTCGATTAGTTTGCTATTCATGAGAACCAGGCACCTCTCTCTAATTAAAGTCTTGAAATTTTCTTGCTTATATCTTAAGCATAACGACTTGATATCAAAGTTACAAGATACATTCACTAACATCGGTAAAAAGAGTCCTAATCGTTGTCATAATCACCTTCGAGTGGGTGTACACTTTGTTCGAAATTTAAAAGTAACGCATTTAAGCATAGTTATTTGAAGCGGAAACTCACAATTGAATCGAGGGAAATCTAATGTTGAAAGTTACTGATGTAAATACCTTTATTGGCAGAAAGCGAATTGTTAAGAACGTTTCGTTTCAAGTTAATTCTGGTGCTATCGTCGGGTTGATTGGCCCGAATGGTGCTGGGAAAACGACAATCATGAAGACGATTCTAGGTTTGACTAAATTTACCGGCGGGATTTCTGTAAGTGATGAGTTGGTGACTGAAAATAATCATAATGCGCTATCCAAGGTTGGGGCGTTAATTGAGTACCCGGCAATTTATCCATTCTTAACGGGATCACAGAATTTGGAGCTGTATTCTTACGATAAGCAGGATGTGACGAATATCGTTTCGATGCTTCAAATGGATGCGTATATTAACAATAAGGCTAAAGGCTACTCCTTAGGTATGAAGCAGAAGTTGGGTATCGCCATTGCACTATTAAATCATCCCAAGTTAATCATTCTTGATGAACCAATGAATGGACTTGATGTTGAAGCAACGATTGGGGTTAGAAAAATCATTAAGCAATATGCTAAACAAGGAACCGCATTTTTAATTTCCAGTCATATTTTAAGCGAACTGCAGAAAGTGATGACAAGAGTCGTCTTAATTAACGATGGCCACGTGATTGTCAATCGAGATATCGAAACATTTAATCAAATCAGTCGGCAAAAATACAAATTAAGCACAGAAAGAGACAAATTGGCGATGCAACTACTTGAATCGAATCATATCTCAATTTCTAACAACACGGATAATTTCTTGGTAAAGAAAGAGGATCTCTTTAGAGCTCAGGACATTCTGTATCAGAACAAAATTCATTTAAAGGAAATATTACCGGCTGAAGCGAACTTTGAGCAACTCATTGTTAGCATTTTGGAAAAACAAAGAAGGCAACAGCATGAGGAATAGTTTAGCCGAGGAGTTCTATAAGTTTAATCATCAGAAAAATTTATTATTCGGTATCTTAGCTCTGCTAATCTTGATGGCTTATAGTAGCATTTCATCAAATGTTGGTTTCGTATCTGTTTCATTTGGGTTTGGGGCCGTCCAATGGATTCCAATTATTTTAATTGCAGTTGGATCAGCTTTCTTTGCCATGGAATACAATAACAACACCATCATCATGCTGCTTTACAAAAATTCTAATAAGTTAAAAATTTATTTAGCTAAATTTCTAGTCGTTTTCTTATATGGTGTGTTACTTGCAGCCATTGCGATCCTTTTTACATTTATACTCAAAATTATATTGGTAGGTAATAAGTATCGGTGGCTGGCCGATTATGTCGGGCATGAATCTTTACTGGATAGTCTAATGTTGCACATCGTGGGAACAATTATCTATTCATTCTTTATTGTGGCACTGTCTTTTATGCTTATTATGCTGGTCAAGGTTAATGCAGCAGTGATTGCTATTGGCTTGGCACTTGGCTTTCTGGGCGCGAGTATCTCGACAGCTTTGATGAAGACATATTCCACCTTACTAGCAGTCATAAAGTGGAACCCTCTGAATATGATCTTTGTGACCCAACAATTAGCCAACAGGTCGTATGCTAACCTATCTCAATTGAATGGCTGGCAGATTATTGTGGGAACTATTGGCTATGGTCTCGTTTTCGCAACATTGGGTTATGTTTTATTTAAACACCGTAGAATTTGATTTCTTATGAATGGAGATATTAGGATGGCTTTTAGCATATATCAAGAGTTCTATAAGTTAATGTACAAAAAAATTACTTGGATATCGCCGTTAATCCTTCTAGCATTAATGATCATGTCAGGATACACGATTGGTTTCAACGAGGGGAAATTGTTGACCATGACAAGTTATAACTCCCCTGACTGGATCATGTTCATTTTAGTGATTATTGGCGCGACAACCTTTTCAATGGAATTTCAAAATAACACAATCTTGACCTTACTGTATAAGGCATCCAACAAAATTGACGTCTATCTATCGAAGTATGTGATGATTTTCGGCTACAATGTCTTTCTGCATGTCTTGGCAATTATTTTTACAGTTGGGTTAAGATATGCACCGATGAACGCCCAAGTGGCTTGGTCAACAAGTTATCGATATCAGCAGCCGCTATGGGAAAATATGCTCAAAACTTCAGCGATTGATTTACTAACGACAATGTTAATCGTCAGTTTGGTTTTTCTGTTGTCATGTTTAATTAATAATAATGCCGTCGTGATTAGTGTGAGCTTCTTAGTGGTGTTCATGGGTCAATTTGTTACCGGAAGTTTGTTGAATTCGGGTAGATTTGCCACTGTTTTGAAATGGAATCCACTTAACATGATCAATCTAACTCGAGAATACTACAATTACATCACCTATTATGCGACTAGCCATTTGGCAAATGCCCAATTGCTGATTGGAACACTCTTTTATATGACTCTTTTCTTTGCGTTGGGTTATTTGATTTTTCGAAGGAAGCGGTTTTAGAAATAAGGTAAGGGAGTACCTGCTTGTTCATCTTTAGTTTGCTTTGACACATTAAATCACCCTGATTTTTTTCGTTAGCTTTTTTTCCAAACCAACGGCGATGCGTTATTGATGTTCAGTTCTGCTAAGGAGATTTCAAGTACTCCCAGTGAATCCTGACCAATAAATTGAGACACTTGGCTGGTCAGCTTGCCATTAAGATTAGTGATTTCGTAAAAGACACAGATGTGTTGATTGTAATTCCAGCGTTTGTATTGCCATGGAAACCGGAAACTGGTAACGCCTAACTGTTCAAGTTGGGTGGGAATCAGTCCGGCTTTTTCCTTTATTTGCGCTTACTGTTTGTGTCAAAAAAGCTTAATTCGATTGATCTCACTAAATTGTTAGCATAGTGAGCAATGATTCATAGGTGGTGACCGGCGCCCATCAGTTCAATAAAGATACTTGAGTCAGCTTCACGGTATTGTGCCAATCCCGATATTGCCAGTTGTAATTGTGAGTGTTACGTTTTGAAATGGTAGTAATGCCTCAACTGAACAGTTGTTGATGAAAATAAGGTTTGGAGCCGTTATTTTTTCAGTACGTATCAATAAGCCAATCCCGGTAGTGACACCATTTATCTTTAGCTGCAAGCCATTGCGGAGGAAGCCTAATAATTGTTTTACCACCCATTATATACTATAATTTGAGTAGCAAATGAAAGAGAGGCGAGACAATCATGGCACCGAAGGAAAAGAAACGTGTCCAGGTTCAAATTGACAAAGACTTAGCGGACGATACCGAGGCAGTTTTAAACGAGTTGGGGCTGAATCAGACAACGGCTATTAATATGTTTTATAAGCAGATTGTGGCTGATGGTGCTTTACCGTTTAAACCAGCGTTAAACGAAGCCAAAAAAGCTAATTTGCGCTTTTTAAAAGCTACCGAGAAGACACCGGTAACTAAGTTTAAAAATGCGCAAGAAGTTGCTGATTGGCTCAACGATCCCAATGAAGACTAATGACTTAATCACCCTCTATGTTAGCTTCGTACAAACCAAAGGCGGTAAATCAAGACCGGTTTTAATTCGCAAAGTAGCGTCCCAGACAGTGGAGGCTTTCAAAATAACGAGCAAGTATCAAAATAAATCAGCTTACATTAAGCAACAATACTATCCAACTAAGAATTGGCAATCAGCTGGATTGAACCGACCTTCATGGGTTGACCTAGGCAATCTTTATCAGTTTCCGAAAACCGGTTTGAAGTTTAAAGAAATTGGTCATCTAAGTCGATTAGATCAAATCAAGATTGCGGACTTTGCCGTTAAGTTAAGGGCAAAAAGAAAGCTTGAAAGCTAAAAAGTCATTTCTCAGAGTTGGCGTTAATACTGGAATGTTCGAATTTAACTGAATCTTATTCAGGTTCCTGATTCAAATAAACGTTAAATGACCAAATGTGTTTGGCTGTCTTTAATTGGTTAAAAAGCAAAATCGGCAGGGAATTTATTCCCCGTCGATTTGTTTTTCTTTGTTAAGTTGATTATTGAAATTCCCGGAGTGGCTAATCCACAGAAGCAAATAAACTCGTTTTCATGTTATTTATATTCCGCAAATAACTTGGCGAAATTGGTTGTCCCTAATCCACTAGCTTGGTTGTAAAGCTTTCCAGGTTGACCAGTGTAGTATAAGTTTGAATTATCAGTTGTTGCATTCAACGGTGTAAAGGGCGAGTTACTGGACTGTGCAAGTTGATAGATTTGTGGGTTCCAAAAGCCCATTCGTGCGTGATTAGGGGCACTATTAATCAGCGCGGCAACGGCAGCGTATTGTGGTGAAACGATGCTTGTGCCGCCAACAGCATTCCATGGACTTTCTCCTTTTTCCTGTTGATACATCCAATAGCCAGTCTGCAAATCTGCATCCGCGGACATATCAGGATAGTTACGCCCATAGTTATGGCCACTCAGTAACGGTTGATTATAAATTTGCTGTCCCAAATTAGACAGGTAGTTTCGTGCATTAAAAGTATTAACGCCTGGAACGTTTAATTGGTAGCTTGGAGTAGCGTAATCATGGTCAAAGCCACCGCCTCCACCATTAATGCTTTCGACAATCTGATATGGATTCTTTGCTAGAAAAGAAGAATGTTGTTGGAGTAATGGCCAGATATAATCATTTCCCCAACTTCGTTCTTTCTTAACGGTCACTCTGCCAAGCTTTTGACCAGAAGCGTACACATCTCCCTTAAACGGTAACGTGGTGCCACCGAGGGAAGTTATCCAAGGATTAGCGCTTAGGACATCTGCCGAGCTGGTATTTATATCCAACAAGGTTCGTTTGCGGTAGCTTGATTTTGTTGAGGCTAAGTTTAAAGCACCATAATCGCCAGCTTCGGTAAAACTCGATATTCCCTGAAGGGCACCTTGGGATAATACTAAATCTAACAATTGTTTAAAATGAGGACTTACAAGGTGTTGTTTAAGTAATTGTGCATAATTAGAACCGTAACTTAGTCCCCAGCTATTTGAAAGTGAAGAAGCTGTGTTTTGATGAAAAGCTGTTAAATAGGCATTAATCATATTGGTAATTGAAGGAAGAGCATCAGATACTAAATATACTTTAATATTAGCATTAGGTGCTACTGAGCCTGCATATTCGGTATCCATGGTTGTCTCAAGTTCGTCGTTGGATACAAGCCTTGGATGAGTTTGTGGGCCAGTCACTCTTTTGATTGATAGGCGTTCTGGATCAGTGCTAGCCTTTTCATGCCTCCAAAAATGAAAAGCATTGGTTTTACGAAGATTCCCGAATGCAATAATGCCAATTGTTTGCCCACTTCCAGTTAATCCTTTCCTATACAGTGGGGTGACATTATAACGGTCGGTAAATCTTTTAGTGAAACCAGGATGAGAATTCGAACTTGAGCTTGCAAAGCCACTATCCGCCGGGAGTCTGTAATTAGGATTGTGATCGGTAAGTCCAGATAAAAACCATACTGAATTTTGAAGCGTTTTGTTGAATCTAGGACGTCTTTTCCCAAATTGAAGCGGATCATGGTGGTATTTGGCAGTGTTAATATCAACTTTAAATGTGTTATCAATATTCTTTGCCTTACCATTGACGTTAAGAACGATGTTATTAAAATTAGTAACCTTAAGATGTTTCTTTTTAAGAAAACGGGTCCATCTGTTAATAATGGCTGTTGATTGCCCATAAGTTTTGGCAAGGGTACCTGGTGTTATAAACTGTTTGAAATTGGCAGATCCAGGTGTATTAACTTCACTGGCCGTTTTTAAGGGACTAATTTTAGGTTTTAAGATGATGTCAAAACTAGTGGTTGTATTTTGACTCAGATGTGCCGGTTTGATGAGTTTCCCATTTGTTAACGATTTGTATACAGTATTGATTGGATTTTTATCAGCATAGATTTCTGAACTTGAAATAAGAAGCGTGGTGACGGTACTTAAGCAGATTACTAAAATAATTTTTTTGAACTTCATTAAATTAATCCTTTCAATAATGATTGTCCCCTTAATATATATTCAAGGTATGCCTTGTTGAAAGTGATGTCAATGCTGGTTGGACCATATATTCTGAATCTCTTAATTCAAGACGCAAAATTTCTTCACTTCGCTCAAAATACAAATTCAACCTCCGAGAAAAAAGTGAGGCTATAATAATCCCATAAAAGCCAGTTTAGAAAGAAGATAATCAAATGGAAGAATCATCTCGCTACATTTGGCAGGTAGCCGGTTTGTTTGCAACGCTGATTATTGCAATGGCTTTTTTAGCTGTTATTTTGTTTACCGTAAAAAGGTCGGTTACAATTTCTCAGTCCGTAATGATTTGGGTCCAAGATGTCCCTTTATTTGCTATTTTTTATTTCATTAACCGACGATTTACTAAGCAAAAAATTGGGATTAAGCCGACTATTTCTTGGGGTCAATTACTAGTGGTAAGTTGGCCGTTATATCTGGCGATTGCAATAGCAGTTTCGGAAATCGTCATCGACAGGAACTTGTACTGGATGTTAGCAATCTCAGCTGGTTTATGTGCTGGGATATTTGAAGAATTTTTGTTTCGAGGATTAATTTTAGGAATCCTTTTAAAGGCATTCATGCACATGACTAAAAAACGACAGGTATGGTTGGCTGTTGTTATTTCAAGCGTCCTGTTTGGTTTAATCCACTCCGTCAATGTTTTGCGCCAACCAATTGGTGACACAGCTTTACAGATGTTGTTTGCCGTATGGTTCGGACTGATACTGAGTGTGCTTTATTTGCGTTCTGGGACAATTATTCTACCAATGTTATTCCATGGCACTTGGGATTTCTCCATAGGAATTGCTAAAGGTTCTATTAATGAAACTGCTACGGTAACACTTGCTGAGATCATTACTAATGTTGTTCTATTTTTAATTGTTTTACTCATTTGTGCCTACTGTTTGCGCCAAAAGAAGCTCAATTCGATCAATCTTACTAAATTGTTAGCATAGTGATCAATCGTCCGGAACTTCCCAAAGGTGTGAGGAGAATTGATTATTAGGCAAAGGTTACTAGTATGTCGATAATCAGAAGGGGTTTCTAAATTGAAGAAAATGAATACCATTATTTAATTAACAAACTAAGTCGGCGGGGAGTTTAATCTCCGTCGATTTATTACAGTTCTGAGATTTTTGGACATTGGTCCGACTAACAAGAATTACCCGCAGTTAAATTGTCATTGTTTTTTTAGTAAAAAAGCTGTCAGACTAATTTGGTTTCGGTGCTATACTATCTGTGGAGGCGAGATCATTGAAGAAAAAAAGCTTATTACTAACCACCTTGATAACGACTTTGGGGGTCGGCGTTATCAGTGTTGGTTCAGCCGTATTAACGCACGCGTCTGTTCGCTATTACACGGTCAAAACGATTAATCGAGATAACTTACCTTATCATGCGACAATCCAGCGCTCGGCTTATGTTTATAATGTTAGCCACACACGAAAGTTACATAACTTAAAGAATTATCCCAATACCACGTGGTATGTTTCAAAAAGTCTGTTAATGCGTTCCAGCTATACCGGTAAAAGAGCCGTTTATTATTGCGTGACCAGTGGTAACGGTCGCGCCAGTGGCATTGTTTGGCGAGGTTACTTAACGGCCGGAGTTAATTCAGGCACTAGCACAACGCCTAACGCGGGTAGTTCTTCCACAAACGATAGTTCAACTGATACTGGTTCATCAAGTAATGCCAGTACGACCGGAAGCCCCAATAGTGGCTCAACAACGGCTGACAAAACGACACTTAAACAACAGTTTCAAGCATTTTTAGCAATGCCGCAGCAAACTGCAGAAACACAGATCATGAATAAAGTTAAGCAGGATTTAGCCGGAAAGTATACTTTTGATACGAACTTGATGAATTATGCTGACTATACTCAACACTATGGTGAAAACAACCCAAATATTTCTGACCCGAACGATACTGCGATAGCAGCACGCTTTGGTCTGAATTTGGACAACCTAATCCAAATTGGGGACGACGTTGATGATTATGACAGTAGTTGGTTTGACAATGTTAAGGATGATTCATCTGTCACAGGCAATAGCTATGTTAATGCTTTCGCAAAATCAATTGAAGATGGCATTATTGGGCTTGCAAAAGCTCATCCTGACTATACGAAAATCGGTTTTGGAATTATCGTTGCTCAACCTCATACTTATACTCGGTCTGTTGGCGATGCTGAAATTGTTGAGAAATAAAAATCCTGTATAAAAAGTGTACCAATTTTTTGGGTGCTATATTAATTTTGGAGGTGAGATCATTGAAGAAAAAAAGCTTATTACTAACCACCTTGATAACGACTTTGGGAGTCGGTGTTATCAGTGTCGATTCAGCCGTATTAACGCACGCGTCTGTTCGCTATTACACGGTCAAAACGATTAATCGGGATAACTTACCTTATCATGCAACAACCCAGCGCTCAGCTTATGTTTATAATGTTAGCCACACACGAAAGTTGCATAACTTGAAGAACTATCCCAATACCACGTGGTATGTTTCTAAAAGCCTGTTAATGCGTTCCAGTTATACCGGTAGAAAAGCTGTTTATTATTATGTGACCAGTGGTAACGGTCGAGTCAATGGGATTGTTTGGCGGTGCTATTTAACGGCTGGAACGAATCCGGGGGCCAGTTCGGATACTAATTCTGGTGATTCAACTTCAAATAGCAATTCAGCTGATAATGGCGGTACAAATACAGGAGCAACAGGAAACAATAATTCGTCAACCAATAGCAATAGTGGAACCAATTCAGGATTAACTGGTAGTTCAACGACCACCTATTCAACTAATAGCAATCAATTTAACACTAAAGATGTGACCGCGTTTAATAAGCAAATTATCCAGCTTTTTCCTGGACTATTAGAGGATCAGAAGCTGGATGATGTGGCTTCTCAAGATCTTGAACTGTCAAATAAGTATAACTATGGGGATCAGGAGACACTTCTTGATAAATACATTGTTCAAACATATGGGGGGCATCCATATGGCCTTCTTGAAGATTGGAATGCGGTGGCGGCTCCTAATGTTAGTTTGGTTAAAAAGCAAGTTGCAGATCCGCTAAGCACAATTGATTATTCGGACATAGAAAAATACAAAGGTTATCATATTGGTGTGGCTAGCGAAGCCAAATCGAGTAGTTCAAACAGCAGTAAAATCACTAAAATTGATTATTATATTTATATTTTACCGGCAAATCCAAAAATAACGCTGGCAAGTTGATGCCAGTCTGATATTAGTATGATCCGCGCTTAAACTAATTAGTGCTGTTAATAAGATCTGACAACTATGAAAATAAAGACATAAAAACCACTAGATCATGATTATGTAAGAAAGAGGGCCCTCTTTCTCGGAAACGCATTTACCGGTTTCTAAGTTAACCAAGCTTTTACAATTATAATCAGAATGGGGGTTCCAATTCCGGTTACCAAGGTCGCAATCAACCAATTTTGAATTTTACTTAGTTGATCAATTTCGCGTTGTGTTTCAGTCGCGGTTTCTAAAGCCCGATCAGCTTTGTTACTGATGGCATTGAGGTCGTCAAGTTTGGTGCTAATGCGAGCGACATCGGTTTTAATGTCAATTAAAGTCTTGGTGAAGTTAATTTGTTCAGTTCCACGTTCACTCATTGTTCTGGCCATTTCCTTTCCTTAATTATTGACAACAGCCGGAATCTTCGTGAATAACTGACATAATGAAAATTGAAAATAGTTATTTGCCATGTGCACTACTCTGTTGGGGAGTGTTGGTTCCCGCCGACTGCTTTGGGGTAACAGACTTTGATGCATCAGCCGTAGGCAAGTGATTGTCACCTTGGGTGACATGCTTGTATTCCTGATAAGCTTTTTCAATGGTGGCCGAAAGCGTTTCTTGGCTGATTTTAAAGCCGTTAGCCATCAATTTATCAGAAAGAAAGCGGATGGCTTCTTTCTTACGTTCGGCTTTGCTTAAACCAGCCATGACGGCCATCTCAGGAACGATCACTGCGGCTAATTGATCAGCTAATTGAAGGGCCTGTTTAACCTGACCGTTCTTTTCGCTGTTGATTTTAGTGGTAATTAACGGGTGTAACTGTTTGTAAATGGTGCCAATTACGGCTGCAATTAACCACAGGACGCCAGCTGCCTGAGCCCAATTAAAACCACTGGATATTTCCTTTACCAAAATAATCACCTCCTTTATTGACGACGCTATTTGGCTAAATGCGTTTCCGATTGATTAGTTAGTCAAACATAATTACTGGCTTAGTTATCCAACTTTGGCTGAGAAAATTTAGTACATAATAAAAAAACCATTAATTAGTTATGGATTAACTAACCATGGTTTCATTATCATTGAAATTTATCGAAAAAAATGCAGACTTTGAGCAAGATTTGTGCAACTTTTGAGAAAGCATTGGGAAACGATTGAGAAAAAAAGTGTGCAAATCCAATTGGTTTCGGTGCTATACTATCTGTGGAGGCGAGATCATTGAAGAAAAAAAGCTTATTACTAACCACCTTGATAACGACTTTGGGGGTCGGTGTTATCAGTGTCGGTTCAGCCGTATTAACGCACGCGTCTGTTCGCTATTACACGGTCAAAACGATTAATCGGGATAACTTACCTTATCATGTGACAACCCAGCGCTCAGCTTATGTTTATAATGTTAGCCACACACGAAAGTTGCATAACTTAAAGAACTATCCCAATACCACGTGGTATGTTTCTAAAAGCCTGTTAATGCGTTCCAGTTATACCGGTAGAAAAGCTGTTTATTATTATGTGACCAGTGGTAACGGTCGTGCCAGTGGCATTGTTTGGCGAGGCTACTTAACGGCCGGAGTTAATTCAGGCACTAGCACAATGCCTAACACGGGCAGTTCTTCTTCAAACAATAGTTCAACTGACACGAGTTCCAGCTCTAGTTCGAGTAATGTGAGCAGTGATGCATCGGCCAGTACCTCTACACCTACCTATTCAACAGATAGTACCCAATTTAATTCAAAAGAAGCTTCAACCTTCAATAAGCAGATTTTACAATTGGCTCCTGGGTTAATAGAGGATCAAAGATTGGACGACTTGGCATCGTACAGTCTTTGGCTAAATGATCAATATAATCATGATGATCAGCCATTATTTTCTGGGAGATTAGTTAAATTATATGGTGGCAGCCCACAAGGATTGCTACAAGATTGGGGCTTTGTCCAAAACCCAGATATCTATACTGTAAAGAGTCAACTTAGTAATAGGTTAAACGAAATTGATTTTTCAAATTTGGATCAATATCAGGGCTATCACATCGGGGTGGCTAGCGAGGCAGAGTCAGATAATCCCGGTGGTGGGAAAATTTCTAGGGTTAATTATTATGTATTTATTTTGCCGGCCAATCCTAAAATAACTCCAAGTACCTATAAGCCCGTTTAGGGTAAAATAAATAGTTCTGAAAATGTTTTTTTGTGTGTGAAAGCTTTGTGTATTTAGTTCATTAGAATATTTGACCATAAAAAGGTGCCCCATAATTGTTAGGATTTTTCTAACAATTATGGGGCACTTCTCAATTTCTCAAAACTTTTACCTGTGTGTTAGAATACCACACCTCGAATTCTAACAACCGCTTGTTTTGATCATATCTTTAAATTTCATCGAACTATTATTATTTTTGGAGAAAGAAAAAATGTTCACAGTGACCAATTGTTTAAAAAGGTACCCGTGTTACTCCAGCCAAATCTATATTGATGAACAGTACCAGCACTTGGACTAATGCGTAGAATAGTCCAAGCGTTGTTATCTCGGCCGTCAATTGTTCGTTGACCTTGACCATCACCACGGTCGGATAGCGCACACGTTTGGCGAATAAACTGAATACCACCAGCAACCGTTTGATCATCTTCATGGGTATGACCGACGATGGTCCCAAGAATATTGCGATTATTACTCTGATAATTTGTTAGATCTCTAAAAATCTCATTACTTTCGTTAACACCGGTTGGGTTAGTTATGGAGTTATTTTCGAATGGGGATCTTTCTTCTTGTTTCCAGCCGGATACTCCGTTTAATGAAATATGATCAAATACCAAGATCTTATTGCCTGCTGGAACATTATTCAATGCCCCGGGTAACCATTTAAGCTGATCAACGTCATAATGAGTATAGCCATGACGGAATGAATAAAAGTCAACCTTACCATTGTCTTCTAGCTCGTCTGGTTGATCAAAGCCGTCCAAAACAACAATACTCAAATTACTGTTGGGAACATCATAAGTGCCAAAAACCGCGTTGTTTCTGTTTTGAGTTGGCCGGTTTAACCATTGACTGCCGCGAATATTCCAAGCATCATCATTTCCGAGTACTTGGGTTGTGTCGTTACGAGTAATGTTTCGGGCATAACCGGAATTATCATCATGATTTCCTTGGAGAATGATATACGGGCGCTGGCTCAATTTGATTGCATCAACAGCACGGTTAACATCAATTTTACTGAGATCCTTTGGTTTAACACCATCATTGACATCACCACCGTGAACAACCAGATCAACACCGTAAGTCTTGGCATACCAGCTCATCAGCATCATACTGTGTAGCACCCGAGCGGTTGCTGGGGTTTTATAGCTATCATAGTGGGTATCAGTAATATATGCGATTAATACATCGTCATCATGTTGGTCAGCGCTGTTATTGACCTGCTCGTTAAACTGTTCTAGCTGGGTTTGCTCATCACTAGAAGGTGTGAAGTTTGTGTCAACTGTTTCAGTCTCAATACTGTTTGAGTCTTCAAGACTATCCCAATCAGTATTTGTGGTGTTCTGAATATATGGCCAAATATCTTGCCAGGGTTGTTCATAATTTTGATCATGAACATAGCCAACCTGTTCGTGAAATTTGGTGCCATTAAAAGTGCCGGAGGATTTATCATGACCTGACAAGGTATCCAATTTTCCAATTGGCATGTAATTGCCATCGGTAAACTTCACCCACATCCGATCATTACCATTTGTTTTGGCAACATAGTGAACATTATCACCGGCCTTATGAGTAGTTCCAGTTTCATGAGAGTCATCGAAAACAGGTGCCGTTCTCGTGGCTGCACCGCTGTCCATATGAACAATTCCGTTTGAAGGAAATTCGTATCCTTCCAAACTGGATACGGGTGTTTGGCCACTTAATGTCGGAGTACCCGTGTCGGTACCACCTTGTGTTCGCGAGCTACCGGTTGATGAACCTCCAGTTCCGGTTCCTGAACCAGATCCAGTACCTGTGCCAGAGGCATAAACGGGATCTCCAGGGTTGCTATCCGTGCCATAGTATTGGAATGGGTCAATCGATGCGTAAGGCGCATATAGTGTATTACCTGTTGACACGTCTTCGTAACGCAACCAGTAGTAATTATCATCCTTTACTTTGCCGTTATAGTTTAGAGTTGTACCGGCATCAATCGGACCAACTACACTGCTTTCAGCGGTTGAATCTTTATGGGCAGCCATTGGAATGTCAAACGTAAAGCTGCCGTCAATTGCCAAACTGGTTCCATCCGGGGTTTGGTTAGCGACATTAGCACCGTCCTGACCGGTAAGAGTTCCTAAACCTGAACCACCAGTAGTTGAGCCGCTACCTGAGCCGGTATCACCGGAACCAGACCCGGTGTCACCAGTGGAGGCTTGGATCGGATCATCGGAATTAGAATCTGTTCCAAAATAGGTGCCTTTAATGATGTTGGCATAAGGCACATAATGTGTTGTGCCATTAGAGCCGGTGTATACCAGCCAGAAATGATCATCGTTCTTTTCCTTACCCGTATAATTGACTGATTGCCCCGCATCATAAGTTGCTAAACCAGTATCGCTCATTTCCGGTGTTGATCGTACCCGACAATTTGTGTTAAACGTAAAGCTCCCTGATTCGGTGATGGAGTAGCCATCTGGGGTGTTTTGTGCTGCTGTTGTATCCATAAATAAAACTTCCTTTCAAGTTTTTGCTTACTTTCGTAAACCAGTCGCTATCAGATTGACAAAGATTCCAATTGAATGGTTGGCTTTATTAAACTGATCAATCGACTAATTTACTTGGCTGTTAAAAGGGCCCCTTTGACTAACCATGTCTTTATTATGCCGAATTATTTTGTTCAGGATTGCAAACTTTGAGCAAATTTTGTGCAACTTTTGAGAAAGAATTGGAAAACGATTGAGAAAAAAGTGTGCAAATCTAATTAGTTTTGGTGCTATACTACTTGTGGAGGCGAGATCTCTGAAAAAGAAAAGCTTATTACTGACCACTTTGATAACGGCTTTAGGAGTGGGCGTCATCAGTGTCAGTTCTTCAGGATTAACGCACGCGTCAGTTCGCTATTACACGGTCAAAACGATTAATCGAGCTAATTTACCTTATCATGCGACAACCCAGCGCTCAGCTTATGTTTATAATGTTAGCCACACGCGAAAGCTACATGACTTAAAGAACTATCCCAATACCACGTGGTATGTTTCTAAAAGTCTGTTAATGCGTTCCAGTTATACCGGTAAAAGAGCCGTTTATTACTACGTGACCAGTGGTAACGGTCGTGCCAGTGGCATTGTTTGGCGAGGCTACTTAACGGCCGGAGTTAATTCAGGGACTAGCACGACGCCTAACGCGGGTAGTTCTTCTTCAAACGATAGTTCAGCTAATACCGGTTCATCAAGTAATACCAGTACGACCGGAAGCCCCAATAATGGCTCAACGACGGCTGACAAAACGACACTTAAACAACAGTTTCAAGCATTTTTAGCAATGCCGCAGCAAACCGCGGAAACACAAATCATCAATAAAGTTAAGCAGGATTTAGCTGGAAAGTATACGCTTGACACGAATTTAATGAATTATGGTAATTATAGTCAGCATTATGCGGAAACTCATCC
Source organism: Lentilactobacillus hilgardii (assembly GCF_009832765.1). Taxonomy (NCBI): domain Bacteria; kingdom Bacillati; phylum Bacillota; class Bacilli; order Lactobacillales; family Lactobacillaceae; genus Lentilactobacillus; species Lentilactobacillus hilgardii. The sequence continues at coordinate 2,898,565 of NZ_CP047121.1, read as the reverse complement.
GAATATCTCCGATCCAAATAGTACTGCAATAGCGGCCCAGTTCGGATTAAGCGATGATAATTCTATTCATTTTGGTGATGATGTTGATACATACAATAGCAGTTGGTTTGGCAATGTTAAGTATAATCCGTCGGATACAGGAAATAGTTATGTGAATGCCTTTGCAGAACCAATTGAGAAGGGAATTATAACACTCGAAAGAGAACACCCAGATTACCCAAAAGTCGGGTTTGGAATTAGCATTGGGCAGGCCCATACGTACACTCGAGAGGCTTCAGATGTTATAGTAATTGAAAAGTAAAAAAAACAGGATGCAATTTTGCGTCCTGTTTTTATACTAACTATTAAGTTTAAACATATGGAACATAAACGTTACCATCTAAAGTAGTTTGGCCAACAGGAACATCACTAAAAGCTGGTGAATATGAGTTGTAACTACTTAAAGAATAGCTATATGGTAAGTCCTGTTGTACATTGACCGTCCCTAAAGTTGTTTGAGTACCATCTGGTAAAACGGCGATGACGTTTTGAGTAGTCGCCGTATGAGCAGCTTCATTTCCGCTACCGCCGTCATCAGTTTTGACGTATCGAGTTGTGCCGGTATCATCATAGGTGGTTGCTCCCACGCCTTTAACACGGTAATTATCACTATCATCAATGTCATTCTGTTTTTCACTAAATGAATGATCATCTTGATTCTTAGGCGTCTGCATTGAAGCATAGGTGTAAATCGAGTTACTTTCAAAATGGATGTCATCCATAGTGTGCCCACCCGCAACGGTGAATAAGGCATAAGCCGGGGCATACTTCAACGGTTCCAATTTATTGTCAGCAGCGCTAGCATCAACATGGACTAGTTGTGGATTCATGTTGTAGATTTGATTACTGTTAACATTGAAATTGGTATTAGCTACCGGCTGTGAACCTTCTTTGTAGGAATAAAACATAAAGACATTTGGAGAAACTTTGGTTTTACGACGTTCAATTATATTACCCGTAATCGTAATATCACGACTATTTGGAAAATGAATCGGGGCATAGAATCCATAACCGCCATAGTTGGCCGGTTTTACATCAATAATCGTCGAATTGGTTAATTTGATGTTGTTAATAACATCTGAATAATCTTGGGTGACGTGAGTTCCGACTGGTTGTGGGGCATACTTAGCTAGGGTGCTAACACTGCTATCAGTATAGAGCGGTAAGAATTTGCAACTGTCAATTGTCACATCATGAGTGGGTTCTAAAGTATAGTTTTGACTTGAATCATAAGCACTGACTCCACCCTGATAAGCATAGTCGGTTTGAATGGCCTCTTTATAGAATTCACTACCACTTAAATCACTGGCATTCCCACCAACTCCAATGAAGGTCGAATTATTTACGCTGATATTGGTTGACCCGCCTAGATCGAGTGAATGTCCACCATTGGATTCGTTTTGATCAAATATACACTGGTTAAAACTAATTTGAGAACTGCGGAAAATATTGTGAACAATTCGGTAAACATTTTCTTTATTTGTTGTAGGATCTGTAAAGTTAATTCCTCTAAAGGATACATTGGACCAGCTAACGTTGGAGACTTGGTTATACATAAAGGCAGCACCTTGATGATGATCTGAGTCTTCATTGTTACTTGTTGTTCCTAGAAAAATCGTTCCGTTGTTACCATTAAACACTAAATTAGAACCAATGTTGGGCCGATTAATCATAAAGGCACCAGCTGGAATATTAACCGTTCGGGTATTAGAGTCCCCCTGTGTCAGTTCATATAGTTTCTGAAATGCAGCATCATTAGTTGCCGAATTGCTATCGTTAGTGCCTGAAATACCGCCCAGATCAGCCACAAAATCCAATGTGGATTGTGATGGATCGGTTGAGCCAGATCCGGTTCCGGTCTGCACGCTACTATAAACGGGATCTCCAGGGTTGCTATCCGTGCCATAGTATTGGAATGGGTCAATCGATGCGTAAGGCGCATATAGTGTATTACCTGTTGACACGTCTTCGTAACGCAACCAGTAGTAATTATCATCCTTTACTTTGCCGTTATAGTTTAGAGTTGTACCGGCATCAATCGGACCAACTACACTGCTTTCAGCGGTTGAATCTTTATGGGCAGCCATTGGAATGTCAAACGTAAAGCTGCCGTCAATTGCCAAACTGGTTCCATCCGGGGTTTGGTTAGCGACATTAGCACCGTCCTGACCGGTAAGAGTTCCTAAACCAGTACCTGTAACGGAACCGCCATCTCCTGAACCGGTATTGCCACCTGTTGAAGAAGATTGAATTGGATCATCGGAACTGCCATTGGTAAAACTACCAAAATATTGACCATCATCAATATTGGCGTAGGGAACATAATGCGTAACCCCAGTCGCATCGGTATAGTAAAACCAGAAATGATTCCCGTTTTTTTCTCGTCCATCAAAGTTAAGATATGAGCCGGCTTTAACGGTTGATTCACCTGTAGCACTCATGTCTGGCGTGCTACGAACCTTACAATTGGTATTAAATTGGAATTGACCAGATTCGCTAAGTGTGTAGCCATCTGGCGTATTTTGTGCTGCTGTTGTATCCATAAATAAAACTTCCTTTCGAATTTTGAAAAATTTTGTGAATTTTGATTGTTTGTCATCAACTAGTCGATGTCAGGATGTTAATTTGTTTCATGGCTTGGTTGGCATTACTCATCGATCAATCGACTAACTGACTTGGCTGTTAAAAGGGCCCCTTTGACTAACCATGTCTTTATTATGCCGATTTATTTTGCTCAGGATTGCAGACTTTGTGCAAGATTTGTGCAACGTTTGTGCAATTTTTGTGCAATTTGGAGGGCGACGAATTTGCTTGATTACAGTTTCACTGGGTCACCCGGATGGGTATCGGTACCGAAGTAGGTGCCTTTAGAGATGTTGGCATAGGGAACATAATGACGAGTACCGGCACTGCCTAAATAAGATAACCAATAGTGGTTGTCATTTTTCTCTTTTTGATCATAATTGACAGCTTGACCGGCCTTATAAGTCGCAAGTCCCGGATCGCTCATCAGCGGTTTATTGCGAACTTTACAGTTGGTATTAAAGGTAAAGGTTCCTGAACTTTGAATTGTGTAGCCATCCGGAGTTGACGTGGTGGTTCCACCGGTGGAACTACCATCACCATACGTTCCGGCATTCCCTTTATTGTAAATAGCCCACCAAGTTTCAGCGTTCTTTTGACGATCAGCAAGGGCATCAGTGGAAGCTGAATGCATTTCATAGCCTTGCAGGAAGTCTAAAGCGGCTACTTTGGGATCGGTATCATGGGCAAATTGTTTAAAGGACTTCGAACCGCCGTAGAAACCGCCGGTTGCGGTAACCTGATTCCAGATATAGTCCAGCTGAACATTGATATCACTAACCGCTTTGCCGACTTTATCGGCATAGACTTTAATTTTACCGGCTGGCGTAAACTGGGCAATCCCATAACCAGTTGATGAATTCATTGACCAGGTTTGGGGCATACCAATTTGCCATTGGTTCGGGTTAATATTTGATTCATGCTGAAAATTCCCTAAAATACCACAAATAGCCGCGTCAGATAATCCTTTTTTGTTTAAATACGTATAAACTTGTTGAGCATGTTGGTGCAACGCATCTGTTGGTGTGGTTGGCGTTGTACTACCGCCACCGGTAGTAGTGCCTTGATTACCGCTGGCATCGCCCAAAAGAATGCCTTTGAAATCGTAACTGAAGTCAACATGTAACCCATGTCCGTTATCGGTATATTGCCAAGCGCTGGCATTGTCGACACCGGGTTCATTTGAGCCATATGAAGCTACCCAAATGGGCGCATTTTTAAACAGATTAGCTTTTTCAATCCGTCCGGAATTAAACCAACTGGCTGAGCCATAAACCACTAGATTTTGGTAGCCCTGTTGATCCATATACTGCAGAAACGTATTGACATCTTGGGTAGTATTTTCCATTAGAGAAGCGTCCTCGACATCAACGGCACAAACGGTCTTTTTATTCAAACCAACGGCTTCCAGGTTTTTAATAAACCACTTGGCTTCATTAACCGGATCGGCTGCTCCGTATTTTTGTGAGTTAGCCTTTAAATAGTGATAGGCCCCGACGGCTTTAAAAACTTTAAATCCATTTGCCACTTGAGCTTTGGCTTTCGGATTGACATAGGCGTCACCATTCTCAGAGCCTTCCGTAATTTTAACGATGACACTTTTTGCATATTGGGCTAAACTCTGCATGAAACTGACAGAATCGTCCTGATAACTTGAAATATCTGCAACTTCGTTTGTTGCCATTTGAATCACTCACTTTCGATAATTGTTAAAATTATTTGCCAGATCTCAAACGTTAAGGATTGGATTTTCGTTTGGTGGCTGGCTTCATAACTTTACGATCTAAATTATCGGCTGATTTTTTTGGAGTGATTGCAGACTTTGAGAAAGATTTGTGCAATTTTTGTGCAATTCTTGAGAAATTAACCCAGTAATCTGATCAATTCATCGAGGAATTTTTTGCGACGATTATAAAGGGTTCTGCGCGTCATATGTAGCTTTTGAGCAATGCCTTCAGTGTTAAGGTCGGATTGATGGAGATACATGTCGGTAATAATGGCTCTGGTAGGAGCTGAGGTATTCGCCAGGCAATGTTTAATCACTTCATGGGTGTATATTAGGTCTCGTAATTGAGGATTATTCTCGATTTGATCACCATGATCGGTGTTAGTTGACTCCCATTGTAATTTTTGGATCAATAATTGATTGTCAGAATCATGTTTTAGTGCGTCAATTGCTCGTTGCTGTTTAGCTGAAATCTTTTTCATCATATCTCGCTTCCTAATTTTTATTTATATCATATTGAGTTGGCTGTCATACTAATCGAATTGTTAGGGTATTTGTGACACCATTTTTTGATTTAATTACCGTTTAACAGTACACAAATGTAAAAAAATTGCCCTTATCGGTACATAAGATGTCGGAACTAAGTGTTGCTCTAAGAACATGTGTTCTTTAGCGATGATTATATGACGATTTAATCGTTATTGCAATTAAAATTACGCTTATTCTTTTATTTTTTATGTTTAAACTTTATTTTTAAGAAGCGCTATGCTAAACTGTTTCACATAAGGAACGAACGTTTGGAGGCTGTCTGATGGCAAAAAAAATAGATAATCGAACTGTTTTGGCCGAAAATCTAAAACATCTAATTAGTCAAAAAGGGATTACTCGACGTCAGCTAAGCAGTGACTTGGGAATTAGCTATACAACGGTTTCCGACTGGATTAATGCTAAGAACTATCCCCGAATCGAACGTTTAGAGCAATTAACCAAATATTTTAACGTCAGTAAAAGTGAGCTGATTGAAGAGCCTCAAGAGCAAGCAAATGCTAATGTTCAAGCAATCGCAGCGCACGTCGATCATGAAATGTCTGCCTCGGAACGGCAGCAGGTGATTAATTTCATTGAGAATCTTAAAAGGGCTCGTGGAAATTAGATTGTGGGGTGTTTGTTATGAATGTTTTGGAAGATTTAGAACGTAAATATCCTGAATTGCATTTTGAAATTTGTCATTTACCCTGCCAGTTAAAGGGATTAACCGATGGTAACTATATCTATCTTAGCGATACTTTGGATCCAAAGACATTACTGCAAACGGCTTATGAAGAAGTTGAGCATGCGTTATTAACTGCTGGTGACATTCTTGACACCAAAGATATTGGTAATAAAAAACAAGAAGTAAAGGCGCGAGACCGCGGTCACCAAAAATTAATCACTTTAGATGGCTTAATTTACTGTGCCAACCACTGGTTCTCAGCAGATGAAACCGCTGATCATTTTGGCGTAACCGTTGAATATCTATACCAGGCATTAGGTATTTGGCGACAGAAAAAAGGACTCGAATTTAATTGGGACAGTTATCATTTCGATTTAAGTCAAAGTTATGATATTAAAATTAAACGTTATGATTAATTTTAATATCATAACTAAAAAGCCGCCCTGCGCTATAATAGTTTTCGGCTATTATAGCGCAAGGCGGCTTTGCGACTTATTCACATAGTTTAATTGAAAATATATTTAATATACTTAATATATTTTCTGGATTTGTTTATCATAATAGGTTTCATTTATGCTCGCTCAACGTTTCTAAATAAGCGCCCATTACAGCTTTAATGTAAGCAGTGAGTTAGATTTTGAGGTTGAATGATGAATGATGGTTAATTTCTGAAATCTCGGCGCATTTCAATAAAAGGATAAGTCGAACAATTCGTTTTTTGGCTATGCCGCCGCACCGCTTTGAATCCAAGCTTTTGGTAGACTTTCTGTGCTCTGACGTTAAATTCAGCAACATCCAAGATAATCGTACTGACAGAAAAGTTTTTTTGAATATCATCAAGGATAAAGTCTAAGAAGTTTTGGCCAAGTCCCTGTCCTGTCAGTCGGGGTGCCAAACCCAATCCCAGTTCATAAGTGCCCTTTTCAGTGTCAATAGGTTCAATTGCAAAAACACCCACAAGTGTTTTATTTTCGTTTAAGACCTGATAGTAATGGTCTTTCCTTAATACCGGACTAATGATTTCCTGATAATCTTCTGGATCGGCTGTCATGTCATAAAAAGCATATTTTCCGTCGTAATGCCAATCATTAGCGACTATCAATGCGTTTTCTTGTGTTAGTTGTGCGACTTGCCATACCATATATACGTCAGCTCCTGATAATTATTATTTATTGAGTTGCTAAGACAGCTGATACATCCGAATTTTAAAATATCCCCTACATATAGTGAAATCCAAACATTAGTTATTTTTTGGATGCTATCTTTATCTTTATATACCTTAAAATGAGTTTATGCGAAGATTGACCCTGTTACATTTATGGCGACCCTTAAAAGTGCCAACCGGGCAAGAAGTACCGATCATTTTTCCATCCGAATCTAAATTGGGCCACTTCACCAGAATGAGCGCTAATTCGAAAAATTGACCAGGCATTGCTGGTTAAATCGGTCAGGTTTCGAGCCGAATTTTGTGGATTAAAGTTCTTCTCTGAACCGTCACCACGGTCCGCAATCGCACAGGTGGTTGTCACAAATTGGATGCCGTGATAAAGTGCCTGATTATCTTGATGGGTATGACCGGAAATATAACCGATGACGTTATGAGTGGCATTCTGATAGTTAATAATATCCTTTAGAACCTGTTGATTTTCTATAAAACCGGGCCGATTGGTTACAACGTTATTCTCGAATAGATTTCTAGCGTATTCATCGATACTCAATTGATTTTCTTTAGACCAGGTATTTTGCCAGGTCTTAATGCCACCCAACGCAATGTGATTGAGAAAAAGGACTTTATTACCCTCCGGCACATGTGGTAGTGCCTCGTTCTTTAACCAATTTAATTGTTGATCGCTGTAACGGCTATAACCGTGGCGGAAACTATCAAAATGGACGTTTCCATCACCAAGGGTGGTTCGCCGGGTTTCAATATCCGGCTGATCAAAACCGTCTAGAACAATGATGGTTACCTGACTGTTTGGTATATTGTACGTGCCATAAACGGCATTGTTGCCATTGTCCGGTCGATTCAGAGCACCAGCTCTTAAGCGCCATGCTTCCTCATTTGTCATTAATTGATCAAGTTGATAACCTGCCTGGTCACGAACATATCCGGAATTATCATCGTGGTTTCCCTGCAAAATGATGTAGGGACGTTGACCCAGCTTCATTGCATCTACCCCTAGTTGGATATCGATCTTACTCAGATCATGCGGCTTGGCACCGTCGTTCAAGTCACCACCATGAATCATGAGGTCAACGCCATACTTTTTGGCATAGTCACTCATGAGCATCATGCTGTGCAATACTTCGGCAGAGGCCGGTGTTTGATAACTGTCAATATGGGTATCGGCAATATACGCAATATAAACAGCATCGAAAGGAGCATTCCTCGTGACCTGTTTGTTAAAGGTTTTTAAGGCCTTTAATTCGGTACTTGAAGGTTGAAATTCTGTGCTTGGAATTTCTTTTTTTATTGGCTGATTGGCGGTTTCCCAAGAAGCAGTGTTTGGACTACCAACATCACCAATAACGTGCCATTCCTTATCCGTTTTGGTGCCGCCAATGGGTTTAGTGTATGGCCAGATTTGTTCCCAGGGCTGGGCACTGTTTTGGTCAGTGACATAGCCTGCTTTTTCAAAGCGGCCGCCCTTGGACATTTTGATCACATTACCAAGAGTTGATAATTTGCCAATTGGGAGGTAGCGGCTGGGACCAAGCTTAACCCACATGCGATCGGATCCGGCAGTCTTTCCAACATATCTGATTTTGTGAGTATGATCTTTAGGAAAACGTTCGTCAGTTAAATTATCAAAGAATGTTGGTTTACTGCGGACTTGGGCGCCATCCTCCGACATTGTCACCCAACCGGACATTGGAAAGTCATAGTCGGCAAGTGTTGATTCAGGGATAACACCACTGAGCTTTGGAACGCCGGTATCAACGCCAATCATTGGCGTTGGCTGATCGTCTTCTATCTTAATGGGATCAACAGCGTTGGAATCGGTACCGAAGTAAATCCCGGTTGATAGGTTGGCGTAAGGGACAAAGAAAGTTACACCGCCTTTTCCCATAAATGACAGCCAGAAATGGCCGTCTCGTTTTTCCTTTCCGGAATAGGTGACGGATTGACCATCGTTGTAGCTTGTTAGTCCGGTATCGCTCATCAAAGGTTTTTCCCGCACCTTGCAGGTCGTATTAAACCGAAAGCTGCCTGATTGGGCTATTGAATAGCCTTCAGGTGTATTTTGAGCTGCTGTTATGTCCATAAATAAATGTCCTTTCTAAATTTTGACGGCTTTGATTTTGAGGGAAACCAGTTCTTATCAGTATGATGCCAATCGTTAATTCGTTAATTAACATCATTTTTCGGGATGCTAGAGGGTATTAGAGACGAATTCACTGCCTTAATTAAGACTGCTGCATGATTATGAGATTTACTCGAAGAAAAGAGATGATTTGAGTGGCCTTTTTTGCGATCCCAAATAAATGCTACAATCAAATCAACTGACATATTGATTATAGAGGCGATTTTATGATAACTATTGGATTTTGCTCAACATCAACACCTATTACGGCAATATCACCAAAGCGCTTTGAGCGGGCAAAGGCATTTTTAAAAACCAAGGGCATTCGTTTGGTAGCCGGATCGTTATCCGGTAAAAGGGATTATTATCGTTCCGGCAGTATCCTTGATCGGGCGATTGAGGTCAATCAGTTGATCCACAATGATGAGGTAGACATTATCATGGCAACAATTGGCGGAACAAACACCAATGCTGTTTTGCCTTATCTGGATTATGAGTATCTTAATGAACATCCCAAAACGGTTGTCGGATATTCAGACGCAACCGCATTGTTGCTTGCGGTTCGAACGCAGGCTCCCAATTGTCGGACGTTGTATGGACCGGCGTTGGTAGCATCATTTGGTGAATGGCCGCCTTTTGTGGATGAGACTTGGACAGATTTTGAAAAAATAATCCGGACACGTCCAGGGGAGACTGTGACCGTTAAAGCACCCGGGTATTGGGACGACGAAGCAATTAACTGGAATGATTTTGAACGACCTAAAAAGCAACATCCCAATCAATGGCGCTCAATTGGCGAGACGCGGCTATCCGGTCGACTCATAGGTGGTAATTTGAACACTATTTATGGGATTTTAGCGTCGAAGTATTTCCCAAAATTGGTTTCCGGAGATTTGTTATTTATTGAAGATGCCGAGAAAGATGCGGCAACTGTTGAAAAGAACTTTGCGATGATTCGCGACGCTGGCGCTTTTGATAAGGTTCGTGGCGTTATTCTTGGAAAACATGCTTTGTTCGATGATCTTGGTACTCAGCGTCGGCCAATTGATATTTTGCTGGAAGTATTAAATAATCAGCGGCTTCCTATCATTTATGATTATGATTCTTGTCATACAACTCCGATGATGACAACGCCTTTGGGAGCCCAGGCTGTGATTGATGCAGAAGAAGGCACAGCCACGTTTTCAGATTTTTAGATATGGAATATATCCAACATACGGTTATTTAGGCGTTTGGCATGTGCCTATCGGTAGGAATGACGTTTGTCCTAAAAGAATCCTAATCTTGTTGAGGCTTCTTTTCTTTTATAATAGTGACGATAATTAATAATATGATATTAATAACCAGAGCACACAGGAATACGTTTGTACCGTTGGCTTTTAAAGCATACGTACTGAATAGAATGCCTAATATAAACATACAGATACCGCTTAGAAATTGCCCCGCTTTAATCAACGCCGCATGATCACGGCTAAATAGTGCTTCGTAAACGTTGTTTGAAAAGTTTTTTAGGTTGCCGGTCATAATCGCATTATTAACGCTGGTTCCACCGATCTTATTAAAAACAGTCAGTTCGTACCCCGAAAATAATCCCAGGGTAAAAAGCATGTTTAATTCATTGATTGAGGTGAACATCGATCCGTAAAACAGCCCCAAAAAGATAACACTTAATAATAAAAAGATTGAGAAGCGGCGATCCGTACTTAATTTTAAATGCTTGCAGGCTTGGGAAATAAAGGCACCCAGCAAAAAGCCGATTAACACTGGTACTCGGATATAAGCGGTATGCCAACCTTTTGAAGCAAGTTCGTATGCGAACACCACCAAATTTCCGGTTTGGGCACTGACGAACGACCCGTCAAAGTTTTGAAATGTGTACGCGTCAATCGAGCCCATAATAAATGTTTGCAATAAAGTAGTCAGACTGTTTTTTGTTGAAAAAGTCATGAAACAAATGCCCCCCTGACGATATATTTTTATCCTTAAAAATTAAATGATGAATTAATTCTCTCACTTTCTCCGAAAACTTGGTATAATGAATCTACTTTTCGTGAGAAAATATGACATTTTCTGTGTGAAATATTAATTTCTAAGTTTTTTGCGGTACAATAAGCGTCAGAAATAATAAATGGGGGCTGATGATGATTTCTGAATCAAGTATTTTAGTAGCTGAAGATTTCTCTGCGGTTGGGAGGATGTCAATGACGGCAGCAATCTCAGTGCTTTCAGGATTTGGAATTCAAACAGCAGCGATTCCCACGGAGGTGCTTTCCACTCAGACTGAAGGCTTTGGCAAACCCGTTGTTTCGAAATCCGATGACTGGATTGAGCAAACGGTGAAACACTGGCAGACAATCCCGGATTTGAATCTGAAGGCTGCCCTGGTGGGATACGTTGGTAGCTCGGCAACGGTTGATTTACTGACAACCCTTTTGCGGACATCGAAAATGAACCACGTTGTGATCGACCCTGTCCTTGGAGACCGGGGAACGATGTATGACGGTTTTGATGATCATTATCTTGACGCCATAAGGGGACTGATCGAAACGGCGACTGTCATCACGCCTAATGCCACGGAACTGGGACTTTTGACCGGGACACGGTTAACACCGGATTCCAGTGATCGAGACATTTTATCGGCATTGGCTGTTTTTAAAAAGACCGTTGTTCATCCTATCCGGGTTGTGGTGACCGGTATTCGCAGGGATGCTGGGATGGGATCGTGTTTCAGCCACAATGGTAAGCTGGCATGGAATGGCTCACCTTTTGTGTCAGGCCACTTTTACGGGACTGGTGATCTATTCTCTGCTTTATTGAGCGGCTACCTTAACTTTGGTGTTGGATTTGAAAGTGCTGTCCAACGTTCGGTCTTTGGCACATATGAAGCCGTGGCCCAAACAGCCAAGCTGAATGTCGACAGGCGCAAATATGGACTGGATTTAACAAAGACTTTGAATGATGTGACCAAGTTCACATTGGGGCAGAAGAGAGGGGAACTCTAAAAATGGCATTGACAACGATCAAACATAATTTAAGTGACGTACTAACTGAATACTTTGACAAAGTAACGTTTCCTAAAAATGGTATTTTTGTTGTCGGCTGCAGTACCAGTGAAATCAGCGGTGACTGGAAAGGCACCAATTCACGCTTGGATGTTGGCAAAGCGGTCGTGGAAACATTGGAGGAATTCCTTTTACCCCGTGGTATTCACATGGCCATCCAAGGATGTGAACACATTAATCGGGCATTATTAGTTGAACGTGACGTGGCCGAACAGCATCGCTTGGAGGTTGTCTCCGTTGTGCCGGCCATTCACGCGGGCGGTGGGACACAAGTAGCTGCTTATCAACGAATGACCGATCCGGTTGAAGTAGAACACATTACTGCTTTTGGCGGCATTGATATTGGTGGAACCGAAATCGGCATGCACGTGAAGTTTGTTCAGATCCCGGTACGGATGGCTCACAGAAAAGTCGGAGCAGCCAATGTGGTATGCTTGTCATCAAGGCCAAAATTGATTGGCGGAGAACGTGCCCGGTATGATTTTACCGAGGAGAACACCAAAGATTATCTTTTAGAAGGGAGTCAAAATAATGGATAATAAAAGTGTTGGTCAACGAACGCAGTTTAGGACAGTCATTTTAACGGCGATGTTTGTCGCAGTCACTCTGGCAGTCAGTATGGGGATTCCGCCGATTCCGATTCCCGGAACCCACGGAAACATTAATTTATGTGATGGCGGGATTTTAATCAGCGCCTTACTCTTGGGCCCTAAAGTGGGCGGAACAGTTGGCGCGTTGAGCGGCTTTTTATTGGATATTCTTTCCGGATATAGTAATTATGCTATTTTTTCATTTATTGTTCACGGTCTTGAAGGACTGATTGCCGGTTGGATTAAGAACCGCAGTACAAAAAAGGTCGTTGATGTGATTGCCGTTTTGGTTGCGGCCGTCGTTATGGTGATCGGCTACTTCTTCGCTGACAGTATCTTATATACCTTTTCTGCTGGCTTCTTAGGAATGTTTACCAACACCATTCAAGGATTGGTTGGTGCGGTCATCGCCCTCGCTGTTACACCGTTTTTACGAAAGAGAATTCATAGTTGAGTTTCATAAATCGGTAACCGTAAGAGGTTGCCGATTTTTTCGATAGGGTGTCTTAAATAACCATTTATGTGCTTAATTGCCGAATTGGCGTAAAAGCACTACAATATTAACAATTCAAATTTTTTACAGGAGGCTTTATTAATGGCTGAAATTGACGATTCACTGGGGAAAGCAGACTTTGCCCAGCTGCATGAAGATTTTGTAAAGGCACCTAAAAGCGACATACTCTCTCGGGTGATCACACAAAACGGCATTAATCAGGCCGCCCAGGATCCGGATGCCCAAGTACGGCTGGATCCGGTATTTTCAGTTGATTTGCAGACTGGATCGGTTACCAATCAAAAGCAGAGCGGACGTTGTTGGTTGTTTTCATTAGTGAATACACTGAGACACGGTTTTGCTAAAAAGTACAAAATTAAGGACTTTAACCTGTCTCAAAAGTACTTATTCTTTTGGGATAAAATCGAACGGGCCAATATTTATTATAGCCGGATGATTGCGACTGCTGATCGGCCGACAAATGACCGCGAAGTTGCCTTTTATTTGGGGATGCCCGGTGAAGACGGCGGTCAATGGGCGATGGCAGCTGCATTGGTTCAAAAGTACGGGGTTGTGCCGGTAAGCGCCTATCCCGAAACCAGTAACGTTGAGAATACCGGTGCGTTCGATGCCGTTATGGATCGTAAGTTACGGATTGACGGAATGGTACTTCGCGATTTGGTGAATGCCGGTAAATCCGATGATGAAGTTGCTGCTGCCCGTCAGAAAATGTTAAGCGAAGTTTATCGAATAGCAGCGTACTCATTCGGTGAACCGCCAACCACGGTCAACTTTTCTTATAGGGATGATGACAAAGCCTATCATAAAATTTCGGGATTAACGCCACAACAATTTTATGATCAATATTTCGGGGTTGATCTGGACGATTACGTGGTCATTTCCAATTCGCCGGATAAGGATTTTGATCGATTATATTCACTGCCAAGCCAGGACAATGTCGCAGGTGGCAAGCAGATTCAATTTTTGAATCTGCCAATGGCCGTTTTAAAGCAAACAGCCATTGCCCAACTAAAAGATGGTGAAGCCGTTTGGTTCGGCAACGACGTTTTGGAACAGATGGATCGTAAGAAGGGTTATCTGGATAGTCACCTATACCGTTATTCCGAATTATTTGATGTGAACCTGGAAATGGATAAAGCCAAGAGAATGGCTTATCACCAGGCAGCTGTATCACATGCGATGACGCTGACGGGCGTTGATTTGGATGAACAGGATCAACCGACTAAATGGAAGGTTGAGAATTCCTGGGGCGATAAGAATGGTGAAAAAGGATACTTTACAATGGCCGATAGCTGGATGAATGATTATGTATATGAAGTTGTTGTCCACAAGAAGTACTTAACAAAAGCACAACAAGCAATACTTGAGACAGCGCCGGTTGAACTGCCGGCTTGGGATTCTTTGGCCTAGCTTCGAATAGAACATGATACTAAAATAGAAGTCACTACTTGGGGATATTGACGTTGACAATTGAGGTCATATCTTGTTGGTAGTGCCTTTTTTGTAACAGCTTTTAAGAATAAACCATCAGTTGGTTGGCTTTTGACCAAGAACAGCTTTTAGGCAGGGGATTTCTAAGGATAAAAGCAAAGAAGATTGGGACAATGCTATCCCAACCTCCTTTATTAAATATAAACGGTGCCGTTTAATGACCCGGTGTTACCAAGACTTGTTTAGCGTCATCGTTATCCAGATTGCGGACAACTTTAAAACCGGAAACCTTCAAATCAGATGCGTGATACTTTCCGGAAACCTTTCCCTTAACAGAAACGGTTTGATCCATTGGGATATCCGAAAGCTTTCCCTTCATATAAATAACCGGATTTTCTGCGGAATCATTCTTAAAGGAATATTTCAGTGTTCCTTGTTTATCCAAGTCATTTGCTTTTTTAGCATCGTCATAGGTTTTGTACATCTTACCGACGCTGTAAATTGTAACGGTATTGTGAGCCTTATCAAATTTATAAGCGTCAATACCGGTTTTACTCTTATAATTAATTGAGCCGTTCATATACCAAAGATTATCGTTGGAAGTTAATGCTTCCTTAGCAGTTTTATCCTTAGTCGGGTTTTGCATGCTGGTTTTACTTGTTGGATTTGAGCCTTTGTTGGAAGATTTGCCGCAACCTGCCAGGACAAGTCCTAATCCTGCGGTTGTTATCAGAATCACAGCTAATGATTTGCTTGTTTTCATATTCGTAATCACCTCATATAGATGAAATTATCACACAACACTTGCAAAATCTAGTCGTATGTTCGAATATTAATAAAAGAAACGAAATCTTAACACGTTCGCAATTTAGAAATATAGTATACAAATTAATGTAGATAGGAAGATAGTTATGGCAACCATTCGTGATATTGCCAAGAAGATGGGATTATCAGTTTCCACCGTCTCTCGGGCACTTAATGATAATCAAAGAATTAGTATTCATACTCGAAAACGCGTCAAAAAAATGGCACAGGAACTTGGCTATCAGCCAAACTATAATGCCAGAAATTTAACAAATCAGGAAGCCAATGCGGTGGGGGTTGTCTTTCCGGTGAATAATCGGGTGGTTGATAACATTTTCTATGTCGGCCTGCTGCGGGGAATCAATGAAGAACTGACATCTAAAAATTATGTCCTGTCTGTTGCGATCGGAAATTCAACGGAACAGGTTCTTGAAAATGTTAAATCAATGATCACCAGAGCCCAGATTAAACGGTTCATCCTACTCTATTCACATATCAATGATCCGGTTATTGAACTGTTACGCAAACAACCGGTAACCTTTGTGACAATTGGTAAGCCTGCGGCAGGTCAAAAATGGCTTTATGTCGACAATAATAATGTCAAAGCCGGTGCGGACGGTACCCGTTTTCTAATGGAACGATACCATGTTTCCAACCCGATCTTTGCGGAATCACCCAATGGCTGGCCCTATGAATTGGATAGACGGGAAGGGTATCTTCGCGAAATGTCGCAAACCAATCGCAAACCGGTTATTTTTGCGGTTCCCGATGAAGATGAGCATCAATTGGATCGGTTAATTAAGGAAAATCCGCAAATGGACGGCGTTGTTGCGACTGATGACTATACGGGTTTGAAGATCTACCATCGATTTAAAACGCTTCATCCGGATAAAGAAATTGAGGTTGTCGGTTATAATAACTCGTTACCCAATGAGTTGACGGATCAACACTTTCATTCCGTTGACCTGCATCCAAAAGAAATGGGGCAGGCTGCGGTTCAACTGCTATTTGAAAATCAGATCGAAGCCCGTGTGAAACACACAATCGTGGAACATAGCATCTAAAGCATCGTCGTGGTAAATGGGGGACTAAGCGGATTCGTTGATCCTGTCTTTAAATTAAATACTAGTCAACGTTAAACAAAGAGAGGCTGGGCAAAGAGGATGTTGTCTCAACCGCTCTTATCATTTATTGAATGAATCAGATCGGAGGAGATTTTGTGCAGCGTCAGAATCAATGGGTTTTATTAATGTCGACCTCAATTGTGTCCTTTATGTCAACGATTGATGCCAGCATTGTTAACATTGCGGTCCCAAAAATGTCTCGGGATTTGCGGGTACCCAACAATCAAGCTGAGTGGATCGTATCGGTTTATTTGGTATTGATATGTGTCCTGCTGATCTTCTTTGGTAAGTTATCAGACCAGGTAGGACGAATTCGGATTTTTCAAATCGGAACGATTATCTTTGTATTGGGGTCGCTGGCCTGTGGATTGAGCGTTAACCTGCCAACTATTCTTGCATCACGGGCGTTACAAGCACTTGGTGCGTCAATGACGATGTCGACCAATTTTGGTATCATTACCGATATTTTTCCTTTAAGCCGTCATGGGCTGGCGCTGGGCGTTAACAGTTCGTTTGTACAGGTTGGTAATATTGCCGGCCCCGGTGTTGGCGGTTTGATTCTTAGTTTTGCCAATTGGCACTATATCTTTTTTGTCAACGTTCCGATTGGCATTATCGCGTTTTTCTTGGGACATCATTTCTTTCCACGGTCAAAGCCGGTTCACGGACGTCCCAAGATAGATGTGCCGGGATTCTTATCGTATGCCGGCATGATTCTCAGCTTTTTTGTCATGATCTTTCTTGGACAAATGATTGGGTTCGGTCACTGGAAGATTATCGGCCTGATGAGTTTAACAGTGATTTTTCTGGTAATCTTTATTCTGATTGAACGGCATCAGAAAGAACCGCTTATTAATCTTAGCATTTTTCATAACCTGGGGTTTAGTTTTGGTATTTTATCAGCGATGTTGGTCTACATGTGCGGTTATTTTAATAACGTTATTATGCCGTTTTATTTGCAGGATCGCTTGTTGCTGTCCTCCGGCATTGCGGGATTGATTTTAATGGCCGTGCCAATTGTTAACATTGTCAGTGCGCCAACCGGTGGAGCAATTTCCGACCATATTGGTGCGGAAAAAGTCTCCTTTTTTGCCTTGTTTATTTTCATTGTACCGGAGATCATCTTTATTTTAGTGACGCCACAATGGTCAATCCTCTGGTTGGTGGTCGGACTGGCACTCTTCGGGTGTGCAAATGGTGCTTTTCAGAATAATCCGATGATTATGGGAAATGCGGCACCGGAATTTCAAGGCATTGCCGGATCAATTGCGGCATTAGGTCGAAATCTTGGCATGTCAATGGGACTGGCACTGGCAACATCGTTACTTTATCATGGCATAAGCTTGAAAGCCGGCCAACGGATGACCACTTATCCAGATATGCATCCCGACTGGTTTGTATTTGGCATGCATTATGCCTATGCCTTTTCACTGGGACTAATTTTGACCGCGATTATCTTACTGGGTATTGTATTAAGAAGAAAGCAACGGACTTAGTCAAAGAAACACGCTGTGATTGCTTTAGGCAACCGACAGCGTGTTTTTGGTTATTTAAGGGCTAATTTAATTTTGGACATGATCTGTTTGCCATTACGAACGGTATAAAAGACGGACTGGTCCACTTGTGTTCGAAGGTACTCAAGCTCCATGCCCAATTTTGCCGGATGAAGATAATTGATGGAGACTTCCCTGATGCGATCAGGATGCTCGGCAATGAGATCCAAATATCGGGCATTATTCATATGCCCATAATTATCGACATCTCGTGGCAGCACCCGGAAGTTTGACTCGGTTTGGTGTCCGCCTGCCGGCACATCGATCTTATCACGGTGAAAAGTTAGTTTCTTGAGATCGTCTACCATTAAGTGAATGGGGTAGTTTTCCGGCAGTCTGGCAATTTTCCCGGTTAGCTTATTAACAACAAAGGCATCTTCAATTTGGCTGGCAATCAATTTCTTTGCAGCATCACGGATTTCAACCAAACGGGTTATTTTAAATCGGTTTGCATCCGTGATGAATGATTGGAGTACAACTGGTTCGTTAAGCGAGGGGACTGTATGGATATCAACTTTTTGTGAAACGACAAAGTAAAGTAGGCGGGGATCCATGCTGGGTAATCGTTTTTGAAGCTCTTGAAAATGTATCCAGCCGGCATTTTGAAATTTATCGACTAGATTACCCAATCTGATTTTGGCGTCCTGCCCGACGTCGGATAAGTGAATATGACTTTTAATTTTAAACAACGGGTTCACCTTCTCTTAGTATGATGAATGATTCTTTAAACTTGATTTTAAGTGGATACATCGATAATATACATCTATAGATAGAAAATGTCTATAGTTAGTAAATCGTCAGGAAGGGACAATAGTCATTTTGAAATTAAAAAGTAGTTTTGAGCAGGCAGTCTGTATTTTATTAATGTTAGCGTTAAGCAAGGATCATATGCCGTTAAGAAGTGTTGTCATCAGTAATCGGTTGGGTGTTTCGGATTCGTATCTAAAAAAGGTGTTGCACCAAATGGTGGTAGGCGGTCTGATTAGCTCTGAGGCTGGAAAGGGCGGTGGCTTTTCTCTCTCCTATGATATTAATCGGATGACGCTTCTCGATGTTTACAATGCTATTGAAGGACCGTCTCCGATTATTAAATCAACCGGAATCGCCAGTCGGATTTTCTTTGATGATCAGTTTGTGGAAGTACAGGAAAAAAAGATTTTTGACCAGATTGGTAGAGCAGAAACGCAATTTAAGTCCGGATTAAAAAAGGAAAACTTAGGGGCCTTACTGATTAATCCGGATGGCACCCACAGACAGCCAATTGACTGGAATCGGATAGGTGATGATCGACATGTTTAGAAATTCCAAATCCAGAATGGAAGCAATCTCTGACGGGGTGTTTGCGGTTGTTTTAACCATTATGGTGCTGGATATTAAAGCGCCCATGGCAAATATTTCCGACTATGAAATTCAGCGTCTGATGATGCAGCTATTATCCTACCTGATTAGTTTCGGTGTGGTTGCCCAGTATTGGGTACTGCATCAAGAATTGTTTACAACGTTAAAAACAACGACTTTCAAAATCATGGTTGCCAATATCTATTACCTGTGTCCGATTTGTCTGATCCCATTTGCGACAACCTGGCTGAGCAGCAGCTTTATCTCCAGTGAAAGTGCAATTGGTTTTGCCATTCTGATGTTTATTGTGAATGTTTCACAGTTATGGCTTTTTCATCTGGTCATTGAGCAGAATCGTCATGATGGCCAAAGGATAATCGAACACGATGTAGAAGAGTTTCGCTCGGTTAAAGTGATGGTTGCCATCAGCATTGTTTACATAGGTGTTAGTTTATTGATGCCGAAGTTCCTGTTGGCTGCAATTGCCCTGGGAATTTTATCCAGGGTCCTGATTACCAGGGGGATTCGATTTTACTTGGAACGCCAATAAAAATAAAGTACAAAAAATGGCAGTCAAGACAAAAGGGACGTTTGTCTTAACTACCATTTTTAGTCATGTTTAATTAGAGACGATCATTTAATTCCTTACCTAATTTTTCGTAACCGGGCTTGCCCAACAAAGCAAACATGTTGGTCTTGTAAGCCTCAACGCCGGGTTGATTGAATGGGTTGATGCCATTCAAGTAGCCGGAAATTGAAACGGCAATTTCGAAGAAGTAGATCAAGTATCCCAGGGTGTAAGGGGTTTGGTCCGGAATGTGAACACTCATATTCGGAACGTTACCGTCGGTATGGGCCAGGACCACGCCTTCAAAAGCTTTGGTATTGGCAAAGTCCATGGTTCGGCCTTCCAAATACTTCAAGCCGTCCAGGTTATCCGCTTCCTTGGGAATATCCTCATCGTGGTTGGGATGATCAACCTTAACAACGGTCTCCATTAAGTTTCGCAGACCTTCCTGGATGTATTGGCCTAAGGAATGCAGATCAGTCGTGAAGTTGGCGGATGAAGGGTAGATCCCTTTTTGATCCTTACCTTCGGATTCACCCATTAATTGCTTCCACCATTCAGCCAGGTACTGCATGTTGGGTTCATAGTTTTCCAGCAATTCGGTTGTGAAGCCCTTGCGGTATAAAATATTCCGGTAGGCAGCGTACTGATAGGCTTCGTTCTTGGTCAAATCCGGATCGGTATAAGCGTCGGCAGCGTCAGCGGCGCCCTTCATCAGGTCATCGATGCTGGCACCGGAAACGGCGATTGGCAGGAGGCCGACCGGTGTTAGTACGGAGTAACGGCCACCGACACCATCAGGGATGATGAAGGTTTCATAACCGTTGGCATCGGCTTCTTGGCGCAAAGCGCCATGAGCTTTATCCGTTGTCGCATAAATTCGTTCCTTGGCCCCTTCGGCACCATACTTTTGAATCAGCTTATCCTTGAAGATTCGAAAGGCAATGGAAGGTTCCGTGGTGGTACCGGACTTGGAAATAACGTTAACGGAGAAGTCCCGGTCGCCAATGAGATGAAGCAGGTCATAGACGTACGATGGGCTGAGTGAATTACCGGCAAAGAAGACCTGAGGGAATTCACGCTGGTCGTCGGGCAGGTAGTTGAAGAAGGTATCGTTGAGAAAATCAACGGCCATCTTGGCTCCCAGATAGGAACCACCAATTCCGATGACAACTAAAACCTTGGAGTCGCCCTGAATCTTTTTAGCTGCCTGTTTGATACGGGCAAATTCGGCTTTGTCATAGTCTTTGGGCAGGGTTAACCAATCCCGAAAATCACTACCGGCACCGGTGCCTTGACGAACCTCGGCATCAGCAGCGGTGACCATAGCCTGCATTTCGCCCAACTCGTTGTCATGGACGAATTTTGATAATTTTGAACTGTCAAATGAAATATGTGCCACTATAATTTCCTCCTCTGAAAACATAAGCGCTTAACTTAATATTATCATCAAATTAAACGCTTATTGCTCAAAATATTCTTTTATTTACAGAATTTGACAAAATTCGATGGTTTCTTGATTTGGTCCAAGAATATTGAAATAACGAATGCCCTTTTCCCAGAAGGAAGGAATGGATTGAATTTCATGATCAACCAAGTCCAAACCTTGTGCTTTGGCATCGGCAAAGGCTTTTTCAACATCCGGCGTATTCAATGAAATGTGGTTAATAGCGCCGGCCTTCATTGCCACCGGATCGCCTTCCCATGTTTCGATGGTCAGGTTGCCAAATCTCATGAACGCACAACGATTTTCACCGTTGTGGAACAAACCGGCCTGGTCGAAACCAAGTGATTCATAAAAAGCAATTGTTTTATCTAAATCTTTTGAAGGAATTCCAACGTGTTGAATTCCTGTAATATCATCTTTGATAGCCATGATAAGCTTCCTTTCAAATCAACGTTCACTTATTCTTCTGATTTTCCGACATCCAGTGCCTGATGTTTCAAGCTTGGAAAGACTCTTGTATCCGCGATTCCGGTGATACCACCCTGGAATAGGAATGCAAAAATGGTTCCGATACCAAAGTTTGTGAATTGTTTGGTAATGATGAAGGCGATAATTGCCATAATTGTAGGCGGAATATAAGAAGCCCACATTGCAACATTGGCATTTCCCTTAAAATATTTGAAACGTAGAATCTGCATTAAATCATCAGCAGGGTGCAAGACTAAATTGACCCGTTGATAGATTGAAATCGCTGTTCCGATGAGCGCAACGCCAAAGAAGTTAAGCAGAATGTAGAAGATAATCATTCCGGTTGAATTAGCGTCCGGAAGCCCTTTGAAGAATGAGTATTTACCAATAAAGAAATCTTCAAAGATTTGAATCAATGCGGAGAAGGGAACCATGAAGATTAAATTTCCAAGAGCCCGTCGCCAGCTCCAATGACCAACCAGAATGGCATTTAGAATTGTAATGACAACTCCTAAAATCAGGAATGCCCAGAACAGGTTCCACCCAAAGGCAACACTTAAGTTGGCTTCGGCGGCTGTCCAATAGGCCGATCCTAAATAGGAGGGGTGGATTTTTGCGCTGGTAACAAGTGTCAGAACGTTTCCGGCAGAGTTAATTACTAAGGAAATGACGAAGTAAATAATCGATGTGGTCATCGATATCGTTCGGCCATTTAATACTTGAGAATCGTTCATCTCAGCCTCCTCGTTGTTTTGCATGGGTAACTAGTCACCTACTTTAACGACAGCTTTTGAGGCAACTTTAGTCTTACCTTGAAGAACGCCTTCGACTTGGTCAAGAGATAATTCATCGGTGATTAATGATTCAACATCCAACTTACCGCTTTGAAGTAACGCAATTGAGTCTTCAAATGAGTTAGGGTTGATGAATGATCCTTGGATAGTTAATTGTTTTTGGTAAACTTCGTAAGTGTTCATTTCAAAGTGAGCGTCAGGCTTACCAACACCGAACATCAATACTTGGGCACCTTTACGGGTTGCTTCAACGGCTTGTTCCTGAGTTTGTGGTAAACCAACGGCTTCAATAACAACGTCGTAGTTTGCAGGAATGGCATCACGAGTTGTGTTATAAGTGTTCTTAACACCGAATTGTTCTTTGTTACGCTTTAACTTTTCGTCAACGATTCCGGCAAGGTCAACTTGGTGAACACCATATGCTTGAAGAATTTGAGCAAATAATTGACCCATGAAGCCGTCACCAATAACCAAGGCACGTTGATAAGGTGTGAGGTGAAGTAATTTGATACCATGAACGGCACATGAAATTGGTTCAACCGTAGCGGCAGCTTTTAACGAAACATCATCAGGAATTGGGTAAACAACAGTTGCTGGAGCAGTGAATGACTTCTCCAAACCACCATTTCGGGTAACACCAACGGCTGATAGGTTCTCACAGAGTTCGGGACGGTCGGTATGGCAGTAGAAGCATTGACCACAGTAAATGTTAGGGTCAACAGTTACTCGGTCGCCAACTTTAACATTGGTGACATCGGCACCAACTTCAGCGACAATTCCTGAGTTTTCGTGACCGAAAACAATTGGAGGA
This sequence comes from Lentilactobacillus hilgardii, assembly GCF_009832765.1. Classification (NCBI taxonomy): domain Bacteria; kingdom Bacillati; phylum Bacillota; class Bacilli; order Lactobacillales; family Lactobacillaceae; genus Lentilactobacillus; species Lentilactobacillus hilgardii. The sequence goes on along the minus strand of NZ_CP047121.1, from coordinate 2,875,195 downwards.
ACGGCATCGGCAGATCCTGGAAGGCCGTTGTACAAAGCATGGTCGGTTCCACAGATACCTGCGTATGCGGTATTGATACGAACTTCGTTAGGTTTTACCTTTGGGGTATCAATATCTTCGATTTCCATTTTTTTAACATCAGTAAATACAAGTGCTTTCATGAAATATAATCTCCTTTAAATATAAAGCGTTAACACAAACGTTTGTGTTTTCCAGTAAAAAAATTATTTGTTCAATTCTTCAACTGCTAAAGCGAAGTCGCCAACAGTTGCGGAACCGTTGTTTTTAACCAATGGCATGACGATATATTTGTCTAAATCGCCAACATCAACGTAGTCATTCAATAGGTCTTTGAACTGTGCCCGGACTTTCTTCAGGAAGGGTTCACTGACAACACCGCCACCAAATACAATTTTAGCTGGCCGGAATAACAGTGTTTCTTGAATAGCAGCTTGAGCAACGTAGAAAGCCATGATGTCCCAGACGTGATCGGTAAGTGGAATATCCTGTCCCTTTTTACCGGTCCGTGCTTCGAAAGTCGGCCCACTGACCAAACCTTCTAGACAATCCCCGTGATATGGACAAATCCCCTTGAAGTCCATGTCGTCTGGATGACGTTTCAAGCGAACGTGACCAACTTCAGGATGACCAATGTCACCAATGAAATGGCCGTTAACAATTTCACCGGCACCAACACCAGTTCCAATCGTAAAGTAAACCAATGACTCAATCTTTTCGTTAAAAAGTGTTGCCATGACGTACTCGCCATATGCAGAACCGTTAACATCAGTTGTCCAGGAAATCGGGAGATCGAAATCTTCCTTTAACCGGCCAACAAAATCGGTATTGGCCCATCCCGGTTTAGGTGTGTTGGTAATGTAACCATACTTTGGTGAATTTTTACGAAGTTCAATGGGGCCGAACGATGAAACTGCGATTGCTTGTAAGTCTTTAAACTGTTTAAAGTAGTCGACGGTTTTTTGTAAGGTCTCCTCTGGTGTTGTTGTTTTGATGTGCACACTGTCGATAATTCGGTAATCTTCATTTCCAACGGCACAAACAAATTTAGTACCACCAGCTTCAATACTTCCAAGTAACATTAATTGTCACCACCTTTAATTTAATCCTCAAATGATTCCCTTGTGAATCATGATTCAATATAACACAATTTTTTAAGATGTAAATGAAAATAGGCTCAACTTGATCGAGACTTATTTTCATTAAAACCTTTTGGGTCTAGACCAAACTGGAAAAATAGGTGAAAAAAATGGGTAAAACTTTTTTTGTAAATTTTTTTCTAAGCGGGTAATACACGCCGTATATGATTATTTTAGTGTTTTTACTTCGCCATTCACTCGAATTTTGAAAGCGGTATGAAAAAATCTTTCACAATCTTTATTAATCGCTACCATTCGCTTAATAACAGCATGAAAACGTTATTATCATTAAAAATAAGTGTGCAACCGGTTGCATTAAGTCGAAAACGATGTCATAATATCATCGTTAAAGCAATTATTGATTTTTAAGATTAAGACTTGGAGGAACAAATCATGGAGGAACGAAGTGCAGAAGCTGCAACTAAGAAGTCTGGGTTACCCAAACTTCCTGCCAGTACCATTTGGATGATCAATTTTGGTTTCTTGGGCGTTCAGATGGCCTTTACGCTGCAAAGCTCTCAAATGAGCCGAATTTTTCAAACAATTGGTGCGGATCCAAATAAACTTGGCTGGTTTTTCATTTTACCGCCACTGGCCGGGTTAATTGTTCAGCCAATTATCGGGTATTATTCAGACAGAACCTGGGCACCGAGATTGGGTGGACGTCGCTTGCCATATTTGGCCTTAGGCACGTTAATCGCGATTATTGTGATGTGTCTGCTCCCTAATTCCGGTAGTTTTGGATTCGGATATGCGTCAATTACTGCCTTATTATTCGGGGCCGTTACAGTTGCTCTTTTAGATGTTTCGTCAAACATTGCCATGCAGCCATTTAAGATGATGGTGGGTGATATGGTAAATGATGATCAGAAGAGTTACGCATATGGTATTCAAAGCTTCTTATCAAATGGTGGTGCGGTTATCGCCGCAATTTTCCCATTCCTGTTTACCGCATTCGGTATTGCCAATACCGCTAAAAAGGGTGTTGTGCCACAATCAGTTGTCATTTCATTCTATGTTGGTGCGGTTATCCTGTTATTGACGAGTTTACTAACGATTTTTAAGGTTCACGAGTATGATCCTAAAACCTATGCCAAGTATCATGGTATTTCTGAAGAAGCCAACACAACCGGTGGTAACTGGTTTGCACTTTTGAAGAAAGCACCAAAGGTTTTTTGGACCGTGACACTGGTTCAATTCTTCTGCTGGGTTGCTTTCCAGTACTTATGGACTTACGCGGCCGGTGCGATTGCCCACAACGTTTGGAACACAACCAACGCTGCATCAACCGGCTATCAGGCTGCTGGTAACTGGTATGGTGTTCTGGCTGCCGTTCAGTCAATTGCTGCCGTTGTTTGGTCATATGTTTTGGCCAAAGTACCCAATAATCATCATAAATTGGGTTATGCACTCAGTCTTGGTCTGGGTGCCGTCGGTTTCTTGTCCGTCTTCTTTATCCATTCGCAATCCGCATTAATCGTTTCGTTTGTCTTGGTTGGAATGGCTTGGGCAGCAATGAACACTTATCCATTAACTATGATTACCAACGCGTTGTCCGGTGAACACATGGGCACTTATCTTGGCTTGTTTAACGGTTCAATTTGTTTACCACAGATTGTTGCTTCACTTGCCAGCTTTGGATTATTCCCGTTACTTGGAAACGCACAGGAAAACATGTTCTTATTTGCCGGAGTAGTTATGGCAATTGGGGCATTATCAGTCGGTTTAATTAAAGAAACTTATAAAGCTTAATTAAGAAAGGATTCATACAAATGAAGAGAATTTTTGACGTTCAACCTTGGCACATTGTAACGAATGAGTTTAATCCCGATAATAAACGCCTTCAAGAGTCAATGACCAGTCTTGGAAACGGTTATATGGGGATGCGGGGATTCTTTGAAGAGGACTATAGCGGCGATAGTTTGGCCGGCTTGTACTTGGGTGGTGTCTGGTATCCTGACAAAACCCGGGTCGGCTGGTGGAAGAACGGTTATCCGGACTATTTTGGAAAAGTTGTCAACGCAGTTAATTTCATTAAGATGAATGTTAAAATCAATGGTGACAAAATTGATTTGGCAAAAGACCAATTTAGCGATTTTAAATTAGATCTGGACATGCAGCATTCTATTCTGACACGTTCGTTCACAGTTACAAAAGGTGATGCTAAAGTTGCCGTTACGTTCGAGCGTTTTCTAAGTGTGGCACAACAGGAATTATCCGTTCAAAGGCTGACGTTAAAGAATGTTGGCACAACAAAAGCAACTGTTACGGTGGATTCTGCGATTGATGCCGATGTTAAGAACGAAGACGCAAACTATGACGAGCGATTCTGGAACGTGGTTTCTACCGAACAGAAACCGGATTCCGGAAATGTGATTGCACAAACCACACCAAATCCGTTTGGGACACCACAATTCACATCTGCAATGGAAATGCGTCATGTTTCCGATTTAAAGACGGTTTCCGTGGCACAACCCAACGATAAGGAAGTTGTTAACGAATTTACGGGTGAACTGGCACCGGACCAAAGTGCCAAGTTGGAAAAACGCGTTATTGTAACGACTTCACGGGACTATCAAACAAACGATGACCTGATTGCTGCCATGCATCAATTGAGTGATCGGGTTGCCGAAAAAACATATGAAGATTTATTTGATGCCCATGCCAAAATTTGGGAAGAACGTTGGAATAAATCTGATATCGAAATTGACGGTGATACTGCCGCACAGCAGGGTATCCGGTTTAATATGTTTGAACTGTTCTCAACCTATTATGGTGAAGATGCCCGTTTAAATATCGGACCAAAGGGATTTACCGGCGAGAAGTACGGTGGTGCCACATATTGGGATACGGAAGCTTTTGCAGTTCCGGTTTACCTTGGGATTACGGATCCAAAAGTGACACGAAATCTGTTGATGTATCGCTATAAACAACTGGATGGTGCCTACCATAATGCCAAACAACAGGGACTTAAAGGTGCCTTATTCCCAATGGTGACCTTCGATGGTATTGAATGTCATAATGAGTGGGAAATTACCTTTGAAGAAATTCATCGAAATGGCGACATTGCCTTTGCGATTTACAATTACACACGTTATACCGGTGACGAGTCTTACGTGTTGAATGAGGGATCCAAGGTATTGACCGAAATTTCTAAATTCTGGGCTGATCGGGTTCACTTCAGCCAACGAAAACAGCAATACATGATTCATGGTGTCACCGGACCGGATGAGTATGAAAATAACGTTGATAATAATTGGTATACCAACATTTTGGCTCAATGGACACTGAAATATACGTTGGAAATCTTAAAAAAGGTTTCGCCGGAACAAGCCGAAAAATTAGCGGTGACCGATGAGGAAAAGAAACACTGGCAGGATATTGTGGACAGAATGTATCTGCCTTATGACAAAAAATTGAATATCTTTGTGCAACATGATGGCTTTCTTGATAAAGATATTCAACCGGTTTCGGCTATTCCTGCCGATCAATTGCCGATCAACCAGCACTGGTCATGGGATAAGATCCTCCGTTCACCATATATCAAGCAAGGTGATGTCCTTCAGGGAATTTGGGACTTTATTGATGATTACACACCAGAGCAGAAAAAAGCCAACTATGATTTCTATGAACCATTAACCGTTCATGAATCCAGCTTATCTGCCGCAATTCATTCCGTACTTGCTGCGGATTTGCATTATGAAGATAAAGCCGTTGAATTATATGAACGGACGGCTCGATTGGATTTGGACAATTATAACAACGATACCGATGACGGCCTGCACGTAACGGCTATGACCGGTGGTTGGATCGCCGTTGTTCAAGGATTTGCCGGGATGCGGGTTCGTGACGGTCAGTTGCACTATGCACCATTTTTACCTAAGAAGTGGCATCGTTATTCATTCAGACAGGTCTTCCGCGGCCGTTTGATTGAGGTTAACGTTGATCAAAAAGGTGCTCAATTTAAACTGATTGAGGGAGACCCGATTACGATTGATGTGGCCGGCAAGGCATTGAAGTTAACTAAATAATTTTTAAGGGGAATTGGGATAGAGACTATCTTGATTCTCTTTTTTTGATGTATAACAACTAGTCGAATCAATTGACCTGGTTATCTGAATATCAGATACTAGTAGTGATTAATAAAGTTATTCTTCTGGTCAATTTTGACATGATCTGATAAATTGGAGGGATTTTTATGGCACTTTCGATTGGTGTAATTGGCGCCACCGGTATGGCCGGCAGTGCAATTACAAAAGAGGCACTTAAGCAGGGGCTGAATGTTAAAGCATTTGTTCGAAATGAGAGCAAGGCCAGAGACATGTTTGGCGATCAAGCAACTTATAGTGTCATTGATGTATTTGATATTCAAAAGCCTGATATCGCTGACTTAGATGTGGTTGTTGATGCCTTTTCACCTGGTCATGATCCCAGCAAGGCTCAACAACACATTGAATTAGCGGAGCATTTGGTAGATCTTGTCAAGGGGCAGGATAAGCCGCGGCTATTCTTTATTCTTGGTGCAGCCAGTCTTTACATTGGCAGTGGTCACCGGTTGATTGAGCGTCTTGAAGGGCTGCCCAACAAAGAGCAGTTTATTGCGACACCGCGGGCACAGTCCAAGGAATATGAATTTTTGTCCAACGTTAAAGATGTTAATTGGGTAGCTATTTCACCAAGCTCAAACTTTGTGCCAGGAGGCCTTGCCGATTATGAGCTTGGACACAATGATCTTTTAAGAAATGATGCGGGTAAGTCCGAGGTAACATCCGGAACGGTTGGAAAGGCCATCGTTGATGAAATTGTTAATCCTACACATCGGAATGAGCGGTTTACGGTGGTTAATAAATAAACAAATAAACAAATAAGTAGGTCACTGAAACTTAAAAACCAAGAATTACACTAAAAGTGTGCGGTTCTTGGTTTTCGAGTTTACCAGTAAGACTATAAAATTAGTGTTTCTAGATTAAGGGCTTCAAAAAGTTAGTACGGTAAACTTTTTGAAGCCCTTGTTTTTGTCATTTCTTGTTTTGGGGATGAAGAAACAAGATTATTGTCAGGCAGATTGAAAGTATAATGGTTACGAGAAACATGCCAGTAATGATTCCTAGCTTTTCCGCGTGATCCGGTACTTTGATTAATTTAAAGAAACTTATGTTTGATGGAATGATAATGGTATTTAAGAAAAGAAAAAATATGCTAGAAAGAACCGACCTTAGTAGCTTTTTATGTTTTTTAAAAGACTCCCAATTAGAGTATTTAGAGAACAAAATGCTGATGAGTACTACTAGGATCAGCAAAATTATGGTGTTATTGATGTACCATAAATTAAAAATAGTACCATAACTTACAATTGTGAGAGCCAGGATTAAATAATATGTAATTTGAGCTATTTTATTTGCTAGCAAGCTTCGTTTGTCTTGATCAGCATAGTGTTCCAATAGATTATCATCCCGTAAAAGATCATCTACTGATATTCCAAAGATATCACTTAATTGGGTGATGCTTTTTATATCGGGATAGCCTCGGCCGTTTTCCCATCCGGAAATTGTCTTTCTGGATAGGTGAAGTTCGTCGGCGAGGTCTTTTTGGGTTAAGTTTTTTTGCTTTCGACATTGTTTTATTTTTTCTGAAATACTCATTGGAACACCTTCCATAATAGGCTTTTTACATTATGTAACAATTATGAGACCAATGTCAAATTGCGTGTCTGGGTATTGTAGACACGTGATCCATTGTATTGTTTGTGATTACTGTGTAATCTGAATTCGTCAAGTGGAAGGAGGCAAGCTTTTATTGTTGTTTTAATACGTATATTGGCGATCATTTGGTAATTTTTATTATCAACGCCACAAATAGATTAGCACTGCGAAAAGTGTGATGGATAGTAATGCACGTAGTTCTCTAAACAGTCATGGCTGATTTCGTTTTATGGCGGAGAACATAAGCATGGCAATTAAAGATTTGTGAAGGAATGAGGAATTATAATGTTTAAAAAAGAAGTAGATGTAAATGCTGATAGGTTTGACACAAAAATAAATGAAATAATTGATACTAGCCAAAATGTTGACGTACTCGTTGATCATAAAACTAAAGTTCAATATTTAATTGTGTCTCAACGAGGGATCGGAGGCGGTGTCGGAGTTACGGTACTTGTTGATAAAGATGGCAAACCTTTACTCGCTGAATAAATGACAGAATAAGTATTAATTATTTCAAGGAGCGGAATTATGAAGCAAAAAGAAAGTTTATGGCAAAAAATTATCAGGCGTTTCTACGGTATGGATTCACCGCTAAATGATTATCAGCGGAAGCAAATTAATAGGATTGGAAATAATGCATTTCTGATTTTGTTTGGTTACATATTGACGTCTAATGTGGTTGTTGCTTTCCTTACGGTGACTCGCCAATCAGAAGTTTTAGTTGATTTTATATTCGTGAACATTTTATTTATATTGTTGCTCATTATAGGATATATTTTCCCGGCTATGAATAGGCTACACTTATACGATAAAGAGGTTTCCTCTGGAAATTATACTCAGATTCTAAAAGGGATTAGATGGCGTTCTGCTAGAGCAGGAATTTGGTTTTGTATATATATGTGGTTTGTTAACAGGGGATTAGATTGGTTCTTTGATGGCATTAGTTTTACCCAGGGCCTTCAGTCTTTCCATGGTTACTGGAGGGCTATTTTAGGTGGTGTAATCTTTGGATTTGGGATGTATATGTTTAAAAGAATTAACTCGAAGAAAAGAATTTAGAATGTTGTTTAGTGATCGGGAAGATTTTTATGGAAAGATTGCTGGATCATTCAGGCAAAAAAGTGATTACTGCTTTGGGGATGGTATTGATTGGTTTTACGAGTCTGTGTTTGGTGATCATTAATAATTAGTACAAAGCCATGCGTTAACATGTGCTTTTTATTTTTACTTTATTAGTAAAGAACGAGAAACAATAAACAATTTTCGAAAAATAACCATTAATTATCGTTTATCGATGATTTATAATCAAAATACATAAAGGAGATGCTTCATATGCCCAAAATTTTAAGTCGTGGATTAACTGTTATTTCTTTTTTGCCCAGCTGACATTTGTTCTTGTCCTTTTTTACTTTTTAGCACCAATCTATTACTTCTTTCAAGCTTTTCAAGGTAATATGGCTTCTGATATTTTAAAAAGTGATGATTTCTTGTTGGTCCCTAATCATTCTCATATTAGTCAGGCGTTGATTAATCAGTTTCCTGAATATATATACGCCATCTTAATGTCCATTGGCGTGATTCTAGCAACAATCAGTATTTTATATGAATTAAGAGCATTAATTAAGATCATCAGTAACCTTGGACAGAAAAAATACTTTACGGCTGAAAATGTTAAGTTAGTACGACTCTTTATTGTGTCACAAATTTACACTTTAGCTTGCGATCCCTTCCTTGCCGGAGCAAACCAACTTTCTACAAGTTATTTGGGTCGTGTAAATAATGGCGCTTTTAATGCGACTTGGAGTAATATACCGGACGATCTGATTACGCTTATTATCATTGGTGTTATTTATATTTTATTTAAATTAGCCGAACAAATGAAAAGGGAAAGTGACTTAACCGTTTAAAGAATTCAAAGGATGTGAATAATTCTTGATTAAAATTACCCTAAACGTCGTCATGGCACAGAGAAACATTTCTACCGGTGAATTAGCCAAAATGGTTGGCATTACGCCAACCAATATTTCGATTTTAAAAACCGGCAAAGCAAAGGCGATTCGTTTTAGTACGTTGGAAAAAATTTGTAAAGCACTAAAATGTCAGCCAGGGGATATCTTGGAATACGTTGACGAAGGAAGTGAATCTTCCACAAATTTAAGTGATTTTTGAATAGCACTTTTTTCAAAAACAATCACTTCTTAAAAGTAATTATCATTTTTCTACTGTATATCTATAAATAAATGGGATTGGTATAAAGATTTAGATAGCTTTTGGAAGAGCGTAAAATTCATGGTGGTCGTATGTGATGCTTAGACTGGCTGATTATGGAGGTATTTAAGGTATGGATAAATGGCGTTTAAATCATAAATTTTATAAAACGATTGACTTCTGGCTTGGACTGTTTTTTGTGATTACGGATGTAAAAGGGATTGTACCACAAGGTAATGTTAGTTTTGGGTTCTTTCTAGATTTAGGTGGTTTGATTATTGGTATCGTTCTTATATTAAGCGCTTTGTTAAAAAAAGTGCCTGGAGATAGTAAGTGATAATAATTCATTAGAGGTAGCCAATTTATTTAATAAATTGACTTGATGATTTAGAAGATTATAAATCAGACAGAATAACCCATGGATGCTCAACACCGAACCTTCTTTAATGAAAGGTGATTAAGCGTTTTGCTTTCTGATACGCTATCAAAAAGAAGACCATATAGCATGAAAGCCCTTATTTAATATCAGTATTTTTTGAATACTAATTGAATAAGCGCTTTTACATGAACTATTTGAATGTAAGTTGTTTATTGATAAACGGCAAAAAGTTTTGGAAAATCAGTTGTACCCAAGCCGGTTGCTTGATTATAAACAGTACCAGGCTGTCCGGTGTAGTAAAGATTGGAATTGTCAATTGTACTGTTTAGTGGGGTAAATGGTGAATTGTTTTTTTGGCCAATTGATAAATTTGTGGATTTCAAAATCCCATTTTTGAATGATTGGGCGCACTATTTATAACAGCTGCAACGGCGGCATATTGAGGCGCAACGATACTGGTACCACCGTTTCCATGTTTTTATTTTTGGTACATTTTGCGACTAAGAAGAATACCCAGTTGCTCAATAGTTTGAATAAAAAAAACCTGGAATGCAAAATATCGGGCTCAGCAGTTTAAAAAGTGGCAACAGTATATGAATGATCAAGCTGCTTATGCACCAGAAGAATTCAACTTATCCTGGACACCGGTTAAGGGATATAGTGTCACAACAGAAGGAACCAACGAGTTCTGGAGTAATCTATCATTGACTGCCACAAATCCAAAATAGGTTGAGACTGTAAATGAATGGTTTAATGAAAGCATCGCTTATAACAGCGGTGTTTTTGTTTTACCATCTAAATTTGGGATAAAATCAATGGTATAAAGTTGATCTGCTATATGTACTGAAAATGGCAAGACAAAAATCCGAAAACAGCTTTTTAAAAAGACTTGTAAAACCGGACAAATTTTATTTCTTGTATTGTGAGACCAATCAGTTAAAATGAGGTCAACTTCTGCTTAGCAATCTAAGTAGAAATTTTTTCGCCCTTTTATAAAAATTATCAGTATCGTTTTGCTATAAAGGTGTTTTGACATTGATGGAGTTTGGGAATAGAAAACGCCAGGTTGGCTTTACAATTAAGGAGATGGGAGATTCATGAGTACGATCAATTCAGAGCTTCAGAACAAGTTAAAAAAAGCTGCGGCGGTTAAAGCTGCAGATTATGTTAAAGACGGTATGATTGTTGGTCTTGGAAGTGGCTCAACGGTTACAATGCTGGTCGATGAGTTGGGACGACGGGTTCAGGAAAAAGGCCTGAAATTTACGGGCGTTTCCACGTCAATTTCAACAGCGAAGCAGGCTGAATCACTGGGAATAAAAATTGTTGATTTGGATTCGATTGACGCAATTGATTTAACCATTGATGGTGCCGACCAGGTTGATAGTGATTTCAACGGTATTAAAGGCGGTGGTGGAAACCTGCTTTGGGAAAAGATTGTGGCTGCCAATTCTAAAAAGCTTATTTGGATCGTAGACAAATCCAAAGTTGTTGACCGAATCGGCGCATTTCCACTAGCTGTTGACGTAGAACCTTTCGGTAGTCATCATGTTTTGAAAAAGTTTTCCGATGCCGGATTCAATCCGGTTGTCAGGACTGATAAGGACGGTAAGGTCTTTAAAACGGACTCAAATAACATCATTTTGGATCTCCACCTGCATGAAATTAACAACCCCGATAAACTGGCCGATACCTTAATTAACACGGTTGGCGTGGTTGAACACGGTTTGTTTTTAAATGCGGTTAATGAGGTTGTTGTGGGCAAAGAAGGAGCCCCTCAGATCCTGATTAATCCTAAAGCTGATCCATCCTATAAATAAAATGTCACGTTTTGGTTATTCATATTAAAATTGGTCGGGTAGAAGAGCCATATAACTGAGGTTCTTGACCGTTCAATCATAAAAATCCTATTAAACCAGTCTTGAAGATTAAAAGATCAGTTTAATAGGATTTTTGTTATAATGCATGTAGTGGAGGTATTTAATATGCTAAAAAAGAGTTTGTCGTTTCTGTTACTGTTGGGGGCTATTTTCCTCGGACTATTAAGTGTTGGCTCAGTATCTGCCAACACCATTCCAAGCAACTATTCTTTCGATGGCTCCAAATTTACGGGACCAATTCCGTATTATTCAAGTACTAAAAGCCAGAAAGCTTATATTTGGAATAATACCCAAACTAAACGAATTCATAATTTAAAAAACTATCCTAACACTGTCTGGTTGGTTTCCAAGGCATTCGTGAAGCCCGTTAAAGGTAAAAACGAAGTGTATTACAAGTTATATTCGGCATACAACAAAAAAGTTAAAGGGATTGCCTGGTACGGTTATTTCAAAAAAAGCATTATTAAGTTGCCGGTTCTCTTTAATAGCCAACAAGCCTACCTTAACGACCTAAATAGCAATAAAGCGCTAAAGTTAACTCGACTGGTTGCTAAGCTATTTCCAAATTCCAAAATTAATCTAAATTTGTCTAAAAGTTTGTATGTTTCTTTACCCCAAAAAACTTATTTATTGAACGAATTTACAAGTACTAAAGCTATAGATTTGAATTCGTTTAATAGCGAGGGAAATTATACTTACTATGAACGTATGGCACCCTCTAAAGCCGTTAAACTGATTGACCAAAGGCTTACAGAGCTGGGGTACGATCAAGACAAGAGAAATAGCATGTCTAATTACGACATTGGCTTAGACATTGTCGGCTATGCGGACTCTTATGATGACCAAAGGGGCTTTAACTTAGCTAATCAGTACCGATATCCAGTTACCTTACCAGACTTTCGGGACATGCGAGATTATGGAGCGTGCTCAATTCAATTGGGAATTCCCAAATAAAGTAAATAATATGTATCCCTTCCTTACTCAGGAAGGGCTTTTTTATCTAAAAAATAGATTTTTTAACGCTGTAAATATAATGGGTTTTATGACCAGATGGGCCTTGCTCAATCCCAAACAGAATATCGTTACCAGTCAATTGTGGTGCCTCGATTTCTACCGCCCCGGATAGATGCGAAAAGGTCATGACACGACGGGTTGTTTTTTTAATACAATATTGGAGTTAAGACATATTGTTCGATGACTGTACTTTGATTATCCGGGCGACATCGACTGTTATGATAAAAATCAAAATAATCAAAAATGAGATTGTCGGCCAATAAGTGATCGTACTGAGTGAAACGTTCATGGGATGATGGAGATTGAAACCAATCTTTTGAACGAGCAGAAATAACGGTACCGACACCTCTGTACATTGATAAGACAATTGCATTATTTCTATTCTCTTAAATGATGACTCTTGGTAATTGAATAACAACCTATCATTAAAATAAATGAAAAGGATAAGATAGAACTAGCAACGGGGAAATAAAGGATTGACCATATATTTAGCTTAGCAGGTGATCGGACTAGTAAACTGATCTTATACAAAGCTAGATAAAGTATGCTATTAAATAGGGCTCCCCAAATAACTGTAACTATTCCGCAAATAAAGGCTTTATAAAAGACAGTTGCAACAAGTTGAGTCGTGTTTGTGCCTAAAATACGCAACTGATGATTTATTTGCTGTTCTTTATTTGTAACCATTAGCATCATAGAAAAAATGTTAGCAAGAACTATGATTAAGGGAGCGGCTACATATACAATAAACGTAACCAGTGTTCCACTAGAATTTTGAGCGCCATTGTTTCCTGGTATGCCAAGCGTCATAAAAAGGGTATCAGTCAATAGAATTGACGTAATAATAAAGGGTACTATCAACGAACCTAGATAATGTTTTTGGTATATAAGCATCCGTCCAGCAATTTTTGGACCGGTTACTTTATGACCGAAAGGCGTAATAAATAAAGCATGTATTAAGAATGGTAGAATTTCCTTGGCCGTTAATCCAAAAAGAATCATTAATAACAAAGCGATTGATAACAGGTTAGCAACGTAGAAACTGGCCGCGTGTAAAACTTGGCCTTTTGCTATTATCGCTTGAATACCTTTAGAAGCAAAGCTCAGTGCTGTGTAATTTTTAAATAGCAAAAATAAGCACCCTACAATTATTAATACCTTTACTATGAAACCGATATCATGACTATGCTTTTCCTTACCCCGAAGGATTCCTACTTCTTTAAATATAGAATTTGCATGTATGAATCCACAAACAAAAGCAAGCATGGCAGTTAACAAAATCGTAATAAAAATTGCAATTAGAGATGGATTCATTGGGATGCTAGGAAGCCATGATTTTCCGACAATTTTTTGTAGTATCGAGTAAAGAAAATTACCAAGTGGTAGTGATAAAATATAACCAATTATCCCAGAAACGCTTCCTATTAAAAATAATTGCCCGCCAATCAATAAGGTTAATTGTAATGGAGAAGTTCCTAATAATGACCAAAGAACATATTCTTTCTGCAAAGATACAATGGCTAACTTTATAACCCCACTTGAGATTATAATTAGTGTTATTCCTCCAAAAACTAATGGCAGTATGAAGATTGGGAGTGGGTTATGTGCATTCAGAAATGTTTGCTTACTTAGTGAAAATACAGAGACTGAACCATTAAAACAAAATCCAATCATTACAGCACTAATGCTTAGGAGGGCGAGCACTCCGCCCCACTGTTTATACGAATTTTTGAACTGCGCCACAATTACTTTTATCATTTATTTTCACTCCAAACTTTTAAATGCATTAAGTAAGGAATCCTCAGTTGGTTTAACAATATTTGAGCTGACCATACCATCTATAAGTACTAAAGATCGATCTGTTTGAGAAGCCATTTCGATATCATGAGTAACCATAATGACACATTTTCCAGTTCCTGCCATCTTCTTCAAAGTATCGAAAATGAATCTCCTTGAGAGAGTATCAAGTGCACCAGTTGGCTCATCAGCAAAAATAATCTCATCATTTTTAATAAACGAACGGGCAATCGCTATCTTTTGCTGTTCACCACCAGATAAATCTTCAACTTTACTATTAGGACTGGCGGTAAAACGCATTTCTTTGAGCAAGTTATTGATTTTGGTTGCATTCCACTTTATTCCTGAAAGTCTTAAGGGCAAAACAATATTTTCAAAAGCTGACAAATAAGGAACAAGGTTATAATTTTGAAATATGTAACCAATTGTAGTTCTTCGTAACTTTGCCATTTTAGTGTTGGACAGGTTATATATTTTGTTGCCCAGCAGTTCAATTTCTCCTGAAGTTGGTTTAAGCATTCCTGAAATACACTGTAGTAAAGTACTCTTACCGGAACCTGAGGGTCCAACAATGCTTAGAAATTCTCCTCGATTTGCAGTTAAATTGACCTTTTTTAAAACTGTAGTAATATTTTTTCCTTTTTTAAAGGTCTTAGAAATATTGTTACCAACTATTACTTTATTATTTTGCATCTTTAGTGCCTCCTACAAATTCCTTTGCCAGTTAATTTGTAAATTGAAAATAATTTTAATAAAAATGGTGTCATAAATTTATAATCATGGAATTGCATCTTAATTACCAATAGGAACACTTTTGCTGATATTTTGAACGTTGATAACTTGTTGACTCATTATTAGTCACCTTCCTTTGCGTAATGACAAACGATCAGTGTCTTAACCTTTATGATGTGGCTGAGGCGTTACTTCATAGATAATTGAACTGATATTATATCGGTAGTAGGCACGTAAGATCTTCCAGAGGTATTTGGTGATCATCCATAATAACGGTATTAAAATAAGGGCAACCACGGCCATTAAAATGGTTGATGCAAATCTGATCCATGTGAAGGCACGAATTCCTTGATAGGCTTGGAATAAGATAATAATGGGAGATAGTAGACTGCCTGCAGTCGTTCCCCAAATGGTAATGAATAAAGTAATGACAACCAGCGCGACGATCCAAAAGAACAAGAAATTAAATACGAGACTTCCCAATAATGCAAAGAAATTGAATTTTCTCACGATAATCAGATCCTCCCCGAAAAAATATGAAACATCAACGTCGAATAATTTTGCCAGATCCTGGACCGCTGTGATCGGGGGCTGGTGTTTATCGTTTTCCCAGCGCGCAACAGTTTGTTGTGTGACAAATAACTTTTCGGCAAGTTGATTTTGGGTTAACTGATTTTTAATACGAATTTTTTTGATACGTTTTCCGATTGTTTCTGCATCGTGCATTTAAGTCACCCCTTTACGTTTGTTCAATTCTACTTAAACATAGATATGACCAAAAAACTAACAATTTATTTGATAGGGGTCTCTAAAGCTTAAAAAATCAATTTTTAAGAGCTTTATGGAAATTGCAAACTTCAATTTTTTGTGATTCTAATGGTTCCTAACGTGATGGCACATGTCAAATAATGCAAACCAAGGTTATCGGTTTGCATTATTTCGTGTATAAGCTTGTTGACCTAAAGAATGGTTTCACCCACTTAACCATTTTAAATTCATTATTTATCCATAAAAAATTCATATTTATTTCACAAAATCGGTATAACCTAATACTTGATTAGCGGCGTGAATGGATGCTTTGAATGATGGCAATCTTGATTTATCAATGTTTATCGCGGTTGTGTTTCAGTTTGCGATTTGTTACGATAGGCGTCCGGTGTATAATGAAACAAATCTCGGGATAGGGGCGTGTATAACATGATTGAATTTAACCATCTAAGAAAAGTGTATCCTTCAACTGAAGCATTAAAAGATCTTTCTTTGACCATTCCAAGCGGTAAGATTTTTGGCTTTCTAGGTCATAACGGTGCTGGTAAATCAACAGCATTAAAAAGTCTGGTCAGTATTATTGAACCAACGTCGGGGACAATTAGCGTGGACGGCTATAATTTGGCCGAACATCGTTTATCTATTAAGAAAAAGATCGGGTATGTGCCTGACTCTCCGGATATGTTTCTCGAACTAACTGCTAATGATTACTGGGATTTAATCGCTTCTGCCTATGAGATTCCCAAGGATACCCGGGAACAGCGTCAAACCGAACTGGCTCGGTTATTTGATATGGATTCACACGCAGATGAAGCGATTGGTGATTTCTCACATGGCATGCGACAAAAGACGATTGTGATTGGTGCACTCTTACCCGATCCTGATATTTGGGTGTTGGATGAACCAATGACGGGATTGGATCCCCAAGCAATCTATGATTTAAAAACGTTAATGCGTTCTCATGCTGCAAAGGGAAAAACCGTTGTATTTTCAACCCATGTGTTGGCAACTGCGCAAGAATTATGCGATGAATTGGCAATTTTACGTCATGGGCAGTTAATTTATAATGGCTCTGTTAATCAGCTTCTAAGTACTATGCCAAACGCGACTCTTGAAACGATCTACTTAAAGATGGCCGGGCGTCAAGGTGACAATGAAATGATCAATCAACTTGAGGGGGAAGACAAACATGATTAATCGGCAATTAATGCAACTGATTAAAATCAATATTTTGTATGTTAATCCTCAACAAACTCGAAAGCAGCGTGAAAACGGCAAGACGGGTGCGGCACTGTATCGATCACTCATTTATCAATATCTTCTCTTGGGCGCACTGTTCGCGTTTATATATGGGGCATTACTGCTCACAACAAATTTGGTCAAGGATATTGGCGAATTTACCAATATTGTCGGTTTGTTTACGATTATTGGGTTATCTCAAAGTGTGACGACGATTGATAACGTCTTTTTTGAAAGTAAGGACCTAAAGGACTATTTGCCGCTACCATTGAGTCAATGGGCAGTTTTTGCTGCCAAATTTTCGGTAGTCGGTTTAACCATTTTGCCAACTGCATTGCCTGTGTGGATGATGTTTGTGATTACAGGCATTCAAACGGGACGATTCATTGGCATCGGATTTACAGTCGGGACATTATTATTTATTCTCTACTACATATTTTTATTTCTATTTTGTTCAATCGCAATTTTTAGTTTTGCTCAAACGGGGATTTATCGACATCATCAAAAATTAATGACATTCCTGATGACGGGTATCACAATGGTTGCAATGGCTGTTGCAGTATTTGTGATGAATATGGCAAACAACGATAATTCCACAAGTCTTAAGGCTATTCCGGGGTTTGCGCAATTACATCAGATCGTCGTTGATCCGACTAGTCTGGTCAGCCTTGTAACGATTGCCGTTCTTTTGATATCAGTATTTGTCATGGGTGTCCTATTACAGAAGTGGTTACTGCCAAAGGTTATGAGCGGTGCAAATGTGCAAGCGAGAACCGTAAAACGCAAACATCGACAAGGTCAGGGGATGGCACGCCAATTTATCCGTTATAATCTTGGCTTGCTTGGAAATCCAACGTTGTTAACCCAGTCCATATCGATCACAATATTCCCGGTAGTGATTTACAGCATTGCCATGTTTGTTCAAAATGGTTTTTCATTGGCGAACCTTACCGCTAAATACGCTGGTGTGATGTTTGTGGCTGGGATTATGGTAGCTATTATTACGGTTAATCAGGGTTCTCTTTCAAGTGTGATGATTTCACTGGATCGACAAAACTTGGCGTTCATTAAGTCATTGCCAATTGATTTCAAAGGCTATCTTTGGTTGAAATTCAAATTGATTGTCATTGTTCAATCCTTGGTTTTGATTTGTTTGGCCATTGGGTTTGGTTTTTTTGCAAAATTGCTGTGGCTCAATGTGCTGACGCTTTGCTTGGGGGTTGTCCTCGGCAATATTTTAAGCAGTATGTACAACTACACTCGTGACTGGCGACTGCTTGACCTAACGTGGACAAATGCGACTCAGCTGTTTAATCGGGGTGGTGGTAATATGCTGATTGGATTTGTTATTCTGGGAACCATGATTGTTGGCGCGATGGTGGTCGGACTCTATGCAGCGATGCTTAACGCATTTCCACCAGTCATTATCAACGTGAGTGCAATGATGATTGTTATCATTGCAACAACTTACGTGGTTTGGCATTACATGGATTATTGGAAAAGGGCGGATTTGACGTTATAAAAGGTTCGAATAATCTTTTATTAATCAATTAATCAATTTACGTAAAGTTGACTATTTTATAGATAATTGAAAGGAGATTTTATTGAGAAGTTCTACAAAAGATTATACAAGGCGTCTGTTTTGGCAAGTCAATTGGCGGTTTGGTATTATGGGGCTCGTGCTCTACTGGTTATTTAAAGATAAGTCAGGCTGGCATCGGCAGAATGGCGTTAAAAGACTTTTTGGCTGGACTTTCTTTGCTTTTTTCATATTGCTTTTTGGCGTGCCACTCTTATTTGTTTCGGTAGCG
The DNA here is from genome assembly GCF_009832765.1 of Lentilactobacillus hilgardii. NCBI lineage: Bacteria > Bacillati > Bacillota > Bacilli > Lactobacillales > Lactobacillaceae > Lentilactobacillus > Lentilactobacillus hilgardii. The sequence continues at coordinate 2,856,508 of NZ_CP047121.1, read as the reverse complement.
AAGCTGGTTTTATACATTGTTTTATTGGCAGTGTGCAGTGTTGGCTATGGACAATGGGCGCAACGTTATTTTGACCATAAAGTGAAGACCGATCAGAAAGAAATTTTTGGAAGTGAAAAGCATTTTTAATAAAAAACAATTACTGTTGATAGCTGGGATAACGATGCTAACAGTCGCGTTTGGAGTACAGGCCAATGCCCAAGCTGGTCCCAAAGTTGTTCAATCACATACAATGCCATCATCATTTATCGGTTCTTGGCATCTCTACGATCAAGATCATCATCAGTTTGAAAATATGAAAATAACAGCAAATTCAGTTCAGCAGGGGGAACACAAAGTTTTCGGTAAGAACCTGATCATGCAGAGAATCAAGTTAGAGGACCATTATCAATATTCGTTCTTCGATAAACGGGTTAAAGATGGCTGCTTTGGCCTTTACCATCCTGCGAGAGTTCTGGTAAATGGACATTATTATCGGTCAATTCTACTAGATAGGCAGATGGCATATTTACCGTTTAAGACCAAGCGCCATGTGGTTATTCCAAAAGTATATCGATACTAGAATCAAAAAAGCGTCTTTCCGGTTAGCGATTCTGCCGGAAAAGCGTTTTTTGTTACGATTCGTTAGAAATCGCAATTTTGCCGATCATATGGTTTGTCTCGACTTCTTGGTGAGCCCGTTTTAAGTTATCAACATTAATGGGGGTTAACGTTTTGGTGACCGTTGAATGGATCACACCGTTATCCAACAGTGTTGCAACCCGATCAAGAATCTGGTGTTGTGTCACCATATCGTCGGTGTGATAGTAGGATTTCGAATACATCCATTCCCAGTGAAACGATGCACACTTTTTTGTTAGTTTTTGTAAATCAATACCGTGTTTATTTTCGGTAATTGCGCCAACTTTGCCGCCAGGTTTGATAAGCTCAGCAATTTCACCCCAGTGACCATCAAGATCATTTAAATTTAAAATATAGTCCACATAATGAAAACCAAGTTTGCGAACTTCGGAAACTAAATTAAGGCGATGATTGACGGTCTTATCTGCACCGTTCTTTTTAACCCAGTTAATTGTTTCAGGACGAGATGCACTCGCAATGACTCTGAGTCCTGCCATATGTGCGAGTTGGGTTGCAATTGAGCCGACACCGCCGGAACCGTTGATAATTAAAATTGTTTTATCAGCATTCTTCTCTGGTTGATCAGGATTGATTTGCAAGCGCTCAAAGAGTACTTCCCACGCAGTCAGGCTTGTTAACGGCATGCCGCCGATTTGGGCTGCTGTGAGTTTCTTTGGCGCATGGCCGACAAGTCGCTCATCAACCAATTGGTACTCGCTATCTGATCCTGATCGAATAAATGACCCGGCGTAGAATACCTTATCACCAATGTTGAAAATTGATACATCGCTGCCAACCTCAACGACTTGACCATAGGCGTCCCAGCCAATCACTTTTGGCTTTTTCAAAGTGTGATGACCATTGCCCCGTACCTGTACATCGACCGGATTAACCGAAGTTGATATAATCTGAACTAATAAATCACGCCCCTTAGGTGATGGTCTGTCTAATTCGAACGTTTCCAGACTTTTTGGATCCGAGATTGGTAAAGGTTTGGTGAATCCAATAGCTTTCATATAAATGACTCCTCTCTTGTTAGTTTTAGTGTAGAACGATTCAGAATCGAAACAAGAGGTGAATTTTTTTGGACTATGTTACAAATTTTTCCAGAGTAAGCGTTTCTGATTGAAACGATTACTCTCGGGAATTAACATGAAAGTGACGATATCTAATCGTTCAGGGAGGAATTAAATTGAAGAGAAAGATTTATGATTGCCAAGAAGGTTGCCCCGTTGAAAGTACCCTGCAGATTATTGCCGGAAAATGGAAGAGCGTGATTGTTTATCATTTACTGGATGGTACGAAACGCTTTAGTGATTTACAAAAATTAATGTCTACTTGTTCCAGAAGAATGCTTGCTTTACAGTTAAAGGAATTATTGGCAGATGGTGTGGTTTCAAAGGAGGTTTATCCAACGGTTCCCGTTAAAACGACGTATTCGTTAACCGAATTTGGACGGACATTGAAGCCGGTTGTTTCAGCGATGGAGCAATGGGGAATGATGTATAATCAACTAAAAAGTAGTGAAGTCAAGAATACACAGATATCAGAATCGTAGATGCATGAAAGGAGTCGGCTGAACAGTCGATTTCTTTTTTTGTAACGTTTATCGTACGCTATTTAGGCTAATACAGCTATAATGTATTAAATAACAACTTGAAAATAGTTTTTAATGCAACTATGGAGGGAGAAATAATGATTGAATATAAATATGACGTCCAATGTCTAATCGATGGTCATGATCTGGATGAAGACGCAATCGATGCTTATATTAAAGGCCATTTCGAGGGTGACAGCTTAATTGCAGTTGGTGATGACACACTGATTAAAATTCATTTTCACACTAACAAACCATGGGAAATCTTGGAGTACTGTGCTTCATTGGGTGAAATCTTTGATATTGTGGTTGAAGATATGGATCGCCAGGCTCGAGGACTGAAGGGCTGATCGAGGAGAAAGGAACTGTTTTATGGTGAAAGATGTATTGCTTGTCATTGATGTTCAAAACGGCCTTCAAGAAGCAGTCGGTTTTAATGAGTTGATAGATAGAATCAATCAGCGAATAGATGCATATCTTCATACCCAACGACCGGTTATTTTTATTCAGAATGTTGATTCAGAGTTACCTTATGGCAGTGACGATTGGCAATTGGTCAAAGCACTGCATCACCAATCTTCTGATCGGGTGATGCTTAAGTACCATTCGGATTCTTTTTTTGAAACTGGACTGGCAGATCTACTTCATCATCGGAAACTATCTTCTGTTGAGGTTTGCGGTTTGCAGACGGAATATTGTATCGATACGGTAATTCGTGTGGGTCATGATTTGGGCTTCAAGATGGCGATTACTCATCATTTGCACACAACATTTGATGGTAGTTTATCGGCCGAACAAATAAGCCGGCACCATGAAAGCATTTGGAATGGGTCGTTTGCTGAGGTGACGAATTGGTAAGAGTGAGTCTGTCCAAGGGCATGCCAACAGCGCCTAGGGAATCTTGACCAACAAATTGAGAAACTTGATCTTTGAGAACACCGGCCGTGAAAAAAATCTGGTAGAAAACGCAAATGTGCTGATTATATTGCCATTTTTGGTAGGTCCAGGGATATCTGAAGCTTTAATCCCCAGCTGGGTGATCTCTTTTAGGACTAATCCGGTTGCTTCTTTGATCTCTCTGATAATAGCGTTTTGAAGTGCCTCACCATCTTCCAAGCTGCCACCCGGTAGATCGTATCGATTGATATATGGACCGCCATTCTTTTTAATAACAACTAAACTACTATTTACTTCAATGATGCCATATACGCCGAATGCGCTATGGTATTTTTTTCGTCATGTCCGATCGCCTCACTTTATCTTTATGATCATACAACAATAGTTTATTTTTTTTCGTTAAATTACGAACACTTCAGAATAACAATGCTTTTTTATAAGGCATATCTAATTATTATTCATTTAATGATTATGATATGATTAATTTAAAGGAAGTGATCACATGCTCGATATTGAGAATATAACAAAGCAATTTGGAACGGTTAAGGCGCTTAATGATGTGAGCTTTACGGTTCCGGATGGTCAGATAACCGGTCTTATTGGTCAAAACGGGGCAGGTAAGTCGACAACGTTTCACAGCATTCTGAATTTTCTGAAGTATGGTGGGAAAATTACATGGGATGGAGAACCGGTTACCGAAGCTGATTTTGATAATATCGGTTATTTACCGGAAGAACGCAGCTTGATGCCGAAGTTAACGATTGAACAGCAGATTATCTATTTGGCCCGGTTGAAAGATAAACCTGCAAAGGTCATTCGGCCGCAAATTGATGACTGGATGGATAAGTTTGCGGTAAAAGGGAAAAAAACCGATAAGATCAAAAGTCTGTCAAAAGGAAATCAGCAAAAGGTCCAGCTGATTTGTACGTTAATTCATCATCCTAAATTGATTATTTTGGATGAGCCGTTCAGCGGTCTTGATCCGGTTAATTCCGATCTCTTGAAGAAAGCAATTTTGGAAGCCCGCGATCAAGGTGCGGCAATTATTTTTTCCAGCCATGATATGGCCAACGTTGAGAGCATTTGTGATCGCTTGGTCATGTTGAAAACCGGCAGCGTGGTTTTGAACGGGACGATTGGTGAAGTCAGGGATTCGTTTGGCAAATCGGAAGTTTATGTCACGACTGATTGGTCGTCCGATCAGCTTGATCAGCTTCCCCATGTCGTTAAAGTGACCCATATTCGTGATCAGCGATACCTGTTAAGGTTGGATGATCCGAGCACCGGGCCTGAAGTTTTTGATAAGCTAACCGGTGGTCATTATATTCAAGAATTTAGCCAACAGCCACCCACTCTGGATGAAATCTTTAGAATGAAGGCGGTGACGACTCATGAATAAAACATGGATTGTGGCATTGGAAACCTATTTACGGCAGGTGAAATCATGGAGCTTTGTGATTTTGGTCGTTTCACCATTCTTAATGTTGGCAGTATCCCTTGGTGTTGGCTATATGAGTGCGACTTCCGGTTCCAATACGGATAAGATCGCTGTTATTTCAAATAATCCGGCGCTGCGAAAACAATTCATTAGTACCAATAAAGATGATATTAGTCAGAAAGTGACAACAACGAATACGGCCAAGAGAAAAGTGGCTGATGACAAGCTGGCGGGATATTTACAATTGTCTGTGACCAATCAGCAGGTCTCCGCACGCTATTATTCGAAAGAGTCAATGGATAGTTCATTGAAGTTGAGCGTTGAAAATTTTTTAAATAAGAATCAGCAGGCTTTAAATGTCCAAAATGCAAAGCTGAGTTCAGGCCAAATGAAGTCGCTGAGTCAACAGCCGATTTTCAAGCAGCACATTAAACAAAGCTCAAGCAGTAACGACATTGTTAAAATAGCGTCGTTTTGGATTCTGGTCTTTGTTATTTACATGGTTCTGATTACTTATTCGTCCGTTACCGCTCAAGAAATTGCTTCTGAAAAGGGTACGAAGATCATGGAAATCATTTTTTCCAGTACGAAAGCTTCAAAATACTTTATCGGTAAAATTACGGGTGTGATGATGGTTATTTTAACCCAGATCCTCGTTTACATTATTGGCGGGTATGTGTTCTATGAAATTTTGAGGCGGATTTCAACCTTTAGAAAGGTATTTGATCAGTACCAGTCATTAATTAAGCCGATTATTGGGAACTTATTGAACGTCAATCTGGTCTATTTATTCCTGGGTGTCATTATATACACAATTGTTTCGGCCTTCAGCGGGGCACTGGTTGCCAAACCGGAAGACGCACCCAAAGCAGCTCAACCTGCGATTTATTTAGGAATGTTGGCATTCTTTTTGACTTTTCCATTTCAGAGTAACGCAACGGGATTGGTGGTTAAGATTTTATCCTATGTTCCTTTCTTCTCGTCATATTTCATGCCGTTGAGAATTATTAATAATGAAGCCGGTGCACTTGAAATCAGTTTGTCACTTCTGGTTCTCGTTTTAACAATTGTTTTATTTGCTTGGTATATCAGCCGAATTTATGAGGGGTTAATTTTGCAGACAGATGATTCTAGCTTCTGGAAACGCCTTAAGCGCGGTCTTTCCTATCAAAGTTAGGTGGATTTGAATCATTAAGATGACGTTTTTATTAAAATTTATCTCAACTAAATCGATAATAGCTGGTATCATGTAACTAAATATATCTGAATCGTTCAATACGGATGTATTTTCTCAAAAAAAACGATAGATTGCGGAGGGATTTTTATGAAAATTTCAGTTCAAGGCAATTTGCAGACAAAACCGCTGGTGGGAAGCTATGCGGAAGTTGAGAAAAGAATCATTGCGGATTTAGACAAGTTACAGGTTAAGGATGGTAAAAAACCACTTTCCAAGATTTCAGAGGAAGTGGTGATTGAACCTTACCGTGATGGTTCATATCCATATCATGCAATGTTATCCGAAGCAGCCAAGATATTCGATCTATCTCCGGAAATTCAGAAGTATGCGACGATGAGTACCGACTAATAAGCGTTTTTCAGTAGATCATGCGATAGTTAGTCAGGATAAGTGACGTTATAACATTAGAATATCATTAAAAGGGTTAATATCTGATTATATAGGTATTAACCCTTAATTTTTGAAATTTCATTTACTTTTAATTTTTCTTCTGATAAGATAAAACCAATTTATGAAAAGGGGATCACATGAAATGAAAAACACTAACTCAGCTTTAAACTTAAATAGCCTAATTTCTCGCATTGTGATTATTATTAATACTGCGGGCTAATTAGAGTGCCCGCAAGCAAATGCGGGCAGGGTTGGTGCATTTCGCCAAGAACTGTCAATACAGTTCTTGGCGTTTTTTATTTCAGGAAAGGAGGCGGTTTATGAAAATGGTTGAAAATGTTGCCTGGTAATGAGTGATTGTATTGTCTTTCACAACACGTAAATAATAGAGGAGAGTGAATGGTTTTATGGAAGATACGCCTACGACAGCAGTTGATTCCACACAAGAATCGACTGTCACTTTACAAAGAGATCCTGTAAGAACAGTTATTTTAGCTTCAATGATCGGAACGGCAATTGAATTTTTTGATTTTTATGCTTATGGTACCGCAGCAGCTACATATTTCCCGAAAGTCTTTTTCCCGAAAGTGACCCCAGCGATTGCCCTTATTTTGAGCCTTTTAACATTTGGTGTTGCCTTTATTGCAAGACCCCTTGGCTCACTAGTATTTGGTCACTTTGGTGATAAATTGGGAAGAAAGAAAACCTTGGTTGTGTCACTATTGACAATGGGTACCGCCACCGTTGTGATTGGAGTGTTGCCAAGTTATGCAACATTGGGCATCCTATCAGTCTTATTACTTTGCCTGGCTCGCTTCATTCAAGGAATTGGGCTTGGCGGTGAATGGTCCGGTGCCGTTTTAGTTGCGACTGAAAACGCACCAGCTAATAAGCGTGCCCTTTATGGAGCCTTTCCCGAATTAGGTGCCCCAATCGGTTTCTTCTTAAGCAACGGACTTTACTTTGTTCTTGAGTCAACCTTGAAGCCGGCACAAATGCAAGCCTTTGGTTGGCGCATTCCGTTTCTTGCATCAGCTGTCCTGGTTATTGTTGGATTGGTTGTTCGTGAAAAAATGCAGGAAACACCACTATTCCGTTTGGCAATGGATAAGTCCAAGGTTCAAAAATCCCCATTGGCTCAAGTCTTTAAACATAATTGGGCTGAAATCCTTAAAGGAACTTTCATTATGGGTGTTGCCTACACCTTCTTCTACCTGTTGACAACTTGGTCATTAAGTTACGTCACAACCGCAATGAGCTTTAATAACCGTGAGTGGTTGTTGCTGCTAATGCTTGGTGTTGTTTTGTTCGGTGTTATGATTGTTGTGGCCTCATTATTTGCCGATCGAATTGGTCGAAAAAAGGTTTTGGTCACAGGAACTGTGATGATTATTGCCTTTGCATTGATCTTCCCATTCTTTTTCCAGGGACAACATAACCTCGCTGGCGGTTTGTTCTTCATCTTTGTTGGTTTCTTTATTTATGGTATTATCTATGGACCGGTTGGTGCATTATTGCCAGAATTATTCCCAACCAGTACCCGTTATTCCGGTTCCGGAATTGCCTACAACCTGGCAGCTATCATTGGTGCCGCGTTTGCGCCAACAATTGCAGCGTTCCTTGTTGATAAATGGGGAATCCATTCTGTTGGTTTCTATTTGGCATTGATGGCTTGTGTTTCATTAATTGCTTTATTGACAACCAAGGAAACGAAATCAATTGATTATACAAAATAACAATGTGTGATCGTATAATATAGAAAGAAAAATCCGATTTGGCACTTTGCCAAGTCGGGTTTTTGTGTTCAAAATATAGGTTATAATAGAAGCTAAGTGTCAACGACCATTATTTTTGAAAGGAATTAAACCATGTTTGTCTTTAATCATTTTAATGTTGACGATCATCGTATCAGTTTGCTGTTGCCGGAAAGGGATCAAGCACATGCCCTTTTCCAGGTTGTTGAAGCGGATCGCGATGAATTAAGAAAGTGGATGCCATGGACTGATGACACCAAGTCTGAGCGCGCAGAAGCTAAATTCATCAAATATATACAGGGACGGATGGTTGAAGGAAAAGTATTTATGTTAACCATTGCGATGGATGGTGTACCGGTTGGCATGATCGATTTTCATAATATCGATCACGCTGATCGACACGCCGAAGTGGGATACTGGCTTTCCAGTAGGGTTCAGGGAAGAGGCATTATGACACGCGCGCTAAAGCTCATGATCGATCATGGGTTTAAATCGATGGGATTACATAAGATCTTGATTCAGGTGGATTCGGGAAATCATAAGAGTGATGCTATTCCCAAAAGGCTTGGCTTTTCTAAAGAAGCGGTATTTAAAGAGCAGATTTATTTCCACGGTGAATACCGGGATTTTGTAGAATTTGGGCTGATTAATCACGCAAACCGTGATGATTCAAAAATAGGGAAGTAAACCTTGAAAAGTATTCCAAAATTAGGTGTCTGTAACCCGTTAAAATACGGTACAATATCCTTTTAGACATTTAACTAGAAAGTGTGTTTTCTTTGAATAAAAAAATTATGTCCGGCTCATTCTGGCTATCATTTGGGAGTATCTTTTCACGAGTTCTCGGCGTGATTTACTTAATCCCTTGGCTGGCAATGATGGGAAGTGCCGCACATCAAAATGCAGCGCAAGCGCTGTTTAATACTTCATACACGCCATATGCCCTGTTCATCTCCCTTGGAACGGCTGGCTTTCCTTCTGCAATTGCACGACGGGTTGCCTATTATAATGGTGAAAATAAATTTTTGAATTCTAAACGATTGGCTAAAGTTGGCTTCGGATTAATGTTGGTTTCCGGTGTGGTTTGCGGTATTCTATTGTACATACTGGCACCACTTTTATCAGCAAACAGTCCTGTTGTATCACCACAAATTTCGACAACAGCAATTCGTTTTCTGGTTCCTGCGATTGTTATTTTGCCTTCTATGAGTGCCGTTCGTGGCTGGTTTCAAGGGAATCAGGATTTAAAACCATATGGCGTGTCCCAATTATGGGAACAATTTATCAGAGTGGTCTTTATGTTGGCCGCCACCTATGTTGTAATTTTTATTTTTCACAAGTCATTTATCCACGCTGTCTATTTAAGTGTTATGGCGGCACTGGTTGGGGCATTAGCCAGTTATCTATATTTGGCGCTCTATTATAAGAAACAAAATGCTGATTATATAGAAAGAGCAAAGCAAAGTAAGCCTTACGATCTACAAGGACTTGGCAGGACTTTTAAAATGATCGCTTATGAATCGATCCCGTTTGTCGTCGTTGGCTCAGGCATTTCATTGACACAACTGGTTGATCAACTGGTTTTCAAGCAGGTCATGGAAAACGTCTTACATAAGACGGCGCTATACACGCAGAACATTTTTACCATGTTTTCTGCCAACCCGACTAAAATTACGACGGTTGTTGTTTCATTGGCGTTGGCGGTTGCTGAGACAACGCTGCCAATCTTGGCAAGTAGTCGGGCAGCCGGTAAAAAGGATATTGGTGATTTGGTTCTTCAAAACTTAAATATGTTGATTTTTACGCTGGTACCGATTGTGACGATTTTAAGTGCTCTGTCTTTTGAAATTAATGGTGTTTTCTTCCCATTCAGCTTTTTAGGCGGTAAGTATCTATTTTGGAATATCATTCAAAGCTTAATCCTTGGATTGGCAATTAATAGTTTGACGTTGCTTCAGGCACTGCATTACAGTAAAAAAGCGATGTTTTACCTGATTGGCGGTCTTATTGTGAAGCTGGTGCTACAAATACCGCTTGTTACCTGGCTTCAGGGATTTGGTGCCATTTTGGCGACTGCCATTTCGTTTGGATTGGTCTGCGTCTTAAGTATCAGAGAGGTCCGAAAAGAGTTTAACGTGAAATTATCCAAGTTGACGCTCAACGTGATCGTGAACGCCTGCTTCGCAATTGTTGTTGGATTGGCAGCGACAGGGATGAATCAGGTTTATTTACCGGTGACCAAGATTTCTGCGTTTATTTACGCCGCTATTTTTGGACTGGTGGCCTTGTTAATATACTTGGCATTGGCCAACGCAACCGGACTATCCAAGCATGTGTTTGAAAAGAAGATAGGGTACCGTTACTTTAGATACAAGCATTTTGAATAAAGTATAGAAGCGGTTACTGAAGAGCTTGATCCCAATATTTTTCTTGATAAATGATTGAATTAACATTTTAAAAGTAGGGGGGATTTTGATGATATATTCTTCAATCGTTTCTTTATTAATCATCATATATTTCGTTAAAGATCAGTTTGAGTTTTCTAAAGTAACCAAGATGAGGCTGTTATTTTTACCTATTTTCTGTTTATATCAATTTTTTTCTAAATTGAATATTAATAGTGTTCATGATATTGTCATGTTGATCGTTATTCTTATTTTCTCAATTGTCGTAGGATTTTATCAAAGTGTTAATTTTAAAATCAAAGAGCTATCAACGTCTAAATATTTTTTTATTGATGATAATGGTAAAGAAGTTAATATCTATCAAAAGGCTTTATATGCCAGGGGTGGAAGATCATATCTAATTGGCTGGCTTTTAGTGTTTTTGTTTACACTATTGCTAAATAGTAAGTTTAATAGCGATTTGAACTTTTTCAAATTCACTCATGAGTTGGTCGACGAGATGATGAAAGATTTAGCCATCTTTATGCGAATAAGGGATACAAACAGTGGTTGGAAATCTTGGGGAATTTTGGGTATCACTAATATTGTGTATTTGTTTTTTATCAGACATAAGTCAACTAAAATGAATCAGTTTTTCAAGTCGAACACCATGGAGACTATAGGCTCTAAAAAATAGTTAAGCGTGATTGAGGTTAGTTTTGGGGAGAAAAAGATCAAAAAATGAAGTGGGCTACCAACGAAAATTTTGTTTGGCAGCCTTTTTTGAAGCGTTAATAATAAGGATGACTTAGTTAAACTGTTATAATACATTATGTATTTGAAACCATTTATCACCGTAGTAGAAAGCTTTTAGAAAGACGGGGGATTCTATGAGGGGAAAGCAGATTTTAATTGGTGCTTTAAGTGCCTTGCTGGTTTTGACCACCAGCGGGACTGCCGGTGCTAAGGGAAAGGCTAAGAAATCAGATAATCATGTCATGACAGCCAGTGTTGTTTTTAAGCCGACCAGCGAAACGAACTTAACAAATGACGTTTATGATACGGTGAATCCTTCATCATCGTCCTATCATCAATATTTAACGCCAAGTCAGTTTGCAGAAAAATTCGGTCAATCAACCGCCTATGTCAATTCAGTCAAAACGTATCTGAATAAGTACCATTTGACGACGTCAACGTTTGCAGGAAACCTGGCTATCAAAGTTAAAGGGCATAGGTCTGATTTGAATAAAGCGTTTAAGGCAAGGTATGTCAAAGGAAAACCGTCACGGACAACGTATCACCTGCCTGGTAAATTGTCGAAAAATGTGGTTGCGGTTATCGGCCTATATGCCAAAAAGGCAGATGGCAAAGTTGCGTCGAAAAAAAGTGCCAAGATCAGCAACGCCGCTGTTCCAACAAGTGGTGAAAAGCCTCAGACCGACATATCCGGCAATCAATTTTCAAAGCAATATGGTGCTGCCAAGTTTGCTGATCATTATCAACTGAGTTCTCTTTACGACAAAGGGTTAACTGGACAAAACCAGCGAATTGGAATTGTGTCCTATGGTGATTTTCGCAAAAGTGATCTACAAACATATTGGCGACAGGCCGGTGTTGCCGATCATTTAAACCAAATTCATAAGATTTACACAATTGATAACGCTAAAACGGTCACCAAGGATATGAATCATTCTTTATCGGAAGCCCAAATTGAAGCAACTTTGGATGTCCAATCCGCAAGTGCGATCGCTCCCGGTGCTGATATTGACTTCTATATAGGAAGTTCGGTCAATCAGGCGACCAATGATTCAGCCGTTTATTTTACGACGTTTGCACAAGCAATTTCTGACAATCAAGATCAACAGATTTCAACGAGCTTCGCACCGACCGTTGAACTACCCGGACAATGGGATGATCATAGTTCAACGTTGCGTCAATATAATCATGCATTTAATTTACTGCTTGAACAGGCAGCTGCTCAAGGGATTACAGTTTTTAGGGCCAGCGGGGACAATGGGCCTTGGGACATGCCCGGCAAAGTTGAAAATCATTCGGTCACGACTTCTCCTTATCAGGTTATTGTCGGCGGAACAACTTTACCTTATCAAAAGATCATCAATCACCGGGTTGTCAGTGTCAAACAGGAACGAGCCTGGGGTGATACCTATTCAGCCGTTCCAAGTAAGAATCAGCCCGCCAATTTTCCCGGTGGCGGTGGCGGATTTTCCGCTTTAAACCCAACACCAAGGTACCAGCAGGGCTTCTCGGGTATTAATACATTTAGAGCCATTGAACTTTTAAAATATAAAAAGGGCGGGTACCTTATTAATAAACACCCACGTGTCATTTATGGGACCGGACATTCAAGAAACCTACCGGATGTTTCAAGCAATGCGGACATTCAAACCGGCTATGCAACTTATCTTTCGGGTCCAAAAGTAATAAGTAATTCAAAGAAAAAGATCAAAACAGCGCAAACCAAGATCTGGATGATTGGTGGCGGGACTAGTTACGCTGCGCCACAGGTGGCTGCAGCTAATGCTGTCATGGGTAGCGGCCTTCAAACCAGAATCGGGTTTTGGAACCCACAAATTTACAAGTTTGCGGCCCAGCAGGATACACCATTTAATGTATTAGATGATGCCGATCAAAATAACAATCTATACTACACGGGACAGCCGGGTAAACTGTATAATCAGGCAACCGGTCTGGGAACCATTAATTATGAAAAACTATATGGACATTTTCAGGACGAAAAGACGACTGATTAATTTAATCGGAATTTTGGCTTTCAATTAAATAAAAAGTTGAAACAACGATAAAAATGAAATAGGCACCGTTTCACTTAACCTATCCAAAGGACCGGAAAGTGAAGCGATGCCTATTTTTTTGATAAAGCTGTTATTTAACCGGAACCTGTTTTTTAGAATCGACCGCTTCTCGAATCTGCTTTGTAAACTTCTCAATAGCAGTCGGTGCGTTTTGTTTTTCCTTAGCAACAATATCAACAATGGCACTGCCGATAATGACACCATCAGCGATTCCTGCCATTGCTTGAGCCTGTTCAGGCGTATGAACACCAAAACCGATAGCGGTTGGGACGTCGGTATACTTTTTGATTTCAGTCACCAAGTCCTTTAAGCCGTTAAAGAATTCGTTTCGCTCACCGGTAATGCCCATTGAGGAAACCACGTAGATAAATCCTGAAGCACTTTTGGCGATCTTTTCAATTCGGTGGCCGGAGGTTGGTGTGATCAATGGAATAATATCGACACCGTATTTTTCGGCAATTGGGACAATTTCATCACGACTTTCATATGGTAGATCCGGAATAACCAAACCGGAAACGTTTAAATCTGCACAACGTTTCAAAAAGGCCTCATAGCCGTATTTGAAAACGATGTTTAAGTAAGTTAAGAATACCATTGGGACATTGGTTTCTTTTCGGGCGGCTTCAACAATTTCAAAAACGGTCTTGGTTCGAACCTTGGCGTCAAATGCTCTTAAGTCTGCCGCTTGAATAACGGGACCATCCGCTACCGGATCGGAAAAGGGGATGCCTAATTCAACGATGTCAGCACCACCATTGGCAAGTGCAACCACATTTTTAACGGTGGTTGCAAAATCCGGATCATCGGCAACAACGAACGGAATAAAAGCTTTGTGATTTTTAAAAACGTCTGATAAATTACTCATCAATGTCCACTCCTTTGTATTTGGCAATACTTGCGACATCCTTATCACCACGTCCGGAAAGGGTGCAGACAATGATTTGATCTTTGGACATCTTTGGTGCAATTTTTTCAACGTACGCTACCGCATGGCAACTTTCAATTGCGGCAACAATACCTTCCTGTTTAGCAATGTATTCAAATGCCTGAACGGCTTCATCATCGGTAATGCCAACGTACTGTGCGCGGCCTTCCTGTGCGAGGGCGGCATGTTCCGGCCCAACGCCCGGGTAATCAAGGCCGGCAGAAATGGAATAAACCGGATCGATTTGACCGTCATCATTTTGCATGAATAATGATTTCATACCGTGGAAAATACCAACGGTGCCCCGTTCAATGGTTGCGGCGGTTCTGTCGGTATCAACTCCCTTACCTGCGGCCTCAACGCCAACTAATTTAACGGAAGGGTCGTCGATGTAATCCGCAAAACTACCGATTGCATTACTGCCGCCACCCACACAGGCAACTACCATGTCAGGTAATTGACCTTCTTTTGCTTGAAGTTGTTGCTTGGACTCTTTTGAAATGACACTTTGGAAGTGCTTAACGATTGCTGGGAATGGTGCAGGGCCAACGGCTGATCCCATCACATAGAAGGTATCTTCGCTTCGACTGGCCCACTCTTGAAGGGTTGCGTTAACGGCATCTTTTAGAACCATTGATCCGCTTGTCACCGGATGAACCTTTGCGCCAAGTAATTCCATTCGATAGACGTTCAGCTTTTGACGATCGGTATCTTCTTTACCCATGAAGATTTCACAATCCATCCCCATCAATGCTGCGATCGTTGCGGTTGCGACACCATGTTGGCCGGCACCCGTTTCCGCAATCAATCGCTTTTTGCCTAAGTGTTTGGCAAGTAATGCCTGACCGATCACATTATTGATCTTGTGAGCGCCGGTATGGTTTAAATCTTCACGTTTCAGGTAGATTTTGGCACCACCGAGGTCTTCGGTCATATTCTTGGCATAGTAGAGTAGGGATGGACGGTTGGCGTAATTTACCAATAAATCATTTAATTCGGCTTTAAATGCCGGATCATCTTTTAAATCATTAAAAACTTTAGTTACTTTTTCAAGTTCGGTCATTAATGTTTCCGGAATATATTGACCGCCGTAGTCTTTTCCATAGCGACCGACACGTTTCTTTTGTTGTTTTTCTTCATTTAATGTTTTCATAGTAAGACTTCCTCTTTCGCGTTTTTAATGAATTGAATGATTTTATCGGCATCTTTATGACCATCGGATTCAACACCGCTGGATACGTCGACAATATCGGGCTGAACAAGTTGAACAGCTTGTCTGACATTTTGTGGGGTTAAACCGCCGGCTAGAATGAGTGGTCGATTGATATGCGGGATGGCTTTTAAATCAAGTAGTTGACCACTGCCCTTTCCGCTGTCAACCATCAGGTAATCAGCTGTTGAAGCTAAGTCGATTGATTGGCGTTCAAAAACCTGAATGACCTTTAGGCCGGCACGTTGCAGTCGGGTAATGTCACCCGGCGTGCTTTTTCCATGGAGTTGAGCGATATCAATGACGCCGGCTTTATAAATGGCAAGGATTTCATCCATGGACTCATTAACGAAAACGCCAACGGTCTTGATCTTGGGATTTAACAACTTTTTTAAAGTTAATGCCCTTGCAAGTGATACTTGATGACGGCTGGGAGCGAAGACAAAGCCGGCAAAATCAGCTTCGGCTGCGTTTACTGCCAAAATGTCGTCGGGCTTCATGAGCCCACAGATTTTAACCTGTACCATATTTTAAGCCTCCTTAAATGCCTCAATTAATTGTTTCTTTTTGTTGGATCTCATTAACGTTTCACCCATGAGAATGGCGTTGAAGCCGGCTCCTGCCAGTTCTTTAACATCCTCTTGGGTCTTGATGCCGCTCTCTGCGACAACGGGAATGTTCTCGGGCACCATGTCCCTTAGTTTTAAACTATTGTTAAAATCAACTTTAAAGTCCTTGAGATTTCGGTTGTTAATGCCGATAATCTTTGCATCGGATCTTAATGCCCGGGTCACTTCGTCAGCGGTATAGGCTTCAACGATTGCCTGCATACCAAGGCTTTCGGCCAATCGTCGATAGTCGCGTAACTGTTGATCATCAAGGATGGCGACGATCAAAAGGATAATGGAAGCACCGTTTGCCTTTGCTTCATAGATCATGTAAGGATCAATCGTGAAGTCCTTACGAAGGGTAAGCGCCGAAACGGTTTGACTGATTTCTTTTAAATAATGAAGATGACCGTTGAAGTAATCCGGCTCGGTTAAGACTGAAATTGCATCGGCTCCGGCCTGATCGTATGATTTGGCGATTTCCAAGTAGGGAAAATCCGAAACGATCGTCCCCTTTGATGGAGAAGCTTTTTTGACCTCAGAGATAACGTGTAAACCGGGTTGTTCTAATATAGTAAGGAAATCCGGTTTGGGATTGGCCGGCATCTCGGCAACAACTTGTTTTAAATCGGTGAATGACTGCTGTCGTTGATGGCGGGCCAATCGGGTTTTGGTAACAGCTACCAGATCGTCCAGGATCATGCCACCACGTCCTTACGCTTATTGGAGAAAGCCAGTAGTCGATTGAGTTCTTCAAGGGCCTTACCGTCATCAATGGTTTTTGCAGCCAGATCAATGCCTTCTTGAATGGATAGTTCCGGATGAGCCAAGTGAAGGGCCGAACCGGCATTCAGTAAAACGATGTCTCGCTGTGGCCCTTTTTTGCCGGCCAAAATGTTACGGGTGATTTGGCCGTTATCTTCAGGAGTACCACCGACAAGATCGGCACGTTGACTGCGTTTCAAACCGAATTGTTCCGGGGTTAACGTGTATTTAGTCAAGTGCCCGTCTCGTAATTCAACCACTGCGGTTTCATCGGCGGTTGTCATTTCATCGAGCCCGTCGCGGCCGTGAATCACCATGGCGTTTTTGACACCGAGCTTTTTCAATACGTTGGCCAATGGTTCGAGTAGGGACTCGTCATAAACACCAAGCAGTTGACGGGTTGGATGAGCCGGATTTGCCAATGGTCCGAGGATGTTGAAGATAGTTCGGAAGCCAAGCTGCTTTCTAACCGGGGCAACGTACTTCATTGATTTGTGATATTCTTGTGCAAACAGGAAGGCTAAGTTATTTTCCTGTAGGCTTTCGTAACTGACAGCTGGTGTTTCGTTGATGTCCAGTCCCAAAGCTTCAAGGACATCAGCAGCACCACTCTTGGATGAAGCTGCGCGATTGCCATGTTTGGCAACTTTGGTGCCCGTTGCTGCAACGACAATGGCGCTGGTCGTTGAAATGTTGAAGGTGTTGGAATGATCACCACCAGTTCCGACAATTTCCAGAACGTCCTTTGTTTCGGGAAAGGCAAGTGCGTGGCTTCTCATGGAAGCAGCAGCGCCGGCAATTTCATCAATCGTTGGGTTTTTGGCAGTTAAAGCGGTCAATAAGCTGGCTGTTTGAACTTCGGATGCTTCACCGTTCATGATTTCGTCTAATACGGCTTGGCTTTCTTCAAATGTTAGGTTTTCGTGGTTAACGACTTTTTCAATGGCTTGTTTAATCATCATAAATTCCTCCAAATTGTGTTTTGACCTTAGATAGTTGTTTGTTTTAAGTGACTGAAAGTTATTATGAAAATTGCCATCGTTTAATCTCGTTTGTTTGACTCATGTCCAAGACCTCCGTTTATACAAAAAATCCGTCCATAACTTTGATAAGTTAAGGACGGATTATTCCGCGGTGCCACCTTAGTTCAATTAACCGGGTCTTCTACAAATAATATCGCTTGATTTGTATGAAATTCCCAATTAATCACTCTTAGCGAGGGACCAACATCCCTCCGACAACTGACGTATGCCTTCACGTTTCTCCGTACTCGAACTCTTTCGGGAGAACCCTCAGTGGTCCATTTAATCATCTGCGTTCGATTGCACTCTCAGCACCGGCAACTCTCTTTACGTGCACAATGACCTTGATCTCCACTTCATTGGTTTTTCTCATGGACGAATTATTAATTGTTGCTTTGTATATTAGAGGCTTTTCATAAAAATGTCAATGATTTTAATGATCTTTTTTTGGTTATGATCTTAAATGTGTGTTAAAAGTAGAGAAAAACACCATGACTTTTTAAAATTGACTTGAATTGATTCTATACGTATCAAGGGATTTAGTGACTTTAACATCTGAATGAGCAATTGGATTTGAAACGCAAATTTTTTTTGAAATAATAGTTATCAGATGATTAATTTTTGCCGATTCTTAGAAAAGTAATTATCAAAGTAAAAATATCTAGCTTTTAGGGTAGGGAAGTGGTAATACTAGTGGTGAAAGAAAGAATAAATCGGGGAAGATTTGGAAGCGATCGGCATGCAAAGTCAATTAAGGCCCACACAGGGACAGTTTAGAAATCAGGTTCAGGACGCACTACATAAGAAGCGCATTGATGAAATTAAGTTAATCGGGGATTTTGCGACGATTGCCAACTTTATTATGTATGTTTCATATATCGGTGAGATTATCAGTAATTTAAACGGTAATCCAATTTCACCCATCCAGCCGTTATTTGCCGCATTAAACGCTACGTTATGGGTTAGCTATGGCTGGTTGAAGCCTAAGAAAGACTGGCGGTTGATCATCGCCAGCTTTCCAGGCGTTGTTTTTGGCGTATTGGCAGCGTTGACGGCCATGGTGTGAAGAGAAAAATGGACGATCATTATTTAAAATATTTTTATACAAAAGCTGATCCGTTTTAGGTTCGGCTTTTTATTTTAAAGGAGCCGGTAGTTTTGCATGGTATTGTATAATGGATTGTATTAAATGATAAATGGAGTATGAAATCAATTGAGAGCAAAAATAGCCGACATTGCAAAAATAGCAGGTTTGTCTTCTGCTTCTGTTTCGCGAATTTTGAATGGTCGTGGTCGATATAGTGAAGAGACTGCCAAACGTGTTAAAAAGATTGCCAACGAGATTGGTTATTATAAAAACCGTTCTGCTTCTGATTTGGCGAGCCAACGTAATAATACAATTGGGGTTATTAACTATATTGCTGAAACAGGTGCAAATGATCAAGTCATTAAGGGAATTTTAGAAGAAGCGGATCGTAATAATATTGACGTCATTATGATGATGTCTAAACGGGACGATCAAACCGCCATTGCCAAAACAGTGCAGAGCATGATTGAAAGACGAGTGCTTGGCGTTATTTTTCTGTCTGTTCGACCCGACCAAGAAATTATTGATCGGCTCCGATACGCGAATATCTATCCACAGGAAGTTGCAAGTGCGAGTGATAACCGCATCTCGTATATTTCATCTAATGATTTTCAAATTGGGTATCAGGCAACCAAATTTTTATTGGATCAGGGATACCAAAGAATCGGTTTTGTTGGTGCAAATATATCGGAAGATTATATAGGTGTTAACCGGTACAAAGGATATTTGGAAGCTTTGAAAGAGAAACGTATAAAGACTGATCCCGGTTGGGTATTTGAAGGGGACGGCAAGTATAGTTATCAATCGGGACTCGATGCCGCAAAGTACTATGAAAATATGAAAGGTGTGGATGCTGTTTTGGCAACAAGCGATGATGCTGCACTGGGGTTATCCAATGGCCTGTACGATCTTCAAAGGAAAGTACCTGACAATATTGCAGTCATTGGCATTGATGGAACAGCAGTATGTTTAAGGACCCGTCCTCAAATAACCAGTGTTACTCAAAATTTTCATTTAATGGGACAAATGGCTGTAGATGAAGTTATTAACCCGGCACGTCAGATTGATGATATTCAAAAAATTCAAATTCCATTTACGATTGATGTCAGGGAAACAACAAAATAAGTAAACAAATGAGTTGCGGAACAAGAAACCGAGCCGGATTTAATCTTGGCTCGGTTTCTTTATGGTTTAAATCGTTAAAATTTTTAAGTTGGATATTAAGATACTTCCGGCAATGACCAAAATTGATCCAATGATAATCCGTATCATCTGATCTGATGTTTTATGTTCATGTAAAAGATAAATACCGCCGAACGTCCCGATAACAACACCGGTTTGCGATAGGGTTGTAGCCATTGCCTGACCGATCAATGGACTTGCCGCAGAAATAAACATGAATAAGTTGCCAATTCCCCAATCGAGTCCTGTAACAAGGTTTCGCCAAGCTGGCTTGGCAAACAATTGTCTACCTTCGTGAAAAATAAAAATACCGATTAGAATAGATCCGATTACCTGACCACATGCTTGGGGTGTCACAATGGCAGTCATATAATTTATACCATGATTGGCATTATGAACAGACTCGCTGACATATCCCGTTTTTACCAATAAATTTGGGAATACGAAATATAACATAAACCCGATTGTTGAAATGATTAAGGCAACTATTCCCTGCATGTAGGTTGGAGATCTCTTTTCCTTTCGTTGTTTTTCCAAATGGGATCTTGCTGATGTTAGTAGCGCTCCGATTGTAATTAGTGCGATCGAAATCGAACCAAAAAGCCACATGCTAACAGTAATCCATTCGCCAAGTACGGCAGCAGCCATCAGCGCATTTGAAATAATTTGGCCGGCAGTTGAAATGGGTAAGGCTGCCGAGACCCCCATCTTTTTGAAAGCAATGAATTGCCCGGCTGTGCCAATGGACCAAAAAATGCCCGAGAAAAAGCCTACTTGCCATATGTGGGAAGTGACCTGGATACTCTGTGGCATAACAAAGAAGAAGTAGACTAACAACCCCAAAATTAAAGCACCCATGGATTCTCCAAGGGTCTGTTGGGCGGCGGATCCACCCATGATGGTACAAATGATGCCGACCGCTCCCCATGTTAAGGGAGGAATTAAAGCCATTAAAATACTCATATCAGTACCCCTTAATTAGAGACGATCATTTAATTCCTTACCTAATTTTTCGTAACCGGGCTTGCCCAACAAAGCAAACATGTTGGTCTTGTAAGCTTCAACGCCGGGCTGATTGAATGGGTTGATGCCATTCAAGTAGCCGGAAATTGAAACGGCAATTTCGAAGAAGTAGATCAAGTATCCCAGGGTGTAAGGGGTTTGGTCCGGAATATGAACACTCATATTCGGAACGTTACCATCGGTATGGGCCAGGACCACGCCTTCAAAAGCTTTGGTATTGGCAAAGTCCATGGTTCGGCCTTCCAAATACTTCAAACCGTCCAGGTTATCCGCTTC
Source organism: Lentilactobacillus hilgardii (assembly GCF_009832765.1). Classification (NCBI taxonomy): domain Bacteria; kingdom Bacillati; phylum Bacillota; class Bacilli; order Lactobacillales; family Lactobacillaceae; genus Lentilactobacillus; species Lentilactobacillus hilgardii. Next base: position 2,835,261 of record NZ_CP047121.1, on the reverse strand, counting down.
CTTGGGAATATCCTCATCGTGGTTGGGATGATCAACCTTAACAACGGTCTCCATTAAGTTTCGCAGACCTTCCTGGATGTATTGGCCTAAGGAATGCAGATCAGTCGTGAAGTTGGCGGATGAAGGGTAGATCCCTTTTTGATCCTTACCTTCGGATTCACCCATTAATTGCTTCCACCATTCAGCCAGGTACTGCATGTTGGGTTCATAGTTTTCCAGCAATTCGGTTGTGAAGCCCTTGCGGTATAAAATATTCCGGTAGGCAGCGTACTGATAGGCTTCGTTTTTGGTCAAATCCGGATCGGTATAAGCGTCGGCAGCGTCAGCGGCGCCCTTCATCAGGTCATCGATGCTGGCACCGGAAACGGCGATTGGCAGGAGACCGACCGGTGTTAGTACGGAGTAACGGCCACCGACACCATCAGGGATGATGAAGGTCTCATAACCGTTGGCATCGGCTTCTTGGCGCAAAGCGCCATGAGCTTTATCCGTTGTCGCATAAATTCGTTCCTTGGCCCCTTCGGCACCATACTTTTGAATCAGCTTGTCCTTGAAGATTCGAAAGGCAATGGAAGGTTCCGTGGTGGTACCGGACTTGGAAATAACGTTAACGGAGAAGTCCCGGTCGCCAATGAGATGAAGCAGGTCATAGACGTACGACGGGCTGAGTGAATTACCGGCAAAGAAGACCTGAGGGAATTCACGCTGGTCGTCGGGCAGGTAGTTGAAGAAGGTATCGTTGAGAAAATCAACGGCCATCTTGGCTCCCAGATAGGAACCGCCAATTCCGATGACAACTAAAACCTTGGAGTCGCCCTGAATCTTTTTAGCTGCCTGTTTGATACGGGCAAATTCGGCTTTGTCATAGTCTTTGGGCAGGGTTAACCAATCCCGAAAATCACTGCCGGCACCGGTGCCTTGACGAACCTCGGCATCAGCAGCGGTGACCATAGCCTGCATTTCGCCCAATTCGTTGTCATGGACGAATTTTGATAATTTTGAACTGTCAAATGAAATATGCATCATTACAACTCCTTTAAGTAAATTTGGATAAATAAAGATGCCATGTTTATGTTATTCAAAATGGCATCTTTATTAAGATTAACTATAATATTTGACAAAATTCGATGGTTTCTTGATTTGGTCCAAGAATATTGAAATAACGAATGCCTTTTTCCCAGAAGGAAGGAATTGATTGAATTTCATGGTCAACCAAGTTCAAACCTTGTGCTTTGGCATCGGCAAAGGCTTTTTCAACATCCGGTGTATTCAATGAAATATGGTTAATAGCGCCGGCCTTCATTGCCACCGGATCACCTTCCCATGTTTCGATGGTCAGGTTGCCAAACCTCATGAACGCACAACGATTTTCACCGTTGTGGAACAAACCGGCCTGGTCGAAACCAAGTGATTCATAAAAAGCAATTGTTTTATCTAAATCTTTTGAAGGAATTCCAACGTGTTGAATTCCTGTGATATCATCCTTGATCATTTGTCTTGTCACCCATTTTTAATTTTGACGTAGTTGCTCATTTGGATAAATAACAACTTTTAATGAACCGGCCTTATCTGTACGTGTTTTTTCAAGAGCTTCTTTAGTTTGATCCAAACTGTAATAGTTAGTTAAGAGGTTCTCAAGCTCATCCATGTGTTTTGCTAAAATTTTAACGCCTAATGCATAGGTGTTGGCATAGCGGAAAATACCAAAAATCTGGGTTTCATGATCAGTCATAAACGGAACATCCAATGGGACTTGATCCGTAGTTGGAACGCCAACGTATGCGAGTTTACCACCGCGTTTTAGAGTTCGGAGATCCTCACGCTCAGCAGATGGATTCCCAGAAGCATCCATAACATAGTCGACACCCTCGTCATTAGTTAGCTGATTAATACGCTTGAGTGAGTCTTCCTGACGAATGTCGATAACGTCATCAGCACCAAGTTTCTTAGCGGTTTTAAGTCTAAGGTCTTCACTATCACTGATAATAATTTTATCAACGCCAAATTGGCGGAAAGCCAGGATAGCTAAAAGACCAACTGCACCGGCTCCTGAAATAAAAGCAGTCGTTCCAGGCTTGACATCCAACTTTTGACATACGTGAATGCCGACGGAAAATGGCTCATTTAAAGCAGCAATTTCATAGGGCATGTCATCGGGAATTGGAAAGACAAAATCTTGTGGGTAAGTGATCAATTCTGAAAGATCACCATTGACTGGCGGGGTAGCCATAAACTGCATCTTAGGGCAGAGGTTGTATTTGCCTTCGCGACAATAACTGCAGTGACCGCAAGGAACACCGGGCTCAATTGCGACTCTATCTCCCCGTTTGAGATCAGTTACTTCATCTCCAGTGGCAACAATAATACCGGAACTTTCATGACCTAAAATCAATGGTTTCTTGACCACAAAGTCACCAATATGACCGGTATCGTAGTAGTGAACATCCGAGCCACAGATACCAACGGCCATAACTTTAATTAATACATCCGTTGGCTTCATTGGTGGAAGTGGGGTGTCCTTTAATTCAATATCAAATACTTTGTTGAGAACAGCACTACGGGTCGTGTCGGGATAGTTATCCTTAGTAATATTTGGAAGTGAAACTCGTTCTTTAATGTCCATGATTAAAATCCTCCTAGTAGATAATTAAAATAGTATAAAAACATGACGTAAGTTAGGTTGTGTATTTAAGTACCGTGTATCACCACCTTGAATGAATTAATAAGTTTATTTGTTATATTCTCGAAGCGCTAACGCGAAGTCACCAATGGTTGCTGAACCATTATGTTTAGCCATTGGCATCTTAATGTAATCATTTAATGGGCCAACCTCAACGTATCCATTTAGTAACTTTGCAAATTGTTCTCTTACTTTTTGCAAAAATGGTTCACTAACAACCCCACCACCAAAAATAATTCGATTGGGGCGTAGTTCGAGAGTAGTTTGAATTGCCGCTTGAGCAACGTAATAAGCCATAATATCCCAGACATGATCTGTTAACGGAACGTCCTGTCCCTTTTTGCCGGTGCGGGCTTCAAATGTTGGACCAGAAACCAATCCTTCCAAACAGTCACCATGATAAGGACAAATACCCTTAAAACTCAGATCATCTGGATGGCGTCTTAGATAAACATGGCCCATCTCGGTATGTCCCCGGGTACCGACAAACTTTCCATCAATAATGACACCCGCTCCAACACCAGTTCCAATCGTGTAATAGACGAGTGAATCCAGCATTTCATTGAAAAGAGAAGCGATGACGTATTCTCCATAAGCAGAACCGTTCACATCAGTCGTCCAAAACATCGGAATATCAAATTGTTTTTTTAACGTTCCAAGAAAATCGGTATTTGCCCATCCCTTCTTTGGGGTGTTTGTAATAAAACCGTATTTGGGTGAATTCCTTCTTATTTCGATTGGTCCAAAAGAAGAAATAGCAAGGGCGTTTAATGAATTGAACTTTTTAAAATAAGCCACTGTTTTTTGAAGTGTTTCTTCGGGAGTAGTGGTTGGAAAAACCGTTTTGTCAATGGTACGAAAATCTTCATTGCCAACAGCGCAAACAAATTTAGTACCGCCAGCCTCAATGCTGCCTAACAGCAAATGATCATCTCCAATTAAATTTGATTATATTTTGATGGGCTTTATAAGCTCATTTGATTTTTTGAGTAAGCGTTTACTCAAAAAGCTGATTTTATTAAGCGGTGGGATTGTGTATATTTCGGATTAATTGTTAACAAGTGAGTATTAGCCTGATAAAAGCTCAGATTCATTTTTACAACACAAGGGATAAATCAGAATAGGCAATAAGTTGTTTGAGTAAACGCTTACGCACATTATTGCATCTCACCCAAAACCTGTCAATGCCAGAATCTATGAAAGTTCGTGAAAACCAGCTAATCAGACATGTCATAAACAAATTGACGCTATTGGCTTTATTCCTTGACAGATAACGCTTTATAATTAAAAAAGGACGGTCATAAGTGATGAAAATATTGAGCCCCCTTGTGAATCACAAAGGGCGGCAGATCAATGATTAGTCTATGATTGCGCTTTCAAAAAACAAAAAAATAAAAAAATATTGTTCAAAATCCGTGATTTTTAACTAATCAACAGAATTAAACAATATGTTTAGATTACAAACTCAGTAACTTTAAATTCGTAATTAAAATACTACCAATAATGACTAATACTGACCCAAGGACAATTTTGACCATTTGATCAGGGGTTTTACGTTCATGAAGAATGTAAATACCCCCAAATGTGCCGACCACGATTCCCAATTGCGAAAGTGTTGTGGCGGTTGCTTGGCCAATAGCGGGGTTGGCGGCTGAAATAAACATAAATAAGTTTCCGATTCCCCAATTGATTCCGGTTACAAGATTTTTGAAAGTTGGTTTTCCCAATAATTGCTTTTCATGCAGAATAAAATAGCCAATCAATGCTGATCCAATAACCTGACCAACTGCCTGTGGGGTGACAATAGCGGTCATGTAATTGATACCATTATTTGCGTTATGGATTCTTTCGCTGATGAAGCCGACTTTTACGAGCAGGTTTGGAAAGACGAAGTAAAGCATGAAGCCGATGGTTGATAAAAGCAGTGCGAATAGTCCCTGCATGTAAGTGCTTGGGCGTTTCTTCGCTGTTTTCTTTTCCGCTTTTGAACGTGCGGCTGTTAAGAGGGCACCAACCGTAACCAGAGCGATTGAGATAATGCCGAAGAACCACATGTTTAAAGTCGTCCATTCTCCCAGAACGGCAGCTGCCATTAAGGCGTTACACACGATTTGACCGGCCGTAGACAGTGGGAATGCAGCTGACACACCCATTTTTTTATAGGCAAAAAATTGACCGACGGTACCAACGGACCAGAATAAGCCTGAGCAAAGCCCGACTAACCAGATTCTGCTGTCGACAGTGATACCGTTTGGCATAACAAAGAATAAGTAGACGCCAAGTGCCAAAATTAATGCGCCGCATGATTCACCAAAAGTTTGTTGTGCGGCAGATCCACCCATTTTAGTTCCAATGATACCGGTTGCACCCCATGTGATTGGTGGAATGAGTGCTAATAATATACTGATGCTCATAATAGTCCCCCGTTTTTAGTAGCTCGTTACCTGTTTTTGCTTTGTGACAAAAATGATTATATCACAGGCAGGGCCTGTAGTGACGGAAAGATCTTATGTTATAAACGGATTTTTGGCATATAATGAATTAAATAATGATCATGATTGGGTCAGTTAACCTATTGATTGAACCAAATGAATGATGTGGCATGTTTTTGACATAAGGCAGGAGGCACTTCATGAAACTGACAATTTCACTCGCACAACTTGATATTTACTTTGGGGAACCGGATAAGAACTTTGCTCAAATTGAGCCGGCAGTTAAGCAGGCTGCTGAAGAACATGCTGATATTGTGGTATTTCCGGAAATGTGGAATACCGGATATGACCTGACGAGATTTGCACAAATCGCGGATCCCGATGGGCAGCGAGCCAAAACGTTACTGGCAAAACTTGCAAAAAAATATCAATTGATTGTTCACGGCGGCTCTGTGGCTACAGCACATAACGGCGCTTATTATAATACAACATATATATTTGGTCCGGATGGAAAACAGTTAACCAGTTACCAAAAGGTTCATCTATTTGGCTTGATGCGTGAAGACAAATATTTGTCTGCCGGACATGAAGAAGATCATTTTCAAATTAAGGGTATTAATGCAACAAGCGTGATTTGTTATGACATTCGTTTTCCGGAATGGCTACGAACACTGAGTTTGGATGATAGTCGAATCATTTTTGTACCAGCCGAATGGCCGACCGTTAGAATGCCTCAATGGCGACGCTTGTTAGCCGCCCGGGCAATTGAAAATCAGAGCTTTGTGGTAGCCGTCAATCGGGTTGGCAGTGATCCCGATAATGATTTCGGTGGTCATTCCGGGATTTATAATCCATTGGGAGATGAACTGCTGACATTAAACGATCAATCTCAGCTGAAGACGGTTACGATAGAGACAAACGAGACCGATGATGCTCGTGGGTTTATGCCGGTGTTTGCTGATCGACGACCGGAATTGTATAGATAGTTGTTAAATTAACGTCGAAGTGAGTAAAATTTTTGACTAAAGAACAGTTGAGAAAATTATTCTGCTGGTGAACGAGGACAGGGCGATACTTTCAGACGTTTTGAAAGTATCGCCTCATTTTATCCTCGGTATGGCGGTAGTAGTTAGCTTTAATTAGTTAAAGTATCTGGATAACAGCTATTTCTTGGTAAATAGGACTAACTGTTACGCAGATGTTTTTTAGTGCGCTGATAAACAACAGGTTAGGGAGTTTCTTATATGAATTGATACCGGATGCGCAGTTATTTATGTTGTTTTCTCTTCATTGTCGTTGAATAAAGCTGAGTGTTACATTTGTGGTCAACCATGAACGTAATTGTTTAAAAAGTAATTCTTGGTAAGGAAAAAATAGCACAACTCCCCATTTTGTATACATAGGTTCCTAGTGTCATAAACTCACTATGAGTGATATAAAACAGATATAAATCATAATATGATATTAATCGTTAATGTGTATTATCATTACAAAACTGTGTTGACGAATTGGGCCGATTGGATTACAACATAATTAAGGATGTTTCACAGGGACGTCATATCTCTGATCACATTTTTTGGGGGGATATTGATGAAGGGGATTCAAAGGGGATTATTGATTTTTGGATTAATGTTGGGAGTGTCATATGAAATTCCAACAACTTTTGCGGCAACTACCGTTAATTATGGTGTGTTTGCAAGATCCAATAGGGATGATCATATTAATTTTTATTTTCGATTTAATAAAAAGCTTACCCGTGTTTCAAAAAAATATCATGAATATTTTGGCAGTGTAGCTGTTTATGATACTAAAATTCAAAATAATAGTGACTATAATGTGCGTTTTTATTTTTCAAAACTTTGGTTTGCAAATATAACGGGATATCGATTTTATGATGACGTTGTTCAGCGTCCAAAGAAGGCGGTAGTAGTAAAAGCTCATACGACTAGAATAGTCAACAACAGTTTCCGCGACACGTTTGATTCGGGCTACAGTTATTATGTTCCGCAAAGAAAAAAGCAATTTGTGATTCAGTATTATGACGATAATTCTTATTACCTTGCAAAAATTAATCATTTCCATTACCTAAGTAAAGGGGTGGGGTGGAATCCAACGTGGAAATGGACGAAATGATGCTGCTTAATCATCGCAAATAAAAAATAAGTTATCTGAGGTTAGATGCCATTCAACTATTGATTTAAGCGGGTGATTTGAATTATCAAGAAAATACGAAACGGGTTCGAAGCCTATTGAGGCTTAATTGCAGTTATCCTTTTTGTATTGTATTTATTGGTTCCTAAATTCTATATACCCTTCTTTTGCATTGCACTAGTATATATGGGGGTTGATCTGGTACGAGTAGTGAAAGGACGTTACTGGATCGCCATTATTTTTGACCTCGTCGTTCTTTGCGTGATTGTTAATGTATTGTTGAGAAAGCTTTTAGGATGAAAAATCTGGCATTTTAAAATCAAAAAAAGGGATGGAGGCATTTGAAATCATGGATTATTAAATTGGTAAAGTTTCTAGCTGGCGTGTTCTTTATCCTTATTATTTGTATCATGATCCTGTCTTTGTTTCCCAAAGACTCTGTTCGGTTACGGATTGCTATAGATGGGCATCCGATTACTGCACTGAAATGTCATCCCAAGTATTTTTCTAAGTCTGAAAAATATTTTAGAAAACCGGCTTATTCTATTCAGAGTCGATATGGTTACCCATCATTTGACGGTTCATACGAAGTCTATAATTTTAAAGTTCAAAAGTATGTTGTCTTTAATTTTGCTGAACACATTATATAGACGAGATGATTTATCGTCTGAATATTTTGACTATTAAAGCTTCATGATGAAGCTGGATTTGATTGTTTTTTAACAAGTTGGCGTTATCAAGCCTTTTTTGATACAAGGGGGATTGGGATGTTTTCACAGTTGTTTGCCAAAGCAAGAAGAAATCCATTTATAATTTTATGGGTTACACTTTCCGTCATTCAAATCACTATGATTTTTCTAGATCAGCCGAGTGTTCAAGTGTTACCAGGTGAACAAAAGATTAGTGTTACCTATTTACTCTGTGGATTGCTTTCCTGGTTTGCCTGGAATATTAAACTCATTATCCCAACTTTGATTTTAAGTCTATTGCCGACCTATCTGTTTTCCGGACTCTTTCTCTCAGTGATCGGCTCCGGACAATTAACGGTCGGAGTCATGCCGTTGGCGGCTACGATAATGAAGGTTCCTATCCAAATGAATGATTGGTTTCCTTTTACCATTTATGCATTGTACTGCGTTATGCTGGCTGTGCTTCAAGTGGCACTTCTCTTACTGGTTGGCAGACTAAAGGATACTTATAAGTACCGACTGCAGTACAATCATACACAATCATTTTATATTAACTGGTGGTTAGCGCTTAAAGAAGTTATTTTATCAAAATGGAAAATGCTGGTGTTGATTTATGCCGTGTTGCTTATATTGAAAATATTAGCGCTATCACTGTGAACATTAAAAAAGTCTGGCTTATTTTATAGGAAGTTTGGTAATTATGAAGAATCCGTATAGATTTCTAATATGCTTTATATTAATTTTTCTCGGTTGTGTTAATGGATTTCTTGGGATTTTTGGGCTTGGCCCTTATCCATTGCCTCCGCTGACATCGATTATTTACTATATAATCGGGGCTTCGGGGGTGACCGTTATTGTCGGAAGCATATATTTATTTCCAGTAAACAAAATAGTAGTTAGGATTTTGTCTTCAATTTTGATTATTTGTAACTTGGTGCCAGTTATCTATCAAATTGTTGAAGATTACTATTTTATGTTCCCCTTTTTTATGATCGAAATTTTAGTTGGGATTATCACGTTTTTTATTCCAACAAAAAATTTATGATATGGGGTGTTGTAGATGACGCGACTCACAAAAATTGTTGTTATCATACTTATAGTTATCGTGGTTGTCATCGTTTGATACTTTATTCTTGCTGGCGCAGCGCTCCCTTTTTCCATGCGATACTTCTAAAATTCATATGGTAGTTGGCGTATGACTAATTATCTTGGCCACACTTGTTGCTTTCCGGTAAATCTTAATCCTAAAAGTTAAAAAAGATGAGAAAATGGGTAATACTCAAACCATATACTCAGGCGTGCAACGCTGGAAAGGGTGATATATATGAGAATGCATGATTTTCTAATGAGTAAGTGGGCATGGTTAATACCAATATTTATCGGTGGATTTGCGATTGTTTATAATGATAGGCTGGCATTTGATTTTTCTGATATCCTTGGAGGAATATTCTATTTATTCGCATTAGTCGTCATTATATGGCAAGGATGGACAGCAAAAAAATCATCTAAAAAGTAGCATCGTAAAATTGAAAATGAAGAATGTATCCTATTTCAAAAGGCTGATGTAAGTGTGTTGACTGATCAGGTCCGCATTTGTAATGATATGTGAAAGAATCTATGGGGGAAAGCAATATACATAGGCCCTGGTGAACGCGAGAGTAGCATATGGCATTAAAGTCGGATAATAATTAAAGCGGAGATCTAAAGACATTGAAAACGAAAGACAAAAGTATTATGAAGTTGGGAAAAGTATTTTTGTCAGTGATCATCCTTTTAATTATTTGTATCGTTTCGTTGTCTACATCACCCAGAAACGCTGTTTGCTTGCGTATGATACACGATGGTCATCCTGTTATGGCCATAACCTGTAACCCGTATCATGATAAAGATTACAGCCGTTATTTAAATACCACAATTTATAGTATTTCGAAGAAGGATCAGTATTCTTCTGCAAGCGGCAATTTTTTGGTGGGGATGTATCGAATTCAACATCATTCATTTCTTTATACAGCAACCCCACAGCCCGATATTGTAAAATGAGGGTCATTAAAGTTCAAGACTGGTAAATTGTAGGTGTATTTGCCTATTTAATGAGGTGGTTTTCGTAACCTGACAATTGGTGAAAATAAACTGCTTTCGAAACTAGCAAATTATTTTTTAATATACAAATAGTTATTTAGCAGTGGCCAAGTATATCAAGGTACTATTATTTTGACTGTCATCTAACAAAACGGATGGATAAGGTGTGGTGAAGTACGATTCAGGACCATCTTGAGCGCCGTCAAAAGAAGCAATCCCGATATAGTAATGGTCCATACTCTTCCGCTTTTCGTCTGGATACCCATTCTCATTTAAAATACGCTTAACATGGTTAACTCTTTGGGTGATAGGCTTTCCGGCAGTTTTGCTTAAATACCACATTATATCATCGCTTACTTGGGTTGATCCGGCAGGCTTCAAATCATTCACGTTGATATAGTTGGTATAATTTGGATCTAAAGTGGGTTTCCAATTTCCACTTGTGGCTGCGGCTTTGGACAAATCCAGTTTAAGCTGAGTATTAGGGAATAGCTTTAGAATTGCTCTAGCTAATCTTTGCGATCGATCAGTTTTAACATAGTTGATAAATGTCGATTCCGTGTTAAAATTTGCAGGCGACTTAGCTAGTAAACGGGTGAGGTAGCCACTCCAAATCCAACCTTTAATTTTGAAATTGGCACTGGCACCAACATAATAGTAAACCGCTCGCTTGTTATTATATTTTTTGGCTTTTGCGTAAAAAACATACCAATTTGAATTAGCATAATTTTTGATATTGTGAAGCCGTTTAGTGTGACGATAGTTCCATAAGTAGGCTGATTGTGAGGCTGACTTGGCTTTATAAGGCACCGCACCAACTTGAGCTTTATGATAGTTGAATGAATAATTAGCTGGAAGTTGGTTGGCCTCGGCGTTGCCAGCTGTGACAATTGCAAAACTGACAATTGTTGTCAGTAGAATTAGTACTAATTTGAGTTTGTTCATGTGAACTTTCCTTTCTGAAAACAACGTATTTTTATACCTAGTGCTACCTAGTGCCAAATTCTATTGTAGCGAAATCGGCTAATAGATTATAGTTTGTGAATTTTGAATTAGAGGTATTTAAAGTAAAAACATCAATGGCTTTTCAACATCTTCTGGGAGCATTGAGGCTGTTTTGACGGAAAAACAGTGATTAGTGCACTGAGATTCATTAAAATAAAGGGCTCATGACGTTTTAGCCTTTGTAGAGTTAAAAACTCCCCACGATAAAAAAACGCGGGGAGCAACTATTGCATGCAAACTGCACGCGGGGAAATGTGGCTAGGGGGATAGCCACACTATTATTTTATCATGACGAATTAAGCCTAGCAGTCAATTGAGCTTTTTTTGTTATCCGCATCACAAAAGCGGTAATTATCAAAAACCAATTTTTCACCATTTGATGGCAACCTTTAAACAATCAGTAGCAACTTAATAAAACAGACAAAAGGCACCTCATAGCGGTTATTTTTCATTAATAATAACCACTATGAGGTGCCTTTTAAATAAAAAACTATTATTCATTCACAATGATGACGCGACCGTCATGTTTTTCTTCCAATAGTTGATGGCCCTTGACGAATCCGTCACGTGAAAATGGCAACGTATAGCCAATGTTGACGGTTAATTTACCATCCCTCATCAAATCAACGATGGCTTGTAAAGCTTCCCGATCCGTCATGTCATTTGTTGGATGAATGTGGACAAATTTTAAGGGCTTATCTGTCGTTGGTGATTCATGCGCAACGCTGGCAATAGTGCCGTTTGGTTTAACCATTGCGATATCGTCATCCGTTCCGGCACCATTCATGGCACTGTTAATGACAACGTCTCCCTGATCAGCTAATACCGTTGCTGGATCGCTTTGATCATAGGCAACAAATTGACTGGCTCCAATTGACTTTACAAAATCTTCATTGTGACTGGATGCAATTCCGATCACATTTGCACCGAGATCAGCTGCAATCTGAACGGAAATCGAGCCAACACCGCCGGAAGCGCCTTTTACAATGACGGTTTGACCGGCCTTAACGTTTCCAAAAAACTTAACGGCTTTATAACCTGTTAAACCAGGGGTAATCATACCGGCGGCTCTGGTTGGTGTAATGCCATCCGGTACTTTAACAGTGGCGTCCAGGTCTGCAAGGACAAACTCTGCATAGCCGTGTTCGGTGTGGGTTAGGACTAAATCTCCTTTTGAGAAGCCAGAAACGCGCCCACCAACGATGGTAACTTCGCCGACGACATCACGTCCCGGAATAACCGGTGAACCAATACTACCATAACCACCAGCCCGTTCTGCTCTTTCACGGTTGTTAAGGCCGATTGCGATTGTCCGAATTAACAATTGATCTGCTGCAGGAGATGGTGTCGGGATGTCATAAGTTTGAAATACGTCCGGAGCACCATGATGATCATACCCAAATGCTTTCATAAATCTCCGCCTCCTCATAACTGTTGATAACGTGGTTATTGTAAGCGGAAACACAACCAAGAGCAAGCAAGTTGCCCTGCCAAGCAGTGGACAAAGCGATTGTCTGTTGCTGGGTCGACGCGACGATCGATGGACCTTTTAAATCAGTAAAAATTAGAATGGGTTTAAAACCCAAATTCCATAAAGAATGATTTCCTATTTAGGCTGTTTCAATTCGATATCCTGAGTTGCCATCCGATTTCTCATGAGGAATGCGGCGCCGATAGCACCAAGGACAACAATAACCCCTGACGTAATGGCTACGGCGGCCATACCATTATCATAGGCTTTAATGACAACCTGTTGTAATGCATGGGCAAATGGTGCTTTCTCGATTCGGGATGAAAAGGCAATGCTGTGGCCGGAGAATGGACCGGCATTAATTAAAGCTTCTTTAATACCATTGAGTGCCTGGGTCGGCATTGAAATGTGGTGAAGGTTGGCGTTTAAATAATTTTCAAATTGGGCATCTTGAATGAGTCCCAGACCAACAACACCAACAGTTGTTCCAAATTGACGAAAGACATTCAATAATCCGGAAACCATTCCCATTTCATTTGGCAAAGCGCCTTCCATTCCGGCTGTATTTAGCAATGGATTGACCATCCCATTTGCCAGTCCCATCAGGACCATTCCCGGCCAGAGTTCAACGAAACTAACGGTGGGGCTGATTGCCTTTGCCATCGAGAAGAAGCCGAGACCACCTATCAGTAAACTGACCACAATCATCCATTTCTTCGAATATCGCGCACTGAGAATCCCGGCAACCGGACCCAGAATAAGTGACCAGGCACTGATTGTCAGTTGTCTGACTCCGGTTTGAACGGCTGAATAACCGATATAATTTTGCATTAAAGCAGTTAAAAATGCGTTGTAAGCGTAAATTCCGGCACCTAAAGCAAAAGCCACGGCAATTGTACCGAGGAAATGAGGCCGCTTAAACATTTTGATATCCATCATGGGATCTTCAACCCGTAACTCGACCAAAACAAAAATGACCATGACAATTACACCGCCGATGAGGAGGCCGCTTACCCGAAAATCAAGCCATGACCAGTGGGGATGACTTTCTTTGACAATCAACCCATAAATAATTGCAAATAATCCGATTGCGGAAAGGATCATTCCGACTAAATCGATTTTATGATTTTTCCCGTAACTCGGTGTTTCAGCAACGTAGAAGATGGTCAGAATGACCGCAATGATTCCAAAGGGAACGTTGACGTAAAAGATGGCCGGCCAACCGAAGTGTTCAACCAGATAGCCACCGATTAAAGGACCGGACGCTGATGAAACACCAATGATTGAACCAAGGATCCCAAGGGCCAAGCCACGTTGCTTACCTTCGAAGTTGGACGCAACCAGTGCCATTGAAAGTGACATCATTCCGGCACCACCGATTGCTTGAATACCTCGACCTATGTCCAGGATAAACAGGCTGGGTGCCATTCCGTTAATTGCCGAAGCAATCACGAACAGGATCAGTGATCCTAAGAAAACCTTTTTTCGACCATACATATCGCCTAATTTTGACATGATCATTAAAGTAACGGCATAAACCAGGGTATAGGCGTTTAACACCCATTGGAGATTTGTAAAAGTTGTGTTGAAGCCACGTGCCATTGTTGGGAGCGCTACGTTGACAACCGTTACGTCCAACAGCCCCATGAAGACACCGAGACCCATCGCAAGTAGTGCGATCCATTGCTTTGATTTACTTTGTTTGTCCATTTAAACGCTTCCTATCTTCATTGATTTTCTGACGACAATTTTTAATCCATTTAATCTTTGCTCGGCAAATCGATAGACTAAGGTCCAAAGAACGAATCGCCCAAATGATATAGGGATGATTGGCGGTTGGATCGTCGAGTTTGGCGTGTAAATGATGATGGACTTCCTGATAGACCTTAAGATCACTGTGTTCAGCGGCCTCGAAGTCATCTAAAATTTGTTCCTGCGTCGTTGAATCGACGCCGGCCATGGCGCGAAACTTAAAGCGAAAAATTGATTCCCGCTTGGCATCACGTGAGACGGTGTCGTTCATTAGCTGGCGAAAACGTTCAATTCCCGCGGAAGTGATATGAGCCATTTTTTTATTTCTGAGATTATGATCATCCTCAATGAATTCAATAAATCCTTTATTGGCTAATTTTCGCAGTAGAGGATACATCACGCCGTTTGAGATCTCCCGCCTGGGGACCAAACTGCTTTCCAGTATGATCCGTAATTTATAACCGGACATATCCCGTGACGTCAGGACACCTAAAATTAATAATTCGTACAAAATTTTCCTCCTAATATGTCGAAGCGACTTATCTATCATAGGTCGCTTCGACATATTATGCAAGTGATTTTTCACAAATTTCGAATATTTATATGGCGTACTGATGTTGATATAGAGGGCCTTGTGGTAAAACGGTTACATTTTATTGACGATATTTCACAAGAGCTTAATCAAAGAAAATAATAAATATGCTCAAATGAAAATACAGACTTTAAGCATCTCTTTTCGAGAGGTGCTTAAAGTCTGCAAGCGTTAGTAGTGATTAATGCAAAATCGAACTATTTTTTATCCTTATATGATGTCTAATACGTATACCAATTATTGTTTTTGGGAGGCATTAACTCGAAACTGATTGGGTGAAAGGCCGGTCCATCTTTTGAACTGGCGACTAAAATTGGCTAATCCGCTATATCCAAGTGCCAATCCGATATCTGCGACCGAATAGCTGGGTTTCATAAGCAACTTTTTAGCTTCGTTAACTTTAAGCTTGGAGAGGTATTCTCTTGGTGAGATACCATAAGTTTGCTTGAAGATTCTAAAGCCATAGCCATTGCTTAGACCGACTTTTCTAATTGCGTCATCAACTTCAACCGGTTTTTCAACCGGTGCATAGCCGTTCTTAATATAACTGAGGACCTGATTTGTTAATCGGCTTTTCATATAATCGGCCATAATTCTTGAATACTCGACGTGGGTTGATGAGGCGTCATGAGTGTGTTTCATTGCAGATTGATAGAAGGACTGCAACATTTTTGAAAGCTCGATTTGAATAATCATTTTGGTGTTGAAATCAAAAGAACCGTCTTTAATTAATGAGTCCAGTTTAGTTAAATGTGGCGTAATTTTTTTACATAATTCCGAATTGCAAGGATGATAATAACTGATTCCTTGAATGAGTTGAACCTTTAAATTGGGATCATCCAGATCGAAATGGAAACAGAAGTATTTCAATATTTGTCCAGCCCATACCTGGTGAGGGAATTCAGGTGGAATTAAGAAAAAGTCACCGGCGGAGAGCGTATATGTCTTATCTTGAATCTTGACGTATTCGTGGCCTTCAAGAACAAAAATACATTCAAAGGCATAGTGCTTCTCGATTGGTACAACCCACTCGGGACCAACTTTTTGTTCGTGAGCACCAAAAAAGGTTAAATTCCAATCAAGTACTGGTAGTCTTTTTGCATGTTTTAGAAAGTCCATGAGTTACCTCCAATACCCTGTTTGCAAACCAATTATTTGTGATTATTTTCATTATAGGTCATATTTGGATAAATATAAAGCCGATATTCCAATATACATTGGCGTGATAGTAAGGCATACTTGTCTGTGATAAAGAAAGCGCTTTCCAAGTCAAGGCTGTATTAGTGAGATGTTAGGAGGATTTTTAAATGGATTTCAAAAACTTTTTGTACGGTGCTGCATACTACTATGAGTACCTGCCATATGATCGACTTGATGAAGACATCAAGATGATGAAAGATGCCAATATTAATGTTGTTCGGATAGGTGAAAGTACTTGGAGTACGTACGAACCTCAAGAGGGAATCTTTGATTTCTCTAAATTGGATAAGGTTGTTAACGCTATGCAAAAAGCTGGCATTAACGTCATTATCGGAACACCAACTTATGCAATTCCAACGTGGATGGCCAAAGCTTATCCAGAAGTGTTGTTAACTGATAGGACAGGTAAACATCAGTATGGTTCTCGCCAAATCATCGATATTACCAACCCGACGTTTAGAAATTTCTCAGAGCGGATTATTCGTAAGATGGTGGAAAGAACGGTTCATAACCCTGCTGTCATTGGTTTTCAAGTTGATAATGAAACAAAGCACTTTGATACCAGTAGTGAAAATGTTTACCTGGCATTTGAAAAATGGCTCAAGAAAAAATTCAACGGCGATCTTGATAAGTTAAATCATGCTTATGGATTAGATTATTGGAGTAATCGAATTAATGCTTGGGAAGACTTCCCACCAATCAATTCGACAATTAACGGCAGTTTAGGCACAGCCTTTGAAGAATTCAAACGGACTCTTGTAACCGATTTCTTAACTTGGCAAGTTGATATTGTGAATGAATATAAGCGTGATGACCAATTCGTCACGAACAACTTTGACTTCGAATGGCGAAAGCAATCGTTTGGCTTGAACGCCGACTCAAATCACTTTGAGGTTTCAAAGCCGTTTGATGTTACAGCAGTTGATGTTTATCATCCAACTCAGGATAACTTGACAGGCACTGAAATTGCCTTTTGTGGGGATGTTGCCCGTTCAACAAAAGATAAGAATTACATTGTTATGGAAACCGAAGCCCAGGCATTCAGACACTGGGTACCATATCCCGGTCAATTAACACTCCAAGCATTCTCACACATTGCTTCTGGTGCCAACATGATTGGTTATTGGCACTGGCATTCTGTTCATAATAGTTATGAAACATATTGGAAAGGCTTACTTGGACACGACTTTAGACCAAATCCGGTATACAACGAAGCCAAGACGATTGGGAAGAAACTTAAAGAAGTCGGTTCAAACTTCTTGGATACCAAGAAGAAAAATCGAGTAGCATTCGTTGTCAGCAACCAGGCTTTGAGCGCGGTTGACTGGTTCCCGTATAAGAACACAATTTTTGATAAGACCGGTGAACATCAATACAATGATGTTTTGCGTTCCTATTATGACCCGTTGTATCGCTTGAACGTTGAAGCTGACATTTTACAACTCGGTGATCCACGGCTCTCAAATGACAACTACGACTTTTTAGTTGTTCCAATGTTATATTCAGCGACCGACGAGCAACTTGAACAATTGAATGTTTTTGTTAAAAATGGTGGCAATATTCTCTATTCATTCCGTTCAGGTTACACCAATCAGGATGTAAAAGCCCGGACTGAAGTTCAACCGGCTTTGATTTCTAAAGCGGTGGGTGCCGAATATGAATTGTTTGTAGAGCCTAATCGTAATTATGGTACCGATAAGCCGGAAAAGGATGTCACGATCAGTGGCACGGAAGAATTAAGCGGAATTGATCAACAACCGGTTAAATATTGGATGGAATTATTAACGACCACAACCGGTAAGGCATTGGCAACCTATAATCACCCATATTGGGGCAAGTACGCAGCTATTACGGAAAACCAATATGGTAAGGGGAATGCCTTTTACGCCGGATCGTACTTGAATCAGCAATCTATTACGGATTTATATAAATATATTCTAAAGAAGATTGGCCTTTGGACGTCTCGTCAAGAGCAGGAATTTCCAATTATCAATAAGCAGCTGATTACCAAAGATAACGCGGTCCTTGATTTTTACTTTAACTATTCAAATCAAGAACAAACGGTTACTTATTGTTCAAAAAATGGTCAATCAATCATGAACGATCTTAGTGAGAAACAAGGAGACACCTTTACATTGAAACCTTGGGGCCTTCAAGTCTTTAAAGCTGAGAATTAAGAAAAGGGGTTTGACATTGTCTAAAAAGAATGAAAGCCTGAACGCTGACGGCACTTGGTCGGCCAGTGTGACAGACGCGCAACAACCAAAAGTACCAATATTTATCGGAATCGCTACCGGACTTGGGGCCTTGCTTTGGTTAGCACCATTTATGGGATTAAATTCAGTTTTAAACCCAGCTAAATTAGCTAATATTTTCGGCGGTCCCGGTAGTCAAGTTAACAACTTCTTGGCTTTGCTTGGAACGTTGGGAGCTGTTACATCAACAATCACAACCATTATCATTGGAGCTTTATCAGATCGAACCCGAACACGTTGGGGTCGCCGAACACCATGGATTGTCTGTGGCTCAGTTTTAACTGCTGCCGTTATGGTTGGTTTGGGAATGATCAATGATAAGTCACAATTACCAATCTTTATTGTATTGTGGTGCTTGATTCAAACCTTTATCAACATGATTGTGGCACCATTAATCGCTGTTATGGCTGATATGGTTGCACCGCAACATCGTGGGACGATTTCATCAATTTATGCCATTGGTTACGTTATCGGCCAATATGGTGGCCCTGTTATTGGTGGTCGTTTCTTAAGTAGTGCCAATCCTGGCTTAGTTAACACCGGTTATTACGCATTAGCAATCATGATGCTCATTTCCGGTCCAATTGCGGCCATCATTATGCACGAAAAATCAAGCTTGGGAATGGAAAAAGAAAAGCTGGATTTGAGTGGCTTCGTTAAAGCCTTTATCTTCCCAATTCACCATGTTCGCAATTTCTATCTTGCCTTATTCGGTAAGATGATGATTAATATTACCGTTACTGCCTTTGCAACTTACCAAGTTTTCATCCTAACAAGTGGCATGGGTCTTGGAAGTACTGCAGCCGGTAAATATGTGTCTTGGATGGGAACCGCTACGATGATTACTGCTATTGTTTTTTCATCAACTTCAGGGGCAGTTTCCGATAAACTGGGTACTCGAAAGTGGCCGGTTGCCTTTGCGGCATTGTTAACCGCTGTTGGAACAATCCTACCATTTTTCTTCCGTGATCCCTCAGCAATGATCTGGTACGGAATTATTGCCGGAACCGGTTCAGGAATCTTCTTCTCAGTTGATCAGGCCTTGAACCTGGAAGTTTTGCCTGATCCTGAAACTGCTGCTAAAGACCTTGGTATCTTGAACTTTGCCAATACTGGTGCTCAAATCTTAGCGCCTGTCTTGGGCGCAATCCTGTTCGACATGGTTGGCAAGCAATATATGCCAATCCTACCAATTCTTTCAATCATCGCCTTAGTTGGTGCCGTCCTTGTTCTGATGATCAAGGAAACCAAAAAGGCTATCTAAAAAATGTGCAAGAACTTGTGCAGTTTTCTGACTGAAGCACCCTTCAGCTGCACATGTAAAAATGCATAAAGCCAGAGTAGTGCACCCCATTGCCCTGGCTTTATACATAATCGCAATGAAACCGCTTTATATGGAAAGGATTATTGAAATTATGTTTAAACATAGACAATTAGCTTCTATTGCAAAAATTGTGTTTGCATTTGGTATTGTCCTAATGGGCAGCACAGTTAGCGCACATGCTGCGGACAGGCCAACACCGGTCCAACCAACTACAGTGTACAAAACAACAGTGCCAGCAAGTGGGCATTTATTAAATAATCGGGATTATGGTGCCCGTTCACCAAGAGTCATCCAGCTGGAACACCAAGCTAATTCTGCAGATAACGGGAAATTACTGCTGACATTTGAACAAGTACCTGAAGCAGGTCAGACACCGGTATTTCCGATTTATGAAAGTGATGATAATGGGGCGCATTGGAATTGGGTATCAAATGTTCACCAAACTAAAGAAGTAGGGTGGGGGATGGCCAACTGCCCGCAATTATATGAGCTCCCACAGCAAATTGGCGATATGCCCAAAGGAACCATTGTTATCGCTGGGGATGCAACGCCTAATGATTTAAGTGGTACTCAATTGCAATTAACCAAAAGTACTGATGTAGGGAAAACTTGGAAGTATGAAAGTACAATTGCAAGTGGCGGAGCAAACTTTATCAACGACGATCCGATCTGGGAACCTTATTTGATGGTACACAACAATAAGCTTGTTTGTTACTACTCAGATGAGCGGGATAGTTCAGGATTAAAGCCAAAGGCTCAGGCGATTGTTCATCAAACAACTACGGACGGTACAACTTGGAGCCCACTTGTGATGGATGTCGACCCCAATGGCTTAAAGGACACAGATGGAAATGATGATACTCGGCCCGGAATGCCCGTTGTGACACCTATCGGCAATGGTAAATGGGCAATGACTTATGAACAAAAAGGTGGCGCAAGTGTTGGACTAAAGATCTCTAGTGATCCAGAAAGTTGGAACTCAACCAGCGCAGGAACTACGATTGCCTGGGGTGGCGCACCATATATCACGACGTTGAATGACGGTCGAATTGCTTTCAATAATAATGGTAGTGATGGTAAAGTATACATTTTCAATAATGCAGAAACTTTGCAAAAAGGTATTGGCGCTGCAGATACGACTTACAAACCAAAAGTTGGTCAAGCGTATAATCGTGAAATAATGCCACTTGCAAATGGCATGTTATTGGTTGTCCGAGGTGAGCAAGCAATAACTGTTGAAACAATTGATGTTGGTGATAAGGCAATAAATTCTTCGGATAGCGGTGCAACAACACCAACAACACCAGTGACGCCAACAACACCTACAAGTAGTTCGAGTTCAAGTGTTCAATCTTCATCATCAAGTGTACCAGCTGCCAGTTCTTCAAGTGTTTCAAGCTCAAGCAGCTCAACTGTAAGTTCAACATCTTCATCAACTACAACAACTGCACCTTCAACAAGCGTTATTAAGCAAGTTAAACCATTTAAAGTTGCTGCAGTCAAAGCCCTTTATCGATATAACAACGTGAACTTCAGCAAAGCTAACCGGATTAAACACTATGCTAAAAAATCAATTACCAAAGCACCAGTATTTACGGTTGTCGCAACTACTAAATCTTCGAACGGCGCTTTGAGATATCAATTGAGTGATGGCAGCTACATCACAACCAAGGCTGGTTATGTCACTAAACTATATAATCAAGCTAAGATCAAAACACTTCGCGTGATTAATCCAAAGGGAACCTGGGAATACAAATCTTCCAAGTTAACTAAGAAGAGCGCTGTTAAACATTTAAAGAAGAGCAAGGTGGTTAAGGTCAAGAAATTGGTTCGTAAAGGAACAGCTACTCGATATCAATTAACGAATGGACACTACGTTACTGGTAATAAGCAGTTCGTAAAGGTTACCAAATAATTGTTTGATTTAGAACATTTAATACAAAAAACATCTCGTCACATAAAAGTTGTGATGGGATGTTTTTTGCGCTATAAGCAGCTGCTCTCTGAAGTATTGCAACTAATTTTGTTTCATATTTTTGCCATAAATATAATCAATCATAAGCAATCTTAGATGCCACTTTTTATTAAATCCCATATCGTTTCAAAGCGCTCTTGGTAATTTGGTAAGTCCCAAGTTTGACTAAACATAGGTAGATTAAAGACTGAAAAGGTTGAGAGAATGGCTTCTGCCCGTTCGTAATTTGGATCATGATAATTCATGAATTGATCGATTGTTTTGTAAGCTTCTGTCAGGACATTTCGAAGAACAAAGGGATGATTATCGACGTATTGGGTGTTTAAGTCAAACATTCTTTGATCTTCGTTATAGGCTTTCTTTTTGGCATTCGCAAAGGCCCATAACCAGGCATATAAAAATTCGGATAGGCTAGCATAATCTTCGGGCTTTAGATTAATTTTGCCGAGAATCTGATTATTAAACCAACATTTGGCAACCGCTTCCCATAAATCTTGTTTATTTTTGAAATGCTTGTATAACGCTGCGTGAGTAATACCTAATTTGTCCGCAATTTGTGAGAGGGTGACTTCAGTGTTTTGGGTTTGCCCAATTAATAAGACAGCTGTTTCAATAATTTTTTGTTGCGTGATTTTTTTCATTGTATTACTGATACGTAAAAAGTCGTATCATTCCTCCCTTATCATTAACTGGAATAAATATAGCATAGATGATTTTTAGTTACAATTATTGACAATTGTAACTAAACTTGGTAAGCTTCATGTATTAATTACAAATAGCTATTAATGTTACTGAATTAAACACGGAGGTATCTTATGAAAGCAGCTCAATTAAAAAAATACGCAAAAGACTATCAACTTGATATTAATGATATTCCGACTCCAGAAATTAGTAAGGACGAAGTTTTGGTTAAAGTTAAAGTAGCGGCAGTTAACCCTTTGGAGAATCTGATTGGGACCGGTAGTGTCAAACTCATTCAGGATTATGCTTTTCCACTGACGATGGGGAATGAATTAACCGGTGTTATAGAAAAAGTTGGTCAAAACGTTGAGACATTTTCTGTCGGGAATGCCATCTATACAAGATTACCGCTTAAAAAGATTGGTGCATTTGCCGAATACGTTGCGGTAGACGCTAATGCAATTGGCTTATTACCAACGAATCTGGACTTCGTAACCGGTGCGGCTGCACCCCTTACTGGCTTAACGGCCTATCAAGGGCTTCATGAAGAACTTGAAGCTAAACCCGGACAAACTGTTTTTATTCCGGGCGGTTCGGGATCGTTTGGTCAAATGGCAGTTCCAATTGCCAAGGACATGGGCTTAACTGTGATTGTCAGCGGCAACGCAGAGGCAAAAGAACGTACTTTAGCCAGTGGTGCGGATCAGTATTTTGATTATCAAACTGAAAATTATTGGGAACGCTTAAAAGACGTTGATTACGTGATTGATACATTGGGACCAGATGAATTTGACCATGAACTGTCAATTATTAAACCGGGTGGCCGGTTACTATCCTTGAGAACGGGTCCTAACAAACGATTTGCAGTTGACCGTAACTTCCCATGGATGAAGCAAAAACTATTTGGCGTGGCTGGGGCCAAATTTGATAAAAAAGCGGCTGAAAAGGACGTTGAATACCATTTTATTTTCGTTCGCAGCAGTGGCAGTCAGTTAAAAGACCTTACTAAAATTATTGAAGAAAATAATATTGTGCCGGCAGTTGATCCAACTGAATTTCATATTGAAGATATTAACGATGCCCTTAAGTTGGTCACAAGCGGCCGTCCTAAAGGGAAAGTTGTCATTATGTTTTAAGCTGCATAATTTTTTGGTCAAAATAATCGATTAACAATAACATTTAAGTCTCACAAGGAGGGCACTAAAATCAAAAAAGCAACCAAAGTCGGCCTAACCGGTTTATCTGCCGGACTTGGCCTTGGAAAGTATCAAGCCGTTAAAGAACAGCGCAGCCTTCGAAGTCTATTACTTGAAAAGCTGTTGTCATATATTCCGGCTGTACCGGAAATCAAGACGGATCAGGATTATCAAAAAGCCCTTGAAAAAAGTCAAAGGGGTTATCAACTCCCTAAGTCCGTTGCCAGTCTCTATCATGTTCATTATTTCCGAGACCAAAAAGACGTTTTGGAAATGAAACCGGCTATTGAAAATAGTGAAGATCAGGTGATCTTTTATGTACATGGTGGTGGTTACTGGGGGCAACCCACAATGGCCCATTTTAACGCCATTCATCGGTTGGCTAAACAATTGGGATCAAGGGTCATTATGCCGATTTATCCCAAAGCACCGGCATATGAAGCAAATGATGCTTATGAAATGGTTCTTAAAAGCTATTTGAGTTTGCTTAACGATAAACAAATTGATATTACAAGAATAACAGTCATGGGAGATTCGGCTGGCGCAGGGTTGATTTTGGCACTTCTTCAACGATTACGGGATAATCACCTGCCGTTGCCCCACCAAGCCTTCTTGTTGTCTCCTTGGCTGGATATTACCAATAGCAATCCTAAAATGACTGAAATTCAGCCACTGGACCCCATGCTTGATCTGCCCAATTTAACGTTGTTAGGCCAATACTACGCTGGTGACCTTAATCCGAAGGACTCTCTTGTCAGTCCGATCTATGGGAATTCGGCTAAATTACCACCGATATATGTCTTTACCGGCGACCATGATATTTTGAATGCCGATGCTATGAAATTTCAGCAAATGGCTGATGAAAAAGATTGGCAAGTGACGACTTTTAAATATCACGCCATGAATCATGTTTTTTCAATTTTTCCTACACCTGAAGGACGTGATTCACTGGACCGGATGACGCAAATCATTCAATCAAATGGCTAAAACATTAAAATGGCGGACTTTTATTCATGGCGAAACTATGAGAACCAGTTGATTGAGGCAATCTTCGATTAAAAAACTGCCTTGTTATGGCTCCGATGACATGAAGTCGTGCAGGAGAAGATGGGGTAAATGGTGCGGTTGGCTACACAGATTATCCAACTTTAAGCTGATTGTTTTTGATGGTGGCTGCTTTGTCAAATAAGAGAATGAGGATGACGTTAGATGGTAAATTATCAGTACACAAAGGCGCTAAACTTAACAATCCAAGCAAGTAACGGTGAAACATATGCTTACCGTGAATTGGGTGAGAAGAAGGGCGTTCCAGTTGTTTTCTTTGTCCACCTGGCTGGAACTTTGGATAATTGGGATCCGCGGGTTGTGGATGGTGTTGCTCAAAATCATTGGGTAATCGCCTTTGATAATCAAGGTGTTGGATTCTCCAGGGGACAAGTCCCCAATTCAATTGAACAAATGGCCCGGGATAGTTTAACCTTTATTCACGCGTTGGGACTAAAAGAAATTGATGTGCTTTCCTTTTCAATGGGAGGTATGATTGCTCAGGAATTAATTGCAATTGAACCATCGTTAGTCCGAAAATTGATTTTAGCTGGAACCGGTCCACGTGGTGGCGAAGGCATTGAAAATGTGACCAAGCTTTCCGATCGCGATTCGATTCGAGCGCTTTTGACTTTGAAAGATGTCAAAACCTATTTATTCTTTACCCGCACAGATAATGGTAAGAAAAAGGCAAAGGCGTTTCTTCTGCGACTAAAGGAACGACAAGAAAATCGGGATAAAGGGATCAGTTTGAAAGCTTATCGAACGCAATTAAAAGCAATTACTGCATGGGGATTGGCTTTGCCGGCTGATTTATCCCAAATTAAACAGCCTACACTAATTGTAAACGGTGATGAGGACCGGATGGTACCCACTGTGAATTCATATGAGTTAAATAGCCGGATTCCAAATAGTCAGTTGATTATTTATCCGGCCGCCGGTCATGGCGGTATTTTTCAGAATCATGAAGCTTTTGTTGAATCCGCAGTAGCGTTTTTAGATAATTAGCGGTTAAACAATTTAATTTAAATAAAAAATAAGGTTAAGAGGTTCAATAAAAATGGTTAAACGTTTAGAAAATAAAGTCGCTATTGTGACAGGCGGCATTTCCGGAATTGGGAAAGCAATTGCAAAGGACTTCTTAGCCGAAGGGGCCAAGGTTGTTATTACTGGTCGTCGTGAAACATTAGGTACTCAAGTTGCCAAAGAGTTGGGCAGCGAAGAACAGGTCCGGTACATTAAACAGGATGTTAGCCAAGAAGCAGAATGGGATAACGTTGTGACAACAACGATCAATCAATTCGGTCACTGGGATATTTTGGTTAATAATGCTGGTATTGGAGGCTCTGGACAATTAATTGCCCAGACAAGTTTGGCAGACTGGCAAAAAGTTATTAATATCAACCTGACCGGGAACTTCCTAGGGGTTCGGGCAGCGTTGAACAGGATGGAAAGTGGTGCGATAGTGAATGTTTCTTCAGTACTTGGTATTATTGCATCGATGATTGGAACCGGTAGTTATGCTGCTTCAAAAGGCGGTACACGGTTGCTAACCAAAGCTGCTGCAGTGGAGGCTATCAAGATGGGCAAGGAGATTCGAGTTAATTCGGTTCATCCTGGGTTAGTCGCAACCGACATTGTTACAGATGATGTCAGAACGGCTCTTAGTCATTCCAAAGATCCGATACCCACTATTGGTGAACCAAAGGATATTGCCAAGGCAGTGACTTATTTAGCTTCTGATGAAGCGGCCTATACGACAGGCACAGAGTTGGTAGTTGACGGCGGCGCTTTGGCAGGTCGTCATTAAATAGTCATTAATATGAAAAGGACTGGACAAAGCTTTTGCTAGCTTTGTTCCAGCCCCTTTTTATATACCAGGCTCGATTAACTGCCAGATCTGCTCAAAGCGTTGTTGATAATTTGGCAGATTCCATGTTTCACTAAAAGTGGCTAAATTAAAAACGGCAAATGCAGATAGGATTGCTTCAGCCCTCTCCAAGTTCGGATCGTGATAGTCCATAAAGTTGTCGATGATACTATAGGAGTCCCAAAGGACATCATGAAGTGCCAGTGGCTGATTATCAATATAGTGCGTATTTAATGCGAACATTTTGGGATCGTGATTATATGCCTGCTTTTTTGCGGTAGCAAATTGCCAGAGCCAATCGTGTAAGAGTTCTTTTGAATTGGTGTAGGCTTGTTTATTTACCCTAATGTTGCCAAGAATATTTTTATCGAACCAATCCTTGGCAACAGCCTCCCATAAATCTTGCTTATTTTTAAAATGTTTGTATAAAGCGGCATGGGTGATTCCCAAAACGGTAGCAATCTGTGAAAGCGTCACTTCGGGTTTTTCGGTTTCCATTATAAGATGTTCTGCGGTTTGAATAATTTTTTGTTGGGTAATTTTTTCCATAATTCCATCAAGTAATCTATCATATTTAGTTGGTAAATTACTGTGTTTCCTCCTGACTATGACGCCTGGTCTCTTTTGGATCAGAGATCAAATCAATTATTTTGCATAAATTAGCGATTCATTATCTTATAAATCATATACAGTACCAACGCAACAATCAACGCAATGCCAATCATCGGCTGTTCGTTAAAAATAAAGTGGATGAAGCGAACCGAGTGAAATCCGTGAAGGGCTGCTGGAAAAAAATTAAAAATATTCATAACATTTAGCTTCTTTCTAGTATACTAACTAATGTGAGGTTTCTGATTAAGTAGAATTAAAGTGGGAGATTTGTTTAAAATCTATTTCTGTTTTATTCTAATACTAAACTAATTTCTGCATCAGGAGGAAAATATGACTATTGATGCATCTTCTATTTTTAATGCAATTGTCGTTATTAACGCGATTTTTGCCGTCTTAACGGTTTTTAGAGAAAAACGGGATATTGCGGCAATATGGGCATGGCTGCTGGTGTTGGTTTTCCTACCACTGGTTGGTTTTATTGCGTATGCTTTCTTGGGTCGAAAGTTACCTAAAAATCGGTTATTTAAATTACATAAGCACGTTCAGATGCAACTGGATGAGCGGCTAAACGAACAGAGAAGCCAGCTGGGACACGATGATAAGACACCTGCAGATGATGTTGTCCGCCGAAATCGAAACGCGGTTGACATGTTTATGACGACGGATTCCGCTTTCTTGGCTCGGCAAAACAAAGTCCACATTTTTACAAATGGTAATGAGCTGTTTCATCGTATCATTGAAGATATTGAAAGTGCAAAGAAAAGTATTCATATCGAATTTTATACGTTTTACAACGATAAAATCGGTAATGAAATCAGGGATTTGCTCATTCAAAAGGCCAAGCAGGGTGTTGAAGTTCGGGTGATTTATGATTCCTGGGGTTCGATGGGAACTACCCGACGGTTTTTTAAACCGCTGACAGAAGCCGGCGGCCATGCTTATCCGTTCTTGAATACCCGATCAGTCTTATTGGACTTCCGTATTAACTTTCGTGACCATAGAAAGATTGTTGTGATTGATGGCATCATTGGATACACAGGCGGCTTTAACATTGGGGATCAATATTTGGGCCGTAAGAAAAAGTTTGGCAATTGGCGTGATACCCATATTCGAATCATCGGATCGGGCGTGTTTGGCCTTCAAGCCCGGTTCATTTTGGATTGGAATGCGACCAGTCCACGTGGACAGATTGATGAAGATGAGGTTCAAGCTAAATATTTTCCGGTTACCACGACTAAGGGTAATGTGAATATGCAGATTGTCTCAAGCGGACCGGATTCGGATTTGCAACAGATCAAGATGGGTTATATTAAATTAATTACAATGGCAACTAAGTATTGTTGGATTCAATCACCGTATTTAATCCCTGATGATAGTGTTTTAGATGCTCTGCGGATTGCGGCAATGTCGGGAGTTGATGTGCGCATAATGATTCCAAGTATGCCGGATCACCCGTTTGTTTACCGGGCCACGCAATATTACGCCCGACAATTGGCAGAACAAGGCGTTAAGATTTATTATTATGGGAATGGGTTTATGCATGCCAAAACGATGGTGATTGATGACGAAATCGCTTCGGTGGGTTCTGCTAATTTGGATTATCGGAGTTTTAAACTAAACTTTGAAATTAATTCTTTTATTTATGATGAGAAATTCGCCACTCAAATGCGTGATATTTATTTAAATGACATTTCTGTCAGTGAATTGCAGACACCGGAGATGTTTGACAAACAACCACTATGGCTTAAATTCAAGCAAACGTTTAGTCGACTGCTATCGCCAATTCTTTAAAGTTGAAAAGCAAAAATGGTTCTTTGAATATAAGACGAATTATTTGTAAGTACCTGACGAATTAGCATATAATAATGGTGAAAGGTGAATGGACTAATCACCTGTTTGGCAAACGAGGGATAAATGCAGAAATATAAATAAGGCGCTAGGTCATCGAGCCTAGATCCGCGTAGTTTGCTTCTTGACAACAGAGATATTTAACGAAACACAATACCCGACCAGCTAACATTGGTCAATGATTGGTCTAATACCTTTCAGAAGGATACCATCTCAAAAGAGCGTGCCGTCATCTAGAGGATGAAGGGGCGTTCCTTTTTATTGTCCAAGGTTTCTGAAAATGATCTGTCGCTATTGCCTACATAGTAATATACATATATAGAAGCAATCAAAAAAAGGTCGGACATCAAAGCCCGACCTCGTTGACTATCAAGGTTATTTAGTGTAATCAACCGATTTTGTTTCTTTTGTGGTGATCAGTGCAATCAGTGAAATGGTTGCCATCACTGCCAAGTAGATTCCAACGGCATGAATGCCCCATTCGTCAACTAGGAATGACGCAATGGTTGGTGCGAAAGCGGCACCGACAATTGCGGACATATTATAAGCAATTCCGGCTCCGGAATAGCGGGTACTGGTTGGGAAAAGTTCGGGAAGCAGCGCGCCGATTGGCCCATACACAATCCCCATCGTAAAGAAACCGACGAAGAGGAAGAACAGGCTCCCAAGCAAGTTGTGTTGTCCTTGGAAGAAGAACGGGAAGACAAAAGCAAAGGTAATAATTGAAATCGTTCCTGTAATGAGGACTTTCTTACGGCCAAATTTATCGGCCAGTACTGATGAATAAACGATCATAAGTGCAAAAACGATAATAGCAGCCATGAGAAGCAACAGCCATTCTTTATTGTTAAATCCAAGCGAGGTTGTGGCATAACTTAATGACCAAGTTGAAAGCAGGAAGAAAAATGTATAGGCAACACCCATTGTCAGGGTTCCCTGGATAACTTGGCGCCAGTTTTTGCGGAAAACCTCAACTAGTGGGGCCTTTTGAACGTTATTTTGCTGTTGTGCCAGACGGAATAGTGGGGTTTCCTGCATTTTCCGACGTACCCAGAGACCGACAATAACAAGAACAGCTGAGGCCAGGAACGGGATCCGCCAGCCAAAGGTGTTCATTTGAGCCGGTGTCAGGAATGATTCAAGTAGGAAGAAGAGTCCATTACTGAGGAAAAAGCCGATTGGTGCACCTAATTCAGGAAAGGCACCATAAAGCGCTCGTTTTCCCTTTGGGGCATTTTCTGTAGCAACCAAAACGGCACCGGACCATTCGCCGCCAAGGCCGATTCCTTGGATAAATCTTGCTAGACAGAGTAATAGAATGGCAGAAATTCCGAGTGTTTTGTAACCGGGTAATAGGCCGATGATGACGGTTGAAACACCCATGAGCAGTAATGAAACAACCAATGCCCGTTTACGACCTAATTTATCCCCAAAATGACCGAAAAGCAGGGAACCCAGCGGCCGGGCAACGAAGGCAACACCAAATGTTAGAAGGCTTAAAATCATTGCAATTGTCGGCGTTAGTGATGGGAAGAAAACGTTGGGAAAGTATGTAGCTGCGGCAGTGCCATAAGCATAAAAATCGAAGAATTCAATAGCGGTACCAATCATTGAGGCCAAAATAACGGTTTTCACCGGGTCTCGTTGCAAGGTTTCGGATTTAACGGCTGAATCATATGTTGGTGTGGTATTTTCCATTTGAGGTCAACTCTCTTTCATTTGTGGGCTACTAGATATTGGGTAGTCTCAACCAAGCAGGCCTGGATGATTAATATCAAGCAACGTTGTCAATAGCGTTTTTTGTCAATATTTTATGATTGTTCAATTAATTGGATCTATCAGCTCCTTTAAGGATAAAAAAAGGCCAAGAACCGAATTGACAGTTCTTGGCTTAAAAACCAACTCTGCCCGCTTCTTGCGGGCATGCAAAATTGCGCCCGCAGATTAAATAATGACGACACGGACGGCAATAATGGCTAAATTGAAAGTAGAATTGGTTTTCATAAGTTTATTCCTCGCTTTTTTAGGTTGATAGAATCTTACCAGATTAAAAATGAAAAGTAAATAAGAAAATGAAAATATTTTAATTTTAATTCGTTAATCCTTAATATAGTTGTCCTTTAAATGGTGGTCATTGTCTACCCTAAAGCGATTATAAATATGATTCTTTCAAATAAAACGTCAATTACTAACAGAATATCTCTCAAGATGATATGATTTAGGTGGAGGAAAATCTTTTGTTTTGCGTTTCTAAGAGGGTGAGAAAATGAGGTTTAATAAGAACTTTTATAAATCCTATATTTTCTGGCTATGTGTTGTGATATTGGCAGTTAACCTTTCTGCCGCTCTTATCTCAACACCGCCAATGTACAGCGTGAATTGGTGGATCATTATTGTCATTGGTGTGGCAGCTGTTTTAGCGATTGTCTATTTAGGGATGCATGCGGTTGATGAAGCTAACCATAAAAAAATGTAATGATCTGTTGTCTGGATCGACGGATGATCGATCAACATAAAAAACGACTTGGTATTGAGGCACTTTTAGAGAGAAGCCTCACTGACCAAGTCGTTTTTTAGTTGTTTTAAAGCAGGATTAGTCTAGTTCCATAACTGATCTGCCTTGGAAATCACGACTATATTCGTCAACTGCTTTGATAGCGGCAAAAACATCTTCCGGTGTGATATCAGTTGGCATATATTTCATGGTGTCATTTTCATCACATGCCTGAGTAGCGACTTTCATTAAGTCTTCATCAGAGGCATCGGCCAAATGGAGTCGGGCAAGAGTTGTTGGCAGGCCAAGCTTTAAATCGAATTTCAAGAACTTTTCGAAACGTTTTTGATCACTGCCGTTCAAGATTAATTCAACCAAAGTGCCATATGCAACCTTTTCACCATGTGTCAGGTGATGAATTTCCCCTGATAGCGCGGTAAAACCGTTATGAATGGCGTGGGCAGCAGCTAATCCGCCACTTTCAAAGCCAAGACCGCTTAAAAGGGTGTTGGCTTCAACAATGTGGTTTAGCGCTTCGGTTGCAACATGAGCCCGGTTTGCGGCAACGGCCAATTCGGCATACTCAAATAAATTATCTTCACAGGCCTGGCCAATCGAACCGGCAACAATCGTCTGCTTTGCACCCAACATATTGTCGGCGTTGGCTCTGCGAACATCAATTGCTTCAACGTTGGTTGCCAAAGCATCCGCAATTCCTGAAATCAGTAAGTGAACCGGCGCACCGGCGATGATCTTGGTGTCTAGTAAAACAATTTCCGGATTCTTTTTATAGAATCGATAGTGATCAAATTGACCATCGTCAGTATAAATAACCGAAAGTCGTGAACAAGGTGCATCGGTTGACGCAATTGTAGGGGCAATCATTGCGGCGATATCGAGGTTGTCCGCAATGGCTTTTGCAGAATCGGCGGTTTTACCACCACCCAAACCGATAATGATTTGGTCTTGGCTTTGTTTGCCGAGTTCAGTTACCCGGTTAATTTCGGATTCGGATGCTTCGCCTTCAAATGTTGCGAGGTTGACATCAAAATCATTTTTCTTTAAATAGTCAATGAATTGGTTACCAACAATTTTTAAAACGGTTTGATCTGAAAGCAGCAGCACTTTTTGACCATATTTTTTGATATATTGGGCACTGTTAAATAATTCTCCTGGACCTTGGATATAGGTGCTGGGACTTGCAAATACTTGTGTCATAAGAAAAGCCTCCTATAAAATGCGTGATTTATTTCACATATATATTATATTCGATTGAACATTGAAATGGAAGAATTTCGGAGGTTCGTTGGGATTAATAAGTTGAAACCTCAACCAGGTTACGATCAGGATCCCTGAAGTAAACCGACTTAATCGGGCCCAATGCGCCACTTTTAGCAATAGGTCCCAGCTCGATTTGAATATGTTTGGCGTGCAATTCATCAACCACTTTTGATAGTGGAGTTGTCGTAATCAGGCACAGATCAGCGGATCCGGGAGTTGGATGAAGCGCTTTTGGTTCAAACTCATGACCAACCTCGTGAAGATTGATCTTCATGTTGGCGAAGCGCAATGCTTTGCGACCATGATTAAAGGTTATGACGCGCATGCCCAATATATTGTGGTAAAAATCACAACTTGCATTGATGTTTTTGACGGTCAGGACAAAGTGGTCAAGATTTTTTAATTCCAAAATAAAAGCCTTCTTTAAATCGTTATTTTTCTGATTGACACCAATCTACCACAAAACCGGCAATTGATTTTGTATAGTTTAATAACTGATCAAAACTGGCACTTTCGTTATCACTATGGGCTTGAACCAATTCGCCCGGTCCATAAATAACGGCGGGGATGTGATAATAGCCAAACCAACCGCCATCCGAAACGGAAGTTGACATACCGATAACCGGTTTTTGACCAAATGAAGATTGATAGGACGTATTCAGTAATTTCATGGCTGCACTGTTTTTGTCTAATTCAAGGGATGGAAAGACCTCTCCTTTGTCCACTAACATTGAGTCACCGCCCCAGTTAAAGGTAGGCAGATTGTCGCGTAACCAAGGATCCGCCTTGGCGGCCGCAATCACTTCGTCTTCGACTTCTTTTTCGATGCCTTCAACAGTTTCGTTTGGATAGAAGTGAACAGTGATCCATAAGCGGCATTCATCTGCAACGAAGGCCGGATGAATACCGCCCTTGATATAGGCGGGATTGATTGTGTCGGTTCCGGGTTTAAAGCCGGGGTAACTTTTGGTAATGCCCCAGTAGCGTTCAAGCGTTTGGAGTGCGGAAATGACGACCACCATTTTTTCAACCATGCTGGCAGCTTTGAGGCCACCGCCGGTTTGAACCATTGAAATTCGGTTACCGTCGTGATAGGTATGGGGACTTTTTAAGGTGATCCAGCCGGTAATCACACCGCCTTGTCCTTGAAAATGGGTACCGGATGTATCGCCGACAATCGCAAAGTCAGCTTTTTCGCCTTGTTTGAGCAGTGTTTTAGTACCGGCTTCCCCCAATTCCTCACCGACGACCGACTGAAATTTCAGATCACCGGGTAACTCGATATTAAGCTTTTTAAGCAGTTGAAAAATAAATAGATAAGCTGCCACAGCACCTTTCATATCACTTACGCCACGACCGATTAAAGTGTCACCACGCTTGACGAGCTTAAAGGGATCTGTCTGCCATTCGTCACGATTTTCCAATGCGGCGACATCTACGTGACCATTCAGGATCAAGCTGTGATGATTATCGGAATGGGTTCCGCTTTTGGTGGCGGACAATAATTGATCGCCATCATAAAAATCCTGTTGCTTTGCATCAAACCCGTATTCTTCCAGTTCATCGTGAATAAACTGTTGCAGCTTAGCTGTGTTGCGGGCAGGAGGTGAAACGGTGTTAAAGGCCACAATCCGGTCGAGCTGTTTCAACAAATCCCCCTGATATTGATCGATTGTAGTTAAGAGCTGTTCTTTGATACTTGCCATATTTATTATTCTCTCCAATCTAAAATAACTTCCCAGCAATTGATTTTGAACCATCGCTAGAGAAGTTATTAAGACTGCAGTTTCTTTGAATTGAATTTAGTGTTCACGTTAATAACGGCTTTCCTACGCGAGTGCTAACTCTCAGGTTCAAAGGGTTCCGATAAAGGTCTCAGCAAATTGCTCCCCTAGCTGTTATTAGCATAGCATATTTAGCTGACTTGATGCAGAATAAAAAAATAACTTTTTAATGTTGTCTTTGTCCTATTTATTGTGAAAATAGTGTTAAAAATTGAATTCATTTGCCCTTCTTCTGATAGTGCTGTTTTTTGAAATAATTAAAAACAATCTTGTTTAGAATATATCCGGGAGAAAAGAAAACGGCGACCAGGCTAACGATCAAACCAACTCCCCAAAAAACAACGCCTGCCTGTTTCGTAATCCATAACGTAGTCCCCAAAACTAAAATACATACAAACCTTATGGATTCACTGATAAGTCTTTCGGTTACTTTCATATTCATTCTAATCCTCCCTATTAAATCAAAAAAAGCTTGTAACTTCAGCATACACTGATATTACAAGCCCTTTAAAAATGTTTTTTCGATTTTTCCCCAACTGCCTACTAATAGCTAATCGCTTAAATTGTATCTCAAATTAATCAGATAGATCACAATTGCCCCGATCGCCATGGTAACAAATTCACCAATGCCGGCAGTGAGGTAGGTACTCCAGAATGTTGGCCAAAAAGCACTGTGACCAATAATGGCAATTTCAAAACCAATAATGAACATATAGAATGTCCCAATCAGAACCGATGCAATCAACTTAGAAACAACTGATTGCATATGCTTGGTAACCAGATAAATTGTCACTAAGTTGATTAATGTTTCTGCAGTCCCAACCACCATATCGATTGCACCGTTTGGAGACATGATATTAGTGATAAAGCATGCCAGCGTGATTGCGACAATATAGCGCTTATTGAATGGGACGAGGTTATTCAATCCTTCTGAAAAACGGAATTGAATGGGCCCATAACTTACGGCTGCAAAGACCATCGTTAACGCGATGTAGAGTGCAGCGACAACGGCAGCTTTGGTTAAGTCCAATACACTGTCGATGCCGAGAACATTAGTCTTAGAATTCATAACAAATTCCTTCCTTGTAAATTATTTAGTTATTTGTAACCCATTAACTTTACAGCTTTTCTTTCTATATTTCAACTTGGCTGCCGATTCTTTGGAACGGAGACTGGATGGATTAGCTGTTTAAAATCCAAAGGAAAATAACGAAGACGACTGCCAAACCATACATCATGGCACTGACTTCTTTACCACGTTTTGCGGCAATCATTGTAATCGGGTAGGTAATAAAGCCAAGGGCAATGCCATCGGCGATACTGTAAGTAAAAGGCATACCGACCAAAGTGATGAAAGCCGGTGCGGCAATTTCGAATTTTTCCCAATGAACATTTTTCAATGATTGTGCCATTAAGACACCAACGATAATCAAGGCGGGTGCAGTTACCTGGCTGGTAATGACCGTCAGTAATGGTGAGAAGAAGGTTCCGAGAACAAATAAAATACCCACGACAACGGCTGTAAAACCAGTTCGGCCACCAACCGCAATTCCGGCTGAGGATTCAACGAAGGCGCCCATTGGAGAAGTTCCCAAAATTGAACCAACTGCCATTGTTGAAGAATCGGCGATTAAAGCCCGGCCAATTCTTGGAATACGATTATTTTTGATGAACCCGGCTTGTTCTGCTAATCCGACCAAGGTA
This sequence comes from Lentilactobacillus hilgardii, assembly GCF_009832765.1. Lineage (NCBI taxonomy): Bacteria > Bacillati > Bacillota > Bacilli > Lactobacillales > Lactobacillaceae > Lentilactobacillus > Lentilactobacillus hilgardii. The sequence goes on along the minus strand of NZ_CP047121.1, from coordinate 2,799,142 downwards.
CCGGCCGTATCAAAGAAAGTTACCAGCAAGAACGTGAGAACAACCACTACCAATTGAAGTGAGTTGATATCACCGATATGCGAAAGTGCAACACCAAAAGTTGGTGCCAGGCTTGGAATGCCCGCTACCCATTGATGTGGAAGCGGGATTAATCCAGTTACCATTCCCAAGATGGCATTTAAAACCATTCCGATAAAAATGGCACCCGGAACCTTCATACTCATAAGAATAACGGAAACCAACAGGCCAAAGATTGTGAGCCATGTCGTACCAACGTGAAGAGACCCCAAACTAACCAGCGTGTCTTTGCTTGATTGAATCAAGCCACCGTCATTCATACCGATAAAAGCAATGAATAGCCCAATACCGCCACCGATAGCTGCTTTGAAATCCGCCGGGATTGAATCGATGATTTTCTCCCGTAATTTCAAGGCGGTTAAAATAATAAAAATAACTGATGCAACGAAGACCCCTGCCAATGCGGTCTGCCAGGAAACCTTCATGCCAATGACAACTGAATAGGCGAAGAAAGCGTTAATTCCCAGACTGGCGGAAATTGCGATCGGATAGTTGGCAAGTAATCCCATCAAGAAACAGCCAAATGCCGAAGCGAGGGCAGTTGCGGTGAAAATGGCCCCTTTATCCATCCCGGTAACACCCAGCACGTTAGGATTAACGAACAGAATGTACACCATTGAAACAAAAGTCGTAATGCCGGCAATTGTTTCTTTTCGGAAGTTCGTGTTTCGACCTTCGAAATCGAAAAACTTTGCAATTGAATTTAGCATAAAATAATAGCTCCCCTTATCGTTCGGATATGAAATAAAAACAACGTATTTTATATTATCATTATAGCTGATTATCTTCAATAACCGAATTAAATATCATAAAAGGTGAAGATTATTTACTTTATAAAGCGTTTTCTTTTAAAACTACATAAAAAGACTGGCCATTATCTAAGCTAATCCAATAGATGATTTAGGAAAATGACCAGTCTCATGATTAAGTTTTAAATAGTAATCAAAAACAAACCGTTTTTCAGTTAGTGATTTTCAAAAAATTAGGCGTTTCTTTTCAGTGTCTCCAACATTGAACCATTAAAGGCATCCAAATCGTCCGGGGTTCTGCTGGTAACTAAATTCTGATCGACGACAACGGGTTGGTCTTTAACAACGGCACCTGCATAATACAAATCCGGACGAACCGTTGTGTAGGCAGTCATGGTTCGGCCTTTGGTTAAACCGGTTTGGGTGAACTACTCGGTCATGAATGACCGAGCTTCTGGGAACACAAAGTAGTATTTAGGCTGTTACATCGGTATGCCGAAGACCTAACTTACAGAACTTCGCTCTTTTACCATGGCTAGTTCCTAACCAATAGCTTTTAGTCCGCAATTAAGGATATTAACTGCCGCATTAATATCTCTGTCGTGGTGCGTTCGGCATTTAGAACACGTCCATTCCCGAATAGCTAAGGGCTTGGGGCCGTCATTCTGCCCGCAGGCTGAACAGATTCGGGAAGTATTCCTGGCGCTTACCACTACTAATTGCTTGCCGTACCAGGCACACTTATATTCCAGCATGGTTCGGAATTGATACCAACTGGCATTAGCAATTGACTTGGCTAGGTGGTGATTGCGCATCAGATTCTTGGTTTTCAAATCCTCAATCACAATCACATCATAGTTTCTAACTAAGTCCGTCGTCAGTTTATGGAGATAGTCCTTGCGCTGGTTGGCGATTTTTGCTTGATAACGCGCTTTGGTTATTTTAGCCCGTTGCCAATTTTGATAATCGTTGAGTGCCATTTTGGATAATTGATGGTGATGATTCCATTGGCGCATCGCAACGGTGGCCTGACGCTTGCGCCGACTAAATTTTGCTTGCCATAAAGTCGCTTGCTTTTCGAACCACTGGGCATTGAAAGTCCCGTACTTAACCCCGTTGGAGTCAATTGCTAAATCGGCAACGCCCATGTCCAAGCCAACCATTTGGTGAGTCTTGGGCAAATCGTGAACTTCGGTTTCAACCTGCAGGGAAAGATAGTAGCGCCCCGTGGCATCATGACTAATCGTGTAGCGCTTAATTTTAGCGTCGGCTAATTGGTTGGTCTTGCTGGTCCGAATACTCCCGAGTTTAGGCAATCTTAATCGCCGCTTAGCTTCCACGACGCAGGTCGATTGCCCGGTATAGGCTTGTTTAGCACTATGGCGGGACTTGAACTGCGGATGACCACCACGCTGTTGGAATAGGTTCTTAAAAGCCAGCGCGAGGTTATGGTTAACCACAAATAAGCTGGTGGAATCACTGGCTTTTAGAAATGGGTACTCCTGCTTAAGCGGTTTAAGCAGGTAATTCATATCGTATTCGCCAACAAAATGACTTTTCGGGTTATTTTCATAACGTTTATTAGCCATCGCTAACATTTGATTCCAAACAAACCGATCGTTACCAAATAGTTGCCATAATTGATCAATTTGTGTTTGGTTAGGGTATAAGCGCAGTTTAACCCCTTTAACCACTGTGGTCACTGGGATGCCTCCTCTCTTTATTGTTCTTTCTCTGGTGCCAATGCTTTTAACATCATCACGCGGTAACCACCAGTGACGATCCTTTGGTTGTCAATTAAAGTCGGTAACCCTGGACACTGACAAAATAACCGAAAGGCAGTCATGCCGTTTAGGCACGCTTACTAATAGCTGGACCTAATCATCTTGGCCAATCTTTATATGAACAATTCCAAAACCGTGTTCATCGGCGGGCCTTGTAAATCAGAGCATTTGCAAATTCCTCAATGGGACAAGTTAAAGTCTGGTTCCCCACGTGTAATGGTAATTCGCATCATGCAACGATATTTGGTCATACATTAATTTGTTTGTACTTTTTCAATAAATATTATAGCATATTAAGAGTGCTAGTGTATACATAGATTCATAAAAACAAGGGAATTTATTGGCAGGTAATTATCGTTTATTAGACGTAAAAACGGGGCAATTCATCACGTCCTCGTATTATTAAAAATGTATTCAAGTATTGACCAGCTTCGTGAAATGGAAGAAGACCAGTTGATTACCAGAACAGTGATCCCCGGAACACAATCCAAAGTAGTTTATTCAATAACCGACCTTGGGCGTTCACTTATGCCGATTTTAAATCAGATGTATCAATGGGGAGAAGAACGAATCAGCACGTTGCAGGTTGATCCTCAATTCAGTATTAATGATCAGGTAACGCGTGATTCGGGGAAGTGAGTGGTGTTCCGCACACGGATTAGGACTGCTCCGCTAACCATAAACCTGCATGTAAGCTAACAGCCATCAAATTCCAAAAGTAGGAATTCACTGCCTGTCAACTTACACTCCGGTTTATCCCGGTTAGCTCCGCACACTGGACTAGGACTGCTCCTCAAAGCAGTATTCTGCACATAAGGGATTTATTTCAAAAATCCAAGACCGGGATTTCCGAAATAAACGCCTTATGCTTCGAATACTAACCGCTTTGTTCCGCACACTGGATTAGGACTGCTCCAAAAGACTGATTCCTGCCATACAAGAAACTAAATCCAACCTTCCAAATTCGAAAATGTTGAATTTAGCTCCTTGTACTCTGGAATCAAAACGTCTTTTTCCGCACACTGGATTAGGACTGCTCCTCAAAGCAGTATTCTGCACATAAGGGATTTATTTCAAAAATCCAAACCCGAGATTTCCGAAATAAACGCCTTATGCTTCGAATACTAACCGCTTTGTTCCGCACACTGGATTAGGACTGTTCCACAAAGCAGTATTCTGCACATAAGGGATTTATTTCAAAAATCCAAACCCGAGATTTCCGAAATAAACGCCTTATGCTTCGAATACTAACCGCTTTGTTCCGCACTCTTATTCAAATGACTTAAACGCATTATCAATCGTATTGAATTCTTCGTCAGATAACACGATACTCAGTGCTTTGACATTGCTTTGGACCTGTTCTGGTGATTTTGCACCCGGAATCACGACACTGACTGCTGGATTTTTGATATACCATGCCAAAACGATTTGGGCAATCGTGGCATCGTGATTATCCGCAATCGGCTGCAGGCTGTTAACAGATTCAACAATGGCTTTAAATCGGCTGCCGGAAAAGTTTGGATCCTGGCTTCTAAGGTCATCTTCTGGAAACTTTCTTGGTGTTTCATCGTATTTACCTGTTAGCAGGCCGGATGCCAGCGGAAAGAAGGGGACAAATGAAATATGTTCCTGATGTAGATAAGGGAATAGATGATTTTCCGGATCACGGTGGATCAAACTATACTGATTTTCAATGACGTCTACCTGGTGATTTTTATTGGCTTCTTTAAGTTGTGCCGGTGAAAAGTTGGAAACACCGATAGCCCGAATCAGTCCCTGATCTTTTAATTCCTGTAAGGCAGCAACTGCTTTGTCTTTAGCGGTGTTTTCATCCGGAAAATGGATGTAGAATATATCCAGATAGTCTGTTTGGAGGCGCTTCAGGCTTGATTCAACGAAACGCTTTAAATCATCCGGGGCATTACTGATTGTTGATTGACCATCTTTAACAAGTTGGGCACCCTTGGTCGCAATGGTGAGCTTTGAACGATCGTAGTTTTTGATCACTTGACCGATGAGTTCTTCTGAACGTCCGAGCCCATAAGCATAGGCAGTGTCAAGCATTGTGATGCCACTGTCAAGTGCCGCTTTAACGGTGGCCATTCCGGTTTGTTCATCGAGATTCGGAAAAAGGTTATGACCGCCGACAGCGTTTGTTCCCAAACCCAATGGCGTAGTGGTGACTTTAGATTGACCAATTGTGACGTTTTTTGCCATATTGCAAAATCCTCCTTTGATTTTCCTTCTATATTATGTTACATATTAAGTTAATCATAAATAATTTCGACTAGGAAGTAAAAAACGTGAAAAAATTATTAATTTTAAATCAACATAGTCCGGTTGTCTCCGAGCTGTTACCGTTGCTTGATGAAAGTGATGAAATCTCTTATCGGATTTTTCAGGGGAATATTCAATCGGCCGGAGATTACGTAACGGCTTTAAGAGGCGTTGATTGGCTTCTTTCCGCATTGGGGCCGGAAGACGTTGATTTGGACTTTGAAGAATTATTTGATGCAATTGATCAGGCTGCTCCGAAAATTCAGCATTTTGTCATGCTTTCCTATGCCGGCATTGATGATGAGTTAAAGTCACCGATGGTATTTCCAGAGGTAAAAAATCGCCAAGAATTTATAAAACAACAAAGATATGCCATAAAGATTGTTGACGAATCCGAAATTCCGTATTCTATAATTAGAATGAGTTCACTGATGGATGGAAAACGTTCGGATTATCAACTCTTTAATGAAGGCAACAAAATGTCGGTAGGCAGTGTTTCGGCTAAAAATGTTGCTGATTTGATTTTTGACGCTTTCGTCAATCAAAAGCTCATTAACCATTCCGTCGGTATAATGGATTCTGGTAATGATTAAACTAATTTTTGAAAAATTTGAAGGAATGTTAGGAGTGTGATCCTATATATGGCAATTAAACTGGACCCGGAACAAATCAAACAACTGAAAGAACAACTTTATACGGCAAACCGCAGTTCACATTTTGTTATCATTGTGGCGATTTCAAAGCAGGAGAATACCAGCGTTAAGATGGTCACTGATTGGAATAATTATTTAAATATGAAAACAACCAATTCAGACAAATTTGACTTTCACGTGATTCGAGACATTTTGCCGATTACTGACAATCTCGTTTATTGGGCCGTTGCGCAACAAAATTTGCATACGGCTCAGACACAGGGGCAACAAAGTGAAAAAGTCGTTGATGACCTGGAGTTCTATACGAATAAAGTGATGTCGGAAAATAAGGTTCGAAGCGCTGAAGCAAGCGGGAATAATTAACGATTAAATGAGTGGGGTCGGTGCTTGTATAATCAAATTAAAAGAGGCTGCAACTCATGTACATTGTACATTTGCTGCAGCCTCAACTTCTTTTATTAATTGAAAGTGAAATGAAAGTAGATAATGGGCTTTCATTTCACTTTCAAGGGAATGTAACTAATAGTATGTACCGCCTGGTTGGATCCAGGCGTTATTAGGAGAGAGGACGAACCGACCTTTTTGAACTTGAAAGATATATTGGGGGTAGATCGTAAATTCTTGCTTCCGATATTAAATCGTAGCGGTCGGAAAGTCCTCGTAAACAAGATCAATGCAAGCATAAAGCTTTCATTTAGGTCAAATAATGGATGCATCGTTACATCCACTTATAATAATAGCCTATTTTTCACAATGTTCAACGAAAAGCGCTTGTGTTTAATAACTAAATGTTTAATTTTTAACGAATAACTGTTTCGTAGGAAGATATGCTAAAATTGATGTAAATTTTGAAGGAGGACAAGCCGTGACTTTACAATTTGTACTGGGAACAAACGGGTATGATCATCAGGAAAAGATGATTGACATTTTAAAAAAGCAAAAATCTGCTCATCCCGATGATCAGTTCTTCTATTTGGTACCCAATCATATTAAATTTGAATCAGAAGTTGGCATCCTAAAGCGGTTGGCCGGGGCAAACGATGATGTGACGGCTCAAAGCAGCGTTCAGGTCCTATCGTTTACAAGGTTGGCATGGTATTTTTTGCGAACGACGTCTCAGTATCAAAAACAACGGATCAGTCCTGCAGGGATCAACATGCTCTTGTATCAAATTATGACAGAGCATCAGGATGACTTGATTCTATTTAGTCAAGAAGCCGGACTACCCGGCTTCATTGACCAAATTGCCCATCAAATTTCAGTCATGCAAGCTGGAAACATCTTACCGGAAGACCTAATGAAAATGAACGAAAATCAGGAATCAAGGCTTTCAAATGATCTGCGGGATAAACTGCATGACTTTTCAATTATTTATGCGGAATATGAAAAAAGAATTGATGACCAGTATTTTGATAATCACAATGTGTTAAACCTGTTAAGCGATTATTTGCAGAGGCAGGATCTGTCACATTATCATTTTTATATTTCCGATTTTTCGAAGTTTACCGCACAGGAATGCCGTTTGGTTGAGACACTGACTCAAGGCGGTGCCAGTATGACCATGTCGTTGATTTTGGATAAACCTTATCGGACGGCGCTGCCTGACCAACCCAACCTGTTCTATCAATCAGCCAAATTATTTTTACGATTTTATAAATTTGCTGCAGATAACCAAATTCCGTATCTTCCCATTATCACTGCCGATCAGCCACGAATCAGTGCTGATTTGCTGAAATTAGAGAAGTTTTGGATTCAGTCGAGTGGGTTGGGCGCAATTGATGACAATCCCATCACAGTATCGAAGTCAATCCAGGTTTATCAAGCGGACAATCAATACTCAGAATTGGATCAGATGGCAACCAGAATTCGCCAGATGGTGTCAACCGGTAAGTATCGGTATTCGGATTTCTTGATTTTGACCCGACATTTGGACAGTTATGAAACAATTTTGGACTCGATTTTTACGATGCAGCAAATCCCTTATTTCAGAGATATTCAAAAATCGATGGTTGATCACCCCTTGGTTGAACTATTAGGGGCCCTGTTCGATATGTATGATCCAGACCGACCACGCAATTATCGATACGATGATGTCATGCGTTTTTTAAAGTCCGAACTTGTTTTGCCGCAAGCTACCGATGGAACGGCAATGAAGATTGACGATTATCGGCAGGCCGTTTCATTGACGGAAAATTTAGTGTTGAAAAACGGATTTGAGGGTAAAAAGTGGATCCAGGATGACGATTGGCAGTATGTCTGGGTGGCTGACGATGATGACGGTACGGTTTTGACCGACAAAGATAAGCGGATCACGCAGCAGATTAATGTCATTCGGCATTTGGTAAAAAATGCATTGCCCAATTTTTACAACCGTTTTTATAAAGCCAAGACCAATGCCGATGCAGCTGGGATTTTGTACCGATTCCTGGTTGAAAACGGTGTTGTGAATCGTTTGCAGGATTGGCGGAATGCGGCTGTTGATCGCCAAGACATCAACCGTTCCGATGAAATCGAACAGGTTTGGCGGACTTTTTGCTCATTACTGGATGAAAACGTCCGAATATTAGGTGATAAGCCATTTGTTGCTCAAGATTTCTGGGCCCTGATTTACGCGGGCTTTGAAGGGGCAACCTATTCTCAGATTCCGTCAACACTGGATCAGGTTCAAATTTCCGAAAGCGGTATGGTTCAGATGAATAATCGTAAAGTAACGATGATGATTGGTTCAAACGATGAAACAATGCCGGAAAGAATTGTTAATGAAAGCCTTTTTGGTGATGACGATGTTTCACAAATTCAGGACAATTTAAGTGACAGCCAGTATTTAAATGATCCGGCAGATGAGCAGATGGCAGCCGAACCATACCTGAATTATTTAGCTTTTACCAGTCCGTCTTCCCGTTTGATTTTTTCCTACACCAATCATGTGAATGATGAATCGGGGATTAATTTATCCCCCTATGTATCAAGAATTGCGGCTCATTTTAATTTGAAAGTTGTGAATTATGCTGCCGTTCCGGACAATCAAAGGGCCGTCAATGTGTATATCGGGTCTAAACGGGCAACGCTTCATCACTTGATTCAGGTTATTCAGGATACTTATAAGAATAAAGGACAGCTGAATGATACCTGGGCGTTTATTTTTAATCAGTTAAAGCAGGACCCGGATGCAGCCCCCTTAACCAACCGATTACTTGGCAGTATTGATTACAAAAATGTGCCGGTACCGTTAAGTCGGGAAATTGCTGAAAAGCTGTACGGGAGTGCGTTGAATATTTCGATTTCACAGTTGGAATCATTTTATGAAAACCCGTATGAATATTTTCTGAAATATGGGCTGCGCTTACAGGAACGGGAACAATTCGAACTATCACCGGCTTCTACGGGTCAATTTTTTCATGAAGCGTTGGATCGAATCATTTCGATGGTTCATGAGCAGAAAATCGATCTGGCAGGACTAAGTGACCGTGACGTTGATGACTTGGTGGCTGAAAATGTTGAAGCCATGGTGAATGATCCTGATAATTTCCAATATATTATTTTAAACAGTTCCAATCGGATGCATTACATCACGCTACAGCTTCAGGCAACCATTCAGCAAATGATCCGCACTATGCGTGATCAGCAACGGATAACGCCGATGCGGCCACAAAATACCGAGTTGATTTTTGGTCAACCGTCTTCAAAGGGCTTAAAGGGCCTTAGTTTTGAGCTGCCAAATCAAAAAAAGGTCAATGTCCGGGGAAGAATCGATAGGATTGATTCGATGAAAGTCAACGATAAGCGCTACTTCGGGATTGTTGATTATAAATCTGCTGATAAAAAATTCGATTTCAATCAGGCATACATTGGCACGTCAATGCAGTTACTGACGTATTTGGACGTCTTGCGCTATAATCTATCCACCTTGAATCCCGACTCAAGTGATGCGTTATTGGCCGGTGCGCTTTACATGCATATTTACAACGCGACTTTTAAGCCGGATGATTTTAAGAAAGGCTTGGAAAAATCATTATTGACCCAGCATAAATATAAAGGGATTTTGGTGGACGATGTCGATTTGGTCGATCATTTGGATACCGATTTAGCCAAGGACCATGGTCATTCACTTGTCTATCCGTTTAATAAATTAGCGAATGGCAATGTTGGCAAGAATTCTTCGACAATTACCGAAAATGATTTAAACGCGTTTTTGGATCGGACCGAAAAATTGATTATCGATGCTTCCGAACGGATCTTTGACGGGGATACGTCACTTGCCCCTGTTAAAATTGATAACGTTACGCCCTTACAATTTACGTCGTATCAATCGATTATGAATTTTGATCCACTGTTGCCTGAAAATAATTATCGATTAGTGCCCCACTATGATAAAAAGGACATTATTTCAAAGCTGAGAGGAGAAAAATAATGCAATATACACCGGATCAACAAAGGGCTATTAAAGATCGTCCCGACGGCAATGTTCTGGTCTCTGCATCAGCCGGATCAGGTAAAACTAGGGTGTTGGTGGATCGGATCATTGATATGGTGAAAAATCAAGGCATCAACATTGATCAATTACTGGTTGTGACATTTACAAATGCCGCTGCAAAGGAAATGCGTGAACGATTGAGAGGGTCGCTTCAGTCCGAATTTTCAAAGGCGACCGATCCTGAAAGTAAAAAACATTTATTGACGCAAATTCGTAAGGTTGCAGTTGCCGATATCACGACCATGGATGCTTATTGTCAAAAGTTGGTGTCACGTTACTACTATATTTTAGGAATCGATCCCAATTTTCGGGTACTCTCCGATAATACTGAAATCCAATTATTGAAGGAACAAGTCTGGGATAACGTCCGTGAAGCATTGTATGGTCAAGATGAAGATCATACGTTTGCCGATTTAACCGAAAACTTTTCAAATGACAGAAGTGATGAGGGATTAACAAACGTTATTTTTCAGATGGACGAGTTTGCTAATGTTAATGAGGACCCTGATAAGTGGCTAAATGACGCTGCGTCATTTTATGAGATCGGCGATCAGGGGCTTATTCACAGTGAGTTGTACACGGCATTAATTTCACGGGAAGTTTCTGATGCGGTCAAACGGCTGGTTATTTCTCACCAGGCAATTATCAAAATGGCGCAACAGGCTGAATTGGAGAAGGATGAAGCCTTATTTACGAAGCAGCTGGAGTCGGTTACCCAGCTCCAAAAAGGCGTTATCGAAGCTGCTGACTGGGATGGCCTTCGGCAGTTGATCACCGGTTTTGATTTTGAGTCGATGACAAAAGCAAAATTGACAAAGGATGCCGATGAATATCAAAAGCAGGTTCACAAACTGGTTAAGGGAACAAATGACCAGATGAAAAAGCAGTGGCAAAAATTGGTGACCGGCTACTTTGCTTGGAATGAACAGGACAACGTTGACTTAATGAATGCCGCCAAAGCACGTATTGAAAAATTAGTGACCGTTGTGCGAACCTTCAGGGCTGCATATAAGCAGGCCAAGGCTCGGCGTCATTTGATGCAGTTCATTGATATTGAACATGCGGCTTACGATATTTTAAATGATGTCAGTGAGCAGGCCAAACAGGTTCGCCAAAGGCTTCAGGATCAATACTATGAGATTATGACCGATGAGTATCAGGATAACAACCGTCTTCAGGATGCCATTTTAAACAAGATTGCTCGAAGCGATCGGGGCAATCGATTTATGGTAGGCGATGTTAAGCAGTCAATTTACCGGTTCAGGCTAGCCGATCCGACAATGTTTATTAAGAAGCAGGCACAGTATATCGAACAGGATAATGACAATGAATTGATTAGTCTGTCAGAGAACTTTCGATCGGCAAAGAATATTGATGATTTTACAAATTTGGTTTTTGAACAAACAATGGATCATCAAGTGGGTGATATTGCGTATACCGGCAAATCAAAGCTCCAATTTGGTGCGACTTATTATCCGGATGACATGAAGGCCGACGCATCATTGATCATCTATCGAACTAAATCATCAGTTGCTGCAACTTCGAATGAAGACTTGGGGGCCGGTGATCAGATTGAAGACAGTGACAGTGGTCAGGCAGAGATTATCGCTCAAAAGATTCGGACTTTAGTTGATGACAAACAGCTGATTTATGATAAAAAATTGGAAGAAATGCGTCCGGTTACTTTTGGTGACATCGCGATTATTTCGCCAACCCATAATAATGAATTGACACTTTCGGATATTTTTACCCAGTATGGCATTCCTGCCGAAATTACCGGTGCAAAAAGTTATTTTAAAACAACTGAAATTCAAATTATGATGTCGTTATTATCTATTATTGATAACCCGTTTCAAGATATTGCTCTGGTGGCCGTCCTTCGTTCACCAATTGTTGGTCTTGATGAGAATCAATTGGCCTTTTTACGAATCAATCGCAATACCGGTAATTATTATCAGGCGGTATTGGATTTCTATCGTGGATTTGACCGCTTGGAGCCTAATGATTACGCAACCCGGATTTATCAAAAAGTTGACCGGTTTATGAAACAACTGCGCCGTTTCAAAGATGTTGCGCAGCAGGATGGCCTGGTCTCACTGATTTGGGATATTTATGATCAGACCGGCTATTTGGATTATGTCGGCGGGATGCCTGCAGGTCTTCAGCGTCAAACCAATTTGCATGCGTTGTATGATCGTGCAGCTGATTACGAAAAGAATGGCTTTAAGGGCCTCTTTCAATTTGTAAAATTCATTCAGAGGATGCAGGAAAGAGATAACGATTTAGCTAATGCCAACCCGACTACGTCTGAAAATACGGTTCACGTGATGACGATTCACGGAAGCAAAGGGCTTCAATTTCCAATTGTGTTTTTGAATGATGTTGGCAAGCAGTTCAATATGCAGGATACAATCGGCAAATACGTCCTAAATGATCATTGGGGCATTGGGATTGACTACCTGAATAATCAGACCAGGGAATTTAGGTCACCACTTCAGAAGCAGGCAATTCTGGATATGACAAAAAATGCCGGCTTGTCCGAAGAAATGCGAAAATTGTATGTCGCAATGACCCGAGCCGAGCAACGTTTGTATCTGGTCGCAAAGGTTAAGGGTGAAAAAAGCGGCGACAATCAACAGTTGATTCAAGGTTGGCAGGGGTTGACCGACGCCAATGAGTTGGTACTTCCGGCGGCGGTTCGCAATGCGGCTAAAAGTTATTTGGGCTGGATTGGACCGGCCATTTCCAGGCATCCCAATGTCTTAGACCGGTTTGGGGACAGTATTCATTCCAATGTGTTGGCAGGCGATCCGACGTTGTTTAATCTTGATTTTTACGACGATGAGAGAATAACGAAGGCCTCAGGGAGGCAGAAAGCCAATCAGACATCACCAAATGACTTTATCGATCAGTTGGCACAGAAAAAGCTTACAGTCGCTCAACCAACAAAGGCAGCCATTTCCCAAGTGATGACCTTTAAGTACCCTCATACTGCGGCAACCAAAACAACGGCGTACCAATCGGTTTCAGAGATCAAGCGACTGTTTGATGATCCGGATAATACGCAGTTGTCGGGCTATTCAACACTGGATGTTAATAAACTTGCAAAGACCGGTCGTTATTTGAAAACTGATTTTGAAGTACCCCAGTTTATTTCTGAGGGTGGCGGAAAGCCTGCCCCGACAGAAATCGGTACGGCCACGCATTTGGTACTTCAACAGATTGATTTAACGACGGTTCCAACGGTTGAACATATTGAGGCTTTGATTGCCAATTTGGTGAAACAACAGGTTATTTCTTCTGCAGTTGCCTCACAAATCAATGTTGACGAAGTGTTACGCTTTTATCAAAGCGAAGTTGGCGAATATGTGTTGGCAAATCCGGAAAGCACACATCGTGAGGCACCATTTTCATTATTGATGAAAGCCAGGGATGTATTTAAAGACTTTCAAGATAATGATGAGCAGACGATTTTAATTCATGGCATTATTGATGGTTATGTTGTCACTGACGAAGCTGTTTATTTGTTTGATTATAAGACGGATCATATAACACCAAAAACGACAATTTCGGATATTATCGATCGGTATCGGGGTCAGCTGGAACTTTACGGACTAGCGCTTTCAAAGATTCTGGGGCGGCCGATTACGCACAAATATCTGTATTTACTTTCCGCAAACCAGGCTGTTCAGGTTGGCTAATTATTAAGCATGAGTAAATTAAAGAGCGACTTCATAACCGAAAAAATGGATGATGATATAATGAATTCAGACTGTTATTGAGAGTGAGATATGATGCGAAAATATTTACAAATCATTACCGCAATAGTTTTGGCCCTCTTGCTTACCGGTTGTGGCAGTGATCACGCTGATAGTCATCATCGGACCGACTCGGAAAAGAATAGAAGCGTAAAAGTGATTAATTGGAAAAAGCCGTCTCAAAACAAGCCGTATCCTAAGATTACGACTAATAATGGACGGTTTTTGCAAGTTTCGCTGAAAAAGCAACGCGTTTATGTCATGAGTCCAAAACACCGAGTCCTATATACGATGTATGCATCAACTGGAATTCATCATTCTACCCCGAAGGGAACCTATCACATCCAGCAGGAACGAGGCAATTTCTTCTATAATGGTGATTCACGTGAAGGTGCTCATTATTGGACATCATGGAAAGATCACGGGATTTACCTGTTTCATACTGTACCGACCAATGCGGAGGGACAGTATATAAAATCGGAAGCTCAGCATTTGGGTAAAAAGGCAAACTCACACGGTTGTATCCGACTTTCAATTCCTGACGCAAAGTGGATTAACCGGACAGTGCCGATGGGAACGAAAGTCGTTATAGATTAGTGTGCGAAGTTAAGTGGTTAGTGCCCGGAATATAAGGCGTCAATTTGGGAAATCCCGAATTTGGATTTTTCAAGTTGATCCCTTATATGGTGCGGTACTGCTTGGCGGAGCAGTCCTAAAAGAGTGTGCGGAGTCAGCTTGGGACAAGCCGGAGTACAAAGCAAGCGGCAGGAAATTCTCGTTTCTGGAATTTTATGACGATTGTTTTGTATGCAGGCTTGTGGCTGACGGAGCAGTCCTAAAAGAGTGTGCGGAAAAAGACGCGTTGGTCCCAGAGTACAAGAAACTAAATTCAACATTCCCGAATTTGGAAGGTGGGATTTAGTTCCTTGTATGGCAGGGATCAGTCTTTTGGAGCAGTCCTAAAAGAGTGTGCGGAGCAAAGCGGTTAACGTTCGGAGTAAACCAAGTGAACCTGAATAAATCAACTTAATAAGATAATTCAATATGTAGAGGTGCTTTTTTTGACTAAATTTAATACATTATTAGTCCGTGGCGGCAAGCCGGACGATAACCATACTGGTGCTGTTAATGTGCCAATTTATAATTCTTCAACTTATCGTTATCCCAAATTGGGCTCAGATGTACGTTGGGACTATGAGCGCTCTGGAAATCCAACTCGGGATAATGTTGAAAACGTGTGTGCGGAACTTGAAAATGGTGATCGGGGATTTGCTTTTTCAAGCGGGATGGCGGCCATTCACGCGGCACTTTCGTTGTTTAAGCCAGGGGACCACATCATTATTGGCGATAATATTTATGGTGGAACCTTTCGATTGGTGAATGATTTCTTGAAGCCACGCGGTATTAAGTTTTCTGAAGTGGATACGCAAAATATTCAGGCACTTGAAGAGGCGTTCACGCCGGAAACCAAGGCGGTTTATTTTGAAACGGTCACAAATCCATTATTAAAAGTTTCCAGTGTGAAGCAGATTTCAAAGGTTGCCCATGAACATGATGCAATGGTTATCGTGGATAATACCTTTCTAACGCCGTATCTTCAAAAACCACTGGATTTGGGGGCTGATTTGGTCCTTCATTCGGCAACTAAATATCTGGGCGGTCATTCTGATATGACTGCCGGTATTATTGTTACGAGGACTAAGGAGCTAAGTGATAAAGTTTATACCCTTCAAAATAGTATTGGCGCTATTTTGGCACCGCAGGAAGCAAACTTGCTTCGACGTGGGATTCAAACCCTTAACTTACGAATGGATCGCCATATTGTAAATGCTAAAAAGATTATTAAGTATTTGGAGCGAAGCGATAAAGTCGGCAGGGTTTATTATCCAACCGTTGATAAGAATAGTATTGATTACGCTATTATTAAGGATGAAGCAAGGGGTGCCGGCGGTGTCTTGTCGTTTGAATTGAAGGATGGGCTGGACGCTGCTAAATTTGTTAACAGCCTCCAATTAATTATTCTGGCGGTTAGTTTAGGCGCTGCTGAAAGTTTAGTAGAAGTACCGGCATTTATGTCGCATTTTGAGATTCCAAAGCCGGATCGTTTGGCAATGGGTATCAAAGATGAATTGATCCGTTTATCAGTTGGTTTGGAAGACGCGGATGATTTAATCGCGGATTTGGATCAGGCGTTTAAAAAAATATAGTGTGCGGAACAAAGCGGTTAGTATTCGGAGCATAAGGCGTTTATTTCGGGAATCCCGGGTTTGGATTTTTGAAATGAATCCCTTATGTGTAGAATACTGCTTTGAGAAACAGTCCTAGAACAAGTGTGCGGAACAAACCGACTAGTAAAGCAGTCCCAAATACCAATCAAAAAACCGAGTCGGCAAATTGCCGGCTCGGTTTTTAACTTTAGAATCAACTTAAACTAAACAAGTTCACAAGAATAACACCCATTATTAAAACAATGACAATTAATCCTGTTGAAAACTTGGTGAAGAATTGTCCGTTGACCTTATCGAGTAAGAAGAAAGTGATTCCCAAACAAATAATGCCAATAACATACATTGTAATTAAAGCTGTTTTAACATCTGCATCTGAAAGTGCCATTAGATCACCTCAATAAAATTATTGTACATCAAGGCAAACACAGAGAAAAGAAACGGCTTCGATTATTCAATGATTAGTTGATAGGCGTAACGTGGGGATGCTTCATGATCCTTTTCTTCCATGTAAATCGTTCCCCGTTTAGTGAACCCATTTGTCGTGATAACATGTTGCATGCCCTTGTTATCGGGATGTGTATCGATTCGAACGTCTTTATAGCCTAGGACACTTGAAATGGTAATTAAACCGGTAATCATTTTTTCTGATAAATGCTGTCCACGAAAATCTGCCGACATGGCAATCCGATGAATTGCGGTGTATCTGCCGTGAACGCCGTTTAACCATTCACCGTCGTGGATTTGTAAGTAGCTCACATCGAGGCCTTGGTGAAGGGCTGCGGTTGCTGCAATTTTTCCGTCGATAATTAGAACGTAGGTAATGCCGAATTTAACATCGGTTTCCAAATCTTCATCGGTTGGGTAACCGTCCTGCCATTGGTCGATTCCCTGTTTCTTTAGAAAGGCTTTAGCATCCGTAATAATTTTTCTGATTTCTGGAAGGTCTTGATTCGTTGCTTGACGTAAATATGTTGCAGACATCAATGCTCACATCCTCTTTGTTATTTCTAATCTGAATGATTAGATTTGCTTAGCACGAAAGAGCATTATAGAGCATCGATTTTTTAATTGCAAGAAGAAACGGGTGAGAAAAGAAAAAAGGTTGAAAGCTGCAATCGATGCCGTCTTTCAACCTTCACAACTAGAATTAGTTGTCTTCTTTATTGTTCTTCTCATGCTTATCCAAGAATTCGTTTGCTTTTTCAGCGACTTTGTCTTTGGCGTCTTCAAGCTTTTCCTTTGCTTTACCGGATGCATTTTGGAGCTTACCTTTTAACTTCATCTTGTCGTCGCCGCTTGCTTCACCAAGTCCTTCTTTTGTTTTGCCAACTACTTTATCAGATTCGTTTTTTAATTTGCCCATTTTGACACATCCTTTCGTATTTCTTATGTTTATCATAACTAATTAAGAGGGGGCTTTGCAATTTTAAAGATTGTTTTTTGAGGGAACACTTTGTGTTAGAATAAATTGAATTTGCAAGGAGGAAAAAATGGTTAAAGATGATGCTTCAATCAAGTCTCATAAATCTGATCAGCTTGCCGGGGTAAAAAGGACTTTCAGATTGTTTGGCTCCGTTGTGTCTAAACTGCTTGGCGAAAATACATACGCAAAAAGTACGATCTATTCCGAACGTATCATAAGGGGCGCACACAGTTCCTTGAATCACCCATTGAACGCAGGTTTATCACTTGCCGAATTTAAAATGGCAAAGTCAAGTCAATTGGGCTATTTGGCAGCTGTTAAAGATTTAATGACAATTAATTTTAATCAATTTTCTTTCATGATAGCATGGGCAACCGGGGAGGAGACGCCGGAAATTGTGAATCAGGCTACGGGGAGAAATTATGCGGCCTACCTTGGAGAAAGCCGGGATGAACGACAATTCACATTGGGCTATCAAACCGCAGTGATCCATTTTGTCCAGGCAATTTCTGGTGAAGGTGGTTTTTTGCCGACCATTATGGATCGACTTGCAGGATTCTCAATTAAAGAGGCTTCCCAGATGGCAGACGCCTGGTTTTCCCACATTAATCGTTATTTAAGGAACGTCTCTCCCTATAAGAAATTAACAGCAACTTCTGATAGCCATATTGTTAAGGGCATGATTAATGAGTACGATTCCGGTTTTTTGACCCAATATCAAATCAGTGGGCGAACTTTATTTCAGTATAGTAGCGACGATGGCCCTGATTTCAGTGACCAGCATGATTTGCCGCCGATAATTGTCCGCTCGCTTGCTGATAACCACTTGAAGGATGCAGTCAGGCAGTTTATTAAGCGAGATGTTACAGGTTTAATTGATTTGATGGTATCAGTAGTGTTGTATGCGATCTGCAGGGAACAGTTGACTGTAGATAACTATGATTTGCTTGGCATACCAGCTCTGATGACGTCAACCGACCGGACAGCTATTGCATCAAGTCTTGAAATGAACGAGACAATTATTCTTTTAAAAATGGGGATACCGGCAACGATTGTCAAAAGTGCTGAAAAGATGGCAATTCTTGATTTAAGTGATGTTGCCCATACGAGAAATGCTGACAATCAAAACTTCCAACAGATTTTTTCCTATGTCCTCGGACCATTACACAAGCCGATTATTAATGATTTTCATCAAAAAATTGAAATTGATTACGGAACCTTTGATCAACTCTTTACCGGAATGTTAAAAAAATTGCTTTTGCCTCTATTACTAAACTACTCATTTGCCAGAAATCGGGCACTTTTGTTTGCCCGACAACATTTATCCTTTGACTTAACATCACTGGCAGATACGATCCCTGTTAAGCCGACAACATTAACAGAACACGTAGAATACATTGCTGTCGTCCACGTAGCACACTTCTCCGGGCTGATTGGTAGAGGGATGGCCAATTATACCAACTTAACGCAGGCAGACAGTCTGAGCGCGTTTAGCCACCTTATGAAAGCTGATCCGGTCTTTCGATCACTGGATTCGGCATACGACTTGCGGTCTAAAAGTACAAAGAAAGTGCTTTATTGGCTATATCAGAGTTCTTTCTTTAAAGAATTGCCGGAAAGTGAACGTGTTAGGTTGTAATAGGAAAAGAATGACAAAATTAAAAAGACGGCGTGACTTAAATTTTTTAAGTCGGCGTCGTCTTTTGTGTAAAGCTGCGGCTTCTGATTAATACTTTTTAATTAGCATTGCTGAACCCATGCCGCCGCCCATGCATAAGGAGGCGATCCCGTATGTTTGACCTGTACGGTTTAAATTATTGATCAGGGTCGTCACAATGCGTGCTCCCGAATCACCTAGCGGATGTCCAAGTGCAATGGCACCGCCACTAATATTTAGTTTGTATTCAGGAATAGATAGGTCTCTTGAAACGGCAATACATTGTGATGCGAAAGCTTCGTTGATTTCAAAGAGATCAATATCGGTAACCTGCATTTTTTGATTAGTGAGTAGTTTCTTAATTGCGTGATAAGGGGCATATCCCATAATATTAGGATCAATTCCCTGCTCGGCGTAATCAATGATTTCTGCCAATGGAGTCAGATTCAACTGTTTGGCATGTGATTCGGTGGTTAGCAGCAGCGCTGAAGCACCATCGTTTAACCCTGCAGCGTTTCCCGCAGTTACCGTGCCGTTTGTTTCAAAAGAAGGGGGAAGTGTTGACAGTTTTTCGAGGCTTGTATCAAAGCGAACGGATTCATCTTGACTAACGAGGGTGCTTTTCTTCTTATTAGTCGTTTGAATCGGCACAAGCTCTTCGTCAAAATAATGGTGATTAATGGCATCTTGGGCTTTAAGATGTGAATCAAGTGCAAATTGATCTTGTTGTTTTCTGCTGACGTGATAGATTTTAGCGACGTTTTCTGCTGTTATTCCCATTGGACGATTGGAGAATGCGTCAGTTAATCCATCACGTTCCAAACCATCGTAAACGGTGAACGAACCGAATTTGGTTGGCTGCCGTTGATTCATGTTCAAAAATGGCACGTTGGACATACTTTCGGTACCACCCGCTAAAATGGTTTTGTGTCCTCCTATTAAAAGTTCGATTTGAGCTTGGCGGATTGCTTTTAAACCCGATCCGCACACTTGGTTGATTGTAAAAGCTGTTGTCTTAGCTGAAAGGCCACTGTTTAGTTCGATCTGTCGGGCAATGTTTTGACCATTGCCAGCTTGAATTGCATTGCCAAATATAACCTGATTAATATCTTCAATTGGTATCTTTGCAGTTTTAATTAATGCTTTGGAGACTTCGGTAGCAAGTTCAACGGCGCTTTTATCTTTTAACGCACCGTTTAATTTTCCGATAGGTGTTCGTTTGGCATTAATGATTACGATTTTTTCCAATGATTCCTGGCTCCTTTTCCGTATTCAAGTGTTAGTATACATATAGCAGGCTGTTTTAGGTGGTTATGTGACTTTACTTTACTGCTTTCTTAGTTTTTTCAAGAAAAGTTGAAATTAATTTGGAAAAACTGTTGACCTTCTCTAAAATAGCTGGTAATATATTATTCGTTGCTTCGATACGAACAACATATACCAATCGCTTCCGAAAAAGTTTTTCTTGACTTAAAAGATTCGATGATATATAATTAATTTCGTTGCTTGAAGCGCAGGACAACAACGATTCATCAAACTGGATCATTTAAATCCTTTTAAAATTTAAATGTTGTTTTGCAGGTAGACCTTTGAAAACTGAATAAAATTTTCGACAAACAAATTGTGTAGGGTGCTTCGATTTTAATCGAAGCCAATTAACAAATTGCGAAGTCAATTCGCTAGTAACAATAAAAAATAATCAATGAGTCACAAATGATCATTTTGATTTTAAGATGAGAGTTTGATCCTGGCTCAGGACGAACGCTGGCGGCGTGCCTAATACATGCAAGTCGAACGCGTCTTGGTCAATGAAGTTGAGTGCTTGCATTTAACTGATTTGACATTAAGACGAGTGGCGAACTGGTGAGTAACACGTGGGTAACTTGCCCCGAAGCGGGGGATAACATTTGGAAACAGGTGCTAATACCGCATAACAACAAAAACCACATGGTTTTTGTTTAAAAGATGGTTTCGGCTATCACTTTGGGATGGACCCGCGGCGTATTAGCTAGTTGGTGAGGTAATGGCTCACCAAGGCAATGATACGTAGCCGACCTGAGAGGGTAATCGGCCACATTGGGACTGAGACACGGCCCAAACTCCTACGGGAGGCAGCAGTAGGGAATCTTCCACAATGGACGAAAGTCTGATGGAGCAACGCCGCGTGAGTGATGAAGGGTTTCGGCTCGTAAAACTCTGTTGTTGGAGAAGAACGGGTGTCAGAGTAACTGTTGACATCGTGACGGTATCCAACCAGAAAGCCACGGCTAACTACGTGCCAGCAGCCGCGGTAATACGTAGGTGGCAAGCGTTGTCCGGATTTATTGGGCGTAAAGCGAGCGCAGGCGGTTTTTTAGGTCTGATGTGAAAGCCTTCGGCTTAACCGGAGAAGTGCATCGGAAACCGGGAGACTTGAGTGCAGAAGAGGACAGTGGAACTCCATGTGTAGCGGTGAAATGCGTAGATATATGGAAGAACACCAGTGGCGAAGGCGGCTGTCTGGTCTGCAACTGACGCTGAGGCTCGAAAGCATGGGTAGCGAACAGGATTAGATACCCTGGTAGTCCATGCCGTAAACGATGAGTGCTAAGTGTTGGAGGGTTTCCGCCCTTCAGTGCTGCAGCTAACGCATTAAGCACTCCGCCTGGGGAGTACGACCGCAAGGTTGAAACTCAAAGGAATTGACGGGGGCCCGCACAAGCGGTGGAGCATGTGGTTTAATTCGATGCTACGCGAAGAACCTTACCAGGTCTTGACATCTTCTGCTAACCTAAGAGATTAGGCGTTCCCTTCGGGGACGGAATGACAGGTGGTGCATGGTTGTCGTCAGCTCGTGTCGTGAGATGTTGGGTTAAGTCCCGCAACGAGCGCAACCCTTATTGTCAGTTGCCAGCATTTAGTTGGGCACTCTGGCGAGACTGCCGGTGACAAACCGGAGGAAGGTGGGGATGACGTCAAATCATCATGCCCCTTATGACCTGGGCTACACACGTGCTACAATGGACGGTACAACGAGTCGCGAAACCGCGAGGTCAAGCTAATCTCTTAAAGCCGTTCTCAGTTCGGATTGTAGGCTGCAACTCGCCTACATGAAGTTGGAATCGCTAGTAATCGTGGATCAGCATGCCACGGTGAATACGTTCCCGGGCCTTGTACACACCGCCCGTCACACCATGAGAGTTTGTAACACCCAAAGCCGGTGAGGTAACCTTCGGGGGCCAGCCGTCTAAGGTGGGACAGATGATTAGGGTGAAGTCGTAACAAGGTAGCCGTAGGAGAACCTGCGGCTGGATCACCTCCTTTCTAAGGAAAATTCGGAAACCTACACAATGTCGAAAGTTTTGTTCAGTTTTGAGAGGTCTACTCTCAAACTTGGTTCTTTGAAAACTAGATAATATTAATTTTCTGTAATTTATTGAATTGGATATAATCCAATTTCAACCGAGAACACCGCGTTATTTTGAGTTTGTTAACTAAGTAAAAAATCGCAAATACTCAATTAACTAAAGTATCCGTAGGATACTTAGGTTAAGTTATCAAGGGCGCATGGTGGATGCCTTGGCACTAGGAGCCGATGAAGGACGGGACTAACACCGATATGCTTCGGGGAGCTGTACGTAAGCTTTGATCCGGAGATTTCCGAATGGGGAAACCCAGCAGTTTTAATCGACTGTTACTGCTCAGTGAATTCATAGCTGAGTAGAGGTAGACGTGGGGAACTGAAACATCTCAGTACCCACAGGAGAATAAAGAAATTTCGATTCCCTCAGTAGCGGCGAGCGAACGGGGAACAGCCCAAACCAATGAGCTTGCTCATTGGGGTTGTAGGACTGAACATTTGAGTTACCAAAGTGATGGATAACCGAACAATCTGGGAAGATTGGCGAAACAGGGTGATAGCCCCGTAGGTGAAATCCAGCACCCTCAGTTCAGGATCCTGAGTACGGCGACACACGTGAAACGTCGTCGGAATCCGGGAGGACCATCTCCCAAGGCTAAATACTCCCTAGTGACCGATAGTGAACCAGTACCGTGAGGGAAAGGTGAAAAGCACCCCGGAAGGGGAGTGAAACAGTTCCTGAAACCATGTGCCTACAAGCAGTTAGAGCCCGTTAATGGGTGATAGCGTGCCTCTTGTAGAATGAACCGGCGAGTTACGGTTGCATGCAAGGTTAAGGTGTTAAAGCCGGAGCCGCAGCGAAAGCGAGTCTGAAATGGGCGTTGAAGTATGTTGCTGTAGACCCGAAACCAGGTGATCTACCCATGTCCAGGCTGAAGGTGCGGTAAAACGCACTGGAGGGCCGAACCCGTGTACGTTGAAAAGTGCTGGGATGAGGTGTGGGTAGCGGTGAAATTCCAAACGAACTTGGAGATAGCTGGTTCTCTCCGAAATAGCTTTAGGGCTAGCCTCGGACGTAGAATCATGGAGGTAGAGCCACTGTTTGGACGAGGGGCCCGTCATGGGTTACTAAGTTCAGATAAACTCCGAATACCATTGATTTTTATCCGGGAGTCAGACGATGAGTGATAAGATCCATCGTCGAAAGGGGAACAGCCCAGACCGCCAGTTAAGGTCCCTAAATATATGCTAAGTGGAAAAGGATGTGGAGTTGCATAGACAACTAGGATGTTGGCTCAGAAGCAGCCACCATTTAAAGAGTGCGTAATAGCTCACTAGTCGAGTGATCCCGCGCCGAAAATTTACCGGGGCTAAGCATATTACCGAGACTGCGGACCTGAACTTTGTTCAGGTGATAGGAGAGCGTTCTAAGGGCAACGAAGCCGGACCGCAAGGACCGGTGGAGCGCTTAGAAGTGAGAATGCCGGTATGAGTAGCGAAAGATCAGTGAGAATCTGATCCACCGAATGACTAAGGTTTCCTGGGGAAGGCTCGTCCTCCCAGGGTTAGTCGGGACCTAAGCCGAGGCCGCAAGGCGTAGGCGATGGATAACAGGTTGAGATTCCTGTACTAGTTGATGATGTTTGAGCGATGGAGGGACGCAGGAGGCTAAGTTGTGCATGCAGTTGGAAAGGCATGTTCAAGCCACGAGTCAGTCAAAGAGTCAAATGCTTTTTGGCGGGTTGACAAGTGGTGATGAGGACCGAAATTTAAGTAGGGAAGCAACCCACGTCACACTGCCGAGAAAAGCTTCTAGTGAGTCATCAACTACCCGTACCGCAAACCGACACAGGTAGTCGAGGAGAGAATCCTCAGGTGAGCGAGTGAACTCTCGTTAAGGAACTCGGCAAAATGACCCCGTAACTTCGGGAGAAGGGGTGCTGGCCACATGGCCAGCCGCAGTGAAAAGGCCCAGGCGACTGTTTATCAAAAACACAGGTTTCTGCAAAATCGTAAGATGACGTATAGGGGCTGACGCCTGCCCGGTGCTGGAAGGTTAAGTGGATGAGTTAGCTTCGGCGAAGCCCAGAAATGAAGCCCCAGTAAACGGCGGCCGTAACTATAACGGTCCTAAGGTAGCGAAATTCCTTGTCGGGTAAGTTCCGACCCGCACGAAAGGCGTAACGATCTGGGCACTGTCTCAACGAGAGACTCGGTGAAATTGAGATACCTGTGAAGAAGCAGGTTACCCGCGACAGGACGGAAAGACCCCATGGAGCTTTACTGTAGCTTGATATTGGGTGTTGACACAGCTTGTACAGGATAGGTAGGAGCCGTTGAAGCCGGAACGCTAGTTTCGGTGGAGGCATTGGTGGGATACTACCCTCGCTGTGTGAACACTCTAACCCGCGCCACTTAGCGTGGCGGGAGACAGTGTCAGGTAGGCAGTTTGACTGGGGCGGTCGCCTCCCAAACAGTAACGGAGGCGCCCAAAGGTTCCCTCAGAATGGTTGGAAATCATTCGACGAGTGTAAAGGCAGAAGGGAGCTTGACTGCGAGACAGACAGGTCGAGCAGGGACGAAAGTCGGGCTTAGTGATCCGGTGGTTCCGTATGGAAGGGCCATCGCTCAACGGATAAAAGCTACCCTGGGGATAACAGGCTTATCTCCCCCAAGAGTCCACATCGACGGGGAGGTTTGGCACCTCGATGTCGGCTCATCGCATCCTGGGGCTGTAGTCGGTCCCAAGGGTTGGGCTGTTCGCCCATTAAAGCGGTACGCGAGCTGGGTTCAGAACGTCGTGAGACAGTTCGGTCCCTATCCGTCGCGGGCGTAGGAAATTTGAGAGGAGCTGTCCTTAGTACGAGAGGACCGGGATGGACATACCGCTGGTGTACCAGTTGCGCCGCCAGGCGCACCGCTGGGTAGCTATGTATGGATGAGATAAACGCTGAAAGCATCTAAGTGTGAAACTCGCCTCAAGATGAGATTTCCCATTCCTATATGGAAGTAAGACCCCTGAGAGATGATCAGGTAGATAGGTTGGAAGTGGAAGTGCAGCGATGCACGGAGCGGACCAATACTAATCGGTCGAGGACTTAACCAAGTAGAAATGGTGTTTGAAGGCAGAAAATTAATATTAGCTAGTTTTGAGAGAACGAAGTTCTTTCAGGAAAATAGTGTGGTGGCGATAGCCAGAAGGATACACCTGTTCCCATGCCGAACACAGTCGTTAAGCTTCTGCACGCCAAGAGTAGTTGGGGGATCGCCCCCTGCAAGGGTAGGACGTTGCCACGCAAATTAGACCTTCGATAGTTATTTACTATCGAAGGTCTTTGTTATATATTGAGAAAGTGAAACTATTTGGAAAAAGGTGAAATCATGAAGCGTTATAAATCGTATCGTCTGACTTTGGGATGGCAAATCCTTATTGGTCTGGTATTGGGAATCGTATTTGGCATTATTTTTTATAAAAATCAAGTTGCAATTACAACGATGCAAAATATTGGGACAATGTTTATCAGTCTTATTCAAATGATTGTTTTACCAATTGTGGTTTCTTGCTTAACAGTAGGAATTGCTAGTATAGGAGACATTAAGAAGTTGGGGAGAGTGGGCCTGAAAACCTTAATTTATTTTGAATTAATGACAACGGTCGCTATTGCTTTGGGAATGATTGTTGCAAATGTCCTGCATCCTGGTACGATGATTGATATTCATTCACTTCACGGATCCGATATTAGTCAGTATATGGCAACCGCTAAATCGGCAAAGCATACTGGACTTTGGGATACACTATTAGGCATTATTCCTACCAATATTTTTAGTTCATTGGCAAGTGGTAATATGATGCCAGTTATTTTCTTCTCCGTTTTCTTTGGGCTTGGTATAGCTGCTATTGGTGAAAAAGGAAAGATCTTAATTGATTTTCTTCAAGCTGTTCAAGAAGTGATGTTTAAAGTGACTAATTGGGTTATGCATGCAGCACCAGTTGGTGTTTGTGCTTTGATCGGGGTTGCATTAGCCGAAATGGGGATAAGTGCGCTAATACCACTCGGTTATTTTGTGATTATTACATACTTAACGATGATTATTTTTGTGCTAGTCGTGATGGGTATTGTGGCCAGACTCTTTAAATTTCGAATTTCTGACTTGCTTAGAGTTATTAAAAATGAAATTGTACTTGCGTTTTCAACGGCTAGTTCAGAAGCGGTATTACCAAAAATGATTGAAAAAATGGATAAATTTGGGACAAATCAAGGGATTGTTTCTTTTGTTATTCCTACCGGTTACACATTCAACTTAGACGGTTCGGCTATTTATCAATCTCTGGCCGCGTTGTTCTTAGCACAGGCATATGGTATACATCTATCCATTGGGCAACAAGTGACACTTCTGGTTGTCCTTATGATCACCTCTAAAGGAATGGCTGGGGTTCCTGGTGCATCCTTTGTCGTGCTGTTGGCAACCATCTCAACGATTGGTGTACCGATGAGTGGATTAACGTTCATTGCCGGCATTGATCGAATTGTTGATATGGGACGAACAGCTGTTAATGTCGTTGGTAATTCACTTGCGACAGTTGTTATTGGAAAATCGGAAAACGAATTTGATGAACAGAAATCAGAAAATTATATTTCACAGTTCAAGCGGCCTAATCCTAAAGCTGAACGTTTGAATTGAGCTAATGAAGATGCAAAAAAAGCCACCAACGAATTTACGTTGGTGGCTTTATAATTTTATTATCCAGTAAGATAGCAGTCATTTTTCAAGAATTAGCTTCCGCCGGATTCTTGGAGGTTGTCCCCTCGTAATTACTATTATTACCGTATTTATGTGTTGGCAATATATCACGATTAATGTCATTCTCCCCAAATAGTTTCCTAAAAGGTGAAGCGTTTTTCGGCCGCGTTCAGCCGATCGGACACAAGTACGTCAGTACCTAAATGTCCAAAACCACTGAGAAATTGTGTTAATCGAATTCCCAAAAGTGTTGAAATACCTAAACAAACGAGAACGAGAATTTTCTTGTGACACATGTGGCATTAAAGCCTTAGAATCAAGAAATAATACGTTTAGATATGTCAAATTTTGCTTTCTTTGGGAAAATCGATTGTAACAATTTCTCGTTGGGATTCCTTAGAATCTAATCCGCGAGAGAGATACTATCACAACCGGTCTTCCCTTGGTAGACTGGTGTTTCGTCGCTCCAGGATCTATAAATTCAGTTGTCATAAATCTCACCTCTTAAACTCATTTTTTAGAATGAAAAGTGTCCAGTCGCTGAACGACTGGACACCTAAATAAAGCTTTAGCCAGTCGTTGAGCTTTAGCACTATGTGATGTAGTTATTCAATAACAGCTACGTTAGTTCAAGCCTTACTTTGACTAGAACAGCTGACTCATTGGCGTTTTTCGACGTTTCTGAGCAGTAGCATTTTTCACATAGGAGCCTCACCTAACAGCTTCTATTCGATTTTCATTCCAACTAGTATACTATCATACACCTCTCAGCAATGCAAGAATTAACTACATGTGCATGCCGGGAATGTTTAAATCTTCTTTCTTAACGCCTCTTTCTTTTGCGAAAGCGGTCATTAACGTATCCATATCCATTAACTTGTAAGTCTTTGGATGATCAGGATCATAAACCTCAAATTGTGCCATCATGCCGCCATCTTCATGTTCAAGGATATGGCAATGGTTCATAAAGACACCCAGTTTATCGAACCAAACTTTTAATCGAACGGTTTCACCCGGGTTAACACCAACTGTATCTTTTAATCCATGTTCATTTGGATAGGGTTCATGACCATTTCTGGAAACAATTCTAAATTGAGTTGCGTGCATATGATAAGGATGAATCATCCCACCCGTTTTATCATTGGTGTTGCTGACGTCCCAGTATTCAACGCTGCCAACCTGTTGTTTGTCATCAATTCGCTGCATATCAAACTTTTTACCATTAATTTCAACTTCTTCATCCATTCCGGCCATAACAACTTGATGGATTTTTGTATTTGGTGTGACGTCTGGATCAGGAATGTTTACTAGGTGATCTGGCAGTGTTGTATCGTCTTTTGCAAACTGATGAATTCTAAAACGAACAAGTGGCACATCGTCAGAATACAATGTGACTTCATCACCGGGTTTGTATCCGCTAAAATCAACGATAATTTCCGCTCTTTCCGCACAAGTTAACATCAAATGGGTAAAATCGACGGGTTCCGGTAAGACACCACCATCAGAAGCAATTTGGGTGAATTTTAAATCATCACTAAAATGTAACCGCCATTCACGTCTATTAGCGCCATCCAAAATACGTAAACGGAGCCGTTGAGTTGTGACATCGAAATATGGATTAATTGTCCCATTGATCATTGGGGTCGGTCCCTGAATGCCATCCGGATCATAATCCGCCATATAATCGAGTTGATTATTTTTATGGAAATTGCGGTCTTGAAGAACCAAGGGAATGTCGTTAACACCATAGTTTCTTGGGAATGGCAGCTGGCTTTCGGTTTGGTCTTGAACAATCACGGTAGTGGCTAATCCTTTCCAGACATGTTGAGCGGTCGCTGGACACGGATGTGCGTGTAACCATAAAGTTGCGGCTACTTGGTTACACTTAAAATTAATTTGAGTACTCTCTCCCGGATAAACGGGTGCATGACAGCCACCGTCTGTGATTGGTCCTGGTACATTCAGACCATGCCAATGGAAGGTTGTTAATTCAGGTAATTCGTTTTTTAATGTAATGTGAATATTTTTACCATCCTTAAAAACAATTGTTTGACCTAATATGCTGGCATTATATCCCCATGTTTTGGTTTTTGCGCCTGGCAATAACTGGGTTTCGCCAGTTTGGGCAATCACCGTATAATACATATCGGTATCTGTCTCTTTATCGGGTTTCAATAACGCCGGGATCCTCAACTTTTCCTGTGGGGTATCAGGCTCCTTGAGGGGCACATAACCACCATCATGAGTATTAAATGCAGGTTCGTCGAAGAAATAATCGGTATAAACTTTTCTATCTGCCATGCTATTCGCATCCTTTGTTATTTTAGATCCATCTCCATCATACTACTTTGGTTGATCATTGAAGACGGAAATGTGGCATAATGGAATAAAAGGAGGTGCTATCGTGGCAGAAACAGTTACTATCGATAAATTGAATGAGACAGCAACAATGAAGGCAATTAAAGATTTCGTTGATTTTTATTTACCACGTTTGAAGAAAAATAATTTGGAGATTCTTTCCATGTATAAAGTAGATTATTATCTGGCTGACATTAACCACTTCATTTTCGAAAATCGATCGTTTACTCCTGAGGAGCTTCGTGATGAGCTTTATAAGGAATGCGGCGGTGACCTCAAACACGTCATTTCAGTGATCAATCCTGAGTATTACGACAACGGAAATTTGATTTCCGGTACTTGGGAAGAATGGTATCAAGACAAGTTTAATAAAGTTCCCGTTAGAGACTAGTCATCTAAATATACTTTTATTGAGCGATTTGCTATGATGAAGGTAACGACTAATTCTTTTATTTCGATTAATGGTGAGGAGGGATCTTCATGGCTAAGGAAAAAAGCAATCATTCAAAGGAAACAAAGGCTGAACCCAAATTAAGGTTTAAAACCAAAACTAATTTGGATGTTCATCAGATGCTGATTAATAAATCGGTTCTTTCTATAAAGGTACCTACTATCGTTGCTCGTAAACAGGCACAGGGGTTACTGGATAAAGCCATTGATGATGGAGTGACTCCCTACTACTTGAAGAAAGAAACGTTGGATCGACTACGCGGTACCCATTACGAATAGATAGTAGTGACGTGTCTGACATAAAAAAGACTGAAGGTAAAAGCAGACTGCTTTTACTTTCAGTCTTTTTACGACTTAGATGAATCTTAAACAACCTTAATTAAAGAACGTGATATTATGAAATTAATCTTTACAGGATTAATAAACGTTTTTATTGGAGGGCAATTTGAAAATACTTAAAAAGATTTTTAGTTGGGTGTTCCCAATTGCGATGGGATTGTTAATCGGTTTTGCTGTTCGCCAATACTTTGTGAGTGCCAGTTTTATTAAAGGGACTTCAATGCAGCCGAACTTACAGAATGCTGAAGTGGTGGGCGTTTTCAAAACATTACCAATTCGTCGAAACGCTGTCATTATTTTTAACGCTCACGGCGAGGATCCAGAGGCCAAGGCAAGCACTGATTATTACGTCAAACGAGTGATTGGTCTTCCCGGTGATACCGTCAGCAGCAATAATGGTACGATCTACGTCAATAATCAACCGCTAAATCAAAGCTATATTAGTCAATATCAGCGAAGTACCGGGACGGGTAATTGGAATCTTCAAAGTTTGTCAACACATTGGACGAAAGATCAAAATTCCGTGAAAGTTCCTCGAAACAAATATTTTGTACTCGGTGATCATCGTTCTGTTTCAAACGACAGTCGATACTGGGGCTTTGTTGACAAAGACAAGGTACTAGGCGTTGTTAAGACTGTTCCATTCGACAAGAATGCCGGTAAAGTGAATCATTCGACTGACTCACTCGCTGGTTCAAACTAATTTTTGACGCTGTCAATATAAAAACCAAGTTCGATTAAGCTATCAAATGAGTTTTTCCATCGCTAGTTTGATGCTCATTAATCGAACTTGGTTTTTATTATCTTAGAAAGAAAAGTGTGGTTTATTCTACGAACATTTTTTAGAAGTAATCAAAGTAATACGTCTCACAAGTTAGTATGCCTGTTCTCTTAGACTTTCTTGAAGTAATTTTACGCCAGTATGCAAATCGGTATCAGACGTATTTTCCTGTGGTGCATGACTGATACCGTCAATACTCGGAACAAAAATCATAGTCGTCTTAGTTACTTTACTCATGATTTCGCTGTCATGACCAGCTCCCGAAGCAAGTGTTTGATAACTAATACCAAGGTTCTTTGCCAATTGCTTATTTCTGGTCAGCATGCCGTTATCAAGTTGTGTGGGGTGGTCAGCTACCCACCGGTTTACAGTAATCGACACGGGTGAATTTGAAGCTTTTTGTGCTTCATCTCTTAGCCTGTTTTCAAAAAGATTCAAAGTGGTATCACTGACATGACGGGTATCAATACTAAATATTACTTTCCCAGGAATAACATTTGATGTATTTGGCCAGACATGGCATTCGCCAACTGTGAATGTGAGCTGTGGACTGATTTCTGCCGCAATAGCTTTAAGGTGGCTAATTAAAACAATTGCGATTTGAAGAGCATCGTGGCGGTCGGTCATCGGTGTTGTCCCCGCATGATTGGCGATGCCGTTTACTGTTACGGTAAAGCGTCGTTGACCAACAATTGAGGTTACCAAGCCGATTTGACAGTGTGACTCAATCAGACGAGGCCCTTGTTCAATATGAAGTTCTGTAAATGTTGAGGGGATATTGGGCAACCCCATTTCATCAGCCGCTTCTTTTAACTTAGAAACGGCTTTTTGGCGAGCTGTGTCAAAAGCGATGCCGGATTGATCCTTAATTCCAGTTACGTTTTGGATCCTTGCATAGTGTTTTGAACCGGAAAACGTTGCTGGAAAATGACTGCCTTCTTCCTCACTGAATGAGATGAGGCGTAATGTCTTCTTGGGTTGACCAAATGTACGAACGAGGTTCAGAATGGCTTGAAGACCGCCAACAACGCCATATAGGCCATCATATGGCCCACCATGAGCAACCGTATCCATGTGTGATCCCGTCGCAATAATAGTGTCAGGCGATTGTGAACCAATGACATCCAAATAGACAGTGCCGTAGGTATCAACGGTTATAGTCATTTCAGCCTGATTGCCCCAAGAAATAAGCTGCTTTTGTCCCTTAACCCAATTAGGCGAGTATACCAAACGGTTTTGACCAACTTCATTTTTAGAGAATTGATTAATAGTCGTCAAACGGTTGTTTAATTGGTCAGTTTTGATTGGCATTTTTTCACCTTCTATTTAGCAGTGCTGACACCGGCTAATGGTGATGAAGCAACTGCGCCGTGTTCGATAACCCGGCCGGGCTTTGCGAGATAGGCTTTTCGGCCGGCTTCGATTGCCAATTTGAAGGCCTCCGCCATAAGTGGGATATTACCGGCGGTTGCCATCGACGTGTTGGCCATGACTGCTGAAACACCCATTTCCATTGCTTCTGCGGCTTGGCTCGGTCGACCAATTCCGGCATCTACAATAACCGGAACATCAATTTCATCTACCAGGATTTGAATAAGGTCCTTTGTTGAAAGGCCTTTATTCGTTCCAATCGGAGCAGCTAACGGCATGATGGTGGCTGCTCCGGCATCAACTAATTGTCGAGCTGCGTTTAAGTCCGGCAATATATAAGGCATCACAATGAAGCCCTCCTTTGCCAGAACTTCGGTTGCCTTCAGGGTTTCGTAATTATCCGGCATCAAGTATTTTTTATCAGGTACGACTTCAACTTTGATAAAGTTGCTGCCACTTAATTCGCGGGCAATTCGTGCCGTTCGAATAGCTTCTTCAGCGGTTGTCGAACCGGAAGTATTAGGTAAAATAGTGATATTTTCGGGAATAAAATTCAAAATATTTTCTGATCCTGTTGTGTTCCGGCGAAGTGCCATCGTAATGATTTGAGCTTTTGCATTGTTAATGGCCGAATCAATCAAGTCATAAGAATATTTTCCCGAACCAAGAATAAAACGGGACGTAAATTTATGACCGCCGATAACTAATTCATCTTTGTCTTGAATGGATGCTGACATAATAATAGTCCTCCCTAAATTTCTGTTTGTCCTAAAATTAAACGTGTAATCATATTAGCTTCATGTCCTGCGCATATCATGACCCGAGGTGCCATTAGACCTTCGGCACCTTTGGTTGTGCCATCACCGGCAATGTAAAGATTAGGGCGGGGATGCTTGGTGGTAATGGTATTTGAACTGTGAATCCCGGCCATCCCGGTTCCCATAACTAATGGCTTGTCGGGATAAAACTCGGATGCAGCATCCAACAACATGGCTTTTGCAGCCGGATTGTCGAATGCTTCACAGATAATATCGGCACTTTCAAATAAGTCTTTGACATTATCGTGGGTAACCTTAACCTGAGCCGTTTGAATATCAATAAATGGATTGAATTCCTGTAAATTTTGCTTCATTGCAACAACTTTCGGCATATCAACCTGGCTTAATTTGAATTGTTGACGATTTAAATTGCTCAATTCAACGAAGTCAAAATCAATTAATTTTAAATGACCGACACCAATTCTGGTTAATGCGATGGCGATATTTGAACCAAGTCCACCTGAACCGGCAATTGTGACATGAGCAGCAGCTAATTTATCGGTTGAGTCTTTAACATTTCGTTCTTTCATGCCATCATAAACATCTTTGTAACGCTGTCCCTGAACTTCTGCTTCCATTTTTGCGTTTCCTCCTCTAGCCGCCACCAACGAATGAGATTAGTTCGACTTTGTCGCCGGACTCAAGCTTGATCTTATCGAATTGCGCTCGGTGAACAATGTCGCCGTTTCGCTCAACGACGATATTTTCAATTGGTGCGTTTCGCTTTTTGAGAAAGTCAATGACGGTTTGACCGGCAACGTCTTCTTCTTGACCATTAACTGTCACCATAATAAAAGCCCCCTTCTTCGTGATTGCTCGAAGGAAGGGGACCAAGATTGGCGGACTTGGAATCCAAACAGGTTTTAACAGAAAAAGAAAAAAGATCTTCTTTTCTGTTAAAAGAAGATCTCGGAATCCAAATTTAAAATCAATTTTCCGGTTCGCTCTTCCTTCGACAGTACAAACTGCATCAGGTTCGATGGGTATTATCTCAGCCTTTACGAACGTGGTAATAAATGATCTTAATCATTTACTTAGACACGTTCAGGCACCCCAGACGAAATATTTAATTAAGCTTATTAGCTCATGTATTATTTATAGCGGTTTCATGGATAAAAGTCAAGTGTGCGGAGCAAAGCGGATAGCACCCGGAGTATAAGACGGCGATTTGGGAAATCCCGGGTTTGGATTTTTCAAATCGATCTCTTATATGAAGTGGTGCTGCTTTGAGGAGCAGTCCTAGTCAAGTGTGTGGAGCAAAGCGGAAAATGTTTTGAGTCACTTTAAAAATGTTTACGAAACCATGGATAACAACAATCATTAAGTTGCAAATGATGATTAAGTTAGGTAGACTTTTTTCGAACATATAAATAAAGCATACACAAAAGTAAATTTGGAGGAATCATCCATGAAAGTGACAAACCGGCCATTGTACTTGGTAACCGACCATACAAATTTAAATGATGAAGATTTTTTACAACAAATTGATCTTGCCTGCGAATCCGGCGTCAGTTTATTGCAATTACGCGAAAAAAATCGATCAAGCCGTGATATTTATGAGTGGGCTGTCAAGGTAAAAGATATTGCAGATCGGCATCGAGTACCATTAATGATTGACGATCGTTTGGATATTGCGCAAGCTGTTGATGCAGCAGGGGTTCATTTAGGGCAAAGCGATTTACCGGTTGAAATTGCCCGGCGGATTTTGGGGAACAAAAAAATCATTGGCGCAACGACAAAAACACTTAAACAGGCTAAGCTTGCTGAAGAACAAGGGGCAGATTATTTAGGTGTAGGGGCTATCTTTCCAACCCAAACCCATGTAAAGACGGTTCATACCAGTATCGAGACATTGGGAAAAATTAAGGAAGCTGTTAATATTCCGGTTTATGCAATTGGTGGGTTAAAGGCTCACAATATTCAAGCAATTGAACCGGCACATGTGGACGGGGTTGCAGTTGTTTCAGCCATTATGCAGGCCAAAAATGCAAAGGCGGCAACTAGAGAATTATTGGATGCTGTTGAGGATGCCATTGGATAGGTTTTAGAAGAAAGTGGAACAGATAGACTTCAGATGTCTAAATTAAGTATCAAAAAAGGATGCCGGATAATTTATCCGACATCCTTTTTAAGCTAGTGATCAAATAAAGATCATTTTGCACGGTTTATTGTTCTTTGTACCAAGTGTAATGGAAACTGCCTGGGCGATCAACACGTTCATAAGTGTGAGCACCGAAGTAGTCACGTTGTGCTTGTAAGAGGTTTGCAGGAACAACTTCTGAACGATATGAATCGTAGTATGAAACAGCTGCAGCAAGTGATGGAACCGGTACACCGGCCTTAGTAGCCAAAGCAACCACGTCACGAGCTGATTCTTGATACTTCTTAGCGATATCAATAAAGTATGGGTCAAGAAGTAAGTTTTGAAGATCAGGGTTCTTATCATAAGCATCGGTAATGTTTTGTAAGAAGCGGGCACGAATAATGCATCCGGCTCTCCAAATCTTAGCCATTTCGCCAAGTTTAATGTTCCACTTGTAGCTGTCTGAAGCGGCCTTCAATTGAGCAAAGCCCTGAGCGTAACTCATTACTTTACCAAAGTAGAGTGCTTCACGGACTTTTTCAACAATTTCTTTTTTGTCGAAATCAACGTCACCCTTAGGCTTAGGAAGTACTTTAGAAGCTGCAACACGTTCTTTCTTGATCATTGAGATGAAGCGGGCATAAACGGCTTCAGTAATAACTGATTGATCAACGCCAACTTCAAGAGCATCTTGTGAACTCCACTTACCGGTACCTTTATTGGCACCACGGTCGAGAATCATATCAACGATTGGTTTGGTCTTGTCATCACCAATATCATCTTTATGAGTCAAAATATCAGTGGTGATTTCAATTAGATAACTGTCAAGTTCACCTTTATTCCATTCTTTAAAGATGCCAGCTAAATCATCAACTGAATAACCGGCAAGGTTTCTTAAAATATTGTAACTTTCATCGATTAACTCTTCATCACCATATTCGATACCGTTGTGGACCATCTTAACATAGTGACCGGCACCATTAGGGCCAATATATGTGACACATGGTTCGCCATCGGCAGGTGCTTTGGCAGCGATTTGCTTAAGAATTGGTTCAACTAAATCATAAGCTTCTTTTTGACCGCCGGGCATTAATGATGGACCTTGGAGGGCACCAAGTTCACCACCGGAAACACCCATTCCGATAAAGTTGATACCTGATTTATCAAGACGGGCATTTCGAGCCATCGTATCATGGAAGTTTGTGTTACCACCATCGATAAGGACATCGCCCTTGTCGAGGAGTGGGAGTAATTCATCAATAACAGCGTCAGTTGGTTTACCAGCTTTAACCATTAAAATGATTCTACGAGGAGTTTCCAGAGATTTAACGAAGTCTTCAACTGAATAACTTGGAAGCAGCTTCTTGTCTCCGTGGTCTTTTATAACAGCTTCTGTTTTAGCTCCGGTACGGTTGAAGATTCCAACTGTGTAACCGCGGCTTTCGATGTTAAGGGCAAGGTTTTTACCCATAACGGCCATACCAACAACACCGATGTTTGCTTTTTGATCAGACATTTAAAACCATCCTTTTCTATTAAGAATTACTACGATACTACACAGTTAGTTTACCATTGCACAAGCAGAAAGTGAAATAAAATATCGTTAGAATAGGCAATATCCATATTTTAATGATAAGTTTGTGAAAAAAGACAGTCGAAAATCATTAAGCGTTTTCATAATTCTAAACTATTTTTTATGAACACCCGTAAGCAACGCGGATTTATGATGAAAATTAGGTTACAAGCCACGGCAGACAAGTTGAAATCATTTTCATAAATTGGTAATTTTTTTCAAGCCTGTTAGAACGAAAAAAAGACCTGAACAGGAATGTCCAGATCTTTTCGTAAAATCATTTAATTACTGATTCAATTTATAGATCCATTCTCTGTGATCTCGAGCTAATAGTTCATCAGCTGAGACCGGACCCATTGAACCGGGAATGTAGTTAGGGAACATTGGTTGTTGAATATCCCAAACACGACGAATTTGGTCAACAAACTTCCATGCGCTAGCTACTTCCGGCCAGCTGGCAAAGTTTGTGCCATCTCCTTTAAGAACATCATGAATTAAACGTTCGTAAGGCTGTGGTGTTTCCTTCGTTCGTTTTGAATCTTCGAGGAATTCCAAGTTAACCGGCTCAGTATGGAATCCTTGTTCGCTATTTTTAGCATTGACA
This sequence comes from Lentilactobacillus hilgardii, assembly GCF_009832765.1. NCBI lineage: Bacteria > Bacillati > Bacillota > Bacilli > Lactobacillales > Lactobacillaceae > Lentilactobacillus > Lentilactobacillus hilgardii. The sequence goes on along the minus strand of NZ_CP047121.1, from coordinate 2,761,601 downwards.
ACTAATGAGAATCCTTGAGTTGGTTCAATATAAATGGTTAAAACGTTAGCGTTGAGTAAGGCCTTTCCACTTTGAGGGAAGGAGAAAATATCAACCAACGGCTTTTTGAAGACAACATCAACCCGTGTGAATTTGTCGGCAAGTTTCTTACCTGTTCTGATATAGAACGGGGTACCTGACCAACGATAGTTATCAAATAAAAGTTTTCCGGCAACAAAGGTTTCGGTGTTTGAATCCTTTGGCACGCCATCTTCATCACGATAAGCTTTGCTTTCACCAACGGCGCCGTATTGACCACGAACAAAGTTGGTTGATGCTTCGGCAACGTTGTAAACACGAAGACTACGTAAGGCCTTAACTTTTTCAGCACGAATATCAGTATCTTTAAATGCAACCGGTTGCTCCATCGCAAGTAAACTAACAATCTGCATAATATGGTTTTGAACCATATCTCTTAAAGCGCCTGAGTTGTCATAATAACCGGCACGTTCCTCAACACCCAGCTTTTCAGCAAGTGTTACCTGAACGTTATCGATATAACGATTGTTCCAAAGGGCTTCGAAAATGGTGTTACCAAAGCGGATAGCTTCGATATTTTGAATCATTTCTTTACCTAAATAATGGTCGATTCGGAAGATTTGATCTTCTTCAAAAGCATTACTTAGTTCGTCATTTAATTCTTTTGCAGATTCAAAGTCTCTACCAAATGGTTTTTCAATGACCAGGCGGTTGAAGCCGCTGTTGTTGGAGAGTAATCCTTGAGTCTTGATATTTTTAGCAACTGTTCCAAAGAAATTGGGTGCCATTGAAATGTAAAAGACACGATTTCCTTCCAATTTATACTTTTTATCCAGTTCATCGGCCTTATCTTTTAAGACAGAATAGTGAGATAAGTCAGTTACGTCATGGGTAACAAAGTAGAAATGGCTGGCAAAGTCAGCAATCATTTTTTTATTACTGGATTCTTTTTCGACAGATTTTGTAACCATATCCCGATACTTAGCATCATCCACCTTATATCGTGATGAGCCAATTACAGCAAAATGATCACGGATGTTTCCTTTTTCGAAAAGTTTAAACATAGCTGGATAAAGTTTTCGAACGGCAAGATCGCCGTTTGCCCCGAATAGCATGATCAATGAACGTCTTTCAGTTGGCAATTTTTTCACTCCTATCAAATTAACTAAGCAAAATTCGGTATATTGTCTATACCACTTCGCTAACATTATATAACACAACTGCCGGCAACGAAAGGGAATTAACAATGTAAATGATAAAAATTTACAGAATAGGTCTTTTCATTTTGAAAAAGATTTACAAAGTGAAAAATGACCAGATTTAGCCAGCTTGTGAGAAACAAAAAATTGATTTCTTTTTTTAAACTACCTATTATTATAACTTGAAAAAGTGATAGGTTTCCTGTTTCTTAAGAATCCTCTAAATACAGATCTAAACAGCGGTTTTTTTTTCGGTTTCGCTTATAATGTAGTTTGCAAATTAAACATTAGGGAGTAACAAGTAAATGAAGAAAATCAAGTTTATCGCGTTCATTGCTGTTCTTGCGTCATTCTTTTTAGGAGTTAGTTTAAAAGCATCTGCTAGTTCTCCATCGCTTTCGGTCAATAACGTTTACACAACGTCATCAAGTGTAACCGGAACTGCAACCAAAGGTGTTTCGATCATTGTTCGTAACTCAAATAAGAATACTATCGCAACTTCAACAGCTGATAATCAAACTGGTAAATTCAGTGCTGATTTACACACAAACCTAAAGGCAAACCAAAAGCTTTATGTTTATGCCCGTAAATCATCAACATCGTATTTTTACCGGATTGTCACTGTTAAGACACCTCAGACGACAACGACGACTACTAGTTCAAGCAATACCAGCTCAAGCAGTTCTTCAAAAGCAACTGCTTCAACCAGCGCTTCCAGTAAATTAACGATTAACGAACCAACTGGTAAGTGGTATTCAGGTAATAACAATGGTTATCGTGTCGTGACAACATTCAACCAATCAACTGGTTTGAATCAAGCGTTGTACAAGAATGGTAAATTCCAAAAGAAATTGATCAACTACGCAAACTATAAAGTAACGACTTATAGCAAGTCATTCTGGAAAATTACTTATCGTGAACGTGGAAGCAAAACGACTCAAACGTTCTATTTGAGATTTACTGATAACACACACTTTATCATTGTTAACAAGGCTAATAAGGGTCTTAAAGTTAAATATGGTAATGCACCTTATCACTATTACAAATTTGTGCTTGTAAATAATAAATAAGAATGACCGCTTAAATGGGAAGTTGAAACAAATTAATTTGTTTCAACTTTTTTTTGCGTCTGTAAAATGACCCATATTTTAAAGATAATTAAAACCAGATTTAAAAAATCACTTGGCTTTCCAATTGCTGAAACACTAAGAGGTGTGAGAGAATGGGAGAGGAGATTTTTATATCAACAGAGGGGAGGGATAATGTGCCAAAAAGAAGTGAAATTCGGTTTAGTTCTGTTATTTTATATTCATTAATCCTGAATGCGGGTGCTGCATTTATGTGGCCCCTGGTAACGGTTTACATGCATAATTACCTTCATAAATCGTTAACACTGGCCGGAATGACTATTTTGGTAATGTCGGTATTTATGATGATTGGAAATTACCTTGGGGGTTATTTATTTGACCGTTGGTCGCCCTACAAGGCAGCAATTATCAGTGTTGTCATTTCAATGTCGGCAATTATCGGGCTGGTCTTCTTTCATGGTTGGCCAATGTTTTCAATCCTGCTGCTATTTGTAGGATTCGGGGATGGTGCCTGTATGACACTATTGAATTCTTATGCGGCTAGTATTAAGACACGGTCAACACGAGCAATTTTTAATGTCTTGTATATTGGTCAAAACGTGGGGATCGTTATTGGAACCTTAATGGTTGGATTCCTATTGTCCCATGGTGTGACAACCGTTTTTATTGTTGCCGCCATTTTTTACTTTATTTTGTTAGTGATTACCTTGATCGATTTCAATGTTGTGGTGCAGCGACGAGCTCCCGGAAAAAAGATTCAACCCGGGGCACCACATGAGACCAATGTTGGTTCGATGATCCTGGCAATCTGCGGAGTTGTTTTGGGGGTGTATCTATCATACGCACTCTGGGAAAGTGTCATTTCTGTTCACATGACGAACCTTCATATTCCATTTGAGAACTATAGTCTTTTGTGGACGTTGAACGGGTTGATGATTGTCTTTGGGCAACCGTTCGTTAACCGGATTGGTGAGCATTTTAAGTTAAGTACGCAAACTTACATTGGGGTCTTTATCTTTGCGATTTCGTTTATCGGCCTTATTTTTGCCAAGCAATATTATGCGTTTATCATCGTCATGGTTGTGACAACCATTGGCGAAATGATTGGTTTTCCGGGTATTCCGGCTTGGATTGATAGTTTATCAACACCGCAACAGCGGGGAAAGTTTCAAGGGATGTATAATTTGTTTATGTCCTTTGGAAGGGCACTTGGTCCACTAATCGGTGGTGTCTTTTTAGATTTTGCACCTTATGGCGTGCTTTTCTCGTTTGCTGCCGGAATTATCATTGTGTTCCTAGTTATTTTAATGATTTTGAATCATAGGCGAAATAGGATTAATCAACAGTTTAATTGATAAAGTAATATTCTAAAAAGAAGCGACTCGATTATTTTCGAGCCGCTTCCTTTTAGTACTTGTTGAGTTAACCTTTTGCTAACAGCTTATAAATTCGTTCAACGTCACGGCCGGTTCCACGCAGTTCATAATCTGCCAAGAAAGGCACATTAAATTGAGACGCATACCGTTTGGCAGTTAAGCAATATTGCTCATTAAAGTTTTTATTGCCACTGCCGACAATGCCGTGACACAGCGAAGCATTTTTGCCATAGGCAATGTATTCGCCAAGTGTATTAGTCATTAACTCTTTAACACCATTGTCAATACCGTTGCCGCCATCTAAATAAGTCGGAACAAAAGCGAAAAATGGGTCGCTTTCATCTTCAAAATCAGATTGATCGCTGATTTCTTTGCTGATAACAAGTGGGTTGCTTGAATCCTGATCATGCATCCCCACTGCATATTTGGTCAAATCTTTGATGAAAGAACGGGTATTTCCTTCAATTGAGATAAATAAAATTTTGATGGGTGTCATTAAGCCACTCTCCTCGTATATAAAGACATAATAAAATCATACATAATATACTGTAACCACTATCATTCAACTAATCAAGCGGTTTCTGGCCCGTTGAAGGTTGTTTGTTGACAGCATGTGCTGCTCGGTTTTTCTTTTTTGGCAGTACTAGTCGAAAACCTACGGAAAGCATTGCCAGAATCATAATTAACCAGCTGATAATGGAAATCCATTTACTGATTTGAAGCCCGGGCGTCGTGTAAACAAGTTTGATTTGATGATTACCGGCAGGCAGCGTTGCACCAATGAAACCTTTATTGACGACAAACGTGTTTGTGGGTTTCCCATCGATTTGTAACTTCCAACCGCTGGAATATGGAATTGAAGTGACCAAAGTGCCGTTAGAACCATTGTGAGACTGTCCCGTTACCTGATTATCTGAGACCTTTAAGTGATTAAGGCCGGTTCTTTTAAGCTTTTGAATTTGGTTATCGTAAGATTTATTGAACGGCATGGCAATTAATTTAACAGATTTAAATTTAATGTTTTTAACCAGGTTGAAATCGAGTTTAATCTGTTTTCGTGATTTGGTTGAGTAACCAAGATTTAATACCATGTTGTCAATTTGTCGGTAATTTGAAAGATTGTCATTGTCGTATTGCGCGTAGCCGTTGTGAAAAACGTTGGTAAAAGCATCAAAATTATAACCACCAAATGTGGGTGTTAATAAACTGTGTCGGGCAACGTTTAACTTGCCGAGTCTGGAGTAAAGTTTGTTTTGAAGTAAAAACGTATTGGCAGCCCAGTTATTATGGTCGGCAATTGACCCATCGGTTTGGTTAATACCGGTAAGGACCAAATATAATTCAGCATTCTTTGTTTGCTTGGGCTTATTAACTTTTAGAGAATACTGAAGCGGTTTGCCGGTGACATCGGTTGTCATCTTCCTAAGACCGTTGCGATTCTCGTACTGATTATTTTCATAAATCATTCTGTTGGTGGCCAGTAAATCTTTTGTCTTTTGAAGATTGGCTCCGAGACTCACCTGAGCGTGCGGCTGTTCAATAACCTGTTTTTGATCTTTATCGCCTAAAATGCCCAGACGGTAAGCCGTTAGTTTTTTGCCTGAGTCAATAAACGAGGATCGATCGACTTGGACTTGATACTTTAAGTTTTTACTTGCTGATTGATAAGTAAGTGGGCTGTTATTATTCTTAGGGCTAACAACTGCGCCTTGAGTCATAACACGTTCACGGTTGACCGGGTCCAGATGATTATAGGCATTGGTCGAAAATGTCCTAAATTGTGTGTAGGCCAACGGCAGTGCGTTATTTGTTTTATAAATAACCGTGCCGTCCATGTTTTCGATAGCAGGAACCGCATTAACTCTGGCTTGAGCTTGGAAAACTTTTGGCTGACCGTTGGCGTTTTTTATGATGTGATAACCATATGGAACCATCGGTGGCTTTTTGGTATTGGCCTTTGCAAAAATGTATTGCACACCTATTAGGTTATTAAAGGCTGTTCGGTAATCTCCCTGTGCAATGGGGGTATTCATTGAAAATTGACTGTTGCCAACCGAACGTGAGAACTTTCCCAGGTAGCCGTTTTGAAGGGTGAGGTACACGGACGTATTATTAATTCCACTGTTAATTGACAGGTCGGTATTGGTATTTGTATAGTTGGCTAAATTTTGGAGATGCTCGTTGTAATGGTATCTTGGCGCCATGGATGTCCGGAAGAAGCCGGGTTGTTTCTTAATGTATTGTTGTGCGCCATTATAGTAATCTTTGCTGAACCGGGTTGCTAAACCGCGGTTTAATTGCTGAATAGCCAAGTTGCTTGCATTCGGACTGTAAATACCGATAATATTTGAAGCAATATTGAGCATAAAGAGGCATAAAATAAGGCTGACTTTTACCCACGGCTTCCATTTGAAAGTGAAAATGACCAGTAGGGCAATGACTGTCAAAAATAAATACCCATATGAAATGGCATCGTGTGCTTTTAAGTTGAGGATAAACCCATTGGTCGCCCAGACAAGGATAACCAAAACAATACCTGAAGCAGTCAACCAGGCGATATCATTTTTGGTCAGTTGATCCAAGTTATCAATGAGCGCCATTGTTGCCAAACCAAAGATTATATTGGCAAGCAGGAACCACCGGTTGGATGGCGTTGAGATGGCGTTCATGATGGCACCGAAAGCGGGAATGAGAATGCCGATAAGTGCAATGATCAAGCCGACGTTTTGCCAAAAATATTTTTTAAAATGCCTAAGTGTATAAACAACACCTAGAAAAGATAGGCTGGTGATACCAATGACCAACCAAAAATTCATGGCGCGACCTGTTGGAAGGATGGCACTTGGCATTTTTAGATAATATTCGGGTGGGAAAAGAACCATTCCATTGGCAAATGCTTGATGGATACGGGTTGATTTAGTTGCAAAAAGAGCAGTCGGTAAGAAAACAATGGCCGACATACCAAGTCCCAAAATAACTGAAATGGCCATTTTACCAAGTGACTTTAGAAAATGAAAGTCAGCAGCTTTTCGGCGGCTCAGTACCCTGATAATGAGATAAATAAACGTGCCGATTGCCAAAATCCAAGCGAAATAAAAGTTGGCAAATAGCGTTAAGAAGACGGCTAAAGCAAGTGGAATCCAAGATTTATTCAGTATAATACGATCGATTCCATAACAAAGTAACGGGAAGAAAATTAATGGCAGGATGAAAAAGGGATGGTGCAAGCCTGTGGATAGCGCATAGCCATTAAACGCGTAGGCCAAGGCACCGATGACACGACTTATCTTTTTAAACTTATACGTTGAGGTGTAAAGCATAAAAGACAGACCCGAGGCATACATTCTTAAAAAAATCAGAAATTCAAATGCTATTTCGATATGATTTTTAGGAAATAAAATGACCAGGTAGTTGAATAGATCGCCGATTACATAGTATGAAAGATTGGTCAGCTGATCAGACCCGAGACTGATCCCCCAGCTCCAGTGTGTGAATCCACGACTGGGATCGGAAAGAAACGTTGCAATCATGTGCCGAAGTTGGACCAAAATCGGGTAATGCTGCGCAAATCCATCCAATTCCCAGACCATCGATCGGCCAGTCATAAGTAAGCTGCCGGCAATGATGCCGGTCAGCACAGTAAATAACACCGAGTATGTAAGCCAGGCCGGTGTTTTTCGCCATAGCTTTGTCAATTTTAAATCCTCCTAGAAGATATCTTCGTCATTGTAAAAATTAAAAACAACCCCGATATACAAAGAGACTGTCTGCAAAACAAATTGTCTTGTACCAGTCTCTTGAGTTTTTTAATTAATCCGATTTGCCATCATTGTCATCATCTTTTGTAGGTGTGATTGGCTTGTGTTTAGTGACTTCAAACCAATTGATAAATGAGTTTTCCAAATCAACAATCTTGAAATCAAAATTTTCAAATGAAATCTCATCGCCGACTTTAACATCGGGATAGTTATCCTGAAAATATCCGGCCAGTGTCACAGCATCTGAACTCGTGAATTCAGGGAAGTCTGCATCAAAGTAACGTTCAAAGTCATGTGTTGTCAATTTTCCGCTAACTTGATAAGTGCCATTAGGCTGTTTAAACACATATTCGGTAAAGGAAGGATCAATTTCATCACGAACGGTCCCGAACAATTCCTCGTAAATATCCTTGTCGGTAATAATACCAGATGTACCGCCATACTCATCAACAACAACAACGATTGGTGTTCTTTTTTCAATCATTTGGTGTAGAACATCCGTAATGGGCGTCATTTCGGGAGTTGTCGAGATGTCTCTTAGTAAGCGATCAATTCTAATGCTTGAATCGACTTGAGATTGTCGAATTAAATCATAGTTGTAAACATATCCGAGAATTTTATCTTTATCGTTATTGGCGACAACCGGAATTCGACTGAATTTCTTTTGCAAATAAACTTGGATAGCTTGTTTGACATTGGTTGTAATATCAATCACAACCAATTGTGTTCGATCAATCATAATATCTTTTGCGACTTTATCATTTAGTTGGAAGGCCCGTCTCATATAAAGATAATCATTTTGTTCAAGCGCACCGCTTTTAACGGCATTTTTTGATAAGCTTAAAATTTCTGCTTGAGAAAATGATTCGGCATTTTCATTGGCAAACGGTAATCCCAGCATCTTAACGATACCGTTTGCGGAAACATTTAATAACCAGACAAACGGATAAAAAATGATGTGAAAATAATGAAGTGGTGTTGAGACAAAGTTCAATACTCTCATTGGCATATCAATACTGATATTCTTTGGAACAATTTCGGTTAGGACAACTTCCAAGTATGTCAGAATAATAATTCCTAAAACTGCACCGATTGCATGGGCCGTTGCAGGGTTGATTGGCGAATTATGAATTTCCATGACGTCAACCAAAATTGTTACAACAAAAGATTCACCGATATAGCCAAGAATGATACCTGCCAAACTAACACCAACTTGAGTTGTTGATAGGTATTCATTCAAATTGGTTACCATATGAATTTCCCGATTAAGCTTGGTTATCTTTTTACCCTTGGTAATTTTTTGATCTTTTAGATTCTTTTTTCTTTCTTCCAGTGCACTCACTCTTGATTGAACAAGAGCAAATTCACTTGCAACGAAGAAAGCTGCAAAGAAGAACGTCACTATAATAATCAATAAATTGGTCATTAACTGGCTATCGCCCAAAATTCTATTCCTCATTTCAAAATATATTTAATATAATCCTATTGATTGGTACTGAAAAGACTACCTCTAATTATACGCTTATACAAGTCTTTTTTTAAGAGGATTTCCTATTTGAATCCATTATGACAGATTCCCGATCTATTATAAAAAAATTGGTGCTTTTTCTTAATTTTGGCTGCTAACAGTGCTACGCTTAAAGTAGACAGAAATAAGGGGATGTATCTTATGGCTCAGAAAGCTAAGGAAAGTGCAAAGGAAAAAAAGGCGGACGAGGAAGAGAAACCCGAAAAAGATTTTAACTATCCGGATAATGAAATTAAAAAGGCTGTCGATTTGATTAAACAAAAAGGCTATGTCACCAAGCTCGATTTTAAAGAAATGGATGATGATGATTGGGCAAAGGGATTTTCAAAAGAGGTCGATAAAGTCTTTCAAAAAAGTGATGAAGATCCATACATCTACTACGAAAAATTTGATTTCGTAGGTGGAGATATTGACTCCATTATTTGGAATATGGATGTTATTAAGACACGTGATGCTGCACTACAAAAGTTGGCAGATTTATTGAAAGAAAGAATTGAATAAAGCTACCAGGTGAGTGTGCAGTTAATAAGACATTAAATAATTTCATCAAAACGATCCAACAATGATGTTCAGTATCATTGTTGGATCGTTTTGATGTTGATCGGATGAATAGTTGGATGACAACAATAATCTATCAGATGCCCCGATCAAAATTAAACCAACACTAAAGATCGTTCCAACTAAAAGAATCAGGTTTAGTCGGAACGATCTTTATTCTATCCGATACAGTTTTATTTTTTAAACTGTTTATATTGTTTTCCCAATTCATAAACCAATTCGGGTTCGTTACCCGTTCGCTGATTTCGGTTCATTACATCCAGCATGGACATTTCATCGTCACTTAATTCAAAATTTAAATCCGCATTTTGAGCAATTCGTTCGGGATTTTGCGATTTTGGAATGACTGAAATGCCTCGTTGGATATCCCAGCGTAAAATAATTTGAGCAGGCGTTTTTCCATGGTGAACCGCCATTTTACCGATCATTGGATTATCCAGGACGGCACCTCTTCCCAGAGGGCTCCAAGCTTGAGTGACAATAGATTGTTTCTTGTCAAACTTAATGAGTGGTGCCTGATTAAGGTAAGGATGGGTTTCAATTTGGTTAACTACCGGCATTTCATCGGCCTGCGTTTTGAGCAGCTCCAACTGTGAACGAGTAAAGTTGCTGACGCCGATTGATCTGGCCTTCCCCTGCTTCTTTAATTCCTCAAAGGCTTCCCATGTTTCAAAGAACTTGTCGGCGATTGGCCAATGAACAAGTAATAGGTCTACATAATCCGTTCCTAATTGCTGTAGGGAAAAGTCGGTACTATTAATAGTCAAATCATGGCCTTGATTCATTTCGGTCACTTTATCAATAATAAAGACATCTTGTCTGGGGACACTCAAGTTGCGGATCGCATCGCCCAGCATTTTTTCGTTTCGATAATATTGGGCAGTGTCAAACATACGGTAGCCGTTTTCATATGCAGATTGGATTGTTTGATTCATTAAATCCGGCTTTGCGATTTTATAAGTTCCAAAGCCTAAAACCGGCATTTGATTGCCGTCATTTAATTGATAAGTCGACTTATCGGGTTCAAACATAAAATTCCTCCTTGTAATAATCGTTATGGCTTAATTTTAGCATATTTCCTACCTATAATAATGTAAGCGCTTGATAAAATGATAAAATAAAGATGATCGGGGTGATTTTCCTAAATCCCTACGGCAATTTAAAATTTTTTAAACTTCTTTTGAATCCATACAAATAAATGTGCTTTTCGGATATTATTTTGTACAATTAACGTAGAGTGAGGTGTTTAACTTGGCAGATGTTAAAATTTCAGAAGTAACCCCTGAGCAGGGCCTCTCTTCTGCTCAGGTTGAGCACCAAGTCAAGAGTGGGTACAAAAATTTGGGAGAGCAATCTCTTACCCGAAGCGTTAAGGAAATCCTTAGGGACAACACATTTACGCTATTTAATCTGATTAACGTTGTTCTTGGTGCGCTGGTTTTTTATACGGGAAGTTACAAGAACCTGCTATTTTTGGGGATTGCTTTCTTTAATACTATTATTGGAATAATTCAGGAAATTCGCTCAAAACGGCAAGTTGATAAGATGGTGTTATTGGCAGAAGGCAAGTCAACTGTTATTAGAAATGGAGAGCCGGTCGACATTTATCCGGAAGACATTGTTCTTGGCGATGTCTTGGCTTTGAACCGGGGTGACCAAATTCCTGTTGATGGTGTTGTGATGCAGTCACGTGGGATGGAAGTTGATGAATCACCAATTACAGGTGAATCACAGACTATATCGAAAGCGGTTAACGGCAAATTAACTTCCGGTACTTATCTGGTGGGTGGTTCCGGGAAGATGTTGGTGACAAAGGTTGGTGCGCAGACCTTTGTTAATCACATGTCCAACGAAGCCAAAGAAGGAAAAGATACCTCCAGTATTTTACTGAATACAATTAATCGTATTATTAAGGTTTTAACTTACGTCATTATTCCGCTGGGTTTAATTTTGTTCATCGCAAAATTATTTGGCGGAAACGATATTAACCGAGCAATTCTTGGAACGGTTGCGGCAATGATTGGGATGATTCCAGAAGGACTCGTTCTTTTAACCTCAATGACGTTAGCGGTGTCTGCCATGCATTTGGCCAGGAAAAAGACACTGGTTCGGGATCTTCCTGCGATTGAAACATTGGCGAGAGTCGACGTGATTTGTTTGGATAAAACCGGAACGATTACCAGTGGTGATTTAAAATTTGAAAAAGCCATTCCGTTGATGACCGGTATAGAAACGGCGGAGTTGGAAAAGATTGTCGCCGGCATTACTTATGGTACCGGTGATACCAACGAAACAGCAAATGCCATTAAAAATGCCATTGAGGATCCGAATATGGCCGCTTCGACGATTGTACCGTTTTCATCGCAGCGTAAATGGAGCGGTGTCGAATTTACAAATGGCCGTGAATACGTCTTCGGCGCACCACAATTTATTTTTCATCAGTTGGATGCTGACACTAAAAATCAAATTCAAGAATATGCCAAAAAAGGATTTCGAGTTTTGGCTGTTGCCAAGGTTGATTTGCTTGATGCCGAAAAGCCTTTGGGGAATCCCCGGATGATTGGCCTGATTTTGATTTCAGATGTGATCAGGCCGAATGCGGTTAATACGTTCCAATATTTTAGAAATCAGGATGTTACGATTAAGGTGATTTCCGGAGATGATCCAACAACGGTTTCGACGATTGCTAAGAACGCGGGTATTCAAAATGCAGGCCACAGCATTGATATGTCAACTGTTAGTGATAACGATGATTTTGGACAACTTGTGACTGAAAATACTGTTTTTGGACGGGTTACACCGGATCAAAAGAAGCGGTTGATTAGTGCCCTTCAAGAAAAAAAGCATACTGTTGCAATGACCGGAGATGGGGTTAATGATTTGCTGGCATTACGACAGGCTGATTGTGGTATTGCAATGGCTTCGGGAAGTGAGAGTACCAAAAGTATCGCTGATTTCGTGCTGATTAATTCTAATTTCGACGCGATGATTGATGTGTTGAATGAAGGTCGCCGAGTGATTAACAATATTGAGCGGGTTGCTTCCATGTACCTGATTAAAACCATGTATTCCGTTGCGTTGTCGTTAATCTTTGTTTTCTTGGCAATGCAGTATCCGTTTGAGCCTATTCAATTAACGCCAATTACGTCTTTAATGGTAGGTATCCCATCATTCTTTCTAGCGTTGGAACCCAACTTCAGTCGGATTACCAACCAATTTATGCGTCAGGTTCTAATCGTGTCGGCTCCGGCTGCGGTGTGTGTGGTTGGTTATATTATGGTGATTGAAATCGTGGGCCGATTCTTTGGACTGCATTATGAATTCACATCAACCTTATGTGTCCTTCTGACCGGAGCAATTTGCTGGTTGGCACTGGTTCTGGTCTCACGGCCTTGGAATCGATTGAAATTTGGGATGGATATTCTTGTGTTGGCGGCATTTCTGGCAATCATCGTTTTCTTTAATGACGTCTTTTCGCTTGTATCATTCTTTAATAAAGATATATGGTTGTATGCTGTGCCGCTAATTGCGACGGCATACCCACTTTATATCTTTATGCAGGGTGTGATTGCCAAAGTATTGGATCGCAGGGAAGTTCGAAAAAGAGAACGGGCGGCCAATAAACAAAATTATAAATAGGGCTGAATACATTAAAAAAGTAGAATTGGATTGGCGATTTGTCAATCCTTTTTTATTAACCTATTTCATCTAGTTTTAATGACTAGATAATGTGGTATAATTGTTTATAGGGAGTGATGACAATGCCATCCATTAACGAAGAGTACGACTTATATGAAAAATGGGAAGATAAATTAAAGACAGTTGAACTACCGCTTTGGGCAGAATTACCTAAATTTGAACTATATATGGATCAAGTGACCGCTTTGGTAAATGAAACGTTGGGGCCAATTGGCGTAGACAGCGTCACGCCGGCAATGATTAATAACTATGTTAAGCATAAAGCTATTATGGCACCGGTTAAAAAGAAGTATCAAACCATGCAGATTGCAGATGTCATCTTAATTAGCTTACTAAAGCCGGCATTTTCATTGGAAACGATTCGCCATGGAATCGATCAGGTAACGGCTAATATTTATCCGCAACAAGCTTATGATAACTTTATTAAGCGACTCATGTTCTCGTTTAAAAATATGTCTAATCGAAATGGGCAGGCGTTAGAGGAAAAAAATTTAAATGACAAATTAATGCAGGTAGCAGTTAATGTCATAATTGATCGGTTACAGTCTGAAACATTATTAAAGATCATTGAAAAGCCATTGACGAAAATCAGCAAGTAGTGAAAACATTCACATATAAATAATGGAACCGTTTTCATGAAAGAAGCATCCATCCAGTGGGTGCTTTTTTTCGTCCTTAGCTGCTGTTAAAGGGATGTAACTGGATGAAAGAACTTTTGTGATTTAGTAAACAAAAGTATTTACTTTTAAAAAAATCGTGGTATAGTTATTTTTGTGAAATAGATAACAAAGAATTTTTCGGAAAGAATTTTCACGGAGGCTAACTAATGATTGAGAATAAAGTAAAAGAACTCAAGACGACAAAACCAGAAAAAACCAATGTTGACGATATGATTAACAAGTTAGTTTCAAAAGCCCAAAAAGCTCTCGAAATCATGGATTCATTTGATCAAGAAAAAGTAGACCACATTACCCATGAAATGGTAATGGCCGGTCAAGATAAACATATGGATTTGGCACTCATGGCCGCTGAAGAAACCGGTCGGGGAGTCGCTGAAGATAAAGCCATAAAAAATATGTATGCAACCGAAGAAATCTGGCATAGCATTCGCGACCATAAGACGGTCGGTGTTATCAAAGACGATAGGGAACGCCAGCTGATCACAGTTGCCGAACCTCTTGGGGTTCTTGCCGGAATTACACCGGTTACCAACCCAACTTCAACAACTTTGTTCAAATCGATTATTGCAATGAAAACCCGAAACCCGATTATCTTTAGCTTCCATCCACAAGCAATGAAGTCATCCGTTGCAGCTGCAAAAACTGTTCGTGATGCTGCAATTGCGGCCGGTGCCCCAGAAGGTGCCATTCAGTGGATCGAGGAACCAAGTATCGAAGCAACCAACAAATTAATCAATAACCCTGGTGTAGCAAGCACACTTGCTACCGGTGGTCCGGGAATGGTTAAGGCTGCTTATTCAACCGGCAAACCTGCTTTAGGTGTTGGTCCCGGTAATGGTCCTGTTTATATTGAAAGAACGGCTAATATTCTTCGAGCCGTTAACGATATTGTTCTTTCAAAGACATTTGATAATGGTATGATTTGTGCAACTGAGAACAGCGCCATTATTGATAACGAAATTTATGATGATGTGAAAGAAAACTTCATTAAAAACGGTGTCTTCTTCGTTACCAAAAAAGACCAGCCAAAATTGGCTGAAGCAATGTTTGACCCTAAGCGTGGGGGTGTTCGTGGCCCAATCGCCGGTAAATCCGCAAAAGGAATTGCCAAATTGGCAGGGATTAAAGTCCCGGATAACACCAAGGTTTTAGCAGCTGAAATGACCGGTATCGGACCAAAGTACCCGTTATCCGGCGAAAAGCTGAGCCCGGTAATCAGTGTTTATAAGGCCAAAAGCCATGAAGATGCCTTTTCAATTGCTGAACAACTCTTAAACTATGGTGGTTTGGGGCATACAGCTGCTATTCAGACAACTGATGACGATATTGCGCTTAAATTCGGCATTAAGATGAAGGCTGCCCGAGTCCTTGTTAACACACCGGGAGGCTTTGGCGGTATTGGAAACCTCTATAATGAAATGACACCATCTCTAACGTTGGGAACCGGTTCATGGGGTGCAAATTCAATTTCTCATAACGTTACCGATTACGACTTATTAAACATTAAAACGATCGCAAAGAGACGAAATAATATGCAATGGGTTAAATTACCACGGGTATACTTTGAAAAGACATCAATTCGATATCTCGATGATATGCCAGGCATCAATAAAGTGTTTATTGTGACAACGCCTGGAATGGTAGAACATGGATATGTAGATACAGTTTTGGATGAATTAAAGCGTCGTCCAAATGAAATTGAATACTCACTTTTCTCAGATGTTGAGCCTGATCCAACAACTGATACAGTTGAAAAAGGTGTTGCTCAGATGCGTTCATTTAAACCTGATACCATCATTGCCTTAGGTGGTGGTTCGCCGCTTGATGCCGCTAAGAACATGTGGTTATTCTATGAAGATCCGACAACCAGTTTCTTTGGTGCAAAACAGAAATTTATTGATATCAGAAAGCGGGCTTACCGCTTCAATAAACCACGTAAGGCCCAAATGATTGCTATTCCAACAACTTCAGGGACAGGATCAGAAGTAACGCCATTCGCTGTTATCACTGATTCCAAGACTCACGTTAAGTATCCATTGGCTGATTATGCGTTGACACCTGATGTTGCAATTGTCGATCCTCAGTTTGTTCAAACCGTTCCAAAGGGGACTGTTGCTGCATCTGGGCTTGATACACTCTGCCATGGTATTGAATCATTTGTTTCAGTAATGGCATCGGATTATACACGACCATTGTCATTGCAAGCAATCAAGTTAGTTTTTGAAAATCTGACTAACTCCTATAATGGTGATGAGCATGCGCGTGAAGAAATGCACAATGCTGCAACACTAGCAGGGATGGCCTTTGGTAATGCCTTCTTGGGAATTACCCACTCTGTTGCCCACAAGCTTGGTGGAGAATTCGGCTTAACTCACGGAATTGCGATTGCAATCACATTGCCACACGTTATCCGTTTCAATGCCAAGTTACCGGAAAAAATTGCCGTATGGCCTAAGTATGAATATTTCCGTGCTAACAAGGATTACGCTGAAATTGCCCGTTATGTTGGTATTCAAGGAAAGACTGACGAGGACTTGGTAGAAGGCCTTGTTCAAAAGATTATCGACTTGGCTCATTCGGTTGGCGTTACCCTTAGCTTAAAAGCATGGGGTGTTGACAAAGATAAGTTTGATGCTGCCGTTGATCGTCTGTCAGTACTTGCATATGAGGATCAATGTACAACTGCCAACCCTAAGGAACCATTAATTGCTGATTTGAAACAGATCATGATGGATGATTACGATGGAAAAGGTGTTGAGAAGTAAAGCACATCTAGAACGGTTAACTCATGAAAGTTAATTTTTAAGAACTATTAAATAACCGCTGATCACTTTTTAA
This sequence comes from Lentilactobacillus hilgardii, assembly GCF_009832765.1. Taxonomy (NCBI): domain Bacteria; kingdom Bacillati; phylum Bacillota; class Bacilli; order Lactobacillales; family Lactobacillaceae; genus Lentilactobacillus; species Lentilactobacillus hilgardii. The sequence goes on along the minus strand of NZ_CP047121.1, from coordinate 2,744,859 downwards.
ATGATCGGTGGTTATTTTTTTGAAAAATATGACTATAATGTAAAAGTATAGAAATAAGTGATACAAGTGTGCGGAACAAAGCGGTTAGCACCCAGAGTATAAGGCGTCGGTTTGGGAAATCCGGGAGTTGGATTTTTCAAATTGATCCCTTATATGGCGTGGTGCTGCTTTGAGAAGCGATCCTAGTATAGACTAAATAATGAGGGAAATAATCATGATACGAGAATTGCGCAGAATTCAAGAATTTGTGAGAGAAGAATTAGGGTATGAAACATCCGGCCATGATTATACGCATATTACGCGGGTAGTCAGTTTAGCCAGGACTATCCTAAAGGGTGAGCAGGCAGATGAACAATTGGTGTTGGTAGCCGCTTACCTGCATGACGTGAGTGATGATAAGGTGACTACCAACCCTAAGGCTAAACGGGAAGCAATGATCAATAAATTAAGAGAAATTGGCTATGATCAGATTTTTATCGACAAAGTTTTTGACATTATTGACAACATGTCCTTTAGCGCAAATCTGAAAACCAAGCATAAATTGTCAATTGAAGGCCAAATCGTTCAAGATGCGGATCGCTTGGATGCTATTGGCGCAATCGGCATTGCCAGGACCTTTTATTTCGGCGGCCACTTTGGTGAAGTGATGTATAATCCCCATATAATGCCACGAACCGGTATGGATAAGTCTGAATATCGCAAACGAAGCACAGTGATTAATCACTTCTATGAGAAGCTGTTAAATCTTAAAGATCAAATGAATACGCCAACTGCTAAGAAACTTGCCGAGCATCGGCAACAGGTGATGCTTGATTTTCTTCATGAGTTTATGGATGAGTGGAACGGGCAGGCTTAAATCAATTTGAAAACTAAATTTAAGACAGCTGAAATTAATAAATTAAAAGTTGAAATCACAGTGATTACTTTTATAGCCTGATACAGAGCGGCAAAGACAGTTGTTCCGATTGGTATAAGCGATAGGACAATGGTTAAACTTATCAGCAACAAAATGGTCGTGGCTAATCCTTGAATCGAGTTGCGATAATCGGATGAACTTAGATCAAACCCACCGATACAGATATTGGCTGTCAATAAAATAAATAGTAGCATTGGTCCCCACTGAAAGGCTGGAACAGCCGTTATCGAAAGCGGTTGGTACGTTAAAGTGACGAGCCGATTATAAATATTGGGTAACAACCACCTTGCTAAAAATAAAATAGTTGTGCAGCAGCCAAAAATCGGTGCAACGCCAATAAAGAGATTGCCAATGGTTTGATAAAGATTTCTGGGTTGCCATGTATGGTTGACATAACCAAGCGACGGGTTGTCTATCGTTGGTCGTCTGATTAAACGAACGGTTTTTATTTTATGACCAAATACCAAAGCGACAATTAAGTGGCTTGCTTCGTGAATGATGACACCCAAAAAGCCGAAAATCAGTTGACCGTTAATACCAAATCTTTTGGCAATAACGGCTTTGGTGTTCCGGTTAATCATTGCAAGCAGGAAAATAAAAAGAAACGGTACTCCGATTAGGAATCCGAGTACCGTGGCGATGTTAATCATGATTGTTTTTAGCATGGTGTTATTTTTCCTTCAAATCGGCAAAGCTTCCGTGAACCAATTGACGCATTTGTTCCGCATCAACTTTGACAGAACGACCGATTTGGCCGGAAGAGACAATGATTTCTCCCATTTTCTGGGCCTCTTGGTCAATATAAATGGGATATTTGAATTTTTCCCAAATACCAATAGGAGTGTTGGCACCGTGTTGGTACCCCGTTGTTTTCAATAACTCTTTTAAAGGGACCATCGTGACCTTTTTGTTGCCGGATGCTTTTGCTAATTTCTTTTCGTCAAGATGTTCATCAACCGGTACAACGCCGACGACGGGACCGGTAGTTTTTCCGGTCAGAACCAATGTTTTAAATATTTGGTGTTCATCTTGATCTAAATGGTCGACACTGATTTGTTCAACATCGCCTTCTTGATGGGTTGGAAAGGTCATTTGTTCAAACGGAATTTTGTTTTTATCTAGAATCTGTTCAACGAGTGTTTTATGAACTTTGTTGCGTTTCTTTTTTGACATTTACGACACCTCACGAACATTTTATCACATCATATCCGGTAATTCCGTCTGAATTTGTAATAAATATCTGGTATACTTTATAAATAATGTTAACGAACGATTTGATGAATTAAGGAGACGGCATGGCTGATTTAGTGTATCAAAACATCATGAAAGATTTAAAGAATCGAATCAAAAAGAATGAGTTCGATTCCAAGCGCTTACCAGATGAACGCAGTTTAAGCGAATCTTATGGTGTTAGCCGCAGCTCAGTTAAGCGGGCTTTAAACGTTCTGGCAAATCAGGGCATCATTTTTAAAAAACGCGGTTCGGGAACCTTTATTAATCCACTGTACCAAAAGAACCGATCAATTTTTCAATATGAAGGGTCTAATCTAGGGGTAACCGACAGTTTTAAAAGTGATGGTAAGATTCCTAAGATTAAACTGTTGGATTTTAACGTTATCCCGGCTGATAAGGAATTACAAACAGAATTATTCTTGGATCCAGGCGATTTTGTTTATGAAATTAAGCGTTTGCGAACTTTTGAAGACAAACCCTTTATGATTGAACTGGGGTACATTCCAATTAAAGTGGTGCCGGATTTAAACCAAGAGCGTGTCGAAGGATCAATCTTTAATTATTTTGAAGATACAACCGGTAAATCGGTTACTAAATCATTTATGACAATAACAACCGAGCCTTCAAACAAAGGTGACCAAAAGCTGCTTAACTTGAAGCCGGTTGAACCCGTTGGTGTGATGGAAGGTATCTTCTTTTTAGATGACGGCACACCGTTTGAGGTTTCAAATATGAGGCTGCATTATAAATATTTAAATTATAATACGTTTGTTGATTTGAACGAAAATCGATAAAACAAACAATGAGACTGAGACAAAGTAATTTTGTCCAGTCTCTTTTGATTTTATCACGATTATTACCGAGCAAAAATGTGCAAAAAAGTCAACTTCCTGCTGTGTGATAGGGTTGCCTTTATTAAGCGGATGAGCCGGTTATATTTTTGTAAAAAATTTGTTACAAATCCGACATTTTAGTGGACTATTGTTTTTATATCACTCATAATGGCAAATAAGTATAGGATTTTAAACGATTTAAATTGGACCGTATCAATTTACAAAAAGGTTGACTATCATAAAAAATAGTGTAGTATTAATGGTGTAAATTGATCAGGCTAATTGATGAATTTTACGAACATTCTATACAGTAGCTTTGTTGTTAAATCTTAGAAGGAGTGTTAATTAATGACAGTAGATTACGATTCCAAAGAATATTTGGATCTTCTAGACAAGTACTGGCGTGCCGCAAATTACCTTTCAGTAGGTCAGTTATACTTGCGTGACAATCCATTGCTCAAGCGTCCTTTGAAGTCAGATGATGTAAAGATCAAGCCAATTGGTCACTGGGGTACTATCGTTTCCCAAAACTTCATCTACGCTCAATTGAACCGTGCCATCAACAAATATGATTTGAACATGTTCTATATTGAAGGTTCAGGTCACGGTGGACAAGTTATGGTTTCCAACTCATACCTTGACGGTAGTTATTCAGATATTTATCCAAATATCTCACAAGACGAAAATGGTATGAAGAAATTGTTCAAGCAATTCTCATTTCCAGGTGGAGTTGCTTCACATGCCGCACCAGAGACTCCAGGTTCAATCCATGAAGGTGGAGAACTTGGATACTCACTTTCACATGGTACCGGTGCTATCTTGGATAACCCAGATGTAATCGCTGCTGTTGAAATTGGTGATGGTGAATCAGAAACCGGTCCTTTGGCCGCATCATGGTTCTCAGACAAGTTTATCAACCCAATTACTGATGGTGCTGTATTGCCTATCATTAACATGAACGGTTTCAAGATTTCCAACCCTACTATCCTTTCACGGATGAGTGATGCAGACTTAACTGATTACTTCAAAGGTATGGGCTGGGAAGCACACTTTGTTGAAGCTACTGCTGATACTGATCATGCAAAAGTTGAAGTAGAATTTGCTAAGACATTGGATACTGTTATTGAAAAGATCAAGTCCATTCAAAAGAATGCTCGTGAAAACGAAACACCTGACAATGTTAAATTGCCAGTATGGCCAATGATCATCTTCCGTTCACCTAAAGGCTGGACTGGTCCTAAGAAGGATCTCGATGGTAACCCTATCGAAGGTTCATTCCGTGCTCACCAAGTTCCAATTCCTGTTGATGCAAATGACATGGAACATGCCGATGAACTTGTTGACTGGTTGAAGTCATATAAGCCTGAAGAGTTATTTGATGAAAACGGTACTTTGAAGCCTGAACTTCGTGCACTTGCACCTAAGGGCGAACAACGCATGTCAGTTAACCCAATCACAAACGGTGGTATCAAGCCAGAACCATTGAAGCTTCCTAACGTTCGTGACTTTGAAGTTAAGTTTGACAAGCGTGGTACTGAACAAAAGCAAGATATGATCGAATGGTCCAAGTGGTTGGATGCAGTTGCTAAGTTGAACCCAACAACTTTCCGTGGCTTCGGTCCTGATGAAACCAAGTCAAACCGTCTTTACAGTTTGCTTGATGATGGTAAGCGTCAATGGATGGAAGATATTCATGAACCTTATGATGAAGATCTTGCAAACCATGGTCGTGTTATTGACTCACAACTTTCAGAACACCAAGCAGAAGGTTGGCTTGAAGGTTATGTCTTAACTGGTCGTCATGGATTCTTTGCTACTTACGAATCATTTGGACGTGTTGTGGATTCAATGTTAACTCAACACTTCAAGTGGTTACGTAAAGCTTCAGAACAATACTGGAGAAAGCAATACCCATCATTGAACTTTGTTGATACTTCAACAGTATTCCAGCAAGATCATAATGGTTATACCCACCAAGATCCAGGTCTGTTAACTCATTTAGCTGAGAAGAAGCCTGAATTCATCCGTGAGTATTTGCCAGCCGATGCTAACGAATTGTTAGCCGTTGGTGATTCAGCATTCAGAACTTACGAAAAGATTAACTTGATTGTGACATCCAAGCACCCACGTCGTCAGTGGTACTCAATGGATGAAGCACAAGACTTGGTTAAGAACGGTCTTGGTTACATTGACTGGGCTTCAACTGATCAAGGTCAAGAACCTGATGTTGTCTTTGCTGCTGCAGGTAGCGAACCTAACTTGGAAGCCTTGGCTGCTATCTCAATCTTGAACAAGGAATTCCCAGAGTTGAAGATTCGCTTTATCAACGTTGTTGATATTTTGAAGCTTAACTCACCTAAGAAGGACCCTCGTGGCTTAAGCGACGAAGACTTCGATAACTTGTTCACTACTGACAAGCCTGTCATCTTTGCATGGCATGGTTTCGAAGATATGATCAAGGATATCTTCTTCGATCGTCATAACCACAACCTGTACGTTCATGGTTACCGTGAAAACGGTGATATCACTACACCATTTGATATGCGTGTATTGAACGAATTGGATCGTTTCCACTTAGCTGCTGATGCTATTCGTCATATTCCAGCATACGCCGTTAAGGGTGGTTACTTCATCCAACGTATGAACAACATCGTTGACAAGCATAACCGTTACATCCGTGAGGTTGGTACTGACCTTCCAGAAGTAACATCATGGAACTGGGAACCACTTAACAAGTAATCTAGTTAAATAGTAATTACTAAAATCCCAAAAGAGGACGGAAAACTTTAAGTTTTCCGTCCTCTTTGCTATACATAGTTATCAACAAACACTAATGCTTTAGTTTAAATGTACCGGCTTTTTCAAAAAGTCGTCCAATTTGAAGCAGTAAATCTTCGCGTCCCTTTTTTGCCATAAATTGGATTCCGAGTGGAAGCCCGTTATTGCCAACGTATGTCGGTAAACTAATTGCGGGCTGACCACTGATATTTGCTAATTGAGTAAAAGGTGAAATGGTTAGTGCCGGTAGCCACTGATCCCAGATGATTTGTAAGCGTTCATTAGGTTCAAATTCCCTTATGTTTATCAGCTTTTCCATATTTTGATCAGAAACAAGCTGTTGGTCAACTTGGGGTGCTTGAAAAGCCGTCGTTGGCGTTAAATAAAGGTCATATTGATCACTAAAAGTATCCATTGTGGCTGCAACCTGATCCCAAAACGCCAGTGCCTGACTGTAGGCGACAGCTGAGACTGATTCCCCGGCTACATTTAATGCCCATGTAAGTGGCTCAACATTATCATGAATAGTTTGGCTGTCGAGATCCATATTTGCGAACATCGTGGCCGTTTCACCGGCATTCATCGTGTAGTAAGTTTGCATTAATTGAATGCCATCAATTGGCGCGTCAGCTTCAATAATGTCGTAACCGGCTTTTTCTAAGAAATCAACGGCATTACTAACGGCTCTTTTTGCTTCGTTAGAAATGGGAGTGTTGACCGGAGATTTAGTTGAAAAGGCAATTTTAAGATTTTTAGGGAGCTCATTTAATGTGCTTTCAAAATCATGTTCCGGCAAGGGGACCTGAAAGGGTGCAGACATTTGGACAACCGATAAGGCATCCAATAATTTGGCTGTATCTTGAATATCTTTAGTGATTGCAAAATTAATTGATGCACCTTGCCATCCCCGCCACTCGTCGGGACCAGTAGGAACACGACCGCGAGTGGGCTTTAATCCGATTGTGCCAGAGAAGGAGGATGGGATTCGAATGGAACCACCCCCGTCGTTCCCAGCTGCAATAGGGAGCCAGCCATCCCCGACCGCAGCAGCAGAGCCTCCGGAAGAGCCACCGGGCTGATAATCGGTATTCCACGGATTATGGGCATTACCATAGAGCTTGGAGTCGGTAATGTTTTTAAATCCAAATTCCGGTGCATTTGTTTCACCAACCGGAATTAATCCTGCTGACAACAATCCCTTTACGAAATTATTAGTTTCGGGGGCAATGTAATCTCGTAATAATTGAGAGCTTCCTGAATCAATTTCGCCTTTAAAGGATTGACCGAGCCCCTTTAAAAGAATTGGGATACCGGCAAAGGGCTGCCCGTCATCTTTAAAATGAGTGACCATTTGTCGGGCGCGCTCGGGCCACAGGTGCGTAACAGCGTTTAGCCGCGGATTTTGTTCTTCAATTGTGTCTAATAATTGCTGGAGCAGGTCTGCTCGGGAAATTTGATGATTATGAATCAAATTTGTCAACTGGGTAGCAGAGTTGGTTGCTAGTAGATTATTTACCATTGGTGAAACCTCCTTATAAATGACATCCGTATAGATTAAGTATAAGAGACCTTGCTGATAATTGCAGGTAGTATGGACAACTAATCGGCTTGTTCATGTCAAAAGTGACAATTTGAAATCGTCAAAATGTGCCGGTAAAGGGGCGGTGATTTCAATGACCTGTTCACTGAAGGGGAGCGGAATTTTAAGCTTCCATGAATGCAGCAACAAGAATGGGTGCTTATCATCAGGATTGTATAGCGGATCACCAACTAGCGGATGGCCAATTGCGGCTAAATGAACACGGATCTGGTGAGTTCGACCGGTTTCCAGTTGAACTGCCAACAGTGAATAGCCGTCCTCCTTCTGAAGAACAGTATAATGTGTCAGGGATTTTGCAGGATGGCTCCCATCTATCATGCGTTTTCGTTTATCATTAGGATCGAGTCCGATTGGAAAGTCTATGATACCTTGGGAATCAATGTCAGTTCCCACTACCCATGCCAAATAGGTACGTTTAATGTTTTTAGCCGCAATCTTTGCGACTAGAGTTGGTACGACCGCCGGATTTTTAGCAAATAAAATAGCACCACTTGTTTCCTGATCCAAGCGATGAACCATGTAGGGAAGCATCCCCTTTGTCTTAAGATAAGCCGCCAAATGATTAATAGTTGCACCAACTTCGCCGGGTTGATTTGGATGGGTCTTATTGCCCCGGCGCTTATTGATAACGATTAAATTGGCATCTTCATAGAGGATTTTTAACGTGGCTGCTGAATCGGGCAGTACTTGTGGGAAGGGATGCTGAAAATCAGAAGGAATAAAGGTTAACGAAATGTGATCATGAAAATGAACAGGAAAATTAACTGGTAAGTATCGATTGTTGACCAAAATTCGTTCATCAGAACGCAAACTAAAAACCAAGTGTTTCGGCAACAACCAGTAATGATGAAGAAGATAGCGTAACGGTTTGCCATCCATTGTTTGAGGAACAGTCGTCTTAAAAAGCCATTGAGTGTTCATTGAATCAGTCCTTATTTTACAATAAAAGAGAATCGGACTTGCGGTATATTAAGCTGTACCTGGTCCGGTTCCCTTTTTAAATTATATTCTTATCATTTTGGCTGCTTTGGATCGTTTTTTGAGCGCACAATTAAAACATCACATAGAGCAGTTCGTGTTACGTAACTTGTAACGGATCCGATAATCAATCTTTCAACCGCGCTGAGACCGGTTGAGCCGATTACAATGACATCAGTATGGTGATCATGCGGAAATTCACGTGAGATAATCGGTTTGGGATTACCAAACCGAATGTGAATATCAACATCTTTAACACCCGCAGCCAATGCTTTTTGTTTCATTTCTTTGAGCTTATCTTCAGTATTTTCAGTTAGTTTGAAAACCACGTCACCGCTTACAGCACTACCGTATGTTTGATTAAATTGATTAACCTCCAGAATATTTAAAATATCCAGGTGGGCATCATTTGCCAATGCAACGGCAATTGCGCGATTGAGCACTGAACTCGTAACGGCCGAACCGTCTACTGGTACTAGGACATTCTTGTAATTTTGGTCTTCCATGTGATCACCCCGTCATCGATTTGTTCTTACCTTAACTATAACATTCTCAAGCCGGCTTGTAATCAATAATCATTTGGTTGATAGCACGGATTGTCACTTGTGATTGTAATCGCTTACCTGAGGTGCTAACATTATCTTGTGAAAGAAAAAATGAAAAGAGGCTATTCTCGTTATGTATTACTACGTCATGAAGTCCAACGATATTCGTCGCAACTTAGCTACAGAGCAATATTTGATGAATGAAATTAATTTTGATGAACCGTTGTTACTGTTTTATATTGAAGGTCCATGTATTATTGTAGGAAGAAACCAGAATACGCTTGAAGAAATCAACAAGAAGTATGTTGATGAACACGGTATTGTCGTTACCCGTCGACTTTCCGGTGGTGGTGCTGTTTATCAAGACTTGGGAAACCTTTGCTTTAGTTTTGTGGTAGACAGTGACAGCGAAGAATTTGGTGATTTTAAGTCCTTTGTCCAACCGGTTGTTGATGCATTGCATGATATGGGGGCTACTTCTGCGGAAGTCAGCGGTCGAAATGATATTTTGGTCGATGGCAAGAAGTTCTCTGGAAATGCGATGTACACTAAGGGCGGTAAGACATTTTCACACGGTACTTTGATGCTGGACGTTGATTTATCAGTGATTCCTAATGCCTTGACCGTTCCTGAGGATAAAATTAAATCTAAGGGAATTAAATCAGTTCGATCACGGGTAACCAATTTAAAGCCATATTTGGCACCTGAATATCAAAACCTAACGACTCCCGAGTTCCGTGACCGTTTGTTAAAGGAACTCTTCCATGTTGAAGATTTGAATCAAATCAAAGATAAGGAATATCATTTAACTGATGAAGATAAAAAGGGCATTGATAAGATTTTTGATGATGTCTATAATAACTGGAACTGGGTTTATGGTAATTCTCCCGAGTTTACCGTTAAGAAGCGTCAACATTTCACAAATGGTACCATCGACGCTCGTTTCCAAGTTGATGACGGAAAAATTTCAAACGTCACATTTTTTGGCGATTTCTTTGGACCAAGGGATACAAACGAACTTGCCGACAAGCTGAAAGGTGTTCGTTTCGAACGGGCAGATGTTTCAAATGCGCTTAAAGATGTTGACTTGAATCAATACTTCACGGGTATTCCGGAAGAAGATTTCCTGGATATGCTTTTCTAAAGCTTGCAAATACGTTAAACTAACATTGATAGTATAGAAGATAAATTCTACAATACGAGTTTATCTTTTTTTGTTGGAATTATTGGAGGATATAGTTGAAAAACGAAGAGAAAAAAGTCATTTATTGGGCAGTTATTTCATTAGTTTTCTTTTTACTGGTCAATTGGTTAATGACTCTTGATTTTATGCGACTTGATCGACGGGTTTTACTTTCTGAGGCAGTTAGGGTAACGATCATTGCAGGTGTGTTTTATCTTGCAACGATTTTATTAGCTTATTTGAAAGTGAAAATCAGTTACTATTTAATGGCGGTCGTTGTTGCTATTTATACAGTCGGCTTTGTTGGAATGCTGGCAACAATGTTTACGGGGAGCAGCGCTAATATAATTGTTAAATTAGTGATGGCGGCATTGAGTGCATTTGGCATTATCGTGAACTTTTATTGGTTTATATTAGCCTTTAAGCTACGTGCCATTTTCCAACGGGAATCATTGGAAAAACGACTTAATCAGAATAAACAATTAAAGAAATAGGTGAAAGAATTTGAATAGAGATGTAACAAGTTTCATTGCTGATGTGACGGACGAAAAGGTCGAACATAAAACAGTCAATATTAAATTGGCTGATTTGGTGGCAAAACCTGATGAGACAATGGCACCAATTTATGAATTTGTTGAGGAACAATTGAATCTTGGTAAGCTTGGTTATGGTGAGGTTCAGGTTGATGACGCAGACGTGAACATTAGATTGGAAACAAACCTCATTAATTTACCACTGCAAGATATTAAGCGAATTGATAAAATGATTTCTGATGAAGATACATTACCTGTCAACGTTTATTTGGTTATGAGCTCTCCATATGTAAATGTTTCCAGTTTGCGTATCGATGAAGTTGCTTCTGCGGATGAGTTCATCGAAGACATGGATCATTATTTACCAATGATGAATTCGTGGTTGGCTGATCATTTGGCGGCCGTTCAGGAAAATATGAAGACACAAGCCGAAAAAGAAGCAGATGAGAAGAAGGAAAAAGCAAAGAAGCCTGCTGCAAAGGCTAGAAAGACTGCTCAGAAGAAGTAGGTTTGTGTTTGCCGGGTAAATGTGGCATAATGGCATTATGCGATGAGTCGAGAAAGATCACGCAGTTTTATACTGTTCGCGCAAGCGGCTAGGTGATGTTTTTAGATACGGGGCACATTTTAAGCACGGATTTGTGGTGTCTGACTTCAGAGGATTGTGGAGTCCAAGAAGTCTATTCATACTTTGTATGAGTACCGTAAAAAAGGTCAACTGAGAAATCAGTTGGCCTTTTTTGTATCTTAATTAATGTTTAATACTAGTTTTCCAACAACATGTCCAGATTCACTTTCTAGATGCATCTTACGGACGTTTTCAACTGTGAAAGGTAAATTTTCAGCAACCCGGACAACTAGTTTTCCTGATCCGAACATGTCAGCGAGTTTTGCCATTATTTTTTTATCCGGATGGGCATTAATTTTATCAAAATAAACACCATATTGATTGCCTAAAGCTTTTGCCTGATCGGTTGTTTCAACAATTGAAATCAGTCGGCCACCAGGCCTTACAACTTTAAAAGCTGCTTTTTGATTGTCACCACCAAGGGTATCAAAGACTAGGTCAATATTGGACAAACGAGTTGAAAAATCGTCTTTGTTATAATCAATGACTTCATCGGCACCAAGGCTTTTAACATAGTCGGCATTCTTACTGCTTGTTGTTGTCACAACGTGCGCACCGGCGTTTTTGGCTAACTGGATTGCCATTAAGCCGACACCACCGGAACCGGCGAGAATCAGAACTGTTTGATCAGCTTTTAGTTGTCCAGCATCAAAAATGGCCTCCCAAGCTGTTGTCCCAGCTAATCCCAAGCCAGCTGCTTCCTCAAATGACAGGTTTTCAGGCTTATGAGCGGTCTGATCCGCGTTTATTGCGTAGTATTGCGCATAGGTACCACGGTTGCTGGGTGTGCCATAACCGATCACTTCATCATTAACTTTAAACCCGGAGACTTCTTTGCCGACCTTAACGACGGTTCCTGCCATTTCCTGTCCTAAAACAATTGGGAAATCAAAAGGGTAGCGACTTTGACGCAAGCCCATTCTGGTCTTCCAATCGATGGGGTTGACACCAATACTTTGAACTTTTACTAATAAGTCATTATTTTTAATTGACGGTATATCGATTTGTTGCTCAGTTAGTTGATTTTCATCACCATAAGCATTAATTACAATTGCATCCATTTTTTCTGTGTTTGTCATTTTCTCACCTCTCACTTATGGTATCACGAGAAGAAACGCTTAGAAACAGATAGTTATCTGAAAATGGAATGAGTAACTATTAAAATTGTGTACAACTCAATTGACAAAGACTGATATGCGTGTATGATTTATAGTAGTGGAGGTGTTGAAATGAAATTAACAATTACTGATCGTGCATCGGATAAACTTAACAAAAAAGTACCCCATGATAGCCGTTTACTCTTAAGCTTCGATGATGGGGTTGGACCGTTTTCAAAAGTGGGTGTTTGCTCACTGGATACGAGCTTTGATATTATTGCTGTCGATAATGAAGCTAAGACGCCGGATTATGAGGCTGTCTTGCATACTAATCAAGGTGATTGGAGATTTAAGGGTTATTCCAACATTTATTTAGATAATGATATGAAATTAGACGTTAAAAACAATCAACTCGTGTTATCCGGCGAAAGCGGTATTTTAGATGGAAGCGTTGCAATTAAGGATTTAACCAAACAGAACGTCGCATTTAAAAATTAATTAAATAACAAATGAAATGACACGCTTTTGATTATAAAAGGAGTTGGAGCAAAACTTAACCTTGTTCCAACTCCTTTTCGGCCATCATGACGGTTACTAAGAAATAGGTACTTGAAAGTCGTTTTTGGATACTTAAACTGATTACCAGAACATTCCTGGATCCACAATAAACGACTAAGTCACATGGCTTTTGAAATTCAACTGTTATGCGTCCAGCTCGTTTGTCTGCCGGCAATATTGACATTAAGTTTGGTTTAAGCTTCCTCTGCTAAACTAACGTCACTCTATAAGAAATAAGGCAGAGAATGCTTAAACTGGGGGACTTTGCTAAGAATGGTTCAGAATGCAACAAAAAAACAATGGGTTAAGTTTTTCATTAACGAGCTGGTTAGTTTTACGGCTTTGTTTGCCATTTTAGGCGGCATCATCTATTTATCTTTTAAAGATTCAATTGATAAAAATATTAACTCAGGATTGTACGGCCAAAAAACAGAGATTCTGCGAAGTCAGCGGAAATCGTCAACCGGTGGGGATAGTATCCATCCTTATCGAGCACGATCTACGCCTCCACCCACAAATAATGCAACCTTTCGGACAAATGCGCTGATCTTTAGCAGCAGTGGGCGGATTGAGAACGCAGGAATGATTGGACAGGGTGCTTTCAGCGCTTTTCAGGGAATAAAGCTTGTTAAGAAAAATATCAATAAAGTTAAAGGTTTGGTCATTACGACGCAGTTTGGGACCAAACAGTCGAATCATTATTTTATGACATTACTGATAAAAGTACCGCATACGAATACGAACACCACTTATTCGGGGAAATATGTATTGATTCTGCAGAATATCGATGCAGACCTTCTGGCGGTCGAAAGTTTTAAAAGATCATTATTTATCACACTATTGATTTTCTGGGCATTGGCAATTGCGATTGCATATGTTTTATCCAGGCTAAGTATGAGGCCAATCCTGATTTCATGGAAGAAGCAACGTGAATTCAGTGCCGACGCGGCCCATGAGTTGAGAACGCCTATTACTGTTATTCAAAATCAAATGGAATACTTATTGACGAAACCTAAAAAGAGGATTCTGGATGAAGCTTCAAGTATTTCGACTACCTTGGATGAGGTTGGGCAAATGCAGACGTTAATTAAGCGATTGTTGATGCTGTCACGCGGGGATGCCAATATCATTCAAATTCAGCGTCAATCGGTTGATTTAAAGGAATGGTCAAGACGAATTTTTAATATTTATCAACCACTTGCTGAAAGCCGGCACAAAACGTTGAGAAGCGATGTTCTCGTGTCTGGTGAAGTGGTTTTTGATCCTGATCTGATGCGTCAGGCCCTTGTTATTATTTTGGACAACGCACTTAAATATACGCCCGAAGGAGGCGTGATTGAGGTGCTGATTAAAAAGCAGCATGGAAAGTTGATTATCTCTGTAAGTGATACAGGTACGGGCATTAGTGATAAAGATAAGACCCAAATTTTTGAAAGATTTTACCGAGTCGACGAATCGAGAAATAGTAAAACGGGTGGTAATGGTTTAGGGTTGGCAATCGCTAAATTTATTGTGCAGCAGCATCATGGAAAAATTGACGTTCGGGATAATCATCCTCGTGGCACCATTTTTCAAATGATGATTCCAATTTTAAAGTAATTAGGCATGTGTTTTGAAGTAGCACTAGTCGACAATAAAACGAGTGATTAGGATAAAAATTGATTTTATTCCAATCACTCGTTTTATTGTTTTTAGAAATTATGAAAAGCATTTTCAATTCTCTTATATGGCATCAACCAAATCATCATGACCAGGAAGGTTCCTATCATACCAAATTCGTGCCATACAAAAGAAAGCAGGAAGACAATGATGAAGGCACCTAATGTGATGAGGCTTTTAGGTTCGTGTTTTAACGATCCCACTAAAACGTCATTATGTTTATCGGCATGTAGTAATGCAACCCTTAAAAAATTCCATGCCAGGTTAATACAGATAAAAAGTAGTGTATAAAGTTGTGATCCAAAAAGACTGTTTGGATCATCGTTTACGATTGAAGTGGCAAACGGGATAAATGATAAGAAAAATACCAAAAGTGTATTTGCCCAGATAACGTTTCCGTTAATTCTTTTTACCACTTGAAACATGTGATGATGGTTTCCCCATACAATGGCGAGTAGGAAGAACGAAATTGCGTAGGTGAGTAATTCCTGACGCATTTCCCATAGTCCCTCCCACGAGTATCGACGAGGTGTTTGTAATTCCAAGACCAACACCGTCATAATGATTGGAATGATGGCATCTGTAAAAGCTTCCAGGCGGCCTTTCCCCATGAATGATTCCCCCTTAATATATCATTTAATTAGCCCAATAACGTTAGCATAAGTCTTCATATTCAGCATACAATAGATGAGTCCTAAATTGATTTTTGATGCTCAAAAAGTTAAAATGGAATAATAATTCTAATGAATTGTTAATATTATTTGGAGGCTAATTTTATGTCATTAGGTTCAAGAATTTTCCAGCGTGAAAATTTGGATCGTTATCTTGAAACCGATAAAAAGTTTATTAAAACAATGTCGGCACTTGATCTGATTTCATTAGGAATTGGTGCCGTTATCGGTACCGGTATTTTTATTCTTCCGGGAACTGTGGCCGCTACCAAAGCGGGTCCCGGCATTATTCTGTCATTCATTTTTGCCGCAGTTGTTTGTTCAACATCAGCGATGTGTTATGCCGAATTTGCATCGGCACTTCCAGTCGCCGGAAGTGCCTACTCGTACGGTAACCTGGTTTTTGGCGAGATTATCGGTTGGGTTCTTGGCTGGGCCTTGATTTTGGAATATGTACTGGCCGTTGCGGCAGTCTCCAGTGCCTGGGGGGCTTACTTCCAATCATTTTTAAAGGGATTTCACATTAATTTTCCAACAGCCATTTCCGGACCATTTAACCCATCTGCGGGAACATATGGAAATGTTATTGCCATTATTATTGTACTATTGATTTCTTGGATGTTGAGCCACGGTATGAGATCTTCGGTACGGGTAAACAATGTTATCGTATTTGTTAAGATCGGCATTATCTTACTATTTATTGTTGTCGGACTATTCTACGTTAAGCCATCAAATTGGCATCCGTTTTTACCATATGGTTGGAGTAGCAGTAAAGGTGGTGTCTTTGGCGGGGCAGCCGCGGTATTCTTTGCTTATTTGGGTTTTGATGCGGTATCCAGTTCGGCTGCCGAGGTTAAAAATCCCAAGAAGAATATGCCAATCGGTATTATCGGAACTTTAATCGTTGCAACAATTTTATATGTTGGTGTGTCAATTGTGCTGACAGGAATGGTTTCGTATACCAAGTTAAATGTAGCCGATCCGGTTGCCTTTGCACTTCAATTTGTTAATTTGAATTGGGTGGCCGGAATTATTTCAATCGGAGCATTGGCTGGGATGTTTACAATGATGGTGACGATGATTTATAGTTCATCCCGATTGATTTATTCGATTGGCCGTGATGGCTTATTGCCCCAATTTCTGGGCAAGCTTAATAAACATGGAAATCCGGGTAATAGTTTATTAATTGTGACCATTATTATTGCGATTATGGGTGGTTTTATTCCACTTGACCAATTGACCAATTTGGTTAATATCGGAACGTTGATTGCTTTCTTGTTTGTGTCATTTGGTATCATTCCGTTAAGGCGCAACAAAGAAATTCAAAATAATCATGGTTACCAAGTTCCCGGTTATCCTGTATTTCCAATTGTATCGGCACTGCTTTGCCTATATATGCTGACAAAACTTCCGACAGAAACCTGGGTTGCATCGGGAATCTGGTTTGTGATCGGATTAATCTTATACTTCAGCTATGGCATTAGACATAGTAAGATTAATAAGGATCGAGAAGTTTAAGCCTGTGCCATAAAAGTAAAGGAGTCTCTGAGTAGTGAATCAGTCTACTCAGGGACTTTTTTAATATGCTGCCGAGAAGTATTCAAATAAGAGAATGGCAATCGTTATCAAACAAATTGATCCAGATACAAGTAAGTAACGGGTAAAATGCTGAAAATCCAGTTGCCGGAAATGCCAGTGGCTCTCTGCAACAACACCGATAAAAGCACCAAATAACGCAATGAGCAGGCAAAGTAAGAGGTTAATGATCAATTAATTTTCTCCTTTATCTATAAAAGGTGAGCTGGTGATGAAAGATACGCCAAATCAGGATGATACTCAGCCAGACAGCCAAAATAGCTATTGTTGCGATGATAAACAAAGATGTATATGATTGTAATTCAATCACCAAACCGCCAAAAAGTGGTCCCAATGCGCGACCTGCGGAGGACCATGCGTTAATAAGTCCCTGGTACTTTCCTTTTGCCTCAACGGGAGTCAGGGCGTTAACCAAGGCAGGAATAGTCGGGAAAGTAGATGCCTCACCAATTGTTAAAATAATCATTGATATGACAAAGAAGGGATAACTTTTGGCAAAGATGAGCATAACAAATGAAAGGACAATCATTGAAACACCAAAAAGAATCTGAACAATCAGATTTTCGTGATCTCGGGCAAGCCAGTTGATAAAAAGCTGGATGACAACAATCAAACCGGCATTGATTGTCCAAAGAAAAGAGTAGTTTCTAAGCGGAATACCCAAGGTGGTCATGTAGACAGATAAGTTTGAGACCCACTGCTGATACATCGTCCAAATAATCAGTAATGAGATGAAAAAGGTTGTTAAAACAATGGCGTTTGGTCGTGGAAGGGATTGTTTGGACCAGTTTGTTTTTACACCATCTCCAATTTTCTTGCGTTGGACAGAAGCTGCTGGTTTATATTTAGTTGAAACAACAAGTAAAAAGAATAGAAATAAACTTGTTGCAACGACAAAGAGCAACGTGACACTAATGCTGTAAAGGTAGCCAACCAGCGAAGTACCAATAACAACGCCTAGATTTTGGGCAAAATACAGCATGTTAAAGACGTAACGGCTATCGACCGTTTTAATACTGGTTCCAATTGAATTGACGATTGTGAGATTCCATCCAGAAGCCAGACCGTTAAAGAAGAGTAGAAAGCCGAATACGGGCCAGCCATGAAAGAAAATCAGTGCAATAAGCGTCACTGTAGTCGCAATAACGCCGCCAACTATCAGGTGATAAGGATTCTTCCTGTCGTATAGGTAACCGCCTATATAGCTTCCCAAGACGCTTGCCAGCGAGTTGAATAATAGGACAATGCCAACCGTTGTTAACGAAACACCCAAGCGATTATGCAAATAAACACTGGTGAGCGGCCAAATAAAGCTCATTCCGACACTACTTAAAAGTGCACCGGTTACTAGCCATTTAAGGCTGATTGTTTTCATATTTTCACCTCCGTTTAAAAAAAGTTCTACTAACCAGTTTATCAAAAATCCAAGTGGTTAGTTAGTTTAATCATTAAGGTAAGCGTTATCATTTTACAGTGCTGTTTGATGGACTTCCATTTGTAAATAACATAAGATTAAGTTGTAAATGCGTCAGGAGCTGCAGAAATAATTGTTATTTTGTGCAGCTTATCAATGTATGGAATTGGTTTAAGATAACTGGAGGGATTTTAATATGGCTGTAGATGGATCACTTTATCATACTGAAATTGTTAACGAACATGGATTGGTAGGTCAAAGTTATGTTCATGGTAATGAAGGTTTGGCACTGGGTGTCAGCAGTTCATTATTAAACAGTCCGGGAACAAACCCTGAACAATTCATTGGTTTCGCGTTAAGTACCTGTTTTAACGCTACAATTGGTATCGTAGAACGTCAGCACAAACTTGAACCTGATAGTATTATTCATACCGGTGTTGATATTGTGAAGGATACGGTTGGCTATAAGTTTATTGTCCGTTGTCAGATTTTCTTTAACAAATTGGATAATCAACAGGGACAACAGATGGTTGATGAAGCATTAAATCAGTGTCCGGTTGCTAAATTATTAAAGGCAAATGAAAATGTCACTTTTGAAGTTGTTGATAAATTCAGTTTTTAAACTTTAATCGATATTAATGCCAAGATAACATTAAAAGCGGAAACTCAGATTTTTCTGAATTCCCGCTTTTAATGTTATAAGACTAATAGATTAATCATCGTATGATAAGTCGGTTGGGTGTGAAAAGCCCACGACATGCCACCAAGGTGCATAAACCTGTTCCGTCACAACACCACGATTTTGTGAGTCAATCATGCGACCGTTGCCTATATACATGCCAACATGGGAAATACTTGACTTGCTTGAGCCGAAGTATACCAAATCACCTTTTTGAATATTTTTCTTTGAAACCTTTTTTGTACCGTTATATTGTGCTTGTGCAGTTCTTGGTAATGATTTTCCGATAGATTTTTTATAAACATATTTAGTAAACCCTGAGCAATCAAAGTGGGTTGGACCAACGGCACCATAAACATAACTGGTACCCAAATGCTTTTTGGCTTCCTTGTAGACTGTTGAATAATGCGGTTCGTCTGTGCTATCGGCATTTGCTTCTTGTGCAAATGAAAAAGCGGTAACTGCGAAACTGAACAATGCAACGATTAACAAAAATGGTTTTAAAGCTGATTTGATATTTCTATGACTGTGAGACACGACAATAATTCCCTTCTATTTGCAATATTTATGATTTAATCTGAGACAAATGCTTTGTTGGCAGTTACGAAGTTTCCGTTTGTTAATTGAAACCTGTAAGCACCGCTGTTCGAACGAGTAATAGCTTTAACCGGAAGGCTTTTTCCGGAAGCCAGCTTAGTTATTCGACTTTGAAAATTAGCATCTTTATACTCGTAAATGTGACGAGTAGTTGTAATTGTTTGGTCTGCTGGAACCGACGTATAATACGTTGGTTTTGCCGTATCAGCGGATGTTGCTTTAAACCAAGAGTCAACAACTGAAGAATTGATGGCTTTGCTTAAATCGACGTTTCCACTAATGCCGCTGACACGTCCTTTGGATGTATACTGCCAAAGATCGGCGGAAGCGGTTGGCTTCTTAGAATAATTGGCAATCCATGAACCATCGAATTTTGAATAATTAATTTTGTGAACGGCAACATAGTTATCATATGAGTAATAAATTAACGGTTTGTTGGTTAATTTTCTCATTTGGCTTAACCATGCGTTGACGTAGGACTGTTCGGAGCCTTTGCCTTTTCTGTGCTCGTTGTCTAATACATAGAATCTGGCACTGGCATTGGAACGATTATAAAAGTCTTTCGCTTCTTTTTTTGCATCGGCAACGCTGCTGAATTCTGCGTATCCGTACTGACCAAATGGAATGCCGTACTTTTTAGCACCTGAAGCGTTGATGTTACGTTTCGAGTCGATCCGAAAATCGGCATCACCGGTATCACCATGTTGCACCCGGATAATGGCATATTTCAGATCCTTGGATGCCTTGCTCCAATTAATATTTCCCTGATATTGAGAAACATCGGCAATTTTTGTTTTGCTTGCACTTACGGAAGTGCAAATAGTGAAAGCTGCCAGGGCACCCATAAACAGGCCGGCTATTTTTTTAAAATTAAGAGTCATCGAATAGTCCTCCTTTAAAACTACAAGGAATAGTATAAGAGAAGAATGCTACATAACAGTCTCAAGATTGTTTCATAAATATTAAACATCAATTTCACACTTTCTTCACACCTATTGGTTATTGATATAACGCGAACCAATGGCAATGTTCGGAAACTAAAATGAGAAAAAGAAGGTTTCTTTTTCTCGTTAATCACCGGAAAAACAGTAAAAAAGCAATCGAAAACCAAAAAATTAGGCCGAATATTACAAGTTAAGGTGGTTAAGCGTAATATTTGAACCAAATTAATAATTGTTGGTAAAAAAATACTTATTTTTGCGTATATAAAATTTGAGTAGGTTATACTAAGTAGGATTTTGGTTTAAAAAAGGGAAGATAAGTGTATTAAATAAAAAAGTGATATTTGGAGAGATTATAAGTTATGTTAAAGGGAACTCGAAAACATCCTCGCATGAGGTATGACATCATTTCAATCTTACTGCCTATTATTGTAGTGAGTCTTTTATTTACAATCATCAGTATTGCACCCTTTGGATCCAGAAATTTATTGATTAGCGATCTTTCGACACAATACCTACAGTTTTTTGCCGAATTAAGGCGGCAATTAATACATCTTTCATTTTCCAGCTACTCGTTTCTGATCTCGATTGGTGACAGCCTAATACCTGTCTATGCGTATTACTTGTTAAGCCCGCTTAATTTGATTGTGATTTTCTTTGATCCGTCTCAATTACCTATTGCAATTGATTTGATTATTTGGGCAAAGATCATACTTTGCAGCATTTCAATGAGTACCTTTTTGGGCCATAAATATCAACGGTATGATTTTATGGCGATTTGTGGTGGCTTGGCTTATGGGCTATGCGGTTTTGTTTCGATGTATTTCTATGACCTGATGTGGTTGGATTCCCTAATACTTCTGCCAATTATGATTTATGGGCTTGAAAAGCTTTATAAGCAAAACAAGGTCTGGCTTTATGTCTTCGGATTAACTGCAATTATTATGACTAACTACTACATGGGTTATATTATTTGTATATTCAGCATGATTTATTTTGTTTATTTGATGACTAAAAATCAACCAAACAAGATGACATTTACCTTATATTTAAAAAGTCAGGTGAATAAGATTGGACGTTTCCTGTGGTATTCGGTGCTTTCCGGCATGCTGGCTGCGGTAGTTCTGATTCCAACCGCAATTTCAATGATGTCCACTGGGAAAAAGGATATCCATTTCCGGAATTTTATTCTGAAGGGAACATTTGGGCCAAGCTTTACTGTTAATCTAGGATTTGGTGGAAATGATTTTGCAGGTCGGCTGTTTCATAATCCGAGTATGTTTACAGGATCAGTCTTTATTATTCTTGGCATAGTGTACTTTTTCTCTAAAGCGGTTTCCAGTCGGGATAAACAAGCTTCTGCATTTTTACTTGGCAGCATCCTTTTGGGAATGTGGCTGCTTCCGTTAAATACAATTTGGCACCTTTTCCAGCGCCCGGCTGGGTTTCCGTTTCGAATGGTCTTTCTGTTTAGTTTTGCATTGATTATGGTTGCATATGAGGGTTATTTGAAAGGGATTTTTAAGGAAACCAGAGTCGTGGTATTCTCGGCTGTTGCACTCGGCGTGGCGATTTCAGTTGGTTATATCTGGGCAAACATCTTTGGCAAAAGACTAACCCAATTTGAATTTTCAACGCCACAGCTTTCTGTTAATAATTTCATTTATGTATTAGCTATGGGGTTCTTGATTCTAACAGTCGTGGCAATTGTATCGTTAACCAACCGCAAACCTTCAAGCAGGGTTGTTTTATCGGGGATTTTGATTTTTGAATTAATGATGAACTTCTTTGTTGCAACGATGGACGCACCATTCGTCAATCAACAGCAATTTGAAAAGCGGTACCAACAATCCGAGCAGGCAATTCACCATGTTCGTCAGTTGAAATTGACACAAAACAAATTTTATCGGCTGTTGATCATGGATCAGCCGTATCGAAATATTTATCAAGTTCCCTATAGTGGATACAATGATTCGTTACTCTTTGAAAATCATGGCATTAGTTCATATAGTTCGACATTAAATTCCCATACGCATCATGTGTTGGCCAGCCTTGGCTTTTCAAGCCGCAATATTCGACGAATTGATATGCTGGGCGGTTCGGTCATTACCAATCATTTATTTGGCATTAAATATTATTATGTTATTGGAAAGCACTCACAGAAATTACTTGTGAGAAAAAACGCAGCTCAACTTGGATTTATGACGAATAATCAAATTCAACATGTAACATATAAACGTGATCAGATCTTTAACAATCTTAATGCTTTGGTTCAGGCTGAGGCTGGGAACAAGGGTCGATACCTCTACCGGCCGACCATTACTAAATATAAACAGGCAGTCGTACGCAGTAACTACCATTATGAAATGCAGCTCCAAGCCAATACAAGTGGTCCGCACTACATTTATATTCCTAAAGTCAGGTTATACCATGTGGCTATTTGGGTAAATGGTGCCAAGCTTTCCAATACCTATAGTGGGCTTGGGACAGAAATGATTCCGATTGGTTATTTACTAAAGGGTCAAACGGCTACTATTCGGGTTCAATCTACCAAGCCTTTGCCTGTGGTACCGAAAATTGCAATGGGAATTGATTTGAAGGAATTTGAATCAGTTGTCGCACAATCTAAAAATCATCAGTTTGAGTTAAGGGATGCAAGGGACATTAACAAACATGGTGGACATTTTCGGGGGACAGTTCAAGTTTCTAAAAGGGATCGGACATTGCTAATGAGTTTCCCGTATGATAAGGGATGGAAGCTTTCGGTCGATGGGAAACCTCATAAAGTGATTAAAGTTGCAGATGGACTAGTAGGAGC
Organism: Lentilactobacillus hilgardii; assembly: GCF_009832765.1. Classification (NCBI taxonomy): domain Bacteria; kingdom Bacillati; phylum Bacillota; class Bacilli; order Lactobacillales; family Lactobacillaceae; genus Lentilactobacillus; species Lentilactobacillus hilgardii. The sequence goes on along the minus strand of NZ_CP047121.1, from coordinate 2,721,602 downwards.
CGAACTGTCACCTGGTAAACACCATTTGGCATTTAACTACCACATCAGAGGATTGGGAGTTGGGATGTTAATTAGTATCTTAGGGATGGCATTATTGGCTATTTCGGAATGGTGGCGGAAAAAGCGGGTAAACTTTGTAAAACATTTACATTAATTCATAAAAAAATTTACATTGTTATTATGCTGAAATATCATTTATAAATATTGATTTGTGGGCTTCAACGATCTTTTTTAAAATGAATTTACACAATTATCGAAAATTATGAAAAAAATTTACGCATAACACTTGCGAAAATTCTTTTCAGATTATATAATAATTCTCGTAAAGGGTAATAAGAAACTAGTATATTAGACGAAAGAGGTACGATTACTTATGCAAATTGGTATGATTGGTCTCGGAAAAATGGGTCTTAATCTTGTTAAGAACATGATCCGTAACGGAAACGAAGTTGTTGCGTTTGATTTAAATGAAGATAACATCAAACTTGCTCAAGAAGCCGGGGCAACACCAGCTTCAAGCAATGAAGATCTTGTCAACAAATTGGATGCACCTCGCACTGTTTGGATTATGGTTCCAGCTGGTAAGCCAACGGATTCAACTGTTCAAGCACTTGTTGGCTTGCTTTCAAAGGGTGACTACTTAATTGATGGTGGTAACTCATTCTATGAAGATTCAATTCGTCATGGGAAAATCGCTGAAGAAAAGGGTGTTAACTTCTTCGACTGCGGTACTTCAGGCGGTAAAAATGGTGCCTTGAACGGTGGTAACTTTATGATTGGTGGTACCAGTGCCGAAGCATTCGAACATTTGAAACCATTATTTGAAGGTATTTCACAAAAAGATGGTTATCTTTACACCGGCAAACCAGGCTCAGGTCACTATTTGAAGATGGTTCATAACGGTATCGAATACGGTATGATGGAAGCTATCGGTGAAGGCTACGATGTTTTGGATCACAGTCCTTATGACTATGATAACGAAGCTGTTGCCAAAGTTTGGGTAAATGGTTCAGTTATTCGTGGCTGGCTCATGGAATTAGCTCAAGAAGCCTTTGCTAAAGATGCTAACCTGGATGAGATCAGCGGTAAAATGTTCTCATCAGGCGAAGGAAAGTGGACTGTTCAAGAAGCCCTCAAGCAAGGTATTCCGGTTCCGGTTATTACTGACTCATTATTTGCACGTAACCGTTCAATGGAACAAGATACCTTTACCGGTAAAGTTGTTTCAGCATTGCGTCACGGATTTGGTGGCCATGCAATGGATATGAAAAAGTAATGATCTAAAATAAAAAATAGATTTTAAGTAGGGCTGAGACAAAAGTAATTTTGTCTTGGCTCTTTTTAATGTCACCACGATTACTATCGAGCAAAAGCTGACTTTTGTCTTAGCTTCATTTTGGGGTCATCAAAAGTGTTAATCCAAAAAGGATTGTATTATATGTTAGCGTTTACACAAAAAAGCCTTTATACTAGCTTTATTATTAGTGTGATTGGAGATACCACAATGCTTGATGCCATATTAAATAAATTAATGAAGACAACGCCGGTTGAAAAAGAACAGTTAAAAAGTTTTGAAGTTCATGATGACATCCCAATCGATGCTTTTGATCCTGCTTTATCAGAGAAAGACCATGCACCGGTTTTGAACGACCATTTTTTCAGGAATAAGCGAATATACGTGAGTAAGCATAATCGTTATGCGCCTTATCCGGAACATTCTCACACATTCTTTGAGATCAATTATATGCTTCGGGGGTCCTGTGATGAGGTTGTGGATGGTGAGAAGGTTCATCTGGATACCGGGGATATTCTTTTAATGGATATTGGCAGTCGCCATTCGATCGGGTACCTTGGGACAAATGATTTGCTTATTAATATTCTTTTTCGTGATCGGGATATTAACTTGGAATTATTGAATGGATTAAGAAGTAGTCAAAGTGTTTTTTATGAATTTCTATTGGATCGGAAGCTTGGTGGAAGAGGGGATATTCATCACTTGTTGTTTTCTCATGCCCAAGTTGATGAAGTTCAGGATACGTTAGATCGAATTATTGATGAGTACTATCTCCAAAGACAGTTCGCAGATACGATGATTAGTGGCTATATGTCAATACTAATTGCCCAATTAGTCCGAAATTACCATGTTAAGGTTAAAAAGCCGGCTTCAAAATCACAGCAACTAGTTTTGGAAATTTTGCAAGATATTGATAGTGATTTTCAAACGGTATCCCTTGAAAAATTGGCCGTTAAATATAAATATAATCGTAATTATCTTAGCAACGTATTCAAACGAGAAACCGGAACGACCTTTTCAGAAACTCTGAATAAGCAGCGAATGTTAAATGCTCATATACTCCTGACTTCGACCGCATTGCCGGTTTCCGAAGTGATGAAACGGGTTGGAATTCGCAACAAAGCCTTTTTTTACAGGAAATACATGGGCTATTATCAGAAAACGCCTGGAAGTAATCGATGAAGATTTATGTCCAACTAATCAAGCAGCAGTTTAATGGTCAAGTATTGAGACCTGTAAACTGCTGTTTTTGTGTATTAACTAATTATTTAAAAGTAATATGTCAGTGATGAAAATGAGGCGATATTTATGTTAAACAAATTTTTGGCTATTTAGAAGAATGCCATGCTTGACAGTTGATATAACAATGTTTTACTTAGTACGAGAAAACTAAAGTAAAACATTAAAGTAATAATCCACTTTTTACTAAAATTGAATATATTTGTGAAATCAAGCTCATATTTACTTACCAATAGTATCAAATCTACATATTTTATTTTGACAGTCTTAAAATACGATTTAATTGTAACCCCTGGCACGGTAGGCGTTCCTTATGGATATGTAAAGGAGAGGCAAAATGTTGGAAACGGTTTCTTGTCCTTTTTAATTTCACAAGTTATCCTTAAAAGGCAATGATATATCAGATAACAAGTTGGAGGTGCTATGAATCATTTGATGTTTCCTTATAATCAAATAAAAGATTGGAGATAAAAGAAATGCAGAAACAAAACAGAGTTTATACACCACGTAAAATAACCATTTGGCGTGGTATAGGCTATGGCATTGTTGATTTTGTTGGTGGTGGCTCAATGACAATCATTGGGGCATGGATGCTGTTCTTCTATACATCGTATTGTAATCTTACGGCTGTTGAAGGGGCTTCAATTATTGGTGCAGCCAGAGTAGCTGATGCAATATGTAGCTTATTGATGGGGAGTCTAACTGATAACTTCTATAAAACTAAGCTGGGGCAACGATTTGGCCGTCGTCATTTCTTTCTGCTAATTGGGTCGCCACTGATGCTGCTGTACATTACACTTTGGATTGCCGGGATGAATTATTGGTATTATTTTGCAACGTACATGGTCTTTGAGGTTATCTCAAGTGCCATGATGATTCCGTATGAAACACTTCCAAACGAAATGACAGATGATTATAATCAGCGGACAAAATTATCTTCGGCCAGAATGTTCATTTCGGCAGGTGCGACCTTCCTTGCAACCTTTATTCCCGGACAACTATTTGCTATTTTAGGACAACATAGTCCGATGCCTTTCTTAGTAAACGGTACGTTATTCGCTATTATTTTTGCCATCGGAGTTTATGTTTGTTACGCAGTCACTTGGGAAAAACCGGTTACAGAAGAAATGAAAAAGGAACTGGAAAAGGATTCTGTTAATCATGGTTCTGTGTTTCAACGAATTTGGGGTTTGCTTAAAGACTATGGATCGACGTTACGGATTAAGAGCTTTAGAAAGCATTTGCTGATCTACCTGTTTTCTTTCACGGGTAAGGATACATTCAATACGGTCTTTGCTTATTTCTGTATTTATTGTCTGGGACTTTCCGCAACCGTAGCGGCTAACATGCTGTCGTTATCCCTGATCGGCTTATTGGTCACAATCGTAGCAGGTTTTGGCATGGTTAAATTTGGGCCGAAGTTTTTGTATGAGGTTGGCTATGGGTTAATGCTGTTAATGCTGGTTGGATATTATTTGATTTTCCAACTTCATATTACTTCCCATACGATCTTGTTACTCTTCTTCGTGTCATTGTTTTATCAAATCGGCCGAGCAACCTTGGAGTTTACGCCTTGGAATGTTTTTCCGTTTATTCCCGATTTAGACGAAATTGTGACGAAGCGTCGCCGAGCCGGTATTTTTGCCGCAGTGATGAGTTTTACTCGGAAATCAACGGTGGCAGTAGCAACAATTGCAGTCGGCTTTGTACTTGATGGCAGTGGTTTTACGAAAAATGCAGCTACTCAATCTTTAGCTACTCAGCATGCAATTGCAAACATTTTGTTATTTGGAACCGGTGGCTTGGTGCTTATTGCACTGCTGGTGGCTTTGACATTCAAACTTGATAAACGTACTCATCAAATTGTTCTCCAGGAAATCGTCCGTTTGAGAAATGGCGGCCAAAAGAAAGATGTTAAACCAGAGGTTGCTGAGACGGTGAAAGAATTGACCGGGGTATCTTATGACGATGTTTGGCCGGAAGATGATTTGGAAAGGAATAAATAAATGGTTGATACAGATCAAAAATTACTAATGCCGACACATTTAAACGTCAATTTATTATCGTTTGCATATAACGTTGAACAGTCACCGGTTTTTAGCTGGTGGGACCATAGTCGTCTTTCCAACAGCTATCAAACAGCCTTTCAAATTGTCGTTTCAAAACGGTTGCATGAATTAGCCAATCAAACGTATTTGTTTAACAGTGGTTGGGTAGCAGTTACCAATAATACAGCTGTTAAGTTGGCACAATTGTCTTCTTTGCTGCAGGCAGGAGAATTGTATTATTGGCAGGTTCGAATAAAAGATAATCATGGAAACATCAGTGACTTTTCGGAACCCAATAAATTTATTTGTGATGATAAATTAAATGAAAGCCCAAAAGGAATATGGTCATCGAAGACGTCAACCGTTGATCAGGAGCTGCCTAAATTAGGGAACGTTGCTTTTATTCGCAGTCCCCAAATAACATTGAATTCAGCTGAAATTGATACTGCAGTGATAACCGCTTTCTCTAGAGGGAACGAACCTCTTTTTGCACAGGGCTTTGATTTGTTTATGAATGGCAGAAGTGTTGGTGTCGGATCTGCACGCCCGCAGGCAGATTATGACGGATCCGATCAAACAGGCATTTATTATAACAAGTATGATGTAACCGAATTTATTAAAAATGGTAAAAATGTAATCAGTTCTCTGGCAACCGCCAGTTCGATGAGGAAGGCATTTTGGTGTCAACTTGATGTTTATCGAACGGATGGAACAAAGAAACGAGTGATTGTCACTGACAGTAGTTGGAAGGCTTTGGATGGCAGTAGTGCCTTTGGCGACTTTGGTGTGAAAATGCGGAGCCTGTACTTCGGACAGGTTTCTGAGAACGTGGATATGCGATACTACCCCCAGAATTGGACGACCGTCAATTTCCAGGATGACGGTTGGGATAACGCCTGGGTTAATCCAAATGTCATGGTAAATACCAGCGAACGACTGGTACCATATAGAAGCGAAAACACACTTCGAATTGACTCTCATCAACCAACTAAAAAAATTAGTAAACTTGGACCGCAAAACTATCTGATTGATTTGGGAAAAGAAATTATTGGCGGCGTAAACGTTCATTTAGACAGTCAATTGTTACAACGGGTGACCGTTTTGATGGGTGAACAGTTAAAAGATGATGGCCATGTCCGTCACCACTTGGCGTGTGGACCTGATTATGTTGAGAATTGGACGCTGGTTCAAGGTGAGAATTCATTTACAACATTACAGATGAAAAATTATCGATATATTGAGCTGGTTGGTTTTAAAGGGGACTTAAAGCTTAATGATATTAACGGTTGGGCAATGGAACAGGCGTTTTCTGAAACCGAAAGTTCATTTGAAAGTGATAATGACCTGCTGAATCGTGAATATGAGTTATCCAAATATTCGATTAAGGCAACTAATCAGGATGTTTTCGTTGATTCCCAAGCCCGTGAGCGTCGACCGTATGAAGGAGATTTGCTTGTTAACGGCAACACCAGTTATGTTGTCTCATCTCATTACTCATTAGGCAGACATTCATTGGATTACCTCATTGATAATCCGACTTGGCCAGAAGATTATAAATTGTTCAATGTTGAAATGGCGTGGCTGGATTATTTGTATACAGGAAACGATGAGTTGCTTCATGATCGTTACGATGATTTAAAAGTTAAATTCAACCGGGGGAAAGGTGCCGATAGTTTTGACGGTGCGGCGCATGATTTCATGGGAACACTGCGAAACGGTAAAGGCATTGACAACTTTGACGAACAGGTTGGCTTAGTAACCAATGATGGCCTGATTGATTGGCCGATTCGCGAGCGGGATGGCTTTGTAGAAGGAGAATATAATACACCCTTTAATGCCATCTACTTTGGGACTTATCGAATGATGAGCAAAATTGCCAAAGTCACCAATCATCCAAACGATGTCCGGTTTTACGAACAACGTGCAAATCGGATTAAACAGCAGTTAATCGACAAACTATATGATCCACAAACCGGTAGATTTTATGATTCTTTAAATAAGGATTTGTCGGTAAATAAACACACATCTCATCATGCTTCCGCCTATGCTTTATGTTATGGCGTGTACGATGGCCAGAATATGGCAGATAAAATCAGTAAATTTGTTGCCAACGATGGTGAATTTATTGGGAGTGTTTACTTTATTTACTTTATGTTGAAGGGATTAATTGATTCCGGACATGCAAATGACGCGATCACATTGTTAACCAATGATGATAATCGAAAAGATAAGAAAACATTTGCTGCTATTTTGGATCAATTAAATGCAACGATTGCACCTGAGGCATGGAGCAATGCTTATAAACCGAATTTAACACTGTCCCATCCTTGGGGTGCCACCCCCGGTTTAACCATTGTTCAGGGGATTATGGGTATTAATCCGATTAAACCAGGTTTTGAAACATTTCGGATTAAAATCCGTCCTGGAAACCTTTCTTATCTTCGAGTGACTACACCATCTTCCCGGGGCATTATCAAAGCAAAATATAAACGGGAAAACCGACATGTTCAAATCAACGTTGATATCCCAATGAATACAGAAGCTGTTATTGATTTGGAAAAGGGTAGCCAGACCGTTGTGATCCAAGATATCGATGGGAATCAGCTGAGTGGTGACCTGTCTACCGAAAATAGGGTTACTTTATCATCAGGAAAATACCAAATTTCATATGAGTTGTTAAGGTCAAAACAGCTCCACGTTTAATAAAAAGGAGAAGAACTTATGAAAAAATATGGGCGCTATTGGAACCTAACTATAGCTGCAGGGTTGGGATCAATGCTTGGATCAGGTATTATTGTTGGATTGGCAAGTACAATTACAGTTTGGCAGCTTGGATTACACTTAACTAATGGTCAGGTGGGCGTTATTTCCGGTGCTTTGACGTTTGCAATCGCATTTGGATCAATCTTCGGCAGTCGTTTTGCTGATAAAGTCGGTATTGTTGGAATCTTTGACTGGGTTAACTTTCTGTATGCGCTTGGCGCCGGAGTCTGTGTCTTTGCGAACGGCTACTGGATGTTACTGATCGGAACGGTTATCTGTGGTATCGCCTCAGGGACAGACTTGCCGGTTTCATTAACGGTGATCTCAAGGGATGCACCAAACCAGGAAATGGCTTCACAAATGGTGGCATCAACCCAGATCTTTTGGCAAGCCGGTCAATTTGTTTCAACCGGTGCTGCCTTCGTTGTTTCAACGATGAGTGTCACGGGTGGTCGAATTGTTTTCGGATTCTTTGCCATCGTTGCGTTAATTCTTTGGGTTTGGCGTACCCTTTCCAAAGGGATTAAAGTACTGCATAAAGAAGCTGCAGAAAGATTGGCTCAGCGTGAAAGTAAGCAGGAAGAAAAAGTTAAGGTTTCTATGACACAGGTTCTTTTCAAGAGTCCCCGACGTAAAGTTTACATGAAATTATTTGCTGCTATTTCTATTTACTATATTTTCTGGAATTTCGTAGCGAATACATTTGGGCAGTTTACGACATTTATGTTCGTTAAAGCAGGGGCTTCCCAGACGCTTTCTACTGGGATTGGCTTGGGACTTCACATTGCTGCACTGTTTATTTTGGGATTATATGTAACCATTGCAGGTTCTGCCAAACGAAACACATGGTTTGCGATTGGGGTTGTCTTTGCACTGGTAGCAATGGCTGGATTAGCGGTCTTTGGTAGTGAATCAATTGCCCTAATCGTTGCATTTATGCTGATTTGGGGTGTTGGTAGCATGCTTTCCGGAGAAGCAATTTACAAGGTTTGGACACAGGAATCATTCCCTGAAGAAATTCGGGCAAGCATTCAAGGGTTTATTAATGGCGTTTCAAGATTTCTTTGTGGCCTACTTGCCATGGTGACACCACTTCTTGTATTGCCAACAACGATTAAAATGACAATGTGGGGATTTGTTGGAATTGTTCTGGTATTCGGTATTGCCGGATTCTGTATGATCCATTTCGAAAAGAAATATCATATGCTTAAAGATGATGATAAAACTGGTGAGACGACAAAGAAGGATTCAAATGTCACTGCAACACCAAATAATTAATCAAAGAATAACGATAAGAAATGCTTTTTAAGCTTAAAAAGAGATGTTACCCATAAATGAGTGACATCTCTTTTACTGTATCTTTAGTTTTTTGAAGTTTCTTCATAATTCTTAAAATAATCCGGATAAGCATTCAAGACTTTTTGTTTTTCCAGAAGCATCAAATGAAGATGTTGTGTGACCAAAAATGTGAGGTCATCGATATTTTGATTTAACACGGCATCGAAGATTCGTTGATGCTGATCAAGCAGGGTGCTCCAGTTAAGTTCGCTTTCTTTTAACCGTAATCTGCGGAAACGATTAAGTTGGGTATTATTGATTTGCAACCATTGCCAAACGGTATCTTTATGAACAATTTTATAAAATTCATGATGAAAGTCCTGATCCAGATCAAAAAAATTATCGGGTTCATTGTTCATGGCTGTTTTGGTTTGTGCCCTTAAATTATCTTCTAGAACATTCTTTGCATTATCGGTCATTTTAACGGCGGCATCCACCATGATACTGGGTTCAATACAGTTTCGAACAAAGCGGGCATCCTTGGCATCTGCCATATCAATTCGGGTGATGTAGGTACCGCTCTGAGGTATCACTTCAATAAGGCCCTCACGTTCAATTCGGATAATCGCCTCTCTGACGGGCGTTCTTCCAAGATCAAGTTCCGAAGAAATTGTCTTTTCGGAAATCTTTTGTCCAGGGATGTAGTCAAAATGAATGATTCTATATTTAATTTCGTTGTAAGCATCGCTTCGCATGTTATCCATCATAGGTTTTTGCTCCTTTTCATACGAGTTTAATAGTAGCATAAACTTGTTCAAAAGTTAACGTAAAGTATTGTAAAAACTAGGGTATTGACAATCTGATATATCAGAATATAATGATATTGAAAACGGATTCAGTAGACTTGTGTATCAGTTTCGAAATATTTTGTTGAAAACGCTGATCCGAGACTATTTTAGGAGGATTTGTTCATGGTAAAAATTACTGACAATTACTTAACTGATAAAAAAGCATTTACCGATGCCGGCATTAAGGTCCCGAGTTACGACATCACTCAAAAGACCGGTGCCACTCGCTGGGTTCACTTTGGTGGCGGCAACTTGTTTAGGGCCTTTCACGCGGCAATTGCTGATCGTTTGCTTGAATCCGGTGATTTGGATGCCGGGGTGGTGGTTGCTGAAACCCATGATCCAGACGTTGTCGAAGGTGTTTATAAGCAATATAATGATCGAATTTTACGAGTGATCACTCACGAAGATGGCAAATTCGAGAAGGAACTCTTTGCCTCGGTTGCCGACTCATTGTTCTTTGCAGCCGATCATCAGGCAGAATGGGATAAATTATTCAAGATTTTTGAAAATCCGGCTTTACAGTTAGCAACCTTCTCAATTACCGAAAAGGGTTATAACCTTTGGGATACCGAAGGCAATTTATTACCGGCTATTCAGGATGATATCAAGAATGGTCCCAAGGCACCCAAAAACAACATGGCCAGCTTAACGGCTTTGATGTTTGCCCGTTTTAAGGCTGGCAAATATCCAATGGCCCTTTTAAGTACCGATAACTTCTCCCAAAATGGCGAACGGCTTCAAAAGAGTGTGCTGACTATTGCGGATGGTTGGGCTAAGAATGGTTTGGTACCGGCTGAATTTGTCGACTATTTAAAGGATGATCAAACCATTAGTTTTCCACTTTCAATGATTGATCGGATCACACCAAATCCCTCTGACACGGTTTCGGATCAATTGAAAAAGGACGGTTTTGAAGATTATCAAATTCTTCATACGCCTGGTCATACCAATATTGCAGCTTTTACCAATACCGAGGAGACGCATTATTTGGTCGTTGAAGACGATTTTCCGAATGGCCGTCCGGCTTTGGACAAGGCCGGTGTTATTCTAACTGATCGGGATACGGTGAATGATGCGGATGAAATGAAGGTGACGACCTGCTTGAACCCATTGCATACTGCCTTGGCCGTTAATGGTAGTTTACTTGGCTTTAACTCAATCGCTAAAGAGGTCAGTGATCCTGACATGCTGAACCTGATCAAGCAAATCGGCTACGTTGAGGGATTGCCGGTTGTTACCGATCCAAAAGTGATCAACCCAAAGAAGTTTATCGACCAATTGGTTAACAAACGTTTGCCGAATCCATATATTCCGGATATGCCACAACGAATTGCTTCCGATACGTCACAGAAGTTGGCTGTTCGTTATGGGGTGACCATCCAACATTACATTGATGATCCTAAGCGTCAACCGGCTGATCTGAACTTTATTCCATTGGTTTTGGCTACTTGGTGCCGTTACTTGATGGCCGTTGATGATCAAGGCAAGACCTTTACACCAAGTCCGGATCCTTTGTTGAGTGAGTTGCAGCCAAAAGTGAGTGATATCAAACTGGGCGACAAGACAGATGTGCATGCACATTTGAAGGATATTTTGTCTAATAAGTCCATCTTTGGTCATGATCTGTATGCCATTGGTTTGGGTGAAAAAGTAGAAGCTTACTTTGCCTCACAAATCAGTGGTACCGGTGCCGTTCGTAAGACATTGGCAGAAGCATTGGCAAAATACGCAAAAAACGTCGACTAGAAGATAAGGGAGACTTGGATTTTGACTTTATTAAATGATGACTTTTTATTAACGACCCCAATGGCTAAAAAATTGTTTCATGATCATGCATCTAAAATGCCGATCATTGATTTTCATTGTCATTTGGATCCAAAAGAGATCTATGAAAACAAAAATTATGAAAATATTACTCAAATTTGGATTTATCAGAATGGATTCGGTGATCATTACAAATGGCGTTTAATGCGGGCCAACGGTGTTCCTGAAAGACTCATAACCGGAGACGGTGAGGATTATGACAAATTTATGGCGTGGGCCGGTACTATTGAAAAGGCAATCGGAAATCCATTGTATGAATGGACCCATTTGGAACTCCGCCGTTTCTTCGGTATTGACGATGTCTTTAATCGTAAGAGTGCACCGGCAATCTGGAAAAAAGCAAATGATATATTGAAATCGGATGATTTTAAGCCGCGTAGCTTAATTAGAAACTCTCATGTTCAAGTTGTCTGCACAACGGATGATCCTGCATCGGATTTGAAATATCACAAGCTTTTAAAGCAGGAAGAATCGCAAAATGGCTTTAAAGTTTTACCGGCTATGCGCCCAGACAAGGCTTTTAACTTGACTGCCGACAGTTATAACGATTATTTGAAACAGCTTTCTGAGGTTTCCGGTGTTGATATTACATCATTCGATACATTAGTCGCTGCCCTCAAGCAACGCTTCGAATACTTCAGAAGCCTCGGTGGACGTTTGTCCGATCATGGGCTGAACTTCTTTCATTTTGTGCCGGCAAGCAAAGGCGAAATGGATGCCATTATTGAAAAGGCACGTGATAATCAACCATTAACGGATAAAGAAGTTAACCAGTATCAAACAATGCTGGTTGAATCACTGATGAAACTTAACAAAGAATTCGGCTGGACAATGCAATTTCATATGAATGCTACTCGAAATGCAAACAAACCAATGTTTAAGCAATATGGTCCGGATGGCGGTTTTGATTCTATGGGTACCCAAGCTGATCTTGGACAGGAATTCATGAAGTTGTTGATTAATATGCAGACCAAAAATGACATTCCGCGCGCTATTTTCTATTCATTGAACCCTAATGACTGGATGCAATTGGCTACCGGTATGGGTGATTTTCAACAGGATGGTGTTCAAAAGCTTCAGTTAGGAGCAGCTTGGTGGTTTAATGACACCTTTGATGGGATGAAACGCCAGTTGACCATTATGGCTGAACAAAGCCTACTGCCCAACTTTGTCGGTATGCTGACGGATTCGCGGAGCTTCCTTTCTTATCCACGTCATGAATATTTCCGACGGGTTCTTTGCAACGTGATCGGTGAATGGGCAGCTCGTGGGCAGGTACCTGAAGATGAAGATTATTTGGGTAAAATTGTTGAAGACATTTCTTATAACAATGCACACGATCAATTCGGCTTCTTTGATCAGGACTAGGAGCTGAGAGTATGCAGACGATTAAGAATGACTATTTTACTGCCGATATCAATGAGCATGGTGCACAATTGACGCATTTGATTAATCGATCAGAGAGTTTTGATTATATCTGGAATAACGATTTATGGCCCAAACACGCCCCGATTCTCTTTCCTGCAATTGGACGTTCAAATGATGATGCTTATTTGGTTGCCGGCCAAAAATACGAGATGCCTCAACATGGTTTTGCCGGGGACGCGGATTTTGAAGTCGTTGATAAAACGACTGACCAGGTTTCGTTATTATTGGTTGCAAATGAAGCCACAAAGGCCTATTATCCATTCGTTTTCAAGCTTCGGGTAACTTTTAGTCTCAGTGAAACGGGATTGGCTGTTCATTTTAATGTTAAGAATGACGGTGTTGAAGACTTGTCATACTCACTGGGGTACCATCCTGCATTCAATGTTCCCATTAACGGAGAAGGGGCATTTGATGATTATCGTTTAGCTATTCAGCCTGTCAATCATCAGCTGGAGACTTATGAAATTGTCAAAAAGCCGAATCCATATCGTTCCGGGAACATAGAGGTATTACCCAACTATGCAAACGGTGTTGTGAAACTTGACCACCAGATGTTTGAAAAGGGACTTTTGATTATTAAGAGCACGGGCATCAAGTCTGTTAAACTTTATTCGGAAACTGACACATCACATTCTGTAACGGTTGACGTGTCGGATTTTGAGCATGTCACACTCTGGACCAAAGAGGGGGCAAACGCACCATTTCTGTGTATTGAACCCTTTAACGGATTACCGGATGTCTACGGTGATTTGGTTGAACTTGGCGAAAAAGAAGGAAACCATCATACCAGTGCCGGTTTAACGTCCAGTTATAGCGTCAAGGTGGACTTAAAGTAGGCTTCTTGAAGACTTTAAAAAGATTTTGACATCCTAATCATAAAGAACTAGTATATCAGTGTAAGCAAATAATAAATTTTCAAAGGAGAACTTGAGATGGAATATAACATCGCGGTTGTTAACTCAAGCAGTTTTGGACAAGTATTTAAAGAGCATTGGCAGGAACTTGAAAAGATTGGAAATGTGAAACGTTTCATGCTGCCAACCGATATTGACGGAAAGTCATTAGCTGAAAAGCTTCATGGTTATAACGTTATTATTGCAAGTGTGACACCATTCTTTAATAAAGATTTCTTTGATAACAAAGATGAAACCTTATTAATTTCCCGTCACGGAATTGGTTTTAACAATGTTGACGTTAAAGAAGCCAAGAAACACGGGACTCAGGTCACAATCGTGCCACAATTAGTTGAACGAAATTCGGTTGCCGAAAATGAACTGGCAAACTTGATGGCATTGGTTCGCCAAGTTGTCCCTTCATCAGAACGTGAACGTGCCGGCCGTTATCAGGACCGTGCCCAATTTATGGGAAATGAATTCAGTGGTAAAACGTTTGGTGTTATCGGTTGTGGCAATATTGGCAGTCGAGTAGCCGAACTTTTCAGTATTTTCGGCGGTCCGGTGTTGGTTAATGATCCGGATCCACATGTTACCAGTGAATGGCTAACCAACAATAACGTAGAACGCGTTGACTTGGAAACACTATTAAAGCGATGTGATTATATTTCATTGAATGCTTCTTTGGATGATAACAGCTACCACTTGCTTAACGCTGAAACAATCAAGAACCTTAAGAAGGGTGCTTATATCTGTAATAACGGCCGCGGTGCGTTGATTGAAGAAAAAGCAATTAGTGATGCGATTGAAAGTGGTCAACTGTCGGGCTATGCTGCGGACGCAATGGAAGTTGAACCGGTAAAGGAAGACCATCCATTCTTAAAGAATGATCGCATTCTTTTGACCCCACATACTTCAGCATACACATATGAATGTCTGCATGGAATGGGTGAAAAGTGTGTTGGAGATGTTAAAGACATCGTTGCCGGCAAACGACCGGTTCGAGAATTGACCCATACGTTAGACGACTAATCCTTGTTTTGAGAAGATTGCATGGCCTGAAGTTAACCCAGATCATGCAATCTTTTTTTGTAGAGAAGTTGCCACGAACCGGCTCTTCCCAGACAAATAAATAATGGGAGAATATGTGAGATCCAATCGGATTATTTCCGCATACAGACGGTAATGAAAGCGCTATTGACAAACTGATATATTTGATTTAAGCTACTGGTATATTAGTTATCGTGAGAACGGAGATTTTAATTATGGATTATATTATTGGAATTGACGTGGGAACCACCAGTACGAAAGCATTGCTTTACGATACCGATGGCAGAATCTACGCAAAAGCAAATAAGGGATACACACTTTATCAAGATACACCGGATATGGCAGAGGAAGATCCGGATGAAATTTTTAACGCAACGCTGTCCGCTATTCAGGAAGTTGTGTCACAATCTCAGCTTACCGATGGCAAGGTTGTCGCTATTTCGTGGTCGGCTCAACAACATAGTCTGATTGCATTGGATGAGAACTATAAGCCGTTAATGCGAACAATGACATGGGCAGATAACCGTGCCGAAAGATACGCTGCTGAATATAAACAAAATGGTCGCGGTATGGAGATCTATAAGCGGACCGGGTTGCCAATACACCCGATGGGGCCATTTTACAAATTACTTTGGCTTAAAAATGAAAAACCGGATCTTTATAAAAAAGCAGCTTACTGGGTAGGCATTAAAGAATATATTATCTGGCGTTATACCGGCACTTTAAAGGAAGAGGTATCGATGGCTGCTGCCACCGGACTTTTGAACATGAAAACAGCCCAGTGGGACGACGTGGCACTGAAAGAAACCGGCGTTAAGAAGAGTCAGTTGCCTGAATTAGTTAATATTACGAATAAATTTCGCGGGATTCATTCTGAATATGCTAAAGTAATGGGCATTGATGACGATGTTTACTTTGTCATGGGCGCGACGGACGGCGCATTATCAACGATCGGGGTCGGCGCTATTGATACCGGTGTCCTTGCGATCAACATCGGAACCTCGGCTGCCGTGCGGACGTTTGTTGACCAACCTCGAATTGACCCAAAAGCAAGGCTTTATTGTTACCCAATTATGAAAGGGAAGTATTTGGTCGGTGGCCCAATTAATAATGGCGGTATCATTTTAAACTGGGCACATGATTCCCTATTCGGCGCCGAGCAGGAAGCCGCAAAGCTCCTGGATATCGATTCCTATGATATGCTTTCGAAAATTGCGGCGACCGTTCCTGCCGGGGCGGATGGATTGATCTTTCATCCCTATCTAGGTGGTGAACGGGCACCACTGTGGGATGCCAACGCCCGCGGATCGTTCTTCGGCCTTAATCGGAAACATACCCGGGCCCATATGATTCGAGCCGTGATGGAAGGCATTATGTATAATCTCTATTCTGTTTCGTTGGCGTTGAAAGAAGTTTCTGGAGAACCCAAAGCTGTTTTGGCTGCCGGAGGGTTTGCCCGTTCAAAGCTTTGGACCCAAATGATGGCCGATATTTTTGAAAATGACATTACGATTCCGGAATCGTATGAAAGCGGCAGCCTGGCAGCCATGTTCCTAGCTAAAATGGCGTTGGGCATGGAAGATGATTTAGCCGATATTAAAAAGTACCTTGGCAAAGAGCATCGTTATCAGCCAAATGAAGAAACATTTGAACGTTATCGTAAATTGATTCCGATTTATATTCGCCTAAGCCGTGATTTCTCAACTGAGTATAAGGATATTGCGGATTATCAACGGGAATTTACTAACGATAAATAAGGCTGGCGTGGTTCGAATCAATGCTTAACGGACATTAATCAGGAACGATTAGGCTGTTATCGAAAAAGATTATGCAAATTGAATGGTATTGCATTTGGCGTAATAAAAGCAGGTGACTGAAATCGAAATTGATTTCGGTCACCTGCTTTTAATGATATATCAATAAAGATGCTTATCGGTTTAATGATGCTTCAAACACTTCCGCAAGGGTTGCGTTAATATCAGCGAACTTCTTATTCATGACTAATCGGCGAAAGTCGGAAAAGGAAATGTTTTCCGTTTGTCTTAAGGGAATAGCAGCGGCAGCAATATTGAGGCAGGTGGTTGTCGTTAAAGCCAACTTATTATGTCTGTTCAAGCGAACACGGTAGCTTTCAAAATATTCGCGGGTTTCATAAGAACCCTCCAGTTGTTTGTGATCGGAAAAGAAATGCTTGAGAAAGCTTTCAAAAGCGTCGTCTGATGATAAAGATTCCTTAAAAGCTGAGTATTGCATAAATAAATACCTCCTTAGGTACGGTCAATAGTGATTAATAAATGAACCAATCAGTCTCTCTCAACATTCATTTTACAACATTTAGATCGATATGCAAACGTGAAAATTCGATAAAAACGCTATCTAACACGATTTATTCGAACCTGATCGTCTATGTCTGACCTGTTTTGAACAAGGTGGTTTAGTTAGATAACAAGCTAAGCTATAAGTCTTTGGGCGGATGGTTCACATACATCATTTTTTGATGTTAAGAACGCTGACAGACGTGCAAGAAGACGATTGATTGCTTGTGAATTTAAATAAATTACAAAAAAGTGTTAACGTGTGCATTTTTATATGGTATAGTTGTAAGCGTTAACAAGGACAACGAAATGAGTCGTTTAGCCTGCTAACGAACGAAGGCCTCGTTATAAAAATGTTACCGTTAAAATGTTTGTCTAATATGGAGGTGTATCATGGAAACCACTGATGCAAAAGCTGTCGTTAACGATGGCAAGACAAAGAATCACGATGATGAGTTAATGAACGATTCATCAAAGCGAATCCCAACGCACCAAAAAATAGCTTATGGTTTCGGTGATTTTGGAAATGGCTTTATGTTTGACCTTGGTCAATCCTACTTAACCAAGTTTTGGATTGATGGTGTTGGTATCGGTGCCGGTGTGGTAGCGGGAATCTTCGCGTTTACCAAGATCTTTGATGCTTTTATGGATCCGATTGCCGGCTCGGTCGTTGATAATCGTAAGAAGATTGGTAAACGGGGTAAGTTCCGACCGTTTATGATGGTTTCAGCAATTATTCTCGGTGTTTTGACTGTTGTAACCTTTACCATGCCTGATGGGTTGTCAATGAATCAAAAAATCATATATGCGTATGCGGCATATATGATTTGGGGGCTGGTATATTCCTTTACCAATGATCCTTATGGTTCACTGGCATCCGTCATGTCACGGAATACACAGGACCGCAGTTTTATGGCAACCACTCGTCAAATCGGGTCGGTTGGCGCACAGTTCATAGCTGGGGTTGCGTTTATTCCGTTAACTGTCATGATTGGCGGAAGCAATCAACGGCTTGGCTATTTCTGGTCAGCTGCAATCTTTGCTGCAATTGGGGTTTTAATGTTTGGCATTTGCTATTTAGGTACTAAAGAAAATGTTCACGTGAACAGAAGTAAGACGGCTCAAAAGGAAGGCTTCAAAGATTACTTTAAAGTCATCTTTAAAAACGGGCCCCTGGGTGCCTTGATTTTGATGACATTATTTACAATTTCTGCCATGAATACCAATAATCAAATGATGGTCTTTTACGCAGAATATAATTTAGGTAATATTGCGCTTCAGCCCGTTATTAACGCTATTATGATGGGATGTTCAATTGCCGGGGTCTTTATGATTCC
The DNA here is from genome assembly GCF_009832765.1 of Lentilactobacillus hilgardii. Taxonomy (NCBI): domain Bacteria; kingdom Bacillati; phylum Bacillota; class Bacilli; order Lactobacillales; family Lactobacillaceae; genus Lentilactobacillus; species Lentilactobacillus hilgardii. The sequence continues at coordinate 2,703,282 of NZ_CP047121.1, read as the reverse complement.
AACACTCACAAAACATTTTGGTCAAAAAAGGACCGCAATGTGGAGCTTCGCGATTGGCGCAGCGGCTAACCTTTTGAACTTTGTTCTTCCCGATCACGTTGTTGTTTTTGTCATTCTGGTGACAGTCGGATACACAGCATTGGCGATTCCAAACGGGATTACGTGGGCGATGGTTTCAAACGCTATTGACTATGGTGAATGGCGTTCCGGTGTTCGTAAAGAAGGTATCACGTATGCGGCATTCAACTTTTCCAGAAAGATTGCCCAATCAATTGCCGCGTTAGTTTCTGCGGGGGTACTTGCATTGACCGGCTATGTTGCAAATGCCCATCAAACTGCCGGTGCTCTTCGGGGAATCAAAGCCGCCATGACTTTATATCCCGGCGTTTGCCTGGTCTTGGCCGCGGTTGTTATCGGTTTCTTGTATAAACTGGATGGTGAGCGTTTTGGCAAGATTGCCAATGACTTGGATCATGGTCGTTGGGAAGGCGGCAAGATTGGTGATAAATAGGATTTGAGCTTTTTAAAACAGTATTAAAATATGGAGGAATTAATGATGAATTTAAATCAATTATTAGATGATGTTAAAGAAATTTTGGCAGCTGATGGCAATTACGATCAGTTGAGTAACAAAGACATTTATACCCCTTCCATTCAGGTTGATCGTCGAAATGTTTACTTCATTCTCCATCAAACTGATTCTGAAGGTATCATTCAAAAGAGTCTGGTAGTCTACGAAAATCGTTTGACAGCCGGTGACTTTGACGCTGAAGATTCATTGACCGATGTTGACTCAACATTATTAGTTGGTGAATTAAACGAAAAGAATAATGATGCATTGGCAAAACGTTTCCAATGGATGCGACCAACTTCTCGTCGTAATTACAAATACACATTTGGCTTGGGTGACCGATTGGGAAATGCATCAAATGCACATTTGCGTTTGTTCAAAGGCCGCGGTATTATGCCGGTTTTGGCACAACAATCGATTCGTGAACTGGTTTTAATGCATCGAACCAATACCGATGTTTTTCAATCCGCATCGTGGGCAGTCTTTGAAGAGGGCTTTACTTATGGTTGGGGTGCTGATGGCGATCACGTTAAGACCCCATATGAAGTTGACTATGCCGTCAAAATCGGCTGCTCAATGATTACGCTTGACTGCACCGAAGAAATTAATAATGACATTGTTAATCTAAAAGATGACGAGTTGGACAAACGATTTAACACACTTGATCCTGATCAAATCAGCTATTTCAATGATACGTATTTGAACAAGACGTTTGACTTGGGAAATGGCCGCTCGGTTAAATTCACGAAGCATGATGTTGAAGAATCTGTGTTGACTTTCTATGACGCAATCCTGTTTGCGGCAGGTATTTACAAGAAGTTTGTTGTGCCTTACAACTTGGATTTTGAAATTTCGATGGATGAAACGCCTTATCAAACAACAAATCCAAATCACTTCTTCTTTGCTAATGAATTGCATCGTCGCGGTATTACACCGACAACAATGGCACCTCGTTTCTATGGTGAATTCCAGAAGGCGATTGATTACATTGGTGATACCAAGCGCTTCGAACGTGAATATGTTATCCATGAAGCCATCGCCGAACATTTTGGCTACAAGCTGAGCATTCACTCAGGTTCTGATAAATTATCGGTTTACGAAATTATTGGCCGCGTTTCCAAGCAGCACGGTTGGCATGTGAAGACCGCCGGGACTAACTGGCTGGAGGCATTGAGAGTCATTGCCCACAAAGATCCTAAATTCATGTTGGAATTATACAAATTCTCATACGAGAACCTTGATGATGTTAAAGCTTTCTATGTGTTCAATGCCCAAACCGATGGCACTGCTCCGAAGCCGGAAAGTATCACGACAGAAAATGTGATGGACTTGTTGGACAATGATGATGCACGTCAGGTTTTGCACACAATGTATGGGTCGATCATGAATCTGAAACATAATTACCATTATGTTTATCGTGACAAACTTTGGAATATTTTACTCAAGAACCAAGCACTTTATGACAAGTATTTGAACATTCATATTGCCGAACATCTGGACTTGCTTCAAGGAATTGTTAAGACAAAGCAGGAAGCTCAAGAGAAGAATGAGCCAAAGACCGATATTTCGAAAGAAACGATTCAAGAACTTCAGGAAACTGCTAAAAATTAAGGGAGGTTCAAATCGGCTATGAGTTTACTAGACAACGATTTCTTACTGGGTAACGAGACTGCCAAAACCTTATTTCATGATTATGCGTCTAAAATGCCAATCATTGATTTTCATTGTCATTTGAATCCAGAAGAAATTTATGAAAATAAAAATTATCCCAATATCACGCGGATTTGGCTTAACGAGGGCACCTATGGCGATCATTACAAATGGCGTTTAATGCGGGCAAACGGTGTTGATGAAAGCTATATTACGGGTGATGGCGATGAATATAAGAAGTTCGTTGAATGGGCTAAAACCATTGAAAATTCATATGGTAATCCATTGTACGAATGGACTCACTTGGAATTACGCCGCTTCTTCCATATTGATGAAGAATTTACCCAGGAATTCGCTCCAAAAATTTGGGACAAGACAAATCAATTACTTCAAACTGATGCCTTTAAGCCGCGAAATCTGATTAAGAACTCAAATGTACAGGTTGTCTGCACAACGGATGATCCGGCTTCGGACTTGAAATATCATAAACTGCTCAAGAAAGAAGAGGCCCAAAGCGGTTTCAAGACATTGCCTGCAATGAGACCTGATAAACTCATTCAAATTGATCGGGATGGCTTCGGCGAGTACTTGAAGACCTTGAGTGATGTTTCAAATGTTGATATTAATAGCTTTGCGGATATTATCAAGGCTCTTCATCAACGGTTTGAATTTTTCAATGATATGGGTGGCCGGCTTTCGGATCATTCATTGCTGACTTATCATTTTAATGAGGCCAGTGAAGATGAGCTGAATGCGATTGTCCGAAAAGGGGTTGCCAATGACTCACTTAGTCAAACCGAAATTGACAAGTACCTGACAATGTTATTGGAAAACCTGATGGCTTTAAATACCGAATTTAATTGGACCATGCAATTTCATATCAATTCCAGTCGGGACCTGAATCGACCAATGTTTGACAAAATCGGTCCCGATACCGGTTATGATGCGGTAGGTACCCAAGCGGATATTGTGGCTCACATAACGAAGCTTTATACTAAAATGCAGGATACAAATCAGGTTCCCAAGACGATCTTCTATTCATTGAACAGTAATGACTGGATGCAATTGGCAACCATGATGGGCTGTTTCCAAGGTGGGACCGTTCAGAAACTTCAACTGGGTGCCGGATGGTGGTTCAACGACACTGCTGAAGGGATGGATGATCAGTTAAGAATCTTCGCCCAGGAAAGCCTGCTGCCACACTTTGTCGGTATGCTGACGGATTCAAGAAGCTTCCTGTCTTATCCGCGCCATGAGTACTTCAGACGGGTACTATGCAATTTCTACGGCAAGCTGGCGGAGCAGGGTCGTGTACCTGATAATATTGAGAAGTTGGGTAAAATTGTTCAGGACATCTCATATAACAATGCTAAAAACTATTTTGGCTTTTTGGATTAGGTTTCAAGTTGCCTGTCTGTGAAACAAGCGTTGCAAAAAGAGCATGAGTTAAAAGTTGGCCTTGATCTCCAATCTGATAGACTAAGCTTAAAAGGCACCCGGAGATACGAAGAACTCCGGGTGTCTTTTGTGCCTTGACCTTTTCGCCTGTGGCACCCATAATAATTTTGATATGACTAATCATAGTATAGGGAAGGAAGCGCTGGAAGTGAAAAATATTGATAAAAATGAGAATGCCGTGACTATTCGAACCATCGCTAAAATGGCAAACGTTTCTCATACTACGGTTTCCAGAGCGCTTAACGGCAGTTCCCTGGTGAAACCGGCAACTCGGGATAAAATTGCGGATATTGCCCGCCAAATTGGTTATGTACCCAATCTTAACGCTAAAAGTTTGGTGACTAATCGTTCCTATATGATTGGTATTTTCTTTACAAATTTGGATACAGGAACTTCCGCCAGTTTTTTAACGGATGTTATTGAGCAGGCGCAGGGAATGCTTCCCAAAAGTTATTCACTGTCAATTAACAGTGTTGATAATGCGATGGACGGGCAGAGTGTTTCCGTCAATAATTTCGATGGCATTATTGTGATTAGTCAGTCTGATTCGGATGATGATTTTATTGACTATCTGCATAAAACCGGCTTACCATTGGTCGTTCTCAACCGGGTGATTGATCGGGATGATATTAATAATTATGCGGTTGGGGATGAACTTGGCGGCAAGATTGCAACGGAGTACGCTATTCGAATGGGACATCGAAAGTTTGCCCTGATTACAGGTGTGGATGCTTTTGAGTCATCTACCCAACGGACAAAGGGCTTTATGGGTGCCATTAAAGCACACGGCATTAAGCTTAATCCGGTACTGATTAAACAGGGGGATTATCGGCCGAAAAGCGGAAATGTCTTAATGAGACAGATTTTATCAAGTGGTAATATTCCAACCTGTGTCATCTGTGAAAATGATGATATGGCGGTTGGCGCAATCAATGCCTGCATAGAGTTGGGGTATCAGGTGCCTCGGGATATTTCGTTTATCGGTTTTGATGATATGGGCTATTCCAAATATTTAGTACCACCATTGACGACTGTTCGTAAACCGACTTCGACCATTATCGGTATGGGCGTTTCCCGATTGGTGGAAATTATGGAAAATGGTCAACAGGACGATATTGAGCAAAAGATTATTGATCCGGAAATTATCGTTAGAAGCTCTGTGCTGAATATGAATAAGACGGATTTGACGGACAGATAGTTGTTTTTTACCTTTGGGATCATTAAGCGATAGACACTGACAGCGAAAATTAAATAGCTAATCATATCACAATCCCTCAATAAATAGTATACTGTATGCATGGATACGGTTTCACAACGAATACAAATCATAAATGTCGGGGGTTAGTGTTATGTCCAAAGTATTAATTGTTAATGCAGGAAGTTCTTCTTTAAAATTTAAGTTATTTGATATGCCAAAGGAGACCGTTCTTGCGGATGGCCAAGTTGAACGAATCAATATGCCGGGCTCAATTATTAAGATTAAGTACGGGGATGGCGAAACGTTCAAACGTGTTGAGGATAACGTTGATTATGAACGTTCTGCGGCGATCATGTTGAACAATTTAAAGGATCTTGGCGTCATTGACCATCTTCACGACATCGATGCAGTGGGTAACCGGGTTGTTGCCGGCAGTACCGTATTTGACAAGGTTGCTAAGATTGATGATAAAGCCTTGAATTGGATTGACGAATTAAGCGAAATTGCGCCCATTCATAATCCGGTTGAATCTGAATATATCAAGATTATTCGCCGAATTCTTCCTGAAACGGATCAATATGCGGTGTTTGACAGTGCCTTTTTCAAGGATGTGCCGGAAGTTAATGCGATTTATGGTATTCCGTATGAACTAACCAAAAAGTTTACAATCCGTCGATATGGTGAGCATGGCATTAATCACGGCTATATTACCCAGAAAGCCCAGGAGTTGTTAGGCTATAAGACAGCTAAACTTGTGACACTTCATTTGGGTTCCGGCGCTTCGGTCGCTGCTGAAAAGGATGGCAAGTGCGTTGATACGTCAATGGGCTTCACGCCAATGAACGGACTAACCATGGGCACACGTTCCGGTGATGTTGATCCGGCATTGGTACCGTTCTTTATGAAACGAATGGGTGCTTCGGCTGAAGAAGTGATTGAAATGTTTAATGATCGCTCCGGATTGCTGGGTATTTCAGGGGTCTCCTCCGATATGCGGGATTTGGAAAGCTCTGATGATGACCGTGCCAAATTAGCACTGGATATCTTTGTCAATCGAACGGTTAAATATGCAGCCAGCTACATCACGGAACTCGGTGGTGTTGACGCAATCGTCTTTTCCGGTGGGATTGGTGAACATGACAAATGGGTCCGAGAACAGGTCTGCAAGAAGCTGGAAATCTTTGGTATTAAGTTGGATGGCATGTTGAACGAAAAACAAGCCCCCGGAGATTTAAGCACTAAAGATTCTGCGGCAAGAATTTTGTTGATTCCAGCCGATGAGGAGTTGGCAATGGTTCGGGATGTGGCAGACAAAATCAACGCCAATTAAGATAAAAAGATGGTGATCGGGTTATTGGTAGCTTTCAATGACCGATCACCATCTTTAAGTTAGGTTGGCTGATTTAATTCAAGCATATATTTTTTGGAGGTAGGATGATTGATGAAACAAATCAGAAAATGGCTTTTTAACATGGCTGGTGTTTTGACAAAATATTTAAACGGTTGGAACTCAGCAATCATTTGTGTCGGCTTGTTATTTGGTATTTCCGGCATAACAGTCGGTGCTTCAACCGTCAACACCAAGCCTGTACGGGAGACAGCAACGACCGTTAATGCAATGAGCAAACAATTTGCGACCGCATATTATCGGTTGAATCAAGCTAAGAGAGTTGCTATTCGTTTTAGTGGAAGCGCGGGTCCGAATCTCGTTGTTCGACACATAACGCTGCCAAAGGGAACGATTGTGACTGATGGCAGTGTTAATGATAATCCGGTGATGAATTATACACCGGATCTCAGTTACTATGTCAAACGTCGAGCTTATACAAAGGGGACGTACGGGACCGGCTTCCTGCCGGCAATGTTCACCTTCAAAAAAAGTGGGTTGACTCGGGTTAAAAGACCGGCATATCTATTTCCAAATCAGGTTAATTATTTTTATACTGGTGGATTAAAGGCTTTTGGAGATAAAAACTATCATGCAGATCTGGTTAAAATCACGACTGATGGATACATGGAATACTATCGTTATCATCCAATCACATTCACTGAAAAGCATCAGCAGGTGACATTTGATTACCGTCAGAAGCCGAATTCATATGTTAAAATTAGAAAAACTATTAAAAAGGGTGCTAATACCTATCTGTATTTCAAATCCAAACTGAAGGGTGTTAGTGATAAACATATTCATCGGGGTGGTAATTATCGGTATCGGTTAACCATTCATAATTTGCATACGCCGTATTCGAGAATTGACCCAACTGTCCATTATCGTTTATATGCCAGTTTGTATACCTTTGGTGGTACTCCGATGTACTCAATTGCTACTGTTGGATAGTCGTTCACCGATTAGATAAGGAGTTTAAGATGAAGAAACAATTATTACTATTGTTCTTGGGGGCATTTATGGGGATAGCCATTTCCAATCATCAACCGGTACAGGCTAAAACAACTTATATTCACGTTTCAAAAAGTTCCCTTAAAGATGATCCGGGATTATTTACAAACCGTTTTTATCGAATTAATAAAAAAATGAAGGTTAATATTCATTATTCATCCAAAAAGGATTCTCGAACGATCGTGAAGGCCACAATATTACCAAAGGGGACGACTATCACTGCCAGTGGATTGTTTAAGAAGCATGCAATTTCGGAACCTGGTATGACAACGGATATTAGCTATTATTTAAAGCGCAAGACAGTTAGTAAGGCACTTTATGGGAATGGCAATTTAATGTTTGAGTTTAAACTACCAACATCCAAACTGACTCGAGTTAAACGACCGGCGTATGTGTTACCGTACGGAAGTGGAACCATGTTGAGCGGTGGGTTAAAGGCAATTACCGAACTTCCTTCACGAAAAAGTGATGCCTTAAAAATCACTTCCGATGGTTGGCTGGAATACTATCAATATCATCTTCAAAGCTATCCTAGCATTGACATGGATGGCGTACGTGGCACGGCTACTTCCAGTTATTTTACCAAGCCAGAAAGTGCCGCAAAAATTAATCGTACCTTAAAAAAGGGCGCTAATACTTATCTCTATACCGGTAAAAAAGTAAAGGGGATTGCCCAGAAAAAGGTCCGGTCGTCCGGCCCTTATAAATACCGACTGACCATTCATAATCACCATACACCCGTTGCTTACGAAGACCTGGCGTACGGTGATGATCACGCGGCTTCCAGCATTTATACCGTTGGTGGTAAACAGTTTTATACTGTAATTGCACAAGGGGCTAACTAAAAAAGTGATCAAAGATCCCGGTCGGCATGAAAACAGTAGTTTAGGTATTTCAAAGCCCAACACTGATGGTGATCGGCCAATGTTTTAAATAAGTCTGAATTTTTTCTCTTTGATAAATAGGAGACGTATAAATAAAGTGAGTTTGTCGTCATGTAGAATTGGATGAATTGATTTTATTGTCTAAAAAAACGAGATTAGTGTAAACATGACGTTTGCACCTGTCTCGTTTTTGAGTTGATTTAATGATCATATGACTTTTAGTTTGAAGCCTCAGAGTCTTTTAACAGTGACCCGATCTTACTTTTTATCAATTGGTTTTGGATTATTTTTAGTTTTTGAGGCTGCTTAAGCAATTTCGGATTCCGCTTTATTTTTTTCTGAACACTTATCTTGACGGTATTTGTCAATTTGTTTTGGAAGCTCTTGGATTTTAGTTTTTTAGCGACTGATTTTAACTGTCCTTTACTTAAGAGATACCAGTCATTGCCGAGATTATAAGTGACGACTTGTTGCTTCAATTGGTTTTGATTGGTAATTCCGGCAAACAATAGATTGGCAAATTGATTTGTATATTGGTATTGATGATTGTTTGTCACAAGTTGGTTTTGGTGATTCTTTTCTCGATTAACGAGAACCTTTTTATCTTTATTTAAAATGATATGGTTTTTTGAATTGGTTTTATTTTTGGTCACAAAGGCCTGATAGGTTGTTTTGCCCTCCTTAATTCCTTTTGTCACCATGACGTGGTTGTCGTGGATACTGGTAATCGGTTTTACCTGTGAGATATGGATGTCGTCGTTAACTTTAGTGGCATAGTGGTATTGCGAGTCCATCACCAGTAGTGCTTGAGCCATGATCAGAAGGACGATTGTTATACTTCCCAAGAGGTTATGATGCTTATAAAAACTGACTCCAGCTACAATGCATAAAATAATCACTATCAGGATTAACATTAGTTTGCCTTCTTTCCGATGCGATTGCTTAGGAACATTGCCGGAATAACGCCTAGAAGTGTACCGATACTTGTCCAAATAAAGGCTGTTTGATAGGCATTGTTTAATGTCACATCTGCGGCAACATTATTTCCGACGATGCTTTGAATAACGCCTGCCAGGACTGCAGTGGCAATCGAACCGCCAATATTTTGTGCCATTCTGGTTGCAACAGTTGCTTGGGGAATTAATTTTGGATCCAATCCCGTATAAGCATCCGACATGACGGGTATTGTAATGCCACTTCGGGTGAGTCCCATTAAGAATAAAACAAACAAGACTAACCATTCGGAAGTTTTAGCCGTAAAGAAGGCGAAGGGAAGTGTTGTGATTGCTGCTCCAACCATTGAAGTGATCACAATCCACCTGGCACCGTATTTGTCAGTTAAGGTACCGGTGATTGATCGGGTTGCCAACATTCCTACACCTTGAGCAATTAGGTAAATGCCAACCCAGATAACGCTCAAATGGCGGATGTTTTGTAGATACAGTGGCAAAACGAACATGACACCATTGACCATTAAACCGGATAGAAAAAGTAACGCTGTTGAAGCTGAAAAGTTGGCGCTACTAAAAAGACCAAGAGGGACGAGAACTTTATTTGGCTGTTTGAAGGCATAAATGATATAGACAAGTAAGCAATCAATGCCTAAAAATACTGGAAGTAGAACGGAGAGTTTGCCAAAAATGTTATCGGCACTATAATTCGTAATACCAATGACGATCCCGGAAAATGTGCCGGTGATTAAAAGGAAGCCAAGAAAATCGAAGGCTTTTCCCTTGGCGGATGGGGTGAATTTAGGCAGAAGTGCAAAAGTTGCAATTAAAGCTGCCACAACAAATGGTATGTTAATGTAAAACAACCAGTGCCAATTTAAATATTTGATCAATGCCCCTCCGACGGTCGGACCCAGAATTGGTGCAAAGACAATTGGCAATCCAATGACTGACATTAATTTACCAAGGTTTTGTCCATGGGCGGCTCGAATGGCCAGGGCACTCATACCGGTAATGATGACGCCAGCGCCGGCGCCTTGGATAATTCGACCGATAATTAATGCCGGAATTGAGTTGGCGGTTCCGGAAACTAATGAGCCGATCATAAAAATAATCAGCGAAACTTCTTGCAGTAGTCGGCCGGAGACTTGATCCAATAACCAACCGGCAAGTGGAACGGCTAACCCTAATGCCAGCACATAAGCAGTAGCTACCCACTGCATCACATTGACAGTTGAGCTTAAATCTTTCAGAATAGTGTTAATACCGACGTTGGTCATGGTTGTGTCCAGCATTGGCACAATGGCGCCTAAAACGAGTACAATGCCAATTGTAGCAATTGAGGGCTCTTTCTTTTCTTTAATCATTGATTCATTCATTTCTCAATCCTCTCCTTTAAGGTACTTAACGTACGCTAAAGATAATACTACCTTTTTTTAGGATGTCAATAAGAAAGTGTGCGGATCTAATCTGGGATAAACCGGAGTGTAAGCCGGCAGGCAGCGAATTCCTTTTTTGGAATTTGATGGCTGTTGGTTTATATGCAGGTTTATGATTAGAGGAGCAGTCCTAAAAAGTGTGCGGAGCCAATTTAAGAAACAGTCCTATAAAAATACACATAAGGGTGTTTAAAATGGAAAAAACAAATAAAACGCATCGTCGACGGGGTAAAGCCCTTGAAGATGCGATATTGGATGCAACGTGGCAGGTGATTCATGAAACCGGCTATGCAAATATGACGATGGATGATATTGCTAAAACAGCGCATACTAATAAAAATACGATTTATCGAAGATGGAAAACTAAATTTGATGTGACAACAGCAGCACTTCGAAAAAATGTCCCAGTCAAGAAATTTACAGCTCCTGATACCGGCAGTTTACGGGGAGATCTTATTGAGCTTCTCGCTGCTGGTGTGCCGATAGTTAAATTAATCGGCATGAAGAATATCAAGGAAATTGCCCGCGATAGACTATCTGCCGTTCAAAATGCCAGGCAATATTCACCAAAGAAATCAACGGAAAAGGCCAAGCAGCTGTCAACGGATAATTTGGTTGTTCAGTATGTCATGGCATTATTAAACCGGGCGTATAAGCGAGGCGAGCTCGCTTCCGATCCGCAAACATTTGATGTCACTATTATGAATCTGCCTATTTTACTCATACTGTCGCGGGTGATTAGTGAAAGTGACTATAATTTGCAGACGGTTGTTTTCTTGGTAGATAAGATTTTGTTGCCGGTGTTCAACGCGCAATGACCATTAATCTTTTGGATCTGTCGATAAACGACTTGCTTTAAGTGGATGCCATTTAAAGCAAGTCGTTTTTGCGTTTCTTAATGATTTGAATGACGAAAGATGATTAAGGCTAGTTTCAGTACTTGCTTTTATTAAATGAGGATGTTAGGATGTTTCTTTATAAGGTACTTAAAGTACCTAATTTTAAATGAGGTGTCTTATATGAAAATGATTGAAACTAAAGCCTTATCAAAACGATTTGGAAAAAAACAGGTTATTTCAGATGTTAATTTAAACGTTGATCAGGGTGATATTTATGGTTTCCTGGGTCTAAATGGTGCGGGGAAGTCGACAACGATGCGCTTATTACTGAAAATGATTCATCCGACTTCCGGGTCAATCATGATTGAGGGAAGAGATGCTTCGTCTTTACCGGCCACATTCTGGAATCATGTTGGTTATATGATTGAAACGCCACACGCTTATCCAAATTTTACCGTCAAAGAAAATCTGGTCATGTATGCCAAACAACGGCTGATCCAGCCAAATCAAATGATGAAACGAATTGAAACATTGGCTGATCAGTTATTGTTGACACCTTACTTGAATGTAAAAGTGAAAGATTTATCTTTGGGAAATAATCAAAAAGTAGGACTGGTCAAAACGTTGATTCATCAACCGGCTATTTTATTATTGGACGAACCGACAAACGGCCTGGATCCTGAAAGCTTGGTGGCGGTTCGAACCATATTGAAACGGCTCGCTGAAAATGGGACAACCATTTTTATCTCAAGTCATTTATTGGCGGAGATGGAGGAGATGGTTAATCGAATCGGTATTTTGGCACACGGTCACTTATTGAGAGAATTAAGCTTTGATCAATTTGATCAGGAGCGAGAGACCGAATTGACTGTTCAAAGTGAGTCAAAGATTGACCTATTGGCTGACTTCTTGAATGGCAAAGGGCTTGAGACAATGGCTTTAAATGAACATGAACTGGCGATATCCGGGGTACCGATTGCCGACTATGCGTCATTGCTGCACACAATTGAAGGACAGGGCTTTCGACCAACCAGTTTTAACCCGGTGAAGGAAGATTTGGAGTCGTTCTTTTTGCGACAGATAGGAGGTAGAAAACATGTGGTTAATGATTGAAGTTGAACTAAAAAAAATTTGGCGCGGTCGTCTGCCAATTTATCTTTTCCTGGCATTTGCGATTCTGCTGTTTTTCCATATTGATTCCCATACATGGTCCGGTTTTATTTCTGAAAAATTAAACTGGTTCACCTTAGTGATGGGCATGATGGGATTTGGCATTCTCAGCAGTTGGGTATTTGGCCGGGAATATCAGGATCAAACGTTTAAAGACCTGTTGGCATTGCCCGTTTCCCGGAATCAGATTGTTGGGGCGAAGTTGATTTCGCTAACCATCACAGAAGTGTTGCTTGCGTTGGTGTCCATTGGTTGGCTGTTTATTCTTGGTTTGATTCTTCACCTGAGCGCCTTTCACGCAACAGTCATCTTAGTCTTACTGGAACGATTCGCGATGTCGATGATTGCAGCAATTGGTCTGACCTACCTGTTTCCTTTACTGGCCAGCCTGTCGAAGGGATTGTTGATGCCAATCAGTATGTCATTTGCGGCTTTGTTGATTGGGAAGATAATGGCTGCTGAATCGATTGGTCATTATTTTCCATGGTCGATTCCGATGCTTTTGAGCGGTAAACCCGGTGTTGTTAATCTGTTTAGTTGGCTAGCCGTCATTGTTGTTGCCGGAATTGGTGTCTTGGGAACTATGAGTTGGTGGACTCGTGGGGACCACACGGATTAAAGTAGTTCTGTGAAAATAAAAAAGGTTTACAATTAGAAATTAATGAGTTATTATACTTAACAATTAGAAAACGTTAAGAAAAGCAATGAAAAGCGGGAGTAGCTTATAACCCATGTTAAGAGAGTTTCCGGTTGGTGAGAGGAAACCGTGGGAAGTAAGCGAAAGTAGGCTTTGAGCTGTAGATGCGATTAACTGAGTGTTTACTGGATGCCACCATTACAAGGCCAACGACTACAATTGATAAAGTTGTGTTCGCTAAGATTAGGTTTTTATTTTTTGAATCTAATGAAATCAAGGTGGTACCGTGCATCTGAATGCGCCCTTCGAGTATATATTGATATACGTTGAAGGGTGCATTTTTTTATGGCAATTTTTTAACGATTATGAGAATGGAGGAATCTATATGACTAAAACAACTTTACTAGATTACTTGGACAATCGGCCCGAAACAATTATTCCCGCTTCAGGGGACGGTAACACATTTAAAGCACTAAGCGCACAATCATTTCCGGCAATGTTGCTGGATGCAACATTGACAAGCAGGAATTTGATTGCTGAAGACTCACAGGGAATGCTGACATTGTCTGAATATGCTAAATTTTTGCGCGATATGCGACTCAAGAAGACAGGAGTATTAATTGCCGACCTTCAATCCGGTTTTGGTAATCCTTTGAACACCTATTACGCGGCCAAAGAACTTGAAAGGTCTGGCGGCGACATTCTGTTATTGAATGATCAAACTTATCCGGCTCACACCACAGCCAAACCGTTGACAACAACGCCCGAGGATTTGATTGGTAAGTTGAGGGCGGCCAAGGATAGCTTTGAAAATCCTGACACCCGGATTTGGATTAAATTGGAGGGCATCCATTCCTATGGCATTGAAGGGATTATTGAACGGATTCAGTATCTTGCAAAAGCAGGTGCGGATGCCATTGCTATCGACCATTACGATGGTCAGCAACTTCGAGAGCTAACACAAATGAAGCTGCCATTGCCGTTGCTGGCGACTTGGCAGCCTGGTACCGAGCAAATTGATGGGATTACCGGTTGGCTTGATAAAGGCTATTTATCGACTGTTATTCAGAAAGCTCAAAATCAAGCTATTAATTTTATTAAACAGGGAGGACTTGCCTATGCTGAAAAATGAACGAATGAGAACCCAATTTAAAGATGAAGTTATGAGTGGCCACATTGTGCGAATGATGGTGGCACCGGATGCGTTAGCGGCTAAAATTGCTGAATCAGAGGGTGCCCAAGCGGTCTTTTCGGCGGGATATGCTACAAGTGCATCAGCACTGGCAATGCCGGACAGAGGGATTGCCGACTTTGGACTATCACTGGAACGTTGTCGGCAGATTGTAAATGCGGTTGACATTCCTGTATTTGCTGATGCGGATACCGGTTACGGTGATATTGATAATATCAGGCGAACGGTTGAAAACTATGAAGCAATCGGGGCGGCCGGCATGTTTATCGAAGATCAGGTTTGGCCGAAGCGTTGTGGCCACATGGACGGTAAGAAAGTGGAACCCACTGAAGTTCTGGAAGCCAAAATTCGGGCCGCTAAAGCAGCCCGAAAGCATGACAACTTTTTGATCATGTCAAGAACCGACGCCCGAGCAGTTTATGGCTTGGATGACGCGATTGCCAGAAGCAAGCGTTATCGGGAAGCGGGTGCAGATTTAATCTTTATTGAAGCTCCTCAAAGTGTTGCCGAACTGGAAAAAATTCATGAAGCCTTTCCGAACACGCCGTTAATGGCCAATATGATTGAAGATGGCAAAACACCACTGACAAAAACGGCAGATTTGGAACGCCTGGGATTTAACATTGTCGTTCATCCAAATGCGATGACCTATACACAGGCATTTGCTGAAAAGACACTGATTGAAACTTTGCGTCGGGATGGCACAACAAAAGCCTATAAGGATCGAATGATTACGTTCCCCAAGTTCAACGAGTTTGTTGGGTTGGATAAAGTTAATGCAAGGAATGCCGGTTATTCACCGGAAAAGATGAAAAAAGTCTATATGAATGAGTGATTTTAAAACACATAGAAGTCAACATAGTAAGCTAAAAACACATATCACATAGTTCAATTTCACATAGAACAAACACATAAACGGAGGATTTGCCAATGGCTGATAACATATATACTGAATATCATAAGGATTCTTTAGAAACCCGGTTGAACGATGCCAGAGAAACGCCACTTTTTTATAAAGTTTTCGCGTTGGCTGGTGCCGGTATGATTTTGGATGCGGCTGATGTGTACATGGCCGGTGCAATTAACAGTACCCTGATCCAAGATAAATTTGCGAGTATTTCCCAAGGCTCGTTTTTCTTATCAAGTGGGTTTTTAGGACTCTTTATCGGCTCCATTCTTGCTGGATACATCGGTGATTTTTATGGTAGAAAGCTGTCATATCATTTTAACTTATTGCTGTTTGGCATTTTCACGTTACTTTCAGCGTTTACGCCAAATATGACAATTTTAATTGCTTTAAGGTTTTTTGCCGCTATTGGTTTAGGGGCAGAAATTGTGACCGGCTATGCGGTTGTTAATGAATTTGCGCCGATTAAACGCCGGGGTCACTGGTCGGGAATGACTGCGATTGTTGCAAATACCGGTGCACCTATAACGTTATTGATTGCTTCCTTTATGATTCCCCGATTTGGCTGGCGGTCAATGTTTATGACAATGGGCGTATTGGCATTAATCCTTTGGTTGGCACGCAGGCATTTTCCGGAATCTCCGCGCTGGCTATTATCCAAAGGCCGAACCCAGGAAGCTAATCAGATTATTGAAAAATTAACTGTTAATGGCCTATACGAAAAAGATGAGCTGAAAGACGCCGATGAACCGGTTAGCCATATTTCATTTGCTAAAGGGTTGTTTATTGCCATTGTTGCAGTGAGTGCCACCTTATTATGTCAATACACCTTTACGTCATGGGTACCAACCTTACTTTTGAAGCAGGGTATTAACATCGTAGATTCAATCAGCTTCTCGGCTATCATGATGATTGGTGCACCAATCGGAGCTGCAATAGGCGCATTACTGATTGATCGAACCGGACGAAAAAAGCTGATCTTAACGGCTTTTATTGCAACTGCTGTTTTAGGAATTGCTTATGCCTATGAGCGCAGTACAAGCGGTATTTTGATAAATGGTTTTCTATTAACAATGACACTCTATATTTTAGTTGCGTCGGTTGTTAGTATTTATACAAATGAACTGTTCGAAACCGCACATCGTTTTCGGGGTGCAGGGATTGCAAACGGCACATCTAAATTATTAAATGTTTTGATGCCCACTTTTGTCGCCGTTATGATCACCCGGGTATCACCATCGTTTATCTATTATGCCATTGCCGGATTGGCTGTTATTGCAGCGATTATTATCGGTTTATTCGGACCGGAAACGGATCAAAAGGCGATTAAATAGTAAAATAAGTGGCTTTAATCTAAAAAAATCACGCTTCCCAA
Source organism: Lentilactobacillus hilgardii (assembly GCF_009832765.1). Lineage (NCBI taxonomy): Bacteria > Bacillati > Bacillota > Bacilli > Lactobacillales > Lactobacillaceae > Lentilactobacillus > Lentilactobacillus hilgardii. Next base: position 2,686,614 of record NZ_CP047121.1, on the reverse strand, counting down.
TAACAGGTGAAGTGTGATTTTTATTTGATGATTGTTCACTTAAGATGTTCATGTAAAAAGAAGGTAATCCCAGCAATCATTAGAGAATGCTGTCTTTAAAATTAATTTAATGTTTGATAAGTTTGTTCATGTGTCAGCGGGAACTCAACAGGGCGATCGTTGTTCATTAATGTGTCGGTCAACGTTACTTTTGAAATGGTTTGATTATCGTATGGCTGCATATAATATGTTAAGCGACTGGAATCCATGTAACCCCGATATTGCGTGTAATCAGAATCGCCATTTTCCTTGAGCTTAACGCCCTTGGGAATTTCGACCGAATTCAAGATATGGCTCAATACATTAACGGCATCCTTACTTTGGGCGCTGATTGTGTATTGACGCATAAAAGCCGTTCTGACAAATCGGGAAACCGATGTATAATCACCAGGCATTCCCAAAGCACCGTTTCCCGGTCCGAAAGACGAGATGTGATAGCCACTATAATCACGGTCCGGGTGGGGATTGGGCTGCAATTCCGTATAATTGTTCAGATTTTTTAAGTGCCAATCAAAATCCGGTGAATTGGTCATAACGCCAACCGGATTTTTAAGATAGTGAACACCGTCTGCTCTGATTTCAAGGACGCGACAGTCACCATACCGGTCTGAAAGGATCCAGTGCAATGGGACTACTTTACCCAGCAGCTTAATCGGGACGTTGACAACATTGAGCTTTTTAATTAAGTCCGCCGCATCTTCACAACTGTCTGCGTTTCCCAAAAGCCAATTAAGCACTTCGTGAGAAGCAATGTTTGTTTGATCCGATTTGATTTGGTTGGCGTAACTGGCTTCATTGCTGAAATAAAGGGCGGCACCACTTAGACCACGTTCATTGACGCCGTCGACAAGAATATAATTACCGATGTTTCGGCCGGCACCGACAAAGGCAAGCTTGGTGTCATATCCATCTTTTCCGGCATCGCTGTTGAAATGCTGGTGACGTGGAATGACAACTGGCCGACCGTCTAAATCGAAATCAAAATCCATGGTTCTGGCAAGAAAATTATCTCCGGTTTCTGATAAAAAGGTCACACTGGTACACATGATTAATCCTCCGTGAATTTGTCGTTAGACCGTTGTAAAGTGAGGCAGACGACCATTAGTTGTTTCTCCGTTTGTCTGCTTCACCCTGCAAGAGTCTGAGTTGTTTTTGAGTATTTTCGTATACTTGGCCGAGTTGTTTAGAGCGATTTCTGGTTCTTTCAATTCGGTCATTTAGTTCCTGATTCGAATAGTTTGATAATTGGCGCTGTGTTTGTTCAGTGAGTTCGTAGGCTCGCCGAACGGTGTAATAGCTGCTTTTACCCACACTGGCCAGCTGCTTTCCGGCAGTTGAAAAGCTGGGTGTGGAGCTGAAATTGGTAATGCCCTGCTTTACTTTTTCACTTACATGGGTATCCCAGTAAGTGATTAAAGGTCCGGTAAAGAAGGCCACAATGATAGTGGCAAAGCCGACTGCTCCGCCAATAAAGAAGGCAGTTGCCATAAATAAAACGTCCTGTGTAATTCTGGCAGAACGGTACTTGATGTGTAACCGTGTAGACGCAATTGGTGCAATGGCATCATAGGGGGCAACCCCTAGATTAGCACCCATGTAAAGGGATGAGCCAAGGGTAAAGAGTAACAGACCAACGATTAAGTTGGCGACCGTTGTAAAAATATTAATACTATTGGGCAGAATCATTTTGTATGCCGAGGACAACCATTGAATCTCGTAGCCGACCAATGTCATATTTAAAATAGTGCCAATACCAATCTTTTTTCGATCAAGGATCAGAATTAAAACAAAAATGATCAGGTTGACCATTAACTGTGCGTTTCCGAGGCCGGTGTTGATTTTGGCAGCCAAGCCCGTATTCATTGCAGTGAATGGATCCAAACCAACATTTCCTTCACGAAGAAGGGTGGTCCCCGATGAAAGAATGGCAATGCCAACGAAAGCCATTAGTGTTCTTAACCCCACATCTGCAAATTTATTAATATTGGCCGGATCACTATCTGAAGAATCTTCTTTGGTGTTACTTATCATCCAACGCTTCCTTTCGAGTTTTCAAATTGATTGAGAAATTAGTGTCGATTATAACATTTAGATAAAGTGATGCAACCGTTTGAAATCGATGCCCAATCAGTTGTTAGCGTTTTAATAATGACGGGAGCGGGGGATTGGAAACCGTAAAAAAGTTTCCAAATCAACGCTGATCGAGAAGCGGAATTGAAAACTTTTTATGGAAAATGTTTAGGTAAGAGCATGTTCCAGTTGGGTTTGCCCCACTGTCATCAGCCAGCAGAAGAACCAGTAGATGATAGCCATGACAATATAAATACTCATATAGTCCTGATAGGCACCTGCAATGATTTTTGCATCCATAAACATTTCACTAACCGTGATCATGGCAGCCAGCGAGGTACTTTTAAATAGGTCCAGCAGAATGTTTCCCAATGCCGGGATTGCGATTCTAAAGGCCTGTGGAAAAATCACCTTGGCGATGACTGTTCGATAGGGAAGCCCCAAAGAATACGCGGCTTCCCACTGACCGCGGTCCACGGCACTAAATGAGGAACGAAAGACCTCGGAAACAAATGCACTGCAATTAATCGTAAAGGCAATCACAGCGGCTGGCAATGCATTTGCACCAAAGCCAAAGTAAATGATGAATAATAATACCAGCATCGGAACGCCCCTCATAAAGGAAATAAACGCTCTGGCAGGCCAGTGAAGTAATTTAAAATGGCTCATTTGAGCTAGTGTTAAAAACAAACCCAGTATCAAAGCCCCAATAAAACTAATGGCTGTTAAATATAGTGACATTGGAAATCCAGCCAAAATTTTTGGGATTGAGTGGAATGCCAAAGGGGCGTTGAAAAAGTTTGGAATTGAGAAATAATTGAGTATGCTCAAGTGCATCACCTACTTGATTGTGAAAGCTTTTGAAATATGGACTTTCGGCTGTTTGGAAACGTCGGCGTGATAATATTTCTCTGATAATTTCCTTAAAGTACCGTCACTCTTTAATTCAGCCAGTGCCTTATTAATTTGCTTTTGTAACTTCGTGTTTCCCTTCTTCATAATAATGCCGGTCCCTTTGCCGTCTTCATTAGTTTTGAAATACATATTGCTTAAAATTTTTAATCCGTTATTTGGAACCGCAGCCAGGGCTAGCTTTTGCAGGTAATAGTCATTCATAATCAGATCGGTTTTACCATTTTTAACATCTTTCATGTAAATATCATTTGAGACGTTATCATAGTTGACCGGTTTGGCACCTAGTTGTTTTGCAAGTCGCTGATAACTGGTTCCGGCTTCACCGGCCGCCCGTTTGCCTTTAATATCAGCCCAGGAATGAATACTTGAATCATCTTTTTGACGAACGATAAGACTGTTAAACGAATGTTTATAAGGCGTAGATAGAGCGAATTGCTTTTCTCGGGCAGGTGAAACAGAAAAGTCGTTTGCGGCGATATCGGCCTTACCGGTTTTAACGGCGGTCAACTGACCATCAACGTTCATTTCTTTGAATTCAACTTTTCGCCCCATCTTTTTAGCAACGGCACGAACAATTTCAACATCAAAACCGGTTAGCTTATTACCTTTTTCATTGTGAAATGAACTTGGATAAAGTGTTCCGGAAGTCGCACAGATCAGCGGTCCCTTTGAATTGGATGAAGAATTGCTCTTGCCACAGCCGGTTAGTAAAATCAGGACGATACCAATCGTCCCTAGTAACCCCAACCAACGAAACTTAAATGTTCTCATAGTCTGATCCTTCTAAAATTTTTATGGGTCTCCATTATTATAAATTTGTGAAACCGATTTCACAAGCCGATTGAACATCGATTCGGCAAGGACCCTTTTAGGAATTTGGATATTATCTTATGTTGCCTGTCACACAAAAAGATCCAATTAAGACTGAGCGCAGTCAGTTCATTAATTGGACCTCAATGTCATCGTATGTTGATTGAATAAAAATGGTCTTGTAGTCGTGCTAAATTAGAATTCGGCTTTATAGCTGATTGAGTAGCTCTTTTCTTCACCGGCTGGCAGTACGATATCACCAAAGCCCTTGTGATTTGGCGTATCGGGTAAGGTTTGAGCTTCCGTTGCAATTCCCATATGAGGAACACCTGCACCACGTTCGAATTTAACCCCATCCAAATCGTCTGGGGTAAAGACAACCAACGCATTTCGGTTGGAGAAGATTGAAACTTGACGACCGGAATCCGGATCGGATAAAGTAGCGATCGGATCTTCAGCTTTATGATTATTAATGACATAAACTTCATCGTAAGTATGACCAACGCTGGCTTTCATGTCGTCAATACCATTCTTGATGTTTTGACCTGAGCGGAAATCGTAGGCGGATCCGGCAACACTGATCATCTTTCCGGATGGTGTTTTATCTTTATTTAATTCCAAATAGTTGTCCGCATCAATTGTGAGGGATTGACCGTAAACGTTATTAGCATCACTTAAATTAAAGTAAGCATGTTGAGTTGGATTGAACAGTGTATCAGCATCGCTTTTGGCACTATAGGTAACAGTAGCAGTATTATCATCGTCTAATGTCCAAGTAATTTTAACGTCGATATTTCCCGGGAATGAATCTTCGGATGAATCAATGTGTTTTTCAAGTACAATCTTATTATCTTCGATTGACCCGTTCCATACTTGAGTATTGAAACCGTGAGGGCCACCGTGAAGTGTCGTATTGCCTTCATTTTGGTCAACATGGTATTCTTTTCCTTTAATGGAGAAAGTACCGTTGGTAATTCGACCGGCAGTTCGGCCAATGGCTTGGCAGAAGTATTGGTTTGCCATAATTTCCTTGCTGGATGCTTGGCTAAGTAAGACATTGGCTGTTTTACCATTTTTATCCGGAAAATTAAATGCCTGCCAAGTTGCGCCAAGTGAGATAACAGAAATAGAAACGCCGTTGTCATTCGTTAACGTGAACTTTTGAATATCTTGATCGTTATATTTATCGAATAATTCTTTTTTTGCTTGCATTTTTATGAACCGCTCCTTAAAAATAATAAATTTAAGCTTTGAAACCGCTTTTATATGTATTATAATGTTTTTTTGTACGGAGGTCCAATCCAATATTTAACATTTATCCGTACAATTCTATGTTATTTACCTTAGAAGTATGATATTTTATTGGTAGGGATATTCTAAGGGAAAAAGTGAGAGGTTTATTATGCAAAATATACTGTACATTTTATCGGGCATATCAGACGTGTCTTTAATTGTTCTAATTTTTCTATGGGGCTTTGACTATGCCCGAAAAGAGAAACCAAAGCATAACCATCATTTCGGGCTTTGGACATTGGCAACGTTAGCATTAACGGTGGTTCTAATGTTTGCGGCCGGTGCTGGAAAATAATCGGGTTAAGCAAAGTGGCTTTTTTATCTACAAACAGCTCGATGAGTACGTCAAATGATAGTAATGATCTCGATAAGTGCACAAAAGATAGTCTTGCAGACTTTCAATTTTAAACGAGTGGGGGTTAACAAAATGGAAACAAAGTATGTCATGGTCAAAAAGAGCCTTAAACACCATATTATTAATGGAAAATATAAGATTAACGAAAAAATCCCCACCGAATCCGAATTAATGGCAATTTATTCAGTCAGTAGATATACCATCAGACGAGCGGTAGGTGATCTTGAACATGAGGGATACATTTATCGTGTCCAGGGCGGTGGTATGTACGTTAATGATTGGATCAACAATAAAGTTCGTTCGGAACGTTCAAATCAAAGCATCGGCGTGATCACAACCCACATTGCGGATTATATTTTTCCAAATATTATCAGTGGAATTGATCAGGTCATTTCTGATGCCGGGTACTCTCTTCTTTTAGGAAATACCCATGATGAACACGATAATGAACGGCATAATTTATTAAATATGTTGGATAACGATGTCCTGGGATTTATTATCGAACCGACGCGAAGCACATTGGAAAATCCCAATTTGGATGTTTATCAGATGATTATTCAGTCCGGTAAACCTGCCGTTTTCATTAATGCACATTATCCAGAATTGGATTTTCCATATGTTGAAGTGGCGGACACTGCCAGCGAGAAGAAATTAATGGATTATTTGTTGGATCACGGGCATGAACGGGTATTGGGTGTCTTTCAGGTTGATGATATGCAGGGAGTTAACCGGATGAACGGTTACATTCGTTCTTATCAGACACACCCCAACGTTGCGTCTTCCGGTGATATTATGATGTATCGTTCCGGTGATGACATTAATGATGTCCTTCGAAAGATCAAGAATCGTGTAGAAGTACCGGATAATGCGCGGCCAACAGCGATTGTTTGTTATAACGATCAGTTGGCAATGGAAGTGATCGGGATGTTGGGCAAAGAAGGGTTTGATATTCCCGGTGATATTTCGGTTGCCGGTTTTGATGATTACGAAATTTCAAAATATATTAATCCAGGGATTACGACAATGATTCATCCTAAGCGTTTATTGGGTGAAACGGCCGCAAAAATGCTGATTGATATGATTAATAAAAAAGAGCATCGTTCTAAGGTCTTTGATGCTGAATTGGTTGTACGAGATTCTACCAAAGCTATCGATACAACCAAGACCGTCTGATTTTTTTGGAAAGGAACGAATCACGAAAGGTGGTGATGTTACAGGCATGCGAACCCCTTTCGACTTTTTTTACAAAAAATTGTTATGCTAACAAATAAAATATGTATTGATTTATGCGGATAAATATTTTATACTGCTTTTGTAAGCGATGTCAGAAACCGTTTACAGTGTGCGCACAAAGTTTTTGCAATTGTTTTGTTGATTTTATTTTAAAAAGTCGAATGGGGTGCTCGTTTTGAAGAAAGTTTCAAACGGATTTATATATAGTTTCGGTGCCTTAGGCGGATTGCTTTTTGGTTACGATATTGCGTCTATCTCAGGTGCAATTCTATTTATTGAAAAACAACTTCACTTAGGACCATGGCAACAGGGTATGGTTGTTAGTTCTGTTTTAATCGGTGCCATTATTGGTGCTTTGGCAACCAGTAAGTTTTTGGATACGTATGGCCGTCGTAAGTTACTTGTTTGGGCCTCGATCATTTTCTTCATTGGTGCCATTACATCTGGATTTGCACCAGACTTCTGGGTATTGTTAATTACCCGTATTGTCTTGGGTGTTGGTGTTGGTATTACATCAGCATTGATTCCTGCGTATCTGCATGAACTTGCACCAAAGAGTATGCACGGTGCGGTTGCAACAATGTTCCAGTTAATGATCATGATTGGTATCTTATTAGCCTACATTTTGAACTACACATTCGCTCATATGTATACTGGCTGGCGTTGGATGTTAGGATTTGCCGCATTACCAGCTGCCATCCTATATGTTGGTGCGTTGTTCTTGCCAGAAAGTCCTCGATTCCTTGTTAAAGTCGGTAAAAAAGACGAAGCTCGTTCTGTTTTGATGAACACAAACAAGGGTGACGAAGGTGCCGTTAACAAGGCAATGAGTGAAATTGAAGAAACAGCTTCACAGAAGACCGGTGGTTGGAAAGAATTATTTGGTAAAGCAGTTCGTCCGGCTTTGATTACTGGTCTTGGCGCAGCCGTTTTCCAGCAAGTTATCGGTTCAAACAGTGTTATCTTCTATGCACCAACGATCTTTACCGATGTTGGCTGGGGCGTTATCGCTGCCTTACTTGCCCATATCGGAATTGGTGTGATTAACGTTGCCGTTACGGTTGTTGCAATGTTGCTGATGGATAAAGTTGACCGTAAAAAGATGTTAATTTTTGGTGCCAGCGGCATGGGCTTGTCCTTAATTGTGATGTACACAATTCTTAAGTTCGATAGTGGTTCTCAAACTGCCGCAATGGTTAGTGCGATTGCCTTGACCGTTTACATTGCTTTTTATGCATGTACTTGGGCTCCAATTACCTGGGTTCTGATTGGTGAAGTCTTCCCACTCAACATTCGTGGTTTGGGAACATCACTTTGCTCAGCTACCAACTGGTTGGCCGATATGGTTGTTTCATTAACATTCCCAATGATGCTTAGTGCATGGGGACTTGATAATGCCTTCCTGTTCTACGCAGTCGTCTGCGGAATTGCGATCTTCTTCGTTCACGCTAAGTTCATTGAAACTCGTGGTAAATCGCTTGAAGAGATCGAACTTGACCTTCACAAACGTGCTGGAATCAAGGAATCCGATACTTCAGCTATTAAATAGTTATCAATATTTGAGACTTTGATCTCAAATATTAATAAAAATGTTTCATTAATATTTAACCAAAGAGGAGAGAAAATACTATGTTACAAGTTCCTGATTATGAATTTTGGTTTGTTACCGGTAGTCAACATCTTTATGGTGAAGAACAACTGAAATCAGTTGAGAAGGATGCGCGTGATATCGTTGACAAATTAAACGCTACCAACAAGCTTCCCTACCCAATCAAGTTTAAGTTGGTTGCCACTACTGCTGACAGCATCACTCAATTAATGAAGGATGCCAACTACAACGATAACGTAGCCGGTGTGATCACTTGGATGCACACATTTTCACCTGCCAAGAACTGGATTAGAGGTACTAAATTACTTCAGAAGCCTTTGCTTCATTTAGCTACCCAATACTTGAACCACATCCCATATGACACCATTGACTTTGATTACATGAACCTTAACCAAAGTGCTCATGGTGATCGTGAATACGGCTTTATCAATGCCCGCCTTCGTAAGAACAACAAGATTGTTTACGGCTGGTGGGGTGACGAAGACGTTCAACAAGAAATTGCCGACTGGGAAGACGTCGCAGTTGCTTATAATGAAAGCTTCAAGATCAAGGTTGCCCGTTTCGGTGATAACATGCGTAACGTTGCTGTTACTGAAGGTGACAAGGTTGAAGCACAAATTCAATTTGGCTGGACTGTTGATTACTATGCCTTAGGCGATTTGGTACAAGCAGTTAACGCCGTTTCTGAAAGCGACATTGATGCTAAATACAAAGAATTACAAGATAAGTATGAATTTGTTCAAGGAGACAACGATAAAGATAAGTACGAACATTCAGTACGTTATCAAATTCGTGAATACTTCGGTATCAAGAACTTCTTGGATAAAGAAAATTACACTGCTTTCACAACTAACTTCGAAGACCTTTATGGTTTGGAACAATTACCAGGTCTTGCAGCACAATTGTTGATGGCTGACGGTTACGGCTTCGGTGCTGAAGGTGACTGGAAGACAGCCGCTTTGGATCGTTTGCTCAAAGTCTTGACTCATAACCAATCAACTGCTTTCATGGAAGACTACACCCTTGAATTACAAAAGGGCAAAGAAGCAATCCTTGGCTCACATATGCTTGAAGTTGATCCAAGCATTGCCAGTGACAAGCCTCGGGTTGAAGTTCATCCATTGGACATCGGTGGTAAAGCAGATCCTGCACGTTTGGTATTTACCGGCCGTGAAGGTGACGCATTCGATGTTACCATCTCAGACTTTGGTAATGAATATCGCATGATTGGTTACGCTGTTGAAGGACATAAAGCTCCAAAGCCAACACCACATCTTCCAGTTGCAAAACAAATGTGGACACCAAAAGTTGGCTTGAAGGCCGGCGCTACTCAATGGATCCACGATGGTGGCGGTCACCATACCGTATTGACATTTGCTGCCAGTGAACAACAAATCGCTGATCTTGCAACAATGTTTGATCTTCCATTTAACGATATCAAATAGTGTGTGAAGCTAATCTGGGATAAACCGGAGTGTAAGCTGGCAGGTAACAAATTCCTGTCCTTGGAATTTGATGGCTGTCAGCTTACATGCAGGTTTATGGTTAGCGGAACAGTCCTAAAATAGTGTGTGAAGCTAATCTTAAAATAGTGACCTTATTCTAGGAAGAATGTAACGCACTAAAAAAACGAGGTTAAGACAATTTAAATGTTGTCTCAACCTCGTTTTAATATGTCATTCAAAAAATAAACTGCGGGCATTTGCTATAATGTCATTAGTGGTTAATAAAAACGGAACCGGAGGAAAATAATCAATGGCGATGACTGAAAAGCAAAAAATGCTCGCGGGTAAGAAGTATTTGAATACAGATAAGGAATTATCAGAAGACCGTTGGAAAACTCGAAAACGAATTAATGAGTTTAACGATTTGTCCAAAGAAGCCCCGGATGAAGCAATGAAAATTTTAAGTAATATTTTTCAAAAAACAGGGAAAAACTTTGAGGTGATGGCACCTTTTCAATGCGATTACGGATATGGCATTACGGTGGGCAATAATTTCTTTGCTAATTATGGCTGCACGTTTATTGACGTTGCCTCCATTACATTTGGTGATAATTGTTTGCTTGGTCCAAATTGCCAAATCTATACGGTGGATCATGCCTTTGATGTTGAGGAGCGAAACCGTGGCATTGAAATTCCGGGTAAAGTGACAATTGGTGATAATCTTTGGGCTGGTGGCAGTGTTGTCATTACCCCAAATGTCACACTTGGAAACAATGTGATCATTGCTGCAGGTGCTGTTGTCACAAAGTCATTTGGTGACAACGTTTTAATTGGCGGAAACCCTGCCCATGTTATTAAAGAATTAAAGTAAAACGGAGGAATTTAATGTCTAAGCAAAATATCGGTTCCAGAATTGAATTAGCAGATGGCAATAAAATGCCCGTCCAGGGGTTGGGTGTCTATCGTATGACGGATGAGGATCAGCTGATTAACTCGGTTAAGTCCGCCTATAGCGATGGCTATCGGTTATTCGATACCGCCCAGATGTATGGAAATGAGGCAGCTGTTGGTAAAGCAATTAAGGATTTGAACGTTAAACGCGATGAGATCTTTATCACCACTAAAATTGCTGAAGAAAACCAGGGATATGATAAGGTGATGTCTTCGTTTGAGGATTCTTTGAAGAAACTTCAACTGGATTATGTTGACCTGCTTTTGGTTCATTGGCCAATTCATACCCATTTTTTTGAGACTTGGCGTGCCTTTGAAGCCTTGAAAGAGCAGGGACTTGTTAAATCAATCGGAACGAGTAATTACGGCATGCTTCATTTACAATACTTAGCGACCAAGGCAAATGACATGCCGGTTGTTAACCAATTGGAAGTTCATCCATATCTATCTCAACAGGCAATGGTTGATTTTGATCGCGATAACCACATTGTCACCCAAGCATGGGCACCGTTGGGACGGGGACGGATTTTTGATGATCCGGTGATTGTTAAGATTGCTGAATCCCACGGTAAGTCAGCAGCTCAAGTTATTTTACGTTGGCATTTACAACGAGGAGACGCGTTTATTCCGAAATCCGTTCACCCGCAACGGATTCAGCAAAATGCCGATATCTATGATTTTGAGTTGAGCGATGATGAAATGAACCAGGTTGATGGCTTGAACCGTAACACACGAATTAGTCAGGAACCTGAAATGGTTTATGAAATCGGCCATCAATATCCGCATCATTAAGATCATGCTTTAGTCATTAAAAAGCCGTTTGGAGGATCTTTCTCCGAACGGTTTTTTAGCCTAGTGCTACATCCAGAATCATCATTAAAGTAAAACCAGCCATAATACCAAAAATGGCCCAATGTGATTCGGATTTGGTTCGGGCATGAGCTTCCGGAATTAACTCTTTACAAGCAACGTAAATCATTGCGCCAGCCGCAAATGCCAGTGCGTATGGTAAAATTTGACTGACATAGGAAACTAATAGGGCACCCAAAATGCCGGCAATTGGTTCAACCATCCCACTTGCCTGCCCGTACATGAAAGCCCGCGGCCGGCTCATCCCATTTTGTCGCAGTGGGATTGACACGGCAGCACCTTCGGGGAAGTTTTGCAGGCCGATTCCGATTGCAACCGTTACCGCCGCCAGCACCATAGTGGCATGCTGGGCGCTGCTGGCTGCTTGGATAGCACCAAAAGCTACGCCGACGGCTAATCCTTCCGGAATATTATGAAGGGTAATTGAAAAGACCAGTAGAATTGCCTGTTTAACTTTATGCGGTGGTTCTTCGTTCTCGTTGTGTCTGATGTAGAGTGCCGGAATAATTTTATCGGCCACGTATAAGAAAAGACCACCGAGTATAAAGCCACTTGAGACAACCAGCCATGGCGTTTTATCCAACTCCTCAGCCAGGCTGATTGCCGGATCCAGTAGTGACCAAAAAGAAGCAGCAATCATGACACCAGCCGCAAACCCATACATCATGGCAAGTGCGTGACTTCGAATGGTCTTAAATGCAAAGACAAGAGCAGAACCAAGGGCGGTGACGCCCCATGTAAAAAGTGTGGCGAAGAGTGCCTGTTGCCAAGGCGCAAAATTTAACAAATAGGTCATTGGATTTCTGTCCTTTCATGCGTAAGACGAATAGTACTCACTTAGTTTGTTCCTTCACAATAAGTATAACAAAATATGTTGCTTTATTTGATAATTTGATTCTGAAAAAATAATGGCAAAATAATTTGTGATTTAAATCATTTTTGTGGGTTGCGATTGTTTTTAAGTGATTCTTTCTTCGCGATTCGCTATACTTAGAGTGTATATGATTGAAAAAATATGAAATGAGGCTGATTCTCGTGAAAAAAGTCACTGCATATCTCGTCCGACACGGACAAACGTACATGAATTTGTATAACAAGGTCCAGGGATGGATTGATTCACCATTAACCGAAAAGGGGATTCAAGATGCAAAGAGTGCTGGTGAACGGCTGAAGGACATTAATTTCAATGCTGCATTTTCCAGTGATTCAGGCAGGGCTATTGATACGGCACGGATTATATTGCGGGCAAATCCTCACAATATAAATATTGTCAGTTATCAATATCCGGAATTGCGGGAACAGTTTCACGGTTATTTCGAGGGTAATGATTTAAACCAGATGTGGCAGTTTGTGGGGGCTCAGGTTCAAAAGACTTCGGAAAAAGAAGTGCTTAAAGATTTTGGCCTTGAGCGTGCCAGAGATTTGATTCATCGAGCAGATCTGTATAATAATGCTGAAAATAATGCGATGTTTTGGGAACGACTCAACTTCGGTTTTGATAAGATTCGGGAGAGTACCGAAGACAATCAGACAATCTTGATCGTTTCTCACGGTATGACGATCCGTTCTATTGTTGACCGCTATGCGCCGGACTTGGATACCGGTGTGCCGATTGCTAATGGGGCAATTACGAAATTGGTCATTTCAGATGATGATATTAAAGTTGAATGGGCAAACAAACTGGATGCCATTGATCGGTAGGTCGTTTTTTGCTCAATTAGATTGGAATTTGTTTATATAATGGATGAATGGGATTGCTAACCTGTTCTATATATGATAGATTTACATGAGATGTGTTTGAGGCTGGGACAAAGGAGTTTGCCACAGCCTCTTTGTTTGATTATAGAAATGATTTGTGAAACAATGCGGACCGAACGATGATAATAATAGCGTTAATAACAAGTGACTATGTGATGTTAAAGTCGGCTGTCGATACAAACAGATTGAATCAAATTGTTTCACTATGATTTCAGGGAAATACAGAAACGCGAGGAAAAGAAGTTAATGATTACAATTTCAGAAATGGGATTACAACTCTCAGGTAAAAAACTATATGAAAATGTGAATTTAAAATTTACACCGGGTAACTGTTATGGCGTTATCGGTGCAAATGGTGCGGGTAAATCCACTTTTCTCAAATTATTGGAAGGTAAATTAACGCCCACTACCGGCAACGTTCACGTTGATAAAAATGAACGAATCTCAAGCTTGAGCCAGGACCATTACGGATTCGAAGATCAGACGGTCATGCAGACGGTGATTCAGGGATATAAGCATCTTTATGATGTGATGCAGGAAAAGGATGCTCTGTATGCCAAAGCTGATTTCTCCGATGAGGACGGCATTAAAGCGGCCAATTTGGAGGCTGAATTTGCTGAAATGGATGGTTGGAATGCTGAAGCTGATGCGTCGCAGCTATTGCAGTCTTTGGAAATTCCGGAAGACCTTCATGAACAATTAATGAGTGAATTGACGGAAGGTCAAAAAGTGAAAGTACTGTTGGCCCGGGCGTTGTTTGGCGAACCGGATATTTTATTATTGGATGAGCCAACCAACGGATTGGACGTTTATACGATTGAATGGCTGGAAAATTTTCTGGCTGATTATCCAAAGATTACGATTATCGTTTCTCATGACCGCCATTTCTTAAACCAAACGTGTACGATGATGTGTGACGTTGACTTTGGAGAAATCAGAATGTACGTTGGCAACTATGACTTTTGGCTTCAATCCAGCCAGTTAGCTGCTAAGATGAAAACGGACTCTAATGCCAAGAAGGCTGAAAAGGTCAAAGAGCTTCAGGAATTTATCGCCAGATTTAGTGCAAATGCTTCCAAATCAAAACAAGCTACTTCCAGAAAGAAGCAGCTTGAAAAGATCACACTTGACGATATTAAACCGTCGTCAAGAAAATATCCGTTCATTAAGTTCGAGGAAGAGCGCCCATTGGGAAATGATTTGCTGAGAGTGGATAAAATCTCGAAGACAATCGACGGGGTTAAGATTTTGGACGATGTGACGTTTACGTTGCGTCCCGGTGATAAGACTGCAATTGTGAGTCGAAATGATTTGGCAACGACCACGTTGATGCAGATCTTAGCCGGAAAAAGTCAGCCTGACGCCGGTGAGTTTACTTGGGGTCAAACAGTTAAAATGTCTTCCATGCCAAAGGACTTTGCTTCAGAATTTAATGACAATGATTTACGAATTATTGACTGGCTGCGTCAATATGCGCCTAAGGGAAGCGATGATGATGCTTTTCTTCGTCAATTCTTGGGAAGAATGCTGTTCTCCGGGGATGACGTTGATAAAAAGGTTAAAGTCCTTTCCGGTGGTGAGAAAGTACGCTGCATGTTGTCCAAGATGATGTTGGAAAAGGGAAATACCTTGTTAATGGACGATCCGACAAATCATTTGGATTTGGAATCAATTACCTCACTGAATGAGGGTTTGGTTGGCTTCCCGGGATCCATTATCTTTACGTCACATGATCACGAATTCATTCAGACAATTGCCAATCATATTATTGAAGTCTCGAATAACGGGATCATTGATAAGGCTGACACAACGTATGATGAGTTTATCAATCATCCGGATGTTCAGAAAAAGTTGGCTGATCTGTACGATTGAAAATTTAATAACTGATTGAAAAACGGAATCAAGATGATTTTTCATCTTGCTTCTTTTTTTTTCGAAAAAAAGCCAAAGAAATAACGTAAATAACAATATGAGTGGTGTTCGAACATCACTCATGTTTACATGAAATCAATACACACGGGTGTATAATAACCTATAGAAAGGAGTCAAGGGAGTGCCTCAAGTAAAAGCCTCTGAGGTGTTAAAACTGTTAAAGAGAAACGGATTTCGTGAACTTAAGAGTCGGCAATCAGGCGATCATCATAGATTTGTGGATGATCGTGGGCATAAAGTCACGATTCCGTTCGCAAGCAAAAAAACAGTTATTGCACCGGGAACTTATCAGTCAATCTTAAAACAGGCGGGGCTAAAATAAAGTTACAATTTCAAGCACTCCAAGCAAATGAAAAATCCAGATTATGTTGTATATCCGGCGATCTTTGATAATACGGGTAATGATGGCTACTACACAGTAACCTTTCCGGATATTCCCGATACGGTATCTCAAGGAAAAACATTGACCGAAGCGCTGAAAGAAGCACCTGACGCGATTGCGGTTGCATTGCCAGACTATCCAATATATCCTAAGCCGTCAGATATAAAAAAGATACAGGCTAAAAATCCTAACTTAGTTGTTAGCTTAGTCGGGGTTGACATGAAGTCGAAACTGAAGCAAATGAAGAAAAGGACTGTTCATAAAAATGTCACGATTCCTGTTGCACTTGCCGATGAAGCAAAGAAGCGCGGCATTAATTTTAGTGAGACATTAACGAATGCGTTACAGGAAAAATTAAATGCATAGTCAGAAGCACTCTTAAAAAGGGGTGCTTTTTTGCGATTATTAACCATTAAAAGTAAGGCAATGATTAGATACTAACGGCTATAACGATAAAATTTAAACGAGATATTATAAAACTATGTTGGACAAATAATTTCGTAAAGCATATTGTTATTATATATTGATAAATAGGTTAATGATAATAAATAGGTGATAAGGCATTTTAACCACGAATCTTTGGTTAATGCCGGAAAAGAGGTTGATGAGAGACAAATGGAATTATTAATACAAAATCTGAGCATGAGTTATGGTAAAACAAAGATTTTTTCTGATCTAAACGCGACACTTCACGATGGTGGTTTAATCGGGCTGCTTGGTCCGAATGGTGCGGGAAAGACAACACTATTGAAGATATTAACCACGTTGCAGAAACCGACCAAGGGAGATGTCTTGATTGATGGGACAAGCATGATTGCCCATCCCAATGTAATGAAAAATCTGTTGGGTTACTTGCCTCAGCAGGTCCCGTATTTTCCTAATTTAACGGCGGGTGAATATTTAAACTATATCGCTGGGATGAAAGGGATGAAAGCTAAAGAGGCGAGACGAGAGACCGAGTCACTTCTAGAAAGATTGCATTTGGCAGATACAGGTCATAAGCGATTAAAAGATTTCTCCGGAGGCATGCGGCAGCGTGTCGGCATTGCGGCCACTTTGCTGAATGACCCGAAAATCATTATTGCTGATGAGCCATCGACCGGACTTGATCCTGAGGAACGGGTAACGTTAAGAAATATTTTGGGTGAGTTGGCAAATGATCATTTGGTTTTGCTGTCCACACATATCGTTTCCGATGTGGAAGCGATCGCTGGTCAAATTTTGTTAATTAAGGAAGGTCATTTCTTATATCAGGGGACACCCAGTGATTTAATAAAACGAAGTATCGGTCATGTTTGGGAGTATCCGGTTACCACGGCCGACACTTCTCCGCTGACTGCCAAACAGTTGGAAGAACCGACAAATTCACTGATTCAGCGGCCGGACGGCATTCAAATTAGAGAAATTGCGAAGACGCCTAGGCAGCCACAAGCCCGCCAAGTGTTACCCAGTTTAGAAGAAGCATACTTGGGTGCCCTTAAAGGGGTGATTTCTTTATGAAAGATAGTTTTCAGGCTACTTTTCGGGAAAAGTATCGGCGGATGTCGTTTGTCGCGTTATGCATTGCCCTGATCTTTTCGGTCTCACTGATGATTCCCAGAGGATCCGGTGTGATGCGGGCAATTATTGTCAATCCGGATACATATCAACAAGCCAATAATGCCAGCTGGGCATCGATCAGTGTCAGTTTTATGATGGGATTCTTTTTGCCGTTAATCGGGGCAACTTTTCTCCGAAATACGATTCGAATGGATCGTGATAATGGCACGATGACATTGTTTTTAACCACTAAATTTTCAAAGTTGAACTATATCATGGGGAAATTTTTAAGCAATTTATGTCTCATGTTGATTTTCTGGTTAATTATTTTAATCTTTTCACTAATTGGCACCTTACTTAAATTTGGGCAGACAACCTTTAATCTGGGTCAATTCTTGATGCCGTTTTTGATATTATTACCTGGTTTGATTTTTGTTTCTGCGTTAACAATTTTTACGGAGTTCATTCCGGGATTACGCGGTAGACTTGGTACTGCCGGCTTAGTGGCTTTCTTGGCTATTTTGTATGCGGCAGGGGCGAATTATCAGCACACCCCCGGTCATCTCCTGCGTTTATTCAACTTATCCGGCAGCGGCTACTTAATTACAAATATTAAACAAGCCGTGGTGCAATCCTCCGGGAAGCCGTTAACGTTACTAAAAGTCATTGGCGCCAGTACCTCAACTCGGTATACGGGCGCGCATAACCTTGTTTTTCCGACGTTGAAGTTAACGGGATTGGATTTTTTGAATATGGGACTGCTTGTATTATTGGGAATTGGACTGGTCGTGTTAGCCGCCCTGCTTTTAGAGCGTCGACCTATCAGCGCTTATCATATGGGTAGGTGGGAAATGCGGTTACCTGCATTCCGATTACCGGCCAAACGGCTACCAGCCATGGAAATGAATGGTATCAAACACTCACAATTCTATATATCGTCCAGATTATTAACGGGTGGCGTTACAAACTATTGGGTTTTAATCATTATGATTATTTGGTTGTGGAATTGGGGCAGTACGTATAGCGGACTCATTCATTCGGCGTTTCCAATTTTATTTTTAGCGGTTATTCCGTTATTTGCGGAACTTGGTGCCGGCGGGGTTCAAAACGATGTTTATCAGTGGCTGCGGACGATACCAAATGGTCAAAGACGCCAAACACTCAGGGAGTGTCTCGCTGGGATCGCGTTATCAATTTTCCTTGTGCTCCCCGCTTTGAGTAAGGTACCAGCCTTTATGATGGTGGCATTGTTTATTTGGGCCGTTCAATTACCGTTGGTTTGTCAACTCTTAGGTCGCCTAACAGGCAGCAAGCGACCGGTTCAATTAGTGATAGTCCTTTTCTTTTACCTCTATATTAATGGTGCCCCGTTACTTCCGTTTGACCAATCCGGTCTGACACTGCCAACGGTCATTTATTTGGTGATTGGTCTGGGATCTTTATCACTGCTGTTTTTTCCAAAAATTTATCCAATTAAAAATTAGACGATAAATTTGATTTTTTATAGTATAAAGCCGACTCATCATTTATTGACGAGTCGGCTTTATATTAATGTCCCTTATGTTTTTCCTGATGTTTCTTGCGTTTCTTTTGGTAAATTAACTGTTTTTGTTGATCCCTGAACATTTTATACTGTTTCTTATGAGCCGCTTTTTTACTTTCACGCTGCTTTTGCAGTGCCTGTTGGGCTTTTGTTCCAACCCCGGTGGTTCGGATACTTTTATTGGCGAGGCGTGAAAGTCGCTTCGGACTAATCTTTCGAATAAGGGGTATTGGCACCTGATCAGACTGAAAGAAATCCAATGACTTCCAACGATGGATTAAAAATTCTTCGATTTGCCGCGATGTTGGCGCTGAAGTACCGAGAATAACTTGAGCAATTTGATAGGTCTCCGCAAAATGACATTCAAAAATGCCCTTATAAAATGGTGGATCAAAAATAACGGTTAACGTACCACTAACAATATTAGTCATTGTTAGCCCTCCTTTTATTGTGATCATCAGATGGACGACCCAGGAGGGAAGGATACTGACGGTAAGAAAGCTTACCGCATCCGGACTACCAACCGGACTGTGTTTTTTCTGACAATCAAAGCGTAGCATGAACTGAATGTAGACGCAATTCAAACTTTGTCAGCACAATTAAGTTGACAAAATCTTCACCATGGCGTATGTTTTCATTAACATAAAATTGCGATGAAGAGAAGAGTAGTTAACCGAGTAATTGAGTAAGCGACCGTCAGTTGGTGAAAGGGCGGCTTTGAAACGTTAACGAAGATGAGCTCTGAGCATTAGGTAAGTGGAAGCGATACCTACGTGAGGACACGTTACGATCCCGAACTTACACGACTTAAGTGTGAGTTGTTGAGGCGATTACTGCAAAATAATCGTGATAAAGGGTGGTAACACGGAAAGTCCGTCCCTGTATTCATTAAAATACAGGGACGGACTTTTTTGTCTTTATCAAAACAGTAACATCAAACTAAAAATTGATAATAACAATAAAAATTCTGGAGGTTAACGGTAATGAGAAAAGATGAACAGCTCCAAATTCTAAAAGACTTAATTAAAATCAATACTGAAAATGGCAATGAACTTGAAACGGCTGAATACATTGGCGGTTTGTTCAAGCTTCATCATGTTCCGTACCGTATTGACCGCTTTGATGGTAATCGGGCTAATTTGGTTGCCGAGGTTGGTTTGAAAGAGACCGATGAAGTGCTGGGAATTACCGGCCATCAGGATACCGTTAATGTCAGTGACCAAAGGGCTTGGACCCATGAACCGTTTGCTGCCGAAGTGGTGGGCGATAAGTTGTATGGCCGTGGGGCTGCCGATATGAAAAGTGGCTTGGCAGCTCAAATTATCACCCTTATCGAATTGCATGAACAACGGGCTGTTAAAGGAACATTGAGGTTTATTGCGACTGCAGGCGAAGAATACGGAACACCGGGTGCCAATCGTTTATTGAAACAAGGTGTGGTTGACGATCTTTCAGCTTTGCTGGTTGGCGAAGCGACCGATGGTCAGATTGTTTATGCCCATTCCGGAAGTTTGAATTACCGTATTAAGAGTTATGGGCAGTCTGCTCATAGTGCGCGGGCAACACAGGGAATTAACGCAATTTCCGGATTACTGCAGTTTGCTACAGCGGAAGCAACACTATTTCAACAAGCACCGTTGGATTCGATTTTAGGTGCGGTAAAATACAGTATTACAGTCATTGGTGGCGGTGAGCAGGTTAATACAATTCCCGATTATGCGGAATTGTCAGGGAACGTCCGACCAACGCAACGTTTTGATAACCAGCAAGTCATTGCATTGATTCAGACTGCCATTTCACAAATCAATCAACAAACGGACTATCATCTGGAATTTGACCTAATTCATAGTTTTCCTCCGGTTGAAACCACTCCCGATAATCCTTTTGTAAGACTGGTACAACGAGCAGCAGCCGATGCGTTTGTTGATCGGAATGTGGCACTGGAAATAACAAACGGTGCA
This sequence comes from Lentilactobacillus hilgardii, assembly GCF_009832765.1. Taxonomy (NCBI): domain Bacteria; kingdom Bacillati; phylum Bacillota; class Bacilli; order Lactobacillales; family Lactobacillaceae; genus Lentilactobacillus; species Lentilactobacillus hilgardii. The sequence goes on along the minus strand of NZ_CP047121.1, from coordinate 2,665,909 downwards.
ACTGATGCCAGTGTCTTTATCAAGGGAAATCCGACAATGCCGGTTGTTATTCTGGGCCCGGATGAAAAGGCCGTTTCTCATCAAGTTGACGAATACACGACACTAAGCGGCTTCTATCAGGTCATTGCAGCTTATGAAGATATAGCAGTTAGTTACTTTAAAGCAGGTAGCCGAACAGAACAGTTGGCTGCTGATGTAGTTAGCCCGCAGATTCGTCCTGCAAGGCAGGCTGGATAGCTAGCGACAGGGAAATTTACCTCAGTAGTTGGGCGTAAGTAAAGAAAAAAAGCCCGGTTCCGTACCATAGCAAGATCAATATCGCCAGCATCAATGTTTTTAAGAAAGTATTTTGTATTGTAAGATCTGCGTACCGACTGTCTATTAATTTGCTAGACGATAAAAAGCCGATTACCAGTAGTCCAATCGGCATTATAAAGATTGTTAGCTTATTGCCATAGCCGTCAGCAGCGCCGACAACGTTAATATGATCCGGAACCTGTCCCGGTAATTGTGGATATAAAATAATTGCCGTAATGAACGATAAAAGTGTTATGCCCCAATTAAAAGTTACTAGTTTATTCAAAACCTTTGTGATGATGATTGAATATCTCAATTGGCTCATTTCCTTTGTAGGCGGTTTTAAAAACCATTTATCAGCTATCCTAGCATAAAATTTTAAGAAGACAAGTCCTTTTTTGATCAGAGGATTTTAGACATCCGGGTTCAGTTTTCTTTTGGTTTTGCAATCACAAATGCCATGTTATTTTGAACTGACGATTTAAAACTAATGGTGCTGGGATATCCAGATTTACCAACTGAAGTTGCGGCGCCATCATTAACGTAAATACCAACTTGGTAGCCCTGACTCATCAATGAAGCTAATTTATCACTTGTATATCCCTTTGCCGCCAGCATCTTCCCAGCAGTTTTTGCTTTAGCGGCGTTAGTTGCACTGAAGCCCATCAAGAAATCATGAACAATTGTTTTGTGAGTGATTGCTCCTTCGGTTACAGTACCACTTACAGTTCCCAGATTGATTATATTTTGATAATCCGTAATTTTGTTCATGGAAGCTTGCTGAGATAAATTGAGGCTTACATTTGCGTTGGGAATTAGTTTTAGTAATGCCCGTGAAAGCTTTTGAGACTTGTCGGTATTCAAGTAGCTGAGATAATCGCTATCACTATTAAAGCTGTTAAGGTTTTTAACAACGGCTGGGGTCACGTAACCGTGCCAAACAACTCCTTTAACTTTGCCACCGTTACTAATTGAGTAGTAGACTTTGTTCTTCCGGACAAATGAGCGACTGATGTACCAAGTGGTATATGGATAGTTTTTTAAATTATGCAGTTTTTTGTTAAAACGGGAGTTCCAAATATACGCGTTCTTATTTGTGTTAGTGTAATAAATTGCAGCATCGGCTTTTCCAGAGGTCCAGGTGTACTTATTGTAGATGTCCAAGCATGAGAAATCACTGGTTGGGCAATCATACTGATTCCTAGCGTTAATAAGCCGATAGATAAGAATTGTACGATTTTTTTATTCATCACGATTCTCCTTTCGATAACCTTATTATCTAATGTTGTAAAAAGGTTTGCAAAATAATTAATGCTTAATGGGTAACAGCGGGTTGACTGATTTATAGTGGCTTAGCTAAATTAATACTCCAGACAAATTCTTCCCACGCCATATTTGGATTAGGATCATAAATACCAATGACATAGTGACTCATCGCATGTCGCTTACTGGTTGTGTAGCCCTCTGAAACCAATGTTTGTTTAATTTTTGTGATTCTTTGCGAACTTGTTAGCTTTGACTTGGTTGGTCCCAAGTAGGCAGCGACTTTTTGTAAATTGATTCGATTCGTGAAGTATTCTTCAAAAGGTTTGTTAGTTGAATCTACGTCTGAATTAAATTGACCAAGGTTTGATAATCTCAGTGAAAGTTTGCTGTTTGGAAAGAGTTTCAAAACTGCACGTGCAACAACTTGCGATGGTGATTTTTTGATGTAGTTTAGATAGTCTTGATCATTAGTGAAGCCAACTGTACTTAAATAATTTAATTTTTGATAATGACGATTATATCCTTTGGTTAAATAACCTTGCCAGATACGACCGTATCTTGAGGAATTACCCTTTGGGGTTACAATGTATGCGGCATAATACAGACTTTTATGGCCACCATGAAGGTAAGTTTGCTTGGTTAAAGCCGAAAGATAGGAATTAGGGAAATCTTTCAAATTGTAAAGGACCTTGGTGTGCTCTTTATTCCAAACATACACATTCTTGTTTTTATACTGATTTTTAACATGGAGAATACTGTTGTTATTGAATGAATTAAGCGCTTTATAGGTATTAACATGCTTACTGGCGATTATTTGATAGTTGGAATTGCTTTTAGCATTCGCCTGATCTCCAATTAAGCATGTTAAACCGGTGATCAAACTATATACAGATAAAATGATGATTAAATATTTTTTCATGTTTTTCCTCCTTATTATTTTAAGTATATCAAAGTTAAATTACAGGATTAAAAAGGAAAAAGCCCTTCCTGAGTAAGGAAGGGGTACATATTATTTACTTTATTTGGGAATTCCAAGCTGAATGGCACAAGCTTGATAATCTTCCATGTCGCGAAAGCCTGGCAGAGTGACTGGATATCGGTACTGATTGGCTGTCTTTAAGTCACTTTGCTTATAAAAGGATTGCGCATAGCCAACAATATTTAAGCCAATGTCGTAATCAGACATACTATTTCTTTTATTCTGATCATACCCCAACTCCGTAAGCCGTTGGTCAATTAATTTAATGGCTTTAGAGGACGCCATACGCTCATATTCACTAACGGACCACTTACCAGTTTGCTTATTTAAATCCAGTTCTTTAGTATTTGTAAAACTATTTAGTAGATAAGCGTTTTGAGGCTGAGTGAGGTACAGGCTCTTAGACAGATTTAGATTAATTTTGGAATTAGGAAACAGCTTAGCAACCAGTCGAGTTAACTTTAGCGCTTTATTGCTATTTAGGTCGTTAAGGTAGGCCTGTTGGCTATTAAAGAGAACCGGCAACTTAATAATGCTTTTTTTGAAATAACCGTACCAGGCAATCCCTTTAACTTTTTTTTGTATGCCGAATATAACTTGTAATACACTTCGTTTTTGCCTTTAACGGGTTTCACGAATGCCTTGGAAACCAACCAGACAGTGTTAGGATAGTTTTTTAAATTATGAATTCGTTTGGTTTGGGTATTATTCCAAATATAAGCTTTCTGACTTTTGGTACTTGAATAATACGGAATCGGCCCTGTAAATTTGGAGCCATCAAAAGAATAGTTGCTTGGAATGGTGTTGGCAGATACCGAGCCAACACTTGCTAGACTAAGAAAAATAGCCCCTAACAGTAACAGAAACGACAAACTCTTTTTTAGCATATTAAATACCTCCACTACATGCATTATAACAGAAACTGGTTATACAATTAGAAGGTAGGATGAGATGAAAAGATAATTATGGATTAAGCTGACAACTTAACTCAATGACATCTCAGCAGTTAAGCCGTTATTTAAAAACTTCCAGGAGCCCTACTCATGTGGTTTATGATCAGGGAAGGCTACGGCAATAAATATTTCAAGATACAGTAAGAAAATCTATTTCTCCTTCTTTTGCAACCTTTTGAAATAATTAAAAACGATTTTATTTAAAAAGTATCCCGGAGAAAAGAATATGGAAACAATGCCGACAATAACGCCTGAACCCCAAAAGGCCATACCCATTTGTTTAGTAATCCATAGAACAGATGCCATACATACAATCCCCAGGAATCTTACAAAATCACTAATTCCGGTTTCAGTTATCTTGATGTTCAATCCAATTTCCCCCTTTAAGTAATAACGCATACAGTATTATATTGGTTGATTTCAGTGGGGAATAGCCGTCATTGTATCTTTATGCTCGGAACTTAAAATCAAGTCAATTCTGTTTTCGATGTTTTATATCATTTGTTATGAGCTTGTTTAGAGAGTATCCTGGCGAAAAGAAAATTGGAATAAATAAACTAACTGTCATTATTCTCCAATATAGAATTTGGCTTTTCCAACAACAAACTAAACAAATATCATAATTAAGATGATAGCCGACTAAGAAAAGTTACTTATTCGCTTAGTCAACTTCTTGTTATCCATTTGATTACGTCCTTCCAAACAATAAAGATAACTACGGTATAAGTATAACTCGGTCTGTTGAGTTTCTTTATGGTGTTATATAGATGACTGGTCAGCAGCTCGATGAGGATCACATGATCTCAAAAGGTCGGCGTTGATAAGTGGCTCATCACTATTGAGAATAACAGAGTGGTAACAATCGTCATGAGCAAACTAAAAAGCCAATACAATTTTGCGTATCCAAAACGATATTGACTTTTTAGTTATGGTTAATAGTTAAAAGTTTGCTTCACTGCGGAAACTTCAGATGATTTGATCCAGCCGTTTACTTGTGGATTGGCACTGTCTTCAACGTAATAGTAAGTAGCGTTATTGTCCCGATTATTTTGCTTAGTGCCGATTTGAGTAACTTTAAGGGCATCGTTCACATATGCGGTTGTGGCGTTAAGATTTCGACCGACCTTATATTGTGTCCAATCCGGGGCGGTGTAAGTAAGTGTTGACGCTTTGGGTGTCGTAAAATAGAAAGTTGTCTTGGCAACCGTGTCGGATGGGGTTTCTTCTTTGAACGTTTGAACCGATGTTAGGCCATTCGTGACGGAAGTGGTGTCACTGCTTGGATTATTGTTGCCGACATAAATCCACCCCCTATAGGCTTTATTAAACGACACAACTTTTAAATAGAACTTACCGTCACTGGTTTGAGCGACCCGATAACCCCGGAAATAGGTTTGTCCTTGGTCGGCCGTTGTTGCGACGGACTTTAAATCAGTTGCCTTAACGCTGATTTTTGCATCTTTCTGGTTGGGGATCTTGGTATAAAGCGCCTCTGTGCCTGTCGGTAGGTAATTTCGAGTATTGGGATCGGTTTGCAGAGGCTCGTTTAATGTCACTGTTGGGGCATCGGTTGTACTTGCGCGTACGTTGATTGCTAAATTGATAAAGGTAACAGAGACAATTGCCATGAGCAGTAACGACAATTTGTGCTTTAAATATAAGGTCAAAAGAATCCCCTCCACATTGAATTATAATTATACCGAAAGTATACACTGATTTTACCTTAATGACCGCTAAAGTCAAACATAAAAATTAGAAAACGATGATAACATTACTGGGAATGGAAAATAAAATTTAACTGGATGGAAGTTTGTAATCATCTATTTGTGACGCCGATGTGTCAGATGATTATTAAAGATAACTTTTAAAAATTAAAATAATTATCATTTATAATATCTTTTTAAATGCATTCAGTGTATTCTAGTTTTAAACGATTTATAATCGGTTAACGGATATCTATGCAGAAAGAGGGACGCAACTTTGAAACAATACAGGGTATATAAAATTGGGCGTTGGTTATTAATGGGTGCAGCAGTTGGCTTGTTTTCGATATGTATGGCAACCGGCGTTAATGCGAAAGCTAAGGAGACACTTCAAGTTGATTTTCAGCAGGCTGCTAAAAAATATCGTGTACCGGTTAAGGTTTTAGAGGCGGTTTCGTACAACGAGACCCGGTTTGATGCACATAATGGCAAACCCAGTGTGGCTGGGGGTTATGGTGTCATGCACCTAACAGATGTGAATGGTTCAACGATAACGGGCACCGACAATACATCGAAGGCATTGCCTGATTCGGCAGCACTTCACACGCTAAATAAAGCCGCTGGGTTGACAGGCTATTCAACTAAAAGGCTTAAGGAAGATACACGAACCAATATTAACGGTGGTGCAGCACTTCTAGCATATTATCAAAAGAAGCTTGGCCATTCGTTGACTAGTCATGCTAATTCTTGGTATGGTGCAGTTGAAAAATACAGTCAGGACACAACTAAACAGGCAGCGGCATTTTTTGCGGATAATGTTTACAAAACAATCAAAAAGGGTGTCACAAAATCCGGCGTTATACTGACTGCACAGAAGGTGAAGCCATTGAAGGACCAATCGGAGAAACTTGATTTGGCCTCCGTTCCCAGTACGACTGATGGGCCGGACGGGCTGCCGGTTGAATGGGTGCCGGCTCTTTATAAGGAATTTGATAATAAAGGTGACTACGGTAACTATGATTTAGCCAATCGACCAAGTGACGGGCTGAAAATCAATTATATTGTCATTCATAACACAGAGACAACTTTTGATGAGGCAACCAATTTATTTGCTTCAACTCCTAGTTACACCTCTGCTAATTACGTGATTAGTTCGGAACAGGGGACGGTAGCTGAGATGGTTCGTCCGCAAAATGTTGCTTGGCATGCCGGCAATTGGTACATTAATTCACATTCAATCGGAATTGAACATGAAGGATACGCGGCCGTTGGTGGCTATTGGTATACTGAAGCGATGTATCAATCATCAGCAGCGCTGGTCAAATACTTGGCCGCTAAATATAATATTCCATTAGACCGCCAGCACATTATCGGCCATGACAACGTGCCGGGGCTAACCCCTGCAGCTCAGAAGACAATGCATTGGGACCCTGGGACTTATTGGAACTGGCAGCATTACTTTGATTTGTTGGGTGTTAATTTTAAGGATAGTCAGGGAACCGGCAGTATCGTGACGATCACGCCTGACCCAGATCATAACTTAACAGCTGATTCAGGCCAAAAGGTAACGGATGATGGCGTTGATCTGCCATTGAAGGGCTCTAACTTTGTTTATCTGTATCAACAGCCGGGTTTCGATAGCAGTCTTATTTCAGATAAGGACTTTTCAACCAGTTCTGTTGGTACAACCGAAAAAGATGACTGGACAGATAAAGCTGTTGATGGCCAGCAGTTTTATAAAGTCGGTCAATCAGGGGACTGGACTGAAATTGACTATGGTGGACAACCTGCCTGGTTCTATAACCCTAACGATGCCAATACCACGAATGCGACTGGAAAGCTGGTCACACCGAAGGGATCCAGTACCATTCCGGTTTATGGGAGTGCCTATCCAACCAGCTCAATTTTGAAGAAAAACAAGGTAACGGGAACCAAACCATCGCCAATATATACTATTGCACCAGGGCAAAAGTATGTTTATGGCGGCGAGATGACATCAGATTACTTTAATTCCCATTTCAACTCGAACAGTGCTAAAAATGTCATTAAAGGAAATGATCAATACGTCCAAATCCAATTCAATCATCGGATCGGATTTGTTAAAGCAGCGGATGTCACTGTCAGTGATGAATAGAAATTCTTTCCAGCAAAAAAGCAATTCGACTTTTGAATTGCTTTTTTAATTGGTTATTCGATTTCTTTTGGATGATTGAATTTTTGAAATTCCTGATTGCTCATCTTCCAAGAAATCTTGGAAATAACCGGAAGATTGGTTAACTTGGCATATTTATTCGAATAAACATATAATGAAATCTTTACCCGCGGCTTACTCTGATACAAGTCATACCGATAACGCAGTTTGGAACCGGCAGGGACGTCTTTATTGATACCGTTCGGATGATTACCGCCATCGTCACCGGTTTTATCGGAAATATAATCAATTGCACTTTTACTGCGTAAGGTTGTCACTTTTTTGTTCGATGCATTGTAAACAACTGCCCAATCTCCCGTCTTTTGATTGGCGGGTTTGTTATCTTTCTGTTGGCTGGAAGAGCTGCAACCGGTTAGTACAAGTGCTAAAAAGACGACTGGGAATAATAATCCTTTTGTTTTTTGCATCATGATCGCCTCCAAACGAACTGTTTGGATTTATTATAACTTTATTAGTGAATGAATTCACTAAATATGACGATTGACTTTTAACTAAAATCAAGTGTCATTTCCCCACATTTTTTCAGGTAGGTCTGTCTCTTTTCTGGTTTAGAAGTCGAAATACTGCCAAAATTAAGCCACGTTCCAGATTTAATGCCTAACTGTTTCAGCGTTACTTTAATAAAAATCTTCCTAATCGCATTCCCACACCACATCCGAAGGTAAAAGGTTGGCGAAGTTGAAGTTGTGAAAACATAGGCGTGCTTGAGATTCGTTAATTCACCATGAACACCGGTTTTAGTGACGGTGTGAGACAAGCCTTCACCCTCCTTCATGACTTTATCAATAAATCCCTTAAGCATCCCCGGAAGATCATTCCACCATACCGGTGTGATAAAGATGATCCCATCAGCGTTTCGCAGCATGTTCAAGTACTTGGTAACCAATGGATCATGCGTTTTTCCCTGATGAAATAATCGAAGTTCCTCGGCATCGTAAACGGGAGTGAATTGTTCCGCATATAGATCAATTAATTCCGGGGTCATATTCTGGTGATGCAAGTTGGTTAATACCTGTTCCAAAACGGCGTGATTGAAACTTTGATTATAGGGATGACAATAGACGACAACGATTTTTTTCATCATGATTTCACTCCAATCATTTCTTTAGCAGTGTTAGTTAACAAGACCCGATCATAGTCAGCCGCGTTATTTTGAATCAACATGGCGTACCCTTGAATAAAGGCCCAGACTTTGACAAATAATGTTTTTTCGGAATCATGAGTCGGATAAACCGCCATGATTTTTTTGATTAGTTGATGGGTATCGTCCAGCAAAGGGAAATGACTGGTACCATTATGTTGGTAGAGATCGAGAATGCTATTGTTGAAAAATAGGAAACCCATCAGGTTGGGCTGCTTCTTGAATTGGATGATGATAAACTCACCGAGATCAATGAGCTGGACGAGTGGGTCTTTTTCTTTCGTAGCCGTCTGCCGTGCTTGCTGGCTGAGTCGTTCGGAGAGCGTGGCGGTCACTGTCCGGAAGAGATCATCCTTACTATCAAAATGTTTATAAAATGAACCGGTTGTCAAGTGTAATTCTGCTAATAACTTTCGTAACGAAATTCCCTGATAACCGGTTTCTTTGATTTTGCGAATGGTTAAGGTAACAATATCGTTTTTGGTGTTGTTGGTTTTTCCTACTATATTAATCCCCTCCTTGATGTTTATAAGGTAACACCGTTATCCTATGGCTGTAAATCATTAAAATAAGTTGCGGTTATTTTATAAGTTAGGGTAGGCGGTAGGCAATATCGTTAAACAGCGCTGTGAAAGCAAAAAATAAGGTTGTTTTCACAGCGCTGCTTATTTTGTTATCAAAATGATTATTCAGTCGACAGATGTGTCAGAAGACAGGCTTGATTTAAACTTGAGCCCGTTTTTGAAGTCGAAAATTAATGACTGCGGCAATTAATGCGCAGATACTTAAAATGGTCACAAACAAATAATCATAGTGACCACCAATGTATGACCGTTGAACAAAGGAGCCATGGCCGCTGTTTTGGCTTGAAGCCATGATAGCGGCCATAATACCGACCCCGATTGACCCCGCAAACTGCTGAAGCATGTTAAAAAACGAGTTGATATCGGCGGTATTTTCCTTTGGAACATTAATGGAAGCATTTGAGATCGAATTTGAAAAGCCCATGTTAAAGCCGAATCTTAGTATACAAAACGCGAAGACAACCAACAATGCGGTCAACCACTGCTGTGCAACCAAAAAGACCAAGCTCCCAAGTGTTAGACAGCTCAGGCCGATTGTGATTGGCAGTGCATATCCGTGGGAATCGGCAATATTGCCGGCAAAAGGAGACGTGAGTGCGCCGATGATTGAACCTGGCAATAGTGTTAAACCTGCCACCATCGCAGATGTATGAAGAACATATTGGCAATATACCGGGATAACGAATGAAATGCCGATGTTGATAAATTGCAGACTAAAATAAGTAAATGCGGAAAGGGAAGTAGTTGCCTGCTTGAGGATGCTGAGATCCAACAGTCCGCTTTCACCGTGACTGTTTGCCATGATAAATAAGACCAAGCAGATGAGGCCAACTATAATCGGGAGTACCACTGATAGGTTGGTTAATTTAAACGAAGCGGCTTTACTAACAGCATAAACAAAAGCGGTTAGTGTCCCGGCTAGAAATAGCAGGCTCAAAACGTCAAATGAGTTGTCCGTACCGAACGGGGCAATATTGATATATCGAATACCTAGAAATAACCCAATGAGGACAATCGGTAAGATCAACCAAAAGATTAGGCGCCAAGTTGTGATTGAGGAGATTACACCGCCATAGGTAGGACCAAGTGCCGGTGCCAGAGAAATGACCATTCCAGCAAGACCGGTCATGGAGCCGATTCTACCCTTGGGGATCTGAGTGAAAATAATATGAAACATGAGTGGGGTAGAAAGCCCAGTCGCAATTGCCTGAATAATCCGACCAACCAGTAAAATCGAAAAGCTTGGTGCAACCGCACATAGAAGATCCCCAACGATGAAGGCGGATGCGGCAAATACGTAGATACTTTTTGCTTGAAATTTTTTAAGCAGGTAGGCAGTCGTTGCCATGACAATTGTGACCATCAACAGATAACCGGTTGTCAGCCACTGAATGGTATCAAGCGTTATATTAAAAAGACGTGAAAGTTCCGGGAATGTGACGTTCATTGATGTTTCCGTTAAAATACCCGTAAATGATAATAGGGCAGCTGCTAGCAGTGAAAGTAACGTCTGCCGACTAATTTTTTCTTCCAAAAATCTCCACTCCAAACAAATTAAATTTTGAAAATGATAATAAAGGGCCGGAAGCAAATTTTAGCTTTTGCCTCGGCCCGGTTAGTTATTCTAAACAAGAAAGTGACTAAATTACATTGCTTCCCAATCGCAATCCCACACGACACCCATTGCTTTTTCACCGGTATGAACAGTAATTGCCGGACTGATTTGATAGGTACTGATAGCGGCATTGGGGAACCTTTCTTTGATTTCGGTCACCCACTGTTTGCTTAATTTGGGATTATCGGCGTCAGCCACTGAAATTCTGAGTTGACCGTCGATATCTGAAAGCGAATTTTCAATTTCATCGAGGATTTTAGCCAACGCCTGCTTCATTGTGCGCGCCTTTCCAAGCGGAACGATCTTGCCATTATCGTCAAACGTTAACATTGGTTTTATTCTCAGTAGGTTGCCAACAAAGGCGGAAGTGCTGGAAATTCGGCCGGTTCGCATCAGGTGATCCAAACTGTCGACGACCAATGACACGTGAATTGAATCCCGTAGGTCGATCAGCCGCGGCAAAATCGTTTTCGCATTTTCACCATTTTGAGCCATTGTTCCTGCTAAAAGTGCCAAATCAGCTTCTCCGGCACTGGCAATCTTGGAGTCGAACGGATAAACGCGAATATTTTTGACGGTTTTGCTATACGCAACCAGATTTTCGTAGAAACTGGTAATTCCGGATGAGAGGTTGACACAAATGACCTCATCATAGCCGGCGGCGCTTAATTCATCGAACGCATCCTGCATCTGTTGCATGGTGACCTGAGCAGTCGTTGGCAGTTTATCCGCATTAGCTAATTTCTCGAGAAACTCATGAGACGTGATATTAACACCGTCTTGATACTGCTCCGTTCCAAAAATAACCGTGATTGGCAGTACTTTAATGTTGTATTGAGCAGCAAGTTTTTTATCCAAATAGCTGGCGCTGTCTGTAATGACTGCAGTTTTCATGAATTGTTTCCCCCATAACGGTTCTCCTAAGTAGTTTCTGGTACCTCATTAAGTTTAACCCGAATCAAAGGGGATGTCACAGGTTTAATAAGGTTATAAGCCGAAAGATTTCAATGGCTGATTATTGCTGAAAAAGGTGTTGATGACTATTTTTTGTTGCGATTTGTAATTGCGCGGAAAAGTTTGATTCCAAAGTAGATAACAGCAGCAATAATTGCGATATCGATTATGAAAGTTAGAACAACAAATAAAGCGTCACCCTGATAAAATGTGCCTTTACTCATGTCATGGCCTCCTTTGATGATTATAAAGTGGACTAGTGTTTTTGAGATATAAGGCAAAAAGTAGTAGTCGACAGCTTTTTGATATGATCAATTCTATGTTACAAGAATTTTGGCTTGAAGGAAAATAAAGTAGAAAAGGAAATAAAAAAATTCCTGCCTATTCTTTTAATATAACCTTGGATAACTAATTGGTTTGTGTATGCAAGAAGAAATTTAAAAGGTACTCCGCTTTGTTTTGAGCAGTAAACCGATGATTATCATAATTTAGACTTGGATAAAATAGTTCTTTTATGCAGAAGTTAAAAACGGATAAAATCATAATTTTATTTGTCAAAGGATGACTGATAATGCCTTGCTGATGCGTAATTTTGAAAGAATGGTTTTGGATTTTTTGTCAATGTATCCTGCTGAAAATTTAGACACATTTTTTGTCACCTTGATCAAAATATTTTCTAATGGCTTTTAATTAAGGAAATCATCATTTAAATACCTATAAGCTCAAATTTGTTATGCATAGTTATTTAGTTTTGTGCAATTACTGTGATTTATACAAACTAGGCATTAAAAATAATATGTCATTAATTGTCTATGTATAGCACTATTACAAAAGTGTATTGACGGGTAAAGGATGCTGAACTATAACGGATTTAGGGATATTGTCTCGAGGGGGAATATCTTAATGAAGGGGAATAATATGAAGAAATTTGTTGTGATATCGGTGATAGCCATTCTAGTTGTGACGATTTTGATGTTAATTATTGGTCTGTTCTATTTCTATGCCATGCCCACACAAAAATAGTAAAAAATGCTTGGTACTTTTAAATTTAACTTTTTTGAATTTGAGAAATTCAGTTCGAGATGGTGTAGCTCAAAAGTATAGCAGCTTTGTTTTGGCAACTCAGGAAAGGGGATATTTGTTTTTTATAAAACGACTTGAATATGTTTTGGCTTGATAATATCGATGAAATCTAACTTTTATCAAGATATTGATACTATATAATTTGATGCTTTGCCTAGATTGGCATTATGTGTCGTGATTTAGTGAAGATTCAAAAATAACCCCTGTTCTAGTAGAATTTCCTTAGCAAACCATTTCAAAGGCGGTGACAAATTAATTAAAGAATATGAACGCTGTCCTGTAACTACTAAAGTTATACTAGGCGGCTTTTTTACATAGCTTCAGTAACGATTATTATTATTTTTAACTCCCTGGTTAAGAACCTTTGATAGAAAATAAGAATTGATTTCCAAAAAGGCATAAACACTTACTATACAAAATATAGTTTAAACATAGAATTTGGGAATAACAAATAATTTTTTTAGATAAAAGGTAAAAAAAGATTGACTCTCATGATATCAAAGACAATCATTTGCGCAGTAAAGCAAAAAGCAGCCGTCAGTATGCTGAAACAACACCATTTGTTAAAATAATTAGTACAAAAGCTTTACATCAAAACTTAGAATGTTATCATTTAATTAAAATTGAGAAGGAGAAAAAATTCTTACTATTTTAAAGAGAACAGTATAAAAATACAAAACATATGCAAGAATTGTTAACACGTGCAAAGTTAAACAGGTTAATTTTGTACGTGAAAGAAAAGGCACTAATTATGAATGCGATGAGCTCTGCACTAAAGTTACAGGGTGTTGATATAATTGCAAAGCATCATTCTGCAGAGACTTATGTTTGCATTTCAATTCTCTTTATTATTTAGTCGATGGAAAATAAGGTCAATGAGTAGAACCTTAATTTAAAGAGATGAGTGCTGCTAAGCATTGTCTTTGATTTTTATCTTGCTTCTATGGTTATTAAAGAACACAAAGAGGGTTGATGATTTTGACAGGAAAAATTCAACTGATCATTGGTTTTATATTACTGATTTTAGGAACCTTTTTAGCTAAGTATCAAGGCATGGGTCTTAATATTTCACAGCGAGGACATGCTTTTGAAATAACTGGCTCTGGGATTGGAGCGGATCTTGTCTTGATCCTAGCTATGGTATTTTTGATCATAGGCTTTGGGTTAACTATGACGAGTAAACGTACGCGTCATTAGAAAGCCCAAATAGATGATCTTAATTTTTTGAATTATTGGCATGCATCAAATCAAAGGCACTCTATCGCTACGGTAGAGTGTTTTTGTGCTTTAATAATGGTAAAATATTCGATTGTGCAGTTAACAATCTTTCCAAAGTGAGGAGATAGATAAAATGAAAGGGAAACCGCTCTTACGGCAGGCATTTAAGACGTTTTTTAAAAACTGGGGCGCCTATACGATACTGGTCATCGTTATCAATTTTTTGATGTTGGGAATCGTTGTACCTCTGACGACTTTTTCGACCAGCCTGATTTTAAAATTGAACGGTGTCCCATATCTCTCGTATACCAACGTCGTTTGGTTGTTAACCAAGCGACCGGCAGCGGTAGGTGAATTATTGGTTCTACTTATCATCATTTTGGCATTGATTTTTTGGCAGTTTGCGTTTTTGATGTTTGGTATTCAAAATATTGCTGAAAGGCAAAATCAACGACTGCCACGAGTGGCATTGACGGCTTTAAAAAATTTAGGCCATCTTCGAGCAGGAAGCTTTCTATTCTTTTTAGGCTATTTTATTCTGGTCTTACCGCTTTCGGATATTTACCTGAACTCCCCATTATTATCAAAAGTTCAACTGCCGGCCTTTATTTTTGAAACGATTGATCAGAGCTGGTGGCTGATGGGATTGGTTGCATTATTTTATCTACTGCTATTTTATCTGGGCATTCGATTAGTTCAAGTGTTGCCGTTAATGATTCTGAATCGGCAGCCCGGATTTGCCGCAGCCAAAAAGAGCTGGCAGATGACCCATCATAATGGATGGCGTTATCTTTGGCGAATGATGGTATTAGGTACAATCAGTTTCTTAACGACGACGTTACTTTCGGGATTACTTTATTTGGCTCAACTTTATTTTGATCAAAAGTCCAACCTGGTTGCCTTTAGCGGTGCTGTTATTAACATGGGCCTTCTATCGATTTGGCAATACATTATTGGCGCCTTTAGTTTGGTTGTCTTCATGTTGGTACTGATTTTTAATTTGGATGACCGTGGGATAAATCAACCAGTGGGAACCGTAGTCAGTCGACCAACGCGCCATCGTTATCGCCGCCGAATCTTTGCGGCCATATTGGTCCTGCTTTTTCTGAGCCTTCAAATGACGTTTAATGCCATTTATTTACAGGGTGCATTATTAACGCGACCACTGACCATCTCCCATCGGGGTGTTGATAATGGTAACGGCGTACAGAATACCATTCCCGCTTTAAACAAAACCAGCCGGGAAAAGCCTGATTATGTCGAAATGGATATCCACGAGACAAAGGACCATCAATTTGTGTTGATGCATGACGAAAATCTGAAAAATTTGGCGGGTGTTAATAAAGCGCCCCATCAATTGACACTTAAACAGCTGACAAAATTAAAGGTGCATGAAAATGGCCATACGGCGCACATTGCCAGTTTCGACCAGTATTTGACGGCTGCCGAACATGATCATCAAAAATTGTTGGTTGAAATTAAAACAACTAAGTACGATAGTGCCAATATGTTGGCGTTATTTATCAAACGGTATGAAAACCGGCTGCTGCGTGACCATGATCGGATTCACTCACTTGATTATCATGTAATTACCGGCTTAAAGAAGCGCGCATCAAAGTTATTTGTCAGTTACATTTTGCCGTTTAATTTTTCATTTCCTGAAACCAAAGCTAATGCCTATACTATGGAAGAGACAACGTTGAATCAGGACTTTGTGAACGAGGCCCACGCCCGAAAACAACAGGTTTTTGCTTGGACAGTCGATGATGACGATGATATGACCCGAATGATGTTTCTAAATGTTGATGGGATTATTACTGATGATCTTCATGAACTACAGGTTAATATTGAAACAACGTTTGATCATCCAAGCTATGCGCAGCGCTTATTGATTTATTCGAATGAACTGCAGGATGCGAGTGATAGTGCCGGTATGCCTCAAAATTAACGGATTAATATTGAAGCATATATTGAATTGAAAAAGCCGATCGGAAAAGTTGTTTACTTCCGACCGGCTCTTTTAGTAGTGATTCTTGAAGATAATCAAAATTAAAATCAAGAATGTGCTGATTTATAAGATTTTATTTTTAAAATGACTGATTAGTTTTTAACCAGTTGTTCAATCACTTTGTCCAAGGCATCAACGTCACTAGCCAGCTTGGCATCGACAGCTTCCTGATTCTTATCGACAACTTCCAAATAGAACTTCACTTTTGGTTCGGTCCCGGAAGGTCGAACAGCCAGCCAGGTCTCATCATCCAGCCAATACTTAAGAACGTTGGATTTCGGCAGGTCAATTGGCTTCTGTTGACCATCTCTATCAGTTAGGGTAGAGCTAGCGTAGTCGGCATGGCTGATAACTTTATGACCGTTGAATTCGGTTAGTGGATTGTCGCGAAGTTCAGACATGATGTGAGCCATCTTGTCCTTACCGTCAAGACCGTCAAATTCCTTGGCGATAGTCTTTTCAGCGTAATAGCCGTACTTCTTGAACATTTCCTGAACACCGTCATATAAGGTCTTGCCCTGACTCTTGTAATAAGCAGCAACTTCAGCCAATAACAAAACGGTCTGAATGGCATCTTTGTCGCGAACAAATGGCTTGATCAGGTAACCAAAGCTTTCTTCGAACCCAAACAGAAAAGTATGGTCATGCTTGGTCTCATAATGATGAATGGCTTCGGCAATAAATTTGAAGCCGGTTAAAACGTTATTGGTTGCGACACCATAGTCCGCTGCGATTTTAACGGCTAAATCCGTCGAGACAATTGATTTGACAATTGTGCCATTATCTGGCAATGAACCCGCCTTTTTCTGGGCAGATAGGATATAATTGAGTAATACACTGGCAATTTGATTACCACTTAATAATTGATAACTGCCATCGGGTTGTCGAACAGCTGCTCCCAATCGATCAGCATCCGGATCGCTGGCAATCAAGACGTCAGCGGAAACCTTTTTACCCAGCTTTCTGGCTAAATCAAAAGCTTGTGGGAATTCAGGGTTTGGAAATGGGGTTGTCGGGAATTCGGGATCGGCAATTGTTTGTTCGGGAACAACAACATAGTTGCTAAAACCGGCTTCTTCAAGTGCCCGCCGTGCGATGACTTTACCGGTTCCATGAAGTGGTGAATAAACAAACTTCATGTCCTTACCGACAGTGTTGATCAAGTTGTGATCAATGTTGACTGTTTTAACATTGTCGAGGTAATCGATATCAACATCTTCACCAATCAGGTTCATGATTTTGGCTTCGCGTAATGCCTGTTCCGGTTTAACATGAATGGCAAACAGGTCGCTGTTTTTTCTAATATAAGAAGTGATTAAATCAGATTCCTTAGGCGGCATTTGACCACCATCTTCACCATAGATTTTAAAGCCGTTATACTGTTTAGGATTATGGCTTGCGGTAATCATGATACCGGCATAGGTGTGTAAGTGACGAACTGCAAATGACAATTCCGGTGTTGGCCGAATATCATCAAACACGAAAGTTGGAATATCGTGGTATCCCAATACTTTAGCAGATTCATGAGCAAATTCTTTTGAATGATAACGGGAGTCAAAACTAATCGCAACGCCGCGCTTTCTGGTGGCTTCATCCAGCGTGTCCATAAACGAAGCGAGTCCTTCAGCGGCTTGACGGACCGTATAAATGTTCATTCGATTTGTTCCGGCACCCATGATGCCCCGCATGCCGGCAGTTCCAAATGAAAGGAATGTGCCGAATGCATCTTCTTGTTTATCGGGGTCGTTTTTTAATTGTTTTAGATCAAGTACAATGTTTTCTGGTAAGTTTGGCTGTTTAGACCATTCTTGATAAGCGTGTTCAATATTGTCGTTCACGAGATGGACCTCCCTTTATTAGTTCAGCTTCATTATAGAAATTTACGAGCTTCTCGTCAACATGTTTACTAGCCAGAAACACTAATATGTCGCAACATCCTTGACTTATCAAGTAAAACAAAATATATTTATTTTAGTAAACTAGCTAAAGATCATTTATAAGTAAAATTTTTAGAAATTAGAGGTGGATTATTTTTGGCGACAATTAAAGATATTGCTAAAAAAGCAGGCGTGTCGATTACGACCGTTTCGCGGGTTTTAAATTATGATAAGACACTTTCAGTGAGTGACACGACAAGAAAGAAAATATTCAGGGTCGCTGAAGATCTGGCCTATACTAAAAAGAAAAAGGCCGGCAATATAAAAGATAATATTGCAATTGTTCAATGGTATACCGAGCAACAGGAATTAGATGATTTGTATTATCTATCTATTAGAATGGGGGCTGAGAAGCGAGCTGAGCGGCTTCATTATAAAGTTCATCGTTTTTTTGCCAACGATTCATTATCAAAAATCAAAGATGTAAAAGCGATTGTTGCCATTGGTAAATTTAGTGATGCTCAAATTAAGGCGATGTTAAAAGTAACTGCCAATGTCATATTTGTGGATTTTGATACCTTAGCCAAGGGCTATGATTGTGTTGTGACCGATTTTGATAATTCGACTGAATCAGTTTTGACATATTTTATTGAGAGTGGTTTAAAGCGAATAGGTATGCTATCCGGAGTGGAATATTCGAGCGATCACAAATTAAAAATTGTTGATCCGCGATTCGATGTTTTTAAAGATTATTTGGAAAACCAATCACTTTACGACCCGGCTAATGTGTTTGTTGGTGATTTTACCATGCAGTCGGCGTTTGACTTGGTGAACAATGCATTGAAAACCAATCGCAAGGATTTCCCCAATGCACTGTATGTTGCCAACGATGCAATGGCGGTCGGCGCATTAAAGGCGTTTCATGAAAATAAGGTGAACGTTCCAGAAGATGTCAGTGTTGTTAGTTTTAACGACACGGCAGTTGCCAAATATGTCATTCCTTCGTTAAGTTCCGTAAAAGTTGATACGGGGAAAATGGGGGAAGTGGCCGTTTCACTTGTTGATACGATTGAGGATGACGATGATGATCATCATACACCTCAAAAAGTGATTGTTGGAAACCGACTCATTAAACGAGAATCAAGCTTGTAACTATAACACGTTTTGAAATGATTGTTCAATTTATTTCAAGGCGCGTTTTTTGTTGTTATATCGGCACTTAGGCTACATCTATCATTGACTTATTGATTATTACAATTATAATTTATATATGTATGACTATCACTAATTTTTGCCGGTGTTGCACATAGCACGACGACGCATCTGCAATTTAACCTGCGCGATGGTGATGAATTTGTTATAGATTGCGTTATGGTTTTTACATATAATAGAAAACTCTTTACCAATGATACCGTTGGGGGAATCGCTTACGGTTATCATGGAATATGAATATATGGGAAGATAAGGAGAAAAACATGAATAAGTTCTTCAAAAAATACATCGGTGTCATCATCGCTTGGGTAGTTGTTGCAATTGCAGCTATTTTTATGATGCCCAACTCATTTAATTTAGTAGCCAGTCATGGTCAGACAAGCCTGCCTAAATCTGCCCAAAGTCAAGTGGCAAACACACTCAAGAATAATTGGGGACCTAAGCTTAGTCACACACGACAGGTTTTGGTTGTTTTTAGTAACGGCAAGGCAAAATTAAATGATATTCAGCGAAATCAAATTAATACAACGTTAACAACGCTTGAGAATAAGAAAGACCAATTTGATATTAAGAACATTGTTAAGCCAAGCGTTGATTCGGCCGCGGCCGTTAGCCAGCCGTCAAATGCCCAAAGTACGGCGGCTGCTCCGAGTTCTTCGCAAAGTAGTGCAGCCTCATCCGGATCAGACGCAATGTTAAATAATGATCCGTCGGTTTCAGCGGAGTTGAACTCCAAAGACGGTACCACAATGATCGCACAGTTAAATGTCGGTAAACGGGATTTAACTGTGCGTCAGATGGATACCAAGTTGAAGGCGGCTGTTCGTACTGCAAGCGTTAAAACGTACATAACCAGCCCCGACAGTCTCATCAATGATACTCAGCACGCGACTGAAGCAGGGCTGGGGAAAACTGAAATAATTGCAATTGTCATTATTCTACTTGTGTTAATTCTCTTGTTCCGATCCTTGCTTATTCCGCTTGTTTCCCTGATTTCAACTGGTATCGCGTATATTATTTCACTCGCAATTGTTCTGAATTTGGTTTCTCGTTACCACTTCCCGTTTTCAAACTTTACTCAGATTTCAATGCTCATCTTGTTGCTGGGCCTTGGGACCGACTTCAGTATCTTATTAATTAATGAGTTTAAAAAGCAGCTTCGTGCAGGAAAAGACCAGTTGGAAGCAACACTGGCTGCTCGAAGAAACGCCGGCAAAACGATTTTGATTTCAAGCTTAACGCTGATTGTTCTTTTCAGCTTACTGGGGTTTGCCAACTATTCGTTGTATGAATCCTTGGTAGGTGTGGCAATTGGCATCTTGGTTTTATTACTTGTTTTAATGTCGTTCACGCCTTTCTTCCTATTCTTCATGGGAGAAACTATCTTTTGGCCGTCTTCTAACTTGGAAGCCCACAACTACAGTCGTTCATGGGGCTTTCTTTCAACAAAGTCGGCCGCTCATCCATTAATTGCATTGATCATTGCATTAATTGTGGCAACGCCATTTGTTTTTCTAAACCAGAAGCATTTAAATCATAATGATGCAGCTGAAATTACTCTGAAATACCCATCCAAAAAGGGTTACCAAATCGTGAATCAACACTACGCCAACGGAATGAATGCGCCGGTGTCAATCTATATCAAATCTGACCACAGCTTACGTGATCAAACCGATTTACAACAGATTGAAACAATCACCAGGCCGCTCAGGGATCAAAAAGGTATTCATAGCGTAAATTCGGCTACGGAACCTCATGGCCAACCATTGAAACAACTCTATGTTAATCAGCAGTTAAATACGTTGACCGGAGATAATGATGCTGTTTCAAGCGGGATGAGTGATACGTCCAAGAAGCTGAAGAGTACCTCGATTCAAACAGATGGCTTGGATTCAGTCACTGGCGATGCTCAGTCAATTACGTCAATGGTTTCAACTATTCAAAATGAGTTCAATAATAGTGGGGTTTTTGCGACGCCTGCTCAAATGGTCGATGAGCTTCAACAGAAGTTAAGAAGTGAACACAGGAGACGGTTGACGAGCATGCAGCGGACTGTTGTGACCGAGGCGTTAAGTCGGGCACTTAACGATCAACAGCAGCAGACGCAAATGAACAGTGCGTTATCCGGTATCGGTCTTAAAACCGACTCCATTAATTCAAGCACCAATTCATTTAAATCTGAACTTCAGAACGTCCAGAATCAGGTTCGTGGATATGCTTCAACCTTGGATAACCTCAATAACTCGTTAACTAATTCAAATAACTTCTTAAAAGCCTTGGCTAAATCATCGGTTGGAAACACCATTTATATTCCGGATAACGTGATTAATGCGGACTACTTTAAGACATTAATCGGGGAATATTTGTCCACTAACGAAAAAACAACCCGACTTGATGTTGTCTTGAATGCGACGCCAGGATCAAAGAAATCAATTGAACTGGTTCAGGATTTAGAGAATCAGGTCAATTATGATTTGAGAGGCACTCAACTGAAGGGTGCTACAGTTGCAGTCGGTGGTTACAACTCAATGGTTGTCGATAACCAACAGGCAGCCCGTACCAGCTTTAAACGAGTTGCTATCCTGTTGAGTATAGCCGCTGCGTTAATCTTGATGATTGTTGCAGGCTCGATTCTGCAACCAGTTTATTTGGTTGGATCGCTGGGAATAACCTATCTGATGTCACTTGGATTTACAAAATGGTTTAGTGCTCAATTCTTGGGACAGAAATGGTTGACAGCAAACATGCCATTCCTAACGTTCATGATGTTACTGGCATTTGGCGTTGATTATAGTATTTACCTTTTAATGAAATACAAGCAGACGGATGGAAAAGGTAAATCTGCGGAACGAATGATTAATGCATCGATTTTAATTGGAACGGTGGTTATTTTTGCCATTGTTGTGATTAGTGTCATCTTTGCTTCATTGATGTCATCAGGTGTATTGACGTTAATTCAGGTTGCCATTGCCGTTATTTTCGGATTAATTATCTTTGGTATTGTTGTACCATCAATTATGCCTGGGTTGATGAGATTAACCTATGAAGGATTTAATTTTAAACAACTTAGATTTAGGCATCGACGGACCGATTCCAAAAGTGAAAAATAAGGTAACTTCAAAATAAAAAACGTGGATTAGAAAGCATCGATGCTTTCTAATCCACATTTTTATTTTATTTCTGGTGGTTATGAAATTGCTTGGCCCGTTTAAAGTAAATGGTTCTACCCTAATAGATAAGTCACCCCAGTTGCTTCATTTCCAATAAAGCAAGCCATTTCAGGATTAGTTGGAATCTTTGAAATCGGAACGAAAGGAAATTCTTTACTTAACATTTGGTAAAGGAAATTTGCCCGATCAGGATTACCGGAATGAAGGATAGATAGTTGAACGATCGGTTCGTGATGCATGATGGTTAATTGATCATGCCAAAATTGATTAACAAGTTCATCTTGTCGGCTTCGTGTGACAAATGAAAAATCATTATTTTTAAACTCAATTACGTAAGAGACGTTTAATCTTTTTTCAATTGTTCCTCTGATTTTTCCGATGACACGTCTGTTAACCAGTTGAGAATTATTAGGTGCAGAAAAGAAGATTTTTGTTTTATCACGCACCTGTTCCATTGATGCTAAAACATCAATCATACGTTGACCCTTGGCGATGGCCTCTGCGGCGGTCATGACTTGATATGCTAATCCTGCTGCTGTTACTCTACTGTTAATGACGGTGACCTGACTTGTGGATTTTGCAGCAGCTGATTTAGCATTCTTATAGGTATTTGAAAGGGTGTCACTTAAGTGAATTGAGAGTATTTGACTACCATCGGCACCAAGTTCATCATAAGTATGCGTTAAGGCTTCAACACTAATTTCACCGATTATCGGTGCTCTTCCATCATCATCAAACATTTGCATGAATTTTTCACTACTGATTTTGTTAACATAGCCAAAAACTTTTCCGTTAATGAGGATAGGGGAGTTCATGACTGTGATATGATAGTGATTGATATCATTAGGAGATAAGTGAGCTGCTGAATCAGTCACAATTTTGATGTTATGCATAAGATCACCTCTTTGTATGATACAATTTATTCTTTATAACTTTAAGATACCATTATTAACCGATTTTGATAAATAATTTGATTGGAAGGATGGGTTTGATGAAGGGCAAGTATGAGGTTAATCAATATATTGGTGCACCACTGGAAACGGATGACTCTGGTCATTATAAAATAAAATACGATGAAAATGGTCATTTCAAACTCCATAGTTGGCGAACGGGTAAACATACCAAGGGAAAGTTTAAAAAACTCGGTCAGATTTTTATGACTGAAAATAATATGATGGTTGTGATTGTAAAGGCCATTCCTGTAGCTTTTAAAGACCGGCATACATTTACACCATTACAGCGGTTTACCACTGAGTTCGTTTCAGACAGTGTTTTAAATGAAGCTCAAAGTGAACTTAAAGATACAAAAACAGCTTGACACCATATGTGCCGAGCTGTTTTTGTTAGAAAAGCGTCAAGAATTACTTTTTGAGTAACTTTTCAGCTTCTGCTTTTAGATCATCGGAAGACATGTCCATGTATTTTTCCATGTCTTTACCAGTCTTCATGGTATCGTGATCGTTGTTCTCCATGTAATAATCCCATAAAGCATCTCGTACTGGAAGTTTACTATCGCTCCAGTCGAAAGCCTCACTCATTTTTTTGTTAAGTAATGGGGATTCTGCACCTGGTTCTTCTTCAATATCTTCTGCCATAGATAACTACCTCCTTATTTGTATCTATACCCATTATAGTTCAAATTTGAAATTTGGCACAAAAATTGTTTCAATAAATCACGTTTTATGATAATGGCTTTACTTTTACGATCCAGTTAACTTGTGGATTGGGTTCATTCAGTGTGTCGATGTTTTTTCCGATATCGGCATTTTGTTCAATGACGGTTCCGGCAATGGGAGATTTTAATGTTTCGACTGATTTGTCGCCCTCAATATCTAAAAGATCGTCATCAACTTGAATGTCCTTGAGTTGGGTTGGAAAGTCAGCAAATGTAATCTTGCCCATTAGTTGATAAACTGACTCGTCAATTCCCAACAAATAATTGCCATCACTTTGCTTGGCATACCAAATACCATCTTTTACCTGTACATCAGACAAGGTTGGTTGCTTTTTGCCGGTAAAAAAGTTTTTAATTCGCATCCAGAATGAAATTTTAGCCATAATGACACCGCCTCGATATTATTTATCTTAATTATAACGTATAATTATCAGTGTGCGAAACAAAGCGGTTACACCCGGAGTATAAGGCTATTTGATAAAGCTTAATTGATGTTATTACATAAATGCAGATGGGGAGGAATGTTTCATGTATCTTATCGATATTTCCAGAAATGGTCAACCAAGTTATGATGCCAGAGTCAACCAATCTTTGGACAATTATTTTGTGAATGATTTAAAGCTGCCGGGGCATGGACTAATGTTTTATATTAACAAACCCTCGGTGATCATCGGTCGAAATCAAAATGTATGGGCGGAAGTTGACGTTGATTATCTACATGAACATGATATTGAATTGGTTCGGCGAACATCCGGTGGCGGTGCTGTTTATCATGATATGGGAAACTTTATTTTTGAAAATATTCTCGTTGATGATGTTTCTGACTTTGGCGATTACGGTCATTTTGCTGAACCGGTTTTGAAGGCACTTCAAAAGCTTGGCATTGATGTTAAAATGAAGCCCAATAGTAGTGATCTGATTCTGGATGGTAAGAAATGGTCCGGGATGACAATGTTTAAAAGCGGTAAGGGCATTGCTGCAGGTGGCACGATTATGTATGATTTGAATATTGAAAATGCCAAGAAGGTTTTGACTGAGAATCAAATTGAAAAGCAAAAACGTTTGGGCGTTCTTTCCAAACGAAGTCCAATTGTCAATTTGAAGGATTATTTACCTGATGGCATGACAATGGCGGAATTTCGAGCTTATTTGCTGAAGGAAATGTTTCAAGTCAAGTCATTAGATGATATTGAAACTTACCATATGACTGACGAGGATTGGAAAAAGGCCGATCAACGTTTGGCAGAGACTTATGGAACTGATGAATGGAACTTTGGTCATAATCCGGGCTATTATGATTATCAAGATCAGCTCTTTGCGGCCGGAAAAATGGGTATTAATTGGACCATTACGGATGGTAAAATGGTACACCTTAAATTCAATCCGTTTTTTAAAGTCGACGGTGATTTAAACGAAGTAGAACAATATTTAATCGGAAGAAAAATGTCTTCGAGAACGATAAAAAAGGCTATTAAAAGGGGAAACATTAATAATATTGATAATGACGCACTTGCTGAATTCTTGGATAAAAGTTTTGAAGAGAAGTGAACATAGAAAAGATCATTTCCGGATTATTTTTTCGGAAATGATCTTTTTCTACTATTATATAGTTAATCTTTTAAACATCAGTTATTGGGAACGTTATTTGAGGCAGTTGCACGAATCGATTCTTTGACGGATTCGGTTGTGTGTTGACGCCACCACGAGGAGAGAACAGAACCGGAAACGTTGTGCCAGATCGAGAAGATGGTCGATGGAATAGCAGCAGCTGGAACGAAGTACTTCATGGCTAAAGTTGCACCAAGACTTGAATCCTGCATGCCAACTTCGAAAGTAATGGCTTTTCGTTGTGGCTGATGCAATCGAATCAAGTGGCCAAACAGGTAGCCAAGTGCGTATCCACTCAAGTTGTGAAGCATAACCACCGGGATAACCAGAGCGGTTTGGGCGGTGAATAAATCATCGTGGTTAGCTGCAAATACGGCACCGACAATGGCAAGAATTGCTAACTGTGAAATAAGCGGCAGAATCATATTTACTTTGGCGGCTTGCTTGCTGAAGAGTGTGTGAACAACAACCCCTAGGATGATGGGGATAACAACGATTTTTAAAGTACTCAGGAATAATTGCGTTGTCGGGATTGCAACGTACCGGCCAGCGTAGAATTGTAGCATTAGCGGCAGCATGATTGGTGCTAATAATGTCGAAAGAGCTTCGATCGAAACATCAAGCGCCACATCACCCTTTGCCAGATAGGCCATCACACTTGATGACGTTCCGCTTGGGCAGGAACCTACCAGAATGACACCAACGGCAGTTGCACCGGTTAAATGGAAAATTTGGCAAAGTAGAAAGGCGATAAATGGCATGATTACATAATGAGCAACAGTCCCGAGAATAACTGGAACCGGTCGTTTGAAAATTCTTGCGAAGTCATCTTTGCTTAAAGTGAGCCCCATTCCAAACAAAATGATTCCTAAAAGATAGGACGTATTAGGTGCGATCCATAAGCTCGCTTGTGGTAAGAAATAATTAACGGCGGCCCATAAGATAACGAGTAACGTAAACCACTTACTCATCCAGTTACCAATTTTAGATACAGTTTGCATAAGCATTCCTCCAAAAAGTTCAATTCTCTAAAAGTTTTCTCTACTATATTAATAGGCGCTTAAAATAATTCGTCGTAACCTTTCATAACACCACCGGTATTTGCTGAAGTAACCAAGGCTTGATAACGGGCCAAGTAACCTGAACGAACTTTTGGCTCGAACTTAGGTAAGTGAGTTCGACGTTCAGCAAGTTCCTCATCTGAAACGTCAACTGAAATGTCGTGGTTCTTTAAGTCGATGGTGATTGTGTCACCGTTTTTAACCAGAGCAATATTACCACCCTCGGCAGCTTCCGGTGAAATGTGACCAACGGCGATCCCCCGAGTAGCACCTGAGAAACGGCCATCAGTGATTAAACCAACGTCTCGACCCAAACCACGGCCAACGATACTTGAAGTTGGGTTCAACATTTCCGGCATACCAGGACCACCCTTGGGGCCTTCAAAGCGAATGACAACAACGTGACCTGGCTGAACTTCGCCTGAATCGATCCCATGAACGGCTTCATCATGTGAATCGTAGCAAATTGCTTTACCGACAAACTTGCCTTTATCACGAATGTCAGGATCAACCCCACCAACCTTGATAACGGCGCCGTCTTGGGCCAGATTGCCGTGAAGAACTGATAGTCCGCCAACGTTGGAGTAGGCGTTATCAACGGTATGAATAACTTCCGGATTCTTGGTTTTAGCACCTTCAACGTTTTCACGCAAGGTTTTTCCGGTAACGGTCATTCGATCAGGATGTAAAATGCCACCCTTTTCAATTAATTCGTTTAAGATGGCTGGAATCCCACCGGCAGCATGAACATCTTGCATGGTCCAGTGAGAAGATGGTGCGATTTTAGCTAAGTACGGAACTTTTCGGCTGATCTTGTTGATATCGTCCAAGTTATATTTGATACCGGCTTCGTGAGCGATCGCTAATCCATGAAGAATGGTATTGGTTGAACCACCCATTGCCATATCAAGCGCGTAAGCATCATCGAATGCTTCTTTGGTCATTAAGTCGCGAGGCTTGATATCATTTTTAACCATGTACATGACCTGTTTTGCGGCTTTTCGAACGAGTTCCTTTCGTTCTTCGGAATCGGCTAATGCGGTTCCGTTATATGGAAGTGCAACTCCCAAGGCTTCCATTAGGGAATTCATGGAATTGGCGGTAAACATACCGGCACATGAACCACAACCGGGACAGGCATTCTTTTCATATTCCAGCAGGTTTTTCTTTGAAAGCTTGCCACTTTTGAAAGCACCAACGGCTTCAAACATGGTTGACAGTGTTGTCGCACGGCCTTTGGGATCAACACCGGCTCTCATAGGACCGCCAGAAACAAAGACTGATGGGACATTCGTTCGGGCAGCCGCCATTAACATCCCGGGTGTGATTTTGTCACAGTTTGGCATGAACAAAACACCGTCAAACCAATGGGCGTTAATAACAGTTTCTGCTGAGTCGGCGATAATCTCTCGACTTGGAAGGGAGTAACGCATACCAACGTGTCCCATTGCGATACCGTCATCAACCCCAATTGTATTGAATTCAAATGGGATGCCACCGGCTTCACGAATGGCTCGTTTGGCAACATCGGCTAACGCGCGTAAATGAATGTGGCCTGGCACAATTTCAATATAGGAATTACAAATTGCGATAAACGGCTTCTTCATGTCGTGTTCGTTTTTTACTCGGCCTGTTGCGTAAAGTAAGCTTTTTGAGGGCGCTTCATCAACACCAACTTTGATCTTGTCGGATCGTTTATGGATACCTTCTCCTTCTGCGTTAAAATCAAGTGTATTTGCCATTAACTATCATCCTCTCTGATATGTAGTGGTGTGTTTGACACCAAAATTTGATTCTTGACTTGATATAGGGATAAAATAAAAGCCAAGAGCTGTGTTGAACAGCTCTTGGCTTGAAATCCACCAATGCCGCCCGCCTGGTTAGACGGGCTCATTACAAATTAGCCCGTCTAACTAATAATAATCACGACGAGAACAATAATTTGTAATAATAAGGCATTCGTTTTTTTCATTGTTGGGATTTCCTTTCACTTGTCTAAGAATTGCATTAAGCTTATTATAATTAATCTCACTTGTAAACAGTGATTGGATAAAATAGGGGAATTCCCCTACGTTTATTCTCATTTATTTTTCATTGTCAAGCATTTCGCCTGATGTGATTAATTGACAAAACTAAGGCACGGCAGTGAATTTAATCATTTCACTGCCGTGCCTTTTTATGAGAAACTGATTGATGATTATTAGAACATTACACTAGCATGCGGTATAGGGTTTTGTTTTCTTGTAAATTGATGTAGTGGGGATCAAACTGCTTAATTCTTTTTAGGAGCTGATCCAGATTATTAACATTTCCCAAGCGAATACCTATCAGACAAGGCCCCATGGTACTATTGACTTTCTTGGTATATTCGAATTTCGTGATGTCGTCATCGGGGTTTAAGACATGGCTAACGAATTCGCGAAGTGCACCGGCTCGTTGTGCAAAATTAACGATGAAGTAGTGTTGCTGCTGATTATAGAGCAATGAGCGTTCTTCAATTTCCTGCATTCGGTTGATATCATTGTTGCCTCCGGAAATGACGCATACGACTGTTTTGCCGACCAACCGATCTTTGTTTGCTTCCAACGCGGCAACACTCAGGGCACCGGCGGGTTCGGCAACAATGGCGGTTTTACTGTAAAGATCTAAAATCGTGTTGCAAACCTGGCCTTCCGGTACCTGGCATAATCGATCAACATTTGCCCGGCAGGTTGCATAAGTTAACTCACCGACCTTTCTAACAGCTGCGCCATCAACAAAGGCGTCAAGGGCCTCCAGTTCAACAGGCTTACCAGCATCAAAGGCGGCTTTCATTGAGGCGGCACCATTGGGTTCAACACCAATAATTTCTGTATTCGGACTTGTGTACTTGGCGTATGTACTGATGCCGCTTAGTAAGCCGCCGCCACCGATTGCAGCAAAGAGGCTGTCAATTGTTAATCCTTGTTTTTTGGCATCTTCAAATATTTCTACCGCAATGGATCCCTGGCCTGCCATTGTATTTAAATTATCGAACGGGGCGATAAAAGTCTGACCGTTATCTTGGCAGAAGGTGAGTGCCGCGTTTGCCGATTCGTCGAATGTATCCCCAATTAACTTGATGGTGGCGTAATCACCGCCGAAGTATCTGACTTGATTGACCTTTTGGGCGGGGGTAGTCGTTGGCATGAAGATTGTTGCGGGAATTTTCATTTTGTTGCAGGTCCATGCAACGCCTTGGGCATGGTTGCCGGCACTTGCACAAACGACACCGGCTTTTCTGGTTCCTTCAGGGGTTTGAGAGATCGCGTAATAGGCACCTCGAAGCTTGAATGAGCGGACCAGTTGTTGATCTTCCCGTTTGAGATACACGTTGGCATGATAACGGTCCGATAAATAGCGGCTATACTCCAATGCGGTATGTTTGACGATGGGCTTTAACACCTGATACGCATTTTTCACATCTGTTTCTGTTAGTTTGACGGTTCTTGTTTGCATAAAATCACTTTCCTTTCTCAAAATAAAAAACCGGGACCACTGTTAAATTGACAGTGGTCCCGGTTTTCATCCTCTTAGATCATCATATTTCTCAATTACCCATGTAAAGGCGCAGAACAACTGAAGGACCAGCTTTCTGTACCCATTGCTGCGTGGCTTTTTTGGGATGATAGGTGTCAAGGACAAATGCAGGGTTAACCTGTTGCGCACTGCCAAATGTCATCTTTGGGTTATCGATCGCCAAACCAATCTCTTGGTTTGGCTCCATAATGGCCCCAATGATTGAAAGATCCTTTGCAGTGACGTTGCTGATTGAAATCTTTGCAATATTTTGGGAACGGGCAATATCGATACGGGTTGTCAAACCTTCCAAACCGTATACTGAAAAACCACCAAGGTTAACAATTGCATTCGTGTTGGTGTCCGTTAATTCTGTTTTCATAGTTCGGATCTTAGCCTCAAAATCTTCGTCAGAAAGTAGGTTTGGTTGGTGACTGGTCGTTTTACTCTGGTAATCACTAATCAAAATTGTGTTGGCACCACAACGAACCAGTTCGTCGGCAGTGTCAGCCCAATTCGTCGCATCGTCGCCACCAAAAGAAGTGTCAGCCAATAAGTGAGCACTGGTAGCATTTCTCATGCAACGTAAGTATTGCGCGTAATCCGATAAACTTAACACTCGGTTGGTATCCCCACCCATTAATTGGTTTTCCACCGAGTCCTTATCGATATAAAGTTCGTTAAATCCTTGTGATTCGAAGTATTTCAGCATTGGCGCATTTGCTGCAGCTGGGATTATGCTAGTCGTCATGGTCATCATTCCTTTCTGAAATCAAAATCTAAAAGTTTAGTCAAAGTAAAAAAGTCAAAAATAAAAACGCCCTCTGAAAGTTTTTCAAAGGGCGTTTTTAACGCGGTACCACCTTTGTTCACGGTTAAGGAACTAACTGTCTCAAATCGTGCGATGTTTATACACGGCTGGGTAACGGGCAGTGCCGGTTTTGATTATAAGAGTGGATCTACTTTCACTCGTTGATTGTTATCCCGTTCCAGCATACCGGGACTCTCTTGCTAACAGTCGGACAAGTTACTTTTTCCTGAATCAAATTCTCATTTTTTAACTTTTCGCTAACTATACCACAGGTTGTGAAGAATGCAACAAATTTTATCAAATAAATTTAATTTGAAAAAGTTTGAATTGTTTTCTTCATATAATGCGCCAAAAGGTGATGTATCACCATGTAAAAAAGTTAAAATTAAGTCTTGACTTGTTTCAAAAAGCTAGTATTGTCAATAGGCAAGAATTAAATTTCGCTAAGTTCTCACATGAATCCTATCGAAATTTAATCCTTAAAAATAATTTTACGAGCGTCAGATCACGACTGTGACACCGTTTTCAAAGCAATTCGTGAGAAACAGATTAGAAAATATTTAATTTGGGTGTTGACAAATTTATAACTTCCGTGTTAAATTTCAACCATCACGAAAAAGTTATTCACCGATTAAACAATTGTGAGCTTGACGTGATGTTGTTAGACACATGTTGTTTTGAAAGGATGTGAATCAGATATGCTTGCAGAAGAGTCAAAGCCAGCAACCGCGACTGAAACCGGTGCTGAAATCTTGGTTGATGCATTAGCAGAACAAAACGTTGATTTTTTGTTCGGATATCCGGGTGGTGCGGTTCTGCCTTTATATGACGCACTTTATACAAAATCGTTTAGTAACGTACTAACCCGTCATGAACAAGGTGCCGTTCACGCTGCAGAAGGTTACGCCAAAACAACCGGTAAGACGGGAGTTGTTTGTGTAACCAGTGGTCCGGGTGCCGGAAATGTTGTCACAGGAATTGCGGATGCTCAAATGGATTCGGTTCCGTTGGTTGTTTTCACGGGCCAGGTTACTCGCTCCGCAATTGGAACCAATGCCTTTCAGGAGTTGGATATTGTGAGTGTGACCAAGCCGATCACCAAAGCCAATTTCCAAGTTCAGGATGTGAACGACTTACATAGTGTTGTGACTAAAGCATTTGAAATTGCTCAAAGTGGTCGTAAAGGTCCCGTTTTGGTGGATTTACCAAAGGATGTTACTTCTGAATCTGCTATTTTTGAACAAAATGCGCCGACGAAACGGGCAAAGCAACCACAACAATTGGGGAAAACCCAAGAAGCGACCATTGAAGCCGCACTTCATGCCTTGAGTAGTGCTTCCAAACCAGTCGTCATTGTTGGGGCGGGAGTGGCTGCCGCCGGAGCAACCAAAGCATTCAATCAATTTGTTCATGACTGGAACATTCCGGTTGTGGCTACATTGTTAGGACTTGGTATACTCCCAAGCAAGGATCCGTTATTCTTGGGAATGGGTGGTATGCATGGAAGCTATGCTGCCAACATGGCACTGACCGAAAGCGATTATATACTTAATATCGGTTCCAGATTCGATGATCGGATGGTGCCAAAAGCTTCAGATTTTGCGGATAATAAGACGATTGTTCATATCGATATTGATACGCATGAGTTAAACAAAATCTTAAAGGCGGATTATTCGATTGAGGCCGATGCAAAAGCAGCATTAACAGAAATGAACCGCAGTACAGCAGCCAAAACGCAGACGCCTGCTTGGAATCAGCTGGTGGAAGACCGGAAAGATGAAAATCCCGAGGATGCCAAACCGGCTGCGGGACAGTTTAACCCTCATGAAGTCATTGAGGCCGTCGGAAAAGCGACCAATGGTGATGCAATTGTTGTGACCGACGTTGGCCAACATCAAATGTGGGCAGCTCAATCATATCCATTCAAGCATGCCCGACAACTTGTCACTTCAGGTGGTTTAGGGACGATGGGGTATGGTCTGCCAGCCGCCATTGGCGCTAAATTAGGAAACCGTGACAGAGACGTTGTTCTGTTTGTGGGGGATGGTGGCTTTCAAATGACTAGTGAAGAGCTGGAAGTTTTGGCCGCTGAGGACTTGAATGTTAAAATCTTCCTTTTGAATAATCATGCATTAGGAATGATTAGACAGTGGCAGGATGCTTTCTATTCAAATCATCGCTCCAAGTCGTTATTTGATCATCAACCGGACTTTAAGAAACTTGCTGATGCCTACGACATTAATTATCAGCAGTTAAATCCGGAAGAACCGTTGGAGCAACAACTCAATGATGTCTTCGATGATCCCAAATCAACTTTGGTAGAAGTTCAAGTACCGGTTGATGAGCAGGTTTACCCAATGGTAGCACCTGGTCACAAGAATAATGACATGATTGGATTCTAAGGATGACCACATTTTAGGAGGTGAGGCCTTTCATTACTAAATTGAGTTTAAGTTCCTACGACAATTGTTTCAGAAAAAATACTTAACATAAAAAATGGAGGAATCAGTATGAGTGTAGAAATGTTGTATGACAAGGATGTTACCACCAATTATCTTCAAGGAAAGAAAATTGCTTTTATCGGTTATGGATCTCAAGGCCATGCCCAAGCTAACAACTTAAGAGATTCAGGTTATGACGTTATCGTTGGTGTTCGCCCAGGACAATCATTTGAAAATGCCAAAATCGATGGATTCGATGTTTACACACCAGCCGAAGCAGCTCGTCGTGCAGACTGGATTCAAATGTTAACGCCTGATGAAGTTATGGGTGATGTTTATAAAAATGAAATTGCACCTAACCTTGAGGAAGGCAATGTATTAGGCTTTTCACATGGCTTCAACATTCATTATAAAGAAATCGTACCACCAGCAAACGTTGATGTTGTTATGATGGCACCTAAAGGCCCAGGTAATCTTTGTCGTCGTACATACGTTGAAGGCTCCGGTGTTCCAGCATTATATGGTTATTTCCAAGACTATTCAGGCCATGCCGAAGATTTATCCAAGGAATTCGCCAAAGGAAATGGTGCAGCACGTGCCGGACTATTGAAGACAACCTTCAAAGAAGAAACTGAAGAAGATTTGTTTGGTGAGCAAAACGTCCTTATGGGTGGTGTTACCGCGCTCATTGAAACCGGTTATGAAGTCTTAACCGAAGCAGGATACTCACCACAGTTGGCATACTTTGAAGTAGATCATGAAATGAAATTGATCTGTGACCTTATCTACGAAGGTGGGTTCAACAAGATGTATGCTGACTGCTCGAACACTTCTGAATATGGTTCATATGTAGTTGGTCCAAAGGTCGTTGGTAAGGAATCCAAGCAAGCTATGAAAGACGCTTTGAAGCGGATTCAAGACGGTTCATTTGCTAAAGAATTCATGGATGACTACCGTAACGGCTTCAAGAAGCTTTACAAGATGCGTGAACGTTCAGCTAACTCACTTCTTTCACGTGTTGGTGCTGATCTTCGTGATCACATGTCATTTGTTGGTGAAGCCGACAAGTACAGTACACCTACTGAAGAAAAAGCAGAAGCTGAAAAGTAAGATTGCCTAACTACAAGTTTGCTAACTGATCATTAGGCATAGCTGGCTTTGTGCATTGATTGAATGAAATGATAAATGAACTTCCGCTAACTAACTCGGAAAAAGTTGCGGATCGATTGTGAGCATCACAACTCACGCTTAACTAAGCAATTAAACGAAAGGACTGAATAAAAACCGCTCCGGTTTATTCAGTCCTTTTGAATACATATACATTTAGGAGGCCGCTTATGGAAAGAATTTTACGCTTTGACGATGTCTCGGTTACCCGAGGCAAAAAGAAAATTTTACATCATATTAATTGGCAGGTCAATCAAGGCGAAAATTGGGCGATTTTAGGATTGAACGGTGCCGGCAAAACAACTATGTTAAAAATGATTCATGGAGATTTGTGGCCAACTTCTGGGAATTTGGAGGTGCTCGGTGGGGTATTCGGCCATATTAATATTCCGGAATTGAAAACCAAAATTGGCTGGGTCAGTAACGCTCTCCAAGATCAGCTTCATACGGGTGATTTGGTAGATTTTATCGTTCTATCAGGAAAGTTTGCCAGCATTGGTATCTATCAAGAATTTTCTCAAGCGGATTTAGACGAAGCCCGCCAAACCTTAATTGACATGGGTGGTCAAAAGCTATTGGGAAAACAATATGCAGTGTTGTCTCAGGGAGAACGTCAATTGGTATTGATCGCTCGGGCAATGATGGCTCATCCTAAATTATTAATCTTAGATGAACCGTGTAACGGGCTGGATTTGTTCGCAAGGGAAGAATTGCTGAAACGGGTCGCGCAAATTTCCCGGATGCCTAATCGACCGGTGCTGCTTTTGGTTTCTCATTATACTGAAGAGCTTTTACCGTGCTTTAATAATGTGTTACTTTTGCGCCAGGGGCAGGTTATTCAAGCAGGTAAGCGGAAGGACGTACTGAATGAAACCAGTTTATCGGCTTTTTATAGTAAGCCGATTCAAACGGTGACGATCTCCGGAAACCGGTTGGCAGTTTATCCGAAATAGCGATCAGCCGTAGTTAAAAACGATGTGTTGTGTGGTCGAAATATGGGAAACAGATAAAATTTAAAAAGTTGTGGCAAATAAATAACGTTGCCGCAATTTTTTTGTACATATTCATAGTTGAATAATTCTTCACAAATTCTTCAATATTATGTTCAAATGATGACTGATTCATTTTCTTAAAATACGCTAGGAATATGCATTAATGAGGCCAGGTCTGTTGCTTCAACGGCCATTGGTGAATAGTTTTAAGTCATAAATTAAAAGTTGGCCTATTGGAAACAATATATAAAAGTCACAATTTCTTTTAAAAAAAGCCAAACTTTCTTGTTACTCTTATAGTGTTGATTAGATACTGCTAATTAAAACCATTAGGAGGACCTGGAAATGTGGATTAAAAAAAGAGGAGTCATTATTCAAGTCATTGGCGTTTTGACTCTGTTGATTGGTAATTTTTTCACTGCTGGCCAAGCCTTGGCGGATGCAGTTTCGACAGATGAAATTGCCGTGGAAAATGCAAAGTTTGTTAATCAGCATCAGCAATTTGTTTCTAATTCGAAAGTTGGAGACAGAGCCCAGCTATCATTTGATTTAACGGTTGGGGCAATATCGAAAAGCGGTGCTGTAACATTCGGGTACGATGAAGAAAGTTTAACGATAAAAAAGAAACGGTACAAGTATACAAATGGCCAAACGGTGGTTGTTGTCGATGTGGATGGTAAAGATTCAACTATTCACTGGCGAAACGCTGTTGGTCGAACAAATATGGAAGTAAAGCTGCCCGTTAAATTTAGAAGAGCTATGAATCAACATCGGTTGACGGTTGCGGTTGACCATAAACTGGTTAAATTACCATTTTTGACAATTGTTTCGAAAGAAAATAAGCCGAAACAAAATCAAGCAGGTTCATCGAGTGGCAACCTAAAGTCGGAAGACAAGGTTAACAACATGTTGCAACAGGAAAGGATGAAGGAAACCCAAAAACAGGTTCAAAAGGCTCAGGCACAATCTCAGGAGTCACAGTCAAAAGGGTCTGAATCGACTACCGATGAAAGTGAGAAGTCTTCGGGGAGTATATCTCAATCCAATCAGACAAAGAGCCAAAGCTATCTTGAAGAAAAGCGGAAAAATGATCAGAAAAAAGCAGCCGTTAATAATAAAAAAGCGATTGCCGAAAATGATGACAATGGTGGAAAAGTGGCGGAATCTTCTTCGTCAGTCGTGGATAATGCAGCGACAACCCCCGGTTCATCCAAGGCTGCTAAAAGCGTAGCAATTGATCGAGATGTCACAACCACAAGTGAAGCGTTGAAGCAGGCGGATGCTGAAGATGCCGGCGATGCGGATGGTGATGTTCCGAGTAAGGGGGCGAATATTCGAAATGAGGTAAAGAATGCCCAAATATTTGCCGCTAGGACCGGTCAAAGTCTGAATGATAAAATTGATACACAGTTCTTTTCAAAGATTACCTTAGGAATGGATAATCAAACCATTGATATTCCAGCTAAGCTTGGCGATGGCCAAACGGTTACGATTCCTGAACAGATTCACGGCAGTTCCAAGAACGTGATTACTTGGCACTGGGATACAACCAGTATTGAAGAAATGAATTCACCGGAATTTGAAATTGAAGACGGCGATTATTATGACTTTGTGTTAAGCGGTTTTAAATTTGACTACGACGGCAAAGACAAAGTGACACAGGAAATTGTTGCCGACGGTGTTAAAATTGGTGAATTTACCGTTAGCCCACACAAAAATGGTGCGGGAACCACCGTCTCTGACAAACACGATATTCGGATTACTTTTCTAACGGCTAAGGCGCCGGGGCATTCCACCATCTCCTATGGGGCGAGTTTAACGACTACGTTTAACAAAGAAGCCTCAGAAATTTCCTTTGGTGAAATTGCCGGGGAAGATGCAAAAATTGAAGTTGAGAAGGCTACTATTAGTCTAAAAAAGGATGGCGACTTTTATAATGACGAGGGAGTTGTTGACTACAATAAACTTCATTGGAAATCAACTTTCAAAGTGGAAAAAGACGGGGCTGCCGCTGATAAAGTTGTTTTAACCGATACATTTGGTGAAGGATACCAATACGGAATTGACAAAGATCCGGCAGACTATATCATTCACGTTACCGGTAATAAAGGAACTACCGCTAAACAGGTGAAACTAAGTGATATTAGTCATGCATCAAGTGGTCGACAAATTGATTTTACCTTTGAAGCAGCAGAATTGGTAAAAAAAGGGATTCTTGAAGAAGGCGAAAAGATTGAATCAATTGTTTTGGAAACAATTGGAACAGTTACGAGGGCTGCTCAAAATGAATTTGTCAATACGATTCAAGTAACGGATATCCAAATCGGTGGCCATCAGATTACCAGCGCACAGGCGGATGCCAGCATTACACGGGCAAAGACTCAATTGGATAAGAAAGCAACTGTTCAATCGGGTGGAAATGTTCGATATGAAGTGAGATTTACGGTGGATGAAGACACGAAGAATTTCACGATGACAGATAGGCTAGGCAGTGAGAAGTTTGCCTTTGCAGCTGTCGGCTCCGATTCCTATGAACTCAAAATAAAGGGTGAAGGGGGAAACGTTTATCAGGATTGGGTTGAAGCAACGGAAATTTCTGGTGAAGAGGGCTCTCCTGCCACACTGACAATTAAGTTTAAGCCGAATATTCCTCAGGGTACCCATTATCTTTATTACGATATCATTCCCAAGGATGAAGCTACGAGCACTGACTATAAAGATTTAAAAAACTTTGTTCAGTGGGATGGGCAGGAAAAATATTCAACAATTCAAAACCCGAGGATTGATACCAAGCAAAGTCTCGGGGCCGATTGGTCAAAAATGACCACTGATTGGGGCATTAACGTTAATCAGATTAATCGGAAAGTGACAGGCGACTTTGTGATTACGGAGCCTCACGGTGATGTTGACTATCTTGATTTTGGAAAATTTTATCATGAACTTTCGAGTAACGGATACCAAGATGCTAAAAACTATCTAAGATTCTTTGAAAATAATGTTTCAGGGAAAGAATATCAGTATGAATACAAGAATGGCAAATTTTATTGGGAAGGAACAAGCGACGAAGCATTTGAGATTGAATTTAACGACACTACGAAGGCCATCAAGCTGACGGTTAAAAAACTTCCCGGTGAGAATCAGACAAATTATAGATTCGGAATCGGTTACTATAATGTTCCTCTGGATAAAGAAGCTATTGCAAAAAAACCACCATTCTCGTTTGTTAACCGAGCGCAGGTCAGTTATAACGGTGGAGACAATATCGTTGAATCGTGGAGAGGCGTTCCCGCCTTTATGCGTCAGCACTTAACCAAAACTGGAAGATTGAGTGAAAACTTCCATGAAAAAAACGGTCGTCACATTGACTGGAAAGTGTCATTTAATCACATGGGTTATTTAGGTGAGGGCGAGGCACTGGCAAAGCTTCTTACAGAAGACGGGATAGACATTACTGATATTGTCGGTACCGATCAAATGACCGGTAATGACGATGTGTCGAATGATAAAACACTCCAAGATATTTCAAACCTATTAGGAAGTCTAAAGATTTCGCTTGCTAAATTAGCGAATGACGGTTCCGGTTATGGTGAAGCCGAACTTTTGGAGAAAAATGATTATAAAATTGTTGAGGACAAAGACGAAAGTGAAAACGAGAATCATAAAGTAACATTCAACTTAAAACTAACAGAAAGTGGGCTAGCAAAATACAGAGCCGGGAAAACGGTCTTTGTTCTTAATTTTCAAGCTCAAGTACCATCTCTCGATTTTAGTGATGATAAGCATGAGCATTTTAAAAAATGGCTTTTCCGTAATAAAATTACGCTTTCAGGTTTGGGACAGTATGGTGATGAGAATGGTAAAAGGACAACTGAGGCTACTGTTTCCTATACAGACAATGGTCACCTTTTAGATAAGAGCGGTCAGTCAATGGATATTTCACCGGCCCCGGAAGAACGGACTTTACCAGCCATAAAATGGCAGGTGGTTCTTAACGGTGATGGTCGAAATATTGATTCCAAACAAATTAAAGTGACCGACTCAATTGCCAATCAAACCCACCATCATTTGATTACACATGATCCAACCTACCAATTGACTTTATTCAAAGCAAATCGATCAATTGGCGACGATGGTAAAGTAACGTACACTGCGGGAGACAAAATTCAACGGGACTCGTATAAGCTGGATTATTCCGATTCGCTGGATAATATGACCATCACATTTGATAAAGACGTGATCGA
Organism: Lentilactobacillus hilgardii; assembly: GCF_009832765.1. Taxonomy (NCBI): domain Bacteria; kingdom Bacillati; phylum Bacillota; class Bacilli; order Lactobacillales; family Lactobacillaceae; genus Lentilactobacillus; species Lentilactobacillus hilgardii. The sequence continues at coordinate 2,626,104 of NZ_CP047121.1, read as the reverse complement.
TGGTCAACCGATATTGGTCCAATACTACACGGTTAGAGAGACTTCAACTGCCAATAGTTCTTTTGAAAATAAAGTGACCTTGGAATATGGTGACGAAAAGATTATTGAGGAAGAAAAAGTTAAGTCCGATACCAGTGCGTGGGGATCTTATGAAAGATTTGCGGTTAACGTGGTTAAATTGGATGCCAAGACAGGCAAACGTTTGGAAGGCGTCATGTTTATGCTTGAACGGTATGATAAAGCCACTCAAAAATGGGTACCGGCCCAGTATCTGGATGGCAATAACGAGAAACAGGATATGGTTGAGACAACGGATGAGTATGGAATGGCGTCCTTCAACAATCTTGGCGATAAAGCCGTCTATCGAATCGTTGAAACACAGGGACTGAGTGGATACTATGCAAATTACACGTCTCCGGAATTTAGGATGAGTGATTTGACTAATGGCCAAACAGTACACGTGCTTAAGGTTGAAAATCCGACGATGAATGAGCTGATCATTAAGAAAAACGTTCAATCCAGCGACCCAGCTTCACGAAATGATCAATTTAAGTTTGAGGTTCAGTTTACCGACAAAGACGGAAAGATAGATGAAAGTGTTAACGGTCGCTTTGATGTAGAACTTAATGGTGAAATGCAATCCACTCAAGTGACCTTTATCGAAGGTGTGAGCCAAGGCCTCCCTGGGATCAAGAATGGTGAAATCCTTAAGATTAAAGGATTGCCGGTCAATGCCTATTACCGGGTTATTGAAACCAACGGGGATGGATATAAAACGACTCATAGTATTAGGCAACTTAACGTTACCCATCCGGCAGGTGACGGATCGAAGAAAACCGATGTCTTGGCATTTGACGATTCGGGATCTCCCGGAATTGTGACTTTCACGAATACCTTGGATTCCGGTGAGTTTGAATTTTCAAAAGCGATTCGGGGCGAAAATAAGGATCGTGATAAAGATCGGGAATTCAAATTTGAACTCCAAGTATATAAAGATGGCAAGTTGTACGAAGAGTTTAATTCGTTAGTTTCAGGAATTAAGCATAACAATGGCCAAGATACAGACGTTCAGTTTAGGTTTGAAAACGGTAAAAGCACCCAGTTACTTGGCGACAAAGACATTCTGCTAAAGGATGGCGAAAGTTATCGTAAAATTAAGCTTCCGGGAAATGTTCAGCTTGTTGTTCGGGAAAAACACGATGATGTCTACAGCAAAACATTTTACAAGCTAAATAACGGTGATGAAAAAGCGGTCGAAGTTGATCATGACGGATTTCATGTAGTGGGTCCGATTTCCATAGGCAGTCATGTCAAATTTATTAACGAACACAAAGAAAATCAATTCGAGTTCGAGAAAATAGTTTCCGGCCGGGATACCAATGATACTTTTACTTTTGATGTAACAGCCGGCAACGAAGAAACCCGGAATGCGGTTAAGAGCAACGACTATGTGGTTGCAATTGTTAATGCCGCAACGGGAGAATCGGTTCATGGTCATTTAACGGTTAAGATTGTGTTTAATGATCAAGGTAAAGCAACCGGGTTGCGATTTGGTGACCAACCCAACGTACAACCGATTAATCTTCAAAATAATCAGAAGTTGATTGTTAAAGGATTACCAACGGATGCGGGACAATTTAAAATTAAAGAAATTGACTATCAAAAGGGTGATTGGACCGTTTACAACCACATCGATGGAGAATTCGAGCGTGCCGGTGATGACGTTACTTTGAACCTGAACAGAGAAAAGGGAAGAAACTCGGTTATGTTCCGAAATACACCACCGGATTGTGTACCGTTTACGCTTAAGAAAGTAGCAAGTGGACTTGATATTCCAAAGGACAAGGCATTTGAATTTGACTTAACGATTACAAATCCAAATTCCGAATGGGGTGACAAAAAAACGTTTAAGGCTATCAAGAGTGGTGAAACAGATGAGCAGGAGATCGTGTTCTCAAAAGCCGCAGGCAATGTTTATCATGCCAAAGTATCACTCAAAGTTGGCCAAACAATCACCTTCTTTATGATTAAAGGGTTGAAGATGACAATCACTGAGGACATTGGTGATGACTATCATGTCAGTCATCAATATGGTGGCGACAACTGGAATGATGGCAAAGAAGCCCAAGTGACAACCGGTTCAGCCGATGATTGTGGAACAAACTGCCTACCGCCGCTTGTCTTCAAAAACCATCGTCCTGGAACATCACTGGAAATCAGAAAGGTCTTAAAGGGAGCCCTTTCTGAAACGGATTTTGAGACAGAATTCGAGTTCAAGCTAAATGTGGTAGATAAGGAAGACCGCAAATTAGACGGAGAGTTTGATATCACCATTATTGATCGGGAAAATCATAAACAATCGGGAACTGTCACCTTAGTAGATGGCAATATCAAAATGATTACCCTTGATAAGGGAAAACTGAGTACTTTAAAATTACGCGGGGATGAAAGGGCTGTGATTACAGGGTTACCAGACGGCGCAAAGGTCAAAGTTATTGAGACATCGCAAGCCGACTTTAAGACCAGCCATGCGATCAATACGAACGCAGAGGTAACCGGTAATGAAACGATTAATTGGACACTTCACGAAGATGAAAAGACCGTGGTCCAATTCATGAATGAAAAACTGGCAGGAGGATTAAAGATAACCAAGAGGGTTATAGGTGATCAGTTAACACCTGCAGATAGGGATCGTCAATTTGAATTCTATGTCACAACGACTCCCGAATTGGCGGATAAAGCCTATCAAGCAGTTAAGAGAGATCAGCATGGAAATAAGGAAAATCTAAGAATCAAGTTTACTGATGGCCGTTCCGAGCAAGTCCTATTAAAAGATGGCGAATCTATGGCATTCCAGGGCTTGCCAACTAACGTCAAGTATTCGGTTCGCGAAATCATTGCGCAGGATATGCAGGCGGACTATAACGTGTCCTACAGAATCGATAAAGGAGCCGAGCATCAAAAAGAAGTCACAGAATATCTTGGCCTTGAGCATGATAAGGTTGGACATGTCACATTCTATAATGCCAAAAACTCACCGGAAACCACAAACCTTGAAATTCATAAAAAGGTAGATGGGGACGGCATTAGTAACCTGGATTTACAGAGATCGTTCAGTTTCCGAATCAAATCGGATATTGCCTTAAATGAAACGTTCACGGCAACTATGCGAAGCCAGAATGGTCACATGGAAGAAGTTGGACTCGAATTTAAAAACGGTATTGCCGATTTGACGTTGAAATCTTCGGAATATTTAAGTGTCATGGGACTTCCGATTGACTATCATTACCAGGTAACGGAAACAAAGGTTGCCGATTTCAGTACATCCTATCAGGTGAATGGTGGACAAATAACGGCTGGTAACGCAACTGAAAGTTTTAAAATGGTAAATGGGAAAAACGGACTGGTTAATTTTGTCAACCATAAGGAAAAATCAGAAACTGCTTCTATGGAAATTGCCAAGCGCTTGGCTGGAACGGGACTTTCCGAAGCTGATAAGAATCGCAATTTCAAGTTTGTGATTTATACAAATGCTTATGGTGATTTTAAAGCAACCAAGATCGCCAGAAATGGTCATAGCGAAGAAGTAACGGTTTCAATTCGTAATGGACAGTCGACACCTATTTATCTAAAAGGTGACGAATCAATTCTGATTAAAGATCTGCCAATAAGCAGCACTTATCAGATTGGTGAGGCATTCGCTGAAGGGTTTGCTGCGAGTTATCAAGTTAATAGTGCAGGTAAATACGATGGGATGATGACTGACGTCGTTAAGTTGGTGAAAGATCAAGCGGGAAAGGTCACATTTACTAACACCAAAGATATGGTTCCTGCCGAGGGGACGCTCATTATTGACAAATTTGTGAACAACCTTGGTAATCCAAAACAATCCTTTACTTTTAACATTGAGATGAAGGATGGTGCTGGCGGTTATCTGAATGGTATTTTCCAAGTAGAAAAAGTTAAAAACGGTGTTTCAGAGATTGGGCAAATTGCCTTAGTTGACGGCAAAGGAACCTTCCAATTAACGCATGGACAGACAATTAAGTTAAGCATGCCGCTTGGAACAGCGTATAACATTTCCGAACAGGATTATCAGTCGATGGGATATGTAACAACAACGACGAAGAACCGTGTTGCAATGCCAAGTACCACCGTAACGGGAACGGTAACGGCAGGCACAGACCATCTTATCTATCATAACGATATTAAAGATGATCTTGAAGGAACCGCACCGCTTCCTGGACAAGAAGATAGTGATGACGGCAGCGCGACGCTTGAAGGAGCGCAAGGACTGCCTGGTAACACTTCAGATAACACGAGTGGTGCTGATGGGATTAGCGGCAGCAATGGTGTGAGTGGATCAGGGTCTTCAACAGACGCACCGTCCGGGATTCCTTCGCAAGGATATACCGGTAAAGCAGCCCTGCCACAAACAGGAGAAGATATTAACCAGCAACTGATTATTTTGGGATTGGTATTGCTGATGGCTGCAATTGGCGGCATGGTTTATTATAAGAAACGGGTTTGATAAAAAATAATTTTTAAAGAAAAAGGAAGCGCCAAAAGTCAATTACGGCGCTTCTTTTTCTTGGTTTTACAAGACACTAGCGTTCACATTTTTATCACTTTTTATTAAAGTATGCTTGACATTTTGTTATTTAAATCTCATAATGCGAAGTATCAATTTGAAAGAAGCATTCGTCCTATTCAATTACCAGAAAAGTCATTCGGCGGCTGAGAGATGACATTGAATTTGCGGATCGTGACTTTCATGCTTTCTTTAACTAGATTGGTGAGCTGTTTTTAGCAGTTAGCCGGTTTCGGACTTGTCCGTTAAAGCATGTCAACGAGTGGATACGAACAGCGTATCTATGAAGGTGGTACCGCGGCCAATTGTCGTCCTTTTGTCTTAGTGACAGAAGGGCGACTTTTTATTTGGTTGACTCGTTGACGATTGAATAGTTGTTACATAGCGATGACATGAAAGGGAGTTATAAATATGAAATATACAGTTTTAGGTGCAGGTGCAATGGGGTTGCGTTATGGTGTTTTGCTTCAGGAAGCAGGATTCGATGTTGATTTTGTTGATACTTGGGAGGACCAGGTTGAGAAAATTCGTCAGCAAAAAGGGGTCTACGTTTCCCGAGATGGTCAGAACCGGCATTTGGTACCGGTAAATGTTTATTATCCCGAAGAATACAAGGGTGATCCGGATGTCTTGATTGTCTTTACGAAACAGTATCAATTAGACGACTTCTTGAAACGAAGTGCCCGTTTCTTTAACGATAAACAATACGTCGTGACTTGTATGAACGGTATGGGACATATTGAAAAACTAAATCAATATTTTCCTAAAGAGCGTGTTCTTGGCGGCACTGCTTTAATCGGAACGGTTTTGAATAAGGCGGGTGATGTTGATTTTATCGGTCCTAAAGGCGCCGGTTCAATGAATGTTGCCAATGAAACCGAAAAGCCGGATCAAATGACACATCAAATCGTTGATGAGTTTACGCAAGCAGGCTTAAACCCTAATTTGACAACAAACTTCTTGGGAACACTAATGGCTAAGGTTATTTTCAACTCGGTTATTAATACGCTTTGCACCATGTTTAAAATCCGCATGGGTGAATATATTCAATCGCCAGTGGCCAAGAAATTGGGTGTTCAATTAATTGATGAGGCATTTGATGTTTGTGAACGAGCGGGCATTACCTTGCTAAATACCCGTGAAGAAGAGTGGCAGACTGTTTCATACGTCAGTCGTGTCTCAAATCCATTGCATTTCCCATCTATGTACCAAGATATCTCCAAGAATCGGCAGACCGAAGTTGATTACATCAACGGTTATATTTATGATTTGGGATTGAAGTATCATTATGAAGCCAAGACTCATGACTTCTTGAGAAATTTGGTTCATCTAGCTGAATTCTCTGGGACATTCGATGTTGATGGCTATATTCAATCGGTTTTGGACGAGGATAAGAAGCAGGCAGCAAAGCAAGCCACAGTTCAAGCCAAAGCATAGTTTTTTAACTAACATAGTTTTATTTTGATCCCTTTGACAAATTCCCGAAGTTGGTTCTAGGATTGACATCAAAGAATGAGAATTGGAAAGGGGACACATATATTGGATAAAGCACTTTTGGCGACATTACCGATCGGACCGATTATCAGCACTCAGCCAGTTGGTGGTGGCGATGTTAATTCAGCTTATAAGCTAGTCGGTCAAAATGGTAAAAAGTATTTTCTGCTTCTGCATCCCAGCGATACAAAAGACTTTTATAAGCAAGAGATTGTTGGCTTGAAGTTGCTGACAAAAACAGCCATGGTTCCAAGTGTCTTAGCAAACGGTACTTGGGAAAGCAATGCCTATTTACTTCTTAACTATATTGATTCTCAGTCATTTGGCGACCAATATGCCTTAGGACGGGTAATTGCTCAAATGCATAAAAGAACGAGTGCTAACGGGCAATTTGGCTTTAATCTCGACGATCCCGAGGGTAAGTCTGATCATGGTGGTACATGGTACCCGGACTGGCCGTCATTCTTTATTAACGAGCGGTTGGAATATCGGAAAAAGATTATTCTCAAGAGGCATTTGTGGACGGGAAGTATGGAAGCAATGTATCAAAAGTGTCTGGTTAGGTTTAAACAGTTAATGCGAACTCATGATTCTAAACCATCCTTACTGCATGGTGACTTTTGGTCGGGCAACTTTATGTTTGATGAAAATGGGCAGCCCGTTATTATTGATCCGGCAGTTTTCTACGGAGATCGCGAGTTTGATATTGGTGTCAGTCAAGTGTTTGCCGGTTTTGACCCCGAGTTTTATCAAGGCTATCAAGATGAATATCCTTTAGATGAAGGGTATCAAAATCGACTGCCATTCTACCAACTTTATTATTTAATGCTTCACTTAGGTAAGTTCGGTATTGGTTATCAGGAGAGCGTCGTTCGACTATTAAGGGAATTGCAATAATAAAAGATCGACTTCACGCGTTGTGCTAGTTATGAAATATTGGTTAGTAATGGCCAAGTCTTAACCCGCTTTTGCCAGCGGCGAGTTGTTCATGAACTCGAATCGTGTGCCACAGTAACAGCGCTTCTAAGCGGCTCTCCAAGCCGGACATGGTTCGAATTCCCGGGTGTTCAAAGTGGCCCACCGTATCTAAATTATTAAAATTGGTTTCAATATGCCGACGTTGATTTTTCAAAAATCCGGTATCGACCGTTGTCTGGGCAGCCATGTTCTTGCGCAAGGGCGTCCAAAGATGAATGCCAAAGGTGGTGGCCAACCGATCTTTTAATGGTTGGCTTAAATAACCGCCATCGGCTAAGACCTGTCGCGCGGGCGCGGTTAATAAGAGTTCTTCCGCGGCTTTTCGATCATCAAGGGACGCCGGCGTCAGTTCCCAGGCCAGAAAGTAGCCTTGGTTGGCCATCACGGCATGTAACTTAAAGCCATAGTAATAGGTCTGTTTGGTGGCATTATAGCCTTTGTTGGCGAAACCGGTTAAAACCTTGGCCTGATTGCTTCGACGAGTAGCTGCCAAAGTAATCGGCGCACTATCAATGATTTCATAGGTAACGGGTGGGACCCACTGTCTCAATAAAGTGACCCGCATGAATTTCATTATTAATACTAAATCTCGACAACGCCGGTTATACCGGGAGCGTTCAGGGACAGTAATTCCCCAGCTAACCAATTTTTGATGAAAATAGGTTTCGGAACCGTCCCGTTCTTCAATCCGCATTAACATGCAGGCCAGGATAATGACATCATCGGCTTTCAGCTGGCGGTAATTTGGCCGGAAACGAATAGCCGGATTAATGGTTTCATAAATCGGTTCAATAATTTCGATAAAATGTTGAAATTTAGCTTGAATTGGATTGGTTTTTACGATAACTTTGAGGAGGCCTCGCATAACAGTTCCTTCTTTCTGGTTTAGTCACCTAAGAAGTTACCGCGTATGCGGGGCTTTGGGTTGCTTAAAGCTCAAAAAACTAATTCAATTGTTACGAATGTGACACAACTAGCACAACGCGTGACTTCCGAAAATGGAAGTCGATCTTTTTAATCATCATGATATATAAACGGTTTTAAGCGGCGACTGCTTGATTGTCGTCAACCGTTAGTTGATTTGTAGAAGTTGTTGAACTGGTTTGCCCATTATCAACAGCGTTAAGAAAATCTTGAATGTGCTGGGTGTAGGCGAGCACTGCATTATTGGCAGAGGCATGGCCACCAACATTGCCATCCAGGATCCATAGCTGCTTATCCTTAGAAATGCTGGCATTATACAAAGCTTTGGTTTCCGAATCCGGAATGAAGGTGTCATCGGCCGTCGCAATAAATAACGTTGGCAGTGTTGAATTTTGAACGGCTGTCAATCCTGAGGCATCATCCAAGTTGAAGCCTTGGAAAAGATGGTTAACGTTATTAAGATTGTTTAGAAATTGATCATACGGCACTAGTGGGATCGATCCATTGAGGTTCCAGCCGATTTTTGACGTATAGCCGTTTAGTTTGTTGGCTGCCCCTGTATAAAGCGAATAAAGAAGAGATGGGATCGTTGAGTAGCCACAGTCGGCAATGACGGCTTTAACTGATGATGGTAGATTCTTTTGTGCACCGGCTTCCAAAGCGTCATCGGCACCAAGTGACTGGCCATAAAGGACCACTTCGCTGTTGGGACCGTTTAGTTGGTCGATTTTATTGATCCAGTTAATCCAATCTGCCTTATCTTTGTATCCAAATGTCAGGAACTCGCCATCACTGCTGTTTTGCCCGCGGGTATAAGGCATTAGAACGTTATAACCCATGTCATAGAAAATTTTCGAAATGTATCCCATCCACTCGGGCTCGGTTGTCCAACCCTGACCATAAATAATTGTTTTGCTTGAACCCGGATGAGCGATATAAGTTGCCGAGGCATTTCCGCTGCCGTCCGCAAACGGAACCGTTAACGTTTCTTTTTTAACCTCATTATCATACCAGTTCTGGGCATCAGTGTAGAATTGCTTTGTATAGTCAGGATTATATTTTTGATCCAAATCCGACCAGGTTTGATCAATGTTGTAGCGGGTAGGGGATAATAATGTTCGAAATTCTGATAATAAATGAGACCCTTGGCGGGAAGTGATAAATGGATAAATCAAGGCAGCAGCTCCGGCACTGGTCATATTTGTCAACCAATTGAGTAAGGGATTGGAACTGGACTGTTTGATTGCGGGATCAGTTGAACTATTGGTACCCGTAACGGTGATCTGATCCTTATCGGTTCCTCCGGTCGTTGTGTTGTCGGTACTTGAGGATTGATCCGTTACAGGACTTGAACCAGTTGTTGAATCAACATCATTACTTGTAGAATCGGTGTTGGTTTGACCTTGATCTTTCGATGATGCAGTACCGGTCACGTCTTGTGATGATGGATTGTTAACTTGCGATTCATTAGTTGAAGAACTTGCATTGGCGCTTTCTGATGAAGAAGATGTCGATTCTGGTGTGCTTGAACCATTTACTGAAGACGTTGGCTGACTGGTATCGGCCGTGTTTTCCGAAGGTGCAGGAGTGGTTGCACCACTTGTGGACGATTGATTTGACGTGGTAGCATTTTGATTATTGCTTTGACTATCCGAAGTGTTATTGAGCGTCGTGTCAGTTGATGAGTCGACATTATCGCTGTTGGAAGCCGATTCCTTAAAGACAATTGTTTGCTCCGAGGATGAGGATTGAGACGTTGTTTCGCTGCATGTTGTTTGTGACTGAACATCAGCATATGTATGATCGGTAACGACCAGAAAGCCTAATATCAAAGTAGCCAGAAAGCTCGTTATTAAAATGACCTTTCTGCAAGCAGTTGACCTATTTATTTCCATAACTAATATACCCCTTTATATAATATCCAAATTTAGTATACCGCGTTTTGTATTAAATGAACACGATTAATTATTTTAGGGGTATATGGTTAACGGGAGGAGTTAGTTAATGCAGGGCTTGTGTCTGTAAGCACAAAAAAACCGACGATCTCTCGTCGGTTTTTAAAAAACTTTTTAATTTTTTAATTAGTCGTCAACAACAGTAACGTTGGCAGCTTGTGGGCCACGGTCGCTGTCTTCAACGTCAAGGGTTACATGTTGGCCTTCGTCTAATGACTTGAAGCCGTCTTTGTTGATAGCTGAGAAGTGAACAAATACGTCACCATCGTCAGTAGTAATGAAGCCATAACCTTTATCAGCGTTGAACCATTTAACAGTACCTTGTTTCATAATATATGAAACCTCCTTGCGCTTTTTGCGCATCATAAATTTTAATGTATCTAGTTGAACTGATTCCAAGGAAGTTATTTCATAAAACTATAAAACAAGTACCTTTGAAAATCGACTCCTGAAACACATTGACTATAATATACCAATATCGCTGGTATATGTCAACGGATTAACTTGGATTTCGACCGGAAACATTACTTACTGATCGTTGCTTCTTTACCGGTAGTAGGGGTGACCTCGATTTGATTATCTTTTGCGTTGACCGTAAAGTTTTTCTCTTCTGGGTGAGCCAGGAAACTATTAGTTAATTTATCGGTAATTTCCTTAGTGATAACTCTGTGCATTGGACGTGCACCAAGTTCCTTGCTGTATCCCATATTAACCAGTTGGTTCTTAGCATCATCCGTTATGGTGAAGTGGATACCACGTGATTTGTTTACCAATTGATCCAAGTCATTGAGCATGAGATCAAGAATTTGAAGCAAATCAGCCTTTGTTAATGAATTGAATTGAATAATATCATCAATTCGATTCAAAAACTCAAGCTTGAAGTAAGGCTTCAAGCGATCAATGACATCCTTTTTATCACTGCTATTTTCTTGACCGGCATTACTGGTCATGATGATGACTGTGTTGCTGAAGTCAACGGTTCGGCCCTGTGCATCGGATAGGCGGCCATCATCCAAGATTTGCAGTAACAGGTTCAGAACATCGGGATGGGCCTTCTCGATTTCGTCGAGCAGGATCAAACTATAAGGATGACGACGGACTTGTTCCGTTAATCGACCGCCTTCCTCATAACCCACATAGCCGGGAGCCGAACCGATTAGTTTGGAAGCACTAATCTTATCCATATATTCAGACATGTCATAACGAAACATGGCTTTGGTTGTTCCAAATAGTTCTTTGGCAAGCGCCTTTGCCGTTTGAGTCTTACCAACTCCGGTAGGGCCAACAAACAGGAAACTGCCGATTGGCCGATTGCCCTCTGTAAAGCCAACCCGGCTACGTTTGATGGCTGCCGAGATTGCATCAATTGCTTTGTTCTGACCGATAACCTCTTTTTTGAGATCTTTGTTCAGACTGTTGAGTTGACTGACCTGGTTTTTATTAACGTCAGTAACAGGGACGCCTGTAATACGTTCAACAACTTTTTTAATAACGTCTGCAGTAACTTCGGGTACTTCTACTTTAGTGCCATTATCAATGGCTTTGATTTGAGCTTCTACTTTGTCGAGCTTATCGCGAAGCCCGGCAGCTTTTTCGTATTCTTCATTAGATGAAGCATCCTTTTTGGACTTTTCAAGCTTTTCAGCCTCTTGCTGCAAAGTTGACTTGTCCTTTGTAATTGATGAGCCCATCGCAACTTTAGCACCGGCTTGATCGATTAAATCGATCGCCTTATCCGGATTCATTCGATCCTGAATGTAACGGTTACTGAATGACACAGCGGCTTTTAGGGCGTCGTCGGTATAACGAACGTGATGGAATCTTTCATACTTTGGCTTTAGTCCCTTAATGATTGTCAGTGTATCTTGTTCGCTTGGTTCGTTAACCATGATTGGCTGGAATCGACGGGCAAGTGCCTGGTCTTTTTCAATATCACGATATTCGTTACTGGTGGTCGCACCGATGAGTTGAAAGTCGCCACGTGCCAATTTAGGTTTCAGAATGTTTCCGGCATCCATTTTATCGCCTTCACCGGTTGATCCGGCACCGATGATTTGATGAATTTCATCAATAAACAGGATCACATCTTTATTCTTTGAAACTTCATCAATCAACTTTTTCATTCGTTCCTCAAATTGGCCACGAATGCCGGTTCCCTGAACCAGTGAAACAACATCTACAGAGATAATCCGCTTGTTAAGCAGTTTCTCGGAAACGTCACCATCAACAATCTTTTGAGCGAGACCCTCAACGACAGCTGTTTTGCCGACGCCGGCTTCACCGATTAATACTGGATTATTCTTGGTTCGTCTGCTCAAAACTTCTTCCATTTGTTCAATTTCTTTATCCCGACCAATGACGGGGTCAAGCTTGCCATCTTTAGCCATTTTGGTTAGGTCGGTTCCATATTGGTCTAATAAGGTCGTTTTATTTTGAGGTCTGCGTTCCTGCACTTGAACGGGTTGCTGTCGCATTTGTTGTTGACCCGACATATTTGGTAATTGTTGCTTGAAGAACGGGTCGTTAAAAATGTCATCAAAAATATCGTTATTCATATGCATGCCTCCGATTATTTACTATTTAGTTTTCTAATTGAGCTGTTCGTCTATAAGAATATCTGTTCCCCTTACGAACAACTATATAATATCATGAAATTGTTATCAGTACAAGAATTTGCTTGATTAATTTTTGATAGAGAACGCCTACATATAGGCGATCTTAACACATATACCAAAAAATAAAATAAAAAATTAGCACTTCACATCTGTGAGCGCTAACACTTTTTGTAATCTTACTGTTAACTTTTTCTTAATTGATATCAAATGTAAACTCGACTGCATCTTTTAATGTGTTATGAACCGTGCATAAATGGATGGTATCTTCGATGAATTTTCGATTTTCTTCCTGATTCAGGTTCGTTTCGCAAGTTAATTTAACGTTAATTTTTGAAACCCGGGATGATTTATCCGCAAATCGTTCGGTTTCACCAGTCACAAGAACATCGAATTTTTTGATTTTAATGGTTGATTTCGGTCTATTGACCAGTGAAGCAGCACTGGCACCAAGACAGGCACCAACGGCTCCTAATAAATATTGAACCGGATTTGGGCCAGCATCCGTACCGCGGAAAATAGTGGGTTCATCCGCGATAAATTGATGATCGCCAGCTTGATTCATCGTCTGTGCACCAATGTTACGGTAAGTTGTGTGAATTGTATAAGTTGCCATTTTAAAATCCCCTTTGTTAGTCCTACTGATATAGCATACAATAGCAGGTAACAATACGAATGGAAAGTAAGGTGATCACAATGAAAACGTTGGTTTTAGTTTCACATCCAAAAGCTACAGCATCCGCTACCCAGACTTTTTTGAAAACCAGTGCTGATTATTTGGATAATGTCACATGGCGCTCTATTGATGACTTGTATTCCGCAACCCAAATAAACATTGTCGATGAACAAAAACGATTGCGGGCATTTGACCGGATTATTTTTCAATTTCCGATGTATTGGTACACGTCACCAGCGAGCTTAAAACAATACATGGATGACGTGTTTACCAGAAAGTTTATTGTCGCAAAACACTGGCTTAAAAATAAGGAATTGGGTCTCGTGATCACGCTGGGCGATTCACTGGCGGATTTTCAGGCCGGGGGTCGGGAACGATTCACGATTTCCGAGCTTATGAAGCCGTTTGAGGCATTTGCCAATAAGGCGGGGATGGTTTACTTGAAATCATTTATAATCGATCAATTCGGCTATCTGGACGTTTTAAAGAAGCAAGAATTATTGGTTGGCTATCTTCAATATTTGAGCGCGCCAATGCCATTAAGCCTTGAAAAACGTGAGAAGTGGCTGATCACTCGTCTTAAACAACTAGAGGCCGGGAAAACCGCACAACAAAGGGAGTTGCTTGATTTAATTATTGATTCGATTGATAGTCGTCAGGATCAAATTGATGATTTGAAGTTAAACATAAAAATGATTCGGGATCAGGAGGAATAGTAATGGGTGATACGCAGGATTGGGCGGTTCAACAGCTTGCCGAGATAGCAGAGAATGAACAGTCTTTCATTAATCGATCAATTTTGAAAGCGGCTCAGGATCTGATTATTGAACAAACCAAACGAATTGATCAGGGGCAGCAGGAAATTGACGGACGAATTTGGAGCCCGGATAAATGGTAGGACTACGGGGTAAGTGTTTCAATGATTGCCATTATGAAGCCGCCTATCGGAAAAATTAACCACCAAAATCGGGCTAGAAAATCCCAAAAATTCATTTGGCCATAGCGGCGCTTATAAAGACCTGACGTAGGATCAAAAGTATATTGGTTTTGATCAACCGTTGATTTGGTTTCCGAAGCGCCAAGCACCAGCGTGTCCAAGCTGATATTAAAGATTTCTGCTAACTTAACAAGATTATTGAGATCGGGAGTTGCGTCTCCCTGTTCCCACTTTGAGATTGCCTGTCTGGAAACAAATAACTTTTTGGCCAAGTCGTCTTGAGACAGATTATTAGCTGCCCTATATTTTTTAAGTTGTTTCGAGAACTGAAGCATTGTCATCACTCCTTTAATAGTTAAACCTATTCTGGGGGAAAGTTGCCAGTATGACAAGATTTAGCTAGTTGCAAGGTCGCACTAATCTAGTCGGTGTTGCGCAACCGTAAGTAGAAAGTATGATGGGAATGCCTGATAAACCGGCATTTAGGTAGTTGCGGCGGGCACCTCCCTGGAACTTATTAAGTTGAAGAACAACCTCGGATTTGAGTGGCGCAGGAAGGGATGAGAGAAATGAGTAAATTAAAAGAATTTCTAGTTGAAAGTGCCATTGTATTGTTATTCAGTATGGTTTTTGTCACAGTCGTCAAAGCCGATGGCAGTCAGGGCGCAACGTATCAATTTTACAAGGCCAATCAGACATTTCAGATAAAGATGTACGGGACAAATCAACCTGTCACGATTAAAAAGGGTACCGTTGTGAAAGCGATGAAGTATACAGAAGTCCAAAACGTTCTTCCAAAATCCGATGCTGGAAAAAGTATGGCCCAAATTAATTTCAAACTGCTAAGTTATAAGGCGAGGCAGACGTGGCCTAAGCCACATCCGGGCGGTAATTGGACGAGAAGCGCGCTAAAACCCGAAGGAGATTATCTCACACAGGTTTCGATGCCGAAGGGCCTACTTGTAAACGATAATCTGAGCATGGAAGAGGATTATGGTATTTTAAGTCGTTCTTATCACTTTGGTAAAGGAGATCGTGTTGTTGCAACGACTGACGGTTATCTGGAATATTATGCCCGGGATTACAAGAATGATCACTTTGTATCCAAGCCGACTTCCTATGCCAAAATTAATAAAATCAGTATAGTTGGCAATAAAAAATATTTTTATTACCGCCATCATATTAAAGGCTTATTGGATAAGAAGGTTCATCAATCCGGTCAGCAAAAATATCGCTTAACGGAAATTAATTTAAAGAGAGATGTTAAGTACAGCCCAGCTGATTCTGACGGAGAAACATTTGTGTATAGTGCCTATAAATTAGGTAATCGAAAATATTATACAAGCGCCGGCAGTTTAGGCGGTTAAGCCGGTTAAATGAAGAAACCGCTATAAAAAAGTGTTCCACGATTAGTAGGCTTGTTCGCCTAACAATTGTGGAACACTTTTCTGTTAATCAAACCCGTTTGTAAATGATGATTGATAACGAGTAATACTCGGTTAATCGTCTGTATAATCCAAGCTGTGGAATGGCCGGCCGCCTATCAGAAATTGACCATATGACGTCGTTGAGAAGATGGTGCCGTTAGCATCCCGTTTGTTAACAGTGACAACCTTTTTTTGATTTTCAATCGTAAGTTTATATTGCTGATCGGTGTTACTGCCGGTTTTTTGATCATTAAAACCATCTAAGTGATTTGCATAGTAAATTGTGGTCTGGTTTCCCGATGTTTCGTAATGGGTAATCTTTTCAGAGGCTGTTGGATTATCGTTACTGGAAAGATATGAATTTTGAAACGTTGGATGCGCGTAGTATTCAACGTAACCGTCAGTCGTTAATCGGAGAATGGGAAGCACCTGATCCCAATACTCGGAAGTTTTACCGGGATAAAGGTCGGTTCGCCAATTTGGAGAGGTTTTGGCATCATTATCCCGCTGAGGTGCAGGGATAATGTATGCGGGTTCCGAAACAGGCGTCAGGTAGTTTGGCGCCTGTGGATTTAAATCTTTGTTGGCATAGAGCAGATCGGAAGTTATATAAAGCATAAAATTCAGTTTTGACCGGGTTTGATGGCTTAAACCATCCAATGAAATGTTAAGCCATGTTTTTTGCTTGCTGACGTAAGTTGCAGCTCTGATGATGGTACCCTTGGGCAAAGAACCCGAAACGACTTTGTTATGATAAGTCCGACCGGTTAACTGAAGGGCTCGTGTGAGCTTGTAGTAGCCAACTCGTGCGTGGCCACTATAATTTGGGCCGTATCCCTTGGCTAATTGACTGCGGCGTACGTAGCCCTGCCAAAACTTGTAATGGCCGCCTAACACTAATTTGTAGTATACCCGGTTAGAAGATCCGTGCTTTAGAATGACACTTTTTGCACGATACCATTGAGAACGTGGATGGTTCTTTAAATTTAAAATTTTTTTGGAGTGGCTTGCATTCCACATATAGACGTTTCCCGATCCTTTAACGTAAAAAGGCACTCGGGTTGAGTAAGTCTTGATCTTAACTATCTTGTAGGATGACTTTGCGTTGGCAGTTGCCGGTGACGTCATTGTATAAGCAGCCGCACTGCAAAAAAGTAAGATGGAAAACAATAAGTTAATTGATCGTTTTGACAAAATGGCAAGCCTCCAAAAAATGTTCTTTCGTTTTAGTATAAGTCATTTAAATGATTACAGTTCGTCCGCCGGTGCCCAATGGTTAATCGGACCAAATTTGTGACCGACTTGAATCTCGCTTTTAATAGCTGCATCGACAAACTTTTTAGCCACCCGGCAGGCATCTTCAACGGAATTGCCCTTTGCCAGCTCAGCAGCGATACAAGCTGAAAGGCTGTCACCGGTACCGTTTTTACGATCGGTATCAAAGAAATCGCCGGTTAGCCAAAAACTTTTGCCTGATTCAAGCAAAATATAATCAGACACTTTGGTTTGATTGGGATCGTGGTGACTACCCTTTAAAACAATATTTTTTGCGCCCAGTGCTTTTAATTTACGGGCAGCGGTTTCCATATCAACACTTGTTTCAATGTCCATTTCAGCTAATTTCTGAGCTTCAAAAAAATTGGGTGTAATGACTGTTGCCATTGGAATCAATTCGTCTCGAAGTGTTTGGTAGGCACTTTGTTCCAACAACATGTTACCATGTTTGGTTGTGATTACCGGGTCAACCACCAGAGGACCAAAATCGTATTTTTTATAATTTTTGATGACCGTTCGAATCAAGTCGGAATCGGAGAGCATGCCGGTTTTACTTGCTCGAATATGATAATCGTCGGCGAGGTCTTTAAATTCCTGATCAATAAACGTTGTTGGTAAATTCACTGAATCGTGGATGCCATAACTATTACCGGCAACACAGGCCGTTAAGACAGACGTTCCATATACATGACGTCTGAAGAATGTATGCAAATCTGCCTGCATTCCGGCACTGCCGTCACTGTCCGAACCCGCAATTGTTAGTGCTTGTGGAAATTCATTTGCCAAAATAATCACCCTATCTCAAATCCTTATTTGTTACTTCAAAGATACCACAAATGCTGAACAATCGGGAAAATCTGATAATTGATTTGCGTTTAAACGGTCATTTGTATTATAATAATTTAGTCTATTGGAATTTTATAATTTGGAAAAAATATTAAGGAGAGTTTTACTATGCGTATTTGTCATCCAAACGGCGTTCAAGGCCGTCGACCAATCAGCCGCAAGAAAGATATCAAGCGGAACAAAGCATTAGCAGATCTTCAACACTTCTTGAAGCAAAAGCCTGCTAAGTAATGCAACAAAAGCACCGGGATAAACTGAAAAGTTATTCCCGGCGCTTTTATTTTTTGGACTAAAGTAATTGCAATCTCTCAAACAAATTCTTATGATATCAAGGTATCAATATTTAGAACGTGAGGTAAGAGGGATGGCAGAAAAAGAAATTGGTGTATACGAACGTTTACTGAGCGGCGCTTTGCTGGCGATGGCGGCCGGTGCGCTGGATGCTTATACGTATTTAGAAGATGGCGGTGTGTTTGCCGGGCTTCAAACGGGAAACCTGATCTTAACCGGCCTACGCGTTGGGCAGGGAGACTATGGCGAAATAACCCAGGGAATTGTCTCTTTGATCATGTTTGCGGTTGGTGTTGCTATTATTCGGGTCATTCAATATCATTATCCCAGCGAGCTGGCACTTAGGAGAAAAGTGGTTACACTCTCATACGAAATTATTCTCTTTGTCCTGGTCAGTTTCCTGGCGGGCCGGGTTTCGATTCTGTTGACAACTGGATTACTAGCGATGGCAGCAGCAGCTCAGCTCCAGGAATTTCGGACTATGAAGAATGGTCCGTTCACATCGCTCATGATGACCGGAAACGTCCGAACACTGTCGGAAAATGTTTTGGATTTTGTTGCTCAGGGCGATAAAAAAGCGCTTCGAAAAGCCGGCGATATTGTGACGATTATCGGATCCTTCTTTATCGGTGCACTGTTGAGTGGCTATTTGGCTCAGTATTTTCAGGGACAGACAATTTTACTTTCAGCGGCTATTCTATTAGTGGTTATAGTGGTTGGGAAATAAATGAGTTAGTAAAAAGGCCGGCAAAATTATCTTTGTCGGCCTCCTTTGTATTCGCTTATTTGGTAGCGATATCTTCAAATTTTTGGACATCTTTTCGTGTCCCAATAACGGTCACGACATCTCCCTGTTCCACAACGGTTGACTGGTTAGGAATGGCGGCACCTTCTTCGTCTGCATGCGAAATGGCAATGACGGAAACCTTGTAACGGTTGGTTAGGTTCAATTCTTTTAGAGATTGATTAAAGAATTTGGCATTGGTTAATTCAAACTCGACAACCGCTAATTCACCCTTTAGTTTTAAATCGTTGAGAATCTTTGGCTCCATCACGTGAAGGGCAATCCGTTCACCCATATCGCGTTCAGGTTGGATAATTTCGTCTGCACCCAGCTTCTCCAATACTTGAGCATGACGGGCATTCTCTGCTTTACAGACTAAATGTTTCACCCCAAGATCTTTACAAATCAATGTGGTCATAATACTGGCCTCAAGGTCGGTTCCGATGGCCACAAAAACATTGTCAAAGTTTCCGATTCCGAGTTGGCGGAGTGCCAGTTCATTTTGCGTATCGGCAACGACCGCCTCTGTAGCAACGTCTCGGAACTTATCAACACTCTCTTCCTTCTTATCAATGACCAGGACTTCTTGATGGTTTTCGAGTAGTGTATTGACAATGCTGCTACCGAAAAGGCCCAGGCCAATCACAGCGTAATTACTTTTCATGATTAAAATCCTTTCGAACGACTGGATATTGTAATCAAAATTAACCAATCATCACATTTTCTTTTGGATATCTGAATGCGTCTTCCGGACGTTTGGATGTGAGTAACGAGTACATAACCGTGAAGACACCGACTCTTCCCATAAACATTAAAACAGCGAAGATTAATTTGCCGATAATGGTCAGGTGAGGGGTTAATCCAAGTGTTAAGCCGGTGGTACCAAATGCCGAAACGACGTCAAAGATAATGTATTCAATTCCGAAATGTTTTGGCACGGTTTCGGTGATGGTCAAGACAAGCGTTGCGATGGAGAGGACAACAAAAACCAGGAAGACCAACGTTAGCGAACGTGAGATGTTGTCATTTGTGAATCGGCGTCCCATAAAGGTTGCGTCCCGTTTTCCCCGCAAAGTTGCCCAGACTCGAATTAAAAGAATGCCGACAGTAGTTGTTTTAATACCCCCGGCAGTTGACCCCGGCGTACCACCAATGAGCATTAAGATCATTGTAAAGAACATACCGCCCATGGAAATCTTGGTGTATGGATAAGTGTAAAAACCTGCTGTTCGCGGTGTCACAGACATAAAATAGGTATTCATTAAACGCTGAAACACATTTAAGTGGGTATTTTCACCGAAGTTTCCTTCCGTGAGTAAATAAACCGCAAAACTAATCACAATTAATCCCAAATAAGTGGTTAATGCCAGTTTAGTATGAAGACTCAAGAAGTGATCCTTGTGGTAAAGCAAAATGTCTTTCCAAACCAAAAAGCCCAATGATCCGGAAATGATCAAGCAGGTTAAAACAAATAGGATGTAAGGATCGTTTTGAAATCTGACCAGACTGTTATCGAACAGGTCAAAGCCGGCGTTACAGAATGCACTGATTGAGTGGAAAATGCTGTAACCAAGTCCGCGTTTCAATCCATAACGCGGATAAAAATCAACAAATAATAAAATGGCGCCTAAAAGCTGAATGGCCAGCGAAAGTCGAACCACTAAAAAGACAACACTTCTGGTATTGGCAAAAGTTTCCAGGTTTAACGACTGCTGTGTCAGCAGCTGGGTTGTCAGATCAACTTTTCGCCGCATAAAAATGAACATTAGAACGGCAAAGGTCATAAATCCCAAACCACCGATTTCAACCAAAATCAAAATCACGATTTTACCAAAAATACTCCAATGAAGTGCAGTATTCACAACCGTCATTCCCGTAACACAGGTGGCAGATGTTGCGGTAAAAAAAGCATTGATGTAACTGGTTGCTGTGCCATCTTTACTTGAAACGGGTAACGAAAGCAGGACGGTTCCAACTAAGATGATCGTTAAAAAGCCCAGTGTTAAGATTTGCGGTAAAGAAAGCCTTCCCCTCCAACTCAATGTGATACTTCCCTTCAAAAATATTTCTTGATATATGATCTATGTATGACTATTCACATTATCGCACATTTTTCGGAAACCTTCTTATTTATAGCCTAAATAGGCTATAATATGAGTAAATACATGCTAAGTTGAGGAATGGAAAAATGTTAATAAAAAAAGTTCATATACAAAATGCTCAAGCAACCAGCGATGTTAAAATTGAAGATGGGAAATTTGTAAAAATTGCGCCATCAATTCAGGCAAGTGAAGGAGAACGGGTGATTGATGCCAGCGATAAACTGTTACTGCCACCGTTTGTTGATCCACACGTCCATTTAGACGCAACGCAAACTGCCGGTGATCCGGAGTGGAATCAAACCGGTACGTTATTTGATGGTATTCGTATTTGGAGTGAACGTAAAAAGACGCTGTCGATTGCTGATGTTAAGCAGCGTGCTAAAAAGGCCATTCAAATTCAGGTCGCCAATGGGATTCAGTTTGTCCGTAGTCACGTGGATGTTACTGATCCAAATTTAACCGCTTTAAAAGCTTTGATTGAAGTTCGGGAAGAATTGAAGGACCAGGTGGAATTGCAACTGGTTGCCTTTCCGCAAGAGGGGATTTTATCATTTCCGCACGGTGAGGAATTAATGACCGAAGCTGCTGAACTGGGTGCGGATGCCATTGGCGGGATTCCTCATTTTGAGTTTACTCGTGAATATGCTGTAAAATCGCTGAAATTTTTGATGAAATTAGCGGAAACCAAAAACAAATTGGTTGATGTTCATTGTGATGAAATTGACGACCCTCAGTCACGAAGCCTTGAAACTCTGGCAACTTTGGCCTTGGAGTCCGGTATGGGTGACAAGGTAACCGCCAGTCATACAACGGCCATGGGCTCATACAATGACGCTTACACTTATAAACTATTTAGATTGTTAAAAATGTCTCACATTAACTTTATTGCGAATCCACTGGTCAATACAAATCTGGGTGGTCGTTTTGATAGTTATCCAAAGCGCCGGGGAATGACTCGGGTTAAAGAATTATCTCAGGATGGCATTAACGTTGCTTTTGGTGAAGATGATCTTAAGGATCCCTGGTATCCAATGGGCAATGGTAATATGCTTGATCCCGTTGAGATGGGAATCCACGTGGGACATTTAATGGGTTATAACGATATTTTGAATTCATACCGGTTTGTCACAACCAATGCAGCAAAAGCAATGCATATCACAGATCATTATGGCATTGAGGAAGGCAAGCCTGCTAATTGTATTATTATGAATAACGATAATTTTTATAATGCATTGAATGAGCGTTCCGAGATTCTATATTCGATTCATCATGGTGATATTTTGGTACAGACAGAACCAAAGCAGGTTCATAATCATTTGAAGATTTAGGCTTGCTTCTAGAAAAGACTAAATAAAAAGCCTAAATAAAAAGCCTAAATAAAAAGCCTAAATAAAAAGCACACTAAGCTTGATCTTGAAAACAATCATTGCTTTCAGGGTTAAGCTTAGTGTGGTTAATGGTTGATTAGTGGTAAAGTGATGCTATAAATAAGATCGATTGGCTTAAATTCCGGGTACTAGCCGCTTTGATTCACACACTTATTTTTTAACCTTTTTTGCTTCTTTTCTCTTAGCTGCAGCCGCTTTTCTTTCCTGCGAACGTTTACGGAGAATTTCTTTTAAGACGTTAATATCGTCTTCATGCTGGGTTTTCCACTGCTTATACGATGTACTGGTATCCGTATCGGTTGGTTTAAGGCCGGTGTCTAACCAGAAAATTGCTTCGGTTAAGCTTGGAAAATTATGCATCCACAACGTTTGTCCATTTTCTGAGTCAAAAGCAACATAAGAGCGTGGGTGTCGTTGCAAAAAAGTATGCTTCCGGATTTTAAAGGCTTCCCGTTTTCTCGTGAGTCGATAATCGGGCAGAATGTATTTCCCTTGTTTTTTAAGTCTAGGGAAACGTTCATTGATTTGATCTGAGCGGTCTTTAAGAAGTGCCTTTGCTTCTTCGACCGTAATTAATGTGGCTTTGGTACGGGTCATATGGTCTTTGCCCCCTTTACTTACTATTTTCGCATAGATTTATCTAATTGAAAAGTAGATAGAAATATTATAAGTATTTTTTTCTGAAAATTTATGAAATTTAGAGGTGAGAAAATGAAATATTACGCTGTTAGAAAGGGCCGTCAGACCGGCATCTTTACAACTTGGGATGAAACAAGCAAACAGGTTTCCGGTTTCTCGGGCGCTGAATATAAAAGTTTTAAGTCAAAGTCGGAAGCAGAGGGCTTTTTAACTGGCAAACAAAGCATTCAAGGCCATCAAAATAGTTCGAAACGTCAGTCAAAAAGCTCTGTCGCTGTAAATCGACCGATTGAATTGAGTTTTGGTGATGACATTATTGTCTATACGGATGGTGGATCTAGAAGTCATGGCAACCGCTCGGGTGAGCACGTTAAGCAGGGAGACAAGGCAGCATGGGCTTATCTTATATTAATCGCAAACCCCAAGCAGGAAGTTTCCGATACGGGTGGTGAATATGGTGCGACCAACAACCGTATGGAAATCATGGGACTACTGAAAGCCTTGACCTACTTGGCAGATCATCAATTAGAAGAGCAGCCGGTTAGCATTGTTTCTGATTCTAAATATGTGTTGGATGCAGTCACAAAGGGGTGGCTTTCTGGCTGGCGGCGTCGTGGTTGGAAACGAAGTGGCGGTCCGCTGCTGAATAAAGAACTGTGGCAGCAGATCGATGCACTTCTTCAACGGTTTTCCAACATTCGCTATCACTGGACAAAAGGGCATGCCAGTAATGAAGGCAATGTCTTTGTTGACCATTTACTCAATCAAACTATGGATGAAATGGCACCTAAAGAAACACGATCGACTGATAAAGTCGCCCTGCCAAAACTTAAAGTTACACATCCTAAGGATCAAAAAACCGCTCCAAAGCCTTCACATCATATTGAAAGCAAGAAGCGGAAAATTAGATTGGATTCGAAGAGTATTAATCCTGAGAAACAGGCTCCGGAAAAATTATCATCCGAAGTTGAAAAATCGGTTCACGATGTTGAAGAAAGCCTAAAGCAGCTTGGGCTGTTTGATGATCATAAAGATCAGTGATTATTTGCACCATGATATCGACGATCAACTTCTTTACTCCAGAACCCCCCGGATAATTGAACCGGTTCTTGAACCATGATGAACGCGTCAGGTGAAATTTCTTTGATTTGTTCCATGAGACGACGATCAGCCTTTCGTGGTGCCAGGATACTAAGGACTAAGCGGGCACCGGAGCGGCCTTCAGCGCGGCTGACAGTAACCCCATATCCCAAGTTGCGAAGCTTTTCGGCAAGTTCTTCATTGTGTGCATGGACCGGATTCTCCGGATCAATTTGAACCGTCACCTGAAAATTAACGTATCCCAATGCAATCTTATTCTCGATGACGATACCGATGTAAATACCAACCCCAAATCCAACGGCATATGAGGCAACGTTTAACGGACTATCGATATGATCCAGCGCGATTGCTAAGGCAATAACGTAAATTAATTCTTCACCAACCGCTACTAAAGGTGCTAAAAATTGATGGCCTTTAACAACCAGCATGGTTCTAAAAGTGTTAATTGAAATATATAATGCGTTTAAAATAAAAATTGTGACTGCGAGTTCCATTGAACGATCCCTCCCAAGTGACTTTAGTGATAGTTTACTCTTTTCGGTGTAAAATAATAGCATGTTGACGTTGACGAAAGCTGGTTTAACAGCATGCATGACTTGTTAACGTTGACAACTAATGTAATTAACGGTATTCTAAAATTTGAACATAATTTACGAAAATAATAATATCTTAATAGTAAGGGTTGCTGACCTAATGGCTAATACGAAATTAATTCCATACTTAACATTTGAAAACACTAAAAATGCGCTCGAATATTATAAGCGAGTATTCGGTGCAACAGACGTTACTCGTGAATCACCAACTGAAAAGCAGGCTGAGGAAATGTCACTAAATGCTGACGTTAACCTCGATAATTTAACTTTGCAGGCAAGTTTTAAGGTGCTGGATCAGCAAATCTTTGCTGCAGACAGCTTTTTAGGCAAACCGGTTATTTCTTCTTTGATTTCTTTAATGTTGGAGGTTGACGCTCATGATTCGGATGCGGAATCTGCGTTGGAAAATCTTTACAAGCAGGTTGCTAAATCTGAAGAAGTGAAAGTCATTGTGACATTTGAAAAGAAGTCGTCCGGTAACAAATACGGTCAGGTAGTTGATAAGTACGGTGTTACTTGGATTTTTAACGCGGTTAAATAACACGGTTATAAGATTAACTGTTATTATAAAACGAGGGTGAGAAGATGAAAGACTATTTTCTTCCCCTCGTTTTATGATATAAAGAGATTGATACCTGACTGGGTGAAAGGGGCGTATAACAATGGATGATTTTGCAAAAATAAAGGGTGTATTGTTCGATTTAAATGGTATTATAACTGATTCTTGGGCATATCATAGCCAATCTTGGCGAGAAATTGCAGCCCAATTGGGCATTCAGTGGTCATCTGATTTGGAAGAAGCCATTAAGGGCCGTGACCGAATTGATTCATTGGATGCCATACTTGATTCAGCTGGGAAAAAAGATCAATTTACCCGTCAGCAAAAAGAAGCACTGGCTGATCAAAAAAACGACATTTATCAAACAATGCTGGATAAAATGAATCCAAGTGACATTTTACCGGGCATTCAATCCTTTCTGGATGAATTGACTCAAAATAATTACAAAATGATTATCGCGTCCGCTTCGGCGAATGCACCTAAAGAAATCCAAAAGTTGAAGTTGGAAAATTATTTTCCACTCATAGTTGATTTGAAGCAAATCAAACATAACAAGCCAGCTCCTGACGTTTTCGCTAAAGCGGCCGAAATGATTCATTTACCTCCTGAAGCCTGCATTGGTATCGATGACGGCATCGTTGGTGTTGAATCGATTAATGCTGCCGGGATTGTTTCAATTGGCGTTGGTGATCCTCAAATACTTCATGAAGCGGATATTAATTTTCAAAGCACTCGTGAATTAACGCTTGAAAATATTCGTCAGGCTTGGTCTAAGTGATCGTCAAGATACTGCTTTAAAACGACAGCTTGATTATGTTCACGATCTTTTGCGCCATAAAGCAGGATGACGTTATCTGTTTTGAGTTTATCGGCCAAAGATGAGATAAAGGCTTGGGTTTGCTCGTTATGATTGAGTTCATCGATGTACTTTTTCTTAAAGTCGGGGAACTTTGCAGGATCATGTGAGAACCAGGAACGCAGGTCTTTTGAAGGGGCAATCTCTTTTTCCCATTCATCCAGCTTTGCGTTAACTTTTGAAATACCACGTGGCCATAATCGGTCTACTAATACCCGGTAACCGGATAAGTCCTGCGGTTTGTCATAGATTCGTTCAAGCTTTAATTCCATATTGAAATTTCCTCCTAAATAATTTTTGAAAGCTGTGATAATTTGAGTACCAGTGATCCATTTTATGCCAGTGCCTCAACAGATAAGGTTGCTCAGGAAATGTTGGGGATGCTGCTTACATATAACTCACCCAAAGGAGTGGTTGGCGGTTGGATTGTTGAAACCGAAGCCTACATGGGCCAAAAAGATTCAGCAGCCCATGCTTTTAAAGGACGGCGAACTGCTTCTAATGAGCCACTATATGGTCCTCCAGGTACAGTTTACATCTATTCGATCCATGGGAGGTACCTTCTTGATGTTGCGGCCCAACAAAAAGATATTCCCCAAGGAGTTCTGATAAGGGCGGTTGAGCCGTTTATTGGCAAAGAAATCATGTTGGAAAATCGATCGAAAAGTGGTTTTGATTTGACGAATGGGCCCGGTAAATTAATGGAAGCTTTTGGCATCTCCGATAAAAAAATGAATTTTGAGATCTTTGGAGATGGTAATCTCGATATCAATCAAAATCGTAAAAAAATCCCCAAGGTAATCGAAACCTCGAACCGAGTCGGTGTTTCAAACCAGGGGGATTGGGCAAGCAAGCCATTAAGATACTTTGTAAAAGGAAATCCGTTTGTTTCCGGTATAAAGAAACGAGAGATGGATTTGAGTGATTTCGGGTGGAAGTAGAACGGCTACTCAAAACAGCATCTCTCCATATAAGGGATGCTAACCGTTTTGATCCACACACTGATTAGGACTGTTCCGTCAGCCACAAGTCTGCATACAAAACAATCGGCAAAAATTCCAAGACCGGGAATTTCCTGCCGCTTGCTTTGCACTCCGACTTGTACCAGGCTGACTCCACACACTAGTTAGGACTGTTCCTCAAAGCAGCCTTCTGCACATAAGGGATTCATTTGAAAAATCCAAAAGCAGGATTTCCCAAATGAACGCCTTATGCTCCGAAGACTAACCGCTTTGTTCCACACACTGATTAGGACTGTTCCGTCAGCCACAAGCCTGCATACAAAACAATCGTCAAAAATTCCAAGACCGGGAATTTCCTGCCGCTTGCTTTGTACTCCGACTTGTACCAGGCTGACTCCACACACTAGTTAGGACTGTTCCTCAAAGCAGCCTTCTGCACATAAGGGATTCATTTGAAAAATCCAAAAGCAGGATTTCCCAAATGAACGCCTTATGCTCCGAAGACTAACCGCTTTGTTCCACACACTAGTTATTTCTATGCGCAATTCTTGCCGAGACCGCGCTTGCTATCGCACCTACTATATCGTCAATAAATGTATTGGACGCGCCGCTTTTTGACTCGTCCAATTTTTTGACGACGCCGGTTTTATCTCTATCGATGTAGCCGTAATTGGTGATTCCGATTGTACCGTAAATGTTGGCAATGTTAAGGGCAATGCCTTCATCCACACCGAAGACACCGGAGTCATTCATAATGATGCTTTCGAGTGGTTCTTTAATGAGCCCCGCGGTTGCTAAACGATCTAATTCCAGGCCGACCATAGCGTTGTTTAACACTTCCCGTTTGTGCAGGACGTTGGTTGTGTCTTTTCGAACTTCTTCCATGGACAGGTTTGGGATAAATGGTTTTTGAAGGTTAATTGCAATCCTTGAGATATCATCAGGGGTAACGCCACGTTCCTTTAGCGCCTCAATGACAAAGTTATATGCTTTTGTGTCCGGGAATTTAAAACTTTTATTATTCATTAATATCAGCCTCCAAGTTATAGAAAAACCGGGACAAAATATAAAATTTTGCACCCGGCTTTTCGTCATTCAAAAAAACTAATTGTTATGGTAAATATACTTTTCATCAATATCCGGATCTTGGATTGTCAGGATTTTTGGACCATCTTTGGTAATTGCCAAAGTGTGTTCGTATTGAGCCGATGGGGTACCATCTGCAGAAACGTAGTATGTCCAATCATCTGCTTTGTCATAACGATCTTTAATTTCCCATGTACCAGTGTTAACCATTGGTTCAATGGTAATGGTCATGCCTTCCTTTAAACGAAGACCTCTGTGAGGAACACCATATGCAGGAACGTTTGGTTCTTCATGCATTTTTGGTTGAATACCATGGCCGATCAGCTCACGGACGTCGCCCATGTGATGTTCATCTTCGACGTAGGTTTGAATAGCGCCACCAATATCACCGAGACGATTGCCGATAACCGCCTGATCAATTCCCAAATACAATGCCTTTCGGGTAACGTCCATTAGATTTTTAATTTCCGGCGAAACGTCGCCAACAGCGTATGACCAGCAGGAATCACTTTCAAAGCCGTCTTTATTAACAGTTAAATCAACCTTGACGATATCACCGTCTTTAAGGATAAGGCCCTTACGTGGGATACCATGGGCTACTTCATCGTTAACAGAGACGCAGGTCGCAAATTTGTAGCCTTCAAAGCCCATTTCTGAAGGATAGGCATTGTGATCTTTGATATATTTACGAGCAAACTCTTCAATGTCCCATGTGTCCAATCCGGGCTTAATCATATTTCTTAAACCCAAATGAACACCAGCTAAGACTTTTCCGGATTCAGCCATTTTTTCAATTTCACGTGGTGATTTTAATGTAATCAAATTCGTTTTGCTCCTTAAGAATTATTTACTGAATAAATTCATACTATAGTCGATTAAACCACAATGAGTGGCATTTCTGCAACCGAAATGAGTTGATTAGAATCGTGAGGCTAATAATAGACCAAACAAAATGAGGTTGTCAACAAAACGTTCGTTTCGCCTCAACCTCGTGACTATGCTTCATCGATGATTCCCTTTTGCAGTGCTTCCAGAATCAATTTAACTTCTGTAATTTTAGAATCAACCAAGTACTGCATGGTTTCGTCTTTATCTTTTTTTGCTGAACTCATTTGATCATTTAAGAATTTTAATTGATCATGAAGATATTCTGTTAATTTCATGATGATCACCTCACAGGTTCTCTTTATTTATATTATATATCATTTATAGAAAGTGTACATGAATATGATCTCATGTCCCTATTAGAAAATTAAATGAACGATATTTAAAAATCATGTTAAATGATGAACAACTTCATCATAGCATACTTTTCTAAAAGTCACATTTGAAATAGGCTTGTGTTAGAACTATTCTTGAATAGTAAGGAGGTGGGTTCATGATGGTTGATAATATTTGGTTAAAATGGTTCTTTGTTTTATTTTACTTAGTAATGGGAATCTTATTATACACTGGTCAAAGCATGGTGGTCATGTATATGATGGTAATCGGGATGTTTTTGGAGGCCTTATACGGCTTGGTTGAATCATATATTAAGAGAAAGCAGTAGCGGCCGTGTGTCACATTTATAAGCGGATGAACCAACTGTTTTAGGACTGAATAGTTGCTTGATTTGCTTATGCGATTATTTTAAAAACTCGTCAAGCGGGTTCGAAATACTTATTAGCTGCCGGTTAGAAGTCCTGATAATGCTAATCGGATATATATTTTATTGGTCAAATTAAACAGCAGAGAAACCAAGACGGATAATGTCGGGGCTTCTCTGCTGCTTTTGGGTTATGTTGAAAATAATATCATTTTTTTAAAGAAAGTCTACCAAATTTTTACGCGATCTTCCGGCTTGAGATACATGCCGTCTCCCGATTTTACTTCGAATGTTGAGTAAAAGTCATCCAGGTTTTTGACTTGAACATTTGCCCGTAATTCGGCTGGAGCGTGAACATCGATGTTTAGTAACAACTGTTTATATTGGGTTGTGGCCTTCATTCGCCATACCTTTGCCCAATTAATAAAGAAGTCATAAAGATTATAATCTTGTTCGTTCTTTGCGGCTTCGTTGGCACAACTGAGCCCACCTGCATCGGCAATGTTTTCCGAAACAGTTAATTTACCATTGACCTTACCTCCGGCAAAAGGAATGCCATCAAATTCCTTAATCATTTTATCAGCCAGTTTAGTGAAGTACTCATGATCTTCCTTGGTCCACCAGTTGTTCAGGTTCCCCATCTCATCGAATAAGGAGCCGTTATTGTCAAAGGCGTGTGAAATTTCGTGGGCCATAACGGCACCGATACCGCCATAGTTTTGACTTGAAGTCTGGTCCAAGCTATAGAATGGTGCTTGCAGAATAGCCGCAGGAAAGACAATCAGGTTTTTGAATGGGTCATAGTAAGCGTTAACCGTGCTGGCACTCATTTCCCATTTGGTTCGGTCAACGGGTTGACCAAGTTTGGCATAATTATCAGCCAAAGCAACCTGACCAATCCGGGTCATGTTATTGAACAGATTGCCACCTTCATTTTCCGGTGTGATTTTGTATTTATATTCGAGTTGGTCAATATGATCCGGATATCCAACATGAAGGCCAAGCTTGTTTAATTTAACAATGGCTTTCTTTCTGGTGTCTTCGCCCAACCAAGTATTATTTTGAAGGCGGTTTTTATAAACACTGATCATGTTGCGCACCATGTGTTCGACATCAGCTTTTGCTTTTGGTCCAAAATATTTCTTTGCGTAGTAGTCGCCGATTGTTTGGCCAAAAGTACCGGTTGCCAGATAGAAAGCCGACTTCTTTTGAGGCGTTGCTTCTTTTTTACCGGAAAGTGCCCGACTAAATGTGGATCCTGTTTGTCGAAATTCCTCTGAAAGGTAGCCTGTTGCAGAATAGATCGTGCCAACCAACATCCAATTCTTCATGTCTTGAAAGCTGTCTTCATTAACAATCTCATCGAGTGCTTCAAAATATTTAGGTTCAGTGACAATAATTTGCTCGGGTGTTTTTCCAAACAGCCCGTCTGCCAATTTGGTCAGATCAAAATGACTGCTTGATTTAGCAAACTCTGAGAACTTTTGCGGATTATACATCTTGCTATAGTCGGCAGATTCTTCCGCGGACTTAACATGGGGAGCAATAGCAGCATCAAACTTCTTAGCCGACTCCACAATCTCGTCCGCCTCATTACTACTATAGTCAGCCAATACGAGTAATTGACTCAGTGTTTTAGTCAAAACAGGCATGAGTTGATTGTAGGCAGGGTTATTGTTTTCGTAATAAGTTCTGTCCGGTAGAAATAGGCTGGGACTGTTTGCAAACAGCGCGTTGACCTGCGTGTTTTTCATGTCCGGTTCAACAAAAAAACCAAACGGAAGTGGGAATCCGGTTTTAACCCAGTCCGCAAGCTGACCGTTTAAATCAGCAAAATTTGAAATATTTTCGATTTTTTCCAAATAAGGTTTTAACGGATCAGCACCGTCTGCGTCCCGTTTTTTAAAGTTTTGGGCCAATTCGTATAATTTTAACATTTCTGAGAAAGGTGCTTCAAAGCTGTCTTTATTTTTGGCCTTGAGATCATCCAAATCATGCATCAATTCTTTATCGATGTTATCGTTTAAATCCATAAAACCACCCGTCGAAGAATGGTCGGCAGGAATCTTGGCTGTCTTTTCCCATCTGCCGTTAACGGCCTGATAGAGGTCATCTTTTAATAATGACTTGTCGATAGAATCATTAGTAGGCTGATTAGCGTCTCCGCCCTCAGCCTCGGTTGCTTTAACAATTAATTTTTTCAAACTGATTCCTCCCTGTCTAATGTTCATTGAAATAAGTATATGTCATTAGAATAGGTTTTCAAAGCGATTGTTAGGGAAAAATTAATTCGTGAAGAATTAATAGTGTATTAACAATTTTGTGTAGGCCGGGCTACTAATCAGTCAGCTAATGCTTGATGGCGGTTGATATTGACAAGCTAAATATGTTGTTTTAAGTTTTAACGAAGGGAGGACACAACAGTGTTAGTAAAAAAGCCGAATATAAAACAATTTTCAAAATGGTTTCAGTTCCTGATGCGATACGCTGGCATAGTTACTACAATTGCCCTTATCTGTTGGCCATTAGAGTGGCTTCTTAAAAATCCATACGTATATATTGTTGATTTTATTTGCGGAATTTATATGTTGATTTTCCTGATCACCTTTTTTATTGAGGTGATCATGCGTTTAGCTAAAAGTTCAAGTATTTAGGCAACATTTGTACGGATATCTTTTCGTTGTGCTATCTTTAAATCGATAGTAAGAGGAGGGATTAGGTTTTGGACAATAAGAAAATGTTTGATCGTGAAAAATCATTTCGCTATAACGGTGGCAGTAATTTTAAATTAAGCAAGAAGCCAACCGCTGCAATCGACGAAAATTTGAGTAAAACGGATATTAAGGCTCGAATTGACAGCAATATCCTGACGCTGCAGGATCTGCAGGGGAAACTTTACGCGCAAAACCGGTTTGGTATTTTAATTATTTTTCAAGGAATGGATGGTTCTGGTAAGGATAGTATGATTCGCCATATTTTAAGCGGGGTTAATCCGCAGGGATGTGAAGTCACCAGCTTTAAGGTGCCGACTTCGATTGAGTTGAACCATGACTATTTGTGGCGGGTTCATCGTCATATGCCGTCACGTGGCATTATTGGTATCTTTAACCGTTCTTATTATGAAGATGTTTTGGTCAGCAAAGTTCACCCACAATTGATTTTGAATGCTCATATTGGCGGTGTGACAAAATTAAAGCAGGTTGATGATGATTTCTTTGAGGGTCGATACCAGGATATTAATTTCTTGGAAGACTATATGACCCGCAATGGCTTCATGGTCTTAAAATTCTTCCTTCATATGTCAAAAGACGAACAAAAAAATCGTTTTAGAAGACGCATTGAGATGCCGGATCACAACTGGAAATTCTCAGCTGCCGACATTAAGGAACGCCAATATTGGGATGACTATGTAGACGCGTACGAAACCGCTTTGAAGAAGACGGCTACAAAGCAGAATCCATGGTATGTTATCCCGTCTGATGATAAATGGTATTCGCGTTTATGTGTTTCGGACATTATTGATCACAGAATGAAAGAATTACCACTGAAGTACCCGGATTTGGATGCGGCAAGTAAGGAACAGTTGGAAAGCGCGTTGGATGAGTTGGAAAAGAATTAGAGAGTGCGGAGCCAACCCGGGATAAGTCGGAGTGTAAAGGGGCTTGCATTGAATTCCTGAATTTGGAATTCGATGCAAGCCCCTTTACATGCAGACTTATGGTTGGCGGAGCACGTTTCGGCTTGGTGACAGTCTTGACCAAGTATGCTGTTCTTTAGCATAGTTGATATATGGCCGGAGCCATTTTTCGGGCCACGTTTCAGTTCACTAACGGAACGAGAAAAAGAGGCTGAAAAGCCTCTTCTATATTGTTTACTAGTCTATTATCAATTCAGTAATTACAACATTTTGCCGTTTTTCATATCATCATGATGATGATAAATCCCTTTTAAAAACCCGTAAAGCATGCCACCGGTTGCCAAGATAACCGTTAATAAAGCCAACCACCAGTTAACGGTGTACATGCCTGTGATTTTGTCAATGAGCATTGTGATAAACATGGCAAGGAAGAATAAAGCTCCCCAGAAGACAGGTTCCTTGTAAAAATTATGGTTGAATTTCATGATGTTCATCCCCCTTAAAGGCTGAATGCCATTACCCCGGTCCACCTTTATTATAACTCATTGTTAATGTTTTACGGGTAAAAACGCTTACTTTTATCCAAACGTTAAAAACTTCAGAAAAAGCATACTGGTAACGTTTTTATTGACTTTTTCACTTGCAATTGACCATAACCTGATTACAATGAAAATTAGTAGATGAGAAGAGAGATTCATTTACATATCGAAGGTCACGGTTCTTTGATTGTAAGAGAAAGAGAAAAGAAAGGGAGTCTTTTTATGGCTAAGGAAACCGAAGAGCAATGGAAGAAATCATTGACGTCAAAGGAAGCCTTTCAAGACTTTATCAAGGATTATTTTTCAAGTCACAAAGAAATGAAGGGTCACTATGATGACTCGTACTATTTTGAGGATTACGACATTCATTTGGACAGCCGGGATGGGTTGGTTGTGACCCTAACAACCGGATCATATAGTGGCCAAGGGATGCCGATTAAGGATACCGAACACGTTACCATTGAGGACTTTCGGCAATTATTGCTTAACAAACGGTTTGCAAGCAAAGGCGTTTCACTTGCCAATGCATTCCACATGGCAGCTGATTTGATCGCCTAATTTTGAAACTGGATTATCTTTTATAAAATAATTTTTTCATAAAAGTCGTCACGTTAACGTGGGGGCTTTTTTTACATCTCTGCAAGTAGCTATTTATGAACGAACGTTCGCTAAAAAGTGATATAATGAAACGTGAATCATTAGTTTTGTCGTATTGGAGGTGTCACTGTGAAACAGCAATCATTATTTGCAGCGAACGATCTTGCTACCCAACCACTTGCCTACCGGGTCCGACCACAGACTCTAGCAGACTTTGCCGGCCAGCAACACTTGCTTGGGAAAGGGAAGGTCCTTCGAGAAATCATTGAGAGTGATCAATTGCCGTCAATGATTTTTTGGGGGCCACCCGGTTCCGGGAAAACAACATTGGCGGAAATCATTGCCAAAAAAACTAAAGCAAAGTTTGTCACGTTTAGCGCGGTCACCAGTGGCATTCGCGATATTCGAAAGTTAATGAAAGACGCTGAAGCCAATCGGGACATGGGTGGTAAAACAATCGTCTTCGTTGACGAAATTCACCGGTTTAATAAGGCCCAGCAGGATGCTTTTTTACCGTTTGTTGAAAAAGGCAGTATTACGTTAATCGGGGCGACAACCGAAAATCCGTCATTTGAAATCAATGCCGCTTTATTGTCACGCTGTAAGGTGTTTGTCCTTCAACCGCTTCAAGTAACTGACATTATCCAACTTATTAAGCATGCGTTGGTTCATCCGGATGGTTTTGCCAAGCAGCATGTAGAAATCGATGGGGAAGCGATCAGACAAATTGCCGAGTTTGCCAACGGAGATGCCCGAATTGCTTTGAACACATTGGAAATGGCCGTGAATAATAGCGAGAAGTCCGGTGACCGTATTAGGGTTTCTACCGATAATCTTCATCAGCTGATGGCAACTAAATCGTTTCTGTATGACAAAAGTGGTGAGGAACACTACAATTTGATTTCTGCACTCCACAAGTCAATGCGAAATAGTGATGCTGATGCCGCTGTTTACTGGTTATCGCGAATGATGAACGGTGGCGAGGATCCTTTATACATTGCCAGACGTTTGGTTAGATTTGCCAGTGAAGATATCGGTTTAGCGGATACAAATGCATTAAACGTTGCCGTTAATGTCTTTCAGGCCTGTCAGTTTATCGGGATGCCGGAATGCGATGTTCATTTAACAGAAGCTGTGATTTATTTGTCATTGGCACCGAAATCAAATGCGGTTTATAAGGCAAAATTGAAGGCCGCCGAAGATGTGAAGCATTCTGTCAATGAACCAGTTCCATTGCAATTGAGAAACGCACCGACATCACTAATGTCCGATCTCGGCTATGGTAAGGGATATCAGTATGCCCATGAGTCTAAAGCCAAATTAACAACGATGCAGACAATGCCGGACTCACTGGTAGGCCATATCTACTATGAACCGACAGAACAGGGCAATGAAGGCCGATTTAAGCGCCGATTAGCTCAAATCAAGGATTGGGAAGCCAATCACAGAAAGTGATGAATCAAGACGTTTATGATGCCGACTTGGCCTGTTTCGTTTATAATGAAACTCGAAAAAGAAAGGGGCTATTGAATCATGGAACTGTCACAAACTGATTTTGATATTTTAAACGCCATTAAATCCGGAAGAGTTGAATCCGGTACACTGATTAGTCACTTTGTTGATTATTGCGATAACGCAATCGGTGGTAATCCGCGTCCGCTTATTGATGCAGGTCTCATTAAAAGTGATGGTGGCTCTGTTAATGGGTTAACAGATGCCGGGTTAAAAGCTTGGCAGGATTTTAAAGACAAAAAAGCAAATGTTTAGTAGGCAGAGAATGTTATAAATCTGCTTTTTGAAAATAACCATTAAAAATAATATTTTGAAGAGATTGGGGCCAAAGTCATTTTGCTCTGATCTTTTTTGACTACTGCCACTATTTAGCTGAAAACAGCTTGCTTGGTAGTTGTTTCCTGTATACTGACAATAATGGCTAAAGATAAATTGATTTGGAGAAAACGATATGATTTTATTCTTGGTAGTTTTAATTGCATTATTTGGCGCCTTGGTGCGCACTGTATTTGGATTTGGTGAAGCTTTAGTGACGATGCCGTTATTGGCCCTGATTTCCTTTGATTTAAATACATCGGTTGCTTTGATCGGTGCCTTAGGGTTGATTGTTGCATTACCTGGGGCAATTCGATATCGCGTACATATAAATGTTGCAATTGTTCGAAGATTGGTTATTGGATCAATATTAGGTGTTCCGGTTGGTATTTTTCTCATTAAATACGTTGATAAAACCATTATTATGCGGATCCTAAGCGTTTTCTTGATGGTTTACGGCAGTTATTGCTTGATTCGAATTTATCGGCAAAAGACAAATAAGCCGAGGTTTCAGTCATTGTTCTTTGATTATGTAGCCGGGGTGATTTCCGGTGTCATGGGCAGTGCTTATAACAGTCATGGTGTCCCGATTGTTGTGTACGGGACTTTAAAAAAGTGGCCGGTTATGGAACTTCGTGGCATTCTTCAAGCCCATTTTTTGTGCGTTGGTATTTTAGTAGTTGCCAGTCAAGCAATTGCCGGGTTTTGGAGCATGGAAGTATTTGAATTACTGGCAATCGTTACACCACTTCTGTTTTTGGTGATTCCATTCGGTAATTGGTTGACTGACCACATTGACAATGCGTTAATGATCAAATATGTATATGGTCTATTGATCGTATTTGGAATGATGTTGTTTATTAAGTCCTAGTGACAAAAGAGTGGGACATTAAAAGGGACTGGACAAAATATGGCTTGTCCAGTCCCTCACTTTTTGAATGAGTCTATTAGCTAAATTTGTCGATTTAAATCAACCTGCCTTGGCGCGGAAAGCTTCTTTCTCGTCGAGGTCTTCATAGTAACTGTTCAATGCATCGATCCTTAATTTGTCTTCAATTGCCAAATCAAATTCAGCATCCGTATCAAATGGATCTTTATCCGCACGCTTCTTAAGTTTAACAAAGCGTCTACGGGCATCTTCCGGATAATTAGGTGCGAACAATACTTTCTTGCCTCTTACTTTCAGTACAAAAGGATGAAGGGTCACCATACTTTGTTGAGTCATAAAAATGCCTCCGTTTCAAGAATTGGTTGAAGAAACAATGTCCTCTGAAGTCAGTCAAGCGCTTCAGGGAACATTATTGTATTTCAAAATCTGAAAGAGTGCAAGCCCATTTTCAAATTTGATGAAACTTTTTTCAAACCGGATAAAAATTGATGATAGTTGCTTTCAAAATTTGATTTCCGGAGTTTTGGTAGATGTGTTTACCGGTTGGGTCAAAGCGGGTTGCGTCATTTTCGTTTAGGATTAACTGATCACCGCCAACGACCAGTGTCAATTGGCCGGATAGAACCATAATATATTCTTCCGAACGGCCTTCCCGACTGACCTTGGAGTGGCCTACCGAGGTATAACTGGCATCTTTATCCAATTCCATTTGAAAAAGCTCAAAATTATGATGGGGAGAATCGGGATAATAACAATAAATACGATAGTGACCATCTGCAGATTTTTGTTCATTGATTGCAGACTTTTTGATAATTTTGGTCGTTTCAACACGTCCTTCTAACAATGCGGTGTAAGGAACGTTTAATCCGGCACAAATCTTCCAGATTGTGTTGATGGTGGGACTGGTCCCGTTATTCTCGATTTGTGAGAGCATCCCTTTACTAACACCGGAGAGTTCTGATAATTTAGTTAAACTGAATCCCTTTTCAAGTCGGATTTTTCTTAGATTTGTGCTGACAATTGCGCCGATATCCATGGTAAAAAAGCCCCCAGCCAGTGTTGACATAAGATGAAAAATGAATTAAAATTCCATTAATGTTTAATATATTATACTTTCGTCTTTTATTTTAAACAATAGCTGGGATAGAAGTCAACTAATCCGGTCTTCTCGTTCAACAATAATTAAGGAATGGGGGAAATGTTGCGTGAATAATGAGTTAACGGTTTCAAGTGCGGCCAAAGAAACGCTGCCGACTGTATTTGGATACATAGGAATTGGCTTGGCATATGGCATTGTGGGGAAAGCCTCGGGAATCAGTCCGCTGATGATCACGTTAATGTCTTTGATTACATATGGTGGTGCGTCGCAATTTATCATCGTCAGTATGCTTGTCACACATAGTCCAATGTTGTCGATTATTTTATCGGCATTTTTGGTTAATTCAAGAATGATTTTGATGAGTACAACCTTGGCACCTTATTTTCAAAAGGAAAGCCTGTTAAAGAACATCATTTTAGGTGGGCTGGTCACCGATGAAAGCTTTGCCCTGGGAATGAATAAACTGAACTATACTAACAGAAAACTGAATTTTGCCTGGTTCAATACGGTCAACTGGTTTGCTTATTTGGCGTGGGCAGCTGCGTCTCTGGTAGGCGCTTTGTTGGGAAACTTTATCAGTAACCCTGAAAAATTCGGCTTGGATTTTGCCCTGGTTTCGATGTTTATAGGACTTCTTTACTTGCAGCTGATTAGTGATAAATCGATCAAATTCAAATTACAGCTGCTAGTGGTCGGTTTTGTTTTAGTCGCAACTTTTATCGGCATTATTTTTATTCCGGCAAATCTGTTAACGCTGGTTGTAACATTATTAGCTTGTGCGTTTGGGGTGGTGATGAAGCATGCCTTCTTCTAGTTTTGTTTTTTTGACAATTTTAGGATCCGGAATAGCAACCTGGCTATCCAGAATTATGCCGTTTGTTATTTTAAAAAAATTCAAGTTATCCGCGGGTGTTGTTGAATTTTTGAGCTTTGTTCCAATTGCGATCATGTCAGCTTTGTGGTTTGAAAATTTATTTATACAACATTTGGGACAGCTGCCATCGCTGAATATCCCTAATTTACTAGCTTCTTTACCGACGGTTTTGAGTGCCGTTATTTCAAAAAATTTGCTGGTCACCGTGGTAGTCGGCGTTATTTCACTGGGATTTTTAAGAATCTTTTTGGGGATGTAAGTAGAAACGGTATTAACCAAACGTTATTTAACGAGCTATTTTATCGATTGTATTAAAAGTGTCATTGCTTAAAAGACGTAAAAAATGCGTGGATAGCCTGGTTTCGGTTTATCATCTGAAAGCTGACAGGCCATTGACGCATTTTGACTGTTATAATATCTTTATTGGAAATTAAATTGATTTGGAGGGATTCTATGATTACATTAAATGCTATGTCCCAAAAAGATTACGATACTTATTTGTCGACAGCAGTAACCGACTATGCCGGAGAAAAAATTAAGGCGGGGACTTGGACCGAACAACTGGCCTTTCAGCGGGCAAGTGAAGAATATCAGCGTTTACTGCCCAATGGTATAGCAACACCGGACAATTATTTTTATAGGATCGACCATAACGAAACCAAAGTTGGTGTTATTTGGATTGCTAAAAGTACGGATAACCCGGAAACAGCGTTTATTTACGATCTTCAAATATTGAAGCAGTATCAGGATCAGGGATTTGGCAAACAGGCTTTAAAATTGGCCGGTAATGAGGCTTTAAAAATCGGGTTTAAGAATATGGCGTTGCATGTGTTTGGCAGTAATAAGCGGGCAATTCATGTTTATCGGGAAAGTGGATTTGAAGTAACCGATATTAACATGGAGAAGAAGTTATCAAAAGAATAACGTCACTATTGAAAAAAATCCACCGACAAAGTAGCTGTCGGTGAATTTTTTCATAAGGGAATAATTATCTGTTGCCCTTCCACCAAAGCAGAACCAGGAAGTGGGCTTAGAGGAAGGGTGAGGTTCTGTATTTCTACAATTGTTCAGGGAAAGCCGGATTATAATGCCGGATCAATCAAAATCTTAACTTGTGATTTATCAGTTGCCAAGGCTTTAATTCCTTGATCCAATGCATCATCCAAGCTGACTTTCTTTGTAACGATCTTCTTGAACAAATCTTTATGATTGTCAATAATTCCTAAAACATTAGGGAATGAATTGTTGTAGCAAAGCGTCGTAATGATATCGAGGCCTTGCATAATTAAATCATCTGTCATATTCATTGTAAGTGGTTTCCCATAAAGTGCAACTACTTGTAAGGTACCGGTTCGTTTTGTGACCTTCAATGCAGTATCAAAGGTGGCTTGAACACCGGCACACTCAAATGTAATATCAACACCGTTTGGAAAATCTTTTTTGATTTCTTTTTCGACATCAACCTGAGTAGGGTCAAGTGCATGTTTCAGTCCGAGCTCCTTTGCTTTTTCCAAACGGACCTTGGAAACATCAACGATATAAACTTTGTTTGCACCGGCAATTTTAGCTAAAAGTGCCTGGAGTAATCCAATTGGACCTGCTCCCATAACAGCGACACTTTGACCTTCTCGCAAGTGGCTCTTCTTGACGGCTTCGTAAACAACGGCTGTTGGTTCAGCCAAAGCGCCCAATTCAAAACTCATGTCTTCTGGTAATTTGTGAGCAAAGACACCTTGAACGTTTGCGTATTGTGCCATTCCACCATCTTCTGAAAATCCTAAGAAGTTACCGGCGCCATCGGTTGAAACAGCTCGGTTACAGAAATTATAGTTTCCTGCACGACAGTTTTCACATTTTCCACAGGCAAGCAATGGCTCTACAGCAACATGGTCACCAACTTGTAGTCCGTCGACATCTTTTCCGACCTTTACGACCTCACCGGAAAATTCATGTCCAAGTGTAATTGGTACTGTTTTGCCGGTCAATGGGTACGGCACAGTTGGCAAGCCCCAACCCTCAAGGTATGCATGTAAGTCGCTACCACAAATACCACAATACTTAACCTTTAATTGTACCTGATCATCTTTTGGTTCCGGTATGTCAACATCTTCCACACGAATATCTTTTTCACCATAAATACGTACTGCTTTCATGATATGAGCCTCCTAAGTGAAAATGTTATTTTCTCTGTACAGATACATTTTACATCTTTGAGAAAGCGCTAACAATAAAATGCTTGTATTTGTAATATTAAATTCACAAAGTGATCCTTATCACCTGTTATTGTTGCCATCACACTAATGAAAAGGGTATCATATTAATAAAGAAACTAATCGATTTGACCGGAGGCGTTTATTATCGTTGAAACAATTACCTGTGCCCAAACAGCTGCAATTCACGAAAGCTATATTTTCCCTGGGGACATGAACAACAATCAAATTCAATTTGGTGGGCGAACATTGGAGATCCTTGATGCCAATGCCGGCCTGTCGGGTGTAAAATTTTTGCCGAGTCATTTATCATTTGTGACGGCAGGTTATGACCATACGCAATTTCTGGCACCTTTAACTCCTGGCGATATTAGTAAGTGCACATCATACGTAACCGGTGCCGATAAAAAAGCAGTTGAGGTATTTAGCAAGTTTGAAGCATATAATAAACAAACGAAAGAAACCAAGCTGGCGTTTATGTCATTTTGTACGCTGATTGTGACCAACCCACTTGAAGACGTTCAGTTTCCCAAGTTAATACCGGAAACTGCCGAAGAGGTTTATTTGGTAAAAAACTATCAGGAGCGATTAAAGAAGCGGCGACAGGAACTTCAAGAGAATAAAGAAATTGTGAAACATCTTAATATTGAGTGAGTTCGATACCTGATCGAAAGAATTCAATTTAACCGCACAATTAGTGCAATAACAAACAGAAAAGAGGTGGACAAAAGCAATTGTCCACCTCTTTTTAGACGATATAAAAAAGATTTTTTAATTGAATGATGACTTTAGTAGGCTGTCCAACCGCCATCAACGGGTAACACAGCACCATTGATATAGGCTGCCTTGTCGGAAACTAGGAAAAGTGCTGTGTCAGCAATTTCTTCAGGACTACCGGGCTTGGGTGAGGTTTGCATCCCGGTCATTTGGCGTTTTATACCGAACTCATTTATATTTCCCATTGTCTGGGCAATATTGGTTTGAATGCCACCCGGTGCAATAGCATTAACCCGAATACCCTCGTTTGCATACATATAGGCTGTATTCTTGGTAAGACCAACAACAGCATGTTTGGATGCCGTATATGCCGCACCGGCACGAGCGCCGTTTGTCCCACCGACGGACGCAATGTTTAAAATAACACCAGTGTGCTTTGGAAGAAATTCCCTGATTGCTTCCCGCATACCATACATCACACTATCTGTGTTGACAGCCATAACCTTGTGCCATTCGTCATCTTCCAAGTCGCCAATTGCAGCCATGTTGTCCATAATACCGGCGTTATTGACCAAGATGTCTACGTGGTCATAATGATCTTTGGCAAATGCAAACATTGACGAAATATCTTGGCGATCTGCAACGTTGACTTTGATTGCGGCTGCTTCATAGCCATCTGACTGAATATCCTTGATGACTTTATTAGCGTTATCAATATTCAAATCGGCAGCGACTACTTTTG
This sequence comes from Lentilactobacillus hilgardii, assembly GCF_009832765.1. Taxonomy (NCBI): domain Bacteria; kingdom Bacillati; phylum Bacillota; class Bacilli; order Lactobacillales; family Lactobacillaceae; genus Lentilactobacillus; species Lentilactobacillus hilgardii. The sequence continues at coordinate 2,583,312 of NZ_CP047121.1, read as the reverse complement.
CACCCTCTTTAGCAAACAGCTTGGCCATCGCGGCCCCCATTCCTGATCCGGCACCAGTGATAATCGCAACTTTATTCATTAATAATTGAGTATCCATCATCATTTTCCTCCTTAGATTGGTGAGTGAAATCACATTCATTATAAATAACTTTGTGAGCGTTTCCAATAATTTGGATTTCTACGAACTTAATAGAGGTTGCTGCAATAATTAAATGGTAAACTTTAGTTGTAAAATGAAAATTGGAGGTGGCTGTTTATGTATGAAACAATTTTAGTTCCTGTTGACGGTAGTGATAATTCTAAACGGGCTGTGAGCGAAGCAGCTAAATTGGCAAATAAATTCGGATCAACGTTACAAATCGTTTCCGTAGCAAGTGATCAACGCTATGTTCAATATGGGGTAACATTGGGGCAAGATGTCATGCAATCATTTCAGGAACGGGCTGAAGAAATTCTGGATGATGCCAGAGACGAAGCGGAAAAGCTTGGCGCAAAAGTTGAAACCCATTTCGTTGTGGGGGTTCCTAAGATTCAAATTTCTAAAGCCTTACCTGCAAAATACGGGGCTTCTTTGATTGTAATGGGTAAATCAGGTGTGAACGGCATTTCACGAGCAATTCTGGGGTCAACAACTGCTTACGTTGTCCGTCATTCAACAGTTAATGTGATGGTTATTGATTATCCAAGAGACTAATATTGTATTGAAATAATTTTACTGTCGGGACAAAGTCAGGCCTTGTCCCGGCTTTTTGAGTTTATAAAAGTGTTCATAAATGCGTCCGTTGAATGCTTATGATGAGCTATAATTTTAGAATGACTCTTGTATTTTTCTTAATATTCCGTCACGGTTTCCCACAACAAAATGACTAATGTTACAATAGCCCTAAAATTTCTAGCGAAAAGATGTGGACCATGGCTTTTAAATTAAAGAGCAGGATGACTTGGATACAAGTTTTAATCGTTGTTATTTTTTGTCTAGTGGCCGTTTTTCTGACTGCTCATGACGACAGTTTGTATTCTGAACCGATTTTTCAGGTCACCAAGGTGACAAATGGTAAGGTAACAAAGATGTCCGATGAGTTTCATAATGTTGATTACTATCATCAGCAACTATTATCGGGACATATTACGAATGGAAAGTATGCCGGTAAGCATTTAAAAATCCAAAATGCTTATTCGAATTCCGGAGCAATGGACCATCAATATCGAACCAACCAGAAACTGTTTATTGTTTTACATACAAGCCCGAAGCTCCACGCAACCGTTAAAGATTTAAAGCGTGACACACCGATTATCTTTTTGCTGGCATTAGCGGTGAGCCTATTGTTTATTATTTTAAAATTTAGAGGTGTTACCGTCATTTCCAGTATTGTGATCAATACGATATTGTTTTGGCTTGCTGTCAAGATAGATCATCATAACAATGGTGCAGCAGTGATTCCAATCTTTAGTATTTTGGCCGTTATCTTCTGTATAATCACGTTATTTCTGGTGATGGGTTGGAATCGAAAAATGTTGGTTACTTTATCTGCGGTCATTTCCGCGACAGCAATTACGATTCTACTGACATTACTTGTCTTTGGCGTCACACATGAGAAGGGGATGTACTATGAATCGATGCAGTACGTTACCCAACTTCCCAAACCATTATTTTTGGCGGAAGTCTTGATCGGTGTATTGGGAGCGGTGATGGATGAGGCAACGGATATTGTTGCTTCATTAGCGACACTCAAACAGGAACGTCCAGAACTCAGTAAACTACAAGTGTTTAATTCCGGTCGGCAGATTGGTAAATCAATTATGGGGCCATTGATTAACGTCTTATTCTTCATTTTTATGGCTGAGACGCTGCCGATGACATTGCTGTATCTTAAAAACGGGAATACTTGGAAATACTCATTCTCAATGAATATGTCATTAGGAATGACTTCCAGCTTAATTAGTGGAATCGGCATTGTCCTAACCGTTATTTTATCCAGTTTGTTTGCCGGACTACTGATCAAAGGGGATGAACGCTGATGGGGTCGTTAACAGCACTTGGAGCTCTTTTATTGATTCTAATGATCATCGTTGGCGGTAAGCAGGGAATTTCATCTTTTCTTAGCATGGTCATTAATTTTGGCATTCTCTTCTTTAGCATTGTACTCATTGCCTTTCACCTACCACCGATTGCGGTCACTATTGTGGCGAGTGTTATTTTGCTGTCGATCACAATTTTTTGGAGTAGTGCAAGTGATAACGCATCAACTACCGCTTTTCAAGCTTCTGTCATGATTCTAATTATTTTGATTGTCATTATTATACCGATTGAATATTGGGCGAGAGTTGGCGGTTTTGGTCTTGAGGATAGCGAGGAACTTGAGGGCTTATCAATGTATGTCGGAATCAGCTTTACAAAATTGGCCATTTCAACCGCTATCCTGAGTTCTTTGGGGGCAATTGCAGAAGCGTCAATTGCGATTGCATCCGGTCTTGATGAAATTACGATACAGCATCCTAAGATTTCAAGCAGTCAATTATTCTTAGATGGTATCGTGATCGGCAAGCAAATTATTGGAACGGCGGTAAATACATTATTCTTTGGTTTCTTTGGCAGCTCAATGGGGCTGTTTATCTGGTTCTATGGATTGAATTATTCGTTTGGAGATATTATAAATGACAAGGTTTTTGCAGCTGAACTCATCGCAATTATCATTTCATTAATTGGCGTTGTACTCACAATTCCGGGGACGACGTTAATGATGAGCCACCGTCTAAAGAAAATACAGGATAAAGAAAAAAGTGAATCGGGTAAATAAATTAAAAGCGTTCAAACGGATAATGATTGCCGTTTGAACGCTTTTTGATGTGAATCGGTATTTATGAAATGAACGTCTTACAGTCCGGGTGCTATCCGCTTTGATCCGCACACTAGGACTGCTTCTCAAAGCAGTGTTCTGCATGTAAGAGATTTATTTCAAAAATCCAAAATCGGGATTCCCGAAATAAACGTCTTACATTCCGAACGCTAATCGCTTTGCTCCGCACACTTATTTAGGACTGCTGCGCTAACCATAAACCTGCATGTAAGCTAACAGCCATCAAATTCCAAAAGCGGGAATTCACTGCCCGTCAGCTTACACTCCGGTTTATCCCAGGTTAGCTCCGCACACTTATTTAGGACTGCTCCTCAAAGCAGCACCACTCCATATAAGAGATCGATTTGAAAAATCCAACCCCATGATTTCCCAAATCGACGTCTTATATTCCGGGTGCTAACCACTTTGATCCGCACACTTATTTTCTAATCTGGCCATTTCCTCGGATAACGTATTTAGTGGTCGTGAGTTCATTTAATCCCATTGGGCCACGTGCATGGAGTTTTTGAGTGCTGATGCCAATTTCTGCACCGAAGCCGAATTGGAAGCCGTCGGTAAATCGAGTTGACGCATTAACATAAACACAAGCTGAATCGATTTGGTTTAAAAATGTTTGGCTGTTTTGGTAATTATCTGTGATGATAACCTCTGAATGTCCGGTGGAGTACTGGTTGATATGATCGATTGCTTCCTGCTCATTATCAACAATTTTAATGGCCATAATCAGGTCGTTGTATTCGGTTGACCAGTCGGTTTCAGTTGCGGGCTTGATTGACCCGACAATCTCCTGACTTCTCCGATCACCACGCAGTTCAACACCGTGTTTTTCCAGCGCTTTTGCAATGGCAGGCAGTAACTTTTTGGCAACGTCTTGATGAATTAATAATTTTTCGGCGGCATTGCAGACAGAAGGCCGTTGCACTTTAGCGTTCACAACAATATCAACCGCCATTTGTTCTTCCGCAAATTGATCCACATAAATATGGCAATTACCGGCACCGGTTTCGATCACCGGTACTGTCGAATTCTTTAGAACGGTCTGAATTAAACCGGCGCCACCACGAGGAATTAAAACATCCACATAGTCATTCAGGTGCATGAGATCATCAGCTGTTTTGTGACTTGTATCGTGAAGAATCTGGATAATATTCTCATCCAACCCGTTTTGTTTCAAGACTTCACGCATCACTTCTGCCAGTGCCAAATTGCTGTTGAGCGCCTCTTTGCCTCCACGCAGGATAACGGCATTGCCACTTTTGAATGTCAGAGCAGATGCGTCGACTGTGACATTGGGGCGGGCCTCAAAAATCATCGCAATCACACCTATTGGGACACGTTTTTGTTCAATTAATAAGCCGGCTTCGTTGGTCCAGCCACGGTCAATATTTCCGATGGGATCCGATAGGGCGGCAACTTGGCGTAGGCCTTCTGCCATATCCTTAATACGCTGGTCGGTTAATTTTAATCGATCAGTAAATTTTGTTGGCATTTCAGTAGCGTTTGCCAAATCTTTTTGATTAGCGGTGAGAATTTCAGGAATGTGAGCAACAATACTTTCTGCAAATTGACCTAAAATTTGATTTTTAGTGATCGTATCAAGCTGTCCCATTTTGACAGCCGCCTTCTTTGCTTGTTGACCGATTTGAATTAAAGTGTCATTCATGATTAAGCCCTCCCAGGGTTGGATTTTAAAGTAGTGGGGATTTCTAAATGTTATTTGGCTTTTTATTTTTGATTGAGATTTGCCAAGTCACGATGCTGATTGCTTGTTGAATCGTTGGAGAACAGGGTTCCAATCTGTTTACCGGCGAGAATATCAAGAATAACTCTGGGATCCTTGCCATTGGCCAAAACCATTTGGCGGTTCTCATCCAGCATTCGTTTCGCTGCCAATAATTTTGTTTGCATCCCACCGGTTCCAAAGCGGCTTCCGGAGCCACCGGCGACTGTGAATGTTTCTTCGTTAATATGATTAACGGTGGAAATTAGATTGGCGTTGACATACTTTTTAGGATTCTGATCGTAAAAGCCGTCAATATCTGATAAAACAATCAGTAAGTCTGCGTTGACATGACTGGCAACGATTGCAGAAAGTTGGTCATTATCGCCAAAAGTTGTTTTGTGATCCAATTCGTCGGTGGCAACCGTATCATTTTCATTAACGATTGGAATGACGTTGTCGTTGAGAAGACAATTGAATGTATCCATGACATATTTATTGCTTTTGGGATAATCAAAAATATCATGGGTGAGCAGAACTTGCGCAATGTCTGTTAAGTAATGGTTGAATCTTTGGGTAAATAAAGTCATGAGTTCCGATTGACCAATTGCTGCCAATGCCTGCTGGGCACCGATCTCTGTCGGTCGTTTTTTAAGGTGCATTTTATTCAGGCCGACACCAATTGCACCTGACGAAACTAGAATCAATTCCTTGCCCTGATTATTTAGCGCACTGAGTGTGTATGCTAATTGGTCGAAAGTTTCCAAATTAATGGCACCGCTTGGGTGGATGAGACTACTGGTTCCTACTTTAACAACGATTCGATTTGCATTAATAGTTCGATTATTCATATTTGCCACCTAAATTTCTTCTTTCATTTTACACAAAAAGCCTTACTTTGAATTGAGACACCCAATTAGGGCGGTACCATTCTCATTCAAAGCAAGGCTTCACACTTTTTGATTTCATAACGGGAAAATCCGTGTCTGATTAAGACATAATCGTAATAGAAGATAGGATTCGTGCTCTTAAGCGTTTTTCAGCAGTCAACGCTTTCTCTGTAGTCGCACTACTTGGTCTTCCAAAGTAGCCTCATCATATATAATTAAAGTTCAAATGTCAACTGAACAAGCTGAATAGTGAATAAATGATGCCAAATTGTGATTCTTAAAATTGGTTCCGATATGATAAAAACAGCTTTAAGGCAACTAAATAAGAACAAATAATTTTAGCTAAAGCAAAAGAGGTCGGAACGAAAAGTTCGACCCCTATTGAACTAATAGCCGATTTGGCTTTTTGTCCGTTTAATCCAAGTTCAACGCCTTACCGTATACCCAGTATTTTTGAACACCGTTATCAGTTGAGAAGCGAATACGATACCAGGCACTGCCGGATGATTTTGTGCCGATATTATCGATATATACTTTCTTACCGATGGTCGCACCTACTGATGACCATGAATATGACTTAATATTAGCCCTTGAATTTTTTACATGGTTATATAGCTTATAAGATTTATATTTATCTCCTAATAGCGCCTCGTCATCGGCTGACTGATACGAAACTTTATCAAATGCCTTCTTTTCGTGTGAGCCAGAAATGTTGTCGTACGTTGTTTTTACAAGCTGATAAAACTGTGCAAATGTATAACTCGAACCAAAATAGGTTTTACCCATTGATGAGTAATAGGCAGTTGGATCGGTATGATCTGTGCCTCCTAAAAACTTGGAGATGCCTTTGTGAGACCAAACGGTTCCTTTACCATCATAGGCGGCATCATTTGGCGTTAAACCATATTTATCCAGAATATAGGCCGTGTAGTAAGCTGAGTTTGCAATCTCATGTGCAAAGGCTGACTTACTATGAACGCGAACCTGTTCAAACTGGACAAACCGTGCGTTTGCTGGATATCCGGCACCCCAAGCCAGATAGTCTGTGTTCGCGATGTTGATGATTCGACTGGCATCAACAAATGTGTGAACAAAGGCAGCCCGATAGTTGCGTTTCATGTATGCAATTTCGTTGTAAATCGTTGAACTTGGGTTTGCGGTTTCATGGACGACAACCCCTTCAGGCTTACCAGTACCGTGGCGGTAACCATTTTTCGGAAACCCGCCCCAAACAGATGATGTTACATCAGCGTGGTCAATATTGTTGTTTGCGATATATGTGTTGACACTTTCGGCATGGGCACTGTTGCCGTATGAAAAAATCCCCACGGCAGCAAATGAAAGTGCACAAACTGCCTTGATTAAATTTCTTTTTTTCAAAATAATTTTTCCCTTCAGAAGTTTGATCGGATTACTTTTAAATGATTGGATGATGTTTCGGTTTTTAGTTAAATTTAGTCTGGTTTAAATATATCAAATATTTACATTCTTACTTGATTACGCTTAGTAATATAAACGATTTAGCGTAGTAGATTCAAGCAGCAAGAAAGCCCGTAATCAGTGATTTAACGCATGATTACGGGCTTTTGACGACTTATTGTCAATCATATTAAGAGTTGTTGACAAAATAATAAAAAAGCGGTTTAAATCCTATTATATCAGACTTTATCCATTGTAATATTATTTTGATAATGGCTTTCTAGTTGCGAGCTTTTTTTCACATTTCGGGCAGATGCCAGTTACTTCTAATTGTGTACCGGTAACGGTAAAACCAACTTTTTCCCTGGCTACTTTCTGAACATGTGCCACGATATCAGGATATGATTCGTCAAAAATATCAAAAATCTTACCACAGTTTTCACAAATTGCGTGGTAATGGGGCACACCGAAAAAATCATATCGAAGGCCGCCATCTTTATTAGGCAGCTCAATAACCAAGCCATTATCAACGAATAGTTTGAGTGTGTTGTAGATGGTAGCGACACTTAAATTAGGCAGCTTTTCGTCAATGCCGTCTCGAATCGTTTCAACGGAAGGATGATTATGATGGCCGATCAGGTAGGTCAAGATAATTTCACGCTGGGGGGTTATTCGAATCCCTTTCTTTTTAAGTCGTTTTAATGATACATCCAATTGTTGTGTGTTGGTAGCCATAACGCGATTCCTCCAATACCTAGTGGAAGGTGGTAAGTTTTTAGAACTTTAACCGGTTCCCAGTGCTACTTTGATTCTTATTTTAGAATTATTCTAAACTATATTAACAAATAAATCAATAAACTGAGCATTATTTTACTGATTTTTTATTAGTTGGCAGTTGATAGGTCTAATTCAAAACGGTGACGGTCAAGGGGTTCAAAGCTGTTTTCTTTGAGGATACTTGAGATTACGGTAGCAGGAGCATTTAAGTTTACCTCTAATTTAGTGAAATCAAAATGATCTTTTGCGAATTCTACGACGCGTTTGATGACTTCACTTAATCCTCTGGCTTCATTTTTAACGAATGTAAAATCGATAATACCGGTTTTGTCATCGCGATTGAATCCGGAAATCGTTATTATTCCCTTAAAAGAGCCATCGTTTGAATCGGTAATTCCCCAAGTTAGTTCTGTGGCGTTCATCACACGTTGCATGACATGATTAATGCCTTTAACCGTATCGAAGATTTGATTTGGTAGTTTTTCTGCAGAAACGGTTGTAAAGTTTGGTTGATTAAAAAGATCATCAACGCGTTTAACTTGAGTTTGTGTTAACCAGTCCAGTGTGTAATGGGCTGTTAAAACCGGGTGAAATTTTTCAAATGAATCCATAATGAGCATCCTTTCGTGAAAAAGCTTACATAATGTATTTTGATTAACTTCTATCTGTGGCATAATGTAGACATAAACAAATTCTGGAGGCAAAACTTTTGATAGAAAAATATTTGATTGGAACTTATACCAGACGAATCAGTAAAGGTGTTTATCAGCTTGAATTGGACACAGACAATCAAAAATTGCAGAATTTACAGTTTGTTGGTGATGCAATTGACCCCACGTATGTTGCTGAATCTAACAGTAAGCGGATTTATGCGATTACCAAGGTTAAAGATAAAGACGACAATGTAACGGGTGGTTTTAAGGAGTGGGATGGCAAGTCTGAAGATTTTCCATTAACGGATATTGCCTCGATTCACGATCAAGAAACATCGCCAGCCTACATTGCTGTTGATGAGACACGCAAGTTGGTATTTACGGCCAATTATCACGCCGGCACAATTTGTACTTACAAGATTGCCGGTGATGGTGCCATTACCCGTGCTGATAGAATCATGGATAAAGGAACATTGGGTTTTCGGCCCGAACAACAGGATGGCCCGCATCCCCATTATATTAATTTAACACCTGATAATCGAGTAGTTGCAGTGGATCTTGGTGTTGATAAAGTCTTTATTTATGATCTTGATGATAGTGGCAAATTAACCCCTGTCAGTGAATTACAAATGGAAGATGGTTATGGTCCTCGGCATATCGCCTTTGATGAAAAGAAAGGGGTTGCTTATCTGGTTGGGGAACTGAGTAGTCATTTAGCTGTTTTGGATTATGACGAAAAAGCAGGGAAATTAACACTAAGAAGTATTTCATCAACAATTCCCGAAGACTGGACCGAGCATAACGGCGCTGCTGCAATTCGGATTTCGAAAGATGGCAAATTCGTTTATGTGTCCAATAGGGGAAATAATACAATTGCCGTCTTTAGTTCAGATGAGAAAGGTAATGTACAATTGATCCAACGTATCTCAACCGAAGGCGATTTTCCACGCGACTTTAATTTCAGTGACGATGAATCATTTGTGATTTGTGTCAATCAAAATTCTGATAACGGAACGTTGTACACACGAGATGCTCAAACTGGTAAGCTGACAATGATCCAAAAGGACGTTAAGGTACCAGAACCGGTTTGTGTATTGAGAAAAAAGTAAGGTTAATTGTCAACAATAAAAATCAAGAGGTCGAAGCAAAGTGACTTTGTTTCGGCCTCATTTGATTGATCTATGCTGTCATTTAGCCGAAACGTGTAATAAAAAAGCAACTTCCGGCCATATAAGCCAAAAACTTAAATATCCCAAGTTCGGGAATATCAGATGGACATTTTTAGCCAGCTGAAACGTGCACCAAAAAACTGATCCCGGCCATATAAGCTAATAAAACAATAACCCAAATCCAGGGTTATTGTTGATGTATGCTGTCATTTAGCTGAAACGTGTGATAAAAAAGCAACTTCCGGCCATATAAGCCAAAAACTTAAATATCCCAAGTTCGGGAATATCTAAGTTTTTGGCTTATATTCTGGAAGTTAACCGCTTTTTTTCACACTCTCTAATTTACCTTCGTTTCAATCATTCCCAAGCCATCAATTTCACTTGTGAAGACGTCTCCTGATTTAAGGAATACCTGTGGATCCCTTCCTACACCGGTACCACTTGGTGTTCCTGTGAAGATCAAGTCTCCCGGGTATAACTCGATGACACCTGAAATATATGAGACTAATGTTTGAATATCGAAAATCATTTGACTAACAGTTGCCTGCTGCATGATTTCACCGTTGATCTTGGTCGTAATTTGCTTTGAAACAATGTCGTCAGTATCGGCAATTGTTGAGATATAAGGGCCAACCGGTGAATAATTACGATATGATTTTCCGAGATCGAACTGGGTACTTGGACCATCGATTGCTTGCAAGGTGCGATCTGAAATATCCTGACCAACCATGTAGCCGGCAATGGCGTCCTCAGCATCTTCCCGACTGATATTGCGGCCACCGTTACCGATGACAATAACCAATTCGGATTCCCAGTCAACAGTATCACTACTCAAATGAATAGCATTTGTTGGACCGGCAAGAGAACTGACAAATTTATTAAAAACGTTTGGCCGTTTTGGACGGGCAGTTGACATCTCCTCCATATGATCAAGGTAGTTAAAGCCGAGCGCCGGTAATTGACGGGGATGGGTAACGGGCTGCTCAAATTTTTTAGGATCAAGCGGCTCAGCGCGATCGTCATTAATAATGGCCTTGTCTGAAATATTGATAAGTACTTTGGATTCGAAGCTCTGCCAATCGTTCAAGATATCGTCGATTGAGTCATACCCAGTGATTGGCACACCCCAAATTTGATTATTCTGTGGCGCGACAAACGTTGGCTTATGATCATACATTGCTAATTTCAAACTGAATCCCTCCTGGCATAATTCAATGAATGAATAGTGATACTAGTATACACCTTTGGTCTTAATTTCGGAACTGCTTCCAAAAGTTTTGGAGCTGATTTTCCAACTGTTTGGGATTATTTGAAACTTGGATGTTTGCCCAGTGTTTTGGGAAGATTTTTCGGTATCTGGTTTGATTAAACCGACGATCCATTAAAACGATAACCCCTTTATCGGTGTTGGTACGAATCACTCTTCCTGCAGCTTGACTTACATTATTAAACCCCGGAAGCTGATATGCAAATGAAAAGCCCTCACCGTTGATTGAATCAAAATAATCACGGATTAAATCAGATTCAGCGTTCATCCCAGGAAGGCCAACACTTACGATTCCAACGCCAATCAGTTGGTCATTCTTTAAGTCGATTCCTTCAGAAAAGATACCACCAAGCAAAGCAAAGCCAACTTTGGTTTGCTCCGGAGTCTGGCGAAACTCATCTAAAAATTGCTGCCTGGCAAAATTATCCATTGTCGATTCCTGTCTAACGGTCTTAATTTCCGGATATATAGTTGAAAATTCAGACAAAACAGCATCAAGATAATTCATGGACGGAAAGAAAATCATGTAATGCCCTTTTTTTTGAGAAACAAGAGTAAAGATGGTTTCACAGATCGGTTGAATACTCTTGCCCCGATTTGCGTAGAGTGTATTAATATTATTGGCAATGATAACCTGGCAGTTTTGCTGGGGAAACGATGAGGTGGAAATCATTGGCAAACTGTCTGCTTCATCTCCCAACACTCTTTGATAATAAGAGATTGGACTAAGCGTGGCTGAGAAAAGTATGGCAGCCCTTCCTAAACTCAAGCTCTCTTTCAATTGCTTACTGGGATCCATACAGAACTGTCGAAAAATAATATCATGATGATCTTCGTCAACGATCACACGGGTACGGTAAGTTTCGTCATAGAATTGGGAAATCAAATAGTAGCTTCGACATTGTAGATAATAGTCAACAACCAGATCAACGGTTGGGGAAGGTTTTTGATTTGCCAACCATTCATGTATTTCAGCAATTAAATCTCCGAGTGTCTTGTTAAAATTATCAATGGGGGCGGTTTGGGCAATTTGGCGGCTTACAGTTTCACCAGCCTCTTTACTGTACCTTTTAAAGGCGCGTTTTAACGATTCCAGCTTCTTGATGATTTTTTTATTGGCTTCTTTTTGTTTCGAGAGTGTGTCGATCAGTGGCTTAATTGGACTTAGTTTCAAAGCTGCCGAGTACATTTCACGGGAGCGCTGTACTAGGTTGTGAACCTCGTCAACGAGAAAACAATTTTCTTTATCCGGAACGGAAAAGAACCGCTGTAAGTGGACTTGGGGATCAAACAGATAATTGTAGTCACAAATAATAATGTCGCAAAAGAGGCTGACATCGAGTGAGTATTCAAAAGGATCAACCTTGTGCTTCTCGGCGTATTTTTCGATCGTTTGTTTCGTGATTTGATTTTCATTTAAAATAATATCTTTGATTGCCGGTCGCACCCGATCATAGTAACCTACCATGTAGGGATTCTTTTCGGGTGGGACATCCCGTTCTTCTTGAAATGTTATTTTGTCTTTAGCGGTCAGGGTAATACTTTTAAGTGTCAGTCCATTTTTGGCCATGAGTGAGATGGTGTTTTCAGCTACATGACGTGTACTTTGTTTGGCAGTAAAATAAAAGATTCGGCTAATTAGTGATTCACCCATTGACTTAATGGCCGGAAAGAGAGTAGAAATGGTTTTACCGGTTCCGGTCGGAGCTTCGATAAATAAATGCTTTTCCAGCATAATTGTTTTATAAACGTTGACAGCAAGCTGATGCTGGCCCGGACGATAGTTTGTGAACGGGAAACGAAGTGCTTTAGCCGATTTGATACGTTGCTCATTTAATTCCCGGCGAAGTTTAATCCAAGCTTTATACTCGGCAACCAACTCATTGAAGAAAGATGTTGCTTCATCTTTGGTGTAAGATTTAAACCTGGTCGTGATTCTTTCGTCGGGAGTTTGAACGTATGTCAGTTGTAATCGAATGTCGTCAAGCGCATCTTTTTCCATTAAAATATAAGCGTAGACTTTTGCTTGTGCCCAATATAATTGAATGGTTGACTCCGGAACCGATTGGAATTCCAAGTCCGAAGTTTTGATTTCTTCAATTAGAACGGTTGAATCCTGATAATCAATTCCGTCAGCCCTGCCTTCGACAATGTACTCGTCCTCTAAATATTGAAATGAGGTTTTCAGGCTGACTTCGGATTGATAACTGTCGGGACGCCTTTTTTGAAGCTTACGATGGATTCTACTGCCCTCTTGAGGCGTATTTTCACTTGATGTAATAGGGCTTAAATCGCCGGTCCTGAGTAAAAACTCAACGAGCTGGCGGATGCCGATTTGATGAACTGTCATGGTATTCCCTTCACTGGTCTAACTTGAACGTGTGTTCCAATCTATTATACGTTAAAATGAACATTGAGTGTCATTGTATTTCAAAAATCATCTTGATACAACTTGAAAATGAATTAGACGGAGGAAGACTATGAAGCCGGTTTTTGGTCAAATTGTTAGAAAAAAGGGTCAATCTTATTTTTCACTTGGGGAAGTCGTTACAAATAATCCACAGCTTATTTTGGACAATGTTAACTACATAGGCAAAAAGAATTTTGTGATTCATATTAAGTTTGGTGCGGGGATTACCAGAAATGTCGTTCTACTGGTGAAATTAACTGACAGACAACTACCCGGGTATTTAACGAAAACAAACCTTGATACGTATCAAAGTGCGGTTGAAAGTGGGGACTTTTTGTTACTGAATACGGATTCTGAAGATCTAAACGGGTTTCAGCTGGTTGAGGAATTGGAAATTGAGGATCCTGGAGATGAGCAGATTGCTAATCTGGCCAGTATTCGTGAAAATACCATTCAGTTTGTTGAAAAGTATCTCAAGGATCTTCAAACGAAAATTGATAAATTATCACAGCGAAAAGCGAATCATTATTTTTCAAGTAAGACGCATTATGAACAGGTTAAAGACTTTCTATTATCCGTTTCGCAGTTGATGGATCTACGAATGAAAATCAATCAAGTCCGCCAGGATGAGTGGCGGTTGAAATTGAGACTGGGAGGCCAATAAAATGATGGATCAGGTTAAATTGCAATCGATTATTAAAACCTTTGCCGAATATAATATCAAAATTGAAGCTCATGACATGACAATAACGGCGATTAACGGCGAATCGGTCAGCTTTGACGCCAAAGCGTATATGCAGGATCAGTTGATTGAGTTGATCTGCAGGGTGATGGCAAATCAACTGATTAAGGCAGTGTGGCAGACAGAACATTAAATCAGTGTGTGGATTAAATCGATAAATCATTGAAAAACAAAAGCTCGTAAGATCCGCATCATTAAGGCTGCGGATCTTACGAGCTTTTGTTTTTGATTAGGCTTCCTGTTGCTTTAAGTCGTTTACAAAGTTTAAATAATCTTTTTGTTCACCGGTATCGGTAATCTCAGCATGTTGCAACTGATTTGCGTGTAAATCAGTTTCTGGGATTTCAACCTTGTGTGTGAATGTGGCGTTTCCAATTAAATCGATGTGATAAGAGCCATCGTCATCATGAACCCGCGTCTTAACCATGCCCCCCGGATTATAAACAGAAATGGTTTCTTCGAAGTCGCTTACTTCTGGGTGATTGAGGCAGAAAGCAAGACTAGTTGCCGACATACCGGTTCCACAAGCATTTGTAAAACCGACACCACGTTCATAGGTCCGAACAAATAATTGATTATGGTCTAGGATTTGGGCAAAGCTGACATTTACACCATCAGTAAAATATGGATTTGGCTGATTCAGTTCTTTGCCTAATTTTCCTAAAGCGTCCGAATTCATGACCTCTTCGCTGACAAAGCTGATTAGATGTGGGTTGGGAACTGCGATTGCCGTGAATTTTAACCCCTTGGTAAATGCCGGTACTTCACGGTCAATCAAAGTATCACCGTCAAGATTGTCAAAGGGGAGGCTTTCTTTGTTAAAAGTAACCGGTGATATTTCCACACTAAACGTTGGAACACCTGGTGCAAGGCTGGTTTCACGATGGACGGCCAGATCGCTGTCCATTGTTTCAACTTTAAATGAATTCTGATGGTATTTATCTGACAAATAGCGTGAAACTGTGCGTAACCCATTACCGCACATTGACGCAATACTGCCGTCTGTGTTAATGACCTGCATGCTGCCTAAAGTGCCATCATGATCAGAATGATCAATCACTAAAACACCATCGGCACCATCGAGAAGTCCTTTGGCCGGATCAGTAATCTGCTTGGTGAGTGCCACCAATTCTTCTTGATTTAATTTCGTTTTCAACTCGGTTTGATCCAAGATAAAGAATTGATTTTGTGAGCCATGGACTTTTAGTAATTGCACCATAATTGTGCCTCCATATCATAAGTTCTATAAATTAAATGCTTGATGAATCAAGGCTGGCTTGAAGTTCTTCAGCGGCCATTTCACCTGATTTAAAAAAATTATCGTAAATATACCTGATCGCATTATCGGCGTCGGATTCACGGGTTCCCAACATAATTGAGATTCGTGAAGCCCCTTGGTTGATCATATGAACGGCAATGTGATGAGTTGCCAACGGCCGAATAATGTTCTCTATTGTTCCAATTCTAGCACGCATTCCTTCACCAACAACCATAATGATCGCATAATCGTCAATCCATTCCATATCATCCGGATTAACTGTGTTTTGAATATCATTGCACATCTTATGGATGGTCTGGTCATCGAGCTGATTGCGATCGAAAATAATCGTTAGGTCATCAATTCCTGATGGCATGTGTTCATAGGAAACACCATATTTATAAAGGATCTGAAGAATTTTAAGCGTAAAGCCGACTTCCTTGTTCAACAGATACCGGTGTAGATAAAGAGCAGCAAAGCGGTTTGAACCGGTAATTCCTGTTACGGGACGTTTAATTGAGAGGTCCTTTTCAGGCACAATCAATGTGCCGGGAAGTTCAGGGTTATTTGTATTTTTAACGTTGATCGGGACTTGTCCTTGAATGGCGGGAATAATGGCTTCGTCGTTGAAAACGGAAAAGCCGGCATAGGATAACTCACGCATTTCACGGAACGTCATTTTAGAAATCGGGATTGGATTTTTAACGATTTTGGGATTTGCGGCATAAATAGCATCAACATCAGTAAAGTTTTCGTACAGGGAAGCGTGAAGGCCACGCGCGAGGATTGACCCTGTGATATCGGAGCCACCACGCGCAAACGTCACGATATTGCCATCTTTGGTAAAACCAAAGAAACCGGGGAAAACCAACTTTTCATCACCGTATTTCAATTGGTCTAAATTAGCGTAGGTTTCTTCAAGGATTGAGGCACCGTTTGGATTGTCTGTTAGTAAAATACCGGCTTCCGAAGGGTCGACAAAGCGGGCCTTTGTGCCAAGTTTATTAAGACATGCCGCGAATAATTCCGCGTTGAGTCGCTCACCGTGTGCCTTAAAAGCAGCCATGAGGTAATCGTCATTCGGATAAGCCTTATTAGGCAAAGCAATCAGTTTTGAGTGGATATCTTCCAAAATGTTTTGATCAACACCAAAACCATTTCCGATTTCCTGGTAACGCGCAAAAATAGCGGAAGCATAATCATTCTTCTTTTCAGCTAACGTTGCATTGGCATATTTGATTAGAAGATCTGTGACTTTGATGTCACCGGTGAATCTTTTTCCCGGTGCTGATGTGACGACGACCCTTCGTTGCGGATCATCTTGGATAATTTGAATCACTTTTTGGAACTGCGCCGCATCTGCCAGCGAACTTCCACCAAACTTAACAACTTTCATCTCAATCGTCCACTCCCTGTTTTCCCATAAATTAAAAATTTAGTTAAAAATCGTTAAGTCGAATTTTAGCACATTTTGAAAACTAGTAAAGTCTCGTGAAAAAATTAATAGTAACAAATAGATATGGAGACTGGTCATTTTGAAACGTTATGCTGAGCTGTGACGCGTTAAGATCATCATGTGACGGAAAGATGTTAATTTCAAAAAAATAATATTGGAAAGTGATTGATGAGTAATTTTTTCTGAAAAATGACGAGAAAAGTGTATAATGTTTATTGTAATTAGTTCATTAGTTGCTTAAATTTATCATTTTGTTTATCTTTACGACTTTCATTGCTGTGTTAGAAATTGATTTGTGCAAATTTGCATTAAAAGGTTGACGGATGATGAGAAGCATTATAAACTGATTAGTAAATAATCATTAGAGGTTGCAACCAACAAGAGTAATTAGTGGAGTTCCTGCTTGAACTTTGAAGCTAATGAAAGGGGCGGTTGCCGAAGCACCAAGGGAAGCAGACCTTGGCGCGCTGGGACTTAGCTTAAGAGGCTATGGACTGTCGCAGCGAAAATCGTCAGCTGCGGGGCGCTAACGACGACAAAATTGATAAAGAATATTAGAGCACTTAAAATTCTGAATCTCTTTGTTTAGTTAGCCGCTGAACAAAGAGATTTTTTTGTACCCTTTTTGAAGATGAGTTGGAGGAAATTTAAATGAGTAGTGATATCAGTCAAATTCAGATTAATCAAGCCGGACATTTGGAAATCGGTGGTGCAGATGCACTTGATCTTGTCAAAAAATACAAAACCCCACTGGTTGTCTATGATGTATCGGCCATCAGAAATCAAATCCATCATTTTCAAAAGGTGTTTGAAGACAATCATGTGGATTATGCGGTTAGTTACGCAAGCAAAGCATTTGCCTGCATTGCGATGTTCCAACTGGTCAATCAGGAAAATGTCCATATCGACGTTGTTTCAGGAGGCGAATTATATACCGCTATTAAAGCGGGCTTTCCAATGGATCATGTCAGCTTTCATGGTAATAACAAGTCCGTTGAAGAATTGGAAATGGCTGTTGATCACCAAATCGGGGTTATTATCTTGGATAATTTCCATGAAATTGCTTTGCTAAAGCAGATTTTGAAAGATAAAGATGCCCACATTAATGTGATGTTGCGAGTAACGCCAGGCGTCTCTGCCCACACTCATGAATATGATCAAACCGGTCAGACAGATAGCAAATTCGGTTTTGATCTGCAAAGTGGTCAGGCTCGTAAGGCCTTGGATGAAGTATTGGCTGACCAACGGATGACAATGCTCGGCATTCACGCCCATATTGGTTCACAGATTTTTGAAGTAAAGGGATTTGAACTGGCTGCCACAAAGTTGATTGATACAGTCGGTCAGTGGCACAAGGAAATCGGGTATGTGGCAAAAGTCGTTAATGTCGGCGGTGGGTTTGGTATCCGCTATACCGAAGAAGATGATCCGATTGCACCGGAAATGTTTGTTGATGCGATTGTTAAAGCAATTAAGAAGCGAGCCGGGGAGTTGGCACTTCCAATGCCGGCTGTCTGGATTGAACCGGGCCGGTCAATTGCAGGTCCTGCAGGCTACAATCTTTATACTGTCGGCAGTCGAAAGGACGTTCCGGGCATTCGCTCGTATGTCACGGTTGACGGTGGCATGGGCGATAATATTCGACCAGCCCTTTATCAAGCTGAATATGATGCAGTTTTGGCTAATGATCCCAAGGCACCGGCTAAAGAGACGGTACGGGTAGCCGGCAAGTATTGTGAGTCCGGTGATATTTTAATTCAAAAGCAGGCGTTGCCTCAGACCAAGCCGGGAGATGTTTTGGCAATGCTGGCTACCGGTGCATATGGATATGCGATGGCTTCCAATTATAATCGAAATCCAAGACCAGCCGTTATTTTTGTTGAAAATGGTCAAGATAATTTGGCGATTCGTCGAGAAACGTTTGAAGATCTGATTCGACTTGATCAACCACTTGAATAAGGTAAGTGTGCGGAACAAAGCGGTTAGCGTTCGGAGTGTAAGACGTTCATTTCGGAAATCCCGGTTTTGGATTTTTGAAATGAATCTCTTACATGCAGAACGTTGCTTTGAGAAGCAGTCCTAAGCCAAGTGTGCGGAACAAAGCGGTTATCACCCAGAGCGTAAGGCGTCAAATTGGGGAATCCCGCATTTGGATTTTTCAATTTGATCCCTTACGTGGCGTGGTGATGCTTTGAGAAGCAGTCCTAATTCAGACAACTATATAAAAATCATAAAACTACTACTTATAAGGGAGACTTTATTGCAATGGAACAACTAAGTGCACGGGAAATTATTGAGTATATCGGAAATGCCGAGAAGAAGACGCCGGTGAAAGTTTATGTTAAGGGTGCTCTTCGAAAAGTTGAGATTCCCAAATCAATAGAAGCGTTTGTTGAGAAACACACTGCCGTTTTGTTTGGCGATTGGAAGGACGTTGAGCCTTTCCTGAAGGCAAATAAAGATCAGATTAAAGACACGAAAATCGAATCCGATGCAACAAATTCCGCCGTTCCATTGCTGGATGCCAAAAATGTCAATGCCCGTATTGAGCCGGGGGCTGTCATTCGAGAGCACGTCACAATTGGCGATAATGCTGTCATTATGATGGGCGCTATTATCAATATCGGGGCCGAAATCGGGGCAGACAGCATGATTGATATGGGCGTCGTGATGGGTGGCCGTGCAATTGTTGGTAAGCATTCACATATTGGTGCCGGTGCGGTACTGGCCGGTGTGATCGAACCGGCTTCTGCCCAACCGGTTCAAATAGATGACAATGTTCTGATCGGCGCCAATGCAGTTGTCATTGAAGGCGTTCACGTTGGTGAAGGTGCCGTTGTGGCAGCCGGCGCGGTTGTGACTGAAGATGTAGCACCATATACGATGGTTGCCGGTATGCCGGCGAAGAAAATCAAGGATGTCGATTCCAAGACTAAGTCCAAGACAGAGTTGGAAGACGATTTAAGAAAGCTGTGATTTAATGGCCCAATTAACAACGGAAAACTTAATTGATATTCGCAGGCACCTGCACGCGCATCCTGAATTGGCTATGCATGAGTTCGAGACTCATCAATATCTGTTAGCTGTCATTAAGGGGGTTAACCAGCAATATCTTGAAATCCGAGAGGTTCCTGACCTACCAACCGCATTACTTGTGTATATTCACGGAAGTGATCCCAAGCGGACGATTGGTTATCGAACCGATATCGATGCGTTGCCCGTGACTGAAAAAACAGGGTTACCATTTGCTTCTAAAACACCCGGTGTGATGCATGCATGTGGCCATGATATCCACATGACGGTTGCGTTGGGCGTTCTCAGCTGGTTCAGTGAGCATCAGCCAAAAGATAATATGGTGTTCTTCTTTCAACCGGCAGAAGAAAGTCAGAATGGCGGTAAAGTTGCCTATGAACAGGGCGTTTTTGCCGGCAAATGGAGACCGGATGAATTTTACGGACTGCATGATAATCCCAACTTACCCGCGGGAGCAATTGGCTGCCGCATGGGCACGCTATTTGCGGGAACAACGGAAGTCAATGTTGATTTGATTGGAAAAAGCGGGCATGCGGCTTATCCACAGGATGCCAACGACATGGTGGTTGCGGCGGCTCAATTTATTAACCAGGTTCAAACAATTGTTTCCCGAAGCGTTAACCCGATTGAGGGCGGTGTAATTACATTTGGGAAGTTGGATGCCGGGACCATTCGAAATGTGATTGCCGGGCAAGCCCGAATTGAAGGAACTATTCGTGGTCTCACCCAGAAAATGATTGAACACATTGTTGACCGACTCAAACAGGTCGCCAATGGAGTGGCAACCAGTTATGGTGCAACTGTCAACATTGCTTTTAACCAAGGTGGGTATCTTCCCGTAGAAAATAACGATGAATTGACAAAACGATTTATCAATTTTGCTAAGCAGGATCCGCAAACACAATTTATTGAAACTCAACCGGCAATGACCGGTGAAGATTTCGGGTACTTATTATCAAAAATTCCCGGCACGATGTTTTGGTTGGGCGTCGAAGATGATTCAGCATTACACGCTGCTACTTTGAATCCAAAAGAATCGTCGATTCCTAAAGGCGTCAATTCGATTGTTAGATTTCTTGAGTTCAGACAGGGTGAATCGGTTTTATAAAAAATTGGAAGACTATTGAAACTAAGAATATAGAAAGTAGGGATTTTTATGATTAACGCAGATATTATGACAGCAATTATTACCCCATTTAGTGATGACGGTACGATTAACTTTGACGCACTTGAGACGTTGGCAAATCACTTGATTGATACTGGTAGCAAAGGCTTTGTAATTGGTGGTACGACTGGCGAAACACCAACCTTAAGTCATGATGAAAAGATTGAATTGTACACGCGTTTTGCTAAGATCGTAAATGGTCGCGGCGTTGTTATTGCCGGTACAGGCAGTAATAACACTTACGAAACCGCACAATTCACTTCAGAAGTTAGTCACATTCCCGGTATTGATTACGCGTTGGTTGTTGTGCCATACTATAACAAACCAGATCAAAGAGGGATGATCGCCCACTTTACAGCGGTTGCTGAACAGTCGTCGGTTCCGTTGATCATTTACAATATTCCAGGCCGAACCGGTGTCACAATGGCAAACGACACGGTGGTTGAGTTATCAAAGAATCCTAATATTGCCGGTGTAAAGCAGTGTACGTCAATGGATGATTTCGAATATATCGTTGAGCATACCGATGATGACTTTAACGTTTTCACGGGTGAAGATGCTCAGGCACTCTTTGCAAAAGTCGTTGGTGGCCGTGGTGTTATTTCGGTTGCCAGTCACATCTATGGTAAGGAAATTCGTCAAATGTATGATGATCTCTATGATGGCGACTACAAAGCAGCAGGTGACCTAATGAGGTTCTTAAGCCCAAAGATCAAAGCGCTTTTCAGTTATCCGTCACCATCACCTGTTAAGGCTGTCCTAAACGCTCAGGGATACCATGTTGGCGATTGCCGTTTGCCAATCCTGTCATTAGACGATGAAGAAAAGGCCATCCTTGCAAAGAGATTGGGAATCAGAGACCTGGAGAGTGTGCAAAACTAAGCGGTTGGCGTTCGGAATGTAAGTTTCTGATTTTTTGCAGCTTGCGTTCGATAAATTAACAATATTTAATTACACAAGGAGTTTACTATGATAAAGGTTCTAGTTGCTGGCTTCATGGGATCGATGGGCCAAAAAACGGTTCAAATGATTAATGAAGACGATAATTTTGAGTTGGTTGGTGCCTATAATCCAGGTATTGATGTTGCCCATATGCAAGGCATGGGTCTTAATAAGAACGTCAAATTATTTAGTAGTCTGGACGAGATTGAGACCGATGCAGATGTTTGGATTGATTTTACAATTCCGAGTGCGGTTTTTGGTAATGTTAAATTCGCGATTGAACATGGCATTCATCCGGTTGTCGGTACCTCAGGGATGAAAGATGACCAGATTCAACAATTACGGGAATTAGCAGACCAAAAGAAGGTTGGGGGGATCATCGCACCCAACTTTGGGTTATCAGCAGTTCTACTGATGAAATTTGCAAAAGAGGCTGCTCAATACATGCCCGATGTTGAAATTATCGAAATGCACCATGATGATAAGCTGGATGCGCCGTCTGGAACGGCCCTTTCAACTGCACAGATGATTGACGAGGTTCGTGGAGATCATCCGGCTCCAAAATCCGAAGAAACGTTAAAAGGCGTTCGTGGTGGCGATTATCATGGTATAAAGATTCATTCGGTCAGGCTTCCGGGTTATGTTGCTCACGAGCAGGTCTTGTTTGGGGGCACGGGAGAAGCATTGACAATTCGCCAAGACTCGTTTGACCGCGGCTCATTTATGAACGGTGTTAAACTTGCGGTACCTGCCGCGGCAAAAGCAACCAAGTTAATTGTTGGTTTGGAAAATATTTTATAAGCGAGACGGAGGATATTATGCCAGAGTTAGATAAGGGACTTTCAGAAGTTGTTAATAAGCACATTAAGGCAGTCGGACCTTCAGGTATTCGAGAATTTGATCAGAAAATTTCGTCAATTCCCGGAATTGTTAAATTGACACTTGGTGAACCGGACTTTAATGTACCGGAGCATGTCAAACAGGCGGCTATTAAAAGTATTGAAGATAATAAATCCCATTATTCGGTTCAAAAGGGGATTATCGAATTACGACGTGCCATCAGTCGTTATTTAAGTAATCGTACCGGTGTTGATTATGATCCCGAAACAGAGATTGTGGTGACAGTTGGTGCAACCGAAGCCATCTTTTCGGCATTAACATCAATGCTGAATCCCGGAGATAAAGTGATTGTCCCTACACCGGCTTTTGCGTTGTATTTTCCAATCATTCAGGTTGCCGGCGCCGAATTGATTACAATTGATACATCGGATGACGGCTTTGTTTTAACTCCTGAAAAACTTCAAAAAGCACTGGATGAAAACGGGGATCGTGTCAAAGCAATTGTCTTGAACTATCCATCAAACCCGACCGGTGTAGAATATTCCCAAGAACAATTGCAAGCCCTGGCTGATATTATTTCAAAGCACCACATGTTTGTCTTGGCTGATGAAATTTATAACGAATTGACGTATGGCGTTAAGCATTATTCAATCGCAAAGCTTTTGCCGGGTCAAACCATTGTGGTAAATGGTCTTTCGAAATCTCACGCGATGACCGGGTATCGAATCGGTTATTTTGCGGCACCAAAAGATTTTGTCACTAATGCTGCAAAAATGCATGGCTTTGCTGTTACCTGTCCTTCAAATCCGGCTCAATATGCAGCTTTGGAAGCTTTGACAAATGGTTTGGAAGATGCGGTTCCAATGCGTGAACAATATAATAAGCGCCGTGACTACATTGCTAAGCGTTTGGAAGAAATGGGAATGGAAATTGCATTGCCTCAAGGCGCTTTTTACATTTTTGCAAAAATTCCTGATACAATAAACGAAACACCGGTAGAATTTGCGACTGATCTTGCCGAAAAAGCCAAAGTCGGTGTTGTTCCCGGGTCAGCCTTTGGACCTGGTGGTGAACGCTATATTCGAATGTCATATGCGGCCTCGGACGAAGATATTAAGTTGGCAATGGATCGGATGAGCGCTTATCTGTTGGATAGGGTGAAATAGAGATGCCACAAAGATGTCGGAAAGACACTTGTGATTCGCTTAAGATTAAAGTATGATTATATTATAATTAGAGTTTCTACAATAAGGGAGTATTTTGAGATGAGAGAATTTAACGTTGCAATTTTAGGTGCTACTGGAGCCGTTGGAACTCGGCTGATTAGCCAGTTGGAACAATCAACCATCCCCGTTAAGAGTGTTAAGTTGCTTGCTTCGGCTCATTCTGCAGGAAAAAAGCTTAAATTCAAGGGCCGGGATGTGACCGTTGAAGAAGCTAAGCCTGAATCATTTGAAGGCGTTGACTTGGTATTGGCATCTGCTGGAGGTTCTATTTCCAAGAAATTTTTGCCAGAGGCTGTTAAACGTGGTGCGGTCTGTGTTGACAATACCAGTGCTTTTCGGATGGAGCCGGAAGTTCCGTTGGTTATTCCAGAAGTAAATGAAAAAGCGTTGTACAATCATCGAGGAATTATCTCCAATCCAAACTGCTCAACAATTCAAATGGTTGTTTGCCTTAACCCGATTTATAAGAAATATGGGTTAAAGCAGGTGATCGTTTCAACCTATCAGGCAGTTTCGGGTGCCGGTCAATCTGCTTTAAATGAATTGATGGAAGAATCCCAACAGGTATTAAACGGTGAAAAGACCGATCCAAAAATTCTACCGACAAAAGGTGATAAGAAACACTACCAACAAGCCTTTAACCTATTGCCACAGATTGATGTCTTCGAGCAAGATGGTTATTACACTCATGAAGAATGGAAAATGATTCATGAAACCAAGAAGATTATGTTGGATGATATGGATGCCAAGGATATTAAGGTAACCGCTACTTGTGTCCGGGTTCCGATCAGAATTGCCCATGGTGAAACGGTCTACTTTGAAGTAGCCGATGACAATGCAAATACCGATGAAATTAAAAAAGCCTTGGCTGATGCACCGGGCGTTGTTTTGCAAGATGATACGGCACATCAAATTTATCCACAACCAATTGAGGCAGAAGGCAAACGGGAAACATTTGTCGGACGGGTTCGACCGGATTATGAAAATGAAGGCAGCTATCACATGTGGGTTGTTTCTGATAACCTTCTAAAGGGTGCTGCATGGAATACGGTTCAGATTGCTGAACGATTGGTTGCTGATGATTTGGTTCGAGTTCCTGATAATCCATATTTAGGCAAATAAAGATGTGTTCAAGGAATAGTTAAATTTCTAATGCGCGTTTTAGTTAAATAATGACGTTTCACAAGAGATCGAGACAAAGCAGCCTTTTGCCCGATCTTTTTTTATAAACCGATATTTATCGATATAGTCTAAAAAGATAGATGATCCAACACGTTTCGGGATGTCCTACTTGTAGGTATGCCGTCAAATATCATATAATATTTTTATAGTAGATCTAAATTGTTTTAAGGTTCGTCTAATTTTATTAAAAGAGAGGTTGATACATTGAATGGAACAGAAAATTACTGAGGCTCCTCCCGAACAGGGCTTATGGCAGGATTCTACTGAGGAATTGGTTAAAGAATATGGGACTAATTCTGAAAATGGATTAGGTGAGCAGGAAGCCGAGAAACGATTAGCTCAAGGTGGCTATAATGAATTAACAGTTAAGAAGCAAAGCAAGCTGGTTAAATTCATTGCCCAGTTTAATAATAGTATTATTTATATACTGATAGCTGCGGCAGTCATTACGCTTCTGCTTCGCCACTATTCTGATTCATCTGTTATCGGGATTGTGATTATTGCAAATGCGTTTATTGGATTCTTTCAAGAAATCCAAGCAGACAATGCGTTAACCAAGATAAAAGAATTATTGGTTAGTCAAAATTACGTTGTCCGTGATGGTCAAAAGATTGAGGTTCCGGCTCGAGAATTAGTTGTTGGTGATTTGGTGAATTTGGAAGCGGGAGATGCGGTTCCTGCTGATATGCGGTTGATTTCAGCTGATAATTTACGAATTCAGGAATCAACGTTAACTGGTGAGAGTAATTCGGTTGAAAAGACCGAGGATCCCATTGATAAAGCATCCGTTCCGTTGGCCGAACGTTCCAATATGGCTTATGCTTCAACAGCGGTAACACAAGGCTCCGGAATGGGGATTGTCGTTGGAACCGGTTCGAGAACCGAAATCGGTAGTATTCAGCAAAGTGTTTCTAATGTTAAGACTCAAGTAACGCCGTTAATGAAAAATTTAAATAAATTAGGCGTTAATTTATCAGTTTTTATCGTCGTAATTGCAGTTTTACTCTTCATCCTTGGTTTATATACAAAAATTTATAGTTTACCTGTTCTAACGATCGCCATTATCACCATGGTTGTTGGATCGATTCCCGAGGGGTTACCCGCATCAACATCCGTTGTTTTGGCACGGGGTGTTCAAGTCATGACTAAACGAGGGGCAATTGTTAAAACATTGCCTGCTGTTGAAACCCTTGGAGCGGTTGATATTGTTGATACGGACAAGACAGGGACACTGACCAAAAACGAAATGACGGTAACGGACGTTATTACCCATGATCATCACTATCAAGTAACAGGTACAGGATTTGTGGATAATGACAAGGGCGTTTCGGGTAATGTTTTACTGGACAGTCAAAAAGTCGACTGGCAAAATGATCAAAATTTTGTTGAGTTGGTTAAAATTGCCGGAACAACGACCGATGCCGAACTTGTTCAAACTGATGGTGAGTGGCGTTTGACGGGTGAACCAACCGATGGGGCTTTAACAACCCTATTTCATAAATTAATGGGGCGGGCTCCCGAAGTTGACGAGCTGGATACGTTACCTTTTGATTCGGCTTATCGTTATAGCGCCCGCTTGATTGATGATGACAAGCAGCATAATGAATTAATGGTTAAGGGTGCTCCTGGAACGATTTTTGATATGGTCAAGTCAAGCCATCCTGATTTTGATTCCGATTCTTGGTATGAACAGGTTAACAAGTTAACCGATCGGGGATTACGAGTTGTGGCATTGGGTTGGAAAGATGTTTCCAACAGCGAAAATGAAATCGTGATGGATGATATTTCTCAAGGCATCCAATTAAGTGGCATTGTTGGTATCATGGATCCGCCCCGTGAAGAAGTCATTCCGGCCATTCATCATTTGCGACGGGCAGGGGTCAAGGTTAATATGATTACCGGTGATCATCCTGATACGGCAACCGCGATTGCCAAGAAACTGGATTTGGATGAAAGCATTCATGCGATTACCGGTCCGGAGATTGACAAGATGTCCGATGAAGAATTAAGTAAAGAAATTGGTCGATATAATGTTTTTGCACGGACAACACCTGCAAATAAATTACGAATCGTTCGTGCACAGCAGGTTAATTCGAAAATTGTTGCGATGACCGGCGATGGTGTTAATGATGCACCGGCATTAAAGCAAGCCAACATCGGTATTTCTATGGGAATTAAAGGAACGGACGTTGCCAAAGAATCCGCTGATATGGTATTGGTTAAGGATAGCTTTACCACTATCGTAGATGCCGTCTCTGAAGGTCGACATGTGTTTGATAATATTCAAAAAACAATTCGATTCCTTTTACCAACAAGTTTTGCTGAGGGACTGGTTGTTTTGATCAGTATGATTATGGGACAGGAATTACCGCTATATCCAACCCAGTTGCTTTGGATCAACACCGTTTCTGCTTTGACCATTCAATTCGCATTTATTTTCGAACCCGCAGAGGAATCGATCATGGTGCGAGGACCACGTGATGTGACTAAGGGGATTTTGGGCAAGATGGACGTTTTTGAAATTGTCTATGTGTCAGTTTTGATTTCGTCACTTGGTATATTCACCTTCGACAAGTTTGTCGATGCGAATATATTGAACCCGGTTCTGGGCAGTACCATGGCTGTTAACATTATCATCTTCGGTAAAATTTTCTATCTCTTCAATATTCGTAATTCGTATCCGATCATTTCCAAACACTTCTTTGAAAATAAGATGGCCTTTGGGATTATCGGAATTCTACTAGCCTTACAAGCGTTCTTGGTTTACGCACCATTCATGCAGGGCATCTTCCATACAGCTACAATTAATTTCTATTACGGTTGGGTTGTTCCGGCAATCTGTGGATTTGTTGTGCTGGTCGTAACGGAAATTATTAAACTGATTCGGATTCAATATCGAAAACGTGCGGGGCAGGCTACAAAGATTCGTGAATAAAAACAAAATCTAGCTTTTAAAAAACGTTGACCTCTTATATTAGGAGATCAACGTTTTTTAATAGGATCTATTTTAAGTCGGTTGCCTTAACGTTTCTGCCTTGGAGAATCGACAGGATTAATGCACCGATAATAATGATTAGTGAAATCGCAAAGGCAATGTGCATGCCTGAGATAAAGACTTCCGGTTGACTTGGCAGGTAGGTTGTCACATGAAAGCCTGCTTTGATACTCATGCCAATAAATAAGGCACTTGTTGACAGAGCAGTTCCGGAAATCATCCCGATATTTCTAGCGAGCGCATTCAAACTTCCGGCACTTCCCAACTGGTCTTTAGGGACAACCGACATGACAATATCACTGTTTGGCGACTGGAATAATCCGGTTCCGACAGCCATAACAATGGTGATAATGACATAGACCCATATTGGGCTGTTTAGGGTTAGAAAATAGTATAATGCCTGAGCAAACGCAACGATTGCAAGACCAATGGTTGCAACCTTTGCCTGTGAGAAATGGTCGGCAAACCAGCCGCCGATTGGACCGGCAAAAACCATTACAATTGGGAAGATGATCAATAACGCACCTGCTTGACCAGCAGTTAAACCACGTGCATCTTCCAGGTAAAATGGCATAATAATAACCGTAAAGAAGTTCGATAAGAAGATTAAAACGGCTGCGCCCAATCCATAGGAGAATGCTTTGATTTTAAACATCGAAAGGGGCATTAATGGATTCTTGGTACGCTTTTCAGTGTGAATAAAGCCCCAGAAAGTCACGATGGCAATCGCGAATAAAATAAGTGGAAGTGGTTTTGTATAGCCGATTTCCTGACCAAGGAAAACGCCCAGGAAGAGTCCGAATATGAGTAGGGCAAAGTTGATAAAGCCAAACCAGTCAATCCCCTTGCCGGTAGTTTGATAAGACTTTGGCATGACAATCGCCCCAAGAATAATGGCAAAAATACCAAATGGCAGATTGACCCAAAAAATATATCCCCAAGAAAGCTGGGACAAAATTAAGCCACCCAAGCCGGGACCCGCAATAGCTCCGAGTGCGACAAATGTCCCGACGAACCCCATTGCTCGGCCACGTTCCTTAACCCCAAACGTTGAGGTTGTAATACCATACGTATTGGAAAGGGTCATTGCGGCACCAATACCCTGGATCGCTCGGCCAATCAATAGAACCGGGAAGTTGATTTGAAGACCGGAGATAAAGGAACCGGCAAGAAAGACAACTGTTCCGATGCGGAAAACCTTAACTTTCCCGTAAAGATCGCCCAGTTTTCCAAAAAATAAAAGCAGGGCACTCAAGATAATTAAATAGGCGGAAACGACCCATTCGATTTGATTCATCGGCACATGTAGCTCTTTAGCCATAATTGGCATTGCAATATTGACGATGCTTGAATCCAGATTAGACATGAACGCAAAGGTTCCAATAGAAACTAAAACCCACCAGCCATTCTTTTGTGTCGTAGAAGGTGATGATTGTGTCGAATTAGATGTATTTTTCAATGTATGTCCCCCCTCGAATCATAAACACTTGATTAATCAAATAACATTATACGCAGTTATGCAGAAAACGAGCGAGATTTGCTTAACGAGTGTATAGGATGAAAAAGGCGATCATCAACTGATTAAAATCAATTGATGGTCACCCTTTTGGTTTCGTTAGTTTATGTGGTTGTTGGTGCTAACCGCTTTGTTTCGCACACTGGTTAGGACTGCTTCTCAAAGCAACGTTCTGCATGTAAGGGATTCTTTTTAAAAATCCAAACCCGGGATTTCCAAAAAGAACGCCTTACACTCCGAACGTAAACCGCTTTGTTTTGCACACTAACTAGGACTGCTCCTCAAAGCAGCACCACTCCATATAAGAGATCGATTTGAAAAATCCAAAACCGGGATTTCCCAAATCGACGTCTTATACTCCGGGTGCTAACCGCTTTGTTTCGCACACTAATCCGTTCTCCATGTTTCGAAATAATCGGTATTTTTACCCAAGTAATCAATGGCATCCTTTGCCAATTGATCTGCTTGCTGCTTGGCTTCTTCTTCATCCAAGCCCTTCCAATCGCGAAGGAAACCCTCACCGATATTGACGAATTTATTTTTTCGACCGAATCCATTGTCTTTGAATAGATCATCCATCTTTGTAATATCATCTTTGGTCGTGTCATAAATCAGTTTTGAAAGATTCTGTGACGGGTCTAACAAGGTTGCCGCATATGTAACGATGAATTCGTTCATATCGACAATGATGTCTCGTCTTCTGTTTTGCTTTGCCATTTCTA
Organism: Lentilactobacillus hilgardii; assembly: GCF_009832765.1. Taxonomy (NCBI): domain Bacteria; kingdom Bacillati; phylum Bacillota; class Bacilli; order Lactobacillales; family Lactobacillaceae; genus Lentilactobacillus; species Lentilactobacillus hilgardii. The sequence continues at coordinate 2,553,072 of NZ_CP047121.1, read as the reverse complement.
TTATTCACCTCATATTTTAGTGTAAATCTTTTCGCTACCAATGACCAATCAAATCATGATAGTTGATTGATTCTTAATGATGCATTTTGAATTCCAAATACAGATCATTGTACTGTTGGACTTTCTTCGCACTGAGGTTACTGTAAACCTCCAGTTTATCAAGAACCCGCTTGGGGGGGATAAAATTGTTTATCGTCTCGAACAGACTTTGGCAAAAGTTTATAAGCATCTGTATTGGGCGTTGAGTAACCAATATACTTAGCATTTTGAGCGGCATTTTCCGGCTTATTCATAAAGTTCAAGAAAGCATAGATTGCTTTAAAATGTTTCGCAGTTTTTGGAATAACCAAATTATCAAACCACATGTTACTGCCCTCGGTTGGCACAACGTAATGTAAATGAGCATTTTGTGACATCATTTCGGTCGCTTCACCGGACCAGTCAACTGCAATAGGTGCTTCGCCTTCGGCCATATACATCTTGATCTCATCGGCAACGACCGCCTTAACATTTGGTGAAAGACGGTTCAATTTATTCTTAGCTGCTATCAATTCTTTCGTATTGGTTGTGTTCACTGAATGGCCTTGAGAAATCAGGGAGAATCCCATAATATCTCTCGCAGAATCAATGAGCATAATGTCATTTCGATATTTTGAGTGCCAGAGTTGGTCCCAATGAGTTAATTCACCGGGCTTGATGTATTTGTCATTGTAGATAATACCAAGTGTCCCCCAAAAGTAGGGAATTGAATAACGGTTGCCCGGATCAAAACTCTTATTCATAAATGAAGCACCATAGTGAGACATACCGGTCAATTTTGATTTATCCAAAGGAATCAGCATATGATCTGCTTTCATTTTTTGAACCATATAGTCACTTGGTACTGTTAAATCATAGTTGGTACCGCCCTGTTTAATTTTAGTGTACATTGCTTCATTGCTGTCAAAGGTTTCAACATTAACATGATAACCGGTTTCTTTTTGGAATTTACTCAGAAGGGAAGGGTCGATATAATCTCCCCAATTATAAAGATTCAAAACTTTACTGCCGGAATCACCGGTTGATTTGGTCAATTCATGGCTGCCAAGTCCCAAGCCGGCACAAATCGCCAATAGAACTGCAATAGCGATTATAAACTTTTTCATTGGTTAGCCACCCCCAATTTATCCTTCTTTCGGCGTGAAACCAAATTGTGGTTTTCGATGAAATAATAGACAATAACCAAGATCAACGAAAAGACAAACATAATGCCGGCCAGGGCATTGATTTCCAAACTGATGCCTTGACGGGCTCGTGAGTAAATCTCAACCGACAATGTCGTAAAGCCGTTTCCTGTAACAAAGAAAGTGACCGCAAAGTCGTCCAAAGAATACGTAATCGCCATGAAGAATCCGGCAATAATTCCGGGTTGAATAAAAGGCAAAACCACTCTGCTTAAAACCTGCCCAGAAGTTGCGCCCAGATCGGTTGCGGCGTTAATCAGTGAGGGACTCATTTCATCGAGCCTTGGCAGGACCATTAAAACGACGATGGGAATTTCAAATGCAATATGACTTAAAAGAACTGACCAGAATCCTAATGGCACTTTCAGGGATGTAAAGAAGATCAGAAAACTGGCACCCATAATGACATCAGGAGAGACCAGTAGGATATTATTCAACGATAACAATGTTTGCCTGGATCTTTCCCGTTTGGCATTACTGATCCCCAAAGCACCTAGTGTACCGATAATTGTAGAAAAGACTGAGGACAACAGGGCGATTAAAATGGTATCAAGAAAAATAGCCAACATTCGTTTGTCATGAAACAGTTCACCATAGTGGGTGAGGCTGAAACCGCGGAAATTGGTCATTGTCGTTCCCTTACTAAACGAATAGATAATAAGGTAGAGGATGGGCATGTACAAAAGCAAAAAGATAATGACAATATAGATCTTTCCAAGCTTTGAGGACCGATTGCTCATTAGTTGCGCCCCCTCTTTCGTTTAGTGTTGGTAAACAGCATGACGACTACCATTGAGATGATCAAGACCACGCCAATAGTGGAACCCATTCCCCAGTTCATCGTTGTTAAGAAATGCTCTTCAACCGCAGTTCCAAGTGTAATGATCTTGTTACCACCAATCAATCTTGAAAGCATGAAGAGTGATAAGGAAGGGATGAAGACGATTTGAACGCCGGATTTAATACCGGGCATGGTCATGGGAATAATGATTTTGGTTAAGGTCTGCCAATTGGTTGCGCCCAGGTCATGACTTGCTTTGATATAAGAGTCGCTAATGTCGGTTAATGAATTATATATTGGTAAAATCATAAACGGAATTTGGATATAGGACGCAACGAGGATGAAGCTGGTGTCTGTAAACAGCATATGTTGAGCTGGCAGTCCGACTAATTCAAACAAATTGTTAACCAGTCCGTCATGGCTTAGTAGGCCAATAAAGGCGTATGCTTTTAGCAGCAGGTTAATCCATGTTGGTAAAATGACGAGTAGGATCCATAGATCACGATGTTTCAATTTACTGATGACCAATGCCATTGGATAACTGATTAGAAGAGAAATCAACGTGATTAAAAAGGCGTAAAGCACTGAGTTTGCCGTCATGGTTAAATAAGTGCCGGAGCGAAAGAACGTGGCATAATTATCAAAAGTAAACTGATGTGAGATGTTGAAAAACGAATAATAAACGATCAATCCCACCGGTGCGATTACAAACAAGGCCAGCCACATCATGTAAGGCGTGTAAAACATTGCTCTGAAGCTTTTTTTCAATGTTTTTTCCTCCCTATTCTTCGTAAGTTTCCAAACGAGAATTAAACTTGGCTTCGGTTTCGTTGTAACGCATGACGTGCATATCATTAGGGCCAAATGTTAACCCGATAATCGCATTGTCAGTTGTTGCATTGGTGGAATGAATCAACCATTCGTTATCCTGCATATCATAGGCGAGTATTTCATAGTAGTCACCGCGGAACAGCTGGGTGCTGACCTTAACCTGTAACTTTCCTTTTTCAGGAGTTGTGATAACAAGGTCTTCCGGACGAATCACAACCTCAACGGGTTCGTTTGGGCGCATGCCGGCATCCGCACATTCAAATGTATGTCCAAGAAATGAGACTTCGTAATCTCGGACCATGTGGCCGGGAATGATATTGCTTTCGCCGATAAAATCAGCCACAAAATGGTTGATGGGTTCGTCGTAGATGTCGACCGGGTCACCCTTTTGAAGAATCTGTCCCTTATTCATGACAAAAATTTGATCGCTCATTGCCAGTGCCTCTTCCTGATCATGGGTAACGAATAGGAAGGTGATGCCAAGGTTTTGTTGGAGGCTACGCAATTCATACTGCATATCTTTTCTTAATTTAGCATCCAAGGCGGACAGCGGTTCGTCCAGTAGAAGAACCTTCGGGCGATTAACAATTGCTCTGGCGATCGCGATTCGCTGTTTCTGGCCGCCGGAAAGTTCAGAAATCTCCCGATTGGCATATTGATCCAATTGAACTAATTTCAAAGCATCATGAACCCGTTCGGCCACTTCTGCTTTTTTGACTTTATGCAAGATCAATCCAAAAGCGACGTTTTCAAAAACGTTCATATTTGGAAAAAGGGCGTAGTCTTGAAAAACAGTGTTTAATTGACGTTTATTAGCCGGAATATCATTGATCTTTTGACCGTCAAATAATACTTGTCCGGAAGTTGCATCGGTAAATCCTGCAATTGTTTGAAGAATGGTTGTCTTTCCACAACCGGAAGGGCCAAGAAGGGTGTAAAATTCTCCTTGGTTTAGTTTAAAATTAATATCTTTAAGTGCGGTAAAGTCGTCATATTTTTTGTAGACGTGCTGTAATTCGATAATGGTTTTGCTCAATTCTTCGAGCCTCCTTGTGAGTAGTCTGACAGGGCTGTTGTTTCTTTAATCAGCTCTGCCAATTAATGCCTTGATGCACGGTGACTGCCGCCACCCTTAATTTTGTGGACGTGACGTTTAAAGGTTGTTTTGGTTTCATCACTAACGTATTTAAAATGACTCATTTGACCGTTAAAGGGTTTTCCGGAAAGTCTGATTTGCAGCCAGCGGGTCATGACGTTGATCATTGAGTTAAGATTTTCGGTTCTGGATGAAATGTTTTCCACGTTGGCTGCCTGCATAATATCGGTTTTAAGCCTGTTAACCAGATTCTGGTGATAATCAACCAATTCCTGAGTTAGTGGGGCGTCTTTATATTTATTAAACAACATTTCAATCTGGCGCATCGCGTCTTTTGAATTCTTAGGCTTATAGTATCTATCAGAATCTGACATAAGCTCACTTCTTTCTGTGTTGTCGGTATGTTTTCTCAGCTACAATTATAATGTACAATAGTATAGATTATCATTTTGGAGGCCGAAATTCTATGAAAACAATTTTAGCGATTCACACCGGTGGTACCATTTCAATGTCTCAAAACGAAAAGGGCGAAGTTGTTCCAAATGATGAGAACCCAATCGCAGAAGAACAAGTCATTTTGAATGGTCAAATCAACCTGATTACCGATGAACTATTCAATTTACCATCACCTCATGTCACACCTGAAGTGATGTTGCTGATTAAACAACGAATTATGAAAGCAATTAACGACGGCGTTGACGGTGTCGTGATTACTCACGGAACCGATACACTGGAAGAAACAGCTTACTTTTTAGATTTGACATTACCAAATACAATTCCAGTCGTAGTAACAGGAGCGATGCGATCGTCAAATGAAATTGGTTCCGATGGTTTATACAACTTTCGAAATGCAATTTTGGTTGCGGCAACTGATGAATCTTACGGTAAAGGTGTCCTTGTTGTGATGAATGATGAAATTCATACAGCTCGTTTTGTGACCAAAACCCATACCACTAATGTCGCAACGTTTAGAACGCCTACATTTGGTCCGATTGGAATTGTGACACAGAATAAAGCTAAATATTTTCAAGAACTCATTCAAACTGAGGTTTCCGATATTGATCATGTTTCTGCCGGCGTTTATTTAATAAAGGCATATGCCGGGATGAACGGCGATTTATTTGAGGCAATCAACCGATCGACTACTAATGGATTGGTTATTGAAGGCCTGGGTGCGGGAAATCTACCGCCCCAAACGCTTCCTGCAATTAAGCGCCTCATAGATAATAACATTCCCATCGTCCTGGTTTCCAGATGTTATAACGGTGTTGCCCAAGATATTTATGATTATGAGGGTGGCGGTATTCAACTCAGAAAAATGGGGCTGATTCTATGCCAGGGATTAAATGGGCAAAAGGCCAGAATCAAACTATTGGTTGGTCTTAGTGCACACAAATCCGGTGATGATCTACGAGCCTTCGTCAGCAATGCCATATCATAGATTGCACGAATATAAGCGCTTATAATTATGATAACGAATAATCTACGGATGTGAAAGAAGGTGTCTCTTTTGAAAACAATATATGAACAGTTGCGGTCAGCTCAAATTGATGAGCGGTTAATAAACGCCTTCCAAAAGAATAGCGATATCGTATATACGGGTGTCATCCAGTATTTGGGTGCTCAGGATTTTGTTATGCTGACCTATAACGATTATGGCATTCAAGATGGGGAAGTTTATTTAAAAATTAGTTCGGTTAAATCGATTGAAACAGACAGTTATGATCTTGCGAGCATGAAAGATCGAATTTCATTTGATGAAATGAATGACTTATCGAGCAATCCTTCATTTGATATGCCAATAAAAATGAGTGATTCTTTATTTGATCGGATTGTGAAAACGCTTTATGAAGAACAGCGGGTCTCATTGATTATTACGGTTGAAGATGGCAAACTTAAATATAGTGAAGGATTGGTCAAGGATGTTCGTGCGGATGGCCTGACGTTTTTAAACTTGAACAAATTTGACTTCTCCAAGCAGCGAATGATGGACTTCTTATTTGACGATATTCACGGTATTGAATTTGGTGGAACCGAATTACAATTGGTCCAAGAAACATTGGCAATGATTAAGCCTGAGAATCATATTGATGATGTAAGTGTACGCGACACGGATAAATTTAGAGAAACTATTGGAAAATTACGTGGTACAAATAAGGCTATCATTATTGATACTAATGATGAACGAAAATACTTTTATGTTGGTCAAGTGATTGCCGGCAATGCAAACGAGTTGGTGATGATGGTGGTTGACATGAACGGTCGTTTTGGCGGTTATGTTTGGATTCGATATGACGATATTAAAGAACTATTATTGGATTCGGACTACCTTCGTCTGATTCATCGATTTGTTAAATTGAATAAAGATGCCAAGCACTTTGTTTTGCCTGTTCTGAATGCCGAACGTGCCTTTGATGATACGGATAATATTTTAACGCATATTCTTTACCAGTCGATTAAGTTCAGAAAGATTATTCGGTTTGAGTTAGCCGATAAAGAGAATTTTGCGGCCTTTCCGACCAATTTAAATCTGACGACTGGTTTATTAACAGTGGAACTACTGGATGTTGATGAACAGACTGAATCAACAACAAAGCAGATTGGTATTGAGTCAATTCGAGAAATGGCATTTGATTATTTCAAAGCGTTCTTGTTAGAAAATCAAGTTGATTGAGGGGAATAACATTCATGGCAAAGAAGAAGTTTAAAATGCCAAAATGGATTCGCGATACATTGGAAGCCGTTAAATGTCGAAACCGTAATCAAACCAAGCAACAATCGAGGTAATCGAGATGCCAACCAGAAAGTTTGCTTTTTGTCCTTATTGTGGGACTAAATTAACGGAAAATCAGGTAACGTGCCCAAATTGTCATCGAAAATTGCCGATTGAAGAAGCCGCTAAAAAATCGCGACCTTCATTGAACCAACTGATTAGCAATCCCTATAAGGAAGGCATGGATCGTTACCACGAAAAAACGTCGGGAACTTCAAAGAAAAAGAAACGGTCATTTTGGAAGAAATTATTATAAGTGTGCGGAACAAAGCGGTTAGCACCCGGAATGTAAGGCGTTCTTTTTGGAAATCCCGGTTTTGAATTTTTAAAAAGAATCCCTTACATGCAGAATGTTGCTTGACGGAGCAGTCCTAAACAAGTGTGTGGCGCAAAGCGATATAGACGATTCGGCACAGTAAAATTAAAGTTATTATGATAAATCAAGATGAGTCACTTTAGCGTTTTAGTAACGTGCGCATAAGTGTCTTTTTTGATTTCAATTGGCAATGGGCATTTTTTGATGATTTCAGCATGCTTATGTAAACACAAACCAACAGGTTGCTTTATAATAATCTATGGCATGTACTGACTAAACTATAGTTGATTTAGGAGGCTTTTAAGTTATGAAGTATGCTGTAACAGGTTCAACCGGTCATTTTGGCAAGTACGCCATTTCGTATTTGCAAAAGTTAATTAAGCCGGAAGATTCAATCATTGCTCTGGCTCGAAGTATTGAAAAGGCAAAGTCTATATATAAAGACGGTGTTGAGGTTCGTCCGGGTACCTATGAAGATCCGGATCAGTTGATCGACTCATTGAAGGGTGTGGATAAACTACTGTTTATTTCATCGCAACCCGGTGCAGTGATGTCACGAATCGATCAACACAATAATGTGGTTCAGGCTGCTAAAGCGGCCGGTGTTAAGTTCATTGCATACACCAGCTTTCCACATGCAGACACGACAGAAGCACCCTTGGCAGCAGACCATAAGGCCACGGAGGCTTTGATTAAAAAGTCGGGTATTGCACATTCATTTCTTCGCAATAATTGGTATCTGGAAGATGAGATGAATTTTGTGGAAGAAGCTAGTAATGGTGAGCCATTTGTTTATTCCGCAGGGGATGGCAAGGTTGGTTGGGCCCCCGAAGCATTATATGCCGAAGCTGCAGCCACTATTTTAACGACTGAACAGCCAAAAGAAGTTTATGAATTGGCAGGTCCAATGCATACGTATGCCGAGTTGGCTGATGTGCTTCGAAAAGTGACCGGCAAACAATTTGAGATTGCCAGCGTTTCTGATGATGAATTTATGGCCAATTTAAGAAAGTATGTACCAGATCAGGTAGATGCGATTATGACGATGATTCAAAAATTAATTCGAAATCATGCTTTGGAAGAAGACACAACGGATTTGGCTGACGTATTACAAAAGCCCGTTCCAACTTTGGAGGAACAGGTACAAGCGTTATTTAAAGCGCCGGAAAAATAACCAGCCATTAAAAGCCAAAAGAGAGGCCCTTTGCAAAATGACATTGCAAAAGGTCTCTTCTTTTAGTTAACATCGCGATGTTGGGAAATAGGATTTCAAATAGTTCCTGCACGTTTAACGCACAAAGTCTTCAATGAGCTTCTTTTCCTCTGGTGTCGGTTGAGATTCCATCGACTTAATATCGTGGAGGCGTTCTACGGTAATCCGTAAATTGAATGCTAATTGCGTGTCTGGCATGTCGTTCTTCTTTTGGTAATTGATAATTTCTTCTGCTAAGGTGCTAAATTGTTCTGCCATTCTAAATTCCTCCATTGTAAGACTCGAGCTACTATATTCCTATTATAGCAATAATATGTGAAACGAACACATAATTAGCGATGTTTCAAGCCATACTCCAATAAGGCCACCAGAATAAACGCAATAATCAGGGCAATCCAAATGTTATTGTTTTGAATATAAAAATAATAAAAGATGCCAATTCCGATAATACCTTGAACAATGTAACGTTCCAGTCGGTTGGGGATCGATAGAAAAGCCAACCCGATTCCCAAAATAAAGCTGCCGACCAATACTTCCTGAGCACTATCAATCGTTCCGAATTGAGTAAACACCCCATAAAGATCAACAATGGCTCCAACAATTAAAGCAAAAATGCCAAACGCAAATGCGAATTGATTTGCCCGCATAAAAAACGCCCTCTTTCACTTCTCTCTATTACATTAATTATAATGCAAAAGTAGGAATTGCGAAATCTGGGGCGTTTTGATTATGTCAGAAAATTTTAATTTCTATTAAAAACTAATATCGAATAAAGAATAACATGACTTGAACGGCAATAATCAAGAAGGCAAACATTGCCCAGTCCAAGACTGTAATGCGGATAACCCTGTAATGGGTCCGTGGCTCGTCTTCCACAAAGCCGTGGGAAGTCATTGCTTCAGCTAAGTTCTGTGACCATTGGATGGATGACAGAATTGCCTTAAAGTAGAGCTTGGGAGACCAAACGTGAAAAACCTCTCCACGCATTAAGGCAGATGTTTTGATGATTTGTACTTCTTCCCTGATTTTGGGCATCAGGTTAAAGGCCGCCAGCACCCCGTAGGCAAACTTTGAGGGTAGGCGAAAGTCTTGTTCCAAAGTCAGTGCCAAGTCCGTGATACTGCTTGTTAACGTGAATGTTGCCCCTAAAAAGACGTAGGCGTAGATTCGTGTAAAAAGAACCCATGCAAAGTGGATCCCATCGGAACCATACAACCATTGTGAAACAAATAGGCCCAAAGCCGGAAAAAGCGGCCAGAATATAAGAAGAAACAATGTCTTAAAGTTCATCCGTTTAACCATGACATATACAAAACTAATCGCAATTAAGATAATGTTGACAATTAAACTTTGGGTAAACGAAATTTCCAAGGCTATTAAGACAACTAAGAGTAATTTCATTCCAGGATTCATTAGATAACCTCCTGGTAAGTCAGATTTTGATTTTCAAAATGGGCATGATAATCAATTAAGTCTTCCAGTCCGGATAATTGATGGGAAATGATGATTTGAGTTTGACCATACTTTGTTTTGGCCAGTTCTAAGAAATCGGTCATTAATCGCAGTGATTTGTAATCCAATCCTTTAAATGGCTCATCCAACAATAGGACGGGTGGGTTCATAATCAGCATTTCGACAATCTGAAGTTTCTTTTTTTGTCCCTCACTTAAAGAATAGACAACTTGTTCATCGCGACCCTGCATGCCCAATTGTGTCAGCATTTGTTCAACCTGTTCATGAGTGTAGTCTTGGTTAAACCGGTTTGAGAACGAAAGATCCAGTTCTTCTTTAACCGTGACGTTTAGAAATTGGTTTTCGGCATCTTGAAACAATAGCGTGACGTTCTTAGCATAGTTTAACGGCTTGATCTTTTTAATGTTCTTTCCGTCGTAAGAAATCATTCCGGCATACGGTAATAACTTGGTTAGTGCGTTAAATAATGTTGATTTTCCAATACCATTGGCACCGGTAATTAAAGTCGTTTTTTGGCGATAGAAATTAAAATGATCAAGCTGTAGGAGCAAAGAATCGTGCGGTGCCAATTTGAAATGACGTAATTCGATAACTGAATTCTTATCATCTTTCGGTGGTAACGCAAGCTGCTTATCAATTGTTTGGGTGGATTCAAAGTTATCAAAGAAATGTTGTGATTCCGCTTGATTTAATAAATCAATGTGATGGGTCTGGGGATCCAAATAATAAAATTCATCAATGACTCCCTGGTAATTTCCCAAATCATGGTCTGCAAGAATAATTGTTTTGCCGTGTTTTTCCTGTAATTCCTTTAGTTTGTGGATTAAATCAATTCTGGAATCAGGGTCGATACTGGCAAAAGGTTCATCCAATACAATAACCGGTGCATCCATGGCGACAATACAGGAAAGTGCAACCCGTTGCTTCTCGCCCCCGGAAAGGGTGTTGATGATCCGATCCCTTAATTTTTCAATCCCACAAAAAGTGAGGGCATGATCGATTATTTTATCCATTTGATCAGGTTGGGTTTGAATATTCTCAAGAACAAAGGTAAGCTCGTGGATGACGGTATCCATCGCAAATTGTTGATTGGGATTTTGAAACATCATTGCGACGTGGTTGCTGACATGGTTTCGGGGAATTTCCTTAATATTTGTATCACCGAATTTGATGGTTCCCGTCGCATCGTTGCCGATAAATCTTGGGTACAGCCCCGCAATAAAGTACAGGAGCGTTGACTTCCCACTACCGGATGGTCCGGAAAGCAGGGAAAAGTGATTGTGCTTGAATGTTAAATTAAGATCATTTAGTACCTTGGTCTCACTTTTGGGGTACTGATAGGTAAAGTCGCTAATCGATACGTCAGTCATGTCTAAAACCTCTGTTTATAGATTAAATGCATTACTACGATCCAACAGCTTAACGATCATTTTGGTGACAATGCCACCGAAAATAAAGGTTGAGATGTAACGAGTGATGAATAGTCCGATCAGAAGCGGTAATGCAAATTTATCGTATCCGTTTTTAATCATGTCCCAGGCGAAAGTTACAACAACGGTTGTAAAGATTGAAGCATTTAGTGAAACCCAGTCGTAACGTTTGTAGCCGGTGAAGGTAAAACCAAGTTCGGAACCAATTCCCTGAACCAGTCCGGAAATAAAGGCACCGGCGCCCCATTGACCGCCAAGGAAGACTTCAACGGCAGCACCAAGAAATTCACCAAGAAAGGCCGAACCAGCCGTTCGGATGATGAATCCGGTAAGCGGACCGGCCATGCACCAAAGCCCCATCAAAATATCATTGGCAAATGGCGCAGCACCAATTGGCGTGAGGGCGACCGTTAATGCAGTATAGAGAAAGCCGATTCCCCAAAAAATAATGCCACAAAAAATAGCAATCAAGGCGATCAAAATAATGTTGCGTAACGTCCATTTACTTTGATGCTGATTGTTGCTTGCTTGACTCTTGTTTTCCATAAAAAGACCTCCAAATAGTATAGTGTGCGATTCAAAGCGGTTAACACCCGGAATATAAGGCGTCGATTTGGGAAATCCCGATTTTGGATTTTTCAAATTGATCCCTTATATGGAGTGGTGTTGCTTTGAAGAGCAGTCCTAAAAAGTGTGCGATTCAAAGCGGTTAACACCCGGAATATAAGGCGTCGATTTGGGAAATCCCGATTTTGGATTTTTGAAATCAATCCCTTACATGCAGAACGTTGCTTTGAAGAGCAAGATAGTCCCTACACTGGAGTTGCGGATAAGGCGAGAAAATAACATGAATAAGATAAAAATTGCAAATAAAACTGAAAAATCCTGTCGCAAGCGATTTTAGTCAATAAAAAGAGGCTCGGACAAGATGTCCCAGCCTCGAAATTCATCAATACGCTTAATCCATTTCGTGCACAACGGAATATGCTCCCTTCGCTGGTATTATCCAGATCAGGTTCGATGGGTTTCTCTCAGCCTAAAGGCACCCCAGATAAGTTGTATCATCAAGGAACAGTATACTAAATATAAAATTGTTTTACAAACGGAGTGAAACATTTAAAATTAAGGGTGTAGCTTTTATTGGATACACAATTAAGTAAATGATTTGGATAAATATATAATATATTCGTAATTTAAAAATAACGATAGTCAGGAGAATTGCCGTGATTAAAGTAATTGCAAGTGATATGGACGGAACCTTTTTAAATGAAAGGGGGACATTCGATGAAAACAGGTTTCAAGGTGAATTGGATCGATTAGCCCAAAAACAGATGCATTTTGTTTCAGCCAGCAGCAATCATTATCAACATTTATTAAAAACCTTTGAACACGTGTCAGGGCCAATTTCTTACGTTTGTAATAACGGCGCGTTGGTTGTTGACGAACGCGGTGTCATTGTTTCGGAAGATATTATTGACCATTTGGTACTCCGAAAGGCACTGGATTGGATGTTAAAAACGCCAAGTTTCTTCGGGGCCGAGATCATCCTGGTTGGCCGAAACGGAACGTATTGCAATCTGCCAAGCCAATCCAAACGTTTTAAAGCGTCCAAGTATTTTTACGAAAATATGCAATCTGCCAAAGATCTGCGATTGGTTTTTGATTCAATTTATAAGATTGATATCACATGGGAGACGGGTGGCGTACTTGAACGACAAAATGAGTTTAATCATCAATTTAGCGGCCGACTGAGCGCAACGTCTTCGGGGATGAACGGATTGGATGTCATGAACGCCGGTGTGACCAAGCTGACCGGTATTCAACCACTGCTTGATGACTGGCGGCTATCATTTGATGACGTTGCTGCTTTTGGCGATAACGGTAATGATTTTGAGATGGTCAACGCCGCAAGGGAGGGCTATGCGATGAAAAACGCTGCCCAGGATTTACTGGTTAAAGTTGAACACGTGACTCATTTAACCAACGATGAACAAGGCGTTCAAGAACAAATTGATCATTATTTAAATGAGGAATAGGTTTTGATTGGTATGTTGCGCCAACTCGTCACTCAGAGAATAACTGAAGACCTGTTTTGAATCGTGATATCTAAAATAATAGGTTTGATCTGTTGAATCAAGAATCGAAATATAGTGGGTATAATTGAAGTTGGGGTGTTGATGCATGGATGGCTTGTATGGAATTGCAACGGTCGCCAAATCATTAAACAGTCGGTTTCGAGCCTCGAATTGTGTTCGACTGGGCTGGGCACCAAGTTTATTAATGGCGGTGACTAAAAATCTGGTTGTGGGTGTGTTGGTTGCTCGAGGAAACTTCTGGCTCATCACAATCTGTTGTGATTTTTGAGATAGTTCAGTTAAATCCTCATTAGTATGAAGTGATTTGGCAAAACGTGCCATATGTTCCGGATAGGTTGGCGAGTTGGTTAGAACACCGATTGAATCGGAGATGACTTCAAGACCTTTAATGGTTGGTTCTATAAGTAAGGTTTGACCTGCCTGATCAGCCAAAATCCAGTGAAAGGCAAAGATCTCATTGCCGGCCAGCCAGTTTTGACCAATAATGGCGATATGCGCCAAATCAGCTTTGACTTCTTGAAGCGAGGCGTGTTCACCAAGTACCCAGGGGAGAAAATCCTGCGGTGTTAAATTGAGCTTGTCTGCTATCGGTTTATCCAAATAATGGGCTTTAAGAGGGAACATTAATTCCGCGCAACTAAGCCCTTTGGTATTGACGCCATCGGCAACCAGTATTTGGTCATTTTCCTCGGTTCGACCGCCGCCGATATAAGGATAACGAATGGCACGTTTTCCCGATAAAGCGGTTTCATAATAGTCTTGATTAATAAGCGCTGGTTTCCAAGCTGCCCGGACCGGAAAATCCATTGTTCGGGCAAGCAGGACATGATGGTTTAAAGTTTGCAAAGTTAAACTGGTACACATGGGATCACCTCGTTAGTTTTAAGTGTTCGAAATGACAGTGCGATACGCCGTAATCTCTCGCACTCTCTTTAATATTAGTGTACACTGAAATCATAATTATTGTTAAAAGGGGAATTGAATGACATGGAATCCACCTGGAATTTAATTGGAATGGCTTTATGGCTTATTCTACTCATTTATTTAATTTGGATGGTTCACGATATGCGTAGTCGACGCCTAAAAGTAATCGTTCAAGAAAAGAAAGCATTTACTTGGCAGAACTTTTGGATTTCTTGTGGCGAACTGGTTGTCTTTTTGTTGGTATTTTGGGGGATGTCTTATACGACATTTTTCCAGGATGTCAAAAAGCTTAATCCGAATGCGGTTCGTGTTAGTTACTCTTACAAGCCGTTGATTATTCGTTACAAGACCGATCAGTCCGATTACGTTACGGTTAATAATGGAAATGGCCGGAAGCCGATTCAACGATATACATACTATGTTGAAGGGCGAAAATACCAGACAGACAGTACAAGTGCAACAGTGGTTTACGGCAAATCGAACTTGAACGTTCAGGCCGAAGCTTACAAGTGGAATAAGGAATGGCTGAATCATTTGGATGATCGTTATCAACACGCATGGGTTGGAACGGTCACAACGACATACAAGAAGAATTGGTTCAACGGAATAGGATTACATGCGGGTCGGCAGGCTGACCGGTTTAATTTAATCCGAATTCCGGATAAGTCATTTATGACAGTTGAAAAATGATGTCGAACGACTAAAAATCGCTACAAATCAATTGTGCATCATAGCTGATTATTTCTGATTAAGTATGAGGGTGAGTTGAATGCTGATGAGTATTTTTCGGTTTTGGCTTCACGTTCTACCCATCATTCTTTTATTGATGCTTGCTTTCACAGTTGGGTTCTCCTTGGGAATTTAAGACAATAATCAGTACAAAAAATGGTACCTTCTTAATCAAAAAAGATTGAGAGAGTACCATTTCTTGTAGCCTAATGAGTTATGCGAAGCGAAAATAGTCAGTTATTAATTCATTTGAACATTTTTAGCACTTGGCACATTTAGGACGTCTGCCGCAATTTTGTCGGCGGTCTGTAATGCCGGATCATTAACACCCGGACGAGGACTCGCAGAAGTGATGTATCTGAGCCCTTCTAAAGAAAGTCCCCAAATATAGATCGCATTTTCAATATTGCCGGCTTTATTTAGTAATTGGTCAGTCGTTGGATCAACATCAACGGATGCCATCCGAACTTCCTTTTGGTCCGCTTGCAGAATGCGGGTTCTGGCACGTCCGTTTTCCACTAAGTTTTCCAAAACCGGATTGGCGCTGATATCCAAATCCGGTTTCGGAACTCTGGCCTCAAGCAATGTCGATGATTTGAATTTGTCGGTATTTCGTTTAGGCGCAGCGGTCACAAACCAACCGTTTTCACCCTTGACTTCCATTCCCGGTGCCAAAATGACCACAATACCACTTCGAATGAGTGCGGAAAGCTGTTCGCTTCGAAGGGCAGGAGCGCCGATTGATAGGAAATTATTATCGCTGTCGAATTTTCCGAGAAAATCGTTGATATAGTCAACGTTTGATAGGCGTTCTTTAGCAATCATTTGCCGAATTTGGGTTCGAAAATCACGTAGTAGTTCTAGCGATGAGCCCAATGGCCCGGTCTTAGAACCCTTATTAGCATCAACTGTGACGTTATCCAGCCAATTAAGAATAATTGACTGGTAGTTCTGGGTGCTGACAGCTTGAACGTCTTTAAATGGATTCAAAATGTAATCCCAATCAAAGCGATCTTCTTCATCAAAGCCAAATGCGTTAACAACGGCTTCTGGGTCATCAGCTGCGATAAAGTCTTTTTTAAACTGACTTGCGTTTTTGCTTGGATAACGTTCATCAATCATCAGGCTATAGTAAACTAATGCCATATCTAATTTTAATAAGTCGATAAATTTGGCATATGGTAACTTGCCGTTAACTGATGCAGCATCCATTTTGGCATCGGTTAGAAAAGCGGGTTCGGCCTGTTCGCCGTATCCTTTTTCACTAACGGCTTTTGGATAATAAGGAATCCCACGACGTGAACCGGCAATGATTCTTGGTTCGCGTCCGGATGGTTGATAGGAAAGACTACCGTCGTGGTTATGCATAAATTGACCGCCACGGCCAAGTGTTAGCTCAGAAATATAATCATTAAAACTCAAGCCAAGGCCACGAATAATAATATCTTCACCGGCGGGAATACCGCTTAGATCAGCATCTCCCGGATGAGTTGGTGCCAGATATCTTAGATGATTATCTTCAGCATACTGAGCCAGTGCCTGTTCGGAATCGTTTAGGTAATTATCCTGTTGACCAAGAGCCATGACGACTTTATCAAAAGTAAAGCTGTGATCAGGCGTTTGAAGAACCACCTTTCCGTCAGGCTGCGTGTTAAGGGCGGTCACTTGTTCAGGATGAACAGTCGTCGTAACTTCTTCCGGTTCTAATTTTAATAAATCATCATAGAACCATTGGATATAGGCACCGTACAGTACTCGTGGTGCGTAATCTTTACTGCCAAGATTATCGGCGGCATCAATAATCTGATTTGAATAACCATGTGTTGTTAAATATTCATGGGCTTCGTGGCTGGGCGCCCACTCAAACAGGCATGGGCCATCGAAAACCTGACCGGTCATATTAACGGATTCATCTGTAAACAAAGTCACCTGATCAGCTGGGGTATTCATAATTAACCCTTCCCATTGATCACTGCGCCAAACCCGGCCGCCGACACCATATGGGTCAAACAAGGTAATTGAAAGTGGTTCTGACTGATCAGAGTTATATTTATATTGATTAAATAGTTGGGAGGTCACAAGGATACCCCTTGGACCTGCCCCAATGATTCCAACTTCCATTTGTTTTCTCCTAAATAAGTTAATAATCTTTTGGATCTACTTCAAGCGGACCGAACTCGTCAGCGTTCGAATCGCGGTAGTCCCACCATTCGTTTTCGTAACCGACAAAGCCGGCCTGCGTCATTGCGTGATTTAAAATATCGTAGTTCTTTTGCGCTTCTGTTGACCAGTTTGGCTTTTCACTACGCTTTGCCAGACCGGTAAAATCATCAAATGGTGTCGGCATTTCCATGTTATTGCCGGCTTGGTCAGTTAAGGTAAGGTCAAATGTAACACCTTTTTGGTGACTAAAGTTGGGATTTGGCTCAGCTACCCAAATTGGATCGGGGTAAACTTCAAATAACCGTTTTTGTGCGTAGATTGGACGATAAGCATCCCAGATACGAAGCCGGTAACCTTGATCTTTCAAAATCTTACTGGCGTTTCCAAGCTTTTTAACGGTGTAAATTCTGGAAATTGCCTGGTCGAAATCATAAACAATCTGATGGGTAAAATTATCGGTGGTTGCGTACTTGAGATCAACGATGATGTCGGGGTCAACGTCGTGAACGTTTAAATAGCCTTGATCCTTTTTGCTGGTCATGTGCGGTTCCTCTTTTCCATTTTATTGAGTGGCAGGCGCTAATAATTATTCACCTTCGAATTGGTTGCCACGGTAGATACCAATGTCATCAACATAAATTTTACCAGTGTATGCTTTGGCTTGATCCTTTTCCATGCCAACCTTTGGATAGGCAATTGTTGAAGTAGAAGCTGCCTTGATGGCGGTTCCCATAACGTTGCCGGTATCGCCGTTTAAGCCGGATGGAATATCTATAGCGTGAATATTGGCGGTTGATGCGTTTGCCTTGTCGATTGCGGTAGCAAAGTCCCCACCGACATTACGTGAAAGGCCACTGCCGAACAAGCCATCAACTATTGTAGTGTATTTATCAAATTTTTCATCTAAAAAGACTTTTGGAATTTGATAGTAATCACAAATCTTTGCTTGAGCAATGTGGTCATCGCTGGCATGAGCGGGATTTCCTACGGTTAATGTATGAACGTGATAGCCGTGAGTGGCAAAAAGTCGGGCAACCACTAAAGCGTCGCCACCGTTATTACCGGTGCCGGCGAGGATTAGAATTTTGCTTAAATCGAGGTCTTTATTATCAAGCATATTTTCATAAATTTTAAGGCCGGCACGTTCCATTAACACTAAGGAAGGGATGCCTATTTCGTTAATGGTTTTGGCATCCAGTTGACGTGATTCTTCTACTGTAATTGTTTGTGTCAAATTTAAAAACCCCCTTAATAAAAAATGACAATCATACAATTTCAATTGTCGACTAAAATGACAAAAAAAGCAAGTGATAAACCCGATTTCCGACCGTGGTACAATATAATATGGAAATTATTAAAGTAGGCAAAGTTGATTTTGAAATGATTCAAAAAATCATTAAAGGAGTTGGAGAAAATGTCATTGGAATATCCGGAAAATATGCGCGAGTTTGAAGATAAATTTGCGATTAAAAAGGCACATGACCCCAAGGTAACAAGAGAGCAGGTCATGCGCCAGACGATTCAAGAGACTTTTCAGGCTTATTTAGACTACGCGGAAGACGGTCATTATGACACAGGCAAGCTTGTTGGTAATGAACTTCAGGTATTTGATTTGAAAAATAGGGTGACTAAAAAAATTCAACCGTTAACCGATTCTTTTGAACAAGACTTTGAGACCAATACCGATAAGCTTTTAGGGTATTTAGAAGACGAAGCTAACAAAGCGGCGGAAATGTAAGTTGATTTTGTGGTTGTATTAATATTCAAAAAACGCTATAATTAATAAATGTAAGGCGTCCTTAGTGTAATGGATAGCACATGAGATTTCGGTCCTCATGATCCGAGTTCGACTCTCGGGGGACGCATCAAATAGTCGTTACATGCTGTTACTATAGCATTTGTGTAAATGCTTGCGGCACATTTGCAGCATTTACGTTAATTTGCGAGGAAATCACTGAATTTTTCAGTGGTTTCTTTTTTTATACTTTCATCTAAGTGGGGGTAAGTGTTTAAAACCAGTGAGGCATCTGAATCACCTAATTGCAATTGAATTGATTTAAGATGTATATAACTAAATAATTAATTTTAAAAAGAAAAAGAATAAGTGAATTGACGAACAAAATACACATGTATATACTTAGGGTGTGTTATAAATCTCACTACTTAATAAGAATGAAGGCTATTTCGTAGTGACTAAAGTTATAGGGGGTATTTTCATGAAGAAATCAAGAATCATTTTTGTGACACTGTTAACCTCATTAGGGTTAGCCGGTGCCATTGGATTACAAAGTAACAATTTTGCGGGGGGGTCCTCTAAGCTTTGAAATCACAGCTAAGGCTGATGGTGTTCAAAGTCCTGTTAAAAATGTCGTTGGTAATATGACGCAGACACTTACTCCTGAAAGTCCAACTACTTTGCCGCAAATCCAACAGGCAATGTATCTTACAGCA
This sequence comes from Lentilactobacillus hilgardii, assembly GCF_009832765.1. Classification (NCBI taxonomy): domain Bacteria; kingdom Bacillati; phylum Bacillota; class Bacilli; order Lactobacillales; family Lactobacillaceae; genus Lentilactobacillus; species Lentilactobacillus hilgardii. The sequence continues at coordinate 2,533,573 of NZ_CP047121.1, read as the reverse complement.
GATGGTGCAGATACTGTCTATGCAGGTACGGGAAATGATAAGGATGGTCGTGCTACAACTTATATTTCTAAGGGCGTTAAAGATTTAACGATCAACATTCCAATAAAAAATACAAGTACTCAAGATGTCTTTTTGAATGAGGCCGTAATTTTTGCAGATACTAATTCCGATGGTGGGCCAGCTTTCAAAATTGGTAAGAGTGCAACAAGTACAGACTATTTGTTGACACCAACGCAGCTTGGGGTTCCATCTACTGATATTTGGGCTGGAACCGAAGGATGGCCAGAAGGCTTAAGATTTAATGCTGGGGCATCTGGTTTCTATGACTTTAAACCAGATGGTACGCTTACTGATCAACAAAAAGTTAATGCCGTTGGTATTTGGGGTACACTGAAAGCCGGTGCAGACTTTACGCTTAAAATTCCGGTATACATTTCAAATAGCGACACGCTAAAAAATGGTGCCGTATATCCACTGTACTACGCTAGTTGGAATACAAGTGGTGCAGACAGTGGTTATCTCAATGTTGGTACCTTTGCAAGTAATGTCAATGGTAAGAATGCAACTATATCGGCTAATACACCTATTACGGCGTCAACCTTTAATGCCGATCCTGCCAGTGCAACAGTTGCTAAGGTAACTAATAATAAGGGTGAGACTGTAACGCAAGAATTTGCTTCTAAGACCCCTGGAACTTATAACGTTACACTAACTGCCGATGGTTATGGAGACACAACCTTTACATTAACAGTTACCAATGGCGGCGGAACTGGTGGTGGTTCAACCGGTGGTAATACTGGTACTACTACTGTTCCAGTAACACCCCTTACACCAGCCACTAATGTACCAACTAATTCGTCTTCCTCCTCGTCAACAACTAGTTCAAGTAGTTCTACACCAACCACGACAACGAAACCTTCTACTTCAGTAGGTCCTAACATTGCTGTTAAAGGTGAAGCTGTTTATGCTACTAAGAAGATCGCTTTGTATAAGAGTACCAGCTTCACCAAGAGTAAACGAATTGCTTGGTACCCTAAGCAAAAACGGATTAACCGGCCAATGTTTGTTGTTACTGGTTACAAGCGAACTAGTAATGGTACTTTGAGATATAAAGTTCGTGATGTAAACCATGGCCGTAAGACTGCTGGCAAGACTGGTTATATTACTGCTAGTCGCAAATATGTTGTACCAGTTTATTACGCAGGCGTTCCAAAATCAAAGAAAATTACTGTGATTGCTAAAAAAGGGATTAACACTTACAAGTCAGCTAACTTAACTGGTAAAGCTAAGCACTACAAGAAGGGTGTTCGTTTGACCGTTAAGAAGCTGGTTAAGCATAATTTAACGACTCGTTATCAATTGAGTAACGGACATTATGTCACAGCAAATAAGAAGTTAATCATTGCTGGTAATTATTAAAAAGCATGATTAAATAAATCAGAATATTAGATTGACGAAAAAGTGGTGAAGTAAGGTTCGCCACTTTTTTGTTGGGCAGATTTAAAGAACATCCTGATTGCGAATTTATGACGAGGTACTTTGTACGTTATCTCTTGATAGCAGGATGGCTAAAAATTGCTATTAGGTATACAGTAGCCTATGAAACCTCAACTTAGCTAATTATGACTGCATTTTTTGTAAATCGGTAGTTAGTAAAAACGCTAAGAGCAATGAGATAGCGTAAAAATGGTGTGGTAAATTGCTTGGAATTTAGTTATGATTAAACCTGTTTGGGGTGTGATCTATGATTAATCTAGGTGAATTGTATGAACAAAGTGGACAAACATTTTATACATGTTTGAATTTTACATTCATATTATTAGGCGTTGTAGCTATCTTTCCAACGCTTAACTGGATTGGATTATTATTTTTTATTTATAATCAGTCTTATAACCACTCACAGTTGCAAAGTGGAAATATTTCTACATTTTTTATTGCTTTCGTGGCAGGTGCATATTTATTTGAACATTCAAGTAAATTTTTTGATGAACACGTTCCTCCATTCATGACAACCAATTTTTACAATTTTAATAAATTAATAATTCTAAGGTTTTTTAATCTTTTTGGAGTTATGCAAAAAAATAATATTCAGTATCCAATTACTGAAGGAATTGCATTAAGTGTTCAAGAAGCACTATCTATTGAAAACCAAGATAGTAATGTACAAAGGCGGTTAAGTATTTTAAAAATATATTTACGTTTTTCGAGTAGCTATGAAGGAACTTTTAAACTGCTTTGCTATATAGATTTGATTGCCTGTATTAGCAATCTTTTGTTAGCAGACATATATATGGCTGTGTACGAATTAATTTTGTTTGCAATGTTTTATATATTGTGGCGAATTATGACATATTGGAAGAGAACCCTGCTTTGGAGAATTTTAAATAATTATTGGCTAAGTAATTCAACCGCTACTCCCAAGCCAAAATCATTGGCAAACCAATGGTTTAAGAAAGCGATAGTTGATAACATGGAAATATTTAACCAAAAAGAAAGAATACTTATGCGAAAAGATATTAAGAATAGTTCTAATATCAAATTCAAACGAAAGTGATTATGTATCTGCCCGCCAGCTAGTTAATTTTTTACGGCATTCTTACGGCATTTGTATTCAAAATATGTTCAATCCTGAATAGATAATTTTTGAAGAATGCTGTTAGGTCAATGATTTTTGAAATTATGTGAATGTACGAGAACCGCCATTTAGTTCTCGGGGGACGCATAAGTAATTGAATCGAGTTTGTTAAGGAAAGTCGCTGAGAGATAGGCAATTTTTTTGTTTTAGTTCAGTTATATTATTGGTTGTATGTAAAGTGGGGAAATATATGAAAAAGATATCGACAGTTTCAAGCTACTTAAAAGTTATTGAAAAGCTTCCACTAGAACCATTTCTCTTCAGAGGGGAAAGTAAAGATAATGGTGATAGTAAAAATATGGCTACTTTATTTAGAAGGGTTCATTCAGAGACGAAGACATTTCAACGGCATGATTCAGTGGAGACAAGGACATTCTATAGTTTTATAACTGACTATGGTTTAAATTCAATTTTAAATGAGTTTCACGCTGAGACAAATAATCGATCAGCTGAGATAGATCAAAATTTTTTGGCATATTGTCAACATCATGGAATACCGACTCCGCTTTTAGATGTAACAACTGCACCACTAGTTGCTCTTTACTTTGCTTGTGGTGATGCGCTTAATCTTAATAAAAGTAAATTCAGCCCAGGTTACGTTTACATATTTGATCCTGATATGTTTATTCCGTTAGATCCTAAATATTTAGAATATTCATTCCAATTAAAATCTCTTGATATATTTTCTCAGACTAATATTAGCAATCTTACATCTAAAATTAGTGAAGTTCTAACACAAGGCATATTTTCAAATAAGAAGAAATATATTGAAAGATATATTGAATCCGAGTTAATTCCGAATATTCAAAAATATCTAGGTCAAAGTCATTTTCAAAAAGACGGATGGCAAAAAGAAATTGGCGAGTTAACAGCCAACATTGCTGACCTTGTGAAAATGGTTAAGAAATCAGACTCTCGATTATCTACTTCATATGAGAATTATATGACATATGCATACAGGGATTTCAATGTAAAAGATGTCAAACAGATGCCAACATATACTAGCCTTCCAAATCTTCTGGGATTCCTTATTGATATAGCAAGAACGACATCTGTCGGGGGCAATCATTTTATTCCAAACATTTATTTTACTTTAAAACCAACAATTAATTTTGATAGGATGAGAGCTCAAAGTGGAAGATTCATTTTTCAATTAAGCGACTCAAGCGGTTTTTATAATCAAGATTCTTTTGGTAAGCAATCGTTTAAGGATGGCCGATCGGTAATTGGGCATGAAATCCCCATTTATAGGACAATTCAGATAGCAAACAAACGGAGAATTTTATATGAACTTGATCATTATTTTGGGATAAATCAAAAAAATTTATTTCTTGATGATGATCATATTTGTCAATATTTAAAGTTGGGGCTTTATCAGAATGCAGTGTTGAGACAAGAAGACTGAGGATATTTAATATAATAATCATTTATTTGATCCTGCTTGGTTCGAAACCACATATAAAAGAAAAAAATTCCAACAACTGGATTGATAATCGATATGCTGATTTGCCTGTTCAAAATATTCTTCTCAAGGTATTTATGTTAGTAGCCATGTTTTTACTTTGGTATGTGTTGGTATCCGCTTTTTCACTGTATTATCAAATGGCGAAATAATCACGAAAATGTTGGATTTGTTATTTTTATGGCATTTTCGTTTTTTATTTAATCATTACTTCTTGTAAATCTGGATGGACGTGAGTTGCCAATGATAATTCTCCTTGGTCATAATAATGCCGGTAGTCCTGCCGTTAATTGCCCCCGTGTAATAGCCATCGCTTGAGTCACCGAGGTTTCCTTGAAAATCTGATAGATCGCCTATTTTACTGTCGGGAGAATTTTTTAGGAAACAAAAAGTTTCTCTGTTAACTGAAATAGTGTTCAATCTTCTTAGATGTTTTTCTGTATGAGAGGCCAAAAGTGAGTCTATTTGAACTCGCAGGTCGTACTTAACATTGTATCCCATATAGAAGAATAAAAATATTCCCAGAACTATTATCGATAAGAGTATCAATAACGTCATTTTAAATGTTCGATGTTTGGACTTATTAAGTCGCTTTCTTGGCATATATTCACCTGCTTGTTGAGTTGTTTTACCTACAGGATACCGCTACTTTGTCGATCATCACCCTGCATATAAGTAACCTTTATAATATTACAAACAAAAAACCATCAGCTTTCTTCCGAAAATGTAAAGTGAACCCTTAAACTTGGACAACTTTAAGGGTTCACTTCAATGTGATGGCTTTTGTTATGACTTAGTTGACATCCTAAGTGCTGGATGAATGCTCGTGATACGCTTAGGATTTACTTATTGTCTAGATGTCAGCTTATTTGATCCTTATGTGGCCAACTTCGGTAATAAATCGATAGGTGACAGGATTTTTGATGTTTGAATGACCATATTTCTTAACTGAGTGCCCAAAGATGGACTTACTGCCCACAGACGTTGAAGCAGAAATTTGGGTTCGATGGTTTCGTTTAACCCGACCGTCGATCGAACCGGCTTGGCTGTTGGCAGAAAAATATTCTGAGACGTTCTGCGTATTAAATGAAATATTGCCGGCATCTGTTTCGGCCGATAAGCGGTCAAATTTGTTGGATTTTAAGTTGATTCTTCCAAAATCATTGTGAACCGAACCGTCTTTAAAGTTACTTGAAGAGATCGCAATTCGTCCCATGTTATCAACTTTTAATTTATCAGATGCCGCAATGTTATTAAGTGAAAGATGGGATTCGCCAGAAAAGGAGAGTCGTTTTGTTGAGAGGCCGTTAAGAGTAACGTGACCATCCAAGTTATCACTATCAAATTCGTTAATATCACAATTGATTGTGTTAAATTTAGTGTTTTTAGGAACTGTAATAACCGTATTGCCAAAATTATCTCTGACGGTGTGGAACCCAAATAAAACAAAGGCTTTTTTCCAATGCTTGGATCCCTGAACATTTAAGAGGCCATTGGTGCTAGTAACTGTTGTTTTATCAGGATAGGTTACTTTGATTTTTGAAACCGGGCCTCTTTGAATCGTTACCGGGTTTGAGGTAGAGACTTTAAGTTGTTTAACTTTTGTAAAATATGCTGAACGTTCTCTATTTTTTCCAACACCTTCAATATTAAGTCCATGGTCCCAATAAACAGTTTTGTAACCGCCATGACTAAGTCCAACAGAAAAACAGATAATACCAAAAATAAAAATGCACAATCCGATTAGAAATGTTTTTTTCATAGTTGGTAACCTCTTCTCTTTTTTTCAGCCTGATTCTTAGGCATGATTTGATCATATAACCATTTTGAAAAAAGTGTCATTTTATGGATCAATCTATCAATTGAATTCTTAAATGCCGGAACAAGCATGACTAAAATGCCAATAAACGACAAGCCAATGCCAAGATAAAATAGTCCGGTCCAAACTTGTATTAATATGGTGCTGACCCCGATTGCTGCCGACCAAAGTCCGCTGATAACGGCCGTAAAGAATATGGCAATTAGACTGATGATGAGTGCACCTGCCACAGCAATTACTGCTACCAGAAGGGCGCCTGCAACAACGATAAGCGGGATAGCGACGGGTGAAGAAAATAGTGCTAATAAAATGAGCCAAATGGTTTTAACGTCGTTTTTTGAGCGTTGCTTTTTTGAGGAAGCAGTTCTTGGAGCAGTTGAGGCTTTAATTGAGTAATCAGCTAAGATCTTTCTTGCAAGCTGGCGCGGTGTTCCTAATTCTTTAACGCATGCATTATAAGAATCAAAGTGGCCGTCCTGTAAGTATTCTTGATAAAAGTGAGTGACTTCTGTCCTTTCGTCAACGGTTAATTGGTCTAATAATAATTTGAATTCTTCCATGTAATGGTTCATGAGAGCTCATCTCCAAATTGTTTAGTTGGATGTATTGGATCGGTGCTGGCAATAATTATGTAGCGAACAGGAGCTATTTAGTACTGCATATTGTTGAATCAGCAATACTATATATCATATAACATTATCTTGGCTAAAGATTACCTCTTAAATTTAAGTTTGTCAATGAAATAATCATTGGATTTGGAGTTGTTTTTTTGACTATCTAAAAGAAGGGATGTTTCTTTAAGAAGCTTTAGCAGATGGTTATTTAAGCGTGCAGCTAACATTGACCAAAAATGAATGAAAGTTGTCGCTTAAACATGGTATCCTATTGGAAGAAATGATTTTTGACATTAATTCAAGTATTTTTAAAAATTCTTGGCACATTTTGACGTACATAGTTAATGTAAACCGTATTTCCAGAAAGGTAGAAAATTCCAATGACACCCCAAGCACTTCTAAAAACCAAATTCGGATATGACAGCTTTCGACCGGGACAGCAGGCGGTTATTGACGACATTCTGGCTCATAAAAATGTCTTGACCATTATGCCGACCGGCGGCGGGAAATCGTTGTGTTATCAAATCCCGGCGTTGCTGTTAAAAGGGGTAACACTTGTCGTGTCACCACTAATTGCATTGATGAAAGATCAAGTGGATGCCCTGAATGAAACCGGCATTCCCGCTACCTTTGTTAATAGCACGTTGAGCTTTGAAGAAATTGACGAACGCTTTGAACAAGTCAGAGAAGGGGCCGTTAAGTTACTTTATGTCTCCCCGGAGCGACTTGATTCGGGCGCATTCTCACAGTTGGCCAGCCTACCGATTGATTTGGTTGCCGTTGATGAAGCCCATTGTATCTCGCAGTGGGGACATGATTTTCGACCAAGCTATTTAGCGCTAACCGATCGGCTGCATGAACTGCCGACACGGCCCACAATCGTCGCATTGACAGCGACTGCCACACCGCGAGTTGCCGAAGACATAAAGGCACGCTTAGACCTTGTAGATGAAGTTAAGACCGGTTTTGAACGGGATAATTTATCCTTCAAAGTTGTTAAAGATCAAGACAGCGATCGATATTTACTCGATTATTTGAAGCTTAACTCGGATCAGTCAGGGATTATCTATGCCAGTACACGTAAAGAAGTTGAACGCTTGACAAAATTGCTGCGGAAGCGTCATTTCTCGGTAACGATGTATCATGGCGGTCTAAGTCGAGAAGAACGTCGGCAAAACCAGGATGATTTTTTATATGATAGAGCATTGGTTATGGTTGCGACTAATGCGTTTGGAATGGGAATTGATAAAAGCAATGTCCGATTTGTGATTCATGATTCGGTTCCCGGAAGTTTGGAAGCTTATTATCAGGAAGCGGGTCGAGCCGGACGGGATGGTTTGCCAAGTGAAGCGATTTTATTATTTAAAATAGCAGACGTTCAAACGCAACATTTCTTCATCGACCAGTCTGATCGTGACGAACAAAGTAAGCAGCGTGAATATGAAAAACTACAGGTTATGACGCAATATGCCAATACGGAACAATGTTTACAGCAGTTCATTCTTAACTATTTTGGGGAGGATGGGCCTACATGTGGCCGATGCAGTAATTGCCTTGATACCAGGGATTCTCAAGATATTACAATTGATACGCAAAAGGTATTGTCGTGTGTTCGCCGGATGAATGAACATTTTGGGAAAACACTGGTTGCTCAAGTACTGGCGGGATCCAAGGATCAAAAAATCAAAAAATTCCGCTTTGACGTACTTTCAACTTACGGTATTATGAAAGGACGGTCAAAAAGGGAAATTGCGGAATTAATTGATTATTTGACGGCTGCAGGGTATTTGGCCGCTGATGGTGGTCAATATCCTGTTTTAAAAGTCACGGCCTTGGGATTAACGGTGCTGCAGGGAAAAGAGAAGGTTTCGCGTAAAATGGCAGCCAAGGCAACTAAGAGTTTACCGGTAAATGATGAGCTGTTTGAACAATTACGTCAATTGCGTCTTCGATTGGCCGAAAAGCAAGGTGTACCGCCCTTCGTTATTTTTTCAGATAAAACACTACATGAAATGTGTTCCGAAATGCCTACCAACGCATCTGAACTATTGGATGTTAAAGGTGTTGGGGAGAGTAAGTTGGATAAGTATGGCGATCAATTCCTTGAAGTGATTTCGAGTTATCAAGATGACGTGAAAGTCTAAGTAAAAAGCCATTGAAGACGTCAGTTGGCCGAAGCCCTCAAGCTGGAATAATGGTTGAGTAGAATAAAAGCAGTCCGTTAACTGATATTGTCTCTACGTTTTTCGTTGAGATAACGTTAATGGGCTGCTTTTTTGAACCGGTTCCTTTGATAAAGGCCGGCTAACTATTTTTTGGAATTTTATTAAACTTTTGATGCAGTGTTTTTAAAGCTTTGTCCATGCGACTTTCTATATCATCGAATTGTTGATCGGTCTCTAAAGCCACAAAACTAAGGCGAAAGCCATTCGTTGGACTACCAAAGTAGGGCGCTGGCAAAATCAACAAACCATACTTACGGAAAAGAACGTAATCCCGTGGTTGAAGTTGCGGCAGGTGCAGTAAATTAATCCAGAGAAAAAAACCGGTTTGAGAAGGGGTGATGCTAATCCAATCACACTTTATCAGCGGGGACAGTTTCAACAATAACTGTTCCTTCTTAGCCGATAAACGCTGGTGTAATTGGTTCTGTTGATCTTTAAAAGCCGGACTACATAAGAATTCTTGGGCGACTAATTGTTGTGCCATTCCGATTCTTTCCCCGAGTTTATCGCGTAAAATCCCCAATTGGTACATGACGTGTGCCGGCCCGAATAACCAACCGATCCGAGTTTGAGTGCCCATCAACAAGCTGAGTGTGCTGGCATATATGACGTTGTCGGGGTCCAAACAAAATAATGTCGGGATTTTGGATTGGGACAATGGTTGGAAGGGATCACCTTCTACAATAGGCAGTGATAAGTCACGGCAGGCCTTTACCAAGGCTTTCCTATCTTCAAGTGTCATGGTTGCACCTGTGGGATTTTGTAAATTTGGCATGACAAAAAGCAGTTTGATTTGGTGTTGCCGTTTTAGTTTAGCCAACTGGGACAAATTGAGTCGACCGGTTTGGGTAATCGGCACTCGATAAATTCTGATGCCCAGCAATTGAAAAATTTTTAATTGATTCAATGAGGAGGGTGACTCAATTGCAACCGAATCACCGGGTGCAAGTAGACCTTCAACCAAAAGTGTAAAAGCTTGCTGAATACCGGAAGTAATCAAAATTTGCGTATCATCGATCTTGGCATTTAGTTGCTTTGAAACGGTCGCCTCTAAGATACAATGTCGTAATCCTGATAATCCCAGAACAGCGTTTGATGACCCGTCTCTTGGCAGATAATGGGGGAATTTCACCGGTGGCAGTGTCGGCCATAGTTGAGGCGGAAGAATGTTAGTCGTTAAATCCAGTCGGCTTGCTTGGTCCGTTGGTTCAAACGGTGGTTCCAAAGGATCAGATTGTGTTCGTAAGTATGCCAACCAATTTGAGTGGTTATCGGCATTAGGCTGCTTTTTAACACGGGTACCCTGGCCGACAGCCTGAGAAACAATGTTACTGGCAGCTAATTCACTATAGGCGCGGTTAACCGTAGAGCGGTCTATTCCCAGTTGCTGCGCTAATTGACGCTCTGAGGGTAATTTCTCACCAGGTAAAAGTTCGCCATTTTGAATACCGATTTGGATGCGGTCAATAAGTTGCTGATAACGAAAGGTATGGGCAGAACGGTCAAGATACCAGTCCATCATTTAGTCTCCCTGCAAAAGATGTTTTAAATGACTTGATTTTAGTAGCGGCGTCACAATAATCGGTGTCACGACAAATGAAAAGATACCTTCAAAGATCCCATTATTTCCGGCAATCCCCAATAAGATCCAAAGCCATTGGGTACCGGAAACGGTTCCCATAGTTGCATGAAGGCCAATGAAGAAAAAGGCACTCAGCCCCAACACTAGAACGGTATTTGTAACTGATGCGACTAAACCGCTTACACTAGCGGCTAAAATGTCATTTTTTCGTTTGCTGATCACATTATAAGCGATTCCGGCAAGAAGTCCCACTAAAACTCTTGGGAGAATGGCAATGAACGGGTTGTGAAACATAAGAACTTCCAACGGGCTGCTTGGAGACGTCCATGAGCGGATAAATGAAAGAAGCCCCCAGACAAAACCGGTCATCAATCCAGCCCGATTTCCCAGTAGAATAGCAGAGATGGCGACAGTTAGCTGAATAAGTGTAATACTGACGACACCAATCGTCATGTAGCCTAAAAAAGGCACCAGTGATTGAACAATAATAATGGCGATAAACATTGAAAGCAAGACAAGACGTTGAGTTGTTTGGTGGCGAAATGAGTTCATAATTTACATAATTCCCTTCTATATGGTGATTAAAGTTTTAAATTGATACCAATAGTATAAAAATAATAGGGATGGATAAAAACCGCCAATTGGATGGGAAAAAATCCAACCATTTATTTGGAAAAGGTTTTGGTATTAGCCAATGCCATATCCACGTCAAAACCGTCTTAGTCCTTATTTAGAATGAAAGGTGTCTCAAAAAGGAATAGCCCATTATTTGTTAATAGGGTACTTACAGTGCTATACTTCCATAAATCACAAAAAAATAATGCTAATGATAAATAATTTCAGAGATGGTCTGGCTTAAATATGGTTTTTCATGGAACCACAATTGATGGCAGATGAAAATGGCACTTCTGAAAGGAAGTGGTCAACACATAAATCTTGGATATTTAGAGGAATATGAGGGGAAAGATTAGGTTTAACGTTACCGGTTGTCGTTATTTAATGGTTATTTTTAACTCAAGGAGGGTTATAATGACAAAAATTTCAACGATTTTTCCTGATTATCAGTTTCGTGATGACCGCCTCACCTTATTAGCCGGACCATGTGCAATTGAGTCTTATGAGACCTGTGCTCAAGTCGCCGAAACACTAAAAGAAATAACGGATGACTTAAACATTAACTATGTATTCAAATCATCATTTGATAAAGCTAACAGAAGCTCCGGAGACTCAAAGCGGGGTGCCGGGTTGGAAAACGGATTGGCTATTCTCCGCAGGATTAAAGAAACTTACCATGTGCCGATTGTCACTGATGTACATGAATCTTATCAATGTGCGCCGGTTGCCGAAGTGGCTGACGTCTTACAAATACCGGCCTTTTTAAGCAGGCAAACTGATTTATTAGTTGCTGCAGCAGCAACCAGTCGGGTTGTGAACATTAAAAAGGCACAGTTTATGGCGCCCGGTGATATGCAGGGAGCTGTTGATAAAGTCACGCCGTTTTCAAATAAAATATTGCTAACGGAACGTGGCACTATGTTTGGATACCATCAATTAGTTGTCGACATGACCAGCCTGATTCAGCTTAGAGAAATTGGCTTTCCGGTGATCTTTGATGCAACTCACTCTGTTCAGGTGCCGGGCGGGCACGGTAGTCACTCGGGTGGCAATCGGGATTTTGCTTTTCCATTAATGAGGGCAGCCTTGACGATTGGTGTCGATGGCATTTTTGCGGAGGTCCATCCAGATCCGCCCTCGGCAATTTCAGATGCTGACAATCAGCTTTATCTCAATAAAATTAAGCCGATTTTAACGACGGCCGTTAAATTGTTTGATGAAAATCGTCAGCAAAAAGAGGAGTTGGTTCAAGATGGCTTACTATGAACTTGCTCAAGATATTTTTGAATCTGAAAAGCAGGCTTTAGATGAAGTGTCTCAACGACTTGACGAACATTTTGATGACTTGGTCAATATGATTAACGAAACAACTGGTCGGGTTATTTTTATTGGAAACGGTAAGTCAGAAATTATTGCTGAAAAAATTTCAGCATCACTTTCGTCAATTGGGCAATCAAGTTTTACAATTGATGCCGCCACTGCTTTTCACGGCGATTTGGGACGACTTGCAAAAAACGATACCGTTTTATTGGTGTCAAACAGTGGTGAAACACAAGAAGTCGTTCAGACGTTGTTTGCAATGAAAACAATTTTTCCAAACGGAATTAGTACCGTTGCTCTTACTGGGAATCCTAATTCGACCTTAGCAAAAAATACGGATTTAGTGATTAATTTAAGTGTCAAAAAAGAAGCCGATGTTACAGGGTTGGCCCCGACATCTTCTACAACGGCAACGTTGGTTTTGGGAGATGCTTTATTAGTTGCACTGGAAAAGATTCGATCATTTGACAAGAAACAGTTTGCACAATATCATCCTGGTGGCAGTATCGGCAAGATGCTGCTGCAACAGGTTAAGCATGTTATGCATACAAAGATCCCGTATGTCGAGGAAGATACCAAAATCAATGATGTTATTTATACAATCAGTAATTTTGGGCTTGGAATTACCTTGGTACGGGATATAGAGACCAACCAAATCACGGGGATTGTGACCGATGGCGATATCCGAAAAAAGTTTCTGGATGTCCCGGCAGTTAAACGGTCAACAGCTAGAGACTATATGACTAGGGGATTTGTCAGCATTAACCAGGAAAAGCGTAATCGGGACGCATGGCGAATGATGGCAAGTCGTAATATTTCCAATTTAATTGTGCGGGATAATGATGATCATGTTGTGGGTGTTATTACAATTCACGATGTGCTGTAAAACAAAGAAAAACTAAACGAATCAAAATAAAAAGCATAACCGGCGAATCCAATTCTTCATTCATTGGATGGCTGGCTATGCTTTTTGCCGGTGACATAATAAAAAGCCATTCCCAAAATTTGGAATGACTTAAAATTTAATTTAATGATTTAGCTTAACCTAAAGACCATGCGCTCATGCCTTGTTGGTTGTATAAGCTAACGGCAGCGTCAACTTGTTGTTGAACTGAACCGCCATTGATGTGCATGTTTTGGAATAAACCATAAGCACCACTTGAACTATTACGAACTGATGGTTGCCAGTTTGATTCACGAGAGATGATTGCATCCCAAGTAGCTGCTGAAACGCCGGTTCTAGAAGCCATTTGACTTAAAACAGCGCTCTTTGTGCTGCTGTCGTATGAAGCATTACTGCTTGCTGAAGTTGTGTTTGCAGTAGTGTTGGCAGCTGGTTGGCTGTAACTAGCCTTTTGTTGAGTATTGGTAGTTGACTGAGTGGCTGCTGAAGTAGTGTTGGTAGTAGCAGCTGTGGTCGAAGTTCCGTCAGGAATTACCAATTTTTGACCTGGCATGATCAAATGATTTGAGATGCTGTTTGCGCCTTCGATTGCATTAATTGATGAACCGAATTGTTGCGAGATTGCCCAGACAGAGTCGCCGGACTTAACCGTGTAGGTCGTGGATGCATTTGCACCTGCTGCGCCTGCAAAGAACAAGCCAACGGCAGCTGCTGATGTTGCGAGAATGGTTGTGATAAATTTTTTCAAGATAGACACTCCTATAAGTAGATTCGAGAAATTTCTGTTTCTTTCCAATATGTTAACCAGCAACGATTAACTCCTAAGAGTATAACCGCTTATTGTTACGAGACAATATCGAGAAGTGTACGAGTTTGTGTCGTGGAAGTGACTTATCTTACATTCGAGTAATATATGTAATGTGATTGTCCACCTAAAAAAATAACAGTTATTGCTCATAAACAGGCAATGGAATCGATCACAGGTTTGGTTTGAATGTTACAAAAAGATGTCAGAATATGGCGTTGGTTATCGTGATGCAATAAAAATACTAACTTTTAAAAGGTAATTAATTGTTATTTCGATGCTATTTTTTTAGTTTGAGACTTAAAAGTTGGTTGAAAAGTAATTATTTAATCCTTATTGATAACAAAATAATTATTTTAAAAGTTAATTGACGTCCATACTATTCAATTTATCAATTGACTTTTTAAAAATTGAATTCTACAGAATTGGTAAATCTAAAAAAATAATGATGGTTTTTAATTTCACCAAGTGCATCAAAGTATCAAAGAATAAGTAGCGTGTTAAACTAAAATCAATAATGTAAGCGTTTTAAGAATAAAAGTCATCTAAAGGAGATGGTAAAATGACGGCCACTACTAAAAAACAATTGAGCTTCCTAAGTGTTTTCCTATTGGGCGTCGATGGCATTATTGGCTCCGGGATTTTTTTAATGCCAAGCAGAATCTATGCCAAATTAGGGGATGTCAGTCTTCTACTGATGCCGTTGGCCGGCTTGGCTGTGTTGATGATTGCACTTTGTTTTGCCAACCTTGCCAGTAAAATTCCCGGAGATGGTGGTGCGTGGTTATACACATATACAGCGTTTGGCCGGTTTGCAGGATTTGAAATCGGTATTTTTACTTGGCTGTTGGGTATTATTACAATGGCAACCGAAATTTCAGCACTTGTCACCAGCTTGAAAAGTGTGTTTCCAACCCTGAATCAGCATAGCCATTATCTCGTAGTGGCACTTTTGATATTAGGCGTTTTGACGTTGCTGAATCTAATTGGTTCAAAGTTTATGGATTGGGTTGATAATATTTCAACCATTGCCAAAGTTGGTGTTTTAATATTATTTGTCATTGCCGGTTTGTTCTTTATTCATCCGGCCAACTTTAGTAATCTTTCGGGAACTGTTTCAAATTCAGCACCGCTATTCAACCGTTTTAATGAAGGCTTTGGTATGGTTTTTTATATGTTTACCGGTTTTTCGTTTTTACCAATTGCTGCTTCCAAAATGAAGAAGCCCGAGAAGACGCTGCCGATTGCCTTAATAAGTGTCCTATTGACCTCTGCGCTCCTATATATGATTGTACAAATGACAGCAATTGGTGTTTCCGGCAAGGACCTTGCGACTGATAATGTACCGATTGCGGCTTCGTTCTTTCATTTCGCCGGCCAGCTTGGTTATGATTTAGCTTTGATTGGGATGCTGATTTCAATTCTTGGCGTGGCGCTGTCGATTTCATTTTCCACTCCTTTAATTGCAAGTTCGCTGGCTTCCGAACATCAATTATTACCACGGGTGTTGGGGCATCAAGACAAGCGCGGTGTGCCGATTGTCTCATTACTGCTTTCCTGCGGGATATGTGCCTTGATGCTACTATCAGGGAATTATCTATTCCTTGCATCGTGTATCGTTTTTACATCGTTTGTTCAATATGTTCCTACTATTCTTGCATCGATTCGATTACAAAATCACAGTAAATTGCCAAGAGGTTTCCGGTTGCCGGGCGGCTTATTGATTCCGATTTTGGCACTTCTGGTCACGTCCTATCTGATCTTAAGCTTTTCAGTGAAATTAATGATTGCCGGGATAATCGTTTTTACCTTAAGCGGTGTGTGGTATCTGTATGATGATCGGGATCGGCAAGCCAAAGGGTTGCCAAGAGATATTGCGGACAAAGATAAACCCTTTTAATGATTGACAAACAAAAACGCCTCAACTGGGGAAGCCAGCGGGCGTTTTTGAAATGTTCCAATAGGATGAGTGAGTTGGATTAATGAGTTGACTTTATGTCGGTGACTTTTTTGCGTCGATAAAATTGATACCCACATAGGCCGATTAACCCAATCAATGCGACTAATGAAATGGTTAGGCCACTTTTGAAACCGACGGGGGTATAGGTAAACTTAACAGTGTGCTTACCCTTATTAACATTGATATACATGAACATGTTTGCCCATCTCTTTGGCGTGACGTTTTTGCCATCAACGGTTGCCGACCATCCCTTGGAATATGGAATAGTGGTCGTCATGGTTCGATCATCGCTTGGAGAAGCGATCGTCCCGGTAATAGAACGATCGGTATATTTTGTCACCTTATATGAATTCTTCTTTAAATCCGTAGATAATTGTTTGACTTTATTATTATCAAGGGCATAAAGGAAAACATTTTCCAATGGGGCATGGTTGACATTGGCAAGAATTTGCAAATGAACCGTACGATTCTTATTGGTACCTGTTGCGAAATTTAATAGGGTTTCTTTTGCGGAAGTTCGATATTGTTGCAGTGGCTTGTTGTCAACCAGGTAAGTCAGCGTGTCCTGTGTCATCCGTGGACCAAGTGACATGTAATAAGATGTGTGTTTCTTAACCGGAATGGTTAATGTAAGTCCAGCCGGTTCGGTTTTGTCCTTTTTGCGGATCTGTGAATTAGAGAAGTTGGCGGCAGGGTAGGCATTATCATAAGTGACTTCTGCCGGCCTGATACTTGAGAACAGGTTACCCACTCTGGGGTCAAGTTGGGAAGCAATCTGGTTTTGGTAGGCAGCCGTTTCATTCATATTATTGATTGGGAACATGAATTGACGTCTTGACAGAAAGCCTAGTGGTAATGCATACGGGTTCTTATAAATGTTGATTAAACTGGTATGGGCTTTTTTGGAATAATCTACTAAGTCGGGACGGGAGGTCAGTGGCGTCAAATAATTAAGTGACCGACGCGACTCAACTTTATTTTTAACATGTCGTGGTGTGAAGTAATACTTCATCGATAATAATGAATCTGTAAAGACAGTCCCGTTAGAATAAACGGCATAATAGGTACCACTGGGATTACCGATATTGTTATAGAAATTAGTCGTTGCTGTTTCCAGTGTTGAGGAGAAGACAGAACCACCATAGAAATTACCGGTCATGGCATCGTTTCTGGTTCGGCTAAAGGTGGCCGCGGTTCGATAAAAACCGGGATCCATCTTTTTGGTCTTGGCGCTTGCTTCCCTCATTAATGTTGAAAATTCGGTGTAGTCAGCTGCATCCAGGTAGCCAAGAGTGGCTAACGATACGGTTAGATTGGTACCCATCTCGGCACCGACCAGTAAGAATAATAATAACGGGAAAAAGGCTTTTTTAGGGAATCTGTTCCAGAAGAACAGCAATAAAACAGCCAGTATCAGGAAGACGATGCCTGTTACCAATTTGCCAATGGTTAAGAATTCGAACTTCTTCATGGCAATAGCGATATAAACAAATCCAAGGACAATAATACCCAGTGAAATATCAAATCCAAGCCATGAAAGTCCGTTCTTGAGAATATCCTGAAGTGCCGAAAAGGCAATTAGAATCATTAGGAAAGAGAAAATAAATGAAAAGCGATAGGGATACCACACAGGGAGTGCAAGTCCATGCCAAATAACGTCCAGTGGTTCAAAACACATTGACAGGATTAAAAAGACAAGCAGCAGGCCATTTGCGATCTTCAATCGTTTTTTGATTGATGGGGCAAAAAAGTAATACAGGCACATGATCAAAACAATACTACCAACAAAAATATTTGGCGTTCCTTTTGGTAATTGGGTAAAGTCAAAGGCGCCATTAACAAATTTTGCGATCATTCGAATCGGGTTGTACTCAAAGGTAAAAAAGAAGGGGGATTGAGAAAAATCAGATTTACTTTTTAGAAGCGCGTAAAAGGTCGGAATCAGAATCCATGCGGATAACGCACCACTGATTAAGGAAGCCCCCAACCATTTTAGAAATACCTTTAGATAAGAAGTTGATGTTTGGTAAGCTTTGCATAGTGTAAACACGACAACATAGGCGGATACAAAAATAGCGATCATCCAACCGATGTAGTAGTTAATCATTAAAATGGCTGCAAGGCTAATGATATAGAGCTTACTTGAACTTCCGGAAAGAATATGGGTTAAGCCCAAATAAATGAGCGGTAACAAGATGACGCCGTCTACCCATATGGTATTGAGCTGGTTTGCCACCATCCAGCCCATCAAGGCGTAACATGTTGAAAATGCAACGACCATCCATCCGGTTGTCTTCTGAAGCTTGATGAACATGTAGCCGGCGGTGAGTCCAGCCAAAGCATATTTTAAAATTGTGATGACGCCAACGACTGCAGGAAGTTTGCTGAGCGGAAATAGTAGGATCAGCAGGTTTAAGGGGCTCATGAGGTAATAACTCCACGTTCCCAACATGTCGCCACCCAAGGCTTTATTAAATGAATAGAATATGCCACCTGGGTTATGAAGAAGTGTGGTTCTAAAGTAAGTAAAGAAATCAATGTATTGTTGCCCCATATCGACAGTCATCACCGACGAACTGCCGAACGGCGCAAACTGACGATAAATAAAATAGCAGGTTACTATAATTAGTGGCGCAAGAAAACTGATAATTAATGTATTCCGCTTCGATTTCATTATGAACGGACATCCTTTCAAATATGTTAATACTTATAATATCATACCATTTTGTGCGATACTCTTGGGATCAATTATTAATAATCATAAAAAATCCCCGTCATTGAGAGGAGTTGTTCCGCCCTCAATGACGGAGATTTATGATCATGTCTTTATTCCTAATGATAGGATATCAGCCGACTGTTTTAAACGGTTGTTCAGGATAAGAAGCGTTCCTTTGAACTAATTAAAACATGTATTTAGCTAAACCAGCTGGGAACTTTTTAGCTGAGCTGGTAACACTTTGTGGGATGTCTACTTTCTTAACCTTGTTAAGATCTGCGTAGCTGCCACTTACAGTGCTGGTTGTAGATTGGCCCTTGCTTGTATATTTGATCTTGATATTGGATTTAGTTGGCAAATAGGTCTTCTTATTAACAGTATATTTGAAGGTCAGATGTGAAACGTCAATTTGGCTGGCATTTTGCTTACCGGCTTGACCTGATTGAGCAACCAATACCTTTTTAGCGGTGCTTGTTGCTTTCTTACTGTTGCCATCGTAAGAAAGGGTGTACGTTTTGTCATTGCTCTTTAATTTCAAATCTTTTTTGATGCCCTTAAGGATTTGAGCTGCTGATTGAGCAGACATTTGACTTCGTGTGTTCTTAATGATCTGGCTGTTTTTAGAAACAGTCTGTTTGTACCAAACTTTGTTCATTTGAATGTAAAGAACATTCTTGTTGATATAATAATGGCTGGTTGGTTGGCTTTGATTAGACTGGTTCAAAGCGACAACGAATGGATTCAGTGTAAATGTACCACCATCAATCGTTTGTTGGGTACCTGCACTGGTCTTGGTCTTTAATGTGACGATCGCCTGTCCACTCTTGATTGAGTCGACGGCTTTAGATGACTTGGAAACGACCTTTGATGTGTTGGCACAGCCCCCCAAAGCTAATAAACATACCCCAAAGACAAACAACATTGCTTTCTTCATAAAAAAATTCCTCCAAATTAATTCAAAATATTGTATTCATTGTTAATAAATAGTATTAAACAAATGAACAATTACAATAATCATTCTAACACGTGTAGTACCGTGATAAAATTAAGAATTTCACTCGATTGTTTATGAATCGAAATATTATTTGGTTATGGCATGTTTACAATTGGATTTCTGCAATTTAAACTGGTAAGTATTAACTCATTTCAAGACGGGGGTTGTCATGCTTACCTTTATAATTGTTTGTCCGCTGGTGTTTTTAGCCGGATTCGTGGATGCCATTGCCGGAGGTGGCGGATTGATCTCACTGCCGGCCTATTTAATGACCGGGATGCCGGTTCATTTTGCGATTGGCACGAATAAGCTATCCTCTGCGATGGGGACGGTTGTTGCAACTCTGAAGTTTGCGAGAAGCGGGTATCTTCGTTTGGGCCTGTCTATTTTTACGGTCATTGCTGCTATTCTGGGTTCATCAACCGGGTCACAACTGGCACTTCATGTTTCTGATTTTTACTTTAGAATCATTCTTGCAATTGTTTTACCAGTGACAGCTATCTATTTATTGACCAACAAAAAGGCACTGGGAGCTGCCGGTTTTGTACAAACGGGCATTTCGAATCGACAAATGGTTATCGCTGCTGCTATTTCGTTTGTGATCGGCGGCTATGATGGTTTTTATGGACCGGGAACCGGAACGTTTTTGATTTTACTGCTAACCGGCCTCGACCATTTGCCGATTAACGTTGCTGCCGGCACAACCAAAGTGATTAACCTAACGACCAATATAACTGCATTGGCTGTTTTCCTATTTAACGCGAAAGTTCTTTTACCACTGGGATTAACAGCCGGCCTATTTTCGATCGTTGGTAATTATTTGGGGGCCTCATGGTTTAAAAAAGGCGGCCGAAAAGTGGCTAAGCCGATTATTATTGTGGTTTTGGTTATCTTTTTCTGTAAATTGATGCTCGATTTCTTTAAATAGACATTTGGAAATTGGCTTATGTTAATCGTGGCCGGTTTAATTGAATAACAAAAAATGGACAGGTATTAAAAAGGCGGCTGATCATAGCCGTTCTTCTTACTTGTCCATTTTATAGTAGGATTCTTTATCTGTATTGTTAGTGCCGTTACCGACAACGATTTTCTTCTTACCGGTTTGTTTAACGGTTAAAATGCCATTTTGATTATCTGTGAATAGTGTTCGGATCAGATAGGTTTGCTTGCTGATTTTTTGATAATCGACAGCGTGAAGTCTAAACTGCAGTGTTTTTCCATTGATTGTAGCTGAATTACCGACGGCTGTCTTACTAAATGATAGTGTATAATATACGATTTCTTTGCCACTGGCAGTTGACTCTGTTTTGGCGTTTGACTTCCAATTACCTCGAAGGGCGGTTGGTGTTCCTTTGTGCCAAGTATCCGCGTGACTGGCTAATGGTGTAAAAACTACTGTCAATATAAATGCTGTTACAAAAACGACTATACTTTTCCTGACTGATTGATTCATCTTAAAATACTCACCTCCCAATTCTCCTAATATAGCACCAGTTAGTGGGCTTGCCAACCTTGTCAGCAAAAATTCAACCATTCATCTAACAAAAAAGATTCCGCTCCAACACAAAGTGAGGAGTAGAATCTTTTTTGCCAGCTTAAGCCTTGTAATATTTAGCAGGGTTGGTATTCTTTGTACCATTACCGATAACAATCACTTTACTACTTGATTTTTTAACGTGAAGAGTAAGTGTCACATTCTTTGCAACCTTGGCCTTAATTATGTAGGTATATTTTCCGGTCACGGCGTATTTTGCTGATGTGCCTTTCATTCCTAATTTATTTTTACCAGTGTAGGAATAATCGGAAAGTGCATTTTTGGCGATGGTTACCTTGTCATAAGCCGTTTGCTTTTTTGAACCAACGGCGATACTTGTTGATTTTGTTTTCCAAGTTCCCCGAACGGCTGAAGGTGTTCCCTTGTGCCAAGTAGCAGCGTGTGCAGGTTGTTGTGCAATAAACAAGCCTAATCCTAAAGCTGCCCCCAATGTAATAGAAGCTTTTGTTGCGAATTTAGTCATATTCATATCTATCATCCTCCAATGTCCTTAATATAACACGTGGTTAATGATTTGCCAATAGTTATGGGGTGTTTGAAATATTTTCTTAATCAATGAATTGTCTTAAGGATAAGGACAGTGGGTGTAATCTGACAGGTGGGAAATTCTTCCCAAAATGATTATTTGAACGACTGAAGTAACACCTGAATGCCAAATAGGTGTTATGATAAAAGAACCTTGGCAGGGGCACTTATATGCCTAAGGGAAGTTGCGATGAAGTCATATTTATCTCAACTTCCTTTTTTTGTGGTTAAAGGCTTACAGATGATGAGGAAGATTTGTCCAGCGGGGTGGTCATCTTGCTTAGCGTCCTTTATTTTTAACGGATTATCGTTGTATGATAGGAATTGCCTTGGGAGGACAATGTTTACTTAAAAAGCGTCAAATTGACTATTCAGAAGGATCTGAAGATAGACAATTTGACGCTTTTTGGTTATAGGCTCAAAAATGATTCGTTGTTATAAATTATATTGACTATTCTTTTACCGTATCATTTAATTCCTTGGCCTGATAAAAGTCCGGGAAGACGTGAGCACTCTTGATTCCCCAATAATAAAAGCCAAGGGATGCAATAATAATAACGACAAAGTCCCAAGGATACGGGATCCAATTGATACCGTTAAATTGGTGACTGCCAATGTAGGACATGATTGAAATGAAAATGAGATAAAAAATCATCCACATACTTGACCAAAATGCTTTCCGGGTATTCACATAACCAGCCCGGTACTCGTAGTAAAAATAGAATGGTAATCCTAATAAAATAACCAAAATAACTTCAACGGTTGTTGGCCACATTGCCCAATATACGGCAAGTGAAGCCAAGACAAACGAAAGTGGTGCCATCCAATTTAAATGCTTTAACTTAACAGGACGTTTAAAATCTGGGGCCAATTTTCGAAAGGCAACCGCTGTTACCGGCCCGGTTAAGTACGCAATTAAGGTTGACGTACAGATAACCGTTGCCAAGGTTGCCCATGATCTAAATACAGAAACCATCAGCATACTTAAAACCAGGTTAACAATCATCGCAACCCGGGGAATCCCATATTTTTGATTGATCTTACCTACGAAACTCGGAATATGCTGGTTACTTTCCATCGCGTAAAGTGCTCGGCCTGTTGATGCGGCAAACGAGACACCGGTTCCGACGGGAGAAACGAAGGCATCCATGTAAAGCAAAACGGATAACCAGCGGATTCCCAGCATAATTGCCAAGTCGGCAAATGGTGAATTGAAGTTAATACCACTCCAGCCGTGTGCTGCAACTGCGGATGGCTTAATTGCCGTTATAAAGACACTTTGAAGGACAATGTAGATAATCCCACTAATCAAAAGTGAAATGAAAATGCCATGACCGATATTTTTCTTTGGGTTTTCGATTTCACTTCCCATATTAATAACCGTTTGAAAGGCATTGAACGAGAAAATAATACCGGCTGATGACGTAGCCGCAAAAATCGGTGCTGACCCGTATGGCATAAATTCGTGGAGTGAATGGCCATAGTTTTCGGGATGAAAGCTGGCAATTGTCAGCATAATAATGGTTAGCGTTGGTACCCCGATCTTAAAAACCGAGATTAAACTGGTAAAACTGGTTAGAATTTTAACTGACCAGAAGTTCAAAAGAGTGAAAACCAACATGAATAAGAAAACCACCATTAAGCCTGCTGTGGTAATGGTGCCATTTTTCAAGAATTGATGGGTCCAGTTTGCCCACGACCACGGCCATGAACTCATGTATTGAACGGCAGCAACGGCCTCTATTGGAATTAACGTAATTAATGAAATCCAATTGGCCCATGAAGAAATAAATCCCAGAAGCGGTCCGTGGGAATATTGTGCGTATCGGCTCATCCCGCCGGCTTCCGGAAACATTGCGCCAAGTTCAACATAATCGTAAGCAATTGCGGCAATGACCGCACCCCCGATGACCCATGAAATAATAGCAGCGGGGCCTGCTATTTTCGAAGCTTCCCAAGAACCGAAAAGCCAGCCTGATCCAATTAAGGAACCAAGCGTTAACATTACAAGTTGAAATAATCCAATCTTAGTCGTTTTGTCAGAATCCATTTGTACCTCCTATTTGCAATGACAACCAGTGTAACAAATGAGAAAATTATTGCAAATGAAGTAAAATGAAAAAAGTCGATTGGTGACTATCATGATAGTCAGGAGAAGATTTTATACTTTTTTAGGAATAGTATCGAAATTGTATTTTTATATGATAATGTGCAAAATGCCTGCCTGACAGGAATTTATTTTGAATGCCACGTTTTTCGTGTCAATAGGTTGAGTCATTTTCTTCCGGTTTAACGGTCTCGTTCAATTTTTTTGCCTGATAATAATCCGGAAAAATTTGCCAACTATGAATGCCCCAATAATAAAAGCCTAAAGAGGCAATGATGATGACGATAAAATCAACAGGATACGGAATCCAGTTCATCCCGTTAAATTGATGGCTTCCGGCGTATGAAATAACGGAGATAAAGATGAGATAAACGATCATCCAAAGACTGGACCAAAAAGCTTTACGTGTATTAACAAAACCGGCTTTATATTCATAGTAGAAATAAAAGGGCAGACCCAAAATAATAATTAAAATAACTTCAATGGTGGTTGGCCACATCGCCCAATAAGTTGCTAAGGATGCCAATACAAAAGAAAAAGGTGCCATCCAACCAAGGTGCTTTAATTTCACCGGTCGTTTAAAATCAGGCCCCATTTTTCGAAATGAAACAGCGGTGACCGGCCCGGTTAGGTAGGCAATTAGAGTCGATGTACAGATTACGGTTGCCAGTACTGCCCACGATCGAAAAATAGAAACCATGACCATGCTTAGAATGGTATCGACGATGATGGCGACTCGAGGGATGCCATAGGTGATGTTGATTCTGCCGATAAAGCTTGGGATATGGTGATTGCCTTCCATTGCGTAAAGCGCCCGTGCAGTTGACGCGACAAATGAAACACCGGTTCCAAAAGGGGAGACAAAGGCGTCCATGTAAAGCAAAACGGATAACCAGTGAATACCAAGCAAAATTGCAAGATCGGCAAAGGGCGAGTTAAATTGGATACCGTGCCAACCGGATTTTGCAATCATTGCCGGATCAATGGCGGTAATAAAAGTACTTTGTAAAATGATGTAGAGGACACCACTGATCAATAGTGAGATTGCAATACCACGACCAATATTTTTACGGGAATTTTTAATTTCACTTCCCATGTTAATAACGGTTTGAAAAGCATTAAATGAAAAGATAATGCCTGCAACGGAGGTTGCCGCAAAGACCGATGCCGTTCCATAAGGCATAAAATCATGCCATGACTGCCCATAGTTTTGAGGATGGAACCCTGAAATCGTTAACATAACAATGGTTAAAGTCGGAACACCAATTTTGAAAATAGAAATTAGGCTTGTAAATCTGGTCAGTATTCTGACCGACCAGTAGTTTAGCAATGTAAAAATAAGGATAAAGCCAAAAACAACCAATAATCCGGAATTGGTGATCGTGCCGTCTTTTAAAAATTGATGCGTCCAGTTTGCCCACGACCAGGGCCATGTACTCATGTATTGAACGGCTGCAACTGCTTCAATCGGGATTAACGTGATTAGTGAGATCCAGTTTGCCCAAGCAGCAATAAATCCCAAGAGCGGTCCGTGTGAATATTGGGCGTATTTGCTCATCCCACCGGCTTCGGGAAACATTGCACCGATTTCAACATAATCATAGGCTACCGCACCAATGACCAAGCCACCAATAATCCAGGAAATAATTGAGGCGGGTCCGGCAATTCTGGATGCTTCCCAGGAACCAAACAGCCATCCTGATCCAATGAGTGATCCGAGTGCCAGCATGACTAATTGAAACAGATTAATCTTTGTGGTATTTTTTGAATCCATAGTGTTCCTCCGTTCAGTGTTAAGAATAATTTTAGTCAATTATGAGAAGGATTGCAACTTAATTAACAAACGATTTGAAAGGCTATGAAAGTGAAAAATGATAAAAAGCCAAGATAAGGATGCCTCCCTATCTTGGCTTTATCTATCGATATGATAGCTTTGATCTATGCATTTTTCTAGGACTGTTCCTCAAAGCATCGTTCTACATGTAAGGGATCCCTTTTAAAAATCCAAACCCGGGATTCTTAAAAGGGACGCCTTACACTCCGAACGATAACCGCTTTGATCCACACACTTTTCTAGGACTGTTCCTCAAAGCAGCACCACTCCATATAAGGGATTGATTCGAAAAATCCAAACCCGGGATTTCTCCAATCAACGCCTTATATTCCGGGTGCTAATCGCTTTGATCCACACACTAGTAAATGACCTTTGTTCTCTGGTCACTGAACTCATTAAATGCTTTAATGGTCAGATCTCTATGGCTTGGTCTTAAATCCAAGACGTTTTCATTTCGACCACTGTTTTTGATAAAATCATAAATATAGTCATCGCGGAATCCGATTTTAGCAGCATCCTTTGCTGTATTACCATAATAAGCAACTTTTATGTTGGACCAAATGATCGCACCAAGACACATTGGACATGGGTAGCATGACGTATACAGGGTATAGCCGCTTAAATCATAACTGCCAAGCTTTTTGGTAGCTTTTCGGATCGCGGTAATTTCCGCATGGGCAGTTGGATCCTGATCTTTTAAAACTTGGTTGTGAGCTGTGACTAAAATGTCTTGGCCATTTGCAATGACAGCTCCAAATGGGCCGCCGTCTCCGGTTCTTAAATTATTTTCAGCTTCTTTTGCTGCCAGGGACATAAACTGATCGATATTAATATTTTCCATCTATATAAACACTCCTATCTTGCTGTTTTTGATAATTTTGGTTGTGAATTTTCGGGTAATAGTTGATTTAAAACAATTGCAGTAATGGCTGCTGTGGCAATTGGTGAATCCAGTAAGTATTGCGCAAATGTTGGGACTTCGTTTTTTAAACTACTTGGCATTAAGACCAAGGCTAATGTTAGGATGATGGGGATTCCCAAGATATAGAGATCGCGTTCGGCAAAATGACTTTGACTCACCACTCTTAGGCCATTCAGCATAATCGTTGAACAGATAATCGCAAAGACACCGCCGATAACCGCTGAAGGAATTGCTGCCAAAAGGGCAGACAATTTGCCAACAAAGCTAAAGAGAATGAACCAAACACCGGCACTGATAAAGGCCTTCTTACTGGCAACCCCGGTGATTGAAATAATGCCCGCGTTTGTTGAATATCCTGTAACCGGTGTGGAACCGACCAAAGCGGATACCAGGCATGAAATGCCTTCTCCAAAGACACCGCGGTTGATACGCTGGGGCGTTAATTTAGTGCCAGTAACCGCTGAAACGGCAAACCAAGTACCTGTCGTTTCGGTCATCAATACCATGTAGATAATCAGCATGGTTAAAATTGGCGAAAGTGAGAAGTGAAGTCCATAACTGGTTAAGGAGAATTTGGGTAAGCTGAACCACGGCGCAGTGAGAACTGATTTAAATGAAAATTGTCCCATTAGAGCTGCGGCAATTGTACCAACAGTTAGTGCAATTAAAATTGAGCCTAATCGAAAAATACGATTGTACTGTGGAAAATGCAAACTGATAATCACACAGAATACTAAAGCGCCTGCAGTAATCATACCCAACAAGACATTTGTGTTTAAATTTCCGCTTGCTTGAAAGATATTATCATTGAGAGCCGAGGGGATTAATGATAGGCCCACGTTTGTGATAATGGTGCCACCAACTAGGGAAGGGACAAATTTATGAATCAGTTTGGGCACTGCACGTGTGAATCCCAAGAACAGTACAAAAAATGCACCAACGATAAGTGATCCAAAGATAGTTGCCATTCCTATGGTACCGCGTCCGGCTGCCATATAAATTCCAGCAAGTGCACCAAGTGGCACAAATGATGCACCTTGAGTGACTGGCATCTTCATAAAAACACCGGTTTGCAGGATCGTTCCAACACCAGCTGCTAAAAAGGTCGCTTGAATTAATCCCATTTTGTTTGCTAGTGGTAAGCTCAACATTCCGGCGATGATGATTGGCACTACATAAACGTCCATCGCCAATAAATGCTGTAGGCCTAAAAGTACGGCCTGGCCTGTCGAAATATCTGCGTCAGGCGTAACCATCAGCTGATCAGCAGACTTGGCAACATTGAATGATTTTGTAGATGCTTGGTCAGTTTTCTTCACAAGTATTTTCATCATTACAAAACACCTCTTTATTCAATTTTGACAAGCCTGCCGCCTGCTTGCATCACCCCTGTCAGAAAGTATGACATTGGTGATCTTATTTATAGCCGCCTGATCTTTAAACGAACTTGAAGATCTTAAACATGATCATACGCTGCAGAAGCTGTGCTTTCAATGCTTTTTCATGAAAAACATGATGGTGTTATTACAATAAAGCGTTAAGATTTAACGATAATTGATACTGGGCGTACTGTTATCTTTTTGAAAAAGAGTCATATAATCGCCACCTGAATGTCATAAAACGTAACATAAAAAAGTCCTTTTATTAAAAGGACTTTTAGATTCGTATAAAATACTCTGAGAAGAGATTGGTGACGACTACTTTTACTTTTTTAAAGCAATTATTCTTCAATCATAATTGCTTTGATTCCCTTACCGGCTAAAATACGTGATGCATTATAGGGACCCAAGCCTTTTCTAAAGGTAATATAGACTTTCTTATCCGTTGGAACCTCATTGATTCGGTCACGAAGATCTGACAACGGAATATTAAGGGTTGGCTTGATCGAACCGGCTTCAGGCTTACCAGCTTCACGAATATCCAGGAAAAAGGCGTTATTAAGATCGTCTTGCGGGATATCGGCGAGTTTGATGGTTGCTGTTCGGTTGGTCAATTGATTAATTGCAACGTAACCTGCAATATTCAAAACATCCCTGGTTGATGAATATGGTGGCGAGTAAGGGATCTCAAGGGATGGCAGGTCGGCTACATTTAAATTACCGGTGATCGCAACTGAAAGTTGAGAGATTCGTTTATCAATACCGTTTCTTCCGACCGCTTGACCGCCAAGAATCTTACCGGTCTTGTCCTGGTAAAGCAGTTTAAAGTTGACCCGATCAGCATTTGGGAAGAAGTAGGCGTGATCAAACGGGGTAATAAAGACCGAGCGATAGTCATTAATCCCGGATTGCTGCAACGCTTGTTCCGTGTAACCAACGTAGCTGACGGTTAAGTCAAAGAACTTGGATACACCTGCGCCAATGAATCCCTTATATTCCAAAGGACTACCATTTAGAATGTCTGCCAATAAATGTCCTTGCCGATTGGCGGCACTTGACAACAGACTTGGAATTGGTTGGCCGGTAATGATACTGGTGGTTTCAACAACATCCCCGATTGCATAGATATCAGGTAAATTTGTTTTTAAATGATGATCGACAATGATGTGTTGATCATCTGATAATTTAACTCCAGCGGCACCGGCAACCTGACTGTTGGGTTGGACACCAGTACCCAAAAATAACATATCGGTATGGTGAGCTGACCCATCATCGAAAATTAGGGTTTTGCCATTATCGGTGATTTCTTTGATGGTATGGTTGAGCAGAACGTGAACGCCTTTTTCATCGAGTTCTTGAGCCACAATATCGGCAATTTCAGTATCAAAAGGTGCCGCGACTTGATCGGATTGTTCAACGATTGTCACATCCATATTATTGTTAACAAAGCTTTCGGCAACTTCAATTCCGATAGTGCCGGCGCCCAGGATTGTGACGCGTTTTGGATGACGGGTATCTAAAAAATGCTTGATCTTGTCAGCATCGGTAATCGCACGTAAAACAAAGGCATCATCGGCTTTATCGATACCCTTAATCGCTGGTACGGAAGGACTTGCTCCGGTTGAAATAATGAGTTTGTCATAATTTTCCGTATAGGTTTGATCATTTTGATGGTCAATGACATGGACAACCTTTTTATCGGGATCGATTGAAGTTACTTCGTTATACAGACGAACGTCGATGTTATTTTTTTGCTTCAAAATTTCCGGGGTTCGTTCAATAACTGCTGATCGGTTTCTAATCAAACCACCCAAATAGTAGGGAAGGGCACAACTGGCAACAGAAATTGCTGCACCACGCTCAAAAATAATAATTTCAGCATTTTCATTGATTCGGCGCAAACGGGTTGCAAACGAAGGGCCGCCCGCGATACCGCCAATAACTAGCACTTTCATACATCATTCCTCCAATCAATATATAGCGCTTACATAACTAATTTCATCATACCTGATTGAAGGAGGCGGATAAAGAAAAGACACTCTGGAAACCTATTTTGAGATGAGAGCAATAAAAAAGTAAGACAACAGAAAATTGCCTTACTTTTAATTCTGCATTGATATTTAGTTGGACATGCTTCAAAAATGATCCTATTTCTTTTCCGGTACCGATGGTTCATTCTTTTGATTCGTACGTGCAACCATGACATCACAGTGAGCGTTGCGATTAACAAATGAAGAAACCGATCCTTCAAGTACGCGTTGAAGACGACTCATACCGGTTGCACCAATAACGATCAGGTCAGATTTATGATCACGGGGAAATTCAAAAGCAATGACTGTCTTTGGATTGCCGAAACGGATATGAATGTTGATATCGTCGATTCCCGCATCCTTTTTAACACGAGCAATCAGCTTGTTAAGATAATCGGTGGTATCTTCAACTAAGTTATTGATGACATCGCCATCAACCATTCCACCATAGTTGTAGCCGTATTGGGTTGTGCTAAGGACGTGAAGGACGTCCAAATGGCCATTGTTGTTTTTTGCGATTAAAGCACCTTTAGCTAATGCATCTTCAGCTTGTTTGGATCCATCAACAGGTACCAAGATGGTTTTATAATTGGCTTCCATAAGAAGCGGCCCCCTTGCGATAAATTAATATGTTTATTATATCACTAATTTAGTTTGTTTTAGCTGGAACACAAAATAGTTGTGATTAAACACCTCTGATGAGATCCAAAAAACTAATTTTGGCTTGGCAGGACAATTTCTGCAGTATCTAAAATATGTCCTCTCATTGCATCTTGGAGTTCATTAAGCCAAAACCCATTTTTCAATGGAAGTTCACTATCTAATGCGAAGACTGATAAATGATAATTGTGAACCTTATCAGGGGGATTTGGTCCATTGTAATGCCAAGCAGTATCGGGATCGTTGTTACCAACTAATCCGCCGGCAGTACTATTACGGCCCTGAACCATCGGGACAGTCAGGTTTCGACTATTATCTTCAGGAATTTCCAAAACATCCGGCGAAATATTTGCAGCGATCCAATGGATCCATGGAAATCCGCTGACCGGAACAGCATCCCAATCAATCAATGTTAAAGCTAACGATTTAGCTTCTTTTGGAACACCTGTAATTTGAATTGGAAACGAAATAATTGGACTGCCATTGGCAATATTAGCCGGGGCAGTATGCTTTGCGTATTTATCGGGCAAAAAGCCCTTTGTAAGTGGCACTTTGATGTCCATTCTTCATCACCCTTTCAATATCATCATAAGTCTTTCTACAGGTTAAGAAAATGAATTGCGTTTAATTTGTGTCAAAATAGACATGAACTTAACCAGTACCGGTTTGGGATTAATCACGAGTAGATGTAAGAAGTTCCTTATTTGACAAATTTTAATGTATAATATCCCTGACCGTTTGATGTAATTGTATAGTTAACATAGCCGGCTTTCAACCACTCTTCCTTTGTTGCATTGGCCCAATTCTTAGCGTCTTGAATAGATGAAAAGGTGTGGCTTGTCGCAAAGGGATCTGCAGCTTTGGGCTTTTTTGGTGGTTGATTAGATCTGCTTTGCGTTTGATTTAACAGACTTTGTTCCTTGCTTTTAACTGATTGATTGGATTCCTGATTAATCCTTTCTTGTAATTGAGAGCGCTGTTGCCTGGTTATCCCGTTGTTATCAGCCTGATTCAGTTGCTTTTTGAACGAATTAACACGATTGCTTTCCAGCTTACTTGTCAGAGCGCCTTTGGTTTTTCGGTTCTTCAAGGCACTTTCCGACTTTTTAATCGTTCGGCTGATATTGTTTGTCGAGGAACGGTTTGACGACTTGCTACTGTCCCTTGTTAAGAACCAGCTGAGTGAAACTGCAATTCCAAGCGCAATAATTAGTATCAGAAGCGCAAACCACCAGCCGCTATATTGTCTTTTACGCTGACTGCTGCGGGTTTGCTCCGAGTTGAAATCATATTTTTTATACTGTGGTTCATTGTCATGCTTATTCACATCAATACCTCATTCTTACAGTTATCTTGCAAGTTAACCTAGTCGAATATATTATAACAGAAAGAGAAAACGTTGTACTTATTATAGGAGGATTCGAATCGTGACCAAAATTGAAACAAAGACATTCAGCGAATTAACGAACAGAGAATTATTCGATATTTATAAATTAAGGGTTGCAGTTTTTGTGGTTGAACAGAAATGTCCTTACCAAGAAGTTGATGATGATGACTTGATTTCCTATCATTTAACTTTTAGAGATGATACAGGAGACCTGATGGCTTACCTGAGAATTATTCCAGACGAGAAAGAAACTATTGCCAGGATCGGCAGAGTGATTGTTGCCAAGGATTATCGTGGTAAGGGGTTGGCAAAACAGCTGGTTCAAAAAGCACTCGAAGAATCTGTTCGATTAATACCAAATGCTAACAAGATTGTGTTGGCAGGGCAAGCCTATTTGAAAGATTTCTATCATTCATTTGGATTTCATGATGTAAGTGACGTGTATTTGGAGGATGATATTCCGCATATTGATATGGAAAAAAGTGTGTGAGGCAAAGCGGTTAACACCCGGAATATAAGGGATTGATTGGAGAAATCCCGGGTTTGGATTTTTCGAATCAATCCCTTATATGGAGTGGTGTTGCTTTGAGGAGCAGTCCTAAGTATAGTGTGCGGATCAAAGCGGTTAACGTTCGGAGTGTAAGGCGTTGATTTGGAAAATCCCGGTTCTGGATTTTTGAAATCAATCCCTTACATGCAGAACGTT
The DNA here is from genome assembly GCF_009832765.1 of Lentilactobacillus hilgardii. Lineage (NCBI taxonomy): Bacteria > Bacillati > Bacillota > Bacilli > Lactobacillales > Lactobacillaceae > Lentilactobacillus > Lentilactobacillus hilgardii. Next base: position 2,500,817 of record NZ_CP047121.1, on the reverse strand, counting down.
GCTTTGAGGAGCAGTCCTAAAAAAGTGTGTGAGGCAAAGCGGTTAACACCCGGAATATCCCCAGCGTTGCACAATTCTCTCAATCCAGATATACTCATTAAAGATAAATTGAATATTGAACTTTTGGAAAGAGAAAATTCGATTATAACGATCATAAAATCGGTTAATCGGATATAGCATAATGAGGAGATTTTATGACCGATTCAGTTTTTGACAATCCTAATTTTGAAAAGATTCGCCCGAAAATGGATGATGCGATTGATTCACTGATTACACGTGTGAATAGTTTTTCTGATCGGGTCGTGGTGAGCCGGACAACACCTGAGTACCGGGAAATGATGCTTGAAAATGACGGCATTATGTTTTATCTGCCTACTTTGGCAATGGGAGACTCACTTCATTTTGACGATGATTTTTCAAAAGAACAACTTGCACAAAGCCGACTATTTCTTGACGTTGGTTTTACACCTGTTGGTAAAGACATTAGTTATATGAATATGTTGGTTAGCCTGGAAAAAGTTTATTCTGGTGTGCCATTGGATATCATTCAGGATGAGCATGCAACGGAGAGGCTTTATGGTGGTATTGCGGCAGTGAATCAATCCGATGAGCCATTGGGGCTGGCAATTCCTTTGGGATTTCCCCGTGGCAGACGGATCTTGGTGCATATCGGAGAGCATTGGCAAATTGCTAATAAAGAGATGCAAACAGTCACCGCAGATTTTGAACGTTTCTTTTTGATTGACCATTCGACTGAAAAAGACGGTTTTCCATTAATTGCCGGATTAAATGATTTTCTGCCCGAGACCCGACCGGACTGTATTTCCACTTTTGTCAGGGAATTGGTAAAACATGACCCTGAAGAGTTGCAAACCTATCTGCGAATTAATCATCTGCCAAAATATTTTGAAAAAGTCGGCATGTTTGTTAATTATCAGGGCGCTTTACAGTTCGGACTGCCCAAACAGGGAATTGAAAAACACTTTAATACGTCGGAATTAAATCGATATAACGGAGATGTTCGGGGGAGCAGTTATGACGAACCCGATGAAGTGATGCCGCCGCAAATCAAGTTTCGTTCCATGACGGAAGTCTGTCGAAGACTGATTGAAGAGTAGGTTGGGGTGCTTGGATAAAGCATCGTATTCAAAACAATTTCCGGCTTTATAGGCAATCGGACCATAACTATTTGATCGGTTGTTTATATGGCTAACAGATAACCGCCTTGAATCCCACTCTTCGCTATACTATAATTTAATTTGAACGTTAAGATCTTTAACTCCGGTCCCGTGAGGCCAGTAAGAATACGACATTTAAATCGGGTTATTGACCTGAATTAAAATCCATCATCTTACTGGTAATCCCGGGGATGATGGATTTTTTGATGAGTGAATGTTCCAAAATATATAAGGGGTGTTTAACAATAATGGCAGATAAAAATGAGTTTCATGATGACCGCGCAATTTTGGATATTCACGATATGCCGCCGTTCTGGCCGTGGGTTGGCCTTTCTCTTCAACACATGTTTTCAATGTTTGGGTCAACGGTAATTGTGCCTTTACTGGTTGGTTTAAGTCCAAGTATTGCGTTGTTTGCTTCCGGTGTCGGAACATTGCTACATATTATGATTACGCAACGAAAGATCCCGGCTTACATGGGATCAAGTTTTGCCTTTATTACACCAATGTATGCGCTAATGCATACCGCCGGCTATCCGGCGGTCGGTCAAGGAATTGTTGGTGTCGGAATTGTTTATATGATTGTTGCCGGCATTATCTGGGCGATTGGTTCGGATTGGGTAGATAAGATATTGCCACCAATTGTGGTTGGCCCCATTGTGATGGTGATTGGGCTCTCACTTGCCGGTAGTGCCGCTAAAGATGCCATGATGAAAGGCACACATTATAATTTGGAATATTTCATTATTGCATTGGTCACATTATTTTTGGCAATCGGATTCAACATGCTCTTTAAGGGCTTTATTGGGCTGATTCCCGTTTTACTTGCTATTGTTTGTGGTTATGTCATTTCAGCGATTTTCGGATTGGTGAATCTGCATGCGATCGCGGTTGCCCCGTGGTTTAAAATGCCGGCCTTTGAAATTCCCGGTTTGTCTTATCATTTTAAACTTGATTGGGCAGCAATTTTATCGATCACGCCAATTGCGTTTGTCACGATGACAGAGCACATGGGTCATATTATGGTCTTGGACGAATTAACCAATCGGGACTTCTTCAAGGATCCGGGTTTGAACAGAACCTTGGCCGGTGATGGTGCAGCTTCACTGTTTGCCGGTTTGGTTGGTGCGCCCGCCATGACCAGTTATGGTGAAAATATTGGGGTTATGGCCATTACCAAAATCCACAGTGTTTATGTGTTAATGGGAGCTGCCGGGTTTGCTATCCTGTTTGCTTTTGTGAACAAATTGAATGTATTGATCATGCAGATGCCGTTACCGGTTATTGGCGGGATCAGCTTCCTGCTGTTTGGTACGATTGCGACTGCCGGCATTCAGGTCATGGTTGAAAACAAGATTGATATGGGCTTAAAACGAAACTTGATGATTGCCTCAACGGTGATGGTGATCGGCATTGGGAATGCCTATCTTCAACTTGGTAAATTTCAATTTACAGGATTGGCCTTTGCAACAGTCATTGGCATTGTTTTGAATTTGATTTTGCCACAAAAGGCAGCCAGTGAAAGAGAACATGAAGCAAAATTGGCGTTGGACAAGAAATTGCATGAAGTTTCCGAAGATGTGACGGGACAAGACAAAAAGTGAAGACGCACTTGGACAGCTGAACGGCCTTCAACACAACCTTGATTTTTTCATCGTCCTTATTGTAAAATGGCCCCTAATATTCAGATATGGAGGGATCTTATGGAACAACCAAATGCACAGATTACTTATCGACATGCCAAAACGTCGCGTGATTTCGAAATTGCCAAGGCGTTATTTATTGAATATGGTCAGTCATTGCATATGGATTTAAGCTTTCAAAACTTTGACGATGAGTTGAATGAATTACCCAAACGGTATGGGGGATCAACGGGTGACCTAATTTTGGCATACGTTGATCAACAGTTGGCCGGCGGCATTGCAATCCATCGGTTTGAATCCGGGGTTGCGGAAATGAAGCGGTTATATGTTAGAACGCAGTTTCGAAGCCTGGGACTCGGTCATGAATTGGTTGCCAGAATTTTGGCAAGCGCCCAGAGCATGGGATATAAAACCGTTCGTCTGGATACGATTCCTCAAATGAAAGCGGCCCAGAAGATTTATCGGGAAGCCGGCTTTAAAGAGATTGCGCCTTACCGTTATAATCCGGTTGCCGGCACGATTTATTTGGAATGTTCATTAGATGAGTAGATTATTTTGCCAATGACTTTATTAATCCTAATGATTCCTGACATGGTATGATGCTATGTGAGGGGTGAGTTGAATGCAGGATAAAAAAATATACAGGGTTTTAGTGACTTCGATGATTGCGTTAGGTGGTGTCATTGCACTACAAACGCCAACGATGGCGGCAAAATGGACAAGCGGGATGCCTAAAATTTTGAAGGGAACGTTTACGTCCCGGTATTCCAAAAACGGGGGCTTTTATCCCACTTTGTCTGTTGATGCCAAGGGTGTGACGATTAAGACATTGCCGAAGTCGACGACTACCATTGAAAAGGTGTCTTACCGGCGAAGTACGCCGGTTTCCTATTTAGTTAAAGGAACTTATAAGAACGGTGGTCAGACGTATCTGAGAATGATGTTTGGCCCATACCAGGGTAAAACCAGAATTTCGTATAAAAGCAGTCATTTAGTCAATGGCCAGTTAAAATGGACAAAACATTACGCGGGATGGTTCTATCAAAAGTAAGATTGGGTTAGCTATTATCTCTTAAGATTAAAAATTAATAGTTGTTTCGCAAAATAGGATGACATCAATTCTGGCATATTGTCAGATTGATATCATCCTATTTTTTTGCTAACCCGATTTTGATAAAATGCTGGAAAATGCGATTTTTAGTAATTTTGCCGATGACTTTTTGATGATCATTTTGGTCAACCACAGGGAGTGAATCTACTTTTCGATCCAGTAATAGTTGACCGGCTTTAATAATTGGCATATCCGGCGTGACAGTGAAGATGTTGGGCATTCGTGTCATCACGGTGCTTGCGAGCGTTAAGGAAGCGTTTGTGTTGTTTAGTGTTGCCCGTAGTAAATCCTTACGTGAAATAAGACCGACCAAATGAAGATGTTCATCTACCACATATAGTGAGCCAACATCTTCGATAAAGAGGGTGTTAACGGCTTCTGTCAAGGTAGCCGCTTCCATGATCTTAGTTGGTTTTTGGAGAATTTCTGAAATAGACGTTTCAAATAATTGCTGGTAATTTAAAACCTTGTCCGGTGATTCATCATAGGTGTAGCCGATTTTAGGCTTGGCATCCAAAATACCGAAAGCCGTTAAAAGTCTCAAATCGGTTCGAATTGTCGGCATGCTGAGCTGGAGTTTGTCGGCAATTCTTTGGCTGGTAATCGGTTGCGCTGTTTTGACAATGTTGATAATTTGTTCTTGACGTGGGGTTAATTCCAAAGTAATCTCTCCAAATTTTAAATTGAGGTCTGTTGACAAGCATTTAATTGACAAGTTTATCATATCATAAAATAAGTTAAATAAAACGTCTTATTGATTCTTAATAGATTGATTAAAATATTTTTTTGATTGTTATAAAACGCAGAGTGACGAGCCTTGATCGACACTTTATTAAAACGTTCCTTTAAGGACGACTTGCATTATTAGAACGTCTCATATATGATAATGACACTTAATGAAATGTTTTAGTGAATTGAGAAAGGGCGTAATAGAATGAAATATATTTATACGTTTGAAGAAAGCAATAAGGATATGCGTCGTTTATTAGGCGGAAAGGGAGCTAATTTGGCTCAAATGACCAATCTGGGGTTTCCGGTGCCAAGTGGTTTTACAATTTCAACAGAAGCCTGCAACGCCTTTTATAAGAATCACAATCAATTAAATGATGATAATTTAGATCAAATAAAAGAAGCACTGGATCAGTTAAGCCAAAAGGTCGGTAAAAGCTTTGACAGTCCAAGCGCACCATTACTGGTATCGGTTCGCTCTGGAGCCGCAATTTCAATGCCCGGTATGATGGATACGATTTTAAATATTGGGCTAAACGATCAGACAGTGGCAGCTCTTGCTAAAATAACGGCTAATGAACGATTTGCCTATGACAGTTATCGCCGGCTATTGGCCATGTTTGGCAACGTGGTCGAAGGTATTTCGGAAGCAACTTTTGATATGGTCATTGAGAATTTGAAACAACAAAATCACTATCAATCTGATTTGGATCTAACCACCGATGATTTAAAACAAATTGTAAGCGAATTCAAAAAGATTTATATGAATGAGTTGCATCGGGAATTTCCTCAAGACCCTACAGAACAGTTATTGGCAGCCATTAACTCGGTATTTGAATCATGGAATAATCATCGGGCCAAAATTTATCGTCGTGAGAATAATATTCCCAGCTTTTTAGGGACCGCCGTTAATGTGCAGATGATGGTCTTCGGAAATGCCGGCAAAGATTCCGGCACCGGTGTGGCCTTTACCAGAGATCCTGCTACTGGGGAAAAACAGTTATTTGGTGAGTACCTATTGAATGCGCAGGGAGAAGATGTAGTTGCTGGGATTCGAACACCGCAGCCAATCAGTACATTAAGGGAAACAATGCCGCATCTCTATGAGCAATTTGTAGCAATTGCGGCCAAGCTTGAATTTTATTATCGTGATATGCAAGATTTGGAATTTACAATTGAAAACGGGAAGCTTTATATGCTTCAGGCCAGGGATGGTAAACGTACGCCAACAGCTGCCGTTAAGATTGCTGTGGATATGGTTGATGAGGGCCTGATTTCCAGGCAGGAGGCACTTATGCGGATTAAACCAGAGTCCGTACAGGCAATTCTTTATCCCGAATTCGATGAGCAGGAGCTTGCTAAAAATGACATTGTCGCCAGTGGCTTGCCGGCTTCTCCTGGTGCCGCCACCGGTCGCGTTTATTTCACGGCTGAGGCAGCTAAGGCTGCTCATGATGAGAAACACCAGGCAGTTATTCTGGTCCGTCAAGATACCTCCCCGGAAGATATTGAAGGAATGGTTGTTAGTGAAGCAATCGTGACGTCGCGTGGCGGTATGACTTCTCATGCGGCTGTGGTAGCGCGGGGAATGGGAACACCGGCTACAGTGGGCGTCAATCATTTACAAGTGGATTATCAGCACAAAACTGCATCATTTTCAGGTCATCAGTTACATGAAGGCGATTGGCTTTCAGTTGATGGCACACAGGGTAACATTTATATCGGTCAGATTAAAACCACTGATATGGCCGTTAATGAGAATTTATCGACGCTGTTGGGATGGGCAAAACAGGAAAGTCACCTTGGTGTTTATGCAAACGCTGATACGCCGGCAGATTTTTCTCAGGCCTTGAAGTTTGATGCTGACGGCATTGGGTTGGCGCGAACCGAGCATATGTTTTTCAAGCCGGAACGGTTACTCGAGATGCGTCGTTTAATTATTGCAGAAAATGCCGAAGCAAGAAAGTTGCCGCTAAAGCGATTATTGGACATGCAACAGGGCGATTTTTACGGATTGTATAAATTATCGGAAGGCCGTTCAGTAACAATTCGATTGCTCGATCCACCTCTACATGAATTCTTGCCGCATGATGAAAAAGAGATTCATGAAGTTGCGGCACAACTGGATATCGAACCAGCGTACCTGGCGCAGCGGGTTGACGCCTTAAAGGAATTGAACCCAATGTTGGGACATCGTGGGGATCGATTGGCGGTCACCTTCCCGGATATCTATCAGATGCAAGTTCGGGCAATTATTGGTGCTGCCCTGCAACTGTTAGACGAAAATGTGATTATTGAACCACATATTATGATTCCGTTAACCGGTTCAAAAGCGGAAATGAGTTGGGTTAGAGAGTTAGTTGTGAAGCAGATTGAACAGCTCTTTGATGAGAAGAATGCCCGTCTGCAATACACGGTTGGCACAATGATGGAAATGCCACGGGCTTGCCTGACGGCTGATAAAGTTGCGGAGGTTTCCGACTTCTTCAGTTTTGGCACAAATGATCTGACACAATTGACATTCGGATTTTCACGGGATGATGTGAGTTCTTTTATGCCGGAATATATCAAACAAGGTATTTTACCGGCCGATCCATTCCAAACAGTTGATGTTGAGGGGGTCGGTCAGCTGATGAAGATGGCGGTAGAAAAGGGGCGCTTTACCAAACCAAGATTGCCTATCGGTGTCTGTGGTGAAATTGGTGGCGATCCCAAATCAATTGAATTCTTTGAACAACTTGATGTTTCGTATGTTTCGTGCTCGCCATTTCGAGTACCGGTTGCCAGATTGGCTGCTGCTCAGGCCCATCTAAGGAATAAGCGGGTGGTTTCTCAATCTGTGAGTGTCAATCCGGTTAGATAAAAAAGAGAGTGGGAAAAGGGCGGTTAACTTTCAGAGTGTCATCATCGTGATGAAATGAAACGGGACTGGACAAAATTACTTTTGTCTCAGTCCCGTTCACGCTGTCAAAGTATCATTGTAAAGACCTTTTAAGCGTATTCTAATTTAGAATCTTGGACGGTCAAAACCGTGTCCGTGAGGTCCACCATGAGGGCCACCGAAACCGGGACCGCCAAAGCCATGATGGTGATGACGATGACCTGGAAAACCATCTGGTCGTTCATCACGAGCAGGGAGTTTCTCTTTAAGTGATCCGTTCAATTTATCGAACAGACCGTTTAATTGGTCGATTTCTTCGTCGGAAAGACCATCAAAAATCGAATTAATCAAATCGTCGGAAGAGCTGTCGTCACTTTCGATTGCTTTTTTACCTTCATCCGTCAGGGAAACATTGGTAACACGCTTATCGTTTTCGTCGGGGGTGCGGTTGATCAAACCGCGATCTTCCAACTTGGACAATAATTCGGTTAGCGAGGATGGACGAATGTCCAAAATTTCAGCTAGTTGTGATTGAATCAAAGATCCTTCTTTAGCCAAAACGTGCAGTACCCGGTGCTGTCCTCTTAACTGGTAAGGACGAGCCGAATGCCGAGCAAGGCGTTGTGAGCCGTGAAGGAAACCAAAGATTTTTCGCAATAAATCATTTTTGTCTGTCATATAAAAATCTCCTTCAAATTATTTTCTTAGGTACCTAACAATGAGTAGTATATTCCCTTGGACAAAAAAGGTCAACGATTTTGTTTCGGTACCTAATTAGTGTAAAAATAACAATATAGGTTGATAAAAAGACAGTAAAAAAGGCTCAGGCAAAATTTGCTTGAACCTTTTAATCGTGCTGAATGACCGGTTAGTATCTATTATTTATCATCCACACAAAGTCGTTTAATCGCTTCGGCATAGATGTCCATGGCTTTGAACATGGATTTGAGTTCCCAGTTTTCGTTGACTTGATGCATGAAGTCCGGCGTGCCGGGTAACATGGCGCCATATGCAACACAATTGTGCATTGTTCGGGCGTAAGTGGCACCTCCGGAAATCTGTGGCTGAGTATCATCTCCGGTAAGATCTTTATAGGTAGCCATCAACGTTTTGACCAAGTGACTGTCAGTTGGCACGTAGAGTGGTGCCAGATAGTCAAATGCTTCGTAGTGTAACCCGTATGGATCAACGGCGGTCTTTAATTTATCAATCAAATCATCGCGGTCAACCGTTACCGGAATCCGCATGTCGATTTGCATCCGGGTTTCTTGCTTATCAATCTTCAAGCTGGAAATATTAAATGTCAGATGCCCCGATTGTTTGTCTTCGATATTACCTAAAACATTGGTACCGGTTGCGTCCTCTTTGAATAATTTACCAAGGAAATCAAGGGTTTTGCTTGGAAAGACTTCGTCCAATGCGATAGCCAATCTCAAGACAGCGTTGGTCCCTTGTGGTGCATTCATGGCATGAACGGACTTGCCCAATACGGTAATACCGTCAGCACCGTTATTCTCATATTTGAAATGGTGGACATCCAGTGCCTGCTTAACTTCTACTAATTTTGGCCCGTTATAACTGGCTTTTGCAGGAACTGCATTGAATGCGCCTTGTAGGTCGACTGTGAGATCGTCCTGTCCGGGACCAACCAAGTAGGCTTGTTCCAATCCCTTTTCAGCGTAAATCAGTGGAAATTCTGCATCCGGCGCAATTCCTAAATTAATCGGCTTTTCGTTCTTGTTATAAACTTTCATGTCACGCCATAACGTTTCTTCGTCGGTTCCAAAGATAAAACGGATCGTCTTATTAAAGTGGTAGCCTTGATCCACAAGGGCTTTAACGGCAAACATGGCTGCCATTGAAGGCCCTTTGTCATCTTGGGTGCCCCGACCGAAGATATGGCCATCGACAACGGTTGCGTCAAAGGGGTTATGATCCCAATCATTTGGATCACCGGTTGGCACAACATCAACGTGGCCGATAATCCCAAATGTTTCGTCTCCGGAACCGATTTCTGCATAACCATAATTACCTTTTGGATCTTTGTAGGTCTTAAAGCCATTTTCATCGGCAATCTTTAAAACCTCTGTTAAAGCGTCATCGATGCCCTTGCCAAACGGGGTTGTCTCTGTGACGGTATCGTCATCGTGAACGGATGGCTTGCTGACAAGGCGTTTTAAAGCGTCGACAGCTTGATTTTGTTGTGTTTCGGTAACAATTTTTTGCATAATAGTGACCTCCTGTTAAGTTAACAATGTAGACTTGATTTTTTGGCTGATTAGCGCAAAGAGTTGTTAATGAGAATCAGATCATTCACTTATCATTAGTCGAATTTTAGCGACACAATAAAATTCATTGACCAAAGATGACCAATGAATTTTATTAAATCTTACATTACAGTAATGCCATAACACCAAGGAAGATAGCGGTTGTCAGGAACAAGTAAATCATTAACTTGAACATGAATTTCCACCAAACGGTGATGTTGACGTTGGCGATTGCCAAGGCACCCATAACGACACCGGAAGTTGGGGTAATCAAGTTAACCCAACCAGAGGCGCTTTGATAGGCAGTGACAACCAGGCTTGGGTCAACGCCGGCAAACTTACCCATTGGTCCAATGATACCCATCGTAGCGGCAGCAAGGCCGGATGTGGATGGAATCAGGAAGGACATTGGAATGTAGAAGATATAAGCAAGAATGATGAAGACAACTGAGCCGAGATTTGAAAGCCCCATTTCACCCCAGTGAAGAACCGTTGCAGTGATGTTTCCGTCGTTCATGATTACTTGAATTCCACGAGCAACAGCCACGATGATTGCAACACCTAAGAATTCGCCCATACCGTTTAGGAATGAGTCTACAAAGGTACTTTCTTTCATCTTGAAGACGAACATAATAATGACCGACATCAAGAAGAATAGGGTTGTAATTTCAGTGAAGTACCAGGAACCGAATGGTACCAGATTTGACCCAATCAAGTCGCCTAAGACAGGAATACCTTGCAACCACTTAGTGAAGCTGGCAAAGAATGTCCATTTGGCATTGATTTGATCCCAAGGAATCAACCCGATAATCATTAGCAGGAAGGTTAATCCGAATAACCAGAGAACAGCTTTTTGACGACCGGACATCTTTGCACCGGATTGATCTTTATGATCCAATGCGAATCGTTTGAGATCGTCTTCTCTTTGATCAAAGACGATTGACTGAGCTGGATCCTTTTCAATCTTCGAAGCGTAACGATAAACGTAGAAAATACTAATTGCAACAGTGATAATTAACAACACAATTCGTGACAGAATGCCATCACCCGGTGAGATGTTAAGCGTTTGTGAAGCAACCCCCGTTGCAAACGGGTTAACCGTTGATGCTAGACATCCCACTTGAGAACCGACCAGAACAATTGCGACAGCCACCATTTTATCAAAACCAACCCCGATCATAACCGGAATGAGTAGTGGATAAAAGGCAATGGTTTCTTCAGCCATACCGTATGTTGAACCACCAAGGGCAAATAAGATCATTAATAATGGAATTAAAATCTTTTCCTTGCCTTTGTATTTGGAAACAACCGACGAGATGCCGTCGTCCAATGCTTTGGTTTGATTAACAACGCCCAAGAAACCACCGATTACCAGAATAAACAGTGAAATTGAGATGGCCCCTTCAGTATGATCATTACCGATCATCCCATAAATCGGAGCCGTGAAAACATCCCAGATTCCCTGAGGATTAGACGCTACCGCTTTATAGGTATGCGCAATAATGTTTCCCGCTTTGTCAGTTGAATACTGACCGGCAGGAATAATCCAAGTCAAAATAGCAACAAGAATGATAATCAGAAATAAGATGGTATACGCAGAAGGCATCTTAAATTTCTTTCTTGGTGTTGCTTGTTGTTTGTTTTCCATGTTGTTCACTTCCTTTTCTTTTATCTGAGTTAATTTTACAAAATATCTATTAATTTTCCGTGAACAAATAAAGAAGAATTTATATAGTATTTCACAATTAACTTTAATAAAGAAGATACCTTCTGCACGGTATCAGTGTATTTCAAACGCTTACAAATGTGAAATGTTTGCATCTTTAAATTTGCACAATCTAGAAAAAAGTGTGAATTAATCGTGAAGAAGCTGAGAAACCCTTCTTTCTTGATTGTTTGTACCAATTTGTCATAAAAAGTAGAGCCGCAAGGATAAGTCATTATGGCAATAAGAAGATTGTTGCTACAAAAAAGAGGGGATGGACAAAGCGATGTTTGTCACAACCTCTCTTGGGAGTCATTCATTTAGTTATTTGAAATGTAAGTATGAGGTGACTTTTTCTCGAAATTAATAAAGCTTACCAGTAACCAAGTAATTTAGTCAGCTTTGCTCGATTAATATCCCGTTGTGACAGGGAATTTTTAAATTCTGCGTAACTTCCGTCTACTTTAGCCCGTTTCCATGTGTATTTAAAATCAGGTCCGGCAGTTTCGGAATCCGAAAACATGATATCGGTTGTGTACGGTGAATGATCAAGGCCGAGACTGTGACCTAATTCATGGGTGATAATGGCGATCCAGTAGTTAATGTATTGCTGTTTATAGGTACTTGAATTGGGATTGCCAGCGCCGGGCATCTCTTTATTGAGAGCTGCTTGGTAAGTGTTGGGGACGTAGTTTACATTGTCAAAATCGTCTTTGTTGATCCAAAGGCTGTTATCCTGATACATACCGTCCCATTCTTCACTGGCGCCATTATATTTCCATTTTACGGTGATGGTTTTGTGGGATTTGGTACCAAGGTTAAATACTTTGGTGCCCAACGCCTTGTTCCAGTTCTGCATAGCGGCGTACATGTATCTCTTCAGTATAGGTGATGACGTGTAAACGTAGGCTTCTTGGGCGTCTCCGAAAACGCTGTAGGGGCTCATTTTCTCAACGTTATAGTTTTTATCGAATAGTGCACCGTATTTTGCGTAGGTTGCCTGGCTAAAGTGGCGCACTTTGGCGGTTGGATTGAGATCCGGTGTTTGTTTAATGGCAGAAACAACGGTTGATCTAGATGTAGCTTTTGATTTAGCAGCCACTGTCTGAGTAACGGCAACAGAATCAGGTAAAACTGCTTGCGCAAACGGTAGTGTTGGTGCTAATAAAATTGTGACAGCGAGTGATAACAGCCATTCTTTCTTTCCCATGATAAACCTCCCAAGATAACATCTATTTCAACAAGATCATATCATTGTGATTATAGTGATTCAAGCGCAAGGACAAGTGTGCGCAGCAAAGCGGTTAACATTCGGCACAAAAAACGATCTTTTGCCCACAAATTAAAATGGTGGTGCGGTATGATAGGCATAACTATTTATGGAGGCGACTAGAGATGAAAATTATAGATTTGGATGGGTTTGCACTCAATCCCGGTGATTTGAGTTGGGATGGATTTAAGCAATTCGGGGATTTCAAAAATTATGACCGGACGGAAGAAAACGATGCGACCATTCTTGAACGCATTGGGGATGCTGAAATTGTACTGACAAATAAAACGCCTCTGGATAAAAAAGTGATTAATGAGGCACCAAAGTTAAAGTACATCGGTGTTCTTGCGACAGGGTATAATGTGGTTGATATAGCAGCTGCCAAAGACAATAATGTCGTGGTCACCAATATCCCAAGCTATGGCACGGATGCAGTTGCCCAACACACTTTTGCGCTGCTGCTTGAAATTACAAATCAGGTCGGATTGCACAGTGAAGCCGTTCGGAATGGTGAATGGAGTTCGGCAACTGATTTTACTTTTTGGAAAACGCCACTTATTTCGTTAACAGGAAAGACACTTGGGATTATCGGATATGGTCATATTGGTCAGGCAACGGCTCAAATTGCCCATTCATTCGGGATGAACATAATCTTTTATAATCATCATGAACGGGAAGTAAGTGAGGATTGGCTCAAACAGGTCAGTTTGGAAGATGTATTGACCAAATCGGATATTGTTAGTTTGCATACACCGCAAACACCTCAAACTGAAGAAATGATAAATCAAGCGACAATTGCGAAAATGCAGGATGGCGTTATTCTTCTCAATACAGCCCGTGGTGGGTTGATCAACGAAAATGATGTGGCAAATGCACTAAATAGCGGCAAAATATACGCTTATGGTGCAGATGTCACTACCCAGGAACCGATTAATGCTGACAATCCACTATTAACGGCTAAAAACGTGTTCCTGACACCGCATATTGCATGGGCGGCAACTGAAATTCGTGAACGTCTTATGGGAATTGCAGTTGAAAATCTAAAAGCCTTTATTGCCGGTCAATCCAGGAATGTGGTAAACAAGTAACAGCCTTAATCAGGGCGTCACATTTTTTGATCTCTAAACAAAAAAGCGCATCAAGACAGTGGTGGGCAAACCCTTGCCGTCCGACTGTCTCGATGCGTCTTTTTCTTATTCTTTTAAAGTTCGTTGATGCTTTTTTAATTTTTTTAATGCCCAATCATAATGACTGGAAGTGGCTGAAACACAGTAACTGCCGACAGAAGTGGTACCGGTCCAAGGAAAATATCTTTTGGTGAATAACGCCTCATCACTAAATTGGTTAATTAAAGTCATCACCTTTGTGTGGCTTTCGGCAATCATCGCTTTGGCGTCATTTAATGACGTATCCTGATGCTTTTTTTGCAATTGAACATTCATATCACCATAGGTTCGCCAAGTGTAAGGAACCGGCAGAAAATCTGCCTGATGATGATTGACGTGATTTTCTTCAACCCAGTTGAGTAACAGTTGATGCCACTCGTATAGGTGAATTAACACATCACGAACATTACGATCCCGATCCTCAAACGAAAAAATTTGCTGTTCCTGCTCAGGTGTGAATTGATCAATTAAGGACGACATTTTTTTGAAATTATCTTGAGATTGTGAAAGCAAAGCCCTTTTGGTTTGTGGACGTGCCATTTTCGATCACCTCGATATCATGAGTAAGAGTTGACTGGTTACTTATCTTTATTAGTATATCGAAGAGTGATCAGATAATGCCACTATTAGGATTGTTAACTTTCGATTTCGTTAAAGAATCCTAGCAATTCTTCCTTGGTTAAATGATCTTTTTCGCTGCCTGAAATGTCATAGGTGATTTTACCGTGATCCAGAACAATCAATCGATTGCCATACTTCAGCGCATCATCCAAATGGTGGGTAATCATCAAACAAGTCAAATGATTGGTTGTGATTTGATTATTGGTTGCATTCATTAATTCTTGTGACGTTTGTGGATCAAGAGCAGCCGTATGTTCATCCAGTAAGAGGATTTCCGGTCGCTTGATTGTTGCCATTAAGAAACTTAGAGCCTGTCGCTGACCGCCTGACAATTTTCCGGTAGCAGTATTAAGCCGGTCTTCAAGGCCGTTATTCATAACCGAGGTAAGCTCTTTAAACTGCGCCATGTTTTGTTTTAAGCCACGAGGGCCCAAGCCACGATGCTGACCACGTTTCATTGACAATAACAAATTTTCTGAAACGGTCATTCGGGGCGCAGTGCCCATCTTTGGATCCTGAAAAACCCGGCTGAGAAATCGGGTACGTCGTTCAACGGACATGTTGGTAATATCACGATTATGCAGTAAAATTTGGCCGCTTGTGACCCGAATATTACCACCGATAACGTTAAACAGTGTGGATTTTCCAGCTCCGTTAGACCCTAAGATGGTGATAAAGTCACCAGGGTAGATTGCAAAATTGACATGGTCCATGATATTGATTTGTTCAGGGGTTCCTTGGTTGACGGTCACCACAATATCTTTTAATTCAAAAATCGGTTCAGTCATGTTTGCTTAGCCCCCTTGATAGTGTTTGGCGAATCCTGAAACGTTTTTCGAATACCGGGAACATCATGAAGAGCGCTAGGACAATTGCTGAAATCAAGTTTAGGTCGTTGGCGTTGAAGCCCAGTTTTAAAACAATCAGGATAACGAACCGGTACAAAATACTACCGATTGTAACCGCAATTAGCCGCTCATTCATTGTTAAATCGCCAAATACAACTTCACCGATGATAATGGAAGCCAAAGCAACAACGATGACACCGATTCCCATGTTAACATCCGCAAAGCCGTTATTTTGAGCAACCAAAGCACCACCCAGGGCAATTAAGCCGTTGGAAACACTTAATCCCATAATCTGCATGGCATCCGTACTAATACCAAGTGAACGGGCCATTGTCGGGTTATCACCGGTTGCAATAAAGGCCTGACCTAAATTGGTCTGCAAGAAATAAATAATTAACAGTGACACGACGGTGACAAAGATGAGTCCAAGAACAACACTGTTAAAGTAGTTTGGCAAGGAATCCATAAATTTACCGGTTAACAATGATGGCTTGTCAAAAAGGGACAGGTTTGCCCGATCCATAATTCGGAAGTTAACCGAGTATGCGGCGGTCATGACAAGGATGCCGGCTAAAAGCACCGGAATCTTACCCTTTGTGTAAAGAATGCCGGTTACAAACCCGGCAATCATCCCAACACCAAACGCAATCAAAGTGGCAGTCAATGGAGAAAAGCCGTGATAGATTGCGGCCACACACGCTGCCGCTCCCATTGGAAATGTACCTTCAACGGTCATATCGGGAAAATCAAGAATTCGAAATGTCAGAAACAATCCGATTCCGACAATTCCCCAGATCAGGCCCTGCCCGATAGCCGAGACAATAATACTCATTTAATAATTTCTCCTTTTTGCTGCGCTTCTTTAAGCAGGTTGGCGGGCACTTTAATCCCTAATTTATCAGCCTGCTTTTGATTGATGATTAATTTACCATGACGGAAGAACTTAACCGGGGTGGTTGACGGTTTCTTCTTGCCTTTCAAAATTTGAGCAGACATCTTACCGGTTGCAACGCCCAATTCGTATTGGTTAATGCCATAAGTGGCAACACCACCGGCCTTAACCATTGTATCAACAGCTGGGAAAACAGGAACCTTGGCCTTGTCGGCAGCACCAACCAGCGTTTGCATTGCACCGGCAATTGTGTTGTCGGTTGGAACGTAGATCGCATCAACTGAGTGAGCGGCCTGTTCGGCGACCTGGGTTAAATCATTGGTGTTGGCAATTGAATAAGCCTTTAAACGGATATGTTCCTGCTTGCACAGTACGACGAATTTCTTATATTGGGCCACTGCTGAATCATCACTTGATGTATAGATAATGCCCAACGTCTTCATTTTTGGCATAAACTGTTTGATTAAACCAAGTTGTTCCTTTAAAGGTGCTTGGTCTGAAACGCCGGTAATATTGCCACCGGGTTTTTGATTGTTTTTAACCAGGCCGGCACCTTTCGGATCGGTAATGGCGCCAAGAATAACCGGACTCTTTTTCATGGTATTAGCCAGTGCCTGTGCGGCAGGTGTGGCAATACCGATGGTAAGGTCAGCATTTTCATTGGCAAATTTGGTGCTCATTGTCTTTAAATTGCTTTGATCATTTTCCGCATTTTGGAAATCGATTTTAATGTTTTTACCAGGCGTATAGCCTTCGTCCTTTAATCCGGCAATGATACCCTTATGAATGGAATCAAGAGCAGGGTGGGACATTAATTGCAGAATGCCTATGGTTGGTTTTGATTGGGACTGCTGCTTCTTTTGATTATCAAAGTAAGCGTAACCTAAAATTGCAAAAATAATGAAAATAACGCCAAGTATGGTTAATTTCTTTCTCATGATGAATAACTTCCCTTCAATAATATGAAATAATAATAAATTGCTTAACGATTGAGAATTATTGCGAACAAAAAAACGAGTACCCGGATTTGACCGAAGTACTCGTTAATTAACTCGGCCTGTCCGGAATCATCTGCACAGACCGTTTCTTTTCGGAAAGATTGCCGGCACAGATGCGTTCATGATCGCATGCTTAAGATCAAGTCGCACCCGTCCGTGTGACCTGTTTACCGGCTTTGCCAAGTTTGATAAACGTGAGATGTCATTGCTATCTTTCCTTTCGCATAGAATACATTAATTTTAGCGGAAGGCGGGGATGGTGTCAAGATTTCGAAGCCGGATGACGCAATTATATTGACAATCCGGATTCTTAGTGTAGAATACTTATTAACATTTAAGAATCTAATCAATATTTAATCATTATCACTGTGATGAGAAGAGTAGGGCAATAAAGATGCTGATAGCGACTGTCGTTAGTGAGAGGGCAGAGCAGAACGTTGTTTGAAGATGAACTCGGAGTGATTACCAAGAGTGAAAGCTCAAGGTACGTGAGATTGGTCACGTTAACAATTAGAGGCGTTGATTGACGCAAATATGGGTGGTAACACGGAAAGTCCGTCCCTATGCATTTTGGTGCATGGGGGCGGACTTTTTTTTAAAATCAGGGTAGTCGTTAGAAGTCAGTCGGGATATCGGGAGGAAATTGTCATGAAATTAAAGTTGGCTTTAAAAAGATCACTGTTGGTTGTGGGGATTGCGTTAGCAGGTGTGGCCTTAACTGCTTGTGGTTCAAGCTCATCGTCATCAAAAAATGGTACTTATCGATCGGAACTTAAACAATCCAAGCAGCTGACGATCGGACTTGAGGGGACGTATCCGCCGTATTCCTATCGAAAAGATGGCAAGCTTACCGGATTTGAGGTTGAACTTGGAAAGGCAGTCGCTAAGAAACTGGGGGTCAAGGCAAACTTTGTTCCAACAAAATGGGATAGTTTGATTGCCGGTCTGGGCAGCGGCAAGTACGATGTGGTATTGAATAATATCACCCAAACACCGGAGCGCCGAAAACAGTACCTGTTCTCAAAGCCCTATGTGTATTCACGTTATGTCTTAATTACCCGTTCCGGAAGTAATGCCATTAAAACGACTGCGGATATTAAAGACAAGAAATTTGCCGAAGCGACAGGATCGGATAATGAGCTGATTGCCAAGAAATTTGGCGCAGTTATCGTGCCACAGGAGCAGTTCCAGACCAGCTTGGATTTAATCAAACAGGGTCGGGCACAGGGCGCAATTAATGCGGAATCGGCATTGCTGACATATGCCAAAGACAACTCGATTAAAGGGCTTAAGTATCGATTACTGAAGGATTCCGAACAGAAGCCGGCAAAAATTTCCGGCCTCTTTAATAAAAAGTCACCAAAATTAAAAGATAAGTTTAACAAAGTTCTCGACCAACTCAGAAAAGACGGGACATTGAAGCGTTTGTCGCAAAAGTATTTCAGCAAGGACATTACGACTAAATAGAAATGACATTAATCGTTAAGGTAAGCAGAAAGGATTAATAGAAATGACAGTTTGTAAACAGCTTCCTAAAGAGAAACTCGGCTTCTTCCCAACACCGGTCCATCGCCTGGATCGTTTGTCCAAACAGTTGGGCATTAATCTGTACTTAAAACGGGATGATTTCACGGGTCCCAATCTATTCGGCGGCAATAAAATCCGTAAGCTTGAATATTTGTTGGGGGATGCGCGTCAAAAAGGAGCTGATACGGTCATAACATTTGGGGCCACCCAGTCCAACCACGCGATGGAAACGGCTGTGGCAGCCAATCGACTTGGCCTAAACACGATTTTATATTTGGAGACCATTACGCCAAATGATCAACAGGATGATCGGGCAAATATTTTACTGGATAAAATTTTAGGCGCTCAAATCCACTATGTTTCGATGAAGGGTCGTACCGAAGCACAAGCCGATGAGATATCGATGCAGCAGGCCCTGGTAGAAAAGAAGCATTTGGAAGCGAACGGGCATCACGTTTATATTATTCCGGTAGGCGGGGCAACACCGATTGGGTCGGTTGGATTTGTGCTTGGCTTCAAAGAGCTGGTTGACCGACTTCCCGATGTGGCGATCGATTATGTTGTCCATGGCAGTGGGACAGGCGGTACGGCAGCCGGATTGATTGCAGGCGCAAAAGTATTTTCCAAAGAAGCCCATCCAACTCAAATATTGTCGATAAATGTGAGTCCCAAGCCGGAAAGCCACTATCAAAAAGTAGTTGATCTGGGAAATGATGCGTTGGGGTTATTGGATCTTGAGACCAGAATTTCACTGACAGATGCCCATTTTGATCAGTCATACTTTGGTGACGGATACGAAATTCCGAGTGAAGCCGGTTCGAATGCCATTCGATTACTGGCAAGAACTGAAGGTATTTTAACTGATCCTGTGTATACCGGAAAAGCCTTTGCCGGATTGCTGGACTATGTCAGAACCGGGAAAATCAAGCCCGGAAGTAACGTTGTTTTCTGGCATACGGGAGGTGTTTCAGCACTGTTTGCGGAACATAAAATTGTTGGGGAAATTGTGTAGTTAATCAATAGCACGGTGACAGGAAAAAGTCGACTTTTGATTATTTCTTATGTGAATAATTATCCACGCCTTATAACAAGCGGTTACAGGTAGGCCGCTTGTTTTTTTGTTGTGTCATTGTTAATTGTGCATAAAATTACAAGTCTAAATGATTGTGACCGCATAAAAATCGTTGTATTCTGAAAATGGTGGAAGGGCTTACAGGATGATTATAGTTCGGTTTTATTTTTGAGAGGAAGTTTTAATTATGGCTAAACAAATTACAGGTGCCGTCATCGAAAAGTTGAATGCTGAATTCAAGTTGGAAAGTTTGGAAGTCGATGATCAGCCGAAAGCCCACGAAGTATTGGTGCACATCGTTGCCAGCGGAATTTGTCATACCGACGAAGCTGTTCGAAACGGTTCTGCCGGAGAGTATCCTTATCCAGGCGTTGTCGGACACGAAGGCGCCGGAATCGTTGAAAAAGTCGGCTCACAGGTCAGCACGGTTAAGGTTGGTGATCACGTTATTCTGTCATATGACTACGATGGTACTTGCCACAACTGCCTGACCGGTCATCCGTCTTCCTGTATTAATTGGGCCAAATTGAACATGGCTGGAACCCGTCCAGACGGCTCATTCGCATTTACCCGTGATGATGGGTCACCTATCCACAACTTCTTTAATCAATCATCGTTCACGACAGAAACACTGGTTCAAGAGCGTAACGTCACCGTGATTGATAAGGATATTGACTTACGAAAAGTCGGACCGTTAGGCTGTGGCTTTGTTACCGGTTCGGGAACCGTCTTTAACGGGTTGAAACCAAAAGAGGGCGACACGATTGCAATTGTCGGGACCGGTGCCGTTGGTTCAGGTGCTTTAATGGCTGCAAAGATCAAGGGATGCTCCAAGATTATTTGTGTCGACATCCATGATAGTCGTCTGGAAATGGCAAAAGAGCTTGGTGCTACCGATACGATTAACAGTTTGAAAGAGAATTGGGTTGATAAGGTTAAAGAATTGACAAATGGTGAAGGCGTTAACTTCGCTATTGATACGACTGGTATTTCTGCAATTATGCACCAAGCAATTACCGCGTTGGCTTCGGGCGGTCACTTGGCACCGATTGCTGTTACCGCAAAGACATTGGAATTTATGCCGTGGAATGAATTAACTGCACTTCAAAAACACGTGGATGGCGTATTGATGGGGGATGCAATTCCACAATTGGCTCTTCAAAAACTGATCAATTTCTGGAAAGCCGGACAGTTCCCATTTGATAAACTGGAGAAGTTTTATACTTTCGAGCAAATTAATGAAGCAAACAAAGCTTCGAATGATGGCTCGGTTATTAAGCCCGTCATGATTATTGATCAGGATTACAAACCCGGTGAATAAACTAAAGTGTCATATTGATCTGCAATTTTAATTGATTTAGCTAAAAGTGTTCGCTTATCATAAACGATTTTGGTGGACACTTTTTTGCCGGTTAATTGAGCATTAAAAGCAGCAGCCTCATTGGAAAATGAGGCTGCTGCTTTTTAGTGCGTTATTTTTTAATTGTGACATACTTTGGATTAGCTGTAATATAGCCACCCTTCACCTGATAGCGAGTTGCACCATTTGTTGAGAAAACTGTTCCCAATAATTTGAAGTGATGAGCGGATTGTTTGCTTCTAAACGGGTAGGTTTTAACCCTTTTAGTGAGGTTCTTATCTTTATATAATGTCAGTTGGGTTTTTGCAATTGCAATTTTGGGCTTGGTAGAACTTGTCTGGGATTGCTTGTAGTTATCTAAAAACTTGAATTGATTATGATCTTGGAAATAAGCACCTAATTTTAAAAGGAGCTTATCTTCACCCTTTGCCGCTTCAAACTGGATCCCAAGCGGCATGTTTTGTTTGCTGACATAGGTTGGTAGACTGATAGCCGGTTCCCCTGAGATGTTGGCAAGTTGGGTGAAAGGTGTTTTGGTTAATCCATGAAGCCACGCATCATAGATGGTTTGTATCTGCTGATCATGGTCAAGATTACCGATCGTCTTGAGCTTTTCAACATACTCTGGCAAATAAGCAGGATCAGTATTTTTAGGTGCCGTCACTGCAGTGGTTGGCGTTAAGTACAGTGGGTATTTTTGATGAAAAGCGGTCATTTGTTGGTTAACCAAGTTGAATTCGTTGTTTACGATTGAATCAACATTGGTCGGTTGTTTTTGATCAGCTTGATAAAGTGCCCAGGTCATAGGGGAAACATCGTCAAATGTCATATCCCGCCCTAGTGCGCTTTTAACAAGCTTATTAGCGTCGGTACCGGTGCCGGTTGATTCAAGGTAATAAATGTGCATCAGTTTAACACCATCTACGGGTGAGTTTACATGAACAACTTTAAACCCCTTTGACTTTAAGAATGTAACAGCTTGCTTAACCGCATTAACGGCATCCTTGCTGACAGGCGTGTTAACAGGTGATTTGGTTGAGTAAGCGATTGGAACTTTCTTTAAATGACTTGGGACGGCTTTTAGCATGTTGGCGCCCGAATGATCAGACGTACTTAACAAACCATCAAATAATGTCTGCAAATCCTGAATGTTCTTAGCATCGGCAAAATTAACCGTGGACGGCGTTGTATCGTCACCTTCAATAACACCTTGGGTTGGTTTCAGGCCGATAACGCCACTCCAAGAAGCCGGAATCCGCAATGAGCCACCGGCATCATTACCTGTGGCAACCGGAACAATATCATCTGCCACGCTGGCAACCGCCCCGCCTGATGAACCACCCGTATTATCCGCGTGATTCCACGGATTATGGGCGACACCGTTAAGCGTTGAATTGGTAATATTGATTAAACCAAGTTCGGGAAAATTAGTTTGGCCGATGACAATAAAGCCCATTGATTGCAACCGTTGAACAAATGAACTGGTAGTGGTGGCCGTCCGATTTTTTAAAGCGATAAGACCGTCAGTATTTGAAGAGCCGCTAATTGGTTGACCGAGGCCTTTGATCAACAAAGGAACGCCATAAAATGGTTGTCCCGTATCTTTTAGATTGGCGGCCTCTTGTATTGCCTGATCTTCTCTCATGGAAATAACCGCATTTAATTGGGGATTATCTGCTTTGATTTTGGCAACAGCGTGGGCAATCAATTGTGTAGGTGTGACCTGTCCCTTGCGAACCATTTTAGCGAGTTGAGTCGCTGAAGATTTATAATAGGTCGCATTTGAAATGTCCGGTGCAGACTTATTTGTGACTGACGTCGTTGTGGTTGGTGTATCCGCTTTGATAGTGAGTGAACTTTCAGTGACAAATCCAAGTAATACTACTGATGCTCCTAGTAGAAATGACTTTTTTAAATAACTTGTAAAGATACCCTGTTTCTTCATGATTGCCTCCTTGAAACAACACTGAAACTACTCCACTAAATATGTTAAGCGTTTTCACAAGAGTGGTCAATCCCTTTTAAATCTTTAATTTGCCTTTGCTTATTCGGTTACCTTATAAATATCCGCCGGCGAATAACCACTTGAAAAGTCATAAATCAGATGATGGGGCATAATATAGTGAAATCCGGTAACAAACCGCTTTAAAGCAGCGTGGGCAGCGCCAAACCAATAGGCGAGATAGACATATTTAGAACAATAGGATTTTTCCTTTTGGTATAACCATGGCTCGAGATTATAAACGGGACTATCCGTTTTGTACATATCATTATAAGCGTATTGAGCAGCCTCTTTGGCATACTCGGGATGACTTGTCATCCGATAGACTTCGATGTAAGAGCCACGACCGGTGTAGTAATCGAAGAAGCGTTTTTTTGTCCATTGCTGAGTACCCAGGTTCATTCCGGGCATATGAAGAATGTCATTGGAAGAAATAGCGATCGCACAGTGGCCGAATATTTTGGCTTCTTTAAAGGAGCTGGTCCCATAAATGATTAAAATGTCTCCCGGCTCCATTTGATAGTCTGATTGATCGGTTGATGAGTTATCAGTTTGTGAAGCGGTGACATTAGCCTTTTTCAGTGAAATTGTTTGAGGATGATCCCCAACACGATGAATCGGAACTTCGTAGTGATCTTTTGCTATGTATTGTTGAAAGGTTGTTTCCGGATTTGCTTTAAGTTGTTTGAGGAAACTAGGGAAAAGACTGTTCTTACAGATGGCTTTAAAGTCTTTAAAAGTCATATTTGTGTTGGTCAGGATATGTTTTTGCCGACCAATATTATAAGCGCTTCGGAAAATATCGTTGGTTGATGAAGCGTTGGCATTGTTAGGTGAGAGAACGCTGACGCCAAAGAGAATTGTGGCAAAGATTAAAAAGATGAAACGTGTGCACTTTTTTAACGACAATTTGATTACCCCATTTTGCTATAGTATATTGGCCATCGCTTCTAATACCAAAAACGGGGCCTATAAATTAATTATAAACCCCGTTAGCTATTTACCGCATATATAATTTTGCGCATGGCTATTTTTCTGTTAGGATGAACTTCTTATTGGCAGTAATATAAGACCCATTGGCCAATATAAAGCGAGTTGAAAGCTTGTATTGAATGATTTTTTTAACGAGTAGCGTTTCTCCCCTTTTGTGGTGACTTACTTTTTTTGTTAATGATTGATTCTTGTAGGAATTAATGCCCCTTTTATTGATGATGGTGATTTTTTGACGTTTTGGAACCAAAGCATAATATGCGGAAATGACATCTTTTGAACTTGAAGATATATATCCCCTTGTTCCGTTCACATACTTTTGCGTATAAGGATTGTACTGCTGTACACGGTATTTTAGATGCCCAAATTTGTCTCGCTTATATCCTCGAATGATAAACTCGGCTCTATTAATCCGCTTGGCAATCCCATACCATTTTATTCTGTTTTTCTTTGAAAAATTAGGGCTTTTGTATAAACCGATTTTTTTAATGGCATAAACTGCTTCTCCTTTAACCGGAACCTGACTATTATTAATGCTTGGAGCTATAGACGCATTTTTTGAATATACATAAGTTACAAGAACCGTACCGTCAGTATAGGTTCCAGTGGCATTCCCCGGAATCTCGCTGAGCGTATAACCACTAATTGACTCTTGAGTGGTTTTATAGGGTTCACCTGTGATGCCGTCTTGGGTGTGATCAGGTGCAATCCGAGTACTATCTTGATCAACATAGCGTGTTATTACAGTACCTTTAGTTGGTGTTGGTTCAGTCGGTGTCGTGTTTTGTTTGCCGGTATCGGTGTTGGTATTGGTATCAGGAAGAGGTGTCGGATTTTTAATTGTAATGATTGTTGTATTCCAAATATTGTCATTATTCTGATCTTGGGTGTAGTAAGTCAGGTAGTATTTGCCAACGGGTAAATTTGTCCAATTATCGACTGACTTCGAAGTAGTTTTTAATAACTTACCCTCGCTGTCTCGAATAACAAATTGCTGATTTTCGGTTGCTTTATAATCCTTTACAAAAGATGATAGGGGAATTTGATCACCTTGTGTGACAGTTGCTGAACTTGTCATTTCCGGAGTACTGCTATTCTCCATTTGTCCCCAAAGAATCCCCCAGCCATGTTCATTAGAATAAGCACTGCCATCTACATTCCCATCGTTATTTTGGGCTGTCAAATCAGCACCGTAGGATGGATGCAGCTCAACTGAATTTCCGGAAGTGAGGGGTAATATTGTAAAAACAATGGTGTAGTTTGAAATCTTATCATTTCTTGGAATTGATATTTTGTAATCATTTCCTGATTTAATCATTGAAAATCCGTTATTTGAAGGCGTACTGGTTGTGTTATCCGTGTATAAAGGAACCGTTTCTTTCGAATCACTGTTATATACGTATGCATTGCCAATGATTGCAGGAACATCCGATCCGGGATTATTTGAATAATCCGGACTGATAGTGATTTCACCGCCGGATTCAAAGTTTGCCGTTAAATTAATGTAAAAAACTTCTGATTTTAAGCGATTGTCATATGAATGACTGGAATTGGGCGTGTAGTTGTCAATGTCATTGTTTATGTTTTCAATGTTACCGACTCCTGAATCCGCATTTAATAGATTCTTGTAGCCTGCGTTACTGCTTTTTGAAGTATCTGCGTAGACCTCAATACTATTAAGCGATGTCATTGCCATGCTGCTGATAAATAGCAGAAATAAAATAATGTATATCATGAAGTATTTAGCCTTCATTTTAAACCCCTCCTAGAATATCTGTACCGTCTGACACCATTTAGTGATATGAAGACGTTAATGTATGTTGATATTATTGAGTTACACAACATAATATGTCAATTTAGGATAGAAAGTTTGACAGAAAATGTAAATGTTGTCATGTAAGCGAAACATTTGTCGTTTTTTCCGAATAGTTTATTCTGATGGATTGGAAGTTTTGCAAAGTATTATTAAATCAATGAAATTTACTTCGATTGATTTTTATGGCAGAAAAAATGTGACCTTTTTTTGAAATTAAATTGAAGCTTTTATGAAATATGGAGATTCAATCGTATATAACGTCATGATCATGTTTATAATATAAATGATAATTTATGCTATATATGAAGTGTATCGGGGAAACTGAAATGAGAAATAATGAATTGATGATGTATCTGGAATTAGCTTTTATTAACTACAACGAATTTGCAATGAAACATTGCAACTTGTCGTTTTTTACACGAGAAATTAATTCGGAGGTGACGGTATATACAGTTCCGGAATCAGAAATATTTTTCTTGCCCAGGGATTTGCCGAAAATCCTTCGTTACATCACACAATATGAAGACGAAAATATGTACTCGCTTGATGTGATTGATGATTTGAGGTTGTTATTAAGAAAAATCAGAAAGGGCGGATTAAGGGACTATCCTCAAAAGGCCGTGAATTCGTTAAACGTTGCTGTTGATAACATTTTATGTAATTCTATCGATTTAAATAAGCAGACGAAATATTATAGGGTGGTTAGTACCAATGAGAAAGAAGTAGAATTGATTGAGATCGCCAATCACGATGGCAAGCCAATTTTTTCAGTGACTAGAGGAAAATCGATTAAAGTGAAAGTGACGCACAATGCGATTATTCTGAATGGGCGGTTATTGGTCAGATATGTCCATCGATAAAAAATGGTTAAAATGAACGTACGTTTGTTATATAATTAAGACACATTTTGGTTCTGTGGGGAAATTAACATTGTCGTAGAGATAGTGGTCATTTATCTAATTGAATTGATTTGAAAAAGTTTAAAAACTGAAGGGAAGTAGCGGATATGCGCTTTTTACATACTGCCGACTGGCATATTGGCCGTCGGCTGCATGGCTTTGATTTAACCGATGAACAAAACCATGCATTCAAACAAATTGAGCAGATTGCTTTGAACGAACACGTGGATGGTGTGATGATTGCCGGCGATTTATACGATCGGAGTATGCCGGCTGAAGCTTCTGTAGCTCAACTTAATCACATGCTGCAGCAGCTGAACCTGGTCGACAAGTTACCAATCTACGCTATTTCCGGTAATCACGACAGTGCTATTCGCCTTTCAACCGGAACACCGTGGTTCAAAAGTACCCAATTTTATATGCATACCCGGTTGGACCAGGCATTTACTCCTGTCGAGTTGCCAGACACGCAACTGTTCTTATTACCATATTTTGAACCGTTCGATGCACAACAATATTTTAATGACGACAGCTTACAGCATTTGGACCAAGCGTTTGTGCCGATTGTCAATAAAATGAAGTCCTTGTTTGATCCTAATAAAAAGCATCTTTTAATCTCCCACTTTTTTGTGGATGGGAGTGCGACCACTGATTCGGAAACCCAGTTGAAAGTGGGTGGACTGGCAGCTGTTCCGGTTGGACTATTAGAGGGCTTTGACTATGTTGCTTTGGGACATTTACACGGTAAGGATGCTTTACATGCGGAAAATGCCCGCTATAGCGGGTCACCCGTGAAGTTTTCATTATCTGAAGCCAATCAGAAAAAGGGTGTCTTTATTGTCGATACAGAACCGTTCAAGTTGACTTTTAAGCCGCTAACGCCGATCAGAGATGTTCAACAATTAACCGAAAATTTTGAGACGTTGGCAGATAACCATTTTTATGAGCATCTAAAGCTGGATAACTATTTTGGGATCACGTTAAAAGACCGCAAACCGATTCCAAACGTCATGGCCAGGCTTCGTGACATTTATCCAAACATTATTTCCCTTGATCGGGCGGATGGTTATGAAACCGACATTGAAGATTCCGGTGAAAGTGGTGAGCAGATTCGACAAAAAGACCCAATGGATTTGTTAGGTGATTTTTACAAACAGGTTGCAAAAGATGAGTTGTCATCGCAACAAATCAAATGGGCACAGGAAGCGTTAAAAATTGCTGACAATGGGGGCATTAAATAGTGAAGCCGTTAAAATTAACACTAAAAAATTTTGGACCATATGAAAATGAAACAATTGACTTCACCAAACTCGATGAGGCCTCTGTTTTTTTGATTTCCGGGAAAACCGGTAGTGGGAAAACGACTATTTTTGATGCGATGACATTTGCTTTGTACGGCGACAGTGCCAGTGATGATCGAACACCGCAAAGCATGCGCTCGGATTTTGCGGATACCAAGGCACCGACAGAAGTCACCCTGTTATTCGAGCATCAGGGACAGACTTATCGGATTAACCGGTTCCCTAAACAAGAGTTGGATAAGAAACGGGGAACCGGTACCAAAATATTTGAAAGCAGCGGAAAACTTGAGATTTTCAAGGATGGCAAAAAAGCCGATGAGATGACTAAAATGCGGGACATCAATCTTAAATTACTGGATGTTCTGCAAATCAGTCGTGAACAATTTGTTCAAATTGTTTTATTGCCGCAGGGAGAATTTCGACGCTTTCTGACCGCTTCCAGCTCTGATAAAGAAGATGTTTTGCGAAAAATTTTTCGTACTCAGCTTTATCAAAGGTGGAGTGATGCACTAAGGGATATGCTCAAGAAGCAAAACACTAAAAATAAAGATGCCAAGCAGGCGATTGACAATGATTTGGCAAAAGTGGTCTGGTTGGATGATGCACCGGATGACGTTAAGGCGCGCAATGTTAGTGATCAGATAGTGATCCTATCTCAGCAGCAGGGACAAGCCAATACAGCTTTAAAGAACTTAAAAGCACAGCATCAGTCTGCCCAGAAGCGTTATGAAGAAGCCAATCAAAAGTTTCATGCAGATGGTGAGATGAATCAACAGATTAATCAGTTGGCTGATCAACGGCATCAGCAGGTTGATTTAAAAGCCCTGCAGCCTCAATATGATCAATTACGCGAGCAGGTGGCGCAGTTGGAATGGGCGAAAGATTTGAAACCCAAATATGAACAATTTCAGGAATTACAAAGTGACGTATCAAATGATCAGCGAAAATTAAAAGAAGTCAATGAAACAAGCCAAACTCGAACCAAAGCACTTGAAAAGCAGTCGAAACAACAGATTAACTTGCAGGCGAAAAAGCCTGAGCAAGAACAACGACTTAGTCAGAAATCGGTGTTGGAGAATCAACGACCGATATTTAAACAGGCGAGTGAGTTACGGGATCAACTGAAGCAGGCAAAAGCAGTCGTTGAAAAGACTGGCCGTAAGCTTGAGGCTAAACAGAAAAGGGTCTCTGATCTGACAAAACAAAATGATCAAATTACCGAAAAGCTGACTCAAGTTGTTGGACTGACTGAGCAGTTAAACGAGTTGACTCAGACAGCCAAAACCTTGGAAACGGCTTCCAAGCAACTGACTAAACTGGATTTGGACCAGCAGACCAATCATGAGTTGAAAGTAAGAATTAGGCAAAGTCAAAATGAGTTGCTCAAATTAACCGCTCAGGTAGACCATGCCCAGACTGCGTATACGGCTTTACGCAATAATTGGTTAAGTAATCAGATTGTCAATTTGGTTAAACAATTGGAGCCGGGAAGTCCCTGTCCGGTCTGTGGAAGTACGGATCATCCAAGCCCTGCACACGTTGCCGACTTACCCAGTGTCAGTGATGATGACATTAAAACCGCAGAAGCCCATTTACAGCAGCTGCAAAATCAACAAGCCACTGACAGAACCAAAATTAACGAACAGGTCAAGCAGTCTGATAAGCAGGACCAACAGATCAATAGTACCTTTAAGGAACTGGTTGCCGAACTCATGGCAGAACACATTTTGCAGGAGACCCCGGATAGCTTGGCGGCTGTTAGTCAACAAGTTGCCGATGATAATGAAAAAAATTTGCGTGAACGACATGTTATTCAAAAACAACAGGATGATTTGAAAGCCGAACAGGAAAAACAGGTCCACATTAAACAGGATCTGGATCAACTGATGCCGCAAGTCGACCAATTAAAGGCAGATTATCAAAACGCACAGTCTACTCAGCAAAAATATGACGTTCAACTGGATGATGTTGCACATCGCTTACCAAGCGAATTTAGTGACTTGGCTTCTTTGGATCAACACTTGGGTAAGTTACAACAAGCAATTGCCGATTATGATCAAGCGGTTGAGACCAACCGTAACCAACTGGAGGATACCAAGCGTACACTGGCTGCTTCCCAGGCAACTGAAATCAGCTTGAAGAAGCAGATCGACCATACCAGGGAAAAAATAGACACGATTCAAAATGATATAACAGCAGCTGTTTTAAAAAAGTTTGGAACGAAGAGCTGGGATATGCTGGAGAAGTCAGTGAAAAATGTATCGCAGTTGGCTGACCTTCAGAAACAAATCGATCATTATCAAGACCAACTAAAAAATGTTGCGGCATCAATTTCAACGTACGAAAAAATTGTGGGTGAGCACCAACTGGTTGATTTGAAAGAAGAACAGACCCAACTTGCCCAACTTGTTCAAGCCCGGGATCAACTACAGGATCAATATGATGAAAAGTATCGGCAGACTTTGATTAATGATGAACTATTAAAACGGGTTAAGAAAAATGATCATGCCATTCATGATCAACAAGAGACCATTAACCAGCTTCAACTGTTGGTTGAAACGGTTAATGGCAGCGGGGATGCCAAGTTGGGCTTGGAACGATATGTTCTACAGGCACAACTAAAGGAAATCCTCAAAGTCGCCAATCAGCATTTAAAACAGTTAAGTTCCGGACGTTATGCCATGCAATTACACAAAGAGGCAGGCGCATATCAGAAAAACACCGGTCTTGAAATTGATGTTTATGACGATAATGTCGGCCAGTTGCGAAGCGTTCATACACTTTCCGGTGGTGAAAGCTTTATTGCCGCGTTGAGCTTGGCACTTGCGTTGGGCGAAGTGATTCAAAATGAGTCCGGTGGAATCAGTATTGACACGCTATTTGTCGACGAAGGCTTTGGATCGCTTGATCAAGAGTCACTTTCGATGGCAATGGCCGCCTTGGAAAATATTGAAAGCCACAACCGGATGATTGGTATTATCAGTCACGTCACAATGCTACAGGAACGGATTCCCTACCAAATTCAGGTACAGACTGAAGGTCAGGGAAAGAGTCGGACAAAGATTGTGGCACCTTAGCATGTTGTTAACTTAGCAGACGTATCTAAAGACCAGTTAAATGGTCTTTTTATTTTACACTTTAGTAACCGTTTACATCATTAACGTTAAATGCCCTTTGATCATGGTATACTTAAATTATGTACAATTATTTATTACATTATAAATTAAAGGGGGATATTTAGATATGGCACAAACAACGACGACTAAGTATGCACCATTATTCATGCCGATTACGCTGCCAAATGGGATTAAATTGGCTAATCGGTTCTCTTTAAATCCGATCACGTTGAACGCTTCAACCAGCGAGGGCTATATTTCCGATGCAGATGTTGCTTATGCAAAGCGTCGGGTGAATTCTGCACCGCTGCAAGTCACAACGGCTGCCTATATTGAAGAATACGCGCAGCTTTTTGAATATGGTCCAAGTGTCAGGGACGATACGTATATTAAAGGCTTGAGTCGACTTGCCACAGCAATGAAATCCGGTGGTGCCAAAGCAATTTTGCAATTAACACATGCCGGCCGGTTTGCCCGAATCAGTCTTAAGGACTTTGGCGTGGTTTATGGACCAAGCGGGATGCATCTGAATTCACCGGTCAAGCATGATGTGCTGGCAATGAGTAAGCGTAAAATCAAACATGTTGTTTCCCAGTATGCCAACGCAACTCGGCGCGCTATTAAAGCCGGTTTTGACGGTGTTGAAATTTCAAATGCCCAGAGACTATTACCACAACAGTTTTTCTCAAAATTTTCCAATCAGCGAACCGATGAATACGGACCGCAATCGATTGAAAACCGGGCCCGATTTGGCGTTGAGGTCATGCAGGCCGTTCAAAAAGTGGTCGATGACGAGCACGCTGAAAACTTTATTATCGGGTTTCGAGGAACGCCCGAAGAAACGCGTGGTTCGGAAATCGGTTACAGTGTTGATGAATTCAATCAATACTTTGATCGACTACTCAACGTTGCCGATGTTCAGTACTTTGCGATTGCCAGCTGGGGTCATAATATTTTCAGGGAAACGGTTCGCTCCGATAAGCATAAGGGTGAACTCATTAACGATGTTGTTCTGCGACATATGCGTGGACGGGTGCCCGTGATTGCGACCGGTGGGATTAATTCTGCCGATAAAGCGGTTGAGGCCTCCGAACATGCAGATATGGTCGGCGCGTCATCGATGTTTATTACCGAACCCGATTTTGTTTCCAAGTTAAAAGCCGGTAGGGAAGATGACATTGATTTAACACTGACCAAAGAAAAGTGGGCGGATTTAGCTATTCCTGCAAACGCCTTCAAAGACATTGTGGAGTTTATGGATTTCGGCGGGTCACTTTCCAAGAAAACCCGGGATGAAATTCGTTCTGAAACCAACCAGAGTGATGTGGATTACTTTAATAAATATCAATAACCGAAAGGATGTTAAATCATGAAAAAACGTGGAGATTACTTGTTTGTTGATGAAAATAATGGTGTGTATACAATTTCGTTAACGCCGGAATTACAAGATGATATCGGTACGGTCGGTTACGTTGAATTCAAAAATGAAAAGGCCGTTTCAAAAGGGGATGCGTTAGCAAAATTAGAAGCGTCCAAAACCGTTTTGGATGTGCCGTCTCCATTAGCCGGAAAAGTGGTTGAGAAAAATACCAAGTTACAAGATGATCCAAAACTGCTGAATTCTCCCGATGACAGCCAAAATTGGCTGGTTAAATTAAAGGATGTTGACGAGTCCGCTTTTAATCAACTAAAGGGTGCCTGAATTGATTGAGTGATTGTTAAAAAATGGGGAAAAGGAGTTGACCGTGTCTTGGATCAGCAAGCGCGACGACGATTCTTAATTAAGTATATGCAACAGGAACGATTGAAATCGGCCAATGTGAGACCCGAAGTCATTTCCGATGATGCAACGGCGCAAAAACGGTTATTGCGAAAACTGTTTAACTTGCGTGGGCCGGCACCGGCAAGTGATTCCTTTATGCGGGTTCAGGATCGGTATCTATTTAATGAAAATCATGTTGCCTCAATCATTTATCAGTCAGATTTAGACATGATTCGGCCTAAAATCTATTTATGGCAGGGGGATATTACCCAGTTGGCGGTTGATGCAATCGTTAATCCGGCAAATTCGAGAATGCTGGGATGCTTTATCCCAAATCACGGCTGTTTGGATAACCAGATTCATACCAAAGCAGGTATTCAATTGCGTTTGGCCGATCAAAAAGCCATGGCTGGCGAACGGTTGGAAGCAACAGGGAAAGCGAAACTCACACCCGGATTTAATTTACCTGCCAAATTTGTTATTCACACGGTTGGGCCGGTCATCATTCACCAAGTTACGCCATTAAGAAGGCAGCTGTTGGCCGATTCCTATCAATCCTGTTTGAAATTAGCCGAACAAAAGGACCTGTCCGAATTGGCTTTTTGTTGTATTTCTACTGGCGAGTTTCGCTTTCCACACGATTTGGCAGCCCAAATTGCCGTTAATACGGTGAATGACTATTTAAGCAGTCATATCAATGCACCAGACGTCATTTTCGCGGTCAATTCGGATCTTGATAAGGCACTTTATCTTCATGAATTGGAGGGAGAATAAGAATGGTTCAAGCAACACAAATTTGGAAATCTTTGGGGCAAACCGGTAGTCAGGCTGATCAATTACGGGCTTTGATTGATGAAGCCGAAGCAACCGTTGTCGGCATTGGTGCCGGAATGCCGGCAGCCGATGGTTTCAGCTACGTTGGGCCGAGATTTGAAACCCATTTTGCTGATTTTATTCAGAAGTACCATTTTTATGATATGCTGCAGGCCTTTTTGGCCGACTTTGAAGACTGGTCGGAATACTGGGCATTTGAGAGTCGATTCGTCCTGCTAAACGGTATTGAGCAACCGGAAGGTAAACTGTATCATCATTTTCGGGCATTCATGGATCATGGTGACCGCCATTACACCATTATTAACACAAATGGGGATAACACTTTGGAGAAAGCCCATTTTGACCGCAACCGGATTTTTAACTATCAGGGACAGTATTCAAGAATGCAATGTTCAAAATTTTGCACCCCGGTGACTTACCGGGATGATGACTTGATTCGGAAGATGGTTAGGGAGCAAAAAGAGTTGCGGGTGCCGGAAAGCTTGATTCCAAAATGCCCGAATTGCGGAGCACCGCTTGAAGTCAATAAGCGAACGGATGCAGGGATGGTGGAAGATGAAGAATGGCATCGGGAGGCGAAAAACTATCATGACTTTTTAGACCGATGGCATGGGCGTAAAGTTCTTTATTTGGAAATTGGTGTGGGGAATACAACGCCTTGGATTATTCGCAAGCCATTTTGGAAGATGACTCGGGAAAATCCCAACGCTTTGTATGTCATGCTGAATCAGAAGGATTATCAGATCCCGGAAGAGCTCCAAGGACAAAGCCTTCGATTAAATCAGGATATGACGCAAGTGATCGGTCATTTGTAGGGGGCGCAGAAAATGTACGTTGTTGAATTAAAACGAAACGGCAAACGGATTTACGATGGTGCTTTAGCGTTAGCCAGCCAGGTATGGTGCATGAATCATCTGTTCTTGGATGAACCGATTTTGTTTCCATATAACTGTGATCCCAAAATCGAAATCGGTGAATTTCAAAATGCCCGTCAGGAAATCAATCAACAATATGTTGACGACCATCACATTCAGGTTGTTCGTCGAGATACGGGTGGCGGTTCGGTCTATTGTGATCGTCATGGCATTAATTTTTGCTTTCTGGCTGATGCCGCTACGCCGGATTTATACGGCAATTTTGCTAAAATGTATCGACCGGGAATTGAGGCACTTCAATCAATGGGTGTCAAAAACATTGAGGATAGCGGTCGAAACGACCTGACAATTGATGGTAAGAAAATTTCCGGCGGTGCAATGGCAATTGTTAACCAACGGATTTATGGTGGCTTTTCACTCCTGCTGGATATTGATTATGAAAGCATGGTGCGTTCATTGACACCAAATGAAAAGAAGCTGATTTCAAAGGGGATTAGGTCGGTCAAGGCCAGAGTAACGGACATTCGCAGTCATTTGGCATCTGATTATCAGGACTTATCACCGGAAGCGTTTATGCATATCATGACCAAGAAGATTGTGGGCGCGAAAACCGATGATGATATTAAATATTATGAGTTGACCACAGCCGATTGGAAACAAATTGATGCCTTGGCAGCCAAAAAGTATAAGAATTGGGATTGGAATTATGGGGCAGCCCCGGAATATAAGTATGAGCACGATACACATTTGGATTCGGTAGGTACTGTTGAAATTTATGTTGATGTCGCGAACGGTCGAATGAAAGACTGCTCGATTTATGGTGACTTTTTCGGTAAAGACGACCATCAGGCCTTACTTAATACGCTGATCGGAACGAAAATGCGTCGGGAAGACTTAACTGATGCACTGAAAGCCGTTAATTTGAATGATTATATTAATGGATTGAAAGCAGAGCAGTTGGTTGATTTGATCCTTGGGCAGAGCATGCCGGCGCGTTAGCATTAAGAATATAGCGTTTGAAAAGTTTTATTGTGATCATTGAAAATATTGGTAACTAATGGCCCCCATAAGCAAGGAGTTTCTACATGCGCTTATGGGGGCTTTTAATGGCTTCACGTGAATTAATTATTGATATTTATTACGAATCAAGTTATGATATATTAATAAAATTATAGTGGGTGAACAATTTGGTTAACCTGTTTTTCTTTAATTAACTTGTACCAACTAGAACATGAGGGGCGTGACAAATTGGATTTAGGTGGTTTAACGGATAATGAAGTAAAAGAACTTCTACAATCTTTAAAAAGATGTACGCGGCAAATACCAGAAGACATGCCGTTAATTGGGCGTATTAAAGATGATACACCCGTTGTTGATTTTAAAAATCATATAGAATATTTTTTGCATCGCTATCGAAATCCGTTCGATTCAAAACGATTTAGCTTACATATCAGGTTTCAACAAACAAATGATCACTTAATACGAATTGATATTCACAATGGTACTCACAGGAATCCTGACGGCACACTGATTCCGGAAAATCATATGCATGTTTATCATTTTGTAAAGGGGTTACGAAAGGACGTTATTGCAATTCCATTACCAGCAGAAATCCATAATATCACGTCTCTTTTTGCTGCTCTTGAGGACTTTTTGGCTTATACTAATGTTACGGAATATCCAAAATAACTTACTGGAGGTGTATCGAATGATAACGATAGATAATTTAGAGAAATCTGTTAATGATTTCAATAAAAAATCGATTACTTTTTCCAATACAGATCAAAATTATATTCGAATTGATACACCGTTTTTTGATCGACATAATGATGCGATCATTCTATATGCCAGTGAGGTAGAAGGAAATGTTCGATTAACGGATGCCGGTTATATTCTTGATGACCTTGAAAGTGATGGCATGTTTATTACGCGATCAAGGAAGCGGATGACTATTCTTAAGGAACAATTGAAGTCTTACTCTGTTAAATTTAATGAAGTGACACATGAGTTGTACGTTGATGCTAACATTAGTGATTATCCGGTTAAACAAAACTTGCTTATACAGGCAATGCTCTTTGTAAATGATATGTTTATGTTATCTAAAGAGAGGGTCTCCAAACTTTTTGTAAACGATGTTGCTGAATTTTTAACTGAAAATGATATACGAGCTTATGACGGACCAAACTTAATTGGGATCAGTGGGATGGTTTTGCATTACGAATTTTCAATTGCAGGTATTAGAGATATTCCGGACAAACTAATTCGCGTCTTAAATACACCACATAATGAGTATTATGCGAAGACTGTTGCAATGGATGTTAGACAAACAGTCCCAGTAGTTAAGAGAAAAACGGATTTCTATGCGTTTGTAAATGATGAGGAAGCGCCTGTTGACGATACGATTGTTAATCTATTTAATTCTGAAAGTATTACAACAGTTCCGTTTTCTAAGCGAAATGAATTTGTTAAAAGACTCGCTGAATAAACTAAAATAAGTGAATGATTTGAGGAGGCTTTAAGATGGGCTTGATATTGTTCCTGATGTTTGGTTGGATTTACCTGCTTTTTCGGATGGGGTTTTCGTTATTGCGATTCTTCGGCGGTTTTATCGGACTGATTTTGATCTTTTTTATTTTGACCAAGGTCATTATTTGGGGATTTTGGTTAACAGGTGTCGCCGCATTGGCCTTTTTCGGCTGGTTGGCCTATCGGTTTATTTCCAGTCGGGTATAGTGGCATTCAAAAATTTAATGACTGATAAAGTGAATTTAATAAGAATATAAGAAGGCATGCCTCAAACGGACACTATCCGAGAGGCTGCCTTTTGTTAGTTAATAGTATTTCGGTGGCGGTTTTGCGCGCTGTTATTGATCATAAGCGCCCAAATACCGGGAATAATGTATAGGATGCTTCCCAATACGCCAACAACAATGGCGACAATCGGCCAAGCATAGTTGTCGTTTCGATGAAGTCTTTTTAAGCAAAAAATCATAATGATCTGCTGGATGACATAGAGCGTGCCAAAGATAACGGCAACTGTATTCGTGATCCATGAGTGTGGATTAAAAACCATGATTGCCACTAATACAAGTAAGATCAGGATGGTAACAAACCACCAGATAATCCAGCCGACGATTTGTGGTCCTGTTAAATGTTTTTTATTTTGCATAATAGCCACCTTTGTTATTTTTAATTAATTTTATGGTAATCGATTGATTCTTGGAATTCAACTTTAGTGTCGTGGTTAATTATTGTAAAATGACATTAATGACATGCATTGGAGATGAAGATATGCCGGTCGATGTGACTTTTGATGATACGTTTAGCGGTCTTTTGCGATACTATTATCGAAAAAAACATGTTAAGCAGCGAATATTGACGTTGCCTTTATCGCTTGATTTTGGAAATATCAAAACGGCGAATATCGTTAGAACAAGAGCCTCTTTTTTAGAAGAACTTTCACGAAATACGCATGGTTATTCTGTAAAAGAAGAGATTCAAAAGATTCGAGATAATTTATCATTCTTGGAAGTGTTAATTGAATCGGGAACTTCTTTTCGCATTTGGTGGACTAACAAAGCTGCTGATTATTGTGGGTTTATCTGGTTATGTGATCGGCTCAAAACGGTTGAAAATGAGGTCGAGCAGATTAAAGTGCCAACACTTTTTCCCCGGGAGAATCAAACACTCTTGGAAATAAATGAGGGTCTTAGTGGCCTTTCATGCGATCTGATTGATGAGTTTAAATTATTTGAAAGACAACAGAAGCTTTCAGCATCCATCCGGCGGGATTATAGCTACATGTGGCAGGAGCTGCAAGAGGAGAACCAGCCGATCCGGGTTCTGATTAATGATCATTTACTCAGTCAACCGGTCACTTTTTATGATAAGTTTATCTATCAACAAACAAGTAAAACGGATTTTACTGAATTGGATCGATTGCTTGGCAAGATCGTTTTGCATTATGGGGTTGGGATTTTGGAAGGCTGGTACTGGTATCGGATTGAAAAATTAATTGATGAAGAGAAACTGGAAGCCAAGCAAAGCAAAATACCCATGAAACAATTGATTCGTCTTAGAAAATGATAATGATGACCCAAAATGTCCTTAGAATCGCTAAAAGATTTGAGGATATTTTTGTTATGTGGTCGATGTTAAGCAGCTTTTTTTCTTCAAAGTAATCAAACCAATCAAAGGCAAAGTAATGAACCGTCAAAAGAAGTCAATGGTTAATTTGATTGAAATTAACTATTGGTAATGACGTAGGAATGTTACTTTTATCTAAAAAATAGTTGACATTCATAATATTTAGAATTAGAATTTCTTTTATTATATTAATTATTTTATCATACATACGGAAAAGCCTGTTTTATTCGGATGAATTAACATAAGTGCCTCGAAGTATCAAACAATTGGAGGAAAATGATATGATCATTTCACGCATCGGACCACAACAATATTTGTCAAATTTGGACGCTTATGATTACTTACCGAAGTACATAAAAAATAACGATTATACCCGGGTTCTATTTCTTCACGGTGTTAAGTCGCTGAATGCCGCAAAACCATATTTACCCGCATGGGATCCTGAAGTCACGGTTCACGATATTTATTTCAATGGTGAATGTTCACCTGAAGAGATTGCACGGATCAGAGGACTTGTACGCGATAATGACATCCAATTAATTATCGGTCTTGGTGGTGGCAAAGTTCTGGATACCGCCAAGAGTGCGGCCCATTATGAACATCGGCCAATTGTGACGATTCCGACTTTAGCCAGTAATTGTGCGCCATGGTCTTGCTTGAGTGTGCGTTATAAAGAAAATGGCGAGCATATTGACCATGAGGTTTATGATAATGCTACTAATTTACTCTTGATTAATCCGAAAGTTATTTTAAACTCACCAATTGATTACTTCGTAGCCGGGATCGGTGATACCTTGGCCAAGTTTTACGAATCCGAATTAATTTTTAAGGATTTGGAAGAGAAGGGACCATTGAATGTGGCACTGACGATTTCCAAACAGATGTCTGAAAACTGTAAGGATGTTTTGTTGAAGAATTCGGTTGCAGCTGTTCAGGATATGAAAGCCGGCAAGCTGACTGATGAATGGTTGAGTGTTGTTGAAACCATTATATGTACAGCTGGAACTGTTGGCGGCTGGGGTGATGAATACAGTCGTTCCACCGGTTCTCATTCAGTTCATGATGCATTGACAACTTTCGATGAAACAAAGCCGTTGTTGCATGGTGAACGGGTAGCCTATGGAAATTTGGTACAGCTTTCCCTGGAAAAGCACTTTGAAGAAATTCAAATTCTGTTGAAACTTTACGGAACACTGAAGTTGCCACGCAGTCTCAAGGAATTGAGTTTTAAGAATCCATCAGACAAATTGGTACATGCAATTG
The DNA here is from genome assembly GCF_009832765.1 of Lentilactobacillus hilgardii. NCBI lineage: Bacteria > Bacillati > Bacillota > Bacilli > Lactobacillales > Lactobacillaceae > Lentilactobacillus > Lentilactobacillus hilgardii. The sequence goes on along the minus strand of NZ_CP047121.1, from coordinate 2,460,545 downwards.
CTGCTGAAACAGTGACGCCGGAAAAAGCAATCCATCTTTTGCCGTTTAAGGTCACGGAGCCGGACGTCGCTCAAGCAATTAGTCAATTGGAAGAGATTACTGATAAGTATAAAGCATCAGTGGCAGTTGGTAATTAACAGATAAAATTGAATAGGTGCCTGCGAAACCTTTGGATAAGCGTTTCGTAGGCGCCTTTTTTATTGAAAAAATAAAAACAAAATTAATTAAGCGGAATGATAATTAATGTTTTATATAATAATCGTTTATAATTATGATGATACGCTGTTGATTAATCTGGAATGGTGCTATAATTTATGCCATGAATAGTTTCACAGTGTGTTACTGTTCATGCTACCCCGAAGAAAATAGTTGCTATCTGGAAGGTAACTTTTCTTCATATTCATATACCCCCAAAATATGAATACGGCACCTATCGTCCCCGATAGGTGTTTTCTTTTGTGCTCGAAAGGGTTCAAAAGTTAACGTGCTGTTATGCACAAACTTGATGATTACGTCTGGTGTCTTCATAATTATAGAAAATAAAAAGGAGTGATAATATGGCTAATCTGTCTGAAGAAATGAAAAATATGATTAACGAGCAATTACCTTTTTTGGCAACTGCTGATGAAAATGGTGTTCCAAAAGTTGGTCCCAAGGGATCACTGCAGGTAATGGATGATTCCCATCTATTGTATTATGAGCATACGTTCCGTCATGCCTACCATAATTTGAAGCAAAATGCTTATGCGGCCGTAGCCGTGGCTGATCGATCGGCACAAAAAGGATTTCGCTTTGAGGGCAAGTCCCATATTCACGAGGGTGATTCATTGGCGAAAAAAATTTTGCCACCGAAAATCTTTGACCGCTTTCCCCGTGCGGCCGTTGTAGTGATTGATGTTGAGCATATTTATCAGCTGGATAATAACTTGGACGCTGGGACGCGGCTGGCTTAAAGCAAAGTCATAGAGTATCGCATTCGATTATCAATCGGATGCTTTTTTGTTTTGCTTAAAGAATAAACGAGCACATCGTAAACTGTTTAACGTAACGGAAACAGTTGCTTTTAGAACAGTAGAATGGAAACGTCTACAGGTATAATGCCTTTTATATTAACTGTTGATGCGTAATTAATGTGTTTTAAATTGGGTGTTTGCTGGGATTCTGGTGGAGATTTCTATAGGCTCATTGGCAAAAAATCATTATAAAACTATTTTTAATAAGTGTTTACAAAAATACATATTCACTATTGATTATCATTAGATAGCATAAGATAATAAGGTTAATTGGTTCACAAGATTAAGTAGATTGAGGGGATTAAAGTGGAAAGTAATCATGATGGGGAACAAGTTAAGTACACATTGGGATTAGACATTGGGACATCATCAATTGGCTATGCCGCAATTGATAAGCATCAAAAACCCATTCGGGCAAAAGGGAAACATGTCATTGGCGTTCGACTCTTTCAAGAGGGTCAAACGGCGGCTGATAGGCGGGCATTTCGGACAACACGTCGACGACTGAAACGCCGCAAGTGGCGATTGAATTTACTGAATCGACTATTTGATCCTTACTTATCAGAAGTTGATCCAAACTTCCTGCCACGACTGAGGCAATCCAACCTTTCACCCAAAGATGACAATAAGCATTTTAATGGATCAACGTTATTTCCCGATAAAACAGATGCGGCGTTTTATCGACAGTATCCAACCATGTATCATTTGCGATATGCTTTAATGACCGAGAAGCGCAAGTTTGATATTCGAGAAGTCTATCTAGCTATTCATCATATTGTGAAGTATCGAGGAAATTTTCTGAATTCAGCAACTGTTGATTCATTTAAAACATCAAATATTGATTTTACCAGTCAATTTGATCGTCTAAATGAGCTGTACAGGCAAGTTATTCTGGATGAGCCATTTCAAATTAATATGGATCAAGTTGATGAGATGACCAATAAGCTTTTGGATAACGACGCTTTGAAACTTGATACTCAAAAGCAGGTCGCAAAGTTATTGCCTGTGATTTATAATGACAAGCCAATTGATAAGCAATATACCAGGATTGCAACTGAATTTTCCAAAGCTATTCTTGGATATAAGACAAAACTGGACGTCATTTTAAACTTAGATACTCAAAATGCTAAGGATTGGGTAATTCGGTTGGATGATGAAGACATTGATGACAAGTTGCCTGCACTCGTGGAGAACTTGGACGAATCCCGCCAGGAAATAGTGACGATTATTCGCGACTTGTATGCTCAAATTACGTTGAACGCAATTGTTCCCAAAGGAAAGTCGTTGTCCGAATCAATGGTGGATAAATATAATGACCATAAAGACCATTTAGATTTACTGATGGGATTGATTCATGAATTGGGGGATGATTCAGCCAAAGGGATTAAGTTGAGGGAAGCTTATACACAATACGTTGGCAAGTCTGATGATAAAACACTGAATCAGGATGATTTTTACGCAGCAATTAAAAAGAATTTGGACGAAGATTCCAAACGTTCTCCAAAAATTCAGCGTCTTATTGAACAGGCAAGTTTTATGCCCAAGCAGCGGACATCGGCCAATGGCGTTATCCCTCACCAGTTGCATCAATTGGAATTGGACCGAATTATTGAAAACCAGGGGCGCTATTATCCATTCTTAAAAAAACCGAACCCAAACACTCATAAACCAAATGGTGGCAAGTACAAATTAGATGAATTGGTTGCTTTTCGGATTCCATACTACGTGGGACCGCTTATCACAAAGCGGGACCAAGAAAAAACTTCAGGTGCAGACTTTGCCTGGATGATACGTAAACCCGGACAAGAGGGAGAAATTACACCTTGGAATTTTGATCAAAAGGTAGATCGAATGGCTTCCGCGAATAGGTTTATTCGCAGAATGACAACCAAGGACAGCTATCTGGTAGCTGAAGATGTTTTACCAGATGCCAGTCTGATTTACGAAAAGTTCAAAGCTTTGAATGAATTAAATATGCTTAAAGTAAACGATAGTCGACTTAGTCCAAGTCAGAAGCAGGATCTTTTTAACAATCTATTTAAAAAGCAAAAGACTATTCGAACAAAAAAACTGCAGACATATATCCGAACAAATTGGGAGTTACCCTCTGTGATGATTTCCGGTCTGGCTGATCCGGATAAATTCAATTCAAGCTTATCAACGTATATTGATTTTCGGGATATTTTTGGAGAAAAGGTCGATGATCCAAATCGTCAGGCAGACTATGAAGAAATTATCGAATGGTCAACGGTTTTTGAAGATAGAAAAATCTACCAGGCAAAGCTGAATCAGTTGGATTGGCTGACAGAGCCACAGAGAAAAGCATTATTAACAAAGCGCTACACGGGTTGGGGGCGACTATCCAAGAAACTTTTGACAGGCTTAAAAGATCAGAATGGCGATTCGATTCTGGACCAGCTTTGGAAAACAAACGATAACTTTATGCAAATTCAATCCAGAGATGAGTTTGCCAAACAAATTCATGACGAGAATGCCAAGCAGTTCCACGAGGCAAATAATGTTGATGATATTTTGGATGATGCATTTACTTCACCCCAAAATAAAAAGGCTATTCGTCAAGTAGATAAAGTGGTTCAAGATGTTGTCAAGGCGGTTGGGTATGCACCGGATAAAATTGCGATTGAATTTACAAGGTCACTTGAAAATAATCCGCAACGGACGGTTTCACGTCAACGTCAGCTACAAGCAGCGTATAAGAATATACCTAGAGAAATCATGAAATCGGGATTAATGGCAGAGCTTGGATCGGTTGCTGACAGTAAAAAAGTGCTTTCTGATAAGCTTTATTTATATTTTACTCAAATGGGTAAAGATATGTATGAAGACAAGACAATTAATATTGATAATTTACCCAATTATGATATTGATCACATTCTTCCACAGGCATTTATTAAAGATGATTCGATTGACAATAGGGTACTCATTAGTAAAGAAGAAAATGCAAGGAAGTCCAATCGAGTACCGCTTAAATTCTTTGGCGCAAAAAGAATGGGCTTTTGGAAAGATCTTTTGAATAATGGCTTGATTAGTAACCGCAAATTTCAGAACTTGACTACCGATCCTGAGAAGATTAGTAAATATAGCGCAAAAGGGTTTATTCATCGGCAATTAGTTGAAACCAGTCAGGTTATTCGATTAGTGGCTAATATCTTAGGAAATGAATATAGTCAAGCCGGTACAACTATTATTGAAGTGAGTGCTAAAATGAATCGTCAATTGCGCGAAGACTTTCACTTGATTAAGAATCGGAATGTGAATGATTATCATCATGCAATGGATGCATATTTGACTGCGTATGTTGGGGATTATTTATATCTCCGTTATCCCAAGTTAAGGCCATATTTTGTCTATGGTGATTTTAAGAAAGCAGAGGATCAAGATCTCAATATTAGAAATTTCAATTTCTTACATGATTTGAAAGATAATGAAAGCTTGGATAAAATTGTTGATTCAGAAACCGGCGAAATTGTTTGGGAGAAGCACGGGTCAGTTAAGCAATTAAAAAAGGTTTATCATTATAAATTCATGTTGGTTTCCCAAGAAGTTTATACAAGGCAGGATGCATTGTTTAACCAAACGATTTATCCGGCTTCAGATGCCGATAAACGAAAGTTAATCCCGATTAAGAATAGCAAACCGGTCGATGTCTATGGCGGTTATAGCGGAAATATAGATGCCTATATGGCAATTGTTCGTGTTCATGGTAAAAAAGAAGATAATTACAAAGTGGTCGGGATACCGATGCGAGCTGTAACTAAGCTTAAAAAGGCTGAGAAGGAAGGCCATGATAGTTACCTTAATGCTGTTCATGAGGTTCTAAAGCCCCAGTTCACCAAGAAAAAGAAAAATCGCAAGACCGGTGAAATTACTGAGACAGTGGATGAATTTGATGTACTCCTCGGAAAAGTTTATTATCGACAACTTATTGTTGACGGCAATAAGAAATTTATGCTGGGAAGTTCATCTTACCAGTACAACGCCAAACAGCTTGTTTTATCGGATAAAGCGATGCAGGTTTTGAGTAAGAATGGTAAGGTGAAAAGCCAGGATGAAAATCAAAATCTAATTGATGTTTATGACGAGATTTTGGAAAAGGTTGATCAATATTTTGAACTGTATGATCAAAGGCATTATCGAGAATCGCTTCATAAAGGAAGAGGCATTTTTGTGAATCTGCCACTCAGCAACCAATATGATGGCAGTAAGTTAACTAGTTATGGTAAGTATGAAACAATTGACGCAATTTTGAATGGGTTACATGCGAATGCAACAATGTCAAATTTAAGATATCTAGGTATTTCTTCACCATTTGGAAAAATGCAAGCTTCAAATGGATTAACCATTGATCCTGATTCGATTATTTGCTATCAGTCACCAACGGGGCTATTTGAAAGACAAATTAAACTTAGCGATCTTTAATGTGAATACAAAAATGGAACCATTCCCATTAAAGAGAATGATTCCATTTTTTATATGTATGCTCACATACGTGAGTCATAAGTAAGAACTTGGCATTACTGCCTTGTTTGACTTTAAACCAGGATGTTAAATCAATGATGTTAAACAGGGATGATCAATCCCTTAACTAAAATAATACACTGTCAGATTTCGAATTTCAAGGAGATGTTTATATTGGGGTGGCGTTCGGTTATTATTACACAACACGCAAAATTATCCTATTCATCACATATGATGATCGTCCAGACTAATGATGGAATCAATCAGATTCCAATTGATGATATTAGTATATTGTTGATTTCGACGACAAGAGCTGTGATTACTACGGCTCTAATCAGTGAGTTGGCACAAGTAGGAACGAAGGTGATTTTCACAGACGGGACCAATCAACCGATTTGCGAAACGGTCGGGTATTACCCGAACAATCGAAGCGTAAAATTGCTGCAAGAACAGGTGAACTGGGATGAGCAACGAAAGGAAGTCTTATGGACCAAAATTGTTGGCAGCAAAATGACCAATCAAGTCAATGTTTTAGCATTCTATAAAAAGGATACAACAGAAGTAAATGAAGAACTGGATAAACTGGAGGTAGCCGATCCCAGTAATCGGGAAGCAGTAGTTGCCAGAAAGTATTTTCCATTATTATTTAATAATGACTTTTCCCGTCGAAATGGTTCTGCAATCAATTCAGCATTGGATTATGGGTATTCGATTTTACTATCATCAATTAATCAAGAAATTGTGAGTAATGGCTATTTAACTTATATTGGTATTCATCACAGAGGTGAAGAGAATCCGTTTAACTTGGGGTCAGACTTAATGGAACCATTCCGTCCCGTTGTAGATTTTTGGATTGCTTCACAAAAATTTGACCAGCTGACACCCGATGTGAAGTATGGGTTGGTTCAGCTATTAAGCATGGAAATCGGGTTTAATGGTAAATCAACACTGCTCAAAAACGCTTTGACCGAGCACGTTCGGAATTGTCTCAAGTATTTGAGTGGTAAAAGTAACAAAATTCAAATTGAGGTGGGATTCAGAGATGAGGTACCAAATAATGCGATTAATGATAATGTTTGATTTACCTGTTGATACAGCACACCAAAGACGGGAATATCGGCGCTTCCGTAAGCAACTTATTAATGAGGGATTCTTGATGATTCAGTATTCTGTTTATGTCCGGGTTTGTGTAAGTCGGCAATCGGCTAACTTTATGGAAAAGAGAGTTTCAACTTTTTTACCGGAAGCTGGGGTAATTCAATCGTTGATGCTGACTGAAAAGCAGTATAGTGACATGCATTTTCTGACCGGAAAGCCAAAAGAAGATGTTCGCAATACGTCTGACCGGACGGTGATTTTATGATTATTTCTTACGCTAGCCATCAACCGGTTAAAGTTTCTAATGAGCAGGTCACAGTGATTGGAACGAACAGCTCGGTTGTTTATCAGGATTTGTTAAGAGGATTTCGAGATGGCGGTCAGATTAAGGTTTGTAGCGATACTTATGATGAACTTGAAGTTTCTAAGACAATTGATCTGGTTGGAGACGTCTGTACTGGTGGTGAGGAGATTGAACGACGCTATTTGAGTCGAATCACGAAAGCGTTTCTTGATGACTTAACCGATCCACAAAGGAATAGAATCCATGATTCGCTGAACAGACTTTACAATACGGTTCAGGAACAGCTGTACATGATCGATTTGCCCATTGAGGTCACCTATGATTTCGATTTGAAGGAACTCACAAGATTTGCAAAAATTCATTTTGATTCTGGTACTGCCAACAACCCGTGTGCTATGATTGAATCAATCCTTAAAGTGTATGAAGAATGTCATTTAAAGACGACTTTAATTTTTACCAATGTCAGACAATATCTTTCAATTGATCAATTGAGAGAGATAGAGGCGATGATTAAAGAGATAAGGGTGTCGGTTGTACTTATCGAATTCACAGAAATGGAGCATCAAGATTTCTATGGAAACGCTGATTTTTACTACATCGATGAAGACTTCGTTGATTGGCATAATGCTAACCATTAAATTATGATGATAATTTAACGGGCTTTAGTAGGATGTTAAATCAATGATGTTAAACCCTTGAACCGGATGACGTGCATTATACAGCGTGGCTTTAGTAGGATGTTAAATCAATGATGTTAAACCCAATAAAGATATTCGTAACATCTATTATTGTGCTTTAGTAGGATGTTAAATCAATGATGTTAAACCCTTTAATTACCGCCGATAAACTCAACGGTATGCTTTAGTAGGATGTTAAATCAATGATGTTAAACCCCCAGTGCCGACGGGACGCAAGAGAACCTACGCTTTAGTAGGATGTTAAATCAATGATGTTAAACCCCACAGGTCACGGTCGCCACAGCAAAAGATAGCTTTAGTAGGATGTTAAATCAATGATGTTAAACCCTCATAAGGCGATTGCGCGTGCGATTCAATTGCTTTAGTAGGATGTTAAATCAATGATGTTAAACCCAAAATAACGATGCCATCGACATCAGTGATGGCTTTAGTAGGATGTTAAATCAATGATGTTAAACCCTATCCAGAGTGGCGGCGTATAGTTCCCGACGCTTTAGTAGGATGTTAAATCAATGATGTTAAACCCGACGAAGCAAGCAAATACGCCAATTTATCCGCTTTAGTAGGATGTTAAATCAATGATGTTAAACCCGTTATAAAAAGTTATACAAAGTTATTGACTGCTTTAGTAGGATGTTAAATCAATGATGTTAAACCCAAGTCTTTGTTTAGGTAATGGCTTACTTTTGCTTTAGTAGGATGTTAAATCAATGATGTTAAACCCTTTGGCAACTTGATCATTTAAGGATTTCAGGCTTTAGTAGGATGTTAAATCAATGATGTCTCAATCTTGCATGTTTTTGCTTGCTGGTTCAGGCCTTAGTAGGATGCTAAATTTAAGTGTTGTACTCAATTATTTGCATGGTCCATCAGGATGTTGATTTTTGAGGCATGCTTTAAGCAAGAACACAAAAAGAAACGGAGATTTTTATTGTTTGAATATTTGTGTTAAAGTCTTACGTATTAATCTAATACTTTTTTGATAATGGACTTCTTTGTTAAAGGAAAGCCCGTAGGATGATTTGCTTTAGTGGATGAATAAACTAATGATGTTGAATTTGATGTAGGAATTTGATCATTCCTAAGATTTGTTAGTGAGTCTGTAATTAGACTTGCTTTTTTGTTTAAGACATAAAAAATTTAATGAATCAATAAAGTCGTGGAATGAAAAAATGTTGAGGATTATGTTTCTGAATTAATGTATATGACCAGTTACACTAAGCTAAAATCATCTTTGCTTAGTATAGATGATCAAAAAGGTAATCTTTTTTTACCTCACGATGTGATAGTGCGTAGATTTAAATAAAAATGGATCGTAAAATCGGTTGAAAGCCGATTCTATGATCCATTAGGAACATATTTTAACTCGGATGATTTAGGACTTGTGTTTTCTTTGTCTAATCTTTTTACTGTTCAAGGTAATAGATTCTGGTTTACAAATTAGATAATCAGTGGAAACTTTAAAAATCCTGTTTATTTGACAAATGATTTCTAATGGTGGACGACTTATATTATGTTCCCAAGAATTAATTGCACCTTGGGTGTAGTTAAGTGCCTTTGCAAGGTCTTCCTGGGTATACTGATATTTTTTTCGCAGTAATTTCAATTTTTGATAAAACATATTTTAATCTCCCTTCCTATGCTCACATAATACTACTTTTGATATGATGTTAAACCTAATACTACAATTTGTATTAAATTATTAGTTGAGAAAAGATAATCTTTTTTACGTGTTAATCAATGAAAGTTGAACAAACTGATTTACTTTCACTCAAATCTTCCCTTAAATAATGGCTATGGAAAGGTATACGAAAAACTCAATTATTCTTTCTCCCTCACCATCTTAAACAGTTGCACCCGATTATTAATCCCCAACTTCCGATAAACATTCAAGATGTGTTTCTTCAGCGTATTGTTGGTGATATAAAGTTGGGCGCAAATTTCATCATTGTCCATCCCATCCAGCAAACTTCGGGTAATAACTTGTTGCCGTTTAGTCAAGCCATAGCGTAGAGCAGCATCGTGCAAAGTTAATTTGTTTTTGCAGGAACAGGCTGCTTGATAATCGTTAAACAGGCGGGCTTCCAGATGGTTGGTTAATAAACCGATCAACTCGATGTCATTTTGGGTGAAATTAGGTTTCCCCTTTGTTCTGAAGAATGAAAGAATACCCAGGAAATGACCCTGAAAAGCAATACTTGAATGAAGTGAATAATGAAACCCGTATTTTGCGTAAAAAATCTGGTAGTATTTTGAATGAATTCGTTGAGTATCCGGAATAATATCACTTTCTCGATATGTCATGCTTCTTCCAGTAAACATTAACCCTTTTGAGTAGTCCAGCTGATCGTAACAGGCTAAATATTTTTGGCCAAATACCGGGTCAATATTAACAACAACCGGGCTGGTTAGTTGTTGATCGTTTTGCGGGGATGCCAAGTAAAAGGTACTGCCATCAAAATCGAGTAGAAATGACAGCTGAGAAATCAACTGTTCTCTCATTTGATTGGGATTCTTACAGCAGTAAATATGATGGACAATATTATTAAGAACATATAGATCATTTGTTGAGAAAGTTTTCATTAGAGAATCACCCAAATTCTAATTGTTTTATAATGTTATATTATATGCCATAAAATTAAAAATAAAAGATAATTCAAAATTTTTTTTGCTGAAAAGGCCAATTTTGTACTTCTTTTTAAGTATTGGTTACTTAAAAGAGTTAACAAAATTGGCCCTTTTTGGCAATGGGTATTTAATTGAAAGATGATTATACTTAATTTCAATAAATAAATGTTACTTAATCTTACATTGAATGCTACTAAGAATTGGAGGCGAGTTAATGAAAAGGCTAAAAGCACTGCTATTGAGCATTGTACTTGTCATTTGTCTGTTCATTTTATCCGGATGTGCCAGTTCACATGCCGCAAAACACAGTAAGACGCTTAATGTGATTGGCTGGAGTGAATATGTACCGCAAAGCGTGCTGGATCAATTTACCAAGGAAACAGGTATTAAGATTAATTACACTTCTTATTCCGATCCGGACCAGATGCTTTCCAAAGTGCTTTCATCCGCTAATGGAACCTATGATATGGTTTTAGCGCCTGGTATGTATGTTCAAGTTCTTCGAAAACTTGGCAGGCTGGATAAATTGAACAAGGCAGAGATTCCCAATTATAGGAATTTAAGTCAAACTGCTTTGAATGAACCTTATGATAAGTCCAATCAATACTCGGCACCATATTTGGGAACGGTCATGGGAATTGCCTACAACGACAAAAAAGTCAAAACGCCGATTACAAGTTATCAGGATCTGTTAAAACCGGAATTCAAAGACGCTCTGGTCACGGTTGAAGATTCACGGGCAGTTGTTGGCTGTGCATTGATGGCAACCGGTCACAAGATTAATGATACCAGTAAATCCGCCCTGTCGGATGCCAGTAAGTATCTTGCCAAGTTGAAACCGAATATTAAGATTTTTGACGGCTCAAGCCCGAAAACGTCTTTAATCAACGGCGAAGTATCAGCTGGCCTGATCTACGGTGGTGAAATTGCACTGGCTATGCAGAATAATCATGACATTAAAATCGTTTACCCAAAGGAATCAATTTACTTTGCCTATGACGTTTTCATGAAATTAAAGAAAGCGCCGAACGGGACCAATGTTGATAAATTCATCAACTACATGCTGGAACCCAAAACCAGCGTTAAATTTTCCAAAGCATTTCCTTACTACAATCCAAATAAGAAAGCAGTCAAGCTGTTGCCAAAGAAGCTTCGTGATAATCCAGCGGTAACGGTTCCGAACAATATACTGGCGCGTTCCCAAACGGTTTTGAACCTTGGTAGAAACACAACAAAAATTGATAAGGTTTGGAATGATTTTAAGGGTGATCAATAAACCATCATGCCAAATCGAAGCACTTAAAGGAAAGGTGATTAACGTGAAGAAACTTGAAATAACGATTCGACCAGAAAACCTGGAAGAGGTCAAACAGATTTTGTCTGACAGGGGTGTCTCCGGTATGACGATTTTGTCAGCAATGGGTGCTGGAAACCAAAAGGGCGAAAAAACAACCACCATTTTAAAGGGTGGTGAGTTCCATATTAATCTGTTACCGAAAATTCACGTGATTACTTACGTCAAAGATCATTTAGTAGGTAATATTCTGATTGATATTCACGAACGACTCTCCACTGGGGAAGTCGGGGATGGTAAAGTAATTGTTTCCCCATTGGAAGAAGTGATGCGGATTCGAACCGGGGAACGTGGAGAAAATGCCTTGTAGAAAGGATGACTGATATGAAAGAAATGATCAAACTTTCTTCGATCAAGAAAAATTACGGTGACGTTAAAATTATTAAAGATCTCAATTTTACGGTTTATGAAGGCGAATTTCTCACCATGCTGGGGCCTTCCGGCTGTGGCAAAACCACCACGCTTCGGATGATTGCCGGCTTTGAGGAACCAACCAGCGGCGAAATCCTCCTTGATGAAAAACCGGTGGGTGATTTACCACCTTATAAGCGGAAAATTAATACCGTGTTTCAAAATTACGCACTATTTCCACATCTAACAGTTGCCCAAAATATTGCGTTCGGATTAAAAATGGCTAAAGTACCAAAGCCAAAGCGGAGCCTTCAAGTTGAAAAAATGCTGAAACTTGTTCAACTTGAAGGCTATGGTAACCGGAAATTGGATCAACTTTCGGGTGGTCAAAAGCAGCGAATTGCCATCGCAAGGGCACTGATTAATCATCCCCAGGTACTTTTACTCGACGAGCCGCTTTCGGCATTGGATCTTAAACTTCGTAAACAAATGCAATTGGAATTAAAGCGTCTTCAACGAAAACTTGGAATTACGTTTGTATACGTCACACATGATCAGGAAGAAGCTTTAATGATGAGTGATCGTATTGCCGTTATGAATAAAGGGCATCTGGAACAAATTGCAGATCCCAGAACATTGTATGAAAAGCCTAAAACCTGTTTTGTGGCTAATTTTATCGGTGAATCCAATATTTTTTACGGCAAGGTGTCCGAAATCACCAAAGCCGGCGCAAAGGTCACAATTGAAAATGGGTATCTGTCCATTCAATCCAAGAAACCGGTATCCGAAAGCCAAATTGTTAATATTGTGATTCGACCGGAAAAAGTAAAATTGTCTGAAACCGAAGTTGCCGGTTTTCATATTCCGGCAACTGTCGCTGAACATTATTACGCAGGTAACATGAACAAGACTGTATTACGGTTACCGAATGGCATGGCTTTAAAAATGAATACGCCGGGTGAACAGGTACTGCTACCAATTGGAACGTCGGTATTTGTTTATTGGGAATTATCCGATGCCATTTTGGTTGAGACTGCTTCCGACGATGTTTACAACGTCGTAGATAATCCGGATTTTTCAACTGTGAACCAACAGTCGTGAGGTGAGTAAAAATGGAAAAAAGTATTGATAGGGACACCTTATCCGTTACCAAACAAAAAACACATCATTTGTCGAAGACACTAACGAAATGGAGCCAGATTCTACCCATTTCACTTTGGATGTTGCTGTTGGTTGTGATTCCGCTAATATACGTTTTGGTCATGAGCTTCATGTCGCGGGACTTTTATGGTGGGATTGTCTATAAATTGACGTTAAATAACTTCGCCCAGGTCTTTGAGACCCAAAACCTGATGATATATGCACAATCCATCTGGATAGGTGGATTAAGTACCATCATCTGTCTGATAATTGCTTACCCGTTTGCCATGTTCATTGCACAAAAGGGACCTGTTGCCAAAACCATTTTGATGGCACTGGTGATTGTGCCTTCCGTTTCAAATTCGCTTGTCAGACTTTTTAGTTGGGTCACATTGCTTCGAAAGACGGGAATTGTGAACACCACTTTGGAGAAATTGGGCATTATTAATCATCCTTTGGCGATGGTCTATAACACTAATGGTATTGTGCTTGGGATGGTTTATTTACTGCTGATGTTTATGATCATTCCAATTTTTAATTCACTTGATCGGATTGATCATAACTTGATTGAGGCGGCCGAAGATTTGGGTGCAACCAAGTGGCAAATACTCAAAGAAATCATTATTCCACTTTCTAAGCCCGGTATTTTTGCGGGATGTATTATGGTTTTTATCCCATCGCTCGGATACTTCTTTGTTAGTGATGTCATGGGTGGCGGTACCAGTACCATGATGGGGAATTTAATTGAAAACCAATTTCAGACATCGCGTAATTGGCCACTGGGATCCGCTATTTCGGTAATGCTGATTCTACTGACGATTATTCTACTGATCGTTTTTCAACGTCGGGGTGGTGATATGTCGGATCTGGGAGGTCGTTAGCATGGAAAAATCAAATAGTGGGAGTCTTTGGAAAAATTCGTTAATCGGACTGGTATTTGTTTTTCTGTATCTCCCTATTCTGGTCATTGTCGTTTTTTCATTTAACACGTCCAAGCTGAACATTCTATTCAAAGGGTTTACTACAAAATGGTACTATCTGGTTTTTCAAAATGTCCAAATCATGTCAGCGTTGGAAAATACGTTGATTGTGGGAATTGTCAGTGCAGCACTTGCGACTGTTATCGGTACAGTTGGTGCAGTTGCGATGAATAAATATGATTTTCCCGGGAAAGCAGTTTTGGATAAGGTGCTCTATATTCCAATTGTGATTCCGGAAGTTGTTTTAGGAATTGCACTCCTATCGATTTATTCATTGGCAGGTATTCCACTCAGCTTATTTTCATTGATTCTGGCACATGTCACTTTCTGTATTCCGTTTGTCGTTTTGACGGTTCGTTCCCGATTGATCGGAATTGACCAAACACTTGAGGAAGCCGCATTGGATTTGGGTGCTACACCTTTCAAAGCTTTCATGCAAGTGATGCTACCGCTTCTCATACCTGGAGTTATCAGTGGGGCCGGATTCTCGTTTGCCTTATCAATCGATGACGTCATTATCAGCTTCTTTACCACGGGACCCGCCAGCACGACTTTTCCGCTGCAGGTTTATGCGATGGTAAAAACCGGCATTACACCTGAGATTAATGCCATTTCTACGCTGATGATGCTGGTCATTGTTTTGGGAATTGCAGTGAATGCGGTTTTTCAGGTGAGAAAAATTAAACGGTCCAAAGGTAAATGAGGAGATGAAAGCAGATGGCTAAAGTTCAAATCTTGAAAAGCAACTCGATTTTTACCGCAGAATCCGAGAAATTTATTTCCGGAGCGATTGTCGTTGTCGATCATCAGATTGCTGGTGTCTATCCTGACCAGATTCCAACCCGTTTTTTGGCAACTCGGCCAACCGTGACCAATTTTGGGGATCAGACCATTGTTCCCGGGTTCATTGAGAGCCATAGTCACATGTTCTTATCGGCTTTGGTTTATTGTCACCAGATAACACTGATTTCAGGAAATTCCGAATTGGCGTGTGCAAAAGAACTGGATCAAAAGGTCATCCGTGATCAATTGAAACCCGAACAATGGATAGTTGCCAAGGGCTGGTATGTACCGTCATGGACGGATAAGCGGATGCCTTGTCGAGCAACCTTGGATCGTTATTTCCCGGATCATCCCGTGGCAGTGATTGCGGATGATCTGCATACGCTTTGGCTGAACACCGAAGCATTAAACAAGTTATTGCCGTCGGTCAATTCAACTCGTTTTGACAAGGACGTGGTTGTGACTGCCAGAGGAGATCCGACCGGCGTTATTGGTGAACAAACAGCGATGGCCTTTTTACACCAAATCTTCAATTATTCAACGGAACAAAAGGCGGCCGTGCTGGGACCTTACCTAAAACACTTGACCAAGTTTGGCTTAACGTCGATTTGTGATTTGGCACTATTGCCCGCTAAAACAGCTGCCGAACTGGATGACCAGATTTATCCGGCAGCCTACCATTTACTGGCTCATCAAAATCGACTACCGATTCGGGTTCATTTATATCCTTATTTCAAACGGGGCGTGGGGCCGCTGAAACAATTATCGGCCAGGTACGCTACCGAACGGATTCGTGTTGCTGGTGGGAAACTCTTCTTTGATGGTGTTACCAGCAGTTATACAGCTTGGATGAAAGCAGCATATGAAGGAAAAGAGGATCATGGCAGACCAATGATACCGGCATCTGAAATGAAACAGTTGATTTTTTCGGCACAGGCAAATCAGTTACCACTGCGAATTCATGCGATTGGTGATCGGGCAATTCATGAGGCTTTGGTCGATTTCATTGCCGCAAAGAATCAGTTTGGACAATTAAAGACAGGTCAACATTGTTTGGAACATCTCGAAACAATTGACCCGACGGATTTGTCACTGATGGCGCAAAGCGGTGTGGTTGCTTCGGTACAACCAAGTCATCCGTTGTTGGATTATCAAACGGCTGACTTGTATGTTGGCAAACGCAGCCAGACCATGTGGCCGTTCCTATTTTTTGAGACTCATCACATTCCAATGGCATTTGGGACGGATAGTCCGGTAGTAGTCAATGTGACACCCATGCAGAATATTTATTTTGCGATGACCAGTCAAACTCTGATTGGTGAACCGGCAAAGGGTTGGCATGCCGATCAACGACTGAATTTGGGCCAGGCATTGTTAGCCCATACGATTAATGCTGCCAAGGCCTGCAGTTATGAAAATAAAATCGGTTCATTATCAGCTGGTAAATTTGCTGACATAACCGTTTTGGATCGAAATCTTGAACATACAACGGCACGAGATATGAAAGATGTTCAAGTGGTTGGCACGATGGTTGGCGGTGAGTGGCAGTATCAAAAGACGAGTCAATTAATTAAATGAGGAGTGATTGCGATGGAAAAAGAACCGATTACAAAAGATGCTTCAAAAGAGTCCGTGATTGATGATCTTGATGAAATCCTTGGCTTTATTAAAGGAAACGAGATGACCGACGATCAAAAGGACAAAATGACAAAGGACACGTTGAACTATTTTGATAACTACGTGTCACCCGGATGGTTAAAGTACAGAAAATCTGTATCAACTGACGCAGCCGTATTGGAATGGACCGATCAGGATGCGGTCATTCATGGTTTGAAGGGCGAAGAATTTATTGATTGTTTAGGCGGCTTCGGCATTTATACAAGCGGTCATCGAAATAAGTACATCTTGGATGCCGTTAAAGCGCAGCTGGAGCATCAGGCGCTTCATTCCCAGGAACTGTTGGATCCTCTGCGGGGTTATTTAGCCAAAGCGGTTGCCGATATTACGCCCGGAGATTTGGAAAAATGTTTCTTCACAAATGGTGGTGCAGAAGCGGTTGAAATGGCTTTGAAACTAGCTCGGATTGCAACGGGCGGTCGCTGGTACATTTCAACCATTGGCGCTTTTCATGGAAAATCAATGGGTGCAATTTCCATGGGTGGAAAAGGAACATATCGAAAGCCTTACATTCCGATGGTTCAACAGGTTGAACACGTTGAATATGGCAATGCTGAGGATATGCGTAAAGCAATCCGTAATTTAGTGGCTGTCGGCGAAACGGTAGCGGCAGTTATTATTGAGCCAGTTCAGGGTGAAGCCGGAATTATAGTGCCACCAAAGGGATATCTCAAAGAAGTTCGTGAGATTTGTGATGAATATGGTGTTGCTTTAATTTTTGATGAAATTCAATGCGGAATGGGTCGAACAGGATCAATGTGGCGTTGTGAGGCTGAAGATGTGGTACCGGATATTTTGACTTACGGAAAAGCATTCGGCGGTGGTATTATGCCGATTACAGGTTTGATTTGTCGGCCAAAAATGTGGGTGCAGCAGTTAATTGATAATCCATGGTTATTAGGATCACCAACGTTTGGCGGCAATCCGGTTTGCTGTGCAGCTGCAATTGCGACTATTTCATACATGCTAAAAGCCGATATTCCGGGTCAGGCCAGGGCAAAAGGAAACTATTTGATTCCTAAACTTCAAGCTTTGGCAGATGAATTTCCGGAAGTCATTCAGGAAGTCCGGGGCATTGGTTTGATGATCGGGGTAGAATTTTATTCTGACGAAATCGGGTACAGTGTCGCAAAAGGACTCTTTGATAGAGGGGTGCTGACAGCGGGAACCCTCGTTAATTCGAAGACTATTCGTTTCGAGCCGCCTGCAATCATTGAATATGATCAATTGGATCAGGTCATTGAGCGAATGCACGGTGCATTGGAAGATACTAAAGAAAAATTTGGCCTATAAGTTTGTAATACTATCAGGAATGCTGGGGGCGATCACTTGAGAAAAGTTAAAGTTGCGGCTACTCAAATGGCTTGCAAATGGGATACAGCCCAGAACTTAACAAAAGCGGAAGAGTTAATCAAAGGTGCAGCAAAGGCCGGTGCCCAAATTATCCTGCTTCAGGAGTTGTTCGAGACGCCATACTTTTGTCATCAGGAAAAGTATAAATACTTTGAGTTGGCGACACCGCTAAATGAAAATCCGGTCATTGCCAGACTGTCATTTTTGGCCAAAAAGTTGGCAGTTGTTTTGCCTGTGAGTTTCTTTGAACGATACGGAAACACATTTTTCAATTCATTGGTTGTTATTGATGCAGATGGAAAAGTGTTGGATGTTTATCGAAAAACCCACATTCCGGATGGTCATAATTATGAAGAGAAATTCTATTTTTCTCCGGGAGATACTGGGTTTAAAGTTTGGAAGACCAAGTATGGGCGCATTGGTGCCGGAATATGCTGGGATCAATGGTTTCCTGAGACTGCCAGGATTCTCACATTAATGGGGGCAGAGATTATCTTTTATCCAACCGCCATTGGTAGTGAACCGGTTTTAAAACGGGATAGTCAACCTCATTGGCAACGGACAATCCAAGGACATTCTGCTGCCAATCTCATTCCAGTTGTGGTGAGCAATAGAATCGGCACTGAAATTGATGAGACTCAAATGACCTTTTATGGCACATCATTTATTACCGATCAGTTTGGCGATATTCTTAAACAGGCTGATCGAAAAACCGAGGATTTTATTGTAGCAGAACTGGATTTGGACGAAGCAAATAAAACCCGCCGAGACTGGGGTGTCTTTCGTGATCGACGACCTGAAATGTATCGGAAGTTGTTATCAATGTAATCAATAGGATAAGAAAACCATAAAGAAGGAGTCACTCTGACAATCAGGGCGACTCCTTCTTTAATGTGAATTTGATATGAGCTCATTTTTAATTGGCTATTTTTTTGACATAAGCAGTGTTACCGGTAATATAACCACCGGCAACACGGTATCTTAACGCGCCCTTCTGAGTGGTGCTGTGAGGCCGTGAAAAGTCAAAGCCAATCACTTTAATCTTGGTATTCTTGGAAAATAATTTATTTTTCTTGGTCAGATTAACAGTTTTGTATCGATTGATAGGGCGCTTCGTCTGAACGTATCGAACCGGTTTTTGAGATCCCATAGTGACCAACTTTCTGTTTGCGGTCACAAATCGACCGTTGGACAGAACAAACCGGGTCGTGAGGTTATGCTTGACCAGTCGTTTAACGGTCAACACGGTACCTTGACGATAATGGCGCGTCTTTTTAGTCAGATTTTCTTTCCGGTAGGCATTAACTCCCCTTGGATTGATAACGGTGATTTTGGCATGTTTTTTAGCATAGTAAACGGGTCGTACGTAACGCCAGCTTGCTGTCACGTAGCCTGTCTTGTAACGATGAGTGGTTAAGTGGTTAACATCGCGAACCTTGTATCTTAATGTACCCGAAGCCGATCTGGTGTAGCCGGTTACGACAAACATTGGTCGATGGACTCTAGGCTTCTTAACATACCAAGCGCTTCTGGCTTGTTTTGAAAAATTCGCGGATCGATATAGGCCGATTTTTTTCAAGGAATAGACAACCGTGCCCTTGGTTGCAGCGTAATTAGGCAGATTAGGCTTGATAATCGGCGTTGAAGGGACTAATGGTGTCGTTGGTATTGAAGGTTTTGCAGGAATCAATGGCGTTGTTGGTGTGCCGGGGGTACCCGGCTCTTCTGGTTTGACGGGTGTTGATTGCTTTTTGTAAAAATACGTCACGGTTTGAGCATCCCTGCTAAATTTTCCCGTGCCATTTTTGGGTAATCTATTAGTGTCCAACGTGTACCCAGAAATGGTTAATTGATACTGATCAGTGGTTGCATCGTAAGCATCTCCAACGTAACCCGAAATCGTTTGTGGTTTTGCAATCGATTGATCATTTTCATCTAAATATTGAACAGTCACATCTTGAGCCTTTTGGGCATAGTAGAACGTGAAAGTTTGTGGATCAAGTTTAAATTCACCCTTTAGTGCAGCAGGTTTTTCAACGAGTTTGTAATTTGGGATGGTTTTTTCCTCGTTTGTAATATCATATGGATCACGAACGTAATGGTCAGAAAGGACGACAGGATCCGAAATCTCTTTATTTAACGCTTTATCCATATAGTTGATGGTAATGTTTCCTGCTTTTGGCAAATAGTAAAAGGTGACAGTTTGAGGCTCTTTAGTGAACGTTCCGATGATGTTGGCAGGCCAAGAGTCACCACTTTCATCCAATTTGTAGTCATTAATTGTTATCTGTTTGTCAGAAACATCATAGCGATTTCCAACCGTGCCGGTGACCTGAACCGGATCATGAATGGGTTCGTGGGTTAGCGCATTGAGGTAACGGATAGTGACGGATGCGTTGTTGGCATCAATTGGTAGGATCGGGATGTTTACTTTTGAATTTCCCATGCTGGTCCAAACTAAAACTTTTCCGCTTTGCTGGTATTGTACTGGATAATCGGCTTTGTTATTAAAATCGAATTTATATCCCTTGGGAAGATAATCATTAACGTAATGCCATGAGTTTGCATATACACTTCCCTGTTCATACACGGTGTCGATAATCTTAGTGGTTGAGCCATCATCGTAAGTAAAGTTGATGGTGACATAGGGAATTTCAACTTGCGATTCATCAGTATAAATAGGCCCTGCCTTCGCGACGGAAGCATTAGCAGAGCCGAAACCAATACATAGTAGCAATGCACCGAGTATAAGTAACATAAATCGAACTAATTTTGTTGCTCTCAACGATATCCTCCCCCTTATATGATTATCAAAGATATACCCTCTAACACTACCATAACATTTTTGACTGATGATTAGTTATTTTTCGAATTAAATAGGCATATATTGTTGGTTCCGTTTAAAAAATGTTATTAGAGGTATCATCGCTATTTTTAGTGGGAATTTCTGACAGCTGTTGAAATGTTTAAACACATCTTGAGGTTGTGGCTTTAAACAGGCAGTTATGACTTGTTCGAGTATATAATCGAACAAACAAAAAACAGATGTTTCAGGTCACCAACTCGGCAATCCGAACCATCTGTTTTACTTTAATAAACTTACTTATCTAATTGTTTTCCCTGATACAACGCATTACTTACAAGATCAATCGTACTCATCCAGGCAATGTGGCCCAAAGCTTCTGAAACCTGTTCCTCGATGGGGAGATCCTTTGCCTCCGGTGTTAAGCCCATTTTTGGCAATACGCCAAGGTGAAAAGCACCCCAAAGACCTATCCCGGCAAGTGCCCCGTGTCCCAAACGAACAGGGGGAATCACGTGTTGCATGACACTGTAGCCAACCGCAAACGTCGTTGAAAAACCAAAGTGAATGATAAAGCTCACCCAAGGCATTTTCTGTTCTGAATAAGTATAGGTTGAATGGGTAATTGAAGTAGGAACTCCGAATTTTTCCAACATTGCCTGTGGTGGGTTTGTGGCGTCTCTTTGTGGTGTTCTTGGAGGCAAGACATCCTCCCAGCCGAGTTTAACAAGTCCGGATAAGAATCCGGCCACCATACCGGCTTTGACAGCTGATGGCACATTGATATTTTTAAGTCTCAATACGATCGACCCCCTTAAATGATTGACGGAAAAGTAATGAACAACCTCAGTATACCGCATAATCAAGGAAGCTTCTTCTATTCGAATTGATATTTAATTGTTGAGGCTGTTTGATTAATCGTTTCCACTTCTTTGTAAAGCACTCGTTTTTGGGGGATAACAAAATCTCAGTTAGACGTTGCTGATTTTAAGACTTTTGTGTTTTGATTTCGTCCGATTGTTTGATTGAGGCCATCTGTTGATCTTTAAATTCATGAAACAGGAAGGCGATTGCCAGCCAGGCACCGAAGATATATGGGAAGAATTTGGCTGGGCCTTCCGGTTGTGGATAAACACTTCCGACAAGTGGGATCATTAGGAGAATACCGGTAATGACGGATGAAATGATGTGTCGTGCTTTTAGTTCGTCGTACTTGTGAAGAAAGACCGGGGCACTGATGGTAACCAGAAGATAAGCAATTAAAAATCCCCAAACGGCAATTGTTCCAAACCATTCATAGGTGTTTTCAATTGTCGTCATTAGGGCAAAACCGACCCCCAGTAGACCGATGATTGCTCCGGAAATGCCGATCCCAAAGGTGGGCGTTTTCTTTTTTTCGTTAACAAACGCAACTATTTTTGGTAAATAACCTTCGTGACTCATCTTCATCATAATTCTGGACCCGGCCGTAATCACGCCTACGGTACTGGACCAGAAACTGATGACAGCCCCCAGCGTAATGCAGTAACCAAGAAATGAGACATGGTTGCTGGTAGCCAAAAAAGCAAGTGGGGATGTGGATTCGCCAAGTGAGTGACCGGTTCCCGAAAAGCCCATCATCATAATTAAAGACATGATAACAAAGAAAATGCCAACGGCAAGTGGACTGCTGATGACAGCCCGTGGAATATTTTTAAGCGGTTCTTTAGCTTCTTTTCCCATTGAAGCGGCACCTTCAAAACCGACAAAGCTAAAGAATGCCAGCCCAAGACCGGATGCGACGTGACTGAACGATATATTGGTGAAGGCGACATTATTGGGATTGATTGAAAAATGATGGCTGAACAGGAGAACAATACCAAGAATTGAAATAATTGAAACGGATAGGAATTCCATGGTCATCATGGTTTTGGTTGAAAGTTCAACACCTTTTTGAGCCATGAACCATGCACTGACAGTTCCGATTGCCATTAAAACCGGATAAGGCAGTGACAGGTTAAAGTAGGCAAGTAAGTTATGCGCATAGATGGCAAAGCCTGCCAAAACTGCCACTGCGGTGGTGATGTACGCGAACAGGATACTGGCACCTGACATGAAACCGACCCGGCTGCCAAGCCCATCGGTCACATAAGTATAGATACTACCGGAAGTGGCGTATCGACGAGAAAAGACATTTACCTGCTTGGCTAAAAGGACACAGGCAACTGTTGCAATGATATAGGAAATCCAAGTACCGTTGCCTGCTAGTGCAAAGACGACTGGGATTGTAATCGCCGGCGTTGCAGTAGGCGCAATATTGGCAACAGACTCGCCTAACACTTCAAAAAAAGAGAGTGAATTTGCTTTTAATCCGGAAGTATTTGTAGCAGCCGAGCTGGGCTGCTGGGGACTAATTTCTTGAGAAGGTGCAACATAATTGGTATCCGATAGTTTTTCACGCATGAACAGCACTCCTTCGCTAAATCCAAAAAAGACGGTTAACAATGTTAGAACACATAACATGAATTGCCAAAATTATAGGATCAAAATGTGAATAAAGCAACCTAAATTTAATTAAATGTTAAATTATCTAACGTGTTTTTAATTTAAAGCTTGATTAAGCAAAAAAAGGTGGTAATATTCTAATCATTAACAGTCAATAAATTTTGTCAGCAACCGTTTTTGATGGATCTTGTCACATGATGTGCCATTTGATTTAAAAATGAAAGGTGTGTTGTTTATGCTCGAAACTGATGAATTACAAGGGGCATTGCCTCAAGTTGCGATGCCGCTTCCAGGACCCAATGCCAAGAAAATTTTAGCCAAACGAGCTGAAAATGTTCCATCCGCTGTTCTATGCAATTACCCTGTCGTCATTGATCGTGGAAGTGGCGCCATGATTGAGGATGTTGATGGTAACCGGTTCCTTGATTGGGTTGCCGGCGTCGGCGTTATGAATGTTGGCTATGGCCAGCAACGGGTGATTGATGCGGTTAAACAGCAGGCAGATCGGTTTTTTCACGGGATGATCAACATTACCACCCATGCCAATTACGTTGATTTGGCTGCTCGGATCAATGAGTTGGCGCCCGTTAACGCGGATACCAGGAAAACGATGTTCGTTAACTCCGGCGCAGAAGCAGTCGAAAATGCCGTTAAAATTGCAAAATCATTTACCGGCCGGGGCGACGTGATTGTGTTTTCCGGTGCTTTTCACGGGCGGACCGCATTAACGTCAACAATGACGGCTAAAAAGACGTATTCATATGGGATTGAACCAGCGATGGGTGGTATTCACCGGGCAGAGTTTCCGTATTTATATCGGGCACCACGGGGATACTCACGCGAAGAGAGTATTCAATACTATCTTGACAAACTTCAGTATGTCTTTGAACAAGCCGTTCCGGCAAAGCAGGTTGCTGCAATCGTCATCGAACCAATTCAAGGTGAGGGCGGTTTTATTCCGGCACCTTTTGAATATGTAGCGGCACTTCGAAAAATTTGTGATGAAAATGGGATTATGTTGGTTGCCGATGAGGTTCAATCCGGATTTGCCCGTTCCGGTAAACTATTTGTTTCAAATTATTGGAAGGAAAAAGGATTTGCACCGGATATCATTGCAATGGCCAAGTCGATTGGCGCTGGATTACCTTTGGCGGCTGTGACGGCCGGTTCGCATATTATGGAAGGCGTGCAACCCGGCATTGTCGGCAGTACCTTTGGTGGCAATGCTTTGGCGTGTGCTGCCGGCCTTCAGGTACTTGATATCATCAAAGACCAGAAATTAACGGATCGGGCTACACGGATCGGCCAAATGGCTTTTGATAGGTTTACCGATATGAAGTCACGCTATGAAGAGATTGGCGATGTTCGCGGCATCGGCAGTATGATCGGCGTTGAATTTGTAAAAGACAAGGAAACCAAGGAGCCCTATCCGGAATTGGTTTCCAAAATTATCAAGCATGCCGTTTCACATGGATTGATCATGGAAAATGCCGGTGTCCATGATAATGTCATTCGCTTCCTGAGCCCGTTGGTGGCGACCGAAGAACAAATCAAGGCCGGACTTGGGATTTATGAAGATGCGATTAAAGAATCCCTGGCAGAATTTTAAAAGCAATAGTCGACTTTTCCATGATATTGATTTCCTCCAAAATCAATCAAATTAAAAAAGTATCTTCAATTTTCGTAAATGAAAGTTGAAGATACTTTTGCTTTGTTGATCTTTTAAATTGAATCAGTACGCTTGAATGTCGAGTGCATCAAGCTTATTTAAACTTTGGTAACGCCGTATTCTTATTGGTAATATCAATAAAGCGGGCTTCGCCTTCAACCGCGTCAACCGCATCTCTCAAACGGTCACGGGATCCTTTTGCCAACGGCAACTTGATTAGGTCCTTAGTGGCGTTGAGCAGTTCTTCTTCATCGGCAACCGATCCCTTGAGAGGACGTGGATTGCTGGTATCCAAGGCTCGGCTGACAACCGGTTTTAACGGGCCCATCTGCATGAGACCCAAGACTGTATCGTAATCAATATCGTAAGCGTCCGCTAAATCCAACGTTTCTCGAATACCGGCTTCGGCTGCCATGATGCCAACGTTTGTGATGAGTTTTAATTTGGCACCGTTACCCAATTCACCAACGTATTTGACGGTTCCAAAAGCCTTGAGGACAGGAAGAACGTTGTCAAACGCCTCTTTGGCGCCACTGGCAATCAGTACCAGTGAGCCTTCTCTGGCATATCTAACACCACCGATGATCGGGACGTCCAACAATTGGGTGTCTTTTGGAAGGGCTTTGTTAACCGCAAAGATTTTTTCAGGATCAAGTGTTGATGTAATGATCAAGGTACTGCCGGGCTGTAGAAAGTTCACAATCCCGGGTTTGCCATCGTGACCGAGATGAAGGGTCAATACGTCGTCAGACATGACAGACGTGATAATCACTTTTGAAGCTTTGACCGCTTCAGCCAATGAGGAAGCCGCATGGATGTCCGAATTGCCAATGTTGGTGATTTTTTCCGGATCCTTATCCCAAATGGTGACATCGTAACCGGCAGAAGGCAAGTGGGTGATCATTTGGGATCCCATATCGCCAATACCAATAAAAGTAACTTTTGTCATGATTTTATATCCCCCTTTAAATGCGTAGATACATAGATGCGGATTCAATTTATATCCCCATTTGTTAAGCTCGCTGCAAAAGCATTTTTGCAAGCTGTTCAAATTGAAGCTGCATCCATCATTTAATATTTCCCCATCAGCATACATATAAATAAAGCCTTAGGCAAACACTTTGCACTAAGACTTTATGGAGTAGGGTATACTGAAGTTAGTGAAACCAATCATTAATAAAGTATCCACAGGTAACTGTGATTTAAAATCAGGTTTGGGGGAATGACGATGGTTACGACAATTATTACCAGCATTGTTTCATTTATTGGTACCAATATTGACGACACCTTTGTCTTGGCCGTCTGGTTCTCTCAAGTTGATGCGGTTTTGAGAAAACGTGATATTGTGTGGGGGCAATTCGTTGGTTTTGAGCTACTGGTACTGGTCAGCGTCTTTGCGGCATACGGTCTTAGTTTCTTGCCAACGGATAAAGTTGGCTGGCTTGGTGTGATTCCGATTGTTTTAGGTATTAAGAAGTGGCTTGAATACCGTCATCATTCCGGCAAAAGCGACGAGGCCGAAGAAGCCGAAATTCAAGCGGAAATTAAGCAGACAAAGAAAATCAGTCCCAGAGCAACCGCACTTTCCAAACTGATTAATCCTCAGATGGTCAGTGTGGGGTTGGTGACTGTTTCAAACGGGGCGGGTAATCTGACAGTTTATATCCCATTATTTACAGAGTACACGATCTTTGAGCTGGTTGTGACGGTAATTGTTTTTACAATTATGACCGGTGTCTGGTGTTATTTGGGCTACAAAATTGCTAATTTGCCGATTATTAAGGATAAGCTTGACCATTATAAGAGTGTGATGATCCCGATTATCTTTATTGCTATCGGCATTTACGTTCTGGTTGAAAGTGGCGTTATGGGTTAATCGGAGCAATTATCTGATGTTTCAGAGAACAAAATAATCCTCGTTTTGATTGCGTCTTTTGAGACATCAATTTCCCGCACGCCTCGCGTCAGCTCGCCATAACAGTTATAACCGGTGACATTACCATAGTTTAACTGGATTCCCCGAAAAGAACTCGTAAAGTTATTGTCGTGATCGTGACCAACAAAGGTTGCTTTCACGTTTTTTTGTCGCAAGAGGGCATAAAACAGCCCGGAATTTGTCGTCGGCGAACAGACTTTTTCATGATTAAAGCCATCGATTATCTGATTGGCCGCGGATTGATACTCCGGAAACGGAATATGGAAAAATCCCAGATCCATCTTTTTTGAGGTTCTTGCGTATGGCAGCTTTAAGAACCAATCAATTTGTTCCGGCTCAACGGCAGCGTATTGATCGGTCTTTTGCCAGTGGGAATAAGCGCCGCTATCCCAAACATAAGCAATATGGGCCAGTTGTTGATCGTCATAAATTTCCAAGGCATAGGATTCTCTGTCATCAATGATCATTGAGTGATGCTTGTCGGCAGGATGAATGAGGTGACTTTCAATTTCACGCAGATCCGTCCGGCTGAAAATGCCTTCTGTATCATGGTTGCCATAGGTGATGGCTACAGGAGTCGGGTATTGATTAAGAAGATCATAGAGTTTCCCAAGCCTTTTAGCGGGATCGGAGGACTGTAATCCCCATAAAAGATCACCTGTAATCATGATAAGATCAAAGGAATGTGTATCAAATAGGACCTTTAAACTGGCCAGTGTTTTTAAATCGGCGTCATTGAACGGGTAATCACCAAGATGGATGTCGGTGAGCTGACAGATTTTAAAGGGATGATGATCGTGGATTTGTAATTTCATGGTAACTAATTCTCCTATTTATCATAACCATTTTCAAGGTAGGTATTGTATCCTTGGGCAACGTCGGCTACTCGATGGGCATCCGCACCATAAACCAGTGGGATACCGAATTGTTGTGCTTGGGCCAACCAGGTGAAATTAGGAGAACTTTCGGTTTGGGAGGTTCGAAACAGACCGGCCATATTGCAGTCCAAAAATTCATGTCTGGCAGCAATCTTCTGTAGGATATGTTTTAACAGGTCCCTTGTTGCGTGATCTTCCCACACGGTTCTGCTATCGAACAGGTTTCGCCATTTCCGATACAGCATGATGTGACCGTAACGCTGTGGCTTGTTGGTCACCTGCCAATCAATTGCTTCTGCAACCGTTTTTAGATAGGCATTGGCAACGCCGACCGGTGTGCCATAGGCGGCCAGAACGCCGGTTCGAAAGTCCAAATCGGAGTCGTCGATGGCACGTAATCCGTTAACGGTTGGCAGAAAATGAACGGATAGGATGGCATCATCGATTGCGGAGCCGTAAACATCCAGCATCTGAGCCGTCCAGCGTTGATACTGTGAGAAATAGTCGATCTCAAACCCGATTAGAAGCCGAATTTTATCAGCATATTTTTCTTTTAACCGGTTCATTTTCCTCAAATATTCCGGTAGTTCCCTGTCTGACATGGCCGCTGTGTAGATGGCATGCCTGGAGCCGACAGCATGCTCATAAAAGTCGGGCGGCATCGGAAAATGTTCCGTAACGGAGTAGGTTTTAAAGCCGGCTTGGATCGCTGCCTTAATGAAGTCTTCTGTGTCTTCCCCGGAACCGTGGGGACAAAATTCAGTATGGGTATGACCGTTCCATGTTTTTCTGTCAATCCGGTTAAAATCGTTGTTTGATAGCAAAACTAATCACCGACTTTCTCAATGTCATCCGGGGAGAGGTAGAGAGTTTGACTGGTGTTGATACCGAGCGGAAGGCCTTGATTTAACGTCTCAACTTTTAAACGAATTTGTTGGGGCGTTTGCATTTCATAACGAATGCGGTCACCCAGAACAGCAATCGATGTCAGTTTTCCGGAAATCGGCATGGTTTCTTTTGACTGACCTGAAGAGTCTTTAACAAATAATTCCGGTCTGACAATATACTGATCGTTTGGATCAATCAACCTTTTTTGAGCGCGTTTAAAGCCGAGCCGCATAAGATCTTTACCGCTCAGTAAGTTATGGTTTCCGATGAATTGGGCGATAAATTGATTGCGGGGCTTGGTATAAATGGTGAGGGGAGAACCTTGTTGCTGAACCCGACCATCATCCATGACAATGATGTCATCCGAGATTGCCATTGCTTCACCCTGATCATGAGTGACAAACAGCATAGTGATGCCCAATTCCTGCTGATAATGGCGAATCTGGGTACGCAGGTCTACACGAATCTTTGCATCCAAAGCACTTAAAGGCTCGTCCAGCAATAATAGCTTGGGTTCGAGAACCATTGCCCGGGCAATGGCGACCCGTTGCTTTTGACCGCCCGACAAATTATCGGGGAAGGCGTCTTTTTTGTCTGCCAAACTAACAAGATTCAGCATTCGGGTCACTTTATCCTTGATGGCTGTTGCCGAAACCTTTTGAACTCTCAACCCATAGGCGACATTTTCGAAAACGCTGAGATTGGGAAACAGTGCATATGATTGGAAAATCATGCCAATGTGTCGTTGATTAACCGGCAGCTGTTGAATTTCTTGGCCATCTAAATAAATTTTTCCTGAAATTTGGGTGTTTAGTCCGGCAATTGCCCGTAGAACGGTTGTCTTGCCGCTACCGCTTGGACCAAGAAAGGTCGTGAGCGTATTGGGCTTGATGCTGAAAGTCATGTTATTGATGACGTTGTTACCTGATAAGGTGATACTTAAATCGGTTACTTTTAAGAAATCTGATGCCATCATGTCACTCCTTTCCTTTGGATGCCGATCCCTTTTGAACGATGAGTACAAGCACTAATGAAATGAAGGCCAGAATTGCAAAGTAGATGGTTGTCAGCACACTGCTGGCTTGACCGTTGCTTTGCATTAAGCGGTACATATAAATTTTCAACGTTTCAAAATCACCGCCAAGAAGCATATTGGTGATCACATATTCGCCAAAAGCAGTTGTAAACGTGAGTAGGCTGGCGACGAAAATCCCAACTTTGATGTTTGGAAGAATCACTTTTATGAAAGCATGAACCGGCTTATCGCCTAAAATCAATGATTGTTCGAACATGGCCCGAAAATCTCTGGAAATAAAGGCGTTATCCAATGTTTGATAGGTTAAAGGCAGGCTCAATAATGTGATCGCCAACAACAAAATGATGATTTTTGGGACGGCAATGTTTTGATAAACCTGGATCAGACCGGTTACCAAAATAATTCCGGGAATTGTAAATGGTAAAACGGTGATAAAACGCAGTCGGGCTTTTAGTCCCGGGTTGTAGACATTGGCGTAAAAAATAATTGGCAAAAAACAGGTCATTGCGATAATCGTCGTCAGGATGCCAAGCCCAAGCGAGCGGATCATTGCTGAAACAAAGTCCGGATTGGCGATCAGTTGAGCATACCAGTGAAACGTTAATCCTTCCGGCAAAATGGTTTTAACCCACGATGTTGAAAAGGAGTAAAGAGTTGTCGCAATAATGGGGGCAACGAGATAAATAGAGATTAACGCAATGATCATTTTCGGGATAAGCGTTTGTTTGTGTTTCTTCATTACTTTGCCCCCTCGCTTTTGGATTTGGTGAGTCGATTACCGAGCATCACCATTAAGGTCATCAGAATTGCAAAGAGGCTGGCAAAGGCGCAGGCAAGCGGCAGATTAGCGGTTAATTCACCATTGATTAATGACCCGATCAGGATGGGGATGGAAACGATGTTGTTTCCGGTTAACGCATACGCAGTTTCGTAAGTGCCCATTGCGTTGGCAAACAGCAGGATGAAAACTTCTACTAGATTCGGCAAAATAATCGGGATAATGACTTTGCGTAAAAAGAACGCCTGATTGGCGCCCAATACCTGGGATGCCTCTTTCCAATCCGGATTAAGATCCTCCAACACCGGAAATAGGAACATAATGCCCAGCGGAATTTCGAAAAAGGTGTAGGAAAACGTTAGGCCGGTTAACGAATAAATATTAAAGTGGTTGGTTAGGTGAAGAGCCGTTGCGATAGCTTTTACGACACCGGCATTACCAAAAAGAATGATTAAAGAAAATGCCAGGGGAACCCCGGCAAAACTGGATGACATATTAAAAATGGTAATGAGTGTGTTCTTGGTCTCTTCTTTTAAATGGGTTAGTGCCCAGGCACCCGCCACTGCGACAACCAGTGAACAGATTGACGCGATAAACGAGATTTTTAAACTGTTGAAGATGGCTTGGTGGTAATACTGATTTGTCATGATTTGGTGGTAATTTGACAAAGTAAACCCACCGTTAATTGCCTGAAAACTTGAAATAATCATGACAATTAAAGGAAGAAGTAGAACAAGAATAATCAGCAACGCAAACGGGCCATATATTTTGAGCCGATTGATCATATTACTTAGCTCCTAAAACTTTATTCTGCCATAATTGTCCCAATTTTAGGGTTGTTTTATTCCAAGTATTATTATTTTTAACGTGATAAACCTTTTTGAAGGCATTTTCTGGAAGCAACTTCTTTTGGGCACTTTCCGGAAGTTTCACGTTGCTTCGAATTGGTCGGGCGTAACCTTGAGCTAAATTGATTTGGCCTTTATTTGAGAGGATGTAGGATCGGGCAAGTTTTGCGGCATAGGGATGAGTAGCGTGTTTATTGACCACTTCGGCATAACCGCTTCGAACGGTTCCATCGGTTGGGACGGTGATCTTATAGCGTTTGGAATCAATTTGATGGGCGTAATTCATTGCGTTGAAGTCCCACATCACAGCAACCGAGATTTCACCTTTTTGAAGATTTTGAATGGTTGTGTCAACCGTTGACAGCCGCTTTTCTTTTTGCAATTTGGCAAAATAGTTTAGACCGGGCGTTAGATTGGCTTCACTGCCGCCATTGGCATAAGCTGCTGCCAGAATGGAGTACTGGGCTTGAGCTTCGGTTGAAACGTCGCCCACTGCTACTTTATATTTGCCTGAAGCAAGCTGTTTCCATGAAGTTGGGGCATCGGCTGCCTTGACATTCTTTTTATCGGTAATGAAGACAATGCTGCCGGTATAACCAGCTGACCAATATCCCTTTTTATCTTTAGCCCAACTTGGAATTTGATTCCAATACTTGGTTTTATATTTGGCGAGCAGACCTTCCTGTTCGGCGGAAGGGGCAACGTTAATGCCAATATCACCAATATCAGGTGCGTTTTTAGAGGTGCCTTCGGATTTGAATTTTTGCAATTCCTGCGCACTGGACATATCGGTATCAGAATGAAAAATCTTGTATTGGGTTTTAAGATCATTCCATGTGCCACCCCAGTTAGCCCAAGAATTTGGCATTCCGACCGACTTAACGTCACCCTCTTTTTTTGCCTCTTTAACAATGGTGCCCCAATTATTGGAAGTATTCTCGGCACTGGTCTTTGCACAACCACCCAAACCAATTGCAATTGTTAATAATGCCAAGCCTGAAACCAATCTATGCTTTTTCATCAATTCCACTCCTCAATAGCTTCAATTTTTTAACAACTTTACGATACAGGATCGGCGTAAAAATTCGGTATATTTTTGGCCTTGCTTTTGTAAATAATAAGTAAGGATAAAGTTCATGCTAAGATTTAGATTTTTACTTGGTCCAAAATCAATTAAAAAATTTTTCTATGTTTTTAGGGCACTTGGATGCAGGCAACAATTTAAAAGTAATTTTTGTGCAATTGTACCAATGATTTCTTTCCAAAATTCATTTAACCTGATGTAAAAAGGTATCTGCATTTAATGGGAATAAATAACAAGTTCAGTTATTGATGCATCTGGAAGAGGAGCGATTCATATGAGTGAATTAAAAATAAATCACCGGTTAATCATGACACCGGGGCCGACGATGGTTGATCCACGGGTCTCACAAGCAATGAGTAATCAGATATTGGGACAGTTTGATCCTGATTTTACCGATATTATGAACGAAAACATGGTGATGATCCGAAAAAGCTTTAGAACAAAGAATCAGTGGGCATTTCCGATTGATGGTACCAGCCGTGCCGGAAACGAAGCAGTTATCGGAAGTATTGTCAGCCCCGGAGATTCGGTTTTAGTTCCTGTATTTGGTCGCTTTGGGGATTTATTTGTTGAATTGGCACAGAGAGCCGGTGGTAAAGTGACCACTATGTCAACCGAATGGGGAACCGTTTTTGATCAGGATCAAATTATTGACGAAATTAATCGCTTAAAACCAAAAGTTGTCGCAATCGTTCATGGTGAGACCTCAACTGGCCGGTTGCAGCCGATTGATCGTTTGGGCGAAGCGGTTCATCAATACGGTGGTTTCTTGGTCGTTGATGCGGTTGCTTCTTACATGGGAACGCCGGTGGAGGCTGATAAGTGGCAGTTGGACGCGGTTGTTGGCGGTGCCCAAAAATGTCTTTCAATTCCATCCGGCATTACCCCGATAACGTTCAATGATCGGTTTGCTGAAGAAATCAATCAGCGTAAACGAGTTGAACAAGGCGTCAGGACCGCGTTGGACACCAATGGCGATACCTTTATTACCAGTAACTATCTTGATTTAACCCAACTACAGGATTATTGGTCACCCAGGCGACTCAATCACCATACTGAAGCAACGGTTGCCGATTATGCTTTGAATGAGGGGTTACGTTTGGCACTTCAGGAGGGATTGGATGCCAGATTTGCCCGTCATTTAACAGTACATCGGGCACTGAATGCCGGTTTGGATGCGATGGGATTGACTATCTATCATGAGGGCGATCATGACATGCCGATGGTGACCTGTGTTCAAATTCCCACCGGATTGGATGGGGATACCTTTAGAAGCACACTACTTAAAAACTTTGGTGTTGAAATTTCCAGTTCCTTTGGCAGCCTTCAGGGAAAAATTTGGCGGATTGGAACAATGGGATACAGCGCACAGCGTCTTTTTGTTACGAATTTTGTAGCTTTGTTTGGTGCAGCGTTACTACAAGCCGGCGTTTCAATTGACCTCAAAGCCGGATTGGATGCAACAGAAGCAGCTTTCAAGTTGAAAACATTGCAAAAAACATTGGAAGTATAATTAATTTTTCTATTTGTCTATTTTTAATCATAACTAAAAGGCATTCCCGACTTCATCCATAATGACGGGGATGCCTTTTAGACTGATTATTGTAAATGTTTTGTACAGATTCGTAAATTTCACCGGTTTTCCGGAAAGTAGGTGTTATTCTAGGTTTGCAGACAAATGGTCACCAAATCTGCGAAATAAACACCTACCTCATTTAAATTGAGTTATGACTGATTCGCTTTGATTTGTAATTGTAAGGGGCTTAGAGAGAGCCCCATCAATTGTCACTGTTTTGAAAAATGGAGGATTGATCTATGATGAAAGTATTGGAACATACTCAGATTGAGGATATTGCCAAAGACTATTTATATCAGTTTCAAATCGTTTTTCTACAAGAGCAGTTGTATTCAGATCGTGAGGCCGGAGAGATCTTTTCCGCACTTCGTAAAAAAGCAATTCGACAATATGAAGAAATCACCGGTACTTCAATGACAACCGATGAGTTTTACAGAATTGTATGGGATTTACCCGAGCCGCTAAAAGAGGGCATCATTGAGTTAGCCAAAGACGATGTTGATCTTGGACGGACAAAAATCATTCGTAAAAATATGGATGGTACGTGGCGCGTTTAGTTTATAAGAAAAAAATGCCTGCCAATGTGAAATTGGCAGGCATTTTTGGGTTATGGGTGAGTGTTTTGCTGCGCACACTATTTTAGGACTGTTCCAAAAGACTGATCCCTGCCATACAAGAAACTAAATCCAATATTCCAAATTCGGGAATATTGAATTTAGCTCCTTGTACTCTGGGATCAAAAACGTCTTTTTCCACACACTTCTAGGACTGCTCCTCAAAGCAACATTCTACACATAAGGGATTTATTTCCAAAATCCAAACCCGGGATTTCCGAAATAAACGCCTTATGCTCCGAATGTTAACCGCTTTGCTGCGCACACTATTCTTTTTCCGACAGCAATTTTTCAATTAATGCAATGTAGATCAGAAATTTATCATTTGTTCGCCGATAATCCAATCCCGTTTGTTTGTAAATCATGTTTAATCGATAACGAACCGTATTGGGATGGGTGTAAAGTGCTTCACTGGTCTCTTTAATCGATTCATTATGATTAAAAAATTGTTGAACAGTTTCAAAGACTTCTTTATTAGTCAATATTTGATCCATTTCAACCGGATACAGCCTGCTGTCCTGAATTCTGGAAATTTGATTAACTAATTCCCAGAGACTGACGTCACGGTAAAAGACCGGATGATTTTGCCAATCCATTGTTTTAGCAACATCCATGCCGAAACACGCCTCGGTAAAAGAGCGGTGGAGGTTTTTGGCTTCATGAAGACTGGCAACACCCTCATATAACGAAAAGTGGGGGATTTTGATGGTGCTCATAAGTCGATGATAAACCTGTCTGTCATAAGGCGGCTTTTCAGCTTGGTCGTCGTTGAAGAAAGAAACGATCGTGGCACCGTCTGCTGACTCCAAAACAAAGTAAGTCGTGATCTTTTTATCCGTTTCGAGTTTTGCAAAAAGTGCATGTAATTGACTGATCAAATTATACTGAACCATCATCCGTTCACTGGATTTTGGTGTTTCAGCCAAAGAAATTCTTGTAACTCTGGTATACAATTTGTATAAATCAACGCCCTTTAGACCTGAAATAAAATCAAAGTCCTTATCGCTGGCTGAGTTTGATTTTAGTAAATAATCCAAATCAAGATCGGCCATTTTGTTGGTTCGCCGGTCTTGAAAAAGTAACGTATTAAAATCATTCATAATTTGAATATATGTAACATCTTTATCGATTTCGAATAGGGGGAAATCGAGTTGATCGGCATAGTCCCTGAGTTCCGCCGGAAACTTTGAACTGATACTGTCAGTGTATGGTTTTACCATCAGACAACAAGTGTTTTTCTGCGCAAGTTTCTGGATCACTTGTTTGGCAATATCGATATTTTCGGGCATCATTCGGGAACTTGTAATGACGATTTCCCCACTTCGGGCCCATTGATGGACCGCGTCGTTATCCATGATTGTAATTGCATTTGCAGTTCGCCCATGAAGGGAGGCGCTATTAACCTGAAAGATACGCTTCTTTTCTTTTTTAACTACTGTTCGCAAATCAATCATTATTCTTCACCCTAAAAGTGTACTAACTTTTTAGTCTACTTTAACGCATTTTGATTCGTACGTACACATTGGTAAGCCATTCTTTATTTAAGTATAAACTACAAAAAATGCTATTATAACGCGTGGTTGCGGGAAATCTTCAAAATAGTTGTTGTATACTACCACAATAATCGTCACCAATATTTTGTAACTTAGTACAATAATCTTTTTGTCCTGAGATGCTACACTAATAATGAAAGGCTAAGAATTTCAGCTTTTCTGTTAAGGGGGATTTAACGTAAGCTTCACCGGGTGAATTAATCATGAGGAGATTTAAGCGAGTTGTCGTGATTTTGCTTAGTTCAGTCGGGATTGGCGAAGCTGCCGATGCCGATAAATTTAGCGACCAAGGTTCAGATACGTTGGGACATGTTTGCGATTACTGGCGGGGATCTTTAGCCTTGCCAACATTAACTAAACTGGGATTGGGAAATATTCCACGTCAATCGCCGTTAACGGGGATTTTAGCGACGAAACCACTAATAAGTCAAGTTGGCAGAATGCAGGAGATTTCTGCTGGTAAGGACAGTTTGAATGGCCATTGGGAAATGATGGGTGCACCGCTAAAAGAGCAATTGGATACATTTCCAAGTGGTTTTTCGTCTCGGCTGATTCACAAAATTGAGACGTTTTCAAATCGTAAAGTGATTCTAAATCGTCCAGCTGCAACATTAACTGCGATTAAGGATTTTGGTCAACAGCAATCGGAAGAAGGTGACTTAATTGTATATACTTCAAGCGATTCAGTATTGCAGGTGTCCTCCAATGAAGCAGTAGTACCGCTCGAGGAACTGTATCGGATTTGTAGATATATTCGTTTCGTGGTCGATGAAAGTCATTTAGAAATCGGCAGAGTTGTTGCTCGCCCATTTGTTGGTAAGACCCTTTCAGATTTTAAGCTTACCGATAATCGGCGTGATTTTGCAATTGTGCCAAAAGCTAATACCGTCTTGGATTTCCTTGCTGAGAACCATACCCCGGTTTCCGGTATTGGCATGGTAAATGATCTTTTTTCCGGTCGGGGAATTGAAAATCGGATTCAGATTTATAACAAACAAAGCAGTTTCTACAAGCTCCTTGAAACCATGGAAACTCAAAGTATCGGTTTGATTTTTGCGGATTTGGGAAATTTGGATAAATATGGTCATGCAAGGGATCCACAAGGTTATGGGATAGAACTAATGAGAATAGATTCTCAATTAAAAGAAATTATTGAGAAGATGACGCCCACGGACTTGATTTTAATTACTGCTGATCACGGTAATGATCCTACATTTAAGGGCTTTGACCACACCAGAGAATTTGTTCCGTTGATTGCTGCATCCCCCAATGCGAATGGCAATCAACTGGGCATTCGTTCAACGTTTAGCGACTTGGGCAAAACAATTTTATCAAATTTTGAAATCGGCAATCAATTACCGGGAAAGTCTTTCCTAAATCAAATTTCGTAAACCAACTGTTAAATTAAATATTTACTAGTGCGTTTTTGATGCCTTTTGCACACGAATCAAAAACAAATACAGCACACTGAGTTTAAGATCCTGGAAGTTCGCACGCTTGTTCAAGGATAAAGACTTGGCGTGTTTTTGTGTTTATCCGCGCAGGAATAGTGATGAGCACTGTTATATATAGTGAATAAGGCACGTCACTTTAGACTTTTCCGTTAAATTCAGTTTACATTTAGCCGTCCACGCCTTTTCTATTGGTTTCTAATGATACAATGAATCGCAATAGATCAGATTGAGGTAGGTGAATCAAGATGGCGAGGCTTAAACAAATTTGGTGTGCCGATGTTATTCGACCCAATGGCCGGGTGGTCAAGTATCGTTTAACAAGGGATCTTCAGCATGCATTAAATAGCGATTCCCGTGGAAGAAACGAAATGCAGAATGCATTGATTGTGATTCCCTTGGCACCCTATTTGCGTACAGAAAAATCCAAATCCGTTGATGATCGGAAAAGTCTGCTGCAAACGTCTCAACCACCGTTTGGAATCGGATTGGTTAGAAGAATTTATCGACTATCATCTGGGCAGGCCCGCTATTTTCAGGTCACGCGAAGCCAGTTTATCGGTCATCAATATTGGACGGTCAGACCGTTTAAAAGTTGCAACTCTTATTTAAGACATGATTATCCCTGGTTGAGCCAGAAACAAATTGCCGCCGATATTACATATTGGCAAAATCAGTTATTTAAGAGAAATACGCGACAAAATTGGTTTTGGAAATGGGTTTCGAGTTATCGTGTTAAACATCAGTTGAAAAAAATTAGATACTCACAATATCTAAGCGATCTAAAGAATTGGAAAGTTTAGGGTCGGGAATGGTTGACATTGAACCCTTTGGCTAACAATTATTGACATGGATGAGGAAATAGGTAAAGGGAATTAAAAAATGAGCAAGGACACTAATGACTTAGTATTTTTGCTCATTTCTTAATATTTAGAGATAGAAAATTCGTGAAAAAAATCTAATATCTTGAGGACCATTTATAACAGTGATTGGTTTTGTTTGAAAAGCGGTGCTGGAAAATCTGGTGAGCAACATCATGCAGCAATTCGGATTAGTGTGCGAAACAAAGCGATTTACGTTCGGAGTATAGGGCGTTGCTTTGAGGAGCAGTCCCAATTAGTGTACGGTTATTTGATCACTGTCATTCTGGTTCTTTTTATATTGTTTCAACTTTTTTGCTCTATTTGTCCACGAGTGTATTTGATCCTCCTGATGGCTTTTGATCATTGAAAGAGGCGGTGAATTCCTGGACAAAATCAGTTAGCTTATAATGCCCGGCAACAGGGGATTGACGATTAAGATCTTCATAAAGCTTTTCTGGATTTCGTTGAAAAGCATTCATCTGGACAAACGATTTTGCGATTGACATTGGAATGCCATTGGAGAGTAACTGGTTTTCAGCCTCTTGATCCGTTATCTGAACAAAATGAAGATCTGGCATTGGAAGGGACACTTTAAGCATTTCGATTAATTGGTGCATACTAAAAGTATCACTGTATACATAGTGAATGGTCTTGCCTTCTGGAGTTTGCTCCAAAAGTTTTAAGACCACCTTAGCGATATCAATCGGAGAGACCCGTTTTCCTTCGGTTTGTTCCGGAATATTTGAATAAATGACGTGATTCTGCCGAATACTCTGCACATTAGTGTATAGGTTACTGTAGAAGCCGACAGGACGAACGAATGCAACGTTGACATCATTTAACTCACGGAGCTTATCTTCAATAAAGTGGTACGCATACAAACTACCGGCCTCTGGTTCGTACGCGCCAATGCTACTGAGGTCGACAACGTTCTTAACGTTAGCTTTTCGAACGGCATTTGAAAAAATTTGACCCTGTTTTTTGGCATTTTCAAATATTGAACCATCACTGTTTCCAGAGATCATTAAATAGACAACATCGGCGTTTTGAAATTGCCGAGAAAGGAAGTCTTCATCAGTCATAGTACCAATTGCTGCATTGGCACCCAATTCTTTGATTTGAGCAGCTCGCTTTTGGCTTGTTGTGATAATTGTGACATCATGACCATCCTTCAGCAAGGCTGGTGCAACAATACTGCCGATATGACCAAGTGAACCAAGTAAAGTTATTTTCATAAAGTCTCCTCCTTAAAAGATAGGACTATCTTTTATAGAACAGATTATAAGAGATAGTCCTATCTTTTGTCAACCTTGAAACTGATTTCTTTTTTGGGTAATCTATGTATATGAAGAAAAAAGATTTAACAAAAGAAAAGAAAATATTGGATGCAACGGCACAACTAATTGTGAGTGAGGGTGCCCCATCGGTTTCAACAATCCAAGTGGCAAAAAAGGTTGGAATATCTCAATCTAATATCTATCTTTATTTCAAAGACAAACGGGCCTTATTGGAAGGGGTTTACTTACGGGAAATTAATCAGTTGGAACAAACCCCGGGCATGCAGATTGTCTTGGACAAAAGAGTGGCTATTGAGAAACGTTGTTTTGCTTATATTCGGGCAATGTATGATTTTTCTCTTGATAACCCCAACAGCTTATCGATTATCGAGCAAATCAAATCCTTGTCCAAAGACTTTCCCGATTATATTTCTAAGCTCATAGGCCCAAATAATCCAATTGCATCTTTATTTGAGATGGGAATAAAAGCGGGCGTGTTAAGGCCGATTGATAGAAGCCTTACAATGGCAGCTATTTTTTCGGTCATTCGGAGGCATGCTCAAAATATTCAAGAAAATATTTATACCGAAAGTGATGTAACCTTTAGTGATATCAGCCGGATGATTTGGGGTGCTGTCGCAATCAAACCATATCCGGAGAATTTGTTATAAGAAACCGGTTTATAAAGAAATGTGGCGATACAGTCGATACAACTGTATACCCAAAGTTGGAGGTTGAGGGATACGGGGATTCTGCTCAGCTCTTTTTAATTGTAGTGGATAACATGCCGAAATCAGCCGGATAAAATAATCCTTTTGCACAAAGTTATATGCAAATCTCCGTTTTTCCTATATAATCTAACTTATCATTTAATAGCAATTATATTAATGGAAGGGAAAAAGGGGACTTTAATGAGGAGTATTTATTATTTCGTAGGCTTATTAACGTGCTTTCTGGTGTTTGGCTTTTCCGGGAAAGCATTTGCCGATTCGACTTATCAAGAGGTGTATTCCAATACACCGGCAAACTATTATTTAAAAGTAGGGAATGGCACATCCCGAAATAATGGGATATACCAAACCGGAGGACGGTTAACTTCTGCCCAAAATGTTGATCCGATTGCGTATGCAAGCCAATATGCGGGTAAGGAGGTTCACGTTAATCGTGAAGAGGTCACCATTGATGGCACTTGGTTAAAAATTGCCTATCAGCACAAAACCGTTGGTTGGATTCATAAAAGTGCGATGAATCAATCGTATCTGCGATTAAACGTTCCGATGGTTGCACAAAGGCCGCAGCTGCCAACCGGATGTGAAATTGCTGCGACGACCATGATGCTGCAGTATGCCGGAGCGGATGTGACCAAAATGCAGTTGGCGCGTGAAATGCCGCGCAGCAAAAATCCTAATAAGGGATTTGTTGGTAATCCTTATTCAACATCCGGTTGGTGGATTTATCCCAAAGGCTTAATGAAATTGGTTAAAAATCATGCAGGATCGGCAATCAATATGACCGGAGCAGGTTTTGGCAGGATTAAGCAATCAATTAGGCAGGACCATCCGGTTGTTGTTTGGGTCCACGGCGTTGATGGGTTTGTGAATCATGCATTGGCAATAACGGGTTATTCAGCAACCCGGGCATATTACAACGATCCATGGACAGCCAAACGGGCAAGCATGACTGTTCAAACTTTGCAGAGGCATCGAAGCAGGGATGCTTATCGGGCATTGAGTTATTAGATCATTTGAGGGGAGATTGAGATGAAACGACGAGTTAGGTTAGCAATTATTTTAGGTGTAGGGGCCTTATTTGGCCTTGCCGGGGAATTCCAGGCGTCAGCATCATCATTTACGTCAAATCCGGGTATTGTTAAAACGAAAAAAGCGGTTCGGCTATATAAAGATTCAGCGCGAACGGTGAAATCCAACTTGGTTAAAAAGGGTCATTTTTTAAAGATTGATGAGGTTGTTCAAAAAGATGGCAGAGTCACTGCACTTGAAACGAATCATCAACAGTACGTGACGGCAAATAAGGCAGTTGTTGCCAAGACAAGCGGGTATCAAAACCCCAAGCAATACTATCAGGTTCATTATCAACAGATTAAACCCTATGGGCAGATCGGCTATACGGTTAAACGGGGGTTTGAAGGTATTAAAACCTGGTACATTATGCGTAAAATGGGGACTTTTGCCGGCTATAATAAATACAATCAGGCAACTTATCATGCGGTCAGGCAATTTCAAAGCCGGCACCATTTAAAAGTGACCGGTAATGTGAATGAAGCAACCTGGCTGAAAATGGGATTTACTAAGACATCCTGGACAGGGATTGACAGTTATGTGGCACCCTTAAAAGCAAATGCTTGGCAGGGACGAAAGGCACATATCGACGCAATGATTCATCAGGCTTACCGATATATGGGGAATCCATACCTGGTTGGGGCTTCATCCAGTCCTAAATACGGGACTGATTGTTCCGGTTTAGTGATGCAGGCATTATATGCCGGTGGTATTGATCCGGCACCGATTAGTTCGATTCATCATGCATTTCCGGGAAACGAATGGAATTCCAGAAATCTTTGGGCAAGTAAAAAGTTGATGCATGTTTCCTATAATCATCGTCAAAGGGGTGATCTGGTCTTTTATTATCAACCGGGCACCCATACGATTTGGCATGTTGCCATTTATCTTGGTGGAAACCGCGTTATTGAAAGTTGGCCGCCACGGATTATGGTACAGCCGATTCGAAATGGACAGCGGTCTGATATTGCAGGAATAGCGCGAGTCTTTCATTAACAGACAATTAATGACGTTTCACGTAGAGACTCGTTAATGGACACTTTGGGTTTGGCGATTTAAAAGGGATCAGATATTATTTCCAGCCATTTTGGTTTTGAAATAAGTCTGATCCCTTTTTCTTGCTTATTTTTAATTAGATTATATCCATTTCACTTTTGACGCGGTAAAAACCGGTAGCAGGATTTCTGTAATGAGTTGGTCCAAATTTTTCTTAACAACCTGTTTTCCCTGAATAATTTGGTTAACTAATAGAAGTGCGGGCAGGTTAAGAACATTTTCCGACAATTGGTCTAGCTGGATTTCGTGCCGTTTATTGGCCCGTTTCAGCATAGTCATCAAGACTTTATGAAAATCCTTGCCTGGACCGATTGAAAAAATCTGATCCAGCGAGACATCTTGTAATCTTTCCGGC
Organism: Lentilactobacillus hilgardii; assembly: GCF_009832765.1. Taxonomy (NCBI): domain Bacteria; kingdom Bacillati; phylum Bacillota; class Bacilli; order Lactobacillales; family Lactobacillaceae; genus Lentilactobacillus; species Lentilactobacillus hilgardii. The sequence goes on along the minus strand of NZ_CP047121.1, from coordinate 2,417,739 downwards.
ACTAGCCCGGCGAACTTGGGGCGGCTCAATTCATTAATTTCCGGTAGTAGTTCTTTGAATAATTTACTTAAATCACGTTCTAAGTGACCACCGTTTGGAACGTGCAGATTAACGGCCATTGAATCGTAATGAGAAAATGCGGCTGTTACCAACGTGGCACGGTCGGGCCATTTTTGATAAAGCTCGGTTTTAGACAGGTGAGCATTTATAGCGACGGCATCCATCGTAACTGCTTGATAGTCAGCATCTTGAACGATTTTCCATGCGGTTGAAAGGACAAGACGATTGGTGTTTTTTTCTTGATGTGGTTGAATCTCAGGATTTTCCAAAAAATCACTTCCAATGATGATTAATGATTCAAGTATCATTGTAGCACTGACCGGTCGTTAAGCGGTTAAAATGCCATTTATGGTTGAATTTGAGCTATAAAAGCGTTTGAGCTTCCTCTATAAAGGGAAAAGGATTCTCAAACGCTTTTGTAATGATTAACTGTCAAGGTAAAGGCTGCGGTTTCTTGTAACCGGGCGTTTAACCAAAGTAATCAGCATTGGAACGATAATTGCAATAATCACCTTGGTTGCAACATTTTCGATACCGGCCATTGAAGTGATATCCAGTAGGGCGTTGTGCAGGTACATGATAATCATTGTATGTTGACCGATTGTTGCCAAGATAAAGCTGCTTTCAAGATGGGATGTTAGATAGGAAAGACCCATTACGCCAAATGAAAAAATGAGTGGAATCGTTGCCAACATAACCACTTTTGGTAACGAAGATTGGATCTCGTGGGATTTCAATGAAAATTGAAAATCAAAACTGTTATTCAAATAGAGGACAACTAATGTTCCGGAAAGTACTAAAAGACTTGCAATTGGTACCGGCTTTTCGATCCATTGATAATGAGTGTGGAAAAACAGATAACCGATATAGGTAAAGAATGCTGCAATTAAAACAATGTCCACATTCCACGGCATTGTTTCAAAGCTGTAGAGGTGCATCCAATCAATCTTATCGTAACAAGTACCTGCAAATAAAGCTGCTGATACAATTCCCAACTGTATCCAGCGAGATTTTACTGTTGAAATTAAAAGTGTTACTGCGCAGATCGACAGCAGATAAACATTAATGAACCAAAACGTACTTGTGTAAAGGTTTAATGTCCGGCCACCGACAATTAATCGTGATAGATGGTTAACCAGGTATTGCCAATCTTTATTATACAAAATGCTGTACAAAAGAATGAGCCCGATTCCCGCCATAAAGTAGATCAACAGATCTCGATAAAGTCGTTTATTAAAGAACCTTTTCCATTCAATTAATTTCTTAGCATTTATTGGTTTTAAAAAGAAACCACCAATAACGAAGAACAACGGCATATGCCACCAATAAATGATATGCGTGGTTGTACCACTTGCCAAAGCGTGGCCGATGACGACCGCTATAATACCATAGGCTTTAGCAATATCGATCCATTCAATTCTCTTTTTTCTCATAATTTTGGTGCGATCACCGAACCCTTCCTAAAAGACTTGATTTGCAATATTAATCAGGCAACCACTAATTTGATTGCTTTTTGTATTTTTTCATAGTAACCATAAATTAACCTTAAAGCAAAATTGAACGCTGACATGGTTAAAGAAGTATTGATTACCTCACTTCCAATCTCTAATTGTAATCAAAATGACAGGTTTGAAAAGTAAAAAGGCAACTTTTAATGGTTAATTTAAAAATTGGATTAGGGAATTGATACAGACGCTCAAGTTCGTCACTATTTTCGGTGTTTCATCAACAAAGTCATGCCATATATCAATGAAAAAATGACCCACCAGATGATACCTGCAATCGATAGGAGGATACCAGGTTTAAAACCGGGTGTTTCGTACTTTAATTTAATAAAGTGGTGGCCTTCAGGAACCTGGGCACCCACAAAACCGGTATTAACACGGAATGTTTCAGCATTGCGACCATCAATTTGAAGATGCCAGCCGGTTGAATACGGAATCGAAGTGGTCATAATCCGAGGACGATTTGTTAAGTCGGTATACCCGGAAACAGTATCATTGGTGACTTTTTGATACTGAAGACCGGTTTGCTGAAGTTGGTTAATCCTGCGGTTATAAGTTCTATTAAATGGCACTGCCATAATTTTGAGACTCTTGAAGTGCAATTGTTTAACGCCTCTGAAACGTAGGATCAGTGCACGATTTGCCTTTGAGGTGTACCCAAGGTTTAGAACAATGTGCTGTCGGTCTTCATAATCTGAAAGGTTATTCATCGGCAGTTGACGGACATGAGCTGTCGTTGTACCGGTTTGTACAGATATTGAGTAACCGCCCAAATCCGGAAATGCGGCGGCGGTTCTTAAACGATCAATCTTTTGCAGCTTGGAAACCGGCGTTCCGCTCACAATTGAATCCGCACGCAGGTTATCAAGGCGGTCCATCATTGTATGACGGGTTTCTGAAATGCCATCAATGACCAGGTACAGTTCACTGTTACGGTATTTGTTGGGGTCCCTTAAATTCAATCGGTATGCCAAGTGGTGTCCCTGTGCATCGTTATCCATGATCTTTAAGCCGCTTTGATTTTCGGCCTCGTGGCGTTCAACGACTTCCCGATTTTTAGCAATAACGTTTTTTAAGGGTGTTCCCTTTGGGTTAAGACCGGTTGCTTTTTCCCAGATCGCAATTTTGTTGGCCGGCAATGTCGTCTTGAATTTAGCGGCAGCCTGACGATATCTGATGTTTGGTGAATGCCTCATTCGATAGAGTGTTGCCTTAATAGGGTTATTAACCAAGTGTTGATCATACATCTGAGTCGTATAACCAACGGTCTTAACAGTTGGTTTGGGAGAAGTCGATGAGACACCATCAACGGGTTTTTGAACTTCGGCACCCGATAATAGGGCTTGTTCTCTCTGAAGTGGTGACAAACTGTTATAATCAGCTGCCGTAATGGCATGATTTTGCATATAAACCAACGGAAGCGCCAGATCTGATTTTAACAGCACGGTACCTGAGTGATTACTGAGGCCGGGAACCGGAAGTTCAGGAAAATCAAGAATACCTCCCTGATTGTTTTTAACAAAATGAAACCCATATGGAACTGCTTGGGGACGCTTAATAATATCGGTTTTGGCAAACATGTATTGAACACCCATTAGGTTAAGTAGGGTCGTACGACCATCGCCTTCACCGATCACTGAGTTGACCACGGAATCGGAATTTCCAAGTGATCGGTTAAATTTTAATAAATAACCGTTTTGAATTGAGTAATAAGCGCCCAAGTCATGGGTACCGAGAACCATAGGGATATTATTACCAGCAGTTCGATGGCGATAATATTGGTTCATAGTTGTTGTTCGATAAAAGCCACCGGTATTTGGCAGTGCTGTTTGTGCACCGTCATAATAGTCTTTTAACCATTTAGCAGCTGATCCCGACATCAATTCGGAATTTAGATTCCGGCTATTATTTGGACTTAACCATCCCTGACCATTGCTTACCAGATTAATTAAAACCAACCCGGTTAGAGTCACTGCGACCGTTTTTAACGATAGTTTCAGAGACGTTTGACATGCAATTAATAAAAGAAAACCAATTAGAAATCCGTAAGCAATCAGGTCATTTTGTTGGACGTTTAACGTTAATCCCTTTGTAATCCAGACAAGCGCGATTAGGGCAACGGTTGATCCAATCAACCATTTCAAGTCGCTGCGCGTTAAATGCGGTAATTGATCGACAAAAATCATTACTGCTAAACTCATTGGCAGGACTGCCAGAAATAACCAGCGGTTTGAAGGCGTCGAAAGGGCATTTGCTGTTGCACTGACTTGTGGCAGCAGGATTGAAACCAGAATAACAAGCAAAATAATGGCCAGTGCCCTGTTTGCTTTGAAATGTTTCAAGACATAAATGGCAGCTAAAAAGGCCAAACCACAGAAGTTAAGAACCAGCCAGTAATCTTTAATGGTTGTGCTGGTAATCAGTTGATTAGGTAAAGAAAAGTAGTATTTTGCCGGATATAATAATAAGCCGTTGGCAAACTTAGCGTGATAGGCAATTCTGGTTGAATTTAAAACGGCTAGAAGCGTCGGGAAAAGTGTGATACCAGCCATCAATAATCCGGTTATGACCGCTTGGATGACACAATAAATAATTTTAGTGTTTGGTAACTTTTCGGGACTAACGTGGCGATAGTGTAAATAGCGGGTCAATAAATAGACAAAGGTACCGAGTGCCAGCATGTAGGCAAAGTAAAAATTGCTGATTAAAGCTAATGCGGTCGCAAGTGCCAGTGGCAGCCAGTTCTGTTTATGAAGCACTTTTTCGACGCCCATCGCCAGAAGCGGAAAGATGATCATCGGTAATAGGAAAAAAGGATGGTGCATGGAGACGTAAAAATTGTACCCGGAAAAAGTATAAATCAACGTGCCGATTAGTTTGCTATGACGACTGAATGAACGTTGATTTGCCCAAGCAAGAAATGCCAAACCCGCACAGTATAATCGAAGCAGAATTAAGACTTGATAGCCCAGTTCAAGTTTGTCAGCTGGAAATAGGGCAATCAGGTAACTGAAAGGATCACCGACAATGTAAAAAGCAAAAGTTGTTAACTGATCCGCACCGGCACCCAAATTCCATGACCAACCGAATAGTGATTGGTGTGCGGTGCCCTGCAAAATCCGTTGGAACTGTGCCAAAATCGGGAAATGTTGTGCAATACCGTCGACATTCCAGATCAAGGTTCTTCCCGCCAGCCAAGGTAGCGAATAGGTTAATAAGCAGATAAAAATAAAGGTGGCGGTGTACAGGATAAACAACGGGACTTTTCGCGATTTCCCAATCGAACGTGAAGCTGTTTCTTGCATGATATGAACCCTCCTAATAACTCAACCTTATTGTTAGGCAAAAAGCGGTTACAACACAAGTGAAATTTGAAAGTTTAATTATTTTGAGAAAGTTGTTAACCAAATTTAACGAAGAAATTACATTTAATTTACAACGTTAATCTGCGAAACTTGTATCAATCTTTTTAATAATAGTAGAAGAAAATGCTTTTAGGGCTGGGTCATTTTAAAGGAGGCGTGAGTCAGAATTTTAGTCGAACTTGCAAAGCAGTTAAATTCGTGTAAAATGTTGCCTATAGTTTTCGAAGGGACGAGTTATAAAAATGACCAAATTTAAAAGACTGCTTTTAGGAACGATTTTTCTGGTTGGGATTTTTGTCCAACTACCGGTCCAAGCCCAATCTGTTCGGAAAGAAGTGCAGGGCAACCAAACAACCTATGTCACGACTAATTATTATGCACACGCTGTTAACGTGGGTAAACGACAGTTGGTAACGAATAAACTAGCGAGATTGTACAGCATTGCAAATGGACGTGTGGATGATGATCACTGGGTATCAGTCACAAAAAACAGTGTTTTAACGGTAAAGGACAAGCTTACCAGTCGAAATGGCTATGTTGTGACAATTCCCGGGAATAAAAATCAGTTTGCGTTCATTAACCCAATCAAGTACGTTTATTCAATAGCGGGTATTAAGAATAATCCTGAAAAGATTAAGCAGCTTACGGTTTCGTCTAAAAAGTGGGCTAAAAAGTTAAGTAAGGGACAAGTAAAGGCAATTCGTTATTATACAAATAACGGATATGGCAAGATTAACACGGCACTTCGTCAGCCTGATGACGCTGCTTCGGCAAAGGTTAAAACCAGCATCAAGTCAATTAGTACCGGCATCCAAGCGTTTCATCTTGATCAGCCGACAACTGTTTACCGTGGCATTTCCAAAGAAGGACTGGCAAAGTCCCTTGGTAGTCAATCGCTAAAGGTTGGCCGTCAATACCACGATCCGGCTTATTCATCCTGTACGCTTAGCCAAATGATTGCATTGGGTTTTTCCAAACAGCATGTTGTATTAAAAATCAATTTGCCGACCGGCTATCACGGCGCATATATCGATCCGGTTTCTACGAATGTTGGTGAAAAGGAATATTTATTGGATAGTGGGACAAAATTGATTGTCACCAAAGTGCAGCAGGCCAAGTCGACGGTTCATACCGTGACGACGATTAAGAAAAAAGGAAAGCAAACCAAGAAGCAGGTTAGCAATGTTAAGACAAATTACCAATTGGTCACATTAAATCTTAAGCAATAAGTGAGCATCTGACTGGACTGATATTAAGATTAACAACGGTTGGGAATCACGTATGACAAAAAGAAAAAGATGATCGGGATGATAAGTCCTGACCATCTTTTCTTTTTATTTGCTGATTAGGTATTTTGCCAAGTAATAACCCAGTTTTTGGGCAACCTGTGGCGTTGGGTGAATCTCATGATCCTCATACACGATATCTTTATTTTGATCGGTAATCAAATTCGGTGCAATTGTGTCAAAGTTGATCACATTAACACCTAATTGGCGATATAATTTGGCTTCGGCACTTCTGAGTTGGCCGAAAGTGTAGCCATACATATCCGACATGTTTTGTCGATTTTGACCGTTAGCATCATAGCGCGTTAATGGTAAGACGCCATAAAGTTTGGCGGTTGGATTCAACAGTTTGATTGCCATCACGTTTCGCTTTAAATGGGCGATAACATTTCTCAAACTCCCCGATCCTGAATAATTGGTGTAGTCATTTGTACCAATATGAATAAAGATCATATTCATATTACGAATGTCGTTTTCATGGTACTTAATAGCGACGGGCAAGTCTTGTGCAACCCTTGTTGTGCCAATATATGCAAATCTTTTGCCAACAATTTTGGCGTGGGGAACTGAAAAGTTTTCAACACGATTATCAGTACCAAGATATTTATTCATCCAATCCGGGTATGAATTGTTCATGTAGAAATGATAACCATCCCATCCGGAAGGAATTGAGTCACCGAAGAAGCCAATTTTCTTATGATAGAATCGATTGTTGGCTCCGGCAAGCTTCAACTTGTAGGAGTTACTGTTAATCGATTTTAATTGTGACCGCAAAACCCAAAACGTATATTTGCCACTATTGTCTTTGACTTGATAAGCCGTTTGTGTTTTGCCATTGATCGAAAGTTTAGCGGCATGTGTTCGATACCAGGCGGTTTTTAAAAATGAACTGCCGTTTATCGCTTGGGTGAGTTTGACATTATTGTACAAAATAGCTTTTTTCTTCAAGGCATAGGCATGCGTGATGACCGGTGAACTGTATTCAACCTGGACTTCCTCGGAACTTGTATCTGCGACTCTGCCGGTAGCAATAAATACGCCACCTGCAATTAAGAATGAGGCTAAAAAGATAACTATTTTTTTTCGTTTAATAAACCAAGACATATGACCTTGCTCCTCAGAATGATAATTAGACCCCGGAAATAACAAAGGGTATTATATGTTATTCATTGGACGTAAGTCAATTTATTCCGTCAATCTTAACAATAAATGTGAAAACTTGTCATTATCAAGCGATTCAATAACGATATAACGAATTATTATAGGTATCGAAAGTGGCTGTCCTTGTAAGAAAACCACAAATATTTGTCATATTGGTCATGGTAATTTTCATGAAATCCACTTATCATAGACACTGAGGTGATTTCATGGATATTAGGAATATCGGACTTGATCAATCAGAAGAGTCTTCATTAGACATTTATCAAAGTAAAACGGATGAAAAGCTTCCCGGCATTGTGATTATTGGCGGTGGCAGTTATAAACAATTAAAAGAACGAGATACCGAACGGGTGGCACTGACATTTGCAACTCAAGCATTCCAAGCCTTTGTCGTTAAGTATCCGGTTTTGGAAAAGAAAAATTATCAGGATGCCAAGGCGTCTATTGAGCAGTCTTTTGACTACATTATTAAGCATGCCGATGAATTAAATGTTGATACCGATAAATTAGGTATTATCGGATTTTCTGCAGGTGGTCAGCTGGCAGCCGACTATTCAAATGAGAAACATAGCCACGCAAAGTTTGCCATGTTGGGTTATCCGGTTATTAAGCCGACATTGGATAAAAAAATGGGCATTAGGAGCCTGGATGTTTCAAAGACGGTTTCTTCGATAACACCACCAACGTTTATTTGGGGATCAATCAATGATGAATTAACACCATTCCTGGATCATGTTCACGTTTACGCTGAGGCATTGGCAAAGAACAACGTGCCGTTTGAAGTCCATGAATTTGGAACAGGCAATCATGGCATTGCCCTTGCAAATAAGTGGACAGCTATTGTCAACCGTGATCGCGCTGATAAACATATGGCACGATGGTTCGAGTTGGGCATGGAATGGCTGCAGGAAGTTGTTGGGATTAAGTAGGCTAATAAAATTTTATTAAATATAATGATGACCAAGGCTAATGTGAAAATTGTCTTGGTTATTTTTTTTCTGAGATTCTCACATTTTTCTCTCACGTAAAACAGAGTGAAGCTGTCTTTAGTAAATGCTAATCTGAAATCACTAATTAAGGTGAGGTGATAGTTGTGAAACATAAAGTATTGGAAAACAAGGTGCCTGCCATTACGATGCTGTTTTGGATTTCCAAATTAATTTCAACTATGCTGGGGGAATCAGCTTCGGATTTTTCAAGTCAAATTTTCGGACAACAGCATCAAACGCTCGGTGAATTGTTTACGGTCGGTTGGTCATTATCACTATTTATTGTATTTTTGTATCTGCAGATCAAATCTGATAAGTATCATCCAATCTTTTACTGGAATTCAGTTGGCTTGTTGGCGGTTTTTGGAACTTTTTCTGCGGATACTTTAAAGGCTGTAACCGGTCTTCATTATGCTGAAACGACCCTGATTTTCTTTGTGCTGATGATTGGCTTTTTCGTGGCGTGGTATGCTACCACAAAGGATTTATCAATTCACCATATTATGTCAAGATATAAAGAGGCCTTTTATTGGTTGACAGTGGCTGCGACCTTTATGCTTGGGACGGCTGCCGGGGATTGGTTTGCAACTGCGAGAAGCGGCGGGTATAACACTGATCCTACGGGATTAGGACTGGGCTTTCTTAATACGGGTGTTGTATTAGGACTTATTTTCCTCATGGTATTGGTCTATCGGGCAATGTTTAAGCCAAAAGAAAACGGGGTTGCTGAAATTGCGTCATTCTGGTTTGCTTATATCCTGACACGGCCAATAGGTGCAAGCTTTGCCGATTATTTTGGTTATAACTTTGATAAAGGCATTCTTGGCAACCAGTGGATGACCGTTATTGGTATTGCACTATTTATGGCAGCTGTCATGATGCTGTACAAGAATGATCAAAGAGGAACGCAAGTATCTCATGGCTAAACATTTTAAAACGAATTCTGGAGAACCGAATAATCGGGTAGAATGGCTCGACATTGCGAAAGCTTATGGGATCATCGCAATTGTGCTGGGGCATATTTTGACCGGAAGCTCAACGGCCCACTTTCTGTATTGGTGGCATATCCCACTATTCTTTCTAATTGCCGGGATTTTCTTAAAGCCTTTGAAAAGCACCGACGCATGGTTGACATTTTTTAAAAAACGGGTAATTAGTGAGCTGTTGATGTACGCGGGGATTGGTCTATTGCTCATTTGCCTCTATACGGTCATTCATCATCAAAGTAATCAATTTTTGATGAAACACCTATTTGATTTGGTTCTTGGCGGAAGGACACTGAACTTTTATACAAGTACCTTTTGGTTTATTAACGTGTATTTGCTGACGATTATGGCTGTCACTGTATTGATTTCAGTGACCAAAAATTGGCTTATCATCCTTTTGATAACAATTGCAGGACTATTTTTGGGAACCGGTTATCAGCAGGTTACGTGGATGCATATAAATGGCTTTGCTATGATGCCATGGGGAATGGATACCGTATTAATAACGGCGTTTTATACCTATTTAGGATACTTGTTATTCCATGGGCATTTGAAATGGCTTGAAAAGATTGAAGTCAATATGCCGATTATGGCACTTGCCGGATTGATCATTTATATACATTCTAAGGGGGATTTTAGTTTTCGACTGTCTTTAAAGTCACATTTAATGCAAAGTTCGCTGCCGATTGGGCTGGCAGTGGCTGTTATTCCCGTCATTTTTTCGCTGGCAATAATGGTCTGTGCGTATTTTACTTCTAAAATACCGATTAAGTTTGGACTGCCGATTATTGGACGGCATACCCTTGCAATTATGTATGGACATAAATTATTTTTGGACCTATGCTTACTGATCGGTATGAGAAGCCTGCCTGTGAGGTTGGCAATTGGCATCATCGCCCCGGTTATGATTGCATTAATTGTCCAGAAAGTTGGAAAAAGCATTTTTGAGCGTTCTGGTGGACAACTTATTGATAAGGTTTAGGAAAAGGTTGTTTTATAAGCTAATTTAAAAAACACTTTACTGCCAAACTATAAAAATGGCATGGTAAAGTGCTTTTTGAGTTGAAATCATGAAGCTTTCAAAATGAAGCTATAAAGTTAAGCATCGTAAGCCATCGCAAACAAAAAACGACGTGACAATTCTACTAAAATCGGTGTCATGGGTGTTGATAAATCACGCCAATTTCGTTCTATAAAGGGTTGGAATTTATTAAGTGCACCTTCTTCAAGCTTTTTACTGTCAGTTAGTAGATGACGCAAATCGATTGTGAATTCTTGTAAGGTGACTTTGTCAGCTTCCGTCTGCATTTTATCTTTGCAGGCAATTAATTGAGTGAGGTAACCATCATAAGCCGTGTCGGTGTCACCAGCATTTCCTGGGTCAAGATTGGAATGAATGGATTGACTTTCCTGCAGTTTTAAACTTTGAAGATATTTTTGGCCCCGATCGGTTAACCAACGATCGGCTTTATTATTAAAAAGCTTCACACCATCCACAAAATCCAAATCAAAAGTAGCGGTCAAAATTTTTTCGTGGGTTTGATCCATCAACATTAATTCATACAAAATATCGGGTGCAGCGTAATTGTTGTTTTTACTAAACTCAATTAACTGGCGAACAACTTTTAAATTGACTTGATTAGGTTGGGTTTCCAAATAACTCAAGATAAATTCACGCTTTTTATCATCAGTTTCCATGACATTGCCACCTCATTTATTAGATTAATTAACTGTGGAAGAGTTTCATTGAAATATCCTGGTCATAATTGCCGAATCCTTGACCAAAAATAGTACAGCCGCCTTTATGTTTGGCATCATCCTTAATTGCAAATCTGACGGTAAATGTTGGCTGGTGCCAGTCGATATCATCAATAGAAACATCGGTAAAGGGCTGACCATCCAAATAGCTGCCGTGATCCGTTATCCTGACAATTTTTAACTGGCCATATTGGTTAACGTTATCCGGTACCCAGGCAGGTGTATATTTGCCACGAATATCTGAAAAGTCACCAGGACTGGTCCAGGTACCGACTTCGTCACCATTAATATAAAACGAAATATCAGACGGCCAGACATTATTGGAAAAGGGAAACTCGGAGCCGAGTTCCATTGAAAGGTCCAGCATTTCCAGGTTGTCTTTTTCCTCTAAGTAGTTGGGAAACTGGTATTCAACAAACCCCTCCGTCCACCAAATCATTCCAGCTTTAATGCGGTCCGGACTCATAAAATAAGTGGGGTTATCAACTTTACCGATATAATCGTTTTTTCCTGCCAATCCACAGGAAGGGGTGACGGAATAATCGGTAAATTGGCCAACCGGGACCTGAGTATCGTATACGGCAAATGCCGGATAAATTGTTTTGGGGAAATGAACATTGATGTTATCAACTTTTAAGTAGGATATTTTTTTATGGCCATGGCGTTCAAAGCCAATAATACCGGCTTCTGCCAATTTATTGAGATGCATTAAAACAATGGCGCTACTTAACTTTAATGTTTTTGATAGGTCTTGCACACTCATGCGCTTTGAGGACAGTTCTTGAATGATATCGATCCTCACTGAGCTTGCAAGCGCTTTATAAACTTCCAATGAGTCTTTGGAGATATCCAAATCCATAGGGCATCACCTTTCATAATCTATCTTATGTTATTTTACTTGTGATTTATATCATTATACGGTGATTAACTGCACTTTTAGTGAAAGAGTCATGTTTTTATAAATCTTTTTAAATGTAACCGCTTAAGACGACTTTTATATTAGCAAAAACCTGTTTTGAAGTCAAAATTCAAATTAAAGTTTATAAAAACCATTGTAATCGTTTTCGTGTAACCATATGATAAGAGCGTGCACAAGAGATAAGAGATATCACGTGATAGGAAAAGGAGAATGACATTGACTGATTACACAAGCCCTTTGATTGTTCAGAGAGCCGATCCATACATTTATAAACATACGGACGGCTATTATTACTTTACCGCCTCGGTGCCTGCTTATAACCTAATCGAGATTCGCCGGGCACATACCTTGGAAGGTTTGGCCCACGCTGCACCACGGACAATTTGGCGCAAACATGAAAGCGGTCCCATGAGCCAATTGATTTGGGCACCGGAAATTCATTATACCGATGGCAAGTGGTTTATCTATTTTGCAGCTGCGGAAACGACTGCCTTGGATAAGTTAGGCATGTTCCAACACCGGATGTTCTGTATCGAATGCGACGCTGTCGATCCGATGAGAGGCGAGGACGACTGGTTTGAGCATGGTCAGGTTGAGACGGGGATGGATACGTTCTGTTTAGACGCCACAACATTTGAACATGATGGCAAACTTTACTACGTTTGGGCGCAAAAGGACACTAACATTAAAGGCAATTCCAATTTATACATTGCCGAAATGTCAAATCCCTGGACGCTGAAGACTAAACCGGTCATGATTTCCAAACCGGAATATGACTGGGAAATTCGTGGCTTCTGGGTTAATGAAGGCCCTGCTGTTATTCATCGAAATGGCCGGTTCTTCTTAACCTATTCTGCAAGCGCTACCGACGAGAACTATGCGATGGGCATGCTGACGGTTGCCGATGATGTTGATTTGTTAGATGCGTCCAACTGGTCAAAAGCCAAGGAACCCGTTTTCAAGAGCGATTTGGCAACGCATCAGTATGGACCGGGGCATAATTCATTTACGGTGGCTGAAGATGGCAAAACGGATTTAATGGTTTACCATTGCCGTAATTATACGGATATTAAGGGTGATCCACTCTATGATCCTAACCGTCACACAAAAGTACAGGCGTTTACATGGAATGAAGACGGGACACCAAACTTTGGTAAACCGACGCCATATAACTATGATTAATTTCATACCATAGATTACCTCATTGTTTTTCAACTCGATGGAAGCAAAGTAGCTGTTTTAGTCATTCGCTTCTATTTTTGCAATCATTAAAGTGAAATAGTTCACATGAACATAAAAATTGAATAGATTATTTAGGAGGCTTCGCGTTATGCAAAACGATGCAAACGTTCCACGAAAGAAAGAGAGCAAGCACTTTTGGGGATTTCCATTTACCCACTTCACTTACTTCTTTATGTGGCAAATTATTTTTGGGTATTTAACCCTTTGGATGGAGCAGGTTGGTCATATGAACGGTGCCGAGGCCGGGGTTGTTTTCTCGGCCATGGCCGGTTTATCACTGCTATTTCAACCAGCATTCGGTGTGATTTCCGATAAGCTCTTGTTTAAGAAAAACTTGTTATTCACCATTGCAATTGCCGCAATGTTAATTGGACCATACTTCCAGTGGGTCTTCTTACCATTAATGCAAATTAACTCGATGCTGGTTGCAATCGTTACAGGTATTTATCTTTGCTTTATCTTTAACGGTGGTGTTTCAGTTATTGAACAATACGTTCAACGTGCCAGCTTAGCCAACGGTTTTGAATATGGTCACTCACGAATGGGTGGTTCGTTAGCCGGTATGACTGCTTCATTTGTTGGTGGTCAAATCTTCTTATGGCAACCAAATTCAATCTTCTGGGCATGTACAATTTCAGCTACCATTTTGACTGGATTACTATTATTCAGTGACAAGATTGATATGGATAATGCATCGGCTGCCGGTGATACTTCCAACTCACTTGACTTGAAGCAAATTGGTCAAATTTTCAAGCTTAAGAACTTCTGGTATTTATCCATCTTCTACATTGGTACCTCAGCAATTTACGATGTTTTTGATCAACAATTCATTATCTTCTTTAAGACATTTTTCCACACAGCAGCTGCCGGAACACAAGCTTATAGTTATATGACCACTGCCCAAATTGGTCTTGAATTCCTGTTGATGTTCCCAATGCCTTGGATTATCAACCGAATTGGTTCACGAAACGGGTTGATTGCTTATGGTGTGATTCTTGCCATTCGAATTATCGGATCAGCATTATCACCAAGCTTGATTTGGGTTATTGTACTTCGTTTACTTGCCGGTTTCGAAATGCCATTGGTACTTGTTTCAATTATGAAATACATTGCCGGTGCCTTTGATGTTCGAGTTTACGCAACGGTTTACGCGTTGGCGTCGAACTTTGCCAAGCAGATTTCCGTCTTCATCTTCTCTGCTGCCGCTGGTAGTATGTATGATTCCATGGGCTTCCACCACACTTATTTGATTCTTGGTGCAATCGTTGCTGTTGTAACAATCTTTGCAGCCTTTGTATTAAAGAAGGAAGATCCGGTTCAAGCTGGTGAAAAAGATAAACAGGGGAATGCTAAAGCTTAATTGAATTTTGCCATAACTATTTATTATTCGCAGTGTACCTCCTGCGTGATATTGTTAAATGAGCTAACACCCCAAAACAAAAAGCCAAAGCGATTCTGGTCGCTTCGGTTTTTTTGCTTTCTTGAGGCAGTGTTGGTGCTTCACGAAAGATTCTTTTTTAAATTATTATTTTTGATAAACCTTTTCACCTGCCATCCACGTTTGCTCAACGCGAATATCCTTAATTTCTTCGGCAGGGATGGAGAAAATATCCTGATCCAAGACGACGAAATCACCAGCATATCCCGGGCGAAGTTGCCCATTGTGGGTAAATCCGCCAACCCTGGCACCCGTATTTGTATAGGCTAGAACGGCTTCGGGTACGGTGATAGCTTCATTTGCATTAACGATATCGTTATTGGCAGCGGTTCGCGTGACGGCTGCGTAAATCCCAACAAACGGGCTGTCGGGTTCTTCCCATGGCGTGCAGGGTGCATCCGAGCTTAGTGCCATCATGGCATTGGAATTCAGCATCGATTTAATTCGGTAGGCGTTCTTGAATTGAGCATCGTTTAAATAAGCTCGGTAGGATTCGTCCTCAGCGAAGAAGAAAATCGGTTGGGTCACCAAAGCGTAATTCATTCTGGCACGGTTGATTTCTTTTAGCATTTGGTCCGATAACAATGAAGCGTGTTCAATCCGAATGGAAGGGCGATCGTCCAGCCAAGGTGTTAAATCAGCTGTGACATCAACCACGAGTTGAATGGCAGCGTCGCCCATAGCGTGAACAGCCACCTGCAGATGGTGTTCGGTGGCATACCAAACAGCCTGTTTCAATCGATCCGCGTCTGTTAGAAGAACACCTTGTTTGCCATCCGGATAAGGCGCTTTATTGTAGGCAGTTTCACCGGAAATGCTGCCATCCATGAAGACTTTGATACCGGCGATCCGTAATTGATCCTGTGAGGTTGGTTCAACAACTTGACCGGGCATGATTTCATCAAAGACATAGTAAATAGCTGTTTTAGGTTTAAAACCATCCACCAGTGCATCCTGATAGAGCTGAAGCGAATTATATGGACGGAAACGACCCATTAATTCACCAATGGCAATAATCCCGTTTTTTAAATAATGGTCGGAACTATTAGCCATATTGTCAACATCATCCAGATAACTCTGAGCAGATTTAGCTTGAATCAGCAGCTGGGTTGCAGCAACTTCCTTCATGTAGCCATTTGGTCGGCCATCTGGGAAATGACCAATAAAGCCGCCGGCCGGATTAGGCGTGTTGGCATCAATTCCGGCCAATTCCAATGCTTTGGAATTACCGACGGAAGAATGACAATCCGAACGGTAAATAAAGATGGGCTGGGTTTTGGAAACCTCATCCAAGTCGTCGGCAGTTGGTGAACGATGTTCGGCCAACTTGGATTCGTCAAATCCCCAGCCTTCGATCCAGGTTGAGGCACTTTGACCGTATGCGGAAGAGTGCTTGAGTGCAGCTTTCATATCGGCGATACTATTGACCTTTGGCGGCGTACAAGCAACCCCATGCAGTGCATCTGCGATGTATTTGGGATGGGTATGCACATCGATGATGCCGGGAAGAACCGTTTTACCGTGAAGGTCAACGGCATCGGGATCGGTGACTTCACTTGTTTCCCCAATGTGGGTGACAACGCCATCCGTAATATTCATTGCGGATGCAAAGGTGGTCGCGTTAGTCCCCAGAAAGATTTTGGCGTTTTTAAAGGTTGGCATGATTGTCCTCCTATTAATAGTTCGTTAGTTACTTTTATTATTGAGGCATTGGAGGGGAATTGCAACCAAAATCGTTCACATCTGGTGATAAGACAGGTTAAGATGATAAAATGAATGCAATGAGTAAATAAGTCGCGTTATGAGGTGGATCGAACAATATGCAATCATTGGAATCACATACATTAAATGCATTTTCCAAGAATATTCAATTAACGACACATCAAAAGCAAGTGCTTGAAAGAATAACCGCATTTACAAAACACCATTTAAATCAGGATGGTCACGCGGTGTTTGTGTTGATGGGGGATGCCGGTACCGGAAAAAGTTTGATTTTAAATCAATTATTTACGGAACTTGCACAGGAAGTTGACGAAGCTTATTTTTTGGTGAATCATCCGGAATTGTTAAAAGTGTATCGGGAATTGGCCGGAGAAACGCCACATATGCTTAAAAAGTATTATCAACGACCGACAAGTTTTATCAACAAACTGCATAAACAGCAGAAACACGTCAACCTAACCGTGATCGACGAAGCCCATTTGTTACTGAGCAAGGCTGATCATTATAATAACTATTATGGTGATAATCAGCTGGAAGACATTATTCAATTAAGTAAAGTGACAATAGTTGTGTTTGATCCCCACCAGGTATTACGTACGAAAAGTTTCTGGACCAAGGATCGCTTATTGAAATTGATTGACAAATACCCACATGACTTTGTTCATTTAAAAGAGCAGTTTCGGATGCAGGCAGGCCCTAAATTAATGGATTGGCTGGATCATTTCATTGATGGCGACATCATTGGGCCGGTGCCAACGGATGTTGGGGACTATGACTTTCGAATCTATTCGGATGCGCAAAAAATGTTTCGGCAAATCATGCAAAAAAACGATCATTATGGGTTATCACGAATGACTTCAACCAGTGGGTATCCTTCAACCTTGGATGGCGGTAAACACCTTGTTAATGAAGGGAACTTTCATCTGCCGTGGGATCAGTATAATTTTACCAGTACACCATGGGCGGAACAGCCCCAAACAATTAACGAAGTTGGGAGCATTTACACGGTTCAGGGATTTGATCTGAACTACATCGGTATTATTATTGGACCACCGTTTTATTTAACAGCTGACAATCGATTGGGCGTGGATCCAAGTAAGGTGACAGATGTCGAAATCTTTAAACACCGACAAGATTTGAGCGGACAGGATTATGAACAGAGTAAAGAAATCCTGCTGAGAAATTCGTTGAATGTCTTGTTGCGACGAGGTATCAAGGGCATGTATCTACATGCTCACGATCCGAAGTTAGAGAGTTATCTGGAAAAGATGATTCAAAAATAAAACGTAACGATTGACAACGAGGACACTTCTCTATATAGTTAGTTACACTAGTAACTAACCCATAGGAGAATTTGATAAATGAAAAAAGGAACGCTTTATACGCTCGTCATTGTGGTTGTTCTTGCGATTGTTGGCGGCGTTTGGTACCACATTAATTATGGTAAGACCTATTATTACGGTCAGGTGGGCGATGTTGCCCGAACAGAGAAAGAGCCGAAGGGATATCCAACCGGTTATTATTATGAGATTACTGGTTATGATAAAGACGGCAAGGCAAAGAAAATGGAAGTTGGGTCATTTGCCGGCCATAAATTTGTTAAGGGTCGTTATATCAAAATCGGCTGGTCAAAAGCTAAAAAGGTTGTTGATTATGATCAAGCCAAGTGGAAACAGATTCCTAAGAAAGCTCAAGAGAAGCTGTCTGCACCGAAAAATCCTTAGTTAGAATAAATCGGCATTATTCAGTTCAAACTGAATAATGCCGATTTTTTAGGGTCAATGGTAGAATTTAAATCATCGACACAAAATTATTCAAAAAATGAAGCCCGATGCTGTATCGAATATCGCGGAAATGCATGTAGGTATATGATAAGAAGCATCCTAAACCGGAATACATTAACCAGTTGACATTGAATTGTAATTCGTGAGCATAGCCAAACAACAGTCCGCTGATCACAATGGCGAGAATATTATTTAAGCGATTATCTTTATTGAAGAAATAATTCATAAAGATTCCCCGAAAAATCAGTTCCTCAAAAATAGGAGCCAGAATCACTGAAAAAATGGCGTTCCAAACTGGTAATCTAAGTTGGTCCGCTTCGACAGCTTTTTGGTTATCGGGGGTTACCAAGATGTGTTTTGAAATTAAATAACTCCAAAACATTTGAAAGGCAACCATTAGAACGAAGATCAGGACGAATTGAGCTATCTTTTGCCGGGTTAATTTTGACTTACCAAAGCGTCGTGGGTTATCGGCATCCAACTGTTTGCCATACCGCCAAGCAATTAATGCCAGTGCAGCGGCGGTGACAACCAAAGCCACTCCCAGAATATGACGGGAAAGAAATTCATTATGGACATAGTCACCGGCTACTTCCAGGGTGGCCGAAGCAAATAAATAGATGATTAAAAAGCCGATCCATTTAGCTATTTGCAGTGCCTTGGTTCCCAAATAACGACTTGGGGACATTTTATTTAAACTCGTTAACTTCAATTTGATTCTTATCCGGGTCAAGAATCGTAATTGAATTAACGTTTCTCCTGTTTTCGGTTTTTTCGGTTGGGTCACTGACGATATCGACGAAGTAGTTAATCAAATGCGCTTGAATGTCGGCTATCGAATCTTTTGCGATTAGGCCAAACGAAATTGGTGTTACTTTGTCGACAACACGAAAATCTAAAAACATTTTTCGCAGGTCGGCACCCATGTCACCATTTGGAAGTTTGACGATCGGCAGATCAAAAACTTCGTGGTAGAAGCGACGGCTGACTTCTAAGTCGGAGACAGGGATGGTGATATATTCGATTTCTCTGATATTCATAATAAATTTCGTCCTTTTCAGTTGTGTAATGGTTACATTATATACCAAACGGAAAATTGACCAAGCCTTTTGAAGAGAAATTCTGTTTGTGTAAGGGTTATTTAACAGATCGCTTTAACGTACATTGATTTCCCAGACTAACGCCTTATGCTCTGGGTGCTAAGCGCTTTGTTGCACGCACTTGTTAGGACCGCTCCACAAAGCAACACCACGCCACGTAAGGGATCAGTTTGAAAAATCCAAAATCGGGATTTCCCAAACTGACGCCTTACGTTCTGGGTGTTAACCGCTTTGCTTCGCGCACTTCTTAGGACCGCTCCACAAAGCAACCTACTGCACATAAAGGATTGTTTGGTAAAAAGCCAAAAGCGGGCTTTTCCCCAAACAACGCTTTATGCTCCGTAGGTTAACCGCTTTGCTTCGCGCACTACTTGTTGACTAGTCGTCCTAATTAGAGTAACGTAACGAATTGTATGCAGTATTTCGACACAAAAGTATTTAACGTGAGGTGAACAAGTTGCCACTACTATCAGTTTCAAATCTTTCGATGAGTTTTGCTGAAAAAGATTTGTATAAAGATGCCGAGTTTACCCTGGAAAAGGGCGAGCATATGGGTGTTGTCGGTCAAAATGGCGTTGGAAAATCTACTTTGATTAAAATTATTACCGATACTCAATTGCCCTTAACCGGTGACATCAAATGGCAGAAGAATATAAAAATCGGCTACTTGGATCAGTATGCCGATATTGAAGACGATTTAACATTGATTCAATTTTTGAGAACCGCATTTGCGGACTTGTACAAGAAAAATGAAACGTTGACCAAATTATATGAGACTTATGCCGAAACGGCTGACGATAAATTGTTGGAACGAGCCGGCACAATTCAAGACGAGTTGGATTCCAGTGATTTTTATGATGTTGATACGCGCATTGAACAGACCGTTGTCGGTTTGGGATTAGACAGTATTGGCCGCGATCACCTGGTTGGCAAAATGTCAGGTGGCCAGCGTTCCAAGATTATCTTGGCTAAAATGCTACTTGCTGATCCGGACATCATCCTTCTTGATGAGCCGACAAACTATTTGGATGTCAACCAAATCGAGTGGTTGGTTGACTATTTAAATAATTTTAGCGGAGCCGCTATGGTGGTCTCACATGATTATGACTTTTTGGATCGAATTACCAATTGTATTATTAACGTGGCTTTTGGTAAGATCACGAAGTATCGTGGAAACTTTAAAAAAGCCATGCGTCAACGAAAAGAGCGGGAAGAGTTTCAGCAAAAGCAGTATGACAAGCAACAAGTTGAAATTGAGAAGGCCGAACGTTTTATTCGGAAGAATAAGGCCGGATCCAAGTCAACGATGGCCAAGTCCCGTGAGAAGAAGCTTTCCCATATGGATAAAATCGATCCACCTTCAACTAATATTTCTGCCAGCTTCAATTTTCCATATGAGGATACCGGATCACACGAAGCCTTAACGGTTGAGAAATTATCCGTTGGATACAACAAACCATTGTTAGCACCGGTAACCTTTACTATTTCAATGGGCGAAAAAGTCGGTTTTAGTGGCTTTAACGGTGTTGGTAAATCAACATTGATTAAGACCATTTTGAAGAAATTGCCGGCAAAGGGCGGTACTGCTAAATTTTCACCATCCGCGATTATTAATTACTTCAGCCAGGATTTGGCTTGGGACAATAATCGGATGACACCGATGCAGATTATCTCGGATAAGTATCCTAAATTAAGTCAGCGAACGATTCGAACAAAATTGGCAAAGTGTGGGTTGGATGCACAAAATGCAATTAAACCCATTCACGAGTTGTCCGGTGGAGAACAAACCAAGGTTAAGCTGGCTATGATGGAATTTGTGCCAAGCAACTTCCTGATCATGGATGAGCCGACCAACCATTTGGATGAAGAAACCAAGGAAGCCCTGAAGCGGGCAATTGACCGCTTCTCGGGTAATGTTATTATTGTCAGTCATGAAAACAGCTTTTATGAGGGACTGGTTGATAAGGTCTTGAACGTTGAGAAGCTGAGTTTGCGTGAACGGGCAAAGAATGAAACGTTATAAATAAAGCAATCAATATAAGTGAAAGTAAAAGGCATAAACTGAAATTCCCAGTTTATGTCTTTTTGCATTGAATTGATAAAAACTGTATTAACGTAAACGCGGTTAATCGGCTGCTTCGTGACGTGCTTTTAGATCAGCTTCAATCTTTGGTTGCATTTTATCGAATTTATAGAAATGCATTAAAATCAAACCGATTCCAAAACCGATAAGCGGCACCCAAACAAAGTTCATTTCAATGGCGTTTAAAGCTTGGGGTGTTTGGGCATGGTTAGCAACGTAGCCGTTCATACTAAGCAGGAAGCCGGTAACGACACCACCCATTCCCATACCAAGGTTGGAAGCAATTCCGGAGAACGAGGTAACCAAACCTTCTGCTCTGACACCGTTCTTCCATTCGCCGTAATCAACCGTGTCGGCCAACATGACGGGTAGTAATCCGGCAAAGAATCCGTTGCCAAAGTATCCCAGAATCGTTGCACCGGCGAGAATTGGTACGTTCATCATTTTGGCACCAACGCCCAGAACCAATTGACTAATCACACAAAGTCCCAAACCGATGACCATGGTGCCTTTTTTACCGAAGTGCCTGGTTAGAAATGGAGTAAAGACAATTACAACTAGTGACAGCGCTTGCAATCCTAGCATAAATGAAGCCAGATCGGCGTTGTGCATGTTGTACTTGAAAAAGTAAACAGTGACTTGAAGCTTGGTTTGCATGCCAATCCAGAAGAAGAAATACATTGATGAAATAATCATCCACGGCCAATTGCCTTTGAGGGCGCTGGCCGACTGCTTCAGTGACAACTTTGTTTGATGCTTTGGGTGGACCCGTTCATGGGTATTCTTGAAAGTGACTAATAACAGAAAAGCTGTTAGGACAGCCACAATAATAGCGGTTACAAGAAATCCCTGTTTATCATTTCCGTGACCCAGTAATTGAACAGCCGGTAAAACGGCAATTGAGATTAATGTAGCACCGGTTGTTGCCAGAACTTGACGAACAGTGCTGAACTTAACCCGCTCTTGGGGGCTGGCAGTTAAGCTTGGCAGCATGGATGTAATAGGGATGTTAATACCTAAATACAGAATATCAATAGCGATGTAAGTAACATAAGCCCAAATTAATTTACCCAATGGACCTAAAGGAACGGACGAAAACGCAAGAATAAAGAAGATAGCGTAGGGAATTGAGAACCACAAGAAGTAGGGACGACTCTTGCCCCAACGGGTGTGGGTCCGATCGATCATAATCCCCCATGTAGGTCCGGAAATCGCGTCCACAATTCTGGCAACGAAGAATAGCGTTCCGATTGCACCGGCCGCTAATCCAAAAACATCGGTGTAGTAATACATTAAATAGGTACCGACCATGCCGTTTGCGACATTGCAGGCAAAATCACTGGCCCCATAGCTGAGGCGCTCTTTATTTGTAATGTGTTCAGAATCCGCCACGACATCGGATCCTTTTGGCAGTGTTTGAGTCATTTTCATAACAAATCCTCTTTCCAACTGATTACGGTTAGTCGACGAGTGACAGGTTGCTGGTTAAGACCCGGGTTGTTTTGCCGTCGGCTGTGATTTGGTCAATGGTAAATTCCTGAGATTTCAGGTTGGCGGTTAACGCTGCTTTTGCCTTACCATTGGCTGATTGACGGGTCACTTTAATTTCGGTTTCACTTGGCTGGCTGACTTTGATTTGACCGTCAAGATCGAAAGCCGGACTGGCGTTACGGAACTTCAATAATTTGAATAGTGCTTGAACGACGGGGCGTTGAACTTCTTGATCAACTTCGTCAAGTGAATAATAATGACGGTTAATGTTACGGCCTTCCTTCGTCTTTTCCAGAAGTGCCAGGTCATTCTTACCGGCGAGTAGACCAACGTAATAAATTTGAGGAATTCCCGGTGCAAAAATTTGAATGGCCCGGGCAAGCAGATAGGCTTGATCGTTGTCGCCTAAAGCGGAGTAGTAAGTGGTGTTGATTTGATAAACATCCAAATTGTGATAGGCGGTACTTGAGTAGACTTTCTTCACGTTGGCACCGACTTTGTACATCTCTGCTTTGGTGTAATCCAATTCATCGTCCGTTAAAATATCTTTGGCATCCACAACCCCAATACCATCATGGGTATCAAGAGTGGTGAATTGTTTCATCGGACTTTGACGCAACCAATCTGCCAAACGATCCGACTTACCCGAATATAAGCTGTAAAGGGTCACGATTGGAAGTGCAAAGTCATAGCTAAAGTAGTTGTGATCAGTTAATTTTCGAACAATATGGTAATTTTCATGAATTTCAGGTAATAACGTTGTTGCCTTTGGTGCTGTAATTTGGTTGATTTCGTTTAATAAGTCCCAAATTTCCGGTTCAACAAAGAAATCGTTGGTTCCCAATTTTTTAACGGCATAGGCAAAGGCATCAAGACGAATGATCGAAGCACCGTGGTCCATCAAAAAGTTTAACGTTTGTTTGATGAAGTCTTTGGTGACTTGTTTCGTGACATCAAGATCAATTTGGTCTTCGCCAAAGGTGTTCCAAACTTTTTCCGACTGTCCGTCCGCAAATCTAACTTCCTGAACCGGTGCCTTTGGTTTTCGTTTATAGATCAGGTCAATATCTTCCTGGGTTGGGCGACCCTTTGGCCAAAATTCATCCCAGTGAATAAATAAATCCCGGTAGGCAGATGCATTGTGGTTTTGCTGGAAGTCTTTAAAGTATTTGGACTTTTTTGAAATGTGGTTGACCATGAAATCGAACATCAGATAATAGGATTTTGCCAACTCTTGAACATCATCCCAGTTTCCGAATTTTTCATCCACTTTGGTGTAATCCATTGGTGCGAAGCCGCGATCTCCTGACGATGGGAAGAATGGCAGGAGATGGACACCGCCAATAACGCCTTTTAAATGGTTGGCTAAAACGGATTGAAGTTCCTTGATATTGTTGCCCAGACTGTCAGGATAAGTAATGAGCATGGCTTTGTTAGTGAGTTTCATTTTTTTAATTCCTCTCATATTTATATAGATAGGCTGCCCATGGCTTGAGTGCCATGGTTGATGATTGCTGTTTCTCGGTTGTATTTGTTAAAACGAGTTGTCTATTTTGATAACGATCGGAAATTGTGACGGTGGCCGGTTGATCACTTAGATTGGTGATAACCAAGTAGCCAACATGATTTTCTTCCCGCTGATAGACAAAGGATTGATGATCATGGGTTTCAATGAGTTGATATTGACCGTTAAGCAGAATTGGATCTTTTAAGCGAAGATGGATTAGCTGCCGGTAAAAATTGAGTACCGATTCAGGCTGTTCAACTTCATTGGCAATGTTAATGTAACGTGCATTTGGATTGCTTGAAATCCAAGGTTGATGATCACTGAAACCACCATTTGGCTGATCATTCCACTGCATGGGTGTTCTGGCGTTGTCACGACTTTTGGCACGAAGTTTAACCAATGTTTCTTCCGGCGAAGCACCCTTGGCTAATTCTTCCCGATAAAACCGTTGTGAATCTAAATCGCGAAATTGGTTAATATCATTGAAGTCAACGTTTGTCATCCCAAGTTCCTGACCCTGGTAAATAAAGGGGGTGCCTTTCATGAGAAAGTACATCATAGCCAATGCGGTCGCGCTTTGACTTCGAAACTTTTGATCATTTCCGAAGTATGATACGGCACGGGGCAAATCGTGATTTTCCAAGAAAAGTGCGTTCCAACCATTATTGTCCAGCCCGTTTTGCCAACGGGTGAGGGCGACTCGAAGCTTTGCGACGTCGACTTTACCAACAGTGAATTTTTCCCAAAAGCTAACGTGATCAAATTGGAAGATCATATCGAAGTAGCCCTTTTTAGAATCCACCCAGCGCTTGGCCTGTTCAACCGGAACACCGCCGGCCTCGCCAACGGTCATCAGATGGTTGCGCTTGAAATCGGTACTGAGATTGGCCAATAATTGGTCAATACCGGAAACGTTGTTCATCGCATCTTCCTGGTTGGTGACGTCTTTGAAACGTTGGTCTTTCTTGAGATGGGAGATCGCATCCAAACGGAAACCGTCAACACCGCGTTCAGCCCACCAATCGATGATCTTGGCAACGGCTTGATGGACCTTTGGATTTTCCCAGTTCAGATCCGGCTGTTGTTTGGCAAATAGATGATAGTAATAATCTTTCGTTGCGGGATTGTATTCCCAAGCGGATCCGCCGAATAACGAAACCCAGTTATTGGGGACGCTTCCATTTACGGGTTTACGCCAAATATAAAAATCATGGTAAGGATTATCAACGGATTTCTTAGCTTCCTTAAACCAGTGATGTTGATCCGACGTGTGATTGATAACCAAATCAAAGACAACTCGAATATTATTTTGATGAAATTGGTCAATCATCTCAAAAATGTCATCCAAAGTGCCATATTGAGGATCAATTGCTTGATAATCGGAAACATCGTAACCGTTATCAATATTTGGTGAGGCAAAAAATGGGGAGAGCCAGACAAAATTAACGCCTAAAGATTTAATGTATGGCATCTTTGAAATAATGCCTTGAATGTCACCAATACCGTCATGGTTGCTGTCAAAAAAGCTTTTTGGATATATCTGGTAGCCAACGGCATTCTGCCACCAAGTTGGATTTTGCTGATTACTGATCAAAATGCTCACCTCTCATATTTTTTGTAACCCCTTTCACCAACATATCATACGCTCATGAATTTGTATGTCAATCGTTTGACATAAAGTTTCATAAAAAACTTTTTCGATATGATATACTTAAAATAATGTTTTAATGGATTTTTAAAAAATGATACAGGTTATGTGGTAGATACATAAGAAGGTGAAGTTATGCAGCCTAAATTAGCGGATGTTGCCAAATTGGCAGGGGTTTCAATCACAACCGTTTCCAGAGTAATTAACGATCGGGGTTATTTGTCGTCTGACACAAAAGAAAAAGTGTTTTCGGCGATGCAGCAATTGAGTTATCAACCCAGTTTGGCCGCCCGAGCCCTGCACGGCAAGCAATTCAAATTAGTCGGATTGATCTTTGCCAGTCTTGAGAATCCTCTGATTGCCGAAGTGGTCGAAGAAATTGAAAATCGTTTATTCAATCGGGGCTATAAAGCGATTATCTGTAATAGTATGGATAATCCCGAAAAAGAACAGCAATATTTAAAAATGCTGATGGCTAATCAGGTTGACGGCATTATTACCGGCTCCCACAACGAGGGTATTAAAGAATACCGGCTGTCGGGGCTGCCGATTGTGTCATATGACCGCTATTTCCAAAATAAGATTCCGACAGTCAGCAGCGATAATTTGGCTGGTGGTGAATTGGCTGCTACTACAATGATCGAAAAGGGGTCAACTAATTTAATGCTGGTTTCCGGCAGTCTTGAGAAAAAGGCACCAAACAATGCGCGGCTAACCGGTTTTAAAACGGCTGCCAAAAATCGAAAGGTACCGGTTAACACGGTTGAATTTCCGTTTAATTCAACACCAACAATTAAACGGGCGACTATTCGTGAAAAATTGGTATCCCATCAACCGGACGGGGTCTTTTGTACTGATGATTTGACGGCACTTCTATGTATTCAGGAAGCTCAAAAATTGGGGTTAAAGGTCCCCGAAGATATACAGGTCATTGGTTATGACGGCTCAAAATATGTGCAGGAATATAACCCTGAGCTCAGTACGATAGTCCAGCCGGTTAGCGATATTGCCGATTTGTTGGTGCGATTATTATTCAACAGGTTGGAAAAAAATGACGAAAAACTATTAGATACGTATGTGCTGCCGATCAAACTACTACAGCGGAGATCAACCAGGAAATAAGGTATGAGAATGAAGATCTTCGACGGAATAGGTCGGTCGTTCAGAGGTTAATTGAGGAATCGTTATCATGGAAACTAAAGTAAAAAGAAGCTACTTTTCGCTGATTTTCAGCCCGTTTGCTTCTCAACTGGGGTCGGCGATTTATTTGTTGGGCCTTAATTGGCTGATTGTGCGAATGACCGGTAATACGAAGTTGCTTGGCATTATTGAAGGTATCGGCGGCATCGGATTTTTGTTAGGGGACCTTTTAGTTGGACGGCTTGTAGACCAATATAATCGAAAGGTTGTTTTAGTAGGAACCGATTTGATGTCGGCATCGATGTGTTTGGCCGGCGGCATCATCGTTGATAATCAAAAGCCTCAAATTTGGCTTTTATTGACAATTACTTTCGTACTGAATTTGATGCTGGCAATTAATTTTCCAGCGGCCAAAGCTATTGCACCGGAAATAATTGATAATGCCGGTTTACAGCGGTTCAATGCGGTTGCCAATATGTTCTTTAATTTTGCAAGCGTTCTCGCACCACTAATTGGTGGGGTATTGCTGGCAATTAAAAGTATTGAATTCAATGAATTCTTAATGATTAATGCGATGTCATTTGTGATTGCAATCCTGTTGAATTTGTTGATTTCATATCAGCCAACTAAGAGACTGGCGGATCAAGAACCACAGTCAATCTTAAAAAGTAATTTAATCGGGTTTGCTTACGTAAAAAAACACCCCAAATTAATCATGAATCTGTTTTCAATGGCTATTTTTAACTTTTGTTTTGCGGGTTATTTATTAGCAGCACCGTATATCAGCAGTCACTTTTTTGGCGGTCGTTCGGAAAATTACAGTTTGTTTTTAACTGTATATGCAATTGGTGGCTTAATTGGCGGGATTTGGCTGACACTTGAGAAACGAACCGTTTCAATTAAAGTGATCTACTATGAAGAATTATTTTACGGTACCGTGCTGATTATTTGTGGAACGTTTCTGTCATTTTATACTTGGATTTTGATTGCGTTGATTTGTGGCATTGTCCAAGCCAGGTTCTTCGGTAGTATAACGACATTGATTCAAAACGAAACCGATTTGGAATTCTTGGGACGGGTTTTCGGGTTAACCTACCTGTGCTTTGACGGCATTCAACCACTTGGAAATTTTTTGTTCGGCTTTTTTATTAGTAGCTGGCAGCATTGGACATACGTGGTGATAGGTATCTTTTTAATTGTGCCGTTTGGCATCATGTTGTATTTTGAGCGACAGACTGACCTGAAAAAAGTTGATTGATGCCTTTGGCAAAAAGAAAGAGGCCTTTAAATCACAGCTGTAAAGTGATTTGAAAGCTTCTTTTTTAATAGCGGATCATTGTTCGTAATATTGTTTGATAAAATTATTTAAAATCCAATCATCACGATCCGACACACTGCCAATGTAATCAGCTCTTTGAAGAGCGGTTTTTTCGACTGGCAATGCGTGACCGATATCAACAAATGTTGGCCCTTGTAAGCCGGATAATTGCCAATCTTTTAAGGGATAGAACCGATTTAATTCGTTAGCACCGCTATCAATTAGTTTAAAAAAGTAGCATTGTGAATCTGATGATGCTACAAATTCAGGCCGATTCTTTCCTTCCATTGCGGTTGTGTAGGGAATGTAAACTCCCTTGACGTTATCGACTTGATAAATCTTCGTTTTTGTCATAGCTTATTCCTCAACTTTCTTAAGTCCTACTTGGGACCTTATAGTTATTAAATACGAGAAATAAACCAGTTTTCTTGACTATTTTTTAAATCCAGAAAAGAATTTCTCTGTTATGATGATCAGTGAAGACTAAATTCTTGGAGGAAAAGTAAGGCATGACGCAAAACAAGCAGATTCAATATGATCTTCAACTTATCAAAAATTGGCAGCGACAACTCCACTACACCGATGATCAGGTTCAAGCAGTGATTCAAGTCGATGATTATTCAACGTTTATTACCGGACACGCAGCAGTCGGGGAGTATGATCCGGCAGCTGACAGGTTCAGAAAAGTGGCTTTTCAGAAACTGATGCCGAATTTGGATATGCGTTCGGCTTATTTATTGAACGGTATTAAATTTGAAATTCATGACTTGGCCTTAACGCCAACGAAGGTTCAATCGATTACCGGTGTTTCAACTGAAGAATATGATCACTTTCTTGCAGGGAAGTCGGATCGATTGGTTTATGAAGATGCTTTTGACAGAATGGGTGTTTACTATTATCAACAGGTGGGCAATCGGCTCGGCTGATATTAAACGGAGGAAAGCTTATGGGGTACTTGTTCTTGTTGCTCGCTATCTTGGGCGAGTTATTAGGCACCAGTCTGTTAAAGGCCTCAGAAGGATTCAGTGTGTTGCTGCCAACAGTTGGTGCAATTATTTCCTATATGACGTGCCTGTATTTCTTGGCGTTATCAATGAAAACGGTGAATCTAAACATTGCCTATGCAATCTGGTGTGGCATCGGCATGGTATTAACAACCATTATTGCGGTTTATATTTGGAAAGAACCGGTTAACCTGGCGAGCTTCTTGGGGATTGGCCTGATCCTGATGGGGACGGTCATTTTGAGCCTGTATGGCGCAGGACACTGATTAATGTCGGATTGGGGGATGATTTTTTGACGTTTGCTTGGCATTATAGTTTGTTGAAGAACCTGCCAATAGTGTTATTCGGAATAGCAGCGTCTTTTTGTGATTTGCTTTTTGAGTTTGATTGGTTACAATTTGTTGCTTTAGCAACTGGTTTAATTGTTTTTTCAACTTTTTATTATCAAATCATGATGAAAAGCTACTATAAAAGAAAGCCTCGTAACAATCCAAAGAACAGGACGGCCAGCATTAGTTACACAACGCTGATTGTCACAATACTGATATTAGCCTTAATAGTTGTGTGGTTTGCGCCCGCACAAGAAATCGGTATAATCAGCGTCTGGTTTCTGGTTATTTTACTGTTCACCGAAGACGGTTTCACATACGTTGATGGAGATATAGAGAAGCATCGTTTTAAAAGATAAAGTCATTTTAGTTATGACATAAAAATAATCTGAGATTAAATCCAATCAAGAACTGATAGATATCAGTTTATAACCGGGTTAATCTCAGATTATTTTTTATTGATTAAACGTATTATTTTCAACCTGACGGATAAAGTCTGCCAAATGCTTGTAGTAAACATCCGGGTTATCAACCATGTGGTGATGACCACCTTCGGGAGTAGAAACAAACTTGGCGTTTGGAATCATGTCAGCCATTCGCTTACCGGTTTCAATCGGCATTGTTTCGTGTTCACCAAAGGTTACCAGCGTTGGGACTTTAATGTTCTTAAGGTGGTCGGTAAAGTTCCATTCGGCTAATTTACCGGTAATGACAAACTCATTGTCGCCTTGGAAGGCACCGTAAATATCATTGTTGGTCACATCGATTAAGTGGGAAAGCTTTGAAGGTTGTTTTCGATCAATGTAGCCCTTATTCAAGATATCAACATAGGATTGATATTTGTCATTATCATAATCGTTATTTGCTTCGCATTTCTTCATATAGGCAACTTGATCGGGCGTTAGGGCTTCCTCACGAACCTGTTCCAGATGTTTGGTATAGTCGTCGATTCGGTCAACCATCGATGACACAATGGCACCCTTTAAATGCATGCCATACTTTTCAGCATATTCCTGGACCAATAAGCCACCCCAAGATTGGCCGATTAAGTAGAAATTATCCAAGCCTAATTTATCACGAACTTCGTCAACTTCATCCAAGAAATACTCGTAAGTTAAGATATCTTTGCGCACTTTTGGATCACTGAAATCAGGACTGTCTGAATACCATGACCCTAATTGATCGTACATTGTGACCTGAACGTTGAGACCCTGTTTTTTTAATTGTTGAGCAGCGTCTTCCCAATACTCATGTTCGCCACCGGGGCCACCATGAAGGGCTAACAGGTGAATATCACCCTCGCCCTGTGTGTTGGTCCATAAATGATAGCCGTTATCCAAAGTAATGATTTTGGTTCCTTGTTTCATTCAAATCACCGTGCTTTCTAGAATTTGTTTGATTAATCATAATGATAACACTTCTATTTAGCGTTCGCATCACTGGGTAAAAATGGTATTTCAAGCTTCGATTCGTCCAGAGCAATCGTGTAAGTGATGTCTTGGTTGCCGCGAATGGTGTAATCCATATCGGTTGCGTAAATAATAATCCCGAGTTGATGTCCTGCCAGCAATCGCCAGAAAGTTGGCTGAAATGCCAATTCAACTGTATAGTACTGACCGGGTTTAAGATCGTCGACTCGGTACGAATTCTGACGGTTCTGCATATTCATATGGGCATCGGTAAACTTCTTGTAGGTTGACGCTTTTTTCTCAAAGGTAAATTCCCTTAGGTTATCTTTGCGCCAGTTATAGCCGGTGATAATTTTTTGAGCGGCCAGGATTTGGGGAACGGCCGTTAGTCGTTTGGCTTTTCCGTAATCGACCAAAGCAGCGCTCAGCAAACCAATAGTTTCACTGCTGGCCGCTGAAAGGGTTAATTTGGCTTGCCCATCAACGATCAGATCTTTCTTTAATGGTTCTGAAATCAATTGAATGGCGTGCTTATCCATTTTGGTGTGTGATTTGTTAAAGAGTGCCCGTTGCCATTTAGCGGTATCTTTGACATAGTTTTTGAACAGATCATCGTCCAAATGATCACTAAAGACGTTATTCTCATTTAAATTAGTAAAGCGGGAATCGCTTAATGAATACGTGTCAGCGGAAGGATTGCCCCAATCTTGATAGGTGTGCCAGGTTTCCGGCTCGGCATTATCCTGAACCAATACGTCCGGCAGGATATCGTTAGCGTTGTTTTGAACGTCATATAATTTATTGGATAGCCATAAATTAACCAAATCAGTGTAATCAACCGAACGGAAGTTGTTCAGGTACTCATGTTGACCTTGGTGCAAAATCAGCTTTTGGGTAATCGCTTCCTTTTTTAAACGGTTGCGTAAATTCCAGACGTGGGACAATTTAACATTCCAGTCATTTAGACCATGAACCAGTAACATATCGCATTTGATATTGACATGTTTAAGCAGGTTTCTGGCATCCCAGAATGAATTGTAATTGCCGGTATCCCGATCCTGACCGCTGGTTAACTTTTTCAGTTGATCCAGCCAAGTATCCTTAATCTTCAAATAGTCGGCTGCCGATTGTTCCCGGCTAAATGTTAATTCACCAAGAACGTCGGTATCTTCACCCTGAAAACCACCAGGAGCGACAACCAAACCGTTTTCCCGATAGTAATCATAATAATTGGAAATCCCGGCTTCAACAACGGCTGTCTTTAAACCGGCAACTCCGGTCATTGCTGCAGCGGTGGATAGTGTTCCTAAATAAGAACGGCCGGTCATACCAACGTTACCATTACTCCACCAAGCCTTGATTCCGATTTGATCGGTTCGATTGGTAAAGGCAGTCCGATCACCATGCAGCCACTCAATAATCGCGGTAGCTGACAACGTTTCGGCACGGGTACCGGTTGTCCGCACGCCATCGGAATCCTTGGTACCGACACCTGATGAATAAACAACGGCAAACCCGCGCGCCAGAAAATAGTCATTTAATGAATAAGTCCATGTTTTGACAAATGTTTCTTCGGCAACGTCGGTATCGCCATTAACCTTTCGGGGTGCAGGAAGTTTCGGCTGCTCGTCACTTGCCTGAATATCTTCGTAGGTTAACTGGTTAGGCTGTTTTCTGCTAAGGGGATGATTGACGTCGTGGGTGAGTTTATCAGCAGCTTCGTCATTGGTTCCTTGATCGTATGGGCTGGCGGTGAAAACGGTAGGGACTTTTAAACCATCTTCGGTATTGGCGGGGCGAATAATTTCGGCTTTTAATAAATCCCGTTGACCGTCATGGTCGGTATCTAGCGGTGCTTCAACGTAAACCACGTCAGAAATGAGGCTGCTGGTATCAAATACTGCTTGTGCCTTGCCATTAAAAAAGAGGGGCCGGTTTAAGTTTTGATCGTCGTAAAATTGGGCGTAATAACCTTCGCCTGCCAAATAGTCAATTAATGTCTGACCGAATTTCGTGCGGGTATTTAATAGTCGATACCAAGCATCCACCAACTGTTCACGGCTTAATTGATCGTCGACATTGGCGATTGGCAATTTGAACTGGGCCATTGCAGCAAATGGGTGGTCCAATTCGAAGTCCAAGCCAACCTGAAAGCCCAGTAGTTGGAGGGCAACATTATAAAAGGCTGTTTTGGTAACAATACTTTGGGTGGTGGTGTAATCATAGGCGTTAAGTGTAGCCGTTGCCATGAGATTGGTGACTTTTTGAATTCGAACGGCCCGACTCTGTCGCTTCTCCATAAAGAATTTCAATAATAAGGCGCGATACAGCATCACCGGATCAGCCATCTTTTGCGTTCTGGCCGACAAGAAACGGCTATTGGCCAGTTCTTTAACAATTTGATGATGAGGTGTGGGTACATATGCAAATTGATTGATTTTCAAAAAGGATACCTCCAAATAATGATAGTGTGAAAGTTTTCAGAACACATTAGAAAAGAACTGTTGGCGTATGGATAACGTTCTGAATAATTTCTAGTTAGCAATATTATACCTTGATTTGTGGGTTGGGAGAAGTTGCCGAAGCCACAAAACGGTATTTATGAATGCGAATAGCTGGTTTTTCGATACTGAAGCGGTGTTTGACCGGTTTGCTTTTTAAATACCCGGGTAAAATAGGTCAGGTCATTATAACCGATCAGACCGGCAATGTCGGTGATGGACAATTGCTGATTCACCAGATAATCCTTAGCAATTTTGATCCGTCGGTGGTTTGTGAATGCTGTGAATGTCAGCCCGGTTTCTTCTTTGAATTTACGGGAAAGATAGGCCGGATTGGTACTTAATTGTCGAGCGGCATCAGCGAGTGAAAATTGGTGACCAAGATGAATCAGGATAAAATCAATCGCCCGTTTGACAATCGGACTGAAATTTGCCGAAGAGGTGTCCATCACCAATTGAGTGTAATCACGAAGCATTGAGAGAACCAGGTTTTTTAATCCTTGAATGGTATTCTGCTTCTCGATGAGAACCGCAGATTTTTCAGAGATGCTGTCTAAAAAAACGGGATGAACGCCACCCTGTTTAGCGGCGATTCGACACAAGGTGTTATTGACAAAGCAGATATTTTTTCCGGAACGGAGCGGTTGATTTGGGACACGACTGCTGAATAATGAAATTAGTTGGGTCAGTGGCTGTTGAAACTGACTAATCTTGTCCAGATTGCCAGTGGCCACCAGTTGCATCATATCGGCTTCCAATTGATAACGTTTTTCAATTGCTTGTTGATTTTCTGCGTTAATGGCTTGAACCGTTTTGGCGTGAAGCGGTTGGTCGGGCTTTAACAACTGTACGGCATGGGCTTTAATCGCTGGGGCTGAAAATAAATTAACCAGTAAGTCACCGGTTGCGCCGATTTCGGAAGTGTTAAGAATCGGCAAAGCATTATAAAACTGGGTGAGTTGGCGTCTCTCACTTACCGTAAGATGAGTCGTCAATAAGATTTGATTGATCGAGTCAATGGTAGCGGCTTTGGAAATAAACGGGCCGACTAAACAGGCACCGGCCAGGTTATCGTCATTAAACAATCCGATAGCGAGATATTCCAATTGGGCAGCATTGTTGTAATGCAAATAGTCATTCGAGTGGTGTTGATTTAAAATCGGCAAAAGTTGATTGGTATCCGGTAAGTCTTGGAATTTTGGCAGGGCATAACTTGTTGACTGGTAAAATTGATTGCCGGACAGATCAACTAATTGGACGTCCAGCTTAGTGGTGATTTGTAAGGCCTTTGCAATGTAAATGGCGTCCTCTTTTATCATGAGATTGTGAGCTCCTTGTTTCAAATAAATGATAGCGGTTTCAATAAAAGTAAAATAAATCTGCTTATAGTCAAAATTGTACGAGAAGTCTTGTGCGAAATCAATTATATTAAGACTATCTTGTAAATGTAATGTTAAATCAAAAGGTTATTAACCAGTAATGGAGGAATTCAAATATGCTATACCCAATGACAACCCCAAGTCGGGCTTTAATCGACTTATCAGGTCTCTGGAAATTTATGATTGACAAAGAAGTTCAGCCAATTGATCCCAAACAGCCTTTACCGACTGAAGATGTGATTTCGGTTCCGGCTTCGTTTAATGATCAAACAGCTTCTCAAGAAATTCGTGAGCACGTCGGTTACGTTTGGTATGAAACCAACTTTAGCATTGCCAGGGCATTAAGAAGCGAAAGGCTTGTTTTACGATTCGGATCAGCTACTCATGAGGCGTGGGTTTACCTAAACGGCCAAGAGATCACACATCACAAGGGCGGATTCACCCCGTTTGAGGTTGTGATTAACGATTATTTGAACGACGGCAATAACCGCTTAACCGTTAAACTCAGCAACGTCTTGGATTATTCGACGTTACCGGTCGGCAACTATTCCGAATCAACCGACGAAGATGGACACGTTGTTCGTCATTTGGATGAGAATTTTGACTTCTTCAATTACGCGGGCCTTCAGCGCCCGGTTAAGATTTACTCGACGCCTAAAGACTATATTCAAGATATCACAATTGTCCCGAATGTTGATTTGGACCGTTCATCTGCAGAGATTGAAATTAAAACACAAATCAGTGATGGCTTGGATAAAGTTAAAGTAACCATTTTGGATCAGGATGGTCATCCGGTGGCTGAAGTCAGTGGTACGGATAGTAGCGTGACTTTGACGGATGTCCGTCTTTGGCAGCCGTTAAATGCTTATTTGTATTCGGCCCAAGTTGATGGTTTCAAAAACGGCGAACTGGTGGACAGTTATTCAGAAGCTTTTGGCATTCGTAAAATTGAAGTCAGGGACGGTCAATTTCTGTTCAATGGGCAGCCATTCTACTTTAAAGGTTTCGGTAAGCATGAGGATACCTATGTTCACGGTCGGGGCTTTAATGAACCGGTCAACGTTTTAGATATCAATTTAATGAAAGATATGGGTGCCAACTCCTTTAGAACCTCCCATTATCCTTATTCAGAGGAAATGATGCGGCTTTGTGATCGAGAAGGGATTGTTGTCATAGATGAAACACCTGCTGTAGGCTTGATGGCGTCATTTGATTTCAATCTATCGATTTTGGAACAGGACGATTTCGAAGACGACACCTGGAAAACGATGAAAACAGCAGCTGCCCACCAACAAGTTATTCAAGAAATCATTGATCGTGATAAAAATCATGCTTGTGTTGCAATGTGGTCAATCGCCAATGAGGCGGCAACTTTCTCAAAGGGCGCGCACGAGTATTTCAAACCACTCTTTGATTTGGCTCGTCGACTCGATCCACAAAAACGGCCATGTACGTACACAAGTATTATGATGGCAAATCCACGAACGGATAAGTGTATCGACCTGGTTGATGTGATTGCCTTAAACCGTTATTACGGTTGGTATGTCGGCAATGGTGATTTAAAGACGGCGGAAAAGGCCACCAGGGATGAATTACTCGAGTACCAAGCCAAATTCCCTGAAAAACCGATTATATATACGGAATATGGCGCTGACACCGTAGCCGGATTACACAGTAACTATGGTGAGCCATTCTCGGAAGAATTCCAAGAAGATTACTATCGAATGGCAAGCAAAGTCTTTGATGAAATTCCAAACTTCGTCGGTGAACAGCTTTGGAACTTTGCGGACTTCCAGACCAAGTTCGGTATTCAGCGTGTACAGGGAAATAAGAAAGGGATTTTCACCCGGTCCCGTGAACCTAAGATGGTGGTCCGTTATTTAAAGAATCGCTGGACAGCCATTCCAAATTTGGGATATAAAGTAAAATCAGACACACAGGATCAGGCTAAAAAATTAACCACTAAATAAGTGACAGAAAAATGGCTTCGACACTAACCAGGCCGAAGCCATTTTTTTATGAATAAATGTAAGCGATAACAATAGGAAGAAAAAATTAGGACGTGAACTTTATGGATAAAACACAAGCGGTTTCTACAACTCATGATAAAACGCAAGAGGCAGCTTCCTTACAGGCAAAACAAACCATTACTATTACCGATGCCCATCCATTTGGCTGGAAAGATAAAATTGGTTATATGTTCGGCGATATCGGGAATAATTTTTCGTTCAACATGGTTAATTCATTTTTAATGATTTTCTATACCAACGTTCTCGGATTATCCGGTGCGATGGTCGGACTACTGTTTTTAATAGCCAGATTAGTTGACGCAGTCGCTGACGTCACTGTCGGTCGGATGGTGGATAATAGCCAGCTGACTAAAGAAGGTCGTTTTAAGCCCTGGGTACGGAGGATGAAATATCCATTGCTGGTCTTTTCAATTGTGTTATTTGTGCCGTGGGTCAAGGACCTGTCGATGGGACTTAGATTGGGGTATGTTTTTCTGACCTATCTTCTTTGGGGGATCTTTTACTCGGCTGTTAATATTCCTTATGGGTCAATGGCATCGTCATTATCGGATCAGCCCAGTGATAAAACATCTCTTTCCACCTTTAGAAGTATTGGTGCGGCAGTCGGTGGCTCGATTGTTGCCTATGTCGTCCCATTGTTTATGTATGTGGGCAGTTCGACACAAATCAGTGGCGAGCGATTCTTTATCGTCGTGATTGCCTGTTCCATCCTCGGCTTTCTTTCCTACATTGTCCTAACCAAGATGACTTCGGAACGGATTCGGACAGAAAAAAGCGAACCGGTTCCAATGAAATTATTGCTGGTTAATTTGTTGAAGAACAAAGCGTTGATTGTGTTGGTGATCGTCGATATTGTGGTTGTTATCAACCAAAACTTGAGTATGGTAACAATTGCCTACCTGTTTAATGATTATTTTCGGAACACGGCTGCCATGTCTGTAGCGATGATTTTTAACTACGTGATTATTATTATCTTAGCACCTTTTAGTGGCTGGATCGTCAAAAAATACGGTCGAAAAGAAAGCTCTGTCGTTGCATTATTCTTTGGCGCGGCGATTTATACGACCTTGGCAATTTTGCATACACACAGTGTTATTGTCTACCTGGCTATGGTTCTATTGGGAGCGCTTGGTGCCGGAATGTTTAGTATGATGGTCTGGGCATTTATTACCGACGTGATTGACAACCAGCAGGTCTTAACGGGTATTCGTGAAGACGGTATGGTCTATGGTATCAATTCGTTTTCCCGTAAGGTTGCCCAGGCACTTGCTGGTGGATTTGGCGGTATTATGCTAACTCTGATCGGTTACCAATCCTCTGCGGCCGGTGGTGTTGTCCAAAGCGATGCAGTTGCTAACAGTATTTATTATATGGCAACCGGGATTCCAGCGGTTTGTTGTGGATTAGCTGCTATTATCCTATTATTCTTCTATCCATTAAATAAAAAGCAGGTCATTAAGAACGCGGAAATCTTAAGAAACGCTGCTACTAAATAATGTTGTCATCAAAAAAGGCGTCACGACAGGTTGTGAGCATTGCTCATCGTCATGATGCCTTTTTGAATACGTAAAATTTTATGTAAAAGAAAAAGCCCCTCACAGGAGGCTTTTATTACTTTGATTTAACTTTAAGCAGGTGTAACGTTAGCTGCTTGTAAGCCACGGTCGCCTTTTTCAACATCAAGGGTAACTTTTTGACCTTCTTCAAGAGTCTTGAAGCCATCAGCGTTGATTGCTGAGAAGTGAACGAATACGTCTGATCCGTTTTCAAGAGTGATAAAACCGTAACCTTTGTCGCCATTAAACCATTTAACTGTACCTTGTTCCATAAGATGAAACCTCCGTGCGCTGTGCGCAATTATAAATTTTGCATTTGAAACTTTTGAAGTAAGGAGACATCTTTGAAAACGCCGTACCAAATTTCGAAGTTAACCAATACATTAATGGTAACTATACAGGTACCCTGGATAAATAGCAAGCATTATTAACCGGCTATTGTGTTATTTTCAAAAACGTCATTGATGAATCACATACAGGGTAAGGATTACACGCTTAAAAATAATTTTGAAACAATTTGGAAATGAACTGAAAAAATAAGTCTACCAAACTCCCCTACAAAATTAATTATTGTGATCGGAGGTTGTTTAAAGAAGATATAATAAAATAAAGCGATAGGAAGGAAGCCTTTATCAATGGCAAAACAACTGACGACATTAATCACCGGTGCGGATAAGGGGATTGGATTTCAAACAGCGTTGGAATTGGGTAAGAGGGGACACCATGTCTTGGTTGGTGCGCGAGACGTTGGTCGGGGAAAAGAAGCGGTTGACCGATTAACAAAGAGTGGGATAACCGCTGACCTACTTGAAATCGATGTGACTGATCGGACAACCATTCAAGCAGCAGCAAGTCAGGTTATGACTAAATTCGGTTATCTTGATGTTTTGATCAACAATGCCGGTGTGGCTTTGGATCAGCATCAACCGGCTTCCGAGCTGTCAACTGAAGTCATGCAAAACGACTTTAACGTTAACTTTTTTGGTGCGGTTGATGTGATTCAAGCTTTTTTACCTTTATTAAAGAAAGCCGATACTGCAAAGATTATTAACGTTTCCAGTAATATGGGCTCACTTGGGTTGGCAACCAATCCGGCTTCTCAATTTTATGGTATAAATTCCTTAGGGTACCAGGCATCCAAGGCAGCGTTGAACTTTGCCACGATTTGTTTTGCTAAAGAATTGGCCGATACAACTATAACGGTTAATTCGGTTAACCCGGGTTGGACAGCAACCGAATTTGGCGGTCGTGACTTAAAGCAGTCGATGCCAACCGGGATGCAGTCGGTTAAGACCGGAGCGGCTCAAATTGTAAAATTGGCGAGTGATCCTGAAAATAAAATAACGATGACATTCACTGAAAATCAGGGGACATTACCGTGGTGAGAATTCAGCTTGAGATGGTATGATAACAGTAATGATTTATTAAACGAAAGGCGGGTGTTGAATGGGGTATATTGGACAGATTGCGTTAATTCTAATTGCAACATTACTGGCAGGTGCGATCAGCCAGAGGTTGACAATGCCGGCGGTCATTGGTCAGCTTTTGGTCGGTGTTGTATTAGGCCCAGGTGTTTTTAATGTTCTTCAGAATACCGAGTTAATGCATGCCGGGTCTGAAATTGGCGTCATTATGTTGATGTTTATTGCCGGGATTGAAAGTGATTTGGATTTATTGAAAAAGTATTTTAAACCGGCGATGAACGTTGCGATGATTGGGGTGCTCTTCCCGATGGTTGTTTTTTACGGTTACGGGCAACTAATGGGACAGTCATTTGAAAAGGCGATTTTTTGGGGTGTGATCTTCGCTGCCACATCGGTTTCGATTAGTGTTGAAGTGCTTCGGGAATATCATAGCCTGAATACAAAAGAGGGTGCCACGATTCTTGGTGCCGCGGTGGTTGATGATATTATTGCGGTTATCCTGCTGAGCATTTTTGTAAGTGCGTTTGGCGTGGGTGATTCTCAAAAAATGAATTTGGTACAGTCAACACTGTTTCAGTTGCTGTACTTTGCCGGTGTCGTTGTCCTCGTTAAGTGGTTGGCACCGATTATCCTGAGAGTGGCCAAACGGCTGCCTGTCCGTGGGGCAGTACCAATT
This sequence comes from Lentilactobacillus hilgardii, assembly GCF_009832765.1. Lineage (NCBI taxonomy): Bacteria > Bacillati > Bacillota > Bacilli > Lactobacillales > Lactobacillaceae > Lentilactobacillus > Lentilactobacillus hilgardii. The sequence goes on along the minus strand of NZ_CP047121.1, from coordinate 2,376,929 downwards.
ACATCGCTGTTCCTGTGCCTTTCCATGGCATGGTTGGCGGATACAATCGGGTTAAGTTCGGTTGTCGGCGCATTTTTTGCGGGCGTGGCTGTATCACAAACCGATTTTCAAGATGAGGTTTCGGATAGTATCAGTTCGGTTGGCTATACATTCTTTATTCCGATCTTTTTTGTGAGTATCGGATTGGATATGACGTTTGGCGGTCTGCTTCATAACTTGGGCTTTGTTATTGTGATGACCTTGCTGGCAATTGTGACCAAATTATTTGGTGGTGCTATTGGTGCGGCGATAACGAAAATGAACTGGCATTCGGCATTTGCGATTGGTTCAGGAATGGTGTCACGGGGCGAAATGGCTCTGATTATTGCTCAAATCGGGTTGTCTGCTCATTTATTGGCAACAAATCTATATTCGGAAATTATTATCGTTATCGTTTTATCAACCATTATTGCTCCAATGCTATTAAAATGGAGTTTAAAGAAGACCGGCGCATAGGTCGGACTTTTGAAAAGTTGAGATATTGAGAGGAGAGAGTGACATGGTTACTGAATTTGCAAGCGGCGCCGTTGTCTACAACGTTCAGGACGGTGATATCTGTTACCTGTTGTTACAAAGTGCGACCGATGATTTTTGGGGATTACCGAAGGGGCATGTGGAACCTTACGAAAATTTAATCCAGACGGCAGTTCGGGAGATTAAGGAAGAAACAAGTTTGGATACGCGTATCGATGCCAAGTTTAAAGAGACAATCGATTATGATATGAAAAACGGGCACCACAAGACGGTTACTTTCTTTGTCAGTAAAGTTGCTCCCAATGTTTCGGTTACCCGCCAAGTTGAGGAAATTAATTCGTTTGGTTGGTTTAATTACAAAGATGCCTACGATAAATTAACATATGACAATTTAAGACAACTGTTAAAAGATGCGGACAGATACATTCGAACTAAAGAAGAAATCGGGGATTAGTGTGCAATGGAAAATCGAGTTTTTGTGATTACCGGTGCAGCCGGGAGTGGGAAAACCACGATTCGAAATTATTTACATGATAAGTATGGCATGCCACGTGTGATTACGCATACAACACGACCACCCCGGGAAAACGAAAAGAATGGCGTTGACTATTATTTCGAAACAAAGGACTCTTTTTCTCATAACCATTATTTAGAATCGGTTTTGTACGCGGGCAATTACTATGGGTCATCGTATGAAGGATTGGAGAATGCGTGGCAGAAAAAGTCGTGCGCCTGTATTGTATTGGATGGTGCGGGTGCAGTGACTTATAAGCGTAAACTGGGCGAAAAAGCGGTCATTATTTTCTTAAAAGTAGGGGATACCGAAATTCTAAAAAAACGGATGGAAATTCGCGGTGATGATACAACAATGGTTGCCAAACGCGTTAAGAGTGAGGAATATGCACGTGATTTGGAAATGCCTACCCAGTTGAAAGGAAAAGCATTTGAAATTTTGAATACGGATCTAAAACGGACTAAGGCACAAGTTGACAAGATTGTCGCTAAGTATCCACACGAGGGATAGAATGTTGTTGAGAAGCGTCCTTTATGTTACTATTAATTGTATAGTAAACAGTAATCATTACTAATGTGTAACTCTTGTCAAATGAAAAGTAAAGGTGATTTCAATGCCTGCAGCAATTGAAGAAGCAACGCGTCTATTAAAAACTAATAATTTTAAAATAACCAAACAGCGTAAAGCCATGCTGGAATATCTTGTCGACACAGCCACCAAACGTTTTGTCGAGGTCACCAGCATTGATGATTTTATGCGGCAAACATTTCCAAAAATGAGTCATAACACTATTTATCGCAATATTTCAGAATTTGCAGATCTGGGAATTGTTGAACGCCAGATACAGGGTGATCGGGCTTCGGTGAAGTTTCAGTGCGATTTTCAACACGAACATCATCACCACTTTATTTGTAGCAACTGCGGCAAAGTCATTGAATTAAAAGATTGTCCATTAAGTGATGCTATCACAGCACAACTTGGCGGATGTGAAATTACCGGGCATCTTTTTCAAATCTACGGCCTTTGTCCTGAGTGCGCTAATTTAAAGAATAATTAATCAAAAATTCAAGATTTGTTGATAAAATTGTGCGATAATGTGGTTTACTAATTTAGAGAATAGGAAGTTTTTTGAATGGATAATAGAATTCCGCCATTAGTAACGCCATTTGCAATCTTATCGATTTGTTTGGCACTTGGAGCGACTAACGTAGTGGCTAATAAAGTCACGGGAACTAGTGAGGGAACGCCTACCTCCACTCAAACGACCAGCCAGAAGAATATGACCAATTCGATTTATGGTAAAACGACTCCTAAAAAGGATGATACCAGCAATAACGATAAGGCCAAAGAATCTTCAGAGAAGGCTAAGGAGTCTTCGGAAAAGGCTGCAAAAGAATCGTCGCTTAAAGAAAAACAAAAAGAATCGTCATCTGCTAAGAAAGCATCATCCGATGCTAATGAAAGCAGCGATACGAATACGGATGATACATCCAGCAGTGATAACGGTACAACCGGTACGACAACCAAGAAGTCGGGAACTACGACGAATAAGTCAAATACAAACTCGAAGTCGAATACGGGGACAACCAAAAAATCCAACAATACAACTGGGAACACTGGGACAACAGGCGATACAAACAAAGATAATACGACTGATAATCAGACAACCGGGCAAACTAACGATGGCAACACCGGAAATACAGGAACAACAACCAATAATAGCCCGACAAATTCCACTGGTACAAATAATGACGATACAACAACTCAACAGAATACGACTGGAGGTGGTCAATAATGTTTAGTTTTCTGGATATGATTAATCATTACCTTGGCTACTTCAATATTAACGTTGCGGTTAAAAGTCGAATTTATACGGTTCTGGGATTTTTAGGCAACATCTATTTGTTTTATATCAGCTTTCGGTTTTTACAAAATAAATTCTACTCAAAGGGCTTTTTACTTTTAGCGGTCTCAATTATTTTGTTCTACTTTTTAATTTGTAACTTCTTTTACTACTTTACGAAGAAGCAGCCGTGGTTTGATATTTCTCCAAAACTAGCGAGAATGTTGCATCTTCAGCCTCATGAAAAAGAAATTCAGGCAAACTCCAAGATGGGTAACACAGTGATTCAGGAACCATATAATCGTCAAGATAATGCAGCAAATGGGATCTTTGACGAGCAGCACGTTTTGCCGGCTAAAATTGATGTGTCACCGTCCGAACAGATGAATCTCAATCGATTGGTCGCCCAAATGCAGCAGCAACAGCTTTTTCGAGCTGATTATAATGGTATGGATGATCGAAAACTTTACGAACTGTTGAAGATTAATGGCGGCAAGCCGATTTATGCAATTGGCAAGGGTGTTATGATGCCTTATTTTGAGATGAGACATCAGAATAATGCGTTGATTGTATATGCGGGATTGAATCAAGCTGAGATTTATCCGGTAGGTTCGATCAAGCGGGTTGGCCTACAGTCGATTCGGTCGATTGACCTTTCTGATTTGAAACTTTATTTGGCTTCTGCTGAATTATTTGGCGGACCGTACAAAGAAATCGGCCGGGTTGGAATCCTTGAGCACACCCAGAACTACACATTACGGGTAAGCGTTGCCTATAAGAAACTCTGATAGATGAGAAGCGGCTAATATTAAAATATAACGTTAAGAAGTTTGGGACATCATTTGTTCCGGACTTCTTTTTGATTGGCAAAATTCGAAAAAAGATACTTTTGGACATACACATGTCAGACTCTGATTCAATTTTCAATAGTCGATTTTTATGTTTGTTATGATGTGATTTGAACACTTTTATTGCGTTCTCTTTTCTTTTCACAAGAATTCCTGTAAAATTGTTATACATTAGATAATTTTAACGATCTTTTTCTTTTTCACATTTTGATACAATCAGTTCGAGTGTTGAACTGTTAATCTATCACAGCAGTGTTTCATAGCAAAATAACGGTTAAACAAGACGTGGATGACAGGAAATGTTACATGCCCCTAAATTTAATGTTACATTTTTTTGACCTCATGTCACTTTTAACCTAAACTGGAGATAGATTCATTCTTAGACAATTCTAATATTGTCTACTATTGGAGGAAAATAACATGGCAATGATCGAATTTCAAGATGTACAAAAGTACTATGGCAATTTCCATGCATTGAAAGATATTAATCTTAAAATTGAAGCAGGTGAGACTGTCGTTTTAATCGGGCCTTCGGGTTCAGGTAAATCTACTTTAATCCGAACGGTTAATGGCTTGGAACGGATCCAAGAAGGGAAATTAATCGTTAACGGACAGGATTTAGCGAACAAAAAGACCGATATTAACAGAATCCGTAAAAATGTTGGGATGGTTTTTCAACATTTTAACTTATATGCAAACAAAACGATTATGGAAAACATTATGTTGGCACCACGGATTGTATTGCACCGTAATGAGGATGAGAATCGAAAGATTGCGTTGGAGCTGTTGGATCAGGTTGGTCTTCGAAGCCAGGCCGAGAAGCTTCCGGCACAGCTTTCAGGTGGGCAACAGCAACGAATCGCAATTGCCCGTTCATTAGCGATGCGTCCAAAATGTCTGCTGTTTGATGAGCCGACCAGTGCCCTTGATCCTGAAATGATTGATGATGTTTTGAACGTTATGAAAGATATTGCCCGTGACTCGGACATGACAATGTTGGTTGTTACCCATGAAATGGGCTTTGCTCGTGAAGTGGCCAACCGGGTTGTTTTCATGGATGACGGTCGCATTTTGGAAGATGACAGCAGTGAAAAGTTCTTTGATGGTGAACCAACCAATGAGCGTGCACGACAATTTCTTGGGAAAATTATCACTCACTAAAACGTCGAATTGGAGGAAACATCATGAGAAAGATCTTATCAAAGGTTGGATTGGTCGTTGCACTACTGATCATGGTTGTTTCACTGGGTGCCTGCAGCAGCACTTCCGGTTCGAAACGCGATGTTCTAAAGGACGACAAACAATCCAATACAATTACTTGGGGTGTTAAAGCCGATACCAAGCTATTCGGTCTTATGGATGTGAAGGATAACCAAATCAAAGGATTTGAAGTTGACCTCGCTAAAGCAATGACCAAAGAGATTCTTGGTAAAAAAGGCAAAGCCCGTTTTATTCAAGTTACAAGTCAGACCCGAATGCCATTACTGGCAAACGGAAATATTGATGCCATTATGGCAACAATGACGATTACACCGCAACGTGCCGAACAGGTTGACTTTTCACGTTCATACTTTGATGCCGGACAAGCAATCCTGGTTAAGGATGGCAGTCCGATTAAAAATGTTCGGGACCTAAATCGTAAAGGTGCCGTAGTTCTTGGCGTTGTTGGGTCAAACTCAGTTCAAAATATTAAGAAATTCGCACCCAAAGCACGAGTACTTCAACTGTCTGATTATTCTCAGGCACTAACTGCGCTGAAGTCCGGTCAAGGTGATGCCTTAACAACTGATAACGGTATTCTTTACGGGATGTCAATCGAAAACCCGGGTTATTCCGTTGTTGGCGGAACCTTTACCAAGGAGCCATATGGAATTGCAACAGCTAAGGGACAACGACCATTTCATAATGCAATTAATCATGCATTGACGAAGGTTGAAAATTCCGGTGAATATAATAAGCTCATTTACAAGTGGTTCCATAATGTTAAAGGCTTTGATATGAAGGGGGCAGAACGATGATAAGCATTTTTCAAAATTACGGTGGTGAATTGCTCACCGGGCTTGGTCAAACGCTCTTATGCAGTATCATTGCGTTAATCTTTGCGTTGATTATCGGTTCTGCATTTGCGATTATGGAGACCATGCCAAACAAGTTTGCCCGGGTTGTTGCTCGAGTTTATATTGAAGTTTTTCGAAATATTCCATTATTGGTTATTACAATGTTTTTCTACGTTGTCATTCCAATGTATATCGTTAAGATTAGTGGGTTTGCATCAGGGACCGTCGGATTAACATTGTATTCTTCGGCATTTATTGCCGAGACGGTTCGTTCAGGGATTCAATCTGTTGATCCCGGACAAATGGAAGGTGCGCGTTCAACTGGGTTATCCTACTGGCAATCCATGAGATACATCATTTTACCGCAGGCATTTCGATACGTCATTCCACCACTGGGTAACCAATTCATTAACCTGGTTAAGAATTCATCGGTCCTGGCCTTCGTTGCCGGCTTTGATTTGATGTATCAGGCAAACGTCATTGCATCTGATTCATTGCAAAGTATGAGCACGTATATGTGTGTCGGCGTCCTATATTTAATTTTGACGTTGCCGTTGAGTTATTACATGCGTCATCTTGAAAAGAAATTGGCCTAAAGGAGGAATGATAATATGCTAACAGTTTTAGGTGCATATTCATGGGTTAATATCAAGTTCCTTCTAGAGGGAGCCTGGGTAACGATTCTCGTTTCCGTTTGTTCAATTGTCTTGAGTTACATATTCGGTGTAATTCTTGGCGTTACCCGTTACGTTCAAATAAAGTATTTATCAGCGATCGTCGGTTTTGTCATTGACATTATTCGTAACTTACCATTGATCCTGATTATCTTCTTTACCTACTTTGGATTGCCTCATCTTGGCTTTAAACCCGATCCGATTTGGGCTTCGGTTATTGCAATGGCAGTCTTTGAAGCGGCAATGGTTGCCGAAATTGTTCGTGCCGGAATTGCGTCTATTCCGACTGGACAAATGGAAGGTGCCCGTGCAAATGGGTTGTCCTACTGGCAGGCGTTATGGTACATTGTGTTGCCGCAAGCAATTCGAAATATGATTCCAGCGATCGTCAGTCAGTTCATTTCCTTGGTTAAGGATACGTCATTGGCAACCATTATTGTGTTACCGGATCTAATGAACCATGCACAAATTATTTACGGGCAAAATACAAATTATACGATTCCAATGTTTCTTGCACTAGCAGTCATGTACTTCATTGTTTGTTACTCACTATCATTATTCTCGAAGTATCTGGAGAAAAGAATCGGTGGGGGCAACAAGAAGGGGAAAGCCGATGAGGTTGTGCAGGATGCAAGTGACGCTTAACTCATTCGACTTAAAATTGTAAAACATTGTGATGGTAGCCTGTTATTAGGCTGCATAAAATACAAAAAGATTGACTGTCATTTTTTGATAGTCAATCTTTTTGTTTAATCAAGGACTTCAATTTCTTTAACATCGGCAAACTCGCTCATTTTTTTAATAAAATTATTTGAATTAACCTTTTTCTTTAGTCTGACAGTGACTGCCAATGTGAAAGAATCCGGATCATATTTAACAATTCTCATCTGGATATTTAAACTGCCGAGTGATTTAAGCCTTTCAGGTAATTTCTCCATTTCCGTTAATTGTCCAGCCAGGGTCACCTGCAAACGCAATAGTGACCGATTTGGGTATCTCTTTAGTGCTCGGATTCGGCGGACAATCGTTTGGGTCACTAAGATGCACAATGTTCCGGCAATCCCAATGATGTACATGTCAGCGCCCACGGCCAAGCCAATCGCAGCGGTAGCCCAGAGCCCTGCAGCTGTGGTGAGGCCGTCAATTTGATTGTTTCGGGTCATAATGGCACCCGCACCGATAAATCCGATACCGGTTACGACACCGGCGGCAATTCTTGAAGGATCCACACCAATGTTGGAATGGCCAACCAGATCAAAGAAACCATATTTTGAAATAATCATAAATAGGGCTGAGCCCACAGCAACCAACATGTGGGTTCGAATACCAGCGGTTTTTAGTCGGGATTTTCGTTCGAATCCGACCAATCCACCGCAAACTGCAGCTACCAGTAGTCTAAGAACCCACTCCATTTGATAAAGGATAAAACTCAATTTGTCACCTTCTTACGTATTGATTCAGTGAATGCTTTACAATTCCAATGATAAAGGATTCGGAAATTAATTACTAAAATTAGCACCGGAATCTGATAATGATTGACTGGGCAATCTATTATTGTTTGTAGTAAAAAAGAGTTGGCACGTTTTGCATGCCAACTCTTTTTTTAATCTTAATAACGAGAAATTAACCGTTGCTCTTGACACGATTTTCATTAACGCTGTCATCATCTTCATCGATTGGTGCGTCTTCGTTTTTTGGTTCAACAATGCCATGCTTTTTGGTTTCGTAATAGAAAACAGGGACACCGACAGCAACAAAGATAAAGGATGTTAAAACGCCTGGAAGGTCTGACATGATTTCACTGACAATCACGAACAGTGAACCACCAATGGCCACAATTGGCGTTAAGGGGAATAGCGGTGTTGAAAAGACACGATGTTGGTTTGGATTGCGCTTTCTGAGCAGAAAGACACCAACAAAAGCCATCACGTAGAAGCAATAGACAGTGAAGATACATAGTTCTGAAAGTCGGTCTGCATTTGAGAAGACAATCATGATAGCCACAATGATTAATTCAGCGATAGTTGAAAAAATGGGTGTGTGTGACTTTGGGTGTAAGTATGACAATGTCTTTGAAAATGGTAGTTGATTGCGTTTGGCCATGGCGTACATAATACGTGGGAACGTCATGATCTTACCGTTCATACAGCCGACAATCGAGATGATAATACCAATACTCAAGATTTTGCCGCCCACGTTGCCAAAGGCAGTTGTGGCAATGAATGGAATGGCACCAGTACCCATACTGTGAATTTTTTCAGCAGGAATGGCGCGATAAACACCATATGAAACTAACATATAAATGACCAGAACAGCTAAAATACCGAATGTGATTGCTTGCGGCAACAGTTTTCGAGGATTCTTGATTTCACCGCCAAGGTTGGCAATTAAAATCCAGCCATCGAAGGCAAATAACGTTGCTAAAATTGCGACACCAAAGTTTCCTGCAGATTGGTGGACTTCCGAAATGCTTTGGCCTAACGCACCCTGTTTTCCGAAGAATAATCCGAAAATGATTAAAGCGGCAACCGGAACGAGTTTACATAAAGTTGTAATAATAGCAAAAGTTGCACCGTAGCGGTTGGAAAATAGATTTAAGATACCGACCAGAATGATTGTTCCAATAGCAATTAAAGCATTGTATTTACTTGGAAAGCCGAAAAAATCCGACAGTAAAATAGCAAGGTAGGCACCTAACGATGCGATCATCGCAGGCCCGTAAATGACAATTTGCATCCATCCGGACAGAAATCCCCAGATTCGGCCGTAGATTTTTTCCATGTAAACATAAAGACCGCCGGTTTCGGGCATTTGGGAGGCAATCTCGGCAATTGTTAAGCCGGCTGTGATGGTTAAAATCCCACCTGCAAGCCAAGCTAAAAGGCCCATGGTAGTTGAACCGGCATCATCCAGTACAGCTGATTGACGGACAAAGACACCGGCACCGATAATCGTTCCGATTACCAGTGATAACGCTGACCAGAGGCCCAGGTCCCGATCAAGCGACACTTCTTTTTGTTGTTTCATTGGTTTTCTTCCTCTCTTTAATGACTGTGATGGTCAAATAATTAATTGACTATTATTCCGTTGGTAAAAGGTATTTTTCGAATCGCTTGGCATCGACACTGTTTAGTTCAGCTGTCACGACGGTGCCGTTTTCACGATAGTCAGTTTTTAGAATAGTCGTATTGTCGTTTAAATAGGAAACGATGTCTCCCTTGTCAAAAGGAATTAACAAAGAGCGTGTTTGATAATCCTTGAAGACTTTCTCTTTGATAATATTGGCCAGTTCTTTGAGGGATGGCTGGTCGGTTGCTGCCATGATCAGGTTGTCACCTTCGCGAGTTGGGTAGGCGATATCCATCTTATCGGCTTTATTAAGCGCAACGACCATTGGGATATTATCAACCCCGATTTCCTTCAATGTTTCCTCAGTTGTTTTAATCATCATCTCCCGGTGCGGATCTGAATAATCAACAACCTGAACAAGTAAATCAGCGTTGGCTGCTTCGGCCAAGGTTGATTTAAACGCTTGAACCAATTGATGGGGCAGTTGACTGACAAAGCCGACCGTATCACTCAAAAGAAACGATTTTTGGTCCGGAAGCGATAATTTTCTGACTGATGTATCCAGGGTTGCGAACAGCATATCTTTAACCATGACCTGCTTATCATCGTTGTTGCCAAATAAGTTGATCATGCCATTCATGATGGTTGACTTACCGGCGTTGGTGTAACCTACCAAAGCTACAGTCGGTGTGTCGCTCTTATCACGTTGTTTACGTTTGGTTTGGTCAGCCTTACTGGATTCTTTAAGTTCACGATTAACATGGGTGATGCGATTTTCCAATGTTCGTCGGTTTAACTCGTATTGTGACTCACCAGCACCACGGTTGGTAAACCCGCCGCCGCTACTGGTACCGGTTTGCTGGTCGAGACGCTGGCTGGCACTGGTATGAAGACGCGGCAGTTGGTATTTTAATTTGGCAAGTTCAACTTGTAGCTTGGCTTCCCGCGATTGGGCCCGGTTGGCGAAGATTTCCAAAATCAAACCGGTCCGGTCAATAATTCTGACCTTGGTTGCCTTTTCGATGTTTCGAATCTGACTGGGTGAGAGTTCATCGTTTGCAACGATTGTGTCAACACCGTCATCGATAACCACTTGAGTGAGTTCTTCAATTTTTCCTTTACCGAAGTAGGTTGCCGGATCGGGTTTATCTAATTTCTGAATCAATGTTTCGACTACTTCCATATTGTTAGCTTCGGCCAAGTTGTTCAGCTCGGTCATCGAATAATCAAAACTGTTTGGATGTTGATTAAGCCCGATGGTTACTACTGGTGTCAGTGTTTGTGTTAAGTCCAAATGTGTTCCTCCTCTAAAGTTCGTGTTCAATTATAGCACACAAGTGTAAAAATATAGTAGACAATCTCTTTTTTGATATGACATTGTAATTGTAAGCGATTGACGTAGGATTAAAATATGATTTGAAAATGTAGGTTGGCTTGGTCATGCTAATAGTAATTTAATGATGATGTGGCAGAATTCTTCTTTTTTATGAGCTGAAGTGTACTGGAAAAGCTATTTATAAATATCCGAATAGCTATTGATTTTAATTAAAATTTAATCTAGAATCGACTATGTTCTCATTTTTTAAAATACATATTCGAAAGGGTGCATATATATGAAGATAAGGTCGTTTGCCAAACTGGGTGGTGCAATTGCACTTTCCGCACTGGTGTTAGCTGGGTGCGGATCCAACAGTTCACAATCCAAGAAAAAAGAATTGAACTGGGTCCAACAGAGTAACATGACAACGATGGATATTTCAAAGGTAACGGATCAAATTGGTGCGCAGACTTTGAACAACTCTAATGAAGGATTGTTACGAATGGCCGAAAATAATAAGGTGATTCCGGGTGTAGCGAAAAACTATACTGTTTCAAAAGACGGTAAAACCTGGACGTTTAATTTGCGACATTCCAAGTGGAGTGATGGATCTCCTGTTACGGCTAAGGATTTTGTTTATTCATGGCAACGGACAGTCAATCCAAAGACAGCCGGTCAATATGCTTACATATTTGCAAACATTAAGAACGCTACTAAAATTAATTCTGGCAAGATGTCACCGTCAAAGCTCGGTGTCAAAGCGGATGGCAACTATAAATTAGTGGTCACGCTTGAAAAACCGCAAAGTTACTTTAAATATTTGGCTGCAGACGTTGAGTTTTTCCCACAGAAGGCCTCTGCAGTTAAAAAATACGGATCCAAATACGGAACAACCAGTAAAGACATGGCATATAACGGTCCGTTTAAGATGACCGGTTGGACAGGAACCAATGATACTTGGCATTTGGTTAGAAACAAGAACTATTGGAATGCCAAGAAGGTTAAACTCGATCAGGTCAATTTTCAAGTCATTAAAACGCCCGAAACTTTCCTGAACCAGTATCAGGATAATAAGGTTCAGGTGACGCCGTTGGTTGGTCAGCAGGTCAAACAGTATAAGACTAATAAAAACTATGTTTTGAGAAGCAACGCGGCTACTTGGTATCTTGAAATGAACCAGCATAAATACAAGTTCTTTAGAAATATTAACATTAGAAAGGCCTTGTCGCTAACAATTGACCGAAAACAATTTACCGGTAAAGTTTTGGCAGACGGGTCAATGCCGGCTAAAGGGTTTGTTGCCGCTGATATGTCAACTCATAACGGACAGGATTATGCGGATGCAGCCTATGAAAAGGATGCAGTAGAATCAAACCTGGCACTTGCCAAGAAATATTGGGCAAAAGGGCTGAAACAAACTGGTAAAAAGTCGGTTTCCTTTAACCTGATGGCTGATGATACCGATGCCGGTAAGAAGACAACCGAATATCTTCAAAGCCGCTTTACCAAATTGCCCGGTTTGAAGATTACAAACGAAAATATTCCATATAAGACACGTTTGGCCCGTTCACAAGACGGTCAATTTGATATGGTTGTCACCGAGTGGGTTGCGGACTTTCCGGATCCGATTACTTTCTTACAGTTAATGCAATCGAATAACGCTTATAACAATGGTCCATGGCAGAATAAAGAATATGACAAGTTAACGACCGATGCTGAAGGTCGGGATGCCAATAAGCCAAATGCTCGTTGGAATGATATGGTTAAGGCGGGCAAGCTGCTTGCTAATCAGGAAGGGGTCATCCCACTGTATCAACAAGCTCAGCCACAACTTGTTAAATCAGGCGTTAAAGGCATTCAGGCATTTCCAACTGCACCATTATGGGATTGGAGTAAGGTTACGGTTAAATAATTGAGAATAACGTTTTTTTGATTATCTTTTCTTTTAGTGAGTATGAATATAGAAAAACGGCAGAGGCATTTTTCTGTCGTTTTTTGTATGCCAACTGGAATAATGTAAATAGTAGTATCGGACATATGTCTGATTTCTTATGATGCAACCGCATCGCTAATAATAAATGATCAATTGATTATCTAAAGATTATTGCTTACAATTTAAATTACCCGCTGTTATAGTTCGACGGGCAATTGATACATATTTGGGAGTGGGGTTTTGAAGCGAGTAAAGCAAGTAATCAGCTTTGGTGGGATTGCAGTGATGATCGGGTTGGTACTGACTGGTTGCGGTGAGTCGAAGTCAACAAGTCGTCCTAAAAACAAGATAACCTGGATGCAATCAAGCGAGTTATCATCGATGGACATTTCAAAAATGACGGATATGATTTCGGATACGACCCTGAATGGTTCTAATGAAGGGTTATTGCGAATGGTTAAAGGGAATAAATTAATTCCCGGCGTTGCCAAAAGTTATCATGTCTCAAAAGATGGTTTGACATGGACCTTTAACTTGCGGCGTTCTGAGTGGAGTAATGGGACACCGGTTACGGCAAAGGATTTTGTTTATTCCTGGCAACGGACGATTACACCGAGAACAGCGGGAGAGTTTGCCTATACATTTGACCATATAAAAAATGCCAAGGCAATTAATGCCGGCAAAATGGCGCCGTCCAAATTGGGAGCAGTTGCCAAGGGAAATGATCAGTTGATTGTCCATCTGACTAAACCACAGAGTTATTTCAAATATCTGGTTTCCCAAGCATATTTCTTTCCACAAAGCCAGGCAGCTGTAAAAAAATTCGGGACAAAATATGGGACAACCAGTCAAGATATGATTTATAACGGGCCATTTAAACTAACAGGTTGGACGGGAACCAATGACACGTGGTCGTTAGTGAAAAATAACAGGTATTGGCACAAGGATGCCGTCAAACTTGATCAGGTTAAATTCCAAGTTGAAAAGGATCCTTCAACCGTTATCAATCAGTATCAGAGTAACAAACTGGATGTTGCGGTCTTAAGTGGTCAGCAGGTTCAACAGTATCGACACAGCAAGCAGCTGCATATTCGAAAAAACGCACAGATGTGGTTTATGGAAATGAATCAGAAAAAGCATCCGTTCTTTAGAAACCGTAATATTAGAAAAGCCATCTCGTTAAGCATCAACCGGAAACAGTTTACAAAGAAGGTTCTCCAAGATGGTTCAACGCCTTCAAAGGGATTTGTTGCACTTGGACTTGGTAGGCGTCATGGTAAAGAATTTGCGGATGAAGCTTATGTAAAAGCGGCTGTGACCAACAATGCGAAAAAAGCCAAGCAGTTATGGGCAAAGGGGCTAAAACAGACGGGTAAGCAGTCAGTGACGTTTACTTTGTTGGCGGATGATACAGATTCCGGTAAACGAAGCGCTGAATACATTCAAAGTGAATTGACCAAACTACCCGGATTCAAAGTTAATGTTGAAAATCTGCCGTTTAAAACACGGCTGACTCGTTCATCCAACGGTCAATTTGATATGGTTCTCAGCAGTTGGACCGGGGATTATCCCGATCCAATGACGTCTTTATCCAACATGACGTCGCATAGTTCGTATAACAATGGGAAATGGACAAATAGGCAGTATGACCGCTTAATTGCAGAAGCTGAAGGCGAGGATGCCAATAAACCGCAGCAGCGTTGGCAGGACATGGTCAAGGCCGAAAAGGTGCTGGCAAATGATGAGGGTATCGTACCGCTCTATCAAGCAGCTGTGCCTCAACTTGTAAAGCCCGGAATTAAAGGCATTCAGTTCTTTCCAGAATCACCCGAATGGGATTGGAGCCAGGTTTATAAAAGCGAATGAGGAATATTAATTGATGCCTTAAAGGTGTCAATTTTTTTATTTAAAATTCAGAATGTTCCTTGAAAATGAAATTAAAATGTGATGAGATGATAAAAAATCAATAATCGTTTGCTTGATAAGTGCTTAAAGAAGCTGATGTAATCGATTATAATGATAACTGTTACCGTTTGAAAGATAATGAGCAAAAAAGTTAACAAACGCATTGCTTTTAATTAAATTTTAATCTAGTATAGACTCGTGTCAAAAATTGATAAATATTTTTGAAGGGAAGCTACATAGTATGAAGCTAAAATCAGTTATGAAGATAGGCGGGGTTGGATTGCTTTCTGCTTTAGTCCTTGCAGGATGTGGCAGCAAGTCTTCTCAATCAGCAAATAGTTCTCAAAAGGTAAAATGGATGATACCGGCAGCAATTTCATCGATGGATGCATCCAAAATAACGGATTTGTATTCCTCACAAGTGTTGAATGCAACTAATGAAGGCCTTTTGAAGATGGGTGAGAACAAAACAACACCCGGAGTTGCTAAAAGTTATTCGGTTTCCAAAGATGGTAAGACTTGGACCTTTAATCTTCGGAAGTCTAAGTGGAATGATGGAAAGCCTGTCACTGCTAAAGACTTCGTGTTTGCATGGCGGCGGACTGTAACGCCAAAAACGGCTTCCGAGTATGCTTACAATTTTGCCAATATTAAAAATGCTTCAAAGATTAATTCAGGTAAAATGTCACCAACCAAATTAGGGGTTCAAGCTGATGGCAACTATAAATTAGTTGTCCATTTGGTAAAGCCTCAAAGCTACTTTAAATATTTGGTATCTCAAGGCTACTATTTCCCAGAAGAACAGGCAGCTGTAAAAAAATATGGCTCTGCATATGGGACAAGTGCTAAGAAGAATGCTTACAACGGACCATTCTTGTTGAAAGGATGGACCGGTACAAACGATACCGCAAAGCTTGTGAAGAATAAGAGCTATTGGAATGCTAAGAATGTTAAGCTACAACAGATGAGTATTCAAACGGTTAAGGATCCTGCGACTGCTCTGAACAGCTATGAAAGTGGGAAACTTGATTTCACAACTTTGAATGGTACTCAAGTTAAACAGTATAAGAATAATAAGGACTATCATGATTATCTTGAAGCTTCAACCTCTTATATGGAAATGAATGAAAAGAAAGATTCAATCTTTAAAAATAAGAACATCCGTCGGGCACTATCACTTGCCATTGACAAGAATCAATTAGCAAGTAAAGTTATTGCGGATGGTACAAAGGGAGCCAAGGGATATGTTCCAACAAAGATGGCTTCTAGAAATGGTAAGGATTTTGCCAGCCAAGCCTACGTTAAAGCAGGTGTGGAATATAATTTGACGGAAGCTAAGAAACTTTGGGCCAAGGGTCTAAAGCAAACAGGTAAGAAGTCGGTTTCACTTTCACTGCTCTGTGATGATATTGATCAGACGGTTAAAAATGCACAATTCGTTCAAAGCAATTTGGAAAAGTTACCAGGATTAAAAATCACAATTCAAAATGTGCCATTTAAGAATCGTTTGAGCCGTTCTCAAAATGGTCAGTTTGATCTTGTTCTTTCTGCTTGGATTGCCGATTATCCAGACCCATCAAATTTCTTGGATCTCTTCACATCCACTAATTCATATAATAATGGTAATTGGAAGAATTCAGAGTATGATGCTTTAATCAAGAAGTCTGAAAGCACGGATGCTAATAATGAAGCAGCCCGTTGGAATGACATGGTTCAAGCCGAAAAGATTCTAATGAATGACCAAGGAATTGTTCCATTAACACAAGAAGCTCAATCAACGTTGATGAAGTCTAAAGTTAAAGGTGTTCAATTCTTCCCAACGTCACCACAATGGGATTGGAGTAAGGTTTCGGTTAAATAATAGTCAGGTAATAAACTGGACGCTTTCAGGAAAGTATTTAAAGGATTGGAAATAGGCAAAATGACATGCTTGGTTCCAATCCTTTTTGTTTACTCTTATTATGTTAAGATGCCCTTTATTTTACTGGGAGTACTCTGTGAATGTCAGGTAGATAAATTAATCTTTGAAGCGCTTTAATTAGTAGAGCTGTCGTAAAAATTCATTTAAATTCAAATTTTATAACTTTTCTTTATAAAATATTTTTGTGATTTGGAATTTAAAAAGCTAGACGTATCAACGCTTTTTGTTAAAATAAACCTCACAAGGCCATGTATGGCAGTGTTATGAATCTAGATTAGTTGATCAATGTATTGCTTTTAATAAAGTTTTAATTTAAAATATATGCATTGCCGAGTTAGTAAAATTATATTGAAGGGAAGTATTTCACGATGAAAATCAATTCAATCGCGAAGCTTGGTGGGGTAGTACTGCTATCTGTATTAGTACTTGCAGGTTGTGGTAGTAAGTCATCACAATCAGGCTCAAAGAAGCAGGAGCTACGATGGCAGGAATCTTCTAACCTACCAACTATGGATCTTTCAAAGGCTACGGATCAAGTTTCAGCTGAAACTTTAAACGCAACTAATGAGGGATTACTTAAGATGTCGACGAACGCTAAGGTTACGCCGGGGGTTGCCAAGAATTACACAGTTTCAAAGGACGGAAAAACTTGGACATTCAATCTTCGTCACAGTAAATGGAGTGATGGCACACCGGTTACAGCCAAAGACTTTGTTTATTCATGGCAACGAACGTTAACACCTAAAACTGCTTCACAATATGCGTACATATTTGACCATATTAAGAATGCAACTAAAGTTAACGCTGGAAAAGCACCCGTTTCAAGCTTGGGAGTTAAGGCCGACGGGGATTACAAATTAGTTGTAACTTTAAACCGACCTCAGAGTTACTTTAAGTATTTGGTAGCCAATGCAGAATTCTTCCCACAGAAAGAATCGGCTGTTAAGAAGTACGGTTCTAAGTATGGGACTCAATCCAAGTACATGGTCTATAATGGACCATTCAAGTTAACCGGTTGGAGTGGAACTAACGATTCTTGGACGATGGTTAAGAATAATAACTATTGGAACAAAAAGAATATCAAGTTGGACAAAATGAAGATTCAGGCGGTTAAAGATCCAGCAACTAGTTTGAATCAGTATAATACCAATAAATTAGATGCAATTAATTTAGTTGGTTCTCAACAAGTTTCACATTATAAGAATGATAAAGATTACAAATCATTTTTGAACGCCTCAACCTTCTACTTGGAAATGAATCAGAAGAAGGATCCGGTTTTGAGAAACATTAATATTCGTAAAGCCATTTCCATGTCCATTAATCGAAAGCAGTTGACAAACAAGATTTTTGCTGATGGCTCTGTTCCCGCTCGTGGCCTCGTGGCAGCAAAAATGGCTTATCGAAATGGTAAAGACTATGCCGATCAGGCTGAAGTTAAGTCGGCTGATTCTCAAAACTTAGCTGAAGCTAAGAAACTTTGGGCTAAAGGCTTGAAGGAGACAGGTAAGAAATCTGTTTCACTTAACTTATTATCTGACGATACACCAAATGGCAAGAACACAACTGAATTTCTTCAAAGCCAGTTGACTAAGTTGCCTGGTTTGAAGATTACCAATCAGAACTTACCGTTTAAGACGCGTTTACAACGCTCACAAGACGGTAACTTCGATCTTGTTATTTCCGCTTGGATCGCTGACTTCCCAGATCCAATTTCGTTCCTTTCATTATTTACTTCCGATAACTCATACAACAACGGGAAATGGAAGAATTCGGAATATGATACGCTGATTAAGAATGCTGAAGGCAAGGACGCTTTAAATGCCGGTAAGCGATGGGATGACATGGTTCAGGCACAAAAAGTCTTGATGAATAATCAAGGAATTGTACCATTATATCAACAAAGCACAGCGAAATTGATCAACTCCAAAGTTAAAGGTGTTCAATTTTTCCCAACTGCACCTGAATGGGACTGGAGTAAAGTTTCAATTAAATAACTTGAATTTGCGATTCGGGTTAACAGTTCATCTCAATGGAGGCTGGTTATCTACTGTCCAGCCTCTTTTATGTTAAATAGACGTTATTAGTGATTTTCACTAGGATAATTAGAAATGTGAGGAACCTTATATGGCAAAGTATTTAGGAAAAAGAATATTTTATATTATTCTGACTTTGTTTATTGTAACAACGGTCACCTTCTTTCTGATGAAGTTCATGCCCGGGACGCCGCTGACTAATCAAGCAAAGCTGTCTCCGAGCCAAATTCACCAGATTTACAAGCAGTATGGCCTTGATAAACCACTGTGGCAACAGTATCTAACTTACCTTGCCGGAGCCGTTCATGGTAACTTTGGAACATCGTATCAATTTAGTGATCAACCTGTTTCCTACTTGATCAGCAGTCGACTCGGGCCTTCGTTGACAATCGGTGGAGAAGCAATGGTTGTTGGTGTCTTAATCGGCATTATCGTGGGTTCAATTGGCGCTGTTAAGCAAAATACCTGGATTGATACGACCGCAACGATCCTATCCATTCTGGGTGTTTCAATTCCTTCATTTGTTTTGGCGGTTCTGTTGCAGTACTATCTCGGATTGAAACTCAGACTTTTCCCGATTGCCGATTGGGGAGGGTTTATGTATACGGTTCTGCCGACATTGGCACTGGCCGCGTCGCCCTTTGCCGAAACGGCTCGATTTATGCGAACCGAAATGGTGGACGTGTTGAGTTCGGATTACATTGAGCTTGCAAAGGCAAAAGGGCTAAATAAAACCGGAATTATTTATCACCATGCCTTACGAAACAGTTTAATTCCGATTGTGACAATTGTTGGTCCTTTGGCCGTTAACATTATGACCGGATCAATGGTTGTTGAAAATATTTTCTCGATTCCGGGAATTGGGGAACAATTTGTTAAATCGATTTTGACAAATGATTACCCAACCATTATGGGATTAGCCATTGTTTATTGTGCAATGTTGTGTGTTGTGCTGTTGATTACCGATATTTTGTATGGGCTGATCGATCCACGTATCAGAATTAATAAGTAGGAGGGACACTTGAAATGGCAGATAATGCAAAATCAATTAAAACCGGTGATTTTCTGCCACTGTCAGATGTAGATCGTACACATCTTGATAGTGAGAAAATTGCCGCGCCATCATTGACTTTCTTACAGGATTCGTGGCGCCGTTTAAGACACAGCAAAGCAGCAATGATCTGTTTGGTCATCTTGGTTATTTTATTCATCTTATCGTTTGGTTCAGGACTGTTTCAAACCCATAATCCGAATGCAACTAATCCGGATTTGGCTAATTTGCCTCCCAAAATTCCCGGTATTGATATTAATGGGTTTAACGGGACGATTATGCAATCCGGCACACGAATAAACGCTTATGCACAAGCTCATGCGCATGCAGGAACGTATTATATTTTAGGAACCGACTATCTTGGTCGTGACCTATTTTCACGGATCCTATTTGGAACCCGGATTTCATTAACCATTGCGCTGGTTGCCAGTTTCTTTGATTTGGCGTTTGGTGTGGTTTATGGCATTATCTCAGGCTGGCTTGGTGGCTGGGTTGATACATTAATGCAACGGATCATCGAAATCATTTTATCAATTCCAAACTTGATTGTTATGGTCCTTTTAATTGTTGTTTTAAAACCCGGTATGTCGGCGATTATTATTGCCATTGCGATTACCAGTTGGGTTAACATGGCCCGACTGGTACGAGCGCAAACACTGGAATTAAAGAATCAGGAATTTGTATTGGCGGCAAGAACCTTGGGTGAAAGTTCGTTCAAGATTGCCTTTAAACATTTGTTGCCAAACTTGGCAAGTGTGATTATCATTAACTTGATGTTCACGATTCCAACCGCAATCTTCTTCGAGGCGTTCCTATCTTATATCGGTATTGGTGTGAGTGCACCACAAGCATCACTTGGTACGTTGATTAGTGATGGCCAGAAGAACTTCCAATTCCTACCATATCAAATGTGGTATCCGGCTATCGTTTTGTCGATTATTATGATTGCATTTAATATCTTGGGTGATGGGCTTCGTGATGCCTTTGATCCAAAGAGTAATAGGAAGTAGGTGTTTTGAGATGGAAAACGAAAAAAATGTTCTTGAGGTAAGAAATCTCAAAATCAACTTCAAAACTTATGCTGGTAAGGTTCAAGCAATTCGGAATGTTAGTTTTGACCTTCGCAAAGGAGAAACCTTAGCGATTGTTGGAGAATCAGGTTCCGGTAAATCCGTCACGACTCGTAGTATCATGGGCTTAAATGCACCAAATGCTGAAATCGCCGACGGAACGATTATGTTTAAAAATCAGGATTTGTTGAAGAAAACACGGAAACAAATGGATCAGATTCGTGGCCGTGATATTGCCGAAATCTTCCAAGATCCCATGACTTCTTTGGATCCAACAATGAAGATTGGAAAGCAGATTGCGGAACCATTGATCATTCATAAAGGGATGAAACGGGAAAAAGCCTACGCTCAAGCCCTTGAAATGATGAAATTGGTTGGTATCGAGAATGCCGAGAAGCGGATTAATGATTATCCGCATCAATTTTCAGGCGGAATGCGCCAACGGATTGTGATTGCGATTGCACTGGTTAATTACCCTGAAATTCTGATTGCTGATGAGCCGACAACGGCTTTGGATGTGACGATTCAGGCTCAGATTCTTGATTTAATGAAAGAATTACAGGCAAAAACAAATACCTCAATTATTTTTATTACCCATGATTTGGGGGTTGTTGCCGGTATGGCTGATCGAGTTGCTGTTATGTATGCTGGTAAAATTGTGGAATATGGGACTGTGGATGAGATCTTCTATAATCCTAAGCACCCATATACTTGGGGATTGTTGAATTCCATGCCTACCATGGATACATCCGGAACGGAATTGCCCTCAATTCCGGGGACACCGCCAGATTTACTGAACCCACCAAAGGGTGATGCGTTTGCTGCTAGAAATAAGTATGCTTTAAAGATTGATACAGAGCAGGAGCCGCCATTCTTTAAGGTGTCAGATACCCACTATGCTGCAACATGGCTGTTGGATCCACGGGCACCGAAAGTGACACCGCCTGATCAAATCATTGAGCGTCAAAAGCATTTTGCCAAATTGACTCATGAGGCGATTGACACTAACCGTGGTAAACACGTTGAAGAACAGGAGGAGCAACTGTGATCGACTATTCGAAAGCAAAAAAAGTATTACAAGTTGAACATTTAAAACAATACTTTAACGTTGGTAAAGCCGATGAAGTTCGCGCGGTTGACGATATTACATTTGACGTGTACCAAGGCGAAACGTTTGGCCTGGTTGGTGAATCGGGTTCTGGTAAAACAACAACCGGTCGTGCGATTATTCATTTGTATGAACCGACTTCCGGAAAAATCCTTTTCAAGGGTGAGGATGTTTCCAAATTACGGTCAAAGGCACAAAAGAAAACGTTCAGACGTGATATGCAGATGATTTTTCAGGATCCATATGCGTCACTTAATCCACGAATGAAAGTTAAAGATATCGTTGCAGAGGGCATCGACATTAACCATTTGGCTAAGAATGATGCTGATAGAACGAAACAGGTTGAAGATTTATTGGAAACGGTTGGGTTAAACAGAGACCATTCCAGCCGTTATCCCCATGAGTTTTCAGGTGGCCAGCGTCAGCGTATCGGGATTGCCCGGGCATTGGCGGTTCAGCCGGAATTTATCATTGCCGATGAACCTATCTCGGCTTTGGATGTTTCTATTCAGGCACAGGTCGTTAACCTGTTAAAGAAACTTCAACGTGAACGGGATTTAACTTATTTGTTTATTGCCCATGACCTTTCAATGGTTAAGTATATCAGTGATCGAATCGGCGTTATGCATTACGGTCGGATGTTGGAAATTGCATCTTCGGATGAAATTTATGCGCATCCATTACATGACTATACGGCCAGTTTATTGTCGGCCGTACCGGTTCCCGATCCTGAGTATGAGCGTGCCCGCCAACAAATTCCTTATGATCCAAGTAAAGAGTTTGACGGCAAGCCACGCCAATTGGTTGAAATTGTGCCAAATCATTGGGTACGGGCTAGTGAAGATGAAATCCCGATGTATAGAGAGCGTGCCCGAAAGCATTCTCTGTTGAAGGATTAAGTCGTTAATCGACATAAAAAGGAAGTTTGGACACCATCGTCCAAACTTCCTTTTTACTTACTAACTGATCAACACGATTCCGGGATTAAAGAATCGATGATTGACTAAACATTTTTGCTGACATTATTAAAATAATCAACGGTATAGTTGGTCCCATCCCAATTGACCTTTGTGACGCTGCCGTTTTTAGTTGAAACGTTAACCGGGATATCGCTGAAGTGGCTAACAACGTTACGAATTAGGGTTCCATGGGTTGCAATCAGAATGTTATCGCCATCCTTGGCATTTTTAACGGTCTGATCAATTGCGGGTTGAAGCCGGTTCCAGAACGCTTGACTGGTTTCGGCATCTTTGTAAGGGTCAGCAGCCGCAATTGTGTCCTCGGCCTTATCGATACCATATTCGGCAATCATGTCATGAAATGAATTCAGGCCATGGGGCCCGCCAATGATATGCCAAGTTTTGACATCATCTTCACCTTCCCAATAACCGAAGTTTAGTTCACGAAAGCCTGCAAGTGGCGTAGTGGTTTTAGTGTCTGATGGGTTTTGCGATAGGATTAAACGACCAGTTTCAATTGCGCGTGGCAGATCACTACTATAGGCAGCGTCAAAATGAATGGTGCTAAGGCGCTGGCCGGCATCAAGTGCATCGTTGATCCCCTTTTCAGTAAGGGACGAATCAATAACGCCCTGGATACGATGGTACTTGTTTAAGTATGTTTGGCCATGGCGTACAAAATATAGTGAAATTGTCATAAGAAACCTCCATATACATTTACTTGAATTACAATAATTGTAGCATAGTTCATTAGGAATTTGGAAGATAGACCAATTTTTAAAATGAGTTAATTTTGCTGAGAAATAATGACAGGTATTCTTTTTTGATAGTGTTCGTAAATTTGTTGTTTTGATCATCTTTAACGCAACTGTACAAAAATCAGTCGGATTATTGGTCTGAACCACATGCACGTACTGGACTGAAAGAGTGAAACATGATAAACTATTAAGCTAATAATTGTAGGGGGTTCAAAATGGCAGATAATATTAAAATACAAGAACAACGCCACCTCAACAGCGTCATCAAAAAGATCAAAATTTCAGAAACCGATCTCGAAAAGAAAATCAAGTCCACTAAGAAAGATGTTAAGGACATTTACGCTAATTTCAATAATGATGTCCATCTCAAGACGTCTACTTATAGTGGCATGATGGAAACTGCCATGTCGATCCGACAGCAACAGCAAATGTTGTCTGAGCGGGAGAACCGGCAGGAACACGCTGCCCGTGAATTAGGGACATTGAATAAACTTGAGAAAAATCCTTATTTTGCGCGGATCGACTTTCGTGAAGGAACCGAAGACCACGATGAAACAATTTATATCGGAATGGCTTCGTATACAGACAAGCCGGATCACTATCTGATTTATGATTGGCGCGCGCCCATTTCCAGCATTTATTATAATGGTGGTATTGGGGATGTCACTTATCAGACGCCGGACGGTGATCAGACCGTTGATGTTAAATTAAAACGTCAATTTCAAATTGAAGATTCTAAGATAAAAACCGTTTTTGACACTGAAGAAGTTGTCGGCGATCAAATGCTTTTGGATGCACTCGGTAGTCATTCCGATACCAAGATGAAGAGCATTGTGACAACGATCCAAAAGGAACAAAACCAGATTATCCGGGATACCAGTTCCGAATTGCTATTCGTTCAGGGAGCGGCGGGGTCTGGTAAAACGGCCGCCGTTTTACAACGGGTTGCCTATCTGCTGTACCAATACAGAGGCCATTTAAATTCGGGCCAGATTATTTTGTTCTCACCCAACCAGTTGTTTAATGATTATATTAATCAAGTGTTGCCCGAACTTGGTGAGCAAAATATGGTTCAGATGACTTTTTATCAGTACAGCTCCCATCGTTTGCCAAGCGTTAAGGTCGAAACACTTTCACAACGATTCGATGATCAGCTTGAGGAGAAAACCCAACAGCTTAATGAGTTTAAAGGCGGCTTGGATTATTTTAAAGCTGTCAGTGCCTATGCCAATCACTTGAATACGGAAGATATGCGTTTTCGTAATTTGATGTTTGATGGTAAAGTCCTGATTCCAAAGGAAAAAATTCAGGAAATCTACTACAGCTTTAATGAAAACTATAATTTACGAAACCGTTTGTCAGCAACCAAGGATCAGCTCTTAAAGATCTTAAATCGACGTGTTCACGTTGAGATGAAAAAGAAGTGGGTTGAAGAAGCCGTTCAAAACCTTTCCCGTGAAGAAATTATGCAAATGCATAAGGAGGGCGAAGAAGAAATTTTAAATTCTGACAAAGAATTTAATTTTCTGGCGCGTCGAATCGTCATTAAAGCTTTTAGACGGGTTCAACGGCAAATTGTTCGCAGTCACTTTTTGAGTATTAACAACCAATTTGTCCATATGCTGAGAAACGTCCCGCAGATACTGGATCTTGACCAACATGGAATTGAACCTGAAGCCTGGAAGCAGGATATTAATGCAACGGTTGGGCGTCTTAAGGAAGGCCGTCTGTCATTGGCTGATGCGACCGCGTACATTTATTTGTATGATTTGATGACCGGTAAACGCGGCGATAAGGATATTCGCTATCTGTTTATTGACGAAGTTCAGGATTATTCCGCTTTTCAGTTGGCATTTCTCAAATTCAGTTTTCCACGTGCCAAATTTACGTTGCTGGGTGATTTGAATCAGGCAATTTTTACCCACGAAAATAGTCGAAAACTGTTAGGGGAGTTATCAAGTATGTTCCCAGCCGAGAAGACACGGGTCGTCCAATTGACCAAGTCTTATCGTTCAACGGAACAAATTACGAACTTTACCAAACATATTTTGACAAATGGCGAAGAGATTATACCATTTAATCGGCAGGGAGAATTACCACAGATTCATGTTGCCCCCGGGATGGATGCTGCTGTAGAACAAGTCAAAAATCAAGCAGAAGAAAACCTCTCCGAACATGAGACAACTGCGATTATCGGGAAAACACTTAAAGAATGTCAGCAGTTGGCCACTAAATTGGCCGAAGTCGGTGTGAAATCGACTTTAATTCGAACAGAGAATCAACGGTTGGTCAAGGGGATTATTATTGTGCCGTCTTATTTAGCCAAGGGGCTTGAATTTGATAGTGTCATCATGTGGGATGCGTCAAAAGCCTGCTACCCTGATGAACGTGACCGTCAATTGGTTTACACAATTTGTACGCGTGCAATGCATCGTTTGACGATTGTGGCTACCAAAGAATTATCACCGATTTTTGAAACCGTTCCTGAAGAGGAATATCAATTTATTTGAAATAACAAAGGCTGTGTCAGTAAATAACTTGTCACAGCTTTTGTTTTGAGAAGCCGATCTTTAGAATAGAGGCGCTTTTCTAACGGTTAGATGTTATAATTTATTGGTATTCTTGACGGGCGGAGATAACAACTTATGGATGATTTAATCAATTATTATTCGTTTACCAAAGAGCAGTGGAAACATTTCTATAACGAAATCGACTTGCCGTTAACGCAGAGTGGTTTGCGGCATATCAAGGCGTTCAACGATCGGATTTCAATTCAGGATGTGTCGGACATTTTTAAACCGTTGGTTCATATGATTCGATTGCAGAAAGATAATTTTGATCAGTGGCAAACCATCAAGGCGCGGTTTTTGCACAAGCGGGTGAGGTCGGTGCCGTTTATTATCGGTATTTCCGGAAGCGTAGCGGTTGGTAAGTCAACGACTGCACGGGTTTTGGAGGAACTGTTGACAAACTATTTTACCGGTGAAAACATTAAATTGATTACGACCGATGGTTTTCTTTATTCCAATGCCGAATTAAAAAAACGGGGAATCTTGGATCGGAAAGGATTTCCGGAAAGTTATGACATGGCGAAACTGATTCGGTTCTTGAATGCCGTCAAGTCCGGTGTCCCCGTGATTCAATCCCCGGTATACTCACATCAAAGTTATGATATTATTCCCAACCGGTTTGATATCATTGACCGGCCCGATGTGTTAATTGTAGAAGGGATTAATACACTACAACTGCCAAGCAATGAACAGATTTATGTTAGTGATTTTACCGACTTCTCAATTTATATGGATGCCGAGGAATCATTAATTGAAAAATGGTACTTGGAGCGTTTTGGCAGGCTGATGGATACGGCATTTCAGGATCCGCATAACTATTACTACAAATATGCAATCGGTGATCGTGATGAAGCCTTTGAGATGGCAAAGGATGTTTGGAGAACGATTGATTTACCCAACCTGAAAGCAAATATTCTCCCGACCCGGTCAAGAGCTGATATGATTATGCACAAGACAGATAATCATATTATTGATCGTTTGTATTTAAGAAAATACTGACTTTTTGTTTTTTTCCAAACAATGTTGACCAATCATAGTAAAATCGTTTATTATTTATGTAGCAACTTTGAAAGGGTGTATGATTTGGCAAACGTGGACTTATCAAGCTTCGATAAGATTTTAGTGCTGGATTTCGGTAGTCAATACAACCAATTGATTACTCGTAGAATTCGTGATTTAGGCGTATATTCCGAACTTAAGTCACATAAATTGTCCGCAAATGAGATCAAGCAAATGAACCCCAAGGGAATTATTTTCTCTGGGGGTCCAAATAGTGTTTATGAAGAGGGCGCTTTACGGGTTGACCCTGATGTATTCAAGTTGGGAATTCCAATTTTAGGAATTTGCTATGGAATGCAGCTAATGGCCTTTACCCTCGACGGAAAGGTTGAAAAAGCCGATAACTCAGAATATGGTCATGCTGATATTGAAGTGACTTCAAACGACGCAGTATTGTTTGAAAACACACCTCGTAAGCAAACCGTATGGATGAGTCACGGTGATTTGGTAACCGATGTTCCTTCTGGATTTGAAAATGTTGCAACCAGTGAAGATTGCCCAATTTCAGCAATGCAGGATGTTAACCGAAACTTTTACGGAATCCAATTCCACGCCGAGGTACGCAATACCCAGTTTGGTAACGAAATTCTGAAGAACTTTGCCTTTAACGTTTGTCATGCGAAGTCCAACTGGACAATGAACGACTTTATCGACCTTCAGATTCAGCATATTCGTGAAACTGTTGGCGATAAGAAGGTTCTTCTTGGCCTTTCAGGTGGCGTTGATTCTTCCGTTGTGGGTGTCCTTTTGCACAAAGCAATCGGCTCTCAATTAACGAGTATCTTCGTTGACCATGGCCTGTTACGAAAGAACGAAGCTCAACAAGTAATGGATAGCCTTGTTGGTAAATTTGGCCTTAACATTATTAAAGTTGATGCTCAGGAACGTTTCTTATCTAAATTGGAAGGGGTCACGGATCCCGAAAAGAAACGGAAAATTATCGGAAATGAGTTTATCCAAGTCTTTAATGACGAGGCCCGTAAGCTGGATGGTATCGACTTCCTGGCTCAGGGAACGTTATACACAGACGTTGTTGAAAGTGGAACTGACACTGCGCAAACAATTAAATCCCACCATAACGTTGGTGGTTTGCCAAAGGACATGAAGTTTAAGCTGATTGAACCTTTGAACAAATTATTTAAAGATGAGGCCCGAGAAATCGGTGAAAAGCTGGGAATGCCGGAATCATTGGTTTGGCGTCAGCCGTTCCCAGGACCAGGCCTTGGCATTCGTGTGCTGGGCGAGGTGACACCTGATAAATTGCGGATTGTCCGTGATAGTGACTTCATTTTACGGGATGAAATTGCTAAAGCCGGTCTGCAACGTAAGGTATGGCAATACTTTACCGTTTTACCCGGCTTCAAGAGTGTTGGTGTCATGGGTGATGGTCGAACATACGACTACACCGTTGCCATCCGGGCTGTGAATTCAGTTGACGGTATGACCGCTGACTTTGCCCGTTTGCCATGGGAAATCTTACAAAAGATTTCGACTAGAATTGTAAACGAAGTCGATGGGGTTAATCGTATCGTGTATGACGTTACGAGCAAGCCGCCTTCGACAATTGAGTGGGAATAGGGAACACACTTTTTGGTGATGCTCTATGAGCTACATGAGCGTTAAACCTCAATTCTCAACGTTTTGACGAATTAAATAACACGAAGGCCCGCTATCGATTAAATTTGAGGTGGGCTTTTTTAATATGTTCATCAATACGTATATGCGTACTGATGAATATACGTATAAGATGCATTATAATAAGTGTACGAGGAGATAAAAAAGTGCCAGCGACGGCGAGAAAAACGGAATGCCTAATTTTGAAACATGGATGTAAATTAGTTCGCTAAAGAGGTTCTCACCGACAATATGAAGATGGAGAGGGTCATCAAGTTACCATTGTTTTCCATTTTTGGTGGGTTACAAAGAAGAACTGAATAGCCGTTCTAAAGCAAGCAGGTTTGAGATGGTCCGCCACTTTGGCATGTTTTACTCGTACTTTAATCGATGAAAGGGAAAATAAAAGTGAAAAAAAATAATATTGTCATTTATCCGGCGATCTTTGGTCCCGAACCAGACGGTAGTGCGATTAATGTGACCTTTCCGGATGTTCCGGAAGCCATTACTTATGGCCGAACAGAGGAAGAAGCTGTGTATTCCGCCAATGAGGCTTTAGGGCTGGCTTTGGCAAGTCGTAAAGATCTCCCAAAACCGAGTACAATTCAAAGTATTAAGCCTGAAGAAAAGGGTGATTATATGGTCATGATTGCTGTTGATCTTGAAGATGCTAAAAGAAAAATAAAAAAGCCTACTGTAAAAAAGAACACAACTATTCCCGCGGATCTGGACGAAAAAGCAAAAAAAGCGGGGATCAATTTTAGTGAAGTGTTAACTAATGCCCTTAGAGAAAAGTTGAATGAATAAAACAGTCTGCGGGTTTATAGAAAATTGTTTTATTCACTCCCATTATCGATTATGGACGCTATTTTTGTGTTGTAATTAAATTGTTAGTAAGTTTATCGTTAATTTCGAGGCTTCCTTTCGGCTGTAGATATTGTATTTAAGTTGTCGCAAAAATCTTCCAAGGGAAAGCATCATCACAAGCACAAAAAAGAAACGATATAGTATTAACAATCGGACGGCAATGTCAATCTGTTGGTGTATTATAGATAAAAAGGAGTGTAATTACAATGACAATATTTGCGTTTATCATTTCGATTATATCTTTAATGATCAGTGTAATCACATTAGGTGTGGTGTTACGATGTGGCAAAAATTGATTTAAATGATCTGGATATTATGTCCTCAACCGAAGCCGCTAATAATTTTTTCAATAGAAGCTTATATCATCCAGTGAAAGCATTTCACCGCTATTTGGATAAATGATTCCACAAGCAGACAACGTCTTCCCCAAAGTCGTATAATAGATGTAATCTAACAAACCAGGGAGGACAACATGACTGAATTAAAACGCTTTTATGAGACATTCCAACCAACACATTACAACATTTACCTGGATATTAATCGGGAAAACAAAAAGATTACCGGTAAGACAACTATCTCGGGGAATGCTAAAGAATCAACAATTTCAATTCACCAAAAAGATTTAGCGGTTGATACCGTTCAGGCAAATGACCAGGATGTATCATTTACGATCGATAGGGACAATGATGCCATTCGCATTGACTTGCCCCAAGCTGGAGAGACAACATTGACAGTGACTTATACAGCATCTCTCACTGATAGCATGATGGGGATTTATCCATCCTATTACGAAGTTGATGGTGTAAAGAAACAAATTATTGGTACGCAATTTGAAACCAACTTCGCCCGTCAGGCATTTCCGTGTGTTGATGAGCCGGAAGCCAAAGCAACCTTTGATTTGGCTATTAAGTTCGATGAACATGCCGGAGAAACCATTTTAAGCAACATGCCGGAGAAAAAAGTTGAAAATGGGGTTCATTATTTTGACACCACCGTTCGGATGTCAACTTATCTCATCGCCTTTGCTTTCGGTGAGTTACAAAGCAAGATGACGACGACCAAAAGTGGTGTTAAAGTTGGCGTTTTCGCAACCAAGGCCCACAAGGCCAATGAACTCGACTTTGCACTTGATATTGCCAAACGATCAATTGAATTTTATGAGGACTTCTATCAAACACCATATCCGCTTCCACATTCCTGGCAATTGGCATTGCCCGACTTTTCAGCCGGTGCGATGGAAAACTGGGGGCTTGTCACCTATCGTGAAGCTTATTTGCTTCTCGATCCGGATAATACCGCACTTGATATGAAACAACTCGTAGCGACGGTTATTGCCCATGAATTAGCTCATCAATGGTTTGGTGATCTTGTCACGATGAAGTGGTGGGACGACTTATGGTTGAATGAAAGTTTTGCCAACATGATGGAATACGTTGCCATTGATGCCATTGAACCGGATTGGCACATTTGGGAGACTTTCCAGACTTCCGATGTTCCGGCTGCATTACAACGTGACGCCACGGATGGTGTTCAATCCGTACACGTTCAGGTTAATAATCCGGCAGAAATTGACGCATTATTTGACGCCGCAATTGTTTATGCCAAAGGAGCCAGAATGCTGGTTATGGTGCGTGCCCTGCTTGGTGACGATGCTTTGCGTGCCGGCTTAAAGAAATACTTTGAGGCTCACCATTACGGTAACGCCACCGGCGCTGATTTGTGGGCTGCGTTAGGCGAAGCATCAAACCTCGATGTTGGCGCAATCATGAACTCCTGGTTGGATCAACCGGGTTATCCGGTTGTTTCGGCATCAGTGATTGACGGGAACTTAACGCTGTCACAACAACAATTTTTCATAGGGGAAGGCAAAGAAGCCGGTCGTCAGTGGCGGATTCCGCTTAACGGTAATTACGATGTTGCTCCTGAAATTATGGATCAACAGCAGGTCAACCTTGGCAACTACAATGACCTGCGTAAGGCTAACGGCAAACCGTTCCGTTTGAACGTCGGCAACAACTCACACTTTATTGTAAAATACGACAAGACATTGTTAGACGACATTTTGGCTGATGCCACCTCCTTGGATGCCATTTCTCAATTACAACTTTTACAGGATCTGCGCTATCTGGCTGAAGGTCATCAACTATCGTACGCGGCTCTTGTGCCATTATTATCTAAATTTGCGGACAGTCACGCCACCATTGTGAATGCTGGTTTGTATCGAATTGCCAATGATTTGAAAAAATTTGTATTGGCAGAATCCAAAGAGAAGAAGCAGTTGCAGGCGCTCTTTGATCAATTAAGTAGTAAGCAGGTTGCACGTTTGGGATGGACAGGCAAAGCCGGTGAATCAAATGATGACCAATTAACACGACCAATTGTCTTAAATGCCGCTTTGTATGCCGAAAACGAAAAGGCGATTGCTTCGGCTCATGAGTTGTTTAGTGCCAACAGCGACAAACTTGAAACATTATCAGCCGCTATTCGGGTCTTTGTTTTGAGAAACGAAGTAAAGAACTTTGGTAGTGAGGCGCTCTTTAAAAAGTTATTAACGGCTTATCGGCAAACTTCCGATGCCAGTTATAAATCGGATATCTGCTCTGCTTTAACCAGCACGACTGATCCGGCATTGATTATGAAATTAGTCGAATCCTTTGAGGACGCCAACACGATTAAGCCTCAAGATTTGCGGGCTTGGTTCCGTGGCGTTTTGGCAAATGAAGACGGTCAGCAAGCTGCTTGGGACTGGATTCGAAACGATTGGCAATGGCTGGAAGATACCGTTGGCGGTGATATGGAATTTTCAACCTACATTACTGTGATCGCAAGTATCTTTAAGACGCCAACACGTTTAGCAGAGTTCAAGGCGTTCTTTGAACCCAAGATTCAAACGCCAGGATTGACTCGAGAAATCCAAATGGATATCAAAGTGATTGAAACCCGCGTTAAATTAATTAAGGATGAAAGACAAGCTGTGAATGATGCGGTGAGTGAGGCTGTTAAATAAATTTTCCTTGAAAGCTACCTCAATTAAATCCATATCAACAAAGTTAAAAATCCCTTCATAGTGAAGTGAGGGGATTTTTTGCGTGCTTATGACATTTTTAATTAATCGTGCATGGTGCTTTTAACCAGTTAAGCAGGGTAGTTTAATTTAATCATTTCTCAACAATTTCTTCGCCTTTTCTTAACCTTACTTACATTCTCTTAACCTTGACTAACCTGGATTACCGAAATTAAGGTTTATGTGGTAAAATCTAGAAATGGTTTTAGTAATCAATATCATAAGGTGTTGATTGTCTTGTTTTAAGCATGAAAAGGGAGTTCAAATTGATTCTAGATCTGATAATTATCGTTTTATTGATTGGTGGCCTGATCAGTGGTTATCGGGCCGGGTTCATCAATCAGTCAGTTCGGATTGTATCGTTGATTCTATCGTTTATGGTGGCGATTTACTATTTTCAGCCAACCGCTAATATCATGATTAATATCGCTAAAAAAATTGGCTTTGCGCCCGGTATCCAATGGCTTTACGTGTCGGACATTGTTGCTTTCGTCCTTCTGTTTGCACTGACACATGCTGTTTACATCATGTTGGGCAGCCACTTGAACGGGATTGCGAAAGTTCCCGGCTTCCATTTGGGAAATTCATTGCTGGGTTCTGTTATCGGTGGCATAACACAGTATTTAATCATTTTCTTTGTTTTAAATATCCTGATTGTCTTTCCGATTTCATGGGTTCAAGACCAGTATCAAGAATCACAAATTTCTCAAACAATCGTTAAGAAAACACCGATTTTATCCAAGCGTGAATCCAGGACCCAAACGATTAAGCAGGGTGCATTATCCTCGTCAATTGTGTTTTTAAACAAGCAGGGAGGGTCTTCAAATGAAGTGGATTAATCGATTAGTGGCAGTCGTGGTCGTCCTCCTGACACTGAACATTTTTATTCAACCGGATTCCGTGAAGTCCATTGGTAAACGGGTCAATAACGCAGTTGATTTACCGGCAATGTTAAAGACTGAAATTGATAAAACGGCGACCCACGTTAAAAATGCTGGGACGGCACAAACTAATTCAGGTGAAACGCCGATTGAAAGTATTGTTCAGGGGCGTAAGTTATCCAACAAGTATTATTACCACTTTGCGTCAGGCGTTCCTGAGCAGGCAAAGAAGGTCTTCTTGCAGGCAGTTGATAAGTACAATGAGACCGGTATCGTGAAATTAATGCCGCTAAGCGGTCAGACAAAATCTCAATCAAATGAGATCACGTTTTACGTTTATCATAAACGGGTTGAAACCGGATCCGGTGCTGTTGAACTTGGCCTTGGTGGTCCGAAAATCTATCCTTGGGTTGGCAGTCACAACTATGACTTGAATCGTGGAAAAGCCGGTTTGAACGCTGAGTATCCGCAGTCCAGTATGCAGCTTTCAGTGACAATGCATGAAATCGGTCACGTCTTGGGACTTGATCACAGCATGAAGCGCAGTTCGATTATGTTCCCGGTTGATCAGGGCAGAACCAGTTTTTCTAAAGAAGATTTAGCAACGCTTAGAAAAATTTATCAATAATTAAAACGATCATAAAAAAAGGCTAAGGAATGGTTGCTGGCGACAGCTTGTTCCTTGGCCCATTTTGTGTTTTCAGTGAACGTGTTATCGCTTTTTAAATCGGCGATCAACTATATATAGTCGACGATTCTTTTTTAAGTAAAGTAGCCCTGCAAGAATTGTTGTGAGTATTTCCGTAATTGGGAAGGTGTACCAAAAGTAGGCCAATCCCCAGAATTGAAGCAGCCAGGCAATGGGAACCAGCAAAAACAATTCTCTGGTCAGGCTCACCCAGATACTTTTTTGAAGTTGATTTGTTGCCTGAAAATAAATAACCAACATCATCGAGATGCCGGCAGGGATAAAACTGCTGCCGATCACTCGAAAAGCGTGAACGCCAATTTGACGTAATTCAAAATCTGATGAATAGATGCCAAGTAATTGTCGGGGAAAGCAGATGAAAGCGAGTGCACCAATTATCGTGACGGAACAAGCAATCAGTAAAGCCAGTCGAACCGTTTCTTTGATTCTAATCAATTGCTTGGCACCAAAGCTAAAACTGATGATGGATAAGATAACCTGCTGAAGGCCTTCAAGCGGGATAAAGAAAAAAGCTTGAAGCTTGTAATAAATTCCCAGAACATTGATGGCTAACCCGGTAAACTGTTTCAAAATCAAATTCAAGCCGACAATATAGACTGTATAAAGGGATTGAAGCAGGATTGAAGCACTACCCTGATGGTAAATAGCGACGCACACTTTGCGGCTGATTTGTCCGTTCAAAGCATAATAATGATGAAGTTGACTTATCACAATCAATAGTGCTGCCAGTTGGCCGGTAATTGTTGCCAGCGCCGATCCAGCAATGCCAAGCTTTGGGAATCCCAAGCGGCCGAAAATCAGTAACGGATTCAGTAGGATGTTAATGAGATTGCCACAAATTTGAGCGATCATCGGCCACCTCATTTGGCCCTTTGCCTGCAACATTTTGGTGACGACTGCCTCGATAAAGAGACTGACAGATCCAATTAAAATAATAAACGCGTAAGTTCTACCCAGACTTTGAACCGTGGTGCTGGAACTGGATAATTGATAATAAGGCTTGATTAATAACAAGCCAATGCAAGCAAAAGCAAAATAGTTTAAAAACCCAAGAAACAAACCACTTTTAACAACGGTTTCCTGCCGGTGGACCGCCTGACTGCCATCCAAGTGGGCGATTAGAATATTAATGCCGGTACCGGTTCCTGTGGCAATGGCGATCATGAGCAGTTGCACGGGGTAGATGATTGAAAGTGCGGTGAGAGCCTCAAGCGCATACTTTGTGACAAAATAACTGTCCACGACGTTATAAATTGATTGGGCAAATAGGGAAATCATGACGGGCGGCGCCATTTTCAACATTAAATTTGGAATGGGCGTTCCTCTTAAATTAGCGATGATCGTCACCTACCTCAATAATCTTCTTATCATCGATCATAGCACTGGCGGAAAAGGCTGAGATACAAAAGGCACTCGAAACAACAATTTCGAGTGCCTTTTGTAGATAAGAGAATGCCGTCTATTGATGATCCCGACGATAGATTTCCATTTTCTTTTGAAACGTTGATTCGGTAACGCCGTATGCCGTGAAAGTAATGGCGTTTGCGCCGGCATCAATCGTTTCTTGAATCTGCTCGCTTGTTTTGCCGCCTGATGCAATGATCGGAAAATGCGGATTAATATCGGCAACTTCCCGACGAAGCCAACGCACCAGTTTTGCGGTATTCTTACCGCCGGCAACGTTAAAAGCGTCTACACCGGCATCAATTCGCTCCTTAACGTTAATCGAATCATTAACAACCGTATAAATGATTGGAATATCAACAACGTGCTCAACACTAAGAATTGTTTCGGTTTTGGCAGGTGCATTTAAGACAACCGCCTGGGCACCGTTTTCTTCAGCAAAACTGCCAATGGTTGCCGAACGCAGGCCCTTTGTCAGACCACCGCCAATCCCGGCTAAAATCGGTACGTTTGAAACAGTAGAAATGGCACTTAGAATCTTTGTGTTGGGCGTCCAGGGATAAACAGCCAATACCGCGTCTGCATTACTATTCGCAATAACGGCAACATCCATTGTATAGATAATACTTTTAATTCGCTTACCAAATAATCGGATACCGGACGCATTTTTGATGACATCCGGGCTCTTAACGATGTCCTGTCGGAGTTCCGAAGAAATATCCGGGACAAATTTTTTGTTAACACTAGCGTTTGAATCCATGATCTAATCCCCCTTATAAAATTAGTCTTCAACCATTATTATAGGGATATTGGCCGTCTTTTAAAAGAAGCGGGATTATAATTTTTACTTTTTTAAGCGGGCCTGCAACTGCAAATCGTAGTTTCTGACTACCGGAATGATCCATGCAGCAATTCCAGCCGCGACAGCGCTGATGCCTGCAATGACAAATAGCATCTCAACCCCGATGGCATCGGCCAAGGGACCGGCGAAGATCAGTCCCAAAGGACCGGTCAAGCTTAAAAGGGAGTTCAAAACACCCAGTACCCGCCCCAATTGCTGTGGTGGGTAACTTTGTTGAATCATGGCCATTAGCAGGGTATTGAAGTACGGTGTTGCAAGGCCGGCCAGTGCATTTAAAACGACAAACCAGAGAAAGCCATATTGGTTTCCCGGCAAAAGACCGCTGAAACCGGTAGTGATTCCGATAATGAAGAAAGCGGCGATAACGGGTATCATCCGGTTTTTCCAATTTCCGAAAATGCCAATGATTGTACCGCCAACCAACATGCCGGCCGAGTAAATAGCTTCGATTAATCCTGCCTGTCCGACGGTACCCTGGAAGTAGGACATGGTCATTAACGGGTACATGCTTGCACACGGCATATAAAAAAGTGTGAATGCCGCCCCAATAAGGGTGATGTACCACAGTCCCTTGTTCTTGACGAGTTGGGAAACCCCAAGTTTGGTGCTATGAAGAACGTGCAGCGCATCATCGATTTTTTCATTTGAAGGTATTTTGACAAAGAGTAAAATGCCAATTCCTATAGCGGCTCCCAAAACGTCTAACAAAATCAGGAATTTCATTGGGATAATTGCAAAAAGCATTGCCCCCAGCGCAGGTGCGATGATCATGTTTGCGGACTGAACCATCCCTAACTGACCATTAACCCGGGTGATTTCCTTTTCGGGCACCATGGTTGGAATAACAGCCTGAATGGTTGGCATCTGAAAAGTTTGGGCAATTGAGCGCATCAATAATGAGATGAAAATCAGCCAAAGCGGGAACGCATTGAAAAACGTTCCTGAAATTGACAGAATAATGGCGAAAAGAGCAGCAACAATATCAGGCACAATGAGAAGTCCCTTTTTATTCCAACGATCAATCAGCGGTCCAACAAAAGGGCTCAGCAGAACCATTGGCAGCATTCCCAGAATAGTTGCAAAACTCAGGACAGTTGCTGAACCGGTTTCCTTGGTTAAATACCAAATGATGGCATATTGAACAATCATACTTGTAATGCCGGTTAAAAATTGGCTGGTCAGGAATAAGTAGATATTCGGCCGCCAATGTGTGATAGATGAATCCATAATTTCCCCCGTTTTCTACAATCAAAAATCGTCATCATTATTGTACCTTACTTAACCTGAATAATTCGAGTTAAAAGAACCGTATAGGCTGACTTTCATCGAGGATTGTGATACGCTTTTTGAAGTAGAAAAAAGAAGACGCTTTGTAAGGAGAAAAAACATGACTTTACCTCAATTAGACTTGGCGAATGCCCAGGGCCCCAAAGCAACTATCAAGACGAACCATGGCGACATTAAGATTCAATTGTTTCCGGAGCAGGCTCCAAAGACGGTTGAAAATTTTGTTACATTAGCTGAAAAAGGCTACTACGATGGTGTGACTTTTCACCGTGTCATTCCTGATTTTATGATTCAGGGTGGCGATCCGACAGGCACTGGTGCCGGTGGTGACAGTAGTTTTGGCGGGTCCTTTGAAGATGAATTTTCACCGGAGTTATTCAATATTAACGGTGCGCTTTCAATGGCAAATGCCGGTCCCAATACGAACGGCAGCCAATTTTTTATTGTCACCAACGAGCACGTTGACGATGGGATGATCGGTCAAATGAAGCAGGCCGGCTATCCGGATGAAATTATCGACACGTATAAAAATGGCGGTACGCCATGGCTTGACTTCCGTCATACCGTTTTTGGGCAAGTCATTGATGGCATGAATGTTGTCAAAGAAATCAGCGGTGTTAAACGAAGTGCTTCTGATAAACCTGAAGACGACGTTGTGATGACGACCGTCGAGATTACAAAATAATCATTTGATTAATGAGGAAGCGTGTGACAAAAAGGCGGTTAGTTTCCAGTGCAATTGGATTGGACTACCTGAACATGCTCCGGCTGAGATAGTAGGATAATTCAGTTGTACGGCAGGAGGTTGCCTTTTTTCTACCGCTTTTGCTCGGTAATAATGGTAATGAAACTAGAAGGAGCTGGACAAAATGACTTTTGTC
Organism: Lentilactobacillus hilgardii; assembly: GCF_009832765.1. Taxonomy (NCBI): domain Bacteria; kingdom Bacillati; phylum Bacillota; class Bacilli; order Lactobacillales; family Lactobacillaceae; genus Lentilactobacillus; species Lentilactobacillus hilgardii. Next base: position 2,338,157 of record NZ_CP047121.1, on the reverse strand, counting down.
CAGCTCCTTTTTATGTTAAAGTCGGTGATTCACTTTGATTTTAGAAGTTGTTTATTTGTTATAAAATAAAAGCAAATAACATTTGGGACGGTGAAATCATGATAAAATTTGATGAAACATTTCGTAAGGAAGTTAATCAAGTGGCACCTTACATTCAGGGCGAGACAGAAGATGAGGTCCGCCGCCGTTATCATTTGGATAAAGTGGTTAAGTTGGGATCCAATGAGAATCCGTACGGGCCATATTATCATGCCCGTCAGGCAATCCGGCGCAGTGTGGAAGAAATCAACCGGTATCCGGAAGATGATTTTATCGAGACCAAACGGGTCATTGCCGATCAATTTGATTTAAAACCGGATAATGTTGGTCTTGGCAGTGGTGCCGGAAACATTATTGAAACCATTTCCAAGATGTTTTTAAACGCTGGTGATGAAGTCTTGATTGCACAGCAGTCGTACCGGTTGTATCGAGAAGTTTCCAAGCTGATGGGAGCCAAGGTCATTGAAATTCCGCTAACCGACGACTTCCAGTATGATCTGGCTGCCTTTAAAGCTCAGATAACTGAGAAAACCAAGTTGATCTGGATTTGCAACCCCAATAATCCGACTTCGGCAGTCACGGACCCGTCCCTGTTGGAATCCTTTATTGCAGGCTTGCCTGAACATGTTTGGGTCGTTGTTGATGAAGCTTATGCCGAGTTTTCAAATCCCGACCAATTGCCGAATTTACGTCAATTTATTGGGCGTAAACGTGTGATTGTTTTAAGAACGTTTTCTAAATTTTATGGGTTGGCCGGCATTCGGTTAGGGTATCTTTTGGCCGACCAGCAGGCAATTGCTGCTTATGATACGGTTACGGAGCCCTTTAACTCCAGTCGGGCCGCACTTGCCGCCGCCATTGCGTCGTTAAAGTATGATCAGGGACAGGCAAAAAAGGTACTGAAACGGATTCAGGGTGATCGTGAAGGGCTAACGGAATCATTGGAACTCCTCGGACTTGAGGTCGCCAAATCAGAAGCAAACTTTGTTTTTGCAAATCTGCCGGAAGGCGCCCCGAGTGCATCGAAAATGAGTCAGCAGCTGATGGCGCAAGGCGTCATTATTAGGGATGGCACGCCCTGGGGGTATCCTCAGCATATCCGAATTACAATCGGCAGGCACGATGAACTGGAATTTTTCCTGCAAAAGTTAACCACTATCTTATCTGAATAAATGACAAAAGTTGAAACGTCAACACCCCCACAATACAACCTGTCTTAATGCAAGGCAATAAGTGAGTGGGATGATGATGTTTCAACTTTTTAAAAGGTGTCCGTTAAGAGTTCAACCGGACAATGGTCGGATCCAAAAATGTCTGTTAGGATTTTTGAATCTGAAATGTGATCGGCAAGCCGTTTGCTGGTGACAAAATAATCAATCCGCCAGCCCGCGTTTCTATCACGTGAATGGAATCGATAACTCCACCAAGAATAGATATCTTCTTTGTCCGGATAGAAATGACGGAAAGTATCCATGAATCCCTGATCCAACAACTTGGTGAATGATTGACGCTCTTCATCTGTAAAACCAGCGTTATGGTGATTGGATTTGGGGTTCTTAAGATCGATTTCATGATGGGCGACATTTAAGTCCCCACAAAGGATGACGGGTTTGTGACTGTCTAATTGGTTCAAATAGGCATGAAAAGCCTTATCCCAACCCATTCGAAAGTCTAAACGTTTTAATTTAGCACCGGAATTCGGGACGTAACTGGTAACTAAGTAAAAGTTGGGATATTCCAGTGTGATGGCTCGGCCCTCATGGTCAAATTCCGGAGCCTGAATACCATAACTAACGGTTAACGGTTCATCTTTGGCAAAGATGGCTGTTCCCGAATAGCCCTTACGTTCAGCGTAGTTAAAATATTGTCGGTATCCCGGTAAATCCAGTTTGAGCTGACCTTCCTGCATCTTGGTTTCCTGAATACAGAAAAAATCGGCGTCCAATTTTTGGAAAGTTTCGGCGAAGTCCTTTTTAACAACTGCGCGCAACCCATTGACGTTCCATGAAATAAATTTCATTTACAATGACCATCCTTTGACTATGATTTTATAACTGATTAACTTAATTCTACTATAATAACTTGGCTTGTGGTTCAACTCAGAAAAGAATTAAAGGCGATGTTTGGTATTTGACGAGAAGAGTGTAATGGAAAAGACCCGATTAACAACTGATAATTTTGTCAGCTGTTAACCGGGTCTTTCTGGATGGTGTCGAATAGGGACACCTTATTTTTGGATAGAACGAATCAACTTCTGCATAGCCTGAGCTTGGAATTCAGCTGTTGCCTGCTTTTGAAGCTCGGCCTGTTGTACTTTGGACATCTTTGGATTTTTCTTCATCGCTGCCATAATCTGTTTGGTAACGAAAGCTTTTCCTTGTGCCTTTAGCTGTGCCTGATACGTTTTATTTTTTAGCTTTTTTTGAAGCACTTTGGCTTGATCGGTAGAAAGGACCAGCCAGTCTTTATTAACGTAGATTTTATTGTGACGTTTAATCAACTTGCCATTTTCTCCGGCAATACCGAACCAGAGTTTTGAGGCACCGTCTTTATATCTCCAACGAGTTGTTTGGGTTTCGATTCGTGGATTACCGCTTTCTTTAATGACTTGATTAGTCGTGTCATTAACGGTAGTATGCGATTTCTTCTTTGCGTTTTCAGATGTTTGATAAATGTAAACCTGATGCTTATTGGCTGTACCGATTGGTTGATAGAGCAGCATCTTCATTTGTTTTGAAGGGCTGACAGAATGAAGCGGCTGATACGTGGTCTTTGTTTCTTGTTTCATCCCAAAATGATCTTTATCGTTTTTAACAATATAAACCGTTGAGACGATCATTCCGATGACGGAAAGAATGGTTAAAATCCAACTGAGCGGTTTATTCTGAATGTAAACAAAGCACAGAAACGAGAGAACGGCACAAATAATTAAGGTTACTAAAATCATTACTTGTCACCCCCGTTTTTAGTCGTGTAATCAGCGGATGAAGCACGGTTCTTCAAGAAGAACGATGTTACAAGAGCCATTAAACAGAAGACGACAGCAACGACGAATGCGGCGTGATAACCACCCAAAGTTGCATTGAAGAAGTCGTCTTTATATTGAAGTGGATTAGTCGTTAATAAATGATGTGCCGGCTTGTCGCTGTTGGTAACATTTGTCAAAATACTGATTAAGATCGCGGTTCCGACAGAACTTGCGACTTGACGCTGTGTGTTATTGACAGCAGTTCCGTGACTTAATAAGTTCATTGGTAATGCGTTCATTCCAACAGTAGTTGAAGGCATCATGGCCATTGAAATTCCAAACATTCGAATGGCGTAGAAGACCACGATATAAATAGTCGGTGTGTCTTTGGTAATGAAGATAAAGGGAATGGATCCCAGTGTCAGTAGTACCATACCAATAATGGATAAATTTCGGGCACCATAGCGGTCAACGGCACGACCGGTAATTGGACTCATAATACCCATCATTAGTGCGCCGGCTAATAATGTTAGTCCGGATTCAAAGGCGGACATGCCTTTAACGATTTGCAAATAAAGAGGAATCACCATTTCAACACCAACCATGGCCATCATTGTAATTGAGCTCAGGATGGCTGAAACCAAGAAAGGCGTTGAACGATAAACTCGGAATTCCAAAAATGGTTTGTCCATCGTCAATTGGCGCCAAACAAAGACCGCAATGAAGACAAGGCCAATGATTAGGGTTGAAATGACTTTAGTACTGCCCCAACCATCGTCACCAACTGATGAGAAGCCGTAGAGTAAACTACCGAACCCAATGGTTGATGTCACAACTGAAATCAGGTCGATACCAGTCTTTTTAGTTGGTAAGACGTTCCTAATGAACCAGAAACTGCCGATGATAACGATCAGCAATAATGGCAAAATCATGCCGAATAAATCTCGCCATGTGGCGTTATCAATGACCCACCCTGAAAGTGTTGGACCAATGGCAGGTGCCAAGCCGATAACGATTCCGGCAAGGCCCATGGCTGTTCCACGTTTGTCAGGCGGGAAGATTGATAACATAATTGTTTGAAGCAGCGGCATTGTCACACCAACACCGAGTGCTTGAATTAAACGTCCGATTAAAAGAAAACTGAAATTGGGCGCCGTGTAACAAACGACAGTTCCAATAAAGAAGACCACCATTGCAGTAATATACAGTGGCTTTGAATTGAAACGGGTACTTAACCAGGCACTGATTGGGATCATGATCCCGTTAACCAGCAAGAATCCGGTTGTCAACCATTGAACGGTTGAAGTTGAAACATCAAATGCTTTCATGATAGTGGGAAAGGCAGTTGAAAGGATTGTCTGATTTAAGATTGTACAGAAAGTTCCGATCAACAAGAAAACAATCATTAAACCGCGATTGTAGCTTTTCCCGTTGTTATCTACCGATTTAGCCAAGATCTATTACCTTCTTTTCTCTAAAAATTGTTGCCATCTGAAAAACGATACTTGACTAATATAAGATTATTCATTTCAATTGTCAACTATCTTGACAAAGTTATTTAAAAATATATACTAAATGTTAAGAAATGTGATTACGATATTAAATTGTCTCATAACAAAAATGTTGATAAATCAGCATTGGAAACCATTACAAAAATTTGTGAAACGAGGAATAGAAGTGGATAAAGAATTTCAACAAAAATTAGCTAAAATCCTTGAAAAGAATGATTGGCATTTGGGCATTGGCGATGTGGAAAATGCGACAGGGGTTTCACAAACCAAGTTACGTTATTGGGAGCGAAAGGGCTACATTAAAAGTGCGCAGGGAAAAGGTCAAAATCGAAAGTTTACTTACGGCACTTTAATGAAAGTCTACCAGATGAAGATGTATCTTGATCAGGGGTATACGTTAGCAATGGCTGCCGAAAAAGCAGAATCAAAAAGTCGCATTATGAAAACATTGAAGCGCGCTGTCTTTGACCGATATGAAGGGATGGAGACAATCGAAGGATGGCCGGCAATTAATTTGGGATCATTAGTTGGCGACCCTGACCATGTTGTTTATGCTATTGTTAAAGAAGACAATACTGATCTTGAATTATTGCCTAAAAGTAAAATTGAATAAGTATCATGATGATTAAGAAGCTTAGATATAGGGGTGGATTGGGAAATGACAGATAAAACAGATGTTTTAGTCGTATATTTTTCGATGACGGGAAATACGAAACGGGCTGCCGAAGAAATCGCATTGAAAGTTAAGGGCGACATTGTCAGGCTGACGCCGAAAGTACCGTATCCGGATGATTATTCTAAATTAAGTGAAGTGGCCAAGCAGCAACTGGATCAACACCAACTACCAGAGTTGGCTAATGATCATATTGATTTGTCACCGTATAATGTGGTGTTCATTGGTTATCCTGCTTGGTGGGCACAGCCATCAATGCTGCTGCATACCTTTTTTAAGCAGGAACATTTTGATGGTCAGGAAGTCATTCCGTTTATGACAAGTGTTTCCTCCAAAGTTGAAGAAAGTTTGCCGGTTGTAGAGAAATTGCTTCAGGGAGATGTGGAATTGTTGGATGGGATCACTGCAAATAGTAATGATCAGATTGATTCATTCTTAAAAGAAGAGGGATTGATCAGGTAGCAGCGCTTGTTTTGAAAGTTTTTTTCAAAATTTTTGAAACTTATACTTGATTTTTACTAGGGTAGAAGCGTTACACTGTTATTATATTTATTTTTAGAAAATTGTTGGAGGGGTCTAATTGCTAGAAAAAACTGTATATAAAGAATTGCTGAGTCACGCCTTTGATATCCCCGTTTCCGTTACATATTGGAATGGTAAGACTGAGAATTACGGTGGTGACAATCCGCAAGTCAAGATTGAAATCAAAAAAGAAATTCCGTTAAAAGAAATGACTTCCCAACCGACTTTGGTTTTAGGTGAAGCTTACATGAACGGTGATATTGACATTACTGGTAGTATTGAAGAGTTGGTAGCATCTGCCTATCGCAAAGGCGGCAGTTTTTTAACAAACAACCCCTTTCTAAAGCATCTGCCAAAGATATCCCATTCTGAAAAGGAAAGTAAGAAGGATGTCCAAAGCCATTATGATATTGGAAATGACTTTTATCGCTTGTGGTTGGATAAAACAATGACTTATTCATGTGCCTACTTTGAGCATGATGATGATACATTGGAACAGGCGCAATTAAACAAAGTTCGCCATATTCTTCATAAACTCAATCCGGTTTCCGGTAAACGCCTATTGGATATTGGCAGTGGTTGGGGAACGTTGATTTTTATGGCCGCCGAAGAATTTGGACTGCATGCAACCGGTATTACGTTAAGTAAGGAACAGTATGATTATACCCAGCAGCAAATTAAGGAACGGGGCCTGGAGGATAAGGTCAACGTCTTATTAACTGACTATCGTGAAGTTAAGGACCAATTTGACTATGTGACATCTGTAGGCATGTTTGAACACGTTGGAAAAGAAAACCTCGGTTTATATTTCCAAGACGTTGAAAAATTCCTGGTACCTGATGGTCGGGCATTGATTCATGGTATTACCGGACAACATGAGGGTGCTGGTGTTGATCCATTCCTGAACAAGTACATTTTCCCCGGTGGTTATATTCCAAACGTTGCTGAGAACCTGACACATATTATGAATGCCGGCCTTCAGTTAACCGATTTGGAGCCATTGCGTCGCCATTATCAAAAGACGCTTGAAATTTGGTATGATAACTATGTCAAGGTCATCGATCAGGCCGAAGCAAAGTATGGAAAACCGTTTACCAGAATGTGGTCACTGTATCTTCAAGGGGCTGCAGCTTCGTTTGAAGCCGGTAATATTGACGTGATGCAATATCTCTTGACTAAAGCGCCAAGCGGTACAGGTTTACCAATGACACGGCAGTACGTTTATAAGACGGAAGATTAATCAAAAATTGATCTGGATTAATGCTTAAAGGCAACACATAACAAATGGCTGTGATATTTCTTTGCGGAAATATTACAGTCATTTTTGTGATTTAATCATGTTAGAAGAGGTGACAAACGTTAAAGCAGCTTTGACTTTACAACGTCAATGAGGTATTCTTTTAGTGTAATTTAATCAAATTATAACTTTACCGGTTTTAATTGCGTTCAATCAATTCGGGCAAATTACATATAGGTGGTGGATTTTTTGAAGAAGATTTTAGCGTACAATATTTTGGATTACGAAAGAGAATTTGTTGTTGAGTGGGCAGCAGAACATCCCGATGTTCAAGTTGACTTTAATTCAATTGAGTTACATGATGATACGGTACATCTGGCAGAAGGCTACGACGGTATTGATTATCGACAACGCAGTCAATTAACTGACGGTTCTGACCTATACAAAAAATTACATGATTACGGTATTCATCAATTGGCCTTAAGATCGGCCGGAGTGGATTCATGTAACTTGAAATATGCTAAAGAAAATGGATTGACTGTCACCAATGTACCGTCATACTCACCACGGGCGGTTGCTGAAATGACGTTAACCCACGCAATGAATTTGATTCGACATATTCCACAATTCCAAAAACGAATCCGGCAAAACGATTATGTTGTTAATGGCTTACGATCAAAAGAGATTTCCAATCTAACTGTTGGGATTATCGGTGTTGGCCGAATCGGCAGTACTGTCGCTAAAATCTTCAAGGCACTTGGTGCTAAACGGGTTTTAGGGAATGACATTAAGGAAAACGATGATTTTCGAGGCATTGTTGACTATACAACCAAGGAAGATATTTACAAAAATGCGGATTTAATTACCATGCATACGTATATGAGTGATCAAAATTATCATATGATCGGCAAGGATCAGTTTGGAAAAATGAAGAATACTGCTTTATTCATCAATTGCTCCCGTGGCCCGATTGTTGATACAGATGCGTTGGTTAACGCACTGGAAACCGGTCAGATTGCCGGTGCCGGAATTGATGTGATTCAAGATGAAACAAAGATCTTTAACCAATCGTTTGTTGGGGAAGATAAAATTCCACTTCCCGTTTATACAAAGCTGATGAATATGGATAACGTCTTTCTAACACCGCATGTGGCCTTTTACACTGACCACGCGGTTAAAAACATGGTCAAACAATCATTGGATGACACATTGATGGAAATTTCCGGTAAGGAAAGTCCCCATCGAATTAACGTTTAAATTGACAAATCAAGGAATCCGTTCAGTCAACGATTTTTTCGCTGACTGAACGGATTCCTTTTTTAAATAAACAATTCAGTTTTAGGCGAACCTTATTTTTTTAGGTGGCCGGAAGTGCCGTTTAATGGTTGATCTGAAAATACCCAGTCATTATTTGGAAGATGGTGTCCTGATTCTGTAATCCGGGTGACTTTTGAAGCCGGTAATCGAGATTCAAAACTTAACCGACTAGTTTGACTATTGTTATCATTACTGATGTCCCTTTGCAGTTTATGACGCAGCGCGTGAACGTTGAAGTCGTTGTTAACGATGTAATGTTTATAATATTTTTCGCCATGACTGACAATTACAGTTCCTTTTGGCAACACAATAGCTCTTTTAACAACTGATGTATTTTGTTTATCGTAAAATTTCAAATTGACTTTGAATTCTTTTTTGACTCTGTAAAACTTATTTCTGAAAGTACCTTCATATTTGCTGATAGAGCTGGTCTTAACGTTCTTAGGCTGTGAACTGGCGCTTGCCATGAATGTGTAATTGGCCAGTCCAATCAATGAACCAAATATTAACGAAGTTAGAAGTAGTTTCTTCATCGCAGTTTCCTTTCGCTCAATGTGTCTAATGATGTAGAGCTGATCGTTAGAGACCAAAGTGGTCAACCCCTATAATCAACTTTATCGTGTAAAAGCCATTTTGTAAACTGTTTATTCGGAATGACCAATCCGGGTCAGATAATCTCCAAAGGGTTCTTCTGTATGACTGGCACCGGTTTCTTTTTTCTCATACCAAGAGATTTTGTCATTAAGGATTTGAAGGTGATGTTGCACTTGACGGTACTTTTCCATAAAGTCGTTTCGGGTTTCCTTTAGTAAGGCAAGCCGATTGGGGATGGTGGCGTCACCCTGGGCCCGCCATTTAACATACAATTTCAATTCCTGGATACTCATGCCGGTTCCTTTTAGGTGCAGAAGAAATTTAACCCAGCTCACATCTGTTTCGGTAAAATAACGTCGATCTGCGTGATCACGGTGAGGATTCAACAATTTTTCACGTTCATAATATCTGATGGTCGGGGCGCTTAGACCAACTATGGTGGCAAATTGACCAATAGAATAAGTGACTTTCTTTTCGATTTCCTGCATCAATTTTCCTCATTTCTTAAATAATTGATTGACTTAAAGTCCACTTTAAGTTGTAAGGTATTGTTTGTAAAGCATAAGCGTCAAAATGCTTTGGTGTAAAGTTAAGGTTTGAATCCCTAAAAAATGAGGAATAGTGAACACGCTGGATTTCAGGAGGCTTATAACATGTCAGTTAAAAATAAAGTGGTTGTGATCACCGGTGCATCGTCCGGTATTGGTGAGGCAAGTGCAAAATTACTTGCTAAAAATGGTGCTAAAGTTGTCTTGGGGGCAAGAAGAGAGGAACAATTAAAAGCAATTGTGGCCGATATTAAGGGAGACGGGAATCAGGCAGTATACAAAGTAACTGATGTAACAAATCCCGAGGATGTTAAACAGTTAGTAGCATTGGCTAAAACACAGTTTGGCGGTATTGATGTCATTTTTAATAATGCTGGGATTATGCCGAGCTCACCTATTAGTGCGTTACACACAGAAGAATGGGATGCAATGATTGATATTAACTTAAAAGGGGTTTTGAATGGTGTTGCTGCGGTTATGCCCGATTTTACAAGCCAAAAGCATGGACAAATTATCACAACTTCTTCCGTTGCCGGTTTAAAGAGTTTTCCGGGTGCAGGTGTGTATGGTGCAACAAAATTTGCTGTTCGAAACTTGATGGAAGTTATTCGAATGGAGAGTGCCCAAGAGAAGACTAATATTCGAACGGTTACACTTTATCCGGGTGCGATTAACACGGAACTTTTGAATACAATTAGTGATACGGCTACTCGTTCTGGAATGGATGACTTGTATAATGCCGTTGGGATTGGTCCTGATGCGGTTGCACGAGTAGTTAACTTTGCGGTGGATCAACCCGAAAATGTTAATGTCAGTGAATTTACTATTTATCCAACAAAACAAGGATAATCAATTGGTTGTTAAAATACTTGAAAAATGATGATGTGAAATGAAAGGAAGCTGAATGATGGCTAAAAATGAATCTATCAAAAATGGTGTGATTTTTCCTGCTGGTCCTAAAAATGAGGCTTTTGCCAAATATTTTGTAGGGCAAAGCTATTTACAAGGACTGGTTAATGATCCGGATGTCAATGTTAACGTTAGTAACGTAACCTTTGAACCGGGATGTCGGAACAATTGGCACATTCATCATGACGGTTTTCAAATTCTACTGGTTACCGGTGGTGAAGGTTGGTATCAGGAAGAAGGCAAGCCGGCTCAGCACTTGGTACCGGGAGACGTTGTGGTTACTCATGATGGCGTCAAGCATTGGCACGGGGCGACAAAGGATAGTTGGTTTGAACATATTGCGATTACCGCCGGGACGCCTGAATGGTTGGAGCCGGTTTCGGATAAAGATTATCGTAAATTGGAGGGATAGTTATAATGGTAAAAAAACAGACAGCAGGACGTGATCATTTGGGTGATTTTGCACCCAAGTTCGCTGAATTAAACGATGATGTTTTATTTGGGCAGGTTTGGGCTCGGGAAAAGGAACTTTCTTCCCGCGATCGAAGCATGATCACCTGTGCCAGTTTGATGTCTCAAGGTCTTTTTCCTCAGTTGGAAGATCATATGAAGATGGCCAAGAAAAATGGGGTAACAAAGGAAGAAATGGTTGAACTCATTACTCACCTGGCATTTTATGCGGGGTGGCCAAAGGCTTGGTCGGCGTTTGGACTGGCTAAGAAAATTTATACCGATTAGTTAAGCAGGGTGATTGTAATCAATATTAATTTAGAATCGTTATTGTATACTCCTGAAAAATAGTTTAGAATGAATATAGATTAAAAATATTTGGAGGGATTTGAATGAACTTTATCGGTAAAGAAATTGAAGATTTTAAGGTAAACGCTTATCAAGATGGCGACGTCAAGCAAGTGACCAAAAGTGATTTATTGGGACATTGGTCGATTGTCTTTTTCTACCCAGCTGATTTTTCGTTTGTCTGCCCGACTGAATTAGGAGATTTGGCTGATAACTATGATGAGTTTAAAAACGCCGGTGCGGAAATTTATTCTGTGTCGGAAGATACTGAATTCGTTCATCAAGCATGGCATGAAAAGAGCGAAGAAGTTGGAAAGGTTAAGTATCCAATGATCGCGGATCCTGCAGGAAAACTTGCCCGTTTCTTCGAAGTGCTGGACGAAGATGCCGGTCAGGCTTATCGAGGTGTTTTCATCATTGATCCGAAAGGTAAAGTTCGTTCATATACCATTAATGATATGGGTATCGGTCGCAATGCCAAAGAAGTATTGCGGACGTTGGAAGCTGCTCAATTTGTGGCAGAACACGGTGATCGCGTCTGCCCAGCTAACTGGAAGCCAGGTCAAAAGACACTGAAGCCTGGCACCCAACTAGTTGGTAAGATTTAAGCTTATTTTCAATCTTTTAACTGTTTTTAAAAAGGCCATGTTAATTCCGATGGATAGTAAATCGGAAATAACATGGCCTTTTTGGATATACCACATGATACAATAAGCCATAATACTTTTATAGGAGGCAGGAAATGAAACAACATAAAAGGATTGATATTGTTGGACATGTCAAGCTGCAGGTATTATTAAATCTAATGGCAATTCCTCTTTTTTTCGGTTTTTGGTTTTTGATGGTGTTATTAACTGGGATTAATGCTTTTTCAATGGATTTATGGCAACTATGGTCTATCTTTATTCTTTTAATTGTTTTTATGGTTGTTCATGAGTTGATCCATGGCTTGTTTTTTAAATTATTTCATCCAAGAGATCATGTTAAATATGGTTATACTAAAGGGATGCTCTATGCGACAAACCCGGGGAAATTGTATAAGCGGTGGCAATTTATGATTATCGGTATAATGCCTCTGATTTTAATTACACTGGCCTTGTGGGGACTCTTTTGGATTGGGGTCATACATGCGTCAGTGTTCATTTTGGTAGCCGCATTCCATGCTGCAGGTTGTGTTGGGGATTTATATTTTGAAATCATTTTAATGTTTTCACCCATAGGTGCAATGGTTGAAGATACGGCTACGGGGATGACGATCTATGTTAAGCAATGAGCAGACTGGAGGCATACTTTGGCGGTGTTATTAATTTTTCTTGGCTTTCTGGTAGGCGCTTTTATTATCAGTATGGGTGGCGGCGGTGGGTCCTTTTATCTGGGAATTCTAATTGGAATTGCCCATTTATCGCCATCCAGTGCGGCTGCAACGTCGCTATTTACTGCGCTGCCAGCGTTAGTTGTTGGGACATATAGCCATTATCGAACCGGCAATATGAAATTCAGTTATGGCAACAAACTGTTAATAACGGCATTGCCAGCGACCGTTATCGGCAGTTTAGTATCAGGTGTAATCCCCGTCACACTTTATACTTGGGCAATTGCAATCATTTTGTTTGTTTTAGGTGTTCAGACACTCCGAAAGTCTTTTAAGGGGAAGCCATCATCCAACCTAAAACCATGGACCGTTTATTTATTTGGGGCATTAAGCGGTCTGATGGTTGGTATAGCAGGATTAAGCGGTGGTGGTCCGGTCATGGCAGGGCTGTTACTATTGGGACTCAACATGCCTCAAGCAGCTGCAACCTCATCGTACGCCTTGATTGCTTTATCGATTGTCGGATTGATCTTTCACTCGACGCAGGGCAACATTGCTTGGCAGGTGGGCCTGCTACTTATGGTTGGCTCACTGGCAGGAGCAGCCATTATGCCAAGGATTCTAGCACATTTTGATCCCCGTAAAGTTACAAAAATCCTTCAGCCGGTGATGGGAATTTTGTTGGTATTGATGGCGATTAAATTTGTCATTTGATGAAATGAATTAAATTAGATGGTAATGGTACAGCCCCTCTAAAACACCATGGTCACTATCAGCGATGTAAGTGGCACGCTGTTTGAGCTGATCACTTGATTGCTTCATGGAAATGCCGTAATCAGCAAGCGAAAACATACTCAGGTCGTTGTTTTGATCACCGAATGCATAGATCTTTAGATTGGGATTACCAATAAGCTGTTGGATTTTGGAAATGCCTTTTGCTTTTGAAATTTCCAACGGCATGACGTCAACTGCATCGGGAGCGTAACGAAGAATGCTTAGCTGGTTTTTAAAAGCGGACTGATAAAGGGCTTCTTTATCATCTTTAATATAAAGGTTTAGAAAGTTCACGGGCTCATGTCGAAAAAACTCGGGATAGATCGGAACTTGATCAAGATGATTCTTATTAACATGGTTTCGAGTTAATTCGTTCATTCCGGTAATGGCGAATCCCTGCTGATTAAAGAAACCAACATCGTCATGGTAGTGATTGGCCATTCGAATAACGGATTCGATTTTATCGATTGGAAAATGATAGTTTTGAATCAGTCGATCGTTATAAATGATATAGCAGCCATTTGCTAAAATATAAGTATGCAGATCCAGCTGGTCAAGGAGTGTGGTAATTTCATAGTGACTGCGGCCGGTTGCGATTACAGGAAGAATATTTTTCTTTTTTAATGTTTGAATGGCAGTAACGGTTTCGGAAGAAACTGAAAGTGGCCCGTCATCACACAGAGTACCGTCAAGATCGAAGACTGTGATTGTTTCAATCATTTCATTGGCTCCTTAAAAGTTAATCATGATAGTGAAAAATCCGAATTTAAGGGACTGACTGAATAGTCGGTTCCTTTATTCGGATCGTTTGAGTTAAGACTATTTTATTTGTTTTTTGGAAAAATGACAAACTGTTTTAATAGAAAGAAGGTTTGTCGAAGTGGGTATTGGGTTCGTTGACACCCAAACTCTTTCGGGTGTACTTGTCCGAATCATCTTTCAAAATTTCAACAATAAACTTGGCAACCGCTTGACGGCTAACTTCAGTACCGCCAAATGGTTCACCGCTTTGAGTAACTTCATAATCGGTATTGTTGTCGTCATTGAATAACCAGGCCAATCGTAATTGGGTGTAGTCCAAATCGGATTTTCTAAGAACGGCAGCGGTTTTCTTTCGACGCGTAATTGAACTTTCGATCATGGCATTATTCCACTGACCAAAGTTGCCTCTGACTTCATCTTCAACGCCCAAAACAGTTGCGACAATTATTTTTTTCACACCGTTGGCATCCATTTGTTTAACGATATTTTCAACAGCTTCCAAATCACGCATTTCATTTAAATAGACGGCATCTACGCCATCAAGGGCGTCATTTAAGGCATGTTTGTCGTTAAAGTCACCATCAATTAAAGTTTCCCGATCCGGATCAGTTACTTTAATTCGTTTTGACGCATTACGGGCGAATAACTTTAATTTGTAATCGGTTTGTTTGAGCAGGTCGGCAATTAAGTAAGTTGAAATTTGGCCTGCTGCACCAAGAATTAAGACTGTTTTCACAAAAATTCCTCCAATGCTGAAATGATTTTGATCTATCGTTACATGTCCACTATAACGCAATTGTTGAAGTGTGAGAAATTGAACAAGCTTTGAGTTGCTAAAGATTAGTTAGTGGAATAAGGGCTTGTATACAAAATAGTTACAATTGAGGTATTGAATCATTCAAAGCGAAAGTTTACAATTATGTTTGGATAGTTCATATCCTATAATAATGTTTTGATGGAGGTATTAGAAATTGGAAGATCAAAAAGTAATTAATTATAGTTTACATACGCTTTATAAAACGAGCTTGGCAATAGTAGGTGTGACACTGTTTAGTTTTTCGCTGGGAATGGCACAGCCGAGTACGAATGCAAACGCTGATGCAGTCGTGCAGACAAGTAACCAAGCTACAAAGAGTTCAAGCCCTCTAACTAAAGGCAATATTATAATTAATTCAGGTTTATCAGACTCAAATGGTGTGATCCTTGGGAACGGTGATAAAGTCAGCCTTGACTTGGGCATAAATGTTCAGGGGGGCGGGAAGCGAGCGCATTCATTCAGGGGATAAGTTCACTGTCAAATTTTCATCTAATTCTGTTGATATTGATTCCTTAACGCCCTCATGGGAGGTTAATAGTTCCGGACAGTCTTTTGATGACTTGTTTTCTATAACGAGGGATGCTAATAACAATTCAATTACCATCACGGCTAAACAAAATGCCAATTTTGACAAAATTCAGCAATTGAAATTCAATTTGGCGGGTCATGCCCAAACCACTGCAGAACAAAAAGCGGATGCAAGTGTGACGGCAGACTTTACATTAAATGGGCAGTCTAACCCACTTGCAACCCAGACATATAAATTTAACGTTAAGGATTCATCCGGTGGCTCAACAATAGCCCCCACACCGACAACAACGACTGTTGCGATTTGGGGGGATGCGACCGGGGCGGCATTGCATGGTCAGCATGGCCTTGATCCAGTTGAATCCGCCAAATTCTCTGATAATTGGCTTGATAATGACCCCTCAAATAACGCAATCGATTACGTACACAATCAGGATTCTATGTTGGCATATGCTCAACTGGCCTTACCAGTTACTAATCGGCCGACAAACATAGTATGGCATATTTGGCCCGAAAATGGTCAAGACCTAGATCCTAATAATGCGCTGGTATTTATAGCGCCGAATGATGGGGTGCACTTTCCAAACGTGATTAAGAATCCCGGACTAAAGTCAGATCCTAAGCATCTCGGTGGCCTTGTATTTACGTCCTCTCAATTACCACCTGTTAGGCCTTCCTCTGAAGGGCAACCAACTATTAACATAGCTTTTTATGTTGATGCAAAAATGAAGGATGGACCGCAAACTATAAAAACTTCCGTTGAGAATAAGCAAGGTCACTTATTATCATCAAATTCAAAAACATTGGTCTATCAACAAAGCTATCCTACGGGTTATACCCCATTCTTTAGAGAACAAGATCGGACCATTGACCTCGCAACAACTGAAGGAAAGAACTTTCCTAAAGCAGCTGACATAAGTTCCGATCAAATTCGCGATAACTTTGTTCAAAAGAAGGGTAATAGTGGCTATTACCAAGGAGACTATAATGATCCAACAGGACAAAATTATAGGTATGCAATTACCGATGGTTCATATGATCCAACAAAGGTAGGGTCTTATAAATTTCAGATAACGGTTACTGGTGAAAATGGTAACCAACTTCAGCGTTGGGTTACTTTAACTGTTAAAAACTCTGGTGGCACTTCCGGTGGCGGTACCACCCCAACCACCCCTACGACACCAACAACGCCGGTGACGCCATCTACACCATCTGGCAGTAGTTCATCAAGTTCTTCCAGCAGTTCGAGCGTCACGTCCAGTTCTTCCGGTGCACCAAGTGAAGATTATCAACAACCGAAATTCCCTGATTATGTTGCCAAAAAAGGAATGGCGGTTTATTCACTTAAGAAAATTGGGCTATACAGTAAGAAGAACTTCTCAACCAAAGCCAGAAAAGCATGGTACTCACGTAAACCACGTATTTATCGGCCAATGTTTGTTGTAACGGGATATGCACGTTCGGCAACGGGACACTTACGTTATAAGGTTCGTGATGTCAATCATCTTACCAAGAATCGGAACAAGAAGGGCTACATTACCGCTAACTGGCAATATGTTCGTCCGGTTTATTATGCCAAAAAGCATTCAACCGTGACGGTTATTAATCCTCGCGGTGTCAATGCTTATGGCAAGGTTAATTTAACGAATAAAGTTAAAAACTACAAACAAGGAACCATTCTTAAAGTGGTCAAAGCAGTTCATTACCATTTGACAACGCGATATGTTCTACCAAATGGAAAATATATCACTGCCAACAGAAAGCTGGTCAACATGGGACGGCATCGCTTCCCTAGGTACGTCCGTGCTCGTGGCGCCATTAATCGATATAGTGATGTTAACTTTACAAAGCAGAATCGTCACTTTACCAAACAAAATCATAAACTGTTTAGGGTTTATGGATTCGATTATTCGCATGCAAACAGTATTTCAAATGTCGGGGCACTGCGTTACAGAGTTGCCAACGGATATATTTCAGGAAATACCAGACTGGTTAGAATTGTCAAATAAGCTTGTTTTAGCCTAATTAAATAAAAAAATGACTCATCAGTTGACCGTTTTGTCAGTTGATGAGTCATTTTTTATCTGGTTGAATCCCTTATTTAAATAAGTATCGCAGTGTAGCCGTTCCCGCAGCTTTTGCTGCAATTAATAAACAGCGCTCATCCATTAAAAAGTTGGGGCTGTGGTGGGGATGGGTTTGTCCATCGTTGGCATCACAACCAACGTATAGAAACGTGCTGGGACGTTTCAGTGCGAAATAGGAAAAGTCTTCAGAGGGATCTTGAGCACCAAAGTCGGTTACTTGAGTAACTTCGGGAATGTTTGCCGTTTTGATATCTTCAACCGTTTGAACGGTAAATTTTGGATCATTGTAAAGAACCGGAACATCAGTGATAATTTGATAATCCGCTTTAACACCGAAGGTTGATTCGATTCCTTGAATGATTTGTTTGAGTTGTTTATGGATAACGGTTCGGGTTGATTCTCTCATAATCCGAACGTCGCCCTTTAAGGTGACTGATTCCTTGATAACGTTATTGGTGCCGACACCGTCAAATGAACCAACCGTAATGCTGGCATGATCGGCCGGTTCGATTCGTCGAGACACAATGGTCTGCAGGGCGGTCACAAAATAACTTCCGGCAACGATGGCATCGTTTGAGAGTTGTGGCATGGAAGCATGGCCACCCTTGCCTGTGAAAGTAACGGTGAAATTTGAACGACCGGTTTGGCTGTCACCCAGGTGATAACCGATTGCGCCGGTTGGCATTGTGGACATCACGTGAATGCCAATCACGTTGTCAACATCCTTTAAAGCACCATCTTCAATCATTGACTTGGCACCGCCGGGATAGACTTCCTCAGCTGGTTGGTGAATGATGCGGATTGATCCTTTTAGTTGATTTTTTAGAGCAATAAGATTTTTTGCTAAAACCATCATGTACGCTGTATGACCATCGTGACCACACGCATGCATGACGCCGGGATTTTGGGATTTAAACGGTAAATCGTTATCTTCCTGAATGGCTAAAGCGTCAAAATCAGCTCGCAATGCCAACTTTGGACCGGGTTTTCCACTGTCAATGTCGACCAGAATACCGTAACCGGTGCCGCAATTGCGAACGGTACAGTCTAAATCATGATAAAAGTTTTTGATGTAAGCATGGGTTTCTTTTTCTTTAAATGATACTTCTGGGTGTTCATGGAGATGACGTCTAATCTGGATGATATCGTCTTCGGATTGAGTTAACCGTTGCATCAATTCCTGTTCTAAGTCCATTCGTTATTTCCTCCAAATAAATCAGTCTGATGTTTTTTGTGCTTGAACCAATTTCATGAGTAGTGGTTTGATTCGATAAAAAATGACTTCGGCAACCACAAAGCCGACAGCCAGAGCAATCGCAATTGTCAATGTGTTAAATAAATATTCAGACGTATGTGATTCCTGACCCAATGTGAAGCTTCTCATCCCAAGATACAAGATGCCTCCCGGAACAAGTGATACCAAGCTGGGGACGTAAATAATGTTAACCGGTACCTTGAATAAAACAGCGGAGATATTTCCCAGTATCCCAATGACAATTGCTGCAAAGAAGTTCGGCAGGATTAAGCCGTGATTGACCTGGAGAACCAGATAGTAAACGGTCCAGGCCATTGAACCGGTGATGCCGGCAGGAAGTAACGATCGCCTGGGAATATTGGTGATCAGGCCGAAGCCAACGGTGGAGGCTAAACTAACAATAAATTCTACAAGAACGTGCATGACTTAACCTCCGATCCATGCAAAGATCAGTTTACATAATGACGTACCGATCACAACACCGGCCCCGATTGAACCGGCAATGATGACAGCATCAACTGCTCGGACGACACCGGAAATGGTATTTCGATCAATAATTTCTCGAAACGAGTTGGTGATAGCAACCCCGGGAACCAGTGGCATTAACGCACTCACGATAATGTTGCCCGCGCTGCTGCCAAGCCCTGAAAATTGAAGGGCAGCCGCCAGAAAGCCAACAATAAAGCCGCCACAGCCCGCCGCAACATAGGGCGTTTTGATGCGATAGCCTGCCAATACCGCCCCTAAATAGCCAATGATGCCGACAAAAAAAGCATAACTTAAGTCTGTCCAAGTAGCTTTAAACAGTAGCATTGGTGCGACTGAAACGAATCCTGCTCCGATAATTTTGAGTGGCCAATTAAAATCGATCACTTTTCGATCAATTTTTTCAACCGATTCTTTCAAAGTATGGAAATCGAGTTGACCACGAACAAATTTTCTTGAAACAGTATTGATTTCATCCACTTTTTGAAGATTCCAGTCTCCTAACCGGACCTTTACCAAGTGAGTGCGGGACTGATTGTTTGTGCCGACAAAAAGGGCGGTAATAGTGGCGTGACAGGCGATGTCATAGTGAGCTGCTTTACCAATATATTCAACTGTACTCTCAACTCGAGAGGTTTCTGCTCCGCTGGTCAGCAATATTTTGCCGACTTTCCCACAGAGTGAAATCACGTCATCTTCAGTGATCGATTTTTCCATGATGATAATCCCCAAATCTTTTTTCAAGTATATAAAACATTATAGGCGTACAAACAGATTTGGTGTAGCAAAACATGATGATTCAATGATCGTTTCTGTGATAGAAATAAAATATCGTTGGTTAGGGATAATCCTCAAAAAGGCATCACGGATGACGATTTTGTGTGTCAAAAATGAATAAGTTTAAAGTCCTACCAATCAGAGCATGAGTAGTGATGCACGCATTATAGGAACTGTAGATAGTTATTGACTATCGAAGACTGGTTTTGTGAGATGTGTGACCTTAAATTTAAAAATGACAGTTGACAATCTAAATTAACGATGATAAAGTTAGTGACAATTATTAAAGAATTATTAGACGTTGACGAGAAGAGTAACGTAAACGCAGGCCCAACAGAGAGCTTCGATTGGTGAGAGAAGCAGCTTGCAGCAACGTGAAGATGAGCTCCGAGTCTGATGTACTGGTTGAAAGGCTGGCGCATCCGGTAGCAACCGATACATTGCAGGGTATATCCAAGTGTTCTTAATAAATGCTTTGTAAGAAGCATTTATGATATATAAACACATCGATTGGTGTGACTTTCATCGACTCTTTTATTCGGGGAAGAAAATTAATCTTTTGTTTATGAGTGACATAGGTGACGTACCTAATGAGGTTGTTATTGTGAAATAGCAATGAATCAAGGGTGGTAACACGAAAATTCGTCCTGTAGTTGAATAAACTATGGGGCGAATTTTTTTATGCACAAAACCTGATTTGTTTCATAACCAATTTCAATTAAAGCAGTCATTTATCTTTGTAGAGCAAATAAGTTCATACAACCATCATTTCAATAAACAGCTTGGCGATTTGTTGAAATAAGCTAGTTGCACTCACGTTAAGTATTTTGGGAGTTGATGTATATGACAGCAAACGCAACAAACGGCTTTCTCCACGCCGAAAATCAGTGGACCAATCAAAAACTAACGCATCCGGTGTCGATTCTGATTTTGAATCTCATGCCAACCAGAAGAGATGCGGAGTTTCAGTTCTTATCAGGATTCAACCATCTTGACTCGGATGTGGACATCACTTTTATGTATCCATATACCCATCACTTTAAAGGAACCTCACGGGAAAAAATCGAAGCGGATTATGTCTGCTGGAATCAAATCGCCGACAGGTATTATGATGGTTTGATTATTACCGGTTCGCCGGTTGAAAAGCTGCCGTTTAAGCAGGTTGATTATTGGGATGAACTTCAAAAGATTATCAAATGGGGAAAAACCCACGTCAAACAACAGCTTCACGAATGTTGGGCAGCACAAGCAGGTCTCTATCTCGATTATGGTATTCAAAAACGATTATTACCGAATAAATTATTTGGTATTTTCACTGCTGTGAGTGTTGACCATGACTCTCCCTTGGCTAGAGGCTTCGGAGCCGGGGGGCTTCTACGGATGCCGCAATCTCGACATACCGAGATCATTCTTGATGAAACCAACTTACCTGGCGACTTAAAAGTGATTGCAACTGCACCGCAATCCGGACCTATGATTCTTTCATCAAACACATATCACACGACGTATGTCACTGGGCATCCCGAATACCAGGAAAAAACATTGGCGAACGAATACTACCGGGACCGATACAAGAATCTGCCAATTAATCCTCCTGTAAACTATTTTTCAGACCCGGTTTCTGGAACCGTTAATTATTCCTGGAAGGATGCCAGTAAGAAACTTTATAAAAATTGGACACATTTATTAGTCGATAAGAAAGTAGGAATCTCATTATGACAGAAGAAAACAACGAATTACATTTTGAAACATTACAAGTACATGCAGGCCAAACAGTTGATGAAACCGGATCACGTGCCGTGCCGATTTATCAAACCACATCATACGTGTTTGACAATCCGGAACAGGCAGCCGGCCGATTTGGATTAACTGATCCGGGTAACATTTATACACGTCTGACCAACCCAACAACCGATGTAGTCGACAAGCGGGTTGCAGCCCTTGAAAACGGAACTGCCGGAGTGACCTTGGCAACTGGATCAGCTGCTATTACGGCTGCTATTTTAAACGTTGCCGGAAAGGGTGACGAAATTGTTTCCGCAAGTACCCTGTACGGTGGCACATTTAACCTCTTTAACGTGACACTACCAAAACTCGGCATTAAGACCCATTTCGTTGACCCGGATGACCCGGCCAACTTTGAGGCACCTATCAACGAACATACCAAGGCACTCTACATTGAAAGTATCGGTAACCCTGGGATTAACCTGATTGACTTTGAAGCAGTTGCTGCCATTGCGCATAAGCACGGTATCATCCTGATCGTTGATAACACATTTGGTACACCATACTTAGTTCGCCCATTGGATCATGGTGCCGACGTGGTCGTTCATTCAGCTACTAAATTTATTGGCGGCCACGGAACCACAATGGGCGGCGTCATTGTTGAAAACGGTCAATTTGACTGGAAGGCCAGTGGTCGTTACCCAGGCTTTACGGAACCTAACGCACAATATAATGGTTTGGTATTCGCCGATCTTGGCGGGGGAGCTTTCACAACCAAGGTGCGGGCAGAATCATTGCGTGACCTTGGGGCCACAATCAGTCCATTCAACTCATTCCTACTCTTACAAGGACTCGAATCCTTGTCATTGAGAGTTGAACGCCACGTTGAAAACACCAAAAAGATTGTTAACTTCCTTCATAACCATCCAAAGGTTGCCTGGATTAATTATCCCGGTCTTGAAGACAGCAAGTATCATGATCTTGCTGAAAAGTACTTCCCAAAGGGTGTCGGTTCAATCTTCACACTTGGTCTGAAGGGCGGCGAAAAAGCCGGCAAGCAATTAATTGAGAATTTGAAACTCTTTTCATTATTGGCAAACGTTGCCGATGCAAAATCATTAATCATTCATCCGGCGTCAACAACCCATGCCCAACTTAATGAGGAAGAACTTAAAGAAGCTGGTATTACACCGGACTTGATTCGAGTTTCTGTTGGGGTTGAAAATGCGGATGATCTGATTGCTGATTTAACACAGGCACTGGATAAGATTCCAGTGGAAGAAGATCAAAAAGTCGCAGAATAGCATGGTTCTTGTTTAACTGGTGAGCGTGAGAAGCAGTCCTAAAAAAGTGTGCGGATCAAAGCGGTTAGCGTTCGGAGTGTAAGACGTTCATTTCGGAAATCCCGATTTTGGATTTTTGAAATAAATCTCTTACATGCAGAACGTTGCTTTGAGGAGCAGTCCTAAAAAAGTGTGCGGATCAAAGCGGTTAGCGTTCGGAGTGTAAGACGTTCATTTCGGAAATCCCGACTTTGGATTTTTGAAATGAATCTCTTACATGCAGAACGTTGCTTTGAGGAGCAGTCCTAAAAAAGTGTGCGGATCAAAACGGTTGATGTTCGGAGTATAAGGCAACAATTAAGCTAAATTAGAGAATTAGCCCTAATGATTGCCCCTGCATGATATAACAACAATATTTTTACTAACTCATACTGACAATTTAAATGGCGAACGGGCTGAAAACCCGTTCGTTATTTTTATACATAAAATTATTTTAATATGCGTTTGAATTCATTAGGTACGCCAACTGTTGCAGAATGATGCAAGCGAGTAGTCTAAAAAATGAGTGAATAAAATTATCAAATAAATAAA
The DNA here is from genome assembly GCF_009832765.1 of Lentilactobacillus hilgardii. NCBI lineage: Bacteria > Bacillati > Bacillota > Bacilli > Lactobacillales > Lactobacillaceae > Lentilactobacillus > Lentilactobacillus hilgardii. Next base: position 2,314,644 of record NZ_CP047121.1, on the reverse strand, counting down.
AATAATGAATATTTCTAAAAAGTATTGCATTTTGTCTCATGAAGATGTAATCTATTCACAATTCATTAATATTCACATTACGTGAATAACACAGAGGCGATTGGATGCAAGCAGCGTTAGTTGGCGTAACGGGTTACGCCGGAATGGTCCTTTATCAATTATTAAAGGATCATCCGAATATTAAAAAAATTAATATTTATGATCATAAGTTAACTGAACCAACAACTTTGGAAAGTGTCGCACCGGTATTTAAATATGAGGATGCCGAGGTTGATCCTTATGATCCGACACAAATCATGGCAGATAATGATGTCGTTTTTTTTGCGACATCGGCAGGGGTGACATCAAAACTTAGCCGGCCATATCTTGAAAACCATTTTCCAGTTATCGATCTTTCTGGAGACATGCGTTTAAATACCGAAAGTAGTTATGAAAAATGGTATCACAAGCCGGCCGCACCGGAGAAGTACTTGCGGCAGGCCCAATATGGCTTGGCCGAATTTGAATCAGTTAAGGATCAAACATATGTCGCTAACCCGGGATGCTACGCAACTGCAACGTTACTTGGATTGGCACCACTGATTCAAAATCAGTTGGTTGATGTTAAAAGTGTGATTGTTGACGCTAAGTCGGGGACATCCGGGGCAGGGAAAAAATTATCTGCTACGACCCACTTTACGGAAACTAATGACAATCTTCAGATATATAAACCAAATCAGCATCAGCATATTCCAGAAATTGTTCAGGAACTTCATAAATGGGATAAAGCCGTTTCGAGTATTCAATTTATGACCACGTTGATTCCGGTGACTCGAGGAATTATGAGCACAATTTATGCTCACGTTAACGATGGGGTTACCGAAGCACAATTAAGCCAAGCCTATCATAAGACGTATGATCAAAAACCATTTGTTCACTTCACCGAAACCGATTTGCCAACGATAAAGCAGGTTGTTGGTACAAATAATTGTGATATTGGATTGGCTTACAACCCGGACACAAAGGTTGTCATGATTGACAGTGTTATTGACAATATGTTAAAAGGTGCCGCAGGCCAAGCAGTTCAGAACTTTAATCAGATGTTTGACTATGAGCAGACGGCCGGGTTGAAGTTGAAACAGATGCTGGTGTAGTGTGCGGATCAAAGTGGTTAGCGTTCGGAGTGTAAGACGTTCATTTCGGAAATCCCGACTTTGGATTTTTGAAATGAATCTCTTACATGCGGAGCTATTCTTAGGCAAATCAGTCTGCAGGTTGTCAATTAGAGAATGATAAAAAGCTGAAACTAAACTTAACGATTTTAAAAGATATTGAGAGGAAGACGATTTATGCAAATAACGAGTGAAAGTTCCATTGAAGTAAGCACATTTGAGTGGCCGGCAGGATTTTATACAGATGCCGGTCACGCTGGTTTAAAAAAGGACGCGGATGATCTTGGCTGGCTTGTTTCCAAGGTGCCGGCAGACGCTGCAGGTGTTTATACCACCAATCAATTTCAAGCTGCGCCAACAGCTTTAACCAAGCAAACCATTAACCTGGCCCATAAATTGCAGGCAATTGTGATGAATAGCGGTAATGCTAATTCCTGTACAGGCGTGCAGGGGACACATGATGCAGCAGCTATGCAAAAGGCTGCCGCCGATAAATTGAAAATTGATTCAAACTTGGTTGGGGTTGCTTCAACCGGTGTTATCGGGGAGCAATTACCACTTGATAAGATTAAAAAAGGCATCGACGGTTTGGGCTTAACAAAATCCGATGATGTTACCAAAGCGGTTTTAACAACGGATACGCACGCAAAAACCATTACCGTCACCTGTCTAATCGATAACAAAAAGGTGACTTTAACCGGATTTTGCAAAGGCTCAGGTATGATTCATCCTAATATGGCCACCATGTTGGGATTTGTGACGACCGATGCGGCAATTGAGGGAAATCAGCTTCAGGGCCTATTAAGTGAAACCGTGAATCAGACATTTAATCAAATTACCGTTGATGGCGATACGTCTACAAATGATATGGTTGTTGTGATGGCAAATGGGCAGGCCGGAAATGACTCGTTGACATCGTCCCATGAAGATTATCCGACGTTTGTGAAAGCTTTTAAGCTGGTCTTGTCACACTTAGCCAAGGAGATTGCCGGGGATGGTGAAGGTGCTTCCAAATTGGTAGAAGTCAATGTAGCCGGCGCCTATAACGCACTTGAAGGTCAACAGGTAGCCAAGGCCATTGTCGGATCCAATCTTGTTAAGGCAATGATCTTTGGAGGCGATGCAAATTGGGGCCGTGTGATGCAGGCGATCGGGCAGACAACGGCACACGTTGATCTGAATGGTGTGAGTGTCTCAATCAACGGCATTCAAATGGTTAAAAATAGTCTGGCAGCCGATTATAGTGAGAACGAGGTTGCCAAAACATTGACAGAAAAAGTGGTTACGATTGATGTTGATTTGAATGCCGGTACTGATACCGGTACCGCTTGGGGATGCGATTTAACGTATAAATACGTTCAGATCAATGCCTCATACCGAAGTTAGGGGGCATTGTAAATGGGTCAAACAATTGTCATTAAAATCGGCGGACATGCTGCCGAAAACCTGTCTCCGGAATTCTTTAAACAGCTTCATCATTGGCACGATGAGGGAAAGCAAATTTTGATTGTTCATGGCGGTGGACCTCAAATTTCTTCTTGGAGCAAGAAGCTGGGATTAACGGTTAAAAAGATCGACGGGATTCGGGTAACAGACCCGGATGTACTCAAAGTCACCCAGGCGGTTCTACTGGGACTGGTTCAACCAACGCTCTGTCAGAAGGTAACGGCGGCAGGGTTACCGGCACTGGGACTAAATGCCACCGGTCATCCGATCATCTTTGGAAACTATTTAAATCAGAAGTTATTTGGTGAAGTCGGTCAGCTAACTGATATCAATCAGGATTACATAGCAACGGCTTTAAAAGATCATATTGGGATCACGGCACCGTTGGCAGTCGGCCAGGCAGGCCAGCTACTGAATGTCAATGGTGACGTGGCAGCTGCGGGAATTGCCAGAATGTTGGGCGCAGAAGCGTTTATTTTATTGACCGATGTTCCAGGAGTGATGGTTGAAAACCACGTTCTGTCAAGTTTGTCGAGACAAAAAGCAAATAAGATGTTTAAAAGTAAGCTGATTACGGCCGGGATGCAACCAAAGATTCAGGCGGCTTTTGATGCATTGCAAAATGGTGTTAAAAAAGTGACGATCACAAATAAACTACAAAGTGCCGGCACAACCTTATTGAAGAATCAATTAGTCGGTTAGGGTTAGGAAGGAAGTTAATTATGAAGCATATTTTTCCAACATATCAACAATTCCCAATGGAACTGGTTTCCGGTCACGATTGGCATTTGGTAGATAATGATGGCAAAGACTATTTGGATTTCACCAGTGGTATCGGGGTTTGCAGTTTTGGTTACAGCAATGAATTGATTCAACAGAATGTTGTTGAGCAGCTTGGCAAGGTCTGGCATACATCAAATCTTTATCCAAGCCAGCTGCAGGATGATGTAGCTGAAATGGTGGCACCTGAAGGGATGCTGGCATTCTTCTGTAATTCGGGGACTGAAGCCAATGAAGCCGCTTTTAAGTTGGCTCGAAAGTATACGGGTAAGGCAAAGGTTCTGGCATTTAAGAACGGTTTTCATGGCCGGACTTATGGATCAATGTCTTTGACTGGTAATCCGGATATTCAAGCCGGTTTTGCACCCCTGGTTCCGGGAATTGATTTTGCTTCTTACAATGACTTTTCTTCGATTGATCAAATGACGTCGGACTATGCAGCAGTCATTCTTGAAATTGTTCAAGGAGAAGGCGGTGTTGTGCCGGGAGATAGTCATTGGCTAAAAGCTGTCTCACAAAAATGTCATGAACTGGGTATCTTAATGATTGTCGATGAAGTCCAAACGGGGATTGGCCGAACAGGTACGAAATTTGCCTATGAACAGTTTGACGTTGACCCGGATATCGTGACATGTGCCAAGGCGTTGGGAAATGGGCTGCCAATTGGTGCGATGCTCGGTAAAAAGAAACTGGCCAGTGCGTTTGGCCCCGGTTCACACGGGACAACCTTTGGTGGCAATAAAATCGCATTGTCTTCGGCAAAGGGTGTTCTGCAACAATTGACACCAGACTTTTTAAAGATTGTTCAGGTGAAAAGTCAGGTTGTATTTGACGCATTGGAAAAAGCATTGAAGCCGTTATCGATTGTTAAAGATATTAGCGGTTTGGGATTAATGATCGGTATTCATTTAACCGGCAACGTTAAAGTAGGCGATGTCATTGCCGATTTGCAACAACAGGGCATATTGACGCTATCAGCCGAACATAATACGTTACGATTGTTGCCGCCACTGGTAATGAGTGAACATGATTTATTGGCAGGGGTTAATCTGATTCAAAATGAGTTGCAAAAGCAGGCTGATTTAGCGAAATCGCCGATTGATCAGCTTTAAAAGGGCTATAAAAAAGAAGAAATTCACCATATTTTAAACTGGTGAATTTCTTCTTTTTGTTAGAGAAAATTTAAATTAGTTTGTATACTTAACGGCTGTGCCATACGCAGCAACCGACTGCATATCGGCACCAATCGACCCGGAGTCAAAACGCATCATCACCACGGCATCGGCACCCATTTTTTCTGCATTGGCCTGTAGGCGTTGAACAGAAACTTCCCTGGCTTCGTCAAGCATCTTCGTGTAGTCTTTAATTTCGCCACCAACGATGTTCTTTAAGCTGGCGCCGATATTTCTAACAACGTTTTTGGATTGAGTTGTTAAGCCGAAAACTTCTCCGATCACTTCATATTCCTTACCTGGAATATGTTCAGTCGTTGAAATAATAAATTTCTTGTCACTCATAGGATCCACTCCCAACTACTTATTTGAGACCTATACCCAGAATCAGCATTGCTGTCTCAATGGTTATTATACTAGTTTCGGCAAGAGGTTGGGAGATGATTGTCTGAGAAAATATGGTAACGGATAACGTCGCGGATTAAACCGCCTTTTAGTCCAACGGCGTACTTGATTTGAGTATCTCGGCCGGCCATAACATGAGTTGATAGCCATATCCTTGTTGATCAAAGGTTAGACTTTCGCATTCACGTTTGGAAGTAAACGCGGTGTAATGGATATCATTGGCAGTAAAACTGCCGTCACGGACTGACTGGGTTGGAATGGACGTTAAAATATCATCTGTAACATAGTAAAGCCGGTCGTTTGCCGGATTATAGCTGACACCCTGGTTTGGGGATCCACCACGGTTCTTAAAGTAGGTTGGGGCAGCCTGGAACTGGACGTCGTGTTGGTCCAAACGACCATAGAAGAACATATACCCTAAACCATTTTTTCGACCCCAGTAGGCATTACCCTGTTTATCAAATGTCAGGGTGTGTAATTGTAAATTTCCGGAATCACCATGGTACATTTTAAAATTATACTGACGAAGTGGTTTTAAGGAGTCCGTTGTCATTTCCAAAACGGTATTGTTTTGATTGCGTGTCTTTAAATCCGTGAGCGTATTATCTTCTACAATGTAAAGGTGTTTATTTTGTGGATTAAAAGAGAGCGTTTGACCGTGACCGATGTCGACTTGGGGACTTAATTGAGCTGCCTGGGCAACTGCCGCGTATTTAAACAGATCAGGATTCTGTTGCTTAATGCGCTTGATTTGTTTTTGATCCGTTTCAAGTTGGTTTTCCAATGCAGACAGTTTCTGTCGATTAGCCTTGGTAGCATCTTTTTTGCTTGTTGTTGACTGAAGGTTTTGGACCTCGGATTTAATTTTTTTGAGGTCGGCATTTGGTGCCTTTAATTGTTCATAAGCATCCTCATATTGTTGATTATGTTGAACGCCTTCGTCTGTGTAGGGGTTAAAGTAGTTAAAAGCATTCCAGACAATCATCGGGTCGGAACCGGCACCTAATTTATTTAAATCTGCTAAATTATATTTAACAATGACGCCTAAATTTGTGTCGCTTCCGTTTGATTCAATAAAATACATATTTCCAGAGTCGTCAAGGGTCACACTTTGAAAGTTACCATGCTGATAATTGGTAACATTGAAGCCATCCGGCAGATATAATTTGGTTTGTAAAGTGGTTTGTTGGGTACTATCCGGCGTTGTCGAATAAGATTCAACAGTTCCCGGATCGTTTTCATCGATCGTTCTTTCAATATATTTTCGATCCATGTTTCCTTTGGGTGTCGTGTTGTCAATGACGTTAAGGTTCTTCTGGGTGTAATCTTTCAACACGTTACCGGCGTTAACCTGGGGAATATTGTTGGCAGGATCGGGCGCGTCGAGAACGTCTGCCGAGACAACTTGTGTTAGACAAAGCATACTAATAAAAGAAAATAAAAGCAGTGCGACTGGCTTTAAACGAGTCTTCATTTGATTTCGTCCCTTCAATAATTAATGAGTTGATGACTGATTTGTCGTAGCTTGGGCATTATCGGTACTGACATTGATACTAACCGAGCTGCCGAATTTGGCTGCACCAATTGTGGCAAGATCGGCATCCGACAATTTATTATCAGTTAATGAATAACCGGTTCCATCCAAAGTCGTAATTGCTTCGTTCGTAATCGCGGTATTGTCTTCGGATTTTAATGTCCAGTTATTACCGGATTGAACGCCCAAGTCGGATCCTTTAGGTGCCGGATCGTCTGCATCAGTGTTTGTGTAATCGATGGAAGTGACGATTTTTTTGGTTGAAGGATCGACGAAATTAATTCTGACAGCGTTATCCGAAATGTCTGTTGTCTTGGTCGTTGTTTTCAGGTACACTGAATTTCCGAATTGGGCGTTAGCCAGTTGTTCAAGCTGCGAGGACGATAAAGCATTTAATGAATAACCCGTAGATTTAAGTGCCGTCTTAATATCAGCCTGGATGGCGTTTTGATCATCACTTGAGAGTCCGGTGGTTCCATTATCGGTTGCTGCGAGTGATTGGCCGGCAGAAGCACCCGGTTTGGTATAATTAAAAGAACCAATGACGCCATCCGTTTGATTAATAATGTTGATCTGAACAGCATCATTCGGTATTGAATCCGCTTGTGCAGCTGTTAGTGATGTTTTGCCACCAACGGTTGCTTCGGCAAGATAACCAGTTTGGTTGGCCGAAAGCGTTTCTAATGAATAACCGGTTCCTTTCAGGGCATCTCTGATATTGTCCTGGAGTTTCTGCTGATCCGAGGCCCCTAACAGCCAAACTTCGGTGCCGTCATCCGAATAAGAAAGACCGAGTGTTTTCCCGGATTGGGCGTTTGGCTTTTGATAATCGATATATTTTATCAGTTGTCCGCTACTGTTAACCAAATCGATACGAACTGCAGTACCGGAAAGGGGATCCTCAGCTTGGGACAATCCTTTGTACAGAATCCAGCCGTTAAGTTTAGCCGCTGTTTGGTCAACGCTTGTCACATGAACCCAAGTGTCTCCTTCTCGAGTTCTGGTGCCCATTTTATCAATTTTAAACGCGGCGTTTTTATAGGCAACGGCGTCTCCAACTGTCCTGCCGGCCCCATAAACCGTGTTCATGGGTTCTGTATATGTAACACTTTTACCATCGTTGTTCATTCCGGGTGCCGCAATGTTAAATGTGTACTTGGCTAAATTACTTGGTAGCGGGATTTCCTTGAAAGCTGTGAATTTTTCCAAACCACCGGCAAATTTTCCGACGTGTTTGCCACCGTAAATCCAACCTCGATACTGTCCGTCAAAAGAAACAATTTTATAATAAACTTGACCATTTTTTGTGGTTGCCTGACGGTAGGCAACAAAATTATCGGCCGATGAATCCGATTTTGCCAGTTCTTTGAGCGCAACCTTGCTGATAACCTCCTGGGCTCCCTTTTTGACGGATGGCTTTGTGTAGAGGGCAGTGGTTCCTGTGAATGTGACGTTACGGTTTTGTGCGTCTGTTGTTAACTTTTGATTGTTGGTAATTTGTTCAGGCACGTGAGCAGCACTAGCTTGAGAAGCGATTAACAAAGCGCCGGTTGAAAATAGGCTAAAAGCTGCCAAGCCAAGCACGATCGGACTTTTCCACTTAAACTTATTCAAAATATAAACCTCCAAACGATTTCTATACATTAGTGAGTACGATATGATGATACCGTGAAATCGTAGTCGAAAATTGGAATTGACAGAACTTTTACCGGACGTTTACGGAGATTTTACATTGTTTGAAAATAAGTAGTGAAAAAATAAACCGCTTCTCATTTCTGAGAAGCGGCAAGTGCACTTGTGAGACGCCTAATGTGGTTTAGAAGATCGTCATCACTATGCAGTAAATATTATAACGTACATCGTCAGGTTTGACAAAGGCTTATGTGAAAACGGATTAAACTTTCTTACTGAATAATGGGTAACGTTTTCACATGAAAAAGGTTAAGACGATTATGATTGTTCAGCAACGCTTGAATGAGAATGACCAGGCGTCTAATGATCAATTAGGAGGAACTGCTAACTAATATCAAAGCTGATTGGAGGGCTGTTAGAAATGAAAGTGTATTTGGAAACCGTTAATCGTGATCGTCAAAATTACCTTAGTTTTTTAAAACTTGCGGATCCCGATGAAACAATGGTTAAAAGCTATCTTGATTCGGGAGAATTGTTTAAAATTGTGGTGGGGGATAAAGTGGTTGGCGTTCTTCATCTAGTTGAGATTGATGATGAGACACTTGAAATCAAGAATATAGCGATTTTACCTGAATACCGAGGGCGGCATATTGGTTCAACGGCACTTCAAAGCCTTATTGAACTTTGTCGAGGCAATCATTATAAGCGGATATATGTCGGAACAGCCAACTCCAGTATCGAAAACTTCAAATTTTATCAAAAAAATGGCTTCCGATTTGATCATATTGTACCCGATTTTTTCTCGAATTATGATCAATCGATTTATGAAAATGGCATTCAGGCACTGGATATGCTTTATTTGGTGTATCGGTTTGATGATAAAAAGAAAGAGGATTAGATTGAAATTTACTTGGCAAAAACAATCAAATGAACCAAAGACGCTAAAAAAGTTTTTAAATACTCACGGAATCAGTCATCGAATGTATAAGAATATCAAGACCAGTGGGCAAGTTTTGATAAACAGTCGATCAAGTGATAGTCAGACTAAACTTGCGGATGGTGATCAAGTGACGGTTATTTTACCTGATGAAGCCGGTGACCCAAACGTTGCTGTTAGTGAACAACCAATCAAAGTGGTTTATGAAGATGATAACTGGCTGGTTGTCGATAAACCGGCAGGCTTAACGGTAGTACCGGGACCTGCTAATCGTGACGATACTTTGGTAAATCGGGTGAAAGGATATTTGGTGCGAGCCGGTGTAACAGACCTGGTGCCACATATTATCACCAGATTGGACCGTTTTACCAGTGGCTTGGTATTAATTGCAAAGCATCGGTTGGCAAACAGCCTGGCAAACGAACTGTTGGCGGCCAAACAGCTCCATAAACGTTACTTAGCGGTTGTGAGTGGTGGTGGTTTGCCGGATCATGGTCGAATTCAAAAACCGATTGCAAAGGATCCAAATGGTTATGGTCAGATCATTTCAGATGATGGCCGCTTTTCGGATACCGAATATTGGGTGAGGCAGCGCTTAAATGATGATATGCTGGTGGAGGTTGCCTTACACACGGGGCGTACCCATCAAATCAGAGTTCATTTTGCGTCTATAGGTCATCCGTTACTGGGCGATCAACTGTATCATGGCCCGATGAATATGGGAATTGATCGGCAAGCACTTCACGCGGTGATGTTAGGTTTTAATGATCCGTTCTCTCAATCGGAGATTAAGCTTAAAAGCCCGTTACCAAAAGATATGAGCTCGATTTTAGATTAAAATAATACTCATCTTGCTCACTGCGTAACGTTGTTAGAACAAGGCTTAAAATGATGCGCTGAATCGATAATGAGAATTTACTAAAATCGGAGGCATTCCGGTTGAAGTTTCCCCGGCTTCACGTTATGATAGCGGTATCAAATTAAGGAGGAGACTAGATATGTCTACCGAAGAGACCGATCTGACGGTCAAAAAAATTATTGCAGAATTAGAAAACAACGTTTCCGTGCTTGCATGGTTAAAGGATAACAAGAACGACGAGGAAGCCCAGAAGCATATTAAGGCGATTAAAGACGCGTTATCCAAAGCGAAGACTGATTTAATTAAGGCATAATGTTGTGTTGTTAGCGAGTTTGACCGGAATAATGTCTGATATTTCTATGTTCTTGGGTTTATGATATTGTGATGATTGTTAAGGTTGGATAAGCAGTCTTAATATTGAGTTCTGTGTTTGGTTAGGCAGCTCCTTTTACGACTGGAAATTAAATTAAGAACGTCTTACTGATATAATGTTGGTAAGGCGTTTTTTTATACTAAAAATTAGCGATTAACTTGTGAATCAAGGGGGATCTCCACATGGCAGAGGAACAAACGGCAATTTGTTTTATTGACCATCAAAAACATATGGTGATTGATGGACGGTATTTAAGGGATTTAGAACCGGCGACCCGGAATTTAATTAAAAGTGAGTACCCGTCCGCAAAGGTAACGGATTTTATTTGTGATCACGATTTATTGAAATATCAGTTGATGCGTGTTGACGGAATGGTTAAATCGGATGTGAAGCAAACTCGAAAAATCAATCGGCGACTCACTCGGGCGATGCAAAGTGATGATTATGAAATTGTTGATGTGAACGAGAATTTGGAGAGGACGCTAACAATGGGCCAGCGTGTTTCGGATGCTGTTGCCCGCTTTGGTGGTAGTTGGGGATTTATCGGTATTTTCACGTTTGTGTTAATTGCTTGGATGTTTGTCAATGGGGCCAGTCTATTCGGCATTCACTTTGACCCGTTCCCATTTATTCTGCTTAATTTGGGATTGAGTTGTATTGCGGCAATTCAGGCGCCTATCATTATGATGAGTCAAAATAGGGCTGCCGATCGTGACCGAATGAATTCCGAAAATGACTATCATGTTAACTTGAAGTCCGAACACGAATTGAGAATCTTACATGCAAAATTAGATAACTTAACTCAAAATCAATTACCACACACACTTGAAATTCAAAAGTTGGAAATTGAAATTCTGGGACAAATTCGAAATGAATTAGATGAACTTCATCGAGAAAAGGCCGGTCAATTTTCAAATGATCAACAAGATGGTGAAAAAGATGAGAAAGAGACGTCGGATCAATAAGACAAAGCCTTGATGAATCGGTTGGCTGGCCGTCATTAACCTGTTTGTTGGCTTTCTTCATTTTGACAAAAATGGGAAAATTCTGTAAGATATAATGTAACAAAGTGAAAACACGATTATATCTAGGAGGATTTTTTTGATAACCGTAAGAGAAGCACAGCAGGATGATGCGGGCCAGATAGCGCCGCTAATTGATATTATTTTTGATGAAATGCAACTTGATGAATTAGAAGACGTTCCCGAACCTGGACTCGCCAAGGTCATCACCAGGGCTTATCAGACAAAGACTTATCTTTCTGACAAAGCATCCACGGTGGTGGCCGAGGCCGATGGCCAAGTTGTTGGGGTAGTGTTTGGTTACCCCAGCGAAAATGAGGACGATATCAACAAGGTGCTGATTAATTTATCAAAGCAAAGTGCCGATTTTAAACAACCTTATATCCCTGATTCAGAAACGAACACCGATGAATGGTATTTGGATTCAATTGCAGTTAACCCAAATTATCAAGGTCACGGTATTGGAAGCAAGCTATTGGCTGCCGTTCCAAGAATGGCATTAAATGATGGTAAATCAGTGGTAGGGTTGAACGTTGATTTAGAAAATCCCGATGCAGAAAAATTATATGCACGCAAGGGATTCAAGACGGTGGGTTCGCAGATGATTGGTGACCATTTATACCATCATATGCAGAAACCGGCAAAGGATCCGAGCTTGTTATATGTTTAAAAATTGAATGTAAGTTGTTCAAAGAGAACCACAGCTTGAAATTGCTGTGGTTTCTTTTTTTACTTTTTGTCATATATAATTGACATTTTCAGAAGAATAGATTATATTGTCAATATAAAAAGACACATATATATGACACACTAGAACAATGCTCATTAATGGTCATAAGCCAAAGTAAGGGGGGTGGTGCTTTGAATCGAGTCAGGGAATATCGGAAGAAGCAGAAGTTATCCCAATTTAGTTTGGCAGAAAAAGTGGGTGTTGCGAGACAAACGATTAATTTGATTGAAAATGATAAATACAATCCATCTTTGAATTTATGTATCAGTATCGCCAAAGTGTTGGGAACAGATTTAAATACATTGTTTTGGGAGGTTGAGGATAATGAAAGTTAAGGAAACATTTGGTACTAAAATATTGAAACATTTTTATGGCATTCCGGGTGTACTGGATGAACATGCTAGACAGGAGGTTAGCCGAATTGGGAGCAACGCTTATTTAATGCTTGTCAGTTATCTTCTGATATCTACATTGATCATTTTGCTTATTTCAATCAGGCATCTTGAGAACGCTTTTTGGATTCTGGTGTTTTCAAATTTAATTGTCCCAATTTATGGTATAAATGGGTATGTGTTAGTTGCGACTAACAGATTACATCTTGCTGATAAAGAGGTCAGGGCACAGAATTATGCTGATGCTGTTAAGAAGAGTGTTAAGCGTGGGATAGGTATGGCAGTTTATTTTGGCACTACCATGTTTTTATTTACGTCAATCACCAACTGGTTTATTGATGGAACCCGGCCGATTCGAACGTTGACATCCATCCACGAAATCGTTAAATGGATATTAGCCGGTGCGCTTTTTGGATTATTAATGTTCATCTATGATTTGTTTCGGATTAAGAAATTTCGAGAGTAAGAGGGGGATAAAATGACTGCTTTATTAATGATAATTGGTATCCTGTTCTTCTGTCTTCTGGGATTTAATGATTATAGAAGGAGTCAGTTGACCGGAAAAACAATTTTCTTTTTAACGTTTGGAACTGTTATTTGGGTTGCAGGCAACATTATCAGTCAGTATTTTCACGGGATAAATTAATTTTATTGAACTTTTCATTAAAGCCGAGCAGATAATCGATCTGTTTCGGCTTATTATTTCCCTCTTTTACATATGTAGACATTTCTATTTATTCCTAGTGGATTGCCACCTTGATTGTGTCCTGCTTCTGTTCTATACTTGATAAACTCATTTTTTTGAAAGGAAGTCCTGTCATGTCTGAAAAAGAGTTATTCGCTAATGGTGAAATTACGGTTCATGGTGCCCGCCAAAACAATCTTAAGGGAGTCGACATTCGAATTCCTAAAAAAAGGACGACCGTTTTTGTCGGTCTATCCGGAGCCGGAAAATCGTCATTGGTATTTGATACGATTGCCGCTCAGTCACGACGGGAATTAAATGAAACATTCCCGAGTTTTACACAACAATATCTGCCTAAGTATGGTCAGCCGAATGTGCAATCAATTGATCATTTACCCGTGGCAATTGTGATCGAGCAAAAAAAGATTGGGCAAAATGCCCGGTCAACGGTAGCAACCTATACCGGTATTTACTCATTACTGAGATTGCTGTTTTCAAGAATTGGTCAACCATTTATTGGCTATTCGGACACTTTTTCATTTAATATGCCTCAAGGGATGTGTCCAACCTGTCAGGGGCTTGGTTACGTTGATGATATTGATGAGTCGGCTCTGGTCGATAAAAACAAATCACTGAATGAAGGCGCAATTACCTTCGTCAGTTTCGGTGTTGATACTTGGCGCTGGCGCCGGTATGCGGATAGTGGCCTTTTTGATAACGATAAGCCTCTAAAAGATTACTCGACAAAAGAGTGGGAATTGCTCATGCACGCACCACAGCAACAATTACACGGAGCGCCGGCAGCGTGGCATAAAACAGCTTTATATGAAGGGATCGTGCCGAGGATTCGACGATCAATTTTACATAAGGCCGAAGCTAAGCATCATCGAACGGAAATTGCCAAGGTTGTTACGCACAAGGCATGTCCCGATTGTCACGGTACCCGGTTGAATGAGTTGGTCAGGTCCAATCACATTGATGGTCAAAATATTGCGGATGTGTGTTCCATGACCCTTTCGGAAGTTGTGACTTTTTTGGAAAACATCAAAGTGCCGCTGGCTGTTTCAATTATTCGTGAATTAACAACGATGCTGAACTCGTTGATTAATATCGGGCTGGGTTATCTGTCTTTAAATAGAGGGACCAACAGCTTATCTGGCGGAGAAGCACAGCGAATTAAAATTGCAAAATATTTAAACAGTTCACTTTCGGATCTGGTTTACATTCTGGATGAACCAAGTGTTGAGCTTCATCCCCACGACATTCGGCTGGTAAAGCAGGCGCTGCGTCAATTGCAATCACGTGGCAACACTATTTTAATTGTTGAACATAACCCATTGATGATGACGGATGCGGATTATGCGGTCGAAATTGGGCCGGTGGCTGGCAACGGTGGTGGTCAGGTGACATTTACCGGGTCCTTTCAGGAGCTGCTTTCATCCGATACCTTGACGGGGCGCTATCTTCGTCGACCTTATCAGTTAAAAACGCCACGAAAAGTATCTGGTGAATGGCTTAAACGGACGCACATTCGGACACATAATTTGAAAGACGTCTCCGTTAATATCCCGGTGGGTGTTATGACCGTTTTGACCGGAGTTGCCGGATCCGGTAAAAGTTCGTTGGCTCAAGCGCTAATGGATGGGATTAAAACACCGGTTATCAATTTGAATCAACATGCTGCCAGCGTTAACCTTCGCTCGACGCCGTTAACCTACTTGGGGATTTTTGATAAAATTCGGCAACGTTTTGCCAAAGCAAACCATGTTTCAAGCAGCCTCTTTAGTTATAACGGGAAAGGTGCCTGTCCAACTTGCAAGGGGAAAGGCGTGACCATCACGAATATGGCGTTTATGGATCCCGTCGTTCAGGTGTGCGAAGCATGTCACGGTCGAAGATACAGTCCGGAAGCCTTATCCTACCAGTATCAGGGACACACAATTGCGGATGTCCTTGAAATGAGTGTAGATAAGGCCAGCCAAAATTTTGTCGATGATGAGGTCATCGGGCCGCGAATCCATGATCTGCAGCGGGTTGGTCTCGGATACCTTAAACTAAACCAGTCATTAACAACGTTGTCCGGCGGTGAATTGCAGCGATTATCTTTGGCCACTCAATTAAATGGCCAGGGAAATATGATTTTCTTGGATGAGCCGACAGCTGGACTGCACATGCAGGATATCGATAAATTGTTAGGCTTATTCAATGAATTGATCGATCAAGGGAATACACTGATTTTGATTGAACATAACCTGACCGTTATGACCCAGGCTGACTGGTTGATAGACGTTGGTCCGGATGCAGGAAGTTTTGGCGGCCAAATTTTATATGAGGGCGTTCCATCAGGCATTTTAAACGTTACCAAATCCTATACAGCTGCATCTTTAGCACGGGTATTGAAACCTCATTAGATAGTTCAACCGTGATTTACAATGATTATGAAAGCGAATGAAAGAATCGCTTTTGATTGTCATTGCAAACAGAATGGAATTTGTTATAATTGATTTTTAAATTGTATTTGGAGACTTTAAATGATGAAGAAAAATACGGCGACGGCTATTATGAGTGTGGTTGCAATTGCGGCGAATGCAACGATTGCAATTGTTACAGCATCCTTACTATCAACACAGAAAAATGATGATTCAAAGCATCATCATAAGCATCATAAGTAGAAAGAGGATTTAAATGGAAGACAACATTAAATTAGGCAACCCGGTTTTTGACAACATGTTATTTGTACTTGATCGGCCGGTTACCGAGGAAAATCACAAGGACTATCGATTTGAAAATGAAGAACTGCTTCAAATCAGTGAGGGTATTTGGGCAATGCCGGCTTATATGAAGAACGATGATGATTTTAGTTTGTTCTTTATTATTACCGAAATTGACAATGGGCAAACTGTACTTGCATTCTCAACCGGTGAAAAAAATGGCAGTGATTTTTCTTTAAGTAATCCGATTTTAACCGGTAAGGGATTAAATCTGTTAACAGCCTACGATAAGGACCGTGCAGCTTCGATTTTGCATTTTATTAATCAAATATCAAAAGCAGCCGAGGGCAATTGGCGAATGGTCGAAAACTAATTGAGCGAAAACGGTTGCAATTATTAAAAAAGCTGTTAAACTAATCTTAAATTTTGAACTTTTCGAGGTAAAATTATGGAACTTTCACTAGCAGAGTCAGCAAAGCAATTTAACGTAACACCGGAAGTGATCGCTGACTATATTACAGAAGGATTGGTCCCCAGCAAGACAAGTTTGGCTGATGGATCGACTTTAAATGATCGTGATATGTATTGGGTTGATATGGTTCATTGTTTTATTCAAAATGGTTCCTCAATTCAGGAAGTTAAGAAATTGATAGAACGTTGCGATATCTAGACAAAACAATTGTTTATTGGTAGAGACGATGATATTCTAAGTCTAGAGAGGACCGCACCCTTTTTTGTCGTTAATTAGATTCTCGTTTGTATTGATGTTAGATTACGCAGGTAAGATGACAACAAAGAGTTCCATCGTGCGATTAAGCACTTTGAGTATCCAATGATAAAATTGGATCAGTCTTCGGGTATGGACGAAGTAAAATTTAGTTAAAACCAACAGGGATGTCGGTTCTCTCTGAAAGGCTGTTGTCAAGCAATGCTTGGTGACAGCTTTTTTCTGTACACCTAACAATTATTTCCCCAAAGATGGAAATTTTGGCTCACAAATGCAATAATAATAGTACATATAGATTGGAGTGATTAACTAATGGAAGGAAATGGTCATAATCACGACGTCTTGAGCGGTAGCCGCTTCTTTTTTGTTACTGTTTTAAATGTCCTAATTACAATTGCTGAATTTGTTGGTGGTGCGTTATCCGGAAGTCTTTCGTTGATTTCTGACGCTTTTCACAATTTGGGGGATTCTTTTTCAATTGCATTTAGTTATGCAGCCCATCGAATTAGTAAAAAACGCCAAAATGAGCGAAACACCTTTGGCTATAAACGTGCTGAAATCATTGCAGCATTTTTAAATTCGATTGCCTTATGTTTGATTTGCGTTTTTTTGGTGATTGAGGCGGTGAAACGACTTTCACATCCTCAGTCAATTAACGGTAATTTAATGCTAATTGTTGCTATAATAGGGTTAATTGCCAATTTTGTTTCTGCTTTTTTGCTAAATGCCGGTGCAAAGCATAATTTGAATATGCGGGCTACGTATCTTCATATTTTAAGTGATGCTTTGTCTTCAGTTGCCATCATTATTGGTGGTGTCTTGATCGACATATTTGGCTGGGTCATGATTGACCCGATTGTGACAATTTTGGTTGCGGTATATATCTTTTACGAGTCAATCCCGATTATCCGGCAGACGTGTCGAATTTTAATGCAGGGTGCCCCGGATATTGATTATCAAGCAATCAAGAATGATTTGTTGAAGATTAATGGTGTTTTTGGCGTCCATCACGTCCACGCATGGTCGATTGATGAGCATAATATTATTTTTTCGGCCCATGTTAACATGCATGATATGAAAATCAGTGAAGCGCAACAGATTTATACTGAAATCGATGATCTGATGGAGAAAAAATATCATATGTGTCACGTGACGATCCAAGCTGAAACCACCCGTGGTGAAAATGAAGATATGATTTACGATCGAGGAAACGACATCCCGTAATTCTGTCATCTAAAGAATAGAATATATAGGAGATTTTGATTTAATGACACCGATGAAAGAAGACTATTTAAAAATTATTTTTGAACTTGGTGGTGCAAACAAACTGGTCAGCAACAAGCAAATTGCGATCAGTTTGGATATTGCGGCAGGCTCGGTTACGGAAATGGTCAACAAAATGGTCGACGAAAAGTTGGTCACCCATAAGCCATATTCCGGGGTTCAGTTAACCAAGACGGGTACGCGCTATGCTGAAGAATTGGTTCGAAAGCACCGAATTTGGGAGACTTTTTTAATTAATGTGTTGCATTTTGACCTTCCCGATGTGCATCGTGAGGCTGAACAACTGGAACATGTTACCAGCGATAAAATGATTAATCATTTGGATGACTTTTTGGGACATCCAAAGAGATGCCCTCACGGCGGTATTATTCCCGATAAAGATGGTCATTATGAGAAGGATCATGATAAACTGCTAATGGATGCCAAAGATGGTGAAGAGGTGGTTGTCAATCGCTTTATTGATAATCACGATTTGTTGACGTTACTGGGAGATATTAAATTGGATCTTGGCGATCGTTTAAAAATTATTTCGCACGACCCGTTTGAGGGATCCGTTGTTGCACAAAATTTGACGGATAAGAAACAATTGACAATTGGGTACAAGACGGCGCATTACGTATTTGTGAAATGATGATGTGATTGGTTTATGCGTTTCTGACAGTTATGACAGCGCACTTGATAAATCAAATTAGTGGCGTAAGATTGTCAGTTTTAAATCCGGTGATTTCTGGGGTGTGTAAGCTAATGGACGAAGAACAACGTAAATATGAACAAAAAAGGCAACACGATCAGCTGGTATTGGATACTTGTATTCTTGCCGGAACCATTATGATTGAATCCGGATCAGAAATGACCAGGGTGAATAATACGATTTTAAGGATTGCTCGAAATGCCGGTTTGGCAAAGGCCCGAGTCTATGTGACCGTCACAGGAATTATTATGTCCGGTGGCGTGTCAGACGTTGGTGCGCAGGTTGGTTCGATTGACAAGCGATCCTTTGATTTGGAAAAGGTTGCCAAGGTTAATGAGTTGTCCCGGCTTTTTGAAGCCAAGCAAATTGATATTTCCGACTTTTATGATCAACTCATTCACATTGATGATGTGGTCGGGACGTTTCCCTTGTGGGTTCAGGAAATCGGTGCCGGGATTGTCAGTGGTGCGTTAACCGTCGTTTTTCGAAATAATATTGCTGATTTCTGGATTACTTGTTTGGTCGGAATGGCCGGCTGGGCTGTTCTGTATTTTTTGAATATTTATGTTCAGATTCGGTTTTTAAGTGAATTTTTGGCGGCTGCGGTTGTTGCAGCCTTGGCGATTATGTCTGTACAGCTCGGCTTTGGACATCAAGCGGATGATATTATCGTTGGTGCGATGATGCCTCTGGTACCGGGGATTCCACTGACCAATGCTGTGAGAGATGCTTTGTCCGGTAATCTGATTAGTGGTCCTGCCCGTGGTATTGAAGCATTGATCAGCGCCTGTGCTTTGGGCTTTGGCGTGGCGATTGCACTGCATTTTATGTGATGAGGTTGATGAAATGAATCCAATTGAGTTTTTTATCATAAAATGTATTTGTGTTTACCTGTCAGGAATCGGTTTTGGCCTGATCGTGAATCTCCCACATAAAGCACTAAATATCGCAGGCTTCAATGCGCTGCTGGGCTGGTTGGTTTATTACGTGATCATCAATACATGGGGCGGCCTGGGATCGTCCAACTTTTTTGGCGGTCTCTGCATCGGTGTGACATCAGTCATCATTGCACGTTGGAAGAAAATGCCGAGTATTTTATTTGATGTTCCCGGATTGGTACCATTAGTACCCGGCGGTCAGGCCTATAACACAATTAAAAGTTTTGCGATGGGGAATTATCAAGCGGCGTTCAGCTATCTATCAGAGGTGATTTGGATTGCTGGGTCAATTGCGCTTGGATTTATTGTTGCGGAGCTGGTTAATAAGATCAGGATAAAAGTTGAACGTGATTTAAGGAAGTTGAAACGGTCACGAAAATCAAAAATTTAAGTAAAGCGAGGTTGAGACAAGCGAAATTTGTCCAACCTCGTTTTTTGTTGATTGACGAAAATGACGATAACCGGTATTGGGAAATATCTATTAATCGCTTTCTTTAAACTGGATGATTGACAAAGCAGCTCATATCAATTACTATATTTATGAAATCATATTATATGACATATAGTATTGCAGAGGTGACGATATGGCAATCCAATTAAGTTCGGAACTTTTAGATGGATGTGTGCTTGGACTGTTGATGCATGATGATTACTATGGTTATGCCTTAACACAGAAAGTTCAAGAGTCGGTTTCCGTTTCAGAATCAACGATGTATCCGGTTCTTCGAAGATTAAAAAAGAATCAACTGTTGACCACTTATGATGAACCCTACCAGGGACGTAACCGGCGTTATTACCAAATTACTGCGGAAGGTAAACGACAATTTAGTGTGATCCAGTCTGAATGGCGGGACTTTAAAACCGGGATTGATAAAATGTTAGGAGATGAAGCGGGGCATGAATGATTATATTGAAGAATTAAAAGCAATGCTAACGCAGCTGGGAGCTCAAGAACAAAGCGATGTGCTGGATTTCTATACAGAGTACTTACAAGATGGCCAGTTTGTCACATATACTGACTGTGTCAGAGAACTAGGCACTCCACGGCAGTTGGCACGTAAGGTATTGGCGGATTATTCCATTAAAAATTTGAATACAGCTTCTCAATCAGGAAGTCGTGCTAATAAACCCAAAGATGATGTTAAAACAATTTGGCTGATTGTGCTGGCAGTTTTGTCGACACCGATTACCATCCCGCTAGCGTTTGGGGCGGTTGGTTTATTTATCGCCGCAATTGCGGTTGCCGTCGGTATATTAGCGGCTATCTTCGGTGTTGGCTTTGGCGTTATTTTTGGCGGCCTGGTTTCTCTGGTAACCGGATTAGGTGTTGTCAGCAACAACTTTTGGGTTGGTATTTTCTACCTTGGCGTTGGATTAATTGCTGCAGGCGCGATTATTATGCTGATACCGGCTTTTCGAGGACTGGTAGACGGTGTCATTCATGGCATCACGGTTTTCTCGAAGTGGATGTATAGCAAGATTGTCAAAAAAAATCGAGCAGAAAAACACGGAAGGGGACAACAAAAATGAAAAAACCGGTCATTATTGGGTTGGTTACGATGATTGTTGGATTGATTCTCGCCGTGGTTGCTTTGGGCCATTCAGGCCTTCAAACGGTATATTGGGACAGCGGTTTTAAAGTTGAGAGTCAAAAGAACAACTCGAAGACTTATCAAAAGACCTTTGGCACTAATGTTAAACAAATTGAATTTACAGCTGATAATACCATTGAAATCAGAAGTGGTGATGTTTCCAAAACGCAAGTGTCGTATACAACCGGAACGAAGGTTCAAAAAAATGGCGATATTTTAACGGTTGATTCGCCTAACCGGCATCATATTTGGCGAGTTGGGATTAACATTGATTCCGAAGATGATGATCAGGGGCGTACAATAATTACACTTCCGCGAAAAGCAAAACTGACACGTATTAGTGGTCGAAATAATGATGAGCTTTTCGTAAGGGATTTATCACTTAAAGATTTTCAATTGTCAGGGCAGGCCGATCTTGACATGCAGGATGTCAAAGTTGCGTCAGACTTGAACTTAAAAGGATCAGGTGGTGATTCAACGCTTACCAGAGTCAGTGCACCGTCTGTCTCTCAGGACACATTGGGCGGTGATATCGATTATCAGAACTGTCGCTTTGTTGACAACCACAGCTATCTATCCTCAGCCGGTGGCGATATTTCGATTTCAAATAATCAGTTCAAGGACGTTTCTATAAATGTTCAGGGCGGTGATTTTTCATTCAGAAATAATCGAATTTTGAAGCGGTTATCTGCAAAGTCGGCGGGTGGTGATATAGACGGTCAGGTTCTTAACCGGCAACAATCGCGAGTCGCTGTGAGTGCTGAAGGCGGAGACGTTGAATTGTTTGGTCAATCCAATCATTCGTGGAACATGGATAAGAAGAAAGCTGTTTCATATCATCTGTCTTCCGAAGGTGGGGACGTTACGATTGAATAAAGAGTAGACTGATTACTTTCTTGTATCGTTTATTAAAGAAACTGATCGGTCTATTTTTTTGATTATTTTATCAGACTTTAAGAGATTGGAAAATTTAATTTGAATAAAAAAAGGCGTTAATGAATGTGATATACTCAAAACTGAGATTTATTTCGTAGAGAGGATTGTTGAAGATGTTTGGGAACGAAGGTTACATGATGATCGATAGGGATGTGAACCGGGCTTTTAAGCTGCTGGTTAGTATCATTATTACCCTGTTATTATCAATTTCGGTGGCATTTAATTTCGACTATTTGCAATTTTTGGATTCAATTTTTACTACTGCAATCCAAGGAAAAGCGCCAAGTGAGCTTTTAGAAAAAATATATTTGCTGATATCATTTTTGGCAAGTCCAAAGATGGATATATTGTGGGTGTTTGTCATTGCCTTTTTCTTGTGGGGATTCAAATATAAAGTTCCAGCGTTATGGGCAATCTTTACGCTTGGCGGTGGGGATATCATTGGTTTTGTGGTGAAGCACCTTGTTAAGCGCCATCGGCCGCCGCTTCATCTTGGCGTAGACAATGGGTACAGTTATCCCAGCGGCCATGTACTTGGCTTTTTCCTGATTATGGCTGTTTTGTGGATTTCTGTGATCCCGTTGATTAAGTATGCATCGATACGTTGTATTTTACGAATTCTGATGGGTATTGCACTTATTCTAGTGATGTTTTCCAGGGTTTATCTGAATGCGCATTATCCCACGGATACACTGGGAGCCGCGTTAGTTGCATATAGCTGGCTGTTAATTTCAGAAATGTTTTATGTTAAATTTGCCCCACAGGTTGCCCGATTCCGCTTTGTCGTGAATACAAAGGTTTAAGTTGATTCTATGTGATTTGTTTTTCATTAGGGCCGTTGCTGATACTTAACGGAGAACAGTTTTGAGAGGTTTTAAAATTGACGATTTATACACAGCGGCTGGTTATTCGGCATCTTGGCCTGGATGATTATCCCCAATATGCTGATTTAACGTCCCAGCCGGAAGTTGAAAGCGGTGCGGGCTTTAACTTGATCAATAACCCCCAGATGATTCAAAGTGCCTTAAAGCGGCAGCTGCGAGCACCTGGATCGTACGGCATTTTTAAGGGATCTCAATTAATTGGTGCAATTTTATTATTTAAACGAATCGGTAAAGGCGGCCGTCCGGATGATCATCATTTGGAAATGAGTTATTTCCTCACACCGACCTGTTGGCGACAGGGTTATATGAGCGAAGCAATTACCGGACTCATAGCTAATCTTCGGGGACATCCTTTGGTTGAGTCGATTGTTGCGGAGGTATTTGTTGATAACAAGCGTTCGACGGCCCTTTTAAAGCGTCTAAAGTTTGCATTTGTAACGGAGATGCGTGATCCGATTGTTGGCCGTCAAAAGGTGATTTATGAGTTGAAGCTGACATGACGAAACCACGTTTGTTGTCATATGTCGTGAATTGAGTTACAATTCTTAGTGTTAAAAAGTAAATAATCAGACAAATCAATGTATTCGAGTAGAGGCGCATTCATTAAGAGTATATTTCAGGAACTTGAAAAGAAGTTGGGACTGAAGTAAAAAGGGATGAGTGCCGAAATGGACAGTTACTTTTCTGACTGTCTGTTGGGACTTAATTTAACAAATTAAGGACTGTCGTGGTTTGACCGCCACGGGGAGCTATCAAGATGTTGAAAAACACTTACCGTCTCTTTCAATATATTTTTGAAAGGGACTTTTTTTGTAGTCTGATTCGGATCAAAAATTTAGAGATGAGGTTTTAGATAATGGATGAAAATGGAAACGACGGCAATGGCCAGGTTAAAAGGGGCCTTAAGGCGCGTCATGTGTCAATGATTGCCCTTGGTGGCTGTATTGGTACCGGATTATTTGTTGCCAGTGGGTCTGCCATTTCTCAAGCGGGTCCTTTGGGGGCGTTAACAGCGTACTTCTTTATGGGGATGATGGTTTATTTCTTAATGACCAGCTTAGGTGAAATGGCAACCAACATGCCGATTTCCGGATCGTTTGCTGCCTATTCAGCTAAGTATGTAGATCCTGCTTTGGGGTTTGCGATGGGGTGGAATTATTGGTTTAACTGGGCGATTACCGTTGCCGTTGATATCAGCACGGCTGCACTGGTAATGGCATTTTGGCTTCCTAATATTCCTCAATGGATTTGGAGTGCAATTGCGTTAGTCATTATTTTATCGATTAATGCAATGTCGGTTAGGGCGTTTGGTGAAACGGAATTTTGGATGTCCCTGATTAAAGTTGTGACCATCATTATTTTCTTGGGTGTTGGTTGTTTAACAATTTTTGGCATTATGGGTGGCCATTTCATTGGGTTAAGAAATTTTTCTATCAAACAAGCTCCCTTTGTTGGTGGGTTTCCTGCTATTTTGAGTGTCTTCGTCGTCGCTGGATTTTCATTTCAAGGAACGGAGCTGGTCGGTATTACAGCCGGTGAATCTCAAGATCCGCAACACAGTGTTCCAAAGGCGATTAATGAAGTCTTTTGGCGAATTATTTTATTCTATATATTGACTATTTTCGTGATTGCGGCAATTATTCCGTATACGAGTCACTCACTGTTGGGATCCAGTACGACAGATATCGCCATTAGTCCGTTTACGTTAGTCTTTCAACGAGCCGGTTTAGCCGCGGCAGCAAGTATTATGAATGCTGTTATTTTAACCTCGGTTATTTCTTCAGCCAATTCGGGAATGTATGCGTCAACACGAATGTTGTACTCTCTTTCAAATAGTGGCTATGCGCCTAAGCGATTTGGTAAGACTGCTGCAAACGGCATCCCTTACTATGCTTTGATTGCAACAACGGTTGTATCGCTTCTGACATTTATTTCAAGTATTGCCGGACCAAAGATTTACATGTGGCTGGTAGCCGCGTCCGGATTGACCGGATTTATTGCCTGGTTTGGAATTGCTATTTCGCATTATCGATTTAGAAGGGCTTTTGTTAAGCAGGGGCACGATTTGAAGGAATTGAAGTACCATGCCAAATTGTTCCCGTTCGGCCCAATTCTTTGTTTGATTTTATGTATTTTGGTTATTGTGGGACAAAATCCAAGTGCATTTATGCATTTTGATTGGACACAAATTTTAGTGACGTATATTAGTGTGCCACTGGTACTGGTTTTGTATTTTGGCTATAAACTGAAAAAGCATACGAAAATCATCCCACTTGAAAAGGTTGATATTTCCCCATCTCACGAAGAGGAAGATCTTTCAAAACTAAATGATAATTAATCTCATTTTCAATAATTGGACTATCCCATATTGGGGTAGTCCAATTATTTTTATTGTACAGAACAATTGCGGTAGAGTATAATAACTAAATAGAATCTAATAATTGGTATATTAAAAATATGAGGTGAGATTTATGGCAAAAAAGCTCCTTTCAAAGGGCAAATATCAAAGAATGTTGAAATTAACCAATGATGAAGGAAAAATTGATGCATTGGCGTTAGATCAGCGTGGATCGTTAGTCAAAATGATGAAAACAGCTTCAGAAAAATACGGAAAACTTTTCAGTATGAAGATGGTTTATGATTTTAAAGAAGTCGTTTCCCGCATTTTAAGTCCGTTGAGTTCTGCCGTTTTACTGGATGAGCAAATGGGCTTTAAGGGTATTGAAGCGAAAGATCCAGACACTGGTTTGATTATGTCTTATGAAAAGACCGGCTATGATGCCAACGAGCCCGGCCGACTACCAAGCTTGATTCCTGATCAATCGGCTCAGATTATGGTTTCCAAAGGTGCGGACGCGTTAAAAGTATTACTTTATTTTAATCCGGATGATCCTGATGAAATTAACGACCAAAAGAAAGCCTTCGCAGAACGGTATGGTACTGAAGGACTGGCTGCCGAAACGCCGACATTTTTTGAGATTGTGACTTATGATGATCGATATAATAGTAAATCATTGGAATTTGCCAAAGAAAAGCCGGATTTTGTTCTTCGGGCTATGAAAGAATTTACCCAGGATAAATATCATATCGATGTTTTAAAAATGGAGGTACCATTCAACCCAACGTACATCGAGGGCTGGGAGGCGAGTGCCGGTGAGTCGGCCTATACTGAGAATCAAGCAAAAGGATATCTCAAACAATTAAGTGATGAAGCAACCCGACCGTTTATTTTCCTGAGTGCCGGTGTTCCAACAGATATCTTCCAGCGTGAACTTAAACTTGCGGGGAGTGCAGGTGCCCAATTTAATGGTGTATTGAGTGGGCGCGCAACTTGGATTGAGGGCGTCGATCTGTTTGTCCGCGATGGAGAAGATGGTTTGGTTGATTGGCTGAAACGTAAGGGAACTCGGAATGTTACCGATCTAACCAAGATTCTTTCGGAAAATGCAACGCCATGGTTTGAAGCATATGGCGGCAAAGATAACATTCAGGTAATTGATATTTCTGATTTAAAATAATTGATACTAGATGTTGCACCCATTATTCAGAACTAGTACAATATATTGTGCTGTTATAAAAACGAATAAGGGGATTTAAACATGCTTGTTTTAGCTGGAACGATCGGTGCCGGGAAAACGTCACTGACTCATATGCTGTCAAAACATCTCGGAACGCCGGCCTATTATGAATCAGTTGATCATAATCAGATTTTGCCGCTTTTTTATAAAGACCCGAAAAAATACGCGTTCCTATTGCAAATTGATTTTTTGAATCGCCGAATGGCTGATATCAAAAAGGCATGGAAAAATGAAGAAAGCGTTTTGGACCGCTCTATTTTTGAAGATTCATTGCTATTTCATTTAAATGCTGATCTTGGTCGGGCAACTGAAACAGAAGTTAATATTTACGATTCTTTGCTGCAAAATATGATGCAGGAGTTGCCACATACTTCCCATAGTAAGAATCCCGATCTGCTGATTCACATTAACATATCGTTTGAGACGATGTTGGCGCGTATTAAGAAACGTGGTCGACCGTTTGAACAAATTGATAACGATCCTAGTTTATATCAGTATTACAAGGATCTTAATCAACGCTATCAGCAATGGTATGAAAATTATGACAAATCAGCTAAAATTCAAATTAATGGTGATCGATTTGACTTTGTTGAAAAGGACACTGATAGACATGCTGTCTTTGATTTGATCGATCAGAAAATAAACCAATTAGCAATTTGACTGCTTGTGATTTGGAAAAAAATTCGTTATAATCGAGACAGATTAAAACGTTTTGTGCCTATTAAGTAGATTACAGAGAGACAATGGTTGGTGTGAATTGTTATCGAATATTCCAGCACAAGTTAATGGGCGGGTAATGCCGCACGGTTGTATGCCGTTACCATACTTTGAGAGCTTGACAAAAATGTCGAGAACTTGGGTGGTACCGCGAAAAGAATCCTTCGTCCCAGTGACGAAGGATTCTTTTTTGTCGGCATTGAAACTAATTATGTTGGCTGTTGATTTCAAAATAACTTGATGATACTGAAAACCTATGAGGAGGAACAATTTACCTATGCTTGATATTAAAAAGATTCGAAAAGATCCCGATTACACTAAGGAAAAACTTGCAACCAGAGGAGTCAAAGCTGAAACAATTGATGAACTACTGGGATTTGACGCCAAAAGACGTGATTTGATTGTAAAATCCGAATCATTGAAAGCGACTCGAAATGATGTTTCAGATAAAATTTCTCAATTAAAACGAAACAAGGAAGATGCTTCTGAAGCCATTGCCGAAATGAAAAAAACCGGTCAAACAATTAAGGATTTGGATGAGCAGCTGCACCAAATTGAGATTGATGAAAATGATTTGGCAGCCCACTTACCTAATATTCCCGCGGATGATGTGCCTGTGTCCTTAACAGAAGATGGGTCAGTGGAATTACGAAGAGTTGGTGAGACGCCTTCCTTCGGATTTAAGCCAAAACATCATTGGGATATTGGAGAGAATTTGGGGATCTTAGATTTCGAGCGGGCGGCAAAAGTTTCCGGTAGTCGGTTTGTTTATTATATGGGTGATGGTGCATTGCTTGAGCGCGCCGTTTATAACTTTTATTTGGATCAAAATACCGAAGCCGGTTACCAAGAGGTGATTCCCCCGTATATGGTAAACGGTGCCTCGATGTATGGAACCGGACAATTTCCAAAGTTCCTGGAAAGTAAAGCCGGTTACGAAATCACCGGTACTGATCTGACGATGATTCCAACTGCTGAAGTACCGCTTGTTAACTATTATAGAAATGAAATTATTCCTGAAGAAAAATTGCCGGTATCATTTACTGCCTTATCACCAGCTTTTCGTTCAGAGGCCGGTAGCGCTGGTCGGGATACAAAAGGATTGATCCGATTACATCAATTTAATAAGGTTGAAATGGTGAAATTTACTAAGTCGGAGGATTCTTGGGATGCGTTGGAGCAAATTACTCATCAGGCTGAAGATAATTTGAAGAAGCTTGGGCTTGCCTACCATGTCATCACATTGACAACCAGCGATATGAGTTTCACGGCGGCGATGACTCATGACTTAGAAGTCTGGTTCCCTGCTCAGGATAAGTATCGTGAGATTTCGAGTTGCTCCAATACAACCGATTTCCAGGCCCGCAGAGCTCATATTCAATATCGTGACGAAGATGGAAAGCTTCATTATGTTCATACGTTAAATGGTTCGGGATTGGCTGTTGGTCGGACCGTTGCAGCTATCTTGGAAAATTATCAAAATGAAGATGGATCAGTTACGATTCCAGAAGTTTTGCGACCATACATGCATGGCAAAACTAAAATTGAAAAACAACATTAAAAATGAAAAAAAGTTAAAATTAAAAAAGATAGCTGAATTTTTCTAACGTATATAACTATGTAACCCAAATTAGGAACCGACTGGTTAATGACTTGGGCTACAAATTAATTGCTTCGAGATCCCCCTCTCACTGCAGTTAGTTTAATCGTTATCCCCCTAATTCTTGAAACGCGAAAACGATTTGACCGGATTCGTCGGAGAGATAAGTTGAGATTGGAACTTTGACTTGTTCCAATCTCTTTTTTTATCCAAAGGAAAGACAGAAACGAGTCCGTACTTTAAGCAATTTGGTAATCAGTACCTATATCTTTAAGCCTATGTGATAAAAGGAATCTGGATTTGTTATTTTTAAAAAAATGCAGGATTCATAAAAAAATTCAAGAAAATTAAAAAATGTTCTGGTAAAGACGGACAGAATACGCTATAATATTTCTTGTCGGAAATTCGTTAAACGCTTTCGATACCGGCTCAGACAACTAACTAAATTAAAATTACTTCTTGACTTCGAGTGAGTAATAATGGTAAAATTTAATAGTTGTTTTGATGTTGTAACTACCAACAACATATGGATTCATGAATGTTTTCATGGAGGATTAGCTCAGCTGGGAGAGCATCTGCCTTACAAGCAGGAGGTCACAGGTTCGATCCCTGTATCCTCCATTGAGCCGTTAGCTCAGTTGGTAGAGCATCTGACTTTTAATCAGAGGGTCGGCAGTTCGAGACTGCCACGGCTCATTGCCAGTTTTTTACAATGCGGGCGTGGCGGAACTGGCAGACGCGCTAGATTTAGGTTCTAGTGTCTTATGACGTGGGGGTTCGAATCCCTTCGCCCGCATAGAACCATTATATATGCCGACTTAGCTCAGTTGGTTAGAGCGCTTCACTAGTAATGAAGAGGTCGGGCGTTCGAATCGTCTAGTCGGCATTTTGCGGAAGTAGTTCAGTGGTAGAACATCACCTTGCCATGGTGGGGGTCGCGGGTTCGAATCCCGTCTTCCGCTTCCTCGGTAGTCCTAATATCGGGAAGTATCGAGATACTTAAACTTAATAGTTATTTTGCACCCATAGCGCAACTGGATAGAGTGTCTGACTACGAATCAGAAGGTTGTAGGTTCGACTCCTACTGGGTGCATTTTTTATTGCCATGAATTTGACAACTGGCAGTCTCGGGAAGTAGCTCAGCTTGGTAGAGCACCTGGTTTGGGACCAGGGGGTCGCAGGTTCGAATCCTGTCTTCCCGATTTTTTTGTCTCATAGCAGTTATATGTGATATATTGTTATTGTTAATTAAATATACTTGATTATCGGGAAATAGCTCAGCTTGGTAGAGCACTACGTTCGGGACGTAGGGGTCGCAAGTTCAAATCTTGTTTTCCCGATTTTTTTGTCTCTATTTTGGCTCTTTGTCAACTGAGGTTGATATCAGCTTATATAGCAAATCCGAAAGGATTTGCTTTTTCTTTTGCATTAATTGAATTAAGCAAATAATTCCATTTGAATCCTAGTTCGATAATGGTCAAAATTCCGATAACCGTAAGCAGTTCTACCAATAGCTTTAATTTTGCGGTTAACTCCCTCAAGAGGTCCATTGGAGTAAGCATATTTCAAGGAATTGGTAACTGCTTTTAAGTTTTGTTTTAGGCTACGAATAGTGGTATCCATTGAACAATTGAGTTTTCGATAGTCACAGATCGTCTTGGCAAGTAAATCCTGGTCATGTCTTTGAACAGCCGTTAAAATATCCTGATAAACCAAGTAAACACTGGTAAATTTAGGGCTAAGGGCAACGGCATCTGTCACAATTCGTTGACTAGTCATCTCTCGTTTTAACGGTGTCCGATAATAGAGTCGTTTAGCTTCCAGCTTATCAAAGGGCTTGTCGAATAAACGCCAATATTTCTTAATCATCCGATATTCACGCGAGGAATGAGGTTGCTTTTTCGCGACTGACAAACGTACCTCATTTAGGGACCTTTGAGTCATTTGAATGATGTGGAAGCGGTCAATTATAATTTTGGCTTTAGGGAAAAGCTCTGGGATTAGGTGAACGTAGCCAGCGTTTAGATCGACAGAAATGGTTTTAACGCGAGCTCGTTCTTTGTGTGAGTACTGCATGAAGTAGCTCCTGAGGAACGCCTTACGGCGGCCATACAGAATAACGACTCGATTATGATGATCGGCATCTTGAAAGATAAACCGCATGCGCCGATTTTGGTGCGAAGAGGTAAACTCATCAAAACTGAGATGTTTCGGTAAGCGAACAAACCGATTACTGATCATTTGCGCTGCTTGCGGATATGCTCGATTGACGGTACTGGCAGAAACCCCGTTTTGTTTAGCAATCAGTGTCGCTGCCATATTATCATGAAAGTCCATCACCACTGATTGCCAAACGTTCTTGGAAATTTGGCAGTTAGGCTTAACAGCATCCGTTTGCGAAGTAATGATTGAACCACAGTGTTTACAAAGAAACCGTTGCTTAGCTAACCGGAGAATTAATAAGTGGAATCTCTGTGGGGATAATTTTAAATTAACGGTCTTATGACCGTCTTTTACAAGGCAATCAGCAAACCCGCAATTTGGACACTGTGAAATCTTTTTAAGCAATTTAGCATTGATAAATAATGCCGGATGACCGTGATATAGCCCGGTTTGGGTTTTAGCATCAGCCTCGAAGTGAATGTGGGGGTCTTTTAAACCAACTAAATTTAAGATAAGCTTGTCTTGGGACATCGTTTTTACTTCTTTCTATCTGAATTATTGGCTAATTCAATAGTAGGGCGATGCCCTATTTATATGCAAAAAAAGATTGATACCTTACGGTATCAACCCCAAAAATTTTAGACCCTCTATTTTTTGATATTTTGCCGTTGAGGGCTTTATGATTGATTTTTCTTCTATAATATTATATAAATGTGTTCCGAGTTTTGACGCATGCTGGAAGACTTGGAATTGAGATTCTTGCCGTTGTAGGATACAAAAGATAGCCGTTTCTTTTTCACAATGATTAATGGCCAATAATATGAATTAAGGGGTGTCGAATCCTTTTCTTTGCATTTTCTCACTTTCTTCGTATAATTAAAGTCAATATTAGTCAAAGAATTGGGTGAGAGCATGGCCGACGAAAACATTTCTGATTTAATTGAACGTTACTTGAAGGAAATACTTGCCGACAACGAACAAGTGAAAATTCGCCGATCGGAAATTGCTGGATTATTTGACGTTGTTCCGTCGCAAATTAATTATGTTATTAACACGCGTTTTACAATTCAAAATGGGTATATTGTTGAAAGTAAAAGGGGTGGTGGCGGCTACATTAGAATAGAGAAGGTTCATTTATTAGATGACATTGACGTGTTGAACTCGTTGATTGACGCAATTGGTAACAAATTGTCGAAAAGAGATAGTGAAACCATCGTCCAAACGTTATATAATAATGACTTAATTAGTCGTCGTGAAGTGAGCATTATTTTAGCGGCGATTGACAAAGATGCAATTGACCTTAACAATAGTGATTTAACTGATATCATGAGAGCAAACATTATGGTATCAATATTGAATCGTTTGCGTTACGAACGATAGAAAGCGAGGGTATCTATGAATAATTTATTCACTCCAAGCGCTAAGAACGTTTTAACCATTGCTCAGGAACAGGCAAAGAAATTTAAGCACCAAGCTATCGGTACTGAGCACCTGTTACTAGGTCTACTGATTGAAACTAATGGGATCGCATATAAGGCTCTTCAACAGTTCTCAGTGACTGCGGAAGACATTACAGAAGAAGTAGAACGCTTTGCCGGGTATGGTAATCTGAAGGATCTTAGCAGTAACGATTATTTACCATACTCTCCTAAGGCTAAGGAAGTATTGGCACAAGCCGGAGAATTTGCGAAGAAAAATGGCGTTCCAAAAGTTGGAACAGAGCACATTTTACTTTCATTATTAACAGATGAAACGATTCTTTCTTCAAGAATTTTGATTAACTTAGGCCTTGATTTATCACAAATTCGTAAAGTAACTTTAAGAAAGATGGGGATTAGTGGCGGCTCAATGGCATCTAATATGTCATCAAAGCAACGGGGCGCCCGTCCATCCAAACAAAAAGACAGTAAAACACCAACTATTGATTCACTAGCCCGTGATTTAACTGAAATGGCACGTGAGAATCGTTTGGACCCAACCATTGGCCGTGATTTGGAAGTTAAGCGGGTTGTTCAAATCCTTGCGCGACGAACTAAAAATAATCCGGTTCTAATTGGTGAGCCTGGGGTTGGTAAAACTGCAATTGCAGAAGGACTTGCAGAGCGAATTGTAAACGGTGACGTACCTGGGGACATGGTTAATAAGCGTTTAATGATGCTTGACATGGGCTCACTGGTTGCCGGGACCAAATATCGTGGTGAGTTTGAAGATCGGCTTAAGAAAGTCATCGAGGAGATTTATCAAGACGGAAATATCATTCTGTTTATTGATGAATTGCATACGTTGATTGGTGCCGGTGGTGCAGAAGGCGCTATTGACGCTTCCAATATTTTGAAACCAGCGTTAGCACGTGGCGAGCTTCAATTAATCGGTGCCACTACTCTTGATGAATATCAAAAATATATTGAATCGGATGCAGCGTTGGAACGTCGATTTGCCAAAGTTACGGTTGATGAACCAACGGCAGATGAGACCGTTCAGATTTTAAAGGGCCTGCGTCCTAAATATGAACAACATCATCATGTTGAAATTACTGACGATGCTATTGAAACAGCTGTTAACCTATCCAATCGTTATATCAGTGATCGCTTCCTTCCAGACAAAGCCATTGATTTAATGGATGAAGCTGCTGCCAAGGTACGAATTGATCATCTGCAGAATTCAGATGTTGTCGACGATCACAAGAAACTTTCAGATCTCCTTGCTCAACTGAATGAGGCACTTGTTGCCCAAGACTACGAGAAAGCTTCGAAGATTCGAAAACAGGCTAATAAATTACAAGATGAGCTAACTAAGCAAGATGAGGAGCCGGAAGAATCATCCGAGGCTCATTATCCGGTTAAAGAAACCAGTCAGGATGTGGCTCAAATTGTTGCCGAATGGACTGGCATTCCAGTTACTCGTTTGAGTAAAACCGAAGCAGATCGGTTAGTTAATTTGGAAGCTGTCCTTCATCAACGAGTTGTTGGTCAAGAAGAAGCTATTTCAGCCGTTTCACGTTCAATTCGTCGAGCACGAAGCGGACTGAAAGATCCTAATCGCCCAATTGGTTCATTTATGTTCTTGGGGCCTACAGGTGTAGGTAAAACAGAGCTTGCAAAGGCGGTTGCTGAGGCGGTCTTTGGCTCTGAGGACGATATGATTCGGGTTGACATGAGTGAGTATATGGAAAAGTACTCAACCAGTCGTTTGATTGGATCTGCACCGGGATACGTTGGCTACGATGAAGGCGGTCAATTAACTGAAAAAGTTCGACAAAAACCTTATTCAGTTGTTCTGTTTGATGAAGTTGAAAAGGCACATCCGGATGTTTTCAACTTGCTTTTGCAAGTGCTTGATGATGGCTATTTGACAGATTCCAAGGGTCGAAAGATTGATTTTAGAAATACGGTTATTATCATGACTTCCAACTTGGGTGCTACGACACTTCGCGATAAGAAGACTGTTGGTTTTGGCCAAGAAGATACCAAGGAAGATTACAGTGCAATGAAGGACACGATTAATGCTGCTCTTAAGCAACGATTCCGTCCAGAGTTTTTGAACCGAATTGATGAAGTTGTTGTCTTCCACTCATTGACCAAGGCAGAACTTGACCAGATCGTTAAGTTAATGACTAAACCGGTTATTAAACGAATCCATGATCAAGGAATTGATATTAAAGTTACCAAAACGGCGATTGGGATTATTTCAAAAGTTGGGTTTGATCCTCAATATGGTGCACGTCCAATTCGTCGAGCTATTCAAACTGAGCTTGAAGATAATTTAAGTGCAAAATTATTGTCGAAAGAAATTGTTCCAGGTGATTCGGTTACTGTTGGTGGTCGAAACAATCAGATTACAATTTCTGTTAAAAAGCCCGATCGACAGGCGTTAGTTAACAATAAAAAATAGCATATGATTCTCGAGACTTTTATTTGACAATTATCAATTTAGTTGGTATAGTCTTAATTGTATTTGTTGTGAATCGAAATGGTCGATGCGATCTATTGTCCGGATTGGCCTGCATAAAAAACCAAAAGCAAGTCGAGCTTGTTTTTGGATTTTTTTTGCCAAAAATCAGCTAAAAAGGGCAATTGTAATCAAAATGTAACATTTCGGTTCCGGAATTTTTGGAGAGGTGAAAAACTTGGCAGGACACTTAGTTAAATATGGAAAACACCGTACCCGACGAAGTTACGCACGGATTAAAGAAGTGCTTGATCTCCCAAACCTTATTGAAATCCAGACTAATTCTTACAACTGGTTTTTAAAAGACGGCCTTCGTGAGACCTTCGACGGTATTATGCCAATCGATGATTTTCAAGGAAAGCTTTCATTAGAGTTTGTGGATTATCAGCTATTAGAACCAAAGTACACTGTTGACGAAGCACGTGAACATGAAGCAAATTATTCAGCACCGCTTCATATCACATTGAAATTAACCAATCACGAGACTGATGAAATCAAGACACAAGATGTATTCTTTGGCGATTTCCCATTAATGACTGATCAAGGTACTTTTATCATTAACGGCGCTGAACGAGTTATTGTTTCACAATTGGTTCGTTCACCCGGTGTTTATTATCATGAAGACACTGATAAAAATGGTCGTATTTCATATGGAACCACGGTTATCCCTAATAGAGGTGCCTGGCTTGAATTTGAAACTGACTCAAAGAACATTTCATATGTTCGAATTGACCGAACTAGAAAGATTCCGCTTACTGAATTGATAAGAGCTCTCGGATTTGGTAGTGATGGTGAAATCACTGACATTTTGGGGGACAACGATAGTCTTGAATTAACGCTTGAAAAAGATGTTCATAAGGATACTGACGATTCACGTGTTGAAGAGTCGCTGAAAGATATTTACGAACGTTTGCGGCCAGGTGAGCCTAAAACTGCTGAATCATCAAGAAGTTTACTGACAGCACGCTTCTTTGATCCAAAGCGTTATGATATGGCGCCTGTTGGTCGTTATAAAACCAACAAGAAACTTAGTTTGAAGAATCGTCTTTTGGGATTGACATTGGCTGAAACACTTGCTGATCCGGAAACTGGTGAAGTTATTGTCCAAAAGGACACTGTTGTTACCAAAGACGTTATGAAAAAATTGTCACCATATTTGGATCAAAAAGAATTTAAAGCCTATACCTTTAATCCTTCTGACGAAGCTGTTGTGACTGAACCAATGACAGTTCAAATCATTAAGGTGTACTCAGCAAACGATCCCGAAAAGGTTGTGCCGTTAATTGGCAATGACAATATTCCACTGGCATTCAAGCACATTACACCAGCCGACATTATCGCTTCGATGAACTACTTCTTTAATCTTCAAGAAGGCATTGGTTCAATTGATGATATTGATCACTTGGGTAATCGACGAATTCGTTCAGTTGGTGAGTTGCTGCAAAACCAATTCCGAATTGGCTTGTCACGAATGGAACGTGTTGTTCGTGAAAGAATGTCGATTCAGGATACGTCAACTGTGACACCACAACAATTGATTAATATTCGTCCAGTAGTTGCTTCAATCAAAGAATTCTTTGGATCATCACAATTGTCGCAATTCATGGACCAAACTAACCCGCTTGGTGAGTTAACTCATAAGCGTCGTTTATCTGCCCTTGGACCTGGTGGCTTGACTCGGGACCGTGCCGGATATGAAGTTCGAGATGTTCACTATACCCACTATGGCCGTATGTGTCCGATTGAAACACCTGAAGGCCCTAACATTGGATTGATCAACAGTTTATCAAGTTATGCCCGGGTTAATAAATATGGCTTTATTGAAACACCATATCGTCGTGTAGATTGGACAAGCCATAAAGTTACTGATCGAATTGATTATTTGACGGCTGACGAAGAGGATAACTTTGTTATTGCACAGGCCAACTCACCACTGAATGATGACGGATCATTTGTCAATAATGTGGTTATGGCTCGTCATAAGTCAAATAACATCGAAATCAGCATCGACAAAGTTGATTACATGGACGTTTCACCTAAACAAGTTGTTGCCGTTGCAACTGCATGTATTCCTTTCTTGGAAAACGATGATTCTAACCGTGCATTGATGGGCGCCAACATGCAGCGTCAGGCTGTTCCTTTAGTTGATCCACATGCACCACTTGTTGGTACTGGTATCGAATATAAGGCTGCCCATGACTCTGGTGTTGCACTTATCTGCAAGTTTGCCGGAACAGTTGAGTATGTTGATGCGCGTGAAGTTCGTATTCGTCGCGATGACGGCACACTTGATAAATATAAATTAATGAAATTCCGTCGTTCAAATGGCGGTAAAAACTATAACCAACGACCAATTGTCAGAGTTGGCGACCATGTAGACCCTGATGAGGTATTAGCTGATGGACCATCAATGGAAGGTGGAGAATTAGCACTTGGTCAAAACCCAATTGTTGCCTTTATGACTTGGCAAGGCTATAACTTTGAAGATGCCATCGCGATTAGTGAACGCTTGGTTAAAGACGATGTCTATACGTCTATTCATATTGAAGAGTATGAATCAGAAACCCGTGACACTAAATTAGGACCCGAGGAAATGACTCGTGAAATTCCTAATGTTGGTGAAGACGCTTTGAAGAACCTCGATGAGGGTGGTACGATCCGTATCGGTGCCGAAGTTCACGATGGCGATATCTTAGTTGGTAAAGTAACACCTAAGGGAGTTACCGAGCTATCTGCTGAGGAACGCTTGCTTCATGCCATTTTTGGCGAAAAATCACGTGAAGTTCGTGATACTTCATTGAGAGTACCTCATGGTGGCGGCGGTATTATCCAAGACGTTAAAGTCTTTACTCGTGAAAACGGGGATGAATTGTCACCAGGTGTCAATCGAATGGTTCGTGTCTATATTGCCCAAAAACGTAAAATTCAAGTTGGTGATAAGATGTCCGGCCGTCATGGTAACAAAGGTACCGTTTCTGTTGTTATCCCTGAAGAAGATATGCCATTTCTACCAGATGGAACCCCAGTTGATATTATGCTGAGTCCAATGGGTGTGCCATCACGTATGAACATTGGTCAGGTTTTGGAACTTCATTTGGGCATGGCGGCTCGAAAGCTTGGTATTCACGTTGCAACTCCTGTTTTTGATGGTGCTTCTGATAAAGATATCTGGAATGCTGTTAAAGAAGCCGGTATGCCTAAGGATGGAAAATACATTCTTTATGATGGCCGTACAGGTGAACCGTTTGATAAGCCAATTGCGGTTGGTGTCATGCACTACCTGAAGCTTGCCCACATGGTTGATGATAAGATCCATGCACGTTCAATTGGACCTTACTCACTTGTAACGCAACAACCACTTGGTGGTAAAGCACAATTTGGTGGTCAGCGTTTTGGTGAAATGGAAGTTTGGGCACTTGAAGCCTATGGTGCCGCATATACCTTGCAAGAAATTTTGACTTACAAGTCTGATGATGTTGTTGGTCGTGTTAAAACTTATGAAGCAATTGTCAAAGGTGAACCAATTCCAAAGCCGGGTGTTCCTGAGTCATTCCGAGTTCTTGTTAAGGAATTACAATCACTTGGCCTTGATATGAAGGTTCTTGACAGTAGCCATAAGGAAATTGAACTTCGAGACCTTGATGATGACGATGATGTTGTCAATGTTGATGCCTTGAGTAAGATGTCCGATAAAAAAGATCAACAAAAAGCTGAATCCGCTTCTGAAAAAAAGGAAGTTACTGATCAGACAACCAAACCAACCAATGTAAATAATAGCAATGACTAATCATGGGAGGTCAAACTAGTGGTCGATGTTAATAAATTCGAAAGTATGCAAATTGGGCTAGCCTCTCCCGATAAAATTCGTAGTTGGTCATATGGTGAAGTAAAAAAGCCTGAAACCATCAACTACCGAACGTTAAAACCGGAAAAAGACGGTTTGTTCGATGAACGAATTTTCGGTCCAACAAAAGACTGGGAATGTGCTTGCGGTAAGTACAAACGAATTCGCTATAAGGGAATTGTTTGTGATCGATGTGGCGTTGAAGTTACTCGTTCCAAAGTTCGTCGTGAGCGAATGGGGCACATCGAACTGGCAGCTCCGGTTACCCATATTTGGTATTTTAAAGGAATCCCAAGTCGTATGGGCCTTGTTCTTGATATGAGTCCCCGTGCGCTGGAAGAAATTATTTACTTCGCTTCATACGTTGTTACCGATTCCGGCAACACACCGTTGGAGAAGAAACAATTACTTTCAGAACGTGAGTACCGCGATAAGAAGACTGAATACGGTCCTCGGTTCGAGGCTCAAATTGGTGCCGAAGCAATTAAAACATTGTTAAATGATGTTGATGTTGCAAAGGAAGTTACAGAATTAAAAGATGAATTGAAGAATGCTACCGGTCAAAAGCGGACACGAGCCGTTCGCCGTTTGGATATTTTGGAAGCATTTGTTCAATCTGGTAATAAGTTATCATGGATGGTACTTGATACTATTCCGGTCATTCCACCTGATTTACGACCGATGGTTCAACTTGAAGGTGGCCGATTTGCAACTTCCGATTTGAATGATTTATATCGTCGTGTTATTAATCGTAACAATCGTTTAAAGAGATTGCTTGACTTGAATGCACCTGGCATCATTGTTCAAAATGAAAAGCGGATGCTTCAAGAAGCTGTTGATGCGTTGATTGATAATGGTCGTCGTGGTCGTCCGGTTGCCGGTCCTGGTAACCGTCCACTTAAGTCATTGTCACATATGCTTAAAGGTAAGCAAGGTCGTTTCCGTCAAAACTTACTTGGCAAACGTGTTGATTATTCTGGCCGTTCAGTTATTGATGTTGGTCCAAGTTTAAAAATGAACCAAATGGGTCTTCCAGTTCCAATGGCTATGGAATTATTCAAGCCATTTATCATGAAAGAATTGGTTGGTCGAAAGTTGGCGTCCAACATTAAGAATGCCAAACGTAAAATCGAACGACAAGACGACGATGTTTTCAGTGTTCTTGAAGATGTTATTAAGGAACATCCGGTTCTGTTGAACCGTGCCCCTACACTTCACCGTTTGGGAATTCAAGCTTTCGAGCCGGTTTTGGTTAGTGGTAAGTCAATGCGACTTCATCCATTGGTATGTGAAGCATACAACGCCGATTTTGACGGTGACCAAATGGCTATTCACGTTCCTTTATCAGACGAGGCTCAGGCTGAATCGCGTCTGTTAATGCTTGCTGCTGGTCATATCCTTGCACCTAAGGATGGAAAACCAGTTGTAACGCCATCACAGGATATGGTTATTGGAAACTATTATTTGACGATGGAAGAGCAGGGTCGTGAAGGCGAAGGAATGATTTTTAATTCACCTGACGAAGTCGGCTTGGCTTTCCGAAATGGGATTGTTCATTGGCATACACGAATCGGGATCAAGGCTTCTGCATATCCTGAAAAGTCATTCACCAAAGAACAATTAGGCAAGATCCTTGTCACATCTGTTGGAAAAGTTATTTTTAATCGAATTCTACCAAAGGATTTCCCTTATATTAACGAACCTACAGACACAAACATTAATGGATTTGTTGATGATAAGTACTTCCTTGAACCGGGTGAAGACATTCATGAACATCTTCAAAACGCAGAACTTGTTCCACCATTTAAAAAAGGCTTCTTGAGTGATATTATTGCCCAAGTCTATAAAATTTATAAGGTAACCGAGACATCTTTCTTCTTGGATCGGATGAAGGACCTTGGTTATGATGAATCAACTAAATCAGGATTGACAGTTGGTATTTCTGATATTACCGAACTTCCTGATAAGCAAGAAATCATCGATGAAGCTCATAAAAAAGTGGAGATGGTTACTAAGCAATTCCGTCGTGGTTTAATTACCGACCATGAGCGTTATGAACGAGTAATTGGCATTTGGAACGATGCTAAAGACGACATTCAAAAACGTTTGATGGAAGCTCAGGATCCTCAAAACCCTATTTATATGATGAGTGATTCCGGTGCTCGTGGTAACATTTCAAACTTTACCCAGCTTGCCGGAATGCGTGGCCTGATGGCCGCTCCTAACGGTGAAATCATGGAATTACCAATTACCTCAAACTTCCGTGAGGGACTTTCCGTTTTGGAAATGTTCATTTCTACCCATGGTGCTCGTAAAGGTATGACTGATACTGCTCTTAAGACTGCCAACTCAGGTTATTTAACCCGTCGACTTGTTGATGTTGCCCAAGATGTTATTGTTCGTGAAAAAGACTGTGGGACTGACCGTGGCCTAACTATCAGTGCAATTACTGAAGGTAACGAAATGATCGAACCACTTTATGATCGAATTGTTGGTCGTTATGCATTAAAGACAGTTAAGAATCCTAAAACCGGTGACGTTATTGTTCCAGCTGAAACAATGATTACTGAAGATCAAGCTCAAAAGATTGATCAATTAGGAATTAAAGAAATTACGATCCGTTCCGCATTTACTTGTAATACCGTTCATGGTGTTTGTGAGAAGTGCTATGGTCGTAACATGGCCACTGGTGATGAAGTTGAAGTTGGTGAAGCTGTTGGTACTGTTGCCGCTCAGTCAATTGGTGAACCAGGTACCCAGTTAACAATGCGGAACTTCCATACTGGTGGTGTTGCTGGTAACGCCGATATTACCCAAGGACTTCCCCGAGTTCAAGAAATTTTTGAAGCCCGGAATCCAAAAGGTAAAGCTGAGATTAGTGAAGTTACTGGTACGATTGAATCTATTGAAGAAAATCCTGCTGAAAGAACTAAGGAAGTTACTGTTAAAGGTGAAGCCGATACCAGAACTTACACGGTTCCAATTACAGCTAGGATGAGAGTTGCTGAAGGTGACTTTATCCACCGTGGATCTGCATTGAACGAAGGTTCTGTTGATCCTAAGGAACTTTTAAAGGTTCGGGATGTTCTTTCAACAGAAAACTACCTCTTGCATGAAGTACAAAAAGTTTACCGTATGCAGGGTGTGGAAGTTGCTGATAAGCACGTGGAGATTATGATTCGTCAAATGCTTCGTAAAGTTCGAATCATGGATCCAGGTGATACAGACGTTCTTCCAGGTACTCTAATGGATATTAACGACTTTGGAAGTAGTAATGCGGGTACTGTTATTTCAGGCGGTATTCCAGCGACTGCTCGTCCTGTTCTCCTTGGAATTACTAAGGCTGCTCTTGAAACAAACAGTTTCTTGTCAGCTGCTTCATTCCAGGAAACAACTCGTGTTCTAACGGATGCAGCTATTCGTGGTAAGAACGATCCATTAGTTGGTTTGAAAGAGAACGTTATTATTGGTAAGTTGATTCCAGCCGGTACTGGTATGCCAGACTACCGTGGAATTAAGCCGGAAGAAATTGGCGGTTCTTCAACTGATGGGGTTTACTCGATCAGTGAGCTTGAAGAAAAAATGAAAGCTGAAGATGCTAAGAAAAGTAATCCGACAAAAACATCTAA
Organism: Lentilactobacillus hilgardii; assembly: GCF_009832765.1. Taxonomy (NCBI): domain Bacteria; kingdom Bacillati; phylum Bacillota; class Bacilli; order Lactobacillales; family Lactobacillaceae; genus Lentilactobacillus; species Lentilactobacillus hilgardii. The sequence goes on along the minus strand of NZ_CP047121.1, from coordinate 2,272,284 downwards.
ATAAGTTTCGGTAAGTTAAAAAGGTATCATCCTGTCATGGGGTGATACCTTTTTTATACATAGGTTTAATGGGTTTCACATTTCCTTATATTTAGGGAGATGTAATTAAAGACAGAAGGGCATTCGCGTAATGCAATGTAATGAAATAGCCAAATGTGATAAAGGGAATAAATGGAATCTTATTATCCTTTGGCCAAGGTGCAATAATTAAGTAAATTAAAGCTGTAATACAAGAAATGCACAGAATCCATAAAAGATGACCGATTGAAAGACATAACCATAAACAGAATAAAATATCAATGTCGCCATTGCCGATAAGTGTTTGATAGTAATTTAACCATAAGCATAGTCCGTATAATAAGGCTGCAATCCCTACTTGAAAAAAAGAATGCTGGCAATTTAATAAGCAGATACCTGCTAAAATTAAAATTCCGGGAATTGGCATTTGCTTGCTTTTATAGTCAAAAAGGCTAAGATAAGCTAATGTCAATAATGACAAAATGTAAGGAATAGTTGTGAACGTAACTGGCGTAACAGCTAAGCAGGATCCTAATAACAATTCAAAAAGTACAGAGAAGAATGGAATCGAATTTTGACAATAACGACACTTTCCCATCAAGCAGATGTAACTAATGATTGGGATCAAATCATAAGGTGCAAGTGCTTGATTACAGTTATCACAGTGGGAACGGGGAAATATAATTGATTCACATCGAAGTTGACGAGTAACAGCTAAATAAATAAACGATGCCAAACTTGTTCCTAAGAAAAATTGAAAAAATATTATCATAGTTTTTTACCTCTAAAGAATATATACGAAAAAATAATATTTTTATCTTGAATGATTGACACAAATTGCAAGGCATGATAAATTAGACAAGGTGCTTTTTGTGACAGATTCCTGAAATCTCAGACATGCTGACTGTTTAAGACAAAAAGTGTTTGGCGGAACACATTTCTTTTTACATAAAAAAGAACCGCCTGGATGTGTGGACTTAGAACAAATTATGAAAGGAGACCTTTTAGATGCCTACAATTAATCAATTGGTCCGTAAAGGACGTCATTCTAGAAGTTCAAAATCAAAGTCACCAGCTTTAAATTACGCGTACAATAGTTACAAGAAGAAGCAAGTTGTCGTACCTGCTCCTCAAAAACGAGGTGTTGCAACCCGTGTTGGTACCATGACACCAAAGAAGCCTAATTCAGCTTTACGTAAATATGCCCGTGTTCGTTTATCAAACTTAATCGAAGTTACTGCATATATTCCTGGTATTGGTCACAACTTGCAAGAGCATAGTGTTGTTTTAATTCGTGGTGGTCGTGTTAAGGATTTGCCTGGTGTTCGTTATCACGTTATTCGTGGTGCTCTTGATACAGCCGGTGTTACCGATCGTCGTCAAGGTCGTTCTAAATACGGTACCAAGAAACCTAAAGAATAATTAAAACTATAAAATCTTAATTTTCGTTTTTAGAAAAATGAGGAGGATAACGAAATGCCTAGAAAAGGAAATGTCCAAAAACGGGAAGTACTTCCTGATCCTATGTACAACTCAAAATTGGTAACTCGTTTAATTAACCGTTTAATGTTAGACGGTAAGCGAGGAACTGCATCAGAAATCTTATATGGTGCATTTGATGTTATTAAAGAAGAGACTGGAAACGAACCAGTTGATGTGTTTGAAGAGGCAATGAAGAACGTTATGCCTGTTCTTGAAGTTAAAGCCCGCCGTGTTGGTGGCTCAAACTATCAAGTTCCAATCGAAGTTCGTCCTGATCGTCGAACAACGTTGGGCTTGCGTTGGTTGGTTAACTACGCACGTTTACGTGGTGAACATACAATGACCGAGCGTCTCGCACGTGAAATTATGGATGCTGCTAACAATACTGGTGCAGCCGTTAAAAAGCGTGAAGATACACACAGAATGGCTGAAGCCAACCGTGCTTTTGCACATTATCGTTGGTAATATAACATTTGTTTTAAGCTTCAATTAAAGAGTGGCTTATGGCCACTTTTTATGCGAATTGGAAGGAGTAACACAATGGCTAACAAACGAGAATTTCCGCTAGAAAAAACTCGTAATATCGGAATTATGGCCCATATCGATGCTGGTAAGACAACGACTACTGAACGTATCTTGTATTATACCGGTAAGATTCACAAGATTGGTGAAACCCATGATGGTGCCTCACAAATGGACTGGATGCCACAAGAACAAGAACGTGGTATTACCATTACTTCTGCTGCAACTACTGCTCAGTGGAAAGATCACCGAATCAACATTATTGATACCCCAGGACACGTTGACTTCACTGTTGAAGTTGAACGTTCCTTGCGTGTTCTTGATGGTGCAATCGCTGTTCTTGATGCTCAAGCCGGTGTTGAGCCTCAAACTGAAACTGTTTGGCGTCAAGCATCTGATTACGATGTTCCACGGATTGTTTTTGTTAACAAGATGGATAAAATCGGTGCCAACTTTGATTTCTCAGTACAATCTATCGCTGATCGCTTGAATGCAAAACCACTCGCTATTCAAATGCCAATTGGTGCCGAAGATCAATTCGAAGGGGTTATTGACCTTATCGAAATGAAAGCAGATCTTTACGATGAAGATAAGTTGGGGACTGAATGGGATACTGTTGATGTTCCGGACGAGTATAAAGAGGAAGCTAAAAAGCGTCGTGAACAATTAGTTGAAACTGTAGCTGATGTTGATGACGACATTATGGACAAGTATCTTGAAGGCGAAGAGATTTCTATTCCCGAGCTTAAGGCTGCAATCCGTAAAGCAACATTGAACCTTGAACTCTTCCCTGTATTGGCTGGTTCAGCATTTAAGAACAAGGGTGTTCAAATGTTAATGGATGCAACCATTGACTACTTGCCATCACCACTTGATGTTAAGCCATACAATGCAACCGATCCTGATACCGGCGATAAGGTTGAGTTAAAAGCGAATGATGATGCAAGCTTTGCCGCTTTGGCATTTAAGGTTGCTACTGATCCATTCGTTGGCCGTTTAACTTATATTCGAGTATATTCAGGAACGCTTGAATCTGGCTCTTATATTTTAAATGCCACTAAAGACAAACGTGAACGTGTTGGTCGTTTGCTTCAAATGCATTCAAATCACCGTCAGGAAATCCCAGAAGTGTTCTCAGGCGATATTGCTGCTGCCATTGGGTTAAAGAACACGACTACTGGTGATTCTCTAACCGATGTTGATCATCCGCTTCATCTTGAATCTATGGAATTCCCTGATCCAGTTATTCAAGTTGCTGTTGAGCCTAAAACAAAGGCTGATCAAGATAAAATGAATGTGGCTTTACAAAAGCTTTCAGAAGAAGATCCTACTTTCAAGGCTGAAACAAATCCTGAAACAGGTGAAACTTTGATTGCTGGTATGGGTGAGTTACATTTGGATATCATCATTGATCGTATGAGACGTGAATTTAACGTTGATGCAACCGTTGGTGCACCACAGGTTTCTTACCGTGAAGCCTTTACTAAACAAACCTCTGCACAGGGTAAATTTATCCGTCAGTCTGGTGGTAAAGGACAATATGGTGATGTTTGGATTGAATTCACACCAAATGAAGAAGGTAAAGGATTCGAATTCGAGGATGCCATTGTCGGTGGTGTTGTTCCTCGTGAATTCATTCCAGCTGTTGAACAAGGCTTGAAAGAATCATTAGCTAATGGTGTTCTTGCAGGATACCCATTAGTTGATTTGAAAGCTAAGCTATATGATGGTAGTTATCATGAAGTCGATTCTAGTGAAGCCGCATTTAAGGTTGCCGCATCATTGGCATTGAGAAATGCTGCCAAGACTGCTGCTCCTGTCATTCTTGAACCAATCATGAAGGTTGATATCAACGTTCCTGAAGAGTACATGGGTGACATTATGGGACAAGTTACAGCTCGTCGAGGACGTGTTGATGGCATGGAAAGCAGAAGTGGTGCTGAAGTTATTCATTCATTTGTACCATTGGCAGAAATGTTTGGTTACGCTACAACACTTCGTTCAGCTTCTCAAGGCCGTGGTACCTTTACGATGACATTCGATCATTATTCTGCTGTACCAAAGAGTATTCAAGAAGAGATTATCAAAAAGAATGGCGGCAATACTGCCGATAATAAATAATTAATTTATTTCTTAGGAGATTGGCATTTTGCCAATCTCTTTTTTTTCTATTTTACTGAATAACACTCGATTACACTGGAGGTGAGAGGGCGTTTAAGCTTTAATAATTGATGACAATGTAAATCTTGTGTGTAAACTAAGCATTTAACTTCAGTCACAATTAAGTTGTTCGTAACAAAAATATTACAAAATTAATTTCTTGTCCTTAGGACTTGTTTTGAGACGTTTTTTTTAGTACACTAGTTGAGTACTGTTTTTAGGGATAAATGTGTCCAAAAAATCAGTATAGGTGAGCTTTGATGTGAAAGGTTGCGACACACCCGGATGCTTTGCCATGGGTTTGGCGGTAATTTTCACGGAGTTAGTCTTATTTTTAAAATAGACGAAGGAGGGAATACAATGGCAAAACAAAAAATTCGTATTCGTTTAAAGGCATACGAGCATCGTATCCTAGATCAATCTGCAGACAAGATTGTTGCAACGGCACAAAGAACTGGGGCTACTATTTCTGGTCCAATTCCATTGCCAACTGAACGCACGATTTATACTGTGCTTGCTTCACCGCATAAATTCAAAGATGCGCGTGAGCAATTCGAAATTTTGACCCATAAACGATTAATCGATATTTTAAACCCAACGCCAAAGACAGTCGATTCATTAATGAAACTCGATTTGCCTAGTGGTGTTGACATTGAAATCAAACTTTAATTAAATACAGAATATTGGAGGTGTACTCATGACCAGAAAAGGAATCTTAGGAAAAAAGGTTGGAATGACGCAAGTCTTCACTGAAAACGGCGAGTTGGTACCTGTAACAGTCGTTGAGGTGACACCTAATGTTATTATGCAAATCAAGACCGCTGAAAATGACGGTTACGACGCTGTTCAATTAGGCTATGCAGACAAGCGTGCTGTGCTTACAAACAAGCCAGAACAAGGTCATGCAAAAAAAGCAAATACTACTCCTAAGCGCTTCATTAAGGAAATCAAAGATGTTGAGCTGGGAGATTATAAGGTAGCTGAAGAAGTTAAAGCAGATATCTTTAAACCAGGAGACATCGTTGATGTTACTGGAACTACAAAAGGTCATGGATACCAAGGAAACATTCATAAAGATGGTCAATCACGTGGACCAGAAACCCATGGTTCTCGTTATCACCGTCGTCCAGGTTCACTTGGTGTAATCATTAACCGTGTTGTTCCAGGTATGAAACTACCAGGGCGCATGGGTAACAAAACTGTTACAATTCAGAATCTTGAAGTTGTAAGTACTGATAATGATAACAATGTTATCTTGATTAAGGGTAACGTTCCAGGTGCAAACAAATCATTTATTACGATTCGCACAGCTGTTCGCGGTGCAAACAAATAGAAGGGAGGCAACTATAGATGACTGACGTAGCATTATATAAACAAGATGGCAGCCAAAACGGCACTGTTTCATTAAATGATGACGTTTTTGGTATTGAGCCTAATAATAATGTTGTTTTTGATGCAGTTGTTATGCAACGTGCTTCAAGACGACAAGGAACTCATTCAGTTAAGAATCGTTCTGCAGTTCGCGGTGGCGGAAAGAAGCCATGGCGTCAAAAGGGTACTGGTAGAGCTCGTCAAGGTTCTATTCGCTCACCACAATGGCGTGGCGGTGGAATTGTTTTTGGACCAACACCCCGTTCTTATGCTTATCATTTGCCAAAGAAAGTATCTCGCTTAGCTCTTAAGTCTGTTCTTTCTGAAAAAGTTGCAGATGAAAAATTAGTTGTTGTAGATTCATTAGTATTTGAAACACCAAAGACTAAAGAATTCGCGGCATTACTAGAAAAATTGAATGTTTCAACTAAAACTTTAATCGTTTTAGAAGATGGTAACGAGAAAGCATCACTTTCTGCACATAACCTTGAAAATGTAAAGGTTGTATCAGCTGATGGAATTAATACATTAGATGTAGCGGATCATGATAAAGTTGTCATTACAAAGGCTGCTCTTTCTCAAGTAGAGGAGGTGCTCGCATAATGGAATCACGTGATGTCATTTTACGTCCAGTAATTACTGAAGAGTCAACAAGTAAGATGGATAATAAAACATACACTTTCGATGTTGATTTACGAGCTACTAAAACACAGGTCAAAAAGGCTGTCGAAGATATCTTCGATGTTAAGGTTGTACGTGTTAACATCATGAATGTACGTGGAAAATTAAAGCGTCAAGGACGTTATGCCGGATACACAAAGAAGCGTCGCAAGGCAATCGTTACCTTAACGCAAGATTCAAAAGAAATTCAATTATTTAGCGAAGAATAATCTTAATAAATAGGAGGTAAACGTTGTGGCTATAAAAACATATAAGCCAACCAGCAATGGTCGACGTAATATGACTAGCTTAGACTACAGTGCAATTACCAAGAGTAAGCCTGAAAAGTCATTGCTTGAGCCAAAGAGCAAAACTGCCGGTCGTAATAACTACGGTCATATGACTGTTCGTCACCGTGGCGGTGGTAACAAGAACCAATACCGTGTTATTGATTTCAAACGTAATAAAGACAATGTTCCAGCAATTGTTAAAGCAATCGAATATGATCCAAATCGAACTGCTAATATCGCTTTATTAGTTTATGTAGATGGTATCAAATCATACATTATTGCTCCAAAGGGATTAAAAGTTGGGGACAAGGTTGAATCAGGTACTGAAGCTGATATTAAAGTTGGTAACGCATTACCACTTGCAAATATTCCGGTTGGTTCAATCATCCATAACATCGAATTAAAGCCTGGTAAGGGTGGTCAGTTGGCACGATCTGCCGGCGCTTCTGCACAGTTATTAGGACGTGATGGTAAATATGCATTAGTTCGTTTGTCATCAGGTGAAGTTCGAATGATTTTGGCAACAAACCGTGCCACAATCGGTGCTGTTGGAAACGAAGAGCATGAATTGGTTAACGTTGGTAAAGCCGGTCGTACTCGATACAAGGGACAACGTCCACATGTTCGTGGATCTGTAATGAACCCTAACGATCACCCTCATGGTGGTGGTGAAGGTAAAGCACCAGTTGGTCTCCCATCACCATTATCACCATGGGGTAAGAAGACAGTTGGTAAGAAGACTCGTTCTAAGAAAGCACGTTCAAATAAATTTATTGTTCGTCGTCGTAAAGGATCGAAGATGTAAAAAACATATGCAATTGTTTTTGCATATGAAGAGGAGGTTTCAAAATGAGTCGTAGTTTGAAAAAGGGACCATTTGCCGATGAATATTTACTTAAAAAGGTTGATGCCCAAAAAGACCAAGAAAAGAAGTCTGTAATTAAGACATGGTCACGACGATCAACTATTTTCCCAAGCTTTATTGGATATACTTTTGCTGTTTATGATGGACGTAAACACGTACCAGTCTTTATTCAAGAAGATATGGTAGGCCACAAGCTCGGGGAATTTGTTCCAACTCGTACTTTCCATGGTCATGGTACTGACGATAAGAAGACTGTTTAAACAAGGAGGATAACAAATGGCTGAACAAGTTACATCAGCAAAAGCAACTGCCAAAACTGTTCGTATTGCCGCTCGTAAGGTCCGTCTTGTAATCGATCTTATCAGAGGTAAGAGTGTTGCCGAAGCTGCCGCCATCCTGGATTTCACACCCCGCGGTGCTTCTCCGGTAGTTTCTAAGGTGCTTAAATCTGCTGTTGCAAATGCAGAAAATAATTTTGACTTAGATTCAGAGAATTTAGTTGTTAGCGAAGCTTACGTTAACGAAGGCGCAACATTGAAACGTTTTCGTCCAAGAGCTAAGGGCTCAGCTTCACCAATTAACAAACGAACTAGTCACATCACAATTGTTGTGTCGGAAAAAGAGGAGGGATAACGCGTGGGTAATAAAATAAATCCTAACGGTTTACGAGTTGGAATCATTCGCGACTGGGAAGCTAAATGGTATGCTGGCAAAGATTACGCTGCATATTTACGTGAAGATTTACAAATTCGTAAGTACATTGAAAAGCGCCTTGCTAATGCATCCGTTTCAACTGTAGAAATTGAACGTGCCGCAAACCGCGTTAATATTTCGATTCATACTGCCAAGCCTGGTATGGTTATTGGTAAAGGTGGATCTGAAGTTGAAAGCCTTCGTAAGGAATTAAATAATCTTACAGGCAAACGGGTTCATATTAACATTATTGAAATTAAGAAGCCTGATCTTGATGCAAAACTTGTTGGCGAAAACATTGCTCGTCAACTAGAAGGCCGTGTGGCTTTCCGTCGTGCAATGCGTCAAGCTATGCAACGTACAATGCGTGCTGGTGCAAAGGGTATTAAAACTCAAGTTGCTGGTCGATTGAACGGTGCTGATATGGCTCGAGTTGAATCATATTCAGACGGAACTGTTCCTTTGCATACTTTGAGAGCTGATATTGACTACTCATGGGTTGAAGCCTTCACCACTTATGGTTCAATTGGTGTAAAGACTTGGATCTATCGTGGTGAAATTCTTCCTGAAAAGCCAAAGAACAGTGAAGCTGACAAAGGAGGCAAATAAGCATGTTAGTACCTAAGCGTGTAAAGCACCGTCGTGAGCATCGTGGCAAACTTCGTGGGAGTGCCAAGGGTGGTACAACTGTAACCTTCGGTGATTACGGTTTGCAATCACTTGATTCACATTGGATCACAAACCGTCAAATCGAAGCATGTCGTGTAGCGATGACTCGTTATATGAAGCGTGGCGGAAGAGTTTGGATTAAAATCTTCCCACACAAATCATATACTGAAAAAGGTGTCGGAGTTCGAATGGGTAATGGTAAAGGTACACCAGCAGGCTGGGTATCACCAGTTAAACGTGGCAAGATTTTGTTTGAAATTGGTGGCGTTTCTGAAGAAGTGGCTACTGAAGCATTGCGTCTTGCCTCTAATAAACTTCCCGTTCGTACAAAGATCGTAAAACGTGAGGAAGTAGGTGGCGAATCAAATGAAGGCTAAAGAAATTAATGAATTAACCACTGCTCAAATGATTGATAAAGAAAAAGATTATAAAGATGAATTGTTCAATCTTCGTTTCCAACTAGCCACTGGCCAATTGGAAAACACCGCGCGATTAAAGCAAGTTCGTAAAAACATTGCACGGATTAAGACTGCTCTTCGTCAACAAGAGTTAAACAAGTAAAACACGATAAGGGAGGTATAATTAATGGCTGAAGAACGTAACCAGCGTAAGGTTTATCAGGGACGTGTTGTTTCTGACAAGAATAACAAAACAATTACTGTTTTAGTTTTAACTTACAAGAAACACGCAACATACGGTAAGCGTGTTCGTTATTCAAAGAAATTCACTGCTCAGGATGAAAATAACGAAGCAAAAGTTGGCGATATCGTACGGATTATGGAAACACGTCCACTATCAAAGACAAAACGTTTCCGTCTGATTGATATTGTTGAAAAAGCGGTTATTATTTAACTTACTTAATTATCATAATTATCGTATTTTATTTGACGATGAAGGGAGGATATACCTGTGATTCAACAAGAAAGTCGATTAAAAGTTGCAGACAACTCAGGTGCACGGGAATTGTTAACTATTAAGGTTTTGGGTGGCTCAACTAGAAGATATGCCGGAATTGGTGACACTATCGTTGCTACGGTCAAACAAGCAACACCAGGTGGCGTTGTCAAAAAAGGTGATGTCGTTAAAGCTGTTATCGTGCGTACCAAATCTGTTACTCGTCGTACAGACGGTTCTTATATTCGTTTTGACGAGAATGCAGCAGTTTTAGTTCGTGATGATAAGAGTCCTCAAGGCACTCGTATCTTTGGCCCGGTTGCTCGAGAATTACGTGATAACAACTTCATGAAGATTGTTTCATTAGCCCCAGAAGTACTTTAAAACAACCAGGATATAAGGAGGTGCCAACATGTTCATTAAAACTGGTGACAAAGTTCGTGTTATTAGTGGTAAGGACAAAGGAAAAGAAGGGACAGTTACTAAGACTATCGCTTCTAAAGATCGTGTGATTGTTGAAGGTGTGAACAAAGTAAAGAAACATACCAAGGCTTCATCAACAAATCCAAATGGTGGAATTATTGATGCTGAAGCACCAATCCACGTTTCAAATGTCATGCTTATTGATCCATCTACCAACGAGCCAACTCGTGTTGGAATTAAGGTTGAAGATGGCAAGAAGATTCGTTACTCAAAGAAATCGCAAAAAGCGATTGATTAATTCAAATTAGGAAGGGAGGATAACTTTTAAATGACAAGTCGTTTACATGAACAATTTGACAGCGAAATTGTGCCACACATGGTGGAAAAATTCAGTTATAAGTCAGTTATGCAAGCTCCAAAAATCGATAAAATTGTTTTAAACATGGGTGTTGGTGATGCGGTTACTAACGCTAAAAACCTTGACGAAGCAGTTTCGGAATTAGCCTTGATTTCTGGTCAAAAACCTTTAGTAACTAAAGCTAAGAAATCAATTGCCGGTTTTAGACTACGTGAAGGTATGTCAATTGGTGCCAAGGTAACTCTTCGTGGCGATAGAATGTATGATTTCTTGGACAAGTTAATTAATGTTTCATTACCACGTGTTCGTGATTTCCATGGTGTTAGTTCTAGAGCCTTTGATGGTCGAGGTAACTACACTTTAGGTGTCCGTGAACAATTGATTTTCCCTGAAATTGATTATGATAATGTCAACCGTGTTAGAGGTCTTGATATTGTAATCGTAACTACTGCTAATACCGATGAAGAATCACATGAATTGTTGGCTCAATTCGGTATGCCATTTGCTAGATAATTGAGGAGGTTTCACATTGGCTAAAAAATCATTAATCGTAAAAAGTGAACGCCCTGCAAAGTTCTCAACACAAAATTATACACGTTGTGAGCGTTGTGGACGACCTCGTTCAGTTTACAAGAAATTCCACTTGTGCCGTCTTTGCATCCGTGAACTTGCCCACAAGGGTCAGATTCCTGGTATGAAGAAAGCTAGTTGGTAAAAATTATTAAGAAGGAGGTTGTTCGCTGATGTCTATGACTGATCCCATTGCAGACTTTTTAACTCGCATTCGCAATGCTAACATGGTTTACCATGAAACAGTTGAAGTTCCTGCATCAAAAATCAAACGTGACATTGCTGAGATTCTTAAGCGTGAAGGCTTTGTCCGTGATGTTGAATACATTGAAGATGACAAACAAGGTGTCATCCGTGTGTTCCTGAAGTATGGCAAGGATAAGCAACGTGTCATTACTGGTTTGAAACGAATTTCAAAACCAGGCTTGCGTTCTTACGTTAAGGCCGATGCTGTTCCAAAGGTTCTTAATGGACTTGGAATTGCTATTATTTCTACATCAAATGGTGTAATTACCGACAAACAAGCTCGCGCCCAAAAAATTGGCGGCGAAGTATTAGCTTACGTTTGGTAATATTTCAAAAAATTGGAGGTGTGATCCGTGAGTCGAATTGGTTATAAAACGGTTGTTTTGCCTAAAGGCGTTGAAGTATCAACTGATGGTAATAAAGTAACTGTTAAAGGTTCAAAGGGTTCATTAACCCGCGAATTTGTATCCGAAATTAAAATGAACGTTAAAGACAACGAAGTGAATTTTGAACCAGTTGTTGATTATAACAACAAAGTTCGTGCTCTGCATGGTACTATGCGAGCAAACTTTAACAACATGGTTGAAGGTGTCACTGATGGTTTCAAGAAAACTTTGAAACTTGTTGGTGTTGGGTATCGTGCTGCACTCAAGGGGAAAACTTTGACACTTAGTGTTGGTTATTCTAACCCTGTTGACATGACAGTTCCTGAAGATCTAACTGTTGAAGTACCTGACAATACGACTATTCATATTAGTGGTATCAGCAAACAACATGTTGGTGACTTTGCTGCATCTGTTCGTGCCGTTCGTTCACCTGAACCATATAAAGGTAAAGGTATTCGTTACGAAAATGAACATATTATCCGTAAGGAAGGTAAGACTGGTAAGTAAAATACCAGCTTAAAAAATTATTGAGGTGACTATTGTGATTTCTAAACCAGATAAGAATAAGAGTCGGAAACGTCGTCATAACCGTGTCCGTAATAAAATTTCTGGTACTGCCGAGTGCCCACGCTTGAACGTTTTTCGTTCTAACAAAAACATCTATGCTCAAGTTATTGATGACGTAGAGGGTGTAACGCTTGTTAGTGCCTCAACACTTGATTCTGCAATCAGTGATGGTAACAAAACTGAAAAAGCAGCTAGTGTTGGTAAATTAGTAGCTGAACGTGCAAGCAAAAAGAACATCAAAAAAGTTGTTTTTGATCGTGGCGGATATTTATACCACGGTCGTGTTCAAGCTCTTGCTGATGCTGCTCGCGAAAACGGATTAGAATTTTAATAAAAGGAGGAATAACCGCACATGAAGAAGTTTATTGATCCTGATAAATTAGAGCTTGAAGACAATGTCGTTTCTATCAACCGGATCACTAAAGTTGTTAAAGGTGGACGTCGTCTTCGTTTTGCTGCTTTAGTCGTTGTTGGAGACAAACACGGCCATGTTGGCTTTGGAACTGGTAAAGCACAAGAAGTTCCTGAAGCAATTCGTAAAGCTGTTGAAGCAGCTCGTAAGAATTTGATTGAGGTTCCGATTGTTGGTACAACAATTCCTCATGAAGTTGTTGGAACTTACGGTGGCGGGCGTATCATGTTAAAGCCTGCTGAAGAAGGTTCTGGAGTAGCAGCTGGTGGTGCCGTTCGTTCCGTGATGGAACTTGCCGGTATCGACGATGTTACAAGTAAGCGATTGGGTTCAAATACTCCTGTCAACGTTATCCGAGCAACATTTGAAGGCTTGGTCGCATTGAAGAGTGCTGAAGAAATTTCAGCTTTACGTGGTGTATCAACCCAACATTTAGCTGAATAAGGAGGGTGTTTTAATTGGCTCAATTAAAAATTACTTTAAAACGTAGCGTAGCTCATCGCCTCCCAAATCAACGAAAAATTGTGAAGGCACTCGGCTTGGGTCGGATTAATAGTACGGTTGTTAAACCGGACAACGAATCAATTCGCGGAGCTCTGTTCAAAATCGCTCATTTAATTGAAGTTGAACAAGTTAAAGACTAATAATTCGTAAGGAGGTGCCAATTTCATGAAATTGAATGAATTGAAAGCTGCAGAAGGTTCTCGTTCATTACGTACACGTAAAGGTCGTGGTCGTTCTGCTGGAAAAGGAAAGACTGCCGGCCGTGGTCAAAAGGGTCAAAAGGCTCGTGGCAAGACACGTGTAGGCTTTGAGGGTGGCCAAATGCCATTGTATCGTCGTACTCCAAAACGTGGATTTAACAATATTAACCGTAAAGAATATGCGGTTGTTAACGTTGCAAAACTTGATGTTTTCGACGAAGGCACTGAAGTAACTCCAGAGTTACTTCAGGATCGCGGAATTGTTAAAAACGCTAAATCTGGTATTAAGGTTCTTGGAGACGGTGGACTTACTAAGAAATTAACCGTAAAGGCTAATAAGTTTTCAAAAACTGCACAATCTGTAATTGAAAATGCTGGCGGTAAAATCGAGGTGGTTTAATGCTCTCGACTCTAACTGGTGCATTCAAGGTTAAGGAAATTCGAAACAAGATTTTATTTACATTGTTTGTTTTGATTATCTTCCGGTTGGGATCATTCATAACCGTTCCTGGTGTAAATGCAAAGGCGTTAACGTCCGTTGCATCATCAGGATTGGTCAGCATCCTGAATACCTTTAGTGGTGGTGGTCTTACTAACTATTCGATTTTTGCTATGGGAGTATCTCCATACATCACTGCTCAAATTATTATCCAATTGCTTCAGATGGATATTGTTCCTAAATATGTTGAGTGGGGGAAACAAGGGGAAGTTGGCCGGCGAAAGTTGAACCAACATACTCGTTATTTAACAGTTGTCCTTGCCTTCTTCCAGTCAGTCGGAATTACAGCCGGATTCAACCAATTAAGTAGTCTGAATTTGGTTACCAACCCAAGTGTTAAAACCTTCATTGTCATTGGTATTATCCTGACTGGTGGTACAATGTTAACAACTTGGATGGGTGACATGATCACTGAAAGAGGAATTGGTAATGGAATTTCAATGATTATCTTTGCGGGTATCATTGCTCGAATCCCTACTGGATTACAATCACTATGGCAACAATACTTTGTTGGCGTAACGGGTTCTGATTTATGGCAACCAATTCTCTTCTCGATTGCACTTGTGATTATCGTTCTTGCCATTATTACGTTCGTTACTTGGGTGCAACAAGCTGAACGTCGGATTCCAATTCAATACACGCGAAGAGTTGCTGGTTCACCGGACAGTAGTTATTTGCCTTTAAAGGTTAATGTTGCTGGTGTTATCCCAGTTATCTTTGCGAGTTCATTTATTGCGACTCCTCAAACTATTTTAATGGCTTTTACGAATAATTATTCCACAACAACGTGGTATCAAGTGTTAAACAACGTGTTTAACATGCAGACAACCACCGGAGCTGCTTTTTACACAATTTTGATTGTCATGTTTACTTTCTTCTATGCATTTGTTCAAGTTAACCCTGAAAAGTTATCAGAGAACTTGCAAAAGCAAGGAAGTTATATTCCTGGCGTTTGGCCAGGGCATGAAACACAAAGTTACGTTTCAAACTTACTAATGAGATTAAGTACAGTTGGGGCTATTTTCTTAGGTGTCGTTGCTTTAATCCCACTGGTTGCTCAAAATATTTGGAACTTAGATGAATCCATTGGACTAGGTGGTACAAGTCTTCTAATCGTTGTTGGTGTTGCAATCGAAACTATTCGTCAGATTCGTGGATTAATGATGAAACGTGAGTATGTCGGTTTCATTAAAGGTTCTCGTCCAACTAATGGTGAATAAGACGATTAAACATCGAACAAGGAGGAAAAATTGATGGCATTAAATTTAATTTTAATGGGATTGCCTGGTGCTGGTAAGGGTACTCAGGCTCAATTTATTGTTGACAAGTACCAGATCCCACATATTTCAACTGGGGATATGTTTCGCGAAGCAATTTCAAACGGAACGCCACTGGGCTTAAAGGCTAAGTCGTTTACTGACAAAGGTAATTTAGTTCCTGATGAAGTTACTAATGGGATTGTTAAAGAACGACTTTCTCATAATGATACTCAGCCAGGCTTTTTACTAGATGGGTATCCTCGAACTCAAGAACAGGCGGATGCATTGGCAGATATGGCAGACGAGTTGGGGAAACCCTTGTCTGCTGTTATCAACATCGATGTTGATCCAGAAATTTTAACTAATCGACTAACTGCACGTTTTATTTGTAAGAACTGTGGTGCCACTTATAATAAGTTGTACCATATGCCTAAAGTTAATGGAACCTGTGATATTTGCGGTCACCACGAATTCTATCAACGGGATGATGATAAACCCGAGGCTGTTAAGAATCGCTTGAAAGTTAATGTTAAAATGAATACGCCACTGATTTCTTATTACAAAGATCGGGACTTGCTGTTTAATGTTAATGGTGATCAAGATATTGATAAAGTTTGGCAGGATGTTGATAAAATCTTGAGTACACTGTAAACACTCCATAGATTAGGTGTTGAGTCTATTGGATTGATGAAATATAATGGATGTGTTAAACTGTCAAAGGTTTGTCAAGCTCGCTTATATTTTAATTCAATCTAATTTAATTTTGGAGGTGTTAATTAGTGGCTAAGGATAATGTTATTGAAGTAGAAGGAAAAGTTGTCGAAACATTGCCAAACGCAATGTTTCGAGTTGAACTTGAAAATGGACATGAGATTTTAGCTCATGTTTCCGGTAAAATCCGAATGCATTATATTCGGATTCTTCCTGGAGATAAGGTTACTGTTGAAATGTCGCCCTATGACTTAACAAAGGGAAGAATTACTTATCGATTTAAGTAGTTATTGTCTTCATCATTTTTTGAGGAGGTTTAAAAATGAAAGTAAGACCATCAGTAAAACCAATGTGTGAACATTGTAAAGTAATCAAAAGAAAAGGCCGTGTGATGGTGATTTGCTCAGCAAACCCTAAGCACAAACAACGCCAAGGAAAGTAGAACTTAAAACAGGAGGTGTGTACTAAATGGCTCGTATTGCCGGAATCGATTTACCCCGTGACAAGCGAATTGTTATCGGATTAACTTATATTTTTGGTATTGGTACAAGCACTTCAGAAAAGATTCTTGCACAAGCAGGTGTTTCTGAAGATGTTCGTGTCCGCGATTTAACTCCCGATCAAGAGGATAAAATTCGTGCGATTGTTAGTGACCTTAAAATTGAGGGTGACTTACGACGTGAAGTTAGCATGAATATTAAGCGACTCCAAGAAATTGGCTCATATCGTGGTATGCGTCATCGCCGTGGTTTGCCTGTTCGTGGTCAAAACACAAAGAATAATGCCCGTACTCGTAAGGGAAAGGCAACTGCTGGAGTAGGCAGAAGAAAATAAAGATAAAGGAGGTCATCTGTTTTTATGGTAAACAAGAAGTCAAGTCGTAAACGTCGGACTAAAAAGAATATTGCTTCAGGTGTTGCACATATTCATTCGACATTTAACAATACCTTAGTTATGATTACCGATACTCAAGGTAATGCAATTGCCTGGTCATCAGCAGGTGCTTTAGGTTTTCGTGGAAGTCGTAAATCAACACCATTTGCCGCTCAAATGGCTGCTGAAGCTGCTGCAAAGTCGTCAATGGAACATGGTATGAAGTCTGTAGAAGTTGCTGTTAAGGGTCCAGGTTCTGGCCGTGAAGCTGCAATTCGTGCACTTCAAGCTACAGGTTTGGAAGTTACAGCTATTCGTGATGTTACACCTGTACCTCACAATGGCTCTCGTCCTCCAAAGCGTCGTCGAGTTTAGTTTTTATTGATTCAATATAGTGATGTTTATTTTGCCTATACGTATTGATATATTGCACATGGACTCACGCGTTTTGAAAGGGGTTAATGATAAGAATGATTGAATTTGAAAAACCTAACATTCATAAAATTGAAGAAACAAAGAACTTTGGTGAGGTTGTTGTGGAACCACTCGAAAGAGGTTACGGGACTACTCTCGGCAATTCACTTCGCCGCACATTGTTGTCATCACTGCCGGGTGCTGCTGTAACCAGTATCCAAATTGATGATGTTCTTCATGAATTCTCAACGATTAAAGGCGTTGTTGAAGATGTTACCCAGATCATCCTGAATGTTAAGAAAATTTCGTTGAAATTGGATGGACCAGAAGACGAAGAAGAGAACTTGGAAATTGATGTAATTGGCCCTGCTGATGTTACTGCCGGTGACATTCAAGGCGACAGTGATGTGACAGTCCTCAACCCTGATCTGCATATTGCTACTGTTGCTGAAGGTGCTACTTTCCATATGCGGTTAACAGCCAACAGAGGTCGAGGTTACGTTTCTGCTGTTGAAAATAAGAAACGTGCTACTGAGATGCCAATTGGTGTTCTTCCTGTCGACTCCATCTATACCCCAATCGAACGTGTCAACTATCAGGTTGAAAGTACGCGGGTTGGTCAACGCGATGATTTTGATAAATTAACTTTGGATATTTGGACTAACGGTTCTATCACACCTAGTGAAGCGGTTAGTTTGGCAGCCAAGATCTTAACTGAACATTTAGAAATGTTTGTAGACCTAACTGATGAAGCTAAGAATACCGAAATCATGGTTGAGAAAGAAGAAACCCATAAAGAAAAAATGCTGGAAATGACAATTGAAGAACTTGATTTATCTGTTCGTTCTTATAATTGTTTGAAACGTGCTGGCATTAATACTGTTCAAGAACTTACTGAAAAGACAGAAGCTGATATGATGAAGGTTCGTAATCTTGGACGCAAGTCACTTGAAGAAGTAAAAGAAAAGCTTGCTGCTTTGGGCCTTTCACTTCGTAAAGAAGATTAATTAATTTTATAAAGGAGGACAACCGGAAATGAGTTATCGGAAATTACAACGTTCCAGTGAACATCGACGCTCATTGCTTCGTAATTTAACCACTGAATTGATTATTCATGGTCAAATTATCACTACCGAAGCTAGAGCCAAAGAAGTACGTTCTACTGCCGACAAGATGATTTCACTTGGTAAGCGCGGTGATTTACACGCTCGTCGTCAAGCTGCTTCATTTGTTCGTAATGTGGTTGCTGATGTTAAGGAAGATGGCGATGACATTACTGTCACTACTGCATTGCAAAAAGTATTTGGAGAATTAGCTACTAAGTATTCAGATCGTAATGGTGGGTATACACGGATTCTTAAGACTATGCCACGTCGTGGAGACGGTGCACCTATGGTCGTATTAGAATTAGTAGACTAAATTTTCATTTATTTTTCTAAGCATAATTGTCACATTTTCACGAGAATCACTCAGGTTTTTGGTATAGAACGTTATGATGGTGGGATTGATAAATCTCTAGTCTAGTTTGAATGTGGAATAAATTCCACGCACTAATCACTTGTTAGTGATTTTTTTGTACATAAAATGATGCCAAAAAATATGAGGTCAATTTGATGAAAGATATAATTCAAGTAGACAAGATTTCTTATAATTATCCAGACCAACCGTTACTGTTTGATCAATTATCCTTAGATGTTCATGAGGGAGAGTGGCTGGCTATCATTGGTCAAAACGGAAGTGGGAAAAGTACACTGGCCAGATTAATTGATGGGCTAATTGTTTTAAATGAGGGACACATCACGGTTGATGGATTACAAGTAAACGATCAAAATATCTATAACGTTCGAAGCAAAATAGGAATTGTTTTTCAAAATCCAGAAGATCAATTTGTTGGCGCAACAGTAGAGGATGATGTTGCCTTTGGCTTGGAGAATCAGTTGGTTGACCGTAGTAAAATGCATGACATTGTTGAAGAAAGTTTAAAGAGTGTGGGAATGTGGGATTTTCGTGAACGAATCCCTGCCAATTTATCTGGTGGACAAAAGCAGAGAGTTGCAATCGCAGGGATTATAGCCCTTAGTCCGAAAATTATCATTTTAGATGAAGCTACCAGTATGTTAGACCCTCGTGGAAGAAAAGAAATTTTGGCATTGGTTCAACGACTTAAGAATGAAAACCATTTAACTGTCATTTCAATTACTCATGACATCGATGAAGCTGCAGGTGCAGATAGAGTGGTTATTTTAAATCATGGGAAAATTATTGATGAGAATACACCACGGGGAATTTTTTCCCATTCGGACAAGCTAAGACAAATTGGGCTTGATGCGCCTTATACATCTAAACTGCTTGCAGCTTTGAGCGAGCGTGGCGTTAGTGATGAAAAGTCATATATGAATGATGAGGAGTTAATCGCATGGATACAGCAATTAGTCTCAACAAAGTAACTCATACTTATCAGGCAAATACGCCTTTTGCTCAAAATGCAATAGATAATGTTACACTTCAGATTCCAAGGGGTTCTTTTACGGCGATAATCGGTCATACAGGGAGTGGAAAGTCAACCTTGGTTCAACACATCAATGCTCTTTTAAAGCCAACTGAAGGCCACCTAGAGGTCTTAGGAAGAGTCATAGATCCCAATACAACAAACAAGAACCTCAAGGCGTTTAGAAAACACGTCGGAATGGTTTTTCAATTTCCGGAAAAACAGTTATTTGAAGAAACAGTTTTAAAAGATATCATGTTTGGCCCTAAGAACTATGGTGTAAATGATGATGAAGCAAAAAAATCTGCTTTTAGTGCAATGGCCTTAGTGGGCTTGGATAAAGCATTGGCGGATAAGTCACCATTTGATTTGTCGGGTGGACAAATGAGACGGGTTGCAATTGCCGGGGTGCTGGCAATGAATCCTGAAATTCTTATACTGGACGAGCCTACTGCGGGATTAGATCCGCGAGGACATCAAGAAATCATGGATCTTGCTCGGTATCTCAATAAAAATAAGCAAATGACAATTATCCTCATTACTCACCAGATGGACGATGTAATTGATTATGCGACAAATGTTATTGTGATGGATAAGGGTAAAATCGTTAAAGTTGGGTCACCTGCACAAGTTTTTAGTGATCCAAAGTGGGTTTATGATATGCAACTAGATTTGCCAAGCAGTGCGGAATTTGCACAACAGCTAAAAAAAGCAGGGATTAATATTGGTCAGTTGCCGTTAACAATAGATGCTCTTGCAGATAGAATTGCGAGACTTGTCGGGAAAGGAGATACCAAATGAGTAATTTCATTTTTGGACGATACCTTCCCGGTCATTCGTGGATTCATCAGATGAGCCCCCAATCGAAACTACTATTAAGCTTTTACTTTGTTATTATTATTTTTTTTGCAAATAATCTTATTTCTTATGGAATCCTATCTATTCTTATTCTTATTGTCATTTTACTTTCGGGTATTTCAATTATGTATTTTCTAAAGGGAATTCGGCCATTAATATGGTTAATTATTTTTACCGTCTTACTTCAAATTTTATTTAGTAGTGGTGGGCGAGTTCTTTGGCATTTTGGTCCATTCTCTGTAACTAATGAAAGTTTGATAAACGGTGGCTTCATTTTTATGAGGTTTTTACTGATTATTATGATATCGACTGTTTTAACACTAACGACCACTCCTCTGGCTATTGCTGATGGTGTTCAGACGATACTTAAGCCATTGAAAAAAGTGAAATTTCCTGTTGATACGTTAGCACTGATGCTATCCATTGCGCTTCGATTTGTTCCTACACTAATGGACGAAATGGAAACTATTATGAATGCTCAACGTGCGCGAGGAGTTGATTTTGGGTCAGGTAGTCTAAAACATAGGGTTAAGGCTGCTGTTCCATTGCTGGTTCCGCTGTTTACAGGTGCTATTAACCACGCTGAAAATCTTTCAACAGCAATGGAAGCTCGCGGATTTTCGGACAGCGAGCATCGGACTAAATATCGGCAGTATCGTTGGCAAGTAAAAGATACGATCAGCTGGCTCGTTTTTTTAGCTATTGGGGCAGTTGTTATATTTATTAGAAAGTAGTTGGTCATAATTACGAGTCGTTACAAAATAACTTTTATGTATGATGGCACAAATTTTAGTGGGTTCGAAAGACAGCCTAACAGAAGAACAATTGAAGGCGTCTTAACTCAAAAAGTCAATGTGATGGCAAAAATGCCTGAGCCACCGATTATTATATATGGTTCGGGGAGAACCGATGCAGGTGTTCACGCAGTCGCACAAGTTGCTCACTTTGATTTTCCGTTTGATTTATCGACTGAAGCTATTTATCGCGGGTTGAATAGCATGCTGCCATTAGACATGGAAATTACGAAAGTTGAAAAAGTCAGTAATGACTTTCATGCACGCTATGATGTTTCTGGGAAAAAATATTTTTATAGAATGTATCTTGGAGAATTTCAAAACCCATTTAAGAGAAACTATACAGGACATTGGAAATTTCCAATTGATATGGAGAAAGTTAATCATGCATTAGCAGATTTAGTGGGAGAACATGACTTTTCAAGCTTTGTTGCTTCTGGATCGACGGCCCGTTCTAATATTAGAACGATTTATTCGGCATCTGCCAAATTAGACCAGGCGGAAAATGAAGTGCATTTGGAGTTTTATGGGAATGGATTTTTGTACAATATGGTTCGAATTATGGTAGGAGTTGTAGCTGAAATCGGTTCAGGAATGCGTCCAGAAAGTGATGTTCTAAGATTATTTGAAGTAAAGGATCGTGATCAGGCGCGAAGAACGATGCCTGCATCCGGTCTTTACTTGAAACGTGTCTTCTATGAGGGCGACGATCCTGAGCACCCAACAAAATTGCCTAAACGTTAGCAATTTTACTGGAAAATAATTGACTTTCCGCAGAATTATTTGTATTATGTTAGTTGGTATTGTTTGCCCCACGATGAGCCCCGGAAACTTATTTGGTGTCGAACAAACACAGAACTTGGAGGAATATAAAGTGCGCACAACATATATGGCAAAACCTGGTGAAGTAGAACGTAAATGGTACGTTGTTGACGCAACAGACGTATCGTTAGGACGTCTCTCATCAGTAGTCGCTTCAATTTTAAAAGGTAAAAATAAACCTACTTACACCCCAAACGTTGATACTGGTGATAATGTCATTGTTATCAATGCCGGTAAGGTAGGATTAACAGGTCGTAAGGACAAAAACAAGATTTATTATCACCATACTCGTTTCATTGGTGGTTTAAAGCAAAAGACAGCTGGTGAGTTCCGTGAAAAGAACCCAGAAAAGCTTATTGAAACTTCAGTTAAAGGAATGCTTCCTCATGGAACATTAGGTCATAAGATCGGTTTGAAGTTACATGTCTATGCAGGTCCTGAACATGATCATCAAGCACAGAAACCAGAAGCATTAGACATTAAGAACCTAATTTAAGGAGGAACTCACTTTGGCTCAAGTACAATATCGCGGCACTGGCCGTCGTAAAGATTCAGTTGCGCGTGTACGTTTAGTACCCGGAACTGGTAAAATTATTATGAATGATAAAGCAATTGAAGATTACATTCCATTTGCTAATTTACGTGAGGTTGTTGTACAACCGTTTAATGTTACTGAAACACTTGGTAACTACGATACATTAGTTAATGTTAATGGTGGTGGCTTTTCAGGACAAGCAGGTGCAACTCGTCATGGTATTGCACGTGCATTGCTGTCAGTTGACCCAGACTTCCGTGGACCATTAAAGCGTGCAGGTTTGTTGACTCGTGACGCTCGAATGAAAGAACGTAAGAAGCCAGGTCTTAAAAAGGCACGTAAAGCTTCACAATTTTCAAAGCGTTAATATTTACTTTATTTA
The DNA here is from genome assembly GCF_009832765.1 of Lentilactobacillus hilgardii. Classification (NCBI taxonomy): domain Bacteria; kingdom Bacillati; phylum Bacillota; class Bacilli; order Lactobacillales; family Lactobacillaceae; genus Lentilactobacillus; species Lentilactobacillus hilgardii. The sequence goes on along the minus strand of NZ_CP047121.1, from coordinate 2,249,359 downwards.
TTATGAAAAACACCTTCAAAGAGAAGGTGCTTTTTTATTTAGCTTTAATTTATTAGTGTTTATGAGTTAACCTGTTAAAGTAAACTAAGTAGCAAGCCAATGCTTCAATAATTTGATCCACTATATGTTAGTATTAATTTTGAAGATTTAAGACAGGAACAAAGGTATCAAATGAGTGTATTTTGATCATCACTTCGAGGCTTGAGAAACGATATTTCAAAAATTCATTTAACTGGTCTTGGAAATGTTTAGGGATATTCTAAAAAAAATATAAGCTCATTTTTAATACCAAGAAACGGTGTTATTGTCTGGTATAATATATCCATCTAAACAGGAGATAGAAAATGGCAGAGAAGAAAAAAACGTTAAGATTTAATTTGTTGGCAATGTTCATAGCTATTATTATTCTGCAAACCTCGATTCCTTTGATTGGTTATATTCCAATTGGTCCATTGAGCATTACAATTATTTCTGCGACTGTCACAATTGCTACAATTTTGATGGGAACGAGAGATGGCGCTATTATTGGAGGCGTCTGGGGGTTGATTACATTTATTCGAGCGTATATTTGGCCAACAAGTCCCTTAGCGACCATTGTGTTTGTCAATCCATTTGTTTCAGTGTTACCGCGAGTCCTGATTGGAGTAGTCGCAGGTGTCACATATCACGCACTAAGAAAATGGATCAAAAGACAAGCAGTCGGCGTTTCAATAGCCGCTATACTCGGATCCCTAACAAATACAATTTTTGTATTAGGATTAATTTATCTTTTTTATAAAGCAAAGGCACCACAACTATATCAAATAAATATCAGAGAATTAATGCCTTATTTACTTGGTGTTGTTGGAACAAATGGTATTCCTGAAGCTATTTTTAGTGGCATTGTGACACCCTTAATCGCCTTGCCGCTTCAGAAAGTTCTAAAGGGGCACTTGGACTAGTTGATAATGGTATGAAAAAAAGGCCAACAACGAAAAAATACGTTGTGTGACCTTTTAAAAGAATTATTTCTTAGCGGGTTTGTCATCTTTATCTTCTTTATCGCTGTCAGGATCTTTAATCTTAGGTGCAGCTTTAATTAACTTCAAATGACGGTTGTTAATGACAACTTTCTTGTGATACTTGTCAATAATTTCAGGGTCATCAGATTCAAATGTGATTAAAAATGAGTTCGTATAGCTTTTATCAATAAAGCCTTTGAACGTTTGTTTTTCAATCTTAAACGAAACCTCATCACCAACATTGAATTTTGATTGCGCTTCTGATACTTCGGTGTTTTTAGCCATTGGTTTCCATCTCCAGATTTTAAGTGTCAGATGATAACATAACCGATATTGTCGAATTTGTCAATAATAATGAATAGTCTATTTATTTATTAAAAATAGTAATTGTCTTTATTGATGAATATAGTTAGAATTAATTTTAATAGTTAGAAAGTTTGAGGTTGAATTGGCGAAGTATAATAGTAGACGGAAACGTCGAAAACAAACATCAAATTTAATTGTGATGCTGGTATTGATTGGATTCGGATTGTTTATTATTTTGGGCTTTCGATTATTATCAGCCAATGTTCCCGAGTCTAATCAAGTTGATAACGCTAGAAGTGAGTTAGCGGCACAGCATCGTAAATTTATTAACAAACTTGCACCACAGGCACAACTGCTACAGGGACAATACAATGTTCTTCCAAGCGTGACGTTAGCTCAGGCAATTCTTGAATCTAATTGGGGGACTAGTCAACTATCCAGCAAGTACAATAATCTGTTTGGCGTGAAGGCCCAAAGTTCGAATACAAAATCAGTTTATTTGGATACGCAAGAGTATGTTGATGGGCGGTACGTCACTGTTAAAGCACGATTTGAGGTATATGACAGTTGGAATGATTCCTTAGCAGAACATGCAAAATTACTTGCATACGGAACCAAATGGAATCCTGATCAATATCGGGATGTTGTTTCGGCAAATAACTACGTTCAGGCGGCCCAAGGATTGGAAAAAGATGGTTATGCAACGGACCCAACGTACACCGAAAAGCTTATCTCACTAATAAAGAATTATAAACTGTATCAGTTTGACGACTAGAAAGGAATGCAAATAATGGATTTATTAAAGAAGCGGATTGTAGAGGATGGTACTGTATTACCTGGAAATGTATTGAAGGTTGATAATTTCTTGAATCATCAAGTGGATGCTCAGCTAATGGACAAAATTGGAGCTGAGTTTGCAAGACTGTTTAAGGATGAGAAGGTTACCAAGGTAGTTACAGTTGAATCTTCTGGAATCGCGCCTGCATTGACTACTGCGATTCATTTAGGGGTTCCACTGATTTTTGCCAGAAAGCATAAATCTTTAACTTTGACTGATAATTTATATACGGCCAGTGTTTACTCGTATACAAAGCAAGTTAGCAACGATATTAGTGTTGATAAGCGCTTCTTGAATTCTGATGACCGAATTTTAATTATTGATGATTTTTTGGCAAATGGACAAGCTGTTCAAGGATTATTGGAGATTGCCAAATTAGCCGATGTTTCAGTTGCTGGAATCGGAATCGTAATTGAAAAGAGTTTTCAAAAGGGTCACACACTGATCGAGAAGGCAGGCATTCGATTAGAGTCTCTTGCCCGTATTGCTTCTTTGAACGATGGTAAAGTCACTTTTGTTGACTAGACAATAAAGTAGTACAATGAATTAATGTTATTAGGTTTTATTAACTAGAGTAAGGTAATTAGTAATTCCTGCTCATTCTAAGTAATCGAGAAATGAAAGTAGTGAAATCATGGCTGAAGCAAACATCTTGTACCCTAACCAGACAATTGGAATTCTAGGTGACAGTATTAGTAGTCCGACGCTTCTTTATTTTGCCAAAAAAATGGGTTTTAATGTTGGCATGTATAGTTCAAATGAAAATAGTAAAACAATCCGTTTAGCCGATTATAAATATATTGGACCCATGGATGACAAACAAACGCTAAAGATGTTTGCAGAGCGCTGTGATGTTGTTGTGTATAACAGCCCGTCAATTAATTCCGAAGTGATCCGTTATATTTCACAGTTCACTTCAGTACCTCAAAGTGATTCGTTGTTGGATATTATTCAAGATCGATTAATTGAGCGTAGCTTTTTTGAGACACTTAACATTAATATGGCTCCATACGCGACAATTGTGACACTTGAGGATATTTATCAAGCAATTAATTCAATTGGTTATCCGGCAATTTTAAAGCCCATTCAAAGAGGATTGCTGGGGGACAAAGAACTGGTAATTAAAAATCAAGCCGATATTGTTGCAGCATCTGGTTTGCTTGATTCAGGGACTTATATTATGGAATCATTTGTTGAGCACGATACAGACTATTCAATCATTGTAACGCGTCAAATGGATGGTACAACAGTCGTTTTCCCAATTGTTGAGGTCATATATAATGGTGAACAAATTATGACAGCCTTTACACCCGTGAAGCTTGATCCGAGTGTCGAAAAAGAAATGAATCGAATTACCAATGAGATTGCCAAAAATATTGATTATGTCGGCACCTTTGAAGTATCACTCTTTTTAGCAAAAAGTGGATCGATTTACGTCAATCGGGTTGCACCAATTTTAAGTCCTGCTGGTTTTTTGTTTGATTTTGCAGCTAATACGAATGAATTTGAGCAACATATTCGTGCAATTGCAGGATTACCGTTAACCAAAATAATTGTTGGCATTCCAACCGTTTTTCAAGCTATTAGAAAAAAAGAATATCAAAGGGTGCAGACACAGTGGGTAATAAAAGGAAATTGGCATTTTTCCTTTTATGGAAATAAAACTGATAATCCCAATGACTCTATTGGACATATTTTAATCCCAACGAAGTCAATTTCGGACACACTAATGAAAGTCGAAGCAACCAGTATTTGGAATGATATTGATTTTAAATCAAAATATGAGAAAAATTAAAAATGTCGGATTTTCCGGCTTTTTTTATGTTTGTGGGCAAGACGAGCCAAACGTATATTTGGTATAATTAACTCGATACTTTTGAGAGGATGGAATAATTAGTGGTAGAAGATAGTTTATTAAAAGGTCTAAATAAAGATCAAAAAGATGCAGTTATTCACACTGAAGGACCTGTGCTGATTATGGCTGGTGCAGGTAGCGGAAAAACGCGGGTATTGACACATCGAATTGCTTACATAATTGAACACAATCATGTAATGCCGTGGAACATTCTTGCAATTACCTTTACTAATAAAGCTGCTCGTGAAATGCGCGAGCGGGTGTCTAAGCTGCTTGATGAAAGTGGTGATGATGTGTGGGTATCAACTTTCCATGCGTTGTGTGTGCGTATTTTACGCCGTAATATCGATCAATTAGGGTTTAATCGTGCCTTTACCATCGCGGATACAAGTGAGCAGCGAACGTTGGTAAAGCGTGTTTTGCGTGAATTGAATATTGATCCTAAAAAGTTTGACCCAAGAGCCGTATTATCTTCAATTTCAAATGCAAAAAATGATTTATTAACGCCAAAGGCATTTAAGGCCCAGGCCGATAACGATTTTGATCAGATTGTGGCAGATGTTTATGCACGTTATCAAGCTGAGTTGCGTCAAAATGAATCACTTGATTTTGATGATTTAATCATGACAACAATTGAGTTATTTGATCAATTCCCTGATGTTTTATCTTACTATCAGGATAAATTTCATTATATTCATGTTGACGAATATCAGGATACTAATGAAGCTCAGTACCGATTGGTCAATACGTTAGCAAAAAAAAGCAAAAACATCTGTGTGGTGGGTGATGCGGATCAAAGTATTTATGGCTGGCGTGGTGCAAACATGCAGAATATTCTCGACTTTAAAGAAGACTACCCTGATGCCCATGTTACTTTACTTGAACAAAACTATCGGTCAACCAAGACGGTTTTGGATGCAGCGAATGCTGTTATTGCGCATAATTTGAATCGGGCTGATAAAAACTTGTGGACAGAAAATGAGCAAGGCGAAAAGATTTCTTATTATCGGGGCCAGACAGAAAATGATGAAGCACGTTATGTTGTGGCAAAGATTCAAGAAGAAATGGGTAAGCCTAAGCGTAATTACGGGAGCTTTGCGATTCTGTACCGGACCAATGCGCAATCACGTGTGATCGAAGAAACACTTTTAAAGGCCAACATTCCATATACTATGGTCGGTGGCCATAAATTTTATGATCGAAAAGAAATTCGAGACGCACTTGCTTATTTGACATTACTGGGAAATCCAAGGGATTCGATGAGTTTTGAAAGAGTCATTAATGAACCTAAGCGAGGCATCGGCGAAACGAGCCTTGAAAAGTTGCGGACTTTTGCAAACGATCATGGTTGGTCGCTGCTTGAGGCTTCAAAGAATATTGATCTTGCAAATGAAATTTCCAGTCGTGCTAAAAACTCGATTTCAATGTTTGAACAAATAATCAGTGATGTCGCTAAGAAATTGGATACAATGACTATCACTGAATTAACAGAAGAGATTCTTGATAAGAGTGGTTACTTAAGTACTTTAAAATCTTCAAAGTCTTTACAGGCTCAAACCCGCTTGGAAAATTTGGAAGAATTCATTTCCGTTACTCAAAAATATGATCAGGATAATCCTGACCAAGGTGGTCAAGACAATTTAGTTAACTTTTTAAGTGATTTGGCATTGGTTTCAGATCAGGATGACTTAGATGAAAAGACTTCCGAGGTAACGTTAATGACAATGCATGCAGCTAAAGGGCTGGAATTTCCGGTTGTCTTCATCATGGGAATGGAAGAAGGACTTTTCCCACTTTCACGTGCTGCCCAGGATGAATCCGAATTACAAGAGGAGCGACGATTGGCATACGTTGGTATTACACGTGCAAAAGAGAAACTATATTTAACAAATGCTTATTCACGAATGTTATATGGACGCCGACAAAACAATCCTGAATCTCGGTTTGTTAATGAAATTAAGCCGGAATTGATTCAGTACGAGAACGTTAATCAACAAGAGAAACCGTTATCTACACCGTTTGATCGCCGAACTAGACGCGCAACTGCAACAACTTATCATCAACCAGCCCAAAAAGTAATTAAGCCCAAAGGGACTGGAGCTGACAGGTCTTCATGGTCGGTAGGAGATAAAGTGTCGCATAAAGCCTGGGGGACAGGAACAGTTGTCAAAGTTTCCGGGACCGGTGAGGATATGGAATTGGATATTGCATTTGAACAAAAAGGAATTAAACGTCTTTTAGCCGCATTTGCACCAATTACCAAACAAGAGTAAGGATAAAATAAAGGTTGGGGATGACTATGAGTTTAAAAAGCAAAATGGAGAGCGGAGAAGTCTATCGTGAAAGTGGTTTTACTGATCCGATAGATATTAATTATGCGAAGAAACTTGAAAAGCAGCGACAACTTGGAAAACACTTGGCTTTCAAATTTAATCAAACTGATCCAAACGACGAATTGACTAGACAGTCACTGATGAAACAATTGTTTCATCAGGTTGGAAAACGTCCGTTTATTGAAGGACCGCTTTATACTTCTTATGGGTGTAACACAACTATTGGCGACGATTTCTATGCAAATTTTAATTTAACAATTGTCGATGATATTTCTGTTACGATTGGTAATCACGTTATGTGTGGCCCTAATGTCATGATATCTGTCACTGGTCATCCTCTTGAAGGGCCAAGACGACGAAATGGTGAACAATTTAGTAAAGCGGTTCGTATTGGCAATGATGTTTGGATTGGCGGTAATGTCGCAATCCTTCCAGGAGTATCGATTGGTAATAATGTCGTTATTGGAGCTGGAAGTGTTGTCACACACAATGTTCCGGATAATTCTGTTGTGGTAGGCACACCGGGACGTGTCGTCAAAAAAGTGCCACCAATTAATGAACAGCTATAATGTAAACGATAATTAATGATTAACTAGCAGAAGGTGTTATTGTGGCTTTTGAAGATATGACTGAACAACAGGCTGAAAGTGCCGCACAAGAATTGCGAGAAAAATTGAATAAGTGGGCTGATGAATACTACACTTATGATTCGCCTAGTGTTGAGGATTCTGTATATGATCAAACTTATCAGCAACTCGTTGATCTAGAAACGACCTTTCCTCAAATAGTAACACCGGATTCTCCGACACAAAAAGTTGGTGATCACACGCTTCCCGGGTTTACAAAAGTACCGCATGAGATTCCGATGCTGTCTTTGGGTGATGTATTTTCCATTGAAGAGTTGAAAGCTTTTGCTGACAGACTTTCTGATTCGGAATCTGTGCCATTTGAGTATAATTGTGAATTAAAAATCGATGGATTGGCAATTTCACTAAGATATGAGGACGGCATATTGGTTCAGGGAGCTACTCGAGGAAACGGGCAAATTGGTGAAGATATTACCCGTAATTTAAAAACAATCAAATCAATCCCTCAGCGCCTTAGCCGACCAATTAACATTGAGGTTCGCGGCGAATGTTATATGCCTAAAGAGTCGTTTGTTGAACTTAATCAACAACGGCAAGTAGAGGGGGTAGCACCATTTGCTAATCCTCGGAATGCTGCAGCAGGCAGTTTACGTCAACTGGATTCACGAGTAACAGCACATCGCAAGCTTAGCACTTTTATGTATAATGTTGCTAATTACGATGACTTGGAGTCAGACACCCAAAGTGGCATGTTGGAGGAATTAAAGAAGTTGGGCTTCACAATTAATGCCGACTATCAAGTTGCTCATAATATGGATGATATTGATCAATACGTTGAAAGGTACACAAAGCAGAGGGATACTTTAGCATATGGAATTGACGGGATTGTAATCAAAGTTAATTCACTACCACTTCAGCGATCACTTGGTGCAACTGTTAAAGTGCCAAGATGGGCAATTGCATATAAATTTCCACCAGAGGAAGCTGAAACAATCGTGCGAGATATTGAGTGGACAGTAGGACGAACGGGTGTTGTTACACCCACTGCTGTTATGGATGAAGTGACGCTTGCCGGCACAACTGTTAGTCGCGCATCACTTCATAACCCAGACTATTTACGAGAAAAAGATATTCGAATCAGTGATACAGTTAAGCTGCATAAAGCCGGTGATATTATTCCAGAAATTTCAACATATGTTAAAGACAAGCGCCAAGTTGACAGCCAACCTTATGAGATCCCAACTAAATGTCCATCTTGTGATTCCGAATTAGTACATTTGGATGAAGAAGTGGCATTAAGATGTATTAATCCACAGTGTCCGGCCCAATTGAAAGAAGGATTAACACATTTTGCCTCACGAGATGCAATGAATATTGATGGATTGGGACCCAAAATTATTGCACAATTGTTTAAAAAACACATGTTAACAGATGTTGCAGGACTTTATGAGTTAACATTTGATCAGTTGATGACTTTGGATAAATTTGGTGAAAAATCTGCCGGCAATTTACTAACAGCTATTGCTAACAGCCGTAATAATTCCTGTGAACGTTTATTGTTTGGACTTGGGATACGTCATGTCGGTGCAAAAGCTGCCAGATTAATCGCACAACGTTTTAAAAATATTGATAAGGTTATGGATGCAACAGCGCAAGAAATTGCTGAAATTGATACAATGGGAATGATCATTGCGGATAGTGTTGTCACGTATTTTTCAATGCCGCAATCAAAGGAACTTATTAGTCAGCTAAAGCAGGTTGGTGTGAATATGGATTACCTGGGGGCTACCGATGAAGATTTGAAAGAATCGGATTCTGTTTTTAATGGCAAACGGTTGGTATTGACTGGGAAACTTCAACATATTACCCGTCCTGAGGCCACTCGATGGTTGGAAAATCACGGTGCCAAAGTGAGCGGGTCTGTTTCTAAGAAAACCGACATTGTAGTTGTCGGAGAAGACCCTGGTAGTAAATATGATAAAGCTCGAAACTTAGGTATCGAGGTTTGGGATGAAAATAGATTCGCCGAAGCAATGGCTGATGAAAAGTAACAATGGAGGAATCAATTTTGAAAAAAATATTTCTGGGAATTTCGGTTATTCTAACTGGGATCCTGCTGTCGGCTTGCGGGAGCGTTGACAATTTATCAAATGATACTAATAGTTCTGGAAGCTCGAAAGCAAAGACGCAGCTGACTGGGCAAACAAACACAGGTTATTATCAAGGTGTTATCAAGAATGGTCGCTATCAGACCAGTAAATCACGTGGTGTAAGTGTTCAACAGGAATCAAATCAATTTAATATTAAAGGCTTTGAAAATGGGCTGCTTAATATTTCAAAGAAACAATTTTCTACCAAAAAGTACATTTTTCAAGAAGGACAATATCTTTCTACTAAACGGGTTGAAGCTTGGTTGGAACGTAAATCCAAATCCAATCCAAGTGGTTTAAATCCTAAGCAGTCCAAGTCAACCAATCCAAATACAAGAACCCCAGTATATTTGTCACAAATTGATGAACAGGATTTCATGACACAGAATGGGAAATCTTTGAGTTTACAAGGAATGACCATTGGTCTGGCAATTAATTCGGTTGATTATTATAAAAAGACACAATATGGACCCACTTATGAAACTCATATTTCAAACGCACAGGTTAATAAAGAAGGCAAAAAGATTGCCGGACAGGTGTTGCAACGCTTACGCCAAAATAAGAAACTGAAAAATATCCCCATTGTGATCGCACTGTATAAACAGGCTTCTGATGACAGCCTTGTAGGGGGAAACTTCTTTGCGTATGCTACTAATAACAGTGGGGCAAATACGATTAGCAAATGGACAAAAGTTAAGCAGAAGAATTATGTATTCCCGTTGCAATCCAATAAAAAGGGTCCAAGTCAAAATGATGAGGACTCATTTGATAATTTTAAGTCACAAGTTCAAACGTTTTTCCCAAATCTAAGCGGTGTGACTGCACAAGCTCAATACACGGATGGGTCATTGACAGGGATGAACATAGATATTACAACACAGTTCTATAGTCAAACCGAGATCATTAGTTTCACACAGTATATTCAGAGTGCAGCCCAAAAGTACCTTCCGGCTAATGCACCAATCGACATTACTGTTCAATCTACAGAAGGGATTCAAAGTTTCTTAAGCAGAAAGACAAACGAGAAGAAGTTTTCTGCGCATATCTTTAATAGTTACTAATTTTGCAAGAAATTAGCTTAATTTATATGTTAAAATGAACGTTGTTGCTAAAATTTACTATTTTCAGAAGAGAGAAGGATTTCAATGACTGAAAAGATCTCCGAAGATCAGGTAAAACACGTTGCCGAACTGGCAAAATTGAAGATTGACGATGATCAGCTTCCTTACTTTACCACCCAGTTGGACAAAATTATTGGTTTATTTGAGACTTTGAGTAAGGTTGATACCGATGGTGTTGAGCCGACGAGTAGTGTCACCGATCAAATTAATGTGATGCGTGATGATGTTGCTGACAATTGGAACCAGCGTCAAGCACTGCTTGATAATGCGCCGGATACTCAAGATGGTTACATCAGAGTTCCTACAATTATTGATGAAAGTGGGTCGAACGAATAATGAATTACTTTAACCAATCATTGGCCAGCATTCACAAGCAGTTGGTAAACAAAGACATTTCTGTTGAAGAATTAACAAAACAAACTCTGGATAACATCAAGATGGTCGATGGTGACATTAATGCTTTCCTAACGCTTGATGAAGAAGGCGCCTTAAAGCAGGCAAACAAACTTGATGAAAAGGGAATTGACTCAGATAACCTTTTGTCAGGAATGCCGGTGGCTGTTAAGGATAATATTGTAACCAAAGGATTGAAAACAACAGCAGCTTCAAAAATCCTAGAGAATTTCACACCGATTTACGATGCAACTGCGGCTGAAAAAATTAAAAATCTTGGGACTATCACCGTCGGCAAAACGAATATGGATGAGTTTGCCATGGGTGGTTCTACTGAAAACTCCGCATTCAAGATTACACATAATCCATGGGATAAAACCAAAGTTCCTGGTGGCTCATCAGGTGGTTCTGCGGCTGCTGTCGCTGCCGGAGAGGTTATTGCGGCTTTGGGATCGGATACAGGTGGATCAATTAGACAACCTGCTTCTTTTAACGGCGTTGTTGGGATGAAGCCAACATATGGTCGAGTATCACGTTGGGGGCTGATTGCTTTTGGGTCTAGTTTAGACCAAATTGGACCAATTACTCGAAACGTATCCGATAATGCCACATTATTAAATGCCATTGCGGGTCATGATGACCATGATTTAACATCTTCTACTAAAGAAGTTCCCGACTTTACAAGCACCTTAAACAAAGGTGTTAAGGGATTAAGAATTGGAATTCCTTCAGAATTTATGTCACAAGGCTTAGACGATGATGTTAAAAAGGTCGTTAATGATACTGCTGAAACGTTTAAAAAATTAGGTGCAACTGTTGGTGAAGTATCATTACCACATACAAAATATGGGGTAGCTGCTTACTATATTATTTCATCATCTGAAGCATCCTCTAATTTGCAACGTTTTGATGGTATTCGATATGGGCGTCGTGCTAAAGATGTTAAGAATCTGGATGATCTATATATTAAGTCGAGGTCAGAAGGCTTTGGCGACGAAGTTAAGCGTCGAATCATGTTGGGAACGTTCTCACTTTCAGCTGGTTTTTATGATGCTTATTTCAAAAAGGCTGCTCAAGTTAGAACTTTGATGATCAACGACTTCACAAATGTCTTTAAAGACTATGATTTGATTTTGGCACCAACTGCGCCTACGCCGGCATACGGAATTGGTGAAGATGTGTCGGATCCGATGACCATGTACATGAATGATGTATTAACCTTACCTGTCAATTTGGCAGGACTTCCGGGAATGTCTATTCCTGCCGGCTTCTCAAAGGGACTACCAGTGGGCGTTCAGTTGATTGGAAGACCATACGATGAATTAACTGTATATCAGGCTGGTAGCGCCTTTGAAAAAGATACTGATTTCGCAAAGCAAACACCAAAGATGGGAGGAAATAACTAATGAATTTTGAAACAACAATTGGTCTAGAAGTCCACGTCGAGCTTAAAACAAACTCCAAAATTTTTAGTCCTTCCCCCGTTGAATTTGGTGATAAGCCAAATGCAAATACAAACGTTATTGACTGGGGATACCCAGGTGTTTTGCCAACGACTAACAAAGGTGTCGTTCACGATGGTATTATGGCCGGCTTGGCTTTACATGCCGAAATTGAGCGACGTCCGCATTTTGACCGAAAAAATTATTTTTATCCTGATAATCCGAAGGCTTACCAAATTACTCAATCTGAAACACCAATTGCACACGATGGTTGGGTGGAAGTTGAAGTTGACGGTCAAAAGAAGAAAATCGGCATTGCTGAAATGCATATTGAAGAGGATGCTGGAAAAAATACACATGAATCAGAGCATTCTTTCGTGGATTTAAACCGTCAGGGGACGCCACTAATTGAAATTGTTTCAAAGCCGGATATTGCTTCACCTGATGAGGCGTATGCTTATTTGGAACAGTTACGACAAATTGTGCAGTTTACAGGTGTTTCCGATGTCAAGATGGAAGAAGGCTCCATGCGGGTTGATACCAACATTTCAATTCGACCGGTTGGCCAAAAAGAATATGGTACTAAGGTTGAAATGAAGAACATCAACTCTTTTAATTATGTTCGAAAGAGTCTTGAATATGAAGAACAACGTCAGCAACGGGTTCTGATGTCCGGTGGTATAATCCAACAGGAAACTCGTCGATTTGATGAGACAACCGGCCAAACTGAACTGATGCGTGTTAAGGAAGGCTCGGATGATTATCGTTACTTCCCTGAACCGGATTTACCAGTGCTAACAATTTCCCAAGAGTGGATTGACCAGATTGCAAACGAATTGCCAGAGCCGCCTGCTGAGCGTCGACAAAGGTACGTAAATGAACTTGGTATTACTGACTACGATGCAATGGTTGTCACACAAACCAAGGAAATGTCAGATTTCTTTGATAAAATGATCAGTGCAGGTGCGGATGCTAAATTAGCTGCCAACTACCTGCAGGGAAGCGTTAATGAATACCTCAACGATAATCAAGTTGAACTTCAAAATACTGATATTACACCAGAACATTTGGCAACAATGATCAAATTAATTACCGATGGTACAATTTCTTCAAAAATGGCTAAAAAAGTATTTAAGGCGATTACAAAGGGTGAAGAACCTAAAAAGTTTGTTGAAGAAAAGGGCATGGTTCAGTTATCAGATCCATCACAACTTCAACCAATTGTTGATAAGATTGTTGCCGCAAATCCTCAATCAGTTGAGGACTTCCATAATGGGAAGGATCGAGCAATTGGATTCTTGGTTGGTCAAATTATGAAAGAAACCCATGGGAAAGCTAACCCACAAGTTGTCAATAAACTATTAAAGGATTCTATGAATAAGTAGAAGGTCAGAATTGTTATGCGAAAACGGGCAAGAGTGATATACAATCCTACTTCCGGCAGGGAAATTTTAAAGCAGAAAATGGTTGATATTTTGAATGTTTTTGAACAAGCAGGATATGAAACCAGTGCTTTTGCGACCACACCAGAGAAAGATTCAGCAAAAAATGAAGCGCGTCGGGCAGCCCAAGATGGATTCGAACTTGTTGTTGCTGCGGGAGGAGACGGTACCATTAATGAAGTTGTTAATGGCATTGCCCCATTAAAGAAACGTCCTAGGATGGCTATTATTCCTGCAGGAACAACAAACGACTATGCTCGTGCACTTCATATACCGCGTGAAGACCCGGTTGATGCTGCAAAGATTATCTACAAAAACCAAACAATCGATATGGATATTGGCCGTGCGGGTGAAAACTATTTTATCAATATTGCCGCCGGAGGGCTTTTAACCGAATTAACTTACGATGTGCCTTCCGATTTGAAGACATTCTTTGGATATTTGGCTTATTTGGTGAAAGGTGCAGAACTGTTGCCAAGAATTAAGCCGATTGATATGGACATTAAATACGATGAAGGTGAATTTAAAGGAAAAGCGTCAATGTTTTTCCTGGCTTTGACAAATTCTGTAGGTGGTTTTGAACAGATTGTACCGGATGCATCTTTAGATGATGGAAAGTTTACTTTGATTATCGTAAAGACTAGTAATTTAGTCGAGATTTTACATTTGGCCTCAAAAGTTTTAAATGGTGGTCGACATGTGGATGACCCACGAATAATCTATAAGAAGACAAGAAAAGTGACTGCAAAGCCGGCCAAAAATGGGGATAGAATGTTAATCAATCTTGATGGTGAGTATGGTGGCGATGCGCCAATGACTTTTGTTGATTTAAAACAACACATCACGTTTTTTGCAAATCTTGACGAAATTCCGGATAATGCTTATTCTGAAGAAACGGATGAAATGAAACAGGTTGAAAAGAACTTCGTCAAAGGTGTTGACAAGTTGCCCGATAAAGAATAGTTTAATAGGTTGTTGAAGAAAATTGCGATTCGAATTCTCGACTCGCAATTTTTATTTATAGGTTAATAAAGGTGAATAAATGAAAATACAAGTACCAGTACAAAAGAATCAAAAATATGATGTTGAAGTAACGGATTTGACTTACCAGGGATTAGGGGTTGCAAAGATTGATGATTTTCCGATTTTTATCGAGGATGCGCTTCCTACTGAGTTAGTAACGATTTTAGTGACAAAAGTAAAGAAAAATTTTGCCTTTGGAAAAGCACTAAAAATCAATCAGCAAAGTAAAGATCGGGTTAAACCAATTGATGGTGCTTATACCCAAACGGGAATTGCACCATTGCAGCATTTGGCTTATCCGGCACAATTAGAATTTAAGCGTCATCAAATTCAAAACGATTTTAACAAAATGAAGCTTGACGTTGAAGTATCTCCAACCATTGGAATGGACAAACCTTATCACTACCGAAACAAAGCGCAAATTCCTGTTAGGATGTTAAATGGACGTTTACAGACAGGCTTTTATCGCAAGCATTCCCACGATTTAGTACCGATTGAAGATTTCTATATTCAAGATCCGGAAATTGACAAAGCCGTTGTCATTGTGCGCGACATCTTAAGAAAGTTTCAGATAACACCGTATGATGAGCAAACTCATCGTGGAGTTATTCGGAACATTATGGTTAGAAGAGGTCATTATTCTCATGAAATGATGATTGTATTGATCACCAAGAGTAAGAAGTTGCCAAGTGAAGCAGAAATTATTTCCGAAACTGTTAATCAACTTCCTGAAGTTAAAAGTATTGTGCAGAATATTAACCCTAAAAACACAAATTCTCTCATGGGTAATCAGAATAAGGTACTTTGGGGTAAAGGAACAATTACAGATCAGTTGATGGGATTGGATTTTGAAATTTCCCCCAACTCATTTTATCAAGTTAACCCTATCCAAACAGAGAAGCTTTATAAATTAGCAATTCAAAAGGCGCAGCTTAATAAAGATGATATTGTGATTGATGCTTATTGCGGAATTGGGACCATTTCTTTATCGCTCGCAAAAGTTGTTAAAAAGGTTTACGGTGTTGAAATTGTGCCGGAAGCCATTGAAGATGCCAAACGGAATGCACATATTAACAAAATATCAAATTGCAAGTTTGTTGTTGCTAAGGCCGAAGAACAATTAGGTAAATGGCAAAAAGCCGGCCTTAAACCTGATGTTATTGTTGTTGACCCGCCTCGCAAAGGATTGGATGAATCACTGATTGAAAGTGTCGCCGAGATGTCGCCTCAACGGTTGATTTATGTGTCTTGCAATCCGGCAACGCTTGCAAGAGATGCTAAGTTATTTGCTGAACATGGATATCAAATTAATCAACCAATCCAACCAGTTGATCAATTTCCTCAAACCGTTCATGTTGAATCAGTAACGGTTTTTGAAAAAAGTCGTTAAAGAATTTTAACTATTAGTCATTGAAAGGTACAGATGAGAACTTCTCGTTTGTGCTTTTTTTGAGTTTTTAAAACCATCAAAAAGAATAACAACCATTTCCAAAATAAAAAATACTGCCCGAATTCACGAGTAATCCCTTTTAAATTAAAAAAGTTATTACTTTTTGGTTATCTAGCCCTTAATGTGCGGCTTATCAATGCAAATGACCATTTTGACAAAAAATGACAAAAATAGAATGAAATCGGTGTGAATACGATTATAAAGGTGATTCTGGCGTTATTTAGTTTTTTGATATTGGCTGTGGTTTTAAGACAAACGTTTGATTGAAAGTTGAATTTTTGTTATGGTAGTAATCGTTATTCTTTTATGAAAAGACATGACACCCTTAGTAGAGTGTCATTTTTTATAGTTTAATTTTGACAGAAGGAGGAAGCACATGACAGAAAAACTTAAAGTGCAAAATCTGACTAAAATATTTGGCAGACGAATCCAGAAAGCACAGGAACTTGTGAAGGCTGGTAAGTCTAAGGCTGAAATTCTAAATTCAGTTGGCGCCACTGTGGGTGTTAATAATGCATCCTTCAATGTAAATGATGGTGAAATATTTGTTATCATGGGACTCTCTGGTAGTGGGAAGTCTACGATTATTCGAATGATTAATCGACTGATTGAGCCAACTTTTGGTAAGATTTTTATTGACGGTCAAGATTTGACCAAATTGGATAAAAAAGAATTACTTAGCGTTCGGCGAAAAAAAATGAGTATGGTTTTTCAAAACTTTGCGTTATTTCCAAACCGCACAATCATAGAAAATACGGCATACGGCTTGGAGATTCAAGGTGTTGATAAAGATGCCCGTCATAAAAAGGCTCATGAAGCTTTGGAATTGGTTGGGCTTCACGGATACGATGATCAATATCCGACTCAACTTTCTGGTGGTATGCAGCAGCGAGTTGGGCTTGCCAGAGCTTTGGCAAATAATTCGGAAATTCTGTTGATGGACGAGGCCTTTTCTGCATTAGATCCTTTAAACCGAAAAGATATGCAGGATGAATTGCTGGATTTGCAAGAGAATTTGCATAAAACAATTGTGTTTATCTCTCATGATCTAAATGAAGCATTGAGAATCGGTGATCGCATCATGATTATGAAAGACGGAGAGGTTGTTCAAATCGGGACACCTGAAGAAATTTTGACACAGCCTGCAGATGATTATGTCGAACGATTTATTGAAGATGTTGATCGAACAAAAGTGTTAACAGCTTCAAACGTTATGATTCGACCTAATACCGTCAATATTGATAAAGACGGTCCAAGAATTGCGATGCGACGAATGCTTGAAAATGAAATTTCATCAGTTTACGTCATGAACAATAAACGACAATTTATTGGAATTGTTGACGCAAGTCACGTGATGGAATTAATTCGTAAGAAAATTACAAAGCTTGATTCAGTTGTTCAACGCGATGTACCTACGACTTCACCAGATACACCGATTACGACTATCATGGAAAAAATTTCTGAAACGTCAATTCCTTTTGCAGTTGTTGATGATCAAAGACATTTGTTGGGCATCATTATTCGTGGTGCAGTATTAGGTGCGATTTCTGGAAATGAGGTGAATGTAAATGACTAATATTCCTCAATTACCAGTTTCAGACTGGATTAATCATTTTGTTAATTGGTTGGAAGGCTTTACCGGATTTTTTAATGGTATTACCAATTTTATTGGGGGCATTATTAATGGATTCCAATGGATCTTTGACTTGATTCCAATTTGGCTATTTATCGTTCTCGTTGTTGGCGGTACCTATTGGCTTAACCGAAAAACAAAGCACTGGACATTAATTGGTTTTGAAGTTATCGGGTTGCTGTATGTTTGGAACCAAGGTTACTGGCGGGATATGACTCAGACATTGACCTTAGTATTGACTTCCAGCTTGATTGCATTAGTTATCGGTGTTCCAATCGGCATCTGGATGGCGAAATCAAAGGTTGTTGAAATTATCGTCAAACCGATTCTTGATTTTATGCAGACGATGCCAGCCTTTGTGTATTTGATTCCGGCAGTTGCATTCTTTGGGATAGGTATGGTTCCCGGCGTGATTGCTTCAGTTATTTTTGCAATGCCGCCAACCATTCGAATGACCAACTTGGGAATTCGTCAAGTTCCTGAAGATTTAATTGAAGCTGCAGACTCATATGGTTCTACTTCTTGGCAAAAATTGATTAAAGTTCAATTACCATTGGCTAAATCCACCTTGATGGCGGGTGTAAACCAAAGCATGATGCTTTCCCTTTCCATGGTTGTTATTGCGTCAATGATCGGGGCAATGGGGCTTGGAAACAAAGTTTACTTTGCGGTTGGAAGAAACGATGCCGGGAGCGGTTTTGCCGCCGGCTTGGCAATTGTTATTTTAGCCATTATTTTAGATCGAATTACACAAGCAATCAATCGGAGCAAATCACCAAAAGCATAGAAAGGAGTTAATAATGAAGAAAATAACCAATAAATTATTAATATTTATTTCGGTCTTCTTTTCCATCATTCTCCTTTCAGGCTGCTCTAGCCAGATGACGAAATATAACCCTAAGGAAAGTGTTGGCAAGCAGATTAACTACACCATTACCGGTATTGAGGCCGGGGCTGGTGAAATGGCCACTACTCAAAAGGCAATGAAAGCTTATGGGCTGGATAAGGGAAATTGGCAGTTGCAAACAAGCTCGACTGCTGCTATGTTGTCCACGTTAGGAAAATCAATTCGATATAAGCAGCCGATCGTGATTACAGGATGGACGCCTCATTGGATGTTTACCAAATATAAACTTAAGTTTCTGAAGGATCCTAAGAATATATATGGAAAAACCGAGGATATCAACACAATTGTTCGAAAAGGCTTAAAAAAGGATAAACCTGAAGCTTATGAATTACTAAATCGATTTCACTGGCGACCTGAACAAATGTCATCAGTGATGCTAAGAGTTAATCATGGTGAAAGTCCGAGAAAAGCTGCCGGCGATTGGATTAAACAGAATCAAGCACAGGTTAATTCCTGGACAAAGGGAATTAAGCATGTTCATGGTCAAAAATTAAAGCTGACCTATGTGGCTTGGGATTCGGAAATTGCTTCGACCAACGTTGTTGCTAACGCATTGCGTTCTATTGGCTATAAGGTCACTATTCAGGCGATGGAATTGCAGCCTATGTGGACATCTATTGCAACTAAAGCTGCTGACGGTACCGTGAGTGCTTGGTTACCAAATACGCAAGGGCTTTATTACAACGATTTTAAAGGGCGTTTTGATGACTTGGGTGAAAATCTGCACGGCGCTAAAGTTGGCTTGGCAGTTCCAACTTATATGAAAAATGTTAATTCAATTTCTGATTTAAAATAATTAATGCTGATGTGTAGCTTAATCATTAAGAATGATAGATTTTAATCAGATTATGATAAAAAGCGACAAAGGGATTGAGGGTAAATTTATATTTGCCTTCAATTCCTTTGTCGCTTTTTATATTGAAAAATGAGGAAAAAGGCCATTGGCAAATGTAGTGGATAGTCTTTTGCTTAACACCACTTTTGTATACGCCTTAAAATGCAATTTAGGTGATGATTTTTCCAGGCAACCATTTTATCCATATCATTGGTGATTAACTCAACTCAAAATATGGAGATTCTTTTAGGCAGGACTATCTCGGCTGATAAAATGACAGAAGAAAGGAGATTTGAAAGCTTAACGTGAAATTTATTTCAAATTAGTTCTTTACAATTGTTCATACCTCATGTATGATTGTTTTGTAAACAATGAAAGGGGTTACATTACCATGGATACAGTATTAACAACTTCAAAATTAGCTAAATATTTGGACCATACAAACTTAAAGCCTAACGCTACGGAGGCTGATATCAAGAAAACTTGTGAAGAAGCAATTAAGTACAATACGGCATCCGTTTGTATTAATTCATATTGGATTCCGTTTGTAGCTGATCAATTAAAAAACAGTTCTGTTAAACCAATCACAGTAGTTGGCTTTCCGTTGGGAGCCACTAATACAGAAACAAAAGTGTTCGAAGCTGTTACAGCAATGGACCAAGGAGCGGAAGAGATTGACATGGTCCTAAATATTGGTCAATTAATTGATGGTGATCGAAAAAATGTAACCGCTGACATTTTGAAAGTTGCTGAAGCTGTTCATGCAAAAGGTAAGCTTTTAAAAGTCATTTTGGAAACTTCCTATTTAAATGACACACAAATTGTAATGGGATGCCATGCTTCAATGGATGCCGGTGCAGATTTTGTTAAAACATCAACCGGATTTAGCTCTGCCGGGGCCCAAATTGATGACGTTGCATTGATGAGAAAAACGGTTGGCAGCAAGCTTGGTGTGAAGGCCTCTGGCGGAATTCACACACGAGATGAAGCGTTGGCAATGATTAACGCGGGTGCGAATCGCTTAGGTGTTAGCGCAACAATTGCGATTCTGTCAGAATAAAGCTGAATCCTTGGGGAGGGGCTAAGTTATGGATACAAAAGAATACAAGAGAATTTTCGGGATTGTGCTGGATTCGGTTGGTACAGGTGCAGCACCTGATGCAAATAAGTTTGATGATGTTGATTCAGATACATTGGGACATGTGGGTGAAGCATATGAAGGACGATTGGCACTTCCCAACTTGCAAAAAATGGGACTCTCTAATCTAAGGGGAAAGGCTATTTTAGGGGTACCCAAGGTTGAAACGCCAATTGGTTATTATGGCGTTATGCAGGAAATATCTGCAGGTAAAGATAGTATGGATGGACACTGGGAAATGATGGGACTTCCTGTTAGTAAGCCGTTGGATACATTTCCAAACGGTTTTCCAAGTGAGTTAATTAAAAAGATTGAAACTTTTTCTGACAGAAAGATCATCGGCAATCGTCCCGAGTCCGGTACCAAGATTATCGCAGAACTTGGTGAGCATCAGATGGAAACCGGAGATCTAATTGTGTATACTTCCGGTGATTCTGTTCTTCAAATCGCTGCACATGAGGATGTTATTCCATTGAAGGAACTTTATAAAATTTGTGAGTATGCTCGATCACTTGTTAACGGGCCGACTTATACGATTGGCCGGGTGATTGCACGACCATATGTTGGTCCGGACAAAGATCATTTTACCCGAACGGCAAATCGTCATGATTTCACACTAGCGCCAATTGGACAAACCGACTTGGATTATTTAAAATCCGCACAGGTTCATACGATTGGTATTGGAAAAATCAACGATATCTTTTCCGGTCAGGGCATTGACGTTGGCTTTCATAATGAAAGCAACATGGATGGGATGGATCACGTTGATAAAGTCATGCAGGAAGATTTTACAGGCTTCTGTTTCACTAATTTAGTAGATTTCGATGCAATGTATGGACATCGCCGCAACCCAATCGGCTTTGGACAGGCATTAATGGACTTCGATAAGCGCCTTGGGACAGTTTTGAAGAATCTTAAAGATGATGATCTATTGATCTTAACAGCCGATCACGGAAATGACCCGGGTTTTAAGGGAACAGATCATACGCGTGAACAAGTGCCACTGCTTGCTTATTCACCTTCTATGAAGTCAAACGGCAGTCTTGGCATTCGAAAAACGTTTGCAGATTTTGGTGCGACTGTTTTAGATAACTTTAATGTTTCAGGAAATGCGGTTGGCACAAGTTTTCTAAAGGAATTAATGAATACGGAGGAAATCAAATGAGTACACACATTGGCGCGAAAGCCGGCGAAATTGCATCGACAGTTTTGATGCCTGGAGACCCTCTTCGAGCAAAGTACATTGCCGAAACCTATTTGGAAAATCCGGTTTGCTATAGTCAAGTTCGAAATATGCTTGGGTACACGGGTACTTACAAGGGTAAGAAAATTTCCGTTCAAGGATCTGGAATGGGTATCCCATCACTGGCAATTTATACAACTGAACTGATTAAAGAATACGGTGTTAAGACAATTTATCGAGTTGGTAGTTGTGGTGGAATGAGTCCGGATGTCAAAATTCGTGACGTTATTTTGGGAGAAGCAGGTACAACCGATTCATCGATTATTGCCAATACTTTTGGAGCCGGTATGTATTATTCGCCGATTGCTGACTTTGGGTTACTGGATTCTGCCTACCATACTGCCCAAGAAATGGGCATTAATACAAAAGTGGGGAATATTTTTGCCGCAGATCGTTTTTATAATGATGAATTAGATTTACAAAAATTAATTGATTATGGTGTTTTGGCAACTGAAATGGAAACGGCCGGTCTGTATTTGCTGGCTGCTAAACACCATATTAAAGCACTGACGATTTTGACGGTTAGTGATCATCTCTTAACGGGTGAAGCGTTGTCAGCCAAAGAACGCGAAACGTCATTTGATGAAATGGCTAAATTATCACTTGAAACAGCCTACAGAAATATTAATGACTAACGGGGATTTATCGTTGCGACAGATTAACAGCGGGAGAGACGGATGGCTGAAATTCATGATTTGGAAAAATTAAAACAGAGTTTGAAAGTTGCCGAAATGTATTATGAAGACGATTTAAGTCAAACTGAAATTTCTAAATCAGTGGGAATTTCAAGACCAACAATTTCGCGTTTACTTCAATATGCGAAAGACAACGGGCTTGTGAAGATTCAAATTGTTAATCCCTTAGTAGATGCCAAGATACTTGAGAAACAACTCAAACAAAAATACGGGGTTAATATTTATGTTGTTTCAAACAATTATGGGCATTCCCATTCTTTACAAGAGCGAGTTGGGAAATATGCTGCTGATTTTTTGGCGAAAGTCGTTAGGCATGGTGATGTTATTGGATTAGGATGGGGCAAAACGATCCATGCGATTACCCAGCAGGTTGAAGAACAAGCGGTCTCTGATGTTCGGGTTGTTGAATTGAAGGGCAGTGTCAGTTATTCAGAGGAAAAAACATGGGCGTACGAAAGCGTCAATGAATTAGCAAGGGTCTATCATACCTCTCCTGATTATTTACCATTACCAGTGATTTTTGATAATAAGATAACAAAGAAAATGGTTGAACGGGATCGCTACATCAAGCGCATCCTTGATCTGGGTAGAAGCGCCGACATTGCGTTGTTTACTGTGGGGACAGTTAGATCCGATGCGTTGATTTTTCAACTTGGATATTTTAATGATGAGGAGAAGAAACAACTTCAACAAGAAGCCATAGGGGATGTGTTTTCACGGTTTGTTGATCGAAACGGGGAAATCGTTAATCAACAAATTGATGATCGGACAATTGGCATCAAGCTTGACGAGTTAAGAAATAAAAAATACGCTATTCTGGTTGCTACTGGAAAACAGAAAACAGCAGGTGTACATGCGGTATTGAAGGCCGGATACGCAAATCAAGTCATTATTGATCAAGGATTGGCACAATTGCTGTTAGACATGTAGACACATTATTCACAATAGTAAAGGGGATTTATTTATGCGGATGGTGGATATCATTCATAAAAAACGTTCTGGGAACGTGTTATCGGATCAAGAAATTCAGTTTTTTGTTGATGGCGTTGTGTCAGGAGAAATTCCTGATTATCAAATTAGCGCACTTTTGATGGCAATCTATTTTCAAGGGATGACGGACAGTGAACAGGCAACATTGACAATGAAAATGATGACTTCAGGGGATCATCTTGATCTGAGTTCAATTCCGGGCATTAAGGTTGATAAGCATTCAACCGGTGGTGTTGGTGATAAAGTCAGTATTCCATTAGCTGCCGTGGTAGCTGCAATGGGCATTCCCATCCCGATGATTTCCGGGCGGGGACTTGGTCACACCGGTGGGACGCTGGATAAGTTGGAAGCTATACCCGGTTATCAAGTGGAGATGTCGGAAGCTAAGTTTATTGAGCAAATCAAGCGGGATAAGTGTGCAATTATTGGCGCAACCGGTAACATTGCACCTGCTGATAAAAAGATTTATGCATTACGGGATGTCACTGATACAGTCGATTCGATTCCTTTAATTGCGAGTTCAATTATGAGTAAGAAAATTGCTTCCGGAACCGACGCTTTAATTATTGATGTTAAAACCGGAGCGGGTGCATTTATGAAGACACTGGATGACTCAAGAGTACTTGCCAAAGCACTGGTGAGTATCGGTAAGGGAGTCGGTATGCAGTGTATGGCACTAATTACTGATATGAATCAACCACTTGGAAGAGCAATTGGCAATGCCCTTGAAATTCAAGAGTCAATTGATGTTTTGAAAGGGAAAGGACCGACTGATTTAGAAAAACTGATCACAGTTATCGGCGGTTATATGGCTGTAATGGGTGGTAAAGCTAAAACGATCGATGAAGGTCAAAAACTTGCTGAAACTGTTATCCATAATGGGCAAGGCCTTAAAAGCTTTAAGAGAATGATTCGGGATCAGGGCGGCGATTCAAAAGTTGTTGATGAGCCGACTGATATTCTGCCACAAGCAGCCTATCAAATCGATCTGCCGGCAAAAAGGACCGGAATCATTTCAAAAATGGTTGCAGATGAAATCGGTGTTGCAAGCATGCTGCTTGGAGGAGGACGTCAGAAAGCCAATGACAAACTCGATTATTCAGTCGGTATATATCTCAATAAGAAAATTGGTGATCCGATTTCCGAAGGTGAGTCGATCTTAACGATTCATAGTAACCGTAAAGATGTTGAAGACATTAAGAAAATACTTTATGATAATATTGAAATTTCAGCAACAGCTAAAAAACCAAAGTTGAT
This sequence comes from Lentilactobacillus hilgardii, assembly GCF_009832765.1. NCBI lineage: Bacteria > Bacillati > Bacillota > Bacilli > Lactobacillales > Lactobacillaceae > Lentilactobacillus > Lentilactobacillus hilgardii. Next base: position 2,224,720 of record NZ_CP047121.1, on the reverse strand, counting down.
TTATGAAACAGTGGGTTGGTCTGTAGAAGATTAATGGGTGATTTTAAAAGCTGATCACGTGGTAGATAAATTTTAAATTTGGTATAACAAGTTTGAGGCACATATAAAATGTCTCAAGCTTTTTTTGGTGATAAATGATTTTTTCTCATTAAATTTTTATTTTTTATTTCTCATTCCCACAGTTCCTTTATTTTCGGGATTCGTTTAGGTAAAATAGCATTATCTATAATGCCATATACTAAAATAGTTTGATTCTCAAACTATTTTAGTATATAGTGTGTTTTGTCCTAAAAAACGGATACCTGTGGCGTAATTGTCCACATTTTTTTATAACTAATAGTTTGATTCTCAAACTATTTAGGAAGTTACGCCACCAGTTTAACAACTGAAAGGAAGAAACCAATGAGTGTACTAGATGCATCTGAAATCATGGATTTAATTCCGAACCGTTACCCCATTTTATTTATGGATAAGGTGGATGAATTAAACCCCGGCGAATCAATTGTTTGTACAAAGAATGTCACCATTAACGAAGAGTTTTTCCAAGGACATTTCCCTGGTAACCCTGTAATGCCCGGCGTTTTGATTATTGAATCACTTGCCCAGGCAGCTTCAATTTTAATTTTGAAGACTGAAAAATATCAAGGAAAAACAGCTTATCTTGGTTCGATTGATAATGCGAAGTTCAGAAAAGTGGTACGTCCCGGTGATGTTTTGAAACTTCATGTTGAGATGGAAAAACAACGTGATAATATGGGAAAAGTTAAGTGTGAAGCTAAGGTTGACGAAAAAGTAGCCTGCTCCGCAACTTTAACGTTTATTGTTCCTGATCCCAAAAAGAAAATTTAATTTGTACCAGAAACTAGGAGAATTAGCCAATGAATTCCACAGAAAGTGATGAAATTAAAGCGGATTACAACTTTATTAGTGACGCCCTAGTGGACATTTATGATCAGATTATGCGAATTGAAGAGAGCGAAATTAGAAAGAGTCGTTTTAAGGACATCACCGCAAAGGAACTTCATTTGGTTCACACGATTGGATTGCATGACCGTAAAACAACTTCTGAAGTTGCCCGGATATTGAGATTGAGCAAGGGCACTTTGACTGCCAATTTGAACAATCTTGAGCGTAAAGGTTATATTACCCGAATTACGAATCAACAGGATCGGCGAATTATTAATTTAGCGTTAACCAGTAAGGGTCGATTGTTGTATCGGGCACATTATGCATTTCATCGAAAATTGGTCGAACAATGTTTGAAGGGGTTTGATGGTCCTGCAATTAAAAAAATGAAACAGGCGTTAATTAACGTCGAAGACTTTATTGGTGAGGTTTCAGCAAAATGAAATTTGAAAATTTCAAAATCTTAGCAACTGCAAGCCAGGTTCCGACAAGGGTTGTGGATAATGATGAATTATCTACAATGATGGATACTTCTGATGACTGGATTGTTCAACGAACCGGCATTAGGCGTCGCCACGTTGCAGTTGACGAAACAACAAGTTCGTTATGTACGTCGGTTGCAAAACAGCTTCTTGAAAAGACTGGTTTGAAGCCATCTGAAATTGATCTCATTATTGTTGCAACAATGTCACCGGATTATCTAACGCCATCTGTCAGCGCGATGGTTCAAGGAAACCTGGGTGCCGATCATGCTGTTGCCATGGACATCGATGCGGCTTGTTCGGGATTCGTATACGGACTGAACATGGTAAAGCAGCTTTTGATAGCCGAGACACCTAAAAACGCCATCTTAATTGGTGGTGAGACGCTTAGCAAATTAATTGATTGGCAAGATCGTTCAACAGCTGTTTTGTTTGGCGACGGGGCAGGCGGTGTTTTACTTAAAAATACGCCTAAATCAGAGGGCGCATTTATTTCAGAGAACCTTAAGACGCTTGGAAAGCTTGGTCGTTATTTAACAGCTGGCAAAACGGGTGCACCAACGCCATTTATGACGAAAAAAGATGAATTCTCCCCATTCTTTCAAATGAATGGGCGGCGTGTTTATCGTTTTGCGGTTAACAATGTTCCCGAATCAATTAACCAAGCGTTGTCCGAGGCATCCCTGACAACCGATGATATTGATCATTTTGTTTTGCATCAGGCTAATAGCCGGATTGTTGAAAAAATTGCAGAAACCTTGGGTGTTTCTATGGATAAGTTTCCAATCAATATTGATGAGTATGGGAATACTGCGGCGGCCAGTGAGCCAATCTTATTGGACCAACTGGTCACTGACGGCACCATTAAAAGGGGGGATGTCGTTTTGCTGTCAGGTTTTGGCGGCGGATTAACAGTGGGCACAATGATTTTAAAGTATTAAGTCATGTATATGATCAAAAATTGAAACAGTCGGTTAACCAATAAAAAATTAAAACTATTCGGAGGAATTTTAAAATGACAAAAGAAGAAGTATTCAACCAAGTTAAGGACATTATCGTAGACCAATTGGATGTTGACGCTGATAAAATCAAGGAAAACACTAACTTCAAAAATGACCTTGATTTAGATAGTTTGGACATCTTCGAAGTTGTTGACAAAATCGAAGACACATATGACATTGAAATCGAAACAGATGATGGGATGGAAACTGTTGACGATTTGGTAAATTACGTACTTAAGCAAAAAGCTGAATAGTGGGTTGATATTTTGAAACTAGGTTATTTATTTAGCGGACAAGGAAAACAATTTGATGGTATGGGACAAGACCTATATCAACAAGAGGATATTTATCGACAAACGATTGATGAGGCATCCGATGTTTTAGGGCTCAACTTAAGTGATCCGTCTGTCATGTCCGATCCACAAAACACGCAAGTGGCCATCGTTGCGATGAGTACCGGTATTGATCGAATCCTTGAAAATGAGATTGGCTCACCAATTGGAGCTGCAGGTTTAAGTTTGGGAGAATACAGTGCCCTAATCGCGGCTCGGGGGATTCAATTCGAGGATGCATTGCCGCTTGTTCGTGACCGTAGTCGGTATATGGATCAGGCCGGTAAAAATCATCCTGGTAAAATGGCTGCAGTTTTAAAAGCAAATCCTGATATTGTTGGGGAAGCTTGTCGAGTAGGATCACAGGCAGGTGATATCTATCCCGCAAACTTTAACACCACATCACAAATTGTGATTGGTGGTTCTAAAGACGGATTGGCTGCTGCAACGGATTATCTGCATGAACACGGCATTAAGCGAGTTGTGCCGTTAAAAATGAGCGTTGCCTCACATACACCATTTATGCAGGAAGCTAGTGATTTGCTGGCAACCCGAATTAAAGATATTCATTTTCATGATTTCAAATTCCCGGTTATCAGCAACACGACTAAAAAACCGTTTGAAGTGGCATCAACGCAACAAACACTAGTTGATCAGTTGGTTAATCCAACTCATTTTGTGGATTGTCTGCAGGTTCTTCATGGAATGGACAGCCAGGCCATGATTGAAATTGGTCCAGGGGACACACTAATGAAGTTTGCAGCTAAAACGATTGCAAATGTGAAGGTATATCACGTGGACAGTCTCGAAACATTGAATGATGTCAGATCAAACATGAAGTTGGTGAAATAATGAGTGAAGCAAAACAAGTTGCATTGGTAACAGGTGCCGGTAAAGGAATCGGATTGGCAATTGCAAAACGATTGTTGGATGAGGATTTTTTTGTTGTATTGAATACGCATCATGACCTGTCAGACGATGCAAAGGCAGCACTTGAGGGAAAAAGCGGTCAATATGATCATCTGATTGGTGATGTTTCAAATGAGGCAGATGCCAAATCAATGATTGAGGCCATTACTGAGAAGCATGGTCGACTTGACGTTTTGGTCAATAATGCCGGTATAACCAAGGATAAATTATTGAGTCGTCTTAGTCTCGAAGATTTTAAAGCAGTGATTGATACGAATTTGGTTGGGGCATTTAACATGACCAAATTTGCGATGAAAGTCATGCAAAAGGCTCGTACAGGTGCCATTGTCAATATTTCAAGTATCTCAGGGTTGCACGGGAACCTTGGACAGGCCAATTATTCGGCAAGTAAGGCAGGATTGGTTGGTTTGACAAAAACCGCTGCGCGAGAAGGCGCACTTCGCAACATTCGATGTAATGCAGTTGCACCGGGCATGATTCGAACAGATATGACAGAAAAAATGAGTGAACGTCGTCAAAAAGAATTTGCAGATCAAATTCCTTTGAAACGATTTGGTGAAGCTAAGGAAATTGCTGATACAGTTGCATTTTTGATTGCTAATCAATACATCACCGGTCAAGTTGTCACGGTTGATGGTGGACTCACAATTTAAGCATTGAAGGAGTAATTTTATGAACAGAGTAGTTATTACTGGAATGGGAGCCGTTACGCCCATTGGAAACGATGTTGAAAGTTTCCTTCAGAATTTGTTTCATTCAAAAGTCGGCATTAATAAAATTACTAAATTTGATTCCGAACCGACCGGCATTTCTGTTGCCGGGGAGGTCAAGGATTTTGAACCATTGAAAAGACTTGATAAGAAGGCAGCTAAGAGAAACGATCTCTTTGTGAACTACGCCTTATATAGTGCTCATGAAGCAATGGAAATGGCTGGTCTTACGGAAGATAACATTAAGCCGGAAGAGCTGGGTGTTATTTACGGATCCGGTATCGGTGGCTTAACAACTATTGAACAACAGGTCATTAAGATGCATGATAAGGGGCCCAAACGGGTTTCACCACTTTTTGTGCCTAATTCAATTGTTAATATGGCTGCCGGTGACATTTCAATTACCTTTAACGCTCGTAATACAAGTCAAGCGATTGTTACTGCCTGTTCAACAGGGACTAATGCGATCGGAAATGCCTTTGAATATATTAAAGAAGGCAAGGCCGAGGCAATGATCGCTGGTGGTTCAGAAGCCTCTGTCAATGAAATCGGTATTTCAGGTTTTGCTGCAATTACGGCGCTTTCAAAGACTGAAGATCCAATGAAGGCTTCGATTCCATTTGATAAAGACAGAAATGGTTTTGTCATGGGTGAAGGGGCCGGCACGCTAATTTTGGAAAGTTACGATCATGCCAAAAATCGTGGTGCTAATATCTTGGCAGAGATTGTCGGGTATGGAACTACCAGCGATGCCTATCACATGACTGCACCGGATCCTGATGGTAATGGTGCTAAACGTGCAATGCAGATGGCAATTGACGAAGCAGGCATTGATGCAACCCAAGTTGATTATATCAATGCCCATGGAACCAGTACGCATGCAAACGATAGTGCAGAGTCCAAGGCAATCAATGAAGTTTTTGCAAAAAACGACCATGTTAAGGTAAGCAGCACAAAGGGAATGACCGGACATGCATTGGGAGCTGCGGGGGCTATCGAAGCCGTTGCTGCAATCGGTGCAATTCGTCACAACCAGATGCCGGTTAATGTCGGCGTTGCTAACCAGGATGAGGAATGTACCGTCGATTTGGTTAATGAAAGCAATAAAAAGGCCCCTGTTAATTACGCAATCAGTAACTCGTTCGGCTTTGGAGGACACAATGCCGTTATTGCATTCAAGGGATGTGAGTAACTTATGGATGAGAAAGAAATTGAACGATTATTAGACAAATTCGATAAGTCATCTTTAAAAAATTTCGAGTTAACACAGGATGATTTTAAGCTAGCGTTGAGTAAACGCGAAGGTGGTGAACAAGTCATAAACGACTCTCAGGCAACTGAGCTTGTCGGAAGTGATAGTACACACCATAAACAAAATTTGCAGAGCCAATCAGCAGCTTCCAACGATTTAAAATCGGAAGAGGCTGATTCGCCGGACAATGTTGAAGAAATTACGGCACCTTTGGTTGGCGTGATTTATTTTGCACCTAATCCGGATAAGCCCGCTTTCAAGAAACAGGGAGATAAGGTCAAAAAGGGAGACGTCGTTTGCGTCATTGAGGCCATGAAAATGATCAATGAAGTTAAAAGTGATGTTTCGGGCACAATTTCAAATGTTTTGGTCAAAGATGGCAGCATGGTTGAATATGGTCAACCGATTTTTCAAGTAACGAAGGGGTAGTTTGAATGAAACCAGAAGTCAATGATGTTATTCCTCAAAGATATCCCTTTCAAATGATTGATCGATTTTTGGACGTTGAAGCGGGTAAGAACGCAACAGCAGTCAAATTAATTTCGATCAATGAATGGTTTTTTGCCAATCAAGGGGCTCATCAATTGACCGTTCCACGGCCAATAATGATTGAGGCAATGGCGCAAACCGGGGTAGCAGCTATCCTGACATTACAGCAATATCATGGAAAAAATGTTTTCTTTGGTGGTATTAAAAATGCTGTTTTTCAGGATGATTTTCGCCCTGGAGACCGATTGATTTTTAATGTTGAAATGAAGAAGTTACGTGCCAATATCGGTCTTGGACATGGCACAATTACTCGTGATGACGAGGTCATTTGTGAGGCAGATTTAATATTTGCAGTGGAATAAGAGACAAGCATGTTTAACTGGAACAAATTGAGAGGTGAGTATATGTTTAAAAAAGTATTAGTGGCAAATCGTGGAGAAATTGCTGTACAAATAATCAGGGCACTTCATGATATGGACATTGAGGCTGTTGCAGTTTATTCAAGTGCCGACAAGGACAGTCTATTTGTCCATTTAGCCGACGAAGCCATTTGTATTGGCGGACCGCAGCCCAGTGATTCTTATTTAAATATGACTCAGATTGTCAGCGCAGCTACTTTAACCGGGTGTGAAGCCATTCATCCCGGATATGGTTTTTTGTCTGAAAACGCTGAGTTCGCCGAATTGTGTGAATCTTGCCATATTAAGTTTATTGGGCCGAGTCATCAGTTGATTTCTTTAATGGGTGATAAGGCAAACGCCCGTGAAGCAATGAAATCGGCGGGGGTTCCCGTTATTCCCGGTAGTGAGGGTGACGTGACGTCGATTGATCAGGCTGAAAAGATTGCCGAAAAAATCGGCTTTCCGGTTTTGCTGAAATCTGCTGCTGGGGGCGGCGGTAAAGGAATCCGGGAAGTTGATCGGCCTGATCAGCTTCGAGACGCTTTTGAACAGGCGCAACGAGAAGCAAAGGCATCTTTTAATGATGACAGTATGTATGTGGAAAAATTGATTCGAAACGCTAAGCACGTTGAGATGCAGGTGATTGCGGATGATTTTGGCAATGTAGTTTACTTACCCGAACGGGACTGTTCACTGCAGCGAAATCATCAAAAGGTCATTGAAGAGAGTCCCTGCGTATTAATTTCGCCGGCAGAACGAAAAGAGCTTGGTGAGATTGTTGCTCATGCCACACTTAAGCTCGGTTACACCAATACTGGAACTTACGAATTTTTGATGGACGAAACACACCATTTTTATTTCATGGAAATGAATACCAGACTTCAAGTTGAGCATACGATTACCGAAGAAGTGACCGGAATCGAATTGGTTAAAGGCCAACTTGAAGTGGCAAGTGGTGAAAAATTATCATTTAGCCAGGCAGACGCTGCCGTTAAAGGGCACGCCCTTGAATGTCGTTTAAATGCAGAAGATCCTGAAAATAATTTTGCACCACAGCCCGGAAAAATTAATCACTTGTTTTTCCCCGATGGATCCCTGGGTGTTCGAATTGACTCCGGCGTTACAAACGGAAGCTTTATTTCGCCGTTTTACGATTCGATGATCGCTAAATTGATTGTTCATTTAAACGATCGGGATGCGGTCATTGCGAAAATGCGACGGGTTCTGGGTGAACTCGAAATTACGGGTGTGACAACAAATCAGGCTTTTTTGTATGAATTGATTTCAACGGATCGTTTTAAGAAAGGCACTTATTCGACCAGCTTTATCGAAAATGACGTGCTTGCCAACAGGAGGGGATTAGATGTTGCAAAGTCGGTTTAAAATGCCCAGCCGTGAGGAATTAAAAAAGCGAATGGACAACATCCCCGACAATATTATGAAGGAATGTCCAGTATGTCATGCTACGTTCTTTTCGATGCGGGCGGGGAAGCAACGTACCTGCCCGAACTGTGGCTTCGGTTTTCGGATAACTGCTAAAAGACGTGCTAAAATTACATTCGATTCTTTCAATGAAATTGATTCCGATATAACGGTTCCCAAGCAGTATACGGATGAAAAGTATATGGCAAAAGTGGCCAAAGCAAAAAAGGTAACCGGGATCAAAGAAAGCGTTCTGACCGGTATTGGGACATTGGATAAAATGCAGGTCGCAGCCGGCATTATGGATCCATTTTTTGTGATGGGGAGTTTAGGAAGCGCCACTGGTGAAAAGATTACCCGATTGTTTGAAAAAGCGACTGACGAAAACTTACCGGTTGTCATGTTTACGGCATCAGGCGGTGCTCGAATGCAGGAGGGGATTCATTCCCTGATGCAGATGGCAAAGGTATCCCAGGCGGTTGAAGCTCACAATAAGGCAGGACTATTATATATCGTTGTTCTTTGTGATCCAACCACTGGGGGAGTAACGGCAAGTTTTGCGATGCAAGGTGATATTATTTTGGCCGAATCACATGCTTTAGTTGGTTTTGCTGGGCGTCGAGTAATTGAACAAACGATTATGAAGCAACCGCCAAAAGACTTTCAAAAGGCGGAGACCGTTCTCCAACACGGATTTATAGATGCCATTGTACCTCGTAGTGATTTGAAGCAAGTGTTAACCAAGTTGTTAGCCTTGCATCAAAAGAAGGAGGATGCAAATGGTTAAAAAAACTGCTTATGAACGGGTTCAGGCTGCCAGGAACACTCAAAAAATTTCAACTGATGAACTGATCCATGGATTGATTAGTGACTTTTTTGAGTTGCATGGTGATCGATCAGACGGTGATGATCAGGCTGTGATTGGTGGCGTTGGTCTGTTAAATGATGAACCACTAACAGTTGTGGGGATTCGAAAAGGATCGGATACTGAGGAAAATATTAAACGCCACTTTGGAAGTCCCGAACCTGAAGGATACCGAAAAGCATTGCGTTTGATGAAGCAGGCTGAAAAGTTTCACCGGCCGATTCTGGCATTGGTTAACACACCCGGTGCCTGGCCCGATGTTGACGCCGAGTATCACGGTGTCGGCTCGGCAATTGCCCAGTGTCTACAAGTTGGCATGCAGCTTAAGGTACCTTATATTAGTATGATTGTTGGTGAAGGCGGTAGTGGGGGTGCAATTGCCCTGGCGTGTGGAGACAAGGTCTTTATGTTTGAAGACAGTATTTATTCCGTATTATCGCCGGAGGGTTACGCAAGTATTATGTGGAAGGATTCATCAAAGGTTGCTCAAGCAGCGGAAGAACTTAAATTAACACCGGATCGGTTACTGGAAAGTGGTATTATTGATCAAATTATTCATGAGTATCGACCGGGTGATGATTTGAAACCGTTGCGCGATTTCCTTTACAATCAATTTAATGAATTGAAGAATCTTCCAACTGATGAATTATTGCGGCAACGTCGGGAACGATATCGGAAGTTTTAAAGAAAATTAATTTGGAGGCCGAATAAATGAGTGGCTTTTTAGAAGGAAAAACAATTGTGATCATGGGGGTCGCAAATAAACGAAGTATTGCGTGGGGATGTACCCAGGCAATTCTTGAGCAGGGTGCCAATGTTATTTTGACATATCAAAATGATCGAATTAAGAAAAGTTTGCAACGATTTGTTCCGGAAACTGCTGAATTAATCGAATGTGATGTTTCTGAAGATGACAATATTAAACAAACTTTTGAAAAGATCGGTCAGAAGCACGGCAAAATTGATGGCGTCATTCATGCCATTGCTTATGCTGATAAAGAAACGTTAACTTCAGGATTGGTTAATACGACCAGAGATGGTTATGATCTGGCTCAAAACATCAGTGCTTACTCATTGATTGCGGTTAGTCGTTATGCACAACCGATTTTAAACAATCCCGGCAGCATCTTAACATTGACATACTTTGGTTCTACTCGGGCAATTCCCAACTACAATATGATGGGCGTTGCAAAAGCTGCATTGGAGTCAAGCGTTCGGTACTTAGCTTCAGACTTGGGTGAAAGTGGTGTTCGCGTGAATGCTATTTCGGCTGGTGCTGTTAAAACATTAGCTGTTACCGGCATTAAACACCATAGTGAATTACTTAAGGAATCAGAATCCCGAACTGTTGATCAAAAGAGTGTCACAACTTCTGAAATTGGAAATGTTGCTGCTTTCTTGATGAGCGACTTATCAACTGGGATGACTGGTGACGTTGTGTATGTAGATAAAGGTGTGCATTTGATCTAAATTTGATTTTACCCATGATGTGTAAGATGTGTCAGTATTTTTTGTACGATTATCAGGCACAATTTATAAAATGGGAGTTCAATTTAAATCTGATTAGCGACAATATTGTATGATTAATAATCAGTTCGAATAGTAAAACTTAATGACAGGTGCTTGATGTGAAAAATCGGATCAAGCACCCCGGATAAGAATGACCTATTCGGAGAAACACTTAGTTTATGGCATATCGTAACTTGACCAGATTATTTTTTATCATAAAGGTAACGTGAAGATAAGCTGGCTTTTTGACGAATGAGTGGGGGAATCAATAATGGCAGATCATCAATCGAAAATTTTATATGAGCTGTTGTCCTCCAATGGCCGCTACATTTCAGGAAATGAGTTGGCAAAACGGCTGAATATCAGCCGGCCGGCTGTGTACAATAATATCTTGAAATTAGAACGAGGCGGTCACCGGATTACAACAAAAAAGGGATTGGGATACTGTTATCAATATTCTAAATGTTTTGATGCGCAGGTTATTGATCATTATCGGACGACTACATTTCCCGTTGAGGTGCATGCCTTCAAGAAAATAACCTCAACCAATGATTACGCAAAAGCATTTAGTAGTCATGTTACTGTTGAAAGACCTCATGTTTTTGTAACGGATACACAGACTCATGGTAGAGGTCGACTTGGACGTCACTTTTATTCACCGAGTAAAACCGGTATTTACATGAGTATTTTGGTTCCACTGCAGAGCCGAAGAACAATTCATTCTGGTTTAATTACAACTGGAACGGCAGTTTGTGTTGTCCGGGCACTAAAGCAGTTCTTTCCCCAAGTGGATTTTCGAGTTAAATGGGTAAATGATATATTAGCGCACCATAAAAAGTGTGGTGGTATTTTAACCGAAACAATCTCAAGCTTGGAGGATGGCATTCATGAAAATGTGATTGTCGGAATCGGCCTCAATATAAGTTCTCAGGGCTTTCCGGATGAAATTATCCATAAAGCCGGTTCGGTTGTTGAGAAAAGTGATGTTGATCGCAACAAAATTGTTGCAGGTATTATCGATAATTTCTTTTATATGTATCAGACCTACCGTACAGGCAGTTTCTTATCGGAATATGCAGCGCTTTCCGAAACGCTTGGTCAGACGGTCGAAATTGTGATGGGTAATCAGACAGTAACTGGTACAGCAATGAGGTTTAATCGTGAAGGTGCGTTGATTATTCGTAAAAAAGATGGCGAAATGGTCACGATTTCCAGTGGTGAGGTCAAAAAGGTTTTTTTACCAGAGAATCCATACCATGGCTAAAGCCGTTTGGGTACGAAAATGGTTAAGCAAAACAAAGAAATGATTAACCATCACTTCGATGAGTGATGATGAGGAGGCATTCAAATGAAGATTCGAGAGATAACGCAAATTGCGTTAGTAACAGCAGTTATTATTGTTTTAGGGCTGATTCCGCCAATTCCATTAGGATTTATTCCGGTGCCGATTGTGCTTCAAAACTTAGGCATTATGATTGCGGGGATCGTATTGGGGCCAAAACGAGGGACCGTTTCAGTGGCCTTATTCCTTTTCTTAGCGCTGATTGGCTTTCCTGTACTAAGTGGTGGTCAGGCGGGCCCGGCGGTCTTTGTGGGGCCGACAGGGGGATATCTGGTCGGTTGGCTGTTAACACCGGCTTTAGTTTGGAGCACGATGTCGTTTAAGTTTATGAAACAATCGTGGGAAAAAATGGCGGGTGCCTGGATCGGCGCAGTGTTAATCGTTGATATTATTGGATCGCTTTGGTTGACAATAGGCTCTGGAATGCCGTTAATAAGTGCATTGCTGTCCAATCTGGTATTTATACCTGGGGATACGTTAAAAGTGGTTGTGGCCTGTTTGGTTGGCCAACGTATTCGGATTCCAAAAATTAATCGAGTATAATGCAGATTTATTTTTGGACGATATTGTTCTTGGATTAAACGGATTCAAAGTAAAAAGTCCGATACCTCAAATGAGGCATCGAACTTTTTTAAACGATATTAAAATAGCAAACTATTTAATCAAGTGAATTAATGGAAAAATAGATTCATGATCATGACAAGGACAATACCGACCACGGAAATAATCGATTCAAGCACGGTCCATGTCTCCAAGGTTTGCTTGATTGTCAAATCGAAATATTCTCTGAACATCCAGAAACCGGCATCGTTAACATGAGATGCGGCAAGTGAACCGGCACCGATAGCCAATACCATCAAGGCTGGATCAACACCTGATTGAGCCATTAATGGGGCAACAATTCCGGCAGCAGTTAATGATGCAACCGTTGCAGACCCAAGTGCAATTCGAAGAACAACAGCGATTAACCAACCAAGAATCAATGGTGAAATAGATGAGCCAAGGAAGATTTTAGCAACTTCTTTGCCAACGCCACCATCAATCAGGACTTGTTTAAAAGCACCACCACCACCAATAACTAATAGCAACATTGCAATGGATTTAACGGCGTTTTCAAGTGATTCCATGATTTGGGCAGTTGTTCGTTTGCGAGCCCATCCCATTGTCCACATTGCAAAGAATAGTGAAATCAGCATTGCAATACTTGGTGACCCAATAAATTCGATAATCGAATCAAGCAATGAAGGATTCTTTGGCTCAGCGCCGCCGTTAACCGTCATTTTGTAAATTGTGGCAATGGCCAACAAGATAACTGGGAAGAGGGCGGTTAATACTGATAAGCCAAATGATGGTGATTCTTCCGGACTGAATTCCTTAACTTCACCTATTGATGAAAGATTTCCCTTTCTGTTAAAGGCATCGGGTGCAAATTTGCGTGCCAATTTTGAGAAAAGTGGTCCGGCAATATAAGCGGCAATAATAGCAATAATAAAACCGAATAGAAGAACACGACCATCGTTAGCACCCAATACTTGGGCGATAGCAACTGGTGCCGGGTGAGGTGGCAGGAAGCCGTGGGTAACTGACAAAGCGGCTGCCATTGGAATCCCCAAGTAAAGGATAGGAACACCGGCCTCAACGGCGATTGCAAAGACGATAGGAACCAGTAAGACCATTCCGACTTCGAAGAACAGTGCAATTCCTAGAATAAACGATGCAATCATAACGGCAATTTGCAATCGTTGTTTACCGAAGCGTTTGATCAAGGTGCTGGCAATCATGTAGGCACCACCGGAATCGGAAACCAGTCGACCAAGCATGGCTCCAAAGCCAAAGACCATTGACAATTCACCTAATTGGCTTCCAATACCATTGGTGATTGAGTCGGCAATTTTACCAAGCGGCATTCCAAGGAATATCGCGGTAATTGCTGCAGTTAATACCAAGGAAACGAAGGTATTAATTTTAAATTTGATGATTAAAACCAGTAAAATAATGATACCGGCTAATAGTGCAATTAATTGCATATCATCAATCTCCTTTCAAACTTGTAAGACTTTTGTATTCAATTTTCAATGTGACTTCATTCTGATATTATTTCCCCGAGAAATCATCTTCATGTTCATGACGTCGTTGATAGTCGGCGATATTTTTATATTCGGGTTCGAGAGAACGGCTTAAACGAATGTAAATTGGGATTAATTCACGGTAAGCCGGGAAATTCTTTGGATCCGGATGATGAACGACGGTTGTTCCGACAAAGTTTGAGACATCTGTCAAACTGTCAATCAATCCCAAGCTGTACATGCCAAGAGTCGCTGCTCCAAGTGCGGTACTTTCAAAGCTTTCCGGGATGGCAACATCTTGCTCAAAAATATCGGTAAGCATTTGACGCCAAAGTGCAGAACGTGCAAAACCACCGTTTGCCTGAATACTGGTTGGACGGCCGACAACTTCCTCAAGAGCCAACATAACGGTATATAGATTATAGACAATTCCCTCAAGTACGGCACGAATCATATGTGCTCTGGTATGGGTTCTGTTCAAGCCAAAGAAAGATCCACGGGCGTTTGCATCCCAGATTGGGGCACGTTCACCGCCAAGGAATGGGAAGAAAAGCAGTCCATCCGAGCCAGCAGGGATCTTAGCAGCAATTTGAGTTAACAAGTCATATGGATCAATATGCATCTGCTCGGCAGTAACCTTTTCAGGTGCGCATAATTGATCACGAACCCAACGGAATACAACACCACCGTTATTGACAGGACCACCAATGACCCACATATTCTTGGCAAGGTAATAACAGAATACCCGTGCCTTTGGATCAGTATGTGGTTTGTCCGTAACCACTCTGACAGCACCGGAGGTTCCGATTGTTACGGCAACGACACCCGGCTGAATGGCATTAACGCCAAGGTTTGCCAATGGCCCGTCTGATGCACCGATGATAAACGGTGTATCGGGATCAATTCCCAAAACTTTTGCATACTGATCATGCATGCCTTTCAACTGATATGTTGTATCTACCAATTCAGGCAACTGATTACGCGTTACACCTGCTAACTTAAGTGCCTGATTATCCCAGTCCATATTGTAAATATTGAACATACCGGTTGCGTTTGCAATTGAATAATCCTCTTTTAACGTGCCAAAGAGTCTGTAGAGAATATATTCCTTAATGCCAACGAACCAACGTGCTTTTTTAAACAGGTCCGGATGATCATTCCGTAACCAAATCAGTTTAGTTAAGGGTGTCATTGGGTGAATGGGTGTGCCGGTATGTTGGTAGATTTCCATTCCCTGTGGACTGGCCTTTAGTTCATCAGCATATTTAACGGCACGATTGTCGCCCCATGTAATAGCACGTGTGAGTGGTTTATAGTCTGAGTCCAAGAGGATTAAACTGTGCATTGCACACGAAAGTGCAACCCCTTTCAATTCACCTGGCTTTAAATTTGCTTTTCGAATAAGCTCAGTGATACCGTCTTGCATGGCCGAAAAAATTTCTTCTGGATCTTCTTCTGCCATGTCGGGCGTATCCTGATAAAGTGGATAGCCATTGTTTGAATAGCCATGTACTTTACCGTTAGTATCATAAAGTACTGTTTTTACACTGGTGGTTCCAATATCAACACCTAATGTGTAAGCCATCGATACAACTTCCTTTCTATGTTTTAAATTTACAAATACCGGTTTTCGAATCTGAAAATACACGCTAAAATAATAATAGCTGGTTTCATATTCAAAAAAGATATTGATCACAGCACAGTGCCGGTATCGCTTCGAACTAAATTTACCATGCCTATCGCGCTGCATCAAATATAAGCATCTTTCTTTTTATCAAATGTAAGCGACTACAATATTATATGAAAAACAATTTCACAATGCAACTATTTTGTTGTAAAATATTTACAAGCAATAAGAATCGTAATAATTACTAGTTTTAATGAAATGAAAGGTGATTAAGATGAGCTCGCCAGTTCAAATGCTGAAGCAGTCTTTCGATAATTTAAGTCGAACAAATAAAAAAATTGCAAAATATGTGATTGATAATCCCCAAGCCGCATCGGAGGCCAATATAGAAGATTTGGCAGCGGTAACGGAAACGTCAACGGCTTCTGTTTCCAGATTAGTGAAAACACTTGGCTATTCAAACTTCCGTGAATTCACATTATCGTTGGCTTATACACAATTAAGACCACAGAATTTACCAATATTTAAAGATATTGATGCAAATGATACACTTTCAACCATTGCCGATAAGATCTTTACCAGTTCACAACGAGCGCTTCAGGATACACGTGAAGGGATCGACGAGAATGAATTTGCCCGTTCAGTTCTTCGGATCATTCACTGCCGCAGACTCGGCTTCTTTGGTCTCGGCGGTTCATCTGTAGCTGCTTTGGACGGTTATCATAAATTTTTACGCACGTCGATTGATTGTTTTTATTATCCTGACTTTGACGTACAGCTCATGCAAGCTGTAAAATTGGGAGAGGACGATTGCGCAATTGTTGTTTCACACTCGGGTAAAAACCGACAGACAATAAAAATTGCTGAGACGTTAAAACGCCGAAAGGTTCCTGTCATTGCAATTACCAGCTATCAGGACTCACCTTTAGTGGGACACAGTGATATCACATTTATTTCGTCAAGCGATGAATCCAATTATCGTTCTGAAGGCATGTATTCACTGTTGGCCCAATTAACTATTATTGATACATTATTTATGATGGCAACGGTTCGAATGGGACCTGCTACTGAAGACACAATTCGCAGCGTCCAAAATATAATTGAAAGTACTAGGGGATAAAAGTGTGTGATTCAAAACGGGTAACACCCGGAGTATAAGGCGTTGATTGGGGAAATCCCGAATTTGGATTTTTCGAATCAATCCCTTATATGGAGTGGTGTTGTTTTGAGGAGCAGTCCTAAAAAGTGTGTGATTCAAAACGGGTAATACCCGGAGTATAAGGCGTTGATTGGGGAAATCCCGAATTTGGATTTTTCGAATCAATCCCTTATATGGAGTGGTGTTGTTTTGAGGAGCAGTCCTAAAAAGTGTGTGATTCAAAACGACACACCTTAATCCCGATTAACTGAGATGACTATTTATGCGACGAAGAGATGTTCAACCAATTTATGCTGAAACTTACCGGCGACGGGTGAGAACCCGTAAGGTGATTTTTGGCGTTTTTTTGTTGATTGTCTTATTAATAACTGCTTTTTCCGTTTGGCGGTGGCATGCAAAACAAGAGCTTAAGAGATATCCAATAAGGGGCGTTTCGATTAACCAGGATAATGGCTACATTGACTTTGAAAGTTTGAAAAACAACGGTGTTAAGTTTGTTTATTTAAAAGCAACACAGGGAGCGACCTACACTGATGACAGCTTTCTAAGTAATTTTCAAAGAAGTCAGGGGTCGCAACTACCAGTTGGCGTTTACCATTATTTCAGTTTTAGCAGCTCGCCGAAAGCCCAATTTAAAAACTTTGTGCGTCAGGTAAAAACCAATACAGGCAGTTTGCCGATTTGTATTTCTATTCAGTATTACGGGGGCTATAATGATGGCTCGGTTCATTGGAAATCAACGCGGGAAAATGTTCGGACATTAATGTCCGATATTCGACATTATTATCAACGACCAGTCGTTATTTCAACTAGCCAGGAGATTATTCAGCGTTTGAAAATCGAGGCAACAAATGCTCATCAGTTTTGGACGACTGACGGCCAGCTTGGTAAGCCAAACGGTGATGCAACGTTTATTCAAGTGACTCAGAAGCAGGATTTTCGATTAGATCGACAGGTTGTTTTTTTACCGATGTCCGTATTTAACGGTGATGCACGACAATGGGCCAGGTATCTGGAGAGTTAACAAAATAAAAGCAGCTGATGACAAAGTCTGTTTTGCCTTGGCTGCTTTCATAACGTTTCCATGTTTGGATATAAATCATATGTGTTGTTATCCGATTCATCGTAAAATTTTGTTGGACGCGCTTCATTTGCCCGAATTTCCAAGGTGTACCCATAGCGGTCCACATATGAAACTTCATATTTTTTGACAGATGAAACCTTGGCTGACAAATCTTCCCCGTCGATTGACAGTTTGAGATCGGGACCAATTTCAATTTTATGGTTGTGCCCCCGATAATCTTTAAAAAACCACGTTCCGGCAAAAAACAGTGGATCTATGTGATCAATCTGTTTTTTACGTTTAGGTGCATGAAAAAGTCCAATGAAAAAAGAAATTAAAAAAATAGCAATGCTTCTTTTACGCAATAAAAACATCCCCTACAGTAATACTTACAACACACTATAGCATTATAGCGTTATTATAAGACGATAGTAGATATTTTAGATGTTAATCACGTTAAAACATTGTTACAATTTAACTAGGAAAGGCGGTTTTCTAGATGATTAAATTAGGAATTATTGGTACTAACTGGATTACCCAACAATTTGTTGAGGCAGTCAAGCTTACAGGAAAATATGAGTTTACAACCGTTTATTCGCGACATCTTGAGACAGCAACCGAATTTGCGACCAAAAATGGTGCTGAAAATACATTTGATGATTTAAATGCATTTTTTGCCAGTGACAGCTTTGATACGGTATACATTGCTTCACCAAACAGTTTACATTTTGAACAGGCAAAACAGGCAATTGAAAATGGTAAAAATATCATTGTTGAAAAACCGGCGTTTATGAATCAAAAGCAAATGGCAGAAATTCAGCATTTGCTTGATAAGCACCCGGAAGTCTTGTATTTTGAGGCGGCTCGAAATATTCACACCCCCAACTTCCATGCAATTGAAAAGAAGTTGAGTGAACTTAACGTTGTTTCAGGGGCTGAATTCACGTACTCCAAATATTCATCACGTTATGATCATGTTTTAGCTGGTGAAATTCCGAATGTTTTTTCACCAAAATTTGGGGGTGGCGCTTTGCAAGACCTTGGTGTATACACTGTTTATGATGCAGTGACCCTGTTTGGTATGCCGGAAGAGGTTTCCTATTATCCACAACTGATTCGCACGGGTGTTGATGGAAAGGGGACGGCTGTTTTGAGTTATCCCGAATATACCGTTATTTTAAATTTCTCGAAAATGTCGAATTCCCATATGACGTCCGAGATATATGGATTGAAAGACTTAATTGAACTTGATGATGCCGGGGAGATCCAACACGTTGATTATATTGATCCGGATGGTAAACGCCAAACACTTGGAGATTACGACGGGTCTAATCCAATGATTCCGGAGGCAAATGATTTTGCCAGAGTGATTAATGAACCAAATAATGACCAAAATATGAAGGATTATGCATATTGGCGTCAGTTAAGTGTCTATGTCAATAAGATTCTGTTTAACCTACGTCAGGACGCACACATTTCCTTTGTGGGTGAGGAAAAATAATAGAACGGAGAAAAAGATTGATTAGTGAATTTGAAAAGCATGCTGAGAAACTGGGATATCAACAATGGACGGCAATTCAAAAGGCGGTTTATCAACCGCTGAAGGATGGTCAAAGCGTTGTTGGCATTGCACCAACCGGTTCCGGTAAAACGGTTGCTTTTACGCTGCCATTACTTGAATCAATTAAATCAATCGATGGCACTAAGTTGATCGTGGTTGAACCTTCTGCCGAATTAGCCATGCAGACTCAAAAAACAATGCTTGAATGGGGCAGCCTAACCGGTTTGACAGTTCAAGGGGCTGTTGGTGGCGCTAATATTTCACGGCAGATCGAGCGCCTGAAGGAACACCCCAATGTGATTGTTGGCACAACCGGTCGTTTGATGAACCTGATTGAGCTTGGTAAGTTGAAATTGGACGATATTCAGACAATTGTGATTGATGAAGCCGATAATTTGCTAAGTGAAGATACACTGGATTCGATTCGAGAGTTAGTTGATCAGGCACCTGACGATACACAGTTGGGATTTTTCTCGGCTACTCAAAATGATATTTTAAAACACGTTAATCGTTGGTTCAATCAAGATATGCAGATATTCGATGTAACGGACATCGATGATACCCAGGGAATTGTGAAGCATGGTCTTCTTCAAGTTTCAAATAAGAAGAAGGAACAAATGTTGCTCCGATTTTTACACATGAAAGATTTTAAAGCACTGGTCTTTTTTGATCAGTTAAATACGCTTCAGAAAGTGTCCGGGTTTTTAATTCATCGTCATGTTCGGGAAGCAGCTAAGCTGACCAGCGAGCAGAATCAAACCAGTCGTCAAAATGCATTAAGAGATTTCCGAAAGGGAAAAGTGAGACTTCTTTTAACGACGGATGTGGCTGCACGGGGAATTGATATTCCTAAACTGCCAGCCGTTATTAATTTTGATTTGCCTCGGGATGCCAGAACATATACTCACCGAATTGGGCGGACAGGCCGAATGCATCAAAACGGTTTAGTGATTAACATGGGCGATGACCACGACCTGCGTCATTTAAAGCAACTGGTTCGAGATCAATTTGACTTGTCAAACGTTTATTTTAGTGGGAACCAACTTTCAGACACCAAACCTGAACGAACGGTAACGGATCTGGAAAAAGATGATAAGAATGATGAGGGACCAACTCAAGGATTAGAAAAGGTCGCCAACCAGAAGTCTCAAAAGAAGCGGCCGGTAATTTCAAATCCGGCGCCAAAACCACATCACAAAAAGAACAAGCATACTAATCGAAAAGGGATGCGGCATAAGCGGACTACTAAATAATTCTCTTTACATGTTGATTAATAAATGAGAAAATTGACATGTATTGTTTTTGGCCTCATAGCACAACTGGATAGGGCACCCGCCTCCTAAGCGGTTGATCCCGGTTCGAGTCCGGGTGAGGTCAGTAAAATCATTAATAGAAAAAAGCCAAAGCGAATTTGTTGCTTTGGCTTTTTTCTTATTAACGTTGATCCGCAATCGTGCCATCAGGGAAATGAGATATCGGTCCCAAAATAGCGTAATCATGTCCAAAAAGCTTAAGAGATTGATAGCTTTTTATTAGATCTGCAAAAAGTATATACCGAATATGATCGTGTAAATTGTGGTTGTGCATATAATGTGGTCGATTAAATTGCGCTTTTACTTCTTGCTCGCGTTTGTCTGGAGAAACGATATAGAGCATCATATCGCCTTTGTTAATTTCATACAGATCATCCATTCTATTCATTCCGGACATAATTGAGGTTGATTTTTCAACTTCAAAAGTTGCAATGGGTTCACCCGATTTAGTGAACCAGATAACGTCTATGAGCCTAACCGTTTCTTGAAGGGTGGGAGGGAGCTGTGTCATTGTTTTAGGCAGTGATGGCAGCGAATAGTCTCCCAAACGTTTGCCGTTTACCGTTCGATTGTGATCATTCGAAGCAATCCAAGACTGATAACCAATGCTATTTCCGATGTCGGCAAGAAGAAGTTGAACTTTATAGTGCAAACTCTTTAATTCCGTTGTCTTTTCGGCACTTTTTAGTTTTTTCATAGTGTGACTCTCTGTTATCTGAATGTACGCTTCACTTGTTTCCGGAATAATATAGTTTAGTTTACCAATATCAAACAGAAAAGCTGAAACAGCACCAAGATCTTTTGAAAATAAGCCACCAGCCTCATTTAGTTCGATTATGCCATCTCTTAGTTTAAAATAATCATTCCATTTTCCCAACCGGATTTTTGAATGGGTAAGATCATTATAACCTCGGACAATACTGGTGTTAAAGGGACAGAAGATGGTTGGTTCCAAAAAATAGAGGATGTTTGCAACGGCAGGGCCCAAACCCTTAATCTTTTTCTCTGCCAAGTTATTCACTGCTAACAGCATTTTGACTTCTTGTTTAGCGTTTATCACTTGGTCTAACATTTCGGCAAAGTCCAATTGATTTTGACGATTTTCGTAAATATCAGGAATGCGTAGTTTAGGCTTCCACATAAAGGCATGTTTTGCACCCTTGAAAATTTCTTGTTGCGCAATAATAATATTCATCACGGTTTCTAATGATGAACCATGTAAATCTCGCGGGAACTGATGCCTTCGAATGTCTGTTATGATCTGCTTCACGCCTTTTCGAACTTGATTAAAGGCTTTAAGACGGTTTTCACTGTGGATAAACCAAGTCTGGTAGAGTAACCCTTTCTTTTGTGTGTATTGATCAAATAAATCGGTTAAATAAGTGATGTTCATAGCTATTTTCACCTCAGCACTATGTCATATAATGATAGAATTGTTTTTATATTAGCGCTTCTTAAACAGAATTGCACGAAAATATCGTCTGCTTCGCCTAATTGATGGTATTAAAAAATCTCGATTCAATGAATAAAACTTCATTGAATCGAGATTTTTATAATCACACTTATTTAAATCACATCAAATAATTTGCGCAAGCAACTAAGATGGCGATTAAAATAACAGCCATTCCTAATAGTTTGAAACCATCGGCTGTTGTGTAAAGCCCCTTTGAAAATTCGGCTTTTCGCTTACGTAACGTTTGACGATTAAGATTTGGATTTCTCATAAAGGTTACCTCTTTATCACGGCTAGTTAATTCATTTCTTTTGGTCACGGAAAACAGCCCATTTAGACCAGAAATAGTTGATAATGACCACAATAACGTTGTCTATGATTTTAACAATGAATTGATTTCCACTCATGAGGGTAATACCAACAAAAAGGATACCTTGTTCAAGAATCAGGACGAGTAGTCGGCCACCGAAAAATGAGGCCATCTCACCAAGATAAGCGCGTGCCCCAGTTGTTTTTGAGTGAAAAACGTATGCACGGTTCGATAAGTACGCAACTAGCACACTAATAAACCAGGCAATAGTGTTGTTAACCATATAATTCCAATTCGTCAGTAAATGGAAGCCCTCAAAGACACCAAGATTGACGACAGTGGTGACAACACCCCAAAAAAGGTAGGAGATGACTTCACGATATTTGTCGTAAACTGCAGCTATTTTTTTCATTAAACGATTATTTTCTTTCTGCAATGATAAATTTTGGTCTGTGTTTTGTTTCAAGATAAATCTTCCCTATATATTTTCCAACAATTCCCAAACAGAATAACTGAACACCACTTAAAAATAGGATGATGGATACCAACGATGCCCAGCCATTGACCGAACCACCAAAGAAGAGGGCTCGGATAACAACAAATACTAATCCAATGATAGATAGAAAGCAAATGAGCCCACCAACAAGTGTTGCCATTTTTAACGGAACATCTGAAAAATCAACAACTGCTTCCAATGAGTACTCGAAGAGTTGAAAAATTGACCAGGAACTTGTTCCGGCTGCCCGGGGGACACCTTCATATTTTAAGTATTTGGTTTTAAAGCCAACCCAGGAAAACATACCTTTACTAAAACGATTGTATTCTGGAAGTTCCAAGAGCGCATCAACATACTTTCTTGTCATTAACCGATAATCCCGGACGTTTTGTTTTAATTGGACTCGTGACATCTTGTTAATGATTTTATAGAAACTGGCTGACAGAAAACCCCGAATCGGATTCTGTTTACGCGATGTTTGGACACAACCAACAACTTCATAATCCTGTTTTGGGTCTTCCAAAATATCGACCATTTGAAGGAGTAGCTCGGGGGGATCCTGCAAATCGACATCCATTACGGCAATATAATCACCCTTGGCGTTACTTAATCCCGCTGCCAGTGCCGATTCTTTCCCGAAATTTCGGGAAAATGACAAATAATGAACGGTATCCGGATGTTTTTCGTGGAGCTGACGCATAATCTCCAGGGTTTTATCCGCAGAGCCGTCATTTACAAATAAGTAATCCGGCCGATACTGGTCCTCATGTGTTTCGTTTAACTGTTTAAATACTTTTTCTGTTGTATTAAAGAAAAGCTCAACAGTCGGTTCCTCATTATAACAAGGAACAATTAGACTGATTGTCTTCAAAATAAATCCTCCAATTATTATACACAATAGTGATACCTTACCGACTGGTCTTCGTTATCTTTTACGATAAGTCGTGACCATATTATCAGAATTAGCTAAAAAACTAATCTAACCTTAAATCAACTGCCATGACATCCCGAAGATATGGATCGGCTTATCCACTCTCCAAAATGTCTTATGGTATGTACATCATCAAATTATACCATATCAAAAAAATGTGACGTTCACGACATGTTAAAAATTTGGCAATAAATAATTAAAATGTTTGATTAAATGCAAGAAACAAGCCTCTTCGGGGAAAGAAAATTCAGGGAAGAAAGTTATAGATCATTGAAAACTTTTTTAATTTGGTTTTAGAGTTGAACATCTTTGTTATAATGAAATCACTTGTTAAAGGAGAATTTTAAATTGAAACCTATAAAAGTTATGACTATTTTCGGGACGCGTCCTGAAGCAATTAAGATGGCCCCAATTATTTTAATGATGCAGCACCATTTGGATCAGTTTCAGCCAATTACTGTTGTAACCGCGCAACATCGGGAAATGTTGGATCAAGTACTTGATGTTTTTCATATTAAGCCAGATTACGATTTAAATATTATGAAGCAGGGACAAACACTAAGTGATATTACGACACGTGTCCTGACGCTGCTGGATCCAATCGTTGAGAAAGTGGTACCGGACATCATCTTAGTTCACGGAGATACGACAACAACGTTTGCGGCCAGTGTGAGTGCCTTTTATCATCAGGTTGAGATTGGCCATGTTGAAGCGGGACTTCGCACCTGGAATAAGCTATCTCCTTATCCAGAAGAGATGAATCGCCAATTAACTGATGTTTTGGCAGACTTATATTTTGCGCCGACAAAGCTGAGCAGGGATAATCTTCTTAAAGAGAATCATCCCGAAAAAAATATTTTTGTAACCGGGAATACGGCTATTGATGCGTTAAAACAAACCGTTTCTGCCGATTATCAACATTCTGTGTTGGATGAATTAAAAAGTGATTCAAAGATGGTATTGCTGACCATGCACCGACGCGAAAACCAGGGAGAGCCAATGCGACGAACGTTTAAGGCAATTTCAGATGTTTTAAAGACACACCCCAATGTTGAAGTGGTTTATCCGGTTCACCTTAGCCCAGCGGTTCAAAAAGTTGCGCATGACGTTTTTGACGGAAATCCACAGGTTCATCTTATTGCGCCGTTGGATGTACTGGACTTTCATAATATGGCGGCACGGAGTTATTTCATTATGTCGGACTCCGGGGGTGTTCAAGAAGAAGCACCATCGTTGGAAAAACCTGTCCTGGTATTGCGGGATACCACCGAAAGGCCTGAAGGAATTGAAGCCGGTACACTAAAATTGGTCGGGACAGATCCTGCTGTTGTAAAAGAAAATATGACGCAGTTGTTAGACGATCAGGTTGAATATCAAAAAATGGCGGAGGCAAAGAATCCGTATGGGGATGGTAAAGCCTCCAATAGAATTTTAAAAGCCATTTTGGCTCGATTTTCAAAATAATTAGGTAAGTGGGTTGGCTAATGATTAAATCAATTTATTTGAAAACTAAACAATTTATTCAAACCTTGGTTAGTCATTATTCGCAGGGAGATGTTTCCGATTCTGCAGCTGTATTGGCCTTTTATTCACTAATGTCTATTTTTCCGATTTTGTTTATTGGTGGTAGTATTCTTAACCTCTTCCATATTCACACAGGAGATATTATGGAATATGTCAGGCCGATCTTTCCGGATCGGATTTATGTCATGCTTGAACCGGTTATTGATTCAACTTTAAGAAGTGGCGGCACCAGTCAATTATCCATAGGATTGATTGTGACAATTTGGTCGGCCAGTCGCGCCATTGCGGCTTTTCAACGAAGTATTAATAAGGCATATGGCGTTGCGGAAGATCAGACGGCTATTTCAAATCGAATCTTGTCATTTTTGTGGATGCTGTTGTTAATTGTAGTTGTGGTCGCGGTCATGATTGCTTTTGCGCTCAGCCAATTTGTCTTTAGCTGGCTGTCGCCCATTCTTCATATTCCACAATCGATCATTAGTTTTGTTTCAACAGTTAAATGGCCTTCGACAATGATTCTTGTGTGGTTGCTATTGAGCGTGTTATTTTACATTGTGCCCACGGCTAAAGTTAAGTTCAGGTACGTTTGGTTTGGGGCATTGTTTACTACGCTGGGCTTGATGGTATTAGCACAAGCCTTTTCAATTTATGTCACTTTTTTCGCTCATCGAGTTGATGCATACAAAACCATCGGCACTTTTATCGTATTGATGTTTTGGTTGGACTTCTCAGGTTTGATTATGTTGTTGGGTGGTGTCATTAATGCAACAATCCAAGAACTTCGAATGGGAAAAATCCAAGAACAGACCGATGCCATTGAATCAGTCTTGAGAAGGGCTACGAAGCGAAAGAGAAAATAATTAATTCACACAAACCAAGGTTTCTATTTGAACATTTTTGGCTTGTTAATAATCGTGATTAAACTAAAAGAGGTTGGACAAAATGACTTTTGTCTCAACCTCTCTTCTCCTGCTGGAATGCCATTATCATAATTTATTGTAAGCTTTTAGCTTTTTCAATTAGTTTCTCAGTAAAAGCGTCCAATTTTTTAATATCGTCTTCATCAGGTTCCAAATTAATTTTGACACTATCAGCCCCAATTGTGGCCCCGGTTTTTTTGAAGGCTTCTTCAAATTTATCAACGGAAACGTTATAGTATTCTTCGTAAAAAGTGTCTCCAGAACCGGCAACACCAAAAACCTTGCCACTCAGCTTTTCATCACTCAGGTCCTCATAGAAGTCAAGTCCTTCTTCAGGCAAAGCACCTTCGTCATATGTATATGGGCAAACAACACAAATATTAACATCTTCAAAAACGGATGGATCAGTTTGTGAAATTTCGGTCTCGGTTACTTTAACGCCGGCATCTTCAAGATGTTCGGTTACAATATCCGCAATATCTTCGTTGTTGCCGGTAATGGTTGCGTAAACTACATGGGCAGTTATCATATTAGTCATTCCTCTATTTTGATTTGGTTTCAGTATAGCAAATCCAGTCGTTAAAGTGAATTCGATTCGGCCGTTTAAATGTAAGAAAGGGGTTGAAAGCCATGACACAATCAATTACTAAAATAGAAGCACAAAAACGTAAGGGAAGATTTAATGTTTACGTTGACGGTCAATATGCCTTTCCGATCAGTGAGGATGTTTTTATTAAATATCGGCTTTTTAAGGGAATGGAATTAGACAAGCAACTGATTGAAACCTTAAAAAATGCTGATAATATTTCAAAACTGCACACGCGTGCTTTAAATTACCTTGCTCATAATTTACGGACTGAGCATGAAGTCAAGTCAAAACTACTTGAGATAACGGATAATCCTGACGCAATCGAGCAGGTTATTTCCCAGTTGAAGGATCAACAGTTGGTCAATGATCGAAAATATGCAGATAGTTATGTACGCACGGTTGTTCGTCAAAAGAAAAATGGGCCAAACTGGATTCGCCAGAAATTATTTGAAAAGAAGGTGCCCAAATCCCTGATTGATGCATCTCTTGGGGATTTCTTTCCTGAGGATCAGATGATAGAGATTGGCGTCACAGTTGCTGATAATCAACTCCGCCATCATCAAAATGAGTCGGAGAAAATGGCCATTAATAAAATAAAAGAAACGCTGGTTCGACGCGGGTTTGGATTTGACATTATTCCAGATATTATGGAGCAGGTTGATACATCCGGGCTGGCTTCCCATGATAGCGATATCATCGGTGGAGTTGCGGAAAAATACTGGCATAAATATGCCAAGCTTGAAAAATATAAGCAACTTCAAAAAACAAAGCAGGCATTATTTCGCAAGGGCTTTTCAATGGATGATATTGAGGCAGTTTTGGAAGATCTTGCTGAAAGTTAAATTCATTCGGAAAATAGCGCCTACTCTGATATAATTACCATTGGATTGGTAACAATCGTAACTGATAGCTTATTCAGAAAGTGGGTACCACAATGCCACGTGGACAACAATTGCCAAAGGAGGGTGACTTCATTGCGATTCAAAGCTAC
Organism: Lentilactobacillus hilgardii; assembly: GCF_009832765.1. NCBI lineage: Bacteria > Bacillati > Bacillota > Bacilli > Lactobacillales > Lactobacillaceae > Lentilactobacillus > Lentilactobacillus hilgardii. The sequence continues at coordinate 2,197,076 of NZ_CP047121.1, read as the reverse complement.
AAACATGACGGTAGCCTGCATCGTGTTTGGCGAGATACGATGGTATTAAAGAACGGCGAAAATTCACTTATTGGATGTAATAATCATACTTTGGTTACTGAGGACGATGGTCGTCACTGGGTAACCAGGGAACCCGCTTTGGTTTATTTTCATAAACATTATTGGTTTAACGTTGTCGCGATGATTAGGGATGATGGAATTGCGTATTATTGTAATTTGGCATCCCCGTATGCTTTAGACAAAGAAGCCTTAAAATACATTGATTACGATTTAGACGTTAAAGTTTTTCCGGATGGCAGGCGAAAGCTCTTGGATGTCGATGAGTATCTGGCTTTCAGCAAACGCTGGGATTATGGTCCAGAAATTGACCATATTCTGAAGAAAAACGTTCGGATTATTGTTGATTGGATTAACAACGAAAAAGGTCCGTTCTCAAAAGAATTTATTGCAATCTGGTATGAGCGCTACTTAGCCTTATCCCGCCAACGTAAATGAGAGTCACTTTAATAATAGTTGTTTGGTAAATAATCGATTTGCCGGACAGCTATTTTTTTAACGTTGAAAAATTATGATACAATTGCCGTAACCAACTAAATTTGGATAGGGGGATACTCTCGGTGTTTGAAAGATTAAAAAATTCTCCCCTCATGTTTTGGTCCTTGGAGATTTTACTTGTCGTCGGGATCATCTGGGGATGTACGCAAATCAGCTTTATGTTTTCACCCATTGCCATTTTTTTCTCCACGATTTTTATACCGGTTTTACTGGCAGGAATACTATATTATATGTTGAATCCGATTGTTAACCTACTGACTAAAATTCCGATAGGTAGGAAGAGGGTATCACGAACCTGGGCAGTAACACTTGTTTTTTTATTGTTATTAGGAATTATTATTTTACTGGCCACGGTCTTTATTCCTAAAGTATTAAATCAGTTGATGAATTTGGCTAATAATGTGCCTGGCGCTATTAATGACGGTCAAAACCTTCTTGAAAAGGCGCTAAAGGAAATGAATTCTCAACAACTGTTGAAAAAGATTGATTTTACCCAGCTGACTCAAAAGTTCTCAACCAATATTACTGATTATGCAAACAGCTTCTTCAATGGATTAACCAGTGGTATCGGCGGCGTTATTTCAGCAGCTGCAAATGCTGTCATTATCGCGGTAACTGTTCCGGTTGTTCTTTTTTACATGTTAAAAGACGGGTATCGCTTGGCTCCTAATATTAAATCTTTCTTACCGGAAAGGCATCGTGAACAAACAATGGATCTGCTTTCTGCTATGAACCGAACCATCTCCAAGTACATTTCAGGTCAGATGATTGAATGTCTATTTGTCGGAACGTTTACGGCCATTGGATATTTGGTTATTGGGTTGCCTTATGCACTGTTACTTGGCGTGATTGCCGGAATCTGTAATATTATTCCTTATCTTGGTCCATACATTGGGATCGCGCCGGCCCTGATCGTTTCATTTTCTCATGGTGGCTGGTTAAGCATGGTTTATAACATTGTGATTGTGATTATCGTGCAACAGATTGATGGTAACCTGGTTTATCCAAATGTTATTGGCAAGTCACTTCAAATTCACCCGTTAACGATTATTATTATCCTGTTGGCCGCTGGAAACATTGCCGGTTTGATGGGGATGATTTTAGCCGTACCACTTTACGCGATCGTTAAAGTAATTGTTGTTCATCTCTATAACATTTATCAGCTGGATTAATTTTAATTATTTTTAATAATCAGTAATTGATATTGACGTTGAAGCTGGTTATGCTACTATTTAAGTTGTGTTTATTTTAATTTCTAGTAACAGATAGTAGGAGATTTTATGAAAAAAGTAATTACTTACGGGACGTTTGATTTATTACACAAGGGTCACGTTAGATTGTTAAAGCGTGCAAAAGCTCTTGGTGATCATCTGACCGTGTGCTTGTCTTCTGATGAGTTTAATGCCGAAAAAGGCAAAAAAGCATATACGTCCTATGAAGATCGAAAATACATTTTGGAAGCAATTAAATATGTTGATGAAGTGATTCCTGAAACTAATTGGGATCAAAAAATTCATGATGTTCAGGATCGAGATATTGATGTATTTGTAATGGGTGATGATTGGAAAGGCAAATTTGACTTTCTGAAAGATTATTGCGAAGTTGTTTATTTGCCTAGAACTGAGGGTATTTCAACAACCAAAATTAAAGAGGATCTTGGCTTAACCGATTCAAAGGATTGGCAGGCTTAGGTTTACTCGACTAAAGAGAGGCTGTTCGCAAAACAAGGTGTTTTGCACCAGCCCCCTTTTATTATGAGTTGCATTAGTTGCGATCTATTAGGAGGAAAGTAATGAAACGGGCAATTTTCTTGGTGACAAGCATTCAGGGCATTAGGAAACCAACATTTTTAAAACAGTTATTAGCATTGATTAATGATCATTATGAGGTTGCTATTTTATTTGCAATGACCAATTTTGATGAGGTTTGGCAGGCAAAACGTGAATTTAACACAATTAACGAGAGAGAACATTTGCCGTCTGTTCGGATCATTACCTTGGGAGACGTTTATGCTGATCATTCTGGAATCTTACTGAAAGATAATGATTATCTTAATATAGATCTGACAAAGTTCACATCGTATGAGTCACACACAAATCGTTTAAAGGTGACGCGATATGTTGATGATACCGGTAATATTATTGCAGAAACGCTTTTTGGGGATAATCAGGTTCGGTTACATACAATTCTTTTTGATAAGAACAGCCGAATCATTCAGATTAATAATTACAATCAACAGGATCAACTTTATGGTATTGAAAAGTGCAATGATGATTTTGTTGATGAGAGTCTCTTGTTGAATACGAAATCAGAATTGGTCTTTAGATTTACCAATTACGTGATGTCTCAAAAGATCAATTACGGTGTTGCGGAGACATCTTTAATTCCGGTTCCTGCGAGTTTATCGGAGATTTCCAGTAACAAGAAGGAAGATCCACTGACACATTATGAAGCCAAAGGAGAATCCATCGTTACTAAAGCAACGTCATACAGTGACTATCATCGATATGATGATATTAATGCGTTCTACCATCAGGTGTTGTTAAATATGAACATTGACGATGCTAGAATTTATTTAGATATTAATAACATTATTGACGCGTCCAAGTACTTACCAGGAAAGCAAATCTTTAATTATTAAGGGGAAATCAAAATTGCGAGCGATACTATCGGGAGTTCATCAAAAAAAAGGACTTCAAGTTCTAGAATTTGAATTGTTAGATGTTGCTACTTCTCTTGAGCATGCTTATATGTTATTCGTTGAAAAAAATAGTCTTGCTTCTGTTATGAAACCAATTACGAAGGTTTTAAATCATAACATTATTCGAGTGAAAATTGACGCTCAGGACTTTCATTTTGAAGCGGCGGATCAAACCGAGTTTGAATGGCAAATTTTTTTGGTTGATAATGCGACTAATTTTAAAAACGTGGTTCAGATTGAAAGTGAATACTTAAGTGACCGTCATCAACTTGAATTAACCAGTTATTATCAATTTAACAGTGACGCTCAGGGAATGGCGTTATTTAATATTCGAACCCATCAATCCGATCAGGACTTCATGATTAATTCTGTTAACTTAACGGACACTGATCTGGAAATCACCGGATATAATAAAATTAATGGGACACCGATTAAGAATCAACGAATTATTCTACAAAATCGACTCAATGATGGTAAGTTGGATTATCCTGTGTCCCAAACAATGTTTGCAGGCATGTTTAAGGTTGGCATTCCATTAACGGATATACCTAAGGACTCAGTTGGTGAGTTGTCCATTAAATATGAACTTGCAGGTCAGGAAATTAACCAACGCTTGATTATTTCCAAATCACTGAGTGGCCAATCAGTTGAAGCAGATTTACCCGGTAATCGGGTGATTACGATTGAAAAGCGATTTGATAATGGCCTTTTAGTTAAAGAATTCCAAGGGGCTTCATTGCTTGAAAAAGTTGCAGCTGCTGGCGGCAAAGCACATGGTTTGCTGGAAGTCTGTCGGCTCGTTCAGGATAAGTTGAATCTGGCAAGAATGCGCTTCTTATTTAAGGCAGGGCACTCCCCTTATGAAAATACCACCATTATTTTTGAAAGTTTTGGCGGGCGACAGGTAAGCGACAGCCCATACGCCATTTATCGTCTGTTTCAAACACTTTATCCCGGTATTACTATGATTTGGTCAATTGATCGGTCTCAAAAAGCATTTTGTAAAGAGAACCAAATCGCCTACGTTATTAGACGAACGTCCAAGTGGGTTCGGCTTTTGGAAAAATCACAATTTTGGATTAGCAATGCCCGTTTTCCTTCATGGGTTAAAAAACCGAGCTATGTCACTTATATTCAAACATGGCATGGAACACCGTTGAAAAAACTGGGCTTGGATATTGAGAACGTTTCAATGCCAGGGACAACAACAGCCAAGTACCATAAAAACTTTGTTCGTGAAGCTAATAGATGGGATGCACTGGTTTCTCCCAATGATTATTCAACCCAAATTTTCCGTTCTGCTTTTGGGTTTAATAACCAAATTTTAAAAGTTGGATATCCACGTAATGATGAGTTGATTAACACGATGCCTGATGAAATAACTGAAATTAAGAATAAATTGGGCATTCCTTTGGATAAGAAAGTTGTGATGTACGCACCAACTTATCGTGATAACCAGTTTGCGGAAAAGGGAAAGTACACCTTTGAACTGCCGTTTAGCCTGGATGATTTTCGTAAATCTTTCGGCGATGACACTGTTTTGATTTTAAGGATGCATTATCTCATTTCAAATGCACTTGATATATCAGACTATTCCGACTTCGTATATGATTTCTCAAATTATCCTAATATCAGTGATCTTTATTTGGCTTCTGACTTACTTATTACAGATTATTCATCTGTGTTCTTCGATTATGCTTATTTAAAACGACCAATTCTATTCTATCCATATGATTATCATTTATATAAAGAAGAACTTCGAGGTTTTTACTTGAATTATGAACGGGACTTGCCGGGTAAGATTGCCCATAATTCTCAAGAGTTATTGGCAGAAATCCATCATGCACTTGGGCATCCGGATATGAGTGCCAACCAGCAGTTTATGAACTTTTATAACCGATTCTGTGCAATTAATGATGGGTTGAGTTCCCTGAAGGTTGTTAATTATGTAATGCACCAGATCGAAAGTGGTGTCTAGTTTAAGTTGGTTAAGCTGCCAATCGTGCGATTGGTGGCTTTTTGCTGTATGAATATGTTAAACTTAGTGAGTTATTTTACGTTTGAAAGGAAGTCAATATGAGCAATCAAAAATTACAGACAAGGGACAGCACACGGCGGACATTCGCGATCATTTCACATCCGGATGCCGGGAAAACAACGATTACCGAGCAGTTGTTACTTTTTGGTGGTGTTGTCAGACAAGCCGGGACAGTAAAGGCTCGAAAAACCGGAAACTTTGCCAAATCTGACTGGATGGAAATTGAACAAAAGCGTGGAATCTCTGTGACGAGTTCTGTGATGCAGTTTGATTATGGTGGTAAGCGAATCAATATCTTGGATACACCAGGGCATGCCGATTTTTCGGAAGATACTTACCGAACGTTAATGGCTGTTGATTCTGCAGTGATGGTGATTGATTCTGCCAAGGGTATTGAACCACAAACAAAAAAATTATTTCAAATTTGTAAAATGCGTGGTATTCCAATTTTTACCTTTATGAACAAGCTGGATCGTGACGGCCGCGATCCAATGGATTTAATTGACGAGTTGGAAACAGTGCTTGGTGTTCAGGCATATCCAATGAATTGGCCGATTGGAATGGGAAAAACCTTGGAAGGCATTTTTGACCGGTACAATCATCGGGTTGAGTTATATACGCATGCTCAAAAAAGCCAAATGGTGCAGTTGGATGACAACAATAATCCGATTAATAATGCTGAATTAGCAGACGATGACCAATTTCAAGAAACCAAGGATAGTATTGATTTATTGGATATGGCTGGCAATAAATTTGATGAAGATAAGATTGCCACCGGTGATTTAACACCCGTTTTCTTTGGTTCGGCTTTAGTGAATTTTGGTGTTAAGACATTCTTTGATGCCTATTTGAAATACGCGCCGGCGCCAAGTGCACATAAAACCCAGGAAGGCGATACGATTCAACCTGATGCCGATCGGTTCTCGGGCTTCGTGTTTAAAATTCAAGCAAATATGAATCCCAATCATCGTGATCGAATTGCATTTGTTCGAATTTGCTCAGGTGAATTTGAAAAGGGCATGGATGTTAATTTATATCGAACTCAAAAGAAACTTCGATTATCTAATGTGACCGAATTTATGGCGAATACCCGTGAAAATGTGAATACAGCTGTTGCCGGAGATATTATCGGTCTTTATGATACCGGTAATTTTCAGATTGGCGATACGATTTACACAGGTAAAGCACCGGTTGAGTTTGAGAAATTACCGCAGTTTACTCCTGAATTGTTCGTTCGGGTTTCTGCGAAAAATGTGATGAAGCAGAAATCGTTTCACAAGGGGATCGATCAGTTGGTTCAAGAAGGAGCCGTTCAGCTGTATACATCCTATACGACAAATGATTATATTCTTGGAGCAGTTGGTCAATTGCAATTTGAAGTATTTCAGTTCAGAATGAAGAACGAGTACAATTCAGACGTTAATATGGAACCAATGGGTCACAAGATTGCCCGATGGATTGATCCGGATCAACTTGATGAAAAAATGTCATCATCACGAAATTTATTAGTGAAAGATCGTACAGGACAACCATTGTTCTTGTTTGAAAATACCTTTGCAATGCGTTGGTTTAAGGACAAGTACCCAGACGTTACGTTAACGGCTAAACTATAATTTTTGAAAGAAGAGATTTTTTAATGGCTTCAAAGCATTTGTCAGCTTGTACAACTGTATTAGTAGGTAAAAAAGCGTCCATTGATGGATCAACGATGATTGCCAGAAATGACGATACTTTTCTACCGTTGACACCACAACGATTCTACGTTGAGCCGGCAGTTTCCAATCGACACGAAACGTGGAAATCCAATCAAAACGGTTTTACCGCACCGCTTCCGGAAAAGGGCTACCGATATTCACTTACACCAAACGTTGAGGTCGATAAGGAAGGCGTTTATGCCGAAAGTGGCTTTAACGAAAAAAATGTTGCAATGAGTGCCACGGAAAGTGTTTACGGAAATGAACGGGCCTTGGCTTTTGATCCGTTAGTTGAAGATGGTCTGGCAGAGGATTCATTACAATCCATGGTGTTGCCTTATATTGATTCTGCTCGCGATGGGGTACGATATTTGGGCGATTTGATTAAAAAATACGGATCACCGGAAGGTAACGGTGTTCTTTTCAGTGATAAAGATGAAGTATGGTATATGGAAATTGTCACGGGACATCACTGGGTTGCTCAAAGGATTCCGGATGACGCCTATGCGATTGCAGCTAATCAAGTAGCCATTCAGCAGGTTGATTTTGACGATCCTGATAATTTTATGTATTCTGAAGGCATTCAAGCATTCGTGGAAAAGTATCATTTGAATACCAATCAGAGTGGGTTTGATTTTAGACGTATTTTTGGTACCGATAACGAAAAGGATCGCCATTATAATACACCCCGAGTTTGGTTTGGCCAACGGTATCTAAACCCGGAGATCGACCAGGAACCGACTTCTTCTGATTTACCATTTATTTGTAGAACCAATAAAAAAATCAGTGTGGAAGATGTTGAGTATATTTTAAGCTCACATTATAACGAAACTGAATATGACCCATTAAGCAGAGGAAATGAAGGCACGAAAACGCTCTTTCGACCAATCTCAATGAATCGAACGCAAAATTCACATGTTTTGCAGATTCGAAATGATGTCACAAATGATTGCGCTGCAATTATGTGGTTGAATTTTGGCGTACCTGCATTTTCACCTTATGTGCCATTCTTTGGAAATGCAAACGATACTGATGAAAGCTATGAAAATACACCTGTTCGCTGCGATGACAAAAGTGCTTATTGGATGTATCGAAAGTTGTCGGTATTAGTTGAATCGCACTATTCTGAATTTATTCAAGATGATGTTGATTTCTTAACGGATGTTAAGGAAAAATTGCGTCGTCATGTTCAAGCAACAATTGATGAAGCAAAGGGCTTATCAGATAATGAGTTGACAAATTATTTGACTGAACAAAATCATCAAGCAGTTAAAATGATGAGAATTGCCACGGAAGATATGATTCATCGATTATTCGAAAAAGGATTGAATTTGTCGAAATTGACATTTAATATGGATAAAAACCTTTAGCCTGCCATCAAAGCAATCTGGAATAGTAAACAACCCCACAGAACCAATTGAAAAATTGGCTTTGCGGGGTTGTTTTTCGTTGTGTTTTCTAACTGAAAGTTAGCTTCGATCAACAATCACGTACATTTTAGGGACCACACCGTTTCCGTTTAATTCATACCAAATCAGGTTCTGATCATCTACGATAGTTGCTGAGATTGAAACTCGGCTACCATGTATCAAAGCATTTATCTTGTTACCATACGGTTTGTCAAAAACGGCAATGGCCTTATTCGGAACGTAATCGATTGTGCCAGCCAATCTAGCAGGATTACGTGAGGTTTTAGTAATCGTGTCGATTAAATTATGAATTGGTGGATCGCTTGGTTCAAGATTTGAATTTTTTATCCACTCAAAGCCACCGATGTTTAACCAACTTGATTTATCCGATAAATCAATTCTTGCAAAGATTTTAATAATGATTCTTGCCGGTAAACCGGTTTTTAAAGACCGACCCTGGGGACTGTCGTAGACATCATGGGCATCCTTGAGTTTGACAAAATATTCCACTGGTTGAACGGTTTCCCAATGGGTTCGACGATAGGCAAATATCACGCCCTGCGTTTGATGATCAAAATGACCAAAAGTAGGACCAGTACTGCTAATGACGCGGAAGCCGTTAATTTTAGGTGCGTTAACAGTGTAAGATTGACCAAGTTTTCCAGATATGATTTGAACGGATTTTAATATTTGCCCAGTGTCAGTATCCAAACAATAGATCATGATCGGTAAGCCATTCTTAAGAGCAAAGCGCAAAGTGACTTCCTGATCCGATTTTTCGAATTTATGGGTAAAGTTTTCGATCGATGTTAAATAGTAATCAGAAAAGTCAGGCAGTTTAAATTGGATGTTTTCTCCGACAATGCCACGGATAATATCCGAACTTGAAATTTGACGATCATTTTCATCCAAGTAAGTGAAAATAACTTGAGACTGCATTTCAAAGGAAGTTGTATTCTGAAACGTATTCAGTGAGTCATCTTCATTTTTTAAAGTGTCGTTTGTTTTGGATTGGTTGGTTTGTTGAGTGTCTGTTTGATCAGATTCAAAGTTATTTTCAGGAGTAAGCTTTTTCTTTTGATGGTAATCAGGATGACGACTTCGCCGTTTCCTTCGGTCAGAGCGAATCGTCGGTGTGATCATTTGTAATTGCTTTTTAATCCAACTAAAAAATGTCATCAAAATTGCCCCCATCGAACGTTCTAAAGAAAATTATATCATAACGGGCGCCAAGTTAAGTCGTTTGATATACTTTTTACGTTTTTTTCGGATATCGTAGGGAAGGTGATATGTAAAAAAATAGCCCAAGACAATGACTGTCTTGAGCTATTAATGAGTTAAATTACTTTTTCTTGTCAGATTTTACTGAAGGATTTGTTTGACTACTGTCAGTCGTAATCGTAATGTTGCCATCACTATTAACATCTGCGGTTAATCGAGCAGAACCTTCATGATCCAAGTAGAAGTCGGCAACTTTATCTTCAATTTGTTCCTGAATAACTCTTCGAAGTGGACGAGCACCCATTGCAGGATTGTAACCCAAATCAACTAATTTGGCTTTTGCCTTGTCAGTAACGTTGATAAACAATCCTTGTTGTGCAAGCATGCCATTTACTTCGTCGATCATCAAACCAACAATCTTTTGAAGATTCTCCTTGGTTAATGGGTTAAACTCAACAATATCATCAAATCGGTTTAACAATTCCGGCTTGAAGTAATTTGTAAGTTTATCAATAATCGAGTGAGTCTTTCCGGTTGCAGCAGCACCAAAACCAACATTGGCTTCGGAATCACCTTGACCGGCGTTACTGGTCATAATGATAATGGTATCCTTAAAGGAAACTGTTCGTCCTTGACTATCGGTTAAACGACCGTCATCAAGAATCTGTAAGAACATATGAAGCACATCAGGGTGAGCCTTTTCAACTTCATCCAACAGAATCAAACTGTATGGGTGACGACGCACTTGTTCAGTTAATTGACCGGCTTCTTCATAACCAACGTAGCCAGGAGGTGAACCGATTAATTTAGCCACTGAATGTGGTTCCATATACTCAGACATATCAAACCTGATCATTGCGTCCTTGGAACCAAAGAGTTCGTAGGCAAGCTGTTTTGCCAATTCAGTCTTACCAACACCGGTAGGCCCAATGAAAAGAAACGATCCGATTGGACGGCCTGTTCCATTAAAACCAACTCGATTACGACGAATTGCCCGCGCAACTTTTTCTACAGCTTCGTTTTGGCCGATAACATTTTTTTCGAGGTTAGGACCTAAGTTTTTAAGCTGGGTCTGTTCCTTTGCTTGAAGTTCGCCGACTGGAATTTCTGTTTTTTCTTCAACAATTTTTTCCATATCCTCAGCAGTGACTTGAGGGGTATCGGCACTGTCAATGTTGTCGGATTTGGCATTCTTTTCAAGTTTACTTACTTGATCACGATAATAAGCAGCTTTTTCGTAATCTTCACTCTTCAAAGCAGCTTGTTTTTGCTTTTCGGCGTTTTGAATTTTTTCTTCAACGGTATGCGGATCAACCGCATTGATTGTCAAATTCTTTCTGGAACCTGCTTCATCCAAAAGGTCAATTGCCTTGTCAGGCAGAAAACGATCCTGAATGTAACGGTCTGAAAGTTTAACAGCCGCTTTGATAGCATCATCTGTATACTTCACGTGGTGATAATCTTCATAACGTTTTTGAATACCCTTTAAGATCTTAACGGATTCTTCTGGGGATGGTTCATCAACGGTGACAGGTTGAAGACGACGTGCAAGTGCGGAATCTTTTTCGATATCACGATATTCTTTGAGGGTGGTTGCACCGATTAACTGAAATTCGCCACGAGCCAAGGCAGGCTTAAGAACGTTACCAGCGTCCATGCCGCCTTCAGCATTTCCGGCACCAACAATTTCATGGATTTCATCAATGAACAGGATGATGTCTGGATTGTCTTGAACTTCTTTGATTAACTGCTGCATTCTTTGTTCAAACTGACCACGAATACCGGTTCCTTGAACAAGTGATACAACGTCAAGTCTGATAATCTGTTTGTTTTGAAGTTTCGAAGGGACATTACCAGAAACAATTTCTTGGGCTAATCCTTCAACAACGGCTGTTTTACCAACCCCTGCTTCACCAATTAGGACAGGATTATTTTTTGTCCGTCGATTAAGAATTTCGATGACACGATTAATCTCGTTATCACGACCAATGACGGGATCAATTTTTCCATCCTTAGCCATTTGAGTCATGTTAATACCATATTGACCAAGTAAGGTGTTGCCGCCTTGACGGTTTCCGTTACCACGGCCATTTCCCGGTCCTTGCGGCTGGGTTGGTGGAATTTGTTGTTGCTGGTTTGGATCCATATTTCCGCCTTGCATTGCACGGAAAATATCATCTAAACCACCAAAACCGAATGGATCTTGAGCCATATCTTGAGCACCTCCTGTGTTACGTTGTTTGTTAGAGAGGAGTTGATAGCAATTTTGGCAAAGGTTAATGGTTTGCTTTTGACCATTCACATTTGTATATAAGTGAATGGTTGCTGGATTCTTATGGCAATTTTGACATAGCATTAATTGCTTTCCTCCTTTAATATAGAAAATAAAAGGACAAAATCAAGACTGATTTAGTACTGACCAACTTTGACCTTTGACTGTAATTATACAACAAGCTCAATTGGAATCAAGTAATTAAACTTAGCTTCCAAATATGGTTACTAGGTGGTTTTAAATCGTTCTTTTTAAGTAGTCTTGATTTCCAAAGTAGCATACACTTGGATAAAGGTTTGTTCAAGTAAGATGATCTGCGTGAAAACGCTAATGTTTTTAGTTCAATAAAGTCACGAATTTGATCTGTATTCGCGTTGAGAAATTCTTGATTTGAGTTACAATATCAAAGTAACACTTATGTTAGAATTGAGTAAAGTAATCGTGTCTTTACTTGAAAATTTATCGCTTTACCAGCTATGGCATAACTAATTTTGCTGCAAAGGAGATGTGCGCTTGGCCGATGATACGGGAAATGCCGACTATGAGAAATTACTGAATCAGCTTGAAACCGGTGAAATTGAAAAGATCATTGTTCACCCTGAAGAATTCATGACATTTCAAACGGCTTATATGAATTTTGACAAACGAAAGCGGATTATCGGAACTGCTGATCAAGGTGGTGTCATCACCTATGTTTTCGAACGTGATGAGCAGGAGAAAAATTCTTAAGAAATACTGTAAGCGGTTAATGTAAAGCTTGTATTTTCGCTTATATATTGCTATTCTTAGATGAGTAAGGAATAATTTTAGAAAGTAAGACAGGTGATGAGTGATTTCTCATTTATACTGTAAATAATTTGGCTTACCTTCTTATAATATGACCAGAGGAGAATGATTGAAATGGAAAAACGTCAGTACAACATCACTGCAGAAACTGGGATTCATGCTCGCCCAGCAACTTTATTAGTTCAAACAGCAAGTAAGTTTAACTCAGATATCACCCTTGAGTACCAAGAAAAATCAGTAAACTTGAAATCAATCATGGGTGTGATGTCACTTGGTGTTGGCCAAAGTGCTTCAGTAACCATTACTGCAGACGGTGATGATGAAAAAGACGCTCTCGATGCCATTACCGAAACGATGAAAACAGAAGGATTGACTGACTAAGTTCATGACAAAGTTTAAGGGGATCGCCGCAAGTGACGGAATTGCCATCGCATCTGCATTTCGGTTGACTGAACCTGATCTGAGTTTCGACAAAAAAACGATAAAGAATCCTGATACGGAAATTGATCGCCTAAATCAAGCAATTGAGATTTCTAAACAGGAGCTTCGTACAATCCAACAAAGAACTTTTAAAGACCTCGGTAGACATGAAGCTGAGGTCTTTAAAGCACATATAGCCATTTTGTCGGATCCAGAATTGTTGAAACGAATCGAAAGCATGATTAAGACACAGCATGTCAATGCAGAATACGCGTTGAAAGATGTTTCAGATAGTTATGTTAAAATCTTTAATTCGATGACCGATAACGATTATATTAAACAAAGATCGACAGATATTAACGATGTGACAAAGCGGGTATTGAGTCATCTTCTCGGTGTCCCGCTGACGGATCCGGCTTTAATTGATCACAAAGTCATCATTATTGCTCATGATTTGACACCTAGTGATACAGCACAATTCGTTCCCAACTACGTTAAAGGAATTGTGTCTGATATGGGTGGTCGAACATCGCATTCTGCAATTATGTCCAGGACGATGGAAATTCCAGCAGTTGTTGGATTTCAGGGATCGTTAGCTGATATTAAAGATGGTGATCAAGTCATTGTGGATGGCTTAACAGGTAATGTGATTGTTAAGCCATCAAATGATGAAAAAAATGAGTACGTGGAAAAAATTAAAAAGTACAGGCAGGCCAATAGTCAGTTAACGTCATTCAGAAATGTTGCCACAACATCTTCTGATGGCAAGCATCCGATTATTGCTGCAAATATTGGTACTTTGGATGATTTACAGGCAGCCATTGACAATGGTGCTGAAGGAATTGGCCTTTTTCGGACGGAATTTTTATACATGGATTCTGACGAACTCCCATCAGAACAAAACCAATTTGACATTTATAAGACAGTTGTTCAGAGAATGGCAGGAAAACCGGTCATTTTTAGAACGGCTGATATCGGTGGAGATAAGGAACTGCCTTATCTCCATACGCCACACGAGGCAAATCCGTTCTTGGGGTATCGGGCTATTCGAATGAGCTTGGATCAACCTGATATTTTTCGCACGCAACTTAGAGCGTTAATTCGGGCTTCAGCTTACGGAAATTTATCGATTATGTTTCCGATGATTGCAACGATTACGGAGTTTGAGCACGCAAAGCGGATTTTTGAAGACGAACGAGCCAAACTGATTGCACAAGATGTAGCAGTTGGTGATATCCGAGTTGGCATTATGGTCGAGGTACCGGCAGCGGCATTGCTGGCTGATCAATTTGCCAATGTTGTTGATTTTATGAGTATAGGTACTAACGATCTCATTCAATACGTTATGGCTGCGGATCGGGGAAATCGGCGAATTTCTTATTTGTATCAGCCGTACAACCCATCAGTCCTGAGACTTATCAAGTCAGTTATTGATGCTTGTCATGATAACGGGACACCTGCGTATATGTGTGGTGAGATGGCTGGTGATCAAAAGGCTATTCCGATTTTAGTTGGAATGGGGTTGAATGAATTTTCAATGAGTGCAACTTCGATTTTGAAGTCTCGTGCGTTGATCAAGGAGCTTGATTCCAGGGAAATGGTGACACTGGCAAACAAAACAGTCAGTTTAGCCAGCACTAGTCAACAAGTTCTCAAGTACGTTCATCAAGCGCTTGGAAAGTCATAGATACTTATAAATAACTTAAAAACAAGCTGCTAATGGCTATCGGTTGCCGTTTAGCAGCTTGTTTTGTTGATGTCATTGGTTTGCATTCAATGGGTTAAACAAATATAATTACAATGATTGTCAGACTATAAGCCACGTAGCTTTTGGTCTAACAACTGTAAAAGTGTCTCAGCATCATTTGAATCGAAAGAGTCATGATGTTACGTTGAGAAATACGCTTTTTGATGTTTTCCGTAGAAAGGAGGGGGCTGTTCATGAATATTGGTATTTTTACAGATACTTATTTTCCTCAAGTAAGTGGTGTTGCAACTTCAATTAAAACGTTAAAGAATGAATTGGAGCGGGAGGGAAACCAGGTCTATATTTTTACGACAACGGACCCTCATGTTGATAAGGATACATACGAGCGAAATATTTTTCGCTTTTCCAGCATCCCTTTTATCTCATTTACTGATCGACGAATTGCAGTAAGGGGGTTATTTCAGGCATATGAAATTGCCAAGGAACTCAATTTGGACATTGTCCATACACAAACGGAATTTTCGATGGGCATGATTGGCAAATTTGTGGCTAAAAACCTGAATATCCCTTGTGTTCATACCTATCACACGATGTATGAAGACTATTTGCACTATGTTGCAAATGGTAAACTACTAAAACCCGTTCATGTAAAGGAAGGTACTTTGGCTTTTTGCTATCATCTAGCAGGTGTGATTACACCATCCGATAGAGTACTCGATAAATTGACCGAGTATGGGGTGAAATGTCAGATGAGAATTATTCCAACAGGCATTGATGTTGGGATGTATGCCAAGTCAATAGACACGGATATTCGCGAGAAATATCATATTTCAAAGGATACACCTGTTATGCTGTCAATTAGTCGATTGGCCTATGAGAAGAATATTTCTGAAATTGTTGATTTGCTACCATCAATTATCGAGCAGGTTCCAAAAGTTATCTTAATGATTGTTGGGGATGGTCCTGCAAAAGAAGATTTGATGAAGCAAGTGACACAGTTAGGGTTATCAAAACACGTCATTTTTACAGGTGAAGTCAGTAATGATCATGTTAACGCGTTTTATCGGACAGCTAATGTTTTCGTTTCAACATCTAATTCAGAATCTCAAGGCTTGACTTATATTGAGGCGATGGCAGCAGGACTTCCCGTTGTGGTGACTTCCAGTGACTATACAGATGGTTTATTAAGCAATGAGTCTCTTGGTCAGACGTTTAAGAAATCTGACGAGTTTACCGAAATTGTCATAAGGTATCTTACAAATCCCGTTGATAAAGATAATTCGAAAGCTAAAAAAATACTGGATCAAAAGTTAACAGAAATATCAGCAGAGACGTTTGGCAAACGGGTAGTTGATTTTTATCATAGTGTAACTGTTGAACAACAGTTACAAAAGGATCCGACTGCCACAAATATTGAATAATTGTTTTTGAAGGAGTTTGTATGCTTAAGATCAATATGTTCTCAACAGCAACAAAGGTTAAGGGCCAAGGTGTGGGGAGCGCCTATTCCGAGTTAATCAATATGTTGGAGAAGCATTTCCCAAGGGAATTTGATATCAAGATTAATAATTATGCCCAATCGGATATTAGCCACTATCATACAATTAATCCCACCTTTTTTTTATCAACTTTTTTCAAAAAACGAGGACGAAAAATTGGATACGTTCATTTCTTACCGGAAACACTTGAGGGGAGCTTGAAAATTCCTTGGCCAATCAAAGGGATTGTCTATCGGTATGTGATTGCATTTTATAAACGAATGGATCATATAGTGGTTGTTAATCCGTCCTTTATTCCTAAACTGGAAAAATATGGCATCAAGGGTAACAAAATCACCTATATTCCTAATTTTGTGAATCGGCAGGAATTTCACCCTGCCAGCAAGCAAACCAAACGTGACCTTCGGGCTAAGCGGGGGTATGATCAGAATCGTTTCACTGTTTTAGGAAGTGGCCAGATCCAAACGCGAAAAGGTGTTTTAGACTTTGTCCAACTGGCTAAAGAAAATCCTAAGGTTCAATTTATTTGGACCGGTGGTTTTTCATTTGGAAAAATGACGGAAGGCTATGCTGATCTCGAAAAAATTGTGAAGGACCCACCAAACAATCTATCTTTTCCGGGGATTATCGACCGTCATAAAATGGTTGACTATTATAATATGGCTGATCTTTTTATTTTACCTTCATACAATGAATTGTTTCCAATGTCGGTTCTCGAGGCCTTTTCAACCGAAACACCAGTGATGCTTCGGGACCTGGACCTCTATAAGTCGATTATTGATGGTTATTATTTGGGTGCCGGGGATGTGAGTGAAATGAATTCAGAACTTGGTAAACTGATTCAAAATCCGGATGAACTAATGAAGTTAACCGAGAAAGCAAAAGAAGCTAGCGAACGTTATTCAGAAAGTCATTTGGCTCAAATTTGGCATGACTTTTATAATCAACAAGCAGGGAAAGGTTAAGTATGTCACGGAAAAATAAATTTACCTTTATGCTGATGGTACTGATAGGAATCGTGATTATCGGTTATTCTATGAGGGATGTTAAACTGAGTGTTTTAATTCATGATTTTTTCACATTAGACCCCTTATGGCTGATTGTGGCATTTGCTTGTATCTGTATATACCTTTTAGTTGAAGCGGTTATAACGAAAGTGCTTGTGTCAAATCGAGTCTCGACGTTCACGTTTAAAGATGCACTGCGTGTTCCTTTGGTAGAACAACTTTTTAATGGGATTACGCCGTTTTCATCCGGTGGCCAGCCCGGTCAGCTGGTTGTTATGCTGCAGACGGGTATTGATGGTGGCCGAGCAAGTTCCGTTTTGTTGATGAAGTTTGTGGTCTATCAGGCCATGATCGTTGTCAATTTTTTTATTAGTCTACTCATTGGGTTTCACTATGTTGCAACAAAAATGCAGTATCTATCGTTGTTTGTCCTATTTGGGTTTCTGATTCACTTTTTCGTCATTGTTGCCTTGTTAATGATTATGTATTGGCCGTCCTTTACGAAAAAGGTCACTAGGATTCTATTTCATCCGGTTAAATGGTTTGTTAAGGACGAGAAATATGACAGTATGCGTGTCACGCTATATGAAAAGATTGATAATCTGTACGAGGAGAGTATTCGAATTGGACGTCAGCCGAAACTTATGATTAAAGTTGTTTTGCTGACGCTCGTGCAGCTCGCTTTTTATTATCTAATTCCATATTTCATTATGTTGGCACTGGGATATTATAATGTAAATGTCTTTATGGTAACCAGTTTGCATATTATGATCGTGATGATCATTTCATTATTTCCGATTCCTGGCGGATCCGGTGGTGCGGAGTTCAGCTTTGAGTCGCTGTTTCAAAGTTATATTAGTAGTAACAGTAAACTAGTACTGGCAATGATCCTATGGCGAATTTTGACCTATTATTTCGGAATGGTTGTTGGAGCAATTGCGTTATTGATCAAACCTGATAAGGTTAATGATTCTCACAAAGTGGTCCGTAAAAAAGAGTAATTTATGATATCTTTTTATAGGAACTTTCAGTAAAAATGGTTTTAGTTAACTATTTGGCGAAGTGGAAACTTCTTAGTCGTTATGGCCTTTAACAATTCTCTCTGTGTGGCAGGGCAATAGAAACGTTGATTAAATACCGTCTATTCAAATATTTGTGAGAAATTTTGGAGGAACAAGAATGATGTCTACAAAGAAATCTCGTATATTAAATTTCTTTAATACCAGATTGGGGTTCTTCTTTCTGGTAGTCATATTGTTTTGTGTAAAAACATATATAATTTATCAAACTAAATTTACGCTTGGTGCAAAGGGCGGAATGCAGCAGTTCCTCTTGGTTGTTAATCCAATCCCGGCGGCACTTCTAACTTTAGGGATTGCGTTGTATTTCAGCGGGCGCTTGTCGTATTGGCTGATGATGTTGATCGATTTTTTTGAAAGTATTTGGATATTTGCAAATATAGTTTATTACCGTGAATTTTCCGATTTTCTGTCAATGGGCATTATTAAAGGAAGCGGGAATGTTCAAAATAATCTGGGAAAAAGTTTGATGGAGATCATTCATTTTACCGATTTCTTTGTCTTTTTAGACATACTAATCTTGATACTGTTGCTGGTATTTAAGGTTATCAGAATTGACGCAAAACCATTTAAAAAGCGGTATGCTTTATTAATCTCCGGCTTGTCGCTTGTACTGATGGCTGGCGAGTATGGTTTAGCCAATAGTGATCGTTCCGGCTTGTTAACAAGAACGTTTGATAATAATTATATTGTGAAATATTTGGGACTGAATGAGTACGCAGCATTTAATGCGTATCAAACACATAAGGAGTCTGCTACTAGATCACACGCCAAGGCAAGTGATATGGACTCGATTCTTAAATACTTAAAGAATAATCGGGCGGCTGCAAATCCGGAATACTTTGGAAAAGAAAAGGGCAAAAATGTTTTCATCATTCATTTAGAAAGTTTTCAACAATTTTTGATTAACTATAAAGTTGATGGTAAAGAAGTAACGCCTCATTTAAATGCTTTCTACAAAAATAGGCACACACTTAGTTTTGATAATTTTTATCATCAGGTTGCCCAAGGGAAAACGTCGGATGCCGAAATGATGCTTGAAAATTCACTTTACGGACTTCCCCAAGGATCAGCTATGGTCACCTATGGTGGGCAAAATACGTTCCAGGCAGCCCCCGCGATTTTAGATCAGCGCGGTTACACGACGGCAGCTTTTCATGGCGATGTTCCCAGCTTTTGGAATCGGGACAGCACCTACAAGTCCTGGGGATATCAATACTTCTTTAGTTCACAATACTATAAGACCAAGCCGTCCTATAATGTCGGCTATGGTATGAAAGATAAAATCTTCTTTAGGGACGCTGCAAATTATATCCAGCAGTTGCCCCAACCGTTTTATGCCAAACTCATTACTTTGACAAATCATTATCCATACCTGCTGGATAAGCAGAATACTGATTTTCCTGCTACCAAAACCGGGGATAAAACAGTTGATCCTTATGTTCAAACCGCTCATTATTTGGATCAGGCATTCGCTGAATTTTTAAACTACCTTAAAAAGACCGGATTATATAAAAATAGTGTCATTGTGCTGTACGGGGATCATTATGGTATTTCGAATAATCACCGGCCGGCAATTGCTCAGTTACTGCACAAGAAGAGTATTAACAGTTATGATCTTGCACAGTTTCAAAAAGTACCATTTATGATCCATGCAGCCGGATTAAAGGGTGGTATTCGACAGACGTACGGCGGAGAGATTGATGTTTTACCGACTCTGCTGCATTTGCTGGGTATTAAAGATAACAATACCATTCAGTTCGGGACAGACCTTTTGTCCAAACAGCATGATCAACGCGTGGCTTTTAGAGATGGTGACTTTGTTACACCTAAATATACGAAAGTGGGCAGTACGGTCTATTTAACCAGATCAGGTAAAGAAATCACGCCAAACGCAACTCAGAAAAGGCAAATTGCCAGTATCCAAAATCATGTCACAACGGAATTATCGTTGTCTGATCGTGTCATTTATGGCGATTTGTTACGTTTTTACACGCCTAAGGGATTCCAGAAGGTTAATCGAAAAGACTTTACGTATCAATATACCAAGGGAATGGATAACCTTAAGAAGGCCCAAGAGGAGCACCCAACGAGTATTGAGGCAAAGAATAATGGCAAGTCTACGATGGACCTGTATAAGACCGATGCACCCGAGCTAAAATAGTGTTTCGTTTGTTGTCGTATCATAAATAGCAGAAGTGTTTTTAGAAAAAGGTTATTCGGTTGTTTGAATAGATCCTCCAGCTTTGTTTTCATGGTTGTCTGTTTTGGGTAGTGTTAGATTTTATATAATTAAGAGTCGATTGCGATAAAAATCGTAATTGGCTCTTTTTTTATCAGGGTAGCCCAAACACGAATCGGTAGTCTTGAAAAAGACAATCAAAGAGGGTATACCACTTTATAGTCGAACGATATTTGTGAATGATAGCCGAATTGTTCGCACTTTTTGCTTAGACAAGTAAGGCTTCGAAACCTACTTTTCGACTGCAACTAATTTTTTTGTTTTAAGCCTTGACGAATCGCGATTTATTCGGTATATTTATTTATGCTGTTTCAGTGAGTGAACAAGCCAAACGGATTCAACCAAAAAGTTAATTCAAAAGTTTTGTTGACAATCACTTCTCAGCATGGTAATATTAAATAGTTGTCAACAGCGAGGGATTGCTGCTAACAACTCAGGTAGACCTTTGAAAACTGAATAAAATTTTCGACAAACAAATTGTGTAGGGTGCTTCGATTTTAATCGAAGCCAATTAACAAATTGCGAAGTCAATTCGCTAGTAACAATAAAAAATAATCAATGAGTCACAAATGATCATTTTGATTTTAAGATGAGAGTTTGATCCTGGCTCAGGACGAACGCTGGCGGCGTGCCTAATACATGCAAGTCGAACGCGTCTTGGTCAATGAAGTTGAGTGCTTGCATTTAACTGATTTGACATTAAGACGAGTGGCGAACTGGTGAGTAACACGTGGGTAACTTGCCCCGAAGCGGGGGATAACATTTGGAAACAGGTGCTAATACCGCATAACAACAAAAACCACATGGTTTTTGTTTAAAAGATGGTTTCGGCTATCACTTTGGGATGGACCCGCGGCGTATTAGCTAGTTGGTGAGGTAATGGCTCACCAAGGCAATGATACGTAGCCGACCTGAGAGGGTAATCGGCCACATTGGGACTGAGACACGGCCCAAACTCCTACGGGAGGCAGCAGTAGGGAATCTTCCACAATGGACGAAAGTCTGATGGAGCAACGCCGCGTGAGTGATGAAGGGTTTCGGCTCGTAAAACTCTGTTGTTGGAGAAGAACGGGTGTCAGAGTAACTGTTGACATCGTGACGGTATCCAACCAGAAAGCCACGGCTAACTACGTGCCAGCAGCCGCGGTAATACGTAGGTGGCAAGCGTTGTCCGGATTTATTGGGCGTAAAGCGAGCGCAGGCGGTTTTTTAGGTCTGATGTGAAAGCCTTCGGCTTAACCGGAGAAGTGCATCGGAAACCGGGAGACTTGAGTGCAGAAGAGGACAGTGGAACTCCATGTGTAGCGGTGAAATGCGTAGATATATGGAAGAACACCAGTGGCGAAGGCGGCTGTCTGGTCTGCAACTGACGCTGAGGCTCGAAAGCATGGGTAGCGAACAGGATTAGATACCCTGGTAGTCCATGCCGTAAACGATGAGTGCTAAGTGTTGGAGGGTTTCCGCCCTTCAGTGCTGCAGCTAACGCATTAAGCACTCCGCCTGGGGAGTACGACCGCAAGGTTGAAACTCAAAGGAATTGACGGGGGCCCGCACAAGCGGTGGAGCATGTGGTTTAATTCGATGCTACGCGAAGAACCTTACCAGGTCTTGACATCTTCTGCTAACCTAAGAGATTAGGCGTTCCCTTCGGGGACGGAATGACAGGTGGTGCATGGTTGTCGTCAGCTCGTGTCGTGAGATGTTGGGTTAAGTCCCGCAACGAGCGCAACCCTTATTGTCAGTTGCCAGCATTTAGTTGGGCACTCTGGCGAGACTGCCGGTGACAAACCGGAGGAAGGTGGGGATGACGTCAAATCATCATGCCCCTTATGACCTGGGCTACACACGTGCTACAATGGACGGTACAACGAGTCGCGAAACCGCGAGGTCAAGCTAATCTCTTAAAGCCGTTCTCAGTTCGGATTGTAGGCTGCAACTCGCCTACATGAAGTTGGAATCGCTAGTAATCGTGGATCAGCATGCCACGGTGAATACGTTCCCGGGCCTTGTACACACCGCCCGTCACACCATGAGAGTTTGTAACACCCAAAGCCGGTGAGGTAACCTTCGGGGGCCAGCCGTCTAAGGTGGGACAGATGATTAGGGTGAAGTCGTAACAAGGTAGCCGTAGGAGAACCTGCGGCTGGATCACCTCCTTTCTAAGGAAAATTCGGAAACCTACACAATGTCGAAAGTTTTGTTCAGTTTTGAGAGGTCTACTCTCAAACTTGGTTCTTTGAAAACTAGATAATATTAATTTTCTGTAATTTATTGAATTGGATATAATCCAATTTCAACCGAGAACACCGCGTTATTTTGAGTTTGTTAACTAAGTAAAAAATCGCAAATACTCAATTAACTAAAGTATCCGTAGGATACTTAGGTTAAGTTATCAAGGGCGCATGGTGGATGCCTTGGCACTAGGAGCCGATGAAGGACGGGACTAACACCGATATGCTTCGGGGAGCTGTACGTAAGCTTTGATCCGGAGATTTCCGAATGGGGAAACCCAGCAGTTTTAATCGACTGTTACTGCTCAGTGAATTCATAGCTGAGTAGAGGTAGACGTGGGGAACTGAAACATCTCAGTACCCACAGGAGAATAAAGAAATTTCGATTCCCTCAGTAGCGGCGAGCGAACGGGGAACAGCCCAAACCAATGAGCTTGCTCATTGGGGTTGTAGGACTGAACATTTGAGTTACCAAAGTGATGGATAACCGAACAATCTGGGAAGATTGGCGAAACAGGGTGATAGCCCCGTAGGTGAAATCCAGCACCCTCAGTTCAGGATCCTGAGTACGGCGACACACGTGAAACGTCGTCGGAATCCGGGAGGACCATCTCCCAAGGCTAAATACTCCCTAGTGACCGATAGTGAACCAGTACCGTGAGGGAAAGGTGAAAAGCACCCCGGAAGGGGAGTGAAACAGTTCCTGAAACCATGTGCCTACAAGCAGTTAGAGCCCGTTAATGGGTGATAGCGTGCCTCTTGTAGAATGAACCGGCGAGTTACGGTTGCATGCAAGGTTAAGGTGTTAAAGCCGGAGCCGCAGCGAAAGCGAGTCTGAAATGGGCGTTGAAGTATGTTGCTGTAGACCCGAAACCAGGTGATCTACCCATGTCCAGGCTGAAGGTGCGGTAAAACGCACTGGAGGGCCGAACCCGTGTACGTTGAAAAGTGCTGGGATGAGGTGTGGGTAGCGGTGAAATTCCAAACGAACTTGGAGATAGCTGGTTCTCTCCGAAATAGCTTTAGGGCTAGCCTCGGACGTAGAATCATGGAGGTAGAGCCACTGTTTGGACGAGGGGCCCGTCATGGGTTACTAAGTTCAGATAAACTCCGAATACCATTGATTTTTATCCGGGAGTCAGACGATGAGTGATAAGATCCATCGTCGAAAGGGGAACAGCCCAGACCGCCAGTTAAGGTCCCTAAATATATGCTAAGTGGAAAAGGATGTGGAGTTGCATAGACAACTAGGATGTTGGCTCAGAAGCAGCCACCATTTAAAGAGTGCGTAATAGCTCACTAGTCGAGTGATCCCGCGCCGAAAATTTACCGGGGCTAAGCATATTACCGAGACTGCGGACCTGAACTTTGTTCAGGTGATAGGAGAGCGTTCTAAGGGCAACGAAGCCGGACCGCAAGGACCGGTGGAGCGCTTAGAAGTGAGAATGCCGGTATGAGTAGCGAAAGATCAGTGAGAATCTGATCCACCGAATGACTAAGGTTTCCTGGGGAAGGCTCGTCCTCCCAGGGTTAGTCGGGACCTAAGCCGAGGCCGCAAGGCGTAGGCGATGGATAACAGGTTGAGATTCCTGTACTAGTTGATGATGTTTGAGCGATGGAGGGACGCAGGAGGCTAAGTTGTGCATGCAGTTGGAAAGGCATGTTCAAGCCACGAGTCAGTCAAAGAGTCAAATGCTTTTTGGCGGGTTGACAAGTGGTGATGAGGACCGAAATTTAAGTAGGGAAGCAACCCACGTCACACTGCCGAGAAAAGCTTCTAGTGAGTCATCAACTACCCGTACCGCAAACCGACACAGGTAGTCGAGGAGAGAATCCTCAGGTGAGCGAGTGAACTCTCGTTAAGGAACTCGGCAAAATGACCCCGTAACTTCGGGAGAAGGGGTGCTGGCCACATGGCCAGCCGCAGTGAAAAGGCCCAGGCGACTGTTTATCAAAAACACAGGTTTCTGCAAAATCGTAAGATGACGTATAGGGGCTGACGCCTGCCCGGTGCTGGAAGGTTAAGTGGATGAGTTAGCTTCGGCGAAGCCCAGAAATGAAGCCCCAGTAAACGGCGGCCGTAACTATAACGGTCCTAAGGTAGCGAAATTCCTTGTCGGGTAAGTTCCGACCCGCACGAAAGGCGTAACGATCTGGGCACTGTCTCAACGAGAGACTCGGTGAAATTGAGATACCTGTGAAGAAGCAGGTTACCCGCGACAGGACGGAAAGACCCCATGGAGCTTTACTGTAGCTTGATATTGGGTGTTGACACAGCTTGTACAGGATAGGTAGGAGCCGTTGAAGCCGGAACGCTAGTTTCGGTGGAGGCATTGGTGGGATACTACCCTCGCTGTGTGAACACTCTAACCCGCGCCACTTAGCGTGGCGGGAGACAGTGTCAGGTAGGCAGTTTGACTGGGGCGGTCGCCTCCCAAACAGTAACGGAGGCGCCCAAAGGTTCCCTCAGAATGGTTGGAAATCATTCGACGAGTGTAAAGGCAGAAGGGAGCTTGACTGCGAGACAGACAGGTCGAGCAGGGACGAAAGTCGGGCTTAGTGATCCGGTGGTTCCGTATGGAAGGGCCATCGCTCAACGGATAAAAGCTACCCTGGGGATAACAGGCTTATCTCCCCCAAGAGTCCACATCGACGGGGAGGTTTGGCACCTCGATGTCGGCTCATCGCATCCTGGGGCTGTAGTCGGTCCCAAGGGTTGGGCTGTTCGCCCATTAAAGCGGTACGCGAGCTGGGTTCAGAACGTCGTGAGACAGTTCGGTCCCTATCCGTCGCGGGCGTAGGAAATTTGAGAGGAGCTGTCCTTAGTACGAGAGGACCGGGATGGACATACCGCTGGTGTACCAGTTGCGCCGCCAGGCGCACCGCTGGGTAGCTATGTATGGATGAGATAAACGCTGAAAGCATCTAAGTGTGAAACTCGCCTCAAGATGAGATTTCCCATTCCTATATGGAAGTAAGACCCCTGAGAGATGATCAGGTAGATAGGTTGGAAGTGGAAGTGCAGCGATGCACGGAGCGGACCAATACTAATCGGTCGAGGACTTAACCAAGTAGAAATGGTGTTTGAAGGCAGAAAATTAATATTAGCTAGTTTTGAGAGAACGAAGTTCTTTCAGGAAAATAGTGTGGTGGCGATAGCCAGAAGGATACACCTGTTCCCATGCCGAACACAGTCGTTAAGCTTCTGCACGCCAAGAGTAGTTGGGGGATCGCCCCCTGCAAGGGTAGGACGTTGCCACGCAAAGATAAAGGTTGAAACAATGTTAAATTTGTTTCAACCTTTTTTGTTTCCTTTTGTTTTAATCAACAATAAAAATAAAATTAGCGCTGACTTAATAATTTTTAGGACACCGCTTGTTTTATAGATGTTGACTTGATAAGATATTATGAGTAACAGTGTGAACACACAATCGCTTATTCAGTAATAGCATGCCGTTTTAGCTCAGAAGGTAGAGCATTTCCATGGTAAGGAAAAGGTCCCGGGTTCAAATCCCGGAAACGGCTTCTATAGTGTTTTATCATTCAGAAAGTTTCAAAGGTAATGAATAATTCTTATTCCTTCTTTAAAGGCTTATACTTTACGATGAGAGGGATAACTCCAAATTAAAAAGCCTTTGCCATTTTATTACTTTCCTGCTATAATATTTTGTGAACAGATGTTCGACAAAATGTTATTAAGGGGAAGAGGTCTTATGTGCAAAAATACTCGCGTCAATTTAATGAAGAAGGGGAACAATAAACGTTATCGATTTTCAGGAACATTCGAAAAATATGGGTTTAAATACACAGACCGATATAGAACACATGCTGCTGGAACGGTTCTACTGATTGATATTAAAGATGAAGATGGAATCGTTGTGACAGACCATTTATGGTTTAACTTAACAAAAGGATTTAGGTCTCTTGGCATCCTCAGTCCCGGAGATGTTGTCAGCTTTAACGGGCGAGTGAAACCTTATCAAAAGGGGTATCTCGGACATCGTTTTGGTAAGACTCAAAGCTGTACAACAGACTACAAAATTGATCGGCCCACCAAAGTAACGTTAGAACGAACGAATGATAAAGCGACTCGAGAAAAATTTTCAACAAAAAACTGGACATTATGTAATCAAATTTACGAAATGTATAAAGAAGACTATCAAAAACGTGGTATCCCTAAACCGTATGTTTAAGCATTGATTTTATAGACACATTGAAACTCGCAGAAATATTTTAGACGATTCAAAAGTTTACAATTTATTTGGGAAACTTTTAACAAAGTTATTAACTTTCGTTAAGCAGTAATGTAAACTTATTTTGTATCATAAATTATGTTTTTGGGGGAGTTTATATGAAGAAAAGGAATACCAATCTCATTCAATGGTTTGTAACTGCTTTTTTTGTTTTTTTGATTGGATTAACAGTGACATCTCCAGTGAAGGCTGATCAAGCTAATCTTAGTGACGGAACGTATACGGTACCGGTTACGTTACTGAAAGCAGGAAGTAGTTCAACTTCAATTGCAAACATGTTTTTTACACAAACTGCTAACGTTAAAGTCACTGGGGGAACTTATCAGATTCAGTTACAAACAAACGGGGCCGATTACATTACATCTGTGACAGTTGGTGGTCAATCCGTAAGTGAAGACAAATCCGGTTCAAACGCAAATTTGACTGTCAATTTGACAAATCCAAGTGACCTGGTACCAGTTACATTTGGATTACAAGTGCCGCTTCTTGGGACAATGAATCAATCAGCCCAATTTCAATTTAAATGGTCAAGCGCCACACGGACTCAGGGTTCAACACCTGAAGCAGCAACAAACAGTTCTTCTAGTGCAACCGCAAGTAGCAATACAACCATCCACACCGGTTGCAACTTCTTCGTCAGAGGCAAGCTCAATAAGTTCATCTAGCGCGTCAAATGTCGTTACCAGGGAGCCTAATATGGTACCCTCAACAACTTCTGGGTCAAAAAAAGCTGTTAGCAAAAAATCGGGTTATGCTTGGAAATATGTTGTCCTGAAAGCTGATTCAAATGCAAAATCCATTGCAAACAAATATTATACGCATACTGCTCGCGTGAAAAAAGTTAACAAACACTATAACGTGCTATTAAAAGTCAGCTACAAGAAGGCACTTAAATTAGGATCCAAGGCAGTCCGTCCAGTTTCTATCAATGGACGAAAGCCACTATCGGTGACATATGGGGCTACAGCCAAGACTTACAACTTAACCTATTCATTTAACATTAGTTCCATCAATAGATTAAAGAAAATTGTTGCTGGTAAGATTCATGTAACTGTCCCGTACGCAAATATTAGTTCAAACTTCGGCATTAGGTTGAAATTCGGCCATGCGAGGGTTTCAAAAACTGGCAAAAAATCATCTAATCATCAATCAGGGGCCAAAGCCATTGCCAATACAGTGACAACTAAGCCTACCCCAAACGAAAAATTACCTCAAACGGGTGATGATCGTGGAAAGTCTACTTCCATTATTGGAGCAGTTCTTGGAAGTGGTCTCTTATTTGCTTGGGGGCTAAATCATGAAACTAATTAGAGGAAAAGGTTTTTTAATTATACTCAGTGCTTTGTTCTTTTTTATTTGTTTGAGTACGGCCAGTAACGCAAAATCAATTTCATACAAAGCACTATTATATGGCACGAATAAAACCTCAATGGCAAGCGGATATTTTGTAAAACCGGCAACTGTGCGTATTTCGCATCAGAAATATGTGGTCACAATGCAAATAAAAACGGCTAAAAGCCTGTCTTCGTTTCCAGTTGTTGTGAACTGGGTAAATGGAGAGAAACCCAAAAATGTTCGTAAAGCTAAAGATCGTGCAGGAAATTCACATTATTATTACTCATTTACTACGACAAATTTAACGAAGCGAATTAACGCTAAACTAGCAATAGATGTGCCAAAAGTTTATAAAGCACACCACCTGATTAGTTTTAAATTCAGTACAGCTGGACTGCCTAAACTTAGTCAACAGGGGTTAACCGGTACACACAAAGTTAAAGCCTCATATAAACATACAACGACCACAGCGCCTGGTAAAAGCGCCGTGGTAAGACCGGCGAGTAAAAGAACTCAGGTAAAGAAAAGTAAAGTGACTTCCTCGCCAAAGATCAACAAGGCAAATGCTACTCAGCCGAAAAAACTAAACCATGTGACAAAGCATAAACAACAACCTAATAAAAAGGGCAAGCAACAGGTTAAGCCGAAGAAGAGGCCCACTCAAAAGGCTGCAACAAAAAAGAGTGACAAGTCCCCTAAGGCTAAAACAAATCATGATAAAAATCATACGCCATTAGTGATTGGCGGTGTGATTGCGGTTATTGCAGCTGTAGGTGGCGGATCATGGTTGGTTTATAAACACTAGGGGGTTGCTTAATCAATGAAAGGTTCACGAAAAGTTGGTCTGATTGTTTTAGGACTTTTTGCTGTTATTGGAATCGGGCTGGGGTTGCTCTTTGGCTTTCATTCAACCAACTCTAAACAGTCACATCCAAGAATTGTTGCAACGACATATGCAGTTGTTCAAATTGCCGATAAATTAGACTTGCCATTAGTCGGTGTACCAACAACGGCAAATAAAATGCCTGTTCGTTATAAGAATGTGACCCGTGTTGGCAGTCCGATGAATCCAAATGTCGAGAAAATTGCAAGTTTAAATCCGACGGTTGTTTATTCTGTGACAACATTAAAGGATCAATTTGGGAAGGCATTTTCAAAGCGGCACATTAAGCCATATTTTTTAAACCTAACGAGCGTTAAGGCGTTAGAGAAAACAGTTACGAATATGGGCTACAGATATCACCGTGTTTCTAAGGCAAGAGCGGCACTTGAGGAAATTAATTCTGCTAAGAATAAGGCGCATACTTTGGCTGTCCATCATCAAATAAAGCCAAAAGTTTTAGTATTGATGGGTCTACCAGGAGCTTCCTATATGATTGGTACTAATCATTCATATGTTGGTAATTTGGTTTCTCTTGCCGGTGGAAAAAATGTATTCCCATCAAAAAATCAAGAGTATATTCAACCAAATGATGAAGCAATAAAAAAAGCAAATCCTGATGTTATTTTACGTTTGGAACACGCACTTCCAAAAATGGTAACCGCTCAGTTTAATCAGGTCTTTAAATCCGATTCAATGTGGCAGACAATTTCAGCTGTTAAAAAGCATCGTGTATACGATCTTCAGGAACCAGATTTTGATGCAACAGCCAATATGCGGGCGGCAATTGCAATCAATAAAGTTTCGAGATGGCTTTATCCGCGAGATGGAGGAACAGCTCAATGACTAAGCGTGAAATAATCTGGTATTCATTGGCTGTTTTACTGTTAATTGTATCTATTTGGGTATCTTTGATGATGGGTGCAACACCTTTTTCATCATCACAAATCTTCTCTGCCTTTTCAGGCCATAATGACGCCGACTTGAATATTCTTGTTCAAATTCGGGCGCCAAGGATTCTGGCTAGTTTGGTTTGCGGTGGAATGCTGGCAGTAGCAGGCGCCATTAGTCAATCCACATTTCATAATCGGTTGGCGGATCCCAGCATTCTTGGCGTTACGGGAGCAGGAAGCTTTTTAATTCTGATTGCAGGCTTTTTGGTGCCTGCATTTCCATTTGATAAGATGATTTATGCCTTTATTGGTGGAGGGCTAACGTTACTTTTCTTATCTTCAAAATCACTTTTACAGAATTCTTTTAAATTGATTATTATTGGTGTAGCGTTAAGCTTAACTTTTTCAGGTTTTCAGCAATTATTCTCTGGCGATTCTTTGGTTGGAACCAGTACGTTTAATGGCATTACATGGTCGGACACACTGACGCTGTTAATTACGGGAGTGATCGGATTGGTTGCTGCAATGATACTTGCTCCTTGGGCAAATTATTTGAAAATGTCTGACCAGCAGCTTGCATTGCGCGGTGTTTCAGCAAGGTTTATTCGTTTTTGGCTGTTGGCTGTCGTTGTCTATCTTTCTTCCGGTGCGACAGCGGAAATAGGTGTTATTCCGTTTGTTGGCATCATAGTGCCGAACATTTCCCGTTACTTGGTCGGTCATGACTATCAAACAATTATTCCGTTGTCGATGTTAATCGGATCATGGTTGCTGTTGACGATTGATACAATTGGCCGAACGATTACGCTGCCTGGTGAGATTCCCGCTGCAACCATTATGACCGTAGTGGGAGGGCCCTTTCTGGTCTGGATGTTATGGGGGCAAAAATTTAATGAAGTTAGATAATGTGAGTTTTTCATTTCATGCAGGTCAGCCAATTATTCAAAACATTTCCGCCGATGTTGTTCCTGGTTCAATCCTGTCAATTATTGGACCAAATGGTGCCGGTAAAACAACATTGCTGAAGTTAATGGCTAACCAGTTAAAGCCAACCAGTGGGCAAATCAGTCTTAATGATCAATTTCTTGCAAAAATGACTCGAAAGCAATTGGCTTCAAAAATTGCCGTTGTCAGTCAACAAAATCATCTTTATGATGATATGCAAGTGATCGATGTTGTGAAAATGGGTCGATTAGCTAAACATCATTTGTTGGCAACCGTTGAAGATAAAGAAGTATTGCCATATCTTGAGATGACAAGAACAAGCTCGCTTGCTCACAGAGCGATGAGTCATCTTTCAGGTGGGCAGCGACAACGGGTGTGGATTGCATCTGCAATTGCCCAGGAGCCTCAGTACTTATTGCTTGATGAGCCAACCACCTATTTAGATATTCGTTATCAAAGTGATTTAATGGCAGTTATTGCCGAGCTTCATAAAAAAAAGAATATGACGATTGTGATGATCCTTCATGATATTAATCAGGCGTTTAAAATGAGTGATCAGTTGTGGCTAATTCGGAATGGACGTTTAATTGCCCAGGGTGCACCAAGCCGATACTATGATGAGAAACTTCTTAGTGACATTTTTAATATTTCAATTCACATTGTTACTATTCCGAATTATGGGCACTACATTATTGAATTACCAGCTGATTCATTTTAAATTTTCAGGTTATTAAAAGTAAAAGAGCGGGCTATTCGATACTTTGACAAATATTATTCGAGACAAAATAAAAGCGGGTCGGGATATTATTATCCCAACTCGCTTTTAATCATCCAACGTTTTTAAGCGATTAGATATTATTTTTTATAAATCGATTGTGGCACACCGTAACGTGAACGACCCCAAGTCTTCTGTAACCATGGAACGAACCAGTAATCCAATCCAAATGACCGGCCGGAACCGTTCATTAAAGCCAGTGCGACGAAGAGTGTCCATGTTGTTGGCCATGTGAGCATCGCAAAGAAGAATAGGATGATCACAATAAGATTTGCCAGCCAAGTGAACAAGCCTAAGAAGATAAGCGCTCCCAGCACTATTTCCAATGCACCTAATCCGGGATGCGCAGTGACCAAGAAACTGACTGAGTCATTAACATTGGCCATTCCATCCAGGAAGAGAGCAAGCCCAAAGAACAATCTTAACGGCACACTCCACAGAACGTTACTTCGTTTTGACGTATTGTATCCAAAGACGGTCCGGCCATTCTTAACCCTAAAGAACTCTTCGAGAATATATTTAAACATGAAGTAGCCGGAATGGATTCTCATGAAGTACATAATATTGGTAAAATGCTTCATAATTGTTGCAATCCAACCCCGAACACGCTTACCGCCGAAGACCTGGGCAATGCCGTAGTATGCACCAAATGAAACTGTGAAGCCCATATTCTTATCTTTAAATTCCATATAGTTTTGGTTACCGTCGATGTCAGCTGCCATGTTTGTTGAAACGACAATTGCTTCGTTTTCAGCCTCTTGAGCAGTTTGCGGAACAGCACGTTTTGCGCCTTCTTCGGTCGCATTTGCGTTATCACCGGCTACATAGATACTTTTATCTTCAAACCCTTTTGCCTGTAGGTATTTATTGGCGACCAAACGACCACCACGTCCAGCTTCGATTCCGAAACTGTCAGCAACATGGTTCGTTTTTACACCAGCAGTCCAAATTAAAGTATCAGTCGAAATGGGATCCTGATCCTTAATTTCAACGGAATCCGAATTAACCTGGGTAATCATCGAGCTGGTCCGAATTTCAACATTATTCTTTTTGAAATAACTTTCGGCATGTGCTGCATTTGTTCGATCAAGCATATTAATAATTGTTGGTGCAGCTTCAACCAACATAATCTTGATTTCGCTAGGGTCAATCTTATTTTCCCGAGCCAAAACCTTCTTATAGTCAATTAACTCACCAACGGTTTCTGCGCCGGTAAAACCGGAACCACAGACAACCAAGGTTAACATCGCTTGACGTTTTTGCGGATCACGCTCCAAAGCGCCTTGTCGAATAATGACGTTGATGTGGTCACGTAAGGCAATCGCATCTTCCATAGACCAAAGCGTATAACCATTTTCTTTAACACCGGGTGTCCCAAAATCGTTAGGTTCGCCGCCCATACTGATCAAAAGACTGTCAAAGGGATAAGTGCCGTTTTCACCGACAACCTTCTTGCCCTCTTTATCAACTTCACTGATATTGTCAGTGACTAGTTGGACGTTCTTCTGTTTATGGAAGATCCGCTGTAAGTCATACTGAATACTATCGGGTTCCACACGTTCAGTTGCAACCTCGTGCAAACGCGTCATGTACGTGAAGTATGAATGACGGTCAATTAACGTAATGTGAACATCAGGATTTCCCTTAAAACGTTTTGCCAACTTTTTAGTTGCGTAAACACCTGAAAAGCCAGCACCAATGACAACGATATTCTTTGCCATAATTAATTCCCCCCTTAAAGTTTAACGATAAGTTAAGCAACTAAAATATATAAAAGAATGAATAATAGCATAACCTATTCTTATCACTCATATTATAAAAGTACATCGGCTGATTGTCTAATGAATGCCATTACAAAATAAAAAAATATTTAAAATACTTTTTTCATAAGTATTAATATGCCTAGGATTCAAGCGTTTTCGGGCTCAATTTGATTAATCACAATCTTCTTTCACAAAACATAAATAAATATTCATGTTTAGCCGATATTTTCATTTGAATATTAGGCAATCAATAGATACAATAGAAGCATATGGGGAATACTCATAATTTGTTAGTTAAGGGGGGATACAGCAATGTTGAATATAGGTTTGTCAGTATTAGGTCTATCACGTTTTCAATTTGCGATGACCACTGTGTTTCACTTCTTCTTTGTACCGTTTTCGATTGGGTTAGCATTTATCGTAGCGATTATGGAGACGGTATACGTTGTTAAGAAGGATGAGACTTATAAGAATATGGCGAAGTTTTGGGGGAAAATATTCCTGTTTAGTTTCGCTGTCGGTGTTGTTACTGGTATTATTCAAGAGTTCCAGTTCGGAATGAATTGGTCTGAGTACTCACGTTTCATGGGTGATATTTTTGGCGCACCTTTGGCAATTGAAGCGTTAGCCGCATTCTTTATGGAGTCGACGTTTATTGGTCTCTGGATGTTTACCTGGGATCGATTCAACAAGGTTGTTCATTGTTTGTTTATTTGGCTGACCGCTTTTGGGTCAACGCTTTCAGCACTTTGGATTCTTGCTGCAAATAGTTTTATGCAGAATCCGGTTGGGTATGTGATTAACTCACAGACTCACAGAGTTAACATGACGAGTTTTTCTGCGGTTTTAACAAATCGCCAACTGTGGAATGAATTTCCGCATGTTATTTTCGGTGCTTTCTTAACCGCGTCATTCGTTGTTGCAGGGGCTTCTGCATGGCGATTACTTAAGAAAGATCATGAACATTTTTATCGAAAATCACTTAAAGTGGGGTTGATTATTGGATTGTGTGCCTGCTTAGGTTCGATTTGGTCAGGTGACACCCAGACGCGTTACTTGATTAATAATCAGCCAATGAAGTTTGGAGCCATGGAAGGTCTTTATAAGAATTCCACACAAAAGGGTGACTGGGCTCTTGCACAGGGAAATGATACTCAAAATCATAAGAAAACATGGTCAATTGAAATTCCTTATGTTTTAAATATCTTGAGCTACCACAAATTAAGCGGCACCGTTAAGGGTCAAAATCAAGTTAACAAAGAATTGAAGGCTAAGTATGACGATACAAAACAGGGTCAAAAGATTAAGAACTATTACGTTCCGACAAAGACCTTGTTCTGGAGCTTCAGATTGATGGCCTTTTCAGCAGGCTTGTTTGCTTTGATTGCAATCGTCGGTCTGTGGTTGAATCGAGAAAAGTCCAATGCGATTATGAGGCAGCGGTGGTTCCTGTATATTATGGGATTATGCCTCTGGCTGCCATTTATCGTAAACACGGCCGGTTGGTTCATCACTGAATTTGGTCGGTATCCATGGGTTGTCTATGGTCTGCTAACAATTGCGGATGCGGTTTCACCAACTTCGACAGTTTTGGGGTTGTTGTTTACCAACATTGTTTACTTCCTGATTTTTGCTTCACTTGGGGCTGTCATGATTATTCTCAGTCACCGGGTTCTAAAATCAGGACCGGATTCAGTCATGACAGATGGTTACTCGAGTAAACCGGAAAAGTCTTCTGATAAAGATCCTTATGAAATGGGGGCGGCTCATAATGACTAATCTTCAATTACTTTGGTTTTTACTGATTGGTGTTTTGTTCAGCGGCTTCTTCTTCCTTGAAGGATTTGATTTTGGAATCGGGATGTCAATTCGTTTCTTTGCTAAAGATCGAGATGAACGTGATGTTGTGATTCAAACAATTGGTCCGCACTGGGATGGTAATGAAGTTTGGCTGATCACGGCTGGTGGTGCGATGTTTGCATCGTTTCCAATGTGGTATGCATCATTGTTCTCAGGATACTATATCGTTTTGTTCCTTATCCTGGTTGCCCTCATTTTCCGAGGTGTTTCCTTTGAATTCCGTGCAAATATGCAAACTGATACTTGGCGTAATTTCTGGGAATGGGCGGCTTCGATCAGTAGTTTCTGCGCAGCATTTCTATTTGGTATGATGTTTACAAGTATGATTCAAGGGGTTCCACTGGATGGTCAAGGAAATATCTTCGGGAGCTTCACCACTTATGTAAACTGGTTCTCATTGGTTGGCGGTGTTGCCGTTTCACTTCTTTGCTTCATTCACGGTTTGAATTTCTTACGTCTAAAGACCAGCGGCGGCCTTAGAGAACGCGCTCAAAAATGGAGTAGGATTCTTTATCCTGTTTTACTTGCAGGTGAAGTTGTCTTTGTCATCTTGCTGTTCTTGACAACCGATTTCTTTACCAAAAAGCCGGTAACTACTTGGAGCATCTTGATTGCATTGGTTATTTTTACTTTGATTGCTTGGTGGGGCGCCATTGCATCCCACGATTGGGCATCATTTTTGGCAAGTGGGTTGTCTTTAATTAGCGTGGTTGTCTTAATCTTTAACGGGTTATTCCCACGTGTCATGATTGGTAAAGATAATGTTAATTCAATTTTGATCAAGAATGCATCAAGTTCACCATATACGCTGCATTTAATGACAATTATTACGTTCTCAATTTTGCCGATTGTTCTCATTTACTTCATTTGGAGTTATTGGGTATTCTATAAGCGTTTGAGTTCACCAAAACAAACTGCATAATCTTTGGGTAGGGACATGGCGTTAATTAACGTTAGTGCTTGTTTTTACCAAAGATCAGTTAAATAACGATCCATCGCGTTTTATTGAAGTGATGGATCGTTATTTTTGATTTTAATATTTTGTAGATGACGGTTCCATTGTGTGCAATTATTCACTATACTAGTCCGTGTAGTTAATAAAATTGGGGGAGTGAACGAATTGATTGATAAACGATTACTGGCACTGCCGGGAATGCGACGATACCTTGTTATTTTGGGAATTTTGGTATTTGTTCAAGCGGTTGCAATCATTGTTCAAGCAAGATACCTATCGGTTGCGATTGTAAATTTGTGGAATTTACAACCGTTAAAATCGATTTTAATACCGACAGTTGTATTTGCCGTTGCGTTCTTATGTCGACACTTATTAACGGTAGCGCAAAATCGTGTCTTTTTTCCGTATGTTGAAAAGACCAGCGGTGAGATGCGGGAACAATTAATGTCTAAGATATTTCATCTGGGACCTGCCGAAATTGAAAAGCGTGGGACTGGTAATATCGTGACAATGGCACTTGAAGGAATTGATAAAGTCCAAACCTATTTAATGTTGGTTATTATTAAAATATTGAATATGTCGATTAC
The DNA here is from genome assembly GCF_009832765.1 of Lentilactobacillus hilgardii. NCBI lineage: Bacteria > Bacillati > Bacillota > Bacilli > Lactobacillales > Lactobacillaceae > Lentilactobacillus > Lentilactobacillus hilgardii. The sequence continues at coordinate 2,159,968 of NZ_CP047121.1, read as the reverse complement.
ACCATGGCTGATTTTACTTTATATCCTTTTTTTACGATGGGAACAGGCTATTTTTCTCTTTATTATTTTTCCAGTAATTATTTTATTTATGGTTATTTTGGGATTAGCGGCACAGAGTAAGGCTGATCGTCAATATGAGGGGTATCAGCGCCTTTCAAACCACTTTGTCGATACTTTACGCGGCTTGCCTACGTTAAAGCAATTGGGGCTTTCTAAGCGCTATGCGGATAATGTCTTTGATGTGAGCGAATCTTATCGAAAAGAAACAATGTCAACATTGCGAATTGCTTTAACTTCGACATTTGCATTGGACTTTTTTACAACCTTGTCAATCGCCGTTGTTGCAGTTTTTCTTGGTTTTGATTTGCTGGACGGAAAGGTTATGCTGCTGCCGGCTTTAACTATTTTGGTTTTGGCACCCGAGTATTTTTTGCCGATTCGAAACTTTGCAAATGATTATCATGCAACTTTGAACGGTAAAAATGCTTTATCGGCTGTTTTAGAGGTTTTAAACGAACCGGAGATGAACCAAACCGATGAGCTCACTGACTTTAAGTGGCAGAAAGATGCGACACTTAAATTTACAAAAATGGCTTTCACATATCCTAATGCTGACAAACCGGCTCTAAAGGACGTTTCGGTTACGATTCAGGGAATGAAGAAAATTGGGATCATTGGTGCATCTGGTTCGGGTAAATCAACATTGATTAATATTATTGGCGGCTTTTTGGCACCGGACAAGAAGGGGCAGATTGAAATTAACGGACAGTCATTGCCCCATTTGAATCAAAAGGCCTGGCAACGCAACTTTCTCTATATTCCACAAAATCCTTATCTTTTTCATGCCACACTTGCACAAAATATTGCATTTTATGTTGATCATGTCACGCCGGAATCAATTAACCATGCTGCCAGGCGGGCCGGACTAAACGAATGGGTCAAAACGTTGCCGGACGGTTTGGATACAATGATTGGTGAGGGTGCAAGAACGGTCAGCGGTGGACAGGCACAACGAATCGCACTTGCCCGTGCTTTTCTTGATACAAATAGAAAAGTGCTTTTATTTGATGAACCGACTGCGCATTTGGACATTGAAACGGAAGCGGCATTGAAGAAAGATATTTTACCTGTTTTTGATAATCATTTGGTTTTCTTTGCGACGCATCGCCTTCATTGGATTAGTGAAATGGATTATGTCTTAGTGATTGATCATGGTCAAATTGTTGAGCAGGGGACGCCTGAAGAACTAAATGCCAAAAATGGCAGGTACGTTAAATTGCGTTCAGAAATGGGGGCTGCAGAGCTATGAAGCAATTAAGACAAACATTTGCACACGATACTTGGGTCATGCCTTATTTGCGAAAATATAAAGGGCTGCTCATCCTGGTTCTTTTTCTTGGCTTTATGACATTTTTCTCTGGTGGTGCCCTGATGTTTAATTCGGGTTATTTGATTAGTGAAGCTGCCAGGCGGCCATCCAGTATTATTTATATTTATGTTCCCGTTGTGTTAGCCAGGGCATTTGGAATTGCCCGACCGGTTTTTCGCTACGTGGAACGGCTTACCAGCCATAATTGGGTACTGCGAATCGTATCGGATTTTCGTAAGAAACTATACCAAACAGTTGAGAGAAAAGCGTCGGCCATTAGACGTTCTCATCAAACTGGCGATATTTTAAGTATTTTAGCAGATGATATTGATCATATTGAAAATTTATACTTACGAACCGTTTTTCCCATGGTCATTGGGTGGCTCTTGTATATTTTTGTTGTCATCGGTGTTGGTTGCCTTAATTGGGTGGTCGGTTTATTACTCATGTTGTTACTGGGGATCATCGTCATTGTTATGCCATTAACCTCGGTTGCCACCAACGGTGTTCGTGAATTTCGTCAACATCAGATTCAGCATCAGTTCTACACAAATCTAACCGATGAAGTTCTTGGCCTGGGTGACTGGTTGATTTCGGGCCGGTACCATGACTTTATGACGTTACAGAAGAAGCCAATTGATGCTATTGCCGCTTTGCGAAGAAAAGATCATTATTATCAGTGGTGGCGGTCATTTTTTGTTCAAGTGGTTGTTTTATTGACGACATTGGTACTTCTGATTTGGAGTGGTCATTCATTAACAGCGTCCAAATCATTAGCCGATTGGATTGCCGCGTTTGCATTAGCTATTTTTCCAGCGGTTTCACCCTTTCTGAATATGAGCCAAGGGATGAGCGAATGGCCGGTTTATCGACGCTCTATTGAGCGGGTTAACCAATTGGATCAGGGAAATGCTAAGATGGATGATCAACTGCGTTTATCTGAACGATTTAAAGAACTCAACATTGATCACCTGACGTTCAAGTATCCAGACGGTGATCGTCGTGTTGTTAATGATATTTCGATCTCGGTTCATTCGGGGGAAAAGATTGCTTTGCTTGGGCCGAGCGGTACTGGTAAAAGTACTTTCTTAAAACTAATGGTTGGCGACCTTAAACCTGTTAGCGGCCAGGTAACCATTAACGGCGTACCCGTGTCTTCACTGCAGCGCGACCGTGCGTCATTATTTGGAATTCTTGATCAACAACCCTATCTCTTTAATACGACAGTTATGAACAACGTTCGCCTTGGTAATATCAATGCATCGGATGAGGATGTTAAAAAAGCACTTGAGGCAGTTGGGTTAAAAGACTTAATTGAATCACTTCCTGAGAAATATCAAACGCATGTTCAGGAAGCCGGCAAACGATTCTCCGGGGGAGAGCGTCAGCGGTTGTCATTGGCTAGGATTCTACTTCAGGACGCACCAATTATTATTCTCGACGAACCAACAGTCAGTTTAGATCCAATTACGGAGCGTCACCTTCTTGATCAGGTCTTTGATTTACTGAAAGATAAAACGATTATTTGGGTGACTCATCATTTAGCAGGAATTGGGCACGTAGATCAGGTTCGTTTCTTGGAAAATGGTCATTTTGATATGCAGGGAACACCCGAGGCACTATATAAAACAGAAGCCCGGTTTAGACAATTATATGATCTGGATCGGGGAAAATAATGAATATAACCAATTTGTTCCCAATCAAGTGAAAGGGATATCGATTTTAAAAGAACCGGAATTTCTAGTTATTACTAGAAATTTCGGTTCTTTGTGCACTAGGATATTGTGAAATTATTATGAAATACTTTCAAAGTGGATAATTGACTCACAATTTATTTTTAATAGGTTGTCAGTACCTGTTATCAAGAGCGTTGGTCCTGCTTTTAGGTGGCGACCTGAATGATGTTTTTTACAATAAAAATATTATTTTAATAATAATTAGTGATATTTATTTTAAAATGATATATAATAAGTTTATATTTGAATATTCGATATAAGAATTTTATACGATGATCCTCAAGACGTTTGTTAAATAATATGCAGCTTTCGATGTTAATTGCGTTATGATGGAGACGCAACAGAATGTGCCTGCGGACAAGCGTCACTAGATAATCAGAATTTGTGAAGGGATGACTTTTAATGAGAAAATTTATTGGATTAGTTGGTACGAACACCACTCAATCAACCAACCGTCAATTGTTACAATTTATGAAACGTCATTTTGAAAAACAAGCAGAACTGGAGTTGATTGAAGTTTCCGGCCTGCCTATGTTTAATAAGCCACAAGATATGAAAGTACCTGAGCGGGCAACTGAAATTGCAAAAAAAATCGATGCCAGTGACGGTGTCATTATTAGTACACCGGAGTACGATCATGCAGTGCCGGCTGTGTTGATGAATGCGTTAGAATGGCTTTCTTATGGTATTCATCCTTTATTAGATAAGCCGGTCATGATCATCGGTGCATCATTTGGATCACTTGGGACTTCCAGAGCGCAAGCCCATTTGCGTCAAATGTTGGATTCACCAGAAATAAGTGCCAGAGTGATGCCGAGTTCGGAATATTTAGTTGGTCATGTGTTGGAAGCGTTTGATGACAAAGGTGATTTAACTGATAAAGACAAAGTTGAACAGTTAGACGCACTATTTGCGGACTTTCAACAATTTGTTGAAATTTCAAAGGAACTTTGGCATACGGTTAAGGTTGACAAAAAAGAAGTTCAAAAACTTGGTAAAGAAGATTTTAATTAAAAGGAGTGCTCACTTATGAAACTAGTTGGAATTGCTGGTACTGTTGAAGATAAATCGTACAATAAAATATTGCTTCAATTCATTGCCAATAACTTTAGCAACCTTGCTGATATCGAAATTTTAAGCATTGATGATATTCCTATGTTTGATCAAGACAATGATCAAACTGAAAGCGGTGCGATTCAATATTTAAATCGAAAAATTTCGGGTGCCGATGGGGTGATTATTGCCACTCCAGAACATAATCACACGATTACTGCGGCACTTAAAAGTGTGATTGAATGGCTGTCTTTCAAGGTTCATCCGTTTTCTAACAAGCCGGTTATGATTGTTGGTGCCTCATACTATGAGCAGGGATCTTCAAGGGCACAACTAAATCTTCGTCAAATTTTAGAGGCTCCAGGTGTCAACGCAATTGTTTTTCCTGGAAATGAATTTCTTTTGGCAAATGTAAAAGAAGCTTTTGATGATAACGGTCGCCTGAAGGATGAAAAAACAACCGCATTTTTGCAGACAACATTACAAAAATTTCTTCGATTTGTTAAGGTGATTAACACGATGAATCAAGCCACAGGTGGGCATGATGATGCTGCCGGTAGCGAAGACTTGAATTCAAAAGGGAAAATTTCGACAACCATCGAAGGTGTCGATATGGCAGCTGATGATTGGGTAGAAAAGGCGGCAGAGAAGGTTAATGCGGTTGAAGGAAATACCTATGTTAAATTGGATCGCGGCATTTTAACGGTTGACCAGCTTAATTATTTCTTGAATTCAATGCCTATTGAATTAACATATGCGGATAGTAATAATCAATTTATTTACTACAATAAAATGACGTCTACTAAAAAAATGTTGGCACCAAGACGTCCCGGTCAGGTAGGAGATCCACTGTCACTTGTCCATCCAAAGAGAGCCATTCAGGGTGTTAAGAGTGTTATTCATGCATTACGTACAGGAAAGACCGATATGGTCAAAATGCCGGTTCCCGGCAACGGCCCGGATAAATACATTATGCATTTTTACAAAGCTATGCATGATGAAAAGGGCGAGTACGTTGGTATCAACGAATTTGTTCTGGATATTATGCCGATTATCAAGTGGTATCTAAACAAAACAGGGCAAAAGCTTGCTGCTGATCCGAATGCCAAAGTAGATGCCAATACGGGTGCATCGTCTAAAGATGATGAGGCCGCCGATAACAGTGCTACGGATGCTGATACAAGCGCATCTACCCACGATGAGCCGGAAGCGTCTACTGGTGATACTGATGCAACGACCGGTGCTTCAGAGAGTTAACGTAATTAATAATCAATCGTTAGTGGCGGTTAATTGATAACCATTTACGGTGGCAATTAAAAAAGAAACAATATCAAGACTCCAGTAGTCCGGATATTGTTTCTTTCTTTTGTCACTAGGTTAATAGGTCATCGAAAATAAAGGACCTTTGTCAAGGGGATTTCTCATTGCTCTCTTTGCAGCAGCAAGTTAGTTAAACGACGTAATTCTTTTTTTGAATTTTGCTCAGGAAGTCTATTGATTAGCGCCAATGCTTTTTGTGTGAGCTGATTTGCAATTTCATGTGCCCGTTTTAAACCACCGGATTTGATGACGATCTTTTGGATTTTTTTGATGTCGGCTTCCTTCAAATCCTGTTTTTTACCTAACAAGGGGGCCAACTGTGTCCCAGCAGTTTGATTTGCCAAGATAAGTGGAAGCGTGTATACCCCGGATTGAAGGTCTTCGAGAACCGGCTTTTTAGTTTGACTCGAATCACCGCCATAATCCAAAATATCATCTTGAATTTGATAAGCCTGACCAATTGCCAGCCCGATTTCGCCACCAAGTGTCACGATATTACGAGGAGCGTGGGTTAAAATTGCCGACTGTTCAAAGCTTAGCTTGAATAACTCGGCAGTTTTACCGGTGATTTCGTGGAAATAATCTTTTTGAGACATATCTTGCCGGTAGTTAAAGGCCATTTGATCCAGTTCGCCATTTAATATGGTTTGCATGGCTTCAATATGACGTTGGAGATCGGTTGCATCATGTGTGGATTTTAAGACCTGATCAAAATAACAGGTAAATAAATAATCGCCAGCATAAATGGCATTTTTTTGACCATATTGTGTGTGAATGGTTTGAACGCCCCGGCGAAGTGGTGATTGGTCAATGACATCATCATGAATAAGTGTGGCAACGTGTAATAATTCGATTGCAGCGGCACCTGCGCGGAGTTTGTCAGCTGGGATTTTTTCACCAAATTCAGAATATATGTAGAAAAAACCGGGTCGTAGAAGTTTACCGCCGGATTTTAATAAGGCTAAAATTCTTGAATGAACTGGTTGGTTTGATAAAGTGACCGCCTTTAAAAGATACGGTTCGAGTTGAATTAATTTTAGTTGAATACGTGGAAACTGACGCCAAATTCGATGAACCATAGGTTATAACCTCAAGTCTTAAGAAAATTTTAATTACCTTTCTAAGATACAAATTACTAAGTCACTTGTCAATCAAAGTTGTGCAATCGCTAAATGACCAAAGAAAAAAGCCTCGGCCGCTACATGATTAAATGGCGGCGCAAGGCTTAAGTGGTGACTACTTGTTTAAAACCAGTCATCTTATTCTTATGATCAATGTTGGATAGAAAATTATACTTTTTTATTTTTAATCGTGTGTTCAATTTTAATTTTACTGTTAGTGAGAGAGTCATCAGTAATTAAAGGCGTCACATCTCCAATACTGATTAGTGTTAAATGATGCATCGCTCTGGTAATGATCGTGTAGAGAGTCCCCAACAATGATTTTTCGGGATAGTTGATTTCAGAAGTGTCCCATGCAATCACTGAATCAAACTCCAGTCCTTTTGCAAGATATATTGGCAGTACCAAGACACCTTTTGGTAAGGTTCGGTCGGCATCTTTAAGCAGTGTTGCGCCTGTTTCGCTGTGGATCAAACCATAAACCGCCTTGGCCTCTGCCATGTTTTTGGTTAAAACTGCAACCGTGGCATACTTTTGTCGTTGATCTGCAATGACTTTGAGCACTTGATTGGTTGCGTCGTTTGTATTGGGAGATACAATCAATTCGGGAATGTCACCATCCCGATTAAATGCCTCGATAGCATCGCCATTAGGCAAAATTGATTTTGCAAATGTTGTAATTGGATAGGTTGACCGATAGGAACGCATTAAACTGATGAGTCTGGAGTGGCGAACGTGAAAGGCGTTATTTAGTTTGTTCAAAATTTCTTCTGGTTCTTCAACGTCTTTGAAAAGTGCTTGTTCACTATCTCCAAGCAGGGTCCATTTAGTTTGCGGAAAGGCATATTTTAAATATTTCAGTTGAGCTACCGAGTAATCCTGCATTTCGTCAACAAATAAATATTTCATTGTGTTATTTTGACCACTTTGACAAATATAGTCTCTCATATAAAGGAGTGGCGCACAATCATCGAGTTTAATTGAATGGAATTCGATTTCCTGATTAAAATCGGAAATAGATTGTTTCCATTGAACCGGATTGACGGTTTCAGGTAAATCAACACGCTGTAAAAAGGCCGTGTACTGGACGTACGGATCTAAAAAGTTGTTATTAAAAATGGCATCGTAAACAACCTGCAAGCGGGCGGTAACAATTTTTTTTGCAATGAAGAAACGCTCGTCATCTTCGTTTTGAAAATCACGAAGGCGTTTGGTACCGAGCAGATCATGGTATTTTTCTTCGCTGAGCTGGTCAATTTCTTCATTGACCCAATCGGCCTTGGTTTCAGTGACGATCCGATGTTTTAACCGCTTAATTAAAGCATTCTTGGTTTTGAGGAAACGATCGGGAACTTTCATTGCACTTGGAAAAGATGAGAAGAGTTGTTCAATTTCATGTTTGCTAAAGAAAATCGATTCATTGAAGATGATGTCACTAAACTTAATGTCAGTTGGCTTTAGTGAATTGCAGTAGTGTTCCACGGCATCCATAAAATCTGCCGATTCCTTAAACGCACGAATGGCCTTTTGCTGGGATGTCAGTTGACCATCTGTTTCATATCGATCAAATAAACTTTGAACATTTAACCCCTTAAGACGGTTATCGATGAATTCATCGAATGTAACCTGTCTCATATTTCGCTCGCCAAGACTTGGAAGCACCTCGGAAATGTAATGACTAAAAAGCTTATTCGGAGAGAAAAGAATAATCTGATCGGCTTCCAGCGTGTCGCGACTATGATAAAGTAAAAATGCGATTCGCTGTAAAATGGCCGATGTTTTACCAGAGCCTGCCACCCCTTGGACAACAAGCAAGTTGCTCTTTGTATCGCGGATAATGTCATTTTGTTCATGCTGAATTGTTGCAACGATATTTTGCATATAATCGTCGTTCTGGGCGCCTAAAGCGGTTTGCAACATCTCATCGCCAACTGTTTCGTTGGTATCGAACATATTTCGGATTTGACCATCGACAATTTGGAATTGGCGTTTCTTCATTAAATTAGTTTGTTGTTTGCCCATTGGGGTTTCGTAAGCCACTTTTCCAAGTGTGCCATTATAGTAAACACTTGAAATTGGAGCCCGCCAATCATAAACCAAAAAGTCACCATCATCGTTTTCAAATGATGCAATCCCGATGTATAGCTTTTCGTCCTCGGATTGATCATCATCCTTGATATCGATTCTGCCAAAATAAGGCGATTTTTGAAGATCTTTCATGGTTGAGAGTTGGTGTTTTAAAATGCTTTCATTTTCTGTTAATCTGGAAACCAGACCACGCTGCTGTTGTAGTTCGGCACTGGTTTCGATTCGATCATCGACTTCAAAATAGTTGACTGAGGTGTTGTCTGAATAAGTTTGTTGGACCTTTTTGGTTTCTGTGTGGGCACGATTATACTCATTTTCCGTGCTGGTCATTTTAGTGCCGATTTTTGAAACGACCCAGTCAACCCGTTGCTGTTCTTTTTTCTGTTCTTTGTTTTCCAAAAGGGTTCCTCCAGTCTGTCCGCTATTTCATGTCATTGATTAAAGTATTGTGCATTAAAAATTAATGGTACTTTTCGTAAAGTCTTAGAAGAAATCAGGATCATTGATTTTGGTGTCCAAACATATTTGAGATCACTTTAAAAATTGGATTGAATCGATCAGTATAAGCTGATTCAAATCTGATTAATTTCTAAAACTTCCTGCACATTTATATCTTATGCTTGCACAATTTTAGTTTGATTTCGGTCTCCTGTCAATTGAATGAGTCGACCTTGATAAATGTTAACTGAGCCTTTGACATTTCCTATTTTTATCAGTAAAATTAAAATGTTATTAGTAGATGAGTAGAATCGTCCAAAACAGAGAGGTTATCAAGGCTGAAAGTGACCACGACGAAACGAATTGGTAGTTTAAAAGGGTAGCACCCGTATCGCTTAGAGAGGTAACTACACTTACAACTTAGTTACAATTTAGGTGGTACCACGTCTTAGCGTCCTATTGTTCAATCAATAGGGCGTTTTTTCGAAAAATTGTGCTATTCAAAATTCGGATATTGAAAGGATAGTTGCAAGATGGCAAAGAAAATTATTTTAACAGGAGATCGACCAACAGGCAAGCTACATATTGGCCATTATGTTGGTTCATTGAAAAATCGGGTTGAATTACAAAATTCCGGTGATTACGACACCTTCATCATGATTGCAGACATGCAAGCCTTAACTGATAATGCACGTGATCCTGAAAAAATCCGTCATAGTTTGATTCAGGTTGCATTGGATTATCTAGCTGTGGGAATTGATCCGGAAAAATCAACAATTCTAGTTCAATCGCAGATTCCTGCACTCCCAGAGTTAACACAACATTATTCAAATTTGGTTACGGTCTCTCGGCTTAACCGAAATCCAACCGTGAAAAATGAAATTAAACAAAAGAATTTTGGTCAAAGTGTCCCAGTTGGATTTGAAATGTATCCGATTAGTCAGGCGGCGGACATTACCGCTTTTAAAGCGACTACTGTTCCTGTCGGTGATGATCAGGAACCAATGCTTGAACAGACCCGTGAAATTGTGCGTTCATTTAATTCAATTTACAAAGCAGATATTTTAGTTGAACCGGAAGGCTATTTCCCACCAAAAGGAATGGGACGGATTCCAGGGTTGGATGGCAACGCCAAAATGAGCAAATCGTTGGGAAATGCGATTTATCTCTCGGATGATGAGGACACCATCAGCAAAAAAGTCATGTCAATGTATACCGATCCCAACCATATTCATGTTGAAGATCCGGGTCAAGTTGAAGGAAATACGGTTTTCACTTATTTGGATATTTTTGATCCCGATCAATCAAAGGTAGCTGAATTGAAAGCCCAATACCAGCACGGCGGATTAGGTGACGTGAAGATCAAACGCTACTTAAATGATGTTCTTCAAGCAGAATTAAAACCAATTCGTGAACGCCGAAATCAATATGAAAAAGACATTGCCGGTGTTTACGATATCCTTAAAAAGGGTAGTGAATATGCAAACACGGTTGCCAATCAAACCCTTAAGGAAGTTCGCGATGCAATTGGAATCAATTACTTTGGCTAGAACTGCCGGAAAGGATGGCAGGGATGCAAAACCTTGTAATTTTGGATATTGGTTCTAATTCGGTCCGAATGGCCATCAATCAAATCTTAAACGACGGCAGTTATCGTGAAATCAAACGTGTTAAAAGTGATAGTCGACTTTCTGAAGGTATGGGCAAAGCAAAGGTACTGCAGCCACAAGCTATGGAAAGAACGATTCAGGCGTTGGCAGATTTTAAGGCTATTTACCAACAATACCGGTCGGATTCCGTAATCGGCATTGCGACTGCTGCAGTTAGACAGGCCAAAAATCAAACTGATTTTTTACAAGCGGTCAAAAAAAGGATTGGGATTACAATCCGTGTCCTCTCAGGTGTTCAGGAAGCTTATTATGATTATTTGGGCGTCATTAATCGATTGGGAATCAAAAACTGTCTGATTCTTGATATTGGTGGCGCAAGCTGTGAATTGATCCGGGTAGTCAATGGTCAAAGCAAGAATTTAACCAGTATCCCGATTGGTGCTGTTAACATCTCGGAACAGTTTCATTTGAATGACAATGTTTCAGGTGCCAATTTATTTAATGCCCAGTTTCATATTCAGAAATTATATTCCCGAATTAAATGGCTTAAGCATTCCCAACGCGAGCCGCTTGTCCTTTTGGGCGGGGCTAATCGAACCCTGGCCAGGATTAATCGAACACGTCAGGGAATGAAGCGGGTTGACTCGATTCATGGGTATCATTTGAGCTATGAACAGGTTAATCGTACTTACCTTAATCTTCTTAGGGGTGATGTTAAACGTCGTCGCCAAATTAAAGGCTTGGAGCATGACAGAGCTGATATTATTGTTGGTGGGCTGTTGCCGTTAATGGTGTTAATGGATAAGGTTGATACCCGAAAGGTTCTATTCTCAGAGAGCGGCGTTCGTGAGGGGATTATCACAGAGTTTGTAGAAAATAAAAGTGAGCACTAAGTGATTTTGAGTATGCTTGGAAGTTTATCAATAAGAAGGCTGGAACCAGGATTATTCCTGCCCAGCTTTTTGTCGCTTGTATGAAAAGTTATTTTGGAGGTGGGGCAAATGGATGCTCGATGGGCACATTTCTATCAAAAATCATATCGGGAACGACTTGATTTGATTGCAGATTTCTCAGGCTTAAACAGTGATCAAGTAGCTTTGCTTAAAACAACCAACGCTAAGGTCTTTGGACATTTGATAGAAAATTACCTTGCAGACTATGCGCTGCCCGAAGGAATTGTCACCAACATGAAAGTTAACAACCGTCAGTATCTTGTTCCTATGGTGACTGAAGAACCTTCAGTCATTGCGGCTGCCAGTAATGGCGGAAAACTGTTATCGGGGGACATGGGTATCAAGGCCAGCGTAAAGCAGCGGCTTTTGAGTGGTCAAATTATTTTAAAGGACATTAGTGATGCAAGACAACTAAGGGAATTTATAAGTGATCGTCAACAAGAACTTATTGAGATTGCCAATAATAGTCGTCCCCGAATTCTTAAACATGGTGGTGGTGCAAAGTCTCTGTCAGTAAGACGACTGGATCCGCAATTCTATTCAGTGGACTTACAGGTTGATTCAGGAGAAGCAATGGGGGCCAATTTGGTCAATACCATGCTTGAAGCAGTGGCCAATGAATTGCGTTCATTTGGTTTGCAGGTTACAATGGCTATCCTTTCCAATTATGCCGATAAAAGTTTGGTCCATGTCTTGGGGAAAATTCCCCTCTCCGAGTTGACAACTTCTGGCATAACCGGTCAGCAGGTTGCTTCTCAAATTGTGGACGCGAGTCACATTGCACAGGTTGACGTTTACCGAGCCACTACCCACAATAAAGGGATTATGAACGGGATTGATGCGGCGGTGATGGCAACAGGAAATGACTGGCGGGCTGTAGAAAGTGCTGCCCACGCGTATGCGGCCAAAGATGGTCAATACAAAGGGCTGAGTACTTGGCGTGTGAATCAAGCCTACCTGATCGGTAAGATGACGATACCAATGCCGATTGGTTTCGTTGGCGGTGCAACCAGTGTTTTGCCAATGGCTGCCATTAATAAAAAAATTACCCGAATCAAACGAGTCCGTGAGATGATGGAAGTGATTGGGGCGATCGGGTTGGCTCAAAATTTGGCTGCACTCAGGGCATTAGTGACTGATGGTATTCAAAAGGGCCATATGAATTTACAATTGAAGTCGCTTGCGATGGCTAACGGCACAAAAGAGTCGGAATTACCGACGGTTGTTAAACAGCTTCGACACATGACATCGCCTGATTCAACGGATGTTAAGAAGATTTTAAAGGAATTACGAAAGTAGGATGAAATAATGGATAACGAAATTAATATTGAATTAAACGATCAGGTACACAGCTTAATTGATGCGGTCAACAACTTCTTTCCGGGAACGGTAACCGTTAATTTCCTTGGGAAACTTCAGTCTGGATACGTTCGACACGATCAATCCCAAGTTGTCCAGGATGGCAAAAATATTATGATTCAAATTGCTGATTTAAGCGCACCAAACTATACGGCCTCCCATGAATTATTACACTTATTAATGGTTTTAAGAGGATTTCCGCAGGTTTTCTTTTCTTTAACAACCGGCAATGCCGATTTGGATGATCAGTTAAAAATGATGGGGACTGAGCTTTACGACATGGTGTCTCACTTTGTTGTCGTTTCCGAACAGAGAAAGCATGGTTTGATTGACGATGAAATTGAAGCTATGTATATGAAAGGGGTTTATGCAACAATTAAGCCGGAACCCGATCCGGTTGACGATCAAATGACGCTTCGGTTAATGACATTATTGGATGCAATGGTGTTTTACGGTGATCGGTTTAGTCAGGTAGCCGATAAATTAAAAAAGGATTTTCCGATTTCATTAGCAGCTGCTGAAAAATTGTATCAGTTGATTACAGAGAAGCCGACTGATTCACCTTTTGGCCTTCGTCGAAATGTTGTCAAATTGTTTAAAGCCTTTGATGAACAGATGAAACAATGGGCATTGCCACCCCTGCACAATACCGAGTTTACAACCTTAACCAGTGTTCTTTCGAAACGCCAGCTTGGATTGCAGGTCAAGCAACTATTCGAAGTATTTCATTCTGAACTCATTGAGGTGAACAGCAACACGCGGGCCTATGTTGGCTTTAACCGGGTTGACGATCAAAATTCGTTTGTTTTGGCAAATCCGAAAGGAGAACAGGATAATCCAGAGTTTTTCCAGGAAATTTATGGTAAAACGGTTAAAGCCTTGTTCGACAGTCTAAAAATGCCTTATATTGAACGTAAATAGATTTTTTTATTATCCGAGGAGTGAGATAAATGATTGATCAAAAGATTCAAACAATGTTTGACACTGCAAAAAAGATCGTTTTTCTGACCGGGGCTGGGGTTTCAACCGCGTCCGGAATCCCGGATTACCGTTCTAAAAATGGCTTATATACCAATGACAAAACGGATAAACCGGCTGAGTATTATTTGAGTGTGGATTGCTTACGCGACGAGCCCAAGGTATTTTATCAGTATGAAAAATCAAATATGTATTATCCCGATGCCAAGCCGAACGTTATTCACGACCGTCAGGCTGAGTTCACTCAAAAGAGGGACGCCGTTGTTGTCACCCAAAATATTGATAGTCTGTATCGGAAAGCCAGCACCAAAAACTTAGTTGAATTTCATGGCAATTTATATAATGTGTATTGTCAAAAATGTCGCAAAAAAGTTGACTACAAGGATTATTTAAACAGTATGTATCATCGAAATTGTGGCGGTGTCCTGCGTCCGGACATTGTTCTTTATGGAGAGGGACTAAATCCAAACGCAATTTCTAAGAGTATTAAAGCCGTTTCGGAAGCTGATCTGATCGTGATCGTCGGTACGTCAATGCGGGTCTATCCTTTTGCAGGACTTATTGACTATCGCCCCCAAAATGCCCGGGTCTTGGCGGTTAATGAAGAGCAACTTAGTTTTACATTTCCGTTTACAATGATTAAACAAAATGCCGTTGATTTTTTTGATGATTTGAATGTGAATGTATCATCAAAGAATTGACGTTTCTTAATGGGGGTGACGCGAGATGATTACAATTGGATTGACGACATTTTCTGAGCATCCCTCACTAATTGATGATTCAAAGCGTAAAGTTCGATTGTCAGAATATAGTGCTCATTTTCCAGTTGTGGAATTGGATACGCCTTTTTATGGGATCCCAAGAACTGAGGTCATTGAGCATTGGCAACAACAGGTTTCCGATAATTTTCAATTTATTTTAAAAGCTAATCAGGTCATGACAATGCATGATCAGGGAAGTGGGGATCCGGTTAGCAATGAAGAACGGTTTACTAAATTCAATGAATATAAGCGCGCAATTACACCACTTGTTCGGGCGGGCCAGCTGAAAACAATTCTTTTTCAGTTTCCACCGTATTTTGCGAGGAAAGTCGAAACAATTGAATATCTTCGCCGTATCAGCATTTTCATGGAAGGATATCCGGTGTCGGTTGAGTTTCGAAATCCGTCGTGGTACGGCAAAAATATAATCGATGATGTTGCCGGGTATCTTAAGGAACTTGGACTGGATTTGGTTGTGGTGGATGAACCACATACGACCAATATGGGGGTTCCGTTTGAACCACTTGTGACCAATAAAGATCTTTGCATGCTAAGATTACACGGGCGCAACATCAAAGGGTGGACGGATACAACAGGTGATTGGCGCGGTAAACGAACACTTTATCGATATTCCACTGAAGAACTGGCACGATTAAAAGATGTCGTCTTAAAGTTGCAGGATCAAACCAGGGAAGTCTGCATCATTTTCAATAATAACGCCGGTCGGGATGCGGCTGACAACGCACTCGAATTGAAAAAAATGCTGGGGATTTCTTTTGGCGGGTTGTCACCTCTTCAAATGGATCTGTTCTAAAGGCCCCAATAACTAGAAGAATCTACACGAGAATGAAGCAAAAGAACCTCAGCAGTTGGTGTCAGTTTTATGGGTAAACTTTTCCTGCTGGCTCTCGCACACAGTGGCTTTTTTTGCTATACTTGACTGTAATATTATCAAATAATCATAGATTAATTCGATTGGAAAAGAGGTACTTTCATGGCAGAAAGTAAGCCAACATTTTATATAACAACACCAATTTATTATCCTTCAGGAAGGTTACATATCGGTAATTCATATACCACCATTGCTTGTGATGCCGTTGCTCGTTACAAGCGTGCGATGGGTTACGATGTTTTCTTCCTGACTGGAACCGATGAACATGGATTAAAGATTGAACAGAAAGCGGACAAGCTAGGGATGACACCCCAGGCATATGTCGATAAGATGGCCAAGGGCATCAAAGAGCTTTGGAAAAAGCTTGAGATTTCCAACACTAAATTTATTCGAACGACCGATGATTATCACGAAAGGGCAGTTGCAGACATTTTTCAGCAGCTTCAAGATCAAGGCGATATCTATCTTGGTGAGTATACGGGCTGGTATTCTGTATCGGATGAAGAATACTTCACTGAAAGTCAACTGGCGGAAGTTTATCGTGATGATGACGGTAAGGTTATTGGCGGTAAAGCACCCAGTGGCCATGAAGTTCAGTTGGTTCACGAGCAGTCCTACTTCTTTAAGATGAGTAAATATGCCGACTGGCTGCGTCAATACTATCAGGACCACCCGGACTTCATCCAACCTTCAACGCGAATGAATGAAATGATTAAGAACTTTATCGATCCTGGCCTTGAAGATTTGGCCGTTTCAAGAACGACCTTTCATTGGGGTGTGCCTGTTAAATCCGATCCTAAACACGTGGTGTATGTGTGGATTGACGCCTTGTCAAACTATATAACCGCACTTGGTTATGATGGTAAAGATGACAGTGATTTCAAGAAGTATTGGCCCGCTGATGTTCAGATGGTGGGAAAAGAAATTGTTCGTTTCCACACCATTTACTGGCCGATTATCTTGCATGCACTCGGATTACCACTCCCTAAAACGGTTTACGGACATGGTTGGCTGTTAATGAAAGACGGTAAAATGTCCAAGTCTAAAGGGAACGTGATTTATCCAGAGACGTTAATGGACCGTTACGGCTTGGATGCACTGCGATATTATCTATTGCGGGCAATGCCATATGCAAATGATGGTATTTTTACGCCGGAAGATTTTGTTGACCGGGTTAATTTTGACTTGGCCAACGACTTGGGGAACTTATTAAATCGAACTGTTTCAATGATTAATAAGTATGAAGGCGGTATTATTCCTGAGTTTAAGGCTGGTGTCAATGAAGCTGACAAGGAACTGGAGGAAGTTTCTAAAGAGTCCATTGCCGGTTTTAAGAAGAGTATGGATGACCTGCATTTTTCAGAAGCGTTATCTGAAGTTTGGAAACTGGTTTCTCAATCCAATAAATACATTGACCAGACGGAACCTTGGGTCTTAGCCAAGAATGATGCTGATAAGGAAAAATTAGCTTCTGTTATGTCCCATTTGGCAGCCAGCCTCCGGGTTATTGCTGAATTAATCAGCCCAATCATGACACATGCACCTAAAGAGATTTTTCAACAGCTTGGATTAGATGAAGCTATTGATATTAAAAATCTTGATATTTCGGATCTCCCTGCCGGTGCCAAGACAGTCGCAAAGGGCACACCAATCTTTCCTCGGGTGGATGTTGATGAAGAAGTTGCTTTTATTAAGGACCAGATGACAACAAATACAAAAGCCAAGGGACGAGCCGCAATGAAAGCCGCAGCCGAAAAAAAGTTCGATCCTGAAGAAACCGAGTTGAAATTGACTAAAAAAGAAGTCCGGTTTGACGCTTTCGAAAAGATTGAACTTAAAGTGGCTGAGATTCTTGATGTCAAAAAAGTCGAGGGAGCCGACAAATTGCTTCAGTTCCGATTGGATGCCGGTGACGATGGCGATCGTCAAATTCTTTCAGGAATTGCACAGTGGTATCCCGACTATCAAAAATTAGTTGGAAAGAAAGTTATTATTGTTTCTAACCTGAAACCACGAAAGATGCGTGGACAGGTTAGTCAGGGAATGTTATTGTCAGTTGAACATGATGATGGTAACGTTGAATTAGTTACAGTAGATTCACATCTTGAAAATGGATTAACTTTGGAATAAGTCATCAATGGACCGATTTTCTCATCTTTCATTTGATAAGAAAGGCGGTCCGTTTTTGTGATTTTTAATGAAAATAATTGAGGGGGTTACCATGAAAATTTTTGATTCTCATACGCATTTAAATGACGATCATCTTTATTCACAAGCCGATCGTTATGCCGAGCATGCCAAGAGTCTGGGTGTGGTTAAACTTGCAAATGTTGGGTCTAATCAGGTATTAAATGACCGGTCACTTGCTTTAAGTGCCAAATATAACGATATGTATTCTATTATCGGTTGGCACCCTGAAGATTCGATTCACTTTCACGATGAGCAAAAGCAGTTGCTGATTGAACAGCTTCAAAGCCCAAAGGTTATTGCAGTTGGTGAAATCGGATTGGATTATTACCAAACCACTTCGCCAAGATCCATTCAAAAACGGGTCTTCAAAGAACAGATTGATATCGCAAAGCAGCTTCATTTGCCGATTTCTGTTCATAATAGAGAAGCTTTTGAAGACACTTATGAGATTCTAAAAGAAATGGATATTCATGATATTGGTGGTGTGATGCACAGCTTTAATGGTGATCCGGAGTGGCTTAAGAAATTCCTTGATTTGGGCATGTCGGTTTCATATAGTGGTGTTGCCAGTTTTAAAAAAAACCATGATGTTCACGATGCTGTCAGGAATACGCCGTTTGATAGGATGCTGGTCGAAACCGATGCCCCGTATTTGGCACCTGAGCCACTGAGAGGGAAACAAAATGAACCAGCGTATACTTTATATACGGTTGAAGCAATTGCCCGGTTATGCGATGTCAATCCGGATGTGATTGCTGCTCACACTTATAGTAATGCATTACGATTATTTGGAATTGAGGATAATGAAAAAAATTAAAGAAGTCATTGTCGTTGAAGGCAAAGACGATACAAAACAAATTTTAAGGGCAGTTGACGCCGATACAATTGAGACCCGTGGTTCCGCTATCCCTGATGAAACCATGGCACTGATTAAGAAAATTGCCGAGACAAGGGGCATTATTGTGTTTACCGATCCGGATTTTTCAGGCGAAAAGATTCGTAAAACAATTTCGGCGGAAATTCCTAACGCCAAGCATGCATTTATTACTAAAAAACAAGGGGTTCCCAAACGTTCAGAAGGGTCTCTTGGAGTGGAACATGCCAGTGTGGAGGCTATTAGAGAAGCGCTTAGCCATGTCTATACGGAAGATGATCAGACAGAGGAATTGATTAGCCGGGAAACGTTAATGAAATTTGGGTTGATGGGGTATCCGGACGCTAAACAGAGACGTGAAAAATTAGGTGAACTTTTAGGAATTGGTTATGTAAACGGAAAACAATTGCAACACCGACTGCGAATGTTTGGGATCTCCCAGCAACAGTTTTTGGATGCAGTTGAGAAGATAGATGGAGATAAATAAAATGAGTGATTATCCAGAAATTGCCTCTCCTGCAAGGACACAGGCAATTTTAAACCGATATCGGTTATCAGCAAAAAAAAGTTTGGGACAAAATTTTCTGATTGATCTGAATATTCTAAACAATATTGTTGAGGCTGCAGAGCTGACTAAAAATGATAATGTGATTGAAATTGGCCCTGGAATTGGTGGATTGACTGAACAATTGGCTAAGGCCGCAAATCAAGTACTGGCTTTTGAAATTGATGAAAAATTACTTCCGGTTTTAGATGAAACACTATCACCGTATAACAACATTGAAATTATTAATCAAGATATTTTAAAGGCTAATTTGCCCGAAGTTGTCGCAAAAAGATTTAGGACTGACAAGCCGCTTAAAGTTGTTGCCAATTTACCATATTATATAACAACACCAATTGTGATGGATTTATTAGCCAATCCGGTTAAATTCGAATCAATAGTTGTGATGATGCAAAAGGAAGTAGCCGAGCGATTGGATGCCAAACCTGGGACTAAACCATATGGGTCACTCTCAGTCATTGTTCAACAGCAAAATGATGTTGACATTTCTTTTGTTGTTCCCAAAACAGCGTTTATTCCTCAACCCAAGGTTGATTCTGCTATTGTTAAATTGTCTCCGAAAATGCAGGTTGACAAGCGTCCTTTTGATCACAAAAAGTTCGTTGGCTTTGTTCGGGGATGTTTTATGCATCAGAGAAAAACGCTATGGAATAATTTACTGGGTGTTTTTGGAAAGCAGGAAAGTGTTAAAGGGCAGATAAAGAAGGTTTTGGATGACTTGTCAATCAATGCCGCAAATCGTCCGGAACAGCTTCAGGTAGAACAGTTTGTGGCATTGACGAATGCGTTTCATGAAATTGGGGTATTAAAGTAATTTTATATTGCCAGATAAAGTGATTTGTGATATAATTTGCGGTTTTATTACTTTTATGGTATAATGCTTTATCGTGAGGTGAGTGGCATGCCAATAACTTTATCTGTGATCAAACACAGAATGGATGATCATATTGGTCAGCATGTTCTTGTAACTTCTCAAATTGGGCGTCGTAAGACAACCAAACGGCACGGAATATTGAGGGAAACATTTCATGCTGTTTTCATTGTTGAGTTGGATCCGGGAAAATCCAGCTTCGAGAGGGTTTCGTATAGTTATACTGATATTTTAACCAAAAATATCGCAGTGAATTTTGATGATGAACAAGTCGATTAGTATGTTTACCTATGTCTAGGGGCGAGCGCAAGTTGGAATTTGTGTTTGGCCTTTTTTTCTGCTCTTTTTGAATATTGATAATGATGCATTAGTCACTGACAAGTACGATATAATTTAGTATAATTTTGTTAATTATGGTGTGTCACATTTAGTTAAACATGATTGATGTGTTAAATTGTTTTAAAAAGTGCACGAAAAGAGGTGTCGTCGTTGAAAATAATTGTTCGAGCGCCGGCAAAACTGAATCTCAGTTTGGATACACCTTTTACGCATTCGGATGGATCAATTGAGTGGCGAATGGTCATGACTTCAATTGGTTTAAGTGATTACGTTCAGGTAGAAACTAACGATACCAATACAATCAAGGTTTATTCCGATAGCGGATTTCTTCCAGAAGATAATCGAAATCTGGCGTATAAAGCTGCCCAAATTTTTCTCAAAGAAACCCGGATTCAAACCGGGTTAAAAATTTTAATTGAAAAAAATATTCCGATAGCTGCCGGACTGGGTGGTGGTTCATCTGACGCCGCTGCTGTGTTTAAAGCGCTAAACAATCTTTTTGACGTTGGCTTATCACTTGAAGCCTTGGCCAAGATGGGGCTTCAAGTCGACTCGGATGTGCCGTACTGTATTTATGGCGATACTGCTTTGGTAAGCGGTCGGGGTGAAATCATTACGCCCTTAAATAAGCTTCCCAAGATGTGGTTTATTTTGGCTAAACCACACGTTAGCGTTTCAACGCCGCGTATTTTAAAAAAGTTGGCTAGGACGCCTGTCATTCATCCGAATACAGATGAGCTTTTACGAGGTATTGCGGATAATGACTATTCCGCGATTATTTCAAATATGGGGAATGCATTGGAAGCAATCACGATAGCCGAGCATCCTCAAATATTGACTTTGAAGCAACGACTAATCAGATATGGTTGTGATGGCTCACAAATGAGTGGAAGCGGACCAACCGTTTTTGGCGTTTGTCGTACTGAATCACGGGCCAGAAGAGTGTATAATAGTATTTCAGGCTTCTGTAGTGAGGTTTATTTAACACAGGTTACTTCAGAAAAAATTAATCAATAGTCTTGATAATAGATAAAAAATTCAAAAATGAATTGCTTTATAAAAATAATTTTTGTTAAAGCAATTCATTTTTATTTGGAATTGAATTGAGAAAAAGCATTTTTTATTTTACACTGTAACAGTAATAATTACTTTTTACAAAGCGGAGGTAATCGTTTGAGTGACACATTAATTTCAGCTGAAAACTTATCATTGAGTTTTCCGAATCATCAAGTGCTTTCAAAACTAAGTTTCAAAGTAAATCGTGGAGATTTTTTAGGCGTGATCGGTGAAAATGGCGTTGGAAAGACAACTTTGGTTCGCCTTATTTTAAAACAGCTTCGGCCGTCTTCCGGCAAAATAATCCTTAAAGAAGGGTTGAAGATTGGGTATGTTCCTCAATTTAGAAACATCGATGTTGAATATCCACTTTCTGTCAGAGACTTTGTTTCGTTAAGCTATACCGGTATTAAGTTACCCTGGCTTTCTAAAAAAGAACGAACACGTGTTGGAGAAGTCATGAATCGGGTCGGTCTGACAGCCATTTCCGATCGGCCGCTTGGATTGGCATCCGGTGGTGAAAAACAGAAGGCATATCTTGCCCAAGCACTTCTTAATCATCCGGACCTGCTTATCTTAGATGAGTCAACGGCTAGTTTGGATCCAAATACCAAAAAAGAACTGCTTGATGTTGTGACGATGCTTAATAATGATATGGGACTGACCATTCTGTTTGTTTCGCATGACATGCAGCTGATCCATGAATATCCAGATCGCTATCTTTGGCTTCGCAGAGACGGATACAGTACCGGGGCCATTTCAGACCTTCATAATGATTCAAAGGGGGAGTTGTATGTTTAGTTTTGAATTTATGCAGAACGCCTATCTTGCCGGAACGTTAATTGCAATTGTCAGTGGCATTATGGGCGTTTTTGTCACAGCCCGAAATATGCCATTTATGACGCATACACTTTCAGAAATCGGGTTTGCCGGCGCAGCGTTTGGAATTTTTATTGGGTGGACGCCACTAAACGGGATGCTGACGTTTACGACAATCAGTTCAATCCTTGTTGGGGAACTGAGTGGGAAAGTTGAGTCCCGAAGAGAAGCTGTTATTAGTGCGATTTCCGGTTTCTTTATTGGTTTAGGCATCTTATTTCTGTCACTTTCCAACAAAAATTCTAGTTATGCGACTAATATTTTGTTTGGTAGTGTTATTGGAATCAGTCGCCAGGATGTTTTACAAATGGTTGTGTTATCTGTCATTGTTTTATTAATTCTCTTTGTTATTTTTAGAAACTTGAAGGATGATTCCTTTGATCCGGTGGGAGCACAGACCAACCATGTGCATAGTTCACTCATTTCAATTATTTTTTTGGTATTATTGGCTTTTAGTGTGAGTGTTGCTGCCCAAATTGTTGGATCACTTCTAATCTTTGTTTTGTTAACACTGCCAGCTGCAAGCGCTAAGTATTTTACGCATACGGTTTTAAAAATGATGATGCTGGGTATTGCCTTTGCGTTGTTCGGAGTTTGGTTTGGATTATATTTGGGGTACGTGACAAATTGGCCGGTTACTTTCTTTATTGCGACAATTGAAGCAGGTATTTATGCGATTTCATTGGGGTATAATTACTTACAAAGCAGAAGTGAGTAATTATTTATCAAAATGCTAAGAAATTGATGATAATTTCACCAAATTTCCCTAAACCCGAACATTTATGATAAAATCAAATAGATATTACATAAACTAGAGGTGGGAGAATTGAAAGTACGAAGAAGCGACAGATTGATTGATATGACTAGGTATTTGTTAGAGCGCCCGCATACGTTGGTTCCTTTAACATTTTTTGCCGACCGTTATGATTCAGCAAAATCATCAATTAGTGAAGATTTAACAATTTTAAAACGAACATTTCAGGCACGAGGAACCGGACTCTTGGAAACCATTCCGGGGGCTGCAGGTGGTACCAGATTTTTGCCTTATATTTTAAAGGAAGAGGCGCAGCAGGTTGTTGGAAAATTAATAGACGAAATGTCCTCTGATAAACGCTATTTACCTGGAGGATATGTGTATATGTCTGATTTACTGGGAAGCCCAGCAACGCTTCGACAAATTGGCCGCATTTTTGCAACCCAGTATTTGAATCAAGATGTCGATGCTGTGATGACAATTGCAACCAAAGGTGTTCCAATCGCCCAAAGCGTTGCGAACTTCTTAAACGTCCCCTTTGTCATTGTCCGACACGATACTGAAATCACTGAGGGTTCTACGGTGAACGTGAATTATGTTTCTGGATCATCAACACGAATTGAGAAGATGTCATTATCAAAACGGAGTTTAAAGCCGGATTCAAACGTTTTGATTGTTGATGACTACATGCGTGGCGGTGGGACAATCGGTGGTATGATTTCAATGGTCGAAGAGTTTGATGCCAATTTAATTGGTGTTGGTGTTGTGGCTGAAAGTACGGTTCAAAGCGGCCGGGTTGTTGAAGACTATACATCGCTCATGCGTGTCGATGCGGAAAATAACACGGTTGTTTCTCAAGCTGGTAACTATCTTGAGAAGATTTTTAATTAAAATGGCTCACTGAGGAGAAATTAGAATGGCAACAAAAAATACAATCATATTAGCAGCCGGTAAAGGGACTCGGATGAAATCCAAACTCTATAAAGTGTTACACCGACTTTGTGGTAAAACAATGGTAGACCATGTTTTAACGCAAGTAGAAAAAGCTGATATGGATAATGTCGTAACGGTCGTTGGATTTGGTGCTGATGCAGTTCGGGATAATCTTGGCAAACGAACGCAATATGTTGTTCAAGAAAAGCAATTGGGTACCGGACATGCTGTTTTGCAGGCGGAAGACCTTCTTGGTAAACTGGATGGCATGACGATGGTTGTTAGTGGTGACACACCTTTGTTTACGGCTCATACTTTTGAAAATCTGTTTACTTACCATGAGAATAAAAAGGCTAAAGCAACAATCTTAACGTCAAATGCACCTGATCCGACGGGATACGGTCGAATTGTCAGAAACAATTTAGGAATTGTGGAGAAGATTGTCGAACAAAAAGATGCGTCGACTGAGGAACAAGCCATTCATGAAATTAACACTGGTGTTTATGTATTCGATAATCAGGCATTGTTTGAGGCACTGCATAAAATTAATAACGATAATGCCCAGGGCGAATACTATTTGACAGATGTTATCGAGGTTCTTAAATCAGAAGGAGAGACTATTGCAGCTTATCAAATGTCTGATTTTGATGAATCAATGGGCGTTAATGATCGGGTTGCGCTTGCACGGGCAACCAAAATTATGCAGACGAGAATCAATCGTCAGCATATGCAAGATGGTATTTCGATGATCGATCCCGAACGGACTTACATTGATACAGATGTTAAAATCGGTTCTGATACAGTTATTGAACCTGGAGTTCAGCTGAAAGGCTCAACGACAATTGGTCATGACTGTTACCTTGGTGCAAATTCCGAGATTCGCAATTCCACAATTCATGATCACGTTACAGTGACATCTTCACTTATTCAGGATTCTGAAATGCTGGATTATTCGGATATTGGCCCAAACAGCCACTTGCGTCCGGGTGCTCTAATTGGCAAACACGTCCATCTTGGGAACTTTGTGGAAGTTAAGAAAGCTTCAATTGGAGAGGGCACTAAAGTTGGCCATTTAACTTATGTTGGAAATGCTAAATTAGGCAAAAATATCAACGTTGGCTGCGGTGTCATTTTTGTTAATTACGATGGGGCTAAAAAGCATGAGACAACTGTTGGGGATGATGCCTTTATTGGAAGCAATTCTAATTTGATTGCACCTCTTGAAATTGAGGATCACTCCTTTATTGCTGCCGGATCTACAATTAATCGACCGGTTAATAAATATGACATGGCAATTGCTCGTTCTCGACAGACTAATAAACCGGGATATTTCAAGAAATTACCGTATCAAAAAGATTAATACTGATTTTTCCGCCTGAAACATTGTATAATTAATTTAGAAAAAACAATATGGAGGATCATATGGCTCGGCAATATTTTGATTCTAAACTGAAAATCTTTGCACTGAATTCCAATCGGCCTTTAGCTGAAAAAATTGCTAAAACCGTTGGCGTACCGCTTGGAAAGACATCTGTCGATCGTTTTAGTGATGGTGAAATTCGGATTAATATCGAGGAAAGTATTCGCGGCGATAATATTTTTATTATCCAATCGACTTCAGCACCTGTTAATGATAATTTGATGGAACTTTTGATTATGGTTGATGCACTTAGACGTGCAAGTGCTGGCACCATTAATGTTGTGATTCCTTA
Organism: Lentilactobacillus hilgardii; assembly: GCF_009832765.1. NCBI lineage: Bacteria > Bacillati > Bacillota > Bacilli > Lactobacillales > Lactobacillaceae > Lentilactobacillus > Lentilactobacillus hilgardii. The sequence goes on along the minus strand of NZ_CP047121.1, from coordinate 2,134,117 downwards.
TTATGGTTACGCACGACAGGATAGAAAAGCACGTTCACGTGAACCGATTACGGCTAAATTAGTTGCAAATATGATTCAAAAGGACGGCGTTGACCGCGTTGTTACACTTGATTTACATGCAGCGCAAATTCAAGGATTTTTTGATATTCCTGTTGATCATTTAATGGGGGCACCATTGCTTGCCGATCATTTTATCAAGGAAGGATTTGGCAGTGATGATGTTGTTGTTTCACCGGATCATGGTGGTGTTTCCAGAGCAAGGGCATTAGCTGAATTTTTAAAGGCACCCATTGCAATTATCGATAAACGTCGTCCTCGTGCGAACGTTGCAGAAATTATGAATATTATCGGTGACGTTGCCGGTAAACGTTGTTTGATGATCGATGATATGATTGATACTGCTGGAACGATTACATTGGGTGCACAGGCATTGATTGATGCCGGTGCTAAAGAAGTATATGCCTGTTGTACACATCCAGTTCTTTCAGGGCCTGCAATTGAACGGATTAGAAAATCACCAATCAAACAATTAGTGGTTACAGATACAATTCAATTACCCGCTGATAAGCAAATTGACAAGATTCAGCAAGTATCAGTTGGTCCGTTAATTGGTGATGCAATAAAGAGAATTAATGAAAATAAACCGGTTAGTCCATTATTTAATAATCGATTTCGTGGTGATAATGATTAATGAATGATTTAATAAAACAGAAGCCTGCTACAATGGGAATTGCTCTCGCTGCTATTATTAACTTGGTAACGATTGTTATTGGTCTGCCGATGATGGGAATTGGAAATATCGATTTTTTGGTTGGCTTGTTTCTGTTAGTACTGGCCTCTATTTTTATCGTCGGATCGGGACATTTATTTACCGGATGGCGGTTCTCTTTTAGAAAAAAGAGTGATTTGGAAGCAGAGAATGCACCAAAGCATCCAGCGGCTAAAGACGTTGCTTCTATTAAGAACCAACCGATTAAGGTTAATAAGTATGCGCATTTTTGTTTGCGGGTTGGCGTTTTCTTAATTGTGTTGGGAATTGTATTAACCAGTATTGCCCCTTAGGTGGTAGGTTATGACAACATTAATTTAATAGATTATACAAAAAAAGACTAGAACAAGTTTTGCTCCGGTCTTTTTGTGTGACAACTATTAACAATAGAGAGACGAATGCTAAGAAGCTGTTTAGTATCTTTTAAGAAGTAGCCTGATAAAAGCTAACGAAACCATCATGAGACTAGTGTTGAGCTTACGCTCACAGTTACGCCATAAACGGTGATAATTTCCCAACCAACTAAATGAACGTTCAATGAGCCACCGTTGGGGGATAACCGAAAATTGGTGTAACTCATTTCTTTTAACGACGATTACCTTGGCTGACGTTAAACTGCTAATCTCATTAGCAAAATTTTGGCCGGTATAACCACTATCAACCATCATGGTTCGAACCAGTTTAAACTGCTCTAAATTAAGGGTAATGAGTGCAATCGCCCCGTCACGATCAGTGATGTTAGCCCGGGTAATATGGATCGCTTGCGGGAATCCATTGATGTCGACGGCTAAGTGCCGTTTAATCCCCGAGATCTTCTTACCACCATCGTAACCCTTATTTTCAGCGGTAGCGGTGTTCTTGATACTTTGGGCATCTAAAATGACGAACGAAGTTCGTGCTGATCGCCCTTGCCTTAATCTTCGATCAGCGACAATTTTTTTAAAACCTGAGTTAATAAAGCTGGTTTATCAGGGGTGGGGGCTTTCGACCAATTCATCCAATAGTAGTAAACAGTGGACCACTTTGGAAAATCAGCCGGCAAATCACGCCAAGTACAACCATTTTTAAGGACATAGAGCATGGCACAGAAGATATCATAAGGATCAATGTGTTTTGGATGAGTTCGTTTTCTTGAAGCTTCCAGATCCTGGCGGATCAAATCGAATTGTTGCCGAGAAATATCGCTTTGGTAATGATGACTAAAATGTTGCATATGATCACCAACTTTTTTGACAGTAGTTTATCAAATTATTGGGTCAAAATCAAAGATACTAAACAGCTTCTAAGCAGTCTATCAAAGAATCCATTTTTTAATGGCATAGGCAACGCCATTTTCAGCATTTGATTTCGTTACAAAGGATGCGGCCTCCTTGACGTCATCGATACCGTTTTCCATTGCAACACCTAATCCCGCGTATTTAATCATGGTTAAGTCATTTCCCTGATCGCCAATTGCCATGACATTTTCAGCGGAAAAGCCAAGATCCGTTGCCAGTGCGTGAAGGGCGTTACCCTTACTAGCTTTTTTATTCATGATTTCAATAAAGAATGGTTCACTTTGAACGACATACATTTGATCCCGTAGGCTTTGTGGCAGCTGATTGTTTGCAGTGGTAATCAGTTTCGGAAAGTCGACAAACATTGCCTTTGAAATGACCAAGTCAGGTTTGATTTCTTCTGGGGTTCTGTATTTGATTGGTAAACGGACAAGATAACTTTCACCAACACTATAAGGGCTTAGGTCTCGATTAAAAGCATAGATTGCGTCCATTGTTTCAAATTGGTAGTGGACACCTAATTTTCTGGCGAGCATTTCGGTTTCCAAAAACTCATCATAAGTTAGTGTCTGATGGGTAATGACTTTGCCATCCAAGCTTTGAGACATTGCGCCGTTAAAAGTAATCGCGTATTCATCCGCTCCGCTGATAGACAAAGCATCTAAATATGGTTTGACGCCGCTTAGAGGGCGACCGGTACAAAGAACAACCTTAATGCCTTTTTGACGTGCGGCGGTAATGGTATCGATTGTTGGTTGGGCGAGATGATTTTTTTCATTTAAGAGGGTGCCGTCGATGTCAATTGCGATTAATTTGATATCCATAAAAAAGTTCTCCTTTAAGCTTTAATTGATTAATTTTCCGTTTCGGATGTGGCTCTTAAATTCTTCGTATTCGGGTTCGAATAAATCAACGTTTTTTTCCGGTCGAAGGACTTCACGAGGGAAGAAGAATCGATTATCTCCCGTTTGACGATCGGAAATTGCAGTTACAAGTGGGCTAACTGATGAAAGATCGACCAAGCTGCCATCGTCCTGCATCAGTTCGATTTGTTTTTTACCCGGTGTATAAGCATCATAGGGCAGATCGAAGCTGTTATCCGTAGCGGTATAATATTCGGGATTGAAGCCGGATTGTTCAATGATTTCACGTAAGCGCGGCAGCAAGTTTTCGGTGCTTTTATCGTACTTGACTGATTTTAAAGGCTTACGATCAATAAATCTTGTTGCCAAACTGCTGAGTATATCATCCGGATACCGTTTCCAGTGAATGAAATAAGTGTTTAAAACACCATCATCCAACTGAAGATAATCGTCCAGATTAAAGTCTCCGCGTAAAAAGGGTAATAACAGGTAAGGCGTTGACGGTTCATTTTGAGTAGTTGCTCCAAATAAGACTCTGGCACGCTTCAAAAGCCTGTTTAAAACGACTTCCATCGCACGTGAGACGGGATGAAAGTAGACTTGTTGGTACATTTGAAAGCGACTGACGATATAGTCTTCGACGGCGTGCATACCACTCATTTCAAAACAGATGCCCTCTTTATAAGGCCGCATAACTTCAAGGATCCTCGAAAGATCAAAAGTACCGTATTTAACACCGGTATTGTAAGCATCTCGCAATAAATAATCCATTCTATCGGCATCGAGTTGACTTGAAATCATTTCAACAACCTGTCTATTGGGATAGGTTTTATTGATGACACTTGCAACCTGGCGCGGGAAATCCGGGCTAATTCGTTGTAAGACATGGTTAATTTCAGTTGACTCTGACGTAATAATGTCTTGGGTAATCTGTTCGTGATTTGTGCCGAAAATATGCTCAAACGTGTGAGAGTACGCACCATGACCGATGTCATGAAGTAATGCGGCACACAGAACAACTAATTCTTCGGAATTATCCCATAACCCATCGCCAGGACGGATAGAAGGAAAATTCTTTTGAAATGATTCAGTGATCCGTCGCGCAATTTCATAAACACCTAAAGAATGTGCAAAGCGTGAATGCTCAGCGCCGTGAAATATGAGTGATGTTGTTCCAAGTTGATGAACGCGTCTGAGTCGTTGGAATTCAGTTGTATTAATTAAATCTAAAATGACCTGATACTTAACGTAGACGTAGTTATGGACGGGATCTCGAAATACTTTCTCCCGCTTTAGTTGCTGATGTGCATAATCCAAAAATAAGCCTCCATGGAAAATTTATATGAGTGGTAATTGTTGGTTTCGCAGCTGAATCTTTCTTAATTGTTTTTTCCGTAAGTCAATGAATGTGTCGGAACGAAAAAGCTGAGCTTGACTGTCCAGATCCAAAGACATCATTTGCTGACTGACACTCTTTAAAAAGTGTTGCTCAACCGTCAGAAGATCAATATTTGGAAAGCCGATTTTTTCAACAGTTGTCATTGTTGTTTTATCGACTTTGGGAAAGGCCCAACGTGTTTGTGAATAAGCATCTCCTGCTTGATAGAATTCCGAAACAACATTGCTTCGGGCATCTTGATCGCCTTCAACGCTTAGATACAACATTAATACGACGGCACCTTTTGAACGACGTTGTGCAATTCCGGCAATTTTTTGACCATTGACACTTAAATCATATTTACCGGGACAATATGAATGAGTGACCTCAAAGGTTTGAATAGATAATGTTGGAAAAGTTGCCATCATTAAATCTGCGATAATGTCGTAAGAATCGTCAACGTCAAGTTTTCGATCTGCGTCCGGAATGAAGAGTGAAATGTTTAATACACCCGGGTCACTGATAACGGCAAGACCACCAGAATTGCGTAAAAAGTAATCGTACTTATTGGCGGTGAGATTTTGAAGGCCAGCTGTTAAATTTGGCAAATGACGGTCGTTGATTCCTAAAATTAAGGTTGGCTGATCTGTTGTCCAAAAATGAATAAAAGGTCGTTGAAATTGATCACAATAATCTAATAATGCATTTGTATCTGCGAACGATATTAATTTATTTGCCGGTGAGTAAGCTTGCTTAATCACGGTAATCGGCGTATTGGTAAAAGACATTTTTCCACCTCATTTTACAAACAATAACACAATTAATTATAACAGAATTCGTTCCTTTTTTCGCTTTACCCGCTATACTTGATATAATGGTTGTGAGTTAAAAAATGTGCATAAACGTATTGATGGTTATATAATAAATCGTTAGACCAAGAAGGATTAAAGAAGGTGCATTATGGATAATTTAGCAACTGGCGTTCCGGTTCAAATCCACCTTGAAACAAATATTTTACAGAACGGTGAGACATCAAACTTTGTGTTTGATGCTACCGGTCAGTTGGTTCGAGTGGGAACTTCAATTTATATTCGTTATCAGGAGGAAACGGATGACGGATCAGTTCCGGTTACAATCAAACTAATGGAAAATGGCGATGTTAAATTAACAAGATCAGCAGGGAATCGACTGCAATTGATTTTTTCTGCCGGCAAGCGAATTGCAGCGCGTTATGCAACACCATATGGACAACTTGAGGTTCAGACGGTGACGTCTTCTCTTGACATGGAGATTCTCAATCAACCCTTGCGTGGTAAGGTCGGAATTGATTATCTGCTGTATGCTGGAAGTGATTTATTAGGGAAGTACAATATTAGATTGCAATTTACAATTTAATCGGGTATAGTAGTTTTTAGACTGTTGAAAGGACGTGTACCAGTTTGGAATTAGAAGTCTTTAAAGGCCAAAATAAAAGTGAACTATCGATGATTGAAGTTGCCCATGCAATTTTAGCAAAACGAGGCGACACTATGCCGTTTGCTGATCTTGCTAATGCGGTACAAGCTTATTTAGGTGATAGTAACAAAGAAATTCGAGATCGCTTGTCGCAATTCTATACTGATTTAAACGTTGACGGTAGCTTTATTTCACTTGGTGATAATCTTTGGGGCTTACGAACATGGTACCCATATGAGTCAATCGATGAGGCAACTGTCCACGCTGAGGATGAAGATGAAGATCGACCAAAGCGCAAAAAGCGTAAAAAGGTTAACGCCTTTCTAGCCGATGCATCGGATGATGATGACGTGATCGATTACGATGATGATGATCCTGAAGACGATGACGATTTTGACGATGATGATACCGAAGATGACGATGATGACGAAGATACTACCGCATCTTCAGAAGACCTCGGTAAATATAATAAAGATCTTCAAGATATTGAAGATAATACAGATGATCCTGACGATTCCGATTTACCTGATGGCATCGAAGGTCAGTTAAACGAACTCGGTGACGATGATGATGATTTTGACGATGATGACGACGATGACAATGATAACTTTGATTCAAAGAAAAAGTAATTAAGTCATTGATGATTATTCTTGACTAATTGTCTTAATGTATGTATTATGTTTTTTGGGCTCCTTGAGATTTCAAGGACATCTGAACGATGATAAATAGTTCCCTATTCATACCGGATAGGGAATTTTTTGTTTTTTCATTCCCCGGCTAACTATTAAGAGGAGAGGATTATATAATGACCAAATATATATTTGTAACTGGTGGCGTTGTTTCATCCTTGGGTAAAGGCATTGTTGCTGCATCCTTGGGTAGATTGTTGAAAAATAGAGGATTAAATGTCACAATTCAAAAATTTGATCCGTATATCAACGTAGATCCAGGTACCATGAATCCATACCAACATGGTGAGGTTTTTGTCACAGATGACGGAACTGAAACCGATCTTGATCTTGGCCATTATGAACGATTCATCGATAATAATCTCAATAAATATTCCAATGTCACAACTGGGAAGATTTATGATGAGGTTCTGAGAAAAGAACGTCATGGAGATTATCTTGGTGCGACCGTTCAAGTTATTCCTCATATTACGGGAATGATTAAGGAAAAGATTATGCGGGCCGCTAAGGTATCTGATGCTGAAATTGTGATCACAGAAATTGGTGGAACGGTTGGAGATATTGAGTCTTTGCCGTTCTTGGAAGCAATTCGTCAGATGAAGACCGAGGTTGGCGATGAAAATACTTTCTATATTCATACGACGCTGGTTCCTTACCTTCATGCTGCTCATGAAATGAAGACTAAGCCAACACAACACAGTGTTAAAGAACTACGCAGTTTGGGTATCCAGCCGAATTTATTGGTTGTTCGTTCAGAAAAACCGATTACGGATTCCATGCGTAAAAAGATTTCATTGTTCTGTGATGTTAAACCACAGGCTGTGGTTGAATCTTTAGATGTACCGACATTGTATACGATTCCGCTAAATCTCCAAAAGCAGGGAATGGATCAACAAATCTTGGATCATTTCGGTATTTCAAAGCCGGCAGCGGATATGGAAGAGTGGAAAGAGCTGGAACACCATGTTCAACACTTGAAGCGAAAGATCCATATCACACTTGTTGGAAAATACGTTGGGCTTCATGATGCTTACATTTCGGTTGCCGAAGCATTAAAACATGCCGGCTATAAAGTTGATGCTGATATCGATTTGGAAATGTTGGATTCTGAAAAGATTACGCCTGAAAACGTTGATGAACTTTTAGCTCCGGCAGATGGCATTATTGTGCCTGGTGGCTTTGGTGATCGTGGTATTGAAGGGATGATTACAGCCATTCGATATGCACGTGAAAAGGATGTGCCGTTCCTGGGTGTTTGTCTTGGTATGCAGATGGCATGTGTTGAGTTCGCCAGGGATGTCCTTGGGGATAAGGATGCTAATTCTACAGAAATGAATCCACGAACACAACATAATGTCATTGATTTGATGGCTGATCAGGAAGATGTCCATGATATGGGCGGGACACAGCGTTTGGGTGCTTATCCATGCAAATTAAAGCCCGGAACAGTCGCAGCAGCAGCTTACAACAATGCTGATGTCATTTCAGAGCGTCATCGTCATCGCTATGAATTTAATAATGCTTATCGTAAGCCGATGGAAGACAATGGCATGGTTATTTCTGGAACGTCTCCTGATAATCATTTGGTTGAAGTTGTGGAAATTCCTGCAAATAAATTCTTTGTTGGTTCTCAATACCATCCCGAGTTTATTTCCCGGCCAAATCGCCCTGAAGGATTGTTCAAGAATTTTGTTGCGGCAGCAAATGACCAATATCTTTCAAAAAACAAAAAATAATTTTTAATATCAAATAATAAAAATGGTTAACTGACAAGGCGATGTAATCCTTCAGTTAACCATTTTTGTTGTTCACAGGTATTTTAATATCAATGTCGCAATCGAAACATGGTACACTATTCTTAACGATCATTTAGGCATTCAGAAATTGTTTATAATGTTACAAATTGTATAATTCAATTGAGGGTATTGTATTTTACAGTTATTTTCTATAATATGTTTCATGACATGAAAAATGTTCGAATGGAAAAAGTGAGGAAAGTTTCGATGAGTAAATTAATAGTCAATGGAGGGAACCGCCTTTCCGGAGAGGTATCGATTGGCGGAGCAAAGAACAGCACAGTTGCACTAATCCCTGCTGCAATTTTGGCAGATACCCCGGTAAGGTTCGACTCAGTTCCCGACATTTTGGATGTACACAATTTAATGCTGATATTAAAATCTATGAATGTATCGTCAACTTTCAAGGGCGATATTTTAACAATCGATCCAACTAATATCGTTGAAGCACCATTGCCAAGCAAAGCGATAAAAAGTTTAAGGGCATCATACTACTTTATGGGCGCACTTCTTGGCAGGTTTCAACGTGCGGTTGTCAGTTTCCCCGGTGGTGATAATATTGGGCCTCGTCCAATTGATCAGCACATTAAAGCATTTAAAGCACTAGGTGCCGAGGTCAGTGAAGTTGATGGTACAGTTACTATCAAGACGGGGCCAGACGGTCTTCACGGAGCTCAAATATTCTTAGACATTGTTTCAGTTGGTGCAACTATTAATACCATTTTAGCGTCTGTTAAAGCGCCTGGGACCACCATCATTGGTAATGCTGCTAAGGAACCTGAAATTATTGATATTGCAACATTTCTTAATAACATGGGTGCAAATATCCGGGGTGCCGGAACTGATGTTATTCGAATTGAGGGCGTCCCAACCCTTCAAGCAAAAAACACGCATACAATTATTCCGGATCGAATTGAAGCCGGCACATACTTATCCTTGGCTGCAGCAATGGGGGATGGTGTGTTAATTACTAATATTATTCCAGAGCATTTAGAATCTTTTGTCGCAAAGTTGGAAGAAATGGGCTGTGACTTAACAGTATACGAAGATAGCGTTTACGTTGGGCCATCCCACAATTTGAAACCGATTCAAATTAAAGTGATGCCTTATCCGGGATTTGCGACTGATTTGCAGCAGCCAATCACACCGCTGCTTTTCAAAGCTGATGGGCAAAGTATGATTATTGACACAATATATCCTCAACGGATCAAACATATTTCCCAACTTAATAAACTAGGTGGCAACATTAAATCCAAAGATACCGAAGAGGGGATTATTGTTGTGAATAAATCACCGCATCTAACAGGTGCCAAGGTTGACGCCGGCGAAATTAGAGCAGGGGCTTCTCTTTTGATAGCTGGGTTAATGGCTAATGGCACAACCGAAATTGCACATGCTGAAAATATTATGCGCGGTTATGGCAGTCTGGTTAACAAGTTAACCGGGTTGGGTGCCGATGTGAAATTAAAAATAGAAGATGAAGAAAGAGTTTAAAAGATGATTGATTGGTATAAATAATTGTGGTAAACTAACAAGGTTGACTAATCGATAATCTCTGGGCCATCGTATTGGTTCAGGGCAAAGGAGCGATATATTATGAAAAAGGGAATTCATCCAGATTATCATCAAGTAGTATTTCAAGATTCAAGTACAGGTTTCAAGTTTTTGTCAGGATCAACTAAGACCTCTGATGAAACTGTTGAATGGGAAGATGGCAACACATATCCATTGATTCGTGTTGAAATTTCATCTGATTCTCATCCATTTTATACAGGTAAACAAAAGTTTACCCAAGCCGATGGTGCTGTGGATCGTTTCAACAAGAAATACGGCCTCAAAAACGACTAGTTTTATTAGCGAGACACATTGTGCCCCGCTTTTTTTATACCCTTTTTCTGAATTTGAGAATAAAAAAAGTGAGACTGAATAGGTTACTTTTTGTTTCAGCCTCAACTCTGTGTCTATCATTTTCTAATGATTTGATATTATTTATCTAAAGGCTAGGCACGATTCTTTCGCATAACCCGTGTATTGTTGTAAACTAAAATCAGGTTAAGTACGACAAGAACTGCTGTAGAAATAAACACGCCGGCATAATCAAATTCTGAAGAAATGACAGAACCGATCATTGGACCAGCGACGTTCCCCATTGCCTGAAATGACTGATTCCAACTAAACACGCGACCGGTGACCTCAAACGGTGTATTTTTAGCCAAAATAGCTTGGACTGCCGGCAACATTGATGCGTTTGCAATTCCGATTAAAAAGCGTAGCGCGATTAACTGCCAAATGTTTGTGACAAAAGCCATTGGAATATAAACGACAATGGCTAAGAAAAAGCCAATAATAATAATACGATCCGTCCCAATTCGGTCTCCTAATTTTCCAAGCATTGGAGCGGCTACTAACGTGGCAATTCCCGGAACGGCTGCGACAATACCACTATAAAAGGTTGTTGTCGCACTATTATGCATAATTTGACGAACGTATAAGGCCAAAATTGGTGCAATTGAATTGTTGGCAGCTTGAATAATCATTGTTGTTATAAACATGCCGAAAACCAGTTTGGAATTTGTCAGACGCTTTATAACACCTCGGGTGCTTAACATCATTGTTTTGGCAACTGGCTTGAAGTCCTCGTGAACTAAAAAGAGCGTTAAAAAGAAAACGGATAACAGTAAGAATCCGGTAATGAAGAAAGTAACCCGGTAACTAAAAAGAGAAGCCAAAATACCACCAAGCAGTGGACCGAGAAGTGTTCCGGAAACGTTTCCGGTTACCAGAGTCCCAAGTGCCTGACCGCTTTTGCTTTTAGGAACTTGAGTTGCAATTAGTGCGTTGGCATTACTGATATATCCGGAGAACACGCCTTGAAGCAGTCGTAGCCCAATAAGCTCCCAAACATTTGTAACCAATCCCATTAAGAAAAAAACAATTGCCATTCCAGCTGAAGCACGAACCAACATCAATTTTCGACCGGTGCGGTCTGCTAATTTTCCCCAAAAGGGAGAGGCGAGAGCAGTGACTAAGTAGGTTGCTGCGAACGCAAATCCACTGTATAAACTTAGTTGGTCATGGGAAAAATTTCCCAATGTGTCGACGTAAAGAGATAAAAATGGCATGACTTCACTAAAGCCAATTCCCGCCATGAAAGTGCCAAACCATAAAACGGTTAGGTTTTTGCGCCATGAATTCGGATGATCATTTATCCTTGCCAATGCATTTCCTCCTTAGTGTCAATGAATTTGATAATCGCTTAGTCCACCCAATTTCGGGAGATAAACATGAAAAAAAATTTACTCAAAAAAAGTATCATTAATATTATTTTTGGGCTACTGGTCATAGTTGCCCTGGTTCTTATTTTTAATCGCCCCATTAAAAATAAGGTGATCGGGTCGTATCAACCTAAGGTTACCCGTCAAGAGGTTGCTGCCACAAATCGTCGAACTCAGAAAAAAAGTAAACGGCATCAACAAAATGTCAGTTATAACTTTAAAAAAGTAAAGTCCCTAGATTTTGAAACAGCACTTAGATCACGGCTGAATTCGCAACAAATTGAACAGGCAGGGCAAATCCTAATTCCTAAATCTGGTATTCATCTGCCAATTGGTCTGGGGGTTTCTAACAGTACGCTGGCCCTTGCAGCTGGGACGATGAGAGCCAATCAAAAAATGGGAAGGGGAAACTATCCACTGGCTGGTCATCATATGGTTAACCGAAAGATCTTGTTTGGCCCATTATACTTTAAAACACGTGTTGGTCAGACTATTTACTTAACCGATATGAACAGGGTTTATCAATATCAGGTGTATCAACGTGCCTTTATTGCCGCAACACGCGTTGATGTCATTAAGCAAACTAAAAAACCGATTGTGACATTGGTGACATGTGATGCGACTGGCAAAGGTCGACTATTGATTAGGGGCCGGTTGGTTAAAACTTTTAAACTTAGGGATGCAACTCAAAAAATAAAGCGAGCCCTTTTGAGGCCCGCCAATAGTTAATGCAGATTTGATTTAACGTAATCTAACCATTTGGGTAATGCGCGTGACAGTTGCTGATAAGTTCTACCAAATTTATGATCATACCATGGATCTGGAATATCTTGACCAGCTTCTTTTTCAACAATATCTAAACAGAGATGAATTTTCTTTTGATCGGACGAGTCGGCCATTTGTTTTAAATAATAAATATTCTGGCTATCCATACCGATAATAAGGTCTGCCCAATGAAAATCTGCGGTTGTGATTGGTCGGGAACGAAGATTTGAAATATCTAATCCATGCTTGGCCATTTCAGCTTGTGCACCGGGGTGGGGTTGATTACCCTCTTCTTCGTCACTAATTCCTGCAGAGTCAACATTGATTTTAGCTTGTAGATTTTGGTCACTGATTAGTTTTTTAAATAATCCTTCTGCCATTGGCGAGCGGCAAATATTTCCCAGACAGACAAATAAAACGTTAGTCATTTTAACAACCTCAAATTAATAGTATATTAACATTAATCATACCAAGTATTATCTTAAAGGGCAAACTTATCAATTTTGAATAACGCAAGACAGGAGCTTTAAACCGGAGTACAATAAAATTGAAACATCAAGATGGAGAAATGAACGATGAAGGGTAATTTCATATTTATTAATACTAATCCAATTTCAAACATGATTTTATCTTCGGGGATTACAGCTGCTGATTACGTCAATGGGCTGGACGAACTTCCGGATAACATCATATTGCTTAATAGCGATGAAGATGCAGCAAACGGGTATAACTCCCACTCTAGATTTAATTTGATTACAGGAGCAGGGGAAATTAGGCGTTACCTGCTAAGAAACCCATCTAAGCAAAAAAAGTTTATAGATTTTAATGATGAGGACAGTGTTAACGGGCTGTCTCCCTTTGAAATTGCTGAACTTCTTTACTTGGGTCACATGGGGACGCCAATGGGGCGACCATTTTCCTCTAAGCTGTTAAACCATTACATTTATCTTAACTTGGGAAATGGTGCGACAAGAACCTATTACCGTCGCTTTTCTGATGTTAACCATGTTTTGGAGATCGCTTTAAAACGCAATTTAAGAGAAATTCATAATACGTTGCGGGTCTTTTTACGGCCATTGGCTATTAAAGACGTTGATAACTCGATTTTAATCAAGTTAATTACACGCGCAAATGACGGACTCTTTATTGTTTTTGGGGCACTTCGTGAAAAAAATCGGGTTTATCATATTCCTCTAAGGGTTTTAAAGGATCCGGATCAGGTCTCGATTATTTTAAAAACTAAGGAGATTGAAATCAATACTGACTATGTTGGGGATTTAACTTATGATCTTCAACACTCAAAGTGGGATTTACAATGGCACAGTCAAGCGACGGATGTTTAGTCGCTTGTTTTTTGTTATAATAAAAGATAATTATATTTTTATATTGGAGCGCTAAAAAAATGAAGATGACGATTGGTGAAATTGTCAAGGCAATTAATGCCAGTATTGAAAATGAAACTGACAAAATTTTGCAAACCGAAGTGAATGGTGTTTGTTTTGATACACGTAGACTGACACCGGGCCAGCTTTTTATTCCATTAAGTGGCGCACACGATGGCCATGATTTCATAGAGAATGCCATCAAAGGCGGGGCTGTCGCAACGCTTTGGGCAAGTGATCATACTGATCGATTACCGGTTGCTATCCCGGCTTTGGTCGTTGATGATCCCTTGGCTGCCTTTCAAAAATTAAGCAAGTATTATTTGACAAAAATCAATCCAAGGGTGATTGCGGTTACTGGAAGTAACGGGAAAACAACAACCAAAGATATGATTGCTTCCGTGTTGTCCGGGGAATTTAATGTGACCAAAACATATGATAACTTTAATAATGAGATCGGCGTTCCTTATACCATCTTACAAATGGAGTCAAATACGGATTTTTTGGTGGTTGAAATGGGAATGGATCGACCGGGACAACTTGATTTTCTATCGAAATTGGTTGAACCCGACGTCGCAATCATCACCATGATTGGTGAGGCTCATATTGAATTCTTTGGCACCAGAGATAAAATTGCTGACGCCAAAATGGAAATTACCCATGGTTTAAAAGCGGACGGCTACTTTATTTATGATGGTGATGAACCGTTGTTAATTGAACGTGCCAAACAGGTGGATTTCTCCAAGATGACATTTGGCCGAAGCCATACAGATGATGTATTTGCAACAAAGACAAGTGATGGGCAATACAACACTTCTTTTGAAGTGAATTTGTGGCCGGATAAGAAAGTGACAATTCCAATGATGGGGGACTATAATGTTAACAATGCGTTGGCTGCTATTACAGTAGGCAAATTGTTTCAGATTCCTCAGATTGAGATTATTCAAAAGTTGTCGCACTTTGATTTAACTAAAAACCGTACAGAATGGCTCACTGGTAACAAAGGTGAAAAGATTTTGAGTGATGTCTATAATTCCAATCCAACTGCGGCAAGGGAGGTTTTGACTGCTTTTAGCCAAACCGATGTTATGGGACGCCGGATTGTTGTCTTGGGAGATATGTTGGAATTAGGTGATAAATCGCCTCAAATGCATGCGTCACTAGCAAATGACATTGATTCGAACGAAATTGCAGCTGTTTATTTGGTTGGCAAAGATATGCAGGCGTTGTATGAAAAATTGAAGCCGGTATTTGCACCTGAAAATCTACATTACTATCAAGCAGATCAGCTTGATCAGTTATCTGATGATTTAAAAAGGGATATTCAGCCCAATGATGAAGTTATGCTAAAGGCAAGTCATGGTATTCACCTTGAAAACATTGTTGAGAAATTGACGGCTTAATCATTGAAAGATGAGTTTTCCTTGCGTATTTAATGTAAACGATGTAAACTTAATAAGTTACTTTTTGAAAAGTAGATATATTTTGAAAAAGAAGCTATATTAATTTAAAGAAATCTAGTCAAGTAGTTAACGCATTACGGAAAACGGACTTTTTTCAGTTAATTACGGAACTGTTACTGTTCCAATTTAGGAGGAAACATATTTGAAGTTTAGTGAATTAGGACTATCGGACAGCTTACTTTCAGCAATCTCAAGCAGTGGTTTTGAAGAAGCCACACCAATTCAAGCTGAGACCATTCCAATGGTTCTTAATGGAGAAGACGTTATTGGCCAGGCACAAACTGGTACTGGTAAGACAGCGGCATTTGCATTGCCGATCTTACAGCATTTGGATTTTAATAATCCAAACGTTCAGGCATTGATCATTTCACCAACTCGTGAATTAGCAATTCAGACCCAAGAAGAAGTTTATCGACTTGGCAAAGACGAAAAAGCTAAGGTTCAAGTTGTATATGGTGGTGCTGATATTCGTCGGCAGATCAATTCTCTGAAGAGTCACCCACAGATTATTGTCGGGACGCCGGGAAGAATCTTGGATCATATCAGTCGACACACATTGAAGTTGGAGCACGTTAAGACATTGGTTCTTGACGAAGCCGATGAAATGTTAAACATGGGCTTCCTTGATGATATTGAGTCTATTATCAAGCAAACACCTAGTGATCGTCAGACCCTTCTTTTCTCAGCAACGATGCCTCCACAAATTAAACGTGTTGGCGTGCAGTTTATGAAGGATCCCCATCAAGTAAAAATCAAGGCCAAAGAGTTGACCACAGACTTAATCGATCAGTATTATGTTCGGGTTAAGGAATATGAGAAGTTTGATACGATGACACGATTCTTTGACGTACAGGATCCAGAAGTAACGATTGTTTTCTGTCGGACAAAGCGTCGGGTTGATGAAGTTTCAAAGGGACTCGAAGCACGAGGCTATAATGCTGCAGGCCTCCACGGCGATTTAACACAGGCACGCAGAACTCAAATTATGAATGAGTTCAAACAAGGTAAAGTTGATATTCTGGTTGCAACCGATGTTGCTGCCCGTGGAATTGATATTTCCGGTGTGACTCATGTTTATAATTATGATATTCCGCAGGATCCTGATGGATATGTTCACCGGGTTGGTCGTACCGGTCGTGCCGGAAAACATGGTGTTTCAATTACATTTACGACACCTAATGAAATGGATTATCTGCACGAAATCGAAAAGTTGACCAAAGTGCGGATGCTGCCTTTGAAGCCGCCTACAGAACAAGAAGCCTTTGTAGGCCAATTGAATAATGCTGAATCTGATATTGGAGAGTTAATTAAACGAACCAATACTGAAAAGTATGAAAAAATGGCTGATAAGCTTTTAGACGAGTATGAAGCAACTGATTTGGTTGCTGCTTTGCTTAACGATGTGACTCGTGATTATGTTAAAGTTAAAATTACACCGGAACGTCCATTATCTCGAAGACATCATGGTAGTGGCGGCCGTCGTAACAGCAATAATCATCGTGGTGGTGGTCATTGGAATAATAGACGTAACGATGATCGTAATTCCTCACGAAATCGGAATCGCCGTAGTAATGGTGGTAACCGTGACCGTAAGAGAAAAGATGATCGTCATTCGAACAGTAAACATCGATTTACGATCAAAAACAAATAAGCTCGATATCGTTAAATTGAGCCGTTAGTAAAAGCTGGGGCAAAGACTTTTTTGTTCCGGCTTTTATTACCTACATAGAGAAATATGGTATTATTAATTGTAACTTTGTTAGTTTGTGAGGACTTTATTTATGATTGCCGGACTTGGTATTGATATTACAGATATTTACCGCATTAAAGCGGCTATTGCCCACAATGCCCATTTTGTGGCTCGGATTTTAACTGCGTCAGAAATAGAACAACTGA
The DNA here is from genome assembly GCF_009832765.1 of Lentilactobacillus hilgardii. Classification (NCBI taxonomy): domain Bacteria; kingdom Bacillati; phylum Bacillota; class Bacilli; order Lactobacillales; family Lactobacillaceae; genus Lentilactobacillus; species Lentilactobacillus hilgardii. The sequence continues at coordinate 2,117,109 of NZ_CP047121.1, read as the reverse complement.
CTGATTTTTCTGAGAAAAGAAAAGTTGAATACATTGCCGGTCGTTTTTCCGCTAAAGAATCTTATTCCAAGGCATTTGGGTCCGGATTGGGTTCAGCCGTTCGCTTTCATGACCTGACAATTATTGATGATTCGAAAGGAAAGCCGATTGTGTTGGAACATCCCTTTAATGGTAAGGCCTTTGTTTCGATATCTCATACTGACGACATTGTGATGACCGAAGTTATCTTAGAGAGAGTAGAGGATAAAAAATGACTGTTGGAACTTTGCGGAACGCAAGATTAATCATTAATCAAAAAGCAATTTATAACAACGTCAAAAACGCTGTTACACATACTCAATCAGGAACGGACCTATTTGTTGTAGTCAAAGCAAACGGCTACGGCCATGGTGCGGTTCAGGTAGCCAGGATTGCTGAGAATGCTGGTGCTAAAGGCTTCTGTGTGGCATTGCTTGAAGAAGGATTAGAACTTCGACAAGCGGGCTTTACTGAACCAATTTTAGTGTTGGGGATTACAGAGCCAACTTTTGCGCCCATTGCACGCGATAGTCATATTTCACTAACGGTTAGTTCGGAAGAGTGGCTGAAAACAGCTGGTATTATTCTTAATCAGCAGGATTCTAAAGAGAAACTTCATGTGCATTTGGCAATGGATACCGGTATGGGAAGAATTGGCTTTCAGACCCCTGACGAACTGCAAGAGGCAATGCTGGTATTGAAAAAGTATCAGGATACCTTTGATTTTGAGGGAATTTTTACGCATTTTGCGACGGCTGACAGCAAGGACGACACGTATTTTCAATACCAATACGAAAATTATCAAAAAATGTTGGCAGTTGTTGACAAGAGGCCGAAGTATGTTCATGTGGCCAATACGGCAACAAGTCTTTGGCATAAAGTTTGTGGTGCAAACATGGTTCGATATGGTATCTCAACGTACGGACTAAACCCTTCAGGTAAAGAAATTACAAGGACGCCTTATACACTATTTCCCGCAATGAGTTTTCAAGCTGGTCTTAGTTATGTTAAGAAGGTGCCAAAGGGTAAGTCGATCGGTTATGGGGCTACTTATCAAACCAAAGAGGACGAATGGATTGGGACTGTTCCAATTGGCTATGCTGATGGCTTTCCCAGAAAAATGCAGGGATTTTCAGTATTAGTTGATGGTCAATATTGCCCAATTGTTGGCAGGGTATGTATGGATCAATTTATGATTAAATTACCGAAGCAGTATGGGACTGATACGGTAGTAACAATTATTGGTAAATCAGGTGCACATGAGATTACCGTTGATGACATTGCGGATCAGTTAGGAACAATCAATTATGAAGTTGTTTGCGGTTTTAGCGAGCGGCTACAAAGAAAATATGTTTGACAATACTGCTTTATTTACAGTTTCATGGTATATTAGAAGGTAAAGTAATCTTGGAAAATAGGGGATATTACGATGGAAAAGGCAACTAATCACAAGCAATTTTCAGTTATGATCAACGATCAGGTTGCAGATAGATTGGATCAGTTCTGTACAAACGTTGGTATTTCAGAAAGTGCAGCGGTTGAAATTGCAATCAACTATTTTTTTGATGATCCTAAAGTAATTAGTGGATTAATGAACGGATATCGTGAAATGGCAACTCTGAATCGTGAAATCAGCCATGATTTTTCGTGTTGCGAAGAAGATGCTGACGTTCATTTAGCACAGTATCGACGGAGATTACGGAATTTTTATTAAATAAATTAACATGATGCGATGATGGGAGGTGTGAGGGTGACTGACGTTATTTTTAAACGTGGAGACATTTTCTACGCTGATCTATCACCCGTTGTCGGTTCTGAACAAGGTGGAATGAGGCCTGTATTAATTATTCAGAATGACATTGGCAATCATTACAGTCCAACTGTCATTGTCGCTGCCATAACCGCGAGAATCTCGAAACCTAAGATGCCAACTCATGTCGGAATATCTGCCAATAATGGCATTGAAAGAGACTCGGTTATCTTATTGGAACAGATTAGAACGATTGATAAGCAACGATTAAAAGATAAGGTTACCCATTTAAATAATTCGACGATGGCTAAAGTAGATAAGGCAATTCGAATTAGTTTGGGATTAGGCAAAAACGCGTGAAAGACCAGAATACATATAGCAACATTCAAGAATCATTGAATGTTACTAGGGAAAATGAGAAAAACGCGATGGTTTATATCTCTGCTTGGATTATTAGATAAACTTTCAACGAGATGTATGAAAAGTATATATAGAGGCAGCAATTTATTTGGCTTTTAAACTAAAATAGCTGTTCTTTATTTGTCATAAATTTTGAAATTAATTAAGAATAATGAATTAGAAGTAAATGGAACAATAAAATCGCCTTCATGATAGTTACTATTGTAACTGATAGCATGAAGGCGATTTTATTGATGGTCATATTTAGCGAAGATTATTTATTTTCTTCTTTTAGATTCTCAACTTCCGGCACACGAAATTCTTTTCGTTCCAAAGCTGCAATAATTCGGTTAAGGCGATCTTGGTCAACCTCCGCGGGTAAAGTAAACATAATTCGATGAACGAGTTCACCCTCTTGAGCATCCAAAGAAATAACACTTGCAATATTAGTATATTTTGTGATGATTTTTGCAATTTCTTCAAGGTCACCGCGTTCGCCACTTGAAACAACGGTCAGAACATAGCTACCGATATTAACATTCCAAGATTGTGACAGCATGTCTAGCAATCGGGTATGGGTTAAAATACCATAGAAATGGTTTTGAGCATCAAGGACTGCAATATAAGGCAAGTCCTTAATGGAAAAGAACACTTGGAAGAACGCAGAATTGACGTTAACAAATTTGGTTGCATTTTTTAAGAGTGTGGTAACGGGCAATGACATGTCACCACCACGAGATTTGTGACGATAAATGTGCATTTTGTAGATATTTCCCCGGAAAATAGAACCTGTTTCATCAAGAATTGGCACACAACGATAGCCTGAATCCTCAAGGACTTTTAGGGCTTCCTCAAGAGTGGCGTCCTCTTTAACGGTAACTAGACGTTCTTTAGGCTTAACAAGTGTTTTTAATAGCATTTTTTAATTCCTCCAACTTAAGCTGTATATGATTATGATACCATAGCCGCATTCAGAACAGTACTAATAAAAATGATAAATTCTCATTAATTGCTAACCAAAATACCATTTGGTTATTAGACAAGAATGAGGTTAATTATGGTCACAAATAAAGATGGCAGCAAAAAAGAGGTTGGGCAAAATGTCTTTTATCCCAACCTCAACTCTTAATCCAAAAACGTATTAAAGTTGATCCATACCATCTTTAGTTGTCTTTTGGAGTGTTTCTGCAGAGGCCTTCATTGCAGCCTTTTCCTTATCGTTAAGAGGTACTTCGATCACTTTTTCGATGCCTGAACCGTTAATAACAGCTGGACTGCCGATATAAACATCATTTAAGCCATATTCACCGTTCATTGGTGCGCCAACAGGTAAGATGGCATTTTCATCACGCAAAATTGCACGTGAAATTCTCATCAAGCAAGTGGCAACTCCATAAAAGGTTGCCCCTTTTCGGTTAATGATTTCGTATGCTTTATGACGTACTTGATCTTCAATAGTTGCCAAATCATCATCTGACAAGCCGGTACGTTTTGCAACGTCTAAGAATGGTTCACCACCGACACGTGCAGCGGAGTATGCAGCAAATTCAGAATCACCATGTTCACCTAAAATATAAGCGTCAACGGATTGTGAACTAATGTTTAACTTCTTGCTGAGAGCCACTCGGAGTCGAGCTGAATCTAATGATGTCCCACTACCAAACACTTTGTTCTTAGGGAATCCTGAGAACTTTTGAGCAGCGTAGGTTAAGATATCAACTGGGTTAGCGGCAACCACGATAACACCTTTGAAGCCTGAAGCAACTAACGGTTTAATAATTGCCTGCATAATTTTCAGGTTCTTATTAACCAAGTCAAGACGGGTTTCACCGGGTTTTTGAGGTGCACCTGCGGTAATAATAGCTAAGTCAGCATCATGACAGTCTTCATAGTCACCAGAGTAGACGTGTTTTGGTGAAGTAAATACTTGAGCATCTTCAAGATCCAATGCATCACCAACAGTTCGTTCCTTCACAACATCTACAATGACAAATTCTTCTGCAAGACCTTGTTGCATCATGGCGTATGCATAGGAAGAACCAACTGCACCGTCACCGATTAACGCAACTTTTTGACGTTCTAAAGCCAAAATAATCATCTCCTAATCATTTTTTATCGCTTTTAATTATACCACATGGTAGTTTTGATTTTCACAAATTACTTTATAATAATTTGATTAGAGGGTGATGAATGGCGTTGCAAGGATATACAAAGCTTGCTCAATTGGTATCTAGACCAATTTGATGAAAGACCTGTCTTGCATGGTGGTTTACCTCATTTATCGTTTCTAACAAGAAAAAAACCTTTCTGCTGCTAAAAAATGGGGCAGGTTGTCAAAAAGCAGAACAGATTAACCTGTTTCACAACTTCCCTCACGTAACGACAATTATGCTATAATTTATGCTACAGGCTTAATTTGAAGCTCAATCTGACTTGATAATTTAATGTCAACAACTGCTGAACTAACTGGTTCAGCCTTTTGTGTTGTAAGAATGTGAGGATAATGATAGTAATGAAAATGATTGTTGGTTTAGGTAACATTGGACCACAGTATGATGGTACCAGGCATAACACCGGTTTTATGGTGGTTGAAGAGTTTGCCAAAAAACATGGCATTAGTATTAAAACCAGAAAGATGAATGCTAAAATGGGATCCGCATTCGTGAATGGTCAAAAAGTTTTGGTCGTTGAACCAACAACTTTTATGAATGATTCGGGAATCGCTGTTAAACCGCTAATGAGCTATTTTGAAATTGAAAATAAAGATGTCATTGTTGTTCATGACGATATGGACCTGCCGATCGGAAAAATTCGAATCAAAGATAAAGGTTCTGCCGGTGGGCATAATGGTATTAAAAGTCTTATCAATAATTTGGGGACTGAACATTTTTCAAGGATTCGAGTTGGCATTGCGCACCCCGACAAGAACAATACTGTTGTGAATTACGTTTTAGGCCGTTTTTCGAAATCACAACTTCCGGAATTTAAAATTGCGACTGACAATGCTGTCAATGCACTTGAAGATTGGCTTGACGATGTGACCATTCCTGAATTGGAGAATCGTTACAATTAGTGAAAGGACGATAACTTTGCAATTCGATCAATTACTTACTAAAATGCCTCAGTTTACCCAGATTGCATCAAATCTCAAAGTTGATAGTCGACAGTTGATCACAGGCATTAGCGGTTCAGCTCGGACACTCTTGATTGATAACCTGCTTAAGACAACGACGCGACCGGTAGTGATGGTTGTTGATACGTTATTTCATGCAGATCAACTGGTCAGTGACTTTTCTAATTTGCTGGAAGATGATCAAATCTTTGAATTTCCGGTTGAAGAAATGGGTGCAGCCGAGCTTGCAACAAGTTCTCCGGAATATAAAGCACAACGGGTTCTCGCACTGAATAAGCTGATCAGTGGCGAACCAGCAGTTATCGTAACGTCTGTTTCCGGATTAAAGCGATTGCTGCCGTCGCCTGATCAATTTTCAGATGCCGAGCTAACAATTGATATGGATTCGGAATATGATTTGGAAAAGTTAAAGCTGAAGCTACACCAAATGGGCTACACGTTTCAGAAGTTGGTGGCTGCACCGGGAGATTTTTCAATTCGTGGGTCAATTTTGGACGTATTTCCCTTAAATAACCAGGATCCGGTACGAATTGATTTCTTTGACACTGAAGTTGATTCCATGCGACTCTTTGATGTTTCAAATCAACGTAGCATAAAAACAATTGATACCATCCAGATACTTCCTGCAACTGATTTACTGATCACCGATCAGCAAAGGCAAAGGGTCGCTGGTGAGTTAAAAGACCAATTAGCATCTGAAAAAGCAAAGCTGGATGATGAGTCTGCCAAAAAAATCAATAATGCTATTGAGCCTCAAATTATGGATCTTGAAAATGGGTTAAATGATCCTAAATGGTTATTGTTCGCTAATTTATTTTATGATCAGTCAAACTCGCTGCTGGATTACTTGTCAGATGACGGTGTTGTGGTTTTTGACGACTATTCGAGAATAACGGATTCTCAACGCCAACTGGAAAGTGATGACGATGTTTGGCTGACCGATAAAATTAAAAATCATGAATTATTGCCATCGACGAATTATACCAATGATTTTAAAAAGATTTTTAAAGTAAACAAAAAGGCAACGCTTATTCTCTCACTTTTTCAAAAGGGCCTCGGGAGAATGCGGTTAGATGCAATTGTTGATATTACCGTGCGACCGATGCAGCAATTCTTTTCACAAATGCCGATGCTTCGAACTGAGATTGGGAGATGGCAGAAGCAAAAACAGTCTGTTATTATTATGGTTCAGGATCAAAATCGAATGCAAAAAGTGGCGCAAACACTTTCTGATTTTGAAATTGCAGCTACACAAACCGAGATGTCGGCTATTTTGTTACACCAGGTTCAACTGGTTCACGGCAATTTAGAGAATGGGTTTGAACTCCCGATTGCGGGATTGGTTGTGATTACCGAAAAGGAAATGTTTGGAACGATTGTTAAAAAACGTCCGCGACAAACAACCTTCAATAACGCAGAACGGATTAAAAGTTACACTGATTTAAAGCCTGGCGATTACGTTGTCCACGTCAACCACGGTATTGGCCGTTATGAAGGCATGAAAACGATGGAGGTTGATGGCAAGCATCAGGACTACCTGACAATTTCTTATCGGGACAGTGCCAAACTTTTTATCCCTGTCACTCAGTTGAATATGATTCAAAAATACGTTTCTTCTGAAGATAAGAAGCCGAGGATTAATAAACTTGGTGGCAGTGAATGGCAGAAAACGAAACGTAAGGTTGCATCAAAGATCGAAGATATCGCTGATGATCTGATTGAATTGTATGCAAAACGGGATGCAGAAAAGGGCTACGCTTATCCACCTGACGATTCCCTACAAAATGAATTTGAAGCACGTTTTCCATATACGGAAACGCCGGATCAATTGCGGAGTGCCGATGAAATCAAGCATGATATGGAGCACAATAAACCAATGGACAGATTGTTGGTCGGCGATGTTGGATATGGTAAAACCGAAGTGGCTTTGCGAGCAGCTTTTAAGGCAGTCGGGGTCGGTAAACAGGTTGCCTTTCTTGTACCAACAACTATTTTGGCACAGCAGCATTATGAAACGATGCTTGAGAGATTTAGTGATTATCCAATCGAAGTGAGGGTTCTTTCCAGATTTCAAACGACTGCTCAAATTAAGGAAACTTTGGAAGGCTTGAAAAAAGGGACTGTTGATGTGGTTGTCGGAACTCATCGGCTTTTGTCAAAGGATGTTAAATTCAGTAACCTTGGTTTACTGATTATTGACGAAGAACAACGATTTGGTGTTAAGCATAAAGAGCGAATCAAGGAAATGCGTACGGATGTTGATGTATTGACGTTGACGGCTACGCCAATTCCACGGACGTTGAATATGTCGATGATGGGTGTTCGAGATTTGTCTGTGATTGAGACACCACCTTCGAATCGTTACCCTATTCAAACCTATGTGATTGAGCAAAATGCCGGGACCATCCGTGAAGCGATTGAACGGGAAATGGCTCGTGGCGGCCAAGTGTTTTATTTGCATAATCGGGTAGCGGATATTGAAAAAACGGTTTCTCAATTAAGTGAATTGGTCCCAGATGCGAGAATTGCGTACATTCATGGACAAATGACTGAAAACCAAATGGAAGATATTTTATATGATTTTGTCAATGGTGAATACGATGTCCTGGTGACAACCACTATTATTGAAACGGGAGTCGATATTCCCAATGTGAATACATTGTTTGTAGAGAATGCCGATCATATGGGCCTTTCCCAACTTTATCAATTAAGAGGACGAATTGGCCGAAGCAGCCGGGTAGCGTATGCCTATTTTATGTATCAGCCAAATAAGGTTTTAACCGAAATTGGTGAGAAACGTTTGGAAGCCATTCGTGATTTTACTGAGCTGGGATCCGGTTTTAAAATTGCAATGCGGGATCTTTCAATTCGAGGTGCCGGGAATCTTTTAGGTAAACAGCAGTCGGGTTTTGTGGATTCGGTGGGGTATGATTTGTATACGCAAATGTTATCCGATGCCGTTTCGAAAAAACGTGGCAAAAACGTAGTCTTTAAAACGGATGCCACAGTCGAACTTGATCTTGAGGCTTATTTGCCAAGTGATTATATTCAGGATAGTCAACAGAAAATTGAAATTTATAAAAGAATCCGTCAAATTGAAAATCAAGATCAGCTAAACGAAGTAACGGATGATCTGATTGATCGTTTTGGCGATTATAATGAGCCGGTTGCTAATTTGTTAAAAATTTCCGAAATGAAAATGTACGCTGATAAAGCAATGATTGAAAAAGTTCATCAGGACGGGCCGAGGGTAACACTTACATTTGCTAAACAGGCAAGTGAAGAATTTACCAGTAAGGAATTGTTGGCTGCAATTGCGCAGACCAAATTTCGAGCAACCATTAATAGTGCGGACAATAAGTATCAAGTTGTGTTGACTGTTCAGCCCAATATGAAAGATTGGTTGGACCAAATTATTGCATTAAGTAAATCATTGACGAATACAAGAAAGAAGCATCAGGCCAATAAGGTAACCTCAAATGACAAATAATTCACGGCGAAAACAAGTTTTAGCAGGGACTTTTTTGCTAACGATTGCATCGTTTGTTGCAAAGTTTTTAAGCGCTGTTTATCGGGTGCCGTTTCAAAATATGGTTGGAAATGTTGGCTTTTATGTCTATCAGCAAATTTATCCAATTTATGGAATTGGCATGACGGTGGCACTTACTGGACTGCCGTTATTTATTTCAAAGTTGGTTGTTGACGTTAAGAATCCAGAAGACCGGATTGCCTTGGTTTATCGAATTCAAGTGATTGTGACCTTCTTATCAGTCGGTTTCTTTTTACTCCTTCAATTTGGATCCGGTTTTATTGCACAAGCGATGAGTGATAGTCGGCTGGCACCGGTCATAAGGGCGGTTAGCTGGATGTTTCTTTTAGGACCGTTTTTATCTACCTGGCGTGGTTATTTTCAAGGCCAAATGGATATGCGGCCCACTGCTTATTCACAGGTTATTGAGCAAGTCGTACGCGTGACTTTCATTTTGGTATCAGCCGGTTGGGCTGTTCGACACTTTGCAGATCCATATACTATTGGAACTCTGGCGATGCTGTCTGCTCCGATTGCGGGGCTGTGTGCGTTAGTGTCAGTATACTATCATGTTGTCAGGGCACGCCTGCCCAAATCGAGTCATCGACAGGTTTACCGGCGACTTTTTACAAAAATATTGTTTGAAGGTGGGACGCTGTGCTTGGTTTCCGCAGTGATGCTGCTGCTTCAATTAGTAGATTCATTTTCGGTTGTTTCCGGTCTCCGGGACTTCGGTCTTTCTTTTGTCGAAGCACAAAATATTAAGGGCATTTATGATCGTTCCCAGACGTTGGTTCAATTGGGAATGGTTGTGACAACTGCATCAATTACAGCGGCGCTGCCAAGTTTATCGTTGGCAAATGTCAGAAAACAGGATGTTACTTTTTTACATCTGTCAAAGACTAATGTACGAGTAAATCTAGCAATATCGATGGCGATGAGTGCGGGATTATTTGTGCTGATGCCTGATATTAACGGGCTGCTTTTTTCGACAGCCCAGTTAAATTTGACGATTGCTGTGTATTGCTTCAGCATTGTACTGACAACTATTATTTTAACGTACAATATGGTACTTCAAGCACGCGGCTATTATGCACCAACAATGCTTGCAATTACTTGCGGCTTTGTTGTTAAACTTATCATTAATAAATGGCTGGTTGCGACCTTTGGAATCATTGGGGCTAGTGCTGCAACATTAATCGGACTGATTGTCATGATCTTTTTAATGAAGTTGATAGCTTCCCGGTATTTATCACATTTAATTGATGGCGTTCAGCTAATAAAGTTGACCAGCGTTTTATTGGCTATGATGATAGTTGTTGGAGGATTAAGTCGGCTTGTTGACAATATCGGATTGTTTGCACCTGGTCGCTTGCAATCATTAATAGTGGTTGTCATTTGTATTCCAATAGGCATTGCGATGTTTTTCTATGGTTGTAAACGATTAAAAGTTTTCTCGATACGAGAATGGTTTGCCATTCCACTGCTTAGTAAATTGATGAGAAGGATTAAATTAAGATAGGTTAAAAGGTGAAAAAATGAGAATTGATAAGTTTTTAAAAGTTTCCAGGATTATCAAGCGACGCTCTGTGGCAAAAGAAATTGCCGATAAGGGACGTATTACGATTAATGATCGAATTGCAAAATCTTCTTCGGATGTCAGTACAAATGACACAATTGTGATTAAGTTTGGAAATAAGACGCTGACGATCTTGGTAAAAGCGCTTTTAGACACAACTAAGAAAGATGATGCTCAAAAAATGTACGAGATTGTTTCGGAAGATTATGAGCATGATTTTAGAAACGAATAAATAAATTTATTAAGAACCCTTGAATTGTATAGACAAACGCGCTTTTGTTGTTATAATTTAAAATTAGAAAGTGTTTTAATTCAGGGGGATTGAACATGGTGCAACAACAGCAGAAAATCAAAAAATTAGAAAATGATTATACTAGAAAACGCGAGCTTGAGTTTCAGACAACGAAAGCGTCTCTTTCTGTTCGTCGTCGACGAAGAAAGCGGGCCTGTATCATCTTTTCTGTCTTTATGATTTTTGCATTAATCTTTGCTGTTCAAATTGTGAGGGCAAAGGTTAACTATGCGGCTGTCAATGTTCAAATTTCCAAGCAAAAGCAAAAGGTAAAAAAAGAGCAGGTTAATCATAAACGGTTAACTGCGCGGGTTTCACAACTTAATGATAAAGATTATGTTGAACAGCTTATCCGTGATCGGTATTACTATACCAAACCCGGTGAAACTGTCTACAGTTTCCCGAACCAGGCGCCTAAAGATGTTAATAACGGAAACGAATAAGTCAAATAAAATTGATTATTGAATAAGATATGAAAAAAGCTGGGGTTGATTGATCGTTATACCCCAACTTTTTTGTACCAAAATTCTCGCTGGAAAAGAAAAGTTGTGTTTTACTTATATTAGGGAAATAAAACAGAATTAAGGTAAACTTCATTAATCTTTAATTTGTTTTCCCGTTGTAAAACTATATATGCTATACTAGTTGTACTTAGAACTAATAGGAGGAACAATTTTTTTAATGGCAATTGAAGTTGGGGAAAAAGTTAACGGTAAAGTTTCCGGAATTACAAATTTTGGTGCATTTATTGATTTAGGTGATCATCGAACTGGCCTAGTTCATATCAGCGAAGTTTCTGACGGATTTGTTAAAGATATTCATGATGTTTTGAAAGTTGGCGATGAAGTGACCGTCAAAGTTTTGAAAATTGAAGGAAATAATAAAATTAGTCTTTCAATTCGAAAAGCAACGGATTCGTCAAGCCATGAGGGGGATCACGAATCAAGTCATGGCAATTATTCACACCACAATGAACATGAGCATGAAAATTCTCATGATTATCATGAGAACCACGGTCATCATTCCAGAGGCAACCATTCTAGCAGTAATCGCGGTAATCATTCTGGAAGTCATCCAGAAAGCTTTGATGATTTGATGTCGGGCTTTCTTAAACAAAGCGAGGATCGTCTTGCTACGCTTCGTAAAAACACGGAGGGTAAGCGTGGCGGTCGTGGTGGTCGTCGAAGTTAAAATGAGTGATTGATTTTTAATAGTTGAAAAGCTGGAGCAAGACCAAAATTGGTTTTGAGTTCGGCTTTTTATTTTGAATTGATAAGTTCTGTGTCCTACAAGAAAGGTTATTATAAACCAGTGAGTTTACAGCAAAAATTCAACCAAATGGTTCTTCAAAATAATTGGTGGAAGACTGATCAACCTGTTGTGGTTGCGGTTTCGACGGGGATTGATTCAATGACGCTTCTTTATCTATTGGAACATTTGGATCAATGTTCACCACAGATCATTGTGGCTTATGTTGATCATTGCTTACGGGAACAAAGCAAACGGGAAACGGTCTTTATTCAACAATATTGTTCTGATCATCACCTAAAGCTTGTTCAAGCAGTATGGAATCGTAAGCAACATCCCCAACACGGAATTGAGGCAGCCGCGCGCGAGTTTCGTTATCGTTTTTTTCGACGCGTTTTGAAAGAAAATCAAGCAACGGTCTTATTAACAGCGCATCACGGAGATGATTTAGCAGAGACAATGTTAATGAAATTGGTTCGTGGTGGACAAATTGAGTCATTAATCGGGATTGCTGAACAACGGCCAACTTCATTTGGAAGTGTTGTTCGACCGTTACTTCACTTCAGTAAAAAAGAGATTCATCAATTTGCATCCTCAGTGCATATCAAATGGTTTGAGGATGAGACAAATCGGGATCTGACCATTCAAAGAAATCGGTTTCGACATCAAATCGTGCCCAAAATGAAGCAAGAAAATCCTCGGATGCTTAAACACTTTGTGGACTATTCAAAGCAGTTGAAAACATTAATTGAGGTTAATCAAGAATTGATGCGACCAACTGCAGAGGAAATTCTTTCTTCGTTCAAGCCAGGGCGTCAGCTCACTTTGAGCAGAAAATTAATGACATCTTATTCAGATGATGTTCAGATAAGCCTGGTTAAATTTTTGATTGAAAAAAAACTAAAGATTCAAAATATACCGCTAAATCAATTCGAGGAAATCCATCGATTAATGACAAATACCGCAAAGCCGCAAGGGACACTTTCTTTACCGAACGGGTGGTTATTTATAAAGAGCTATCAAAAATTAACGATTGTAAAAAAAGTCGACAATCATGTTATAAAACCTAAAAATGACGAGCAATTTATGGTAATATTAGACCGATGGTATTCGTTAAAGGACGGATCAAGGTTTGGTGTTTTTACAACGAAAATTTTGGGGAATTATAAGATCACCACATTCCATTTATCAGAAAAAGATTTTCCATTAATTATCCGGCATTGGCGTAATGGGGATCGACTGAGACTGAAAAATGGTGGTCATCAAAAAGTGAGTCGCGTCTTGATTAATGCAAAAATTCCGCAAGAAGATCGTTTAGATACCAATGTTTTGATGACATCTCAAGACGAAATCCTAGCGGTCCCTGGTTTGAAAAGTGCCTTTTTTTCCGAAAATTTGGGAAAAGTGTTTTATTTGATCGAGGACAAAAAACAATCAACTTCAGAAAGAAAAGGAATTGACAATGAATAACGACATCTTAAAAGTTCTTTATAGTACCGAGCAAATTGACGAAGCCTGCAAAAGGCTTGGAAAGCAGATTCAAAAAGTCTATGCTGACAAGGTGCCGGTTGTTATTGGGGTATTAAAAGGTGCCACTTTTTTCATGTCGGATATCGTTCGTCAGGCCGATACTTACATGGAAATTGATTTTATTGATGTATCAAGTTATCATGGTACGACGCAATCTTCGGGAAAGGTTGATCTTGTGACAGATATTTCGACTGATGTTTCCGGTCGGGATGTCTTGATCATTGAAGATATCGTTGATACTGGACGGACATTAAAATTCTTGATGGATAATTTAACCAAGCGTGGTGCTCGTTCTATTAAGGTATGTACATTGCTTGATAAACCTGCTGGCAGACAAGTGGAAGCAAACTCGGATTTCATTGGTTTTGAGGTCCCAAACGAGTTTGTGGTCGGGTATGGTCTTGATTATGATGAAAAGTATCGGAACCTACCTTACATTGGTGTTTTAAAACCAGAGATTTATACAAACAATTAATGGTCAAAAATAGTCAATTGTGGTAGTATTTTGACTATCAACATGAATAATTTTTTTGAGGAGGACGTTGATGAACTCAAATAAAAATGGGCTTTTTAAAAATAGTCTATTTTACATTGTCATTTTCTTACTGATAATGGGTGTTATCTACTTTTTCAATGGAAGTAGTACAAATACACAGTCTCAGGAAGTACAATCAAGCCAATTTGTTAAGGACTTGAAGAGTGACAAAGTAAAAAGCTTTTCAATTCAGCCTTCAGGCGGTGTTTACAAGATCACTGGCCAGTATCGACAAGGTCAAAAGGCTAAAGTGAATAGTGGTTTCTTGGTTGGCGGCAATCAAAGCCAATCAAAGAATGTCACTAAATTCACGACAACCGTTCTTGAGAATAACTCCTCAATTGCTGAAATCACCAAGGCTGCGCAGTCTAATGATATTAAGATGAATGCAAAGCCTGAAGAATCAAGTGGTTTTTGGGTAAACTTATTAGTTTATGTCTTGCCACTGTTACTGTTTGTTTGGTTCTTCTATATGATGATGGGCCGTGCTGGCGGTCAGGGCGGTGGAAACGGCAGAGTGATGAACTTTGGCAAATCCAAAGCCAAGCCAGCCGATAGTAAGCAAAACAAGGTTCGCTTCTCAGATGTTGCTGGTGAGGAAGAGGAAAAGCAAGAACTTGTTGAAGTTGTTGAGTTCTTGAAAGATCCGCGTAAATTCACAACCCTGGGTGCAACTATTCCACATGGTGTTTTACTAGAGGGACCTCCTGGTACAGGTAAAACATTGCTTGCTAAAGCGGTTGCCGGTGAAGCAGGTGTCCCATTCTATTCAATTTCCGGTTCTGATTTCGTTGAAATGTTTGTTGGTGTTGGTGCCAGCCGTGTTCGTGACTTGTTTGATCAAGCCAAGAAGGCTGCCCCTGCCATTATCTTTATTGATGAAATTGATGCTGTCGGTCGTCGTCGAGGTGCCGGAATGGGTGGCGGACACGATGAACGTGAGCAGACTTTGAACCAATTACTGGTTGAAATGGATGGATTTAGTGGCAATGAAGGTGTCATTGTCATTGCAGCTACCAACCGTGCCGATGTTTTGGATCCGGCTTTGACCCGTCCAGGTCGTTTTGATCGAAAGATTTTGGTTGGACGTCCGGATATCAATGGGCGTGAAGCAATCTTAAAGGTTCATTCTAAGAATAAACCATTTGCAAACGATGTTGATCTTCACGAAATTGCCAAACAAACGCCTGGTTTTGTGGGTGCCGATCTGGCTAACCTGCTTAACGAAGCTGCACTATTGGCTGCTCGACGTAACAAAACCAAGATTGATGCTAGTGACATTGATGAGGCTGAAGATCGAGTTATTGCCGGTCCTGCTAAACGAAATCGGGTTATCTCGAAGGAAGAACGGGAAACGGTTGCTTATCATGAAGCCGGTCATACAGTTGTTGGCTTGGTTCTTAATGATGCTCGGGTTGTCCACAAGGTTACGATTGTGCCTCGTGGTCGAGCTGGCGGTTATGCGATTATGCTACCGCGTGAGGATCAACAACTAATGTCCAAGCGAGATGCAATGGAGCAGATTGCCGGTTTGATGGGTGGTCGTGCTGCTGAAGAACTTGTCTTTAACTCTCAATCTTCTGGGGCTTCAAACGACTTTGAACAAGCAACTAATATTGCTCGGGCAATGGTTACCCAGTATGGAATGAGTGAACGGTTGGGCAATGTGCAGCTTGAAAACCCGGCTCAAGATACTTATGGGCCTCGTTATTCTCAAGAGACTGCCGCTGCTGTTGATGAAGAAATTCGTCGATTGACTAACGAAGCTTATGCATCGGCTAAAAAGATTATTGGCGAACACCGTGATAAGCATAAGTTGATTGCTCAAGCATTGTTGAAGTATGAAACACTTGACGAAAAGCAAATTCTATCTCTTTGGAATACAGGTGAAATGCCTGAAAACTCAAAGACAAGTGAATTTCCTAGCGAACGTGCGGCAACTTTTGAAGAAGCTAAACGTGAGTTGGAACGTAAAGAGGCCGAACGTCAGGCTGAACTTGAAAAACAACATACAGGCAATGAAACTTCCGAAGATCAATCCGAAAGTAACAAGTCGAATAATGATTCCGACAAGACTGAAAAGCCCGATGATGTTTCAAGTAATGATCAAAAACAAAATAGTGATCAGTCCAATCAGGATGATCATCATGATGATAGTAAGTAGACGATTTATTAAAGATGAGTTTAGGGCGATTTCGCCTCTAAACTCGTTTTTATTATGAACGAACGGAGAGATAGTTTATGAAAGATTATTTGGTAAAGGCAACAACAACCGATGGCATGTTTCGTGCTTATGCAGTTAATGCAAAAGACACTGTGACTACAGCTCAAAAAGATCATGATACCTGGAGTGCGTCATCGGCTGCATTAGGGAGAACATTAATTGGATCCGTTATGTTGGCAGCTTCTGTTGATAAAAGCGGTGAAGCAATTACGGTTAAGATTAATGGGCAGGGCCCGGTTGGCGGAATCGTTGCCGATAGTGATTCAAAAGGTCACGTCAAAGGATACATTCAAAACCCTCATGTTCATTTGCCTTTAAATGACAATCATAGGATTGATGTTAGTAAGGCAGTGGGCGTTAATGGTTTCTTGGAAGTCACTCGAGCTTCAGCAAATGAGGATCCTTATACAAGCAGTGTACCTTTAGCCTCTGGTGAAATTGGTGATGACTTTACATTCTACCTAGCTCAATCCGAACAGATTCCCTCAGCTGTTGGCGTTTCGGTGTTTGTTAATGAGGATCATTCAATTGGTGCGGCTGGCGGTTATCTGATTCAAACGCTTCCCGGTGCAAGTGATGAAGCAATCACCAAAGTCATTAATCGCATTAAGGAAATCCCGATGATTTCGGAATTATTGTTGGATCGACAAACCCCGGAAGAGATTCTTGATTTGATTTTTGGTAAGCGTAATTTACACATTTTGGATCAGATGCCGGTTGAGTTTTACTGTGATTGCTCCAAAGAAAAATTTGCAAAGGATCTTTCCGGTATTTCGGTTGATCAATTGGAAACAATGTTGACAGAGGACAAAGGCGTTAACGTTACTTGTAACTTTTGTCAATCAAAATATCGATATAATGAAGATGAACTAAAGACAATTATTGATGTCGCAAAACAAAAGAAAGGCCAATCAAAATAGTCGCTCTCATTGGTTGCTTTTTATCAAATCAAATTTCATAAAGATGATTTCTCTGATTGGTTGTGAACTATTTATTTATGACGAGATGTGATAATATAGCTATCGGACTTTTGAAGAAAATTGAGAATTGAGCTTTGAGGTGAATGTTATGGAATGGAAAATCGGTGATATTACAATTCCAAACCAAGTTGTCGTTGCACCTATGGCAGGTGTAACCAACTCGGCTTTTAGAATTATTTGTAAAGAGTTTGGTGCTGGGCTAGTGGTCTGTGAAATGATTTCAGATCGCGGTATTATGTATAAAAACAAAAAAACGCTTGATATGATGTTCGTGGACCCTAGAGAACATCCAATGAGCATTCAAATTTTTGGCGGAACGAAAGAAACTTTGGTACAAGCTGCTAAATTTGTTGATCAAAATACGGCTGCTGACATTATTGATATTAATATGGGATGTCCTGTCAACAAGGTTGTTAAGACCGACGCTGGAGCACGATGGCTGCTTGATCCTAAAAAAGTATATGAAATGGTCTCATACGTGACAGATGCTGTTAAAAAGCCGGTGACAGTAAAGATGAGAACGGGCTGGGATGAAGATCATATTTACGCTGTTGAAAATGCGTTAGCTGCTGAGCGAGCCGGTGCGTCGGCTCTTGCAATGCATGGGCGGACCCGTAAACAAATGTATATGGGACATGCAAACTGGGATATTCTTAAAGAGGTTGCTGGTCAATTACACATTCCTTTTATGGGGAATGGGGATGTCAGAACCCCACAGGATGCAAAAAAGATGTTGGAGGATGTGGGCGCTGATGCTGTCATGATGGGACGAGCTGTTGAAGGAAATCCGTGGGTCCTCAGTCAGGTTGAACATTATTTGGAAACTGGAGATATTTTACCGGAACCGACCCCTGAAAAAAAGATCGCAACAGCAAAAGAACACCTGCATCGCCTTGTAGAACTTAAAGGTGATCACGTTGGTTCACACGAATTTCGTGGGCAGTCCGGTTATTACTTAAAAGGTATTTCTCATTCTGCAAGGACCAAGGTTGCATTGGTCAATGCAGATGGTGAACAGGCAATGGATGATATTTTTGATCAATTCTTGGAAAAGAATGCCCAAAGACAGGCACGTCATCAACAAATGGCCCAATAAAGGAAGTCGTTTTGTGGTATCATAATTAGTAGTTTATTATCGTAGGAGGTTTGACATTGGCCAAAGATAAAGAAATGAATGATCAAATGATTGTTCGTCGGCAAAAGATGGACGAGTTGCGGAAGGAAGGAATCGATCCTTTTGGACATCGGTTTCAGCGTACCTATTTAGCTACGCAGCTTCATGACGAGTTCGACAATACTGACAAAGATGATTTGATGAATTTAAATAAGAAAGTCACTGTTGCAGGACGGATGATGGCAAAACGTGGTAAAGGTAAAGTTGGTTTTGCTGATTTAAAAGATCGTACAGGCAAAATTCAAATTTATGTGCGCAAGGATATCGTTGGTGATGATATCTATCATATTTTCAAACGCTCAGATATTGGCGATCACCTAGGTATTTCGGGACAGATTATTAAAACCGATATGGGTGAGTTAACCGTTCGAGCTGAATCCGTTACTTTCCTTTCAAAAGCACTCAGACCATTGCCGGACAAGTGGCATGGACTTCAGGACCAGGAACAAAAATATCGTCAACGTTATCTTGATTTGATTTCGAACCAGGATAGCTTTGATCGCTTCCATAAACGAAGCCATATCATTACGGCCATTCGTAATTATTTGGATTCTCATGATTATTTGGAAGTTGAAACGCCAGTGCTGCATAATCAAGCGGGGGGTGCCAACGCTCGTCCATTTATTACCCATCACAATGCTTTGAACATTGACTTGTACTTGAGAATCGCTCTTGAATTACATCTGAAACGATTAATCGTTGGTGGCATGGAGCGTGTGTATGAGATTGGTCGTGTTTTCCGAAATGAAGGAATGGATACCAGACATAATCCGGAATTCACGATGCTTGAATCATACGTTGCCTACTATGATTTCCACGATGTTATGGATGAAACAGAGGGCATTTTTAAGGCCGCTGCCAAGACTGTAACCGATGATGGGATGATTACTTATCAGGGTCATACAATTGATCTGGATAAGCCATTTAAGCGTCAACACATGGTTGATGCAATTAAAGAGTATACTGGGATTGATTTCTGGAAGCCAATGGATGATGATGCTGCAAAGAAATTGGCTGATGAGCATCATATCCATTACGAACCATGGTGGAAAACAGGCCATATTATCAATGCATTCTTTGAGGAACTTGTTCAACCTAAGTTGGAACAGCCAACTTTCATTTATGGTCATCCGGTTGAAATTTCTCCTTTGGCAAAGAAAAATGCAGAAGACCCACGTTTCACTGATCGATTTGAACTGTATATTTTAACAAACGAATTTGCTAATGCCTTTACTGAATTGAATGATCCAATTGATCAACGTCAGCGCTTCGAAGCTCAAGTTAAAGAACGTCAAGAAGGTAATGACGAAGCTGAAGGTATTGATGAAGATTATATTGAGGCTCTGGAGTATGGTATGCCGCCAACAGGTGGTTTGGGGATCGGCATTGATCGTTTGGTTATGCTGTTGACAGATGCACCATCTATTAGAGATGTTCTTCTTTTCCCAACTATGAGACCAGAAGATAACTCTGAAAAAGAATAGACCGTATACTTAAGTTAAAGTTTCAATAGGCTTGCTTTACGCGAGGTTATTGAAACTTTTTCTTTTTGTATTCAAAAAAAATCGAAAAACAAAAAGACGAAACACTAATGTTAGATAGTTGACTTTTAACGTGTATACCACTTTTATTTCCGAATTAATTTGCCGTATGATTCTTAGTTGTTCGGCTTTAGCTTCACTATCGTCTATATGCAGAAACAAGCCCGGTACCTTGTGAGTCGTTAATCCTATTTTTTTGAATTTATGCCTTGACGAATCGCGATTTATTCGGTATATTTATTTATGCTGTTTCAGTGAGTGAACAAGCCAAACGGATTCAATCAAAAAGTTAATTCAAAAGTTTTGTTGACAATCACTTCTCAGCATGGTAATATTAAATAGTTGTCAACAGCGAGGGATTGCTGCTAACAACTCAGGTAGACCTTTGAAAACTGAATAAAATTTTCGACAAACAAATTGTGTAGGGTGCTTCGATTTTAATCGAAGCCAATTAACAAATTGCGAAGTCAATTCGCTAGTAACAATAAAAAATAATCAATGAGTCACAAATGATCATTTTGATTTTAAGATGAGAGTTTGATCCTGGCTCAGGACGAACGCTGGCGGCGTGCCTAATACATGCAAGTCGAACGCGTCTTGGTCAATGAAGTTGAGTGCTTGCATTTAACTGATTTGACATTAAGACGAGTGGCGAACTGGTGAGTAACACGTGGGTAACTTGCCCCGAAGCGGGGGATAACATTTGGAAACAGGTGCTAATACCGCATAACAACAAAAACCACATGGTTTTTGTTTAAAAGATGGTTTCGGCTATCACTTTGGGATGGACCCGCGGCGTATTAGCTAGTTGGTGAGGTAATGGCTCACCAAGGCAATGATACGTAGCCGACCTGAGAGGGTAATCGGCCACATTGGGACTGAGACACGGCCCAAACTCCTACGGGAGGCAGCAGTAGGGAATCTTCCACAATGGACGAAAGTCTGATGGAGCAACGCCGCGTGAGTGATGAAGGGTTTCGGCTCGTAAAACTCTGTTGTTGGAGAAGAACGGGTGTCAGAGTAACTGTTGACATCGTGACGGTATCCAACCAGAAAGCCACGGCTAACTACGTGCCAGCAGCCGCGGTAATACGTAGGTGGCAAGCGTTGTCCGGATTTATTGGGCGTAAAGCGAGCGCAGGCGGTTTTTTAGGTCTGATGTGAAAGCCTTCGGCTTAACCGGAGAAGTGCATCGGAAACCGGGAGACTTGAGTGCAGAAGAGGACAGTGGAACTCCATGTGTAGCGGTGAAATGCGTAGATATATGGAAGAACACCAGTGGCGAAGGCGGCTGTCTGGTCTGCAACTGACGCTGAGGCTCGAAAGCATGGGTAGCGAACAGGATTAGATACCCTGGTAGTCCATGCCGTAAACGATGAGTGCTAAGTGTTGGAGGGTTTCCGCCCTTCAGTGCTGCAGCTAACGCATTAAGCACTCCGCCTGGGGAGTACGACCGCAAGGTTGAAACTCAAAGGAATTGACGGGGGCCCGCACAAGCGGTGGAGCATGTGGTTTAATTCGATGCTACGCGAAGAACCTTACCAGGTCTTGACATCTTCTGCTAACCTAAGAGATTAGGCGTTCCCTTCGGGGACGGAATGACAGGTGGTGCATGGTTGTCGTCAGCTCGTGTCGTGAGATGTTGGGTTAAGTCCCGCAACGAGCGCAACCCTTATTGTCAGTTGCCAGCATTTAGTTGGGCACTCTGGCGAGACTGCCGGTGACAAACCGGAGGAAGGTGGGGATGACGTCAAATCATCATGCCCCTTATGACCTGGGCTACACACGTGCTACAATGGACGGTACAACGAGTCGCGAAACCGCGAGGTCAAGCTAATCTCTTAAAGCCGTTCTCAGTTCGGATTGTAGGCTGCAACTCGCCTACATGAAGTTGGAATCGCTAGTAATCGTGGATCAGCATGCCACGGTGAATACGTTCCCGGGCCTTGTACACACCGCCCGTCACACCATGAGAGTTTGTAACACCCAAAGCCGGTGAGGTAACCTTCGGGGGCCAGCCGTCTAAGGTGGGACAGATGATTAGGGTGAAGTCGTAACAAGGTAGCCGTAGGAGAACCTGCGGCTGGATCACCTCCTTTCTAAGGAAAATTCGGAAACCTACACAATGTCGAAAGTTTTGTTCAGTTTTGAGAGGTCTACTCTCAAACTTGGTTCTTTGAAAACTAGATAATATTAATTTTCTGTAATTTATTGAATTGGATATAATCCAATTTCAACCGAGAACACCGCGTTATTTTGAGTTTGTTAACTAAGTAAAAAATCGCAAATACTCAATTAACTAAAGTATCCGTAGGATACTTAGGTTAAGTTATCAAGGGCGCATGGTGGATGCCTTGGCACTAGGAGCCGATGAAGGACGGGACTAACACCGATATGCTTCGGGGAGCTGTACGTAAGCTTTGATCCGGAGATTTCCGAATGGGGAAACCCAGCAGTTTTAATCGACTGTTACTGCTCAGTGAATTCATAGCTGAGTAGAGGTAGACGTGGGGAACTGAAACATCTCAGTACCCACAGGAGAATAAAGAAATTTCGATTCCCTCAGTAGCGGCGAGCGAACGGGGAACAGCCCAAACCAATGAGCTTGCTCATTGGGGTTGTAGGACTGAACATTTGAGTTACCAAAGTGATGGATAACCGAACAATCTGGGAAGATTGGCGAAACAGGGTGATAGCCCCGTAGGTGAAATCCAGCACCCTCAGTTCAGGATCCTGAGTACGGCGACACACGTGAAACGTCGTCGGAATCCGGGAGGACCATCTCCCAAGGCTAAATACTCCCTAGTGACCGATAGTGAACCAGTACCGTGAGGGAAAGGTGAAAAGCACCCCGGAAGGGGAGTGAAACAGTTCCTGAAACCATGTGCCTACAAGCAGTTAGAGCCCGTTAATGGGTGATAGCGTGCCTCTTGTAGAATGAACCGGCGAGTTACGGTTGCATGCAAGGTTAAGGTGTTAAAGCCGGAGCCGCAGCGAAAGCGAGTCTGAAATGGGCGTTGAAGTATGTTGCTGTAGACCCGAAACCAGGTGATCTACCCATGTCCAGGCTGAAGGTGCGGTAAAACGCACTGGAGGGCCGAACCCGTGTACGTTGAAAAGTGCTGGGATGAGGTGTGGGTAGCGGTGAAATTCCAAACGAACTTGGAGATAGCTGGTTCTCTCCGAAATAGCTTTAGGGCTAGCCTCGGACGTAGAATCATGGAGGTAGAGCCACTGTTTGGACGAGGGGCCCGTCATGGGTTACTAAGTTCAGATAAACTCCGAATACCATTGATTTTTATCCGGGAGTCAGACGATGAGTGATAAGATCCATCGTCGAAAGGGGAACAGCCCAGACCGCCAGTTAAGGTCCCTAAATATATGCTAAGTGGAAAAGGATGTGGAGTTGCATAGACAACTAGGATGTTGGCTCAGAAGCAGCCACCATTTAAAGAGTGCGTAATAGCTCACTAGTCGAGTGATCCCGCGCCGAAAATTTACCGGGGCTAAGCATATTACCGAGACTGCGGACCTGAACTTTGTTCAGGTGATAGGAGAGCGTTCTAAGGGCAACGAAGCCGGACCGCAAGGACCGGTGGAGCGCTTAGAAGTGAGAATGCCGGTATGAGTAGCGAAAGATCAGTGAGAATCTGATCCACCGAATGACTAAGGTTTCCTGGGGAAGGCTCGTCCTCCCAGGGTTAGTCGGGACCTAAGCCGAGGCCGCAAGGCGTAGGCGATGGATAACAGGTTGAGATTCCTGTACTAGTTGATGATGTTTGAGCGATGGAGGGACGCAGGAGGCTAAGTTGTGCATGCAGTTGGAAAGGCATGTTCAAGCCACGAGTCAGTCAAAGAGTCAAATGCTTTTTGGCGGGTTGACAAGTGGTGATGAGGACCGAAATTTAAGTAGGGAAGCAACCCACGTCACACTGCCGAGAAAAGCTTCTAGTGAGTCATCAACTACCCGTACCGCAAACCGACACAGGTAGTCGAGGAGAGAATCCTCAGGTGAGCGAGTGAACTCTCGTTAAGGAACTCGGCAAAATGACCCCGTAACTTCGGGAGAAGGGGTGCTGGCCACATGGCCAGCCGCAGTGAAAAGGCCCAGGCGACTGTTTATCAAAAACACAGGTTTCTGCAAAATCGTAAGATGACGTATAGGGGCTGACGCCTGCCCGGTGCTGGAAGGTTAAGTGGATGAGTTAGCTTCGGCGAAGCCCAGAAATGAAGCCCCAGTAAACGGCGGCCGTAACTATAACGGTCCTAAGGTAGCGAAATTCCTTGTCGGGTAAGTTCCGACCCGCACGAAAGGCGTAACGATCTGGGCACTGTCTCAACGAGAGACTCGGTGAAATTGAGATACCTGTGAAGAAGCAGGTTACCCGCGACAGGACGGAAAGACCCCATGGAGCTTTACTGTAGCTTGATATTGGGTGTTGACACAGCTTGTACAGGATAGGTAGGAGCCGTTGAAGCCGGAACGCTAGTTTCGGTGGAGGCATTGGTGGGATACTACCCTCGCTGTGTGAACACTCTAACCCGCGCCACTTAGCGTGGCGGGAGACAGTGTCAGGTAGGCAGTTTGACTGGGGCGGTCGCCTCCCAAACAGTAACGGAGGCGCCCAAAGGTTCCCTCAGAATGGTTGGAAATCATTCGACGAGTGTAAAGGCAGAAGGGAGCTTGACTGCGAGACAGACAGGTCGAGCAGGGACGAAAGTCGGGCTTAGTGATCCGGTGGTTCCGTATGGAAGGGCCATCGCTCAACGGATAAAAGCTACCCTGGGGATAACAGGCTTATCTCCCCCAAGAGTCCACATCGACGGGGAGGTTTGGCACCTCGATGTCGGCTCATCGCATCCTGGGGCTGTAGTCGGTCCCAAGGGTTGGGCTGTTCGCCCATTAAAGCGGTACGCGAGCTGGGTTCAGAACGTCGTGAGACAGTTCGGTCCCTATCCGTCGCGGGCGTAGGAAATTTGAGAGGAGCTGTCCTTAGTACGAGAGGACCGGGATGGACATACCGCTGGTGTACCAGTTGCGCCGCCAGGCGCACCGCTGGGTAGCTATGTATGGATGAGATAAACGCTGAAAGCATCTAAGTGTGAAACTCGCCTCAAGATGAGATTTCCCATTCCTATATGGAAGTAAGACCCCTGAGAGATGATCAGGTAGATAGGTTGGAAGTGGAAGTGCAGCGATGCACGGAGCGGACCAATACTAATCGGTCGAGGACTTAACCAAGTAGAAATGGTGTTTGAAGGCAGAAAATTAATATTAGCTAGTTTTGAGAGAACGAAGTTCTTTCAGGAAAATAGTGTGGTGGCGATAGCCAGAAGGATACACCTGTTCCCATGCCGAACACAGTCGTTAAGCTTCTGCACGCCAAGAGTAGTTGGGGGATCGCCCCCTGCAAGGGTAGGACGTTGCCACGCAATTATTCCGGCATAGCTCAGTTGGTAGAGCACCTGACTGTTAATCAGGTTGTCGACGGTTCGAGCCCGCCTGCCGGAGATTGATTATGGTGCTAACAAGACGTTAGCATTTTTGTCTAATCTTTCGCCGGCTTAGCTCAGCTGGTAGAGCATCGGTATCGTAAACCGAGGGTCACAGGTTCAACTCCTGCAGCCGGCATACTGAGTTATAAACGAAATTTAAACGGAAATGATATAACCACGCAGGTTATGTCATTTCCGTTTTTTTGATGATTCGCATCACATGACTTATAAAAGCAGTGGTTAATCCCCCAATAACCTCGTCTTAATCAACCAATGTTCATCAAGGTTCACCGTAAAAAATATGGGCCTTTGCAGGCAAGCTAACTTGATCGTTTAAAATTCGGTCTGCAAAAAAGTGTCATAACTATCAGATTTGTTTGATAGTTATGACACTTTTTTGATAGACATTCTAATGATAGGTCCTTTCATTAGAATCAAATTTCAATAAACTCATACTAAACACGCTTAACTCTTTATTTCAAAGTTGACAAGCAATAATCATAGCCAGAAGTCTTCCTAAAGTTTATTGAAGACAAATGGATATAAAGGCTAAGGCCCATTAATTGAAGCATAAAAGCAGGCTATCAACAGTAAAGAAATCATACTACTGATGATAGCTATCATAGCTACAGGAAAACTAACGCCGTAAAAAATTGCAGGAAATCGCATAATGACTTAATCTTTTTTAATGTGAAGACTTTTATATACCAATACGAACTAAAAAAATGATCAGTTTTATTCACTAGTAAAATTATTGTTCACTCAGATCTTGATAATGTTGAATTTGTGCCTGTAATGGTGAAATTTGATTTTGAATATCAATTGATTGTTGTTCTAACCCGAGATAACTAGCTTGAAAAGCCTGTGGATTACTACCAGCGGCCGTAAATGCACGTTGGTAGTCTGCAGAGGAAGTATCACTATTAGCTAGTCCATCCGCTGTGCTTTGCATAGTAGATAATTGAGACTGAATAGAATCAAGTTGTTTTTGCAATGTATCAATTTGAGCCTGAATTGGCTTAATTTGAGCAGTATAAGGATACATTGCTACTTTAAACGTTTGGCTAACTGGTCGGTAATTAAATTTAGTGGCGGTTATTTTATAGCTTCCAATATGTGAGAGCGTATATTTTAACGGAATCGTAAAATGCCCAGAAGAATTAGTCGTTGCTTTGGCTTTTAAATCACCATCTTGATAAAAATTAACGCTGGATCCCTTTGTAGCAGTGCCGGCAATTTTAGTTTGTGAATTATTTACAGGCCGAACCTTTAATTTCAATGCGTTGCTACTGTAATAGCTGGCGCTTGCTGCACTTGCGAATATAAATGGAATTGCTAAACTAACCCCGGCAATAAATACCATTTTTTTCATAATCTTAAACTCCTCCCCAACATAACTTTTTTAATTTAAGAAAAAATAATTTAACATTTTTCAAATGTTAATAATCTTAAACTTCGAAATCCATTATATGCTTTGCCTACTTCAAAAATCTATTAGATGAGCAAATATTTTATAACCTTATAGTTTTTTAAAAAAACATAAGGTTATAAATGAACTTATTCTTCTGGGATAAGTCTTTAAAATAAATTGGTATAGATTGGCGATTGAAATTGGTATATACATTAATATGAAATTAAAAGCTTATATACAGGCATTGTTAATAGTTAGTCTTATATTGGTACTTGCTAAAAATTGGACGATGTGATAATCTGTATAAGTAAGATAAATAGTTAAAGGGGATCTTTTAAATGAAAAATGTATTATTAATTTGTGAAAATGGTATTTCAAGTAACTTCCTTTTAAAATCTGCTAAGTCATTTATGGAAGTCTATGACGCTCAATTTAACCTGATTTCTGCAGATTATACCAAAGCAGATACATATTTGGATAGCAATATTGATTTAGTTTTAATTGCTCCTCAGGCGTCATATCACGATAAAGAAATCAAAATGATTGATGGCAGAGCCAAGGTGAAGACAATTCCAGATGATGTTTATGGGTGGGCCAATGGAGAAAAGTTAGTTAAATTTATTATGAATGAGTTCACACCAGCAGAGGCCATGTAAGTGAATGATGATGAACTTAATCAAATTGCAATGTCGATGTTAATGTATTCGGGACATGCAAAGAAAATATTAGCTGAGATATTGGATCAATTATCAAATTCAGTAGAAAAACAAGATCATACTGAAAATTTATCAACGGCTTATAATTGGCTTAAAAAAGCGCACATTGAACAAAATAAAATAATGCAGCATGCGCAACAACTACAATATTCAGTTTTATTAACGCATGCTCAGGATACATTAATGAACACTGAGACTATCTATTTTATAGTTAAGCGTTTCATTCCGATAATCTTAAATTCCAAAAAATAAATTACTGAAGAAAAATCAGCGATGTAAAGGCATTTGCCTGTTGAGACAGCTTTATTAGAGGATAGGGTTTGTTGAATTCGTTGTGTATCTAGCTTATAATTACTCTTATGATTTATTCTTTAAACGAGAGTAATTTTAAATAAAGATCTAATCCCGCTAACAATCTGTTAAACGGATTAGATTTATTTTTTGGAGGGTGTCACATGCAACAACAAGGTCAAAGTGACCAGGAGAAACGTGCAGATACGTCATTCTTCGGCCAACCTCGTGGGCTTTCTACATTGTTCTTTACAGAAATGTGGGAGCGGTTCAGTTACTACGGGATGCGCGCAATTCTTCTTTACTACATGTATTGGAGTGTGGCTAAGGGTGGACTTGGTTTTGAGCCTGGCTTGGCTGCGTCAATCATGTCAATTTACGGGTCACTTGTTTATTTGTCATCAGTTGTCGGCGGATTTATTAGTGACCGAATTTTAGGTAGTCGAAGAACTGTTTTTTATGGTGGTATATTGATCATGTTTGGTCATATTGCACTATCAATGCCACTGGGTTCGATTGCTTTGTTTGTCTCAATCGTTTTAATCACGTTGGGAACCGGTCTATTAAAACCAAATATCTCTGAAATGGTTGGCGATTTATATACTGAATACGACAATCGACGAGATTCCGGTTTTACAATTTTTGTTTTTGGTATTAACTTTGGTTCCTTTATTTCACCAATTCTTGTTGGGTATCTCGGGCAGCATGTTAATTTTCATTTAGGTTTTTCACTTGCTGCTATCGGTATGTTTTTTGGATTACTTCAGTATATCCGTGGTGGAAAGAAGCATCTTCCAAGCTCAAGTTTGTACGCTTCCGATCCATTGGAACCTGAAGATGTCAAAAAATTGTCCGTCAAGGTTGGACTTGGTGTCGTTGTCTTTGCGTTGATATTACTCTTAATGAACGTTATGGGTGCTTTAAACATTGGTAACTTTATTACCTTATTAAGTGTTATTGCCGTTGCAACACCAATTATCTATTTCATTATCATCATCACCAGCAAGAAGATCACCAGCACAGAACGCTCGCGTGTCATTGCTTACATTCCATTATTTATTGCTGCTGCTATTTTTTGGGCAATTGAGGAGCAAGGGTCAAGTGTTCTAGCGCTTTTTGCGGCTAACCAAACTAATAATAGTTTATTTGGTTTCCAGATTCCCGCAAGCTGGTATCAGTCATTGAACCCATTCTTTATTATGCTGTACACGCCATTCTTTGCATGGCTTTGGATTAAACTGGGTAAGAAACAGCCAAGTTCGCCAAGTAAATTTTCACTTGGTCTTATGATTGCAGGACTTTCATATCTCTTTATGGTCATTCCCGTTGCGTTGTTTGGCAGCTCTGCTAAAGTAAGTCCATTTTGGTTAATCGGAAGTTGGGCAATTGTCGAAGTTGCTGAATTGCTTATTTCACCAATTGGGCTTTCTGTGACAACCAAGTTGGCGCCGAAATCGTTTGAATCGCAAATGATGAGCATGTGGTTCCTAGCCGATTCTGCAGCTCAAGCTGTCAATTCTCAAATCGTTAAATACTATACGCCAGACAATGAAGTCAGGTACTTTACGATGGTTGCAATT
This sequence comes from Lentilactobacillus hilgardii, assembly GCF_009832765.1. Taxonomy (NCBI): domain Bacteria; kingdom Bacillati; phylum Bacillota; class Bacilli; order Lactobacillales; family Lactobacillaceae; genus Lentilactobacillus; species Lentilactobacillus hilgardii. The sequence continues at coordinate 2,087,683 of NZ_CP047121.1, read as the reverse complement.
GCTGCAGTTGTCGCGGGTATTCTATTAGCCTTTTTAATTAAACCAATTAAGAAATTAATGGAAGGCGTCAATTAGTTTTAAAGTGCATAAAATGTGTTATCCTACTTGGGATAGCACATTTTTTATGAGGAGATAAAAGATGATTCGAATAGCAGCCTCTAGTGACAACCACTTGGATTTGAATAAAGTACCAACTGACGGCATCATTCATCAGCAAGCTCAATATTTAACTGAAAATAAAACTGATTATTATTTAGTGGCAGGTGATTTGTTTAATGATTTTCACGAAACTGTCAGTTATATTCAGCAATTGTCAGGACAACTATCTAGTACTCAAGTGTTGTTTATCGCTGGCAATCACGATATGATACGAAACGTGACCTATGATCAATTGGAAAATGGACATTGGCCGGGTTATTTAAATAATCACTATTTTGATATTCCGGAGACAAATTATCGAATTATAGGGCTAAATGGTTGGTATGACTATTCATTTGCAAAGAACACCGGAAAAACAGAAGCACAGTTTCACCAATGGAAAATGGCCTATTGGATAGATAGCCTTATTAAGCAGCCTATGAGCGATCCACAACGAGAGGGAATAGTTATTGACGAATTAAAAAAGCAGCTTGAGATGGCCCAAAAGGCGCAAAAAAGGGTTGTTTTAATGACACACTTTGTTCCAAATCAATTGTTTATTCGATATACAGGTGATAATCGATTTTGGAACATGGCTAATGCAATGCTCGGTAGTGTGAAAGTCGGGCAACTGATTGACGAATATGCTGTCCCCATTGTTATTTTTGGACACATTCATGATCATATGAATCCCAGGAAAATTGGAAACACATGGTATTATAACGGTGCAGTTGGATACCATAATCATCACCATAATGAGTGGCAAACCAATACCTTTTATAGTGAGTGGCTAAAGCAGTTAAAAACAATTCAACTTTTTTAAAAATTTTGCTTGACGAAATAGCGATAATTTTGTATTATTATATTCGTTGGTTTGATACCGACACAGATTGCGGAGGGGTAGCGAAGTCTGGCTAAACGCGGCGGACTGTAAATCCGCTCCTTCGGGTTCGGTGGTTCGAATCCACTCCCCTCCATTTTATTCTTGGGCTATAGCCAAGAGGTAAGGCAACGGGTTTTGATCCCGTGATGCGCTGGTTCGAACCCAGCTAGCCCAATAATTGAGTTTCGCCCGTTCTTATAGGTTGTCAAAAAGCCTATGAGGACGGGCTTTTTTGTACATTCGATTTCTTTGAGTGTCACTGATTGTCAGTAAAAAGTTAGCCAAAAGTTAGCCAGTTTTGAATAAAGTTTTTAGAAATCTAAATACCTTGCAAGTTTCTTTGTTGCCTCATTCTGTTCTTGCTTCGTAGTTGCCGTGTAAACGTCCATCGTTGTTTTATAAGACGAATGTCCTAACTGCTCTTGAACTGACTTAATAGAGGCTCCTGCGGCGAATGAGAGGGTTGCATACGTGTGTCGAAAAGCATGAACTGTAACTTTCTTTAAATCAAAGTTATCGATTACATATTTTAGCCATAGTTGTGGTTTAACGGGTTGGAACATTTCATTTTTTTCGTTTGAAAAAACTAAATTGTCACCGATAGGAAAGCCCATTGCTTGTAAATACTTTTGCTGCTCTTTTTGCCAGTTACGTAAAATTTGGGCCGTTTTAGCGTCAATGTAAGCCGTTCGCTCACTTCGAATTGTCTTGGGTGTTTGGATAACTAGACGGTTACCAGCGCCGCGAGATTGGGTTTTAGTGATGCTGATTGAATTGCTGCGAAAATTAATATCACTCCACTTAAGAACCAACATTTCTGATTTACGCATTCCTGAGAAAGCAGCTAAACGAAAGAAAATGTAGGCTTGTGGATTTAAGTCGGCATCCTTTAGGAATTTAAAGAATTTTTTTAAATCATTCTTATCGTAATAATTTTCTAAATTTTGTTGAACAGTGTTTTGAGTGTTCCTAGGAATAATGACCTGCTTAGCTGGATTGCGGTCAATTAATTCCATGGAAATCGCAAAATCTAAAACTTTAGCAGTATAGTTTATAAATCGATGATATTGTGATAGACCATTCTCGAACCACGCATTAACGGCTTTTTGGCAATCCACAACCGTGATCTTTTCCACACGGTATTTCTCAAAGACTGGCAAAATGTGAAGCCTGAAAATACGCTTCGTGGTTGCCCATGTGCTTTCTTTAACAGTGTTTTTGTACTGCTTAAACCACAGGTCATAGAGGTTGCCAAATGTTTCATGGCGGGATGCTCCTTTTGTTTCCAATTCCCCATTTTCAACCTGTAGTTTTAAACGTGATAATGTGAGCTGCGCTTCCTTTTTGGTCTTAAAGCCACGACGTCTAGTGGTTCTCTTTTTACCAGTCAGAGCGTCAGTACCAATAAATAGTTGAAATTCGTATCGGGTTTCGTTTTTCTTGTTTTTATAACTTCTTATTTTTGCCATTATTTATTCCTCTTTCTACCCCGGGACGGATTTTAAGGGAATATTGCGGTATCACCACCTTTCATGTAATATTAAGTAAAAGGGTATAGTTAACCCTTGTATATGTAGTAATTATCTGGGGCACATCCTAAACTTTGGCGAGTGGGGGATGTGCTGCTTTTTTTATTTAATTATTGAATCTTATACGTTTGAATACCAACAGTTGAATCTACACCAATCGGGGTTGCACGAACTTTAATTGGAGTTTTCGTGCTAGAAAGTTCCCATGCCATTGCGCCTTTGGCAGTTTTACCTTTTTTGATTACATCGCTTTGAGTTTTCATTAACTCATCATCAGGAGCAATCGCGTTATCTAATTCATGATCAGTACTCTTAGTTGCCTGTGAGGCTTCTAAAACCGAGGAAGCAACCGTTGCGTCAATTCTTTTTCCACTGGTATTTTTTACTGTATACCAGATGGCGAAAATCGGCTTTTTGCTATAGTCATTTCCTTTTTGCCCTGCAGGAATAACAGAAGTTTTTGTGATTTTGAGTGTGAAATCTTCAAGTTTAAGATAATTATTTTCGAAATATCGATCTTTCTTTTTCTGAGTCTTTACCACATGGGTGTTATTATCAGAAGATTTTGAACTGTTTTTGCTTGATGAATTACTACTTCCACACCCCGCAAGCAAAAATAAGCTTGTAGCAATAATTCCCATATTTATTACTTTTTTCATGCACAGACACTCCTCCAGATATTTCAGCTTTTTATGACATCAGTGTTTGGTCAAAAAATGATGGTTACGATTTCTTCCTATGTGTTCGTTCCAGATAATCGAAAAGATAAATTAGTCCAAACGCAACTTCTTCTGAATCTCTTTCGCTTAGAATTTCCCCGTTGTATCTGTACCGCTTGCCAGAGAAGTATATGGCAATCCAACGCATTAAAGTATCACGAAATTCAATGTGATTGTTTACATAAATAACACCGTTAGATCTCATCATTTCGGTAAATGAATTTTCCAAAATAATCACCTCAAATTAATAATGCTTTTCAACATACTTATGAATTTCCTCCACGACCGTTTTATGCAAATGACTTGGAATATCAAAAAGATCCATAAAATTCTTGACGTTGATTTGTTCTAGTTCTTTTCCCTCAATGTAATAAGGCAATAATAATCGAATTCCGCCACGATCAGCTTCTAATTCAATCTCTGGATCACTATAAATAGATTCAAAACCTATTAAATTATGAAAAGAACGGTCTTCATTAAGAACATGGGTAATTTCGTGACCAATTTGTAAAGGAATCTGGCGTGGACGATAATATCCCATGTTAATAATAATTTTTCGATTGCGGGTATCTGCTAAAGAAGGTGTATAAGCATCCAACAAGCGAGTTAACTCGTAACCAATGTTATTATCATATGCAAAATTAAGTAAACCTGTTATTAAATCATCCACCAGCATCACTTCCCCAATAATCTTTTAATTAATTCCATATCTTCCTCTGGAATAGGTTTTCCATCGAAGGTTAAAATAGCGTCATCTTTGTTTAAATCTACGGTAGGCTTTTTCTTAGCCTCCTTTTTTGATATTGATGTATCATCCCCCAAAAGTTTACTGACATCAACATCCAAGACCTTAGCAATTACAGTTAACGTTTCTAAAGTAGGATTTACCCCCTTGTTGTACTGATAAATAACATTGCGGCTTAAACCAGATTTTTTGGCCACAGTTTGTAAGTTCATTCCTCTTTTTTTAGCATATTTTTTAATGTTGTCATATACCGACATTATAGGATTCTCCCGGACATGACGAAGAAAAATAACAGAAATACTGTAAAAAATGCTTGCACAATAACAGCACACCTGTTATTATAAGTTCATCAAGTAATTAAGCAATTAAAAAGGAGCACAAAAATAACGATACTTTGGCGAGTGAATGTTATTAGGCTTTTATTGCTTTCTTTGTTATGGCTTTATATTACAGTATAGCTGTTATTTTGTCAATTACTTGATGAACAAATAACAGAAGGGAGGTGAGCAGATGTCAATTTACAGCAACGTTAAGCATTATGCCTATCTCAAACAATTATCAATTGCTGAAATTGAGCGCCAAGTTGGATTTTCAAATGGTTCAATTTCGAAATGGAAAAGTAGTCAGCCTTCAGCCTTATCTTTGCAGAGGATCGCAAAACACTTGGATGTAACAATTGATGACCTTATTAATGACCACAGTAATGAGGAACATCCTAAGCTGCGAAAAATTTCAACGGTTGATTTAATAAAGGAGTTGAGTAAAAGAAAAGAAGCTCGATTATTACGTGGCGGTATCTATGCAGAGGCTAAGCTGCAAGGAAAATATAGCCAACGAGATATTGAACTTCCAGCTAATTATTGGATTTTGCTGATTAACGATTCTTTTCAGCTAGATAGTAATTAAAAACATTACGGATAATTTCTAGTTCTGGATTTTGAGGATTAACGGTTTTAATGTACTGTTCCAAGGCTTTCCAATCTGAAACATTTTTAGGGAAGGTTTTGTCAGCCTTGGCATCTTTGGCAAAATCGCCAATTGGGAGATTAACATCAACAAACTCTTGTAACCAATCATAAAAACTCATATTTTCACCACCTTTATCACAAAGTATAGCAGAAAGGAGGTGGTTAAATGACTGAAGAAATCATTGTTCAAGGCGCTAAAGAAATCAAGAAGAAAATCAAAGGTGCTTTGATCGAACGCGACATGACACAAGTTGAGCTTGCGAAGTTACTCAATGTTAATCCGCAGGTTTTGAACCGAGCTATCCACGGTGATATGTCACCACGTTCGATTCAGATTCGTAAAGAGATTTACAAAGTGCTGGGATTGAACTAGGAGGTGCCCACTGTGGAAGTAACTGAAAAACGCTACTTGAATTATAAGGAAGCAATGAAATATATGGGTATCGGCTCATATAACACATTGCACAAGTACATGGCGCTGGGTTTAAAGGTTACCATGACGCCATTCGGTAGCAAAATTGACAAACAGGACATTGATGAATTTTTGAAACAATATAAAATGTAAAAACCCCTGGGACGGATTTACATGAAGGAATGATAAATATGGTTCTGAATTTACCAACATGGGTTGGCTGGTTGCTATTTTCGGGATTCACCTTTTTCTTAGGTTCTGAATATCGAAAATACAAAGTTATGAAAGCTCGAGGAAAACAAGCTGATTTTTGGAGAGAATGGTTTGACTAGTTTATATATATTGGTTGGAATTTTCATAGTAGCGCTTGTTATTGAACAGTTTGACACGAGTAATGCCAGGCACAAGAAGGGACGGAAAAAATGAACGAAAAATTAAAATGGAAGTACACTTCTGCTTCTAGAGAAAATGTATTTCAGGGATACGAAACTGATTTGGCACTTATCGACGAACTCGATCAGCTAAATAAAACGCTCCAGGTTATTGCAAGTAACCAAGAGCGTACGCAGCGTATTTCAATTAGTCCTGAGAAGAAGTAATATTTGCAGACCCCCAAGTGGCTCCTATGACTTTACTTGTATCTACAGCAAGAAAAGGAATGTCCGTCTGGGAAGTAGAACCAATTTTTATGATTTTGACATCTTTCATAAAAATTATGTCTTCTTGGTTTTGAAGATAATCGATTTTAAATTTTGAAAAGGTCGATTTATCTGAGAACCCTTTTGAAAATTTAGTAAAAAGTTTTTTACGGTTTTCATTTAATGATTCAGTGAGAGCGGAATACGTAGATTGAAAAATACTGCCCTTTTCTAAATCATCAGCATTTTTGACTAATTTTCCAGAAATAATTGTTGCATCTGTTATCAACAGTAGTTCGTCTTTGCTATCTTCTAATGCACTTGGAATTACGCCAAGTCCACGTATAAAGTTAGATTTTGCAAAACTCATTATTTTCACCACCTTTCTATTTAAGTATAGCAAAGGTGTAATCACAAAAACACAGGAGGAAACGTAAATGAACACAGAATACAAAAAGTTATTGTTAGAGAGTTTGGAAAAGGTGCATCAAGCAATCAACAAAGTTGAACCGGTGGAGCTACCAAGTTTAGTGCATACCGAAATCGAAATTATCACCTCGATTGAAAAGGCTGACCAGGCGGCAAAGATGAATGCGGGGTTAAACAACTTAGTTAATGAGGTGAAAGAAGCATTAATTGGTCCTACAACGAAATCGCAATCTAATATTGATGCTTTGCTGGATGAACTGCGGGGCGTGGGAGGTAAATAAATGTTATCAAGACACAAAAATGCCCACCGGCGGCAACCAGCGGGCGTTAAAACTTTAGCAAAAATATTTTTCAAGTTAAGTATACGAGATTTCAGCAATTTACTCAATTAATGAGGAGGTTATTTATCTATGGCAAGTGACTTAAAGTTACCGGACTACACGATTGATTATCGACCCACGGTGATTTCGATTAACAATTTTGACCAGCTAAAAACTGCTGTGGAAGCGTATGCCGCTAAGTATCAGAATTTAGCAGTGTCGACTTCCACAGAAAAAGAAGCCAAGACTAGTCGGGCAGAATTGAGGAAACTAAAAGCTGCTCTAGACGACAAGCGAAAAGAGATCAAGAAAAAGTACGCTGAACCTTACGAGGCTTTCGCTAATCAAATTAAGGATTTAGAAGCAACGCTAGACGCTTCAATTAACCCGATTGATGTTGGTTTAAAGGAACTGGAAGAACATCAACGACAGACCCGCTTAGAGCACGTTCAAGCGTTGATTGACGAGATGGCACCCAACTATCACGTTAACCCCGATGAAGTTGAAATTGACCCCACTTGGCTTAATAAATCAACTTCTAAGAAAAAAGTAACTGAAGGCATTGCTGACGTGATGGGCTACATCAAGAAACAGCACGATGATTTAGAAACGGGGATTAATGCCATTACCAAGTATGCCCAAGCATACAACATTGATCCAGCTGGCTGGATTGACCAACTGAAGCAAGGGCAAGATGTGAATTATCTGATTCAAGCGATTGATAACCAAGTACGGCGCAACCAAGAAGCTCAACAGAGAGCCGAAGCGCAAGTAGCAGCTGAAAAGGTCAATCAAGTTCAAAAAGGGAATCAGACCATTGATAAAACGACCGGCGAAGTGGTTTCGCACAGTGTGGTTTTGAAAATCACAACGACAATTCCTGAAATGAACCTGTTAAAAGCTTATATGGACAACAAAGGTATTCAATATGAAAGGGTTGGTGGCTAAATGAAAATTATGCAGGCTAAAGACCTTCAGCGTACCAAGAATTGGCGGATCATTCTTTATTCAAAACCCGGGACAGGAAAAACGAGTTCCGTTAAATTCCTAACCGGTAAAACGTTGGTTTTTGATTTAGATAATTCAGCTAAGGTATTGGCCGGAACACCTAATGTTGATGTGATCGAGCTTGATCGAACTCATCCCGAAAAGCAAGTTGAAGACTTCTTACGAGAGGCGAAAGAACTTGCTAAAAATTATGACAATTTGGTGATTGATAATGTTTCAAGCTTTGAAAAAGATTGGTTTATTGAAAAAGGCCGTGACAGTCATAACGGGATTTCAAATGAGTTGCAAGACTATTCCCAGTGGACAAATTATTTTGCTCGCATAATGACCAGTTTTTATTTATTACCCATCAATGTTTTAACCACCGCTTGGGAAACCCAACGAGAGATTACTACTGAAAATGGGCAAAAGTTTAATCAGTATGCGCCAGAGATTCGTCAATCTGTTTTGGATGGCATGCTTGGGTTATGTGATGTAGTTGGGCGGTTGGTGATCAACCCTAAAACAGGTGGCCGAGGGGTCATTTTACAGGGGAATGATTCGATCTATGCCAAGAATCGACTCGATGATCGCACGGTCGCACCAATCGAAGAATTGTTTAATTTTGGAAGTGATGTGAATGTTTCAGCTTCATCCGTATCAAACGGAACTAGTGAACGAAGCCCGAAGCGAACTACAGAAGGGTAAACACGCAGTGCTAATTGTTAGCCCGGCTGGTTCTGGTAAATCAGTAATCATTGCTGAGATTGCTCGGTTAACGGTTAGTAAGGGCGGTCATGTACTGTTTATGGTCCACCGTAAAGAATTAGTTGAGCAAATTACCAATTCGTTTAAAAAACAAGGGGTCGACCTTCGGCATTGCACAATTATGACAGTGGGTAAAATTAAAAATCGCTTAGGTGAACTGCCAAAACCAAATTTAATCATTACGGATGAGACGCACCATAGTTTAGCTAAAACGTACCGGACAATTTATGAGTATTATCCACAGGTTGCTCGTTTAGGTTTCACAGCCAGTCCTTGGCGTATGAATGGTAAAGGTTTGAAGGCGGTTTATGATTCGATGATTCTTGGTCAATCGGTTAGATGGTTGATTGATCATCATTATCTAGCTCCTTACCGGTATTTTTCAATTAATAATGTCAATTCAGATCAATTACAAAAATCATCCACCGGAGATTTTACAAATAATTCGATTACTGAAGCAATTGGAAAAACGATTTTTGGTGATGTGGTTGAGAACTATCAAAAGTTAGCTAACAATCAACAGGCTATCTTATATGCACACAATGTGGAATATTCCCAGCGCTACGCTTCTGAATTTAATAGCCACGGAATTTCAGCCGTCCATTGTGATGCAAAAACCCCAGCTAAAAAACGTCATGAAATTATGTCAGATTTTAAAGCTGGCAAAATCAAAGTCCTTTGTAATGTGGATCTGGTCGGGGAAGGTTTTGATGTCCCCGACGTACCGGTGGTGATGTTATTACGGCCAACCGCTTCATTGGTGGTGCATATTCAGCAATCTATGCGAGGGATGCGTTATAAGCCAGACAAAACGTCGATTATTATTGACCAGGTCGGCAACGTTTATCGGCTAGGGTTGCCTGATGATGAACATCATTGGTCGCTGGGTGATTGGAAAGAATCGGCGATTCGAATTATTACTTGTCAATCCTGTTTTGCTACTTTTCATAAGTGGAAAAATATTGATGGAAAACGAGTATGCCCACTTTGTGGGGCACCGGCACCAGTTGAAGAACGAGACTATGACGGGACTAAAGAACAGGTCAAAGCTGAATTAGCAGAGTTAAGTACCAAAGAAGGGCGGCTAACGTTACTAGCCAATAAAAGCCCCAAGCGGCAACGATCACTCTGGACTATCTATCGAGTATTAAAGGCCCAAAAGCAAACTAACAAAGGAAATGTTAATTATCCGTTAGCAAGAGCGATGCACATTCGTTTAGATCAGGTAAAGGAAATTTCCGATGAAGAATTAAAAGAGTTTGCTGTTAAAAGTCATCAATCTATTAGTGGGGTTTATTACTCGTATCGAATCGCTAAAGAGAAACATGTTTCAAAAGAAAATCGCCAACAAGAATGGCATCAAAAACTATTTAATTTCTAGGAGGAAAACAGCATGAGTTTTAAAGTTGATTATTCAAAAATTACAGATACAAACGTGGAAAACGGTGACTATGAAGTGCTTATTAGCAATGTTGAGGAGGGCGCTAACCAGAATACGGGTGCAGAATACGTGAACTTTGACATGGTGATTCGAAATGATATCTCTGATCAGAAGTTCCAAAACGCCCATGTCTTTCATCGAATTTACCGTAATAAGAAAACCGGTGAATACCCCGACAGTATGATTTTTCAAATTGCGAAAGCGGCTGGGATGGAAGACGGTAAACAATATAACTCGTTTGAAGACTTTATGAATGACATGGTGGGTAAACCCCTTAAAGTGCGAGTACGGAATGAAAGCTCGGAGTACAAAGGTAAAACCTATGAAAATCTCAATGTAAAACGTTGGGGCAAAACTAACTTCCCAAGCGTCCAGCATGTTTGGCCAAATAAAATGAAACCTCAAAATAATGCCAATCCGCAAGCCCCACAAAATAAAGAAACGATTGATATTCAAGATGACAACTTGCCATTCTAGGAGTGATGTAAATGTATGGACAGATTCCAGCGGAATTAAAACAGCTGAAACGCTGGGGTGTTTACAAGAAAATTTGGAAGCCAGAGCGTAAAAAATTTACCAAAATTCCTATTAATCCAATGACCGGAAACGGAGGAAAGACTAATGACGAGAGCACATGGACTGACTTTAAGACCGCCTTAGCGGCGGTTAGCCGATTGAACTTAGACGGTTTGGCTTTTTACTTTAAGCCCCCTTACATTGGAATTGATGTTGATAATGTGGCTGATGATATCGAAGAATTTACTCATGGCGACACCGATAACATTGTCAGTGATTTTATGAAGCACACTAACAGTTATTCTGAAATCTCGTTATCGGGTAAAGGGCTGCACATTATTGTCAAAGGGACGATTAACGGTGAGAAGCGCCGACACAAGAATTGTGAGATGTATGAAGATGGTCGTTTCTTTGCGATGACGGGAAACTTCTTTGGTAATCCTGATAATAATTTGATTCGTGAAGTGAATGTCGATTATTTGTACAAGAAATATATTGAACCTGAAAGTAAAGTGGTTGACCTGTTTCATCCTTCCACAGTTAAAGCAAATGATTTGGCTACCAACGACATTATTAAAGCAGCGGCTACTAGTCGAAGCGGTGAACGATTTCAAAGGTTATACCGGGGCGAATGGGAAGGCTTGTATTCTAGTCAATCCGAAGCTGATATGTCGTTTGCTAATGATTTGGCTTTCTGGACAGCTAAGGACTTTGGCAAGATGGATGAAATTTTCCGCTCGTCAGGATTGATGCGAGATAAGTATGATGAAAAACACGGTAAAGCCACGTATGGGGTTGGGTTACTAAACAAAGCCATTGCAGATACCTCTCGCACTTACCAGCCAAAAGAACAGCAGAAAGATGATTTTTATTTATCCATTCCGGGGGTGAATCAATCTCGACAGAAAAAACGAGATAAGTTCTATTCCTATGATGATACTGGTAACGCAGAACGATTCTATGATAAGTTTTACAAAATTGCCAAGTACGACACCATTAATCGACGCTTTATGTATTTTGATGGTCAGGTTTGGAATGAGGATAAGAAGTACACGGTTGCCAAATTATTTAATCGAATTGTGGAAGAGTTACCCAAAGAGCCACTGCACATTGTTCCTGGTGAAGAAGACGAAAAGGCTGCTAAAGAAGCTCGAGGAAAATTTATTAAACGTTCTCGACAAAATGCTGGTAAAACCTCAGCTTTAAATGAAATTAAAAAATTGATTCCAGCAACTCCTGATGAATTCGATACGGAGTTGAACACAGTCAATACGCCTAGCGGCTATGTCGATTTATCAAATGGGGAGCTGCACGAAACAACCTACAAAGATATGTTTACCAAAATTACCGCTGCCGAATATTCCCCCACAGCAGAGGCACCACGATGGCAAGAATTTTTACAGCAAATCTTTCAGGCGGACGAAACGCTAATCAAATTTGTACAGAAATTATTTGGTTATACACTGACCGGAACCATGAGTGAACAGAATTTTATTATCCTCCACGGGAAGGGTGGCAATACTAACGGAGCTAACGGGAAGTCGGTATTTGTTGAAACCCTACGTGAGATTTTAAATAGTTATGCCGTTACGATCAATCCAGAAATTTTGTTAGTCAATAAGTTTGGCGGTACGGATAGCACTACCATGTCGGAATTATCTTTGATGAAAGGCGCCCGCATGATTGCCACTTCGGAAACTGAAAGTGATGTTCGTTTATCGGAAGCTTTAATTAAACGAATGACAGGTGGCGAAGCAATTACTGCTAAAAAGCTTTATGCCGAACCCTTTACGTTCATGCCAACCGGAACTATTTGGATGTCTACTAATAACAAACCGATTGTTCGAGGCACTGATCACGGAATTTGGCGGCGCTTAATTTTCATTCCTTTCCTGGCGCAGATTCCTGAAAATCAAAAAGACATTCACTTGAAAGATAAATTGATGCGAGAAAAAAGCGGCATTCTGAACTGGGCGGTTGACGGAGCCCTAATGTGGCAACGTGAAGGACTAAAGCCACCAGCAATTGTTCAAGCTGAAAATAACGAATACCGAGAAGAAATGGACACGGTCGGTCAGTTCTTAAGCGAAGTAGCTGATTTTGGTGGTAGTTATCGTAGTTCTTTTACGGATATTGCCGAGACTTGGGATACTTGGGAAAAAATTCATGGTTCTGGGATGAGTAAAAATAAGTTAAATCGTGAATTGGGGAACCGTTATTCTAGGTTTCGTACAAAAGGTGAAAGAGGATTTATAGGCTTCAAGATTAAAGAAAATATTCAAAATAAACAATTTAATTTTTAGGTGACGCATTTATATGCAGATGCGTCACCTAGTAAAGGCTGATATATCAAGCCTTAGCTATTGCTGATGACGCTAATGACGCTTTTTCTCTTATTGTTATGAAAATAAAAAAATAAATAAGAATATATAAAAAGTTTAATAGGAAAAGTGTCATTTTGCGTCACCAATTTGAAATTATGATTAATAAGCATTGATATATAGGGATTTATATGGGTGACGCATTGTTAAATAAAATGCGTCATCAATCGGAGGCGATTAAGTGACAGCAGAACATCAAATTCAAAATGAAATTCGAATTGCAGTTTCAGCACATAACTGTACGATTTTTAGAGCTAACGTCGGTAAAGTGCTGATGAAAAATGGCCGCTGGTTTGATACTGGTTTACCAAGAGGCTATCCTGATTTATTCGGGTTTAGACATTCGGACGGTAAGATATTTTTCATTGAATGTAAAAACGAAACGGGACGATTACGTGATGATCAGAAGCAATTTGCGCAGTTTATTAAGCAATATCCGGTGTTGTACGGTGTTGCCAGGTCAGTAGAAGAAGCAATTGAAATTGTGGAGGGTGATTAAGTGGTTAGGTCTGAAGAATTAATTATCAAGATTCAAAACGTATTAAAAGATGCCCCGAACAAAGAACAACGTGATATGTGTTATTTGATGATTTTGATGCTGATGGAAACTTTAAACCCGGATAAAGAAAGCCCGGTTGAAATCTATCATGGACGTAAAGATAAATATCTAGGTCCAGATATTTTTACAATAATTGTTCCATCAGGGTATGGGAGGAATAAATGATGAGTAAATTAGATAAACCATTAACGGATTTTACTAAGATAGTGGTTGAAACAGACGAAAAATACCCTAAAACCATTGCCATTATCACATCGGATAATTATCAATTGGCAGATGGTTTCAGGGTACGGTTAACACTTAAAGATAAAGATTAGTCTTTATCTCGTGGCGGAAAAGGATCTTTCCCATAGCTATTCTTCAAATTAATTTGTCCATTTTTACCTTGGCCAATTAATTCTCCGTTTGTTTTCATAGCACGGGATTTTCCATAAGCTAAAGCATCCGATTTCTTGTCGAACACTTTTGAAGCTCTGGAATTTCCTTCACCAGTGACTGACCACTTTCCGTTGTGTGGAGACACCCATTGATTTTGCTTAGCCATTTAATTATCACTCCTTGTGTAGCTTATTTACGTTAGATACCATGGCGAAGGCAATTTAACGCATAACTAATGATATAACATAATTGTTTTATACGCAATATGTTGCGCATTAAAATTTGAATTAATCAATATATTGTATATGGAGGAAAACATGTGGGAACAAATTCAATCGATTTTAGAGCAGAAACATTTAACGATTAATAAATTGGCTAATATGATGGGGCTCAAAAGTAACTCTCTGTTGTACTCTTTCAAAAACGGAAAGATTAAAAAGCCAAGTTTTGAATTGATGGAAAAAATTGCTGATGTGTTGAATGTTAGCATGGATGAATTTAGGAGGAAATGATTGTCAATGAGTAAATTAAGTGCTGATTTAATCAGAGCCGTCCACCTTGTGGAAGAAAAATATGGCAGTGTTAGGCAAGCACCCAATAAATGTCCAGAGCTGCAAGTTTGCCATCAAATTGTGAGTAGAATGCCCTTTCGCCGAATAGATAAAGAAAAAGATGAGATTAGGCGAGAAATTCGAGACTTGTTTAATGCCGGCTATACCCGGTATGAAGCGGCTACCATGGTGGGAGTATCTTACAATACGGTCAGCGAGATTATTCGTAATTCAGATTTTTCACCAATCCAAAGAGTCTATGAGTTCTATGCTGACGGACATTTAGTAACGGTCGGGACATTTATCGAAATTGCCAAAGTATATCATGACATGAATCCCGAGACATTGCGCAGACTGCAGTATAAACATCCCGAACGATTTCGTTTTATCAAGGCAGGTGAACGACATGGACTTGTTAACACAGAAGATTAATCGATACTACAAACGCCTAGAAGAACATCGCCTTGTACATCAAGCATTCTTTGCGGAATTACTGGAACTCATTCGAGACTGTGAAGAAGTCTGGGGAAGTGTGATGAATGCCCCGGATGATAGCCAAGAGATGTGGTTGATTCGCCGATGCATTGAGAATGAACCGCAAGTACATTTTCGGGAGAAGTTTATGTCTGACTTGCCGGGTGTTACAGCTCGTCAGATTCGGCGGCAAATTCCACAGCTGTATGAAATGGGCTTTGATTACCTGGAGATTAGTCGAATTCTAGAAATTCGTCCGAAATATGCCTATATTACAGTGTTCAATTATCGGAAAGCGAGGGAGTTAGTATGACAGTAAAGATTGTTGATAAGAAATTGTTCAAAATGTACCAATGCGCAATGGCAGAAAATGTTTCTGATTGGAAGCGAATAGCTAAATTCGCCAAATTCATTGATAAATATGCCAATGATGAGACTATTTCTAAACGTGATGATTTAGCCGGTGTTATAGATGCAATTTTAAATCATGAAACAGTGAAATTGTCTGCACCAATGTATCGCTTGAAGATGAATGGCATGGTTGGTAGTAATGGTCAACAATATGTATCTCGACGAGTAGATGATCGTGGTGGGTATTTCATCTGTGGAATTCATAACCCACACGTCGATCGAGGTGAAATCACACAACAATTTACACGTGATGAAGCTGAGTTTCTGAAGGATTTGTTAAATAATTCAAGCATTCAAAGTGTGGAGGAGTGACGGTAATGAGCAGAGAAATTAAGTTTAGAGGATGGTATATGCCGTTCGGTAGCAAGGATCCAATGCAAGAGATGCTTCATAGAAGTGCAAGTAGCATTTTGCGATTTGCTGAAATGAATCCCGATTCATATATTGTTGAAGAGTTCATCGGTCTGAAAGATGGAAATGGTAAGGATATTTATGAAGGAGACATCTTAAAAGTCAAAATGCAAGATAGTTGGCAAACTGTTCCGGAATTAGTTAAACATATCTGGGATCCACATGTTTGGATAAACGAGTCTGATCCTTACTATGCGGTAACGGAGATGCTCGTTATTGGCAATATTCATGAAAACCCGGAATTACTGGAGGCGGGAAAATGAGTGATGATATGAAAAAGCTGAAAATTCGCTTGCTAACGATGTTAAGCGATGATGATAGTGGAAACGGTGAGTATTCGCCAGGGCTAAAAGTAGCGCTGTGGGAACTGGAACACATTGATAAGCCATTCGTGCACGGGAAATAAGTGAATTGGAGTGAGCGGCAAATGTTACTGCAAGAAACTAAAAATTATGTGGAATATGTCTTACTACCAGACCGTATGAATATGAATGGGTTTGATTCGGCTAGTCTTATTACAAGCTCTTTTCTGGCAAAATTAGACGAGTTTTCAATGCATGAAGATTTATGTAGTTTAACTGATATGGCTAAAAATATTTTGAAAAATCGCAAAGAGTTTAATGATTACGTTGTTAAGGAATTTCAGGATGTGGAGGAAAAATAAAATGAATACAATGACAGCTAGCATGAGTTTTAAAGGGTTGAAAGTATCTTTGGAAGCCGATCGCAAATTAACATTCAAAGAAATTTTCAAATTGCATCAGTTAGTAACCGGTAATGATGACGAATTGAATATTGAAGATGATGGTGACACTAAGCAAGTCGATTTATCTGAGACATCTGCATCAGATATACCCGACTATGGTAAGCGGGTTAGTGTTGATGTTGAGTGTCCCTTCTGTGGATATACCAGTACTCGCACAAGTGATACTGTGCCGTTTGGCTTCCACTTCATCAAGTGCCCTAAATGTGCCAAAAAATTATTTTTAAGTTATGCAACAGCCAATCGCGGCGTACCAAACGAAAAGGGTTTTTACTACATCGCTGACCGTGAGTTTCATGATCGCCATAGTTCTGACACCTCTGATGAATATTCTAAGATGTTCGCTCATAATGACAATCCGGATATTCCAGACGCATATAGTACCATCCCTGAAATTAAAGATTATCTTGACCGTCAGGGGATTGACTATACTGGAGCCCGTTTAAAAGGACAATTGCTTGAATTAATTCCAAGTAAGTAGGAGGGCTAATCATGGATTTCCTAACATTTTTAACAGTCGTCGTAGTTTGCTTTACAGCTTTGTTTTCTTGGGCACTGTGGCTGTATTACAGAAACGGGGGTGATTAAACTGAAAAAAGCTTTGTTTGATTATATTGCGGAGATTATTTCTGATTATCCAAAAACTGATCAATATATTAAAGAACGCGAAGATGAATTAATGAATCAATTCCAAGATTTTCGCGACGAAAACGTAGGTGGTGGCCGAGCACAATACAAGAACAATACGGGTGTTCAGGACATGGCAATTACATTGGCAATTGATAAGCGACTGAACACACTAAAAAGGCATGCGAAAGCTGTTGAAGAATGTCTAAATGAAACTGATGATGACACCAAAATTATTATTAACGAATTGTATATTAAACATCACCCAACTCTCAACGTTTACGGAGTGGCAGAACGAGTTAATTTATCAGCCAGCCAAGTAAAACGACGACGATCAAAGTTTTTCGAAACACTTTCTGTAAAATTAGGATTATAAGATGCGCCAAAGATGCGCCAAATGGACTGTTTTTAAGTGTTAAATTGGTAGTATAGAAAATTGGGTGAAAGTTGTGTGGCTGCATGGTGTATTTTAGCGGAGTTCGATTCCCCGTCAGTCACGTTGTGCTTTAATCAGCACATACCTCCAAAATATAAAATATTCAAGTGGACTGCCGCCTGGCGGTTAGTTGTGAGTCCGATTCTCACAGGCAGTTTTAAACTCACAGATGATTTATTTTATCGAAAATATAGTTAAGTACTCGAGATGCTCTGTTTCTGTTAACGCAATCTGTGAGTGTGACCGGTGCGTGGAAAACGCCGGCTTTTATTTTGCAATGAATTAGCTGGTAAAGTTAGCTAGGCGATGTAACTTCGGGATAAATCGTTTCTGCCTCATAAGCAGTGAAAGAAGTGGCTACAAATGGGACTGGCACCGGCCTCGCCCATTTAAATACATAGGAATGACATTATGAAATTAAGGAGGCTTGCAAAATGACAAAACTAACAATTAAACAACAAAAGTTTGCTGACGAATATTTAATTAGCGGCAATGCCACACAAGCCGCCTTAAAAGCAGGTTATTCAAAAAACTCAGCTTACTCAATTGGAAATGAGAACTTGAAGAAACCTGAGATTTTTTCTTATCTTGAAAAGCGGCGTAAAGAGATTTCGGATGGCAAGATTGCAGATCAAACTGAGATCCTTCAATATCTCTCATCCCTGATGCGAGGCGAAGAGAAAGAAGATGTGGCAACTGCAAAAGGTGTCTTTTCAGATGTTCCCGTGATGGCTAAAGATAGAATCAAGGCTGCTGAATTACTTGGCAAGCGTTTTGCAATGTGGACTGAGAAACATGACATTAATGCTAACGTTAATCCGATTCAGATTCTTGATGATGTTCCGCCGGAGAGTGATCGTGATGGTTAGATTATCATCCCTCATTGCTCCCTCGTTTTACAGATTGCACTGGGATTTAAAACAACACAAACATTCAAATTACTGGTTAAAGGGAGGGCGAGGTTCAACTAAGTCCTCTTTTATTTCGCTTGAAATTGTCATGAGAATTATGATTGATCCTGACGCTAATGCAATTGTGCTACGGAAAGTTGCGGCAACATTAAGAGATTCCGTGTTTGACCAATATCTGTGGGCAATTGATCAGTTGGGCGTATCAGACTTATGGCTAGATTCAGTTAGTCCAATGCAGTTAACTTACTTACCAACCGGTCAACAGATACGGTTCAAGGGTGCTGATAAACCGCAGAAAGTTAAGTCGCAGAAGTTTCGGCGTGGTTATACAAAATTCAAACACTACGAAGAAGCTGCCGACTTTAATGGTATGGTTGAGATTCGAAACATTAATCAGTCACTTAACCGTGGTGGTTCAAATATTATAACGTTTTATAGCTATAATCCACCAGCTTCCCAAAACAATTGGGTTAATGAAGCTAGTGATGCAGCGACCTTACGTGAAGACACGTTGGTTCATTCGTCTGATTATCGTTCGGTTCCTAAAGCATGGTTAGGTAAAGAGTTTTTAGCTGATGCAGAACAACTAAAGAAAGATAATCCTAAAGCTTATGCTCATGAATATCTGGGTGAGGTTACTGGTACTGGTGCTGAAGTCTTTAACAACCTGACGATCAGAGAGATTACTGATGAAGAAATATCACACTTCGATAAGATTTACCATGGTCTGGACTTTGGTTTTGCTCATGATCCATTAGCTTATGGTGATGCTTATTGGGACTCGGCAAGGCGCCGAATCTTTTTATTTAACGAAATTTATCAAGTCGGCATGACCAACCGTGAAGCTGTGGAAGCTATCAAGAAGCTTAATCCAATGAATGAGCCGGTGATTGCTGATTCAGCAGAACCCAGAACCATTGCTGAATTTCGAGACTTAGGCATCAACGTAATGGGTGCTAAGAAAGGTCCTGGTAGCCGTGAGCATGGTTTTAAATGGCTGCAGGACTTACGAGAGATTGTGATTGATCCTCGTCGTTGCCCGAACACGGCTCGCGAGTTTAAAGGTTATGAGTTAGCTAAAGATGCCAATGGCAATTTTAAAGCCGGTTATCCAGATGGTAATGACCATACGATTGATAAGACCAGATACGAATTGGAATCACTTATGAAGAAAGGAGGCTTCGTTCCTTGGAAATGAAACAGATGCAGGACTTACTAAAAGCCACTGATAAACGACGCAACAGATTCAATCATCAGTTCCAACGATCATTACGCTATTACAAAAATGAGAACGATATTACTAATCGTAACAATGGGGAATCTAAGCTTAATGAACATGGTAAAGACGACATCCTACGTTCAGCAGATAATCGAGTATCTCATAATTTCCACGAGTTGTTAGTTGACCAAGAAGCCGGTTACTTAACTACTGTTCCACCAGATATTGATGTTCAAGACGATAGCTTGAATGACAAGATTACTGACACACTCGGCGACGAATTCAAGCTGCGATTGAATCAGTTAGTTGTTGACGCTGCCAATGCTGGTGTTGGCTGGCTGCATTACTGGATTGATGATGATAATCAATTCCGTTATGGGATTGTACCTCCTAGTCAAATCACCCCAATCTATTCAAGCGATCTTAATCGTAAACTACTAGCAGTTAGGCGAACCTATCAACAATTAAATCCAAAAACTGGTAAACAATTCAGTATCCATGAATATTGGACTGATAAAGATTGTACTGTCTTTAAGTCCGAACGACCCAATTACACAGACTTGGAGCTATGTGAAGACTGGTTTTCAATTTACGATGTTAGCAGTGGAGCAGAGACCGGAACGAGTAGCAAATTAAACCATGGTTTAGGCAAGATACCGTTTATCCCATTCAGTAAGAATAAATACGAATTGCCGGACCTCAAGAAGTATAAAGGCCTGATTGATGTCTACGATAATGTCTATAACGGCTTTGTAAACGATGTTGATGATATCCAGCAGGTCATTCTAATTCTTACAAACTATGGCGGTGAATCACTTGAAGAGTTCAAGAAGACGCTTAAGGAAGCTCATGCAATTAAAGTTAATAATGTTGGTGGCACTGATAAATCTGGCGTTGATAAACTCACAATTGATATTCCTGTAGAAGCTCGCAACACACTGTTAGAATCAACGAAAGCAGATATCTTTACGTATGGTGAAGGAATTGATCCGGCAGACTTTAAGAATGATAGCAACGCTTCTGGAACTGCCATTAAAATGCTGTATAGTACGTTGGAATTAAAAGCTGGCACAACTGAAAGTTACTTTACCGATTCGTTGAATACCCTTATCCGTGCCATCATGAATTGGATGGGAGTTAGCGATGCTGATAGTCGATCGATTAATCAAACTTGGCATCGCAATCAAGTCCAGAATGACCTGGAGAAAGCCCAGACCGTTTCACAAGTTGCTCAATACAGTTCTGAAGAAGCCATTGCCAAAGCTAATCCAATTGTAGATGATTGGCAGCAAGAGCTACAGGATCGTCAGGATGACATTGTAAAGCGAGATGGTTATGACAATCCCGATGCATTGAACAGTTTGAACGGCGGTGAAGATGATGAGCCAACAAAGTAATCAAACATATTGGACACGGCGATTTCTCGCCGTTAAGGCTAAGCAATTAAAGAATACTGAAGACTATGAACGGGCTTTACAACCTGAACTTAACGGCTTATTTCGTGAGTTTCAATCCGAGTTTGAATCTTGGTATGTTAAGTATGCCAACAATGAAGGCATTTCTAAGGAAGATGCCGCTAAGCTGTTACAGAATATTGACACCAAGCACTGGGAGATCACCCTCAAGCAGTTTGAGGAAAAAGCCAAGGCGGGTGGTTTTGATCAAGAATTGAATTCAATTTATTATCGTTCACGGATCGCTCGTTTACAATCCCTAGAGAAACAGTTACAACAATTAGCAGAACGTTTTGCTAGTCAAGAAACGAATCATTTTCGGAATGTTTTAACCAAACAGTACGATGATACGTATATGCGGACAACTTATAACTTGCAAGCCGCTACTACTAATATCACAAGTAACTTTGCCCACTACAATGAAGCCCAGTTAAAAATCATTGTCAGTCAACCCTGGAGTCCTGATGGTCAAGACTTTTCCAAACGAATCTGGAAAAACTACCGTCAAGAATTGCCTAGCTATTTAATGGATGCTGTTTTACGAGGAACGGTATTAGGTGAAAGCCCGCAACGGATTGTTAACGAAATGCATGCTCGCTTTCAGGACGTAAAGAAAAACAACATTCATCGTTTGGTTATCTCTGAAATGGCTCACGTTCAAGAAGAAGCCACGGCCAAGGGCTATGAAGAAAATGAGATTGAAGAGTATGAGTACATGGCGACACTTGAATCGCATACCTGTGAAGTCTGTGCCAAGCTGGATGGACAGCGTTTTAAGGTCAGTGAACGCGAGCCTGGGGTTAACTATCCGCCAATTCATGCTCGTTGTCGCTGTACTACCGTACCATGGATTAAAGGATTACCAGAAACAAAAGAGCGTTGGATGCGCGATCCTCAAACCGGCAAAGGCAAACTCATTAAGAACATGCGGTTTGATGAGTGGAAGAACCTTGTTAGCACCGGTAAAGACATTCCGGTCTACGCAAGCAAGCCGCAGGGTAAGCCTAAAATTGATATTCGGGCGATTCTCTCGACTAAGAACGCTGATAAGTTAAATGAATTGACGCCTGACGGAGCAGAGCTGTTTGTAGAACGCTTACAGAAAGCGCCTCGTGAAATGCAGGAACTTTACTATAATTATCGTGACCAAATTAATATTAAAACCGTTAATAATGGTGGTGGTTCGTACTTTAGAGGGATGCTTGGACAAATTACCTACGACCGTAAATCCATTGGTAATAATGGCTTTAAAGACCGTAATAACATTGATGTTGTTTTTCACGAGATGGCTCATGCAATTGACAGCAAGGGCAAGTTTGGCAAGTACAAGGGCAAGCGCTACTTGAAGCGCTCTACCAAGGAGGTTGAGATTCAAAAGGTCTTAGACCATTCAACTGATGCTCAATACAATTTATACGATTCTATCCGACAAGAAGGTTTAGCGGCTGCTCATGACATAGTTGAGAAGTATGACCCAGAATATGGATATTATGATGAAGCTGCCCGAGAATGGTCCAAGAAACATATTAGTAAGGACGGTTCAGAATGGACTAAATATGGCGATATATCTGATATGATTGAAGGGGCTACTAACGGCTCATTAAAATTAGGAATGGGACACGGTAGTAGTTACTGGAGACAACCGGTCACTAGATCAATCAAGGTGAATAATGGCCATTTAGAGAATGAATTCTTCGCTGAATGTACTGCAGCAACCGTTAATAATCCAGAGTCCTTAAAAATGATTAAAAAGATGTTTCCAGAATCATATAAGATTTATCAGAAGATTGTCGCTGACATGAATAAGGAGAAACGCAATGGCTGATTACGATAGAATGACCTATCAAGAACTATTAAGAGCTTATATTGATAGGTTTCACGAGAATTACCCGTTATTTAGAAGCTCGGGAGATACTGAAACAAATATTCGTGAAGCTTTAAAAACTGGCAAACCCTATGAATTAAATGACAATGATGATAATGATCGGTTGTATTAACTGCTTGTCCTGAACATGACGTAAAAAGGTTCTTTTATTATGCCTTAATCGTGGTCGTACCACGTAAATCTAACGTGAAAGGATGTTGTATTTATGAAACGAGAAGAATTAAAGAATCTGAACGTACCAGAAGAAGCTATCGATAAAATCATGGCTCTTAACGGAACCGACATCGAGAAAGCCAAGTCAAGTGTTGGCGATGTGGAAGCGATCAAACAGGAGAATGAATCCCTAAAAAGTCAGATGAAAGACCGAGATAAAGATTTGAAGGACTTACAAAAGCAAGTTAAGGATAACGAGGATTTATCCAGTCAGTTCTCTGATTTGCAGGAAAAGTATAAGAACGACACCGAAAATTATAAAAATCAATTGCAACAAACCAAACTCAACGGTGCGCTCAACACGGCTTTATCTGCAGCTAAGGTTCGCAATCCAAAAGCTGCTGAAGCCTTACTGGACATGGACAAGATTAAGCTGACTGACGATGGCAAGCTAGATGGCTTAGATGACCAGTTAGCAGCTATTAAGAAGTCCGATGGCTATCTGTTCGATGAAGGTACTCATAGCAACTATGATCCCAAGGGTGGCGATGGTTCTCATGATACCAATGAAGTTCAAACTCTTGTAGACGCATTTAAAGAATAAAGAAAGAAGGAACTAATTTATGGCAACAATTAATTATGCTGAAGCCTATCAACAGGCCATTCAGCAAGCTTTTTACGATGGTCATTTGTTCTCACAAGACTTATGGAATTCACCATCTAACAACGTAATTAAATTTGATGGTGCTAAGCACATTAAAGTACCTCGTTTAACAATTGATGAAGGACGTAAAGACCGGGCTCGTCGGACGATTACTCAACCAGCCGCTAACTACAGTAACGACTGGGATTCTTACGAGTTGACTAATGAACGTTATTGGAGCACCTTAGTCGATCCATCTGATGTGGATGAATCCAATATGGTTATCAGTATTGCTAACATTACTAAGCAATTTAACTTAGACGAAAAGATGCCTGAAATGGATCGTCAGATGTTTAGCAAGCTATATTCTGAAAAAGTTGCAGCTAATGATGGTGGTATTACAACTGATACCCTCGATGAGAAGAACATTCTGACAGCCTTTGACCAAATGATGGTTGATTTTGATGAAGCTCGAATCCCTGGTACCAATCGTATTTTGTACGTAACTCCAGCTATTAATGCTATCTTGAAACGAGCAGAATCAATTAATCGTTCATTAGTATTGAAAGATGCCAACAAGGTTCAACGAACAGTTTACAGCTTGGATGATGTCACTATTAACGTTGTCCCATCTGATTTGATGCAAACTGCTTTTGACTTCTCGGTAGGTTCAAAGACCGTTGACACTGCTCAACAAATCCAAATGTTCTTAATTTACAACGGTGTCCAAATTGCGCCACAGAAGTATTCGTTTGTCGGTTTTGATGCCCCATCCGCTGCTAATAGTGGTAACTATTTGTACTACGAACAATCATACGATGACGTTTTGTTGCTTAAGACCAAAACTAAAGGCATCCAATTTGTTGTAGCACCCGCACCAACCCCAGAACCGTAAGCCCTGCTAGTCCTAAAGCGGTGGTTGACCAAGGTGGGGCTACCTTTAATAGTAACTAATTAAGGAAAGGAGGTTATTGACAATTGGCAGATCGAACGAAACAACAATTAAAGGTTTATCAAGGTGATAAATTGATTGCGACTGGTGATGCTGGTAAAACATCTGTGCACGCGGATTTACCAGAAGGGGATTATCCAGCAGGCACTTTTAAAGAAAGTTTTTATGATACCGAAGATGAAACTGAATCAGACAAAGTCGATGTTCCTAATGCTTTAACATTGCACTTTCCAGGAACACCACAAGTTAGTTTAGAAGCTGGTGACGGAAAAGTTACGGCAACTTATGCCAAGATCGCTGGGGCAACAGGTTACGAAATTTGGGAAAAGAAAGCTTCAGAAGATTGGCCGACTACTCCATTTAAAACGGTTGATGATGATACATTAAGCGTTGATGTAACTGGATTAACTAATGGTACAGAATATACAGTAGCTGTTGTTGCGGTTAATGCTTATGGAAAATCTGATATTGAAGGTGAAGGAGCTAGTGGACATGTGACACCAATGGCTCCAACAGTTGATGTGACCGGAGTGACGCTTACAACAGATACACCGCTAAATCTTAAGGTAGGAGACACGCATCAGATTTCAGCTAATATTGAGCCTGATGATGCAACTGATAAGGCACTTACCTATGATTCTGCAGATGATACTTTGGCAACGGTTGATGATAAAGGAAACATCACTGCAGTAAAAGACGGTGAAGTAGATGTTGTGGTTGCTTCTCATGCTGATCCAACTAAGAAAGCTACTTTACATCTGGTAATTTCTGCTGCAAGTTAAGGATGTGATTTAAATGGAACAACACCCACGATTGGATGAGTTACTAACCAAAGTTAAATTGTTAATGCCAAACAGTCAAAATAATGCGGGGTACGATGCTATTGTTGAATTTACCTTGGAGAAAGTTATTAACGATGTGGCAAATTACACGCATTTGGCAATTCCAGAATTGCCTGAAGAATTAGACCACACGATTATTGCTTTGTGTGTTCAATTAATTGCCACCCATAACTTTCTGGGCGGTGGAGTCACGACATCAGTTAATTCAATTAATGAAGGTGATACGACGGTATCATTTAAATCACCAGCTGACGTTTATGCTACGCTTCAAGGGGTGAATTCATTAACCGATAACTATTTGGCTCAGCTTAATAACTTTCGGGTGGTGAAGTGGTGATGACTTTGCAGGATGCTTTTAAGCAAATGAGTGATGTTTTACCAACCCTCTGGTTTGATCGGGTGAAGATTACTGGTGTTAAAGAAGTTCAGCATGGGTCCATTACTGATACTGAACCCGTAACGATTGTGGATGGAGAACCAGCCAAGATTTCACGCAAATCGCTTAAACCGTCTGACCAGAAAGACTTTGGAACGGATGAGTACGATGTGGTGATGTATATTCGGACAGGCATTGATATTCCGGCTGGCTGTAAAGTATACGTAACTGATGTTAATGGTCATACCGTTGAATACAAGCAATCTGGTAAAGCTTATACCGGCTACATTTCCCATCAGGAAGTTGCTTTGATTCGTAACGAAAAAGCAAAGGAGGAATCCTAATGGCAAGTTTCATGCGCATTGATGATGCTCAGTTTCAAACCTTTGTAAAACGGGTTGGTAATAAAGTAGAAGCCAAGGAAATTGTGCATGATGTCGGTAATGGAATGCGTAAGTTAGCAGCTGAATCAACTCGTAAAGTGAAAGCTAGAACACCAGTCGACACCGGTAACTTGCGAGGTGGTTGGTCAACCTCCGGAATGAACTATGCTGGTGCCGGCTTTTCCTTTACATTAGAGAACAATGTTGAGTATGCACCATTCGTTGAAAATGGTCATCGTACTCGTGGCGGCAAAGGCTGGGTCAATGGCCAATTCTTTTTGAAGAAGACCGTTGTGGAAATTCAAGGTGAATTCCCAGAAATATGGCAACCGATCTTTGACAAAGCATTAAGGGGGTTATTCGGTTGATGGATATTGTAAATCGAATTGCTGATCAATTGAATAGCTTATTTCCGAATATGCCAATTTATCGGGAACAGCAATCAGGCGGATTTAAAGAACCGTCTTTTTTTATACACCGAATTACATCCACGGTTAAACCGGAACTGTTTCAACGGCAGAACCGCAGTTATCACTATCAATTAGTTTATTTTCCTCAAACTGATCATCCAGAAGCTGATATGGAACAGATGGAAGAAACCTTGTTGGATCGCTTCCTATTATTAGACGAGTTTGCCACTATTCGAAACCGAGAGTTCGAAGAGGTGGATGGAGCACTAACAATGACATTTATGGTTAATCTTCGAGCATATCCCGAAGACTTAGATACTAAAATGGAGAATTACGATCCAACAATTACGCACAAGGAGGCGTGAATTTGTACAGTAAGCAAGCATTAATCACCTCAACCGGATTCACTCCGATTGAACGTGACATTTTGACAATTCTTTTAAATGATGATCGGCAATATTCGCTGATCCAAGCTAAAAATTTAATTCGAAAATTTAAGGAGGCTTTTTAAATGGCAGGTGGAACATGGACTACACAAAACAAACGGCGTCCTGGAGCATATATCAATGTGGTTGGTATTAAGCCGGCGACTAGCGACAGTACTTTAGGAACTACACTATTAGTTGGATCTAAAGATTTAAATTGGGGCCAACCAGGTGTGACGCCATTAACGATTGATTCAGATTTCCGTCAAGCACTGGGGATTAATTCATTAGATGATTATCCTGCTTTACGTGAGGCTTTCAAGGGTGCTACCAAGGTCCTTTATTTGAATAATAACGGTGGCAAGAAAGCTTCCGTGAGCGATGATCTCATCCCCTGGACATTTACTGCTAAATATCCAGGGACATTCGGTAATAGCTTATCGGTGGTTGTTGAAAAAGATCCTAATGATACTTCTGATGATCCTTTATTTACAGTAACAACTTTAGCAGGAACAACTGTGGTTGATACAACTTCAATTCGTCAGTCATTAGTTAAGCATTTACCATCCAACGCCTACGTTGAAGTGGCATACACTTACCAAGACGGGACGACATCGGTAGCTGATCCTGACGCCTCTGTCACTCAAGGTGGAGCAGATTTTACTGGTGAAACTATTGATGAGGATAACCCAATAACTAAGTTTACTGGTTCTCATACATTTACGTTGCAAGCCGGAACTACCGAAACAGTAGATATGACAACGTTGTTAGATGATGCCTTGGAAAATGAAGCTTACGCAGTTGTTACCACAGCGGGATTTGAAGTAACCAGTACGATTCATTCCTTGGTAGCTCAAACTATTAAGCGTATCCGTGAAAATGAAGGTTACAAAGTGTGTGCGGTAATTCCGTTTGCTACCGGTCAAACCAGTCCTGATTACGAAGCTGTGACTTTAGTTCCTCAAGGTGTGGTATTGAGTGATGGTTCAGAATTAGATGCCACTACCGCAGCTGGTTATGTTGCTGGAGCTGAATCAGCGGCACAACCAAATGAATCTTTGACTTATAGTAGTTACCCAGATGCTGTGGATGTATTGCCACGTTATAACAATGAAACGACTATTAAAGCTCTTAATGCCGGGCAATTAGTATTTACTCGTAAACGTGATGGTTCAGTTGTCTTTGAACAAGATATTAACAGTTTAGTGACAATCCCGGATGGCAAAACCCAGGACTTCTCTAAAAATCGAGTTGTTCGTGCGTTAGATGAAATTGCCATGAATACTCATGACGTCTTTGAACAACAGTTCATTGGCAAAGTAACTAATAATGATACCGGTCGTGACCTATTCAAAGCTAACCGTATTAGTTATCTAAATAGTTTAGTGGGTAACGGAACCATTAATAGCTTTGATAATGACGATATTACCGTTGCTCAGGGTGACGACAAAGATTCAGTGTTGGTTAACATTGCCGTTACTTCGGTTGATTCAATGGAAAAGCTGTACATGACAATTAAGGTTTATTAAGGAGGTAATCGATAATGGCAGCAACATTAGGCGAAGTATTAAATGGCCGTGATACAATTTCCACGAAAGATGCGACCGTCTATTTAATTATTAATGGGCAAAACATTCCGTTAATTGAATGTAGTGAATTGACCGTCAAACTGGAAAAAAACAAAGAAGATGTCCAAGTCTTAGGGAACCATTGGAAGAAGAAAAAGGTAACTTCTGTGGAAGGTACCGGTACCTTGGGTGGTTATCTGATTAATTCAATTTGGGCCAAATATGGGATTCCCTATACTGACGAGCAAGCTGACCTTTATATGGATCTGGTCTTCAATATTGAGGACAAAACCAGTGAGGCTGGTAAGCAAACTATCCACCTAGGGCAAGTTAATTTGGATGATGTGCCGATCGTTGATTTCAAAGCAGATGATGATGTTATGCAATGGGAATCCGATTTCACGTTTGAAGAGATTGATTTGGTTCAAGAGTTTGATGGTAAATTCAAAGTTTAATTAGAGGAGTGTGACTAAAGTGACAGAAAACTTAAATGATTTTTTGCTAGAAAATGTTGATAACGAACCAGAAACAGAACAAATTGAATTCAAGGGGTTTAAATCGCCCTTTGTTATTAAATCATTAACTGCGACTGAATTAAAAGAGATTCAGAAACGGCATACTCGAAAGGTTTTAAACAAACAAACACGAACAGTTACGGTTGATTCAGATGCTGATGCTATTAGTGATGATTTGATTGTTTCTTCAATTGTGGTGCCAGATCTTAACAACGCTCAACTGCAAAAGAGTTGGGGTGTGGTTGCAAATCCCGGTAAGCTGTTACGTAAGATGCTGCTAGCTGGTCAATATGGTGAATTAGCTGAAAAGGTACAAACGTTATCAGGGTTTGATGCTGAAGATTTAACAAGTTTGGTTGATGAAGCAAAAAAATAATTCAATCCGAGGAAGACTCGGATATTGGATACTATCTGTACGCAATGCATCATTACCATTGGTTACCAAAACAGTGGACTGCTTTAAGTAATCGAGAACGCGCAGTTATAATTGCAGGTATCGATTTGAGAATTAAAGCAGAGAAACAACAAGCAAGAGAAGAAAAACGAAGGGCGCGAGCTAAAAAATAGCTGGCGTCCTTTTTAGTAGGGAGGTGTTTAGATGGCCACAATCAGTGCAACGATTCGAATTAATGATGGGTTTAGTTCAGCTTTAACATCTTTATCTTCAAAGCTAAGTGCAGCGGGAAATGCTATGAACCGATTGAAAGGGCAAGGGACTTCCACAGGCGGAATGTTTAAAAGCATGTTAGGTGCTAATTTAGTAGGAACTGGGATTACTAAAGGCTTAAGCCTCATTGGAACAGGTATGCGCAGCATGCTAAGTGAATTGAATAGCAGTAGTGCCGCTTGGCAAACCTTTAACGGTAATATGAGCATGCTTGGAAAATCGCAAGGCTCAATCACTGCCACCCGTGGAAGTCTGCAAAAATTTGCTCAACAAACTATTTATAGTGCATCAGATATGGCTAGTGCCTACTCACAATTCGCGGCAGTTGGAACTAAAAATACCTTGGGATTGGTTAAAGGAATGGGTGGTTTAGCTGCTGCTGCATCCGATCCCCAACAGGCGATGAAGACTTTAATGCAACAATCTGTACAAGCTGCAGCTAAGCCTAAGGTTCAATGGCAAGATTTCCGACTGATGCTTGAACAAACCCCAGCCGGAATGGCTGCTGTAGCAAAGACTATGCATGAAAGTACTGGTCAATTAGTTAAAGATGTTCAGGCTGGCAAGATTTCAACCCAAAAGTTTTTCAATGCAATTGCCAAAACAGGAACTAATGCCAACTTCACCAAATTAGCCACACAGTATAAAACTGTGGGTCAAGCAGCAGATGGGTTACGAGAGACTCTAGCTAATAAACTGCAAAATGCTTTTGACAGCACCAGTAAGGTTGGTATAAAAGCAATTAGTTCTTTAACAGATATGATCGGCAAAATGAATTTTGACAAAATGATTCCAGGATTGGTTAGCTTCGCAAAAGGTGTAGTAAGTGCTTTAACAACAGCTGGTAACGCGGTCAAAGATTTCTTCAGTGGCTTTGCTAGCAGTGGAGCGATTGGAGCAATTAAGAATACGTTTAGTTCGATTGGGAATGCAATCGGAAATATAACCAGCAAATTAAACCATGCCTCTGGCGGTAATTTGGCACAAGCGTTAGGCTCAATTAGTGGTGCTGGGATTACCGTAGCAGCAAATGCAGTTACAATGTTAGCTAATGCTTTAGGGCGGTTATCGCCTGGCGAAATTTTAGCGATTGTTGGTGCTTTTGCTGGCTTTAAATTAATTGGCGGAATTATGATAGCAGCCGGAGCAGGCATAAATGCTTTTGCTAATGCAACCCAAGGGCTGAGTAAAGGATTATCATTTATCCAAAGTTTACCAGCAATGATAGCTGCTGCATTTTCACCAGTTGGAGCTATCATATTAGGAATCACAGCAATTATAGTTGCTGCAGTAGCAGCTTGGGCAACTGACTTCATGGGATTCCGTAGTGTAGTGTCTGGGATTGCTAGTGCTTTTGCACCGATCGTTAGTGCCGCACAACAAATGTTGGCTGCATTGGCTCCATTAGGGCCTGCTTTGTCAGCAATCTTTCAAACTATTGGAATTGGCGTAATTGCTGGAGTCGCTTTGGGATTTGCAGCTGTTGCTGATGCATTAATTCAGGTTGGTGCTGCGGCCATGATTGTAGTTCATGCTTTAGGAGCCGTTGTTAATACTATGGGTGCTGTCGGCTATGCTGTAACTGGACAATTTGGTAAAGCCGGACAAGCATTGGGTGACGCTAAGAAAGATGTGGATGGTATTGGCAATGCCTTTTCAAAACTTGGGAAAACTAATACTTTGGATGCAGTCATTTCTGCTTTAGGCCAATTAGGTACGAAAGCTGATGAAACTAAATCTAAAACCGGTAACATTAAAGTTAATGCGACTGGCAATGTATCGGGAGCTTTAACTTCATTAACACAATTGCAGACTCAAGCGGCTAAACCAATTAGAACTAAAATTGAAGCACCGACAGCTTTACCAACAAGTAATATATTTAGTCAACTTCAATCACAAGCTTCTAGCAATCCGATTCGTCCAAAAGTTGAAGCTCCTAAATTGCCAACTGGTAACGTTTTTAGTCAGTTACAAACTCAGGCGGCAAGTAATCCAATTAAAGCAAAGGTGCAAGCAGATACAAGTGCAACTGGTAATCCTTTAGCTAAATTGCAAGCGCAAGCAACCAACACACCAATTAAGGCAAAGGTGGCAACTCCTAAGGTGCCAACACCAGTGATGCCTAAAGGGCAAACAATGCATGTTAATGTAGCTCGTCCTAAAGTGCCAACTCCAATTATGCCAAAAATGCCAACCATGCACGTAACGGTGGCTAGGCCGAAAGTGCCTACACCGACATTACCGCATTTGGGAACTATTCCGGCACCACATGTCAATCGTCCATCAATGGCTGGAATAATTGGTGCTGTGCGTTCAGGGATGACTGCTTCAGCTAGTGCCGCTCGATCTGGTGGTGCTCAAATAACCAGTGCAGTAAGGAGTGCAGTTAATAATGCTGCTGCTGCTGCCCGAGCTGGTGCTGGGGCAATGCGTTCAGCGGGTGCAGCGATTGGCGCTGGTTTGGCTGCTGGGATGAATTCACAAGTTGGTGCTGTAGAGGCTGCCGCCAGTCGATTAGCAGCGGCGGCTGATAAAGCAGCTCGTGCTGCGGCTAAAGTACATTCGCCATCAAAAGTGTTTGCTGAAATTGGTAGTTATATGGGTCAAGGCCTAGCAATTGGAATGAATCAAACCAACGCTTTAGTTGCCAGTTCGGGAACAAGTTTAGCAAATTCAGCAATTAATGCTGCTCATATGAAATCTGTCTTAGGCCAAGGGATGACGATTAATAGTACTCTGAGTGATCAAAGTACACCAACTACTTCTCCTGAACAGCTACAGACAATCCTGACATCTGGTCAATCCGTTAATCGTTCCTCGCAATCCAGCAATTCTTCCACAATTACGATTGCCAAAGGAGCAATTCAAATTAATAGCCAGGGTAATTCTCAACAAGATTTGGAAAGTTTGGTTCAACAGTTTGAAAATTATTTAGTCAACCGGCAGCGGAACCGTTTGGGGGTGGAAGGTAATGAGTAAAATGTCTAAAAGTACTCATATGGGCTTCTATATTACCTATGGTAAGAATAAAACGTTTGAATTGCCGGTTAATCCAGCCGAAGTCAGCATTAAGTACGAAACAGACGACAAGCAAACCAATATCATTAGTTATGGTGAAATTAACCAGATTGGTGAATATAAATTGCGGAAATTTGATTTTGATTTTGTGCTACCACGGCATATGAAAGTAACCCATTATCTGACAGCCAACAAGTTAAAATCACGTGCTCAGGATTATTTAAGCTTGCTAATTAAGTTGTATAAAGCTAAAAAACCAATTCGTTTTGTTATTAGTAGTACCGCTGTCAGTATTAAGATGACGATTGCTGGGTTTACGTTTGGCTTTAAAGATGGTTATGCAGACGAATACGCCTGTACTTTATCCTTACGTGAATATCGATCGTATGCGGCTAAACGGATAAAACCCAAAAAGAAGAAAAAGAAATCTGCTAAAAAAGGCAAGACTCGCAGTAAATCTGCAGTAAAAGTTAGCCGTGGTTCAATTGTGGTTGCTACGGCCTCTCTATACAGTACAGCGGTTGGGGGAACAAAACTAAATGCAACTGTAAAAAATCGTACGGTAAAAGTAATGTTGATCTCACCAAATGCGAAATATCCGTATTATATCCAGACATTAACTAATCAACCTTTAGGCTGGATTAGCAAATCTAATGTTAGGGGGTCGTAGAAATGGGAGTGTCATTGTTTACGATTAAGACCAAAGGGGCTAAAAACTATTGGGATATTCGTAAGTTAGCTAGTAACGTTAAATGGACAACTGATGTAGATTATTCGGCCGGCCAATTGACATTTGATTTAGTTGAAACTAACGAAGGCTTTACGCCGAAAAATGGCGATGAAGTTCGCTTTTGGTGGAATGATGCTAAAACATTTTACGGCCGGATATTTGATATAAAATATACTTCTGATGAAAAATTTAGCATTACAGCTTATGATAATTTGCGATATTTAAAAAATGAGGATACATTAGTATTTCCCTCTTCCACACTAACTCAACGATTTACCCAAGTATGCAAATTGGCTAAAATTCCCCATAAAGCTAAGGTGGTAACCAAGCATAAATTATCACCGGTTTTAAATGATGATAAAAGTTATTTTGACATGTTAAAGTCCAGTATTAAGGAAGCTCGTAAAGCCAATGGCAATCATTACTTTGTTGCCGATCATTATGGCACAGTTGAATTACGTAAGGCGCCGTATTATCGGACTAAAATTATTTTAGGAGATAAATCCAGTGCTGAAAGCTTTACATTTGAGAAGTCGATTGATAATGCTTATAACGCCATCAAAGTGGTTAAAACTAGTAAGAAGGAAAAGGCTAAAGTAACGGCCACTAAAATTGTCCAAGCTGGTAAGCAGGGCAACACATTGCAACGTTGGGGAAAACTGCAAAAGATTGAAAAAGTAACTAAAGACAAAACTAATCTAGCTCAAATGAAAGTTCGGGCTAGTAATTTGTTGAAACTATATAATCGGCAAACCTATAAACTGAGCATTACTTGTACAGGTAACCAAGCATTAAGGGCTGGTAATTCGGTATATGTAAAACTATCCAGTTTAAAAGATATTGGTTTAGGAACCAAGCAATTGGTTATTACCAAATCAACCATCACATTTGACCCGAATTACACTGCTGATTTAGAAATCAAGGTGAGAATGTCATGACAGGTGATACATTATTAGACATGATTAATAGCCGTGGAGGCAACCCCAATGAATATAGTGACATCGTTCCCGGGAAAGTGATTAGCATTTCACCATTAAAAATTCAATATTCATCAACGGCAATTTTAACTGAAGATTTTTTAACTTTAGGAGAACACGTGACTAAGCATACAGTTAAAATGACTTACCAAGATCGTTCAGATGATGGTGATATCAAACGAACAGAAACCGTTACAATTGATCAATCGTTAAAAGTGGGTGATGGCGTATTAATGTTGCGTGGTGATGGTGGTCAACGTTTTTTAGTTTTAGAAAAGTTAGGTGACACAAATTGAATGATGAATTAGATGAAGTCCAAGATTTAACAGATGATGCTAGCATTCCAGTGGTAACTGAAACGGAGGCAGACGATGATATCGATCAAAACCTTAACGATGATGGCAGTCCAACCACAGGTGAAACTGATGATGTGGAAGAAGAAACTTCCCCCACCTACACTTACCAGGTTAAGGCTGGGCGAATTATTCAAATGACGGATGGCAAAGATGCAATGCTACAGGCAATCGATAAATTGCTACAAACGGTTCGATTTGCTTATCCAATCTATGATGAAGATTATGGTCATGATTTAGAAGATCTGTTAGGCAAAGAGTTACCGTATGCTCAAACAGAAGTCGAACGATTACTAACAGAGGCTTTAGAAGCAGATGACCGAGTTTTAGATGTGGAAGTACAAGATATTGTGCCTGACACTAAAGGTTTTCTGACTGTAACGGCATTGGTTACCACAATTTATGGAGAAATTAGTATTAGTCCGGAGGTGATGATTAATGAGTCCTAGTGAATTAGTTGCAGAAATTCGTAGTCATGATTTTGATTACTATCTAGATGAATTGATGGATAATGTTAGTGACGATGTGGATAAACGGGAGGGATCCATTATTTATGATGCTTTGGCTCCCGCTGCAACGGTTTTGGCCGAAGAAGCAATTACTTTGGCTAACACGATTGAATTTATTTATACGCAAACTTCCACGGGTGAGTTTCTAGATTACCGTGCTGTTGAACGAGGAACCAGTCGAATCGCTGCCACCAAAACGCAAGTTAAAGCCACTGCTATTGATCGAAATAATCTACCTGTTACAAATATTCAAATTGGTGATCGGTTCGCTTCGATTGGGGATGAACCGATTTTTTATACCGTCATTAAAGTAACCGATGATATTAAAACGCAGCTTAGTTCCCCACAAGCTATGACCGATTCTGGAGGGGTAACTTTTTCGGCTGTTGCTACTGATGTCACAGCACCAGTAATTATTTTAGAAGCAGAAGAGTTTGGCACGAGGCCCAATGGTTATAAGGGCCAAATTTTACCAGTTTCCTATAACGATGCCTTAAGCTATGCCGAAATCACAGAAATAACGGTACCGGCGAGAGACAGTGAGAGTGACGATGATTTACGAACACGTTTATTGTCTCCGGACACTTACAATGCTTATGGTGGTAATGTTGCAGACTACGTTGATATGTTAGACCGAATTGAAGAAGTTGGTGCGGGACAAATATACCCCGCTTGGCAAGGAGGCGGAACTGTAAAACTAGTTATCGTGGATAATAATTTCTTACCAGCGTCAGATGAATTAATCGCTTCGGTTCAAAATGAAATTGATCCAACTCCAAGCGGAAGTGGTTACGGATTAGCTCCTATTGACCATGTTGTTACGGTTACTGCACCAACTGAATTAAAAATAGATATTACCAGTACAATTACGTTTGCTACGGGCATTGATGAAACAACCGTAAAAAATAATATTAATCAAGCATTGCAATCTTACTTTGGCAATTTAAGAAAAGGTTGGGCAGTAATTGATGCTACCATTGGCCGGGGATATAACGTAACTGTTTATCGTTCACAGATCTTAGCGGAGATTTTAAAAATTAACGGCGTAACTAATGCCACTTTGCCGACCTTAAATGATCAGGAATCTGACTTGAAATTACAAGCGACTAATGAAACTTCTGAATTACCAGTTTTAGGGACGGTGACATTGAATGACTAAATTAATGGATTACTTACCGGATTATTACCAAGGTGTTCGGGAAATGGACCGATTGCTGAATGGAGAGCAATTGACACTGGATGAACTAGAGACATTTGTACGTCAATTTTTAAGCAATCAATTTGTGACCACTGCGGATGAAACCGGGGTTAAGTTAATGGAATCTGAGTTAAGTATTGTCCCCAATAGTACTGATACACTGCAACAGCGTAAAAATGTGATTCTGCTGAG
This sequence comes from Lentilactobacillus hilgardii, assembly GCF_009832765.1. NCBI lineage: Bacteria > Bacillati > Bacillota > Bacilli > Lactobacillales > Lactobacillaceae > Lentilactobacillus > Lentilactobacillus hilgardii. Next base: position 2,050,819 of record NZ_CP047121.1, on the reverse strand, counting down.
ACTATTACCGCCTGCAGCCATTACATGGCCATACTTTAAGCAATTAATCCAAAACCTGAATATTCCGATTGACCTTCAACAAGATGTCATAAAGCAAACAGTTTCGGCGATGTTTTATAATAGGCTGCCAACCTCAACAGAGATTAAACAGCTTCAATATATTTTTAATACATTGATTCCAGCAAATATGGTGACCAAATTATTTACACCGACTGAAACCCAAGTCAGCTTTAAGCAATACTATGGCATTGCTACGGTAATTCAGGTTGAAACAGTAGTAAATGCGAAAGGAGCAAATTAATGAGTGAGTATCATGATTCCCAACTAACCGCTTTTGGTGCTGATTTAGCCCAGCGCGCCAGCAACGGTGACACTAAATTCACAATTACCAAAGCGACTTCTACGGCTGATGATTTAAGCCAAACGGATTTAAGCCAATTAATTACATTACCACATGAAAAGCAGACTGGTGAAATTGATCGAATTTTGCCTGATCCAAATGGTGGAACGAAAGTTAAAGGAACAAAAGTTAGTTTTGATAATTTAAACTTAACTGAAAGCTATCCCATCCAGGCGATGGCATTGTATGCCAAAGAAGATGTCGATGGAGCTAAAGAGCAACTTTATGCAGTCACTACTGCAGCGGATCCAGAAACAATGCCCAAGTCAGATTCAACGGTTATGTTCACCTTTTCTGCTTCAATTTATGTAATTGTTGGTAATACCAGTCAGGTAACCATTAACGTAAACCCTGATAGTTTTGCAACTAAGGAATATGTAGCTGATGCCATTGCAAACATTAATTTTGATACATCCGATTTAGCCAAATTAAGTCAAGATAATTATTATACTGGTGATAATCAGTTTAAGTATGATCCAGTTAATAAAGACGGCGATGCCTACGGGCTTGCTAAAAATATTGATACTAAAGTTACGGACAACGCCGACGGCACGATCACGGTCAACGGGAAGACTTACACACCTGCTGATGACAGTGAAGTTGTGCATACTACTGATACATCAAACTGGCAAAAATCTAAGGTAACCGATGATACCGGTATGCCCTTACTAATGTTAGGAGACACTGATGATTTAAGCACGAAAATAAATGGATTGCCAAATGGATACTTTACAATTTACTGCACTGCTAAAACATTAAATAATCCTTCTGCTTCTCCAAAGAGGGGTATTATCCATATTACTGCTTCAGGAGTAGCAGGGTCTGGGATATTGTTCAGTGAAGACAAAAATGCTTATATAATAACAATGCTAACGGGAACAGTGACCTATACTCAAATAGCTAATGATTCAACCGTAGCCCACCTATCTGGTGCTAACAACTTTGATACTGTTCCAACGGTCGACGATAATCCGTTGCTTCTCGCAAGCAGTTTACCATCTGACCTAGCACGGACGGGACAGGCTCAAACATTTACAGCTGCACAGACATTTAGTATTGCGCCAGTCATAAATGACGCCTCGACAGATAAGGGGGATAATCAGGCCGCTACTATGGCCGATTTGAAAAGCGTTGAGAAATCGGCTTGGCATCAATTAAATAATGCTCCTCAAGGAGGAACATTTCTCTATAGGATTGATCAAAGTTCCAAGAAGATCTATATTAGTTACTCATTAGATTGTTCTTTTATCATAGGTAGTGGAACTACAATAGCTGACTTTTCATCAATAGTAAACAATATAAAGACTATCTCTGGAAGATGCTTTCAGTACGACTTGGATGCCGATACCTTTTCATCAAATATCATATTGTCAATTATTAGTCCTGCAAATATTACAGTGAATAGTGGCCATTTTTCGTACGTGAACGCGAATATCCATACAAGCATTACTGATGGAGCTTATTTTACGTATGATTCACTAAAATAATAATTAAAAATCAGATGGCTCATCGAGTACCACTTATATTTATTACGACGACGTGCAAGATGCTTATAAATAGCATAGAAAGAAGGATAATTTTATGACTTATTATGTAACACTTGATAGCGATGGCTGGGTATTCAATTTTAGCAAAATATGATATAATTTTTCCGTGGATAACAGCGCATTCACTGTTGCTATTCACACCCAAAGAATATATTCCCCTCAGAATATATCTTTCCAAATTATATTCATATTCTTATTCATATACCCCCATATATGAAGTTGCACTTATCTGTTGGATAGGTGCTTTTCTTTTACCCCAAAATAGAAGGGAAGTGAGGCCATGTCATTAAGCGATGAGGATCATCAAATGTTGCTGAAACATGGCAAAGAATTATCAGACCATGAAAGACGCATTACTGATCTCAACAATAAAATGACTGACACTTTAAAGAGTGTTGATGAAAGTAATAAGTATTTACGAGAACAGAATACTCGAATTTTAGAAGCTGTCATTCGTGGAAACGAAAAGAATGAAACTCATAAAAACGAGATGGAAGTTATCAATCGTCAAAACCTGTGGAAGGTGGTAACTATTGCGATTGGTTCAAGTTCCGTGATTTATTTGATTCTACAACAGTTAATGCACTTTATTCATTAGGAGGATATTATGAATTTTATTCAACAGTTAAATTTGGGAACGACTGCAGAAATGTCATTAATCTTTGCAGTCGTTTTTTGTATAACTCAGGCTTTAAAGACGACCGTGTTAAACAACAAGTGGCTGCCGTGGATATCTATGATTGTTGGTGTGTTCGCGGGATTATTGGCTGCCATCATCAATGCCGACAGTCATTATTTGTCAAGTGCTGTCCTGGGGTTGTTAATTGGTGGCTTTACCAGCGGGCTTTTTGACGGTTTTAAGGGATTCTCAACAAATAAGGAGGATAAAAACAATGGGTTATAAAATTAATCGCAATTACGCACTTTCAGCGGGACAAGGCGACAGTCGATTAGCGGCTAAAAAGTATATTATCGTCCACGATACGGGGAATGATAATAACAAGGGCGCTAATTCGGCTAAGAATGAAGCTTCTTATATGAAGCAACACTGGAATAATGCATACACCCATTTTATTGTGGATGACACAGCAATTTATCAGGTTGGTGAACCGGGTTATGTGGCTTGGGGTGCTTTGAACGCTAATCCATACAGTCCAATGCAAGTAGAATTAGCCCATGTTAATTCACAGTCACGATTCCGAGAGTCGTATACACGTTATATTTGGTTGATTCGATACTATGCGAACAAGTACAATATTCCGCTCACTCTTGATGGTTCTGGTAATGGTATTAAGTCACACCTGTGGGTTACTAATAATTTCGGTGGCGATCATGTGGATCCATACGGGTATTTATCTAAGTGGGGTGTTAGCAAAGCGCAGTTCGCTAAAGACTTAAAGAATGGGGTGGGGAGTACTTCTACACCAAAGAAAGCAAGTTACTTCACCTGGCGCCCACATTGGATTTATACCCAAGCAACAGTTAAAGCCTATAAAAACATTAAAGATGTTGGAACTGGAAAAAATGTTTCCAAGACTTATCCACCAAAGACGCAGTTAAGCACTAAAGATTTAAAAAACAAGAGATTCCAATTAACAAATGGTCTGTGGGTTACCGCAAATAAAGACTTTGTAAACAATCTTTACTACACACCATCTGGCAAAGTCAAAACTGTGCAGTCTGTGCGTGGAACATACAGATACAAAGATTTAGCCTTTAAACAAAAGGTTGACGGATTTTCTAAAGGTACAAAGTTTGATGTTGTGAAAGTTGTTAAGTACGGCCACACATCACGGCTACAGCTTGGTAACGGGATGTATATTAGTGGAAATAAGTTAATTAACAAGTTTGTAGAATAAAATTAAGCCTCACTCGATTAACTTCGGGTGGGGCTTTTTTTATTGCCCAATTTTTAGAAGAGCAAAAAGTGTGATCGAACGTTAAGGTTGCAACTTGATAATGGGATGTGTATTTCCGGGAACAAATTTATTAACAAGTTTGCAGAATAACAATAAAGCCCTTCATCTCTGTAATTCGAGGTGAGGGGCTTTATTGAATAATTATAATATTAGTATAGAAAAGTTTTGGTTACTTGTAAATGTTATTATTTAAACTAGCGAACCCTTTGAAATCGGAAAATTTGTTTTTATTTTTGTCATAAAATTTTTCCGCTGCAGAAATAATTTTTTTACACATATCCTCAACGTCAATAGATAAAGTGTATTCTATTTTACCACCACTTGAAAAAGGCCCCCAAGACGGGCCACTGGAACTAGTTTGGAACGTTGGAAGTTTGCGATTATTTTTGTTTGGAATAGTAAAGAGTATCGTGAAATTAACATCGGTAACTTCGTTGTATTTATTTTTTAAATAAGCTTGTAAAGTTTCTCCTTGGTGTAAAAATGAGCAACGTAATTTATAAACAAATTCAGCATCGTAGCTTGGGCTAATTATAAGCCCAACTTTATTCCGCTTCAAAGCGCTTTCGTGGTTGTCAATGTACGCTTTATACCATTTCTTATATCTTTCCCCTGTGCCTAACTTCTTGTTCTGATATTCAACATTGCCACAGATGTCAGGGAGTGTTAAAACAATATCAAGAGCACCAATATAATTTTGCACTTTTAGACATTCTTTGGCTGAGTTCACAATGAGTAGAAAATTATTCTCACTAGGATTATTATTAATTCCATACATAAGCATGCACCACCTTAATTGTTAATTATAGCATTATTAGCTCTAGCCACTTATGTGTTAACTTAATGTTTAATGCATTCCAATAATAATTTCTTCCATAATTAATTGAAATAAATTTATGTCAGCATCATCTCAGAAAAAGAAATATTTATCGTGGTGGTAGAATAAAACATTACCGGATAGAATTAAATGATAATCTTTCGTTTTGTATTCGCGCAAAAAAATAACCTTCTTTCGTGGCTTCTATTAAATAGATACGTGAAAGAAGGCTATTTTTCGTTAAGAATTTATGTATAAATCCATCCCAGGGATTTTTTAAAGTTAGCCAATTGGTAAGCCAAAAAGTTTTTAGTGCCTGTAAACCCCTGCCGTCAACGGTTTTAGTGTTTACAATTCGAACCCAGCTAGCCCAATAATTGATTGTTACCCGTTTTCATAGGTTGTCAAAGGCCTGTGAGAACGGGATTTTTTGTGTCTCCCATTTCTTTGACTATCACTCATGGGGCAGCAAAAAGCTAGCCATTCTTAGATTAAAGGGTTTAGAAGCTAAAACACCTCCTTGCTCTTTTTGTCAGTCTGGCAAAATTGGGCTGTTTTGACATCTATATAAGCCGTTCGACGATTTCGGGCGAGTCCTGAGCCCCTTGGTCATCCAACGGTTCCCAACACCCTTTGATGACGCTGTTTGACGCTGAAAAAGTTGTTTTTTAAAATAGTATCGTTCCATTTTAAGACCAACAGTTCCGATTCTTGCATGCAGAAAGAATAGTTGAAGGACTTGATTATCATCTTTGAGGTATCCAATGAAATGCTGCAATTTTTCTCTATCATAAATAGTTTTCAATATTTTGGCCTATATGTCGTCTATTTGTTTGGAGGAGACGGTTTTCACTTTTTTTATCTGAATCAATAGCTAATTCATTTAGTAAGATGATGTTCTGTTTAAATACAAAAAGGTTGATATCTTACGGCATCAACCCCTAAAATAAAAAACGATTATCTTTTATCCCAACGGTTAGCTTTGCTGGGAAATACCATTAAAATAAAGAACCAGATTGTTCCAATTAATGGTACTAAATCAATTAAAATCCACCAGCCAACATGATCAGAATCATGTAATCGACGTATCTTAACTGTAAATGTAGCAATCCAAACGATCAAGCCGACTGTTCGAACGGTGGAATCCACTGCTAAATCTTTCAAATTTCTGATCGAATCAAATGAGTACCCAGTGACATGACTAATAATAATGACAGCGATAATACCTAATACGTAATTGATAATAATAGGCCACCAATAATCTGAACGACTAGCGGTACCAGAAACGTTAAAAATATTTTTCCAAAAACGTTTATACGATGTAATCATAGTCAAGACCCTCTCTCTTAAATATCAGCTTTTAATGACATCAGTGTTTGGTCAAAATAAATTCTGATCGATTAAAATCTTTACTGTGTTACTGGTATTACTTTTTCATCGTGATGTCCAATATGAGCTGTTTTATAATCAATTCATAGCGATATCGGCCTAAAAATAAGAATTGCATCATCTTTTGTTTAAACCTAAAACTGCTTTTTTTGGATGGTGTAGGGCTCATTCTCTGTAGATTGAGTTTACGTTTTTTACATATTTTTATTTCGTCACATGCTGACAATACAAGTCTTTCCAAGACATAACGAAGAAATATAACAAGAATGTTTTAAAAACAATTTTAGAATGACATCACACAAATGATTATAAACTTATCAAGTAATTCTGTAATTTTAAACGTCGTAAACACAACGATACTTTGGTTCCGAATAAACATGATGAACGCCAATATGCATTAATTTGTGCTTAGACAGAAACTACATCTGTTATTTCTTAGATCACCACGGTAAATTAAGTTCCTTTTTTGATCAGAAGTTATGTTTTTTTAAAGCCTCTCGTCGTTATAAAAAGACTTAAGCTTCACTTAACCCACTATCTTTAAGCTTATTGCAACAATCAAAAACAGTAATAGTTAAATTAAGGGAAGGTGAGCGTTATGGTTAAATGGATTCCGTATTTTATTGATGTGACCAGTGTTCTAATCTGGCTGAAAATTCAATCAAGTCAGATTGCGAAGCTTTCACGGTGGCAATTAACGACAATTTTATCAGCAGTTATTTACGTGATCACTGTCAGTTATCTAACACTGGCACCTACTTCATATGCATTTGTTGGGACACAACAAGTTGCACCGTTAATGGTTGGTAATGTCCCTGTGAACCTAATTCCCTTTTGGAGTACAACATCGGATTTTTACCAAAATGTATTAATGATGTTACCTATGGGTGTTTACATTGCGTTGTTAAGACCGGATTTTAAAGCCAAGCACACGGTTCTTTTAGGATTGATCGTAAGCGTTGGCATTGAAACATTACAATTTATTTTGGATTGGAGTGTTGGGTTATCCAGATGGGTAGACATTAACGATGTTTTAACAAATACATTTGGTGTCCTTGTCGGATGGGGGCTGGTCATTAGTCTACAACACACTTTTTTAAAACGTTTAATCAAGAAGTTTACGGTTGATTTTTCATTTATTTATCATCATAAATAGAGTGAATCAACGTAATCATGTTATATATAATGACAATGGATTAATATGTTTTTTTGCTGTTCTACAAATTTAGTAGTTGCAATCTACTTAAAATTCCGCTATTGTCGAATTAAAGAAAAATTGGAATAGTCCGATATAACTGTTAGGAGAATGAATATGAAAATTGGCTTTATTGGTGTTGGCGCAATGGCCCAAGCAATTATTCAGGGCTTACTTAGAGCAAAATTTGTGCCAGCAAAAGACATTTTGGTCCATAGTGCACACCAGGCTCGTTATGAACAATATGCAGACCAATATGGATTAACGGCACAGAAAACAAATGCGGAACTTACCCAGAACAGTGATTTGGTTGTGTTAGCTGTTGTTCCTGGAATTGCGGCAGATGTTTTAAATGAAATAAACGGTGAATTAAAATCTAATAAAACGCTTATTTCAATTGTATCTGGCATTGGTCTCAATCGACTGGAAGAGTTAACCGATTATAATCTGCCAATTTTACGAAGTCTGCCAAACATTAACTCGGAATACGGACAAGGCATGACGGCTATTGCTACTAATGAAAATTTAGTAGGCGAGCAAAAGAAGACAGCGGTCTCGCTGTTTGAGGCAACGGGTGAGATTAGTGAACTTCCTGAAGACCAATTTGCCATTTTTAGTGCTATTTCCGGTAGCGCGGTGGCTTATGTGGATTTCTTTATCGATTGTTTAAGTCGCGCCGGTGTGAAATATGGATTCAATAAAGAAACTGCTACTAAAGTTGCCACCCAAACCGCACTTGGATCCGCACAATCTTTATTGGCCTCTAAACAAACACCTGCTGAGATGATTGACAAAGTTTGTTCTCCGGGTGGTGATACCATTGCCGGTATTCTCGCGATGGAACAGGCTGGCCTTTTGAACTCTGTTATTAAAGGAATTGATGCAACAATTGATAAATCAACCGGAAATTCAAAATAAAAGGAATTGAAATTTTACTGAGATGTCAAAAGTTTTGACGAATGGTCATATTTATGCCGGTCGGCGTGAAATCAAGTGTGGATTTATCAGATTTTCCGATAAGGTTAATGCAATTGGCTCCATGCAGGATTTTCATCTTCAACGGGATGATGATGTTAATGATTTGAAAGGGAAGTTAGTTGTTCCCGGGTTTATAGATGTGCATGTTCATGGCGGTTATGGGATCGACTCGATGACAGGAGATAGCAGTCACATCAGCCAGATGGTATCTAAAATGAAATCTGAGGGTGTTACAGCGCTTTTACTGACAACGATGACTCAATCCCCCTCAAAGATCTCGCATGCTATGGAGACGATTAGAGAGGCTGCTTTAATCAATCCAGTAATTGTTGGTATTCACTTGGAAGGCCCGTTTGTGTCAAAAAAATTTAATGGTGCCCAGCCAATTGATCAGATTCAGTCAGTCAATGTCAGCGACTTATCACGCTGGAATCAATTATCCGGTGGGTTGGTTCGTCTGATAACCTACGCGCCAGAGATAAATGATCATCGATCCCTGGAGGCATATTGTAATGCCCACCAAATTAGAATTTCTGTGGGGCATAGTGATGCCACGTACAAAACATTGCAACAATGTCAGGTTGACCACATAACCCATCTTTTCAATGCTCAGCGGGGACTTCATCAAAGAGAACCGGGCGTCGTTGGTTTTTCAATGCTATCTGACATGCCAGTGGAACTTATCTGTGACGGGTATCATGTTGTTTCTCCGGTTGTAAAACTAGCTTATCGAATCATCGGATCAGATCGACTTGAACTTGTAACGGATGCAATGGAAGCAAAAGGGATGGTTGATGGAGATTATCAGCTTGGCGGTCAGCACGTTTTGGTTACAAAAAACCGGGCAATTCTTGGAAACGGGAAACTTGCAGGTTCTGTGCTCAAGTTTGATCAGGCATTTAGGAATGTGATTCAATTTACCGGCTGCTCGATTGGGGATGCGGTAAAAATGAGCTCGACCAATCAAGCCAAAGAATTTAATTTAAAGGGGAAGGGATCCCTTGAAATTGGAAGCGATGCGGACATCAATGTGTTTGACAACCAACTAGACCTTATGGCAACGTATAGTTATGGTAAATAATTTACACAAATTTAAAGTAGGTGGTAACAATGGGTTTACCAATATATATTCAAATTCATAATGATATTAAGCGAAATATTGAAGCCGAGAAATGGAAAATCGGTGATCGAATTCCTTCGGAGCGGGAATTATCAACGGAGTTTGGCGTTAGTCGAATGACACTTCGCCAAGCAATTCAAACATTAGTTGATGAAGGGATCTTGGAACGACGGGTTGGTTCCGGAACGTTTGTTGCCAACCAAAAGGTTCAGGAACGAATGTCGGGGGTAACCGGTTTTACCGATTTAATGTTGGCACAAGGCAAGAAACCTTCCAGCAAAACAATTTCATATCATACGATGGAACCGTCTTTGAGTGAAATGGAGAAATTAAAGATTACCCAAGATCAATCGGTGTTGCGAATGGAACGAATTCGATACGGAGATAATATCCCAATTTGTTTTGAAGTCGCAACCGTTCCGGAAAATATCGTTGCCGGTTTGGAAAAGTCCGAAGTCACGAGTTCACTATACAGGGCTTTGGAGCAAAAAAAGAATTTAAGCCTTGGAAAGGCACAGCAGACTGTTTCTGCGATGCTGGCTTCTGAAAGAATTGCAGAATATCTTGATATTAAGCGTGGAGACGCAATTTTAAGACTTCGACAGATTACATATTTGCAGGATGGTCGCCCGTTTGAGTACGTCAGAACACAGTACGTTGGTGATCGTTTTGAATTTTATCTGGAAAAAGGTTAATGGATTAAACTCAAATGAATAAAGCAAAACCGGCTGTCCGCTTTTTATGCGAGCAACCGGTTTTGCTTTATTTAGATTTCTTTTCGAATGACTTGGTGTTGAAAAGGGAACCACTCAGCCAGACTGTGATCCAGCTACTAAAAAGGGATACCGGAATGAAAATAATGAGTGATGTCCAATTAACGAAGCCACCAAAAAACATAAGATAAATAAGATAGCCAATAGAAATGATGCCAATGATTAAATAGTTATTTAAGTGTATAAAGTTAGTGACATATGCCAAAAGAAAGATACCCAATATTTCAACCGGGACATGTTTTAGTATAAATTGATGTGTTATCATGTTGAAAAAGACGATTCCCAACGAGATCAGGAAAATGCCCCAAAGAACAACTTTCAATTGTTCTTGATTTTGTGTGCTTTTCGTGACCGATTACCCCTTTAATTTCCTGATAAGCGTTCTTTCAAAACGGCTATCAAATATTTTGGCAGTACTGACAATCGGGAAATCCGACTTGGCTCTTTGACGACTCGGTATAACCACTCTAGATGCATTTTTTGCCAACTCCCCGGCGCCCGTTTTACCGTTCCCGTTAGAACGTCGAAAGAGCCACCGATTCCCATCCATAGGCCGTCAGTGGTCTGTCGGTTCTTATCAATGAATTCTTCTTGTTTTGGATAACCTGTAGCAACAAAGATCATGTCAGGTTGCGTGCGGCGAATGTCATTGATGATATTGCGGTCATCACCAAAATAACCGTTATGAGTACCGGCAATTTTTAGACCGGCATATTTTTGAGCCACAACTTCTCTTAGTTTGTTGATAACCTCGGTTTTGGCACCAACAAAATAAGCTGACTTATGATTCTGACTTCCCCATTCCAAGAGGCTCACAAATAAATCATAGCCTGCAATTCTTTCTTGAAGGGGATCCTTCAACAGTTTTGCGCCAATGATAATGCCGATGCCATCTGCAATGATATAGTCCGCCCTTTTTATTAGGGTCTCGTATGGTCTGTTCTGCCGAGCATACATCACAATTTCAGGGTTTGCAGTAACAACAAACGTATTTTTGTGATGATTAATGCGTTGCTTTAGCAGGCTTTCAAATTGTTCTTGGTTGGTGTTTTCAAAAGGAATGCCCAGAATTGAAACGGGCTTTTTTTGACTTTGCTTCTCCATAAAATCTCCCTGTTTCTAATTGTATTAATTTGAAATAATTGCATAATTCTTTTCAATATTCAGAATAATGATAGAATTAAACTAATTATATAACATTTATCTGGGAGGATAATTTAATAAAATGCCAAAATTTGACAACTTAACCCTCCATACTGATTTCTATGAAATTAATATGATGGCCACTTACTTTGAAAAACACATGCAAAATCGGCATGCGGTCTTTGAGGTATTCTTTCGTAAACTGCCTTTTGGAAACGGATACGCCGTTTTTGCCGGCCTTCAACATGTCATTGAGTACATTCAAGGCTTGAATTTTACTGATGACGATATTGATTATTTACAAGAAGTGACCAACTATCCAACAGATTTTTTAGACTATCTTCGTCATTTTAAATTCAAAGGAACCATTAGATCTGCTCTTGAAGGTGATTTGGTATTTGCTAATGAACCCATCCTTCAAGTTGAAGGAACGCTTTGTGAGTGCCAACTTGTTGAAACAGCCATTTTAAACATGGTCAATTATCAAACATTAATTGCAACCAAGGCTTCGCGAATTCGAACGGTTGTTGGTGATGATCCACTAATGGAATTTGGAACTAGAAGGGCTCAAGAAGTTTCTGCTGCTTTGTGGGGAACCCGCGCCGCAATTATTGGCGGTTTTGATTCAACTTCAAATGTTTTAGCCGGTAAGGCGTTTGGAATTCCCATCAGCGGCACGCATGCCCATTCATTGGTTGAATCCTTTGGAAATGACTATGATGCCTTTAAAGCATACGCCCAAACCCATCATGATTGTGTTTTTTTGGTCGACACTTACGATACACTTAAGAGTGGTGTGCCGAGTGCAATCAAAGTTGCTGACGAAATGGGAGATAAAATCAAATTTGCCGGTGTTCGGTTGGATTCGGGCGATATGGCTTATTTGTCCAAGCGGGTTCGGGAATTACTTGATAATGCCGGCTATGAGGATACAAAGATTTTTGCTTCAAATGATATGGACGAAACAACAATTGCCAGCTTGAAAATGCAGCATGCCAAGATAGATGTTTGGGGTATTGGTACAAAAGTGATTACCGCCTTTGATCAACCTGCGCTGGGTGCGGTTTACAAGATGGTGTCAGTTGAGCATTCTGACGGTAGGATGAAAGATACAATCAAGATTTCAGGAAATGCAGAAAAAGTGTCAACGCCTGGCAAAAAGCAGGTGTGGCGAATTACGGATGCTCGGGATGGTAAATCGGAGGGCGATTATATTACCTTGTCTGATGAGGATCCCCGTCAGGAAAAATCAATTTTTATGTTCCACCCGAATTACACGTATATTAACAAAACGGTCGAAAACTTTAATGCACAACCGCTTCTTCAACCGATTTTTGAAAAAGGAAAATTGGTCTACCAAGTACCTGATTTAAAAGAAATTTCTCATTATGCTAAAAAACAGGTCGCGTCATTGTGGCCTGAATATAAACGTGAACTTAATCCACAAAAATATCCTGTTGACCTATCGCAAAAGTGCTGGGACAATAAACGTGACATTATTGAAAAAGTCCGTAACTACGTACAGCAAATTAATTTTTAAGTTAAGGGATGGATGGCCATGCGAGAAAAGCAACAAGAAATTATTGATGCGTTAAGGGTTCAACCAACGATTGATCCAAAAGTGGAAATTAGAAGAAGTGTTGATTTTTTAAAATCTTATTTGAAAAAATACGATTTTTTTAAATCACTCATTTTGGGAATTTCCGGTGGTCAGGATTCGACATTAGCCGGGAAGTTGTCACAGATGGCAGTTTCAGAGTTACGCGATGAGACGGGTGACAATCGTTATCAATTTATTGCTGTTCGATTACCGTATGGTGTGCAGGCAGACGAATCTGACGCATTGGCAGCAATTAAGTATATTCAAGCGGATCAGACGTTTAGAGTTGATATTCAGTCTGCAGTTGATGCGGCTGTTGAATCCGTGGAAGCAAATGACGTCAACGTCAGTGATTTTAATAAGGGCAATATTAAAGCCCGCCAACGAATGATCGCCCAATATGCAATTGCCGGTAGTACAAATGGCGTTGTGGTCGGTACAGATCATGCGGCAGAAGCTGTGACCGGTTTTTACACAAAGTTTGGTGATGGTGCCGCTGATATCACACCGCTTTGGCGGCTGGATAAACGTCAGGGAAAGCAGTTGCTTGAAGTATTGGATGCTCCTAAGCATCTGTACCAAAAGACGCCTACAGCCGATTTGGAAGATAATCGACCAGCGTTGCCTGATGAAGTTGCACTTGGGGTGACCTATCAAGATATTGATGATTATCTGGAAGGCAGAGAAGTTTCTCAAAAGTCAGCTGAAACGATTGAAAGCTGGTATCGAAAGACTGAGCATAAGCGTCACACACCAATTAATGTTTATGATACATTTTGGAAGTAGTATTAGGTGACAAAACATGAATATTTAGGTATAATATTCTCAAATAAAGGGAGTAACCAGCAATAGTAATTGCGAATATCTCGTCAACGTGAAATCTTGTATTTCCGGGATATTTCTTAAATGGTGAGACTTATGAATTCTTTTCACAAGAGTTTATGGGTCTCTTTTTCTTTAAAAAGGAGGAAATTAATGAAGCAGCAGGGAAAATTATTTTATCAACAATCCGTTAATGACGTCATGCAGCAAATGAAAGCGAATCCTGAAGGGTTATCGGACCAGTCTGTTGAACAGCGGCGGGCACAATTTGGTTATAATCGACTTCAGGCAAAGCGTCGGACAACGTTATTTGAAAAATTTATCGCACAATTTAAAGATTTAATGATTATCATTTTGATTATTGCAGCAATTATTGCGGGGATTGCCGGAGAACATATTGATGCTGCAATTATTATTGCTGTGGTCATTTTAAATGCGGTCTTCGGCGTCTTTCAAGAGTCAAAGGCAGAAAATGCAATTGATTCGTTAAAACAGATGTCGGCTCCAATGGCTACAGTGCTGAGAAATGGCCGTGAGACAACGGTTAAAAGTGAAGAGATTGTTCCTGGAGATATTGTTCTTCTTGAAGCAGGAGATGTTGTGCCTGCTGATATTCGATTGATCGAAACAAATACTTTAAAAATTGAAGAAGCAGCTTTAACAGGGGAATCGGTGCCGGTTAATAAGCAGGTTGAGACGATTAATGACACAGATTTGCCACTTGGTGATCGTAAGAATCTTGGCTTTATGAACAGCAATGTAACCTCCGGACGCGGAGTCGGGGTGGTTACCGGCACCGGGATGAACACTGAAGTTGGTAAGATTGCCCATATGTTAAACACAACGGAAGAAGCAACAACGCCTCTTCAAGAAAATCTCAATAAGCTTGGTAAGGTATTGACAATCCTGATTTTAGTTATTGCAGTTATTGTCTTTGGTGTTGGTATGTGGCGAGGCGAGGAAAGCCTGATTAATATGCTGTTAACAGCCATTTCTTTAGCGGTTGCGGCTATTCCGGAAGGCCTGCCCGCTATTGTGACTGTTACTTTGGCAATTGGTACGCAACAAATGGCTCGCCACCGTGCGCTGATTCGAAAATTACAAGCTGTGGAAACATTGGGAAGTACGGATATTATTGCATCGGATAAAACCGGAACGTTGACCCAGAATAAGATGACCGTTGAAAAAGTTTATTTGGATGGTCAACTAAAGGACTATGGCGAAACGAAGCAGTTATTATCAGACAAATTACCACAGATTATGATTTTAAATAACGATACTAAATTTTTGGAAGACGGATTAGGTGGTGATCCAACCGAAACAGCTTTGATTTCGTTTTATTTAAATCATGATTTGCCGGTTCAGGAATTCATTAAAAAGCATCAGCGTTTGGCTGAAATTCCGTTTGATTCTGAACGAAAATTGATGTCAACCTATAACAAAGTTGATGACGGCCAAATTATGATGACGATGAAAGGTGCACCGGACCAACTACTGGCTCGCGTTACCCAAATTCTTGATCATGGTCAAGTTCGGCAAATCACAGATGAAGATAAGCAAAAGATCAGCGAAACAAATCATGAGTTAGCTACGCAAGCATTAAGGGTACTGGCTTTTGCATATCGAATGGTTGATAAGGTACCAACAGAATTAACGAGTGATGCCCAGGAACATGACATGATCTTTACAGGGTTGATCGGCATGATTGATCCCGAGAGGCCCGAAGTAGCGCAAGCAGTTGCAGAAGCAAAGACTGCGGGAATTAAATCTGTCATGATTACCGGAGACCATCAGGATACGGCTCAGGCGATTGCCAAGCGACTCGGAATTCTAGAGAGATCCGATCATTCAACTGATAAGGTCATTAATGGGGCGCAACTGGATGAATTATCAGACAGTCAGTTTGAGAACCAGGTTGAAAACATTGCCGTTTATGCCAGAGTTGCGCCGGAACACAAGGTTAGAATTGTGAATGCCTGGCAAAAGAAGGGTAAAGTTGTTGCGATGACCGGTGACGGTGTTAATGATGCACCGGCGCTAAAAGCGGCTGACATTGGTGTCGGAATGGGAATTACAGGTACTGAAGTTTCGAAAGAAGCCAGCGATATGGTTCTGGCCGATGACAATTTTGCAACAATTGTAACGGCAGTTAAAGCAGGGCGAAAAGTATTTGCCAATATTCAAAAGTCACTTCAATATCTGTTGTCTGCCAACCTGGGAGAGGTTTTGACATTGTTTGTCATGACCATGATGGGTTGGGAGATTTTGGCACCGGTTCAAATTCTTTGGATTAATCTGGTGACAGATACTTTTCCAGCTATTGCATTAGGTGTTGAACCGGCAGAGCCGGGAATTATGAAACGTAAACCACGTGGACGCTCGTCAAATTTCCTGTCGGGCGGGATTATGAGTAATATTCTTTATCAAGGATTCTTTGAAGGCTTTATCACTTTAAGTGTATACGCGTTTGCCATCTTGAATCCGGTTCATTCGTCAGAAGCATTAATTCATGCGGATGCATTGACAATGGCCTATGCAACCCTTGGATTGATTCAATTATTCCACGCATTTAATTCGAAAACGATCCATCAATCCATTTTCAAGGTGGGGCTTTTCAAAAATAAATTCTTTAATTGGGCACTTTTGGGTTCTACATTACTACTAGTGCTTACAATTGTCGTACCGGGATTCAATGATATGTTCCATGTCACTGAATTAGGTCTTTCACAATGGATTGTTGTGATTATTGGCGGATTTATGATCGTTGTTATCTCAGAAGTAGTAAAATATGTACAGCGTCATTTCTTCAATCAACAATAATTTTTAGATGGGGGTCATTCTTTTTGAAACCACAAGACTTAAGAAGATATGCCAAAATTGTTTCCGATATTATCGATTCAACACAATCAAACGGTGAAGATTTAAATGCAGACTACGAAGTGCTGAGAAAATCAATTGATGATAAGACCGTTTCTGACCTTGGTTCAGATAGATTAACACAAATTAAAACTCATTTTCAGTCCGGGACTGATAAGTATCAAGACAATGTAAATAAACTTGAACAGGCACCGGTACCGGTTAAAATACTGGGTAAACATAAAATACTGGTCAGAGCCTATGCGGATTATGCGGATGCATGTCAGGATATGACAGACAGCTTAAATCCTGAAGATGCATCGATTGATGCCGAAAAATTCAATCGATCAGAAAAAGACCAGGAAAATCACATTGCAAAAGTCTCTGACGTTACGACAAGAATTATGGGAATGTTATAAAAAGTGTGCGAATCTAATCTGGAATAAACCGGAGTGTAAGCCAACACCCATCAAATTCCTGTTTTGGGGATTTGATGGGTGTTGGTTTACATGCAGGTTTATGATTAGAGGAGCAGTCCTAAAAAAAGTGTGCGAATCAAAGCGGTTAGCATCCGGAGCATAAGGCGTCAAATTGGGAAATCACGACCTTTGATTTTTCAATTTGATCCCTTATGAGGAGTGATGCTGCTTTGAGGAGCAGTCCTAAAAAGTGTGCGAATCAAAGCGGTTAATAGTCGATTTTAGGCCGTAATGAGCATTTCTTTATAGTGTGACATAAATTTGAGAACCTTTTTCTTCTCCCAAATATGGGGTTTGAAGAAGGTTCTCTTTTTGGTTCAACTTATTTTGACCATTTGGCATGATATAATGAAAGCTAGATTAATAATGAGGTGGGTTATTTCATGGACATGACGCTTGCTGAGAAAATACAGCATGATTTACCGAAGATTCGCGTAAAACAAATAGCTGAAACGCTGAAAATGCTTGAAGAAGGGGATACGGTTCCTTTTATTGCCCGGTATCGAAAAGAACGGACATCAAACTTGGATGAAGTTGAAATTCGAGATATTCAAGCCTCGGCTCATAGAATCCAAACGTTGGATAAACGTAAGGATGAGGTTATTAAGATTATTGAAGAGCAAAGGGCATTAACGCCTAAACTCAAAAAACAAATTGAGACGGCAACCGTTCTTCAACAGGTTGAAGATCTTTATTTGCCGTACAAGCAGAAACGGCGTACAAAAGCGACCATTGCCAAAGAAAAGGGACTTTTACCCTTGGCAAAGGCGGCAACTAGTTTTGACAATGAACTTGATAACAAAATTAGTCAGGCAATTGATCCTGATAAAGACCTTTCCGATCGAGAAACGGTTATTTCTGGAATCCATGAAATCATTGCCGAAGAAGTTGGGGACAGCGCTAATTTTCGAAAGTGGATTCGGCAAAACACAAATCGTTATGGGGTCATGACAACGAAAGTTAAGCGTGGCGCTAAAGAAAAGGATGAGACCGGCACTTACCAACAGTATTATGATTTTACCCAGTCTGTCAGAGAAATACCGTCCTATCGAACGTTAGCAATTAACCGCGGTGAAAAAGAAGGCATTTTAAATGTCAAAATCACAGTTAACGAAACACCGATTAATTGGTATCTGACATCAAACATGATTGGAAAGCATTCGGGATTGGCAGCCGACATTGTTAAAGATGCAACCTTAGACGGGTATCAGCGATTCATTGGACCCGCAATTGAACGTGAGATTCGAAAGGAATTGAGCGAAAAAGCGGCTGAGCATGCCATTGATATTTTTGGTAAAAATTTATATAACCTGCTGATGCAGGCACCCTTAAAAGGACGAATCGTAATGGGATTTGATCCTGCGTATCGTACTGGATGCAAATTGGCTGTCGTTGATTCAAATGGCAAATATCTGGATAAGACAGTGATTTACCCGCATAAGCCAGCCAGTGAGGCAAAACGAAAGGCTGCTGAAGGGTTATTTATTGATTTCATTAATAAAAACCACGTTGAAATGATTGCAATCGGAAACGGGACTGCCAGCCGGGAGTCGGAACAATTTGTAGCGAATGCAATTAAGAAAATAGATGCGCCGGTTTATTACGTCATTGTTAATGAAGCAGGTGCATCCGTATATTCTGCCAGCAGGGTTGCTCGTGAGGAGTTTCCAGATTTCAGTGTTGAACAGCGGTCTGCCGTCAGCATTGCTAGAAGAATTCAGGATCCATTGGCAGAACTGGTTAAAATTGATCCCCAAGCAATTGGAGTTGGTCAATATCAACACGATGTCCCTCAAAAACAACTTGGTGAAAAACTGGATCAGGTTGTTGAAACCGCGGTTAATCAAGTTGGTGTTAATTTGAATACCGCAAGTCCGGATCTTTTGGTTCATATTTCAGGATTAACTAAGTCAACGGCTAATAATATCGTGAAATTTCGGAACGAATCAGGAAAGTTTAGCAATCGAACGGATTTAAAAAAGGTTCCAAGATTAGGTCCTAAAGCATTTGAACAATCAGTTGGATTTTTAAGGATTATTAATGGCAGTAATCCGCTTGATAATACGGATATTCATCCTGAGAGTTATTCAGCCGCAACTAAATTACTTTCACAATACGACCTTACAATTAATGATTTAGGGAAACCGATTGTGGCTGAAAAATTAGTCCATTTGGATTTACCTGTGGTTGCGCAAACAATTGATATTGGAGAAGAAACTTTAAGGGACATCGTTAAAGGAATTGAGACACCAGGCAGGGATTTACGGGATGATATGCCGACACCCTTGTTAAAAAAAGATGTTTTGACCATGGAAGACCTCAAGCCCGGAATGAAGCTTCAGGGAACGGTTCGAAACGTTGTCGACTTTGGTGCTTTTGTGGACATTGGCGTTAAGCAGGATGGCTTGGTGCATATTTCCAAAATGAGCAAAACGTTTGTTAGAGATCCCAGTAAGCTGGTTTCGGTAGGTGATATTGTAACGGTTTGGATAGATTCAGTAGATGTCGATCGGCATCGAATTCAATTGTCAATGATTGAACCTGCTGATTAGGTTCAGAGGTTTAGAAAGGATTTTCTCGTGACAGATCAACAATTACAGCGTTTAGTGGAAAAAGTATCGCTTCAATTTTTTGCTAAACCTTTTAATCACCACGCTTATTTTAATCATCGCTTGAAAACAACGGGCGGTCGGTATCACTTGGACTCGCATGATATTGATATTAATCCTAAAATGGATGATCACGGTACCCATGATGTTTTAATCGGGATCATTAAGCATGAGTTATGCCACTACCACCTACACTTAGCAGGCTATTCAGGAAAACATAATACAAAAGAGTTCAAACAATTGTTAAAAGCGGTCGGGGGATCCAGATATGCACCCAGGCTGTCGGAAAATGAAAGAAGAACCCCGTTTAGGTATTTTTATCGATGCCCTCATTGTGGCTTAGAGTATCATAGAAAGAGAAAGATTGATTTGAAGCGGTATGTTTGCGGAAGATGTCGAAGTCAATTACGCTTGATTTCAGCAAGTGCTTAGTCATTAATAGGTAATAGATAAGATTCTGTTTGGATAAATCATTGTGATTAGGGAGATGTGTTCGATGGCAAAAATTATTATTCGAGTTCCGGCCACTTCTGCTAATGTCGGTTCAGGAATGGATTCTGTTGGAATTGCACTTCATATGTACTATACCGTTATCGTGGAGGAGGAAACCGATCACTGGAAAGTCAATCATGCATTGGGGAGCGATATTCCCACTGATGAGCGTAATTTGATTGTGCAGACTGTTTTGAAAGTTGACCCTGATATTCATCCTCATCAGTTGACTGTTATTTCTGATGTTCCGATTGCTCATGGATTGGGATCAAGTACGACAGCGGTGGTTGCCGGAATAAAGATTGCAAACGCGCTGGGAAGTCTAGAGTTACCACTGGATGATCAGATAACGATGGGGGCAAAATTTGAAACTCATCCTGAAAACGTTGCTGCCGCAATGTTGGGTGGGCTGGCTGTCTCAACATTTGATGGAAAGCACGCGATTGCAACAAAGCTGGAATTACCCGACCTTTATGCATTAGTTTATATCCGACCGGATGGTTTAAGTGAAGCTCAAAGTCGCAAGAAACTTCCTCAAACAATTGCTTATCAAACTGCGGTTAGGGCAAGCAGTAAGGAAAATGTATTTATTGCACTGGTAGGACAGGGGAAATTTGATAAGGCGGTCTCTTTAATTGAAGATGACCAGTTCCACGAACCTTATCGTAAAGACTTAGTTCCCGAAATGGCTGTGATTAAAGAGACAGCTCATGAGTTGGGCATTTACAGCACCTATTTATCCGGAGCAGGGCCGACAGTTGCAACACTTGGCGAAAAATCAGCGTTAACGCAATTGAGAATTGAATTACAGGAAAAAAATTTAAATGGCAGTTTGAGATTATTGGAAGTCGATGAACAAGGTGCAACTGTTCGCGGCGAATAGGGCTTGTGTGACTTGAAAAACGAATAAAATAAGGTTAATCGTGAATATTTTTCAAAAATAGATTGTCATCCTACGAAATTTTTGTTATAATTTTATTCGTTGATGCGGCCATGGCGGAATTGGCAGACGCGCAAGATTAAGGATCTTGTCGGGAATTATCCCGGTGGAAGTTCGAATCTTCTTGGCCGCATATCTAAGTTCGAGTCATTACTTTTAGTAGTGGTTCGGACTTTTTTCATGCAAAACTTTGTGAGAAAATTTCAAGATGGCTCATGTTAATCCGATCTTTCAGAAAGTAAGTGAAAAAGTATTGTGAAGAAAAATGGGATTAGTTAATGAATATGATTGCCGATTTGGCAGGATCGAGTTATGTTGGAAGTAGAAGAAGCAAAAGATAATGAGGTTTAAGGGAGATTTGAACAGAGATGAATGATTATATTTTTGATGTTGATGGCACATTAATTGATACAGAAAAAATGTACCTGTTGCCGCTTCACAAAACGTTACGGGCCAATGGCTATAACGTTAGTTATGATGATGTCAAAAAGGTATTTGGCATTACGGCTTCGGATGCACTTAAAATCTTAGGTGTTAAAGACGTTGAAGCTGTGCGAAAACAATGGTTTGATCAAATTAAAAATTATAAAGATGATGCTAAGGTATATGATGGCATTATCGATAGCTTGGCGAAACTTCATGCTGATAAAAACAATCGTCTTGCAATTGCAACTTCAAAAATAGAAGATGAGTTTCATCGCGATGTGACAAGATTTGGATTGGATGACTATTTTGGCGCATTTGTCTTTTCAAATGAAATCAAACACGGTAAACCAGCTCCCGATTTGATCCTTAAGGGCATTGAAAAGTTAAATGCGGATCCTAAAGCAACTATTTATATTGGTGATACGATCTATGATCTGCAGGCAGCACATGCAGCTCACGTTGCTTTTGGACTTGCAGGCTGGCGAACCAAAAAAACCGTTGATTTTGCTAATAGTGATTATTATTTTGAAACACCAGCGGATTTGTTAACGATTGGAAGTTTGGCTGAATGAGCTTTAATGGTAGCCGTGTTATATTTGATTTAACAATTGATGAAGGTTCAGTAGTGTTCAACTGTTTTTAAGTTGATTTGGAAGGGACAGTGAAATAAGTGATTTCAATTATCGTTGCCAGTCATGGCGAATTTGCAGAAGCACTAATTCATACTTCAGAAATGATTGCCGGCAAGCAGCAGAATGTAGCCGCGGTGACATTGGCACCAAGTGATGGCATTGATGCGCTGGAAAGTAAATTTAAAGATGTTTTTAAAAAGTTGCCAAGAAATGATGTATTGATTCTAACCGATTTATGGGGTGGTTCACCCTTTAATGCGGCCTCCAAGTTCGTGGCTGAAGATCCGGCACACAATGCTTTAATTGCCGGTGTGAATTTACCTTTATTGTTGGAAGCTTATATGATCAAAGATCAGAGTTTATCAAAGGTAGTTGATCATTTAACCAACGTTGCTGCAAGTTCTATTAAACAGTTTGAATTACCGGATCAAAGTGATGGGGAGGATGACTTGCTATGACAATGGATATTCGTTTAGCCAGAGTTGACAGCCGACTTCTGCATGGCCAGGTTGCAACTTTCTGGACGAGATATGTAAAGCCTAATCGGATTATGGTTGTTTCGGATACTGTTGCAAAAGACAATCTCAGGAAAACATTGATTACGCAGGTGGCACCGCCTGGTGTTCGGGCAAATGTCGTTTCCGTGAATAAAATGATTCGAGCCTATTTTGATGCTCGGTTTGATTCATTTAATACATTACTTCTAACGGAAAATGTCAAAGACATGCTGCGATTAGCTGAAGGTGGAGTAAATTTCAGCAAAATTGGTATCAACGTTGGTAGTATTGCATACGAAGACGGGATGACAATGATTACCGATGCAGTTGCCATGAATGATGATATTGCAAAACAGATTCAGACACTGACAAATGACTTTCACTTGGAAGTAACGGCTCAAAAGATCCCCGCTGATAAAAAAATTAATTTAGTGAATTTAATCAAAAAAAAGAATTTTAAGGTCGATTAGAAGGTAAAATAATGGGAATCATTTCTGGGGTACTTGTCTTATTAGTAGCTTTTTTTGTGGGAATGGATGGTATTTTGGATGAATGGCAACTTTTCCAACCATTGGTTGCCTGTACATTAGTCGGAGCGGCAACTGGGAACATAAGCGCGGGAATTTTGCTTGGCGCAACTTTGCAAATGATTACAATTGGCTGGATGAATGTTGGTGCTGCGGTAGCACCTGATATAGGACTGCCTGCTGTCATTTCCGCCTTGCTGGTTTGTGGGCCGGCAGCTATTAGTATTAAACATGGGATTGCTTTTACGATTCCATTTGCTGTTGTCGGACAACTATTAAATGTCTTCATTCGTAAGCGAATGGCAATGTTGATTCATCGAGCAGATCAAGCGGCCGAAGAGGGTAATTTGGCTTGGCTGGATCGAATTCATCTTTTGAGTTTGGGCCTTCAGGGACTAAGAGTTGTTGTACCAACATTTTTAGTCATGTTGATCAGTCCCGGTTATCTTCATTCTCTTACCAATCGAATTCCTAGTGTCATTACCAACGGAATTGACGTTTCGATAGGGATGATTGCAGCAGTTGGATTCGCTATTATTATGAATATGACTATTGATAAAAATCTTTGGTGGTGGTTATTGGCCGGCTTTTTATTAGCGGCTTTATCTGGTCTTAATATTTTTATTCTGACTATAGTCGGAATTATCTTAACGATTATTTATATTTGGTTTTCCAATCAACATCCCAATTCGTCCGAGGATAGCAGTGATATTGACGAACAGGATAATTTTGATAAGGAATTAGATGATTTATAGAGGATTGGTAATTAACGATGGGTCAGGATTTTAATAATAAGCAAAATAAATTAAATAATCAGCCTAAACTTCAAACGAAAGACTTTATCAGTATTTTTTGGCGTTCAGGGTTCGAACAGGCTTCGTGGAATTATGAACGCATGCAAAACCTTGGCTTTGCCTTTATCTTATCGCCGGCAATAAAACGGCTTTATCCAGAAAAAAAAGATCGGGTTGCGGCAATGAAACGCCACCTGCTCTTTTTCAATACGTCACCTATTATGCAATCGCTGGTTACTGGAGTTGTGTTGAACTTGGAAGAGAAAAAAGCTGATGGTCAGCCAATCAGTGCAAATGAAATTACTTCTGTTAAAACGGCAATGATGGGTCCACTGGGTGGCATTGGAGATCCTGTATGGAATGGGACAATTCGACCTGTTTTATCTGCATTAGCATCAAGTGTTGTGATGAGTGGCTTTGGTATTTGGGGACCTATTCTTTTTTTTGCAGCTTGGAATGTGTTGCGGCTAGGGTTCCGTTATAAGGCTCAACAGATAGGTTATCGTCACGGAACGGATATTATAGACTTATTTGGGTCAGGCATTTTAAAGACTGTTACAAGAGCTTCTGCGGTCTTTGGTATGTTTATGACAGGTATTTTTATTGCCAAGTGGGTAAAAGTTGATTTTGACTTAACAAGGATAGTGATATTTCGACATATTGAGTGGATCAATTCTCTATTTTCAGCGATTGCTGCGTTATTGCTGACAATTAGTTGTATTTGGTTGATTCGTCATCGGATATCTCCAATTTGGGTGATTTTGCTTTTATTTCTTTTAGGCATTTTAGGATATGCCGGTGGCGTATTTGTGTGACCGGAATAAAAAAAGCAGTTTAGACAACATCATTTAGATGTTATCCAAACTGCTTTTTTGAATAAATTAGTAACCGTTATAAGCTGATGACTGACCAGTTGTGCTTGAGTAACCGCCCGTTGAGTATCCGTTAGTTGAATCGGTTTGGGACTGTTGTGTTTTAAGTTTACTTGATTCAGACAATCCGAGTGTTTTTCGAATATCATTAGAAACACGGAGTAATTCATTGTCCGGTACGACCTGATATGACAGCCCGTCAATCATTGCATTTTGACCTTGTAAGGTCTGGGATTTGATATGATGGGTTGCATCTCCGTATTTTGCTCTGACAGCAATCATATCATCAAAAGTCATGTCAGTTTTTAGATTACCGTTTAGTGATGAAAGAATGGATTTATATCTCGGCAGGGAAGTAATTCCCAGTCCTTTCATGACCAAATGCTTAATAACCTGTCTTTGGCGAGCCTGACGGCCATAATCCCCCAACGGGTCATCATCTCTCATTCGTGAATAGTCTAAGGCTTGGCGACCGTTTAAATGAGTCTTATGCCCCTTTACGACATGAGCATAGCCATAATTAAAGGTAAGGGGGGGCTTCACATCGACACCGCCAACGGCATTGACCATTTTTTCCAAACCACCCATGTTAATAATGGCGTAGAAATCAATTGGAATGTCCAAAAGATTCTGAACAGTTTTGACCGCTGTTCCAGCGCCACCAATTGTGTAGGCAGCGTTAATCTTTTCATATGGTTGGGTATCACCAGGGACAACAACCTTTGTATCCCGAGCAATACTGGTCAAATGAATCGTTTTCTTCTTGGCATTAACGGTGGCAACGATCATTGTATCAGTCCGCCCGGTATCATGACGTCCCAGCGCACCGGTATCGGTGCCAAGTAACAGAATTGAAAGTGGCTTTCCTTGTTTGATAACGGATGAAACATTCCGCTCCTTTTGAACGTTGGTAGAGTCATAGGTTTGCTTAAAAGTCTTTTTGGCGCTCTTATACGCGCCATAACCCCAAAGTAGTCCTCCTCCAACGATCAGCAACAGTACTGCAAAAATGCTCCAGCCGACAATCCGTCGCCTTCGTCGATTCTTTTTCTTATAATGTGGCTTTTTATCAGCCCTACGTGAATATACGGGTTCAAAATCCCGTTTCTTGTCTGATGGCATATTGACTCCTCATTTACAAAAAATTCTTACAAAAGTATATTGCACTTTACAGGTTGATTGCACAAATACTTCGTTATTTAAACATAATTTAACAATTCTTGTCTAGTTTGAAGCAAAAGTTAGTGATCACCAACTTTTGTTCTTAAGATAACGAATCATTCTTAAAACTGACAACTTCAATATTAACGCAAAATGGATCTTTTTTCTGTTGTATAAAATTACAGCAGAATGTGGATTCTAATTGTGTTATAATAATAACTCGTTACAGTTTTAAGAATTGAGGTGAGGAATTGATATGGGTGTTTTTGTTTCAGCAATTTCTGGGGTGCTGATCATTTTAATCATGATTGCATTGGGATTCATTTTAGCCAGAAATGACTGGTTTGATAGCAAGATGACGAGCATGATTGCTAGGCTTGTTACCCAGATAGCGTTGCCTGCTTACATGGTATCGACCATAATGGAAAAGTTTACAGCCAAGAAGCTTTTAACAACACTTCCTGACATTTTATTTCCCTTTGTTTCAATGTTTTTACTATACATAGTGTCGATAGTAATCGTCAAATTATTTAAGATCCCGAAGATTCATTCTGGGTTGTTCCAGTCAATGTTTTCTAATTCCAATACAGTTTTTGTTGGGCTTCCGGTGAACATGGCACTGTTTCATAGTCCCAGTCTACCGTTTGTTTTGGTCTACTACATGGTTAACACGACTTTCTTTTGGACGTTAGGTGTGTATTTGATTCAAAAGGACGGTGTAGGCAGCGAGGCTGCTGTTAATTGGAAAAAAACGTTAAAAAAGGTTTTTTCTCCACCGCTTCTGGGTTTTGTGGTAGGCGTTATTTTGGTACTATTACATGCTAAGCTACCAAACTTTATTATGCAGGATTTAAATTACGTTGGTGGCCTAACAATTCCGTTATCAATGATTTTTATTGGGATTTCAATTAATAGCGTTGATTTGAGTAATATTCATTTTGATCGAAGCAATTTTTTGATTTTATTTGGCCGATTTTTGCTTGCGCCTGCAGTGATGTCACTTTTGGTTATTCCAACGGGGATGCCAACTCTTATGAAACAGGTTTTCATTATGCAGTCTGCTATGCCGATCATGACCAATGCACCAGTTGTTTCCCGGTTGTATCATGCTGATTCGGAATATGCATCAATTATGGTTGCAGAGACCACTTTACTTAGTTTGATTGTTATTCCGATTTTAATGGTTTTGGTTCAAAAAATATAGGGAGGCAAAAATGAGAAAATCATTATTGTGTGTGTTAATTTCAACTTTAATGTTTAGTTCTATGGAAATTGTGCTAAAAGCGGTTAGTAATCAATTTAGTCCCATTCAATTAAATTTGATTCGTTTCTTTATTGGCGGGTTAGTATTGTTGCCATTGGCGAATCATCATCTTAAGCGGGCAGGCCAAAAATTAATGCTTTTGGATTGGCTGGTCTTTGCTTTGACGGGTTTTCTTTGTATTATCGTCAGCATGACACTTTATCAGTTAGCAATTGTTTACGGTAAACCTGCTACAATAGCTGTTTTGTTTAGTTGCAATCCTGTGTTTGCCTTGATTTTTGCCTTTCTGATTCTTCATGAAAAGTTGAATCGGGTATCGATGATTTCGCTGGTTATTTCCGTTATCGGTCTATTGATTATTGTTAATCCTGCTAATTTGACAAATCCGGTGGGCACCATTCTTGGCATTCTATCAGCTTTAACGTTCGGTCTCTACAGTATTATTTCTCGATGGGGATCGATTCTTGAAGGCTTTGACGGAATCACAATGACAGCTTATACATTCATAGCCGGGTCTGCAGAGTTGTTTGTTTTAGTTTTACTGACACATGTTCGTTTTATTTCGAATGCTATGAATTCAATCAGTTGGATGAAACAATTTGCGAATATTCCAGTTTTAACAAATGTTAATTTAGCACATTTCGGGGTTCTATTTTTCATTGGGGTATGTGTAACCGGTGGGGGATTTGCTTTTTATTTTTTAGCGATGGAGCTTGATGGTGTTTCGATTGCCTCTTTGGTGTTTTTTATCAAACCGGCTTTGGCACCTATCCTTGCGATGATAACCATTCATGAAAAGATGACAACACCAATGTTGGTTGGAATTGTTGTTATTTTGATAGGATCCGTTGTGACATTTATTGGTAACCGTGTTTCTGATAAGGAACTTAAAAATTCAGGAGTAGTTCGCGAACCATTGATTGAAAATGATAAAGCCGTTAAGAATGGCAAAGTACAATCCGATTCATCTTCTGAAAGAGTTGAGAAAATTTGATCAATTTTTCACTATCATCTGGTGTTTAACTTTGAGGATATGTTAGACTAACATTATTAACTGTTTTCATTGTTTTTCAGTACGCTTGAATATTTTGCAAAAGAAGATGAAATTGTGCCAACTTTGGTAATTATGCGCCATGGCGAAAGTCAGGCAAACCGCGATAATATTTTTACAGGTTGGTCTGATGTTGCCTTGACAGAAAAAGGGATTTCTCAGGCACATCAGGCTGGAAAAATTATTTCTAAATCGGATATTCAGTTCAATGATGTCCACACGTCATTTTTAAAGCGAGCCATCATTACAACAAACATTGTCTTAAATGAAATTAACCAGAACTTTATTCCCGAACATAAGTCTTGGCGCCTGAACGAGCGTCATTATGGCGGATTACGTGGAAAAAACAAATTGGCTGTCAAAGCAAAGGTCGGTGCCAAACAACTAAAAGTTTGGCGGAGAAGCTTTTCTGTTGTACCACCTTTGCTGAAAAATCGGGATGAAGATCCCAGGTATGATCGATATGGTGTCAAAATCCCACGTGGTGAAAGTCTCCAGATGGCACAGGAACGGTTGATTCCATATTGGGTTGATCAAGTTGCACCACGCCTTCTTGACGGAAAAAATCAATTAATTGTGGCTCACGGGAGCACATTAAGAGCATTAATTAAATACTTGGAGGATATTTCTGACGAAGAAATTCCGAATGTAGAAGTACCAAACGGCAAGCCAATTCGTTATGATTTTGATGACCACTTAAATATCGTTCATAAGCAGTTCATGACTGATAAATAAACGAAAAGACTTTTATAATATGGAACAATGGTTAAACTGAGACAATTTTAGTATTGTGGAAATTAATCACGTCATCAATGGATACATCATAAAGTAATGATGTGATAAAACGGATTAAACAAAAATACGACAAACCTGGAAGAAATATTCTTGGTTTGTCGTATTTATTAATATAGATAATTAATTAAGCCAAAGCACCCATTGGATCCCATGGATTTAAAACAGTTGGTTCCTGCTTTTGCGCAGTAAGCTGGTCCGTGGTTAAGTAGGCTTTGTTAATGACAAATTGGTAAACAAATTGGTCCATCCACTCATCACTCATGACGAAGTAGCCTTTAGTACCAACCTTTTCACCCCAACTATTTTCAACTTTCCATTTAGTTGGTTTACCATCAACAAGATCCACACCGGTGATAACCATTGCATGAGTCATTAAACTCTCACCATAGTCTAGTCGTTCTGCTTTTGATAGTGATAAATCGGCATCGAAAAGTTCATCCGGAACATAAAGACTAGTGTCCATGATGCCCTTTTTGGTGTTGGAACTTTGGCCAACATCACTACCAAACCAAACTGATTCGCCATTTTGAAGCTGTTTAATGGCAAGTTTCTTCAGTTCTGACATTTCAAGATTTAAATGTTTAACTTGACGACCATTTACAACATTACCCAACATTTCGATGGTATAAGTTTTATTAAAGGGTTTATCAGCGGTTGGTGAATTGATTAAAGACACGTAATCTTCCAAGTTAAGGTTAATGTATTTCTTAAAGAAATCCTGAGGTGTAATGTCTTTATCGATATGATAGTTATTATCTTTGTCCCGATATTCAAAATTAAATGAAGTGGTTGGTTCACCCAATGCATAAACCAGCATTCGATAAATTTCATTTAACATGGTTTCCTTTGTTTCAGCAATTTTGGTGTCGGAAGCTTTATCGGCAACCAGTTCACGTAAGGCAACAGCATCATGACGAAGTTTCAAATTAAGGAACTTGTTAATCTGAGCTGATTTTTCACTATTAAAAGTTTCCGGCATTGCATATTTAGGAACAATGCCATATTTTTCAATAAGTGCGCAAAGCATGTCCCATTGACCGCCATCCTGTTGAGGGGTGGTCATTAACCAGGAAACTTTTCTAGAATCAAGAGGCTGATCGGCTGTCTTAAGAACATTTTCTAAAAAGTAATTAGACTTTTCAAACTTATCCCAAAAGTTGGTGTAATTTTGAGAAAGTTCGAAACCGTCTGATACTTTAAAGGTGTTCATTAAGCGAATTCGCATGGTATTGAGTGCGGCAAACATCCAACAACGTCCGCTTTGCTTTTGATCGGCAACATTTCCAGTTGAGAGATCAATTGAAAATACCGGGTGCATTTTACTTTCTGCAGTGAAATCTTCACTGCTTGCTAAAATGCCTTGATGTGAAACGGCTCGTTCAACAACTTTTGAATCCTTTCGGTTATCAAGATTTTGTTGAAACTTGTTGATTTGGTCTAATTTAATTTCTGATGTCAACAAAAATCACTCTCCTTAATAATTTAATAGTTTACTCTCATCGACTAAAAAGAGCTAGTGAAGAGGTGATGTTGGGATGGATGTACATCCATTAAAAATATTAATTGCGTTTTGCTTTATTTGTACCTAAACTAAAAAAAGTGAGACAGATGGTGGTTAACTTCCAGAGTGTAATAGTCGTGATGAAATTAAAAGGGACTGGACAAAATGACTTTTGTCTCAGTCCCTTACAAATAAAAGTTGTATTGAGATTACCTAGCTTGAAGTACCTTTGGACCATCGTCTTCTCCGACAATGACAGTGTTCACAATGTTCAAGAAAAGACCATGTTCCACAATTCCGGTCATTTGGTCAAGTGTAAGTGCCAATTTATTGGGATTATCGATTTTGTGAAGATGTAGGTCAATAAGATAATTGTTGGAATCGGTCGTGACATAGTTATTATTTTTCATTCGAAAAACCGGATTAAATCCCCGCTTTTCCAAGCGCTTAAATAGTTGTTGGCTGCCGTACGGGATGACTTCAAGTGGTAATGGAAAAGAACCGAGTTGGTCAACCATTTTGCTTTTATCAACGATCCACATATTTTTTGTGGAATTAATTGCAACAATTTTCTCCCAAAGGTGAGCGGCACCGCCGCCTTTAATACCTTGAAAATTTTTATCAATTTGATCGGCGCCGTCAATCGTTAAGTCGATGTGATCCACTTCATCAAGCCCTTTTGTTGGAATGCCAAGGCCGGCAGCTTGTTCTTTAGTTCTTTGGGAAGTTGGGACACCCACGATTGATAGTTGTTCGTCAGCGACTCGTTTGCCGAGTGCGTCAACCATGAATTTAACAGTAGAACCTGTTCCCAGGCCAACGATCATCCCATCTTCAATAAACTTAACTGCTTCTTGGCCAACTAGTTGTTTAAGTTCATCTTGTTTTGTCATTACAAATTTCCTTTCATTTTTTACTGCTTAAAGGTTTTACTAACTCATATTTTGGCTTTTTTTTGTTAATTTGTCAATCTATCGTTTTAGCGCTAAATATAGTTTATACTGTAACAAGCAAATTTTGTAAAAGGAGTTTTTTATTATGAAACGTGGATTCGAAATTGTGTCAAAGTACCAGGACCAAAAACTAACAGTTCCTTACCGAACGACTGTGAATGCGGCGGGTTATGATTTTGAAAGTGCTGTTGATATGACAATCCCATCTATTTGGAAATTAAATTTTTTAAAGGTTTTGTGGGCCATTAAGCATGGAAAGGAAGCATCTCCTGAAAAAATCGATCATGCAAAGCAGATTTTAAAACCATTTTTGATTCCAACCGGCATTAAAGCGTATATGCAACCTGATGAAGTTTTAATTATTGCCAATCGTTCGAGTAATCCGTTGAAAAGAGGATTAGCAATTCCGAATGGGATTGGTGTCATTGATGCTGATTATTACAATAATAGTGGTAACGAAGGTGAAATTTTTGTTCAAATCATTAATTTTGGAATAACCGACATTAAAATTTCTAAAGGCGAAAGAATTGCTCAGGGAATCTTTATGCCATATCTTTTAGCCGATCAGGATGATCATTCGAAGCAGGAAACCCGTCATGGTGGTTTCGGTTCTTCGGGTCGTTAATTCGCTTTGTAAAGTATAAGAAGCGTTTAAACCCGGTGTTTGTTTAGTAAATGAATGGTATTAAGTGATAAAATTGATTGATAACCTAGGTAAAGAGGAGAATTCGATTGGCGAAAGTTAAAACCCAATTTGTATGTCAAAACTGCGGTTATATTTCACCGCGATATCTTGGACGGTGTCCTAACTGTAACGAATGGAATACTTTGGTTGAAGAAACGATTGCGCCAAAGTCCAATTCAACCCGAACTGCCGGCCTAAGAAGGACGGGTGTCGATGAGGTTAAGCCCGAACCACTCAGTAGTGTCACATTTCAGAGTGAGCCCCGTTTTAAGACTGGCATGGAAGAGCTCAATCGGGTGCTTGGCGGTGGTGTCGTTCCCGGATCGTTAATCTTAATTGGCGGGGATCCTGGAATCGGCAAATCGACGCTGATGCTTCAAGTGTCAGGCCAATTGAGCAGGTCGGGTAAGATTTTATATGTTTCCGGTGAGGAAAGTGCCAGCCAGATAAAAATGCGTGCAGATCGATTAGATGTTGACAGTAAACAGCTGTACGTCTTTCCTGAGACCGATATGAATGTCATTAAAAGTACGATCAGTGATATGAAGCCGGATGCCGTTGTCATTGATTCTGTTCAAACGATGCAGATCCCTGAGTTGCAGTCGGCAACTGGTTCGGTTGCCCAAATTCGGGAAGTAACGGCTGATCTTATGAATATTGCAAAAGGTCAAGGAATTACGGTTTTTGTTGTCGGTCATGTAACCAAGGGTGGCGCCATTGCCGGTCCTAAAATCTTGGAGCATATGGTTGACACGGTTCTTTATTTCGAAGGAGATCTCCATCACTCATATAGAATTTTGAGAACGGTCAAAAATCGGTTTGGGTCTACAAATGAGCTGGGTGTTTTTGAAATGATGACGGATGGCCTTCACGAAGTGACAAACCCTTCCGAAATCTTTTTGGAAGAGCGTCTTAAAGATGCCACCGGGTCTGCAATCGTGGTGTCTATGGAGGGTACCCGTCCTATACTGGTTGAAATTCAAGCCCTGGTGACAGCTTCTGTTTTTGGAAATGCGACTAGGACTGCTACTGGATTAGATCGAAACCGGGTGTCATTAATTATGGCGGTTCTTGAAAAACGTGCCGGGCTTCTTTTACAAAATCAGGATGCCTATTTGAAAGCAGCTGGCGGTGTAAAACTGGATGAACCCGCCATTGATCTTGCGATTGCTGTTAGTATTGCTTCATCTTATAAAAATCGTGGTACAAGTCCAACTGAATGTTACGTTGGGGAATTGGGACTAACTGGAGAGGTTCGCCGAGTTACTCGGATTGAGCAACGTGTTTCCGAAGCCCAAAAGTTAGGCTTTAAACGGGTTTTAGTTCCTGCAAATAACTTGCAGGGATGGACACCGCCAAAGGGAATTGACGTTGTTGGTGTATCAACCTTATCGCAGGCGCTTAAGCTGGCATTGGGTTAAAATAATAAATGTAAAGAGGGTGAGATGTTGAAAAGAAAGAGAATAGTCCGAATTGTTTTGACACTTGCAGGAGCGGCAATCGGAGCGAGTTACTTCCCGCTCCTATGGCTTATTTTTCAAATTGCGTATGGAACACTTTTCAATAATGTTATTACCAATGCAATTTTAGGTGCAATTATTTTTTATATTATTTCGTTACTTACTGGAAATTATGTTCTAAAGGCCATTGATCGTGTTGAATCCCGGTTGACCAGCCAGAGTCCAATCTCACTGCTTTTTGGTACTTTAGGGCTGATTGTTGGGTTAGTACTTGCTGTGTTAATTTCAATTGTTTTTTTCAAGGCAGATACGTTTTTCCTAAATACTATGATCCCAATCATTTTAATGTTGGTGCTTGGTTATTTCGGCTTCAGACTTGGGAACACACAAAGTGATCGATGGCGTAAGGTATTTCAATTCCGACGTAAGACGGAGACACCCAGGACACCGGGTGAAAAAATCATCGACAAGCCTGTTGACGATAATTACAGTCATTATAAAATTTTGGATACCAACATCCTGATTGATGGACGAATTTATGACGTGATTAAGACGGGGTTTGTTGAAGGGACATTACTGGTTCCTAAATTTGTATTGTACGAGTTACAATACATTGCGGATTCCAGTGACAGCGTTAAGCGTGTTCGGGGACGCAGAGGCCTGGATATTCTGAATAAACTTCAGAAGGAAAAAATGATTCCAATTGAAATTTATGAAAAAGATTATGAAGATATTGATGAGGTTGATACGAAATTAATTCAACTTGCAAAGGACGTTAATGGGGTTATCATTACAAATGATTATAATCTGAACAAAGTCATTCAGTTTCAACATGTAAAAGTATTAAACATTAATGCATTGGCAACAGCCTTAAGACAAAAGATTTTGCCGGGGCAACAGCTTAATGTCATGGTTGTTAAAAACGGGACAGAACGACAACAGGGTGTTGCCTATTTGGACGACGGTACGATGGTGGTTGTTGAAGATGGTCGATACTTCTTTAACCAGCATATTGATGTTGTTGTTACAAGTGCCATTCAAACTGATGCTGGGAAAATGATTTTTGCACGACCGGAGCATTCAACAAAAAATATTACCGATAAGATCGATGATGATAATGCAAGAAAGAATTCCAAGCAGCAAAATGGTAAGAAAAACACAGCAAAGAAATAATTGATTATTTAGTGTAAAAAAACAGATGGACAAGGTTCAAAACCTTGGTGCCATCTCTTTTTTTGCTATAATGAAAGATAAGTTTAGTGTAATTATTTAAACTGCATGCCTCAGCCACTTTATTTTTTCGACACTTCATTGTAAACTTAAAATGCTGATAAAATTTTGAAATAAACTTAAGAAAGAGGCGCTTATACATTGGCAAACAATGCAATTCGAGTTCGCTATGCTCCAAGCCCAACTGGCCATCTGCATATTGGGAACGCACGAACAGCCATTTTTAATTATTTATTTGCCCGCCACAACAAGGGTAAGTTTATTATTCGGATCGAAGATACTGATACTAAGCGAAATGTCGCTGATGGTGAAAAAAGCCAACTTGAAAACCTCAAGTGGTTAGGCCTAGATTGGGATGAAGGCCCTGATGTTGGTGGTGATTTTGGTCCTTATCGTCAATCCGAACGAAATGATATTTACAAGCCACTGCTTCAACAACTTTTGGATGAAGGCAAGGCTTATGAATCATACCGAACAGAAGAGCAATTGACAGCCGACCGTGATGCTCAAAAAGCTCGTGGCGAAATGCCTCATTATGAGTACGAATATGAAGGAATGACTGATGAGCAAAAGCAACAAGCTATTGCAGATGCAAAGGCAAAGGGCCTTAAACCGGTTATTCGCTTCAAAGTACCTAAGGATCATGACTATGCATGGGATGATATCGTAAAGGGAAACGTTTCCTTTAATTCCGATACAATTGGCGGTGATTTTGTCATCGCAAAGCGTGATGGTACACCGACCTATAATTTTGCGGTTGTTGTAGATGATCATATGATGAAAATCAGTCACGTTTTTCGAGGCGATGACCATGTTGCCAACACACCAAAACAGTTAATGATTTATGAAGCGTTCGGATGGAAAGCACCTATGTTTGGCCATATGAGTTTAATTATCAGTGCCGATACTGGTAAAAAGCTCAGCAAACGTGATGAGTCTGTTCTACAATTTATCGAGCAATATCGTAATTTAGGCTATTTACCAGATGCGATGTTTAATTTCATTTTGCTTTTGGGATGGTCGCCGGTTGGTGAGGATGAAATCTTTAATAAAAAGCAATTCATCAAAATGTATGATGAAAAGCGTTTGAGTAAGTCACCGGCTAAATTTGATTCCAAGAAACTTGAGTGGATTAACAATCAGTACGTTAAGGAAGCCGACGACAGCACAATTATGGACTTGGCACTTCGTCAATTGATTAAGGGTGGCAATATTCCTGAAAATCCGGATACCAAGACGATTGAATGGGCACGTCAATTAATTAGCTTATATAAGCGTGAGATGAGTTATATGGCACAAATTAATGACATGGCATCCGTATTTTTCCAAGAACCTGAGGAAGTTAGTGGCGACGCATTGGATGAAATTTCAAATGACACGGCACCAGTTGTTTTGAAAGAATTTTTGGAGAGAATTCAAAAACTCAATCCGTTTGATTCTGTTGAAGTCTTCCATACAATTAAGGCTATTCAGAAGGATACCGGTATTAAGGGGCGTAAGCTTTGGATGCCGATTAGAATTGCCGTTACGCATGAAATGCACGGACCGGAACTACCGGAATCAGTTGAACTGGTCGGAAGAGATAAAGCCATTCAGCACATTAAACAAACGTTGAAACAGATTAATAAATAATAATTTATAAAAAATATTTTTAAATTAATTGGTCTCGTTGAAAATTCGACGAGACCTTTTATTATAGTTATTAGGCAATAGTGAAAAAATTATTGAAAACTATGCTATCATTTCTTATATAACCAATGTACAAAGAAAGGAATTAGACATGTTGCAGATTTTTAATACGCTCACTCGTAAAAAAGAAAAATTTGAACCTGTTACCCCAGGCGTTGTTAACATGTATGTCTGTGGCCCAACTGTCTACAACTATATTCATATTGGGAATGCCAGAAGCGCAATTGCGTTTGATACCATTAGAAGATACCTTGAGTATCGCGGATACAAGGTCAATTACGTTTCCAACTTTACCGATGTTGATGACAAGATGATCAATGCTGCCAGAGAAAATCATACGACCGTTGGCGCAATTGCTGAAAAATATATTAATGCTTTTATGCAGGATACAGCCGCACTTAACATTTCCAAAGATGTGACTCACCCAAGGGCAACTCAAAATATTCCCGAGATCATTGCTTTTGTGAAGAATTTGGAAGATCAGGGATATGCTTATAATGTTGATGGTAACGTTTATTTCCGTGCTCGCAAATTTCCAACATATGGGGAGCTTCCTCATATTAACGTTGATCAATTAGAAGTTGGTGCCAGTCAACACGTTGAAAAGGGCGAATTTGAACAAAAGGAAGATCCAATTGACTTTGCACTATGGAAAAAGTCAAAAGGTGACGAGATTTCCTGGGACTCTCCTTGGGGAAAGGGGCGTCCGGGGTGGCACATTGAATGCTCGGTTATGTCAATGAAGTATCTTGGTAAAACCCTTGATATTCACGGTGGTGGTGAAGATTTGATTTTCCCCCATCATGAGAATGAACGTGCTCAAAGTGAAGCCGAAACTCATCAAACTTTTGTAAAGTATTGGATGCATAATGGGTTCGTGACGATTGGTGAAGACAATGAAAAAATGAGCAAATCTTTAGGGAACTTCATTACGGTTCACGATTTATTGAAGAAAATCGATGGTCAAGTGATCCGGTTGTTAATGTCAACAACCCACTATCGTCGTCCTATTCAATATAGTGATGCGAGTGTTCAGGAGGCTAAAAGTAATCTGAAGAAGCTGCAAACAGCCTTTAACAATTCGACCTATCGTTTGCATAACGCCGAAGCGGGGAGTGATCCTAAGACTGAGCAGGAAGTTCGTCAGATTGTTGCCGATTTTATCGATGCCATGGACGATGATTTTAATGTTCAGAATGGGATTGCAGCTGTTTATGAATTGGCTAAGTTTGCAAATATGTATAGTGAACGTGATGTTGTTTTTCAAAACAGCCTGCAGTTTATTATCAATACCTTGAAACAATTAGCAGCCGTTTTTGGTATTAAACTAGAACAAAGCGAACTTAAAGATGATGAAATTTGGGCGTTAATCCATGAACGGCAACAGGCGAGAGCCAATAAAGATTTCATTCGTAGTGACGAAATTCGTGAAGAATTAAAAGCACGGGGGATTGTGCTTGAGGATACCCCTCAGGGAACCCGTTTTAGAAAGGAATAAATGGTTTTATGGCAGACAATTTTTCACAGCTTAATGGCATTGCATTAGCCTATATGGGAGATGCAGCGTATGAAGTCTTTATTCGTCGTCATTTAATTGAAGATGGCATTGCAAAGCCTACCAGGCTCCAGCATGCTGCGACCAACTATGTTTCAGCTAAAGCTCAAGCGGCATTAATTGATTTAATGACAAAAGATAAACTGTTAACGGATGATGAATGGGATTATTTTAAACGTGGTAGAAATGCGAAGAGTCACACTCATGCCAAGAACACTGACGTGATTACTTACCGAATTTCCACAGGTTTCGAGGCAGTTTTCGGCTATCTCTGTTTAAGTGATCAGAATGATCGAATGAAACAAATTGCAACTTGGTGTATCAAACAGGTAGAAAGCGGGAACTTAAAACATGAAGCATGATCAAGAAAATGAAGAATTTGTTATGGGCAGACACCCTGTTGTTGCGGCATTAAAGAGCGATAGCCCAATTAATAAGTTATTTATCCAAACCGGTATTAAAAAAGATGAAAATATTATTTCTGAAATTTTGAAATTGGCACGGAAAAAGCGACTTGTTATTTCAGAAGTACCTAAGCAAAAATTGGATCGACTTTCTGTCGGCCAAAATCATCAGGGGGTCGTTTTATCAGTAGCAGCATTTGAATATGCGACGGTCGATGATTTATTTGTTAATGCCAAGAAGCAAGAAACTGAACCTTTTTTTGTTATCTTAGATAATATTGAAGATCCGCATAATCTGGGATCTATTATTCGAACGGCAGATGCTGCCGGTGTTTCAGGAATTATTATTCCCAAACATCGTGCAGTTGGTTTAACAGCTGTTGTGGCGAAAACCTCTGCAGGCGCCATTGAGCGGGTGCCAGTGGCTCGGGTAACCAATTTGGCTGCAACAATTAAGGAACTCAAGAGTCGGGGCATGTGGGTCTTTGGAACAGATATTGAGGGTACCGATTATCGTCGATGGGATGCGAAAGGGTCGGTTGCTATTATTATTGGCAACGAGGGTAAGGGAATTTCACCATTATTAAAAAAGCAGGTTGATGAAATGCTGACCATTCCGATGGTTGGTGATATCCAAAGCTTAAATGCCAGCGTGGCCGCGAGTGTTCTAATCTATCAGGGCTTCAATTCCCGCCATCCTTTGACTATTAAATAAAGTTGGTGGAACGTAATGAAAGAGGACCTTTTAATTGTTGATGCTTATAATATGATTGGTAATTGGCCACATTTAAATAAATTAAAGCAGGCTGACAGACTAGCCGATGCACGTGATCAATTATTGGCAGAATTATCTGAATATAAAAAGTATCGTGACATCAATATGATCGTGGTTTTTGATGCGATGTATGTTCCCGGAAATTCAAAGAGTTTCCGAAAATTTGATATGGAAATTGTTTGGACCAGTAAGGATCAAACTGCCGATAGTTACATTGAGGCATTGTCTCGAAAAAAACAGAATCGTTTTACACAAGTTATTGTTGCGACAAGTGACCAGGCGGAGCAGTGGACAATTTTTGCGGCTGGCGCGCTTCGAATTCCTGCGAGGGAGCTTTTACGTGACGTTCAGCGGGCAAAGCAGGAAGTTGATATGGAAGCTCGAAAAATGACTGACAAATCTCATGCGCTTCGACAAACACCGTGGAATCCCAAGCAATTGATGGCATTAGAAAAACTTCGTGACAATCTTACTGATAAAGATAATAAATAATAATATTAACGATTTAATATTATTCAATTGGTATAGTTTATAAAGACATATATGAACTTTTGTTCGCTTGAGGCTGCTTAAATCCTTC
Source organism: Lentilactobacillus hilgardii (assembly GCF_009832765.1). Lineage (NCBI taxonomy): Bacteria > Bacillati > Bacillota > Bacilli > Lactobacillales > Lactobacillaceae > Lentilactobacillus > Lentilactobacillus hilgardii. Next base: position 2,010,889 of record NZ_CP047121.1, on the reverse strand, counting down.
TGTAGTGTAATTTGCGTTAATTAATACAGAAGAAGGAGAACAGTATTGTGGTTAGTGAAAAAGAGTTTAATATGATTAGATTAGTTGCCAAGGGTGATGAACAAGCGTTTTCGAGGCTTTTTCATAAGTATTATCCGATTGTTAGAAAACTTAGACGGCTTTGTTTTATTGAAGGAATGGATGCCGATGACTTGGATCAGGAAGCCAGTTTGGTTTTGATAAGAACCGCGCAACGATACAGGTGGGAGCGTAGTGTTAGCTTTGGTACTTTTTATAGTCATAATTTAAGAAATCGGATATATGATTTGATTAGAAAATACAAAGCTAAAAAAAGAGCACCACAACAACCGGTGCAGAGATTGGATGAAAACCGGGATTTTTATTCGACGACCCTTAGTGATCCTTCAGCAATCAATCCAGAACGGTTAACATTACTAAAAGAACGGCTAGCTCAGTTGTATATCAAATGTTCGCCGCTTGAAAAAGATGTACTTTATGTCATTCTTAATTTGGATACTGAAAAACGAATTGATGCGCGAACATTTATTAATGCATTCGAGAGATGTAAATATAAATATATATCACTGGATAAATTGACTGAATTGATTTAGAATGCTAGAATTACTATGCTTGTTAGGAGGTGCCACAATGGCACAAAAGAAAGTTGCTCTGGCATGTTCTGTTTGTGGATCGAGAAATTATACGATCCCCGCAAACCCTAATCGAACAAAGAGGTTAGAGCTCAATAAGTTTTGCAAGTACTGTGGTAAATACACATTACACAAAGAAACTCGTTAGACAAACGATGTAAGGGGATACGAATTTGAGACTTTGGAACTTTTGTAAAAATGTCGTTAAAGAAATGAAAGTTGTTACTTGGCCCAACGTTAAGCAAACCAGAACCGATACAACGACTGTTATCGGGACATCAATTATTATGGCTATCTTTTTAGGCCTCGTTGATTTGATTGTTCAGTGGGGACTTTCATTTCTTGCATAGCCATTTTGGCGAAATTTTGATATAGTTATGTTGTTAAAACCTGCGGAATGTGTCAGGTTTTTTTGTTTGAATTTCTTTATTTGGATTAATCGAAAAGAGGAGCTAAAAAATGGTGGAGTCAGCAGAGAAAAAATGGTATGTATTGCATACTTATTCTGGATACGAAAATAAGGTTAAAATGAACTTGGATAGTCGTAAGCAATCAATGGGGATGGCAGACTTGATTTTTCGGGTTGTTGTTCCCGAAACCGAAGAACATGAAGTTGATAAAAAGGGAAAAGATAAAGTTAAGATGGATAAAACTTTTCCCGGTTACGTGTTGGTTGAAATGATTATGACCGATCAAGCGTGGTATGTGGTACGTAACACACCTGGTGTAACAGGATTTGTTGGCTCTCACGGACAAGGTAGTAAGCCGACACCGCTTCTTCCCGATGAGGTTGATTTGGTATTGAAACGAATTGGCATGAGTTCACGACATGAAGATCTTGATGTAAACGTTGGCGACAGTGTCAAAATTGTTGATGGTGCCTTTACCGGTTTGAATGGAAAAGTTACTGAAATCGACAATGAAAAGATGCGATTAAAAGTTAATATTGAAATGTTTGGTCGAGAAACCAGTACTGAGTTGGAATTTAACCAGGTTGATACAGAAATATAGAAATTAACAATTTTAACCTGATTAATGACTAAAAGATGGTGATGGCGTTGATAAGTCCACGTTTATTGATTATTATATTTGTAATCTTTTTCGGCTTGTTTTTATTTTTAATGATTTGGAGTATCCACATGGGACGTCCATTTAACAACCGAAAAGAAAACCAGCCCTTTGTTGACAACGTGCCGACTTTGTTTATTCCCGGATACTTCGGGAATCGTTTTTCGTTCGGCTTTTTACTCAAACGGCTTGTACGAAAATATGATGCAAATAAATCGATGGTTATTATTGTTAAAAGAAATGGACGTCTCAAACTGTATGGCAATATTAAAAATCAGAGGTGTGTCATCCAGGTTTTGTTTGAAAATAAGACATCCCGACCTAAGCAACAAGCAGCGTGGCTTAACGATATTTGCCAGATGCTTGAAACTGATTATCAAATTCACCATCTTAACTTGGTTGGACACTCAATGGGTTGTATTACAATCTTTTGGTATTTAACCCACCAGCATCGAAAAGCAGCAATTATGATTGACAAAGTTGTTGCAATTGCAGGGCCGTTTAATGACTCTGAAATTGCGCGAAACACACCGATTGTTGACTCTGTTCCGTTAACCGCAACTGGCCCGATTCACAGAAGACCGATTTTTTCGGCTTTGTCTGCTAATATTTCGACGTTACCTACAACTATTAAAGTTTTAAATATCGCCGGCAGGATTAGTGATCGGCAAAAGGATGACGGTCAGGTTTCTGTTAACAGTGCTTTTTCTCTGCGCTTTTTATTAAAACGGCCGTTGGGATATTATCGTGAATTAATTATCAAGGGACGTCGTGCAAGCCATCGGTTGTTGCACGAAAATCAAATTGTTGATGAAAGTATTGTAAATTTTTTGTGGAAGCAATAATTCGTATTGTTTCCGTTACGTGTTTGTGGTATATTGTACTGGTATGTTTGCTTAGGTGAATGTACTGACGTGGGAGGAGAAATTTTGATCTCCAATTACCACACACGGACTTAAGGAGGTATGTCTCGTGGCTAAAAAAGTAGCTAACATTGTTAAATTGCAAATTCCTGCGGGCAAAGCAACACCTGCCCCTCCAGTTGGTCCTGCTTTAGGTCAAGCAGGTATCAACATTATGGGCTTCACAAAGGAATTTAATGCTCGTACTGCTGATCAAGCAGGAATGATTATTCCTGTTGTTATTACCGTGTATGAAGATCGTTCATTTGACTTCATCACAAAGACTCCACCTGCTGCTGTGTTACTCAAGAAAGCTGCTGGTGTTCAAAAGGGTTCCGGTGAACCAAACACTAACAAGGTTGCTAAGGTTACAAAAGACCAAGTTAAGCAAATTGCCGAAACAAAGATGAAAGACTTAAACGCAGCTGACGTTGAAGCAGCAATGCGAATGGTTGAAGGTACTGCACGTAGTATGGGCTTTACTGTTGAAGACTAATTTCAACAAAAGACTTATGACGAAGTAGACTAATATCGTTTAAAGCGTTGTTTGAACGTTGCGTGGGAGGTTAATCCGTTAGAACCACAAACAAGGAGGAAAACACATGGCTCGTAAAAGAGGTAAACAATATAAAGCAGCTCTTGAACAAGTAGATCCCGCTAAGGTATATCCGGTTCAAGATGCCGTTGAACTTGTAAAGAAAATTGATTATGCAAAATTCGACGCAACTGTTGAAATTGTATTTAAATTAAACGTTGATACTAAGCAAGCTGACCAACAATTGCGTGGTGCGGTTGTTCTACCTAATGGTACTGGTAAAGAACAAACTGTGATCGTATTTGCAAAGGGTGACAAGGCTAAAGATGCCGAAGCAGCCGGTGCGGATTTTGTTGGTGAAGCCGACTTAGTTGAAAAAATTCAGGGTGGCTGGCTTGACTTTGATGTTGCCATTGCAACACCTGATATGATGGCTCAAGTTGGTCGTTTAGGTCGAGTTCTTGGACCTAAAGGATTAATGCCAAACCCTAAGACTGGTACTGTAACAATGGATGTTGCAAAAGCAGTCCAAGAATCAAAAGCCGGTAAAGTAACTTATCGGACTGACCGTGACGGTAACGTTGCTGTGCCAGTTGGTAAGGTATCATTCGATAGTGAAAAGCTGATCGGCAACTTGAAGACAATTGAAGATGTTATCGTAAAGGCTCGTCCAGCTTCTGTACGTGGTACTTACGTTAAAAACGTTTCAATTTCTTCAACCTTTGGCCCTGGTGTCAAAGTTGATCTTGAATCATTTGAATAATGATTTTCGATTTAAATTAAATCCCGGATTGACGTGCAATCACATTATGTGATATGCTGTTAAATGCTGATATATGCCTAAGACTCAGGTGGCAAATGCCTTAATATCCTGCCGAGGAAACGAATCTTTTTCCTATGTCTAGGTTGGCATAGGGATTTTTTATTAAATCCCATAAAAATTTTTGGGAGGTGAAACTCGTGAGTGAACAAACTGTTGCAGTTAAAGCAAAAAAGGTTGAAGAGGCCACTGAAAGTATCAAGGCTGCTTCATCAATTGTTGTTGTTGACTATCGTGGTTTAACTGTTGCTGAAGTGACGGATTTGCGTAAGCAATTGCGTGACGAAGGCGTAAAGATGCAAGTTATTAAGAACAAGGTTTTAGTACGTGCTGCTGAGAAAGCTGGTTTGGATGATTTGAAAGATACATTTGCTGGTCCTACAGCTGTTGTATTTTCATCAGAAGATCCAGTTGCAGGTCCTAAGATCGTTCATAACTTTGCTAAGAGTAACGATGCTCTTGAACTCAAGGGTGGCGTTATTGATGGTAAAGTTGCAACTCTTGACGAAATCAATGCTTATGCTGCATTGCCAAGTCGTGAAGAATTGTTGTCAACTCTTGCTAATATTCTTCAAGCACCTGTACGAAACTTTGCATATGGTGTTAAAGCTATTGCTGACAAGAAACAAGAAGATGGCGACGGAGACGCTGCTTAATAATTAAAAATAATTCCAATTAAACTGGAGGAAAATATAATGGCTTTCGATAAAGACAATATTATTGATCAATTAAAAGATGCTTCAATTAGCGACCTTAACGACTTAGTTAAGTCAATTGAAGATGAATTTGGTGTTTCTGCAGCTGCTCCTGTAGCCGCTGCTGGTGCTGCTGGTGGCGAAGCTGCCACAAAAGATTCATACGATGTTGAATTAACTGAATCTGGTGACCAAAAGGTTAAAGCAATTAAGGCTGTCCGTGAAATCACTGGTCTTGGTTTGAAGGATGCTAAGGGTCTTGTTGACAAGGTACCTTCAACTATCAAGGAAGGCGTTTCAGAAGACGAAGCTAACAAGATCAAGGAAACTCTTGAGGCTGTTGGTGGCGTTGTAACTCTTAAGTAAGAGAGTTAGAATCGGCTTAAATTAGAAAATAAAAAGCGCATTGTATCAGTAATTTAGTACTGATACAATGCGCTTTTTGAATTAGCTTGAAGGTAACGTTGTTCTTTAGTTAATTGAAGCCAGTATAAAGCGATGAAATGCCCAAATATATAATATAACACGCAGAATATAAATTCTCCGCACACCGCAAATAAGAATGAAATGATAAAGGCTTGCCTAATAATATTTAAGGGCGTGCGTATTGATTTCCACGGGCAGCTCGGGTTGCACCATTAGCAGTGGCTTGAGTCTCACTTACATATTGATAATTAGTTGGGTTGGTAACTCGAGAATAATATTTTTGACTGTCAGATACAAAGACCATACCGGCTGCAGCAACCGTCCACTGGCCCTCCTTAGTCGTTTTGTTAGTGGCTTGACTTGTTGCACCTGTGGTCGTTTGACTATTTGTGGTTTGGCGTTTTGAAGTGCGAGCCGAATTTCCATGATAATCGCCATTCGAATGAGATGAGTGATTCTTTTTTGTGCGCGAGTTGGGGCTGGTAATTGGTTTAGCATTGCTACTACCGTCATTGTAATTGATCTTAATACCTTCCACAGAATTGATAACAACAATTTCGGTATTGAGGACATCATCCGAGGACTTTATGTTTACAATGGATCCGCGAGGGATATTTTCATTTCCCTTGTAGACCGGAGTGGTTTCATAGTCAATTGTGTTTTTAGTCCCGGGATAATTGTTCCAGTAATTTTCGGCTGTTTCCTCCGCATATCTCATGCCACCGCTTTGATCAGCACCAACATTTTGAGGTCGGGTTCCCGTAGTAAAATTATATTCAGACGTATAGGATTTACTGCCGAGTAAACTATCAGCGATTGAATGGCTACGGTTGTATAGATAACCATGATAAGTGCGTCCAGTAAGGCTATAATTGATTGCAACTTTTGGATTGCTCGAAGGCCAAGCTGGAGGAGCTAGTGGTTCACCTTGTCGAGAGCCTTTGGATGATTGATACTCGGCATATGTTAATACTGCTCTGGCAGTGGCAGAACGTCCTTGATTGTCGTTAGTAAAACGGTAATCGCCAGCCTTTAAATGACTAAAACCGGTAATGTGTGCCTTGCCGTTCACCCAATAATAGTTACTGGTTGGACCGGCAGATTCTTTATCTGTAGCCGTTACTAATTTTTGAGAAATTGCGCTAAGATGTTGCGTATTGGAGCTGGTTGAATTTGATTCAGCTTGTTTATGGCTTGAATCTGAGTTGTCAGACTCTTTACTGATTGCTGTTACTTTGGATGAGTGATCTTTAGAGGAGCGATTTCCTTGGCCATTTCCGCAGGCTGAAAGTAATCCACCCGTTAATAATATAGTGACAAAAATAATTATGTACTTTGGGATAAAAGTGTATCCCTTTTTATTATTTTGATGCAAAATGATATCCCCCAAATATTAAGCCCTGTCAAAGGCGTTTTCAGCTTTTATAGTCTTCCGTATCTGGACAATTGGTTTAGTTTAAGCCCCCCCTTGTAGGCTTTGATCGTCCCTTCTAGCGACAATTACCGTGAACGCGTTGAAAACACGATTAATTAATAATATTATCTTGTTAATAATTATATCAATATATAAAAGAAAATAACAATTCTTTATGATACTTGTTTGGTAGATGATCAACAGCAAAAGCGTTGGCTGAAAAAGAATCGATGAGAAACGTAGGCGAAATTGCACTTTTGCCGACTAAATAACTGTTACTTGTTGAAAGTAAATGTTACTTTGAGTATTAACAAATAATGTCAGAGATGGTGGAGATGATTCAGGCATCGAATGATGTTTAATTCTAAAATTTAATATTGTGAGGATTTATTAACCAACTAATAAGCTTGCTATAAATTCGGGCATGATTCCTTGTTATCCATGTCATTAATTGGCATAATAAAACAAGATATCTATATTTGGGGTGAGTTAATTGGCAAAGTTAAAAGCCTTTCTTGATAAACGGATGACAATTATCAAATTGATATTTGTGTTTTCCGTTTTAATTTTCGTTGTTCGACAATTGGCAAAAATCGTTCGGCAAATTAATGGTGAAGAGTTTAAACAAATTTTAGCAAATCAGTCAGATCTATCGCTTTTGCTAATGCTGGTAATTGGTTTTGTTTCGATATTGCCAATGCTGATTTATGATTTTTCGATTGTAAGATTTTTACCAACCAAGTTTTCTCCATGGTACATTGTTAAAAGTGGTTGGGTCGTCAATACCTTTACCAATCTGCTGGGGTTTGGCGGTTTACTTGGTGCAAGTCTTCGAGCTCATTTTTATGGTAAAGGGGCATCTCGTAAGCAAATTCTTTATGCAATTTCAAAGGTTGCTTTATTTTTAATTTCAGGTCTATCGCTTTTGTGTTTTGTGGCCTTAATCATGATTTTTGGATTTGGCATTGGTCAAACCTTCTCTCATTACTGGATATGGCTTTTGGGTGGCGCAATTTATTTCCCTGCTGTTTTTGTTTTCACCAAACTGAACCAATCCGATTTTTTTCATGATCTTTCGACCAAGCAGGAATTGGTTATGGCAACCGGATCATTATTAGAGTGGTCAAGTGCTTTGGGGTTCTTTGTCCTAGTTGGTTACTTGATGGGGCTACCCATCGATTTTGCAGCAGTAGTTCCTATTTTTGTGGTCGCCAATGTTGCCGGAGTTGTTTCGATGATTCCTGGGGGGCTTGGTTCATTTGATATCTTTATTATCATCGGTCTTGGATTTATTGGTGTTGGTCGGAGTGATGCTTTGGTCTGGATCCTGCTTTATCGGACATTTTATTATTTAGTGCCTTTTGTGGTCGGATCAGCGCTCTTTGTACATGATACTGGGAATAAGATTAATACCTTCCTAGATAATCTGCCCCAAATCTTAATTCGACGATTTGCACAAATCCTACTGACAATCTTTATGTATTTCTCAGGAATAATGATGCTCTTATTTGCGACTGTGCCCAATGTTGTGATTGTTAATCGGCTTTATATTCGACTATTTCCGTACTCAATTTTCTTTGTCAGCCATATTATGAACATTATTGTGGCATTTTTATTGATCGGTTTAGCAAGTGGCGTATGGGCACGGACAAAACGTGCTTTTTGGCCAACTGTGATTGTGTTAATTATTTCGGTCTTAAATACATGGTTTAATGAAGCGTTCACTTGGCGGATGGTCACGTTATTTCCTCTTATTCTGGTTCTTCTTTGGTTATCAAGAAAGGTTCTTTACCGAGATCGAATGGCCAATTCATGGGGTGTTTTGCTTTTTAACGGATCATTGTTTGTTATTACCTTTATCGGTTACACGTTGGTTGGAATTGCAGCAAATCCACATACGCCGTTGCATTTTGACAAGGCGTATCTTTTTCCATCGCAAGCAGCTTGGTTGGTTGGCTTTGTTGGCTTGGTCATTGCTTTGTTGGTACTATTTGCTGTTAATCGGTATTTGTCCGCTGATCGGCCGTCGTGGCTGTACGAACCATTTGATGCTGAACGTGTTCGAAATGTTATTAATAAGTTTGGTGGAAATGAAAATAGTCATCTTGCCTTTCTTCGTGATAAACAATTATATTTTTATCAGGAGGATGGTCAGGATCAGGTTTTCTTTATGTTTCGGAAAACAGCGGATAAGATTTTGATCATGGGAGAACCTGTTGGAAACAAAGGTAAAATGGTGACCGCTATTGACCACTTTATGGCGGAAGCTGATAAACAGGATTATAAGCTGCTATTTTATGAAATTAATCAAGATTTAACGATGCGGCTTCACGAAAGCGGATTTGATTTTATTAAAACTGGTGAGGATGGATTGGTTAATTTAAACGAATTTACGCTTAGTGGTAAGCGTCATCGGGGCGAACGTGCCTTAATGAATAAATTTAATCGTGAGGGGTACCAGTTCGAGCTTTTACAGCCACCATTCGATCAGGGACTAATTGGTAAATTAAAAGTAATATCTGATGAATGGCTCGATAATCGACCTGAAAAGGGCTTCTCACTTGGCTTTTTTGATGAGACGTACTTAAATGAGTCACCAATTGCAGTCATGAGGGATCCAAACGGCGAAATTGTTGCGTTTGCAAATCTTATGCCGGATGGTAATCATGAAATCACGTCAATTGATTTGATGAGGTCTTCGTCTAAAGCACCATCCGGTATTATGGATGGCATTTTGGTCAATTTATATCATTATGCCCATGAGGAAGGGTATCAATACTTTGATTTGGGAATGTCACCTCTTTCAAATGTTGGGACATCTCGCTTTAGTTTTACTCAGGAGAGAATCGTCCATTTAATCTATGAATACGGATATCATCTATATAGTTTTGAAGGATTGAGATCGTATAAAAACAAGTATGTTGATGAATGGAAGCCTAAGTATATTGCTTATTACCGTGGAAATTCACTTGCATTTTCGGTCCTTCAAATTCTGCCAGTGGTTAACAAGCCACAAAAACGGACCCGAATAGGGCTGTTTAAATGGCTGGTTGCCGATTAACTGTTGGAGATTCTTTAGGCAACTGTTATCTTGAATTTGTTATGATCCCAAGCAAAAAGACAGTTAGTGCATTGAAACTTGCACTAACTGTTTTTTGCTTGTTAATGATTAAATTGAACTTGAATGCTCTCATTCGGTTTGGTAAATGCGTAAAAAATGCGGTGACCGTGATGATTGATCAAAGATAGCTTTTTACCCTTAATTTGTGGTGCAGTCTGATCCTTTTTTAAGACACCGTAAACGAAATTATTAATGTGTTTCTGGTTTACGTTATTTTCCAATTGGAATGGCTTATTAAAATCATGATTTGTGATTTGATTGATATGATAGCCCTTTGTGGAATATCCTCCAAAGACTCTTTGCCGAAATTGAACAATCAAATTGTCATTTTTTGTAAATCCCAAGACAATTTGATCACCGTGGCTATCTGCTGATAATGCGACAACGCTTTTTTTATCAATGATTCGACCACTTTGATCTTTTGCGATTTGATTCATAATTATTTGAGGATCCCTGTAGTGGAGGAGCAGATAAGCCGATATAGACAGGCTCAATATTAAAAATATTAAAATAATTGACGGAAGTTTCCAGTGAACGGAATTGTAGGTGGCTGAACGTTGCAAGAAAATGCTCCTCTCAAACTGAGTTGTCCTCAAACTAATTTTGTTATCTATCATGCATTATAAAAAATAGTTATGACTTTTTTGTGAATGATATGTGAACAGAATGTGACTATGTTCATGACTAATGGAGTTAAAGGAGACGGTCGGTCAAAGATTCAGGGACAAAATGAGTTGAATGATTTTTAGTCCTGCCTTTGTTATTTCGCTAAAATAGTTTTAATATCATCTGCTAATTGATGATACTGAGTTTCATAATAGCTTTGTTTTTGAAAGACCATACTAAGCGTTCGCGTAATATCAAAACTGGTTAAAGGGAGCTGAACTAATTGGTGGGTTGAAAGCTTTTCGGTGAGTAATGATCGATACATAAAGCTAATTCCCATATTTGTTTGCAGCAGGCTGATAATCGTTGACATGTCACCTATCGTAATGATTTTAGAAAAATCCGAGACCGAATGATTCACCATTGCCAACCAGTCTTCCAGAATTGATCGTGTCCCTGATCCAACCTCTCGAAGTAAAAGTGGAAATTTTAAACACGCTTTTAAATCGATTCTTTTTTGATTAGCCAGTGGGTTTTGAGGATTACATACAGCAATAAAATCATCTTTAAAAATTGGAATAGAGTCATAATCTGAAAGTTTGAAGTTACCTTCAACTAGTCCAAATTCGATTTGACCATTATCAATTTGCGTTAGAATTTGATCGGTATTGGCAACTAGGCAGTCAATATTGGTAAACTTCGGTGCAATATGTTTAATGAAATTTGGTTCTACGATAGTGTTAAAAGATAAGGTAGCACCAAATTTAAGTGATCGTTTATCATTAGGGCTTTGTAGATGTTGCAAAAGCTGATGACTTTTAATCCTGACACTTTCTATATACTTTGCTAATTCCCTACCGGCAGAAGTAATAATCAGATTTGGTCGTTCATAGCGAACTAATTCAATTTGAAGATCCTTTTGCAAACTTGCTATTTGTTGAGTAACTGCCGGTTGAGTGATGTATAATTTTTGGGCCGTTTTTGTATAGGATACAGTTTTTGCTAAAGTTAAAAATGTTTCATATCGTCTGTCAAGCACAATAAAATCGCCACCATAATAAGAATTATTTATATTGTTATTATACATTATAATTTTATATAATCGTTGATTTCTGGTAATATTTTACGAGTAAATCATGTTTGGAGGTAAACGAATGAAAAATTATGGTGTGTTAAGGACCAAAGGCTTCTTTATTGCGTTAGTTCTGACACTCATCTGTGCATTAATGGGGAATTTCTTAGGGAGTCAGCCTTATCTCAGCTTAATTGGCGCGTTGGTTATTTCATTGATATTAGGAATGGTATTTCAAGTTTTTAAGCGACCGATTGAAACGTCAAAAGAGGGAATCGGGTTTATTTCCAATAAATTTCTACGCTTAGGAATTATTTTACTGGGCTTCAAATTGAATTTGATTGATTTAGCCTCAGCCGGGGTGAAGACAATCCTTTTAGCAGTGGTGGTCGTGACCGGAACTGTCTCGATGACCTATTTTATTGCAAGAAAATTTGGTGTGGAAAAAGAATTAGCCATTTTATCTGCAAGTGGAACAGGGATTTGTGGTGCCGCTGCCGTGATGGGGATTTCCCCTCAAATCAAAGTTGCTGAAAGTCAGCAGGCAAGGCAACGTGAGAACGAAGTACTCGCCGTTGCCGTTGTTGCCATTTTAGGAACGGTATTTACTTTGGTTGAAATAGGAATTAAACCACTGCTTCATTTAACACCAACTCAATTTGGCGTTATGACCGGTGCTTCGCTACATGAAATTGCCCATGCAGTGGCGGCGGGAAGTTCAGGCGGACCAATTAGCTTGGATACTGCAATTATTACTAAATTATCCAGGGTATTGATGCTGGCTCCTGCTGCTCTAATAATAGGTGGTTGGTATCAGAAAACCAGTCCGCTAATTGCTGGTCAAGAAAAAAGGCATTTACCAATTCCTTGGTTTATGGCGGGATTTATTATTGCAAGTGTGATAGGAACATTTTTACCAATTGGTTCGGCAACGTTAGCCCTTTTGGTTAAAGCTGCCTATCTGTTCTTGGGAATGGCGATGGCTGCTCTTGGAATGAGTGTTAATTTCCGTGTGATTTTCCAACGAGGAAAAAATGTGTTTTTTGCAGCATTTATATCGTCAGTAATTCTATTGATGTTTACAATTGTTGTAAGCAAAACATTCTTTTAAAATAAATGATTTCAATATGGCTAAATTGGTGCATGAAGAGTGGCTGATTTAGCCATTTTTATTTGGCCTTTTTTCTTTTTTTGGAAACAAAAAATTGATATGATGGCCGACATATTTCTCAAAAAAGATGGCTTCTTTTGAGAAATTTACTGGACTTTACCAATTGAAGAATATTTGAAAGGGCAAAAAAATTAAGCGCTTCCAACATCTTGTGAAATTAGCATTGGATAGTGCAATAAATACTGATACGTCAGGTATATTGTTGATAATATTATTGAGCAATCTCTAACGTTGTATTAAAGACGCAGTTGACAACGCTATCAAAATGAGGTATTTTGTATTTGAGTAAAATTTACTAAAATAATTGTAAAGGGATGAAATTCATGCTTTCTTCTGATGTAAAAAAAGTATTTAATGATAAGTTCGGTTACGATTCCAGCCGGGTATTCTTCTCACCTGGTCGAATCAATTTGATTGGTGAGTACACTGATTTTAATGGCGGTCACGTTTTTCCCTGTGCAATCAGCATGGGCATTTATGGCGCGTACGGTGCACGTAAAGATAATAAAGTTCGAGTATTTTCTGCAAACGTTGCTGATCAAGGAATTATTGAATTTTCGTTAGATGATTTAGCTTACAGTAAAGCCGATGGGTGGGCAAGCTATCCTAAAGGAATGATTGCGCAGATCATTGGCCATGGTCACAAGCTTAATCATGGATTTGACCTTGCAGTTAATGGTAATTTACCAGACGCTGCCGGTCTGTCCTCCTCAGCTTGTATTGAACTACTGACCGCTGAAATTGTGAATGATGTTTATGAATTCAATATTGATGAAGTAGAACTTGTTAAATATGGTCAATTAGTTGAAAACAGCTATCTTGGTCTTCAAACTGGGATTATGGATCAGTTTGCAATTGGAATGGGTAAAACTAATCAAGCAATCTTATTGGATACTAATACCTTGGATTACGAATATGTTCCCGTTGAAATGGGCGACAGAGTGGTCGTTATCATGAATACGAAGAAACACCGTGAATTGCAGGACTCCAAGTATAATGAGCGTCGTGCGCAATGCGAAGAAGCATTAAAAAGGCTGCAGGCCAAATTACCGATTAAGACGCTTGGTGATTTAAGTGAATCGGAATTTGATGAAAATAGTTATTTAATTAACGATGATATTTTAATTCGTCGTGCGCGTCACGCTGTTTTTGAAAATCAACGAACATTAAAAGCTAAAGATGCATTGGTTAATAATAATCTGGAAGAATTTGGTAAATTAATCAACGCCTCCCATATTTCACTACACTATGATTTTGAAGTAACGGGTAAAGAGTTGGATACATTGGCAGAAACTGCTTGGAAGCAACCAGGGGTTGTCGGCGCACGTATGACCGGCGCCGGATTTGGTGGTTGTGCTATTGCAATTGTTGACCGCGATAAGGTTGATGCATTTAAAGAGAATGTTGGCAAAGTTTACGAACAAGAAATCGGTCATCCGGCAGAGTTCTATATTGCTGAGATTTCTGATGGTCCAAAAGAGATTAAGTAGTTAATTGAGAAAGAGAGGATATTAAGATGGCAATTTTAGTATTAGGTGGCGCCGGCTACATCGGCTCACATACTGTTGACCGGTTAGTTGAAAAAGGGTACGACGTAGCAGTTGTTGATAATTTGGTAACCGGCCACCGTGCCGCAGTTAACCCCAAAGCACGTTTTTATGAAGGCGATGTTCGGGATAAGACCTTTTTGAGTGGGGTTTTTGATAAGGAAGATATTGAAGGTGTTATTCATTTTGCCGCATTTTCAGTTGTTCCTGAATCAATGGAAAAGCCGTTGAAGTATTTTGATAATAATACCTATGGCATGATTAGCTTATTAGAAGTGATGCATGAGCATAACGTTAAGAAGATTGTTTTCTCATCAACCGCTGCTACTTATGGCGAACCAAAACAAATTCCCATTAAGGAAACCGATCCTCAAGTACCAACCAATCCATATGGTGAAAGTAAACTTGCTATGGAGAAGATTATGCACTGGAGTGATGTTGCTTACGGTATTAAGTTTGTCGCTCTTCGATACTTTAATGTAGCTGGCGCTAAGCCGGATGGCTCAATTGGTGAAGACCATCATCCTGAAACCCACTTAGTTCCTATTATTCTTCAAGTTGCAGCTGGTGAGCGCGATCAATTAACTATTTTTGGCGACGACTATGATACTAAAGATGGGACAAATGTTCGTGATTACGTTCATGTCGTTGATTTGGCAGATGCTCATATTCTGGCTTTGAAGTATCTTCAAGCCGGACGTGACAGTGATGCCTTTAATTTGGGATCCTCAACCGGATTTTCTAATAAAGAAATGCTTGAAGCTGCCCGAGATGTTACAGGGAAGCCAATCCCTGCCAAAATGGGACCACGTCGTGCAGGAGACCCAAGCACGTTAATTGCAGCAAGCGACAAAGCTAGAAAAGTTTTAGGCTGGGATCCTCAATTTGATGATGTTCATGAAATTATCAAGACAGCTTGGAATTGGAAAGAAACCCATCCAAAGGGTTATGACGATAGGAAAGGAAATTAGGGAGAATGAGTGAATCAGCAGTTGAACAATTTGTCGATTTAATTATTAAATCAGATTCGCCGTACAAAGATGTTGACCGAATTTATGTCACCAACTTAGTATTTCGGTTAATTGGGGATGGTTTTGGTGATACTACTAAAAATAGTTCACCGGTTGATTTGGCCAATGAATTGGTTCAACTTGCCATCAAGCACGGAAAAATCCAAGATTCGATTACAAATCGTGAAATTCTTGAAGACCAGTTGATGGACTTATTGACCCCGATTCCCTCTAAAGTAAACGAGATCTTTTGGAATGATTACCAACAGTCACCCGATAAGGCAACTGATTACTTCTATCAACTTAGTCAAAATAACGATTATATTAAAACACGAGCAATCGCTAAAAACATTTCTTATAAGGCTGAAACGGATTATGGTGATTTAGAAATTACCATTAACCTGTCAAAACCGGAAAAGGATCCTAAAGCAATTGCGGCAGCGGGAAAGAAAAAGGCGACAGGGTATCCTGTTGGTCCTTTAGCCATTGAGAATGAAGGCTATTTAGGTCGTTTGGGTTATGCTGCAAGAAGCAATCACCGAGTTATTAGAATGATGATCGGTGGTCAGCCGTGGGGGTTTCAGTACTCTCCGTATGCTTATTTCGGTGAACATGCCATTTTTCTGAATCAAAAGCATGTTCCGATGAAAATTAATCAGCAGACTTTCATCAATTTAATGGATATTATTAAGCAATTTCCACACTATTTTGTTGGAAGTAATGCGGATTTACCAATTGTGGGTGGTTCATTACTTGCACAAGACCATTATCAGGGAGGTCGGCACAATTTTCCAATGATGAAAGCTGGGCTAGATCGACCGATTGACTTGGGGATTGATGGTTTGAAGGCAGGTATCGTGAAGTGGCCGATGGCAACCATTCGTCTGCAAAGTGAAGATGCAAATAAGGTGGTTGTAGCAGCTGCGAAAATTGCCGATACATGGAAGGCGTATTCTGATGAGACGGTAAATATTCGTGCTTATACTGATGGCGTTCGTCATCATACGGTCACACCAATTGCGTATAAAAAGGGTGATCAATTTACGTTGGACGTTGTCCTTCGAGATAATCAAACTTCAGACCAGTATCCGGACGGGATTTTCCATCCTCACAAAGATGTTCAACACATTAAGAAAGAAAATATTGGCTTAATTGAAGTGATGGGGCGAGCTATTTTACCTGCACGACTCAAAACCGAAATGAAAGAAGTCCAAAACTATTTGATTGGTCATGATAATCAAATGGCTGATTACCATAAGTCGTGGGCTGATGAGCTGAAAACGCGTTATGATTTTACTCCAGAGAACGTCGAGAAAATTGTCGATAAGGAAATCGGCTTGGTATTTGCCAGAGTACTTGAAGACGCCGGCGTTTATAAGTGGAACGATGAGGGTCAACATGCATTTGATCACTTCATTCAAAAATTGAAATAATTATCTATATGATTTAATTAGAAAAGAATGTTGCCGGGCTTGATGTTGGTCTGGCAGCTTTCTTTTTGGTATAGTAAACTTAAAGTGGCATGTAAACTGGTGATCCCGTAAGACTTAATTAACATTGACGATCATCTGAATTTAACGCTGGCATGCAGACTCAGGAGGCTTTCTTGTGAGATTTATAGTTTATAATGTTCGGGACGATGAAATCCCGTTTGTTGAAAAATGGGGAAAAGATCATCAGGTTGACGTTACATCAACGACAACGACGTTAAATACAGAAACGATTAGTGAAGCGCAGGGATTTGACGGTATTTCCTGTCTACAAACGATTCCTTATTCAAGGGAATTGTTCGACTCTTTTCATCAACTTGGGATTAAGTATTTGGCGTTGAGAAATGTCGGAATTGATAACATTGATATGCAGGCTGCTAAAGATAATGGGGTTTTAATTACCAATGTTCCTGCCTATAGCCCGGAAAGTATTGCCGAGTTTGCGGTTATGATGGCCCTTTATCTCTCTAGGAAAGTTGGTTATATGCAACAACAATTGCAAGACAAGCATGAATTTCACTTTTCATCAGAATTTATGGGGCGTCTAATCAGTGAACAAACTGTTGGCGTTATTGGAACGGGTCGAATTGGTCGCCATGCTATTCAACTGTTTCGGGGATTAGGTGCCAAAGTCATTGCTTATGACAAGTATCCTTTAAAATCAACAAATGGCGAATTTGAGTATGTCGATCATTTAGAAGATATATTTGGACAAAGTGACATTATTAGTTTGCATATGCCGGCTACGCAAGATAATTTTCATTTATTTAATCATGAAGTTTTCGAAGCAATGAAGGATAATGCTATTTTAATTAATACTGCCCGAGGGTCAATTGTAAATACAGGCGATCTTATTTTTGCTTTGGAAAGTGGTGAAATTGCAGCGGCTGGAGTTGATACTTTAGAAAATGAATCGGCCGACTTACAAGATTCGCGCTCTACGAAGAAGATTACTGATTCTGATTTAATTAAGCTGTCAATGATGCCAAATGTCATTTTGACACCACATTCGGCCTTTCACACAACTGAATCGGTTAAAAATATGGTGACCATTTCATTAAACAATTTAAAGGTAATGTTTACGGGTGGAAGACCCAAAGATATTGTTGGCTGATTTTTTAAAATAATGATTGGGTAAGCGAGACAAGTGATAAATAGCAAGACAAAAAGAGGAATCCCTTGAGATTCCTCTTTTTGTCTTGCTATTCTTTTAAAATAATTGACTATCCATCAATATGCAGGTTAAATGTCGTAATCACTATCGGACATAGATTCAACATTACCCAATAAGTACCCGTTTCCAACCTGTGAGAAGAAATCATGGTTGGCTGTTGAAGTCGAAATACCGTTCATGACAACCGGGTTGACGTCTTCTGCAGTGTCTGGGAAAAGGGGATCTTGACCCAGGTTCATCAAGGCTTTGTTAGCGTTATAACGAATAAATACCAGTACGTCATCGGTCCAACCGGTTTGATCATATAATAGGTGTGTATACTTTTCTTCGTTTGCATAAAGCTTATAAAGTAAATCATAAAGCCAATTTTTTAAATCTTCCTGTTTTGTTTTTGGCAATTGGTTAAAACCTATTTGAAATTTGTAGCCGATATAGGTTCCGTGGACAGATTCGTCTCTGAGAATCAGCTTGATGATTTCCGCGACATTTGGGATTTTGTTATGGCCAAGATACCAAAGTGGGGTATAGAAACCTGAATAAAAGAGAAAAGTTTCCAAAAAGACACTGGCTATTTTTTTCTTTAATGGATCCGGGTTATTTTCGTAAATATCACGAATCTTAAGGGCCTTGTTTTGAAGAAATTCTTCTGTATCACTCCAATCAAAAATCTCATCGATTTGTTCGGGTGTGTTTAGCGTTGAGAAGATTGATGAATAACTTTTGGCATGAACAGATTCCATGAATTGAATGTTATTCAGTACCGCTGTTTCATGTGGTGTTTGAACGTCTTTTCGCAGTGAGGCCATCCCTTCTTGTGATTGTAAAGTATCTAATAAAGTTAGGCCACCGAAGACATGACCAACCACCCATTGATGGTCTTGGTCCAGTGTACGCCAATCAGACAAATCGTTTGAAAGAGGAATTCGGGTATCCAGCCAGAATTGTTCGGTTAATTTTTCCCAGGTTGCTTTATCGATCTGATCATCGATTGCATTCCAATTGATTGCTTTATAGTTTTCAGTCATTATTAACTTCCTTTTATCTTACTTAAACTTCAGGATAACTCACTAAATAACACAACTTTCACATTGATTTGAACCGACTTCCTGCTGATCATCTGTAAAAGTTCGAATGTAGTAAATTGATTTGATTCCCTTGCGATGGGCATAATTTCTTAGAATATTCAGATCTCTGGTAGTCATCTTGTCAGTTCGACCATTTTTCCATTCGTACAGGCCTTCTGGAATGGTTGAACGCATGAAGAGGGTCAGTGCCATCCCTTGATCAACATGTACCTGCGCAGCCGCGTAAATATCAATGACTTTACGCATGTCCATATCGTAGGCTGAAGTATAATACGGCATCGTGTCATTTGAAAGATAAGGAGCGGGATAATAAATTTTACCGATCTTTGATTCCTGACGCTCTTCAATTCGATTAATAATTGGATGAAGACTGGCAGTTGTGTCGTTAATATAAGAGATTGAACCGTTTGGCGCAACGGCAAGCCGATTTTGATGATAAAGGCCGTCTTCCATAACAGCCTTCTTTAAAGCCACCCAATCTTCGTTCGTTGGGATTGTGATGCCTTGGAATAATTGCTTAACCTTATCTGATTGCGGTGCGTATGAATGATTTAAATATTTATCAAAGTAGGTGCCATCTGCGTATTTGCTTTTTTCAAAATTGTCGAATGTTTGATGCCGTTCTTTGGCGATCTTGTTAGAAGCAACCAAGCTCCAGTAATTTAACAGCATGAAGTAAACACTAGTAAATTCGATTGATTCAGGAGAGCCGTAATGCATGTGGCTTTTGGCAAAGTAGCTATGGAGTCCCATAGCACCCAAACCAATGGAATGGGATTCACGGTTTCCGTTTTGAATTGAAGGAACCACGTCAATATTAGAGTGGTCGGTTACAAACGTCAGGGCCCGGACCATTGATTCAACTGAATGGCCAAAGTTCGTTGCGTTCATCATGTTGGCAATGTTTGTGGAACCTAAATTACAGGAAATATCTTTTCCCAGTTTGATATAATGTTGCTCGTTATCTACAGTTGAAGGTGTTTGTACTTGTAGAATTTCAGAGCAAAGGTTGCTCATGACAATTCGGCCGTCAATCGGATTTTCACGGTTGGCAGTATCGATATTGATGATATATGGGTAACCGGATTCCTGCTGCAGTTTGCTGATTTCGGTTTCAAGGTCCCGAGCTTTTACTTTAGTTTTCTTAATCTTGTCATTGGCAACTAAATGATCATATTCTTTTGTGATATCGACATATGAGAATGGTACCCCATATTCGCGTTCGACGTCATAAGGGCTGAATAGGTACATGTCGGCATCGGCTTTTACGAGTTCGTAATACTTATCAGGGACAGTCACGCCAAGTGAGAGTGTCTTCAACCGAATCTTTTCATCCGCATTTTCTTTTTTGGCACCAAGAAACGAAATGATGTCGGGATGAAAAACAGATAGGTAAACGACACCGGCTCCTTGACGCTGACCGAGTTGATTAGAGTAGGAGAAACTATCCTCCAACAACTTCATGACCGGGACAACACCGGAAGCAGCGCCTTCAATATGCTTAATTGGATCACCGGCCGCACGTAAATTAGAAAGGTTAATGCCGACGCCACCGCCAATTCTTGATAGCTGAAGGGCAGAATTAATTGTTCGACCGATCGTGTTCATATCGTCGGTTGATTGAATTAAGAAGCATGAAACAAATTCACCACGATTTTGCCGACCAGCGTTTAAAAAACTTGGGGTCGCCGGTTGGTAGCGTTGATGAATAATTTCGTCAGCTAAGTTCATCGCAAGTTGTTCATCCCCGTCGGCAAAGAAAAGCGCATTGGCAGCAACGCGATCCAGGAAAGACTCCAAGTATTTATCGTTATCGTTTGTTTTTAAAGCATATTGCGCGTAAAATTTATAAGCCGCCATAAATGATTTGAAATGAAAATCTTGATCTTTCAAGTATTGATAAAGTTTCTCAATAAATGAAATGGGATATTTCTTGATAAATCCCGCTTCGTAATAATGATTTTCAATAAGATAATCAAATCGATCCTGCAGGCTGTCAAATGTCATCAAATTGGGAGTGACATTTTGCTTAAGAAAGGCTTGGAGAGCCTGCTGATCCTTTTGTAGAGGGATTTGGTTATCAACGGGGATGTTAATTTCGTTATTTAGATCGAAATATGTAACATCCTTAAGATTATGAAGAGACATAGTGAGACCACGCTTTCTGTAATTTTGCGAATAAAATAAGCGAAGCCAAAATTGGTTCCGCCCGTTTAAAATTAATCAGTATGTTAAAATGGACAAAGATTATCCGGCGATTCTTTGAAGTTCATCAGGACGGAATCCACTAAACGCTTGCTGTCCATCAACATCGACTACTGGTAAAGCCAGGAAACCTTTATCTTTAAGATAGTCTACGTATTCTGGCTGCTCATTGATATTGTGCTCTTCAAACTTAACATGATGTTCTGCCAAGTAACGCTTTGTCATTTTACACTGCATACAATTATTTTTTGAATATACTGTTACCTTTGCCATTTGGCACACCCCGCTTTAATCATTTCTTTTTTAATTTATGATTCTAGTTTACACTAAACTTACAAAAAATCAACGGATTAACACAATATATTGTGATGATAAAAAATATCAATACTAAATGTGGTTGATCCTTGTCAAACGTTAATTTAAGGAGTTTTTTCATGGATAAAAATCAATTTTATTATTCAAAGCATCCAGATGTCAAATCTGAACCGATTACTTGGGAATACGCACTATTAGGAAACAACTTTGTGTTTACTTCAGACAACGGAGTGTTTTCAAAACACCGAGTTGATTATGGCAGTCGAGTATTGCTCGAAAATGTGGACGTTGAGAATATTCCGGATGGTAATATTTTAGATATGGGTACCGGATATGGGCCGATTGGTCTGGCAATTGCAAAGATCCAGCCCGACAGAGTGGTTGACATGGTAGATGTCAATGAGATTGCCTTAGCATTAGCAGAAAAGAATGCACAGGCTAATGGCATTTCAAATGTTCGAATTTTTGCCAGCAACAGTTATTCTAACATTAAAGACAACTATGCAGCAATTGTGACCAATCCGCCTGTTAGAGCAGGAAAAAAAGTCGTGGACGATATGATAACAGGAGCGGTCTCACATTTAAAGCCCAATGCCACGCTGACGGTTGTTCTGCAAAAGAAACAAGGCGCGCCTTCGGCCAAAAAATTAATGACAAAGGTTTTCGGTAACTGTGAGATTGTTAAACGAGATAAGGGTTACTACATCCTTCGTAGTGTTAATGAGTAATCGATTTAATTGAGAGGTTCGAATGAGTCAAAATAAAGACGAAAAATTTATGAAAATGGCGTTGATTGAAGCACAAAAGGCATACTTGATTGGTGAAGTGCCGATTGGAGCAGTCATTACCCAAGATGGGCAAATCATTGGTCGAGGGCACAATTTGCGTGAGCACCTAAATGACGGGGTCGCCCACGCAGAGATTATGGCAATTGAGGAAGCTTGTCGTTATTTGAGGAGTTGGCGACTCGTTGATTGTGAACTTTATGTGACGATTGAGCCTTGCCTGATGTGTTCGGGGGCAATTGTCAACTCTCGAATTGATAGAGTTGTTTTCGGAGCCCGGGATAAAAAAGCGGGAGCGGTTAGAAGCCTTTACAAAGTTCTAGAAGATTCACGATTAAATCATAATGTTGAAGTTCTTGAAGGAGTCCTTCAACCCGCATGTTCAAAGATTATGAAAGACTTTTTTAAAGCTGCTCGAAAAAGAAAAAAACAGAAGTGACTGGCTTTTTCTCTGAAAATACGATATGATAGTTATTGCCGCAAGGCCCTGAGGCAAGGGTCGGGTTACGAACTGTGTCAGGTCCGGAAGGAAGCAGCACTAAGTATCATCGACACTGTGCCTCTTGTTTATGACTATTAGACTCCCAGCAAAGAAATATTGCTGGGAGATTTTTATAATTTGGATTACTTGAGTATGAATCGTGTCTTGAATGAACACCGTTCATACTTTTTGTTTGGTCATAAACACAGCTGATTATTTTTAATTGGGGAGTGTATTGACGACTCAAACAAATTAAGATTTTCGATAAGCTTGCCCAAAACAGGGCTAATTTGGTTGGCAATTCCGGACGATTCAGCATATAATTGTTTAAGTATTTTAACCACTGCTTACGAGTTTATTGTCAGAGTAATTAATGATTCTAAAGGAGGATCGGAAATGAGCTATCAGGCATTATACCGGGTTTGGCGACCCCAACGTTTTGATGAAATTGTTGGCCAGTCAATTATTACCCAAACACTGAAAAATGCAATTTTAACAAAACAAATCAGCCATGCCTATTTATTTACCGGTCCTCGAGGAACTGGTAAGACGTCTGCTGCAAAGATTTTTGCCAAGGCAGTTAACTGTCATTACCTTGAGGACGGCGAACCTTGTAATAAGTGTGAAACTTGCAGGGCAATTAACGAGGGCAGCCTGAGTGACGTTATTGAAATTGACGCGGCTTCTAATAATGGTGTTGAGGAAATTCGCGACATTCGTGACAAGGTTAAATATGCGCCAACGAAGGCTGATTATAAAGTTTATATTATTGATGAAGTGCATATGTTGTCTACGGGTGCGTTTAACGCACTTCTAAAAACATTGGAAGAACCACCTGCAAACGTTATTTTTATTTTGGCGACAACGGAACCCCATAAAATTCCGGCTACCATTATTTCTCGAACGCAAAAATTTGATTTTAAGCGGATTAGGCCAGAGGATATTTTGGAACGAATGGCCTACATCCTTAAACAAAAGAACATTGAGTACGATGATAAAGCATTAAAACTCATTGCAAAAGCAGCCGAAGGCGGGATGCGGGATGCTTTAAGCATTCTTGATCAGGCTATGTCATACGGTGATGATAAGGTGACCTATGAAAACGCCCTTCAAGTAACCGGAAGCGTAACAAATGAATTATTGACAACTTATGTCGAGCAAGTGATTAAAAAGGATACGAAAAATGCTTTGATTACCGTTCAGAAGGTGCTTGATAACGGGAAAGATGCTAGTCGATTTGTTGAAGACTTAACCAGTTATTGCCAAGACATTCTTTTGTATCAACAGGATCCACAAATCGTTGAGCAGCTGGAACTAGGGATGGTTGATGATAAATTCAAAGCATTGAGTGACCAGATCAGCGATGAAGAAATTTATCAAATCATTAATGAATTAAACGAGATTGCTAATTCGTTGAGATACACGGCTCATCCGGATGTTTATTTACAGGTTTTGACGGTTAAAATCACGCACCTGAAACAGCCTCAGGGCGTTTCAACGACTACTTCAGTCGATAATATCGACGAAAATGGTAAAATTAAGGCGTTAACCGATAAAGTTAATGAGCTCCAAAGGGAAATCGAACAACTTAAGAAATCCGGTCCGGCTGATGAGGCGTCTCAAAGTCAGCCGATGGTTAAACCAAAACCCATTGAGGCTAAGTCTGGGAATGCACGCGTTGAATTGGCCAAGATTTATCCGATCTTGGGAAAGGCTACCAGACAGAGCCTTAATGAATTCCAGCAGGTTTGGCCGGATTTGATGAACGCACTGTCTGTTACACAACGAGCAGTGATGCATGTCTCCAAACCGGTTGCGGCCAGCCCCGATGGTGTGATTGTATCATTTGAGTATCCGATTTTCTTTCAAAAAGCGCAAGCTAATCGAGAATTATGTGATGCCTTGGAAAACAATTTGGACCGAATTGCCGTTAAAGCACCCAAAATTGTTTTCGTGCCGGATAATCAATGGCCGAAAATTCGGAAAGATTATTTAGCTAGTCACAAGGATGAGCTGAAGGGTAAGCAAAATACCGATCCAAAGAGTCAGGAGACGTCCACGGAAGAAGAAAAGATCGATCCGGATTCAAACGATCCCAAGCCGATCGTAAAAAAGGCGGAAGAGTTATTCGGTAAAGACATTCTCGATATTAAAAATGATTAAATAGTAGACGGAGGAATTTTAAAATGATGAATGGTATGAATATGAATAAGATGATGAAACAAATGCAAAAGATGCAAAAGCAACTTAAGGAAGAACAAGATAACTTAAATAAACAGGAATTTACCGGTAGCGCTCCTGACGACATGGTTGTTGTGACCTTCAACGGAGAACGTATTATGACAGATATTAAAATTAAGCCTGAAGCAATTGACCCTGATGATCCCGAAATGCTATCGGATTTGATTGTTGCAGCAGTTAATGATGCAATGAAGAAGATTAAAGATACCACTCAAAGTACAATGGGCAAGTACGCCAAAGGTATTCCGGGTATGTAGTCTGTTGATAGGAAGGAACGATTATGCAGTATCCTGAACCAATTGCAAAATTAATCGATAGTTATATGAAATTACCTGGTATTGGTAACAAGACAGCAACTCGGCTGGCTTTTTATACCGTTGATATGAATAAGGACGATGTCAAGGAATTTTCACACGCACTGTTGGCTACCAAAGAAGATCTTCACTATTGCTCGATTTGTGGTAACTTAACTGACGAAGATCCATGTGAAATTTGTCGTGATAAGACTCGCGATCAAACAAAAATATTGGTTGTTGAGCAGCCTAAAGACATTATGGTGATGGAAAAAGTTCAAGAATATCATGGGCTGTACCATGTACTTCATGGTGTTTTGTCACCAATTGAAGGCAAAGGCCCTGAAGATTTAAACATTACTTCCCTAATTAGGCGACTTCAAAAAAACGGTGAGGTTAAAGAAGTGATTGTGGCGACTAACGCAACTCCTGAAGGAGAAGCAACTGCTATGTATTTAAGTAAGCTAATCAAACCAGCTGGCATCCGAGTGACACGATTGGCACATGGACTGTCAGTAGGAACGGATATTGAATACGCTGATGAAATGACATTGTTTAAGGCTGTCCAAGGCCGAACCGAAATGTAATGGAGGAAAATAATGGTGTGGTTTGGTGGATTTAAAAAGCAAAATATAAAAGCTGAATATGATCAACGTCTGCTGGATCTTATCAATAATCTTAAAGAGCAGTGGGATCATGCCGCTCAAACTCAAACCGCGGTTGCTGACAGCGATATTGAAATGGCACAAGAAACGGCTTTGGCAAAGCAAAAATTTTTCTTTATTTATAAAGAAGCTCGACTCAGACACATTAAAAATGATCATATTCAAGCATCGGTCATCAGTTATGACCACGATGATTTTCAATAAGGAAAATTAATGATAAATTTTGAGTGATTTTTGGATAAATGTTCGTTGTTTCTGAGACACAGGGATGTGAAATTCAGGCCGGCATTTAAGGTTAGATCGCTCTTTTATTTTGTGGCATTTTATCTGGGAGAATAGACAGGTAAAAAAACATACAGTACAATAAACCTAAATATAGAATTGAGGGAAAAACTTTGACTGGCAAATTTATAACCTTCGAAGGCCCTGATGGTGCAGGGAAAACTTCTGTCATGAATGAAGTTGTTAATCAATTCCAAAAACAACTTGGTGACCATCTGATTGTTACTAGAGAACCAGGTGGTAATAAAATTTCCGAACAAATTCGACGGGTTATTTTGGATCGTAAAAATACAGAA
Source organism: Lentilactobacillus hilgardii (assembly GCF_009832765.1). Lineage (NCBI taxonomy): Bacteria > Bacillati > Bacillota > Bacilli > Lactobacillales > Lactobacillaceae > Lentilactobacillus > Lentilactobacillus hilgardii. The sequence continues at coordinate 1,984,540 of NZ_CP047121.1, read as the reverse complement.
ATGGATTATCGAACTGAAGCGTTATTATATGCGGCAGCACGCCGTCAACACTTAGTCGAAACTATTTTGCCGGCCTTGCAGGCTGATAAGCTGGTTCTTTGCGATCGATATGTTGACAGCTCGGTGGCTTACCAAGGTGCGGGAAGAGAAATCGGAATGCAGGCAGTAGCGAGGATGAATGAGTTTGCAACCGAAAAGATACTTCCATATAAAACGATTTATTTTGACATTCCGGTTGAAGTTGGCTTGAATCGAATTGCCAAGCATCGGGACTCAAGTAAAATTGACCGTTTAGATGTTGAAACAACTGCTTTTCATAAACGCGTTCACCAGGGATACATGAAATTAATTGGTGAATATAACGATCGTTTTATCATAATTGATGCAACTCAACCAATTGAAAAGGTTATTCAAGATACAACTGATGTGATTCATCAAATAGCAAGTGAATTTTTTAAGGAGTCTTAGCTATGAAATTAGTAATTGCAATCGTTCAAGATAAAGATGCTAATAAGTTACGTTCGGTTTTTGTTGCCCATGACATTGTTGCAACACGTTTTTCGACAACTGGAAGTTTTTTAAGGGCCGGCAATACAACATATTTGGTTGCTGTTGATGATGATAAAGTTGATTTAACGTTGCAGCTTATTAAGGAAACCTGCTCCGCCCGACAACAATTTATGACGCCCCCGGTTAGTCTAAATGGTGATACGGCTGAACATACTTTTCCAATTGAGGTTCAAGTGGGTGGGGCTACTGTGATGATCTTGCCAATTGAGCAATTCCATCAATTTTAGAGGTTAAAAATGTCAGACAACATTGCGAGCGATGCGAAAATAAAACAGCCCAAATTATTTGAACAATTTATGCGCTTAGTGGATCGAAATGAATTGTCACATGCGTATCTTTTTACGGGTGAAGATGGTGCAGGTCAAAATGCAGTTGCAATGGGAGTTGCAATGCGTCTTTTCTGTACAAATGTGAAAGACGGTTATCCTTGCGGAAAGTGTGCTGAGTGTACACGAATTATGAATCACGATCATCCAGATGTTGTTATAACGAAACCGGATGGTTTGAGTATTAAAGTTGATCAAATCCGTCATGTAAAGAGTGAGTTCACTAAAAGCGCAATGGAAGGGTCAAAAAAAGCTTTTATTATTTCAGATGCCGATAAAATGACAACCGGTGCCGCTAATAGTTTGCTTAAATTTATTGAGGAACCTACTGGAAATGTTGTCAGTTTTTTGATTAGTCAAAATCGTAACCTTATTTTGCCAACGATTGTTTCAAGAACCCAAGTTGTTGAATTTCCGAGCATTGGGAAAGATGTAATGAATCAAGAGTTGCGAAAATCCGGTATCTTACCAAGTCAGATAAATTTACTAATGTCGATGACAAATAGTTTATCTGAAATAAAAAGATGGCAAGCGGATAATTGGTTTTCTTCACTTCAGGAAGTGGTTTCCAAATGGTTTGGTTATTTAGTGAAGGGCAATCTGATGGCCATGCCGTATATCCAAATGGCCTTGATGCCTCTGATCACAAATAAGGAACGTCAGCAGGTTGCTTTATCAATGATGATTGGTGTTTTTGATGAAACGCTTGAAATTAAGTATGGTACTTTAAAAAAAGATACGACTAAATTTCCTGATATTATTTCTGAAACAAAGCAGGCTGCCCAAGAATGGTCAAGTGACCAATTAATGACGATGTTGGAGGAACTGTTAAATACGCGAGGCAGTTTGATGGTAAATGTGAATTTTCAAAATGTTATTGAATCTGTCACACTAAAGATGCTGACGATTGTTAAGTCATAGATTTTTAAAGGGTGAGATAGTATTGGATAGTCAAAATTTATATGATGAGCTTAAAGAAATGGACAGTCATCTGGGTGCAACCGCAGCTGAATTTTCTCACCTGCATGAATCATTAATTGAATTAATGGAAAAGAACGCGGAACTAGAAATTGAAAATCAGCATCTTCGGGATAGAATTAATCAGATTACTGAAAAAGTCGGTAACAATTCACCAGAATTATCTAAATCCCGAAAGAATCTTGAAAAATTATATAACGAAGGGTTTCATGTTTGCAGTTCATATTATGGCAAGCGACGGGAAAATGGCGAAGATTGCATTTTTTGCACGGAGATTATTTATGGTCGAAGGGATTAATAACTAAGTGATAACTCAAAGAAGTTTCGATACTAAAAGTAAATACGGTACGCTTTATTTAGTACCAACGCCAATTGGTAATTTGGAGGATATGACATTTCGGGCTGTTTCTGTCATGAAACAGGTGGATTTAATTGCGGCTGAAGATACCAGAAATACGCAGAAGCTATTGAACCATTTTGAAATTGAAACCAAACAAATTAGTTTTCATGAGCATAATACTGTGCAAAGAATTCCTGAGTTGATTGATAAGTTAAAAAAAGGGATATCGATCGCCCAGGTTAGCGATGCCGGAATGCCTTCGATTAGCGATCCAGGACATGAGTTGGTGGTTGCTTGTATTAAAAGTGAAATAACTGTCGTTCCCTTGCCAGGTGCTAATGCCGGTATAACAGCTTTGATTGCTTCTGGTGTTTCCCCTCAGCCGTTTTATTTTTATGGGTTTCTTTCAAGAAAACCCAAAGAGCAGCGTGATGAACTGGCAAAGTTGGTTAATCGACAGGAAACGCTTATATTTTATGAAGCACCTCACCGACTTTTAAAGACGTTAAAAAGTCTTCAAAATTCATTTGGTGGATTAAGAGCAGCCTCTTTATGTCGTGAATTGACAAAAAAACATGAAGAATTTATTCGTGGCACACTTGATCAAGTAATTGAATGGGCAAATTCAACAACTATACGAGGAGAATTTGTCATTATTGTGAGTGGAAACGCGCAACCTTTAGAGGAGAATAAGACTGATAATCTAATGGAAAACCTTTCTCTTACGCAACAAGTAGATATTTATATTAAGGATGGATTGTCTGTTAATGAATCGATCAAAAAGGTTGCCAAAGCTCATAATCTACGTAAACAAGTTGTTTACAATGAATATCATGGCATTAAGTGAATATTATTTACTTAGAAGAAAGACGTCATTTTGTTGATTCGTTAAGATTAAAAAGTATAAATTAAAGGCTTGATTAGTTTCCATCCCATTATAAAAGAGTTATAATTTAAATTATGTTAGAAAGAAGACGTGCCAATGCCTGCAGATCAGTACAGTGAAAATCATACGATCTCCTTTTATGAAGGAGATGTTAGCTACCGCATTACAATGACAATGTTGATTAATATTTTAATGCTCTGTTCAGATCATCAAAATGCTAAATTAGGAGTTGCCCAACAGGAACTTATTGATAAGTATGGTGTTGGCTGGGTTGTCACGCAATATTCAATTAAGATTAACCGGCTTCCACAAGTTGAAGATACTGTTAAAATGACAACACGTGGGACTTCCTACAACCGTTTCTTTGCCTACCGTGAGTTTTGGGTTCACGATGATCAGGGAAATGAGCTTGTAAAGGTAGACAGTATATGGGTTTTAATGGATGAGAGAGCCCGAAAGATTACAGAGATTCCTCAAACGATTATTGAGCCCTACCAGTCCGAAAAAGTGCGTCGGGTACCGAGATTGCCACGGCCAAGTCGAATAGCTGACAGTGCTGAAGTTTCCTCAAAAAAATATCAGGTTAGGGCCAGTGACATTGACTTTAATGGTCATGTGAATAACGCTCATTATCTTGAGTGGATGACTGACGTTCTGCCACTTGACTTTCTTGTGTCCCACGTTCCGGAACAGATTGATATTCGTTTCGAAAATGAGGTTAAATATGGCAATTGGGTTACCAGCTCGGTAGCTGTTGAGTCTAAAGATAGCGATAAGATTAAAACAGTTCATGAAATTTTTTCTAACGATGTACTTTCATCTAGCGCTACATTTTTATGGAAGAAAAACGATGTAAAGGGTCATGAAAAAAATGAAAATTCTAGCAATTGATACATCGAATCGACCATTATCCGTTGCCGTTCTGGATAATGATCATTTATTAGCCGAAACAACGTTAACGACGCATAGAAAACATGCGGAGTTTTTAATGCCGGTAATTGAAGATCTTATTCAAAAATCCGATCTCTTACCGAACGACTTGAACAGAATTGTTGTTGCGTCAGGGCCTGGATCTTATACGGGGATTCGAATGGCAACGACAGCTGCCAAAACACTCGCCAGCACTTTAGATATAGAGCTGGTGACTGTTTCAAGTTTGTTAACACTTGCGCTTAATATCTCAGAGCCGAGGGTTTTAATCAATCCAATTTTTGATGCTCGAAATCAAAATATGTTTACAGGCCTTTATCAACTAAAAAACGGAACGATGACTTCAATTATTTCCGATCAGCATACAAATATTAATGACTGGTTGGCAAAACTAACGGATGTTAATCAGCCAATTATGATTGTAGGGGATACAGCACCTTTTTCCGAGGCATTTTTGAAGCGGTTTGGAGATTCTTTGAGGGTAGCTGATGAACTGACAGCAGTTCCTAATGCAGCCAGACTTGGTCTTTATGGATCACAGTTGTCACCTGTGAAGGACATTGATGCCGTTGTTCCGAGATACCTGCGTCTAACCAAAGCTGAAGCTGATTGGCAAAAACTTCATCCAAACGAGGATACCCGTAACTATGTGGAAAAAATTTAAAGAATGGTTTCAGCAAAATTTTTATAACAAGCAGGTTCAGCTCCGGGAACGATATCTAGACATTAAGAATCACGATGTCGAAATCAACGGTACAAATTATTTTCTGGCAAAGGCCATGATTCCCGACATTCCAGAAATCCTTGGAATCGAACGAGCCGTTTATGGTGGTCAGACTCCATGGGACGAGCGGGCGTTTCGAACTGAATTGATGCGTAAAAGTGATCGTTTGTATCTGGTTTTAAGACGAAATGACTGGCTGGTTGCTTTCATTGGCTGTTCATTAAATGACCATACAAAAGACTGTCATATCACTAATGTCGCCGTGGCACCCAATTTTCAAAATCATGGGCTCGGCTATTTTTTGGTGAATATAATTATCAAAAAGGCACGACAGTTAAAATACGATAAAGTAACGCTGGAAGTTCGTGTCAGCAATGCCAGAGCTCAAAAATTATATCGTGACATCGGTTTTGTGGACAACGGGTTAAAGAAAGATTATTATTTTAACGATCGTGAAGATGCATTGAATATGATTTTAGACATTACGAAAATTGGCTAGGAAAGGTGAGTTTTTTGGCAAAAGATCTGATTCTCTCATTTGAGACAAGCTGTGACGAGACGTCTGTTGCAGTTATAGAAAATGGCGATACAATTCTTTCGAATATTGTTGCAACCCAAATAAAAAGTCACCAACGGTTCGGTGGCGTTGTGCCTGAAGTTGCAAGCCGACACCATATTGAGCAAATTACCAGCTGCATCAATGATGCGTTAACACAGGCTAAAGTCACATATAGTGATTTATCTGCAGTCGCTGTCACTTATGGGCCAGGGCTGGTTGGCGCTTTGCTCATTGGCGTGACAGCAGCAAAGGCGGTTGCTTGGGCACATCATCTGCCTTTGATTCCAGTTAATCACTTGGCAGGTCATATTTATGCTGCAAGATTAGTCGAACCAATTGAATTTCCGGCAATGGCATTAGTCGTTTCAGGTGGTCATACGGAGCTTGTGTATATGCCCAAGGAAAATCGATTTGAAATTATCGGTGAGACTCGAGACGATGCTGCGGGCGAGGCATATGACAAAATCGGCCGGGTTTTGGGAATTAATTATCCTGCTGGAAAACAAGTCGATGAAATGGCTCATAAGGGTCATGATACTTTCCATTTCCCAAGGGCAATGGACCAAGATGATAATTTCGATTTTAGTTTTAGTGGATTAAAAAGTGCCTTTATTAATACGGTTCACCATGCCGATCAAATTCATGAAACTTTGAATAAAGATGATCTTGCAGCAAGTTTTCAACAAGCTGTTATTGACGTTTTGGCTGACAAAACAAAACGAGCACTTCAAGATTATCCGGTTAAGCAGCTTATTTTAGGCGGTGGTGTTGCCGCTAATAAGGGATTGCGCAATCGTCTTGAAAAAGAACTACAAGCATTTCCGAAAACTTCTTTGGAGTTGGTACCACTATCATTATGTGGTGATAACGCTGCTATGATTGGAGCTGCTGGTGAAATGTTGTATCGCCATCGAGTATTTACAAATGCAACGCTAAATGCTGATCCCAGTTTGGAATTTGAATGGATTAAGGAACCTGCAACTAATTAATTTAGGTAATGATCGATAGAAATTAATTAAATATTCTTGAATATAAAAGGACTAACAGTCAGGGTAAGCCAATTTTGTGGTTTACTTTGCTGTTGGTCCTTTTTATGAATTACTCAATATCTTCTAACTGAAGACTCTTTTGCTCCCATTTACTTTCAGTTTCTTTGATTTCCTGATCGACCATTTCAAGTTTCTTCTGAAGATCGGACGCCTTATCTAAGTCGTTAAAAACTTCTGGCTGAGCCATTTGATTTTCAATATTATTTTTACTTTTAGACAGTTCGTCTAACTGGGATTCCAAATCGGTGACTTCGCGATTTAGTTTTCGAACTTCCTTTTGATTTTGTTTATTGACTTCATAGTTCTTTTTATCAGTCGTTGACGTGGTAGCCTGCGCGGCTAATTGAGCGGTTCCCTGTTTTTCCTGCTCATGTTCCTTAATCGCAAGCTGTTCATCTTTTTTATCAACATAGTAATCATAATCACCAAGGTAAAGGGTTGTTCCTCTTTGTGACAGTTCAACAACGGATGAGGCAACTTTGTTGATAAAATAACGGTCATGGGAAACAAAGAGAATTGTACCATCAAAACCATTTAGCGCTTTTTCCAAAACCTCTCGACTATCAATGTCTAAATGATTGGTTGGTTCATCGAGAATTAAAAAATTATTGTGTTGCATTGCTAACTTTGTTAAAAGTAAGCGGGCTTTTTCACCACCGGACAAATCGTGAACCATTTTAGCAACGTCATCTCCAGAAAAGAGGAAGCTGCCTAAAACGCTTCTAATGTCTCCTTCGGCTGTAGTGGGGTGATCATCCCAGACTTCGCCTAAAACCGTTTTGGAAGGGTGTAGTGAGGCTTGTTCTTGATCATAGTACCCAGTGTCAACACCGGTTCCAAATTGAGCCGAACCCTTTAAAAAGGGAATAATGCCAAGAATGCTTTTTAAAAGGGTGGACTTACCAACCCCATTGGGGCCGACAATTGCAATGGCCTGATTTCTTTTGACATCCAAGTTGACTGGTTCTGAAAGAATCTTTGTATAACCAACTGCTGCGTCAGTGACCTTTAAAATGTTGTTACCGCTTTTGGATTTTGGTGAGAATGTGAAACGAACACTTTTACCGTCAGACGTTGGCTTTTCAATTCGGTTCATTCTCTCAAGCTGTTTTCTACGAGCCTGGGCTTGTTTTGTAGTAGATGCTCTCACAATATTTTTATCAACGAAGGTTTGGAGTTTGGAAATTTCAGCCTGTTGCTTTTCATATTCTTTCCAGCGAAGGGAGATTTCTTGTTGCTTCTTTTGGGTGTACTGTGTGTAATTTCCGGCGTAATGTCTTAATGTACCGTTAGCCAGGTCATAAACTTCGTTAACGATACGATCAAGAAAATATCGGTCATGTGAAATAATCAATAACGAACCGCTGTAGTTTTGAATATAACTTTCCAACCAGGTAATCGTTTCGACATCCAAGTGATTGGTTGGTTCGTCTAAAATTAACAATTCAGGTTTTTCAAGTAGTAGTTTTGCAAGTGCTAATTGTGTTTTTTGGCCACCTGAAAGTTCATTAATCGGTTTATCGTACTGGTCCTTATCAAAGCCGAAGCCATGGAGAACGCCACGTATTTCCGCATCATAGCCATAACCATTATGCTGTTCAAAATTGGCTCGAACAGTATCATAAGTTGCTGAAATTTGGTGAAACCTATCCGATTTTGGATCCAGCGTGCTTATTTGAGCTTCAAGTTCATGAATCTTAGTTTCTTGTTCCTTGAGTTTCGCAAAGACTGACGACATTTCTTCATAAATTCCCTTATCGGAATCTAATCCCGTATCTTGCGCCAAATATCCGATTGTGAGATTCTTTTTTGTTGTTATTTGACCGCCATCGATGGACTGCTCGCCGATGATCATTTTAACTAATGTTGATTTGCCGGCACCGTTTCGGCCGACTAATGCAATGCGACTTTTTTCTTGAATTGATAAGTTTACTTTTGAGAATATGTTAATACCATTAAATCTTTTGGTTAAATCTTGGGCTTGTAAGATTATCAACGATCCAGCCACCTTTCTTTTATCCTTATAAGTTTATCATATTGTTGATTTTGAGGCGATTTAGATGGGATGATGTCTCTAATAGTGACATTTCTTTGTTAATTTCAAAGCTAATATTTGAAATGTATTTCACAAGATGGTATCTTATGTTAGAATACTAAGTAAAGAGAGATTCACAAAGTGCTCAGTTAGCAAAATTAATGAAATTTAGGAGGAAATTTTCGTGACAGCTGAAAATATTCCACGTGCGACCGCTAAACGGTTGCCAATTTACTACAGATACTTAAATATATTACATGACACAGGCAAAAGTCGGATTTCTTCAACTGAATTAGCTGAAGCTGTTCAAGTAGATTCTGCTACCATCCGTCGTGACTTTTCATACTTTGGTGCATTGGGGAAGCGTGGATATGGTTATGATGTGGATAGCCTGCTTTCGTTTTTTAAGCAGATCTTGAACCAGGAACATTTAACCAACGTTGCATTGATTGGGGTTGGCAACTTAGGACACGCCCTGCTGAATTTTAACTTTCACAAAGATGGTAATGTTAGGATTTCGGCAGCCTTCGATACTGATGATACAATTATTAATAAGATTGAGGACGGCGTTCCAGTCTATCCAATTCAAGAACTGGCACATCAACTTCAGGAACAGCAAATCCAAGTGATTATTTTAACCGTTCCTTCAAGCGCAGCTCAGGCAGTAACAGATGATGCTGTTGCAGGCGGTGTAAAGGGAATTTTAAACTTTACACCAATCAGACTTTCCGTTCCTGACGATGTACTTGTTCAAAACGTTGATTTAACTAACGAATTGCAAACGTTGATTTATTTTATAGAGAATTTTGGCAAGTAACCATATAAAGCGTCATAAGTGGCAGGGGACAATCTTTATTATGTTGTGAAAGACAAACTTTCACAACATAATGGGAGTCTCTTTATTTTGTGTGTCAGCAATATATTTGTGAGTGATAGAAAAGAGGTCAAGACAGTTATCGTCCTGATCTTTTTTTATATTTAGCGCATGATGACGTTGGCCTTTAATCTCCTGACGCTATTGTAACAAGAATTGATCGCATTGATTGAAAAACGCTTGAATATTGCAATGTTTATGAAAAATCCTTGCAATTCCGCTCAAAAAATAATATATTATAAGCAGTGATTAGCACTTCTGTCATATGAGTGCTAATGATGCTAAAAATTGTTGTAAATGGAGGGACTAACGTGTTAAAACCATTAGGAGATCGCGTAATTATCGAAAGAGAAGAAGAAGAGGAAAAAAACGTTGGCGGCATTGTTTTAGCTGATAACGCTAAGAAAAAGCCTCAAACAGGTACAATTGTTGCCGTTGGGGAAGGCCGCGTTTTAGATAACGGTCAAACTGTTGCCCCAGTTGTTAAAAAGGGTGACAAGGTTATGTTCGATAAGTACGCTGGTACGGAAATTGAAGATAACGACAAATCCTATTTAGTTTTGCATGAAAAAGATATCGTCGCAATCGTCGAATAATTGAATTGCGGATAATTGATTCAACAATTTAATAATTTAATCAAAATAAATTTTTGAGGTGAAAATTGGAATGGCTAAACAAGTTAAGTTTTCTGAAGACGCTCGCAGCGCAATGCTTAAAGGTGTTGATAAATTAGCAGATACGGTTAAAGCTACAATTGGTCCTAAGGGTCGTAATGTTGTTTTGGAACAAACAGCTGGTACACCAACAATTACTAATGATGGTGTGACAATCGCCAAGGCAATTGAACTACCTGATCATTTCGAAAACATGGGCGCAAAGTTGGTTTCTGAAGTTGCTTCAAAGACTAACGATGTTGCCGGTGATGGGACAACGACCGCAACTGTTTTAACACAAGCAATCGTGAACGAAGGCATGAAGAACGTGACTGCCGGTGCTAACCCTGTTGGTATTCGTCGTGGTATCGAAACAGCCACTAAAACTGCTGTTGATGCACTTCACAAGATGTCACATGACGTTAAAACAAAAGATGATATTGCACAGATTGCGTCAATTTCATCAGCTAATCCAGAAGTCGGTAAGTTAATTGCCGACGCAATGGAGAAGGTTGGTCATGATGGTGTCATCACAATCGAGGAATCACGTGGTGTTGAAACCAGCTTGGACGTTGTTGAAGGTATGCAATTTGATCGTGGCTATATGTCACAATACATGGTTACCGATAATGACAAGATGGAAGCAGATCTTGATAACCCATACATTCTTGTAACTGATAAAAAGATTACTAACATTCAAGATATTTTACCACTTCTTCAAAAGATTGTGGAACAAGGTCGTTCACTTTTGATCATTGCCGATGATATTGGTGGAGAGGCATTGCCAACACTTGTTTTGAACAAGATGCGTGGTACCTTTAACGTTGTCGCTGTTAAGGCTCCCGGCTTTGGTGACCGTCGTAAAGATCAACTCCAAGATATTGCCATGTTAACTGGTGCTACTGTCATCACTGACGATCTTGGATTGAACTTAAAGGACGCAACGCTTGAGCAATTAGGTCAAGCCAACAAGATCAATGTCACAAAAGATTCTACTACAATTGTTGACGGATCAGGTTCAAAAGATCAAATTTCACAACGTGTTTCAGAAATTAAGACTCAAATCGAAAAAACAACATCAGACTTTGACCGTGACAAATTAAAGGAACGTCTTGCTAAATTGTCAGGTGGAGTTGCCGTTGTTCGTGTCGGTGCAGCTACTGAAACCGAATTAAAGGAAAAGAAGTACCGAATCGAAGATGCTTTGAACGCCACTCGTGCAGCTGTTGAAGAGGGCTTCGTACCTGGTGGTGGAACTGCATTGATTAATGTTATTCCTGAAATCGCCAAGCTTAAGGCTGATGGCGACGAAGCAACTGGTATCAACATTGTTCGTCGAGCACTCGAAGAACCGGTTCGTCAGATTGCCGAAAACGCTGGTGTTGAAGGTTCAGTTATCGTTGAACAGTTAAAAGACGAAAAGCCTGGCATTGGTTATAATGCCGCAAATGGTAAGTTTGAAGATATGATCGATGATGGTATTGTTGATCCTACCAAAGTTACCCGTTCTGCACTTCAAAATGCTGCTTCTGTATCTGCTTTGCTTTTGACTACTGAAGCTGTTGTAGCCGATGAGCCTCAGAAGGATGCACCTGCTGCTCCAATGCCACAACCTGGTATGGGAATGTAATTTTAAGATAAAAATAGTCGCTATAGACAAACAAATTGAGCGTCCGAGCTTGTCGGGCGCTTTTTGTTGTTGTATGGTATTAGTGACTATTTTATGTACATAATCAATACTTGTATTTAATGGTAAGATGGACTATTATTTTATGGTTCACCATGAATGGTAAATATTATAAAAGGAGTAACTATTTATGTGGCGATATTTAAAACGGCTTTTAATTGGTAAGCCGCTAAAAACCACTGACGAAGGCGGCCAAGCTTTAACAAAGTTTAAGGCCTTGGCATTATTATCATCAGACGCGCTATCGTCAGTCGCTTATGGTACTGAACAAATTACCACCATCCTGATAACATTATCAGCCGCTGCATTGATGTATCAGATCTGGGTTGCAGCGCTTGTGTTGGTTCTATTGGCTGCAATTACACTATCATATCAGCAAATTATTCATGCTTATCCGTCTGGTGGTGGGGCCTACGTTGTTGCCAGTACAAATTGGGGTGAACGAGCCGGTTTAGTAGCCGGTGGTTCATTATTGGTTGACTATATGCTAACCGTTGCCGTATCAACGACTTCCGCTACTGAAGCGATTACTTCGGCAATTCCCAGTTTATATTCTCATCAAGTGTTAATTTCATGCCTAATTGTTGTGGGAATTATGTTGTTGAATTTACGTGGTATCCGTGAATCGGCTTCTTTTTTGACGCTGCCGGTCTATCTGTTTATCGTCATGATCTTGGTAATGATCATTTATGGTGGCTACAATATTTTAAGTGGCCATATTCAATATCATGCTGCTGCACATATCGGTGCGCCTGTTGAAGGGATGACGCTGGTTCTGTTCTTTAGAGCTTTCTCATCCGGTTCTTCTTCATTAACCGGTGTTGAAGCCATTAGTAATGCGGTTCCGAATTTTAAAAAGCCAAAAAGTCATAATGCATCTGCAACATTGGCAATTATGGCGACTATTTTGGCATGTTTCTTCGGTGGAATTACCTATATGAGTTACTACCTTGGAATTGTACCAAATGGTCATGAAACGGTTCTTTCACAAATTGGTGTTGCTGTTTTCGGTCATGGGATTATTTATTATGTTCTTCAGCTTTCAACTGCCATGATTTTGGCGGTTGCTGCCAATACTGGTTTTTCAGCTTTCCCAATTTTGGCTTATAATTTGGCAAAAGACAAATTTTTGCCGCATGCTTACCTGGATAAAGGCGATCGACTCGGCTATTCCAATGGTATTATTTCCTTGGCTGTCGGAGCAATTGTCCTGATTCAGATCTTCGGAGGTCGAACGAATTCTTTGATTCCGTTGTATGCTGTTGGTGTTTTCATTCCATTCACGCTTTCTCAATCCGGTATGATCATTCATTGGTATCGTCACCGTGGAAGAAGCTGGCAATTAAAGTCGGTGATTAATTTTATTGGGGCTTTTATTTCGCTGGCATTAGTTACCTGTTTATTTTTACTGCGTTTTCCAAATGTTTGGCCATATCTAATTGTGATGCCGATTCTTCTTCGAATTTTTTACAAGATTAATCGTCATTATAAGCGGGTTGCCGAACAGCTGCGGGTTGTTGAAGAGGATACCCAAATCACCGCAACACATCATTACGATGGCTCTACGGTCATTGTTTTGGTAGGTGGTGTTATACCAGGGTTACCGCTAATGCGATCAGCTACGCACAGTCAATTGGTGACTATGTGATTGCCATGCATGTTTCATTTGACTCCAACCCTGAAAAAGAGCATAAGACTTCTGAAGAGTTTAAAAAGGAATTCCCAAATGTTCGATTTGTTGATATCCATTCATCCTATCGTTCAATCGCACAGCCAACTTTACGATTCTGTGATGTCATCGCTAAAAGGGCGGCTGATCGAAACTACTCTACGACGGTCTTGGTACCACAATTTGTGCCTAAACATCGTTGGGAAAATCTTTTGCATAACCAAACTAGCTTGAGATTACGGACAATTTTAAATTCACGTCAAAATATTATCATTTCCACCTACAACTATCACTTAAGAGAGTAGCTTTAATTTCAAGGGGGATAGGAAGTTTAGGCGTAGCAAAAAATAATACTAATGTAATTAAAAGATGAAGTGAGATTTTTTCTTATTCTGGCTGGACCTTTGTAATTACATCATCTAACAAACAATTATTTTTACTTTTTGATCATGGTGAAGTTAAATGATGCTTAAAAGTTAAATATGATTAAATGAAATAAAGGCTGTTTGTCAACTGTTGTTGGTAAATCTGAAGATTAAAGCCCTGATCACTTTGTGATTAGGGCTTTTTTGTTTTAACTATAAAAGCATACAGGAGTTCTAAACCGAAAGAAGTTTCGGTAACTAGAGCTGGCTCGCTTAATGACTTTGATTCTATTATTAGTTCCCTATAAAAGACTATTGGAATACTGAGTGAAAAGTATGATAGATTTCTTCGTGATGAGTTTAAAGTAATTCAGACATGTTGGCCATTTCCTTAGAACGGCCTGCCATGTTCCAGAAGGTTGCATTGTGATTAGCCCAGTCTTCGTGTTGAATAGCGGTTCGCACGTGATCTAGGACCTCGTAAGTTTGGTTCAGTTCGGAGTCGAGGGCAAATAGGTTGTGGACGATTTCGGTGGCAGTGAGCCAGTAAGAAAAGTTGGTACATTTATGAAAATATTCAAATCCATTTGTTCAGAAGAAACCAGTAGTAGCTTCCAGTAGCGCTTGAGCGTGAAACTCACTAGAAGATGTCGCAAACTAATCTAACTCCGGTTTTATTAAAGACGCGGTTAAGCGCGTTGATGATATGGAATTTATCCACAACTAGGATGGTGTTGGGGAATACTATTTTAGCCAGTTTAAGATAGGTATAATTCATGTCGGTCACGATAACTCTGTCCCATTCTCTAGCAGTCTGATCAAACCGGTAAAAGTATTGATGAATGGTCCGAAACGGCAACAGGTCAATTAATTCATGTAGGGCATCCATGACTAGTTTTGTGCTCTTAATGCCCTCCATCAAGACGATTTTTGGTAGATAATGCTAGTTTGGCTAGTCATCTTAAACGACCATTCAGACGAATAACCTCATCGCTTTGTCTGGTGCTATCCCCCAACTTTTATAAGAAAGTAACCTAAAAAAGGACATACTAACCTAACGGTAGTCAAATACCGAAAAAATTAGTATAATTTAGTTAGGTAAAGTATTTTATTGACCAACGAGCGCTTTCGCTCGTTGGTCTTTTCTATACTCTTGATAACTTGAACCAGTTTCAATCATGGCATAGGTAATCCTAAGCAGTTTATGAGCTAATGCGACTACTGCCTTTTGCGCACTCATATGACCTTTTAAACGATAGAAAAAGTCTTTTAATCCAGAGCAGGTTTGTCTTTTCGCACCTAGCGCTGCGGTTACCAGGGCAGTTTTCAAATAAACATTTCCATGCAAAATGTGACTGCTTTTGGATTGGCCAGCTGATTCATAATTTCCAGGACATAGGCCAGCCCAAGAAGCCAAATGATGAGCGGTCGGAAACGGGCTTACATCTGTCCCAACTTCGGCGATCACAATTTGGGCAATGTGTTTACTAATCCCTGGAATGGTTTGAAGCCGAAGATACAATTCTTCAAGTGGTTGAAGTTGTTCTTCAATTAGTAATTCCAAGGCATGAATTGCCTGTTGAACATCTGCCAATAATGCAAGTTCAATCTTTAAAATTTGGCGATCACTAGGAGACAGACTGCCGTCTAAAGCAGCGACAATCATTTCCGGTTTAGCTTTTAGCTTGGCGTGCATACATTTAGAAACTGTTTGCAGGTTAATCGGTTTTCCTTGGATTAATAAAACTAACAATTTCTGGCCAGAACTACCAAAAATATCCGTTACATAGGTCGTTAACTTAATGTTTGACCGTTGAAGGATATTATGAATCTTGTTTTTAATACTCGTAGCCGTTTCAGTTAGGGACTTGCGTGTACGAGTTGATTCGCGCAATTCTTGAATTGGCCGTGGTGGAATAAAACTAGCAGCGACTAATCCCAACCGAGCTAATTCGGCGATCCATTCCGAATCCTTTTGATCAGTCTTTTTACCCGGAATATTTTTAATAATTCTGGGGTTACATAAGACCATTTTGAAACCATAAGGTTCCAAAATTTGCCAAACCGGCCGCCAATACTGACCGGTACTTTCCATTAAGACGACTTCAACTTCCTTTTCTAACAGCCAGTTCGCGCATTGACGCAATTCGGGTGATGTTGTTCCGTAACGCCGACTGTTCTTCCGGGGCTTTTGATCAGCTCGACCAATTAAAGTGGTGAGGGTGATCTGTTTTTGGTGTACGTCGATTCCACAACACTTCTCTGTAATGACATCCATGTCAGCACCTCCATTTAGAATAAAAGTTGGCGGTTAACCTTACAGCCTTGAGGAATGAAATTTTATAAGCGTGCTCGAAGCAACAATGGGTTAATCTCGAGGACCGAAGGGCATCGGTTTTATATTCGGGCTTATTAGCACCAAAAAGATAACGATGTACAATGAAACCGCCTTCACCTATATTATACAAAGGAAGACGGTTCTTTTCATTGATGGTTACGAGGAAAAGCGAAGCGCTCCTCGGAGAGTTTTATATGATTATCTTTTATGCCTAGTAACCACTTGGTAGTTACTTTTAATGAACGAACAGGGAATGTCCTCTTTTGTGTAACAATGTAAAAAAATAAAGATCCTGCTAAATCAGCTATTAAGGCTGACTTGGCAGGATCTTCGTACTTTAGGTGAGAAAAAAGGAATTGAATTCCATTTTAATTCTTTTGAAACTATGAGTAGTTGAGTTAATTATAAATTACTTTTTAATTGGTTTTTTAATAAATGCAAAAATCGCTAATGAAATAACTACCATAATCAGAAGTACCCAGTAAGTTAAAGTGAAGTTTTGGGTTAAAACAGCCCCATTGGATAACGTGACTTTCTTTGGATCCAGTGGATTACCGGAAGCCATTAAGAAGCCAATGATAATGGCACCGATTCCGAATCCTTGGTAGATCATTGAATAATTGCGTGACGTATTTTTTAATCCAAAGTAATCGGAGACATAAGTTGGAAATACAGTAATGTTACCACCAAAGCAGAAGGCCATTGCGATAACAACAATGTACATCATCGCCATGCTCATTGAGCCGGGTTTCGTCATCAACAAAGCAATCAGCGAAAGCAATTGAATGATATAAGTGATGAAGAACACGGTTTTTCGTCCGGTAATATCGGATAACCAGCCCATGAAGAATCGGCCAATGGTATTAGCAAGTGCTACGATCGCTACAAATGTTGCAGCGGCACTTGTACCACCCCAAACGGCAACTTCATTCGGAGCTTGTGTCCAAGCAGCAGCCATATTGGTAACGGCGGCACCCAAGAGTCCCATAAACATAACAGCGGTTGTTAGGCAGAAGAACATCATATAAGCTTGAGATGTGTGTAACATTTCAGACGTTGTAAAGTTCGTTTTGTCTACTTCTGCAGGCTTATTAGCATCATTTGATGGAATAGCCATATTATCTGGTGCATCCTTTAAGAAGAAGGATCCAACGACTGCCAAAATCAATGCCAGAATTCCCCACCAAAGAAGAACTCTGCCAATGTTGTCGGCGGTAATCGCACCATTACCACCAGCAATAGCCATGTCGATATATTTAAAAATAAATGAGCCAAGACCATAACTGGCAACACTGATTCCTGAAATTAATCCCTTTTTCTCTGGGAACCACTTGATTGCGTTAGTGAGTGTTGTTAAATAAAGCACACCGTTCATTGCACCAAGTAAAACACCACCAAACAGCCATAACATCCAAATTGACGAGCCTTTACCAATCGTCATTAAACCTAAAATGGATAGGCCATAAATAACGGATGCACAAAGGCTAACCACTTTAATGCCATACTTCTTAGCAAGTGGAATTCCAGCCAACGTTGCTAGTGACAAGCAGAGCATGCCAAGCGTAAAGGTAAAACTAACAGAGCCCGCAGGGAGCCCTCCGACAATCTTTTTCACCCCATCAACGACCTGAACAACACCGCCGGATTTCATCATAAATCCATTGTTAAAAATTGACCAAGCGTAGAATGATCCGGCAGATACTTGAATAAGGATCGTTCCGAAAATGATTAACCAACGGTTAGTTGTTCCTTTACTACTATTTTCCATAATACTTCCCTTCTTTCATTTCGAAAGCACTAATTTTATGAACTTGCTTTCACATTTTATCTTAACACATGGGAATAGAATTTGGGTATTTTTCAACAGAAATTGTTAAACAAAATACAAGTGCCAGTATGGGCGAAGAGATGTTGACAGCGTTTACAAGAGTTTGACGATGATTTTATACATTACGTTATAGTCCGTTAAATTCCTTTTTTTATTCTATATTTGTACATATATTAAATCTTATTAGAAAAATTGACAAAAAAGGTCTTTTTATCAATTTGAAATGTGAAGAGTTTTGCAATCTTTGAGTGTCATTGAAAAATGAGTTCCTATAATGGTCTTAAATCATCTCGGGTTGTTTTTATGAAACTGCGTCTGTATAATTGATTTGATAAGAAATGTAAGGAAGTAAGCGAGGTTTCAAATTTGAAATTCGAAATCATTGTGTCTTTATTTGCTACTATGATAATTTCAGCTGTTTTAACACCATTTATTAGAAAACTGGCTTTTGCAGTGGGGGCCGAAGACCGACCAAACAAACGGCGGGTTAACAAGATTCCAATGCCAACAATTGGTGGACTTTCTATTTTTATTGCGTACACGTTTTGTACAATGGTTCTTCTACGTGATCAGTTTCCAACCAGAATTCTCTGGGGAATTTATGGAGGAGAAACGATTATAATTCTGACGGGAATTATTGATGACATTTTTGTATTGCGACCACGTCAAAAAGTGTTGGGGATTTCAATTGCTGCCTTGTGGGTTTATTTTTTTGCCGGCGTCAAGATGACGACCATTACACTACCTTTTTTTACGCTTCACCTAGGATGGATGAGCTTACCGGTCACTTGGATTTGGATTTTGGCAATTACAAATGCGGTTAATTTAATTGATGGGCTAGATGGTTTAGCAACTGGTGTGTCAATTATTGCGTTGACCACGATGGGAATCACCGGTATGTTTTTCTTGAATGTTGGTAATATTTTTGTATCAATTATGATTTTTGCATTGGTTGCTTCCTGTGTTGGTTTTTTGCCATATAATTTCTTTCCGGCACGCATTTATTTGGGCGATACAGGTGCACTATTTATCGGATTTATGATGTCTGTTTTCTCACTATTCGGATTGAAAAATGCCACTTTCATTACACTTTTGATTCCTGTGATGATTTTGGGTGTACCAATCACTGACACGGTTTATGCCATATTTAGACGCTTGTTGAACCGCGAACCAATTTCACATGCTGATAAGAGACATTTACATCATCGGTTAATGCAGATTGGTTTAACTCATCGTCAGACCGTGTTGGTTATTTATGGGATTGCGTTGATTTTTTCGTTTATTTCGCTACTATATCCAATTTCTACTTTATGGGGATCAATTCTGTTAACAATTGCCGTTTTAATTGGGTTAGAGTTATTTGTCGAAACAATCGGTTTGGTTGGAGAAGATCGTCAGCCATTATTGAATGGTATTAAAAAGTTGGTTAAGGATACGACCAGTAAAGAAAATCATGGAAAAGAAGAAAATAAACCCTAATTTTTATTGTGCTTACATACGTTAAAAACTAGTTGGTAAAAAATAAGCAGGTTTTCTAATCGTTCAGGGTGGTGATACACCACATAGGAATGGCCAGAAAGCTTGCTTATTTTTTGTGTTCTGTTTTTTCTCGTTTGTCTCGAGAAAAGGGTTCTTCAAAGATTTTATCATTTCCAATTTTGAATGTGACATTGCCACTGAGTAAATTTATGACTTCTTCCTGGAATTCCTTTAAGCCATTTTCGGCCACAGGTACCGTGATCTGAACCTGAGCACCATAGTCCGTTCTTTCGATTGGGACCTCATTGGTACTCAAATAATATTTAAGGGGATCGAATTGATTATAGTCGATTGTGATAATGAGTTCCCTCTTTAAAACCAGCTTTACAATTCCGACTGAATCAATGGTACTTGAGGTTGCATTACTATAGGCCCGAATTAAACCACCAGCCCCCAACTTGATGCCCCCAAAGTATCTTGTGACGACAGATAAAACATTATGGAGTTGATTCATTTTTAAAGCTTCGAGAATTGGCACGCCAGCAGTTCCGGATGGTTCACCATTGTCACTTTCGCGTTGAATGTGATCGTCGTCACCAAGAAGGTAGGCATAACAATTATGAGTTGCCTTTGCATTTGTTTTGCTAACTTCTGCAATTAACCGTTTTGCATGGTCTTCGTCATTAATTCTAGCTAGTGTACAAATGAAGCGGGATTTTTTGATCACAATTTCATGTATCCCGTTCTTTTTGATGGTTAGTGATGGATTTGTCAAAAATATCCCTCCTATATTTTCGTATTTAGTTACGAGGTGTTTACATGATTAATCATATATCAGAGTTGTTTGGACGCCAAATCAATAGTTTAGAATTGTCGCCAACAATTAAGCAAAACGCAATGGTAACATTTCGACCGGCCATTATCATAACAAAAGGCAAAATTCGTTGCGCTCGTTGTCATGCAAAGCTAAAGCCGGTGGAAGCCAGATTACCGTACCATCATTATTATTGTTATGTGTGTATCCAGATGGGGCGGATGGATACGCGCCATTCTTTAGCGACCTTCCCAGAGCCAAATAAATTTCCGGTTATCGAGTCGCCAATGTCGTGGCGGGGGCAACTGACCGATTTACAGCAGCAGTGTGCGAACCAAATTGTAAAAATATTTGAAAAGAGGCAGCGCCATCTTTTGTGGGCGGTTACAGGTGCCGGAAAAACGGAGATGCTCTTTCCTGCGATTAGCTGGGCAGTCTCCCAAGGACTGCGGATTGGTATTGCGTCACCAAGAGTGGATGTGTGCATTGAGCTTTTTCCCAGAATTCAATCGGCGTTTAAGAAGGTTTCCAGCATTTTATTGCACGGAAAGACAAAGCAACATTATCAATATAGTCAAATCACAATTTGTACAACTCATCAATTATTAAGATTTTACCATGCATTCGATGTCATGGTTATTGATGAAGTTGATGTATTTCCATTTTCTGGTAATGATATGTTGCACTATGCTGTCCAAAACGCGATTAAACCGGGTGGTGGGATCTTATATCTGACCGCAACTCCTGATGATGTTTTAATGCATAAAATCAAGCGAAAAGAAATATCGGTTAGTTATCTGCCGATTCGATACCATGGTCACTTGTTACCAACAGTCAAAATAGTTAAAAATCAGCATTTAAAAAGACTGGTTGATCAAGGCAGACTACCTAAATCTATCCTGCAGATGATTAATCGTTTGGTTAAACAAAAACAGCGTTTCCTGCTGTTTGTACCCAGAATTAGGGATTTAACCTTGGTAAGTAGTGCGCTGGAGAAAGCTAATATTAACTGTACCTATTTGACAGTTTATTCGGCTGACCCACAAAGGCTGGAAAAGGTAACTGCTATGAGAAGCCAGGCCGTTGATTTTTTGATTACAACAACTATTTTGGAACGGGGGGTTACTTTTCCTGGAATTGACGTTATGGTTTTAAAGGCTGACGATGAGGTGTTTTCCGCATCTGCATTGGTTCAAATTGCCGGTCGGGTTGGGCGAAATAGTGCGCGGCCAACAGGACAAGTGATTTTATATTGTGAAACTAAATCAAAAACGATCAAATCCTGTGACCGTCAAATCAAAGAAATGAATCGAAGAGCGAGGGAGATCAAATGACTTGTTTGCTGTGTCAAACAGTACTGTCTTCTGAGTTAACGCTGCCTAAGATCTTTTCGTTTCAGAGATTAAATAATTCGAAGGTTTGTCGTAAATGTTTCAATCGATTCGTAAAGCTGTCAGACATGAAAACGTGTCGGTATTGTGGGCGAAGAATTTTTGGTAACTTGAATGACCCATGTCAAGATTGCATAAAGTGGCAGCATTATTTTAAAAAGCCGTTTGCTAATCGGGCACTTTTTGAATATAACGATGCGATGAGAGCATACATGAAGCAGTACAAATTTCTTGGAGACTATCGATTAAGAAACGTGTTTAACCGGCTAATCGTTTCTGAGTTAAAGGCAATGCGTTGTCCGGTTGTTGTCATTCCGGTTAATGAAAGCACCCTTCAAGAACGCGGTTTTAATCAGGTCTTGGGGTTGTGTGAAGGTATTCAACCAGTTAACTGCCTCCGTACACGACAAGGAAAAAAAGAAAGCCGCCAATCCGAAAAGAATCGATTGCAGAGGCTTAATGTTAATCAGCCGTTTGAATTGATTGATCACGAGAGTGAATTGATCAGGGAAAAGACGATTGTAGTCGTGGATGATGTGTATACAACCGGAACAACAATTCGACATGCCGCAGGTTTGTTATATCGTGCAGGAGCTCGATGTGTTAAGGGCTTCACGCTTGCTCGTTAAATTAATCGGACCTGATGATTGTTAAAAGACGAACTTTCATTTATACTAAAGTTGTAGCCAGTAATGAAATCACTTTCATTGCTGGACCATTAAACCATTAATGGTGAAGGGAGAGAACGTTATGCTAATTTTTAACATTCGTGGAGAAAATATTGAGGTAACTCAAGCGATTCGTGATTATGTCGAAAAGCGAGTCAGCAAACTGGAAAAATACTTTGAAAAGGACATGAAGAATACTGCTCATGTCAATCTGAGGGTTTATCCAGATAAACAAGCTAAAGTTGAGGTAACGATTCCTTTACCATTCCTAACATTACGAGCTGAAGAGCTTTCCAATGACTTGTATGCCAGCGTTGATTTGGTAACTGACAAACTCGAACGTCAAATTCGAAAATACAAGACAAAGGTTAATCGTAAATCTCGTGAGAAGGGCTTCAAGAATTTGGAATTCGTCCCAAATGATGATCAAACGACTTCTGATTCGGATGATAATCAGTCACAGTTCGATGTTGTGCGAACAAAGCGTTTGGCCTTAAAACCAATGGACAATGAGGAAGCAATTCTTCAAATGGACATGTTGGGGCACGATTTCTTTATTTATGAAGATGCCGATACATCAAACATTGATATTGTTTACCGTCGTAATGATGGTCGCTATGGTTTGATTGAAACCGGCGAAGAATAAATAATGAGAGACTTCCCTTTAGGCGAACTGGATGACAAAGCCAGCCGACTAAAGGGAGTCTTTTTGTCTATTTATTAAAAAAAGGATAGTTTCGAAGTTCACTCTTTCCTATTGATTTGAAAAGTATTATGATAAACGAATGCTGTAAATGTTATCAAGGTGTTTTCATTGATGGCCTTGAATGTTACAATAAACAAGTATGTAGTTGATTAATACGATAAAGACATTAAAATGAATAACTGATTTAGAAGGGAATTTTTCAATGGCTAATCTTTTAAAAAAATGGGTTGAAAGCGACAAGCATGAACTCAAACGATTAAGCAAAATTGCTGATGAAGTTGGGGTATATGCAGACGAGTATCGTCAACTCAGCGATGAAGAATTACAAGCCAAGACACCGGCGTTTAAAGAACGCTATAAAAATGGTGAAACACTCGACGATTTACTTCCGGAGGCATTTGCTGTTGCTCGGGAAGGTGCTCGTCGGGTTCTTGGGCTTTACCCATTCCACGTTCAAATTATGGGTGGAATTGTGCTTCATGAGGGTAATATTGCTGAAATGAAGACTGGTGAAGGTAAGACGTTAACGGCGACAATGCCTGTTTATTTGAATGCTCTCGCAGGAGAAGGCGTTCACGTTGTCACGGTTAATGAGTACCTATCTCAACGTGATGCGACTGAAATGGGTGAGCTGTACAATTGGCTGGGTTTAACTGTAGGTGCCAATTTAGCCGAAATGACACCGGATCAAAAACGTGAAGCCTATGCATGTGACATCACTTACTCGACCAATAGTGAAATCGGGTTTGACTACCTGCGTGATAACATGGTGGCGTACAAAGAAGAAATGGTTCAACGCCCACTTAATTTTGCGATTGTAGATGAGGTTGATTCCATTTTAATTGATGAGGCACGAACACCATTGATTATTTCTGGTCAATCAACTGGAACTTCCGAGTTGTATCAGCGAACAGATCGATTTGCTAAGACGCTTCACGAAAAAGATGATTTTAAGATTGATTTGGAGACTAAGACGGTTTCATTAACTGATAAGGGAATTGAAAAAGCCGAAAAATACTTTAACTTAAAAAATTTGTATGATACAGATAACACAGCTTTGACCCACCATTTGGATCAAGCATTACGTGCTAACTTCATTATGCTGCGGGATAAGGATTACGTGGTTCAGGACGGTGAAGTGTTAATTGTTGACTCGTTTACCGGACGGATTATGCAGGGGCGTCGTTTTTCTGATGGCCTTCACCAAGCAATTGAAGCCAAAGAAGGCGTTGAAATCCAAGAGGAAAGTAAGACCATGGCAACAATTACTTATCAAAACATGTTCCGTATGTATAAGAAGCTTGCTGGTATGACAGGTACTGCCAAAACCGAAGCTGAGGAATTCCGTGAGATTTATAACATGGAGGTTATCTCTGTGCCAACCAACAAACCGGTTGTCCGAGTCGACCATCCAGATGTTTTATACCCAACTTTGGACGCAAAGTTCGATGCAGTTGTTAAAGAAATCAAGCAACTCCATAAAAAGGGCCAGCCGATGTTAATTGGTACGGTTGCGGTTGAAACTTCCGAATACCTTTCAAAGCGACTTGATGAGGAACAAATTCCTCACGTTGTTTTAAACGCTAAGAATCATGCAAAAGAAGCTGATATTGTTATGAATGCCGGTCAAAAGGGTGCTGTTACAATTGCTACCAACATGGCTGGACGTGGTACCGATATCAAACTCGGACCCGGGGTTGTGGAGTTAGGTGGTCTAGCAGTTATTGGGACTGAACGACATGAATCACGTCGTATTGATAATCAGCTTCGTGGCCGTTCTGGTCGTCAGGGTGATCCTGGTTTGTCACAATTTTATTTGTCACTTGAAGACGATTTAATGCGCCGCTTTGGTTCTGATAAAATCAAGAACTTCTTGGAGCATTTAAACGTTGAAGGTGAAGATGCTGTTATTCGTTCCAAGATGATCACCAAGCAAGTTGAGTCAGCTCAGAAACGAGTTGAAGGTAACAACTATGATTCTCGTAAGAACGTTCTTCAGTATGATGATGTTATGCGTCAACAGCGTGAAGTTATTTATGGTGAACGTCAAGAAGTCATTGAGGAAAATAAAGACCTTAAGTGGGTTATTATACCGATGATTGAACGGACTGTTAACCGAATTGTTGATTTGCATACTCAAGGTGAAAAAGAAGACTGGGATCTCCAAACAATTCTTGACTTTGCGATTAGCGCAATGGTAAGTCCTGATAAAATTTCACTTGAGGATTTTCAAAATAAGACGGCCGATGAAATCAAGAAGATGTTAATGGATCTTGCAAATTCGGTTTATAAAGAAAAACAAAAACAGCTTTATGATGAATCTCAAATGCTTGAGTTTGAAAAGGTTGTTATTCTTCGAGTTGTTGATTCTCACTGGACCGATCACATTGACATGATGGATCAACTTCGTCAGTCAATTGGTCTTCGTGGGTACGGTCAACTAAATCCATTAGTTGAGTATCAACGTGAAGGATATAAAATGTTTGAAGAAATGATTGCAGATATTGACTATGATGCAACTCGACTCTTCATGAAGGCAGAAATTCGTCAAAATATGCAAAGATAATGACAAATTGTTTCGGCTTAGAAACAAGACTATCCGCTCAAATGGCGGTTAAGAGTTGTGATTGTCCGAAATTAAGCGATGAGGTTGAGGCAAAAATTCATTTTTGTCTCAACTTCTTTTGCAATTGTGACGATTGTTCGGTAAAAAAATTTGATTTGAAATGAGGCATAAATATGGTATTTGAATTAAGTGAAGCAAAAAAACAAATCGCAGATATGCAAAAAGCCATCGATGGCTTTAGGGGGTCTCTTTGACTTTGATGCGCTGAGTGAAAGTATAAGTATCAATGAAGCAAAGATGGCTGAACCCGGGTTTTGGGATGACCAGCAAGCGGCTCAAAAACTGATTGACGAGACGAATCAATTAAAAACAAAGCGTGACAGGTTTGACACACTAACCAACGAGCTTGATGATTTAAAGGTTACATTAGAATTAATTTCCGAAGACCCGGATTCCGGAATGCAAGATGAGTTTATTGGCGAGGCAGATAAACTAAAAAAGCAACTTGATAGGTATCAGCTGGGATTATTATTGAATGGCAAGTACGATCATAATAATGCCATTTTGGAAATTCACCCTGGAGCAGGCGGTACAGAAGCTCAGGATTGGGGTTCGATGTTGTTGAGGATGTATACTCGTTGGGCCGAAACACACGATTTTAAGGTTGATGTACTTGATTATCAAGTTGGTGAGGTCGCAGGTATTAACAGTGTCTCAATACTGATTAATGGTGAAAATGCATATGGTTATCTTCGATCTGAAAAGGGTGTCCATCGATTAGTTAGAATTTCACCATTTGACTCTGCCGGAAGAAGACATACTTCTTTTGCTTCAGTGGATGTGATGCCGGAACTAGATGATGATGTTTCTATCAAAATTAGTCCGGATGAATTAAAAGTTGATGTTTATCGTGCGAGCGGTGCCGGTGGTCAGCATGTTAACAAGACGTCATCTGCTGTGCGAATTACTCATATTCCGACTGGTATTGTCGTTGCCAGTCAAGCACAACGATCCCAATTGCAAAATAGACAAACGGCTTTAAACATGTTGAAGTCAAAACTTTATGAATTAGAGGAACAGAAAAAGGCGGAAGAAAAGGCAAAAATTGAAGGAGAGCAGTTGGATATCGGCTGGGGATCTCAAATTCGCTCGTATGTCTTCCATCCTTATTCAATGGTAAAAGATCATCGAACAAATTATGAAACGGCCAACGTCAATGGTGTGATGGATGGTGATCTCGATCCATTTATTAATGCTTACCTGCAATGGCAGTTAAGTAAGGACAACCCGGAATAAATGCGCATTGTTTAAATAATATCGACTTAATATAGAGTTAAATTAGGTTCGAAAGGGTCTGGGCAAAGACACATTTTGCCCAGACCCTTTTAACAACTGTTATCTATCCTAACCGATCTTTTCAGTGGATTGTTTTTACTTAGCTGGCTTTCAAATTTTAATTAATCAATGCTATACTTATACCATAATAACGGATGAGGGAAAAATTTATGAAATTTCTATTGGCAATTTGTTTCTATGTTCTTCAACCTATGTTGTGGGTCGGAGTTGTTCGAGCTTATTTGATACATACGAATCGTGTTAAACGAGAACGCAGAATTTTTAATTCTGCTATTTACGAGGACTTTTACGAAGGACGCCATTTTGTCAGAAGTGGTTTAATGATTGGCGTTATTTTTTCTGTCGTTTTGGGTTCCTTATTAATGACATCTCTTCAATGGCTAATTCTCTATGAGGGACTCTGCTTAATCGCACTCGTACTGATTCCATGGCAATTCTTAGGCGTTACTTTAATTGGAGCTGCAGGCATTTTATCACTTTTATTACCGCAAATGACACAATTTAATTTTATTGAAAAGTGGTTTGTGAATATGGAAATTTCAAGTCACCAAGTTAACCCGGTAAACTATTTAGCAATTCTGGCAGTAGTCATTTTTGCAACAGGATTATTTGTGCGGGCAAACGCCGGTCGATTTGATTCGCCAGCCATTTCGCGAAACAAACGAAATAACAAAGTTGCCGTTTATCCATTTAACGAATTAACCATTTTTCCGCTACTCTTGTTGCTGCCTGGAGACTGGTTTAAAATTGGGTTGGGCTTTCTTCCGGTATTTCAAATTAATCACCATTCATTTGTGATTTTAATTGTGCCGATTTTAATTGGTTTAAAATTAACAGTGCGAAAAAGCACCCCTCGGGAATTCTTTAGGAACTTGGGAAAGTTAATGATGTTAGTCGCCGGTTTGGGCATTTTAATGGTTATCGGAGCTGCTTTTAATCATAAACTCGTTTTGCCAGCGATGATCTTTTTAATGATTTGTTACTATGGTGTTATTTTGATTGTGAAGCATCGGGATCGAAAGCAACAATTTGAGTACAGTGAAGTTATGGATGGCATCCGAATTATTGGCATTCAGCCTGGAACCCCGGCAGCAAAAATGAATTTATCGGTTGGAGATGTTATTTTGACGGTTAATGATATCCAAGTTTCTAATGATGATCAATTTTATCGGGCACTATCCACGAGTCCGACATATTGTCGTTTTAAGGTTCGGGATCGTCATGATCAATTAAAAATGACGGAATCGGCAATTTTTAAGAATTCGCCTCATGAAATCGGGGTTAAAACGTATACGCAGTCTGTTGAGTAAACACACAGTAGGAGGATCTTCCCTTGAAAAAAGTATTAGTAGTTGATGATGAACCGGCAATTGTAACTTTACTTGAATATAATTTGAAGCAAGCAAGTTTTGACGTTCAAAGCGCAACTAATGGTGCTGACGCGTTATCAATGATTGAAAATAATCATTATGACATTGTTTTACTTGATTTAATGTTACCAGAGATGAGTGGTGAAGAAGTTTTAAAACGAATTCGAATGGACAGAAACGATACGCCAGTCATTGTTTTAACTGCAAAAGATACTGAATTTGATAAGGTTTTTGGCTTGGAAATGGGAGCCGACGACTATGTACCAAAGCCATTCAGCCCTCGGGAGGTCATTGCCCGAATTAATGCTGTCTTGAGAAGATATGAAAAAAGCGAGCCTTCAAGCCAACAAAATGCTGCACCAGTTAAAAGTGGAGACATAGAAACAACTGGTCCGTTTACGATTGATCATAAGCAATACAAAGTGAGTGTCAATGATCAAAATCTGAAATTAACACCAAAAGAATTCGAACTAATGCAATATCTTGTCGGTCACGAAAATCAAGTACTAAGTAGAGATCAATTGTTGCAAGGTGTTTGGGGATTTGATTATTCGGGTCAAAGCCGTATGGTAGATATTCAAATTGCACATCTTCGTGAAAAAATCGAATCGGATCCTAAACGTCCCAAGTATCTAAAAACTATTCGTGGGTTCGGTTATGAGTTCTCAACAGGAGGCGATGACGCTGAGTAAAGCGTATCGACAAATCCTAATTATTTTAGGGCTGAGTAGTGTTACTTTTTTAATGCTCTTTTTTGGGTTTGCTAGAGATAACCGTGACCTTATTTTTTTGGCATTTGTTCTTTCTTTTTGCTTAACAGTAGCGATTGTGACCGCGACATTGGATTTTCGAAAGAACGAGAAAATCCGTAAACAACTGGAATATATGACAAAAAGTATTGTTTCCCATCAACCTGTAGCACCGTTATTTATTCGTCCGGGTAATCCTTATAAACAAATTGCTGACCAGTTAACTGAACTTCAATCTCGCCAACAGGACGAAAGTAAAACGATTAAAAATAGTAATACGGAACTTGTCACAATTCTTTCAAGCTTACCTGTTGGAATTATGGTCATTGATTCCAGTCAAGACGTGATATTTGCAAATCATAAAATAGCCTCAATGCTTCAGAGAAATATTATGAATCAACCACATTCGTACTCACAGGATATTAGGAATTATCAGTTACTTTCACTCATTGAACGGGTTTTTGAAGATCATGAATCTCAACAGACTGAAATTAGAAGTGTCGGGGATCATTCTTCAACTTGGGACACAAGCGTTGTCTATAATCAGTTAGAAAATGATTACCATATCTCAGTGATTATGTATGATATTTCAGACATTATAAACGTTAAACAAATGCAGATTGATTTCTTGCGTAATGCCAGTCATGAATTAAAAACGCCAGTTACGGCGATTTCCGGCTTTGCGAAAACACTGTTGGGCGGTGCAATGGATGACCGAAAAACGTTGGTTGAGTTTTTAAAAATTATTGATCAGCAAAGTACACAATTGACTTCATTGATTCAAGATGTTCTGACGATTTCACATATTCAGAACGGAACGCCACATCATTCACAGGCATTGGAGTTGAAGAAATTTGTTGACGCAAAATTGACAGGATATTCTTCAATGGCAAAGGTTCGTGATATCACGTTGGTTGATGAGGTACCACAAGATGCAGTTGTAAGCGTTGATTCGCAGATGTTGACCAGAATTTTACAAAATCTTGTTAGTAATGCAATTAAATATAACCGGTCTGGTGGAAGTGTGACTGTTAAATATTCTGCCAATGATAGTTTTTGGCAGCTTCACGTGGTGGATACGGGAATCGGAATTGCGCAAAAAGATATTTCCAGATTGTTTGAACGGTTTTATCGGGCAGACGATTCCAGAACCAAGCAAAAGGTGAGCGGAACCGGTCTGGGCTTGGCAATTGTTAAAGAGTTAGTTGATTCTATCGGGGGCGTGATTCATGTGAAAAGTCAGCGTGGTGTCGGATCGACTTTTACAGTCGAATTCCCGATAAACGATGAGTCACAAACTGCGCAAGTCGATAAGTAATTTGACTATAACACATAAGCCTTTTTGTCCGTTTATCAAATCAAGTTAAAGATTATTTATAAAAAAGATTAGTTTTGGTAATTCATACATATGCCATAAACTAATCTTTTTCGATTATGACGGGCTTTGACAGACCCGCTTTTTTAGATAAGACACCCCGTGATTTATTTACAAAACTTTTACATTTCAAATATCAAATTTTTACATTGATTTAATACAATTAGTAGTGGAGATTTGAGGAGGAAATGCGGATGCAGAAACGAAGAATGATTAAATGGTTACTGGTGGCAGTGGTTATCCTTGCAGGTATTGGATCGTACACTACCCGAAGTAAGCAGGCAACCAACCAACAATCAATTACCGCGGTTGGATCAACAGCATTGCAGCCATTAGTAGAAGCTGCCAGTGAAGAATACTCGGCCGAACATAGTGGCATTTTTATTAATGTACAAGGTGGCGGTTCTGGGACGGGATTGAGTCAAATTGAATCGGGCGCGGTCCAAATGGGTAATTCGGATTTATTTGCCCAGGAAAAAGCTGGTATTAATCCCCAAAAATTAGTTGATCATAAAATAGCCGTGGTTGGTGTGACGCCAATTGTTAATAAAAAAGTCGGTATCCATCGATTGACATCCAAGCAGTTGATTGCGATTTTTACAGGAAAAGTCAAAAATTGGCGGCAGGTTGGTGGGAAGAACCTACCAATTACGCTTATTAACCGAACCCAGGGAAGCGGTACGCGGGTGACTTTTGAAGAATACGGTCTAAATGGCCGTGAAAGTGCGGTAGCCCAAGAGCAGGATTCATCCGGCACCGTTCGTCAAATCGTTTCGTCGACGCCTGGTGCGATTAGCTACGTGTCTTTCGGCTATGTAAACAAGGCTGTTCAGCCAATTACGATTAACGGCATTAAACCGACTGAGCGAAATGTTATGGATAATGATTGGAAAATTTGGTCTTATGAACATATTTATACAAATGGCCAACCAACCGGTCTAACTAAGAAATTCCTTCATTACCTTCAGAACGATCATATTCAAAAAACACTGTTTAATAAGCTTGGCTATATTTCTGTAAAGGATATGCGTTATCAACGAACATGGCAGGGTAAGATTTCAAAGGGATCGGGGGTAGAATAATGCAAGATCAAAAGTTGGCAAAACAATTATTTAAAAAGTCCAAAACAGCACGTTATGAACGCTTTGGCCGCTTTTTATGTCTCTGTGCACTTTTGCTAATTATGGCGATTGTCATTGGGATTATTTTGTTTATTGCAACAAAGGGTATGTCGACCTTTCTAAAGGATCATATCAGTATGAAGGATTTCTTTACAGGCACCTTATGGAATCCCGGGACAAAAACACCTGACGGTCACGCAGCAGTTGGCGCTTTACCAATGATTCTCGGTTCCTTTCTAGTCACTATTTTGGCTGCTGTCATTTCAACACCATTTGCGATTGGAACGGCTGTTTATATGACTGAAATTTCGCCGAAGAGGGGCGCTAAAATTCTTCAGCCGGTTACTGAATTGCTGGTTGGTATTCCATCGGTTGTTTATGGATTTATCGGCTTGTCCGTGGTCGTTCCGTTTGTACGAAATGTGTTTGGCGGGAGTGGTTTCGGAATCCTTTCAGGAACGTTTGTCCTGTTTGTTATGATTTTACCGACCATCGTGTCTATGACTGTTGATTCCCTTAAATCGGTACCAACATACTATCGTCAGGCATCTTTAGCACTTGGAGCAACGAAGTGGCAGACAATTTGGAAAGTTGTCCTAAGAGCCGCAACACCAGGAATTTTGACGGCTGTTGTTTTTGGAATGGCCAGAGCGTTCGGCGAGGCTTTGGCAGTGCAAATGGTTATCGGAAATGCGTCGTTAATGCCGCATAACCTGATCTCACCAGCTTCAACGTTGACTTCTGTTTTAACCGCAGGAATGGGAAATACGGTGATGGGATCCATGCAGAATGACGCGCTTTGGTCGCTTGCTCTTGTATTGCTGGTGATGTCGTTGCTGTTTAATTTACTGGTACATTTTATTGGTCGGAAAGGGGCGTTTAGTAAATGAATCGAGTGCAGAAACAAAGTCAGATTGCAATAATTGTTTTAAAAGCAATTGCAGGTTTTGTGGTTTTGATCCTGGCATTTTTGATTGGATACATTTTTATCACAGGTTTGCCAAACGTTAGTTGGAAATTTTTAACATCTCCGGCCAAGGCATTTAGTTCCGGTGGGGGCATCGGTGTTCAATTGTTTAATTCTTTTTACTTGTTAATTTTGGCAATGTTGATTTCACTGCCGATCGCGTTGGGGGCTTCAATTTATTTAAACGAGTATGCAAAAGATAATTGGTTTACATCAATGATTCGGACATCAATTGAGATTTTAAGTTCGTTACCATCTGTTGTTGTAGGATTATTCGGGTTCCTGTTATTTGTTGTTCATTATAATTTCGGGTTTTCGATTATTTCAGGTGCCTTAACACTCACCATTTTTAATCTACCTTTGCTTACCAGGAATATTGAAGAATCATTGGCAAGCGTTGCTGATGATCAGAGACAGGGTGGTTTGGGACTTGGACTATCAAAATACGAAACGATTATCCATATCGTTGTTCCTGCTGCCTTACCGGGGATTATTAGTGGGGTCATCCTTTGTTCTGGACGAGTTTTTGGCGAAGCCGCTGCTTTAATTTACACGGCTGGGCAGAGTGCACCAGCATTGAATTTTGGCGATTGGAATCCGTTCAACATTGACAGTCCGTTAAGTCC
Organism: Lentilactobacillus hilgardii; assembly: GCF_009832765.1. Taxonomy (NCBI): domain Bacteria; kingdom Bacillati; phylum Bacillota; class Bacilli; order Lactobacillales; family Lactobacillaceae; genus Lentilactobacillus; species Lentilactobacillus hilgardii. The sequence continues at coordinate 1,951,541 of NZ_CP047121.1, read as the reverse complement.
TTTGCGTCCAGCCGAAACACTAGCCGTACACATTTGGAAAATTAATTCTGAAGGGATTATGCCTGACCTAACCCAGGTTTCATCCGGTTCTGCAGCGGTCTTGGTTTTGGCAATTTTAATTTTTAATCTTTCAGCACGTTATATTGGCCGAAAGGTATTCGAGAAAATGACTTCGATGAACTAGGAGAATTCAATATGCAATTTGATACAAACAATCATGAACGGTTTATCTATCACTTTGATCCCGAAGAAAATGATATTGACATGCAAACTAAGGATCTTGAAATATACTATGGTAAGAATTTAGCGATGCATCAAGCTGACATTCAGTTTAAAAAGAACACCATTACGGCTTTAATAGGTCCGTCAGGTTCAGGTAAATCTACCTTTTTGCGTTCTTTAAACCGGATGAATGATGATGTCGCAACGGTTAAGGGACAAATCCTGTATAAGGGTGTTAATATTAATCAACCCGGGATTGACGTCTACGAGGTTCGGCGTCGAATAGGAATGGTGTTTCAACGTCCTAATCCTTTTGCTAAATCAATTTATGATAATGTGACATTTGCCCTGCAAAGACGAGGAATTCATGACAAAAAAGTATTGGACGAGGTCGTTGAAACAACTTTGAAACAGGCTGCGGTTTGGGATCAGGTTAAGGACAGTCTTCATAAAAGTGCACAATCATTATCCGGTGGTCAAGCGCAGCGGGTATGTATCGCGCGGGCACTGGCTGTTAAACCGGATGTCTTACTTTTGGACGAGCCGGCAAGTGCACTTGATCCGGTGTCGACATCACAACTTGAACAGACACTCCGAGAATTAAAACCAAACTATACCATTATCATTGTGACCCATAACATGCAACAGGCTGCGCGTTTAAGTGATTACACGGTCTTCTTTAATTTGGGAGAGGCAATTGAGTATAACAAGACCAGGAAGATTTTTACCAGACCAAAAATTAAGTTAACCGATGATTATGTTTCTGGCAACTTTGGATAGGAGGCAATTTGATGTCTGAGCCAATTATTTCAGCAAATAATCTTGATTTGTTTTATGGTGATTTCCAAGCACTGCACAATATTCATTTAGATTTTAATCCCAACCAGATTTCTGCACTAATTGGACCATCTGGATGTGGAAAGTCAACCTTTTTGCGATGCTTAAATCGAATGAACGATATGATAGATGGTGTCACAATTACAGGGACTGTTAAGTTTCATGAGCAGAATATTTATTCGCCGCAAACAAATTTGGTTGATTTAAGAAAAGAAATTGGAATGGTTTTTCAACAACCAAACCCATTTCCATTCTCAGTTTATGATAATATTACTTATGGACTTAGAATTGCAGGTGTTAAAGATAAACAAAAGCTTGATGAAATCGTTGAACGAAGTTTGAAACAGGCTGCAGTTTGGGATGAGGTTAAGGATCATTTGTATGATAATGCACTTTCATTTTCAGGAGGGCAGCAACAGCGAATCTGTATCGCCAGGGTTTTGGCAGTTTCACCGTCAGTTATTTTAATGGATGAGCCGACCAGTGCACTTGATCCAATTTCCAGCGCAAATATTGAAAATACGCTACTTGAACTAAAAAAGAACTATACAATTATAATCGTAACTCACAATCTTCAGCAAGCTTCCAGAATTTCTGATAAAACAGCATTCTTTATGGAAGGTCGAATCATTGAGTATGATGATACGACGAAAATGTTTGTTAATCCTGATGAGAAGCAGACAGAGGATTATGTGAGTGGTCGATTTGGATAGGGGATGACCTAATGGGAAAGGTTTTTGACGAAGAAATAGTTACTTTAAAGGCAGATTTTATGAAACTTGGGGCATTGGTTGGAGAGGCTGTTGCTAATGCGGGGCAGGCTTTTATCGACCATGATATCCATAAAGCTGAAACAGTGGTTACAAATGATCACGCGATTAATCATTTGCAGATCCATATTGAAAAACGTTCTTTTGAAATGATTGCCCTTTATCAACCGGTCACGGGTGATTTGCGTGAAGTTGTCGGTATTTTAAAAGCAGTGACAGACTTGGAGCGGGCTGGGGATCATGCACGAAATATTGCGCGGTCCACGCTCAGTATTAAAGGTCAACCGCGAATTGCAACAGTTGAATCTATTATTGCGTCAATGTCTAAAGATGTAAGTGAACAATATGATGACTCTATCAGTTCTTACGGTGAGGCAGATCAAGATAAGGCAAAGGAAACTGCTAAGAGATACGATAAAGTTATCGAAAAACATTATAATGATATTGCCGCTCCAAGTTATCAGGCGATGGCAAAGGATCCTGAAATTGTTAACTCTGCGATTATCTATCTTAATGTTGCCAAGGATCTTTCAAGAGTGAGCGATTACAGTACCAACATTTGTGAGTGGACAATTTACCTGGCAACCGGAAAAATTATCGAATTAAATTAAAAAAGCATATTTTTTTACGCGGCATACTTGATTGCGGCGTTTTTTTTGATACGCTTAATTTAAGAGTCAATTTATAGTGGAGGCTTTTCGATGAGTGATAAAAAGAAGCTTTACCGATCGTCTGAGGATCGTTGGATAGCTGGTGTACTTGGTGGCATTTCCGCTTACTTTGATTGGAATTCAACATTGGTACGTATTCTATACATTATTTTGATGTTTACTCCAGGTGTTGGTCTGGTGGCAATTCTGGCTTATATTGTTATGATTGCGATTATTCCGGCTGAAAATGCGCCCGTATCATTTTTTAATCAGCTTAAATCAACTTACAAAAATCAGGATTCTTCTAAAAAATCGCGAAAAGTGATTCACGGTGTTGAGGAAGAAGATGTTAATCACGACAAGAAAAGAGGCTAACTGTGAGATTCCTATCAACTGTCTTAATTGACGCTTTATTGTTTATGGCAATTAGCGGTTTCTTTCCTAGCAGCTTATATGTTTCGAGCGTTGAAATTGCGGTCATTGCGGCATTGGTATTGGGGGTATTAAACTGGTTGGTTAAACCTATCATCATTATTTTGTCTTTACCAATTAATTTTTTAACCCTGGGGCTATTTGGCATTGTGATTAATGGATTGATGTTGGAACTGACCTCGAGGATTGTTGGAGCAGGCTTTCAGTTTTCCTCGTTTTGGACAGCGATGTTTATTGCTATTTTAATGTCAGTTGTGAGTGTTATTATCGCTAGTTATTTTGATAAATCGTAGCTAATTAACTAAAACATTTTGTTGTTTTCCTCATTCTCTTAAAGACGTGGCGTATATAAAAGTGATAAAATTATAGTGATTATTTGAGGAGGGATGTTCTTGACTGAAAGTGTTAGTGTAGCGGATTTAGTTGCCAATACCCGACTGGATGTATATTATGGTAAGGAATATTTGGAAAGTAAGTCAATTTCTACTAGTGATATATCCAGGCCTGGTCTGGAATTAACAGGTTTTTTTAACTATTATCCTGCAAACCGAATTCAACTACTTGGAATAACTGAAATTTCGTATTCTAAAGGAATGTCTCACAAAAACCTGTTAGACGTTATGAAAAAAATGTGTCAACCGCAAACGCCAGCTTTCGTTATTTCCACACAGCTTGACCCACCGGAAGAATTGCTTGAGGCTGCTAAATTAGAGCATATTCCGGTGTTGGGATCGAAACTGACAACGTCACGGGTTTTAAGCAATATGACCAATTATCTGGAAGATAAATTGGCTGAAAGAAAATCCCTTCATGGTGTCTTGGTTGACGTCTATGGCTTGGGGATTTTAATTACCGGTGATAGTGGTATAGGCAAAAGTGAAACGGCCCTGGAACTTGTGAAACGTGGACATCGATTGATTGCTGACGATAGGGTAGAAGTGTATCAGCAGGATGAGCAAACGCTGGTAGGAACGGCACCGGCTATTTTACGCCACCTTCTTGAAATTCGGGGAATTGGGATTATCGATGTTATGACGCTTTTTGGAACAGGTGCGGTCAGAAGCCAAACCAAGGTTGATTTAATTATTCATCTGGCAAATTACACAAAGGATGCAAAATTTGATCGACTTGGAAATGGCACACAAAATGTTCATATCTTTGATGTGAATGTGCCAAAAATTACCATTCCGGTTAAAACCGGTCGTAATTTGGCCATTATTATTGAAGCAGCTGCAATGAACTTTCGTGCGCAATCGATGGGCTATGACGCAACTGAAACCTTTGATCGTAATTTGAATAACTTAATTAAGGCTAATAGTGCCAGTGATGCAAAAGAAAAAGCCGAAGAAAAGAATGTTGAAGAGAAGAATAAGGATCTAATCGGGAAAACATCAAAAAAACCTGATTCGAAGAAATAGGAGTGCCCATATTGTTTAGTTTTAAAAGTTTGGCTTTAAACCCAATTGCCTTCCATTTAGGACCGATTGAAGTCCATTGGTATGGCATTATTATTGCCTGTGGTGTTATTTTAGCGGTCTATTTGGCTGTCAGGGAAGGTAAAAAACGTGGTATCAAGCCCGATGACATCTATGATATGATTTTGTGGGCATTACCGGCTGCTTTAATCTGTGCTCGGCTATACTACGTTATCTTTCAGTGGTCGTATTACAAAGATAATCCCGGAGAAATCATTCAAATTTGGGATGGCGGTATTGCCATTTATGGTTCCTTGATTGGTGCAATGATCGTGGTTATTTGGTTCTGCCGTCGACGTTTTATCCCTGTTTGGTTAATGCTTGACGTTGCTGCACCAACGGTTATTTTGGCTCAGTCAATTGGGCGTTGGGGAAACTTTATGAACCAAGAGGCATTTGGGAAAATAACCTCTTTAGCGTATCTTCAAGGCCTTCACCTGCCGCATTTCATTATTTCACAAATGTATATCAGCGGCGCATATCGACAACCGACATTTTTATATGAGTCGGTGTGGAGCTTTTTAGGATTTTTAGTATTAATAACGTTACGGCATAACCCTTATTTATTTAAGCAGGGCGAAGTTTTCTTGGGTTATGTGATGTGGTATTCATTTGGACGGTTCTTTATCGAGGGAATGCGGACAGACAGTTTGATGTTGTTCAACTTACGGGTTTCACAAATACTGTCGATCTTCCTGTTCGTTGGCGCGATTATTCTAGCGATCTATCGACGTCGTGATCAGGTGAATCCATGGTACCTGGAAGGGAATACGCTGAATGTTGATTTTTAATTTACCAATAAAAAAGGAGAATAATGATGACTAAAGAAATTGCGGTTCTTGGAGCTGGATCATGGGGAAGCGTTTTGGCAAGTATCCTTGATGAAAATGGATCAAATGTAAAATTATGGTCATATAATAAGGAACAGGTTAAGGAGTTTAATGAATCCCATACCAATACCAAATACATTAAAAACTTTACTTTCTCTGATTCAATCAAAGCATACAATGATTTAGGCGAAGCGATTGAAGACGTTGACTATATTTTGTTTGTTGTGCCAACTCAGGTAACCAGATCGGTTGCCCACCAAGTGGCAGAAATCTTAAAGGAACGTCATCAATGGGTTAATATTATTCATGCTTCAAAGGGAATTGAAGAGAAAACATATCTGCGCCTTTCACAGGTGCTCGCACAGGAGATTGCCCCGGAAAATCGTCAATCGATTTCCGTTTTATCGGGTCCAAGTCAGGCTGAAGACGTTGTTACTAAGGACATTACACTAGTCACGGTTGCCAGCGATAATCAAAAGGCAGCAAAAGAGATTCAAGATTTATTTATGAATCATTATTTCCGGGTTTATACAAGTGATGATGTTATTGGTGTCGAAATCGGAGCTGCTCTTAAGAATATCATTGCGTTAGGTGCCGGTGCATTATATGGATTAGGATATAAAGACAATGCAAAAGCGGCCTTGATGACCCGAGGATTAGCGGAAATTTCTCGACTGGGAACATCATTTGGCGCTAATCCACTTACCTTTATCGGTTTATCAGGCGTTGGTGATATTATTGTAACCGCTACAAGTACAAATTCTCGAAATTGGCGTGCTGGTAATGAATTAGGACGTGGTGAATCACTGGACCAGGTTATCAAAAACATGGGAATGGTGATTGAAGGCATTGCAACAACGCGGGCAGCGTATCAACTTTCCAAGAAACGCGGCGTTGAAATGCCGATTACAAGTGCCATTTACCACGTTTTATATGATGGTGCTGATATTAAAGAAACAATCAATCAATTAATGACCCGGGAAGGTCGTTCAGAAATAGAATAATTAAAAAGACTAATTTTTAGAAAGGTTGAGGTATATAAATGCAAAAGAAAGTAACCAAAGCTGTTATTCCGGCTGCTGGATTAGGAACTCGGTTTTTACCGGAAACCAAGGCTCTTCCAAAGGAAATGCTGCCAATTGTTGATACGCCGACAATTCAGTTTATTGTGGAAGAAGCAAAGAAATCCGGTATTAGAGATATTGTGATTGTGATTGGTAAGGGTAAACGATCAATTGAAGATCATTTCGATGCTAATCCTGAACTTGAGCAAAATCTTGAGGAACGTCATAAGACGGACATGCTAGAGAGCATTCGTAAAACGAATGATATGAACATCTATTTTATTCGCCAATCACATCCACGGGGGCTGGGAGATGCAATTTATACCGCTCGAAGTTTTATCAGCAATGAACCGTTTGTTGTAATGCTGGGCGATGATGTGATGGAAGATAAGGTGCCTTTAACCAAGCAGCTCATGGATAGCTATCAGGAAACCGGTGCATCGACTTTGGCTGTTAAGCGGGTAGCCCATAAAGATATTTCAAAATATGGTGTTATTGATCCATCCGAAGAAGTGCAGCCAGGGTTATTCAATGTTAAAAAGTTTGTTGAAAAGCCATCGCCGGAAAAGGCACCAAGTGATCTGGCAATTATTGGCCGATACCTGTTAACCCCGGAAATTTTTGGTATTTTGGAAAATGCAAAACCTGATGCCAGTGGGGAAATCCAATTGACCTCGGCGATTGATACGCTAAACAAGACACAGCGGGTATTTGCACATGAATTTAAAGGTCGACGTTACGATACCGGTAATAAGTTAAGTTGGCTAAAGACTAACATTATTTTTGGTCTGCAGCATCCAGAGATTTCAAGTGGATTACGTACCTATTTGAAGGATCTTGGCAAACAATTAAGTGAAGAAGATATGAAACAGAAAAAGTAAAATCTTTCTGCTGGACAGGCTTACTTTTTCATAGTAAATTGGTAGTTGTAATTCATTGAAAGACAAGGAGGATCCAAATGGCTAAAAATTATGATGTCGTTGTGATTGGTGCTGGGCCTGGTGGGATGACAGCCGCGCTTTATGCATCCCGAGCAAATTTATCAGTCGCAATGATTGACCGCGGTATTTATGGTGGTCAAATGAACAATACGGCGGCAATTGAAAACTATCCCGGCTTTAAATCAGTCATGGGTCCGGATCTCGCTCAACAGATGTACGACAGTTCGGTTAATTTTGGTGCCGAATATGTTTATGGTTCAGTTGAATCTATTGAGGATAAAGGCAATGTCAAAATTGTCAAAACAGATAGTGAAGAGATTGAAGCAAAGGTTGTCATTATTGCAACCGGTTCAGAGTATAAGAAATTAGGCATTCCCGGTGAACATGAATACGGTGGTAAAGGTGTATCATACTGCGCCGTGTGTGACGGTGCCTTTTTCAGGAATAAAAACGTTGTGGTCGTCGGTGGTGGAGATTCTGCCATTGAGGAAGCAACGTATCTAGCTGGCATTGTTGATCATGTAACGGTTGTTCATCGGCGAGACCAACTTCGGGCACAACAGGTGATTCAGGATCGAGCATTTGCAAACGATAAAATTGATTTTGTTTGGAATACTAATGTGACTGAAGTTCTCGGTGATGATAAAAAGGTCACCGCGGTTAAAACTGTCAATAATAAAACCAATGAAGAGTCTGAAATCAAAACTTCCGGCGTCTTTATTTATGTTGGTTTATTGCCGATGACTGAACCGTTTGCTAACTTGGATATTACGGATGCTGATGGTTGGATTAAGACAAGCAATCAGATGGCAACTTCGGTTCCGGGCATTTATGCAATTGGCGATGTTCGACAAAAGGATTTACGCCAAATTACAACGGCTGTTGGTGAAGGCGGTATTGCTGGCCAACAAGCCTTTAAATATGTAGAAGCACTTAGTTCAAAAGGACAAACAGAAGTATCGCATTAAGACTTCGTTTCATTTTGAATTCTTGTTTAAATGAGATATGATTTATATATGAACAGAAAGGAGGTCGGGATAATTTTCTCGGCCTTCTTTAGTATAAAGAAAAATAAATGAACTGGATGGAGGCAATTGACTTATGGGGATGCATCAATATTTGGAAAGTTTAGCTGAATTGGAATTGATTAATCGGGCACCTGGATATTTTAAGTTTGAACAACACTCGGTGGCGGCCCACTCTTTTAAGGTAGCTGAGATTGCACAATTTCTTGGAGATGTTGAAGAAAATGCAGGTGAAACGGTCAATTGGCGTTTATTGTATGAAAAAGCATTGAATCATGATTATACCGAACGCTTTATTGGTGATATTAAGACACCCGTTAAGTATGCAACGCCAGTGCTTCGTTCAATGCTGGCAGATGTGGATGATAAGCTAACCGAAAACTTTATTCAAAATGAAATTCCATCTGAATTCCAAGATGCATACCGTCGTCGACTTTCAGAAGGTAAAGATGATACTTTAGAAGGCAGGGTTTTAGCGGTTGCCGATAAAGTGGATTTACTCTATGAGTCATTTGGTGAAATTCAAAAGGGGAATCCTGAAGAGGTTTATCCTGAAATGTATAAAGAAAGTTTATCAACGATGCTGCAGTATCGCGATATGCACTGTGTCCAATACGTTGTTTCAAAAGTCATTCCGGAGATGCTGGATGAAAACTTTACGACTCAAGAGAAATTGAGAAAATTAACCAGGCGGGTTCTAAAAAGTGAAAATTCCGGTAAATAATGGTTTGCGAAAGTATGTTCGTATGGTAAAATGTCTTATGAAGAAGTGTCAATGTTGATTTGATTGAGCAAGTATCAAAGCAAGCTGTTGTATTTGTTTTTTGTACAGTTATCTCAAGGGCGGGCGTAACCTGAAATTGTCCGTGCCTTTTTTAATCTTTTTAAGTATTCCGAAGTTCAGTCAGGGGGAAATTTGATTGATCGAAAGAGAAAATAACCATAAATTTGATTTAGTATCTAGTTACCAACCAACGGGTGATCAACCACAGGCAATAAAAAAGTTAGTAAACGGCGTTGATGATGGAAAAAAAGCACAAATTTTACTTGGGGCAACTGGGACCGGTAAGACGTTTACGATTTCAAATGTTATCGCACAGGTTAACAAACCAACACTGGTTTTATCACATAATAAAACATTGGCCGGACAATTGTATGGTGAGTTCAAAGAATTTTTTCCACATAATGCGGTAGAATATTTTGTTAGCTATTATGATTATTATCAGCCAGAAGCCTACGTGCCTTCAAGTGATACGTATATTGAAAAAGATTCTTCGATTAATGATGAGATTGATCAATTACGACATTCAGCGACCAGTTCTCTTTTGGAACGTAATGATGTGATTGTTGTAGCCTCAGTTTCGTCAATCTTTGGTTTAGGAGATCCAACAGAGTATCGAAACCACGTTGTTTCACTAAGAGTTGGACAAAATATTGAAAGGGACCATCTATTGCGTCAATTGGTTGATATTCAATATGATCGAAACGATATCGATTTTCAACGTGGTCGTTTCAGGGTTCACGGAGACGTAGTTGAGGTTTTTCCGGCTTCTTGGGATGAGCATGCTTTTCGAATTGAGTTTTTTGGCGATGAGATTGATCGAATTCGAGAAGTCGATACTTTGACGGGTGAAGTCATTGGTGATCGGGAGCACATTGCGATTTTTCCGGCCACCCACTTTTTAACAAATGATGATGTTATGAAGTTGGCCCTTCCTGAAATTCAGCAGGAAATGGATAGTCAGGTTTCTAAATTCGAAAAAGAAGGAAAATTGTTAGAGGCTCAACGGCTTAAGCAAAGGACGACGTATGATATTGAGATGATGCGTGAGATGGGATATACCAGTGGTATTGAAAACTACTCTCGTTTTATGGATCGAAGAAAGCCGGGACAACCACCATTTACACTTCTTGACTTTTTTCCCGATGATTACCTGCTTGTAGTTGACGAATCCCATCAAACAATGCCTCAAATCAGGGGTATGTATAATGGTGATAAGGCTCGAAAAGAGCAACTGGTCAAATATGGATTTCGATTACCGAGTGCACTTGATAATCGGCCGTTAAGGTTGCCGGAATTTGAAAAGCGGGTTCACCAGGTCATTTATATGTCAGCAACGCCTGGCCCATATGAAATGGATCAAACCAAAGATGTTGTGCAACAAATTATTCGACCAACCGGTTTGCTTGATCCTACAATAGATGTCCGACCGATTATGGGTCAAATGGACGATTTGGTCGGTGAAATTAATAAACGTGTTGATAAACATGAACGGGTTTTTGTCACCACTTTGACTAAAAAAATGGCTGAGGATTTAACGGACTATTTAAAGGATTTGGGCATTAAAGTCAAATATCTTCATTCGGATATTAAAACTCTCGAGAGAACTCAAATTATTCGCGACCTGAGACTCGGCAAATTCGATGTTCTAGTCGGTATCAATTTGTTGCGTGAAGGGATTGATGTTCCGGAAGTTTCCCTTGTGGCGATTTTGGATGCGGATAAAGAAGGATTTCTGAGAAATGAACGATCTTTGATTCAAACGATTGGCCGAGCCTCTCGAAATGAACATGGTGCCGTTATTATGTATGCGGATTCTGTCACGGACTCAATGAAGGCGGCTATTGATGAAACTGCGCGTCGTCGGGCAATTCAGATTAAATATAATAAAGAGCATGGCATTACACCGAAAACCATTATCAAACCAGTTCGTGATGCTATCTCGATTACTAAATCCAGTAGTGATGCCGGTAAAAAAGATGATTTTGTCGAAAGTGACTTTGAACAAATGAGTACCAAAGATCAAAAGAATATGTTGGCCCGTTTGACGGATGAAATGCGTGAAGCCGCTAAAAAGCTTGATTTTGAACAAGCGGCAACGCTACGTGACACGATTATGGAATTAAAGGCGCAGATCAGCTAAAGGAGAAAAAATTTGGTGAATGATAAGATTATAATTCGAGGTGCGCGTGCACATAATTTACAGAACGTTAACGTGACGATCCCTAAGAATAAACTGGTTGTGATGACCGGCTTATCCGGGTCAGGAAAAAGTTCGTTGGCATTTGACACATTATATGCGGAAGGGCAGCGTCGATATGTAGAAAGTTTGTCTTCTTACGCCCGTCAATTCCTTGGCCAGATGGATAAACCCGATGTCGATTCGATTGAGGGGTTGAGCCCGGCAATTTCAATTGATCAAAAGACAACTTCGAAAAATCCAAGGTCAACAGTCGGAACGGTCACTGAAATCAATGATTACTTTCGACTCCTTTGGGCCAGAGTTGGGACACCGATTTGTCCTAATGATGGGACAGTGATCACCAGTCAGTCTGTTGACCAGATGATTGCCCAAATTATGCAGCTTCCGGAACGGACAAAGATGCAGATTTTTTCACCAATTGTGCGCGGACGAAAAGGTCAGCATAAAAAGGTATTTGAAAAAATTAAACGTGAAGGATTTGTTCGGGTTCAGGTTGATGGAGACACACTCGATGTGGATGATTCCATTGAATTGGACAAAAATAAAAAGCATGATATTAACATTGTTATCGATCGAATTGTCATTAAAGATGGTATTAATAATCGGTTATCCGATTCTCTGGAAGCTGCCCTTAGATTAAGTGGTGGATATGCAATTGCAGACTTTTTAGGCGAACGGGATCAGATGATTTTTTCTGAGCATTATTCCTGTCCAATTTGTGGGTTTACTGTTGGAGAACTCGAGCCGCGTTTGTTTTCGTTTAATTCTCCCATTGGTGCTTGCCCGGATTGTGACGGTCTCGGAATGAAACTAGAGGTTGATCCGGATTTGGTTGTCCCTGATAAGACAAAAACGTTGAACGAAGGTGCGCTTGCCCCTTGGAGTCCGACTGGGTCCAAATGGTATCCGAATATGTTAGCACAAGCGTGCAAGGCTGAAGGTGTTGACATGGATACACCATTTAACAAGTTACCAAAGAAACAGCGCGATTTTGTCCTTTATGGATCTAAAACAAAGTCACTTCACTTTACTTTGGAAAGTGACTTTGGTGGTATTCGAGATGTTGACGGTCCCTTTGAAGGTGTTATCAATAATGTTGATCGCCGTTACCACAATACCAGCAGTGATTTTACCAGAAATAATTTGAGCGGTTATATGACGGAACTGACTTGTCAGACTTGTCATGGTTATCGGTTAAATCGCAAGGCACTAGCTGTTAAAGTTGATGGCAAAAATATTGCTGAGATTTCTGCATTGGATGTATCTGCGGAACTCAATTTTTTCGAAAACCTAAAATTTGGCCCACAAGATACGATGATTGCAAAACCGATTATCAAAGAGATTGTTGATCGGCTGACCTTTCTAAGAAATGTTGGTCTGGATTATTTAACTCTGTCAAGATCAGCTAGGACTCTTTCCGGAGGTGAAGCACAGCGAATTCGGCTTGCTACCCAGATTGGCTCCAACCTATCCGGCGTCCTCTATATTTTGGATGAACCATCGATTGGCCTTCATCAGCGCGATAATGATCGACTAATTGCGTCACTTAAAAAGATGCGTGATTTGGGAAATACATTGATTGTTGTCGAACATGATGAAGATACAATGCGTGCAGCTGATTACATTGTTGATATTGGACCGGGTGCCGGTCGTGATGGTGGAAAAGTCATGGCTGTTGGAACACCGGATCAAATTGCTGCTGCTCCTCAATCAATTACCGGTCAGTACTTGGCTGGAAAACGATTTATTCCTGTTCCTGAAAAAAGGCGGACTGGCAATGGCAAAAAAGTCCGTGTAACCGGAGCTGCTCAAAATAATTTGAAAGATATTACAGTTGATTTTCCACTTGGTGAATTGATTGTTGTAACCGGAGTTTCCGGTTCTGGGAAATCAACATTGGTTAACGATATTCTCAAAAAGGCGTTGGCTCAGAAGCTAAACCATAATTCGGAGCGTCCCGGAAAATATAAATCCATATCGGGTTATAAGAATATTGAAAAGATCGTTAATATCGATCAAACACCTATTGGCCGAACACCTAGGAGTAATCCGGCAACATATACCGGTGTCTTCGATGATATTCGTGATTTATTTGCCAATACAAATGATGCGAAACTACGTGGCTTTAAAAAGGGTCGTTTTAGTTTTAACGTCAAGGGTGGTCGATGTGAAACCTGCCATGGAGATGGTATCTTAAAAATTGAAATGAACTTTTTGCCAGACGTTTATGTGCCATGTGAAGTTTGTCATGGAAAGCGATATAATGCTGAAACACTTGAAGTAGAATACAAGGGTAAGAATATTTCCGATGTTCTTGATATGACAGTTGAAGAAGCACTCGATTTCTTTAGTGCCATTCCAAAGATTACGCGTAAACTTCAGACAATTAAAGATGTTGGTTTGGGTTATGTATCACTTGGACAGCCGGCGACGACACTTTCTGGTGGTGAAGCGCAACGAATGAAACTGGCTTCTGAATTATATAAAAAAGCCAGCGGGAAAAACTTTTATATTCTAGATGAGCCGACCACCGGTCTTCACAGTGAGGATATTCGTAAATTACTCGGTGTCCTGCAAAAGCTGGTGGATAATGGTAATACGGTACTCATCATTGAACATAACCTTGATGTGGTCAAAAATGCCGATCATTTGATTGATCTTGGTCCAGAAGGCGGTGATGGTGGCGGCCAAATTGTGGCGACCGGCACACCAGAACAGGTTGCTGAAGTCACAAAAAGTTATACCGGACAATATCTTAAACCTGTTTTGGAACGGGATAAGGCATTGACGGAACGAGCGAAACAAAAGTCGGCTGCTAAAGCAGCAAACCATTAATGATGTCATATGAGTGATTATTTTGAATAGAGAGTGGGATAAAAGGCGGTTAACTTCCAATTACTCGGCTGGAAGTTGCCTTTTTTCGTACGTCTTTGCTCAGTAATAGTCATGATAAAATTAAAAGGGACTGGACAATCTTTTTGTCAGCTCCTTTTTTGTTTGAATGCTGTAGTCAAAGCATTTAGATAGGCTGGGATGGTCATGCAAAAATTTAATGCTTAAAATGATACGCCCGGTATGTTATACTCAAATGAGTTTGTTATACGAAAGGACATCATTCAACATGGCTATGAATAATCAATTCGTCATTATTACTGGAATGAGTGGTGCTGGTAAAACAGTTGCAATGCAAAGCTTTGAAGATTTAGGATATTTTTGCGTTGATAATATGCCACCGACACTTTTGCCGAAGTTTAAAGAGTTAGTAAGGATGGAGCGGGATATTAATAAAATCGCGCTTGTAATCGATTTGCGTTCACAAGTTTTTTATGATGAAATTATCGGAATGTTTGATGATCTCAAAAAGAATGACGATGTCGATATTATTTTTCTTGATTCTTCGGATACCAAGCTGGTTTCACGATATAAAGAAACTCGAAGGGCACATCCACTTGCCAGAAACGGTCGGGTGATTGATGGCATTCAAAAAGAGCGTGAACTACTTGAGAATGTTAAAAAGGCTGCTGATTTGGTCGTTGATACCACAAATATGTCACCTAGACGATTGCGTGAAGAGGTTTTTCATAATTTTGAATCTACTGATACAACCCACACTTTCCATGTTGAAGTGATGTCATTTGGATTTAAGTATGGGCTGCCACTGGATGCTGACATTGTCATGGACGTTCGGTTTCTGCCAAATCCATATTATGATCCTAAGATGCGGTTTAAGACCGGACTGGACAAGTCTGTCTTTGATTATGTTATGCATTCTGAAGGCGCAAAGGCATTTTATGATAAACTACTTGATATCCTTAATTTCACATTGCCTGGATATGAGAAAGAAGGCAAAGCGAGTTTAACAATTGCCATTGGCTGTACTGGCGGTCAACACCGCTCAGTTGCCATTGCCCAACGACTAAGTAAAGATTTACAAAAACAATATCCACAGTATCCGGTTAATATTACGCATCGAGACATTGACCGCCATAAAGGGAAGGGGGAAAACTAAGATGATTGACGCATTGCACACGCACCGACCAAGAATTGTCGTGATCGGTGGGGGTACCGGCCTTCCGGTTATCTTAAAAAATTTAAAAAACCGGCATGTTGACATCACAGCAATTGTAACTGTTGCTGATGATGGTGGATCATCCGGAATCCTAAGAAATTATATTAACGTTGTGCCACCTGGAGATATTCGAAATGTAATGGTGGCCCTTTCTGATTTACCGCAGTTGGAATTGGATTTGTTCCAATACCGTTTTAAGAGCAGTGATCAGTTCTTTGCCGGTCATGCGATTGGAAATCTTATTATTGCTGCGTTGTCTGAAAAGCGTGGCGGCATTTTTGATGCCGTTCAGATTCTTAGCAGGATGATGAAAGTTGACGGGCATATTTTCCCTGCTGCAAATGAGCCGCTTGAATTAAATGCAGAATTTAGTGATGGTAGTCATATGAGTGGTGAATCAGAGATTACTGCGGCTGGTAAATTAATTAGGCGGGTTTGGGTTGAAACCAATGATGACTCCCACAAACCTGAAGCGGTTGATGAAGTGGTAGATGCAATCATGAATGCAGATCAGATTGTATTAGGGCCGGGAAGTCTATTTACAAGTATTTTGCCTAATTTGATGATTGAAAATGTTGGAAATGCCTTAAAGAGGACAACTGCTGATATTGTTTATATTTGCAATATTATGACGCAAAAAGGTGAAACCGAGAATTTTACGGAAGCCGATCATGTTCGGGTACTTAATCAACATCTCGGAAAGAATTTCATCAACACCGTTTTAGTTAATATGAAAGAAGTTCCTTCTGAATACATCGATTACAAAAAATGGAATGAAGTTTCCCAACCTGTTAAACATGATTTTGCAGGTTTGCGGGCAATGGGATGTCGGGTTATTTCCGCTGACTTCTTGGAGCTTAAGGACCGTGGTGCCTTTCATAATGGCCAAGAAGTTGCCGAGGAGTTACTGAATTTAATTGGTCGATCGACTGACGAAGAGTAAGGAGTTGTTCCAATGTCATACGCAAGCGAAGTTAAAAAGGAACTAACATCTTTAACGGTTCACAGAGATAATGCCAAAGCAGAATTAATGGCGCTGATTCGAATCAACGGATCCCTGTCAATTTCCAATCACCATTTTGTTTTAAATGTTTCATCGGAAAATCCAGCAATTGCAAGAAGAATGTATCAATTGCTTTCTAAGTTTTACGGTATTACCGGCGAATTGAGTGTTCGTCGAAAGATGAAGTTGAAGAAAAATAATTTGTATATTCTACGTGTTGAAAATAAAGCAACTGAAGTCTTAAATGATCTGGGAATCTTTGATGGCGTTCAAATTGTTGAACGGGTGCCACAAAAATTATTAACTAACGATGCACAGATCCGTTCATATTTACGAGGAGCCTTTTTAGCTAGTGGCTCAGTTAATAACCCTGAAACGTCGCGATACCATTTGGAAATTTATTCTTTGTATGAAAGCCACAATGAAATGATCGCGGAAATGATGAATAAGTATCATTTAAAAGCCAGGTCAACACAGCGGCGAAGTGGATACATTACTTATTTGAAAGAGGCCGAGAAGATTGCGGATTTTCTTCAATTAATCGGAGCAACCAGTTCAATGTTAAAGTTTGAAGATATTCGAATTGTTCGTGACATGCGGAACTCGGTGAACAGATTGGTTAACTGCGAAAACGCAAATTTAAATAAGGTAGCTAATGCTGCCAGCAAACAAATCGAAAATATTAAATTAATTGATGATGTTATGGGAATTAACAAATTAGCACCTAAGTTGGCTCAAGTTGCCAGGGCGCGTTTGAAGCACCCAGAAGTAAGTTTGAAAGAGCTTGGAGAATTAGTTGAAGGTGGGCCAATCTCAAAATCGGGTGTTAATCATCGATTAAGAAAGATTAATGAATTTGCCAGCAAGCTAGCTGAAGACCAGATTGCGTAGTTAAGACGGTTTCTTTTGATTTTAAGTTTTTGAAAATGGACATTTTTTGATAAAAACAAAACAGGAGGCTGGGACAACATATGTTGTCTCAACCTCCTGTTTTGTGACTAAGATAATTGTTAACTATTTTTTATCCTTCACTTACTCTTAATACACAAGCACCCTTAATGTCTCCAGCAGCTACATATTTTAGCGCTTCATCAGCTTTGGCAAGCGGATATTCATGAATTTCTGGATGGATATTCAGTCTGTCTGCCAATGTTAGAAATTCTTCGCCATCCCGGCGGGTATTACTTTCAACACTGGTTAAGTTCTTTTCATGGAAAATATGTTCAGTGTAGGTCAGTTGTGGAATGTCAGTTGAATGAATGCCAGCCATTGCCAACGTACCACCTGGTTTTAAAGCTTCAAGTGCTTTTGGCACAATATCGCCAACGGGGGCGTAGATAATAGCTGAATCCAATTTTACCGGAGGAAGATCATAGGCGCCATTGGCAGATGCAGCGCCAAGTTCCAATGCAAATTTTCGAGCATCCTTACCTCGAGTTAGAACATGAACCTCGATTCCTTGAGCCATCGCCAATTGAGCAGTTAAATGAGCGGAACCGCCAAACCCATATAATCCCAATCGGCCACCGGCAGGTACATTTGCACGTTCAAAAGCGCGATACCCGATAATGCCGGCGCATAAAAGCGGTGCGGCAGTCATTGAATCAAATCTTTCGGGAATTCGATAAGCAAACCCCTCTGGAACTGTCACATATTCAGCGTATCCGCCGTCGTGGTCCCAGCCGGTGTATAACGAATTGGGGCAGAGGTTTTCTTTACCTGCTCGGCAATATTCACAAACGCCACAGGTCCAACGTAACCAAGGCACCCCAATTCTATCTCCAAGCTCGAATCGGCTGGTTCCCGGACCGTTCTTAACAACCTTTCCGACAATCTCATGTCCAGGAGTGACGTGTTCCTGATGAACAGGTAAGTCGCCTTCAGTAACGTGTAAGTCGGTGTGACAAACACCACAGGCAATAATGTGTACCAAAACTTCGCCCCGCTTTGGAGTTGGAACTGGTTTGGTTGTAAACTTCAGTGGCGATGGATTGGCATCAAGCGGTCCTGGCTTAACAACTTCCCAAGCCTTCATTTCGGTAGGAATCGTTTCATCTTTTTCAGTTGATTCAATTACTTTTGTTTTATCCGAAGTCATTGTATTTTTCATCTTATTAGCCTCTATTCATTGATTAAGCGTTAGAACACAAGCGATTTATTCGAATTATCTATCACTAATAATTCGTTTTAAGTAACTATCGTTTGAGCTTGTTACTTATTTAACTTTTACAAGTACATTTTAGGTCCTAAAATGTGATTTATCAATGATCGTTACTTGATGATGATAAGAGTACAGCACGCAAGAAGAATTTCGGAACAGTCATTTTTCTGAGTCAACGTCAGAATAAAAAAAGCATAAAAAAACCGAGGCCCAAAAATTGGTCTCGGAAATAGTTGGATCAGTTTCGATCCGTAGTTAATTAAAATTTATTTTTTCTCAGAACTGTTTGTCATGATGCCATCCAACAAACCGTAATCAACAGCTTCCTGAGCGGTCAAGTAGTTATCACGTTCAGTATCCTTATTGATTTTTTCAATTGGTTGACCAGAATTCTTTGCTAAGAGTTCATTAATCATTTTACGAGCTTTGAGAATTTCTTCAGCGGCAATCTCAATTTCAGTTTGTTGACCTTGGGCACCACCAGAAGGTTGGTGAATCAAAACTTGGGCGTGTGGCAATGCAAAACGCTTGCCCTTTGCTCCAGAAGAAGCAAGAACGGAAGCCATTGAGGCAGCCATACCCATAACGATAGTTTGAACATCTGCTTTTACAAAGTTCATTGTATCGAAAATTGCCATACCTGATGTGATGACACCACCAGGTGAGTTGATGTAGAGATAAATATCTTTTTCAGAGTCTTGAGCATCCAAGAATAGCAATTGTGCAATGATTGCATTTGCCATGTCATCCTCGATTGGTCCTGACAACATGATGATAC
Source organism: Lentilactobacillus hilgardii (assembly GCF_009832765.1). Lineage (NCBI taxonomy): Bacteria > Bacillati > Bacillota > Bacilli > Lactobacillales > Lactobacillaceae > Lentilactobacillus > Lentilactobacillus hilgardii. The sequence continues at coordinate 1,932,300 of NZ_CP047121.1, read as the reverse complement.
GGTCTTTTAACAAACGTGAGTAAATATCATAAGCACGTTCGCCATTAGCGGATTGTTCAATAACGGTTGGCACTAAATTCATTGAATATGCCTCCTTATCAATTTTATGAAAGATGGCTTTTGCCAAGTTCATGATTACAGTTTAGTTGATTGGTCAAAAAAGGTCAAATAGTTTGCTTATCTTGTTTATGGAAAACGGGTTATAGGTTAAAATCAAAGGTTTTGTGACTTGCAGTCGGTGGTATTCTTAAACGTCACAATGCTTAGAAAGCGGATACATTCATGATACAATTATATTAGAATGATTTACTAGCCGGGAGGCATATAATATGCAAACACATCATATTTCATTATTAACCCGAGATGCAGAACAAAATGTTCATTTCTATACGAAAGTTTTAGGGATGCGACTTGTCAAAAATAGTGTTAATCAAGAAAACATCAGAATTAGGCATTTATTTTATGGCGATTATTTAGGGACGCCGGGGACAGTTGTGACATTTTTTGTTTTGCCATTACTTGGCAGAAGAACGGATGGGAAACATTTCTTTAATAATATTAAATTAGCAATTCCACAGGGAAGTACGGATTATTGGCATCATCGTTTGGATGATCAAGGTATTGAAGTAACCGAAATTGGGAATGGTCTTAAATTTAACGATCCGGATAATATTGAGATTAAAATGTTAGAAACACCTGAACGTCTGACTGATTGGCGGGTAGTGCCAAATAATGGGATTCCAGCAGAAAATCAAATTGCCCGCTTCCTGGGTACAGAATTACATGTGCCGGACCCGACAGCTACCGCATCGTTCTTTCATGATTGGCTGGGTATTACAGTTAAAGACAATGTAGTTGAGTTGGAAGGCCATGAATCAATCGACTTATTTAAGAGCCAACAGCCCGAGGTAAGAACACGGTTTGGCCGGGGAAGTATTGACCATATTGCGTTGCAGGTTCCGAGTGAAAAGGTATTGTTCGATTTTTGGGATAAGGCAGAAAAAATGAACCTTAATCGAGAAGAGTACGCTGATCGTGGTTGGTTCAAGAGTATATATGTTCGTGATCCTGGGGATAACCGGATCGAATTAGCGACAACTGCACCAGGATTTGGTTTAGAGGAATCGATTTTGACGATGGGATCTCAGCTTTCATTGCCGCCAAAGTTCATGGATCAAAAACAATCTATTATTGACTTTTATGCCAAACAGGGTGTTGATTTTCATGACGTTGATGATTAATTTGTATGAAAAGGTTTGAAGCGTTCATCTCGAGTTGTTTACAAGTAGACGATTATTTCACAGATTTGAATGATGTTTGATGATTAAAAAAGAGACTAAATCAAAGATTAACTTTGGTTCGGTCTCTTTTACTTTTGAAGAATAGTTTAATGCGCCCGGGGGGAATCGAACCCTCATTTCAAGAACCGGAATCTTACGTGCGATCCATTACACTACGGGCGCAAAAAAGTTTTCTAATGCAACTCACTATACCAATATACTAGAATTTAATGGATTTTTCAAGACAAAGAAAAATCGAATTAGTGAAAGCGGTTACTAGCGTAGAACTCATTGCAATTATTCAGTGGTCTGCTATACTCGTACTTGGGTAATATTTCAATTTACTCGATGCGCCTTGATTGAGATTTTATTCACAAGGTGCTGACTTTGTTTTCAATTAGTGGTACGATTAGTTTCGTACTATCTGATAATATTTAATATTTTCTTATTTCCTAAAGGAGGAAAACACAGTATGACTGTAAAGATTGGTATTAATGGTTTTGGCCGAATTGGTCGTTTGGCATTCAAACGAATTCACGAATTACACTCCGATGAAATCGAAGTTGCCGCAATTAACGATTTAACCACTCCATCAATGTTGGCATATCTTTTGAAATATGATTCAACACATGGACGTTTCCCTGGAGATGTTTCTTCAACTGACAAGGGTATCGTTGTTGATGGTAAGGAAATTCCTGTATACGCTGAAAAAGATGCTTCTAACCTTCCTTGGGTTAAAAACGATGGCGTTGATTTCGTTCTTGAATGTACTGGTTTTTACACATCCGAAGAAAAATCACAAGCTCACATCAAAGCTGGTGCAAAGCGTGTCTTGATTTCAGCTCCTGCTGGTCAAATTAAGACTGTTGTTCCTGGTGTTAACTTGGACACACTTAACTCAAACGATGTTATTGTTTCAGCTGGTTCATGCACAACTAACTGCTTGGCTCCAATGGCATACTTTATTAACAAAGAATTTGGCATCAAAGTTGGTACAATGACTACTGTTCATGCATTCACTGCATCACAACAAATTCTTGATGGTCCTAAGACTAAGAAGAAGCGTAATAACCGTACTGCCTCTGCAAACACGATTCCTCATTCAACAGGTGCTGCTAAGGCTATTGGTCTTGTTATTCCAGAACTTGCTGGTAAATTACAAGGACATGCACAACGTGTTGCTGTTGTTGATGGTTCATTAACTGAATTAATTGCAATTCTTGACAAGAAAGTAACTGCAGACGAAGTTAACGAAGCTATCAAGAAGCACACTGAAGGTAACGAAGCATTTGGTTACAATGCTGACGAAATTGTTTCGTCAGATATCATTGATGATCCACACGGTTCAGTATTTGATCCTACTCAAACTGAGGTTACTAGTGCCGGTGATGACCAACTTGTTAAGACCGTTGCTTGGTATGACAACGAATGGGGCTTCACTTGCAACATGGTTCGTACCTTGTTGAAGTTTGCTTCACTTTAATAATTAAGTTATACAATCGGCGGAGAGGGCGTCTTCTCCGTCTTTTGTTATCTAAGTATATGTTTTAATAATCACAAACGATCTTGTGTATAGGAGGCTTCTAAATTGGCAAAATTAACAGTTTCTGATTTGGATCTTGAAGGTAAAAAAGTATTAATGCGTGTTGACTTTAATGTTCCAATCAAAGATGGTGTGATTGGTGATGACAACCGAATTCAGGCTGCTTTACCAACTATTAAATTTGTTTTGGATCATAAGGGTAAGGCAATCTTATTCTCTCATTTAGGCCGAATTAAAAAAGAAGAAGACAAAAAGGGTCTTTCATTACGTCCTGTTGCCGAACGACTCTCAAACTTGTTGAACAAACCGGTGACTTTTGTTCCTGTAACAGAAGGTAAACAACTGGAAGATGCAATTAACAAGTTGGAAAACGGTAACGTTCTTCTTGTTGAAAACACACGTTATGAAGATGTTGTAAATGGAGAATACGTCAAACGCGAATCAGGCAATGATCCTAAACTTGGCGAATACTGGGCATCTTTGGGTGATGAATACATCAATGATGCATTCGGTACTGCTCACCGTCAACATGCTTCTAACGTTGGTATTGCTGAAGCAATGCACAAATCAGGCAAGCCTGTTGCTGCTGGCTTCTTGATGGAAAAAGAAATCCAATTCTTGGGTGAAGCTGTCAATAATCCACAACGTCCATTCGTTGCGATTCTTGGTGGTGCAAAAGTTTCCGACAAGATTGGTGTTATTGATAACCTATTGAGCAAAGCTGACAAGATTATCATCGGTGGTGGTATGACTTATACATTTTACGCTGCCAAGGGTATCAAAGTTGGTGACTCATTAGTTGAAAAAGACAAAATTGATGTTGCTAAGAGCATCCTTGAAAAGGGTGGCGACAAGATCGTCCTTCCTGTCGATAATATTGTTGCTAAGAGCTTCAATAACGATGCAGAACATAAAGTTGTCGAAGGCGACATTGATGATGGCTGGATGGCACTGGATATTGGTCCTAAGTCAATTGATGATTTTGAAAAAGTTCTTAAAGATGCAAAGACGGTTGTTTGGAATGGTCCAATGGGTGTGTTCGAAATGTCCAACTTTGCTCAAGGAACGCTTAAAGTTGGCGAATTCTTAGGCTCATTGACTGACGCAACGACCATTGTTGGTGGTGGCGATTCAACTGCTGCTGTTAAGCAGCTTGGTGTTGCTGATAAATTAACTCATATTTCAACCGGTGGCGGCGCTTCACTTCAATACCTTGAAGGTAAGACACTTCCCGGCATTGCTGCAATCGACAATAAATAAGTTTAAAATCCCGCTTTGTCGGGATTTTTTTATCTGAATGCTGGACCCACCATGATCGAGATATTAATGCGGCAGTTAATATCTTTAATTGCGGATTAAGAGCTATTGGCTAGAAACTAGCCGTGGTAAAAGAGCGAAGTTCTGTAGGTTAGGTCTTCGGCATACCGATACAACATCCTAAATACGACTTCGTGTTCCCAGAAGCTCGGTCATTCATGACCGAGTAGTTCACAATAGGGTTCAGGCGCATATTATTTTAAAATTGGTATAGTGTTATTCGTGGCTTTTGGGGTTTCTTTTGTTACAATAATTTTAAGCAATTAATTGTAAAGGAATGATTTGATTATGAGAATTCCGTTTGTTGCCGGTAATTGGAAAATGAATTTATCGGTAGATGAGTCTGTTAAGTTTCTGGAAACAATCAAAGGAAAGCTTCCTGACCCGAAAGTTACTGAAACCTGCATTGCTGCTTCACCACTATTTTTGGAAAGTATGATTAAGCATAATGCAGATTCACCGCTAATTATTGCGGCCGAAAACTGTTTTTATGAAGACGAGGGTGCTTATACTGGAGAAACCAGTCCGGAAGCGCTGAATGAAATGGGAGTTACCCATGTTATTATCGGCCACTCGGAACGGCGGAAGTATTTCAATGAGACCGATGACATTATTAACAAAAAGGTTCATGCTGCTTTTCGAAATCATTTGACACCGATCATTTGTTGTGACGAGACGATGAGCCGACGTCAATCTGCAGAACGAATTTCGTGGGTTGTCAGCCAAGTCACTAATGCGCTTAAATCTGTCACTGCAGATCAGGCTAAAAGCATTATTTTAGCTTATGAACCAAGTTGGGCAATTGGGAGCGGTAAAACTGCCAGCACTGATGAAGCAGAAGAAGGATGCTACTTAATTCGACAAACAATTGCCGATTTGTATTCTGATGATGTTGCCAATCAGGTTCGTGTGTTGTACGGTGGAAGTGTTAACGATAATAATGCCGATGATATTTTAGCTCAAACCGATATTGATGGTGTTTTGGCTGGTGGTGCCAGTTTAAAGGCTGATTCATTCTTGAAACTTGCAAATTTCTTACAAAAATAGCTAAGATTCGCAGTTTTATATTGAAACTTGAGCGTTAAACTAATAAAATTAAGTTGAACCTTGTACAAAAGGTCACAACTTTCGCTAAGGAGAGAAAAAAATATGTCAATTATTTCTGATATTTATGCCCGTGAGGTTCTTGACTCTCGTGGTAACCCAACTGTTGAAGTTGAATTATATACCGAAGCAGGTGCAATGGGTCGCGGAATCGTGCCTTCAGGTGCTTCAACCGGTGAACACGAAGCCGTTGAACTCCGTGATGGTGACAAAGACCGTTACATGGGTAAGGGCGTTACCAAAGCCGTTGATAATGTAAACAACATCATCGCCAAAGAAATTGTTGGCTACGATGTAACTGATCAATTAGCTATTGATAAGGCTATGATTCAATTGGACGGTACGCCAAATAAAGGTAAGTTGGGTGCAAATGCCATTCTTGGTGTATCACTTGCTGCCGCACGTGCTGCCGCTGATGAATTAGAGATGCCACTATATAACTACCTCGGTGGTTTCAATGCCCACTTGCTTCCAACACCAATGCTAAACGTTATTAATGGTGGTAAGCATGCAAACAACAAGGTTGATTTCCAGGAATTCATGATTATGCCTGTTGGTGCCCCTAGCATCAAAGAAGCTATTCGTTGGAGTTCAGAAACTTTCCATAATTTGAAGAACTTGTTAAACGAACGTGGTTATTCAACCGCTGTTGGTGACGAAGGTGGTTTTGCGCCAGATCTTAAGAACAATGAGGAACCATTTGAAATCCTTGTTGAAGCTATCCAACGTGCCGGCTACAAACCAGGCAAGGATATTGCGATTGCTTTTGACTGCGCCGCTTCAGAATTCTATAACACTGAAACTAAGAAGTATGATTTGAAGGGTGACGGAAAGTCATACACTGCTGATGAATTTGTTTCATTGCTTGAAGGTATCGTTGACAAATACCCAGTTATTTCAATTGAGGATCCACTTGACGAAAATGAATGGGCAGATTGGCAAATGGCTACCCAACGTCTTGGCAAAAAGGTTCAAATTGTTGGTGATGATTTGTTTGTTACTAACACTGACTACCTTAAGAAAGGTATCAAGATGGGCGTTGCCAATGCTATCTTAATCAAGCTTAACCAAATCGGTACTTTAACTGAAACTGTTGAAGCTGTTGAAATGGCTCGTGAAGCAGGATACACTGCTATCATTTCACACCGTTCCGGTGAAACTGAAGATACAACGATTGCTGACCTTGTTGTGGCTCTTAATGCAGGTCAAATCAAGACTGGTTCAATGAGCCGTGGCGAACGTATTGCTAAGTACAATCAATTGATGAGAATTGAAGATCAACTTGGTGATGTTTCCGAATACAAAGGTATTCACTCATTCTACAATTTATCAGAACAAGCTCGTGATGACATTCAAAGCAAGTAGTAATTGATAAAAAGATCGCAGAAATGCGGTTTTTTTATATCTCTTACAAAATAATTTTGACTTAATAAAATAAAGAAACCTTCATTTTGCGTAATTAATATTACACACTAAATGGAGGTTTTTATTTTGAAAAAGGTTATTTTGTTTTCAGTAGGTTTGATGAGTTTGGCAGCGCCGATTGTAAGTCGGGCGGCGGAGAGTGAACAAACATCTCCTAGGGAATTTAATGTTTATGTACGTGAACAAATAAAGGATGCAAAAGGACACTTGAGTTCCAGATCAATTCTTAGTTCAGATGGTAAAAAAGATGCTTCTTATAAGGAAAAAATTGATCCAAAAGATGAGAATTTCAAATTTATCCCTAAGACGTTACCCGGCTATAAGCTGTTAGATGGGGAAACAGCTATTAAGGGAAGTATCAAAAACGGCTTTACAGTTACTTATGTATCAGATAATCATCCAGAAAAACTTTTTCAGCAGGTAACGAGCAATGATACATCGTCAAATAAGACAGATTTTGACAGAATAACGGAAAATAAAAAAATTAATTCTGATAATCATTCAGACGTTAAAACTGGAGAAATTGTTGGCAACTTTAAACAAAGCGATCTTTCTAATTTGAATGAACAAAATGCTAAAAAACGCCCCAAAAATAAAACCGCCTCTGATGAACAAGTTAATAGTGGAAGAAAAGACGACGAAGACGTAACAACACAGCAGGTAGTTAAAGAGGAGCAATCAATTGGCACTCCAAAAGAAGCAGAGCCATCGTCAACGATGAATAACCTTGCAGGCTCTAATTTAAGTGATGATCTCAAGGGACAAAAGCCAACTGATAGGCATTTAGTAGAAAAAGACTTTTCAAAAGGGTCCAAACAACTTCTAGTGGATCAATCTATTAATTCTAAAAAGTCAACCCAACTCGCAAAAAGCAAGGGGTTAAGTTCGGATACTTTTGGGATTAACGAGGGACAGGTTCAACATGAAGTGAATAAAATAAGTGCAGACAAGGGAACAAGCCATCCGACACAATCGCGATTCGCGAAAAAGGTTAGCAGGGAACAAAATAAAATGGGCCTTAAATCCAGTCATATGATCAAAGTACAGGGGCTCGACGAAACCGGCAATGATTTGTTTTTGAAAGTGATTGATAGGTCCAAGGTAGCAGATATTTTTCATGAAAATATCGAATTCTATGGCTATGAGTGGCAATCCACGACGTATGACAAACAGAAAGATCTTTACTTGCTTCAATATCAAAGAAATGATGTTAAAGTGACCATTGTTAATGTCGATGAAAACGGCCACCAACTTTCAAAAAGCACCCTTTCAGGAAAATTCGGAGAAAAGTTGCATTATGTGCCAATCTCAATTGATGGCTATCGGTCTATTATTACCGATAAACAAATAACGCTATCAACAATGACACCGGCTAATGTTAAAATTAATTATGTAAAAGATAATGACAAGAAAATGGATTTGCAGGTCAATCATTCTGAACTTCCGGTAACAAATAAGGAAAGGTCTTTGGAAAATACGCCCAAAGATGTGTTCGAAGACACGAAAAACCAAAACGTGGTATTAAACGATCAAGGTGTTTCCAAAGAGGTCAATGATAAGGCAGAAGATAAAAAACAAAATAATCAAGTGACCCAAAAGACTGGCAGGTCAACTAGGGGACGTTCCAAAAATAAACATGTTGTCTTATCTAAAAAGGCCACTGATCCAAAATCATCGGCACAGCAGGTATCTGAATCTTCAAATAGTGAGACCACCCGTTCTTCAAAAGCGGGTCGATCTTCTAATCGATTGCCGCAAACTGGGGATGCTGATTCTAAAAGGGGGATTATCATTGGCTTGGGATTACTTATTTCACTATTGGTTCCCAAGCTAAAGAAATGGATTTAAGTGGTTGTGATATGATAAGTGTTAGAAATGATTAAGGGATGAAAAACGTGCAGGTTCAGGGTAACTATAAATTGTCTCAGCTAAAATTTATCTTTAATGGCCTTATTATCGGTATTTTAGCCGGAATTGTGGTCTCTCTTTTTAGATGGTCCATCCAACACATGATGACGATAATGCAGATCCTGTACACGGGTATATTTAAGAAACCAATACTGATGTTGTTGTGTCTTGCCATTAATTTGAGTGTTGGTCTCATTATAGGCATGCTGTTACGACAACAACCCGATATCAAAGGATCAGGAATTCCACAGGTTGAAGGACAACTACGAGACGAGCTTGATTATCCATGGTGGTCTGTGCTCTGGCGTAAATTTGTCGGTGGTATTCTTGCAATTGGCAGTGGCTTATACTTGGGACGTGAAGGACCTTCGATTCAATTGGGGTCAACGCTTGGACAGGGGCTGGCACACTTAACCAAGCAGGTAGGGTTTGACCGGCAGGTGCTGATTTCAAGTGGTGCTGCTGCCGGCTTAAGTGCCGCGTTTAATGCTCCAATTGCCAGTACGTTATTTGTTCTTGAAGAAATTTATCATAATTTTTCAACAAACATTTGGATTGTTTCATTAACTTCTGCAATCACATCCGATATGGTTGCAACCTATGTTTTTGGTCTGAAACCTGTTCTGTATATGAAAAGCCAGCCGCTTCCGCTTCGGTATTTTATCTGGGTCGTTATCCTTGGAATTGCGTTGGGATTGCTTGGCCGATTTTATCAGCTTATCATTTTAAGAATGGGCGGTTGGTATCATCGGATTAGCAAACTACCGTGGTACTATCAGGGTATTATTCCGTTACTGTTGATTATTGGTTTGGGGGCTTATTTCCCGAATTTGTTGGGTGGTGGCAATTATATCATCCTTCAGTTGACGGGCGCCGGCTATTCAACGTTGGTGCTTTGCGCTTTCTTCCTGATCCGATTCGCTTTTTCAATGATTTCATATGGCAGTGGTCTTCCTGGAGGAATCTTCTTACCAATCCTTTGTCTGGGAGGCTTGATTGGTGCGATTATTGGCAATATCGCAATTCAATATGGGTTTATCTCGCAAACATACTTATCGAGTTTTATTATTATGGGGATGGCTGGCTATTTTGCAGCTATCAGCAAGGCGCCTTTTACAGCAATTCTCTTGATCACAGAGATGGTTGGTACATTGACACACCTACTTGGATTGGCAACGGTTTGCCTAATTGCATATAGTGTTTTAGACGCCTTGAACGGCAAACCGGTTTATTATGCGATGCTTCAACAGTTGTTAAAGGTTAAACGGCAGTTTCATCTTGGTCGAACCGCACAAATAGTAACGCCCATATTTGCAGGTGCCTACATGGATGGAAAAATTGTAAGTCAGATACCATGGCCAAATGGATCTTTATTAACAAAGATTTTGAGAGATGGCATTGAAATTGTCCCTTCAGGCCATACAATGCTTCGATGGGGCGACACGCTTTATATTAATGTTTCGACAAATAAACAGCATGAAATAACAGCTGATTTGACAAAACTTAGTTCAGAAAGTTGATGGCTAGGTGTGGAATAAACGTTGATAATGTGTTAACTTAGTATGAGTAGTATTGAGCCGATTTTACGGTGGGAGGCTGTAACGTGTACAACTTATTGATAACATTACTATTGATCGACTGTGTATTAATTACAATCGCGGTATTAATGCAACCATCAAAGACTAATGATGCGATGTCTGCCTTAACCGGTGGTGCAGATGACTTGTTTGCCAAGCAGAAGCCACGTGGTTTTGAAGCATTCATGCAAAAAACAACCGTTGTTTTGGGAATAATCTTTTTTGTATTATCCTTAGGACTGGTTTGGTTATCATCTCATTAGTATTTACTCCTCCTGTTTAAATACAGGGGGATTTTTATTATAATTAGTGTTAGGGTAAAAGAAGTTATGTTAAATCCAAGCTAAAAAGAAGTTGCTGCGAGCATCAAGATTGGCTGATGTGCACAGTTAATGATGTCATTCTAAATAATTACAGCTGCTATACTGTAGAGGGGAATGAAAGAATATGCAAGCACCAAATAAGTCGTTTTATTTCGAACATGGTCCCAAGGCCATTATTTTAATGCATGCATTTGCAAGTGGTCCAGTTGATGTTAGGCTGCTGGCCCGACGCCTTGAGCGAAGTAATTATTCAATATACGCACCGTTGTTAACCGGGCATGGGACTCCGGACTTTAAAGATATTATTCTTCAGGGGTCTCCTGAAATTTGGCTGGAAGATACGCAACAGGCAATCCAATTTATGAAGCATCAAGGTTTTGAAGATATTAGTATCTTTGGAATCTCGTTGGGAGGCATTTTTTCTGCCAGAGCGCTTGAATTACATCCAGAGTTAGTCGGTGGTGGTTCATTTGGCTCTCCAATAGTTCGAAAGCGACAGTTTAGTGTTCATAATACCTTTATGCAGATGGCACGGGCTAACTATCTTCGCTATAAAACAGATCCGAAAGTCATGGCCGATAAATTGCAGTGGCTGGATGAGCATATTGATGACTTACTAAAAAGAATTTCCGACTTTAGTGCAGTCGTTGCTTCTGATCTTCCTAAAATTCATCAACCATATTTCATAGGTCAGGGAATGAGCGATGAAATAGTGAACCCTGAAAGTAGTCAATTAGTGCGTGATCAGCTTGTTAATAGTAAAGTGAGTTATCATGAATACCCAAATGCCAGTCATATGATTACTGTTAATTCAGCTCATCAGCAGCTCGAAATTGATTTAAGTAACTTTTTAACTAAAATTTATGAATAATACGAGGAATAAAGATTGCAAGATAATGATTTAAAAACAGAAATTGAGAACGTCCTTAGAACATATCCCGACAATGAATTTTCAGTAGAAAAAATTGCCGATGTTTTAAGATACCATGGATCAGAGTCTTTTAAGCTGATTGTTCAGGAATTGGCGGGCTTGGAGCGCGACGGTATTGCGGTGGTCACACAAGATGGCAAGTTTCAAATGAACCCTGATAAGCAAAAGTTATCCGGCATTTTTCATGCTAATGATAAGGGATTCGGGTTTGTTGCTTATGATGATATCGCACCTGATGCCTACATTGCACCTGATAACACGATGAATGCATTAAACGGCGATACCGTTGAAATGGAAATTGTTAAGCCGGCGGAGCCTGGATCTGATCGGGGCCCGGAAGGCAAAGTCACATCGATTACTGATCGAAAGTATAAACGAGTCGTTGGACCATTTTCAAAATCCGAAAATCGTCACTATTTTGGTGAGGTTAAATTAACTGATAAAAAAATTGCAAAATATAAGTTTTATATTAACGATATTGGCTTAAAACCAACACCAGGTGAAGTTATTACTGCTCAAATTACCGAGTATCCCAATGCAGATCATCCAGATTATATGGTTGGTATTGCGGATGAAGTTATTGGTGCAGTCGACGACCCGGGTATCGATATTTTACAAATTGTTTATTCTCACGATATTCCTGCAGAGTTTCCAGAAGACGTTCTTCAGGCCGCTGATGCTATTCCAGATCACGTAACCGAAGAAGAAAAGGCTGGTCGTGAAGATATTACCGACCAAGATTTAGTGACGATTGATGGTGAGTCGTCAAAGGATTTGGATGATGCGGTAACAGCTTGGAAACTACCTAACGGGAACTACCATCTTGGTGTTCATATTGCAGATGTCAGTCACTATGTAAAGGCTGGTGGGCTAATTGACAAGGAGGCATATAGACGGGGGACCTCCGTCTATTTGACTGACCGGGTTATTCCAATGTTGCCTCGACGACTATCTAATGGCATTTGCTCGTTAAACGAAGGTGAATTGCGACTTTGTATGAGTTGTGAGATGGAAATTGATCAGTCGGGAAATGTTGTCAAGCATCGGATTCATCCAAGCTTAATGCGGTCCAAAGCTAGAATGACTTATACTGCAGTTAACAAAATTTTGGAATCTCATGATCAAAAGACTATGGACGAATATAATGAACTGGTTCCAATGTTTGAGACAATGGGAGAACTTCACAGGATCTTGTATAAACAACGTCATGCGCGTGGGGCAATTGATTTTGATGATAATGAAGCAGAAATCATTGTCGACGAAAAAGGGCATCCAATTGATATTAAGTTAAGGATCCGTGGACTTGCTGAAAAGATGATTGAATCATTTATGCTGGCAGCTAACGAAACGGTCGCCAAAAATTATTACGAGGCTCATGTTCCATTTATTTACCGGGTCCATGAACAGCCGGATGCAGATCGAATTAAGACTTTCTTTGAGACGTTAACGGCTTTTGGAATTAATGTTAAAGGAGATCCTAAGCATATTACGCCAAAGACACTTCAAAATATTTTGAAGAAGGTTGCTGGTAAACCGGAAGAGATGATGGTTTCGGTAATGTTGCTGAGGAGTTTAAAGCAAGCGAGATATGCCGATCAGTCTTTAGGACATTTTGGTTTGGCAGCACCATTCTACACGCATTTCACATCACCAATTCGTCGCTATCCTGATACAATGGTTCATCGGATGATCCATTATTATGAAGATAATGGTATCAATGATGAAACCAAGAAGAAGTACGCAAATGTGTTGGATGAAATTGCGACAACTACTTCTGAATACGAGCGCCGTGCGGTGGATGCAGAACGTGATACGGATGCTATGAAGAAAGCCGAGTACATGAATGATCATATCGGTGAAGAGTTTGATGGTGTCGTTAGCTCTGTTATGAAATTCGGTTTATTTATTGAATTACCAAACACTGTTGAAGGATTGGTTCATATCAGCCGAATGAGTGATGACTACTATCAGTATGTTGAGCAGTTTATGGCACTTGTTGGTCGCAGAACTCATAGAACCTATAAAATGGGACAGCCAATCCGGGTAAAAGTTATCAATGTTGATGTTGAACAGAGTGCGGTTGATTTTGATGTTGTCAACCCGGAAGATACGCCAACCAGTAACTATTTACCAAAAGAATCATATCATCGTCATAACAATGATCAACGTCATAGTAACAACAGTAATCACGGTGGTGGTGCTAATATTCATTTTAGCAACAACAATAATAATCGAAATAATCATCGTTCTAATAAGAATTCAAAATCTAAGAAACAATATGGTCGTAAAAAGCACTAATTGTTTTGAAAAGCAGGTGAGATTATATGGCCAAACGAAAACATAAGCAAAATAATGATAATTTGATGGCGCAAAACAAGAAAGCCCGTCACGACTATTCAATACTTGAGACTTATGAAGCTGGCATTGTCCTCACCGGGACTGAAATTAAATCAATCCGTGATCGTCGAATTAATTTAAAAGATGGATTCGTGCAGATTCGAAATGGTGAGGCCTACATGGTGAATGTTCACATTAGTGAATATGCACAAGGAAATCAATTTAATCATGATCCGCTTCGAAATCGTAAACTTTTATTGCACAAAAAAGAAATTCGTAAATTAGGACAGGCGACACAAGATAAGGGTGTCACAATTGTGCCACTCAAGGTTTATCTGAAAAGTGGATTTGCCAAGGTTTTAATTGGTGTTGCAAAAGGTAAGCGTGAGTATGATAAACGTGAAACGATTAAGCGCCGTGATGAACAACGAACCATCGAGCGGGTTATGAAGCGATTTTAAATGAGTCGGTGTGAAAGTTTTTTAAGAAATATGTTTTAGTAACCAAAAAAGGAGAACCAAGGCAATATTTGCTTGGATCTCCTTTTTGTTATCATAATCTAAATAAAATTCACCATCTTTTATTTCTTTAAAAAATGGCATTCACCCCACTGGGGTTTAGCACCCTTAGGGTATTTATCCAATGACGGTAACTTTAGTTTCGATGTGTGAACCAGCGATGGGTGATTTAGAATTGCTGAAATAAGTGCCACCATTGGTTCATGCTCAATATTTTCAACATTCAATAGCCGGATGACTTGATCGGCTTGTGCATATGATTTGATAGAGGCAATTTTTTGTCGACCATGGGTAATTATATATGATTGTTTTTCCTGATTGCCAACGACCAGCCAATTAATGCCGTTGATGAACAAAGTTGTATAATGCATTGAAAAATGCAGAACTGAACTTCCAACAAATTGATTGAAACAAAAAAGGTCAAAGCGAGGTGTTACGCCAAGGGACTGTTGCCTTACCTCTGCCAGAACATCCCCTGTTAATGAGTAGACCGAGAAAGTATCGGAAACCAGCCCCCACTTACCAACGATTAAATATTTCGTGTCTTTATATTCATCAATGATTTTGCATGATCTTGTATGGTCCAGTTCGGACAGATTGATCTGAATTTTTCGACTCATAGAGACATTTCCTTTTCGTTTATTAAGAACATTCTACCACGGATTGGAAAAATAGTTGCTAATGTTATTTGAAAAGGGATATGGTAGAATAAAACGTGAGGTGTTGGGAATGAAACCGTTTATAAAAAATGATTGGTGGGATGTTTTACAACCGGAATTCGAAAAAGCATACTATCAACAGTTGCGCCAATTTTTGATCTCTGAATATAAAACACAATATATTCATCCTGATATGAATCATATTTTTGAGGCGTTTCAGTTGACGCCGTTCAGCAAGGTTAAAGTTGTGATTTTGGGACAAGACCCATATCATGAACCGCATCAAGCTCATGGCCTAAGCTTTTCAGTAATGCCGGGCGTGAGAATACCGCCGTCGTTACAAAACATTTATAAGGAGCTTCAGTCTGATCTAGGAATTAAGCCTGTTCATCATGGTTGTCTAACAAGTTGGGCGAAGCAGGGTGTTTTGTTGTTGAACTCAGTATTGACTGTGAGAAATGGTCAAGCATTTTCTCATAAAGGTAAAGGCTGGGAACAACTAACAGACGCCGCTATTCAAAAATTATCGGCTCGAGAAGAACCGGTAGTCTTCATTTTGTGGGGAAGAGCAGCCCGTAATAAAATAGCGTTGATTGATACCGATACCAATGTTGTTTTGCAATCTGCTCATCCAAGTCCATTATCTGCAAATCGAGGTTTCTTTGGTTCTAAACCATTTTCCAAAACAAACGAAGCTTTGATTGCGATGGGGGAAGAACCGATTAATTGGCAATTACCGGAAAAGGTAACCCAAACACCTTAATATAAGTAATTTTTGCATGAATTGGAGGATTTTGTCATGGAACTATTTGAAAGTCTCAAGCAAAAGATCAACGGGAAAAATATTAGCATTGTTTTTCCTGAAGGTAACGATGTTCGTGTACTCGGTGCTGCAAGCCGGTTGGCTAAGGATGGTCTTATCAAACCGGTTATTTTAGGTGATAAAAATGAGGTTGAGCAGGTTGCAGGTGACGCAAACATTGATTTGAATGATGTTCAAATTATTGATTACCTAAATCAGCCTCAAGATCAAATTGATGCAATGGTCTCGGCAATCGTTGAAAGGCGAAAGGGCAAAACTGATGAGGCCAAAGCCCGTGAATGGTTGAAAGATCCTAATTATTTTGGAACGACATTGGTATACATGGACAAGATAGACGGAATGGTTTCAGGTGCAAATCACCCAACTGGTGACACGGTTCGCCCGGCTTTACAGATTATTAAAACAAAGCCCGGCGTTAAATTAATCAGTGGTTCTTTTATTATGCAAAAGGGTGATCAACGTTATCTGTTTGCTGATTGTGCCATTAATATTGATTTGGATGCTGCCGGATTGGCAGAAGTAGCCGTTGAGAGTGCTAAAGTGGCTAAGACATTTGATATTGATCCTAAAGTTGCTTTACTTAGTTTTTCAACTAAGGGTTCAGCTAAGGGTGATATGGTTACAAAGGTTCAAGAAGCAACTGAATTGGCTAAGCAACAGGCGCCGGATATTCCAATCGATGGCGAGTTGCAATTTGATGCTGCCTTTGTGCCAAGTGTTGCTGATAAGAAAGCACCAGGTTCAAATGTAGCGGGACATGCAACCGTCTTTATTTTCCCAGAACTACAATCAGGAAATATCGGTTATAAGATTGCACAGCGTTTTGGTGGATTTGAAGCAATTGGACCAATTTTACAAGGGTTAAATAAACCGGTTTCGGATTTATCCCGTGGTAGTAATGAAGAAGATATCTACAAAGTTTCGATCATTACGGCTGCCCAGACGTTGTCTTAATTAATTTATAAAAATGATCCAATAAACCTAATATGAGAAAAAAGGCCGACAAAAGTAAATTGCCGGTCTTTTGCGTTTAACAGGATTTATCGATTTAGTCACAATGTTAAAATTGACTGATTGTGTGTGGTATTATATAAAACGGTTTAGATAATTATTTAAAAGTGGAAGTGATGATCGATTGAAAAAAACGATAACGGTAAACTCTGCCGAACAAACAATTGAAGTTGGCGAAAAACTTGCCCAATTTCTTCAGCCGAGAGATCTTATTTTACTTGATGGCGATTTAGGTGCCGGAAAAACAACTTTTACAAAGGGATTGGGTAAGGGACTTGGTATTGAGCGCCCTATTAAGAGTCCGACTTTTACTATTATTCGAGAATATCAAAGTGGCCGAATACCACTTTATCATATGGATGTTTATCGCCTTGAGCAGGGTGGCGGTGATGACCTTGGGTTGGATGAGTATTTTAATGGTGATGGTGTTAATGTTGTTGAATGGTCAAAATTTGTTTCTGACGAGATCCCTGCTGATTATTTGAGAATTATTTTTAAGCGGGATGATGCTAAAGGAGATAATGTCAGAACAATGATTTTTGAACCAAAGGGGAATCGTTTTGAAGAATTGACGACCAAACTTTTAGGAGAGATTTAATGTCGGATGAAGTGAGTTTCAGATTAGCTGAACCCAGTGATGCCCAAAATGTTTTGACTTTATTAAGTCGGCTTCAAAAAGAATCCAATACGTTTATGGTGGATTCGGATTTGGGTGAAATTACGGCAGAGTTAGAATCTCAGCAAATTAGACTGATCAATCAATCATACACAAATTTGATGGCACTGGCTGTTTTAGATAATATGCCTATTGGAATTGTAACAGTAGATGGGATTGATGAGCAGTCTGGTGAAATCGGGGTAGCCGTACTAAGGGAGTATCAGGGCTTTACCATTGGCACTAATTTAATGGATTTGGCGGTTGATTGGGCTCGTTCGTATAGTAGGTTAAATACGTTGACGCTGGCAGTTTTTGAAAATAATCAGGCGGCTGTTCATATTTATCGAAAGCTGGGGTTTAGTGTTGCCAGTCGTAAAGAATCCAAAAATCAAACCATTTTAATCATGTCATTACCTGTTAAGGATGACAAGAAATAAAAATATCGAATGCAGTGCATCATTTTTGCCCGCATTCGATATTTTTAAATGGCCTTTACAAAGTTTCTCAAAACGCTATTTCCAAATTGTTGCTGTTGCGTGAGTAAAATGTTGGCACATGCAACACTATCATCAAGCGCATTATGATGATGTTCCAATTCGATATGCAACTCATCACAAACCGTGTTTAATTTATGATTAACCATTTGTGGATAAAATTGTTTTGACGTTTTGAGTGTGTCCAACGTCAAATAATGTGGCAGTAATAGGTCATAACGCTCAAGTGTGCGTTTTAAAACGCTATTGTCGAATGATGCATTGTGAGCAACAACCAACTTGTTTGCTGTGAACAATGGGGCAATATGATCCCAGAGTTCAGGAAAAGTAGGGGCATTGGCAACATCTTGTTTGTGAATCCCATGGACGTTGATATTGCGCCAACTAAAATCTGTTTCCGGATTAATTAGCGAATAAAATTCATGGGTGACCTGATTGTTTCTAACGATTGCCAAGGCTAGTGAGCAGGCACTGGCCCGCTTGGCGTTTGCGGTTTCAAAGTCCATTGCTGCGAAGTTCATTTTTATTTCACCTCATTTGCTGATTACCATTTTACAAACGTTCGTCATCAATCGCAACTAAAGACTTCTTTAACCCATCATTTTCCCGAGTAACATCGAAAAGTTGAATCGTGGTAGAATAAAATTATACGTTTTGAAAAATCTTAAAAAATCATCATGAACTATTTTGAAGGTAAGGAATTTAATTATGAACGATTATAAAGAAATAGCAGATATTTATCCAAATATCGATATTTTATTTAATGAACCACTTTCTAAATACACGCATACATTGACCGGTGGGCCGGCCGATATATTAGCTTTTCCTGAATCTGTCAGGCAAACGCAGGAGCTGTTAGCCTATGCAAATCAATATGGTATTCCCGTTACAGTTATTGGAAATGCAAGTAATTTAATTGTTAGGGATGGTGGCATTCATGGATTAACAATGATTTTGACTAAGATGAATAAGATAAGAATTCGTCATCATAACACAATTGTTGCGGATGCAGGGGCTGCGTTAATTGATGTCACTAAGGCCGCTCAGGCTCAGTCATTAACTGGGGTCGAATTTGCAGCAGGGATTCCCGGAAGCGTTGGTGGAGCAATATTTATGAATGCCGGCGCTTATGGTGGAGATATTGATGACGTTGTCACTGGCGCCGAAGTTTTAACGTCTGATGACAAGGTTATTCATCTTGATTTTCACCAGCTGGATTTTGGTTACCGTCATTGCAGTGTTCAGGATAATCATCAAATTGTGCTTTCCGCGACATTTTCGCTAACTTCCGGAATTGCTGAAAAAATTCAGAAGCAAATGAATCATTTAAATCAATTAAGAGAAAGTAAACAACCATTGGAATTGCCTTCATGTGGTAGTGTTTTTAAACGGCCAAAGGGATATTTTGCGGGAAAGCTTATTCATGAAGCCGGCCTTCAGGGCTTTCAAATTGGTGGTGCACAAGTATCAACTAAGCATGCCGGTTTTATTGTTAATGTTGATCATGCAACGGCGACGGACTATTTAAATGTCATTGCACATGTTCAAAAAACCGTTTTTGATAAATTCGGAGTCCATTTAGAAACAGAAGTTCGAATTATTGGTGAAGAATCAGTAAAGAGTTTATAGATATAGAAATAACTCATTTTTTAGGTATGAGGAGTTTCATACAAGTATCATTAAGAGGAGTGGATCAATGCACATACTTGAAGCGGTCATATTACTCATGACGTTAGTGGTTATTTCTAATGTTATCGATCATTTTATTCCGGCAATTCCGGTAAGTTTAATCCAAGTTGCTTTAGGCCTTGGCCTTGCGCTGGTTCTTCATATATCAATTCCATTGGAAACGGACTGGTTCCTACTTCTTTTTGTCGCACCACTTCTTTTTAATGATGGGCGACGATTTCCGAAGAAGGAGCTGTGGAAGTTACGTGGACCGATTTTGGCAAATGCCATTATATTGGTTTTTCTGACGACTTTGTTGGGCGGTTTATTATTTCATGCCCTTATTCCCGCAATGCCGTTTTCAGTTAGTTTTGCGTTGGCAGCCATTTTATCACCAACCGATCCAGTAGCTGTTCAATCAATTTCTCAAAGAGCTAATCTACCTGAGGCGGTTCTGCATATTGTTAGCGGTGAAAGTTTAATCAATGACGCAAGTGGTTTGATTGCCTTTAAGTATGCGATTGCGGCAACCGTAACCGGTGTATTTTCGATCAAAGCTGCAGCAATTGATTTTTTCTATATCAGTATTATGGGATTCGCAAGTGGCGTAATTGTAATCGCAATTATTTTGATGGTGGAAAACTGGCTTTATCGTCAAGGAATTAATGACGTTATTTTTAGTACAGTTCTTCGGGTTACGACACCATTTGTGGTTTACTTAATTACTGAAGAGTTATTTCATGCATCCGGCGTGATAGCAGTGGTGGCTGCCGGAATTGTTTTTCATTTTTACGGGACTGCACCAGATCGCAGTCAACCGGAATTGACGCTTGTGAGTGAAAAAACCTGGGATATCATTATTTATACACTTAACGGAATCGTCTTTTTGATTTTGGGAATTGAATTGCCAATTGCAACAACCAATGTGATTGAAAACGATAAGATTAATACGTTTGCTGCGTTTGGGATCTCGTTTGTGGCTTGGCTAATTTTGTTGGCTATTCGTGTTATTTGGATTTACGGATATCAATTTGTAAGTGGTTTACGTACCAGGAAACGCCATGGCGAAACTAAGAATCAAATGCATTCATTTAAAGCTGCCTTGTTAGCCGGTTTATCAGGTGTTAGAGGCGCGGTAACGATGGCTGGGGTACTGTCTATTCCCGTCGCCGTTTCGACCGGACAGCCCTTTCCATCGCGTTCCTTGGCATTGTTTGTCGCAGCAAGCGTCATTATTATAAGTTTAGTGGTCGCAACCATTATGCTGCCATTGATTTCTGAAAATAAGGCACCTCTATTAACTCGGGCAAACTTTGCCGGGGATGATGATCTTGACGCTGCTGCAGCTGATGAAGATGATGGCTCTCATTACATTTCTGATGATGAGGCTCAGCTTTATATTATGAAATTGGCTGTTCAACGAATCGAAGAGGAGAGACGACCCAACAATCAAAAAGAGGCTTATGATCTAATCTTGGATTATCAGTTCTTGATTAGGCGATTAGAGCTTAAACTTCAAAATAAAAAAGAAATGGATTCGATTATTGCCGACGAGCTGGCAATAAGAAGAGTGGCCCTGCGGGGCGAACGTTCAGCCATTCAGAGATTATTTGATGCCAAAGAGATTTCTCGAGAAACTTTTTTAGTCGCCAACGAACGTCTTCAGCGGCTTGAACGTCGCATGATTCATTCGATTGGCAAAAGAACTCGCATGGGTCGCGGGTCAATTCAGCAAATGGTTCGTTTAAAAAATAAGGTTTCCTTATGGCGTATTCAACGTAAGAGTAAGGATGATATTACCGATGAGCTGGCGTTGGTTCAACGTGAGCAAGCAAAGGGTGCTATTAAAGAATTGTCGAGTTATTTTGCTCGGGATGATATTGATAATAATCGTTTCGATAGTCAATCTGTTTACCATTTGATCATTCATTATCGTAATCAAATTGAACTAGCAAAGGAACACAGTAAACGTCAGATCAAAGATCACACGATGCAATATCAACATTTACGAATCAAGGCGCTAGCCGCTGAACGAGAGGGCGTCCAGGTATTATTGGAGCAGGGGCACATTGATTGGGCAATGGCAGCGCATCTAAGACAGTATATTAATTATTCTGAAACAGTGTTAATAATGGATTATCAAAATGCAGATTAAGTTGAGTCGGGTTATTTTAAAAAGCTATTAAAAATGTTTTTCAGAAGTTTTAAAAAGTGTCACTTCCTATCCTGTATTCAAAAAAAGCCTGTGGTCAAAGCGTTTTAGCTTTTCACAGGCTTTACTTGTTTAGTGAGTTTTGTTTGCTTGTTGACGATGCTACCACAAGTTTTAGAGTATAGAAGAAGACCAGCTGGACAATTGTTAGTAATCCGATAAAAACGATTGCATCTTTACTCCACATGTTTAGCAGTGGCCTAATGAACATTTCCGGTGTTAAGATTAAATAGATTGTATGAATTCGTAGAAAGCGACCAATGAAGATACCTACGGATGTCACAAATGTTAATCCGATGATGAGCAGATGTTTAAAAATGGTATTATGGACTCGAAGCCTGTCTGAAACTGCCTCGGCAATTCTTTCTAATCCCCACATACCCAGCAAAGTCGAAAATAGTGTTGATATAAGCAATAATGAAAATTTTAACCACATGACATTGTTTAATCTCAAAAGGCCATTAACCCCATAAGGTTCCAATAAAGATAGGTGGAATAGATCCGTTAATAAGTAAGGGGTATTGGGATAAAAAAGTAGCCAGATGATGACAAACAACCAAAAGATGAACGCGTTTTTAGGCTTTGCAATCGAGATGTGGAAGCTTAATTCAATTGGAATATAGGCTAGAAAAGTATTTAATACCAAAAAGTTAAACGGAGGCGTTCTTAAATACAAGTATAGTAAAGTGATCCAGACAATAAAGCATGTCCGAACAACCCATTTATTCAAATTACTCAACTTGACAACCTCCTATCACAATAATAATTAAACTATTTTTTACCGATAAATGCTATCGGAAATTTGTTGAATAAGTACTTTTTATAATTTATTTAAACATATCACAGAATTTGGTATGATTAGTTGTTCAGTCAATTTGAATGATATAATGTTTTTGAAAAAATTTTGAGGGGAGACCGCCATGAACTGGTCAGACTTTTTTACGCTCCACAATTTGACGAATCTAATTGACATCTTAGTCGTTTGGTTCATTATTTATAATTTAATTTTGATGATTCGAGGAACTAAGGCGGTTCAATTGCTTCGAGGAATTGTCATCATTGCACTTATTAAAATTGTAAGTGTTTATGTCGGTCTCTCAACTGTCTCATGGATTATGGACCAGGTGATCAATTGGGGAGTGATTGCGATGGTGATTATTTTTCAACCTGAAATTCGCCGGGGTCTTGAGCACCTTGGTCGTGGATCACTGCTTGTTAAAGGTAAAAAGGAGAATGAAGCAGCAAAGAAACTAATTAGGGCGCTTGACAGGGCCATTCAATACATGTCCAAAAGGCGAATTGGTGCGCTGATTACAATTCAGATGAATACCGGCCTTGAGGAATATATTGAAACCGGCATTGATGTGGATGCTGACGTGAGTGGTGAATTACTGATTAACATTTTTATTCCTAATACGCCTTTGCATGATGGTGCAGTCATTATTAAAGATAATCGTGTTGCCGTTGCTGCAGCATATCTGCCGCTTTCCCAAAGCAATTTAATTCCCAAAGAGCTTGGAACACGACATCGAGCTGCAGTTGGGATTTCTGAATTAACAGATGCGTTAACTATTGTTATTTCTGAAGAAACCGGCGAAGTTTCAATTACCCAGAATAACGAGCTGTTAAGGGGAATGACCCAGGATGATTACCTAAAATATTTACAAAATCAGCTTCTAACCAATACAGACCAACAGGATCATCGAACATTTATCAATACAGTTGTCAGCTTTATTGACAGTCATTTTCGGGGAGGTCGGTAATCTTGAAAAAATTTCTACTTAATAACTGGGCTTATCGGCTTCTTGCATTGGTATTCGCAATTCTGCTCTTTTTGTATGTTGGCAGCAGTCAGCCTAGCACGACCTCTTCAGTTAAGAATAACAGTAATTCAACGTCATTGACATCTAATCGATCTACAACGATCTCCTCACAGCTTTCGTTGACTGTAAACAGTAATAAATATTTTGTGACCGGTTATCCTGAAAAAGTTCAACTTCATATAACTGGGCCTTCAGCTTTAGTTACGACAACAGCCAACACTCAGAATTTTAAAGTGTATGCTGACCTTTCCAAACTTGGCGTTGGGACACATCGGGTGCGGATTCAGCAGGAAGGTTTAAATAATGATTTGAGATATCGTTTTGAACCGGCTACAATTAAAGTTGACATTCAACCAAGAAAGACGGTTACTTATCCGTTACAGGTTAAATATAATAAAGAAAATATTGCTTCAGGATATCAGCCTGGTAACGCTTCAGCAGATGTAAAGAATGTTAAAATTACCGGCGCTTCTGATCAAATTAACCGAATCAAAACAGTTGTTGCCCAGCTTAATGTTCCCCAAAACGCCAAATCATCGATTAACAGCCAGGCAATTGTTGAGGCACTCGATAGTAAGCAGAATACGGTTAATGTTGTAATTACGCCGGCTACTGCCGACGTTACTTTACCAATTACCCCCGGCAATAGCAAAGAACTTCCTATAAAGTTGGAACCAAAGGGAATTACAGATGATAACGAGAGCTTTACGCTGACCTCTGCTACTAAGCGTGTTCGGGTATTTGGCACACAGGCTCAGCTTAAAAAACTGGATTCTATTAAAGTCGAAGTTGATACCAGTGATGTTAGAACGACAAAAACCAAAGATGTTGAACTGGATTCGAAACTTAACAATGTGAAGGGTTTTGATCCGGATCGGATTTCTGTCAAGATTAATAGGAATAACTAATAATTTATTTGAAATGAGGAAATTTTCATGAAGTATTTTGGTACTGATGGTGTGCGTGGCATTGCCAACAAAGAACTTACCCCAGAGTTAGCTTTTCAGTGTGGTCGAGCAGGTGGCTATGTTTTGACTCATCATTCGGAAAGAAAGCAGCCTCAAGTGTTAGTCGCACGTGATACCCGGATTTCTGGGCAAATGCTCCAAGAAGCTTTGATTGCCGGTTTATTGTCTGTCGGCATCGAGGTTTTGAATTTAGGAATTATTACAACGCCCGGTGTTGCTTATTTAGTACGTAATCAGGGGGCAGATGCAGGTGTGATGATTACTGCTTCTCATAATCCAGTCGAATATAATGGTATTAAATTTTTTGGTGCTGACGGCTATAAACTTTCCGATGAAATGGAAGAAGAAATTGAAGCAATTCTTGAGCGTCAAGAAGATATTTTACCAAGACCAGCAGCTGAAGGGCTTGGTGTTGTTGGTGATTATTTTGAAGGCAGCCAAAAATACATTCATTTTCTTGAACAAACAATTTCGGAGGACTTATCCGGGATAAAAGTATGTGTTGATTCAGCAAATGGTTCCACAAGCAAACTTGTGACGACATTATATGCTGATTTGGGAATTGATTTTGAGACGTTGGCGACGACACCGGACGGTCTAAATATTAACGATCACGTTGGGTCGACTCATCCTGAAAACCTACAAAAAATGGTTGTTGAAAAGGGTGTTCAGGCTGGGATTGCCTTTGATGGTGATGGTGACCGCTGTATTGCTGTGGATGAAAATGGCCAATTAGTTGACGGTGATGCCATTATGTATATTTGTGGAAAATATATGGCTGAGCGGGGACGACTCAAGAAAAATACGATTGTGACGACGGTCATGAGTAATCTTGGAATGTACAAAGCAATGGAACGTGCCGGTATGACAAGTGTTAAAACTCAGGTTGGTGACCGTTACGTGGTTGAAAAGATGAATGCTGACGGTTATAACCTTGGTGGTGAACAATCTGGGCACATTGTCTTTCTTGATTTTAATACAACCGGAGATGGGATGCTGACAAGCCTTCAGTTGTTATCAGTCATGAAATCTACTGGTAAAAAGCTTTCTGAGCTGGCAAGCGAAATTAAAAAATATCCACAAAGACTGATCAATGTAAAAGTTCGCGATAAAAAAGATGGTCTTCAAAATGAAAAAATTCAAGCAGCTATTAAAGAAGTTGAAGAAGAGATGCATGGTGACGGTCGGGTCCTTGTACGACCGAGCGGAACAGAGCCGTTGCTACGTGTTATGACTGAAGCACCAACTCAAGATTTGGTTGATGAGTACACTCAAAAAATTGCGGATGTTGTCCGTGAAGAAATTGGGATTGATTAAATAAAATTAAATCATTTTGTATGAAAAGACTATCGTAAATAATTGGTAGTCTTTTCATTTTGTTTTAAAAATACTGATAGTCTTAGGTTTTATTTAAAAGAATAATTGTCCTATACCATTTGTAACTATTAGTTGACTTTTTGTTCGTAATTGTGTAGATTATACGTGTTATAGAAAAAGGATAACAGTTAATGGTGTATATACCAATTTTGATTGTTGAGGAGAATATAAAATGTGTGGAATTGTTGGCGTAACCGGAAATGATAATGCAGTTTCAATTTTGTTGGAAGGCCTTGAAAAACTTGAGTATCGTGGCTATGATTCTGCTGGAATCTACGTAAATGACTTAAATGGTAAAGACTATTTAATCAAACGAAAAGGCCGTATCTCCGAGTTAGAAGCCGCCGTTGGACCAGACGTTCATGGGTCCGTTGGAATTGGGCATACACGTTGGGCAACGCATGGTGTTGTCAGCGAAGCAAATGCGCATCCTCAATTTTCCGAGGATCATAGATTTTATCTCGTTCATAATGGCGTTATTGAAAATTATAAAGAATTAAAATCAGAATATTTAAGCAATACGACTTTTGCGAGTCAAACAGATACTGAAGTCGTTGTTCAGCTGGTAGACCATTTTGTTCAAACAGAAGGCTTATCAACCAAGCAGGCCTTTTTGAAGACGTTGAGCTTGTTAAAGGGATCTTCATATGCATTTCTGTTGATTGACAGTACTGATCCCGAGACACTGTATGTTGCGAAAAACAAGAGCCCACTGTTAATTGGACTTGGTGACGGGTGCAATGTTGTGTGTTCAGATGCTCCAGCTATGCTGAATGTTACTCATGATTTCCTCGAACTTCATGATGGCGAAGTTGTCACAGTTAAGCCGGATTCAGTTGAGATTGAAGATGCTGACCACAACAAGGTTGAGCGTAAACCATTCCACGTTGATATGGATGCAAGTGAGACCGACAAAGGGCCTTATCCATATTACATGTTAAAGGAAATTGATGAGCAGCCTAATGTGATGAGAAAGTTGGCTGCACTTTATACCCAGGAATCCGGTAAGCCAAATATTGACGATAATTTAATTGACGCATTAAATGACGCTGATCGAATTTATATCGTTGGTGCTGGTACAAGTTATCATGCCGGCCTGGTTGGGAAAAAACTATTTGAGAAGTTGGCTCATGTGCCAACCGAAGTTCATATTGCTTCGGAATTTGCGTACGATGACCCGTTGCTTTCAAAAAAGCCATTCTTTATCTTTTTATCTCAAAGTGGGGAAACTGCGGACAGTCGTGAAGTCTTGGTGAATGTAAATGCCCATGATTATAAGAGCTTGACCATCACCAATGTTGAAAACTCAACGCTTTTCCGCGAAGCCACTTATACGATGCTGCTTCATGCCGGCCCTGAGATTTCAGTTGCGTCTACTAAAGCGTATACAGCTCAGATTGCGGTTGAAGCAATTCTGGCAAAAGCGTTGGGTGAAACCAAGGAACAAACAATTGCCGAAGATTTTGATATTCGGCAGCAATTAGGATTAGTTGCCACAGGCATGCAGGCCATTATTGATGAAAAAGATATTATCGAAGACTTGGCCAAAAAGTATTTTGTTCCTGCTCCTCGTGCATTTTATATCGGTCGAGGAATTGATCAGACTGTATCACTGGAAGCTGCGCTAAAATTAAAAGAAATTTCTTATGTACAAGCAGAAGGATTTGCCTCTGGTGAATTAAAGCATGGGACGATTGCTTTAATTGAAGAAGGGACGCCTGTTGTTGGCATTATTACGCAAGAAAAAACAGCTAATTTAACGCGAAGTAACCTTCAGGAAACAATGTCTCGTGGTGCCTCGACCTTCACAATTGTTCGCAGTGGTCTTGCCCTTGAGGATGATACGATTACCATTCCAGACGTAGATGAGATGATTACACCGTTGCTGAGTGTTGTTCCGGCACAGTTGATCGCATACTTTACAAGTTTAAATAAGGGCTTGGACGTCGATCGCCCGCGTAATTTGGCAAAAAGTGTCACAGTTGAATAACATTTTTAAAATTTAGAGAAGTGGTTAGTAACAAAGTCTTCGCTTCCTCACAAGTTTAATTTAAGAGGTCTAATCAAAAGTAAGTTTTGGTTCGGCTTTTTTTATTGTGAACAACTATTGATGGTAGTAAAAATTAGGAGGTCTTTCATATATTATTTACCCCTTAGAATACTTAAAACATTTCTTGAATCGACTAAATTATTTTATCTTCGTACACGTTGTTTTAAGCTTTGGGCAATTATTTTGTGTTAAAATGACAGATAATATGCAGTTATTAGAAAACTATATAAAGTTGCCAATCAAGAAAATACAAAAGTTAACGGTTAAAACGCTTCATTTTTCATCAATTTTCTAATATGATAAGGGTGAAGTGTCAATCAAGGGGTGGAAATGTTGAGAAGATTTATTAAATTAGCAATGGTTGCACTAGTGATTTCTGCATCCGCAATATTTGCATTAGCTTTTCCTGGTCATTGTACATATTTAACGGCGCAGGCGTCATCAGCAACCAGTTTTATAAGTGACTATCAGGGTGATGTTAAAAAAGCAGCCGCCAAATATAATCTTTACGGATCAGTAATGATGGCACAGGCGGCTCTTGAAAGCGGTTGGGGTCAAAGTCAGCTTACACAGCAGGCCAACAATTTTTTTGGGATTAAAGGCGCTTATAATGGGCAGTCTGTGTCAATGCCAACCGTTGAGTATAATAGTAACGGCCAAATGGAAAACACGACTGCCAGCAATTAAGATTATTCAACAGTATGGTTTGGATAAAACTTTTGGCGAAACAACTGATCAGGCTTCATCATCCTCATCAGATGCGTCTACTTCTTCAAATGCGACAGATTCTACAAGTTCGAGTAGTAGTACCTCCAGTAGTGATAGTTCAAACTCGGTAACCACAACAACTCAAGATGCAACACCTACACTTTCCAGCGTCAAATATTACAAAGCCAGTGCAGCACAATCGGTACCGCTATCTAAAAAATATGCCAACTATTATGTTTATAATCATATAAAGGGATCCAGTGCAAATGAGAAGCGTTATAGTTGGAAGTCGTTGGGTGTCAAGAAACGAGTAACGGTTTATTTAGACATGCGTGGGGTCAAAAGGGAATCATCAGGAAATTGGTACCGGTTCAGATTTTATCCAAATAGCAAATCTAAACGTTTTTGGGTTTATGCACCCGCACTTCAGTTTTCAACAATTTATACAGGGGCAACAAGTGGTAGCCTTGTACCAAATAAGGCAACAAACGGGCTTCTTTATAATCATGTATTGGGGTCACCGTTATTAGCCAAGAAGACCGCTAAAATCAGTTCTTTAAAATCAAAGACTAAATACAGTGTAGATCAAACGGCACTTGTCAAAACAGCTACAGGGCAGAATGTATGGTATCGAATTAAAATTGGCAAGAACAAAAGCTGGATTGAGGGGGTCAATGTCGCTACTTTCCCAGAAAAAGTAGCAAAAGTTGATTTTACTGCAAACAAGGTTATTTCATCTGCTGCTAAGGCAAATTATTTGTACACCGATTTTAGTGCTTCCGGTCAATTTATGAAGCATTATAAATTAGCTCAAGTAAAGTTAACTGTCGGTACAAAAGTTAAAGTTGATAAAATGGGTTATCGTATTAATGATAAGTCAATATGGTATCGAATTGCTTGCCCCGGGTCGGATGCTAAATATTGGGTATCTTCAAAGTTTTTATCATAATTGACAGCAGACCATTGATTCCATACCATTTTAAGGTATAATTATTTTTTGGCATATGGATTAGAAAAAGCAGGGGAGGTTTTTTGAATCAAATCTCATTTAACAAAATTATTGGCCAAGGGGGCTGTTTGCCTTCTAGTAGCTGCTGGCTTTTTGTTTTTCAACGGTCATTCAGCCGGTGCTAGTGTATCAAGCGATTTTATTAATCGTCTGAAAGTACCGGTTCAAAAAGTTAGTCGAGAGAATCACTTATATCCTTCAGTAATGATGGCTCAGGCAATTGTCGAAAGTGATTTTGGTCGTTCAACTCTTTCAACTGAGGCAAATAATTATTTTGGAATTAAAGGGACTTATAATGGACAATCTGTGACAATGAGTACTGGTGAATATACCTCCAAAGGGAAACATTATATGACGGCTGCTCAATTTAAAAAATATCCAAGCATCGTTGCTTCTATTCGTGACAATGCTAGTTTATTGCGTCATGGTACGTTGGTGGATCCTAATTATTATTCAGGAACATGGACGACTAATGCGGTTACTGCCAGTGACGCAGCGATGGCTTTGGCAACAACCTATGCCACCGATATGAACTACGGTAATAAGTTAAACGCAATTATTGTGAAGTACCACTTGGACGAATTGGATGCGCATAATGGTGACTCAACAATTGGAACCGCTGGTAATATTAATGAACAAATTGAACAGTCATTAAAAAAGGAATTGGGCACGTCGGCTTCTACTCGTCAATCTGGCAGAACTAATGAAACTGGCCAAGTTCGTTCTAAGATCACCAGTATCCCTGAACGAATTATTCCACGCTCAGTGTTTGAACCGCGTAAAGCGCAATCATCTGCAGATAACGAATATACGTTGCAATTAAATTTATCGCTTGAAAAAATTATAAAAAATGGGAATACAAAAAGAATACATTAAGTTACTAAGGGTTGGGAGCAAAAGATTAAGCTTTTCTCTCGGCCTCTTATTTTTATTTGGATATCTGTTATAATATTTGACGAAAAGTTTAATCTCTGAAGTAGGAGACACAATCATGGAAGAAAATTATAAAGTAAAAGTACAAAATGTTACCAAGGAATATGATCTTTTTAAAACTCAATCTGAAAAGTTACGGTCGTTCTTTGCGATCTCAAAGCATCAAATTCCTCATTTCTGGTCACTTATGGGCATCTCATTGACCATTCAACCTGGTGAAACGTTGGGATTGATCGGCGTTAACGGTTCCGGGAAATCAACATTATCTAACATTATTTCCGGAATTATACCGCAAACGACGGGGTATGTGGATGTTCGTGGAGATACGTCAATTGTTGCCATTCACGCAGGTTTGCGTAATAATTTAACCGGTCGTGAGAACATTCGACTGAAGTCACTCATGCAGGGGCTTACCAATGAAGAAATTGATGAAATGATGCCCGATATTATTGCGTTTGCCGATATTGGGGATTTCGTTGATCAACCGGTTAAAAGCTATTCAAGCGGAATGCGTTCGAGACTTGGGTTTGCAATTGCTGTTCATATTAATCCGGATATTTTAATCATCGATGAAGCCCTTTCCGTAGGTGATGATACATTTTATCAAAAATGTGTTGATAAGATAACGGAATTTAAGCAGGAGGGTAAGACGATTATTTTCGTCAGCCATTCTTTAAAACAAATTGAAATGTTGTGCGACAAAGTTGCTTGGATTAATTATGGTGAATTAAAAATGGTTGGCGAAACGAAAGAAGTCACCACTAAATACCGTGAGTTCACAAAATGGTTTAAGAAACTGAGTAAAAAGGAAAAGCATGATTTTGAAACTGAACGGAAAAATGTACAGAAGAACTTCAGTATTCAAAATTATCAAAAACAAGTTACCGAAGAGATGCAGAAGGCGGCACCTCAAGAGAAAAACGTTCATTCAAAAGTCCACAGGCTATTTTACAGTTCAGTTATTAGTGAAAAAATGTCAGTTGGGAATCAATTACTGACATGGGCTGTTTTGTTAGTCGTCATTTTCTTCTGCCTTGTTAATATTTCAGGGTATTCTGTCGGGCATGTGCTGAATGATCCATCCTTATTGATGCATCCATCGGATGTGTTACATTTACCGGATGCGAAGTAGTTAATCATAACGTTGTAAATACGACGACATTTTGATAAAAAATGGAAATGCCGACGTATTTTTAAAAATAAGTTGACAGCGCTTACAGAAAACGCTATATTATTCATGGGTACTAAATAAATACCTTCTAATCAATTCTCTTTCTCTCTTAAAAAAACTGATGGACACTTTGTGCCATCAGTTTTTTTGTGTATAATGATTTGGTGGAGCAAAATAGGATTGGAGCTTAACAGATGAAAAGCCATGAGGTTTTGACATTAATTGAAGAAATCACCCGAAATGATGGGACAAAATATATTGAAATAAGCAATATGGTTCAAAATGGAAGGGCCGAATTAGCCGCTGAGAGAGGTTTTATTAAGCAGGTTAGGATATTACAACTAAATATCCCTCATTCACCTCACGTGCAGAAATATGAGCGTTATATTAATGAAAATTACGTGATGCCAACCGAAGATATGGATCATTTTGAGGAGTGGAAAAAAACACCTGAAATGAAAGAAGAAATCAGCATCATTTTAAAAGAAAATCATATTGCCTGATAAAAAAACTAATTTAGGTTTGCATGATATGAGAATTTATGTTATAAATATATATGTTGTTTTTAGAAAAACATTTTTGCTCCGTAGTTCAGTGGTAGAATAATTGACTGTTAATCAAGAGGTCGCTGGTTCGAACCCAGCCGGAGCAGTTAGGGATTTTCTCAAATGAGTCTCTAAGCAAAATCTTTTTTTATTCATTTTTTATTGCATTTCCGTGTTAGATATGATATAAATATTATATCGCGTTTGATACAAAATATATTTTTGCTCCGTAGTTCAGTGGTAGAATAATTGACTGTTAATCAAGAGGTCGCTGGTTCGAACCCAGCCGGAGCAGTCAGAGGTTTACAAAAGTGATAACCAATTTTTAAATGGTTATCTTTTTTTGTTTTTACAAACAAAGAGTTGGCCAACAATTTAATGTTGACCAGCTCTTTGTACTTAAATGTTAATTTCCGATGGTGTTGCGATGATTTGGCGGTTGCCACTGTCATAGACAACTAATGACTTGGGGTAACTGTTATCGTATGGATAAGGTGAGTCAAACGTAGCGACCAATTCATTTCCTTGGATAAAATCATATGAAAGCTTCCCATCACTATTAACTAGATTAAACTTGATTAAATTTGATAATGGGAAAACATTTTGTAAATCATTGTCGATAATAAACCAAACATTGTCGATTGCTTGGTCAGGCAAGGTTGAAACAATACTAAAGCTAGCGAAACGTGATTGGTTAGGATCAAACATAATAACACCTTCAATCTATTAATAACTAATTGCCAATAAACTACCAAAAATGATGCCCGAATGCAAGTAACTCGTTATCTTTCGAATTCTTGATTATTATAAATAAGCTTGATAATGTGTTTTTCCGAGCGATGATTTTCTGGCGGCAGCTTTAAATAATCACCGTACATTTGTTTCAAAATAGCATCATAGTCACTTGGAACGATAATTTGCGTGTCCTCAAAGGGAACGATTTCAGTTTCTTGAAGCTGTTCAAGTGAAAAGATTTCTTTTTCATAGGCATATTGAGACGCTAGATTCTTGACCTGATCTAGGTTTACGCGGTCATTATAAGCAGTCATCATATTCTCTCGGGCTTTTTTAAAGTCATTTGCTGTGTCTATTTGTTCTGTAGAGAGAGCACCATAAAACTTTCTAATTGGGTTATCAATAATATTATAACGCAATTTAAGGTAAATTCGGCTATCGAGTCTTTTGATATCGATCATTTGTCGTCGACGTTTTGCATCTGAAGTTGGAATTTTATCGAGTGGAAAGATATCTAGAAAAACACCCTTTCGAGCATTATTAATATTATTGTGTTCTTCTATAAAAGTATTTTGATCTAAAATTTTAGCATAGCTTAGTGCGAAATTATGATCACTCCATGGGGTTTGTAAAAAATAGTGGTCATTTTTAAATTCTTTTGGCGCAATTTTCAAGAAACGTTGATAGTCATCTCTTAGCATGGCAATATCCATATCATCGTCCCAGGGAATAAATCCGTGATGCCGAATGGCACCCAAAAGAGTGCCACCGGTTGCAACGTAATGAAGGTGATGCTTGGTTGCAATTTGAACAAAACGGTTAAAAATCCCTAATTCAATTTGATGAATGGTCTGAGTTAAAATATCTGACATGTGACCTCCAATAATCATTTTCTAGTATCAATTATAAGGCAGATACTCAAAAAATTCCCAAAACTAGCGGTATATTGTTGATACAACAGTACAGACAATATATAATTAGTGCAGTATTGATATTAATAATTATTGGGGAATGGTGAGGGAAATGACAAAAACGCACGAAGAATTATTGCAAGAGGCAATTAATGTGTATCTGTCATCGCTTAAGTATCTGGATAATTTTGTTTCAGAGCCGGCGACGAAGTACGGATTGTCTTTTGAACAGTATTTGATATTGCA
Source organism: Lentilactobacillus hilgardii (assembly GCF_009832765.1). NCBI lineage: Bacteria > Bacillati > Bacillota > Bacilli > Lactobacillales > Lactobacillaceae > Lentilactobacillus > Lentilactobacillus hilgardii. The sequence continues at coordinate 1,898,036 of NZ_CP047121.1, read as the reverse complement.
TACAATCGCTGATCGCGAACATGTTTCATTAATGGACATTGCGAGTGAACGAAAGGTAACGCGAAGCGCAATTTCACGGCAAATCAAAGTTCTATTACAACATGATTATATTTATCAAAAGCCGGCAGAAAGCGATCGACGAAGATTATATCTTCATCTGACTAAAAGTGGTGAACAGGTTGAAAGCAAAGTGACCGAGTTAACTACTGCTAGGTTTGATGAATGGATTACACATTATGGTGAAGATAAAGTCAGAGAGATTTTGGACTTTGTTAAAGACTTTTCTTCACAAGAGATGAATGACTTTAATAATTCAAAGCAATCTAATCAATAAAGTATTGAAGCAGTGTCGTTGTTATCATTATGGGGGATTGATAATGGCGTTGTTAAAAGCGACGACCTATCATCGCGATGAAAGCAGCGACCAACTGTTTAGTTTCGTGCTTAAACTTAAATTCAAATTATCAATACTATGTTTGGTGTAAGGAAAGATAGTAATCCATGATGCCAGTCTTAAGTAACTGGGAAGATTGGAATACCTTACTGAATCATTTATTAAGGGCTGGATGAACGGTTATTTCCAGCTCTTTTGTTTTGGTATAAATTATATTAATAAGGTGTATTTAAGTATGAAAGACTAGAATTAAGATTGAAACAGATTCTTAGCTAGATTTATTTTGTATTGGGAAAGGGGAACTTACGATGTTATCGGGATTATTAACGATGCTGGGTATTCAAGTGGTTTTGCTTGTAGTCTTGGCAACATATCTAATTAAAAAAAGAAACACATCTGTTATTGGCTGGCTGATTAATTTGAATCTTCTGTGCTTTATGGCGCTTTTGTTTGAAGCATTGGTAGTGATTCAAAATGTGTTGCTTGCAGCAATCTTTGCGATTTTGCTTATGGCGGTTGTGGTTATAGTTGGTGGTGGATTAATTTTCAGTTTTGTATTCTTATTTATTAACGCCTATTTTGCGTGGAAAAGAGAAGGACGAAGTCTTAGCAGTTCTCTGACCTTGATTCTTGGAATAGGTGTCATTTTAGTTGATATATTCTTCTTGTTTGATCCAATAAATGCACCAAAACCAATTCAAAATTTTATTACCATGTTTTTGACATTGTTTATTTTTTATATTCTTTTAACGGTTTGGAATACGATGGTTTCGATGATTGTTTATAACCTGTATTTTCCAAAATATGACAAGGATTATATTATTGTTTTAGGAAGTGGCTTAATTGATGGCTACAAAGTTGGCAGACTACTTGGAAATCGTATTAATAAAGGGATTGAATTTTATCATTTGCAACTGAAAAAAACGGCCAAACACGCTAAATTGATTTTTTCTGGTGGTCAAGGTGGAGACGAGAAAATTCCCGAGGGTGTTGCTATGAAAAAGTACGCCCTAGATCAAGGGGTTCCCGAAACCGATACACTTGTTGAAGATAAATCGATTAACACGAGACAAAATTTGATCTTTTCCGACCGGATCATTAAAAACGATAGTGGTCGTGATGATAACAAAATTGTCTTTGTTACAAATAATTTTCATACGTTGCGTGGTGGTATTCTGGCTGGTAAATTAGGTATTCCAGCAACTGGAATCGGTGCCAAAACACCTTTTTATTATTTACCAAATGCAGTTATCCGAGAGTACCTGGCGTTGTTTGTGATGCATAAACGATTTCATATCGCAATGATGAGTTTGATTTTTGTGGTTGCGTTATTGGCGGGTGCTTCATCATTGATTATTAAGTAGGTGGCTTTTAGCCTTATGATATGGGCATTGATGATGATATTTCTAAAAATTCCTGTTTTGTAAAGGGCACTTTATTGACCAAATTAATTCTTAAAAAAGCCTATCTTTTTTCATAACTTATTCACACAATAAGAAATAAATTATTGTAAACTTAAGTCATAGCGAAAATGCTATGACGTTTTTTATCTCTATAGCGGAAAGGATGATGATGATGCTCAGTTTAATTTGGACACTGATCATTGGTGGTGTTATTGGAGCAATCGCAGGGGCAATTACCAGTCGCAATTTACCGCTTGGATGGATTGGCAACATTGTTGCTGGGCTCGTTGGGGCATGGCTTGGCCAAGCACTACTGGGTTCTTGGGGACCGCAACTGGCTGAAATCGCAATTGTTCCGGCAGTTGTTGGGGCAGTAATCCTGGTATTCCTGGTTTCCTTATTAACTCGCGGATTGGCCAGTTAGGGCTGACCTCTTGAAAGGAGGAGAACCCATGCGTCATTTTTCAAAATTTGCGATTCTGATTTTAAGTGTCATTGGGCTGGTCCAAAGTTTGTGGTTTGTCGGATTGGTGGTTCCAATTGACTATCTATCAAAAGTTGTGATTGGGACTACCCAAACATCTGATATCTGGGTTGAATTGGCGGCATTTGGTTTTAGCATCCTGATTGGGTTAACCTGCATAATTGGTATACTTTTTTCATTATTGGCACCAACCAAGGTGAAGAGCCTTGAGTTTCACTCACCAAATGGGAAATTAAGTATCTCTCAACGAGCGGTTGAGAAAGTCTTGCAGGAAGCGATTCTATCTCAAGGATCTGTTACCGATGTAAAGGCCAACATCAGGATTACTGGGAGAAAGAGAAAGACACGGGTAAGAATTTCCTCAGTCGGTCGTGACAATGAGGGCTTGGTAAAAATAGGAGAAGAGATTCAAATGATCGTGGTTAAAGAAATTGGTCGAATAATGGATATTCCGGTAAAAAAGGTAAGTGTAAAGGTAAAGCCTCGCGATTCTATGAAAAATAAGCGAACGCGTCAGCCTCGAGTGGTTTAGGAGGGAGCAACATGAACTCAATTGTGTATGGTGGCATTATTGGTATGGTGTGCGGCGTTGTTTGGGCCTTCAGCGGTTTTAACGGGGTCATGCTTGTATTGACCTTGGGAATTGCAGGTGCTCTGATTGGCGCTGTTGTTGGCAAATTTGGTGGCATTAAAAGTTTGATTAATCAATTAGTTAACGATGATTAAAGCAGATGTTTGAAATCATAAAAAGGAGCTGAGCTTAATGGACACAAAAGTAACCCAAGACACTGAATTAACTCGGAAACTAACGTTTAATAATGCGGTAATCGAAAAAATTGCTGGTCTTGTCTGTCGCAACGTTGATGGCGTATTGTCATTAGATGGCGGTATGATTAGTGAGCTTGCGGGAAGATTTTCTAAAAAAACGGATCCAACTAAAGGCATAGACGCGGAGGTAGGTGATAAACAAGTTGCATTGGATATGGATGCGACAATTGAATATGGATCCGATGCACGAAAAATTTTTGATGAAATATGTACAAGGACGCAAAACGCGATCAAAAATTATACTGGATTAGATGTTGTAGAACTGAATTTGAATATCAATGATGTTTTAACCAAAAAAGAATGGGAGCAGCAAAGTAACAGTCAAAAGGATGAGATTGCAAACTCGGTTCATGATGAACGAGTTAAATAATTAAGTTATTTGGGATATATGAACAACTAATTTTTAGGAGGAAGCTGACATGGCTCAAGAAAATACAAGTCTAGAAACGGTATTGACTTATAATGACGATGTTTTGGCAAAGATCGCTGGAAATACAGTTCGAGATGTTGATGGCGTTTTGTCACTCGAAGGTAATCTGATAGATTCAATGACAGATCGTTTTTCAGATAGTGTCGACCCTACAACGGGTGTTAAAGTTGATTTGGATAATGATGAGAAGAAAGTGAAGCTTTCTATGGATGCTACCTTGGAATATGGAAAAAGTATTCCAACAGTGTTTGACAAAGTCACGGCAAAGTTATGTCAAGCGTTAAATGACATGACTGATTTAACGCCGGTTGAAATCAAGATTAACATCAAAGACCTTCAAACCAGAGAAGAGTATGTTAAGAAGAATCGCAAAGCTGAAAAAGGGGAGAAGAAAAAAGACAAGGATTAAGTCAATGTGTTTAATCTGAGTTCAGAAAATACATGTGGCATTTTAAAGCAAATCGAGATCAGCGATAAGAAACTTCATTCTTATCACTGATCTCGATTTTGAGTGTTTTTGATTTTTAAAATGCAAATTTAAAAGTAATGATAAATTACAGGCCTACTTATGCTTACGACTACCTTATCATTTCAAGCTACGCCATAGCTTCGTCCTCTTCAAGTTCAAGCCAAAGAGCCAGCGCACTCGGGTTAAAGTCAGGCCAATTTGAAATATGTGTGTAACCTCGTTCCAATAAAGAACTGACTTTTCGCGTCTTTAAGTCCCTAAAGATACTGAGGGCGAACACATTATCTTCCAAATCCGTAATAACTGTATCCAATTTGTGCTGCCATTCGGCAACCAAGTCTTGATAAATCAGCAGTCTACGAGCATTTTTTATCGTGTAATCGACGCCCTGTTGTCTTAAAAGCTGTTTATAGTCCTCATACTCTTCCAAAACAGCATCCTTGGCTTTCTGCCATTGGTCATGATTATAAGTTGGTAATTTTTCACTCATTCATGTTCCTCCTTATTCACACAACATTAAATAAGAAATGCTTACCCAGCGTTGTGGAGAAGAAAATTGTTTTCCCGATTTCTGATCATCAAGGTCGAAAAATCTCTTCGAAAACAATTAAACAATAAAAAGAGAAATATTGCAAAGATCGATGGACTTTCAGTCAATAACAGAAGCACCTAAAACGTGTTTAAAGTGATCCAATGCCCACGTCTGTCCCGCCGAACTGAGAGCAGCAACACCTTTTTCGTGAATGACCAAATTGTAATTTAAGTTATAGGCGTCAACGGCAGTGTGTAGGACACAGATATCGGTGCAGACGCCAACCAGATGAAGTGTATCTACATGACGTTCGCGCATTCGTATATCTAAATCAGTACCGGCAAAGGCACTGTAACGGGTTTTATCATACATATAAACTTTATCTTGGTTTTTATTTTGATCATACCATTTAGCAACATCGCCATAAAATTCACGGCCCCAGGTACCACGGACATTGTGGGAAGGAAACAGTTTAGTTTCTGGATGGTATGGGTCGTTTGGTGTGTGGACGTCAGTTGGAAGAATCACCCAGTCGCCGTTGGATACAAATTCATTAGCGAGTTCGATAATTCTTGGTGCCAGCTTTTGGCCTGTTATACCACAAGACAATGCACCTTTATCGGCGACAAAATCGTTTGTATAATCAATAATTAAAAGAGCAGTATGGGATGCCATTTAAATCAACCTCCATCAATCGAAAATTAAAAGTATCTTTTACTTTTATTGAGTCTAAAATACACTAATTCAACGAAAACTTCAAATAAATGACCACTTTTTTGACTACTTGTCTATGAACCCTTGACAATTGTTCACGAATCCGTATACTTGGTAACTAATGAAAAGAGAGTCGGCAACTGCTGAAAGTCGATATCAGGATTATGGCGAATGACAAGGGCTGCATCCTTTATCTGCAATAAGAGGCAATTCTGAGTTGGATTGTAGAATTTGGGTGGAACCGCGTCTAAAGAGACGCCCCTGGTACTTATTTTGTAAGTATTAGGGGCGTTTTTTTGTTGTCTATAAGACTTGTTTGGAGGAAAATTATGGAAAAGAGTAAGGGTGCAAATAGTTTATCGCGTTCGTTGAAAAGTCGACATATTCAAATGATTGCAATTGGTGGTGCAATTGGCACCGGGTTGTTTTTAGGTTCAGGGAGTGCTATTCATACTTCTGGACCATCCATTATTATTTCATACTTGGTTGTTGGCATTTTTTGTTTTCTTTTGATGCGTGCCATTGGAGAGCTATTATTATCTGATACGACAAAACATTCATTTTTGGATTTTGTAAAAGAATACTTAGGTGACAGGTGGGAATTCGTTACCGGCTGGACTTATTGGTTTTGCTGGATTAGTTTAGCAATGGCTGATTTAACGGCAACTGGTATTTATATTAAATACTGGTTTCCAGGCGTTCCCCAATGGATTCCTCCTCTGATTATTTTACTTTGCTTATTTGCGGCAAACTTAGTTAACGTTGGTCTATTTGGAGAGTTGGAGTCATGGTTTTCAATGATTAAAGTAGTTGCAATTATTTTGTTGGTCATTGTTGGTTTTGGGTTAGCCATTTTTTCAGTTAAAGTAGGAAATTCAACGGCTTCCTTTGGCAATTTGTTTAGTCATGGCGGGCTTTTTCCAAAGGGTGCTCATGGATTCCTGCTGTCATTTCAAATGGTTGTCTTTGCCTTTGTTGGGATTGAGATGGTTGGATTAACAGCCGGTGAAACTGATGATCCGGAAGACAATTTGCCAAAAGCAATTAATAGTTTACCCATTCGAATTGGCCTATTTTATATTGGCTCTATGATTGCGGTTATGAGCGTTTACCCTTGGAATGAAATTACAACAACTTCGAGTCCGTTTGTGCAGGTCTTTTCCGGAGTTGGCATTGTTGGAGCAGCAGGTATATTAAATTTTGTTGTTTTGACGGCCGCAATTTCCGCAACAAACAGTTGTTTATTCAGTACGAGTCGAACAATGTATGCGTTAAGTATGGGTGGTAATGCGTCGAATTTCTTAACCAAACTCGGTCGAAATGGCGTGCCAAATATTGCACTTAATTTTTCAACCGCATTTTTATTGATTATCGTCATTTTAAACTATTTTATTCCGGCGGGCGTCTTTAATTTGGTATCAAGTGTTTCAACAATCAATTTTGTGGTGGTTTGGGTTGTTCTCTTAATTGTCCATATTAAGTACCGCCGCGCGCATCCTAAGGGAATTAGTCGGTTTAAGATGCCAGGCTATCCAATAACAGATTATCTGAGTTTGGCATTCTTTATTTTTATCCTTGGTTTCCTGTTGGTAAGTGCATCTACTAGGGTTGCAATGATCATTTCGATTGTGTCTGTTTTAATCATGTTGCTGGCATACCACTTGATTAACGCTAAACAGCCCAGCCGTCATTAAATTAAACTTAGTCACACACACATTGAATTTTGACGATACTTACCTTACAATTTGGTGGTAATGCTTGATGATAGATTTTGTGAGGAATTCATAAATGATAACTATTCATAAATTCAAAACTTATACGTGGATCGAAGTGATTGACCCACGAACTGACGAACTTAATGACGTCATCTCCAAGTATCGATTGCCGCAAAAATTTGAAGGCTATATGCTGGATCGTCACGAACAACCACGGGCAACTTATGATGCGCTCAGTGATACAAATGTGTTGGTGATTCGTGCCTTGGCAAATGGTCTTGACACGAACGCCACAACGGTTCCGGTATTTCTTGGATTTAATGATGATGTGATGATTACTTCCTGTCATGGTGAAGATCAGGCTAAACTAATCAATCAGCAGTCCAATCAAGATTTTTTACTTATTAGTGACCATATTTTTGCGATTCTTGGTGCAATACTTGTGCCATATTTTGAGATGTTGGACGAAGTGAGTCAACGTGCGGATAAATTTGCCGGCCATCGTTTGGGGATTATTACTAATAGAAGATTGGATGAATTGACCATTTTGAAGACCCGGTTAGTTTATTTACGATCGGCTACTGCCGGAAATTTGGTCGCTTTAGAGGAGTTGCAAGGGGATTTAAAGCAGAAACTGCGGTTAACTGCTGATGTCGAGCAACGGGTAACCCAACAGATTTCGGATCTGGTAATTGAATATAAACAGTGTCAGGCTATGTTCGATGTTCAGGGCAATGTTGTTAATGAGACCGAATCTGCTTTCGGAAATATATTAAATAATAGATTAAATCAGACAATGAAATTTTTGACGGTTTGGTCATTGGTTCTAGCTGTTCCGCCAATTGTTTCGGGATTTTATGGGATGAATGTTAAGTTGCCCTTTGCCGATAGATCGGAAGCATGGTTCGATACACTTGTATTGACAGTCGGACTAATGGTTGTCATGTTGTTGGTTTATATAGGCAGAAATAAGAAACAGTAGCTAACCCGCGTTAATTAAAGAGCTAAAAAAGCCCGCAAGATAGGAAAGGGATATTGAACGATACAATATCCCTTCCTATCTTGCGAGCCTTTTTGAATGCTTATTTCAATGGGTCAATTAAATTTCTTGTGAATCTTTGTTTAGTCGTTTCAAGATATCTAGTACTTTTAGAACGTTTCCACGTACGAGATCATTGTGATCGACATCGATAATACAATATTTTGAGCGAATTTCATCGGGAAGAAGCCTTGATATTCGTTGATCCATCAAAATAAGATCATCTGTGTGAATGGCTGGGCTGAAAAAATGCTCGGCAATGATATTGACTGGTACGCTGGCATGATTAACACTATTTTTTAATTCATTACAAAAATTTTGAATTAACGCATCGTCTACAATGGCATTCCCGGTTAACGAAGGCTGTATTTTGCCGGTTCGAATGTCTCCAATTACTCTAATATTCAATGAATTTTATCCCCCGTCGTTTATTGATCAACTGGTATGTTAACACTTTCAATGGAGTAAAATCCGCTTGGTCAGATGACTTTGAATAAAATTAAAGTAAGTAAAGAAAAGCTTAATATTTGGTTAGAGACAAGCAGCTAAAGAAAATAAAAGTAAACAAATTAAAGAGGTATTATTACGTTTGTCATATTTATTATTGTTAACCTTCCATTCGAAGAATAAATAGAACCCTAAAATCAGGCTGATGAAAATAATTTTGAGAAAAGTTAATTCTAATGTGATACAAATCGCCAAAATTAACACTAATATAATTAATAGTGACAGTCTATTGCCCTTTTTCATAAACACAGGAAAAGAAAAAAAGATATTTGCAAAAATCAATAGGGTAATACTCATTAATGACATTAAAGAAAAGTAGTGATGGTAAGTAATGTTAAATAAAAAAACAATACCACTGCCATTGATGATCCCATAAATGATCCACTGGCAATGTGGCTCGTTGATAATGCTTGTCAGAATTAATATATTGGCTAAAACAAAATCCAACAGCAGCAGCCAGCCGTTAAAAGAATGGTCACTCAATAGTATTTTAATTCCCATTAGAACAACGATGGCATCACATATGGTGAAAATAATAGCATTTTTATTTTTAGAGATAACTTGACTCAACAGGCCGGAGAATCCTAATCCGATAAAAAAGAGATACAGCAAGTGGTAGTTGATAAAAAAAATTTTTAGTCCAACGTTGGAAAAGAGCATCCACACAAAAAGTGGGATCAGAATCCGAATTGATAACTGAGTCAAAGCTGAACGTTTGGTAGTCAAAGTTTCACCTTCGTTTAAAAGTCTTTAAAATTAATCCTAATTGTTTTTTTGGATTCGGTCAACGAAGTCTTTAAATTGGGTTCCAAAAATAAAAAATTTATGATAATATGGTTAGGTTATGAGTTCCCGATAGGATTCACGCCAGACGTGAAGAAGCCTTGTAACCTAAAAAATATATAGGGGGAAATAAAATGCGCGAAAAACATTTATTTACTTCGGAATCTGTATCAGAAGGCCATCCGGATAAGATTGCTGACCAAATCAGTGATGCAATTTTGGATGCCTTGTTAACTAAAGACCCTGACGCTCGAGTAGCTTGTGAAACTTCAGTAACAACTGGATTAGTACTCGTATTTGGTGAAATTTCTACCAAAGCTTACGTTGATATTCAAAAAGTCGTTCGTGACACAATCAAACGAATTGGCTATTGTAATGGAAAGTATGGTTTTGATGGGGATTCTTGTGCGGTGATTGTCGCATTAGATGAACAATCGCCTGATATTGCGCAAGGTGTCGACAAAGCACTTGAGGAAAGAAACGGCAATACCGATCCATTTGATAAGATTGGTGCCGGAGATCAAGGACTGATGTTTGGCTATGCCATTAACGAAACACCTGAGTTGATGCCATTACCGATCTCCCTTTCGCATAAGTTAATGCGGAAGCAGGCTGAACTTCGAAAAAATGGGACTATTGGCTACCTTGGCCCTGATGCAAAAGCTGAGGTAACGGTTGAATATAATGATGATGACAAACCGTTTCGCGTTGACACAGTTGTATTGAGCACGCAGCACGCGGATGGCGTTGAACTGGACCAAGTTCGTAAAGATGTCATTGAAAAAATCATTAAGCAAGTGATACCCGAAAAGTACTTAGACGATAAAACCAGATACTTGGTTAACCCAACCGGACGCTTTGTTATTGGCGGCCCAGAAGGCGATGCCGGCTTAACTGGTCGAAAGATTATTGTTGATACTTACGGTGGCTATGCGCATCATGGCGGTGGAGCCTTTTCTGGAAAAGATGCGACAAAGGTCGATCGTTCAGCGAGCTATGCTGCCAGATACATTGCTAAGAATATTGTTGCAGCTCATTTGGCTGATCAAGTTGAGATTCAGCTTGCTTATGCGATTGGTGTTGCTGAACCAGTATCAATTGATATTAATACGTTTGGGACCGGAAAGGTATCCGAAGAAAAGCTGATTGAGGCAACTCGGGCATTGTTTGATTTACGCCCAGCTGGTATCATTAAGATGCTCAATTTAAAGCGACCGATTTACGAACAAACCGCAGCGTACGGTCATTTTGGTCGAACAGATGTTGACTTGCCTTGGGAACATACCGACAAGGTTGTCGCTCTGAAAGAATATTTTAATAACTAACTAAATATTTTAATTACGTATTTAATTACGTGGGATGGGGCTGGTACAAAAGATTATTTTGTGCCGGCTCTTTTTCTGTCTCAAAACTGGATTCGATTTTAATCATTTTATAATAATGAAAGGGGTCATTTAATGACTGCAACAGCTTCTAAAAGAAATATTATTTTGGTGACAATCGCACTTTTTGTTGCTACTTTTATGTGTGCAATCGAAGGAACAATCGTTTCAACCGCGATGCCGACAATTGTCGGAGATTTACGCGGGGTCGCTTTGATGAACTGGGTTTTTTCTATCTTTCTTCTAACCAATGCAATTGCAACACCCATCTACGGTAAATTAGCCGATAGCATTGGCCGTAAACCAATCTTTATGATTGGGACAACTATATTTATTATTGGATCGGTTATGTCGGGGCTTTCTAACTCAATGATCATACTCATTTTTTGGCGGGCAATTCAAGGTATTGGGGGAGGCGCAATCTTACCGGTCGCTAATACGATTATTGCTGATATATATCCTCTTGAAAAAAGGGCCCAAGTATTAGGGCTAAATAGTTCGGCTTGGGGCATTGCTTCCGTTATCGCACCATTGCTTGGTGGATTTATTGTCGATAATCTCAGCTGGCACTGGATCTTTTTTATTAACTTGCCAATCGGGATAATTGTATTATTAATGATTCAATTTTTCTTACATGAGGAAAAGAGAAAGATTGAAAGCAAAATGGATATTGGCGGAACGGCTTGGCTGACAATTATGTTGTTAGCTGTCATGTACGCTTTTCAAGTGATTGGACAAACGCCGATTCGCTGGGAAATCGTAGCAGGCTGTACAATACTGACAATTGTGTCGGCAATGATGTTTATCAGAAAAGAGCGACTGGCATCCGACCCATTAATTCCAATGGAACTTTTTGGGAATCGGACTTTTGTCGTTCAAAATTTGGTAATTGCTTTAATGAGTGGCTTTTTGATTGCTTACGAAGTTTATTTACCGGACTGGACGCAGGGAATCTTGGGACTTCGGGCATCAATGGCAGGATTTGCTGTGACACCAAGTTCCTTGATGTGGATCGTTGGATCATTTGTAGCGGGAAAATTATTGGTAAAATTATCACCCTCCCAAATCATTAATATTAGTTTGGCTTTTATTCTGATCGGTGCCATTACGATGGTAGTGATACCCGCATACACGCCATTTACAGCATTTTTATTGATATCGACTATTTGTGGTATAGGATTTGGATTAACCACCACTACGTCTATTATCAGTGTCCAAAACGTTGTTAAACCGACTGAAATCGGAGTTGCAACTTCTTTTAATACGCTTTGCCGGACGCTTGGGCAGACGTTAATGATTTCTGTTTTTGGAATTGTGATGAATATGACAATGCTTCGAGGTGTCCGTCAAACAGATGGTGCAACGCTAAAAATGATGGATAAGCTCATTAATCCGCAAACCGCTAATGAACTGTCCGGCGCGATCCTACCAAAATTAAGGATGATTTTATATAGTTCGCTTCACAACGTTTTCGTTGTAGGATTAATATTGATTTTAACCGCATACGCCATTAATTGGTTTGATCGAAAAAAGACAGATGTACAGGATCAAAGGCCATAAAAACGCCTTATTTCCAATCAAGTGAAGAAGTGGCTGAAAATAAGGCGTTATGAAATTATTTTAATTTTTGAATGGCGAGAACAAATGGTGGTTCATGTGCCTGATTCACAAAACTGTAATTCAAGACAGCAAAGTTTTTTTGTGGTAAATTCTGGCAAAAATTAACAACAGATTTTTCCTCTTTTTTGCCACCTGGATGGCCGTAATAAATCACCATCACAACCAGTCCACCTATCTGTAATTTTTTTAAACACGCTGTTAATGCTGTTAATGTGGATGTACTTTTTGTGATAATTGATTTATCGCCACCCGGCAAGTAACCTAAATTGAAGATAGCGGCTGAAATTCTAACGTTGTCGTCTAAAATATTGTCAATTTCAGCATGGCTTTTTTTATATAGTTGAACATTTTGGAGACTGGAAAGATTTTTTTTGAGTAAGCTAATAGTATGTTGTAAGGCCTGTTGCTGAATATCAAAACCATACACTGTCCCGTTTTCGCCTACTAATTTGGCCAACAATAATGTGTCGTTTCCGTTCCCAATAGTTCCGTCTATCACTTGATCACCGGTTGATACAGCTTCTTTTAAAAGCTGATGACTAAATTGCAGTGCATTTGGTAATTGGTTCATGCTGTCCCTCCCAAAAATCGATTAAAGACAAATTGACTTAGTAATAATAGGCATAGACCTAACGACCAACCGCCTACAACATCACTGGCAAAATGAACACCAACGTAAATTCGACTAATACCAATGAAGAAAATAAGTAATCCAATTAGGATATCAAAGATCACTCGGTAACTTCGCTTTTTTAACAAGTGATTTGCGATAATGATGAGGCTCCCTCCAATCATCATAGCGCTCATCGAATGCCCGCTTGGAAAGCTGGTGGAGTGAACGGTTACTAAATGATGAAGGGTAGGACGTGGGCGATTCACATAGTGTTTGACTAACATGTTGACAGGGCCAGACAGCCCCAGACTGTTGATGACTAGAAAGACCGCAGCCCGGAAATGGTCTGTTAAAGTCAAGATCAGCGTCATGCCGAGTGTGAATGAAATGACCGGTATGACATTGGCTAATTGTGTAAAATGAATGGTTAACAAGGTTAATTTAGGTGTGAGATCACTTCTTACAAACTGACTCACTTGACTGTCAAAGTTACTTATCCAATCAGCGTGGGTTAAGACGCCGCTCATAAAGATCAAGAAAACAATGAAAGCACTAACGCCTAATAAAAATGACTTATTCCGTACTTTTAAGATCATGACTTTCGCTACTTTCGTTTTTAGCTGGAATACCATTATTATAGCACGCACACGTATTGTTTTTTGCATAATGATTTGTTATGATAATAGGCAATAATCTCAATATTAGTGAAAATGAAGAGACGAATTAGTAATGACAAGTTGATTTCAGAAACCGGATGGTTGTTGAGAATTCGGATTAATTTGTGACGAACTCATCGTCGAATGCTTGATTGAATTCAGTAAGTCAGGTCGGTTAATCGCCGTTATCGATCATTAAGTGCTTAATGTCCGTAGTCGACGTTAAGAATATAGGTGGTACCGCGATTAATCGTCCTATAGGAAGTTAAATATGGCTTCTTATAGGGCATTTTTTCGTTAATTTGAAGAATTTTGAAAGGTGGAAGTTGTAAAAATGGCATACAATCATGAAGTAATTGAGCGAAAATGGCAACATTACTGGAAAGAACATAAAACATTTAAAACGTTGGATGATACCAGTAAAGATAAGTACTACGTTTTGGATATGTTTCCTTATCCGTCTGGACAGGGATTACATGTTGGACATCCCGAAGGCTATACGGCAACAGATATTATGGCCAGGATGGCGCGGATGCAGGGGAAGAATGTTCTTCATCCTATGGGGTGGGACGCTTTTGGACTGCCTGCGGAACAATATGCGCTGAAGACGGGGCACAATCCTCGTAGTTTTACTGCTCAAAATATTAAAACATTTAAACGTCAAATTCGCTCGCTTGGTTTTTCATACGATTGGGATCGCGAAATTAATACGACTGACCCGGCCTATTATAAGTGGACACAATGGATCTTTGAACAGCTTTATAAGAAAGGCCTTGCTTACGAGGACAACATAGAAGTCAACTGGGCTCCGGATTTTATGGGTGGTACGGTTGTCGCCAATGAAGAGGTTGTAGATGGCAAAACAGAGCGTGGTGGCTATCCGGTATACCGTGTGCCGATGCGTCAGTGGGTATTAAAGATTACTGCTTACGCTGATCGTTTAATTGATGATCTGGATACTGTAGACTGGCCTGAAAGTATTAAAGAACAACAAAGAAATTGGATTGGTCGTTCGCGTGGGGCAAGTGTCTTCTTTAAGGTAAAAGGTCATGACGATGATCAAATCGAAGTTTTCACAACCCGGCCCGATACTTTATTTGGTGCTACATATATGGTGCTGGCTCCTGAACACGAATTGGTTGACCAAATTACAACTCCCGATCAGAAGTCAGAGGTTGATGCGTACAAGGAAAAGGTTTCACGTAAATCTGATCTGGAACGAACCGATTTAAATAAAGATAAAAGTGGTGTCTTTACGGGTGCTTATGGGATCAATCCTATTAACGGAAAAGAGGTACCAATCTGGATTGGTGATTATGTGCTTGAATCATATGGTACAGGTGCAATTATGGCCGTTCCGGCTCATGATGACCGTGATTATGAGTTTGCCAAGAAGTTCGGCTTACCAATCGTGCCGGTTATTGAAGGTGGCGATGTAGCTGATGCTGCTTATACAGGTGACGGTCCTCACTTTAATTCAGGGTTTATGGACGGCATGAACAAAGAAGATGCCATTAAAGCGGCAATTGACTGGCTTAAGGATCATGATGCCGGCAAAGAGAAAGTTAATTATCGACTTCGAGACTGGATCTTTAGTCGTCAAAGATACTGGGGTGAACCGATTCCTGTTATTCATTGGGAAGATGGTGAAACAACCTTGGTTCCCGAAGATGAATTACCACTTCGATTGCCAAAAGCAAAGGACATTCAAACTTCCGGCGGGAAAGAAAGCCCACTTGCCAACTTGACAGATTGGGTTAACGTTGTTGATAAAAATGGGCGCAAAGGTAAGCGGGAAACCAATACGATGCCACAATGGGCAGGAAGTTCATGGTACTGGTTACGTTATATTGATCCACATAATGATCATGCCATTGCAGATCCGGAGAAATTGAAGTATTGGTCACCCGTTGACCTTTATGTTGGTGGTGCTGAGCATGCCGTTTTGCATCTGCTATACGCAAGATTCTGGCACAAATTCCTGTACGATCTGGGCGTAGTCCCAACACCGGAACCATTCCAAAAATTGGTCAACCAAGGGATGATTTTGGGTACCAACCACGAAAAGATGTCTAAATCAAAGGGGAATGTCATTAATCCTGATGATATTGTCGATGAATACGGTGCTGATACCCTCCGAGTTTACGAAATGTTTATGGGTCCAATTGATGCTGCCAAGCCATGGAGTACTGAAGGTATCAATGGTGCCCATCATTGGTTGGATCGGGTATGGCGTCTCATGATTGATGATAACAATCACTTGCGAGACAGAGTGACAACGATTAATGACGGCCATCTTGACAAAGTTTATAATCAAACCGTTAAGATTGTGACAAATGATTTTGCCCATATGCGATTTAATGTTGGTATTTCACAAATGATGGTTTTCGTAAACGATGCTTATAAGGCAGATGCACTTCCAATTCAATATATGGAAGGGTTCGTTAAGATGCTTTCGCCGTTGGCACCGCATATTGCCGAAGAATTGTGGAACCTATTAGGACATGATGGCACTATTACTTATGAGAAGTGGCCGACCTATGACGCAAGTGAATTGGTTGAGAATACCGTTCAAATGGTTATTCAAGTGAATGGTAAGGTTCGTTCACATCTAAAGATTGCTCGTGATGCAGCTAAAGACAAAGTTGAGTCGGCTGCGAAAAATGATGAGAATGTTAAACGTTATTTGGATGGTAAAACAGTGCGTAAAGTAATTGTTGTTCCAAATAAAATTGTTAATATCGTTGTAAAGTAGAGTTAAGGTCAATAACAACAAGTTAATATAAAAAAGTGATGCATGACTTCTTGGGGCATATGCCGTAAAGTCATGCATCACTTTTTTATATTGACTATTGTTCAAGTTCATTTAATCGATGATGCAATACAAAATGCAATTATGTCTTGACCATTTGTTAAACATCATTGAATTTAACTGACCGCCTTATTTGAAGTTCCCTTAACTTTTCGTTTAATATAACCGTAAAGTAATGATAAAGCGAACGAGATAATAACTGCCAAAATAGTTTCCATGATAGCACTTTTATATCCCATTTCGTCAATAATATCAATGACTGCTTTATGCAGATACATAATACCAAGTGTCTGTTGTCCGAGTAATTGAACCGGTTTAATAATAAACTGTGGGAAGAATCTGCAGAAGTAGTAACTAAAGCTAAAGACGACCATGCAGACTAAAATTGGAATAAACAGAATGTAAGAAACACGGGAAATTGGAATATGATGGAATGTCGCATGGATAATTTTGGATTTCAGAAAGAGTGCAAAATTGAACCGGTCCATATGCTGCATCCAGAAAATCCAAAGTGTAATTAGCGCACAAGGGATCATAATCCATAAATCTTTGACAAATTGTTGAATTTTATGGAAGTACAAATATCCAAATAACATGAAGAATAATGCAATGAAAGCAACATCAAAATCCCATGGAATGTACTTCCATTTAAAGAACCAGACGTGTTTGTAACTGGTTGAAACAATTAATGAAATAAAGGCAATGATAATTTGGTATTCGCGAGTCTTAACGTATGTAATTACGATCGATGTAAGTACCAAAGCCAATAAGTAAACATTAATATACCAGAAGACACTCAGGTAGTGATTGAGTGTTCGGCCGCCCCAAAGCAGTCTGACAAAATAAAATGTTGTATATGACCAACTCTCCCCCCTAACAAAATGGGATAGTAGGATTAAACCGCCACCACAAATCAAATAAGAAATTAATAGCGGCAGAATCCGTTTTTTGAAAAACCCCCACCAATTATTATTGATAATCGGCTTTAAGAAAAATCCCCCCATAATGAAGAAGATCGGCATATGCCACCAATATAAAAAATGAAACATTGTACCGTGGCGTGTCATGGCGTGACCAAACACAACCGCAACAATACCGATTGCTTTAGCAACGTCAATCCATTCGATTCTCTTTTTACTCACAAACTTTTCACCTCTACGATTTTTTAACACATATAGCAATATTTTAGTGCATTTAGAGCCTTAATGACAATACTTTTTGATTACAGTTCCATAAATCGGCCGATGCTTAAGTAATTTTTAATATGTTAACGCCAGATTGCTATTGATCTGAATCTTTATTAAAATATAACGAGTGTAGTAAAGCAGACGAAAGCAGGAACAATCATGATTGATAATAATCAAAGCCACTCGGATAATTCCAGGGAACAAATGTTGTCCGGATCGGCTTGGATGACCGCTGGCAGTATTTTAAGCAGATTTTTAGGTGCCGTTTATATTATTCCGTGGGGAATATGGTTTGGCGATTATTTTTTTCGGGGAAATGCACTATATGGGTTAGGGTACAACATATACAGCTTTTTCCTGATTGCAGCGATTGCCGGTATTCCTTCGGCAATTGCGAAGCAGGTTGCGCATTATAATGCTTTGAATGAGTACGGCATTGGCGTTCAACTATATAAACGGGGCTTGGTATTAGCGATCGGCACCGGTGTTATTTGTGCTGCAGCACTTTATTTTGGTGCACCGTTGATAGATGGCGGAAACGCCAATGTTGTTCCGGTCCTTCATTCCTTAGCCTGGGCAATTTTAATTATCCCAACGATGAGTTTAACCAGGGGATATTTTCAAGGTTACCAACAAATGGCGCCTTCTGCAATCTCACAATTTGTTGAACAGCTGGCTCGGGTTGCCTACATGTTAATAACGGCTTTTCTAATTATGAGAGTGTTCAATGGTAATTGGGTAACCGCAGTCTCTCAATCGACTTTTGCGGCTTTTATCGGTGCGGTTGCAGGCCTGTTGACGTTAGGCTGGTATTATGTCAGTCGGCGTGATACATTTCGCTCTCTGGTTTCAAATAGCAGTAATAAAGTACATGTGGAGCCCAGGACACTTTACCATGAAATCATTACCCAAGCGGTTCCGTTTATTATTTTAGGTGCGGGCATTACAATTTTCATGTTGATTGACCAATTTACCTTTTTTAAAATTATGAGAATGGCGACAAATTATTCCAATGACATGTTATCGGATCTTTACGCAATGTTTGCCGTAAATTCAAATAAGTTGATTATGATTACCATATCGCTGTCTTCCGCACTCGCTATTACCGCTGTGCCAATGTTATCCGTTGCGCTGACAAATGGCGATAAAAAAGAAATTGCCAAGCAAAATTCAACGATTATGGTTTTATTTATGTTTGTCATGATACCGGCGGCTCTTGGGATGGCTGCCATTGCCGGCCCACTGAATCGTTTGTTCTATGGTGTTAATGAGGAAGCGTTAGGAGCAAATATCCTGACGTTTTCATCGATGATTTCGATTCCAATGGGGATGTTTGTGGTCATCTCGGCTGTTATGCAGGGGCTTTCCCAAAATAGACGGGCTGTTAAGTTTTTTGCAGTTGGAACATTAATTAAATTCATTATTCAATGGCCTTGTGTTTACTATCTTGGTGCGTTTGGTCCATTATTATCAACGGCGGTCGGGCTGACGATTGCCAACTGGCTGATTATCAGGTCGTTAAATCGTCAATTTGGATTCGAAAGGAAAAATTTAAATTGGGCTTTTAGAAAAATTGGCCTTTATTCACTGCTCATGTATGTAGTGACACTTGCAGCTGTGTATGGTGCGAATTACCTGGTAGGGTTGGTTTCAACGCCTTTTGGCAGAATTGCCAGTCTTGTTGTGACGGTCATAGGGGTTGCTTTCGGTGGGTACGTTTACGCTTACTTCTGCCTTAAAAGCAGAGTCGCAGATATGGTTTTGGGACCGAGGAGTGCACGATTTAGGCAGCTATTGAGAATTAAATAAAAGGCACTAAAAACGGATTCGACAAATTGGAGATAGGATCCAATGTGCCAAATCCGTTTTGGTTTACTCATAAAATAAGTTGGCAGATTGCCTTTAATCATCGTTTTTGCTTTCCTGATTTTTAAACATAAATTTAGGGAGTGCTTCACTAATTTGATGTGGCAGTACAACGTATTGTTTTTTGGCAAGTTTATCAGCAATTGCGCTATGGGTATAAACGGCGGCTAACGTTGCAGCTGTTTTATTTTCAAATTGTGCGGTAAACCCACCAATTAAGCCGGCAAGGGTATCGCCCATTCCACCAGTAGCTTGTGCAGGTGTTCCTCCAGTGTTTTGATAAACTTTTCCATTTGCATAGACTTCGGTTCTATGTGATTTAACAACAACAATTGCCTTGAGCTGATCTGCAATTTTTTGGTTGGCGGTTGGATTTTGATCCGCAATTTCAATGCCGGAAACCCGCTGCCATTCCATCTGATGAGGGGTCAGAATGTTGAGGGATGATTTAGGTAATGACAGGTGATTGTGAGCGAGTAAAGTCAGAGCCGAACCATCGATAATCAGTGTTTGATTTGTATGAGCTACCTCAAATGTCTTTGTTAATAAAGATAGTGCAATATTGTCCGTTCCCAATCCCGGCCCAATGACGATGACATCCGCACCTTTAATAATTGGTGAAGCCGTTTCAAAGTCGTTATAGTCAACAAACATTGCTTCGGGCAACCAGTCATGCAAACTGGTTTGGTTGGTCGGATCGGTTATTGTCGTGACTAATCCGGCTCCGGAATAAACGGCTGCCAAAGAGGCCATGATGATCGCACCGCCAAAGTTTCGGTTACCGCCAATCAAAGCAATCTTGCCATAAGTTCCCTTAAAACTGTCGGCTGGTCGTTTGCGAATAACTTTTGTTAAAATATTTTTTGTGATTTCTTTCATCATTTAAAAGCTCCTATTCTTAAAGATCTTTTCAATCCCAGTATACCATTGCTCATGACCTGCAAGACCTGTTATATGTGCTAAAATAGTCACATAAGATGACAGGAGTGAGAATTAATGACAATCGATTGGCAAGAACAAGCTAAAAAGTATCGTGATCAATATTTACAAGATCTAAGGGAACTAATCAGCATTCCAAGTGTGCGTGATGATGACCATAAAACGGATGAGTACCCATTGGGAGAAGGTCCGACAAAAGCACTCCTAAAATTTTTATCATTTGGTAAGCGGGATGGCTTTGTTACTAAAAATTTGGATAATATTGTCGGTTACATTGAATATGGTGCCGGTGAAGAAACTTTTGCGATGCAATCGCATGCAGATGTTATGCCAGCTGGCGATGGCTGGGAAACTGATCCATTTGTTATGACCGAAAAAGATGGTAATCTTTATGGCCGTGGGACTTCGGATGACAAGGGTCCAGGTTTGGCTGCCTACTATGGTTTACGGATTTTAAAGGACAATGGGATTGTTCCTAACATGAAGATTCGGTTAATCATTGGCACCGATGAGGAAAGTGATTGGACTGGGATGAAACATTATTTCGATGTTGAACCTCAACCAACACTTGGATTTTCACCAGACGCTGAATTTCCATTAATCAATGGTGAAAAAGGAAATGCAACGTATGAAACGACTTTTGGCAGCTCGAATGGTTCTGAGTATACGCTAAAAGAATTTGACTCGGGTTTGCGACTAAATATGGTGCCTGGAAACGCTACTGCTTTAGTTGAAACTGATGATAATGAAAAGTTTGTCGATGCATTTACCGATTTTTTGGATAAGAATCCATTATCCGGTGATATTAAAGCAACGGGTGATGGGATTGCCGTTCACTTGATTGGAAAACAGGCTCATGCTATGGCACCGGAAAATGGTGTTAATGCTGGTACGTACCTGGCAGCCTTTTTAAATCAGTTTAATTTCGAAAAAGATGCCAAAAACTTTCTTTCGTTTATTGCGGACTATTTACATGATGATACACGGGCCCATAAGATCGGGGCAGATTACGTCGATGACGTCATGGGAGACTTAACGATGAATGTTGGTATTATGAAATTTGATTTTAGAAAAGGCGGCTTGGTTAATACAAACTTTCGTTATCCTAAGGGGACTGATGATACCAAAATTCTTCAGTATCTGTTAAAAGTAGCGGATAAACTAGCAGGCCGGGTTAAAGAGGTCGGCCATATGGTACCGCACTACGTTGATCCGAGTGATCCAATTGTTAAAACGTTACTTCGTGTCTATTCGCAACAAACCGGTGATGCAGATGCAAAACCGGAAGTAGTTGGCGGTGGTACGTATGCTAGGATGATGAAACGCGGTGTTGCTTTCGGGGCATTGTTCCCAGGCACGCAGGATACAATGCATCAAGCCAACGAATTTCAACCGATTAATGATTTATTAAAAGCAATGGCAATATATGGACAATCAATTTATGAATTGACGGCAAAATAGTAATTGATTGGAGGGCTTACGATGTTGGAATTTAATTATCATAATATCCTTGTTGGGGTTGATGGTTCAAAGACAGCCGTAAAAGCGGTTAAAAAAGCAATTGCAGTCGCACATCGTAATTCGGCAAAACTGTTTATTGTCGCAGTTATCAATAATCGCGATTTTATTGGTGTCTCAAAATCGGCCTCAATTGGGTTTGGCAACATTGATCCTTCAACAATTGAAAGCCTGAAAGATAATTTTGAGAAACTGGTTAATGGCTATGCTAAACAGGCAAAGGATGCAGGCTTGACGAATGTTGAAGCGTTTGTAACTTTTGGTGATCCCAAAACTGAGTTGGCAACTGAAATTGTCGCTGATAAAAAAATTGATGCAATCGTAATTGGCGCTACGGGTGTGAACTTTTTTACTCGGCTCACGCTAGGATCTACCGCTGCGTTCGTCATTGCTCACGCACCTTGCGATGTATTTATTGTGCATCGGCCCAAAAAAGGTGATCATGATTAATGTGTTAAGTCTGAGCTTTGGATATCTATAAAACAATAAAGGTCTCGTAAAGTCAGTCGTTGCAAACATCTGCTGGTCTTGCGGGATTTTTTGATGTTATTATTGCCTAGGATTTAATTCAAGACGGTTCTTATAGCAATCACGTTGTTTTTAATGCGATTTAATTTGCAATTATGTATCGGGAACGTTTATAATTTTCAGAGTTGTCATTTTCGAGTGATGTACCAAAAATTTGGAAAAATGAGGGATTAGTGTGGTTGATATTGTGTTCAATGACAGTTTTGCCAGGACTTTAAAACGCTATTACATGACTCATCGCATTGATCGACAGGTCATTGTATTACCGTTATTACTAGGACTCGGGGATATTGCCCAAGTCAACCTGCTAGAAACTCGGAAAACGTTATTGAAAATTCGAAATACCCATGAAGGACGTGACAATACTGATGAATGGTATCAGTCGATTCTTTTGGGGTTAAAAGAACTGGATAAAGTTGTTTTTGAACAAAAATCTCTTCGGATCTGGTGGACGGATTTGCCGGATGATAGTTGTGGCTTTGCCTGGTTGTGTGATTATTTGAAGGATATCGGTAATCAGATTTCATCTGTTCATGTGCCGCTAACCTTTAGTCACTCTCGCTTTTTATATGAGCTTAATAATCTTGGAGAATTGGTCATTGATGATTTAAATAAATATCATCTTTTTGATTATGAACAATCTTTGGGAAGGGATGCCCGCATTTCGCATAGTTATCTTTGGCGAGATCTTCGCAAGGATAATACGCCTCTTAGAATTATGATTAATGGTCATTTAATGAGTCAGCCGATTAACTTTTACGATCGTTTTCTTCTTTCGCACGTGAGTCCAACAGTTTTTACAAATATTTTGCAGGTGATTGGTCAGGCGATTGGGGATGGGCCAAGTGGCGTACCGGATTGGTGGTATCGCCATCGAATTGATTATTTAATTTCCAAACGGGAACTTTGGTATGAAAAACCAGTGGGGCAGTCAGCCGGTTATATTAAGCTGAGAATAAAATAAGTGTAAGTTCGATCAGATTCTAAGACAAAGACCTGGGTAGTAGGGATAGTTGAATTCCGATAAGCTGTTTAATAGATAATGGTTGTGATTACAAAAACGAGGTGGGACAAATTGATTTTTGTCTCACCTCGTTTGTTTTGTGTATTAAGTTCATTGATTTGACGACTTATCCGATCAGTCAGGCATAGGATCAGCCTAATTTAAAGCTTACATGGCTTCTCTTTGAGGTTGACGAATTTTTGCCAACTCATCATCGATCATGCCAAGGACAAAATCAATGTTTTTTTGGTAGGATAGATCATGCTGTTGGAGATCGATCTTGATTTTAGGACTAACGGAATAGTCATCAAACCATTTTTGATAGGCTTTCCACATTTTGTAATAATAATTTTCCAGGCCTGGATTATTATCGAACTGTTCATAATCACGTCCCCGTTTTTTGATACGGTATTTGATGGTATCAAAATCACTATCTGCATAAACTAATAGGTCTGGGGCCTTCTTGGGAAGCTGGTTTAATTCAGTCATCATATTATCCAAAAGTTTAAGGTAAACTGAGAGCTCTGTATCGCTGATATTACCGTCCGCATTATTTTCTCGGGTAAAGAGAGCGTCTTCGTAAATAGAACGGTCTAAGACGTTATTATCATCACTCAGGGCCTTCTTAATCATTGAGAAACGTTTATTTAAAAAATAAATCTGAAGTAGAAAACCATACTGCTTTGGGTTTGAATAGTAGAGCGGTAGGACAGGGTTGTCACCAACTGGCTCAAAAAAAGCTTTCGTTCCTAAATGTGCTGCAATTTTTCCTGTTAACGTTGTTTTGCCAACGCCGATCATTCCTGCTGTTATTATCACCATGATAGCCCCTCTTTTAATAAAATTACGATATATAGTGTACCACAGATTGTATCACCACAATATATATAAGTTGGAAATTTTCGGGCTCCTTTTCACTGAGGGGATTTAAATAAGTAGTACAATAAGGTTAAAGAATCGAATGGAGGGAACCTAATGTATAAAGCGGTTGTATTTTTTGACCTCGATGGCACTTTTTTTGATAATGAGAAAAACGTTTCTAAAGAAAACATATCGGCAGTTAATGAATTACGTGAAAATAATATTTTACCAATCATTTCAACTGGACGAAACATTTTCGAGATTCAATATGTGATTGACGAGACCGGTATTAATTCTTTAGTTAGTGCGAATGGCAGTTATGTTCAGTATGAAGGAAAAAAATTAAAAGCTGAAGAAATTAGTGATGAAGTTATTGAAGAAATTCTGGCTTTTGCTAAAAAGCAGGGTGACGTCATTTCATTCTATAACAATGAAGGATTTGCTTTGACTGCTGAAAACGATTTAACCAAGGTTAATTATCGATTATTGAGATTGACGCCTCACGTTGAGCCGACGTTTTATAAATCGCATGAAGTTAATTTCTTGAATGTTTTTAATTATGATAAAGATAAACTTTACCAAGATCAATTTAAAGGGAAATTATCTTTGGTTCGAAATAATCCACGCTGTCTGGATACAATGAAGTGGGGTGTTTCTAAACAAACCGGGATTCAGGCGATGTTATCGAAAGCTAATTTGGCGGATATTCCGTCATATGCTTTTGGGGATCAATTAAATGATCTTCAAATGTTTGAAGAAGTTGATTATCCGGTTGCAATGGGAAATGGTCATCCAGATGTTAAGGCAAAGGCCTCGTTTGTGACCACGTCTAATATTAACCACGGTATCGTGAATGGCCTAAGACATTATGGGTTGATTAAATAACGTATAGAAATGATTAGTTTTTGTTTCCTTCTATAGATTGGTTCATACGGAAAATAGAGAGTAGGCCAAAAGGCGGTTAACTTCCGATTGCATAGCAGGAAGTTGCCCTTTTTGCCCGTTTTTTCTCGGTAATATCGGTAATAGTCGTGATGAAATTAAAAAGGACTGGACAAAATTACTTTTGTCTCAGTCCTTATCTTTTTTACATCAAACAATTATGATAGGTGATTTAAAATAGTTGTTAACTATGCCATTTGTTTTTGAATATTGGTTAAAGTCATTTCACCTGTATCTTCAAAATTGATGTCGGCATCTTTTAGAATCTGCTTATCGCCGATACCAATTGAGGTTTCTCCGGCAGCGTTAATTGATTCAACACCCGCAGCAGCATCTTCAACACCGATGCATTGCTCAGGCTTCAAATTAATTAATTCTGCACCCTTTAGATAAATTTCAGGATCGGGTTTACCTTTTGACAAGGTTTTAGGGTCAACGATTTTAGGGAAGTAAGTTGTTAACTGTAATTTTTCGAGAACTTTTGGAGCATTTTTGGAAGCAGAAGCTAGTGATAAGAGATAACCATGGCTTTGGATATCATCTAAAAAGCCTTTGATACCTGGAAGAATGTTGTCGGGCGTCATCTGATCAACCAACTTCAAGTAGTTTGTATTTTTTTCGGTTGCCAAAGCAACTTTTTGATCTTCTGTATACTGATCAGACAAGTTACCAGCCTTTAAAATCATTTCCAACGAATCCATTCGACTGATTCCTTTAAGGCCATCTTCCAGTTCTTTTGACCATGGGGCACCGACTTTATCAGCAACTTGATGCCAAGCTTGACTATGAAAGACTGATGTATCTGTGATAACACCATCTAAATCAAATACAAATCCTTTAATATCAGAAAATTTTGCCATTAAAATTCACTCCTCAAAACTATTTATAAGAAATTGTTGTTGCTTTGTTTTTTGTTAGGGAATAATCTTTTTCTGCGACTTTAATGTGAGTTTCCGCATCAGCCGTAACAGTGATTTCGTGATGTGTAATTTCAAATTGATACTTAATTCCTTGGTAGGCTTGCTTAAACGAGATCTTCTTCCAATTTTGTGGTAAGTGGGGATTAACTGAAACTTCATCGGTATCAAAGCGAACGCCACCGTAACATCCGGTTTCAATTTGAAGTGTCGCTCCCATTACGCCAAGGTGAATGCCCTCGGCAGTTGTACCGCCTTGAATGTCGTAGTAATCTGAAAATAATGCCGTTGAAAACAGCTGCCACGATTGATCCATATTACCGTCCATTTCATCCAATACGGAGTAAACGATTCTTGAGAGCGTTGATCCATGGGTAGTTCTGTCCAGGTAAAACCTTAGGTTACTTGTGAAATAGTTAGCGGGAAGCTTATAGCCCAAGCGATTAATAACATCTTCAACTTCAGAAAATGGTAATTCATAATAAGCCATTAATGTATCCGCCTGTTTGGCGACCTGGTAAGAATCCGGTGACTTTCCTTCACCCTTTAGCAAACGGTCAATTCGTGAAATATCGCCATACCTTTTACGATACGAATCAAAGTTTAGTTTGGAAAGATTGAAGTAACCGGAAAATTGACCAATGATGCCCTCATCGTTGATGTCTAATCGTAATTTGTGAGCGATGTCGGACATCTGGGTTAATAAATTACTGTCTGTTCCTGATTTATTATTGGCAACTTTTAAAACGTCTGCCTTTTGTTTTGACACAACAGTTGCAACTTTATCAAATAACCATGAAACCATAATATTCGTATACGCATTGTTGGTTAGACCTTGTTCGTCAGCGTTTGGATATTCTTCATGAAATTCATCCGGTCCCATGACATTATGAATATCGTAGCGATCGGCGTCTTTGTCATAAGAAACCATGCTTACCCAGAATTTACAAATTGAGAGGAGCATCTCCAAACCATATTTTTCCATGAAATCACGATCACCGGTAATTTGAACGTATTTAAGAACATCATAAGCAACAGAGATCGAAACATGACGTTGCAATCTGCTGTTGTCCGGATCCCATTCACCGCTAACTGGATTTAAATGAACAAATTGGGATTGTTCATCCCCATACATTCCTGACTGCCAAGGATACATGGCACCATCTTTACCCTCTGATTTTGCATATTTTCTTGCTTCGTCAATTCTATTGTAACGATAAAGCATACACTGTTTTGCGATGGCCGGGTAGTGGATTGCGTAAAACGGTAAATCAAATGTGACATCCCAAAAAATATGGCCACGATAGGCCTCTCCGTGAAGACCACGGGCGCCAACTGAGGCATCTAATTTACCTGAAGCAAGCGCTGCACTTGTGACCAACATGTGATAAATATTAACCCGGGTCAATTTTTGACTGGTAATATCATTAGTGATCTTGATATCGGATTTATTCCAAACGTCTTTCCAGAATTTTTGACTATCGTTAAGTGTGTCGTTAAAAGATGAGTCGTTTAATTCACTTTGAGCAGCACTTTCAAGCTTATCATCATCGGCGTTACCAGTAAAAATTGAAACACACTTTTCAAATTCGTAACTTTTTTCTGGTTCAACGTCCAAACTTAAGGTTTGCCGAATTAATTGATTTTCAGTATCTGTGTTGATTGAACTGGTGGTGTCAAAATCTTGACTGTCAAGTTTGGAATTGATGACAAAGGCAACTTTTGAAGTCTTTGTCTGGCCACTCATTGAAATTTGGTTGTCATGAGCAGACATGCCGATAATGTCCAAGTGATGTTGATTAAAGTCGGAATATCTTTCAACATTACCATTAAGCACGCTGCCGTCAATTTCCGAATATATTTGTAGGCTTCCTGAAAAGTTGATAGGTTTTAATTCATATTTGATTGCATATCGATGCCAGTTAGTCATATTTGCAACTTTTGTTGCCCGAACTTCCAGGATATGCCCAGTAGATAACTGAATATGAAGTGTTGTCGTCAGGACACCGGTTTTTAAGTTTAAACTCCGGTAGATGTCTTGGATATCTTCTTTTTTGATTTTAAACGGTTGTTGATGGTCAACACCAAAACTGATAAATTGCGAGTTGGGCAGGTTGACTAGGTCTTCATTGACAACATCACGATCGTTAATCTTGGTTGTGAGCTGGTTATAAACGCCGGCAACGTACATACCCGGATAATTGTCTTGATCTGCATTTGCTTCGACATAAGCGCCGCGCAAGCCAAAATAGCCGTTTCCAATAGTCAGCATGGCTTCTTGACCGTAGTTACGCTTACCGCTATATTCACCATAATAGTCCAAATGCCACTTTAAGTAATTGGACTTGTCGGAAACGGCTTTCTGCAAACCAACTTCCTTAACTTTATTCAGATTCACAACCGGAACATTCATCATGTTAGCAATTGCTAAACCAATATCAATTTTTTGATGATTGATACCAATAATTGTGTCTGAAAATTCATAATTAAGTGAATTTTCAATGATTGCAGCGTCAACCGGTAATCCGGTTAACGCCACTTTAATGTTCTCAAGATTATCTCCAATTGAAAATTTGGGGTTGTATGTGATCATGAACTTTCTGAAGGGCGGCTTGTTGGAATCCTCAGAATAATTTAATTCCATGACCCCGTCACGGGCCCTAATAGCAAACGTTCTCATAACAAAACCTCTTCTCGAATTTTTGACAGTATAAAGCTTTTCTAATAACTTAATTCTAGAACAATGGGGCTTGAAGCGCAATAAATTGGCGTTTCAAAGTCATTTGCGGATTTGCTCAATCCTGCACATGGAAGCCTCTAAGCTTTTATTTAATCTCTCGATTTTCATTCTTTAGTAGGTCTCTAATTTCTTCAAGAAGAAGCTCTTTCTTGTCAGGAACAACTTTAGCTGGTTCTTTTTTAATAACTCGGTTGATGACTTTGATGATTACGAAGACAACAAAAGCAATGATTAAAAAGTTGATAATCGAATTAATAAAGGCACCATATTTGAAAGTAGCCCCTCCAACTTTAACCATTAGATTGGATAGATCGATTTGGCCCAAGAATAGGCCGATAAATGGATTGATTAAATTGGTTGTCAGTGACGTCACAATAGCAGTAAAAGCACCGCCAATAATGACACCAACAGCTAAGTCAATAACGTTTCCACGAGAAATAAACGCTTTAAATTCTTTCAACAATTCCTTCACCTCCAGGTTAAGCTTGTGTTATTGTATTTACATCAATTATACTTGACCAAGAACACGTGTACAAACTACGGCTACGGAAACGGTCAATTTAATAAATGAGGATGTTTAATTTGAACATGAAAAAAAGTATTAGCATTATTTTAGTGTTTATTGTCTTAATCATAGCAGGGGCTTTTTATTTGACCCGCGGTATGACATGGTCGTCGCTTGAATTTGTCATGATATGGGTCGGTGCAATTATTGCAATGCATGTGGTCATTACACCTTTAGTTATTTCGATTGTTCGTGCGAGGGATCAAAGAAAAGCAGCCGAAGAAGAAGCTGCCAAACAACAATCAGGCAATATTTCCAAAGATTAATTAAAACTGTCTGAATCAAGGAGAAACAGATGCAAAAACAAACGCTGAAAAAATTAATAGCCATGGTTACTTTTGTGTTGGCCTTTACCATACTGATTGGTGTTACTAATGGGACTCCTGTATCAGCAAAATCCTCAACAACAAATGTTTCTGGTTCTAAACAACAATTAATTGACATTGTATTGAAACCTAAAAGTCAAAAAAAATTAGACCAGTTTGTGTATCAGTCGGTTGATCCGACGAGTACCAATTATCGAAAATTCGTTAGTTCCGGTCAATTTGCTTCAAAGTTTGGACAATCAACAAAAAATATTCAAAAACTTCGTCAATACTTAAAAAAATATCATTTGAGGACTGAAGTATACCGAGGGAATCTGGTAATGGCTGTTAAGGGATCGACCAGAAATGTTCAAAAAGCTTTTAAAGTGAAACTTGTGATGGTATCCAAAAACAAGATCAGATATCAAAAAGCAACTAAAAAGCCGACTGTACCGAAATCAGTTTCCAAATCAGTACTTGCGATTATGGGATTGTCAAGTTATTCGACAGTTTCAAAGAGTTCACGGGAATTTCGGCCGTCGTCTTTATACAATAGGGCTGCAACGACTCTTAGCCAGGGAGAAATTGCAAAACATTATTCTCCTTCAAAATTCGTTAATCGTTATGGTATTTCGCAGCTTTATAACAATGGGTCAACCGGTCGGAGCAAGACGATTGGCATTATTTCGTTTGCCAACTATCATCCAAGTGATGCTTATCGGTATTGGAACGGCATGGGGATTGATGTCAAATCAAGCCGGCTAAGTAATTATCGGACTAATGGCTATAAGGGGTCATGGAACGGGTATAACGAAACAACGATTGACGTTGAACAGGCAGGGGCAATTGCACCAGATAGTAATATTCGAACATACATAGGTAAATCGGATATCACAGGAATGGTGAATTCACTTGCTGCCGCCGTTGGACAAAATGTTGTTGACGTTTTATCCCTCAGCTGGGGGCAAAGTGAAGCTCAAGTTGCTTATGAAATTAAGCAGGGAGTTACCCCTGCAAAATATAATCAAATTATGAACCTGCTGTTTGAGCAGGCTGCCGCCCAAGGCATTAGTGTTTTTGCGGCTAGTGGTGATAATGGTGCGTATGATGGGATTTCCGGCGGTAATACATCTCTTAGCGTCGATACACCCGCCAATTCGCCGTATGTTACCGCCGTCGGTGGGACAACGTTGCCTCGGACGTATACAGTTAATAAGCAGACGGTAAAGATTGAAAAAGAACGCGCTTGGGCGTCTGAGTTTCTATATCCTAATTATAAAAGTCAAAAATTTTTGGGGTTTGAAGATTGGGTAGAAACCTTCTTTGCAGGAGGAGGTGGCGGGTTTAGTAAGTATAACGCAGTGCCTAAATATCAATCAGGGTTCAGTGGTATCGGTACCTATGATGCGACTAGACTGTGGTCTTTTAAAAATGGTAAAGCAAAACTGCTCGATACGCCTGTTAATATAAGTGGTAAGAGCCAGGGGCGCAATGTACCTGATTTGTCAGCAAATGCCGATCCAAATACGGGTTACTCTATCTTTATTACGCCTAAAAAGGATTCTTCCGCGACAGGTGAATGGGAAATATCAGGTGGTACCAGTGTCGTAGCGCCACAAATCGCAGCCGCAAGCGTTTTAATGTCAAATAATTCGGCTGGTAGACTTGGCTTTTGGAACCCTCAAATTTATCGCTTTGCGTCTCAATCCAACTCTCCTTTTACAGTGTTGGATAGTCGGACAAATAACACAAACTTGTATTATACAGGTCAGCCCGGTAAACGATATAACCAGGCAACGGGTTTGGGAACAGCTGATTTCAGTAAATTAGATAAACTATTTAATTCATAAAAATCTGGGAGGATTAAATGGACGATAATAAAAGATTAAAAGCAGGAGATTATTTTGAACGTATCGGTATCTTTGTTGGATTAGTGATTATTGTGATATTCGTGCAATTCCCACTATCATTTATCATGATGGGGCATTTTTCACAACTGGTTAACAATATCATTGCAGTGATATATATATTAGGGTTCATCCTTGCAATTGCAGTTGCTGGATATTTTTATCGAAAATATGCGCATCCTCAAAAAATGTCATTAACAAGTCGAGATATTTCGATGATCTTTATTGCTTACGTGTCCTTCTTTGTTGTACAAATCGGCTTAGGGCTATTAAATCAGGCAATTTATCATCAAAGTTCAACAGCTAATAACAAGATTATTTATCAATATATGAATACGAACCATCTGACATTAATTTTGATGGGGTTCACGGCTGTCTTTTGTTCACCGATTCTGGAGGAATTAGTATTTCGCGGTTTTTTAATCGGTTCAATGTTTACAACAAATACCCGGGTTGCTGCAGTGATTGTCAGTGGTGTCTTATTTGCCTTTCCACATATGGAAGATTTCAATGTGATCAGTTTCTTGACATACGCAATATTAGGCGGCACCTTAGCGTATTTGTACGTTAGAACTAAGAACATAAAAGTGCCAATCGGGTTACATTTTTTAAATAATTTGATTGCGATGGGCATGATGCTGGCGCAAATTGTATTAAATAGTCGTTGAGCTAATGGGAGGCAACTAAGATGGGACTTCAAGTGCCGCTTTTAAATGATGTATCGCAAGGAATCAAGGGAAAACTTAATTTAATAACGGATGTTTCCGGTGTAAAAGTGGGTCAGATTACCATTAATGATGGTGATGTCCACACTGGAGTTACCGCCATATTGCCACATACAGGTAATGTGTTTCGAAGTAAAGTTCCGGCGGCGTCATATGTGATTAACGGTTTTGGCAAAAGTGTTGGTTTGGTTCAAATTGATGAACTGGGCACAATTGAAACACCGATTGTATTGACAAACACATTTGGCGTTGGAACTGCAATTAACGCTTTAACAAAGCGGATGCTGACTCAAAATATTGAAATCGGTGATACTACTAGTACGGTGAATCCGGTTGTGGCAGAATGCAATGATGGTGATGTATCAAATATTCGAAAAATGTATTTGAGTGAAGATGATGTGTATAGTGCGTTGGACGCGGCAGCCGATCAATTTGAGGAGGGGGCCGTTGGCGCAGGCCGGGGTATGATGTGTTATGACTTGAAAGGTGGCATAGGGTCATCTTCAAGAATTGTTAAAATTGATGACCAACATCAATATACGGTTGGCGCTTTGGTGATGACAAACTATGGTTATTTAACTGATTTCGTTGTGAATGGCGCCCCAGTAGGACAACCACTTGCACAGATGCTTGCGGCCGATAAAGAAAAAGAAGAAAAGGGATCGATTATTACCATTCTTGCAACAGATGCACCACTAAATTCACGTCAACTAAAGCGGATGGCCAAACGGGCAACTGTCGGTATTAACAGAACAGGTGGTTTTATTGGAAACGGTAGCGGTGAAATTGTTTTTGCTTTTTCGACGACCAATTTGGTTGAACATTTTTCTGAGAACCAGTTTGATAAAGTGATTCGGTTTAATGATAATAAAATTGACTTATTTTTCAGGGCAACGGCGGCTGCTGTCGATGAGTCCGTTTTAAGTTCCTTGGTACATGCAAAATCTGTTGTAGACCGAAAGGGACGCTTGCGCCTAAGCTTGATTGATGCAGCAAAAAAACTAGAAGAAAGCCAGCCTCGATTTACAGAAATGCTTGATATGATGTTCAAACAATTAGGGGTGGCAAAATGACTCAGCGCGTTTTACTTGGAGTAGAAAACATCAGCCAACTATCGTGGGGCGCAATTAACGGTTGTGAAGCGGCCAGCTTGTTAGAAGGGTTTCATTTTAATCGTGAAGCCGTGGAAGTTAGTTATGGCAAATTTTTATTGGATATGCCAATCAGTCAGGATGGCAATCCTTATCATGGTTTTGGCGGCTCTCCCTTTAAAAACCAGTCTGGAAAGTTTGAAGCGATCTTTACCCGTCCTTTGATTGAATGGGGTCGAAAATATGGGAGACTTAGGGATTTAAGCGGCGCTGATTCCAGTTGGTTATTTGACGAGGTTCAAAAGGGCCATCCTGTTTTAACATACGTAACGGTCCATTTCGAACAGCCAAAATGGGAAAAATATCCTTTTGGGCTGGTACCTGTGAATAATCACGCGGTCATTTTAGATGGTTTTGATCAAAATCGGGTTCATGTGAGTGATCCGATTGATGGAAAATATTGGATGGCCAAAGAAAAATTTGAGACAATCTACTATTCCCGTAAGATGGCGGTTTCACTAACTAAATAAATATGTAACAAAACCAGGCTTGATGAAAAATTCATTAAAAAAGCCTGTTTTTTTATAATATTTATGCTAAATTAGACTTTAAGTTAGGTTCGTTAAGAATCTCACATATTTTGAGGAGTGATTTATAATGCATATATCTCGTAACATATCGGTGTTAGCGAGTGTCGCTGGCATTTCACTGATTCTTGTTGGATGTGGTCAAAATTCCAGTCAACAAAAGAAGACGATTACAACGTCTACTGATTCTGAATTGACAACGGTTGATCCTTCCAAAACAACGGCTGTTGGGACTTTCAACGTTTTGAATAACGTTGATGAAGGGTTATTCCGTTTGGGTAAAGACAGTAAGGTCGAACCTGGAATTGCAACGTCCTCTACGGTTTCAAAGGATGGTAAGACGTATACGTTTAATCTTCGGAAAAATGCTAAGTGGAGTAACGGTGATCCTGTCACTGCCCAAGACTTTGTTTATTCGTGGCGAAGAACGCTTAACCCTAAGACGGCTTCGCAGTATGGCTATCTATTTTCGGGCATTAAGAACGCGGATAAAATTCAAGATAAAAAAGCTGCCGTTTCGTCACTTGGCATTAAAGCTAACGGAAAATATAAGCTGACGGTGACATTGGAGCAACGAATTCCATACTTTAAATTGTTAATGGGCTTTCCAGTCTTTTTCCCACAAGATTCGAAAACGGTTAATAAATATGGAAATAAATACGGGACTTCATCCAAGACACAGGTTTACAATGGTCCGTTTACCTTAACTAAATGGACAGGAACAAACCTAAGTTGGACACTAAAGAAAAACAATCATTATTGGGATAAGAAAAACGTCAAACTTGATAATGTGAAGTTCAGCGTTGTTAAGGATCCATCAACCGGATTGAACTTGTTTAACGAAGGTAAGCTGGATATGGCTCAGTTGTCCGCAACCCAATCTAAGCAAATGAATAATAAAAAGGACCTTGTTTCACGTCAGCAATCTTCTAATTATTACATTGCTTTTAATCAAAAAATTAAAGCTTTCAAGAACCTGAAAATTCGTCAGGCCATGTCAATGATTATTAATCGACCAATGTTAGCTGATAAAGTTGTTGCAGGTGGTGCCATCAGTAATGATAGCTTCGTGTCTAAGGGACTGGCAGTATCACCGAAAGATGGGACTGATTTTACGAAAGACGTCACTGCTCCGGCTTCTATGAAATATAATCCAACCAAAGCCAAGCAACTCTTTAAACAAGGTTTGCAGGAGGTAGGTCTCAAGTCACTTCACTTTACGTTGTTAAACTCTGATACTTATGATCAAAAACAATTAAGTGAGTATTTACAAAGTGCACTTGAAAAATTGCCGGGACTTCATGTGACATTAAATAATATTCCGGGACGTGTCATCCTATCACGACAAGCGGATCATCAATTCCAAGCTACGGTTGCTAATTGGTTTGCGGATTTTTCGGATCCAATTACGTTCCTGAATATTTTAACGTCGACTAATCCAAGCAATATTTCGCGCTGGAAGAGTGCGCAATATGATAAATTAATCGATGCAAGTAATAATGATGATGGTGGTAATGCGCAAGCCCGTTGGGATGATATGGTCAAGGCCCAAAACCTTGCATTGAATGATCAAGCTATAATCCCACTTTATCAGTCTGGTGAAAAATGGATGATCAAATCAAGCGTAAAGGATGTCGTTTACAATACGGCCGGCGCAAACTATAATTTTAAGAATGCTTATATCAAGTAAGGAGGCAGCTATTCGTGGCACCGGTCATTAAAAAAATTGAGATCAGTGAGGCGGCAGTTCCTCTAAAAAGACCGTTTGTAACCGCTCTAAGGACGGTTACAACTGCTCGGACACTCATTGTAAAGGTGGAAGACAGTAGCGGCCTGATAGGCTTAGGAGAGGCTGCACCGACACCTGTTATCACTGGTGATAGTGTGTCGAGTATTAAAGAAGCAGTTAATGAAATCATTGGACCAAAACTAATTGGAAAATCTTTAGTAAATTCCGAAGATATTAAGGCCACAATTGACCAATCAATGGTTCATAACTCAAGTCCAAAGGCTGCATTAAACATTGCGGTTAATGATTTAATTGCCCAGCACTATCAGGTTCCTTTGTATCAACTGTTGGGAGGACATACCGACAGAATTCAAACCGATTACACAGTCAGTGTCGGGACAACCGACAAAATGATTGCGCAAGCTAAAGAATTAATGAATGCCGGTTTTTCAACTTTAAAAATTAAGGTTGGCAGTGACTCGGAATCTTCAGATGTTGAAAAAGTTGCGGCCATTCGAAAAGCGGTTGGTCCATCGATCAATATTCGGTTGGATGCGAATCAAGGATGGCATCATAAACAGGCTGTATCGGCAATTAATCAAATGGCGAAGCTGGGCTTGGATATTCAGTTGGTGGAACAGCCGGTTGCTGCTACGGATTTTGAAGGGATGGCTTACGTCACTCAGAATACGCAAACATTAATCATGGCAGATGAAAGTATTTTTTCCGTTCAGGATGCACAACGCTTGATTTCAATGAACGGCTGCGATTTGATTAATTTAAAGTTAATGAAGGCTGGTGGCATCGATAATGCCTTGAAGATCAATACGCTTGCCGAGACAGCCGGTATACCCTGCATGGTTGGTAGTATGATCGAGTCATCTGTTTCGGTAACGGCTGCTGCACATTTAGCCGCTGCAAAAGAAAATGTGAAATACGTGGATCTTGATGCGTCAATGATGTTTTCCAGCAATCCCGTTAAGGGTGGTATATCCAATAAAGCTAATCAAATTTTCTTGCCGCATTTTGCTGGACTTGGATTTGCACAACTGTCAAAATAATTGGTTTTTAACGGCAAAAAATTTTGAATCAATTTATATCAAAATATAAAGGGTAAAGTTGTTCATTTAATGTAACTATTGAATGATTTAGCTGTACTCGCGTGTTTCTATACGGATAAATAATTGATTTTTTTATGGGAAGTTGGGTCGAAATTATTTTTGATCCAATTTTTTAATTTGCTTATGATTATCTATTTGGATAAAACAGGCTCAATTGGTCCAGGAAGTCGAACTTATTTATTGAAAGTCAAATTCGTGGTATCATAATAAAAAACGAATGGGGGTGTCACGGTGGAAACAAGACGTGTTAAAGTACCTGTGGCAACTATCTGGAAGTCAAAAAGTGCACCGCGTCCGGTCGATGAACCGGCCTTAAATGGTGATGGTAAGAAATGGGTTGCTCAAATGAGTAATGAGCAATCTGTAAAGCTCAGTGACGATGACCTTTTGGAGACCCAGGCATTGTTTAATGATGAATTGATTATTGATCATTTTGATGGCGATTGGGCAAAAGTCTTTGTCAGCAATCAGAAGGATGACTCGGATTCAAGAGGATATCCTGGATGGGTACCAACAAAGCTGTTGAGTGACCAGCAAATTACCTATCCGCCAGTTACGTCGACAGTTCGAGTTGCTGTCAAGACTGCACAATTGTATGATGCAAATAAAAAGCCGTTGATAGAAATTAGTTTAGGGACAATTTTACCTGAAATAGGCATCGATGGTAATTATCTTGAAGTTGCAACACCTTTAGGCAAGGCGTACCTTGATAAACAAGCATCAATTTTACCTGTTGCGGGTCAAAATTCCGGTGAAACAATGGTTGAAATGGCTCGCCAATTTCTCGGCATGCGTTATCTTTGGGGCGGCATCAGTTCTTACGGATTTGATTGCTCGGGACTGGTTTATAGTATGCATCGGGTCTTAGGATTTGATATTCCAAGAGATGCTGATGATCAACGTGAGGGCGGAATGCCGGTTGCACCAGAAGCTATTTTACCGGGAGACCTGGTATTCTTCGGCTATGATCATGGGCGTGGCTATGTCCATCATGTGGGCATGTATATAGGTGAAGGTAAAATGATTGAATCACGGACACCTGGAAAAACGATTGATATTGCAAGCTTAACTGAGCCCAAATTTGCTTCTGAATTTGCAGGCTTTCGGAGATATTGGCGATGAGTAAAGATGAGTTTCAGCTAATTCAAAATTTAGTCTCAAAAGCTCCTGAAACAACTGGTTTGATTATCAAAGTTAATCATGAGCAAAGGCTGGCCGTTAATGCAAATAAAGCATTTCGGTCGGCTTCTTTGATTAAACTGGCTATCTTAAATGATGTATTGGATAGTCATTTTGATTTGGATAAAGAAATTCATGTACGGAGGGATAAATTAGTTGGCGGGGCCGGTGTTTTACAGCTTCTTTCCGAAAGAACATTCCAATTGAAAGATCTTCTGGCTTTGATGATCAGTGTTTCTGATAATTCAGCTACTAATTTGGTTATTGCCCATATTGGAATGGAGCATGTTAATCAATACTTGTCTAAAATGGGATTTTATAAAACCCGTCTTAATAGGTATTTGATGGATACAAGTGCTTTGGAAAGTGGGAAAGACAACTATACAACACCTGCCGAAAGTCAAAGGCTGTTAGAAATGGCCATTACTAATCATCCAATGACAAAGACCTGGTTTTTGAATCAACAATTCCGATATAAGCTACCCGGTGATTTTGATGAGACAGGTAATGGCATTCAAGTTTATAATAAAACCGGTGAAGGTTATCAGATTGATCATGATGTAGCAGAATTTGTATATGGCAATAAGTTGATTTCCATTGCGTTATTAACATTTGGCTCAAGAAGTAGAATGAACACAATCCGGTTGTTTAATGACGTTGGGAAATTAGGTGCTGATTTTATTAGTCGCTAGTTTGCTTTTTCTTTACACCTTTATTTTTCATTCCCTTTTAAGCGGCACAAAAACTTTTTGAGAAATGACTTGTTAACAATTTTGAAAAATGATAGCATAAAAGCCAATTAATGTTAGATTATCTAACGTCAATTGGCTATTTTTATCAGTGTCATAATTAATCATTTGGAAAGTAGGCTGATATGGATGCAAAATTTTGCAACGAAGACGGAATTTAAGGGTAATTACATCGATGGACGTTGGCAACCAGCTCATTTTGGTGATAGAAGGCAAGTATATAATCCGGCAACCGGTGATCTTATTGGCGAAGTTGCTGAGAGTAGCGTTAGTGATGCCCGAGAAGCGATTGCAGCGGCAAAGAAATCTTTTTATCAAACACGTGAATGGCGTGATTCAGATACACAA
Organism: Lentilactobacillus hilgardii; assembly: GCF_009832765.1. NCBI lineage: Bacteria > Bacillati > Bacillota > Bacilli > Lactobacillales > Lactobacillaceae > Lentilactobacillus > Lentilactobacillus hilgardii. The sequence goes on along the minus strand of NZ_CP047121.1, from coordinate 1,858,848 downwards.
GCCCGGGCTGATATGATATATAAAATTGCTGAGAAGGTTAATGAGAATCGCGAAGAGTTGGCATATTTGGATACCATTGATAATGGGAAGCCTCTAAGAGAAGCACAAGGGGATGTGGACGATGCCTATCATTGTTTCTTGTATTACGCAGGCTTAATTAAGGCGCCAAGTGGTGGTAGTTATGGTGTGAATGACGGTTTTGGTAAAATGCATTCATATATGGTTCATGAACCGGTTGGCGTTTGTGCCCAGATTGTTCCCTGGAATTATCCCTTGTTAATGGGTGTTTGGAAGTTGGCACCAGCTTTAGCGGCAGGAAACAGTGTCGTTTTCAAGCCAAGCGAAATAACACCTCTTTCTACTGTTAGATTATTTGACATTTTCGACGAAGTTGGTCTTCCTGCAGGCACTGCAAATTTGGTGATTGGCACTGGTGAAAGAGTTGGTGCTGAACTGGCACGTAGTCAAGATGTTGACATGATCACGTTTACAGGTAGTACAACTGTTGGACGGTCAATCATGCGATCAGCCGCTGATAACGTTAAAAAGATTGGTTTGGAACTTGGTGGTAAGTCTCCTAACATTATTTTTAGTGATGCTGATTTTGAAGGCGCAATTGAATGGGCGATGTTGGGTATCTTTTTAAATCAAGGCGAGATTTGTTCAGCGGGATCAAGAATTATTATTGAAGAAAGCTTGAAAAATAAATTTGTTTTAAAACTAAAAGAACGTGCTGAGGCGCTAACGATCGGTAATGGGCTTGATAATCCCGACATGGGTCCGCTTGTTTCCAGGCATCAAATGAGGCGGGTTTTGGAATATATTCAAATTGGAAAGGATGAAGGCGCTAAATTGGTTTGTGGCGGTTATCAACTAACCAATACACCCTATGATCTTGGGAACTTTATTGCGCCGACTATTTTTGACGATTGCACTTCAAGTATGAAGATTGTTAAAGAAGAAATTTTTGGCCCAGTCGTGACAATTCAGACTTTTCGAAACGAACAAGAAGCCATTAAATTAGCAAATGATACGCAATATGGACTTGCAGGAGCCGTTTTCACAAAAGATGGTGCCAAGGCACTTCGAGTGATTAAGGAAATCCGTGCAGGCATTACATGGATAAATTGTTACAACCCAACATTTAACGAAGCTCCTTGGGGTGGCTATAAAATGAGTGGTATTGGGCGTGAACTGGGTGAAGATGGTCTTCTAGAGTATCAAGAAACAAAACAAATTAATATCAATTTAAATCCTGGACCAGTGGGATGGTATATACATTAGGCATTGTTTGTAAATAGCAAAATAACTAAAAAACGCTTCGAATGGCAGTCCCTGCTAGTAGTAGGAATGAACCGATTCGAAACGTTTTTATTGGTAAAAATATTAAACTTAATTATTTGTCTGCATTGTTGTATGAATCAAGATGTTCATCCAGCATTGTTAGGGCAGTTGTACAATCTTCAATTTGTTCATTGGACAGTTGCAGTAAATCTTGACAACTGTTAACACGATCATAGACAGTATCTCGTTGCTCCAGTGCCTTATCGGTTAATTGAATAATAACCGTTCTTTCATCTTGAGGGCTTCTAGTCCGAGTGATCCATCCATGACTTTCAAGTCGTTTTAACAAAGGTGTTAAAGTGCCACTATCCAGATGAAGATGTTTACCGATCTTCTTAACGGACATTGGTGCGTTTTCCCAAAGGGTTAACAAAGCAATGTACTGTGGGTAGGTTAAGTTGAAAGGTTTTAAGGCGTCTTGGTAAAACTTATTGAATTTTTTATTGGCAGTATAGATCTGAAAACATAACTGGGTGTCAAGTCTGATTGGTTGTGTTTCTGGCATTTGGTTCAACTCCGTTCACGTAGTGTATAATAACATTGTAAATTATTTTGTTTTAAAAGCAAGGCATTTATTTTAACAACGATTAAATTGTAGTCGATTATCTAACTTGGTCAAGGGGGATTTTTACATAATGCAAATGAGCAAAATTAGATTCAGCACATGGCTTTGTGTTATTAGCGTTATTTCTATGATTGGATATTTAGGTTATTATGGGTACTGGCTTTTTAAAGGTCAGCCAAAGTTTTCAAACCAATCACTGCTGCTAATTGAGGTTGGCATTGGCATTATAATTGCAATGTTACCCTTCTTCATTGAATGGGTTGGCCATTTTTATTTTCCACAAGTGGAATTAATTTTCTTTTACATTTTCCTATACATGTCTATCTTTCTAGGGTCGGGTTTGCAATTCTATGGTGTTCAATATTGGGACAAATATGAACATATCTTATCTGCAATTATGCTGGCTGGTTTAGGATATGCTATTTTTCAGGGTATTTCTCGATCAAAAAGGAATGCCTGGGATATGCCATTTTTGATGAGTCTGTTTTCATTTACATTTGGCGTTACATGTGGTGTCTTTTGGGAATTTTATGAGTTTACAGCAGATGGCCTTGCCGGATTGAATCTCCAGCGGTATGAAGCTGCAGGTCGGATGCTGATTGGTAGAGCAGCACTTATGGATACAATGACTGATTTGATTTCCGATGTAGTTGGGGCACTGTTAATGGCAGTTATTGGATATCTTTTGATGAAGAGAGATCCTAATGCAAGCCGATTTTTGGTATTTCGATCAAAACGTCAAAATATCTTTTCAAGTTACAACTTTTAGTGTAAAATAAGATATGTTGTTTTGTTGCCCCAATGGCGGAACTGGCAGACGCGCAGCGTTCAGGTCGCTGTTTGAGTAATCAAGTACAGGTTCGAATCCTGCTTGGGGCATATTGATAACGTATTGAAGATTTTTTTAAAAGAGGATCCCGTTAAACCAACGTTTAGCGAGATTCCTTTTTTAATTAACACTAGAAAACATAAAAAGAGCGGTTGGACAAAATTTAGGTTTGTCACAACCACTCCATCATGCTTATCAATGAATGTAAACTGTCAGTACTGTTATCATTCCGAAAATGACGCCGGGGACGTTAGATATAATGACTGGCCAATCTTTATAAGTTTTAAACCAACCATATCCGACCCATAAAATGGCATTTACCATGGCTACAAGCGGCTGAATCGGAGAAACCGGATGACCAGAAAAGTTAGCTATGATTTCTGGGATATAAGAAACATACATCGAAATGCAGGTGAAGGTTGCTATTTTGCCTAATAGTTTGATCTTTTTGACATGATTGGGATTAAGGGCTTTTTCCCCTTCTGGATATTTTGAAGTATCGAAACGCATGTTGTATTCTCCTCCTTCGTAAATTGCTTTTAACTAATAATCTATTGCCATTTAAAAAAGTTTTTCTAAATATTGATGTCTCACTTTAGCGACAATTGTTTGCTAGAATATCATGTTATTGTATTTATTTTTAATTCTTTAGTCATATTTAAAGACTTCTTAATGATTAACAATGCCATTTTTCTAGAAAAATGAAGAATCGTTGTAATCACCTTCTATTGTGATTAATTGTATAATTTAAGCCCTACTAATTGCTTTTATTTAATAAAAACAGCATTATAATAATTGTAGAGACGTTGATTACGCTTACACAGAAAGGATGAGACACGATGTATGAACACATTCTTGTACCACTTGATGGTAGTCGTAACTCGAAGCAGGCACTCGAAGAAGCAATTAGTTTGGCAAAAAAGTTTGATTCAAAGCTGAGTTTGTTAACAGTTATTAATAATACAAACTTTTATTATGGTGCAGGTGCGGCGGGGATGCCACCCAGCATGTATGATGACCAGAAGAAGATGGCTGATAAGATATTAAACGATGCTAAAAAATATGTTGATGAGCAGGGAGTCTCATATGAAACATCGGCAGATATTGGTAATCCCAAAAACATTATTGCGCATATTTATCCCGATCAACATGGGATAGACTTGATTGTGATTGGTAAGTCTGGGGTGGACGCTTTAAATCGATTACTAATTGGTTCAACGACTGCTTATGTTGTCAGAAATGCAACGACCAAAGTATTGGTTGTTAACACTAAAGACTAGTCAGATTGACAATGCGGTTCATTTAAGAGCGGATTATTGAATGTTTTAAATAAAGAGCATCTATCAAACATTTGAATGAAAAATGTTTGATAGATGCTCTTTATTTAAAAACAAAAGGATTTTAAACGAATGATTAAAGTTTATCAGAAACACGATACGGTTTTTCATTTGATTTGGAATCTGTACTGGTTTCATTACTGTGCGTTATCGCGTCATCAGCAAGGAAAATATCAAATGATTGATTGTTCGTTCCATGAACAACCAACACTTTTTTGTCAGCTTCTTGTTTTTGTTTATAAATTTGTGCAGTTTTCACAGCTTCATTATGGTCATGAAAATTACCAATTGAGTCCCCCGGGTTAAAGAATACTATTTCATCCATAGGTACCGCTCCCTTCAATGCTTTTTCATACTCTTAAAACCAGTATAACTTATATTGGTGGTAAAATGAAATTCAAAGCCGGTTTGTTTGCATTGTGACGCCGGTTTTTTAAGAAAACATTATACTACTGGTAGCTGTGGCCGTTATCTGATAAAATAAAAACCGTTATGTTCGGTATTTAAGGCTAACAAAGTTAGATTTACAACAAAAGGGGAATTGATTATGTGTGGATTTGTTGGTTATGTTAACCAAAAAGATGTTCCTGAAGGTACAATTAATGACATGGCAGACAGAATTAAGCATCGTGGTCCGGATGACGAGGCTTATTTTGCAGACGAAAACGTATCAATGGGATTTCGACGACTTTCCATCATTGATTTAGCCCACGGCCGTCAGCCGATGTTCAATGCTGACCAGACAAAGGTACTAACTTTTAATGGTGAAATATACAATTACAAAGAAATTCGAGAAGAACTTCGTGATCTTGGATACGAATTCAAGACCGATGTTGATTCTGAAGTTTTAGTTTATGGGTATGAAGAATGGGGACCAGCACTTCTTGATAAATTAAGAGGAATGTTCGCGTTCGTTATTTATGATAAAAAAAATAATGAAGTATTTGGTGCAAGAGATCATTTTGGCATTAAACCCCTTTATTACTATGACGATGGAGACACATTCCTTTGGGGATCTGAAATAAAAGCTTTTCTCGAGCATCCGAATTTTAAAAAGGAACTCAATTTACGCCTCTTGCCAATCCATTTGAGCTTTGAGTTTATTCCTTCAAGAGAAACGATGTTTAAGAACGTTTATAAATTGCTCCCCGGTCAATATTTCCTTCATAAAGATGGCAAGACCGAAACACATCGTTACTATAAATTCAATTATGATCATATTGATAACAGTCAAACAATTGAAGGCGATGCTGATAAAATTCAAAAGATTGTTGATGATTCGGTTAAGGCCCACATGATTGCGGATGTTGAAGTCGGTAGCTTCTTATCAAGCGGTATTGATTCAAGTTATGTATTAAATGAAGCAGCAAAGCTTAAGCCAATTCAATCGTTTTCAATTGGGTTCCATCATTCTAAATATAGTGAATTGGCATGGTCGACAGAATTTGCCAAGACAATTAAACAAAAGAACACCCCGATTTACATGGATGGCGATGATTACTTTAATTTCCTGCCAACCATGATGTATTACATGGATGAGCCACTGTCTAATCCAGCAGCAATTCAACTTTATTATTTGTCAAAAGAGACTTCTAAACACGTTAAAGTTGCATTGTCAGGTGAAGGCGCCGATGAGTTCTTTGGTGGCTACAATACGTATTTGGAATCGATTCCTTTTGACCGTTATCAAAAATATGTACCGAAACCGGTTAGAAAAGGACTGGCTGCTGTTGCCCGTAAATTGCCTCGTTTCCATGGTAAACGTTTCTTGGTTAGAGGGGCACAGCCCTTGAGCGAACGATACTACCGGGTTAATTACGTCTTTAATTATGATGATCGCAGCAAAGTGCTTAAAGATCCTTCAATTAATGTTGATTCCGGTTCTTATACCAAGCACATTTTTGATGATGTCGCTGGTAAGGATGAGATGACACAGATGCAGTACTTTGATATTAATACCTGGTTGCCATACGACATTTTACACAAAGCTGATCGAATGAGTATGTGTAATTCATTAGAGGTTCGAGTACCTTTGGTTGATAAAAAGGTTGCTGAGTTTGCTTCTACAATGCCGGTTAAGACTCGAATTACACCTGAAGAGACTAAGATTGCGTTGAGAACGGCTGCTGAGCGAGAGATGCCTAAAAAGACTGCTTTAAAGGAAAAATTAGGTTTCCCTTCACCAATTGCCAGTTGGATTAATGATCCGAAATATCATGAACGGATTGTTCATGAATTCCATTCAGATACAGCCAAAAAGTTCTTTAACGTTGATCAGTTGGATTTCCTACTTAAGCAACATGCCGAGGGTAAGTCCAATATGCAAAAGATTTTTACGATCTATACGTTTATCTTGTGGTATCAAATTTACTTCCCTGAAGATACCACTGAAGACACAGTTAAATTGGTTCACCGTACCAAGATTTAGAATTTGATTAGAATGGAAGGTGCATAAATTGGCACAAATTACTGTTGATGAAGTGTTAATGCTTCTTAAGGAACATGATTTACTAGTCAAGAGTCAATTTAGTCGCTTGGACCAAAGTTTCCAATCAGTTGCCTACAATTCTAAAGTTGTTTCTGATAATTGTTTGTTTTTTTGTAAGGGAAACTTTCGAGAAGCGTATTTGGCAGACGCCCAGCAACGTGGTGCCAGTGGATACGTTTCAGAAAAGCAATATCATAATGTCACTATTCCAGGAATCATCGTTAAAAATATCCAAAAATCAATGTCGCTGCTAAGTGCGGCATTTTTTGGGTTTCCGCAGAATAACTTACCAACGATTGCATACACTGGAACAAAAGGTAAGACGACATCTGCCTACTTTACCAAATCGATACTGGATAAGGTTTATGATCGAAAAGTGGCATTGTTTTCCACAATTAATACGGTTGTTGGAAATAAGTCTGAAGATGTGATTAAATCCAGTTTGACAACGCCGGAGTCTTTAGATTTGTTTACAAACATGAATAAAGCAGTTCAGAACAACATGACTCATTTGATTATGGAGGTTTCTTCACAGGCATATAAAAAGCAGCGGGTTTACAACCTTCATTATAATGTCGGCGTTTTCTTGAATATCTCACCAGACCATATTGGTCGAAATGAACATCCGACGTTTGCCGACTATTTACATTGTAAGGAACAATTGTTGGTTAATTCAAAAAAGTGTGTCATCAATGCTGATAGTGATCATATGGTGGACGTTTACTATACTGCAAAAGCTACCAGTCAGCCCGAAGATATTTTTGTGTATCATCGTAAAGGGTCGACAATGAACGAACAATTGCCTAAAGATTTTGAATATCAGTCGCTTGCTGATTCATTAAGTGAGAATAAAATTCAACTTATTTCTGTTAGTGATAAAGCAAAACGACTTGGAATAGATGGTACTTATGAAATCAGCATTGCTGGTGATTACAACGAGGGTAATGCCGTTTCTGCAGCTATTACAAGTGCTATGATGGGAGCGCATCCAACAGAGATTGAATATGGATTGTCTCATACGACGGTTCCGGGTCGAATGGAAATTTATTCAACAAAGCAACATGGCACAATTTATGTTGATTATGCGCATAACTATGGCAGTTTGCATTCAGTTCTGGATTTTCTTAAAAAGCAGTCGCCGGACGGAAACGTGATTGTTATTACGGGAAGTACAGGAGACAAGGGAATTGACCGTCGTGAGGGGCTGGGAAAGGCAATTAATGAATCAGCCAACGTAGCTTATCTGACAACGGATGACCCGGCAACTGAAGACCCCAAAGTAATTGCGGATGAAATTGCGGCTCATATTGATCCAGCACGCGTTAAAACAAGTTACATTGCTGACAGAACGTCTGCTATCCAAAAAGCCGTTTTGGAAAGTAAACAGGGAGATCTGGTTGTTGTGGCCGGCAAGGGTCATGATGCCTTTCAAAAAATTAATGGAAAAAATGTGCCGTATGCGGGCGATGCGACAATAGTAGCAAATTTAGTGAAAGGACTATGACTTTAAATGACTAATCAAAGCACCGACTTCACCCCAGTTTTATTAGGCAGTGATTTTAATGTCTATGGTATGGCTCGAAGCTTGTACGATATTTATGGCAAACCGGTTAAAGCGTTTGCCGAGGTAAGTTTGGCACCAACCCGGTATACGAAAATCGTTGATTTGGAATTGATCCCTGGATTCAGTGAAGATCCGGTTTGGATTGACGAGATGAAGAAAATCAAAAAACGATATGCTGATCATAAGGAACCTGTTATTTTAATTGGTTGTGGCGATGGTTATGCTGAACTTATTTCAAAACATAAGGCAGAACTCGAAGACGTTTTTGTATGCCCATATGTTGATTATGAAATGCTTCGGAATTTGAACAACAAAGAGAATTTTTACAAGATGTGTGATAAGTATGACTTGCCATATCCAAAGACAAAGATCATCACAAAAGCGATGTATGAGTCTGGTGATGAAATAACACAACCCTTTGGATATCCGGTTGCGCTCAAACCTGCAAATAGTGTTGAGTGGCTTGATATTCATTTTGAGGGACGTAAAAAGGCATTTATTATTCAAAATGAAGCAGAATTTAAAGACGTTGTCGCAAAAAGTTATACTAACGGTTATACGTCGGATTTCATTCTTCAAGATTTCATTCCTGGGGATGACAGTCATATGCGGACATTAAACGTCTATGTTGATAGGAATCATCAAGTCAAGTTGATGTGTTTGGGACACCCGTTGTTGGAAGATCCTGCACCGGCAGCAATTGGGAATTATGTTGCAATTATTCCTGAATATAATCAAGATATCTATAATCGGGTTCAGAAATTTTTGGAAGAGATTGAGTTTACCGGTTATTGCAATTTCGATATTAAATTTGATACACGTGATCAATCTTATAAGTTGTTTGAAATTAATTTGCGGACCGGAAGAAGCAGTTTCTTTGTGACCCTTAACGGCTATCACCTTGCCGATTGGATTGTACAGGATTATGTTTATGATTCATTGACAGATCAACAAACGGTTTATGCAAATAAAGATAAACAGCATTATTTCCTTTGGTTAGGCGTAACACCAAAGATTTTTGAAAAGTATGCAAAGGAAAACGACGTAAAAAAACATGCCATGCAATTAATTGATGAAGGTCGCTATGGTGATACATTTTGGTACGCTAAGGATAAAAGTTTAAAGAGGTTTGCGTTATATAAATGGATGATGCATAACTATGTTAAAGACTATAAACGTTACTTTGTCGCCAAATAAGGACTGAAATTAAATGAAAAACTTTTTTACGATTATTGGTGGAATGGGAACTGAGGCTACAGAACTTTTTATCCATATTCTAAATGAACGAACACCTGCCAAAAAAGACCAGGAGTATTTAAATTATATATTGGTTAACCATTCAACCATTCCTGATCGAACTGACTATATCTTGGACCATAGTAAGCCCAACCCATTTATTCCGTTGGCCGAAGATATTAAGCAGCAGAGTCAATTGGATCCAGACTTTTTCGTTATTCCGTGTAATACTGCTCATTACTCGTTTGACGATCTTCAGGCGTTGACCAGTGTTCCGATTTTGCATATGCCCAGGGAGACTGTGAAGGACATTAAACATGATGTTCCCAGTGCAAAGCGAGTCGGGCTGATTGCGACACGTGGAACCCTTCATGATGGTATATATGATCGGGAGATTCGCCATGCGGGCTATGATTTGGTAAAGCCTGACGAAAAAACGGCTAACCAGACAATGGAATTGATCTACGATGATATCAAAGAAAAGAATCAGGTTGACGGTGATCTGTATCATCAAATCCTGTCGACAATGGTTAATAAGTTTTCCTGTGATGTTGTTATTCTTGGTTGTACTGAACTATCCGTTGCTCAACAGCGGGCAGGCGATCATTCATTTCCAGTGATTGACGCACAAACGGTATTAGCAAAGAGAACAATTGAATTGGCACTAAAAAATCGAGGAGTTGCTGATAAGCAACTGGATTAAAAAGCTCCAAAAATCGGCTGCAATAGTTTCATAAATTAATTAATTGCATAGTTTATGCAAAAGTAAAACGGTCAGCTTTTTAAAAGTTGACCGTTGTTTGTATGCCCGCACCGATGACTCCCAAAATGATGAGAATCCAAAGTAAGCGGGGTGTGTAATTAATTTCCTGTTTTCTGCCGTATGCTGTTTCGGATAAAGCAATGATAATCAGCGTTATTATGGCACCAATTCCAACTAATAGTGGATGGCGATGGAATGAGCGCAGTCCAATGACAACTTGGCTGATAACAATCATCCAATAAAATAACCGAGAGATCATCATAGAATCGATGACCCGTTTTTTAATATTTCGAGTAAGTCCCCAAATAAAATTAATAAGTAAAATTGCCCAACACACGTAATTGAGTGTAATCCACATTCCGCGATCACCCCTTTAATATTAAGTATCTTTAATTTGTAAGAAAATTGCAATTGTTTTTCATTTTCTTTATAGATAAAAAATGTTTATGACAAAGGCCCGCTGGCATGATATAATATTTATTAGTTATTCTTGACATGCGGGTATAGTTTAGTGGTAAAATCCAAGCTTCCCAAGCTTGTGTCGCGGGTCCGATTCCCGTTACCCGCTTCGTACAAAGTATGATGTACGATCCAGGTGGTTGTTGTATTTGTTGACAAGTTAGTGACAACAAGTTAACATACATCTGGTACATGATGATTATTCAATAATAAAAGAGGAGTAGTTGGTTAATTAAGTAATGAGCGATTCCGGGATGGTGAAAGCCGGAATACTTATCCAACGAAGCGTGCTTTTTAGAATACTAAATTAAAATAAATTGAGCGGATATTTATATCAATTAGAGTGGTACCGCGGGGTTACTCGTCTCTTACAATTTTTTGTTGTAAGGGATTTTTTGTATAGATATCTATGGAGGGAACAGCAATGGATTACAAAGCACAAGTTACTAATTCAATTCTTAGCGTTTTAAACGATGAACTTTCATCAGCAGAAGTGTACGAAAAGTTGGAACAACCGAAGTCACTATCGATGGGCGATTTAGCATTTCCAGCCTTTTCGCTGGCCAAAGTTTTTCATAAAGCACCAAACCAGATAGCTGCGGATTTGGTTTCAAAAATTGACCAGACATCTTATGAAAAAGTTGAAGCAAAGGGCGCATACATTAACTTCTTTTTGGACAAGGGTAAGTTTAGCGGACAGGTTTTAACAACTATCATTGAAGAAGGCTCAACTTATGGTCAAAATGATAATGGTAAAGGCGGTAATGTTCCGATTGACATGTCATCGCCTAACATTGCAAAGCCTATTTCAATGGGACACTTGCGTTCTACCGTTATCGGTAATTCAATTGCAAAATTACTTGTTAAAAATGGATATCATCCAATCAAGGATAACCATTTGGGGGATTGGGGAACCCAATTTGGTAAGTTGATTGTTGCTTATAAGAAGTGGGGCAATGAAGATGACGTCAAAAAAGACCCCATCAATAATTTGGTTAAGTATTATGTCAAATTCCATAAAGAAGATAAGGAACATCCCGAACTCGATGACGAAGCTCGGGAAACTTTCAAGAAATTGGAAGATGGCAATGAAGAGGAAACCGAGCTTTGGAAATGGTTCCGCCGGGTATCTTTGGAATCATTCAATAAAATTTATGACAAATTAGGCGTTACTTTCGATACGTTTAATGGGGAAGCCTTTTATAACGATAAAATGGATGAAGGTATCCAAATTTTGAAGGATAAGGGTCTTTTAGTTGAATCACAAGGCGCCCAGGTTGTTAAGCTGGATAAGTATAAGTTGAATCCAGCTTTGATCCTTAAGAGTGATGGGGCAACACTTTATATCACCCGTGATATTGCGACTGCCATTTATCGTGACCGCACATACAAACCAGCCATGAACTTATATGTGGTTGGTTCAGAGCAAACCTATTACTTTAAGCAATTAAAGGCCGTTTTACTCGAAATGGGATTACAGTCAGCTGAAAATCTTCATCATATCCCATTTGGTTTGATTACAGTCAATGGCAAAAAATTATCGACTCGTTCTGGAAGAATCATTCTTTTAGATGAAGTTCTTGACGATGCAATTAATCTTGCGAAAAAACAAATTGAGGCCAAAAACCCTGATTTGGAAGATAAAGATGAAGTTGCCAAGGAAGTTGGCGTTGGCGCTATTATCTTTGGTGATTTAAAGAATGAACGAACTAACAATATTGATTTTGTTTTGGAGGATCAACTTAAATTCGAAGGTGAGACTGGTCCTTATGTTCAATACTCGCATGCGCGTGCTGAGAGCATTCTTAAGAAGGCTTCATCCATTGACTTCCACACCACTGACAAAGAACTGGACGATCCTGCTGCATGGGAAACTGTTACGGCTTTGAATGAATTCCCACATGTTGTGGAAAGTGCATGCAAAGACTTTGAGCCTTCTGAAGTTGCTAAATACTCACTGAAGTTGGCAAAAGCCTTTAATAAGTATTATGCTCATTCAAAGGTATTGGTTGAAGATGACAAATTAGGTGCCCGTTTGGCATTAGTTAAATCAGTTTCGATCGTGCTTAAGGAATCTTTGAATCTGTTGGGTGTTAAAGCACCGGACGCAATGTAATTTTAAAAAATAAACGTGAGGTTGGGACAAAAATCAGTTTGCCCTGCCTCTTTTTTGTTTAAGATTGAGTACGCCATTTTTGGTTTTGCAATGTTTGCCTTTTGTTCGGCAGGCGAACTGTTTTTTAAATCCCCCTTAAAATTTACAACACTTCAGTTTTTGAAATTAACACTTGTGATACAATGTGTTGTATCTACAAAGGAGAGACTAATGAATAACAACAATTCAACTAAATCTTCCCGAAAGTGGTTGGGATCACTTATCAGGAAATTTAATCGGTTTTGTAGAAAATTTCATCTTATTAAATGGTTGATTGTCTTTTTTCTAACGGTGACACTGGTTGGAAGCATTTACTTAACTTTTCTTGCTAAAACGGCCCACGTCCAAAATCTGGAATCATCTTTGTCAAAAACGACTGAAATTTTTGATGCCAGTAATCAAAAGGCGGGTGAATTATATGCCCAAAAGGGGACATATGTTCATCTGAATAGGGTATCTCGAAATATTCCTAAGGCGGTTCTTTCAACTGAGGACCGAAACTTCTATCATGAACATGGGTTTTCTATTAAGGGGATCGGACGGGCCTTCTTTTTGCTTCTAAAGAATAAATTGCTTCATCGTGACTATATTAGTGGCGGTGGAAGTACATTAACCCAACAATTGGTAAAGAATGCTTATTTATCACAAGAGCAAACCATGACTCGGAAATTCAAGGAATTGTTCTTAGCAATTCAAGTTGAGAATGTTTACTCAAAGAATGAAATTTTAACGATGTATTTGAACAATGCTTACTTTGGAAACGGTGTTTGGGGTGTCCAAGATGCTTCTCAAAAATATTTTGGCGAGAATGCCAGCCAATTATCTGTCCCTGATGCTGCAGTCTTAGCAGGGATGCTGACGTCGCCAAGTGCATTTAATCCGATTGATCATCCGAAAGCGGCCAAATGGCGACGGGATGTTGTTCTTCAATTGATGGTTGAGAATCACAAGTTAACGCAAGCTCAGGCTAACTATTATAAAAAAACGCCCATTGAGGTCAGAGATACTTACGTTCGAAAGGATGGATATAAATACCCGTATTACTTTGATGCTGTTATTGATGAAGCGATTAGTAAATATGGCTTGACGGAATCTGAGATTATGAATCGCGGATATCGAATTTATACCAATTTAAATCAATCTCAACAGCAACAAATGCAGGCAACCTTTAAAAATAACACCTTGTTCCCTGCGAATGCTTCAGATGGGACGGAGGTACAAGCAGCTTCTATTGGGGTCTCGCCAACTACCGGAGGTGTTACCGCCGTTGTTGGTGGTCGTGGGCAGCATGTCTTCCGTGGTTACAATCGGGCAACCCAAATCAAACGTCAACCGGGATCGGCAATGAAACCGCTGGCGGTTTATACACCTGCGCTAGAAGCGGGGTATAAATTTGACTCGGAATTGGTTGATAAGAAAAAATCATACGGAACCAATCATTACACACCAAAAAACTACAATAATGTGTATCAGGGAAAAGTCCCAATGTATGAGGCGCTTGCTCAAAGTATGAATGCCCCTGCAGTTTGGTTGCTTAACCAGATTGGGGTTGATCGTGGCTATCAGTCTGTTAAGGACTTCAATATTCCGGTTACAAAAAAAGATAAGAACCTTGCATTGGCTTTAGGTGGACTCTCATCAGGTGTATCCCCACAGCAGATGGCAGGAGCTTATACAGCGTTTGCCAATGGTGGAAAAATCATGAAGCCTTTCTACATTCGCAAAATTGTGGATTCAACCGGCAAGGTGATCGTTGATAATACGGCCAAGCAACAGGGACGACAAATCATGCCCGCCTCTGTCTCAAAACAGATGACCAGTATGATGTTGGGTGTCTTTAATAATGGGACAGGTGCAGATGCCAAACCTTACGGATATTCCGTTGCTGGAAAAACTGGTAGTACTGAAGCAGATAATACCGGTTCTTCAGATGCGACAAAGGATAAATGGATTATCGGATACACACCAGACTTGGTTGTTGCAACTTGGGAAGGTTTTGACAGTACCAGTCAAGCACATCATTTGGAAAACTTAAGCGGTACCGGTATGGGGCTACTCTTTAGAAACGAAATGCAAACAATGCTGCCTTATACTAAAAATTCCAGCTTTAACACCAAGGATGCGCAGACAATTGTTCAGGACCAACAAAATAGTCATAACAATCTCTGGGATACGATTCAAAAGAAAACGGAACAGTATTCTGATTCAATTGGACAAAAAGCAAAGCGTTTTATTGATGATGCTAAGAAATGGTTTGGCCAATAGAGAAAAAGTGTGAACATCAGTATTTGTATGTTAAAATTAACTGACTATAACAATTAAGGAGATTTTTATGTCTGATAAATTAATGGATACCGCATCCCAACTTCAAAGTGAATTAAAAGACTCTGCTCAGTTTGCTGATTTAAAGGCAGCGTTTGAGAAGATCAAAGCTGATCCGGACACTTTTAAGTTATTTACAGCTTTTCAAAAGCTGCAATTACAATTACAACAACAGCAGATGCAAGGTCAACAACCTGCTGAGACTGATATTAAACGAGCCCAGGATATGGCCAATCAGGTTAAAGAAAATGAGTCGATTTCCAATTTGATGACTAAAGAAAAGGCATTAAACGACCTCTTGAATGATGTTAATAGAGTTGTAACCCAGCCGATTATTGACTTATATCGTGATTAATAGAATGCCGAATTTAGTGATTGAAAACTAAATTCGGCATTTTTTACGTACATAAGTATATAGAAGGGAACGGTTTTTGAAATGAAATTTATTCATGCAGCAGATCTTCATTTGGATAGTCCCTTTTTAGGTTTACAAAACCATACGATTCCCAGGGATCTTTGGGATAAAATTCGAAATTCAACGTTTACTTCTTTTGAAAGAATTGTTAATGATGCAATTGAACAGAATGTTGACTTTGTGTTACTTGTAGGAGATCTATTTGATCGAAATGATCATAGTGTTCATGCTGAAACTTTTTTGGTCCAACAACTGAATCGACTTAATGATCATCAAATTCCCGTTTTGATCTCATTTGGAAATCATGACTATTTTAGTGGTCGTGTTAATCAACTTGGTTATCCGGAGAACACTTATGTTTTTAGCAATAAGGTAGCAACTACCACTTTATTATTAAAGGATGGCCAACGGATAGCGGTTTCAGGATTTAGTTTTGGCAGTCAATGGATTAAGGATCCGATCATACAGAATTATCCTCAAGCAAGTGACGCAGATTGGAATATTGGTATGTTACATGGTAGCTTGGCCACTGTGAACTCCCCAGAGGCCAATTATGCCCCATTTAATTTAAATCAGTTACAAGAGAAAGGATATGATTATTGGGCATTAGGGCATATTCATAAAAGGCAGTCGCTAAATCCCCAAAAAACGATTAATTACTCTGGGAACACGCAGGGGCGACACATTAATGAATCTGGTGAGAAGGGTTATTTAATGGTGGAAGCAGTGCAACATGCTTTAAAGCCAAAATTTGTTGCAACAGCGCCAATCATTTGGCAAACAATCCACATTGAATTCGATGGTGAATCCGTTGGTGAACTACCGGAAACCATTTTTAGCCATTTGGCGTCACTTAATTTTTATAAATTAAATTTTCTTAGAGTGGTTCTAGATAGTCATATAACGATTCCATCGGACATACTAAAGGCCATTTTTGACGGTACATTTTTGACAGCACTTCAGAATTTAAACGCTCAAAACTGGCAGCAGTTAAATTGCTGGATAACATCAATCAAAATTCACCAATCTAAACCAGTGATAGTCAGTCGTCTGGACCAAGCCTATTTTGATCAAGCAAAGTCGGAGACATTTACGAAAGAAACATTAGCCGACTTGGCTGGTCCGCTGAAGGCATTAAGCTTTATTAATGATGATTTAAATGCTCAAGATACGTTAGACGATATTTTTAATCGTTCAATAGCGATTCTTCAGGAGAATATCGATCATGAAAAGGGTGATTCATAATGACGATCGACTATTTGAAAATATATGGGTATGGTAAATGGATTGATACGGAAATTTCTTTTAATCAATCGTTAGAAATGATATATGGACCAAATGAAGCTGGTAAAAGTACGATTATTGACTTTATCATTTCTGTCTTATTCGGGTTTCAAAGTAAACGGCAGGCAATCCATGGCCAATATATTCCCAAAAATCATCAAGATATGTATGGTGGTGAGATTATCTTTAGATATAAAGGTCGTCGTTATCGGTTGATTCGGACTAAGGGACCAAAAGGTGGGACGGTTCGATTTTTTGATGAAGATCAACATACCGAACTGAGTGAAGATGATTATCAAAAAATCATTTCTCCTTTGGATCGAAACGCCTACCAACAACTTTTTTATTTTGATGGAGAAGATCAACAAGCTGCCTATCAAATGAGCGAAGATGAATTGCGTACGCGTATTCAACAGATTGGGATTACCAATTCAAACCAGTGGTTTGGTCTTCAAAAAGAACTGGAGAAACAAGCGAAGCCAATTTATTCAGAGCGTGGACGAAAGCCTGAACTTAATCTTCAGCTAAAACGTTACCAAGAACTTGAAGATAAAGTACAATCAGCGCGACAAGATTATCTAAATTTTCAGACGCTAAAAAAGGAAGCTGTAAATACAAGTAATCAGTTGAAAACTGCTCGGCTTAATTTGAAGAAACGTCAAGGCAGAAGTCGGGAAAATCAGCGAATCGCCTCATCATTTCCACTTCTGGCCAAATATAATGAATTGCAGTTGGTCAATGAATCGCAGCTTCAAGAGGGATTTTCCGATGCAGACGTTTTGACATTTCAAACTATGAACTCCCGCATTTCATCCTACCAGGACCAATTAAAAACTAATAAAAAACAAATGGAAGAAATATCATCAGAAATCATTGAATCGCCATCACAAAGATTCTATGAACAAAACAAAGTGAAAATTGATGAACTGACAGTTCAGTTAGTTGAAGTTAAAAATAAATTGCCACAGTTTCGATTTATAGGTGAACAATTGGCAGATAATCAGCAACAACTCACTAAAATTCAAAATGATCTGCCAAGGAATAAAAGTGGTCAATTTCCAACTCCTTTTAATGATGCTGATCTGATATTGGTAACAACAATGTTAAATCAAAGTCAAAATGTTGAAACGAAAGTTGGAAGTCGGCTTCAACAACGGGGGCGGTCAAATGATCGATCAAATTATCTAATCTACTTAATTGCCGGTATAATTGTGTTGCTGACTATTTTGCTGCACCGTTTTGCCTTTAGTTGGATGGGGTACTTTGTGGCCGGGTTTGTAGCATGGTATGGCTTTAGTCAGCAGCAGACCGGTCGTGGTCGGAGTGTCCAGTCGCAGTACGCGCAGGTAGGAAGGTTTGACGACCAGTTAACGACTCTTGTGTCGAAATACCGATTAGAAGGGATTTCACAAAGTCAGTGGTTGTCAATTCAACCCGGTCTGAGACGTCTGTTGGATTTAATTGATCAAGAAAATAAACTGAAAAGTCAACAGACGTCTTATCTTCAACAAATAAATCATTTTTTAGCAAAGTGGCAGTTTGCGAGTCACTGGATTCCATCTAATGACGACGTTTTGACGCACCTTGCTATTATTGATCAAACAGTTTCTCAATGGCGAAAGCAGCAGGACAATTATCAAAGTAGGAAGGCAGGGGCTCGAGCCTATGAACAGACTATTGCGCACCTTCAAGATCAGCTCAGCAGCGAACAGGGAAAACTAATTGATTTCCTTTCTAAACGTCATTTAAAGTCCGAAGATGGTTTTTACGATATGCTGAATAGACAAAAACATATTCAGGCAAAATTGGAAAGAAAAAAAGAGCTGTTTGACCAACTGAAATCGGCAGGCATGTCTGATATTCAAGAGATGGATCGAGACGGTTTTCAAAAGCAATCAGAGGCATTAGAAAATGAATTGAGTCAGCTCCATGAACAGATTGATAACTTAACTCAAAAGCAGACAAAACTGACTATTCAAATGAATGATCTTATCAGTAACGGTCGTTATTACGATTTAAAACAGGAATTGGCCAATCAAAAATCGGAAATTTTGGAGAATGTTCACAAATTCTTGGCAATTTCACTGAGCTATCAATGGCTCCAGAGAGTACTTGATATCGCAACTAAGGGACGTTTACCAAAAGCGATAAAGGGCGCTAAAGCATATTTTAGTGTGATGACGCAGGGAAATTATTCAGATGTCCGGTTCGGTGATCATATTATGGTTACCAGAGCGGATGGAGAACAATTTAATGTTAACGAGTTATCAAAAGGAACCTTGGAACAGCTTTATTTATCGCTAGTATTTTCGATGGCTGTTGGATTTAGCGATGACTATCCGTTGCCTATCATCATTGATGATGGCTTTATGAGTTTTGACGCAACTCGAAAAAAAGCGGCCTTTGATGTGATGAAAACAATTAGTAAACATACACAGGTATTGTATTTTTCAGCTTACCGTGATTTATCAGGTAATTTAAATACGATTGATTTAACAAGGATATAGGAGGGTGGTTTAAAATGGCAAAACACTTAATGGATTTTTCTTTAGAAGAAGATTTTGAGACATATGTTTTGATTAAGAATGCTGACAAACGGGTCGCAAAAAACGGGAAGTCGTTTCTTTCTATTACATTTCAAGATCAATCCGGTCAAATCGCCGGTATGTATTGGGACGCAAGTGAACAGGATGCGCAACAATTTGTTCCAGGAAGAGTAGTTTACCTAAAGGGAAAACGAGAAAACTACAAAGATACGCCTCAGATTAAAATATATGAGATGCGCTTGACTAAAGCCAATGAGCCACATGATCCACTGATGTTTGTTAAACGTGCTCCTATGACAAGTCAAGAAATGAAAGACTACATTAACCAAACGATTTTTGAAATTACTAACGCAACATATAATCGAATTGTTCGAGCACTACTTAATAGACATGCAAAATCATTTTTCAGTTATCCGGCAGCAAAAAGTAATCATCACGATTTTGCAGGAGGACTGGCGTTTCACACAATTTCAATTCTGCGACTTGCTCATTCTGTTGTTAAACAGTATCCGGATATTGATGCACCGCTGCTTTATGCTGGGGCTGTTTTACACGATCTAGGCAAAACGGTTGAATTATCAGGACCGGTTGGAACGGAATATACTTTGGCAGGGAATCTATTAGGACATTTAAGTATTATTGATGCTGAAATTGTTGAAGCGGCGGACAAATTGGGCATTGATGGGCAAAATGAAGATTTACTTTTATTGCGACATATGGTTCTGTCCCACCATGGATTACTAGAGTATGGGTCACCTGAACGTCCAAAATTATTAGAAGCGGAGATACTTCATGACCTTGACGAACTGGATGCCTCAATTATGATGATTCAAGGTGCGCTGACAAATATTGTTCCCGGTGATTATTCCGATAGAATTTTTGGATTGGATAACCGGCGCTTTTATAAGCCGCATACACCAAATCATTTACAAGATAGCGGAAAAGATCCAAGTAGTTTATTTTAGGCACTAAAAAACGGTTGAGAGTTTTAAACTCCCAGCCGTTTTAATCATACAATTAATTAGAGATTACTTCTTCTTTGAAGAGCTTGAAAGGTAATCAGATAAGACGTTTTGAAGATCTTTATCTTGAATTGTAACCTTACCTTTTTTAAGGACCTTAGAAACAACTGAATGTAACGTATCGCTGTCTGCTAAGCGCTTGTCGACGAGTTGAGTCTTCAATTCGCTTTCATGGTCTTTGTAAGTTCCCTTTGCAGGGTGGTTAACCATTTGAATAACTTGATAGCCATATTGAGTCTTAACAGGTGTCTTGGTGTAGTCGCCATTCTTCAACTTGAAAGCAGCCTTCTTGAAGTTTGAATCAAGAGAAGTGTTTGTGTTATCAAATGCCGAAATTCGACCGCCCTTATTCTTGGTAGCAGTATCAGTTGAATACTTCTTAGCTAAGCTTGAGAAGCTCTTACCAGCTTTAAGTTGTTTGATAACCGTTTCAGCAGTTGATTTCTTTGAAACCAAGATTTGATTAACAGTTACTTTTGGTTGATAAGACTTGAACTGTGCTTTCAACTGAGCATCGGTAAATTTGGTGTTATCCCGCACTGCTTGTTGTAATAAAAGATTTGAACGAATCGAATCTTTCAACTGTGAAGCAGTCATACCATTTTGCTGAAGAACAGCGTTAAATGATGAGCCGTATTGCTTCTTATACTTGTTGAAGTCTTTGTTGACAGCAGAATCCTTAACCTTTTTGCCGTATTGTTTTTCCAATACTTTGTTAAGAATCATTTGTTGCAATACCTGCTTACCACTTGATGTACCCTTCAAGCTGCTGTAATAAGCACTTTCAGTAATCTTACCGCCGTTAGTAGTTGCAACTGACTTGCTACCACAAGCTGCAAGCGTAAAACTCATGAGTACTCCGGCTAAAACGATTAGCCATTTTTTCATACAAAAACACATCCATTTCTACATATAGTATTCGTTTGTAAAGCAAACGTTCCGTACAATAATAACATATTCTTGGCAACATACCTAAGCCACCGTTGAACTTAAACAAAAATTCATAAAATTGTGATTATGGTTTGTTTATTTTTGAGCTGTATTTGTTAATCTCATCAATTCTCGGCTGAATTTGAAACTGCGCTTCGTCGATATCTCTTTGCAATGCAATTAAAACTTTTTCAAGTTCAGGAATTTGATCTTTAAACTTATTAAGGGCCTGCTTAAAATCTTCGTAGGCGGCTTGCCAATCAGAATAGGCCTGTCTTTTTACTCGAAAACTTTTCCTTACTCGTTTTGCGAAAGCTTCAGGCGTTTCTTTATTGGTATATAAGTAAACACCAAATAAAAACGCAGCTGCACCAGCCATTTTCAATCCGGTTTTCATGATTAATCTCCTATATGTGCTACGATTGAATCTTGAATTTTCTTCAAATCATCTGGCGTATATTTATTGGAGTTATCTTTAAAGGTCATTGAGAAGTCGTCATGGTTGGTATACCGTGGTACCAAATGGAAGTGGGAATGAAATACCGACTGATAGGCAACCTGTCCATTATTGTTAAGAATGTTCATACCTTTTATATCCGGATTGGAGTCTTTAACAGCTCTGGCGATCTTTGGAATTCTTGAGAAAACTGCTGCAGCGAGTTCCGGGTCGTACTCAAAAATATTTGCGATATGTTTTTTTGGAATAACCAAGGTATGACCGGGGGTTCCTTGAGAAATATCGAGGAAAGCCTTTACAACATCATCCTCGTAAATAGTGTAACTTGGAATTTCATTTCTGACAATTTTACAAAAAATACAATCTTTCAAAAGTTTTACCTTCTTTCTGTCAATACTAACAATCATTATAACATCAATGTCGACCCGAACTAATTCAAAGACTAATTTTCTATGTTATAATTTGTTCTGTATCTGTTTTTGTTGATTGAAAGACTAAACTATTAGAATTGTGGAGTGAAATAATGACCTTACAAGTTTCCAATCTTGTTGGTGGATATTCCCAAGTTCCCGTTTTAAAGGATGTTACCTTTGATGTTAAGGATGGGGAATTAGTCGGGTTGATCGGACTTAATGGTGCCGGCAAATCCACAACAATTAATCATATTATCGGTTTGTTAACACCGTTTAAGGGATCAGTTAAAATTAATGGTGTAGCAATTAATGACGATGTAAAAAAATATAAACAGCAGATTGCATATATTCCCGAACAACCGATTGTTTATAAAGAGTTGACACTAAAAGAACATTTAGAAATGACCATGCTTGCTTATAACTTGGATCAGAATGAGGCATGGAAACGAGCGGATAAACTATTAAAAACATTCCGATTGGAAAATAAATTAAACTGGTTTCCTGATAATTTTTCAAAAGGAATGCGGCAAAAGGTCATGATTGTTTGTGCATTTTTGACAAATGCCAAATTATTTATTATTGACGAACCGTTTCTTGGACTTGATCCGTTAGCCGTTAACGATTTGTTGAACTTGATTTCCGAACGAAAGAAGCAAGGGGCAAGCATTTTAATGTCAACGCATGTTTTAGACACCGCGCAACGTTACTGTGATCGCTTTGTCTTATTACATGATGGCAAGGTCAGAACAGAGGGTACTTTAGCCCAATTACAAGCGCTCTTTCCAGAAGCCGGCAATTCACTCAATGATATCTACCTGACGCTAGCAAGGGAAGGCGAGGCTTCATGAAAACATTGTTTAAAAAACGCTTGGGCGCTCATTTAACTGAGTTAACGAAGTATTTGAGACTTGTTTTTAATGATTACTTTGTTTTAGCACTTGTTTTCATGATTGGTGGATTAGGGTACTATTATTCTAATGCGCTTAAACAACTGACAACCGGTCTTTGGTGGGCACCACTTCTTATTATCATTGTGCTTCTGATCAGTGTCCAGACTGGTAGGATGGCAACACTGATTGAGGATCCGGATTATGTTTTTTTATTGCCACAAGAGGCCGAGTTGATCGGCTATCTCAAACGTGCTTTTTGGTATAGCACAATACTTGCAGCTTTGATGCAACTATTATTCTGGATAGTTTTGATGCCCTTTATACAAGTCACAGTTTCTGCTTCTGCGCCTCAACTATTTTCCTTATTAGGCACCATCATATTCTTAAAAGTAGCTTGGATGAATGCCGATTTTGCCAGGAAATATCATTTGCAGCATAAATGGATGGGAAACCGATGGCTCTTTCGATTGATCATTCCAGTTGTTGTGCTGGCAATCTCTATCTATGTTAATTACTTTATAGGGGTCGTCTTAGCTGCGATCGTCATGATTGGCGGACTGTTTACCCAAAATGCTTGGAAAAAACGCTCTGTAGATTGGCAAACACTGATTGCCGATGAAAATAGTCGCATGCATTCGATTTACCAATTTTTTAATTTATTTACTGATGTGCCATCCCTAAAGGGTTCTGTAAAACGGCGGAGGTATTTGGACTGGTTGCTACACAAAATTAAGCTTTTGCCGGACAACACCTATTTGTACCTTTATGCACATGGCATTATTCGTGATAATGAGATGAGCGGTTTATATGTCAGATTAACAGTTATTGGTACGTTACTCCTGGTTTTTATTAAAGGAGAAGTCTTACCAATTGTTTTGTGTTTACTGTTTCTCTATTTAATTGGCTTCCAAATGATTCCGTTCTACTTTCATTTTGATGACAATGCGTTTGTTCACATTTATCCAGTTACAACTGAGTTTCAATTAAAGAATTTCCAAAGAGTGCTGTTAATGATGATGGGGACTGTTGCGGTCATTTTTGCGATTACGGTCATTGCCGTGAACTTAACAGCGCCCGTTACGGTTATTGGCGTACTCATTGGTGAAGCCATAGAAGTTGGCCTGTTTATTTTTATGTATGTACCAAGAAGAATCAAAAAAAGTGAATTTAGTAGATAACGATAAATTTGATAAATTAAATGAAGAGGTGAAAAGTTTGCGTGTAAGAAATAAACCTTGGGCAGATGGTTACATTAAAGATCATGCGGATTATATTGTAACAGAGCCCAAAAATTGGCTTGGCAAGTGGCAGGAACGGTTTGAAAGTAAGCAACCATTAAACGTTGAAATTGGTACCGGCAAGGGACAATTTATTATAGAAAATGCAAGGGCTCATCCGGAAGTTAATTACATTGGCATTGAACTTCAGAAATCGGTGATTGCAACTGCACTTCGAAAATTCATGGAAGATCCACTGCCAAATCTACAATTTGTTTTGACCGATGGTGCTGACTTGGACGAATTATTTTTGGTGGGTGAAATTCAAAAAATATTTCTGAATTTTTCAGATCCATGGCCCAAAAAAAGACATGCAAAAAGGCGATTGACATCGCCTGGTTTTCTTAAAACGTATCAAAAAGTACTTGCTTCAAACGGAGACATCGAATTTAAAACCGATAACCGGGGCCTCTTTGAGTACACACTAGTGACAATGAACAATTTCCCGATGATTTTTGATGATGTATTTCTTGATCTTCATCAATCACCAGAAAATGAAACTAACATTGAAACCGAGTATGAGGAAAAGTTTAGTCCGAATGGGCCAATTTATAAATTAGTTGCTCATTTTAATTCATAGACTTCTTCTTTTAACGTTTTATTAGTTAAGTAATTGACCCAGAACGCGTGAACTTCAACGTTACCGTCATTGGTCTGATAATTATAACCAAAGTGGAAAACTGGGGACGTTGACTTTGTTTTTTCAAAAGAAACGCTCCAATGTCCAAGATATTTTCCAGCAATAGTCAAATCACGATGTTGTTTAATCATTTTATTTAAAAGGCTTTCGCGAATTCGTGATTTCTGGTAATCTTTATTCAGATTAAATATTACGTAAACGCTTGTAACAATACTTGCGAACATGACACTTTGATAAAATGATTTAGTTTCCATAGATGTTCACCTCTTTAGCGATAATTGTTTAAACTTAAGTATACGCTTTTAGGAACAAGGCATTGAGCAAAAGCACATAACAATTTGGGTTTATGCGATATAATTTGATTGCTTACTAAATGAAAGCAAGAGTTTGAAAGGATGATAAAGTCATGAAAGAGTTACCCAAAACCGATTTAGCTACCTTGGAATCTCAAATTCCTGAAGGTAAATATATGTTGTTCTTCACAGCGGGATGGTGCCCTGATTGCCGGTTCATTAAACCTGCAATGCCTGAAATCGAGCAAAAGTATCAAGACTATACATTTTTAAAAGTTGATCGAGATGAAAATATTGATTTAGCTGGTGAAATGGATGTTATGGGGATTCCAAGCTTTGTTGCCTATGATAATGGCCAGGAGATCGGTCGTTTTTCAAATCCTGATCGCAAGACCAAACAAGAGGTTGAAAAATTTATTGATTCATTAAATAAATAAAGATGGATAGGGAAGGATAAAATAATGTTAATTGCGAGTTATAACCCTAAGAACACGGGTGACACGATGGTGGTAATTATAAATCAGGACGTGGATAATCAGGAAACGGTTGTTCACGACAACGTTGCCCGTATCTATGATTCGAAAACCGATCAAACATTGGGGTACAACTTCCTAAAGGCAAGTCAAATTCTTCCTGAAGTTATTGATCAAAACGGTCAGATTGATTTAACAGAAGGACAAGTTCAAAGGTTAAATCAATTTTTGACGGCACATGGTTTTCCGGGTGACCTTAAAGCGGATGAAGAAGCACGTTTTGTCGTGGGGTATGTCAAAACAATGACGGATCATCCACGATCTGATCATTTAAAGATAACAACGACGGAAGTTGATAACGGTCAGGAAGTGCAAATTGTTAGTGGATCGCCAAATATGCAGGTCGGCATTAAAGTTGTTGTTGCAAAAATTGGTGCAATGATGCCCAACGGATTAATCATTTGGCCTGGAGAACTTCGGGGTGTTGAAAGCGATGGTATGATTTGTTCAGGACGAGAGCTTCACATTCCTCATGCACCACAAGTTCCAGGAGCATTAATTTTACCGGATGATTATCAAGCGGTTGGAGAACCGTTCGATTTCAAGAAAGCACAACATTTATTCAGTTAATTATAGAAAACAAAAGGTGAGAAAGTATGAAGTATTATGACGGACCCGCCTTTTTTCGTCGTCGAGATTTAATCAAGTCGCGAACGCCTAAAAAGGGGAAAAATAAATACCAATCAGCACCTGATTATTCTCGCAAGCCGACTCGTGATTTAAAAAAAGAGGATACGCATTTTACAGATAACAGAGTTAGTGATGATAAAACACCTGCTTTTTTGAAAGAAATTCGTAATTTTGTGCCGAATCAGCGTGATGTGAATGCAAAAAGAAGAAAGCAAAAAAAACAAATTGAGACAAATTATTTTGTTAGTCAGAAGAATCGACGATCAACATATTATTCAAAATTAATGGATCAGTTGAGGACACCTGATGATGATTTAATTGTTCTTGAAGATCCTTTGAATTCAGTGACTCAGAGTGAAAAAGGAACATTAAAAAAAGCTGATGACCATATTTTAGAGCATCACAACATCACACCACACACGGAACAGCTCGAAGCGCCTCTATCTGATTCTGATGCGAATCATAATACTGACAC
This sequence comes from Lentilactobacillus hilgardii, assembly GCF_009832765.1. NCBI lineage: Bacteria > Bacillati > Bacillota > Bacilli > Lactobacillales > Lactobacillaceae > Lentilactobacillus > Lentilactobacillus hilgardii. The sequence goes on along the minus strand of NZ_CP047121.1, from coordinate 1,831,981 downwards.
TGACCGAGTTAACCAAACCGATGAAGGCGATTTAAAAGAGAACGTTGGTAATCATGAAAAAGATGATCTTGAGAATGAGTTGAATCATCATGTGATTGATAGTTCGAAAGCCACAAATTCGGGACCGGAAGTTTCACATCCAATTAAGCACGGATTGGGACAATCGCTGGTTTCAATTGTTGATAGTGAACGTGCTGCAAAGCCTGATTTGTCTTTATTTCATGAGCAGACAAAAGATGGCTTGTCCGACACTAAAAAAATCTCTGTGAAAGATGATCAAAAGCGACAGCCAGTCGTTAAAGAATCAGCTGTTGAAACTTCCGGTTTGCCAACGGAGACAGCTACAATCCAATCTCAATCATCTACATCAGCTGATGGGTATCATTTTCCCTCTTTGGGCTTATTAAAAAAGCCCCAACCAACTGATGAAAATGCAATGGATGACTGGATAGAAAACCAGATAGAGACTTTAGACAAAACCTTCCATGCATTTAAGGTGAATGCTCAAGTTGTTGATTGGACGGATGGACCGACCGTTACCCAATTTCAGGTTAAGTTGGCTTTAGGCGTTAAGGTAAGTCGAATTACCAATTTAACCGATGACCTTAAACTTGCACTAGCGGCTAAAGATATTCGTATTGAAGCACCAATCCCTGGCAAATCAACGGTGGGTATTGAAATTCCAAACCCCAACCCAAGACCAGTTGTCCTTTCTGAGATTATTTCTACTAGTAACTTCACTAATAGTCGTTCACCACTGACTACCGCAATGGGAGTTGACCTTTCCGGGACATCAAGAATTGCGGATGTTCGGAAAATGCCGCATGGTTTGATTGCCGGTGCCACGGGTTCAGGGAAAAGTGTCTTTATTAATAGTTTATTGGTTTCTTTACTGTATAAAGCAACACCAGCAGAGTTGAAACTATTGCTGATTGACCCTAAAGCTGTTGAGCTGGCCCCTTACGATGGCATTCCGCATCTTTTATCACCAGTTATTTCGGATCCCAAATCAGCTGCTGCCGCATTGCATTGGGTTACAAAGGAAATGGACCAACGATACGAAAAGTTATCTGCTGCCGGTGTTCGAAATATTGAGCAATTCAATAAAAAAGCAACTGATGCCGAGGAATATGGCTTGAAGATGCCATATATACTAGTCATCATTGATGAATTAGCTGATTTGATGATGGCTGCTTCCAGTGAGGTTGAAGACTACATAGTCCGAATTACACAAAAGGCGCGTGCCGCTGGGATTCACTTGATTGTTGCGACTCAACGACCGAGTGTTGATATTGTGACTGGAACGATTAAAAATAACATTCCATCACGAATTGCTTTTATGGTTTCAAGTCAAGTGGACTCCAGGACAATTCTGGATACCGCTGGCGCAGAGCGATTATTAGGACGTGGGGATATGTTGTATCTTGGAAATGGAGCTAGTCAACCAATTCGTCTTCAAGGCGCGTTTGTCAATAACCAAGAATTGGAAAATGTGGTTGATTTTGTTCGTCAACAGGGTCACCCTCATTATTTATTTACACCGGATTCATTAAAGGCTGCTGTTGATAATAACGAGTCACAAGATGATTTAATGCCACAGATAATGAAATTTATTGCTCAAGAAGACACAATTTCTACTTCAAAGCTTCAACGAGTATTTTCAATCGGGTATAATAGAGCTGCAAACATAATTGACAGTTTGCAGGATCGGAATTTGATTTCTGAACAACGTGGTTCAAAACCTCGGACAGTTTACTATCATCCGGATGATGAAACAAGCGATGAATCAAAAGACGAGAAAGAGTAAATCTAAATTAGATGGGATAGGTAGGATGCAATATGAATTCAGATACGGTGTATCACTTTGTAGGTATTAAAGGAACAGGAATGAGTGCGATGGCTTTAATCCTTCATGATCGAGGTGAAAAAGTTCAGGGCTCTGATATTGAACAATACACATTCACGCAACGTGGATTGGAACAGGCAGGTATTAAAATATTACCTTTTGATGCCAATAATATTCACGAGGGTTTAACTGTCATTGCGGGGAACTCCTTCACTGATGATCATCCAGAAATTAAGAAAGCTCGAGAGATGGGCTTGACGGTATACCGTTATCACGAATTTCTTGGAAAGATAATTAAGGGTAAAACAAGTATTGGTGTATCTGGTGCTCATGGTAAAACAAGTACAACCGGATTGCTTTCACATGTTTTGTCCGGAATTGCACCAACCGATTACTTAATTGGTGACGGCTCTGGTAGGGGTGTGCCAAATGCTCGTTTCTTCGTTTATGAAGCGGATGAATATCGACGTCATTTCTTGGCAACCGAACCTGATTATGCCATCATGACTAACATTGATTTTGATCACCCTGACTATTATAAGAACATTGACGATGTCCAAGATGCTTTTCAGACGTTTGCCAACCAAACGAAGAAGGGAATTTTTGCTTGGGGCGACGATAAGCGTCTTCGCCAATTAAAAGCTAAGGTTCCGATTTATTATTATGGACTTAATGATACCGATGATTTTCAAGCCTTTGATGTTAAGCGAACGACCAAGGGATCAAGTTTCCATGTGAGATTTAAAGGTAAGGACTTGGGGGAATTCACAGTTCCATTATTTGGTGAACATAACATCTTTAATTCGTTAGCGGTAATTGCCGTTGCATACTCTGAGGATGTAGATCTTGAAGAAATTCGAAGAGAGCTGAAAACGTTTGATGGCGTTAAGAGGCGCTTTTCAGAACGTAAAATTTCCGGGATGACAATTATTGATGATTATGCTCATCATCCAACTGAAATTAAAGCAACGATTGATGCTGCCAGACAAGAATACCCAAGCAAAAAAATTGCGGTGGTTTTTCAGCCACATACGTTTAGTCGTACCATCGCGTTAATGGATGATTTTGCGAAGAGTTTGAACTTGGCAGATGAAGTTTTCTTGACCCAGATTTACAGTTCGCCGCGTGAAAGCTCTGGTAAAGTTTCAAGCGAGGATCTTTCAAAGAAAATCACAAAGGGCGGCAGAATCTTGTCTGCTGATAATATGTCACCTTTATTGGATTATGATAACGATGTGATTATTTTTATGGGTGCCGGTGATATTCAAAAATACGAAAAGACTTATGAAGACCTTCTAAGTCATCTTAGTAAGAATAATAATTAAGATTTCTTAGGAAAAGCCATTGATCGAGATATTTTGCTTGATTAATGGCTTTTGTTTGTTAAGATTACTTATTAAGAGATGGAGTAAATTCCGCAACTGTTTTGATTTATTTGTTGTAAAATTAAGGCAGGGATTCGAAAGAAGGAGCGAAATTAATGGACAATTTTTCAAATGAACGAAATGAGCGGCGAGTTGTTAACAATGCTGCTGGCTTAAATGCTTTTTTAACTAAAATGTATGGTTGGATGAGTTTAGCTGTATTGGTATCAGCTGCAACGGCTTTTCTGACTGTTACGGCGATTTCACCGGCTGTATTGACCGGCGGAGGTATGTGGATCGCAATAATCGCCTGGTTTATTTTACCGTTTGTTGTGTCTTTTCAGGCCTTAAAGCGACCATCGTTGGCTTTCGCTGCGTTAATGGGGTACGCTGTTTTAAGCGGGTTCGTCTTTTCAACCCTTGCTTATCGTTATACGGGTGCTTCAATTGCGGCGGCCTTTGTGTCAGCGTCGGCAATCTTTATCACAATGACAGTTTTCGGATTAGTGACTAGAAAGAACCTGGATAAAATTGGTCGGCAGGCAATTGCCGCTTTAATTGCACTTGTTATTGCGATGATTATTAATATCTTCTTGAGAAGCACTCTAATTACGTTTGTCTTTTCAATTATTGCCGTTGTTATTTTTACAGCGCTGACGGCATATGATACGCAAAAGATGAAGCAAATGTACAATCAGGCGGGTAGTACTGGTCAAGTTTCTGTTAGTGGGTTGGCCGTGTTTGGTGCCCTTCAACTATACTTGGATTTTGTTAACCTATTCTTACAATTATTGCAGATTTTTGGTATGGGTGACGAACGCTAATATATGATTTAAAAGCGATGGACCGGGGAATTTTCCCCGGTTTTTTCATGCTTGGATTTTCGTTTGTCAAGGTCTTATTATTGCCTGTTACGAGTGGTAAAATTAACTTATAAGACTATCTTGTGAGGAGAATTTAATGACTAAAAAATTATTATTAATCGATGGTAACAGTATTGCGTTTAAAGCGTTTTATGCACTTTATAATTCATTGGAGCGCTTTACCAATTCATCCGGATTACATACATCTGCTATTTATGGATTTAATCGGATGTTAGACAAAGTTCTCCAAGAAGAGAAACCAACGGATATTTTGGTGGCCTTTGACGCTGGCAAAACAACTTTTCGAACTAAAATGTTTTCTGACTATAAGGGAAACAGGGCAAAAACGCCAACCGAACTATCGGAACAGTTTCCTTTTATCCGAGAATTAGTCAAAGCTCGAGGAATTTCATCTTATGAACTACCTGATTACGAAGCCGATGATATTATCGGTACCTTGGCAAAAGAGGCAGAGGACAAGGGAGATTATCAAGTTGTCATTTTGACAGGTGATCGAGACCTGACACAATTAACTTCTGACAAAACAACTGTTCAAATTTCAAAAAAAGGGACAACGGATCTTGAAAAATATACACCTCAACATGTAGAAGAAAAGTTGGGTGTTAAACCTTCACAAATCATCGATATTAAAGGACTAAAGGGAGATAATTCTGATAATTACCCTGGCGTCACAAAAGTTGGTGATAAAACTGCAATGAAATTGGTTCAGCAGTTTGGCTCAATCGAAAATATTTATTCAAATATTGATCATGTTTCTGGGAAAATGCTTAAGGAACATTTGCTAAACGATAAGGATAAAGCAGAACGTGGTAAAGTTTTAGCAACGATTAAACGAGACGCACCGATTAAAGTGTCCTTGGATGACTTAAAATATGAGGGCGACAACCTAGATAGGCTGACCGATTTTTATGAACGAATGGGTTTCAAATCTTTTCTGTCAAATCTTGGTGTTGACGCAACGGATAAAAATGAAATTGAAAACATTCAATATACGAAATTAACTTCAGATAATCTTGATCAGTTAAACCAATTTAAGGATGAAGTATCCTTTTACTTGGAAATGGATGATGAAAATTATCATACGGCCAATTTGATGGGCTTTGTGCTTGGGCATGAGGCTCAGTGGTTTGCGTCAAATGATATTTCTTTATTGAACACTAAACAGGTTAAAGCGATTCTCGAAAGTTCAACTGTTCAAAAAAATGTGTTTGATGCCAAACGGACTTACGTTGGGCTTTATCGGTCTTCAATCACGCTACAAAATGTTGATTTTGATATGTTGCTGGTTTCATATTTGCTCAATACAACTAATAATAGTAATGATGTTGGCACAGTCGCAAAGCTTCATGGGTTTGCAAACATTAAAACTGATGAAGAAGTTTACGGAAAAGGTGCGAAGAAGAAAATCGATCCTGAAGCACCCGAATTCTTTGATCATATTGTTCACAAGGCAAAAGCAATTGATCAATTGCATAATGATATGTTTAAAGCACTTGATGAACATAATCAAACAACTTTGTATCGGGATATTGAAATTAAGATTGCTTTTGTGTTGGCTAAAATGGAGATTGCGGGAATCAAAGTAAATCCCGAGACGCTGGAACAAATGGGAAGCAAATTTAAAGAACGCCTGGCTGAAATTGAACAAACCATTTTTCAAGAGGCTGGTGAAGAATTTAATATCGGTTCTCCTAAACAACTCGGGCATATTCTTTTTGAAAAGATGCGGTTGCCGATTCTAAAGAAAACCAAGACCGGTTATTCAACTTCAGTTGATGTGTTGGAAAAGTTAGCACCCGATGCGCCTATCGTGCAAAATGTTTTAAATTATCGTCAAATTTCGAAATTACAATCGACTTACATTGATGGTTTGTTAAAAGTGATCCATAAGAATGATTCAAAAGTTCATACAAGATATTTACAAACATTGACGCAGACCGGCCGTTTGTCTTCCGTGGATCCGAATTTGCAGAATATCCCGGTTCGCTCCGAAGAGGGACGTTTGATTCGTCAGGCATTTGTTCCTTCCCATGAAGATTGGCAGATTTGGTCATCTGATTATTCACAGATTGAATTGCGTGTTTTGGCATCCATTACCGGAGATAAGAATATGCAGGAAGCCTTTCGTGAGGGAGAAGATATTCATGCAACAACGGCCCGAAGAATTTTTGGGTTGGCTTCAAATGATGATGTGACACCTGAGTTAAGGCGGCAGGCAAAGGCAGTTAATTTCGGAATTGTTTATGGCATTAGTGATTACGGATTGGCTAATAACACTGGTATTAGTCGAAAACAGGCTCATCAATTTATTCAAAGGTATTTTGAGGAATATCCGGGTGTCAAAAAATATACAGAAGATATTGTTGAATTCGCTAAAAATCATGGTTATGTTGAAACCATTGCTCATCGACGTCGTTATTTACCTGATATTCATTCAAGGAATTTCAATTTAAGGTCCTTTGCGGAACGAACAGCAATGAACACACCCATTCAAGGGAGTGCAGCAGATATCATTAAAATTGCGATGATTAATATGGATGAGGCACTGAAGCCTTTAAAAACGCGCATGCTGCTTCAAGTTCATGATGAATTAATTTTTGAGGTTCCTAATGATGAAATGGAAACTGTCGAAAAGTTAATTCCAAAAGTGATGGATTCTGCAATCAAGCTTAACATTCCATTAAAAGTAGAGAGTCATTGGGGAAAGACTTGGTATGAGGCTAAATGATGCAAGATATTATTATTGTTTGGTTGACAGATTATTGCTTTATTTAGGCAACAATTTTTAAATGTTTAATTAAGTAGAATCAAGGAGATAGATTATGCCTGAATTACCAGAAGTTGAAACTGTTCGAAGGGGCCTGACCGAACTGGTTGCAGGAAGTCAAATTCGGACGGTAGATGTGTTATATCCTAAAATGATCAATTTACCACCTGAGGATTTCACAAACGCACTCAAAAATCAGATCATTGAAAAAATTGATCGCCGGGGTAAATATTTATTTATTCGGATTAACAATGGATTAACAATTGTATCCCACCTTCGAATGGAAGGAAAGTACGATGTTGAGCCTGAAGGAACACCTCTAAGCAAGCACACTCATATTGTTTTTCATTTAACCGATGGGCGTCAGCTTCGATATAATGATACGCGAAAATTCGGTAGAATGAATTTGGTTGACACCGGGCATGAACTGACTGTGGCTGGATTAAAAACAATAGGTCCTGAGCCGACTGAAAGGGACTTAACCTTAGATTACATGAGAAAAATATTTGGTAAAAGTAAAAAGCTGGTCAAGCCGTTTCTTTTGGATCAGAGTAATATTGCCGGCTTGGGAAACATTTATGCCGATGAGGTGCTTTGGTTAAGCAAAATCAACCCTAAGCAGCCTGTCAATACACTATCAGTGGCAGAACTCAAATTACTCCGTAAAAGTATTATTGATGAAATCAAAAAGGCAATTGATGGTCACGGGACTACTGTTCATTCTTACTCCAATGCTTATGGCGAAGCTGGCAATTTTCAAAATCATTTAAACGTCTATGGTCGACAGGGAGAACCTTGTCTTAGGTGTGGGACACCTATTGAAAAAATCAAACTGGCCCAAAGGGGGACACATTTTTGCCCAAATTGTCAGGTGATTCACGGTGATCGTCATGAATAAAGTGATTGGATTAACAGGTGGTATTGCAACGGGAAAATCTGCAGTGAGCACTTTTCTTGGCAGGAAAGGCATTCCGATAATTGATGCAGACATCGTGGCACATCAGGTTCAAGAGCCTGGTGAGAACGGTTTAAAGGCAATCACAGCGGAATTCGGTCAGGAAGTATTAGCTTCAAGCGGTCGCCTTGATCGAACCAGACTCGGGGAAATTGTTTTTCAACATCCCCAAAAATTAAAACGACTTGTTCAAGTGATGGATCCCTTCATCAGAGAAAAAATCATTCATGAAATTGATCGTTACCGTGATAAGCAATTAACGGTCCTAGACGCCCCAACTTTATTTGAAAACGGGTATACTTATTTGACAGATTCAATTGTTGTTGTATATTGTGATCCAGTGACTCAAATGAAACGTTTAAGACGCAGAGATGATTTAACAATTAGTCAGGCGTCTGCCAGAATTAAAAGCCAGTGGTCACTGCAGACAAAATGTGATTTGGCTGATACAATTATTTATAATTCAGGTAGTTTAGAAAATACAAATATGCAAGTAGAAGATTGGTTACAACAAGAAAAGAAATATTAGAGGTGAAAGCCATGCAATGTCCTCATTGTGGATATAACGGGTCCAAGGTTGTCGATAGTCGACCAACCGATGATGGTCGTGTCATTCGGCGCCGTAGAGAATGTGAACACTGTGGCTTTAGATTCACGACGTTTGAACGGGTCGAAGCAACACCACTTCTGGTTATCAAAAAAAATGGCAATCGAGAAGAGTTTAACCGCGAAAAAATTCTTAAAGGTGTCGTGAGGTCGGCTGAAAAGCGGCCGATTTCAATGGATGCGATTACTGATTTGGTTGATCGGGTTGAAAATAAAGTTCGTTCTTCAGGTGAAAATGAAGTTACCAGTCGTCAAATCGGAGAGTATGTGATGGAGGAACTGGTGAATCTGGATGAGATTGCGTATATCAGGTTTGCCAGTGTTTATCGTCAATTTAAGGATATGTCTGTTTTTTATAAAGAACTCAAAGAAGTTATGGAGAAGGATAAGAAAAAGAATGCTGCTAAACAGCATCCTGAGGAGAAGTAATGTTAAATTCGGAAAATAAATTAACTCCCGATTCGAAATATCTTGTTTTGAATGCCAGTGCAAACAAAAGCGTAGATCAGAGTGTTCTTACCAACTTGTATTTACCAATTATTGGGCGGGGTGCAGTGCAGCTTTATAATTTACTTTGGTCATTGAGTGTGAGCGATCATAATCGATTGATTCTTCATAAACATTTTGAACTCCAAAGTATTTTGGATATTGGTATTGACAAATTATTACGGTATCGCCGTAAGCTCGAAGCAGTTAATTTATTAGTCACATCCGTCTCACTTACTTCACCTGATAGTTATGTTTATTCCATGAGAGAGCCATGCACGGCAACCGAGTTTTTAAAAACTGATATTTTGTCGATTTTACTTTTGGGAAGAGTGGGTGAGGATACCTATAACCGAATTGTTGCTCGGCTGTTTATTCCAATGCCGGATGTTGGCCAGGTTAAGAATGTCTCGGCTTCGCTCCTTGATGTTTTTCAGATTCCGGAAAATTCTGTTAAAAATATTCCTGGTCCGGTTAATATTGCCAAGCAAACCATCTCGGGGAATTCTGCTGAACTGAATCATCGTTATTTGGAACCTTCAAAAGAGGAGTTTGATTTTAATCTTCTTTTGGATATTTTAGAAAATTCGTACGTTGATGCTGCCAGTGTTAAAGCGGCACAGCCATTGATTTTGTCTGAGTATTCACTTTATGGTATAGATGAAATTAAAATGGGTGAATTGATCAAGAAAGCGACAAATCTAAACACGAATAAATTGAATCAGAAAAGTTTGAAATTCATTATTGCACGCGACTTTACACAACCACAAGTTAGAGTGCCGGATTCAATAAACAAGAAGCCTGAAGATGATGCGGATGGGCAACAACTGGTACAACAATTTGATCAGCCCACTCAACAAGTTATCCAGATTAGTAAAGAAAATGCGCCAATTAGCTTTTTAAAGCAAATTAAAGACCAAAAGGGCGGTATGGTAACTGCTGGTGAGCAACGAATGATTCGAGAACTGGTTTCGAAGGGATTGCTTCCGCGTGAGGTTATTAACGTTCTTATTTACTATGTTCTCATCGGAATTGGAAATTCAACTCTCAATCAAAATTTAGTTAATACAATTGCGGATAATTGGGCTCAAAACCATGTAACGAATGCAGAAAAAGCCATTTTACAGGTTCAAAAACGAACTGAAGAAAAGCAGGAAAAAGAGACACAACGATCGCAACGACGATATTCATCCGGCGGCCGCCGACAGATTACAGAAACACTTCCTGACTGGGCAAAGAAAGAAAAACAACAGACTAAGGAAGCATCAAAAAAGGCAAAGCAGTCGGCTGAGCAACAGAAAACAGGCCCTGATGAAGCAGAACGAAAGCGTGTTAATAAAGAGTTGGCAGAGTTGCGGAAGAGAAAAGAGAAACGAGGTGAGAACTGATGGAACCGGTTAGCAAATATATTCAGCAGTTTTTGAAGGAACGAACAATTAACGGAAAAGGCGCAAGAAAAAGCTTTCAAGTCGCTGTTAGGCAAATTGAAACGGATCCTGAAATTCAACAGTTTTTAAAAGAAAATAAGGCGAAGTTGGCAGAGGATGCAGCTCAACGATCTATTGCAAAACTTCGTGAATATTTAATGGTTCGTGATACATTGAAGAAAAAACAAAAATCATTTGTACCGGGATATGTACCAAAGCTTGTTGTCAGTGATCATTTGATCGAAGTTTCTTACGCACCATCGGCTGAGACGCTTGATAAACAAAAGGCCGAACGACTGGCACGGCGTGTTACGACTATTTCAATGCCCAAAGATATTCGCAATGCATCGCTTGATAATTTTGATCAAACCGACAGTCGATATCGGGCATTTGCAAAGGCCGTTCACTTCACTTCAAAGTATATGGCTAAAGACCAGTTTGAACCTGGTTACTATATTTACGGGCCCTTCGGTGTTGGTAAAACTTATTTATTAGGTGCACTTGCCAATGATTTGGCGGATAGTGGCGTATTGACAACGTTGGTTCATTTTCCCAGCTTTGAAAGTGAAATGAAGGCGTCAATTTCAGATAACAGCTATCTAGACAAAATTGATGCTGTCAAAAAATCACAGATTTTAATGTTGGATGATGTTGGTGCCGGTTCGTTGTCATCGTGGGTACGTGATGAGGTTCTGGGCGTTATCCTTGAATATCGAATGCAACAGCAACTACCGATGTTTTTCAGTTCAAATTTGTCTATGGAGCAATTGGAGGAAGAGTGGCTGACATTTAACAATCACGGTGACGCTGAACCGTTAAAGGCACAACGGCTCATGCAACGAATTAGGTTCCTATCTCGCGAGGTAGAAATGCCGGGTCAAAATCGTCGGCCAATGTAAATTGTTTAATTTAGATTGACAACTTTAAGAAGGAATCCTATACTTAAAAGCAATGAATCAGGAAGATATGATAATCATTTCTCATCAAAGGGAGAACGGCTCTAGACTGAAAGGCTGTTTGTTTAGAAAATGGTTGTTACCACTTTTTGATAATCGGATTGCGGATAATGCTATCCCGGATGGTCCCGTTAGCAACCACTTGAGAGCTTTTTGGTGAAGTGGATACTTTTCCAAAATCCAAAAGGGTGGAACCGCGCTAATAACGTCCCTAGTATACAATTGTGTACTAGGGATTTTTTGTGGTTCTAGAAAGAAAAAAGGAGTTAGAGGATATGTCAAAACTTTCATTTGAATTTCCAGACGGTAGTGTAAAAGAATTTGACGACGGCGTTACCGCTGAAGACATTGCAAAATCGATTTCAATTAGTTTAGGGAAAAAGGCTGTTGCCGGAAAAGTTGACGGTCAGTTTGTAAATGATAACGAGCCTTTACATAAGGGTGGTAAAGTCGAAATCGTCACAGGCGACAGTCAAGATGGCCTGAATGTTCTTCGAGAAACTGCAGCTCAGGTACTTAAAGCTGCAATTGCTTCAAATTTCAAGGATATTCGCTTTGGTGAAAGTGCAGCCGATGATGATGGCTTCTTTGTTGATACCGATAAACCTGAGACTCAAATCAGTGTTGATCAATTAGACAGTTTAACAAAATCGATGCAACAAATTATCAGCAAAGATTTACCTATTAAGGTCACGTTCTTAAGTAAAGACGATGCACTGAAACAAGTTGTTGGGGACCCATATCAGACTGAACTTATTAACGAAATTGCTGATGGTAATCAGGTTAAGTTCTTCGAAATTGGTGATTTCAAGTCTGTTGCTGAAGGTGCTGTTTTACCATCGACTGGTAAAGTAAAGATCTTTAAATTATTATCTGTTGCCGGTGCTTATTGGCAAGGCAAGTCGTCAAATCCAATGCTTCAGCGGATTTACGCAACTGCCTTCAACAAACAATCTGAACTTGATGAAGATTTAAAGAAGCGTCAGGAGGCTCATGAACGTGATCATCGAGTAATCGGTAACCAACTCGACTTATTCTTTGTTGATCCTAAAGTCGGCGCAGGGCTGCCATATTGGATGCCAAATGGTGCGACTATCCGACGAACAATCGAACGTTATATTGTCGATAAGGAAGTTGCTAATGGCTATGAACATGTTTACACACCTGTCTTGGCAAATCTTGACCTGTATAAACAATCAGGTCACTGGGAGCATTATCGTGAAGATATGTTTCCACCAATGGACATGGGCGACGGTGAGGAACTTGAGCTTCGTCCTATGAACTGCCCCAGTCATATTCAAATTTACAATCACCATATTCGGTCATATCGTGAGCTGCCGTTGAGGATTGCTGAATTAGGGATGATGCATCGATATGAAAAGTCTGGTGCTTTAAGTGGCCTACAACGGGTTCGTGAAATGACACTTAATGATGGTCACACATTTGTTGCTCTTGACCAGATTCAAGAAGAGTTCCAAAACATTTTGAAATTAATGGTTGAAGTTTATCATGATTTTGATATAAATGATTACACGTTCCGCTTGAGTTATCGTGATCCTGAAAATACTGAAAAGTACTTCGATGACGATGAAATGTGGAATCGTGCCCAAAGCATGTTAAAGGGTGCTATGGATGAGCTTGGCTTGGATTATGTCGAAGCGGAAGGTGAAGCTGCATTCTATGGTCCCAAGTTGGATGTCCAAACTAAAACTGCGCTTGGCAATGAAGAAACATTGTCGACAATTCAACTAGACTTTATGTTGCCGGAACGATTCGATCTTCATTATGTTGGAGAAGATGGTAAACAACATCGTCCGGTCATGATTCATCGTGGCTTGGTTTCAACAATGGAACGATTTGTTGCTTACCTGACTGAAATTTATAAAGGTGCTTTTCCGACATGGTTGGCACCGCATCAAGTTAAGATTATTCCGGTTTCACAGGATAAACATGGGGATTATGCTAAACAGATTAATGATCAGTTGCGTCGATTGAAGATCCGTTCGTCCGTTGATACCCGAGCTGAAAAGATGGGATATCTGATTCGGGATGCTCAAACACACAAGATTCCATATACACTGGTTGTTGGTGATGAAGAAGTCAATGGCAAGAGCGTTTCTGTTCGTCGTTATGGTGAAAAAGAGACACAAGCAGAATCGTTAGATGCGTTTGTTGATGAAATTCAAAAGGACATTGCATCGTATTCGCGCAATGATTAATCACAAATAGTTAATGATTGTTGACACGATTCTTAATCAATGATATTCTATTAAAGTTGACATGAAAGCAGAGGCAACCCGCTTCTCGCCTTAGTAAAATTATTTTGCTGGGCATGATATCGAGTAAGAACCTATTCAACTAGGTTCTTTAATGGTGGCGGGTGCATTGCGTACCCGCCACTTTTCTGCTTTTTCAAATTATTTGGAGGTGAAGCACCATAGCTAAAGATATGATGGTTAATGAAGGAATCCGCGCACGCGAGGTTCGTTTGATCGGTCCTAATGGTGATCAATTAGGTGTTAAGTCAAAGTCCGAGGCACTTAAATTAGCTGAAGACGCTGAATTGGACTTAGTTCTTGTTGCTCCGAAAGCAAAACCACCAGTTGCTAAGATTCTTGATTATGGGAAATATCGTTTTGAGCTTCAAAAGAAGGAACGGGAATCTCGTAAGAAACAAAAAGTCATCAGTGTCAAAGAAGTACGATTAAGCCCAACAATCGATGTTAATGATTTTAACACCAAACTAAAGAATGCTAAGAAGTTTTTGGCAAAGGGCGAAAAGGTTCGAGTTTCAATTCGTTTTAAAGGACGTGCCATTACACATAAGGAAATTGGTCGAAACGTTCTCGAAAGAATGGCTAAGGAAACAGATGATGTTGCAACTGTTACCCAGCGGCCGAAAATGGACGGAAGAAGTATGTTCTTAATGCTTTCGCCAAAGGAACCCGATAATAAATAATTATTTAAATTTTGAGGAGGATTTTTACCAATGCCTAAACAAAAAACAAACCGTGCCGCAGCAAAGCGTTTTAAGAAAACTGCAAACGGTGGAATCAAGAGTGCCCATGCATATACAAGTCACCGTTTTCACGGTAAGACAAAGAAGCAACGTCGCCAACTTCGTGGTACACATATGATGGATCACACTAATCTTAAGACTTACAAGAAACTGCTTGCAAAGTAATTTTCTTGTAACATCATGCGACTAGATTAATTATATTGATATTTATCATAGGAGGAATTCAAAATGCCACGAGTAAAAGGTGGAACAGTTACACACGCACGTCGTAAACGTGTTTTGAAATTAGCAAAAGGTTATCGCGGTGGTAAGTCACGTTTATTCAAGACTGCTAAAGACCAAGTTATGAAGTCACAGGTTTATGCTTTCCGTGACCGTCGTGCCAATAAGGGCAACTTCCGTAAAATCTGGATTGCCCGAATTAACGCTGCTGCTCGTTTAAACGATCTTAGCTACAGCAAATTGATGCATGGACTTAAGCTTGCCAACATTGACATGAACCGCAAGATGCTTGCTGAATTAGCTGTCAATGATGCTGATGCTTTTAAAGCGCTAACTGATGAAGCAAAAAAGGCTCTTAAGTAATTTCGATATGCTAAAATTAACTTTCACCGATAATTTTGGTGGAAGTTTTTTTAAATAAAAACTATTAAAACTAAGGAGGAGCATATGTTGTCAAAATTTAGACCAACTTGGATGATTGAGAGTATTTATAATGTATCCCCTCAGTTCTTGTTGGAAAATAATATCAACTGTGTTCTAACCGATCTGGACAATACTTTAGTTCCCTGGAATTCTAAAAAAGGGTCGGAAGAGTTAAGATCCTGGCTTCATGAAGTCAAAAAGTATGGGATTAAAGTCATCGTCGTTTCAAACAATAGTCATAAAAGAATTCAAAAAGCTGTTCAAGATTATGAGCTGCCATTCGTTCCACGTGCGATGAAGCCTTTAACAATTGGCATTCGTCATGCATTAAAGTCGTTTAATTTGAATAAAAAAAATACGGTTATGATTGGTGATCAACTTTTAACAGATGTTGTCGCTGCAAACAGTTGTCATGTTCGAAGTATTCTTGTTAAACCGTTGGTTGACAATGACGCTTGGAACACGACACTTAATCGTTGTCTAGAAAAGATCATTTGGAATAAACTGATTAAAAAGTATCCTAATTTACATTGGGAATAGGAGGAGAGCATGTCAGAAAATGAAGTTTTAGTTGATGGTGAGGTTGTTCACTGTATTGGTTGTGGTGCAAAGGTCCAAACGACGAATAAAGATGCATTGGGGTATACACCAAAATCAGCTTTGGAAAAAGGACTGCAAAATGGTGAGGTATATTGCCAAAGATGTTTTAGATTACGCCATTACAACGAAATCGCACCGGTCAGCTTGTCTGATGATGACTTTCTGAAGTTGTTAACCAGTATTTCCGGCACAGATTCCTTGATCGTTTATGTTGTTGATATTTTTGATGTTAACGGGAGTTTGATTCCAGGACTGCATCGATTTGTTGGGGATAATCCAGTTTTACTTGTGGGTAACAAATTGGATGTTTTGCCGGCTTCTATTAAGGAACGCAAGGTGCGCGATTGGCTGCGTCAACGCGCTAACGCGGCCGGTATCCGACCAATTGACGTTGAATTAATTTCAGCTAAGACTAATTTTGATGTTGATCATCTGCTTGATCAAATTGAAAAGTATCGAGATGGCAAGGATGTTTACGTTGTTGGGGTTACTAACGTAGGCAAATCTACTTTAATCAACGCGGTTATTCGTCAGTCTACCGGTATTAAGGAATTAATCACGACGTCTCGTTTTCCGGGAACAACATTGGATCGAATTGATATTCCATTAAACGATGGGCACTCAATTGTTGATACTCCTGGGATTATTCAACCTGAACAGATGGCACATCATTTGGTCGGTAAAGAGCTGAATTTGGTAACGCCTCAGAAAACAATTAAGCCCAAGATTTATCAATTAAACCCTGAGCAGACGTTATTTTTTGGCGGCGTTGCCCGTTTTGATTACGATTCAGGTGATGGAAAACATGGTTTTACGGTATATGCTGAAAACAACTTATATATTCACAGAACAAAGTTGGAAAACGCCGAAGCCTTTTATGAAAAGCATTTGGGAGACCTATTATCACCTCCAAGTGAAAATCGAAAAGATGACTTTCCACCATTGGAACGTCACGAATTTAAAACCTCGCAAAAAAGTGATGTAGTGATTGAAGGCTTGGGTTGGGTAACGGTTCCAAGTGATGTTGTTGTTTCAGGATGGGCACCAAAGGGTGTTTCAGTTTTGATTCGACCAGCAATGATTTAGAAGACTAAAGGGGTATTTATGGAATTAACAGGGAAGCAAAAACGTTATTTACGAGCATCAGCTAATCGGATGAGACCTATTTTTGAAATTGGTAAAAATGGCCTTTCAAAGATATGGCTTGAAGAGGTTGTAAAAGCACTTGATACTCGAGAGCTTATCAAAATCAATATTTTGCAAAATGCAGCTGTTACCACTGATGATGTTCAAGGCTTTATTGAAGGAAACAGCGATATTATAGTAGTCCAGAAGTTGGGGAAAACACTAGTACTGTTTAAACAATCCGCAAATAAGGATAATCGTGATCTATCAAGCAACGTTTTTTCAATCTAATTAGTATCGAGGTATTTCAAAATGGTTAATGTCAGTCAAACAGTACAAACTTTACCCAAAACAAAGGTTGTCACTCAGGGAAAGCGTAAGCGGGTTGGAATCTTGGGTGGTACTTTTAATCCTATTCATAATGGTCATTTAATTATTGCCGAACAGGTGCGTGACCAACTTGGATTAGATCGGGTTTATTTTATGCCGGATGCAAATCCACCTCACGTAGATCCTAAATTTGCGATTGACGCCAAGGATAGAGTTGCGATGGTTAACTTAGCAATTACTGGGAACCCTAAATTTGCGATTGAAATGACTGAAATTTTCAGGGGTGGGGTTAGTTATTCGTACGAGACAATGCTGGATTTAACACGTCGACACCCGGAGAATCAGTACTATTTTATTATCGGTGGTGATATGGTAAATTATTTACCAAAGTGGCATCGAATTGATGATTTAGTCAAGTTGGTTTCCTTTGTAGGAGTCAAACGTGATGGTTATACACCAGCATCAAAATATCCTATAATTTGGGTAGACGTACCGTACATTGATATTTCTTCGACACTGATCAGGTCTAAAATTCGCCAGCATCAGTCTATTCGTTATCTAGCACCGGATGCTGTTTTGAAATATATAAAGGAGAATCAGTTGTATGAAAAATAGTCAAATGACGTATCATGAACAAATTGTGCCATATTCTCGAAAAAAATTAGTTAAAAAATTGAAAGATGCCTTAACGGATAGTCGTTATCAGCATGTTCTGAGGGTAGAACAAACTGCAATGGATTTGGCTGAGAAAAATAACATTGATATTGAACGGGCAAGCATTGCCGGTTTGGTTCATGATTATGCCAAACAACGGCCTGATAAAGATTTTATTAAAGCAATTCATGAGTATCAACTAAATCCAATTTTGTTGAATTACGGTAACTCAATTTGGCATGGTGTGGTTGGCTGGCTATTTGTTAAAAATGAACTTCAAATTAATGATATTGAGGTTTTGAATGCTGTTAGATACCATACAGTAGGCCATCAATATATGACCCCTTTGGAACAAATCGTTTATATGGCTGACTATATTGAACCTGGTCGTGACTTTCCTGGAGTTGATGATGCGAGGAAAATTACCTTTTCTAATTTGCAGAAAGGCGTTGCCTACCAAACTAAGCAGACGCTAAGTTATTTGGTGGCACATAATAAACCCGTTTTTCCGCAAACCATCATCACTTATAACAGCTGGGTACCAAAGTTTGATTTGAAATAAGGAGAATTTTATGGATAGTAAAGAGATTTCACAGATTGTTGTACGTGCAGCTGACAGTAAGCGAGCTCACGACATTGTTGTCCTGGATATGGAAAAAGTCAGTTTGATGGCCGATTATTTTGTCATTGCCGATGCTAATTCAAACCGGCAGGTAAAAGCTATTGCTGAGGAAGTTGTCGATCAGGTTGAGGCAAATGATATCCATGTTTACAGTGTTTCTGGCAAAGAAACGTCTAACTGGATTTTAATTGATCTAGGCGATGTCATTGTTCATGTGTTCCAAAAGGATACCCGTGATTTCTATAATTTGGAAAAATTATGGACAGATGCACCAATTGTTAACATTGATTCATGGGTTGAGGTATGATTTACCACGAATTTGCCAAGTTTTATGATGACTTGTTTGATGAAACGTTATACGATAAATGGCTTGAGTATACGCTTAGGCGTACGAATCGGTCGGATAAAATATTGGACCTTGCATGTGGTACCGGACGGCTTGCAGTAAGACTTTCCAGAGCTGGATACAATGTGGATGGTGCTGATTTATCTGAAGATATGCTCACAATGGCCGATCAGCGAGCGCGGGAAGCTGATCAACAAATTAACTTCTTTCAGTTGGATATGCGAAATTTAAGCGAATTGCCATCTTATGATAGCATTACGTGTTTTGATGATTCTTTGTGTTACTTGTCATCAGAGTCTGATTTACGACAAACTTTTTCCCAAGTTAGCACTCACTTAAAACCTGGCGGTAGTTTCTTATTTGATGTGATTACGCCATATCAAACCGATGAGGTTTATCCTGGATATATGTACAATTATCAGGATGAAGATCGGGCATTTATGTGGTCAAGTTATGCCTCTGAGAGCGTTTCTCACGCTGTGGAGCATGAGCTGACATTCTTCCTTTATGACGGAGATAAGAATGCCTACGATGCTTATAATGAGCTTCATAAAGAGCGTACTTATCCGGTAGACCGTTATTCTCAAATGTTAACTGGTGCAGGTTTCTCTGAAATCCAAATAACGACAAATTTTGGGGAAGATTCTTTTAAAAATGACGTTAAGCGATGGCTATTTGAGTGTAAGAAGGTAAATTAATTTGCTTAAAGCAGTCGGCATTATTTCTGAATACAATCCGTTTCATAATGGGCACCTTTACCAGATGACACAAGCAAAGGAAAAAACCGGTGCAGATGTCACCGTTGCGGTAATGAGTGGTAACTGGCTGCAACGAGGTGAACCGGCTATGTATGATAAATGGACTCGAGCACTAGCTGCACTTAAAACAGGAGTGGATGTGGTGATAGAATTGCCGTTTTATGCGGCTGTTCAACCATCACATATTTTTTCGGCAGGGGCCGTTAGACTTGTAGCCGCTATGAAATGTGATTGGCTGGCTTTTGGAGCTGAAACACCGGAGATCGATTATCAAAAATTAATTGATAACCAACCTAAGAAAGACGACTCCTTTAAGCAGTTTAATCGTCCATATGCCTCGATCTTTCAAGAATATTTATATAGCAGAACCGGTATTCGAATTGATAAGCCCAATGATATATTGGCTTTTGGATATGCTAATGCCAATATGTTGATAGGCTCTCCATTGCATCTGGTTCCCATTAAAAGAGTTGGAAGTGCACATAATGATCATCAACTAAGTTCGGGGTTAATATCCAGTGCTTCTGCAATTAGGGATCAACTGAAAAATGGGCATTTCGATATTGTTCGAAAATTTGTACCTGAATCTTCATGGCGAACTTTTTCAACAGCTAAAGTGATTGATTGGGACCAATTTTGGCCGTTGCTAAGATTTGAACTTATTGAAGCACCTATTGATACACTGCATTCGATATATCAAATGACTGAGGGAATTGAATATCGCCTGAAACAAGCGGCAATTGAATCTGAAACATTCTCGCAATTTTTACAATTTGTGAAAACAAAGCGTTATACTTACACTAGGATTCAGCGTTTGTGCTGTTACGTGCTATTACATGTAACTTCATCTGAAATGTTGATTAATCCTCAGTATATTCGTTTGTTAGGGTGTACGCGTCAAGGGAGACGGTATTTGAATCAAATTAAAAATGATTTAGAGTTGCCAATGATCTCCAAGGTGAATCAGGAAGTTGTAAAAAAGTTTGTTCATTTGGATTTTAAGGCTGGGATGTTAATCGAGATGGTTAATGGCGCACATCAGGATTTTTATAAACACCCAATCATTCTTCATTAAGGAGTTAACACTATCAAGCAAATCACCTTGACAAGCGTTTTTGTTGCCGGTATAATGAATTTTGTTGCATTGGAGGAATTACAGTGAAATGGTTTTTTAAGGATTTGCAAAAGTACTCCGATACAGATCCGTTCACGTTCAATGAAACCCTTGATATTAAAAGTGACTTGCTGAGTCGGTACGCTGATGAAGTGATCGATGCAAGCACTTTTAAAATAGATGGGGCTGCATTCTCTGATCGTGGTGATGTGATCATTGATACTCATATTGTTGGTAAATTGGTGGTTCCTTCTTCAAGGTCACTAACACCTGTTGATCTACCGTTGGATTTTACGGTTGAAGAGTATTATGTTCCGTCAAAAGCTGCTGAATCAAGATATGGTAAGGACGATGTCGTTTTTATACTTGGTGAAGAGGACGAAGTTGATAGTCGTTCTGCGGTCGTTGATAACGTGATTTTGCATATTCCTATGCACATTTTGTCTCCTGAAGAGGAAGCTGGTAAAACAATGCCAAGCGGACACGATTGGAACGTACTTTCAGTTGATGATTACGAAGATCAGAAGGCAGAATTAAAAACAGTTGATCCACGTCTGGCAAAATTAAAGAACTTTTTTAAAGATAAGGACTCTAATTAGCTGGGCTTAAAAATTCACTAGTGGATATTTTAGTTACGAGGAGGGAAAGACATGGCAACACCAGCACGTAGAACTTCAAAAGCTAGAAAACGGATGCGTCGTGGTCACATTAAGTTACAGACTCCTAATTTGAGTCTTGACCCAAGAACCGGCGAATATACATTACCACATCACGTTTCATTATCTGGCATGTACAAAGGCCGTAAGGTTTTAAAGAATAAGTAAAACAAAAAGCAATTTAGAACGCCATGGATTCTAAATTGCTTTTTTTCTGTCTAAATTTTAAAAATCGGAATCATTTATTCACGGTTTGAGTAACCGATGCTTTGTAGTAAGAATTATTTTAGAAAAAAATTTTCGCTTTTTTATTGTGTAAAAGTGTACAAGTTTTACTTAGAAATGAATTGACCGAATGTAAAAGGAATGCGATAAGGGAGACAAATCCCCTCACATTCCTTTTTATAGCGTAGTTGTTATGAATGATGGAATTCTTTATTTGGTAAAGTCAACAACCATGCGACCAACGATTTTGTTTTGTTTCATTTCATCAATGATATCATTAACTTCGTCTAAACGACGGGTTTTAACAATTGGCTTAACTTTTCCTTCTGAACCAAATTGGAAGGTTTCTGCCAAATCTTGTCGAGTTCCAACCAACGAACCGGCGACTTGAATGCCATCTAGGACGGTCTTGTCAATATTAAGTGCCATATCGCCCTTTGGAAGGGCAACAGCAACTAAACGACCATCTGGACGAAGGGCATTTACTGAAGTAGTGAATGCTTCAGTTGTAACAGCAGTGATTTGAGCATTATGCACACCGCCAACCTTTTTCTGGATTTGTTCAGCAACATCAGGGTCATGACGGTTAATGGTAATATCAGCACCGTTTTCCTTAGCAGCATTGAGCTTGTCTTCGTTGCCATCAACAGCGATGACGTTTGCACCGAAAACATTGTGAGCAAATTGAACGGCTAAATTCCCAAGACCACCAGCACCAACAACCTCTACCCATTGTCCGGGACGAGTTTCGCCAACCTTCAATGCTTTGTACATTGTAACACCTGCACAGGTCAAGGAAGTTGCTTCAACAGGATCTAAACCTTCTGGCACTTTAACGGCATAATCTGCCGGTACAATAACTTGTTCGGCCATTGCGCCATCAACAGAAAAACCGGAATTTTGAACATTTCGGCAAAGTGTTTCACGGCCGGTAGTACAATATTCACAGTGACCGCAACCTCTGTAAAACCAAGCGATAGAAACACGATCGCCTATTTTTAAATTGTCGACGTCATCAGCAACTTGAATAACTTTTCCAACGCCTTCGTGCCCAATAATTCTCCCCGGAACCTTACCAAAATCGCCGGCAGCAACGTGGAGATCTGTGTGACATAATCCACAATACTCAACTTTTACAAGTGCTTCCCCCTGGTGAATTGGTCGTAATTGAACATCTTTAATATCAACGTAACCATCAACTGGGTCTCTAACAACTGCAGCTTTCATTTAATAGATCATCCTTTTTTGTAATTTATTTTCAAACAAGTTTATTATAAGCAAGAAAGGAAAATGATTCAAGTGAAAAAATGCACATAAATGAATAAAGTGAAAAATATTTCCAAAATTTAAGATTCTTTCGAATTCTTAAACTACTGCACTAATTTTCTCATAACTATGTTAAAATGAGAATTATGTTAAAATGTTTTAAGGTACAATAATAAATAAATTAAGATACTTTAGGAGAGCTGATTATTTATGAGTCGAATTTTGATAATTGAGGATGAAAAGAATTTGGCGCGTTTCGTCGAACTTGAATTAAAACACGAAGGATATGACACCCAAGTTGAGTTGAATGGACGAACAGGTCTACAAGCTGCATTGGATGAAAATTTTGATGTGATATTGCTTGACTTAATGCTTCCAGAGCTTAACGGGATGGAGGTTGCACGACGCCTTCGTGAAAAGAAGAACACACCAATCATTATGATGACCGCCAGGGACTCTGTTATCGATCGTGTTTCCGGATTTGATCACGGCGCCGATGATTATATTGTGAAGCCGTTTGCAATCGAAGAGTTGCTTGCAAGAATTCGGGCACTATTGCGACGCATTCAGATTGAAAACGATCAGCAAAAGAGTAGCAAGAAATCCGTTACTTTTAAAGACCTTACAATCGAAAAAGAAAGTCGCATTGTTCGCAGAGGCGACGAAGTGATTAACTTGACCAAACGTGAATATGAGTTGTTATTAACGTTGATGGAAAATGTTGACGTTGTGTTGGCACGGGATGTTCTGTTAACAAAGGTTTGGGGATATGATTCTGAAGTCGAAACAAACGTTGTTGATGTGTATATCAGATATCTTCGTAATAAGATCGATCGTCCAGGTGAAAATAGCTATATCCAAACTGTTAGAGGGACCGGGTATGTGATGAGGTCATGAGTCAAGCCAATAACAAATCTGGGAAACGCAAGATTTCGTTAAAATGGAAATGGGCTTTTTTTACCTCGATCGGTGTTTTGGCAATTGTGGTTGCTTTTTCGGTGTTGATTTTTAACCGTTTTACAAATGTTTTACTTGAACAAGAAAGAATGCATATCGATAATACGTTATCAACAGTTTCTTCGAGACTAACGAATTATTCTTCGCCTTTGGGGAAGGGTGACGTTGAACGTTATTTAAGACCACAACTTAATAGTGGTGACTCTCAAAGCGACGACAGAAACATTTATTCGGACTCGTTAGTTGTTAATTTTTCACGCGACAGCATTCTTGTTAATGTGTACAGTATCAATGGCAAGCGGCTTTTTGAGTCAAAGAAAAATGATTCCAAACTTGCGTCTTCTTCAAAACGAAAGATCATAACTTCTAGGCAGAATGGCAAAAATATTTTAATCGGTGTTGAACCATTGCTTTCCAAGAAGAATGGATCGCTTATTGGCTATGCACAAGTTATCGATGAATTAAGTAGCTATCGGGCAACAGCTCGAAAATTGGCTGCTATTTTAGCAATTCTTGTTTTAATTTCGGTTTTGATATCAATGATTCTTGCTTATGTATTGGTGGCTGAATTATTGCGTCCCATTAATCAGATTCAAGAAACGATTAATAAGGTTAAAACTGATCCGGATTCTGACGCGCGGGTGCCGGATCTTAAGACTCACGATGAGCTTTCCGATTTAGCGGACTTGCTTAACAGCATGCTGGATCAAACCCGTCGTTACATTGATCAGCAGCAGCAGTTCGTTGAGGATGTATCGCATGAATTAAGAACACCTGTTGCAGTCATTCAGGGGCATATAGACATGTTGCTGCGTTGGGGGAAAGATGATCCTGAAGTGTTGGAAGAATCGTTAAAAGCATCACTTCAAGAAACGAAGCGGATGAAGAGTTTAGTGTCCGAAATGTTGGATTTATCACGGGCAGAACAGATTGAATTAAATTATGGCGAAGAGATTACTAATATTACTGAAGTCTTTGAGCAGGTTTATAATGATTTCAAAATGATTCATCCAGATTTTACGTTTACTTTTGATGATGATACCGATGACCATGTATATGTTCAAATTTATCGTAATCATTTGGAACAGGTATTAGTCATTTTATTGGATAATGCGATTAAGTATTCCGCAAAACGTAAAGAGGTTCATATGTCGCTTTCTACTTCAATGTCAATGGTAAACATTGCTATTCAAGATTTTGGCGAAGGAATCTCCCAAGAAGATATTAATAAGGTTTTTAATCGGTTTTATAGAGTTGATAAGGCTAGGAGCCGAGACAAAGGTGGCAATGGATTGGGACTATCAATTGCTCACCGATTGATTGAAGCTTATCATGGTAATATTTCAATCGAAAGTTCCTTAGGATATGGGTCAATTTTTCAAATTAATTTACCAATTTTGAAGAATATGCCTCAAGAGGATGATGATAATGGCAGCGGTGAAGGAGATACGCCACTTAACCTTAATAGTTCAGATTCCAAGGAACCGAATCAATCTAATCAAAAAAATGATCATTAAAAAGAAGTGCCGGGAAAAAGATTCCCGACGCTTCTTTTTTTGTAAAATTTATGTTCTAACGATGCCTTTGTTGCTTACCGGCATTTCGCCGTCTGTCATTCTTGTGAGGTTGATTCTTGGCTTGTGTTTTTTCAGGATTAACATCTTCAACCGGTTTGCTTATCTGCTGTGTTTCACCAGTTTGTTGCTTTCCAGCATTTCGTTGCCGATTTCGATTATGAATATTTTCCTTGGTATCAGTGCCGTTTGATTGATTTATAGGTGCTTTCGGCATTAAGTCTTCGACAGTGACGGGTTTCTTGCCTTCCATCTCTTTGGCAATCTTTTTTCGAATGCCAGGACGATATAAATTCATAATAATTGTTTGGAGGCAAGCAAACAATCCGCCGATAAAGAAGTAAATCCCCAAGCCGGCCGGGGCAGAAATAGTGAACAGCAAAATCATAATAGGACTCATGAGCATCATGGCACCCATTTGCTTTTTCTGTGCTTTAGGCGTTCCTAACATCATTAAATATCCCTGTAGTAAGTAAGACAAAAATGAAAGAACAGCCAGAAGCCAACTGGATTGACCAAGCCGAATCCCCATAAAGACCGTATGGGATAGTTCGGGCGAATATCGAATTGCGGCATACAAGGCAGTAAAGATCGGCATTTGTATGATGAGCGGCAGACATCCAATGCCACCCGTCATTGAAATATTATTCTGTCGATATAGTGCCATCATTGCTTGGCTGGCAGCCGTTTGTTCCTCGGTCGTTTTTGCTGCTTTTTGCCGTTGTTGCAATTTACGCATTTGTGGACGAATCATTTGCATGCGTTCCTGTTGAATTGTCGAACTCTTCATTTGACGAACCATAATTGGCAAAAGAAACATTCTAACAATGACGGTCAATACAACAATTGCCCATCCATAACTTCCGACAATTTGTGCAATTGCCTCCATAATTGATTGAGCCGGTCGAGCAAGATAATCGTATACCAGGCCATATGGTTTACCTGATTTGGTGGTCTGAACACAACCACTGAGTAGTAACGCCATCCCGGAAAGCATTCCGAATGTCGTTATGCGCTTAAGTTTTTTCATCGATTAAGACCTTTCTTTATTTATACATAGACAAAGTAAATCTTACTCGATACTGGGAAAGTTTTCAATTTAATCTTGACGAAACTTATTAATCTTTATTAATATTTGACATTGAAGCCTTTTAACGTTGGATTCGTTATATACTTAGTAGAGACAGATCTGATATGAGCGTATGGTGTTGGTGAATTTTTTATTTTCATAATAAACTGTGCCAGGGGAATTGGTTTTCCTTGGGCAATGATTTTCACGGAACCGTCTGGCTTGTTTTGGACCCATCCGGAAATGCCCATTTCTTTTGCAACTTGAATGGTTGCCCAACGAAATCCCACTCCTTGGACGATTCCAAAAATAGTCAGTTCAGTTGTTTTGATTTTTTTATCCATATTTTAAAAGTCACCTCACTTTATACTAATAAATTAATTATAAAAGGAAGAGCTTAATGCAATCAATTACTTCTAATCAAAATAATCGAGTTAAAGAATGGCGTAAGATGCAATCTAAGAAAGGACGATTGAGTTCGGGCCAATATATCATTGAGGGATGGCATATTGTGGATGAAGCAATCAAACATGATCAGCAAATTGATGCGGTTATTGTAACGGATGCCAATTTTTTGGATCAGTTGGAAGTTGATCCTGCAGTGACTGATACGTATTTAATTACACCCGAAGTTGCCAAACATATTTCTGCCACTGAGACGCCCCAGGGCGTTTTTGCGGTTTTGACAACGGAAAACTACCATGAATCAATTCCAGAAAAATTGGGCGGGTCGTGGTTAATGCTCGATAATATTCAGGATCCCGGTAATATCGGAACGATGGTGAGGACAGCAGACGCTGCTGGAATGAATGGTGTTATTTTTGGAAAAGGAACTGCTGATATATATAATCCAAAAGTCGTTAGATCTATGCAGGGAAGTCAGTTCCATGTTCGACTATACTCGGGTGATTTGGCAGTGTGGATGGCAGCGTTTAACAAGCATAATGTACCAGTGTATGGAACGGAATTGAATGATCAGGCTATTTCATATGATGATGTTGAGCCTACCAAACAGTTTGCTTTGGTGATGGGAAATGAAGGAAACGGCGTTTCAGCAGATCTACTTGACAAAACGGATCAAAATTTGTATATTCCAATGAATGGAGAAGCCGAATCATTGAATGTCGCGGTTGCGACAGGAATCTTAATATTTCATTTTGTAAAGTAATGTTCGTTTTTGTTGATATTTTTGGTGATATCTAGTATGATGTCTTGTAATAAAGGGCAAAGGGGTATAATATGCGCAAAGATGAATGGAAAAATGATTCTGAATACGTTCAAATTGTTGGCGATCTGATTAAGAACCCAACTGTTCAAAAATTAGCCAACTATAAACAACACCATCATTCTACCAGACTTGAACATTCCTTAGCTGTTTCATTTGATAGTTATCGAATTGCAAAAAAGCGAGATTTGGATTATCGGGCGGTCGCTCGAGCCGGTCTTCTTCACGACCTGTTCTTTTATGATTGGCGGACAACTAAGTTTGACTTGGGGTCACATGCATTTGTTCACCCACGGGTAGCACTTAGAAACGCAGAAAAGATTACAACGCTTTCACCAGTTGAAAAGGATATTATTTTAAAGCACATGTGGGGACTTACCCTTGCCCGTCCGAAGTATGAAGAGAGTGTGATTGTTTCGCTAGTTGATGACTACGAAGCGGTTAGAGAGTTTGTGAATCCATTTAGAACCAAAGTTAAGAACCAAATTGACAGAATTGCAACGACTAAATAATTTTTTTGATTTTCGTATTAATCCAAGTAAGTTTAAGGAGGGGAAACTTATGAAAGAAAACATTGCATTACGTGAACCCATCAACTATTTTCTCTGTCCGAAGTTTGAAAAAACATTTTCGTTTCTGGGGAAGAAATGGAACGGTCTAATCATTGATGTTTTATTGCAAGAAGGTGCCTTGAGATTTCGTGAAGTTGCCAGACAAATTCCAAAGTGCAGCGACCGGGTATTGGTAGAACGATTGCGTGAACTTGAGGATGACGGGGTTGTCATTCGTAAAGATTATCCAAACTCATCTCTTATTGAGTATTCATTAACGGATCAAGGCAAAGAGTTGGCACCAATTATGCATGCAATTCACTCATGGTCAGAAAAATGGTATCCAAGCACTGGAAGTTAGCTTGACCATTTTTTTATTTTAGATTATCATTCATTAAGTAAATGCGTTTGAGAAAAAAGCAGTAGGCAATTAATTTTTTTAGAGACTCTGTGGTTGGTGTGAACAGAGAAATTGGTTGTACGAATTCATTTTTCGAGCAGAAAATGGGAGTTAATATTAACAAAAATTTTCCGGTAGTCACCGTTAATGATTCTTAAGTGTGTCATTTTTTAGTGACAAATTAGGGTGGTACCGCGAAGCTTCGTCCCTGGATGGACGGGGCTTTTTTTGTGCTTTTATTTTGCTGACGAAATAGTTATTGACTTTGTTTTTGACGCAATAAAAAATATTTGGAGGGAAACCATGTCGTTACGCGATAAATTAACAGAAATTAAACAAAATGGTTTAACGGATATTGATTCAACCGTTGATCTTAAGAAGCTAAACGAGATTCGGGTTCATCTGCTTGGTAAGAAAGGACCAATCACTGCTGCCTTGCGCGGCATTAAAGACTTGCCTGTGGAAGAACGTCCTGAAGTTGGTAGTTATGCAAATAAAATTCGTGATGCGATTACTCAAGCGGTTGCAGAACATCGTCAGAAGCTTGAAGATGCTACACTAAATAAGCAGCTTTCAGCTGAAACAATTGACGTGACCTTACCGGGAAAGCCTGTTGCACAAGGTCAGCCCCATGTGATTCAGCAAATCATTGATGAGTTTGTTGATTTGTTTTTAGGAATGGGCTATCAAGTACTGCAAGGTCCTGAGGTTGAGTCTGATAAATATAATTTTGAAATGATGAACTTACCTAAAAACCATCCCGCTCGTGATATGCAGGATACATTTTATTTAAGTAAAGAGTTTTTAATGCGATCTCAAACATCTCCAATGCAGGCTAGGGCACTTGAAAAGCATGACTTTTCAAAGGGTCCTTTGAAAATGATTTCACCAGGAATCGTTTATCGTCGCGATACTGACGATCCTACCCATTCGCATCAATTCCATCAAGTTGAAGGATTGGTCATCGACCGTCATGTGACGATGGCTGATCTTAAAGGAACACTTATTACAATGGCGCAAAAGATTTTCGGTGATAAGTTTGATATTCGCCTTCGGCCGAGTTACTTTCCATTCACGGAGCCATCTGTTGAAGTTGATGTTACCTGTTTTAACTGTATGGGTAAGGGATGCGATGTCTGCAAGCATACCGGTTGGATCGAAGTTTTGGGTGCCGGAATGGTTCATCCAAACGTTTTGGAAATGGCCGGTGTAGATTCGAAAGTGTATGGTGGCTTTGCATTTGGTGTTGGCCCTGACCGTTTTGCAATGTTGAAATACGGCGTCGATGATATTCGGGATTTCTATCTTGATGATGTTCGATTCTTAGATCAATTTGATAAGAGGGGTAACTAAAGAATGAAAGTATCATATAACTGGTTAAAAAAATACTTGAATTTAGATATTCCAGCTAAAGATTTAGCTGAAAAAATTGAACGGACTGCAGTTGAAGTTGATTCTGTCGACATCGCAGAGGAAGGCTTGAAAAAGTTAGTTATTGGCCACGTTTTATCAATGACTTCCCATCCGGACTCCGATCATTTACACGTTTGCTCTGTTGATGTTGGTGAAGAGGAGCCGCTCCAAATCGTTTGTGGTGCGCCAAATGTTGATGCAGGACAAAAAGTTATTGTAGCTCTGCCCGGTTCGCGTATTGGTGGCAACGTTAAAATTAAGCGATCGAAGATGCGTGGTGTTGAATCCGAAGGGATGATCTGCGCTCTGGACGAAATTGGATTCAGCAAGGATGTCGTCCCAAAGGAATGGGCAGATGGTATTTATGTCTTTGATGATAGCGTTCCAGTCGGTGAACCCGTTTATCATTATTTAGGAATGGATGATCCAATCATTGATTTGGATGTCACACCCAACCGCGGAGATATGTTAAGTATTTTAGGAACTGTTCATGAATTAGCTGCTATTTACGATCAGCATCCTGATATTAAAAAACCGGTTGTTCATGAAGATTCAGCATTAAATGCTAATGACGAAATTAAAGCTTCTTCAGATAATTCTCTCGCAAAAACATATAAGTTACGTGTCATTAAGGGCGTAAAAATTGCACCTAGTCCGTCATGGTTACAGATTACCCTTTGGAATGCCGGTGTTCGACCTATAAATAACGTTGTCGATGTGACTAATTATATTTTGATGAAATATGGGCAGCCACTACATTCCTTTGATGAGGATAAAATTGATGGCGATATCCAAGTTCGCCTGGCGCAAAAAGGCGAAAAGATCACAACGCTTGACGAAGAGGACCATGATTTGTCTCCCGAAGATATTGTCATCGCCGATAATGATCATCCGATTGCGCTTGCAGGGGTGATGGGTGGTTACAATACTCAAATTGATGAGCAGACGACAAACGTTGTCTTAGAATCTGCTATTTTCGATTCTATTAGAATCCGGAAGACAGCTCAACGACACGTCCTTCATTCCGAAGCATCACAGCGCTTTGAACGTGGTATTAATCCAGATGGCGTTGAAGATGCCATTAATGAAGCTGTTAATCTCATTCAGAAGCTTGCTGGCGGCAAAGTTGCTAAAGGAATCGTGACTGCTTCAGAATATCATCCCGAATTACCAACGATTTTTATAACAGCTGCAAGAACAAATCATGTTCTTGGTACTAATCTTAAAATTGAAGACATTAAAGCAATCTTTGATCGTTTAGGATTTATCAGTGAAAAACAAAGCGATGGGTTAAATGTCACAATTCCAGCACGTCGTTGGGATATTCATATTGAGGCCGACTTATTTGAAGAGGTTGCTCGAATTTATGGCTATGATAATTTGCCGGCAACGTTGCCGACTGGTCGTCAAACGATAGGTGTGTTAACGTCGGCGCAAAAAGTCCAAAGAGCTGCTCGACATATACTGGAAGGTCTTGGATTAACACAAGCTA
This sequence comes from Lentilactobacillus hilgardii, assembly GCF_009832765.1. Taxonomy (NCBI): domain Bacteria; kingdom Bacillati; phylum Bacillota; class Bacilli; order Lactobacillales; family Lactobacillaceae; genus Lentilactobacillus; species Lentilactobacillus hilgardii. The sequence continues at coordinate 1,800,649 of NZ_CP047121.1, read as the reverse complement.
TTTCATATTCATTGACAACGGAAGAAAAGGCGCAACTATTCATGATGCGGGAGAGTAAACTGACAAAATTACTTTCTCCGATGACACAGGATCATTCGACATTAAGAATGAATCTACTTAGTGGTTTGTTGGATGATGTTTCTTATAATCATGCTCATAAGGTTAATGATGTTGCCTTATATGAAACTGGTCGGGTATTCTACAAAGATACCGATGATCAAGTTCGTCCAGATGAAGTGGAACATGTTGCCGGTGTTGTGACTGGTAATTTAACAGATCCTTCATGGAATAATCATGTTAAATCGGTTGATTTTTACGATTTAAAAGGAATTGTTGATCAGTTTATCGAGAACCTTGGCATTAATGGTGATATTGAGTATACGGCAACAAATAAGTATCCGGAAATGCATCCCGGAAGAACTGCAGATATTAGTATCCACGGTCATTATGTAGGATTTATTGGACAAGTTCATCCAAAGATCACCAAACAATTCAAGATTAAGGAAACATATGCTTTTGAACTTAATCTGCAAACATTAATCGATCTGCCAAAGAGTGATGATCAATATCAGGTAATTTCGAAGTATCCATCAGTTGAACGAGATATTTCATTCTTAGTTGACAGTGACGTGACTAATGATCAAATTGTTAATTTAATGAAAAAACGTGGTGGTGCATTCCTTCATGATATTCGTTTATTTGATATTTATGATGGTGCAAATGTTCCTGACGGTAAAAAATCAATGGCTTATTCGTTACATTATGTCAATCCTCGTGAGACATTAAAGGATGAAGTTGTGACAACTGCTTTTGAAAAGATTAAAAAACGGTTAACTGATGAACTAAATGCGGAAATTAGGTAGTTTCAAACTTATAATGAAAGCTGAGAATATAGGAGGAGCATCTAATGAGTAACAACTCAAATGAACGGACCCCCAAACCCAACCGTAGTTTAGGGCGAAAAATCATTATTTCCGTAATTGCGATTTTAATTATTCTGGCGGTGTCCATTAGTTTTCTTGGTTATCGGTATTTTCAAGAGGCCCTGAAACCAATGAATCCGCAGAATACAAACGTTACCCAGGTTCATATCCCACTTGGGGCATCCAATAAACAGATTGGCTCAATCTTGCAGAACAAGAAAGTTGTAAAGAGTGGGATGGTTTTTGATTACTATGTTAAATCCAATAACATGAGTGAGTTTCGTGCTGGCTATTACCAGTTGAAACCATCGATGAGTTTGAAAACAATTGCTAAACAGCTTCAAAAAGGTGGCAGTGATCAGCCAATCCAAAGTACTAAAGGAAAGGTTTTGGTTCGCGAGGGAGCAAATATTGATCAAATTGCTACTCAGGTTTCTTTAACGACAGATTTTTCGAAGCAAAACTTTATTAGTGTGATGAAAGATCAAGCATTTATGGAACAGCTTGAAAAAGCTTATCCTAAGTTATTGGGTTCTGCTATGAAAGCAAAGCAAGTCAGATACCGTCTTGAAGGATATTTGTATCCAGCAACTTATGAAGTTAAGAAGAATACGTCACTTAAGTCTCTCGTTAATCAGATGGTTGCCAAAACTAATCAAGTATTAGCGCCTCACTATCAACAAATTAAAAAGACTAAATTGACCGTTCAGCAATTTATGACACTGGCTTCTCTAATTGAGCGGGAAGGGGTTAATCAGACAGATCGTCGTAAGATGTCAGGCGTGTTATTGAACAGAATCGACATTAACATGCCGCTTCAGTCTGATGTCGCCGTGTTGTATGCCATTCATCGTAATAATAAACAACTGACAACTAAGGATCTTCAGAGTAACTCTCCTTATAATCTATATAAATATACAGGCTTTGGCCCTGGACCTTTTGATAGTCCAAGTATCAGCTCTGTTCAAGCATTACTTCATCCACTTGATCGTTCAAAAAATTATTTATACTTTGTTGCAAATACCAAGACCAGGAAAGTATATTATTCGAAAACGTACGAAGAACATCAACAGCAAATTGCTAAACATGCTTCAAATAATTAAGAGTTGATAACCGAAAGGAAATTCGATTAATGACAGAACCAGCAAAAAAACCGGTTGTGATTGGTGTCACTGGTGGCTCGGGAAGTGGTAAGACAACCGTTAGCCGAAAAATATTTGATGAGTTATCAAACTATTCAATCATGATCTTGCAGCAGGATTCGTATTACAAAGATCAAGATGAGATGACAATGGCGCAGCGAAAACGGGTTAATTACGATCATCCGATGGCTTTTGACTATGATTTATTGGTTAAACAGCTGAAGTCACTTCTAAAGTATCAAGCGATTGAAAAACCGGTATACGATTATAATCAATTTACTCGAAGTAAAAAAACCATTCATCAGGACCCTCGAGAAGTTATTATTCTTGATGGCATTTTAATACTTGACGATGAGCGATTACGTGATTTAATGGACATTAAAGTATTTGTCGATACAGACGATGATATTCGACTGATTCGCCGTATTGAGCGGGATACTAAGGAACGCGGCCGTTCATTAGACAGCATTATTCATCAGTATTTGACAACGGTTAAACCAATGTATCATCAGTTTGTTGAACCGACTAAGCGTTACGCAGATATCATTGTGCCTGAGGGTGGCGAGAACCAAGTTGCAATTGATCTGTTAACAACCAAAATGCGCTCGATTTTAAAGAGTCGTGGCAGTGAACAAATCAAACAGAATTTTGATTCAACAATTTAATCTTTTATAAAGGAGAATTTTTAGATGGCTGAACAAGAATCATATCCAATGACCGCAGAAGGTCGGGACAAGTTACAAAAAGAATTGGAGGATTTGAAGGTAAATCAACGACCAAAAGTGGTTGAAAGAATTAAAATTGCTCGAAGTTATGGTGATTTATCGGAAAACTCCGAGTATGAATCAGCAAAAGATGAGCAGAGTATGTTAGAGAGTCGAATTACGACAATTGAGCATATGATTCAATATGCACAGATTATTGACTCTCATGACAGTGACAAGGACGAGGTTACTGTTGGGAAAGCTGTGACATTTAAAGAACTCCCTGATGAGGAACCGGAAACATATACGATTGTTGGGGCTGCTGAAGCTGATCCAATGTCTGGCAAAATTTCAAATGATTCACCAATTGCCAAGGGACTTTTAGGACACCGCTTAAATGAAGAGGTAGTCATTCATATCCCTGCTGGTGATATGAAAGTAAAAATTTTGGAAGTTAAATAGACTATTTTTTAAAGGCGCCCGGTTTAGTGAAATACTTAACCGGGTGCCTTTTGCTCTTTCTTTGTTAATTTCACAAACGATGATATAATGTGTTGTAAGCGAATTCAGAGAAAATCTATAAGGAGTGTGCGATTAATGAAACTTGAGATTACCGATGCTGCAAGTAAATGGTTCCATGATGAAATGGGATTATCTGATGGTAATGGCGTTCGATTCTATGGAAAGGTTTATGGCAAGACTCCCGTACACGATGGCTTCTCATTAGCGATTACCCGTGATGATAATCCTGAAGAGGTTTATACGGAAACTGATAAAGATGGCATCAAATATTTTGTGGATGCTGGCGATGAATGGTTCTTTAAGGGCTATGATTTAGGAGTCGACTTTGATCCGAAGAAGGATCCTGAGAATGTCACTTATTCTTATACACCCAATGGTGAATTATAATTTTAATAAAGTTAAGGAGCTAATACCGATTTTGATTGACGGTATTAGCTCCTTTAGTTTTACTTTACTTAAATAACTTTTTTCTTCTTGTTATAGTAATATTCCCCTACGATTAAACATACGCCAATCAAAGAGATGGTTACACCAATGCCCAGCCCTTGTGGCCAATAGGTAAACGTTACATGATGGGTTCCCTTTGAGACTGGTACGTAGATAAACATTTTAGCCCATTTCTTTGGGGTCACCGAATGGTTATCTACTTTTACATGCCATCCCTTCGAATAAGGAATAGTTGTTGTGAGGGCTTGTTGCTTTGCTTTAACGTTAACAGTGCCAGTAAATTTATGATTACTCCATCTGTCGATTTTATAAGGTGATTTTTTTAGATCTTTTGCAAAGTTGGCAATCTTTTGATCATTTACTTTGTAAAGTTTAACATCTTGTAACCAAACATCATTTGCGTTTGCATAGAATTTAACGTTAATCGTGTCATTTGCAGTACCACCAGTGGCAATATTTGCGACTACGGTTTTTTTAGCGGGCCTAAACTGAACCAGACTATTACCATTAACCAACACTGATAACTGCGTGTTTGAGATGTTTGGCCCCATTGTCATGTAATATGAAGTGTTCTTTTCGATTGGCACCTTAATTGTTACGTAAGACTGTTCCATCATATTTTTCTTTCGAAGGACGGCATTATCCAAGTCCAAAACCGGATAAATATTATGATATGAAACGTTGGTATAGCTTGCTGACTTGAAGAGGTCGCCGATTTTAGGATCGAGTTGCTGAGCCAATTGGTTTTGATATGTGATCGGATTATTTGGAACAACAGTCGTTTTTAGACTGTTTTCGGGTGATACGAAGCCTAGAGGAAGAGCATATGGATTCTTGTAGGTATTTGTTAACTTTGTTTGAGAAGTCAGGTCGTATTTACTCAAATCCGGTTTGCTTGTGAGCGTGCTTAAAAATTGAGGCATCGTTTTTTGGCTTGTTTTTATTGTAACCGGACGTTCATTCATCCAATACTTCATGGATAAAAGCGAATCGGTAAACATTGTGCCATTTGAATAGAATACGTAGGCATCTCCATTAGGTTGGCCGATATTTCCAAAGAAATTTGAAGTTGCCGATTCCAATGTCGAAGAGAAAATAGAACCACCGTTAAAGCCGGCCGTTAGGGCATCATTTTTGGTCCTGGAGAAGGTTTCTCCCGTTCGATAAAAACCCTTGTCTGATTGTTTAATTTTATCCACAAGTGGTCTGGTAATAGAGGCGAATTTTGTGTAATCACTATTATTTAAGTACGAAATATTATTAAGCGAGTTGACAAAGTTTAGGCTCATTTCACCGGTCATTAAAATAGCCATTGCGATTGAAAGCAGTATATTTTTGCGATATAAACCATAAAAGACGATTAATCCGATGCTCAAGATTAAATAAATCCATCCCCAAACATAGTTTTCTGGTTTTAAGTATTCAAATGATTTTATTTTTGTACCAATGTAAATCATGCCAATTAAAATAATCAGTGTACTGCCAATAAAAGTTTTCCAATGAAGACCATTGGTCAAAATGTCTTTAAAAGCTTCAAAAGCGGTTAAAATCATCCAGAATGAAAAAATAAATGAAAATCTATATGGGTACCAAACCGGCAACTGCATGCCGTGCCAGAAAAGATCGAGTGGCTGGAAACACATCGAAAGCACAAAAAAGACAGTTAGGGCAAAGCTGGCGATTCTAAGCCGTCCCTTAATTGTTGGTGAAAGGTAGTAATAAGCAAACAAAATGATGATGATGCTGGCAACAAAAATATTGGCGGTACCGTTTGGCAGTTGTTTAAAATCAAATGAACCATTTATAAATTTGCCGAGAATATCAAGCGGATTATATTCGAAACGCACTCGAAATTCATTTTTTGAATAATTGGTTTTGCTCGTCAATAAAGAGAAAAAAGTTGGAATTAGGATCCAAGCTGATAAAATCCCACTAATTAGTGAGGCTTTGATCCATCTATAGAATATTTTTCCATATGAATAAGAAGTAGGTAAAGCCCTTGCGATACCGAAAACCACCATATATGCGCTCACAAATATGGCAACCATCCAGCCCATGTAGTAGTTAATAACAAGCATGGCTGTAAAACTGATTATGTACAGTTTAGTTGATTGGTGCTTGAGGATATTATCAATTCCAAGAAAAATGATTGGAAGCAAAATGGCCGCATCTATCCAAAGCATATTTAATTGGTTGGCAACCATCCAGCCCATTAATGCGTATGAAACTGAAAAGCCAATGACAGGCCAGTCGGTTGCTTGATATTTTTTTTGAAGAAAATAACCGAAACTTAAGCCAGCCAATCCATATTTCAAAATTGTCATAAGTGCTAAAACACTTGGCAACATTGAAATAGGGAATAGTAAAATCAACAGATTGACCGGGCTCATCAGATAATAACTCCAAGTTCCGAACATATCGCCGCCCAGTCCCTTTGCGAAGGAATACAAAATACCGCTGGGATTATGGAGTAACGTATCTCGGTAGTGAGCAAAAAAATCAATGTATTGCTGCCCCATATCAACTGTCAATATTGAGGAATTACCAAACGGTGCAAAATGTCTGAAGATAAAGTACCCAACTGTGACAATGATTGGAATCAAAAAGCACAGTATTAAAGGATAACGCTTTGATTTCATTTTTGAACTTCCTTTTCTCAAAAAAATAAATGTCAACGTTTAGAATATCATAAGAAGTTAAAGATTGGCCAACAGTTCTAGTTTTTGTAATAGAAATTTGATAGAATTGAATTCATGGCAAGGAGTAATGACTTTGAAAATCTTTAAAAAACGAAATAAGAAGAGCAAGAAAACTAAGGCAGCGTCATTGCCTTTTAGAATTAACATTATTTTTATTGTTGTTGGTATTTTATTTATTGCATTATTAACCCAGCTGGCTTATCTTCAGGTCATGTACGGCTCGAAATTTAAGGCAGAGGTTAATCGATCAGATACGTCCGTCGTTTCTGGAAACGTTCAGCGAGGGATGATTTATGATTCGACCGGTAAGGTATTGGTTGGAAATTCAGCACATCAGGCCATTATTTACACTAAGGGCGTTAATGAAATGTCCAGTGATCTATACCAGACGGCTACGAAGCTTTCTCAGTACGTTAAAGTTTCTAAGAGCAGTCTAACAAAGCGTCAATTGGCCGATTACTATTTGGCTAATACTAATCGTTTAACTGCTGTAGAGAAGAGATTAGGTGGTCTTGATAGCTATAGTGAAGATGCAAAGTACAATAAGGCACTTGAGTACGTGGAAAAGATTCCAAATTCAAGATTTAGTCAAGCAACCAAAAATGCGGCCGAAATCTTTGCAAAAATGAGTGGTGCGTATCAACTGTCAACGGTTAACATTAAGGATGATAATGTTTCCGAAACTGAAATTGCGCAAGTCGGTGAGCATTTGTCTGAAATGCCCGGTGTCAATGTTGGAACCAGCTGGAGCCGTAATTATCCTAACGGCAAGGCAATTCAAGGTCTTGCAGGAACAGTTTCAAATGAAAAGACCGGTTTGCCAAGTGATCGGGTAAATGAGTTACTGGCTGAAGGATACTCTAGAAATGACAGTGTTGGCCAAAGTTACTTGGAACGTCAATATGAGCCTGTTTTGCGTGGTACCAAATCACAAACTCAGGTTGTTTTGAACAGTGATAATGAGATTAAGAAGGAAATTAAAAAATACGGTGGTCAAAAGGGTGATAACCTTCAATTAACCATTAATGCCAAGTTCCAGAAGACCCTTCAATCTTTGGTTCGCTCAGCTGAACAGGGTGCCGGCGGTAACTCAACCGGTACGTATGCAGTTGTAATGGATCCTAACAACGGTGCAGTTATTGGGATGGCTGGTGTAGATCGTAATCCAAAGACTTCTAAAATCACTGACAATGTTCTTGGAAATATTAACAGCTCGATCGTTATGGGGTCAGTCGTTAAGGGTGCAATGGTCTCCGGTGCTTTAATGGATGGCGTCATTACACCGACTAACAGTGTTCTGACAGACCAACCAATTACAACCGGAGGCGTGAAAAAATCTTCATGGTTTAATCATAACGGGGGGTCAAATATTTCTGTTGATGCCAGTGGGGCATTGGAAGTTTCATCAAACTCGTATATGATGCAATTGGCCATGAAAGAGGCTCGTTTCAAGTATGTTGAAGGTGGTGCTTTAACTATGAACCCATCAATTTTTAGCAAACTTAGAGGTTACTTTAATGAGTTTGGGTTAGGGGTTGATACCGGTATCGATATTCCTGGAGAGTCAACTGGACTAAAGGGTGCCAGTGGGCGACAACACATCGGAAGTGCCCTTGATGAGGCCTTTGGTAACTATGATGCCTATACAACGATGCAGGTTGCTCAGTACATGTCGACCATTGCTAATGGCGGCTATCGGATTGCACCGCATGTTGTTCAATCAATTCGCGGGACCAACAAAAATGGAAGTTTGGGTGCTGTGAAGGCAACTGTGATGCCAAAAGTTCTCAATCATATTGATATGACAAGTGCGCAGCGTGCGGTTGTTAAGCGTGGCCTTTATGACGTTGTTCATGGAACAAACACCTATAAGACCGGTGGAGAATTGGATACAATCAAACCGGAAATCTCTGCTAAGACCGGTACAGCTCAGACCTTCTACAATGGTAATGAAACAGTTACACTTAGTTTAGCTTCTTATGCGCCATCTACTCATCCCCAGGTTGTTGTTGCTTTGGCTATGCCTAATTTAGGCGTAAACGCCGAAAGCAATAACATGCAGTTGGCAAAGAGGATTTATGCGGCATATTGGAAAGAGGTTCAGTCAACGTCGACTGTTAAGTAAAAATACTTAACATTTATCAATTTAATCCTAGTAATTTATAAAGATTGATGATAAAATATTCAGAGTTGATGCTATTAGACTAGCTATAAAAAGAAAAAGTTTGGAGGTCCTATTCCATGCGAGTACACATTACATTGGAATGTACTGAATGCCACGAACGTACTTACTTATCAAGCAAAAACCGTCGAAACAATCCTGACCGTTTGGAGCTTAAAAAGTATTGCCCACGTGAACGCAAAGTGACATTACATCGAGAAACAAAATAACAGCGTCAAGTTGTAAATTGAATGATGCGGAATTTCGATTTAATTATTTTTGAGTAGTTAAAACAGTCGAAGGCCTATCCGCATTCATTTTACAACGATGCAACCTAAACAGAAGAGGCCGGAAACAAACTGTAATCAGTTTGTCCAGTCTCTTTTTTCTCGTAACACACGATAGTTAAGTCAATTAAAGTAGGTTGGAGAATGCAAAATAAAGCAAAAATGAATCTGCGAAAACAGCAATTGCAAAAGATAAATCACTTTTTACAATGTAAAAATGCTGATACGCTTCTTAAACAACTATATCAACAGCTTTTTACTGATCCAGATTATTTAAAGGCTGAAACAATCGGAATTACATTAAGCATGGATGGCGAAGTTCCCACCCAAAAAGTGATTGACTTTGCATTGTCGAATGGCAAAAAAGTCGTGGTTCCACGAACGCTTCCACACCGTCAAATGGAATTTGTGTTATTCGATGATTCAACACAGTTGGCAATCACAAAGTTTGGGACCAGGGAACCAATAGGTGGATCTGTGGTATCTAAATCCGCAATTGATATCCTCGTTGTTCCTGGGCTGGCATTTTCTCGTAATCACTATCGGGTTGGCTTTGGTGGTGGTTATTATGACCGCTTTCTTACTGATTTTCATGGCCTTTCCATTTCAATTGCAACACCGCCTCAATTTTTTGATGAACCAATTTGGCCAATTGAATCCTTTGATATAAAGATTGATAAAATTATCCATTAATGGAAAGGGAGAGATTAGTTTTATGGGCAGATTACGAGATAAACCGTATATGACTTATGCCTTACTCGGAATAATGGTACTTGTTTATTTACTGATGACTATTTCCGGAGGAACCGAAAACGTCGCCAATTTAGTTCGGTTTGGCGCTAAATACAATCCACTTATCCGTGCTGGTGAATATTGGCGGCTACTGACACCCATTTTCATCCATATCGGTTTTACACACATCTTAATGAACGGGATTACTTTATATTTTATAGGCCAATACGTAGAGACGTTATTTGGCCATTGGCGATTTTTATTAATCTTTTTGGCTTCTGGAATTGCAGGTAACTTAGCAAGTTTTGCTTTCAGTCCAAGTTTATCTGCCGGTGCAAGTACCTCTATTTTTGGGTTGTTTGGTGCTTTTATGATGCTTGGCGAAAGCTTTTCCAGAAACCAAGCTATTGTGTCGATGGCTAGAACGTTTCTTTTATTTATTGTCTTAAATATCGCAACGGATATTTTTGTATCCGGGATTGATATTGCCGGTCATTTAGGTGGTTTGGTAGGCGGCTTTTTAATTGCGTATGTTTCTGGCGTTACTTTTGGAAAAGTCAGCTTGGTAAAGCGGATTGTGGCTGGTATCACGCTGGTTGTGATTATTATTGCAATGTTTATAATGGGCATGCGTAGTAGTTTTTAGGATAAATTTCTAAAATTGAAAGAAATTTAGCTGAGGATGTGAGATAATGAAAACGCTGTATGATGTTCAGCAGTTACTGAAAAAATTCAACATATATGTATATGTTGGCAAACGGTTGTGGGACATAGAGGTGATGGCATTGGAGCTTGATCACTTGCATAAGGCGCACTTAATTAGCCATGATGACTTTATCCATGCCAAACTCATTTTGACTCATGAACACCGTATTGAAGAAAAACATGAAAGCAGGGGGACTTATCTTGGCAAGTAAGAGACTAATTGGAATTGATCTTGGAGGAACCACCACAAAGTTCGCATTTATTGACGAGGACGGGAATATTCTCACAAAATGGAGTATTCCGACAGATATTAGCGATAGTGGCAACAAGATTGTTCCAAATATGATTAAATCAATTGCCGATCAAATGAGAAGAGAAGATTATAATACTGATGATTTTATCGGTATTGGAATGGGGACGCCAGGTGCTGTCAATCGTGAAAAAGGGACAGTCGTCGGTGCATTCAACCTTGGCTGGGATCAAGTACAACAAGTTGGTCCGACAATTACTGAAGGATTGGGATTACCCATTGCAATTGATAATGACGCCAATTCCGCTGCATTAGGTGAGTATTGGAAAGGTGCCGGCGATAAGGCTGACGATGTTGTTTTCGTGACGCTTGGAACCGGCGTTGGCGGCGGTGTTGTCACCAACGGTAAACTTGTTCATGGTATTAATAACGGTGCCGGCGAAATTGGGCATATTTGTGTCCAAAAGAACGGATTCTTATGTACTTGTGGTAAACGTGGTTGTCTGGAACAGTACGCTTCTGCAACTGGCGTTGTGAAGGTAGCTAAGAGTTTGGCAAAGCGGTTTACTGGTAAATCACGCATTAAAGAACTGATTGAAGGTCAAGAAGAATTAACGTCGAAGATGGTTTTCTTCTTGGCGGACAATGGTGATATTTTGGCCAATCAAATTGTCAATGAAGTTTGTTCTTACCTCGGATTGGCTTTATCCCATGTTGGAAACACACTGAATCCTGAAAATATTATTATTGGTGGTGGTGTTTCAAATGCCGGAAATACGTTATTGCAACCAACAACACGTTATTTCCAAGAAAATGCGTTTAAATCGGTTCGTGATTCAACCAAATTAAAATTAGCACAGTTGGGCAATGATGCTGGTGTTATTGGAGCAGCATCATTGGCTTTAAAATTTAAAAATGATAAAGCTATGTAGATAGCTAAATCCTTGAAATAAAAATAAAAGTTTGAAAGAGAGATGCTGAAATTGATTGTTGGGGCGTTGAATGCAAATGGTTGGATGTCAATTATTTTAATCGTTATTTTGTTGGGGTGGCTTATCTACACGCTAGTCCAAAACTATCGTGTGAAACAAGCAGCCAAGTATCTGACAAATAAGGATTTTCAATCAGGTATGCGTAAGGCACAAGTAGTCGATTTGCGTGAGCCGAAAACCTTTAAGGATGGCCATATTCTTGGTGCACGAAACGTTCCATATTCAACAATGCGGAACTTTTATCAACAACTTCGTCCAGATTTACCGGTTTACCTGTATGATCAAGGTAAAACAGTCAGTAAACGTGCCGCTCTTTTTTTGAGAAAAAAGGGGTATCAGAATATTTTTATTTTAAAAACCGGCTATCAAAACTGGGATGGTAAGGAAAAAAAGAGTCATTAAGCTAACGTGAAACTAAAATAAAAGGCCGGACACAAAAGTAAAACTTCTTTTGTTCCGGCCTTTTTACGTTAATGTTATTAAATTAGGTTAATTTTTATCCGTGATGAGCTGCTCGACTTTTGCGCATAGCCCGTTTACGGTTATTTTCAAATTTTTGTTCTTGATCTTCAATAGGATCAACAACAGATTTCTTAAATGTTAGTAATGCGCCTAAACCAGCGGCAACGGTTCCTAAAACACCAACGATCAAACCATTAGTAAAATGTTTCATTACAATCCCTCCCAAAAATTCTTTTATAGTTTCATTATGCGTTATTTACAGAAAGATTTCTAGTTAATTGATTGTTTTAAATATAAATTAAGGAGCTTAATTTGTGATGCAGATTGATACCAAAATAATTGCTCATCGTGGCAGTCGGGGAACCCGTCCCGAAAACACCCTCGTTTCGTTTCAAACTGCAATTAATGAGGGAGCAGAGGGAATTGAAACCGATGTTCATTTTTCCAAGGACAAGCAGTTCATTATTATGCATGACGAAACAGTTGATCGAACGACCAATGGAACGGGTTTGATTATGGATAAAACACTGGGAGAAATTAAAAAATTGGACGCAGGTATTAGATTTAGTGAGGAGTTCAGGGGAACCCAGGTACCAACACTTCAAGAAGTGGTCAATATGTTAATGAAAATAAATTTTACTGGGATTTTTAATTTGGAATTAAAAACCAATAAAATTCATTATCCTGGTTTGGAGCGGGCGGTTTACGAATATTTTGCAGCGTTGCCTTATCCGTTTCAATTAATCTATTCCAGCTTTAATGGCAAGTCACTGGAAATTTTGAATAAGATCGACCCAAAAGCATATGAAGCCAGACTCTTTAAAACGGCAGCCAAGCAGGCAAAAACATTAAAACGCAGTAAAGTGGTTGAAGATTTTCATCCTGACATTAGATGGATTAAACAACACCCTTTCTATGCGTCTGCGCGGCATTTAAGACCATGGGTAGTAAACTCTACTGAAGACATGCAATATTGCTTTGAGCGGAATATGGCGGCCATTATTACCGATTATCCGGGAAGGGCTGTTCAATTGCGCTCAGAAATGCGAGGTGGCTTGATTTGAAAAAAGTTTTGGCAATTGTAGGGCCGACAGCAGTTGGTAAAACTGCTATGTCGATAAAGTTAGCGAAAATGTTTCGAGGTGAAGTTATTTCTGGGGATTCTATGCAGGTATACCGAAATCTTAACATTGGCACTGCTAAGATCACTGAGGAAGAAAAGGAAGGGGTCGTTCACCACCTCATTGACGTTAGAGATATTGATCAACGATTTTCAGTTGCAGATTTTGTGAGTGAAGCAACCAAGTTAATTAACGAAATATCCATAGCGGGGAATTTGCCGATTATTGTGGGCGGAACCGGTTTTTATTTGCAGGCATTGCTAGATGGTCTTGATCTTGGTGGGGATCGGTTTGAAAATGACACGCTACGCCAGCAGCTTCTTGATCAGGCTAAGGAACATGGGAACGCGGCTTTGCATGAACAACTTGAGCGTGTGGACCCACAAGCTGCAAAAAAAATTCCGGCAAACAATCTTCGCCGCGTCATTCGGGCTTTAGAAGTGTATATCAAAACCGGCAATCGTTTTTCAGATCAGGAGAATCAACCTAATCAATATGATTCGTTGATTATTGGTTTGACAACTGACAGAAAAAAATTGTACGACAGAATTAACCATCGCGTTGATTTGATGATGACACAAGGATTGCTTAAAGAAGCAGACTATCTCTATAAAAATGGTGGCGACAAGCTTCAAGCCGGAAAGGGAATTGGGTACCATGAATTTTATGATTATTTTAAAAACCAAATCAGTTTAACTGAGGCGGTTGACCTTGTAAAGAAAGATTCCCGTCATTATGCTAAACGTCAGTTGACGTGGTTTCGAAATAAAACAAAGCCAAACTGGTACGATGTTTTAGACTTCCCTGACGATGTCAAACGACTAGAAGCAGATGTTGGAAACTGGCTTGAAAATAGGGATTGAAAAAATGATGTCACAAAACATGACATTTGCCCTTGACTTTGTTTGTGGGAATGGTATTATGATTACAAGAATTTAGGAGGTGAAACATGCGAGAGAAGGAACTACGGCGTTCAATGTCAGTTTTGCCCATCGGAACCGTAATGAAACTTACCGACCTGACTGCGCGGCAAATCCGATATTATGAGCAGCAAGATTTAATTAAACCTGTTCGTAATGAAGGTAACAGGCGGATGTATTCGCTTAATGATGTCGACAGGCTTCTCGAAATCAAAGATTACCTGGATGATGGTCTGAACATTTCTGGGATTAAAGAGGTTTATAAGAAGCAAGAACAACTCGAAGATGAACGGAAAAAGAATTTACAAAAGGGTCTCACTGATAGTGATGTCAGGAAAATTCTGCAAGATGAATTTATGAATATCGGTGGGCTGAAGCCGCCTTCTTCGACGTTTGACAATCCAAATAATTTCCACAAATTTAATGAGTGATAGGAGCGTTATAAATGGCCACGAGACACAATTATTCAAAAGATGATATTCGCAAGATTGTAAAGGATGAAGATGTTAAGTTTCTTCGTCTGATGTTCACTGATTTATTCGGAACAATTAAGAATGTTGAAGTTCCAATCGGTCAACTGGATAAATTATTGGATAACAAGTTGATGTTTGATGGTTCTTCAATTGAAGGATTTGTTCGAATTGAAGAAAGTGACATGTATTTGCATCCTGATTTGTCAACTTGGATGATCTTCCCATGGAGTACTGATCGCGGTAAAATTGCCCGTGTGATCTGTGAAGTTTATACTCCAGATGGTGAACCGTTCGCAGCTGATCCTCGAAATAACCTGATTCGTGTTCTTGCCGACATGAAGAAGGCAGGTTTTACAGCGTTCAATATTGGACCTGAACCAGAGTTTTTCTTATTCAAGATGAATGAAAATGGTGATCCTACATTACATTTGAATGATAAGGGAAGTTACTTCGACATGGCACCGATGGATCTTGGTGAAAATTGTCGTCGTGAAATTGTACTTACTCTTGAAGAAATGGGCTTTGATGTTGAAGCTGCCCATCATGAAGTTGCACCTGGTCAGCATGAAATTGACTTCAAGTATGCTGATGCATTGACGGCTGCTGATAATATCCAAACCTTTAAACTGGTTGTTAAGACTGTTGCTCGTAAATATGGTTTATACGCAACTTTCATGCCAAAACCATTAAGCGGTATCAATGGTTCTGGTATGCATATCAACATGTCACTCTTTAATGATTCTGGAAACACCTTCTTTGATAAGGATGGTGAATTGGAATTATCACAAGAAGCCTATTATTTTCTTGGCGGTCTCTTAAAGCACGCTCGTTCCTTTACTGCCGTATGTAACCCAATCGTTAATTCATACAAACGATTGGTACCAGGATTTGAAGCACCTGTTTATGTTGCTTGGTCCGGTTCAAACCGTTCACCTCTTATTCGAATTCCAAGCGCTCGTGGCAATTCAACTCGTCTTGAACTGCGAAGCGTTGATCCGGCTGCTAACCCATATTTGGCAATTGCAACTGTTTTGGAAGCTGGCCTTGATGGTTTAAGAAATCAAATTGAACCTGAACACAGTGTTGACCGAAATATTTACCGAATGAATGCTGATGAGTTACAAAAGAGCCATATTCAAAACTTGCCAGACACTTTGCATAACGCATTGAAAGATCTTTCTGCTGATGAAGTGATGAAAGGTGCACTTGGCGAACGTCTCTATAACAGTTTCATCGAAGCTAAGAATCTTGAATACGATTCATATCGAACTCAAGTTTCAGAGTGGGAACGCGATCAATATCTTGAAAAGTATTAGTTAATAAATGATATTGTCGAAAAATAACCTGTTAATTTAGTCTCAGAAGTATGCTGAATGCATATTTCTGGGACTTTTTATCTCAAAATTATAAATTATTACGAAATAATTACGTTTGGTCTTTATTTATCTACATTTTTCAGATAACATTGATTATATAAATAACGGGGAAAAACGAGGCTATATTATGGAAAGACAAATGGAAACGGATCAATTCAGTCAAAATGATACGCTACTCTCCTCTGCATTGAATGAGAAGATGCAGTATCTAAACGATTTAAATGATTCTGTTAAAAATGGTGATGATTTACAAATTTACCAATTAATGGATCCAAACCGCTATGCAAATGAATTGGCGACAGAAGAGACTGAGGAATCTCAAACGGACCATTTTGGTCTAGCGTCAGATTTAACTGCTCAGTTGAGTCATCATTTGAGTAATAAGCTGATTGATTATTTGGGGGCTACATATCCATTCTTTTATTATCATGAGTACGAATTAGGCAAATTTCACATTTATTTTGGGAATTGGTGGGATCATCGTATGTTTGGTGAACTTGATCCAATTAATGTTCGTTTTAATTTTGACGACAACGAATATCAAATGTTATCGAAATCATTTCAACTTGAAGCTGAGAACCGTCGCGTGAATGACGATACAATGCAAAAATTGGGTGATGAGAATGAAAGAATCACTAAATTAATAGGCGAACAAGATCAACGTGATAAACGCAAGGAAGAGATTCGGGAACAGTTAAAAGAGAACCAAGAAAAATCACCGATGCCTTGGGAAGCAGGAAAAGTAAAAGAGGAACGACAACGTTTAAATGATGAAATGTTAAAACTGACTCAAATTGATGAGGAAGCAACAGGCGGTCGTCCAACAATTAAAGAAAACGAAAACAAAATTTTAGCATTATCGAAGGAAGAGACTATTTTGTCTTTGGAAAAGCAAAATATTAGAGCAACCTTTGGAAGCTTCGATGCCTTCATTGAAAATAATAATAATCTTTACACAAAATACCTCCAAAGTCTTTCTAAGGAATCGCAGGTGAGTGATGGTGAGTAATGAAACAGAAGAAAAAACAATTACCACAAACGAGTTACTGGCAAACTATAGTGATTCCGTACAAAACGGGTTGGATAATGGCTCTAAATATTTACAAGCCTTTCATACGCTGAGTGAAACCACTGACGGTCAGAGTTTATTATCGGCGGCCGTTTCGCTAACGAATTTTAAGTTGAATTCAGATTTTGTAACCTTTCCACATCAGTTTTCTGATGAGGATGTGCAGCTTATTTTCTTTGAGCGGCTGCTTTCATTATCTGGAATTGAAAATAATTTTCGGATTAGTAATCCCCAAAGAGTTCAAAAGCTTCTATGTAAATTCGATTCACTGGGTGATCAAACATTTACATTTACAAAATCGACTAAAAATTCGGATGGCTTCTTTTTCGGACCAACTTTGAATAATCGCCCACTTTTTTATTTAAATTTAAAAAATAAAGAATTAATGTTTCATGGTGCTTCTTTAATTGAGTATTTTGTTGTTGACTTGGATGGACTCGAAATTGATGCCATTAAAAATGCACTGGAATTACTAACAAAGGCTGCAGCTATTCTCAAAGAAAATTTTGGCTTTAAGATTGACTTTAATGTTTTGGACGGTGTTAATGGTGAATTCTATCAGTTTGCTGCCGGTACATTGTCTGAGGATGTCATGGATGAGCTTTTTGTTAAATCAGCAGAGAATCATTTTGTGTTAATGGCTGAAGATAATGGTGGTGCTTCATTAACTTTGGGAAATGGTACTAAGATGACTGTGTATGATGCAAATCAAAATGGTAATCGACCAAAATGGGGTGCGACTATTCGTGATGACCAACAAAATGAAAATTGGTTATATTTATTGTTAGACTATCCATTTATCAAAAAATGGTATTTAAATAACCAAAAACAACTCGAAATTTTATCTAATCAATTTATTTTTGGGTAGATTATTTAAAAAATCAAGTGTGTTCTTGGGCGAATGAAAAGTTGTAAAATTCATTTAAACTCAATAATTCAAATGTGATCAATTCTGATTTGCATTTGGATTATTTATTTAAAAGCGACATGATTAATTAAGAATACAAGAGGTGTCAATATGGATCTGCAGGCATTAGTTTCTTCATCAGTTTATTTAAATCGTCAAATTGAACAAAAAAAGCAGATTTTCTGGTCTAACGAAGCCCGGTTAAAAAATGCCTTTGTTTCATTAGATGTTGAATTGGCAGAAATGGCTAATACATCGGAATGGTTTAAAGTTTGGAAAACGCATCGTGGAAAGAGTGATGCGGGCAAGACGCCTCGGGAAACGCTTCTTTATGAATATGTAGATGCACTGGATTTCTTTCTTCTTATTTCGAATCTTAAAAACTGGAACCACTTTGTTCTTAAGTCGCAGGATGATTTTGAGAAGATCAAGCATTTAAAAAAAGAAGATAACCTTGATAAACAGTATCTTGCAATGAAGCGCATGTTGTTTGATGCTTATTTTAATCACAGTGGAGACAGTTTCAATCATTCTTGGCGACTTTTTCTAAAATTTGGTTTAGTTGATTTTGGTTATACTGAACAAGAGATTCAAGATGCTTTTAATGATAAAAATAAGATTAATTTAAAACGACAGGATAATAATTATTAAAAAGTGTAATTGACTTTTCAATTTGATTGGTATCTTATGGAGTTTACTATTTTCTATTGAAGAAGTGATTATTAGCAAGCAGCAGGATTTTGATATCACTGGCCATTCAGTCGAGAGTCATTTTTTATTGGGAAAGTTAAATGGACGCTGTGAACGTTGGTGATATAGGGACGGGTAAGATAATTTAAACTAACTTAAACTGATTTTAAGGTCCGTTTAACCTATTTTTGGCATACTGTGATCGTACTAATAAATTTAAACAAATTAGGAAGGGATTCCAAATGAAAAAATTATTAGATGACACAAAATTGATTAAAAATGTTGTGGCGGCCCAGTTAACAAAAGTTTTCTTCCCATACATCATTGTAAAAACTGAAAATCAGAAGTATTGGAAACTCAATTTATCAAAGAAGGAGAGCCAAGACCCACTATTCTGGGAATCGATGGAAAAAATATTACAGGAAAAGATTTGGATTCCGGTTGGTCGGAAATATCATCAGATGCTAGATAATGGTTGGGAACTTAGTTCTAAGTCATAAGATTAAAAAGTTTGCTTCAGATTAGATTGAAGCAGACTTTTTGCATATTTATTTCTTTGGCATATAGGACCTATCACTCTTCCTTAAAATAATACGAGGAACTATCAATATGCCGGCAGGCACTCATTTCTTTGGCGATACTATATTGCAAATGATTTTGAAGAGCCAAAATGAAATGGTTTTATAGTGTAAAAAAAGCTTCTCAAATCGAAGATTACCAACGATTTGAGAAGCTTTCGTCTTAACCGACTACATTGGTTAAGACCTGTATTACTGTCGCAAGAGAGATTCGAACTCTCGACCTACGGTTTAGAAGACCGTTGCTCTATCCAGCTGAGCTATTGCGACAAATCAACAATAACCATTATAGGAAATATGATGGAACTAGTCAATGCGAAATTGGGTTAATTTGTTACTTCCGGAATTAATTACGTTTTTCTTAAGAAAGTTTATTTTTCATTAAATGAAAATGCCTCTCATGCAAAATATTTGAAAAGTTTGCGCTTCAGCTGGATAATTATACTAAGCAGTATTGATATTGCTTATATATTAGGAGGTGGAAGTTGTGGGATTCGTTCTTTTTATTGTTTTAATTTTCGCAATTTGTGGACTTATTCAGTATTTTATCGGTTCTCCAACATCCATGAAAGAGAATGCAAAGCATTTGGCTCAGCGTAAATAGCCATAAATTAAAGCAACCGCGGTGTCGGTTGTTTTTTTATTATTTCACCTAACAATTAATTTGACGAACGCATCTCATTTATGTATACTTAGAACGTTGTAATTGTGGCTTCCACAGCTACAACCGCTCGGTTCAAGCTATAAGACCCCTTTATGGGGCGCTTCGTTTCGGCGAGTCTAAGCAAAACTATAAGGAGGTGCACAATATGTACGCAGTTATTACTACAGGCGGTAAGCAATACAAGGTTTCAGAAGGTGACGCTATTTACGTTGAAAAATTAGACGCAAATGAAGGCGATAAGGTTACTTTTGACCAAGTTGTTATGGTCGGCGGTGATTCAGTTAAGTTTGGTACGCCAACAGTTGATGGCGCATCAGTAACTGGCACTGTTGAAAAACAAGGTCGTCAAAAGAAGATTATTATCTTCCGTTACAAACCAAAGAAGGGCTCACGTTCTAAAAAGGGTCATCGTCAACCATATACTAAGGTTGTTATCGATTCTATCAAGGCTTAATTTACGAATGATGAGGTACTGATAAGATGATTAAGGCTACTATCCACCATTATAAAGGGCATGTGTCAGGGATCACGATCACTGGGCATGCAGATGCTGGTGAATATGGACAAGATATCGTTTGCTCAGCAGTTTCGGTTCTTAGCATCACTACAGTTAATGGCTTACAAGAAGTTGTGGGCTTGGATGTTAATGTCGACAGTGATGAGAAAAACGGTGGTTACTTATCGGTTGAAATACCAGTTATTGCTAATTCAACCAAACAAATTCAATCTGATGCCATTTTGAAGACGTTTGAGAATGGGATGGCTGACATCGCAACGAGCTATAGTAAATATATTAAGTTGAACGTAGAAAACTAAACTTTAATCTGGAGGTGTAGATATGCTTGCAATGAACTTACAATTCTTCTCTCACCATAAAGGTGGTGGATCAACTGCCAACGGTCGTAACTCAGCTGGTCGTCGTTTAGGCGCTAAGGCTGCTGATGGTTCTTCAGTTCACAGTGGTTCAATCCTTTATCGTCAACGCGGAACTCACATTTACCCAGGCGCTAATGTTAGTCGTGGTAACGATGATACATTATTTGCATTGGTAGACGGTGTTGTTCGCTTTGAACGTAAAGGTCGCGACAAGCGTCAAGTTTCAGTTTACCCAGTTACTGAAGCTGCTAAGTAATTTTATTAACAACTAACTTTGATGAAGAGGGCCTATTGGTCCTTTTTTTATGCTTTTTGATTGTTATAATTTTTAAGACCCTACTTGTTTCACGAAAAATTGGCTATTTAGGATCAAAATATTATATAATCAAGTTATGCTACTTTACAATAAGGCTGTTTGAAGTTTTAAAAATCAACAATTTATTGATTTTAAGCTGACAAACATGTACTTTTAGGAGGAACTATTTAATGGCAATTTCTACTGCTGATTTTAAAAATGGATTAACCATCGAAGTTGATGGCGCAATTTGGCGTATTTTGAGTTTTCAACATGTAAAACCCGGCAAAGGTGGCGCATTTGTTCGTTCTAAATTAAAGAATCTTAGAACTGGTGCTGTTCAAGAAAAGACATTCAGATCTGGGGCCAAAATGGAACAAGCTCAAATTGATCAACGTAAAATGCAATATCTTTACGCTGATGGTGATATGCATGTCTTTATGGACATGGATACTTATGATCAAATTTCTATTCCAGCTGCCCAAATTAAATCTGAACTAAACTATCTTCAAGAAAACATGGAAGTTAATGTCATTCAATATGGCAACGAAACGCTTGGTGTTGACCTGCCTAATACGGTTACTCTTGAGGTTGCCTCAACTGAACCTGGAATTAAGGGTGACACTGCTTCAGGTGGTTCAAAACCTGCCACAATGACAACAGGCTTAACACTTCAAGTACCATTTTTTGTTAACCAAGGTGATAAATTAGTGATTAACACAACTGATGGTACTTACATTTCACGAGCATAACTTTTTTAGAACAGAAACGGAGGCTTTAGAATGGCTGAAGACACTAACATTATTCTTCGTGCGAATAATCCCGAACTAGGTAAGATTGAACTTGCCACGAATGTTTTGGAAATCATTGCGGGAATTGCTGCCTCACAGGTCGATGGGGTTAATCGAATGAGGGGGTCTTTCTCGTCCAGTGTTAATGAACTATTTTCACGCAAAAAAGAGCATGGAAAAGGTGTTAAACTGACGTATCAAAATGAAGAATTAAGTTTTGACATTTATGTTTATTTAAATTACGGAGTTTCTGTTCCCAAAGTTGCTCTTGAAATTCAAGAACAAGTTGAACAACAGGCATTTTTTATGACCGGATTACAGGTTCATGAAGTTAACGTTCATGTGCAAGGCGTTATTCCGGAAAAAACAACTAGTTCTGTTGATCCAAATAACCCCTTTGCGGACGAAGAGAATGGTGAGGCATAGTGGAATTAACACGACACCAAATTCGCGAAATCGCGTTTCAAACTTTATTTGCGCTAAATGCGAATAAACAAACAAACAAGGAAAATTTCTTTGAAGTTCTAACTGATGGCAAGTATGGTGATGAGTATCCGAAATATCTGGATGAATTGACTACTGGCGTAGTGGATCACAAAGAAGAACTTGACAACTTAATTGAGAAGTATTTAAAAAGTGGCTGGTCAATTAATCGGATCGCTAAAACTGATCTGATTATTTTGGAGATTGCCCTTTATGAAATGCTGCATGTTGATGATCTCCCTGCAAAAGTTTCTATAAACGAAGCGATTGAACTGGCTAAGAAGTATAGCGATGATCGTTCAAGAAAATTTGTTAATGGGATTTTGTCACATGCTCTCGAAGAACTGGTAAAATAGATTTACATGAATGTAAATCTATTTTTTTCTTTACATTCATGATTACAAAAAAGACTTTTGACATAATCTATCCGCAACATAGCGGCCTTAAGCATTGTCATAAAACACAAGGGAGAGAGTTGTAAAGATGGCTACAGTGATTGATGGAAGAGCATTAGCAAAGAAGCTTAATCAGCAAACCAGTGAACGGGTTCAAAAAATGCAAGAAAATGATGGCATCACACCAGGACTGGTTGTGATCATTGTTGGAGATGATCCGGCAAGTCAGCGATACGTTCGTAACAAGCATCGGACTGCACAACGTTTAGGCATTAACTCAATTGTGAAGCAGCTGCCTGAGAGTGTTTCTGAAAAAGAGCTTTTGGAGTGGGTTGGTCAGTATAACAACGATCCCGCAATTCATGGCATCTTGGTTCAGGATCCCTTACCTGACCAAATCAATGAAAAAGATGTTACTCGTGCAATTTTACCTGAAAAAGATGTTGACGGCTTTCATCCAGTTAATGTGGGCAAATTATTTTTAAATGATTCCACCAAATATCCTGTTTCTTGCACGCCCAAGGGAATTATGACAATGTTTTCCGAATACCATATTGAATTAAAAGGAAAAAATGCGGTTATGCTCGGACGAAGTGCTATTGTAGGAAAGCCGATGGCAGCGTTAATGCTAAACCAAGGTGCAAGTGTGTCGATTCTTCATCGACTAACAAAAGACATTACGGAATATACTAAAGACGCAGATATCATCGTTTCTGCAACTGGGCAGCTACATACGTTGACCAAGAATGACGTAAAGGTAGGGGCAACTGTAATTGATGTTGGTCAAAATATTAATGAAAAGGGGCATTTGGTTGGCGATGTCGATTACGATGATTTGTTTGACAAGGTTGCTTATATCACACCGGTACCGGGTGGTGTCGGCCCAATGACAATTGCGACTCTAATGCAGCAAAGTGTTGATTTGGCAGAATGGAGCATTCATCGTGACAACTGAGTATCTATCAGTAACAGCGTTAACAAAATATATTAAAAGAAAATTTGATGTTGATCCTTATCTTATGAAAGTTTATTTGACAGGTGAAATTTCAAATTTCAGATTACGACCAATGCGGCATCAATATTTTAGCTTAAAAGATGACCATGCTAAAATTAGTGCGATTATGTTTAAGTCGGCGTTTAATCGGATTAAGTTTGTTCCTGAAGAGGGGATGAAAGTTTTGGTAACCGGCCACATTTCGGTTTATGAACCGAGTGGCAGCTATCAAATCTATGTTGACAGTATGGAACCGGATGGCGTTGGCCAACTTTATCAGGCTTATGAACAACTAAAAAAGAAGCTTGATAAAGAAGGCTTATTTAGTCAACCTAAAAGACAGTTGGTCCAGTTTCCGAAAAGGATTGCTGTGGTGACTTCTCCGAGCGGTGCCGTTATTCGAGACATTATTACAACAGTTCGACGGCGTTATCCGATTGCTCAAATTGTTCTGTTTCCGGCTTTAGTGCAAGGTGACGAGGCCAGTACCGATATTGTTAAGCAAATTGTAAAGGTGAATCAACTTGGTCATTTTGATACCTTGATTATTGGTCGTGGCGGTGGTTCGATTGAAGATTTATGGCCATTTAATGAAGAAAATGTGGCTCGAGCAATCTCTTCAAGTACAATTCCGGTTATTTCATCTGTTGGTCATGAAACGGATACCACCATTGCGGATCTGGTAGCCGATGTTCGAGCAGCGACTCCAACGGCGGCTGCGGAATTGGCGGTTCCACGTTTAGATCAAGTGTTGGTTGAATTAAAAGCAACCCAAAATCGGATTATTAATGCGGAATATCAGTTGATTGAACAGGCTAAGTTAAGATTGAAGCGGCTTCAACAATCGACGGTTTTCACTTCACCTCAACGGATTTACGAGACCTTTTCCCAAAAATTAGACCTACTAAGGCAACGTTTGGAAAATCAAGCAGATAAGATAACTACATCACGAAAAAATAATTTGTCTCAGTTACATATGAGACTTCGCCTAGTTGCGCCAACTTATATGATTAAAGAGCAAAAGCAACGTTTGAATGTGTTGCAGTTGCGTCTTAAGCAGAATCAATTGCAGAATTTGAATAAAGTCAAGCAACAGTATCAGATGTTGGTTGGTTCGCTTGATCACCTAAGTCCTTTGAAAATTTTAGGTAGAGGCTATACGTATACAACTGATGAAAATGATCACTTCATTAGCAAAATGGCAGATTTAAAAGCGAAGACGATTAACGTTCACTTCTCTGATGGTGTTATTAATGCATCTATCAATAAAATGACAAAAGGAAAAGAGGATGAGGATGATGGCAGATAGTCAGTCTAACGAAACATTTGAGCAAAAAATGGATAAATTGGAGCAAATTGTAAATCAACTTGAGCAAGGAAACGTTTCGCTTGAAGATTCCATGGATAAATTTAAAACCGGTATTAAACTAAGCGAAGAGCTTCAAGAAACCTTGACAAAAGCTGAGCATACAATGGCCAAAATGATGGATAAAGATGGCAACGAAGTTCAATTTGAAAGTCCAGATAATACAAAGGATGATAATAATGGGAACCAAGCTCAATGAGTTCATAAAGGAATGGACGCCCAGGATTAACCAAGTGTTGGAAAGTAAAATCGAACAGGATACCGATCAGCAAAAATTGTTTGAGTCAATGAGCTATTCGGTTAATGCGGGAGGAAAAAGATTACGACCGCTTTTAACAATAGCAACCTTAATAACTTTCAATCAAACAATAACTGATTCAATTTTAAAGGCAACTTGTGCATTGGAATTATTGCATTCATATTCGTTAATTCATGATGATCTTCCAGCAATGGATAATGACGGTCTTCGTCGCGGTAAACCTACTAATCATACAATATATGGTGCAGGAATGGCGACATTAGCAGGTGACGGTTTACAGGCACTTGCATTTCAATGGGTTGTTGATAATGATTTGACTGCTGATACTCGTTGTCAGTTGGCCTTAGCTTTGGCAAAAGCAGCAGGTCCACGTGGTATGGCTTCCGGACAAGCCGATGATATAGAATTCGAAGGTACACGATTAAAGCTGCATGAACTTCAGAAACTTGATCGCAATAAAACCGGAGCGTTAATTTCTTATGCGGTAAATGCCGGTTTAATCATGGCACAAGTACCTAAAGATCAGAAAAAAGATTTGTTGGCGTTTGCGAATAATTTTGGAGCAGCGTTTCAAATCTATGATGATATTCTTGATATTGTTGGTGATGAAAAGGCAATTGGCAAACCGGTTCATCAGGATGCTGATAAAAACACCTATCCTAATCTTATGGGATTGGATGGTGCTTATGAAGCTTTACAGCGGACGGTTGATCGAGCCCGTCACGCTTTAAATACAGCAAGTCATAAGTTGAATATCGATACCTCTTTATTATTAGATTTTTGCAGTTATTTTGTAATTAAGGATGAAAGGCATAATGGAAAAACAACGCGTTGATGTATTACTAGTAACTCAAGGTCTCTTTGACACTCGTGAAAGGGCAAAGAGGGCCGTTATGGCTGGGGAGATACTTGGCGATAACGAAGAACGTTTAGACAAGCCGGGCATGAAGATTTCGGTGGACACCGAGTTGCATTTAAAGGGAAAACCAATGCCATACGTGAGTCGTGGCGGATTGAAACTAGAAAAAGCACTTAAGGTTTTCGGCATTAGTGTTAAAGACTTAACCGTTCTTGATATCGGATCATCAACGGGTGGATTTACGGATGTTATGCTGCAAAATGGTGCCAAACTCAGTTATGCTTTGGATGTTGGCAGTAACCAACTTGTGTGGAAACTGCGGCAAGACCCAAGAGTTGTTGTCATGGAGCACACCAATTTTAGATATAGTAAATTGGCAGATTTCTCTCAGGGACAGCCACAGTTTGCTTCAATTGACGTTTCGTTCATTTCACTTGAATTAATCCTACCGCCATTGAAGGCGATTTTAATTCCCAATGGAGAGGTTGTTGCTTTGATTAAGCCTCAATTTGAAGCAGGAAAGAAAAATGTTGGTAAACATGGCATTGTTCACGATCCGGCTGTTCACAAAATGGTGCTTGAAAAAATATTGAATTTTGCGGTCGCATCCGGTTACTCTGTTGAAAACCTTGATTTTTCACCGATTAAGGGTGGGGCCGGCAACATTGAGTTTTTAGTTGAATTAAAGTCAGTTGAGCAACCTCGAATGAATCCAAATGTTTCAATTGAAAAAGTGATTGAAAACGCTTATTCTGAGTTAAAGAAGCAATAAAAGATTTCTCGTTAATTTTTGGAGGTGTTCTCATGCGTAAAAAGGAAAGACAGCGCTTGATTAAACAACTGCTTGTCAGTAACGATATTCAGCGGCAGGAAGATTTCGTTTCCTTGCTGAGTGAGCAAGGTGTCAAGGTTACCCAAGCAACGGTTTCACGCGATATTAAAGATATGCAATTGGTTAAGGTTCCTTCGATTACTGGGGGCTATCGATATAGTTTACCAACTCAAAAAAATGTTGATACTGAAAAGAAGCTAATCCAAACTATTCGTGATTCTTTTGTATCGGTAGATTCTCAGGATAAATTTGTTTTCATGAAGGTGTTGCCGGGGAGTGGTCCAGTTATTTCAACACTGCTTTATCAAATGAATTATAGTGAAATATTTGCGACCATTGGCGACGACAGCACCGTTTTTATTGTTTGCAAAACAGATGAAGACGCTGCTGATTTTCGTGGGCGGATTAATAGTATGGTAAGCAGCTAGCAAGCTGAGTTAATTTGTTATCATTTGAAAGGGTTTAAAAATGTTACTTGAATTATCTATTACTGACTTTGCCATTATTGAACATTTAGATATTGAATTTCAGTCCGGGATGACTGTCTTGACCGGAGAAACAGGTGCTGGGAAGTCTATCATCATTGACGCGGTTGGTTTACTGGTTGGTGGAAGAGGATCTCACGATTTAATACGAACTGGTGCTAAAAAATCAGTAATTCAAGGCAACTTTATTTTAAGTGATGATAATCCTACATATGAAGTTCTAGATGAACTTGGGATTGACCATAGTGACGGGAATGTCATCATTGAAAGAGAGATATTTGCCAGTGGTCGCAATAGCTGTCGTGTTAACGGCATGATGATTAATATTGCAACGCTTCGTCGAATTGGTGAAACAATGGTTGATATTCAAGGTCAAAATGAACATCAAGAATTGATGAAGCCTGAACGCCATATTGAATTGTTGGATGACTTTGCCGAGGACACCATTCAACCGGTTTTGGTAACGTATCAAAAAGATTATGATCAATTTGTAAAATTACGGGCAATTAATGAAAAAAAACATCAAAATGAGAAGGAATGGGCGCAACGTGTCGACATGTTAAAATTTCAAATCAAAGAAATTGAGGCGGCTGATCTTCATGAACATGAGGACGAAGAATTGACGGCTGAACGTGATCGATTGAATAATTTCCAAAAAATTCATGATGCTCTTCTTAATAGTTACGAAGGCATCAGTGGTGAAGATACCAGTTCTTTGGATTCTATTGGCTCATCAATGAGTTCAATGCAGGAAATTGAAGAGTTGGACCCGGATTTTAAACAAATCTCCGACGATTTATCCGGTGCCTTTTACACGTTGCAGGATGTGGCAAGTCAGATTTCCGATCAGTTAAATAATTTAGAATTTGATCAAGATCGTTTGGATCAGGTTGAACAGCGACTTAATACAATATATCAGTTAAAGCATAAATACGGTGACTCCGTTACTCAAATTTTAGAATACCTAAAAAAAATAAAGAATGAATTAAGCGACATGTCTGGGGATGCGGATGACGATGATAATTTAGAGCAGCAGCTTGCTGAAATAAAGACTTCCTTAATTAAGAATGCTAAAAGGATCGGTGATATTCGCAGGCGCTTTGCCAAGGAATTAGAGCGGGCAGTTCATCAACAATTGCGTGATCTTTATATGGATAAAGCTGTTTTTGAAGTTCGCTTTAAAGAAAGTACAACTTTGAATCGTTTAGGTGCAGATCAAGTTGAATTTTATATTCAAACCAATCCCGGTGAAAAAATGCTGCCATTGGTTAAGTCGGCATCCGGCGGGGAATTATCACGGCTTATGTTGGCACTAAAAACGATGTTTGCAAAAGCAGCCGGTGTCACTTCGATCATTTTTGATGAGGTTGATACGGGAGTTTCAGGCCGAGTAGCCCAAGCAATGGGAAATAAAATTTATACAATTTCAACGAAGTCCCAGGTCTTATGTATTACTCACTTACCACAGGTTGCGGCAATGAGTGACCATCACTACTTTATTCAAAAAAAGATACATGACGGGCGAACAACCACTACCATCACGGAACTGAACAAGCAGGATAGCGTTAACGAAATTTCTAGAATGCTTTCAGGAACGACGGTGACCAAATTAACTAAAGAACACGCGAGTGAACTCATATCAATGGCCGATGAAGAAAAAGCTCGAATTCGAACTTGAGTTGAAAAATTGGTTATGTAGGTAAAACATGAAATACACTCAAATAAGCCAAATACCTTTTTTGGGTGTTTGGCTTATTTGGTTAAATTGAGTTTTTGATTAAAAATTGACTTGCACTTTTTGAAACATTCTTAACGTGGATAAATATATTTACTGCTATTATTTTATCTTTTGAATGGACCGAATTTCTAAAATATTTACAATTCGGGTCATGTTATGCTGTTGGTTTGTTAATAGGTATCTTTCGTTAGATAATTTTGTGAGCTTTCCACCCATTGCCGGTGATTGATTATTAAATTGGATTTTGATTGGAAAACCAGTTTTTAGTGTTTGGCTAAGAAAAAGTTGGATTTGGAATTCCGGCATCTGAGGAAGATCGTTGTAAGTCGGCTTTGTGGAATCGATTGCGAAAAAGCGGCGATAGTTGTTTTTAACCGTGTCTCGAATTTCTGTTAAATATGATTGATTACTTTGCATGTTATTTCACTCCGAACATTCGTTTGTGACTTTATTATACGAACGACAGTTCGAAATATCAACCCCTAATATTAAAATTTTTATGATTTATTGCGAAACAGATGTTAGACTTGTAAAAATCTTAAAAATGAACGATAATGGTTGTTACTACAAATATTTGAAGGGATTTTGACGATGGCAAAAAGAGGAATGTTAATTGTTTTATCCGGTCCTTCCGGCGTTGGTAAGGGAACTGTCAGAAAAGCACTTTTTGAGGAACCGGATGTTGACTTTGAGTACTCAACGTCAATGACGACCAGAAAACCTCGTCCTGGTGAGAAAAACGGTGTTGACTATTATTTTGTTTCAAAGGAGCAGTTTGAACAGAATATTCAAAACGGTGAAATGCTTGAATACGCGAAATACGTTGACAATTACTATGGTACCCCATTAAAATATGTCAATGAGACTTTGAATTCTGGTAAGGATGTTTTCCTTGAAATTGAAGTAAATGGTGCGATGCAAGTTCGTGCAAATTGTCCGGATGCTGTATTCGTATTTTTGACGCCGCCCGACTTAATGGCGTTAAAGCACCGATTAATTGGTCGTGGAACCGACAAAATGGATGTTATTAACAAGCGTATCAAAAAAGCCGTTGGTGAAATCAGTATGATGCGAAATTATGATTACGCAGTTCTAAATGACAAAGTGCCATTAGCCGTTGATCGGATTAAATCAATTATCAGAAGTGAACGATTAAAGGTTGCCAGAGTGATGCCCGATTATGAATCAATGTTAGGAGACGATTAATAATGTTACTTTATCCATCTGTTGATAAATTACTTGATAAAATTGATTCTAGATATTCATTAATTATGCTTGCAAGTAAGCGAGCACATGAATTGGATGCTGGAGCAAAGCCATTGTTGGACAGTTATAAGTCCAGAAAATCGGTTGGTAAGGCTTTTGAAGAGATTGCTGCCGGTGTTTTGAAAATTGATCCCAAGAATCGTGATTTGAACTAATTAAATGAGTATGATGTCAATTAAGTGGCCGGAACAAGCAGATCATTGTTCCAGGCCATTTTTTTGGGAATAATTAAAGGTCATAAAAAGCATTTGGCTTTTGCTAATCCATACATCCTTGTTACAATTAAGTGTGAATTTAAAAATGGTGGTGACTGATTTGTTTCAAAATAAACGCGTTTCGCTGTATGTAACCGGTAGTATTGCTGTCTATAAATCTTTAATTCTGACTCGATTGTTAGTGAAGAATCATAACGATGTGCATGTTGTCATGACAGAGTCTGCTCAACGATTTGTCAGCCCACTGACTTTTCAGAGTCTAAGCAAGAATCGGGTTGTCAAAGACGATTTTTCAACAGACGATCCTAAAACAATTCCCCATGTTGCGATTGCCGATCAGTCAGATTTAGCGATCGTTGCACCTGCAACAGCTGATACAATTGCCAAGATGGCTAACGGCATTGCGGATAATGTGGTTAATGCGGCGCTACTTGCAACCACCGCGCCGATTTATGTTGTACCAGCGATGAACGTCCATATGCTGGACAATTTTGCAACCCAAACAAATCTGCAGACATTGACTAGCGCCGGTATCAATGTGATGGACACTGCCGAAGGCTTTTTGGCGGAAGGTTATTCCGGTAAGGGACGATTTCCCGAGCCCGAAGAAATATTAGATTGGGTGGATCAGCACTTTAATTCGGGATCAAAGGAACTCGAGGGTAAACGAATTGTCATCACAGCTGGTGGAACGCGCGAGCCTTTGGACCCGGTTCGTTATTTGACAAATCATTCATCCGGAAAGATGGGATTTGCAATTGCAAAGGCAGCGCGGCTAGCTGGTGCCGAGGTGACTTTAATTACTGCCAATACAACGTTACCAAAGCCTGAAAGCGTAAAAGTCCTGCCAGTAGAAACCGCACGAGATTTATTGCAAACTGTTCAGCAGCAGTTTGTGGATGCGGATGTTTTAATAATGGCAGCGGCAGTTGCTGATTTTCGCCCAGCAACTGTTTCAGACAGAAAAATCAAAAAAAACGATCACAATGAGACGATGACTTTAAACTTGGTCAGAAATCCGGATATTCTAAAAGAAGTTGCGATAACTAAGAAAGCCTCACAGGTTGTGATTGGTTTTGCAGCCGAAACGAATGATTTGATAACGAATGCCGAAAAAAAGATCAAGGCAAAACATCTTGATCTCATTGTCGCTAATGACGTTTCCCAAAAAGGGATCGGATTTAGTGCAGACAATAATCAAGTCACTTTCCTGTTTGCCAACGGAGACCAGCAAAAAACAGCAGTTGAGAGCAAACAAAAAGTAGCCCAGCAACTCATTCATATTTTGAGTCATCGTTTAATAAGCCGATAATGATTTACAAGGGGGTGACTAATTCTTGCAGGTTGCACAAATTATTGTAGATGTGCCAACACGTCAAACAAATAATCCATATAGCTATTTAATTCCTGAAAGCCTTGAAAAACAGATTCAATCCGGCATGCGGGTACAGGTTCCTTTCGGCCGCAGAAGAGTCACTGGTTTTGTGATTGGTCTTTCAGATAAAACATCCTTTGATGGCAAGCTTAAAAAAATCAGTTCACTCGTTGATCTTTCGCCGGTTATTACGCCGGAATTGTTAAAATTGTCCGAGTGGATGGCAGATAAAACCTTTTCCTTTAAAATTAGTTGTTTGCAGACAATGTTACCCGGTGGTATGCGAACGAAATTTAAAAAGAAATTATTAGCGACTGATCAAATACGGGACACCTACCCGGCTATTTTTCATGGTCAAAACGAAATTGACTATGATCGGCAAAAATTTAATAACAAGACAATTGCAGAAATTTTGGCACTCCGAAAATCAAATCAGATTAAAGTTCATTATGAATTATCCAGTCATGCAAAACCGATATTGTCTAGAGCCTATAAAAGTAAGCTTAATCAACAGCAAATCGATCATGTGTTGATAGATGTTCAGAAACGTGCGGTTGGTCAACGCCGATTACTTAAGATGTTGTATGAACAACCGTCTCAAACGTTCCTTCAATCCAAGCTTTTGCACGAGGGTGTCGGTAAACAGGTACTTGATACAGCTGTTAAGCAGGGATGGGTAACCGAAACTCAGGTTAGGAGAATTCGAAATCCATTTTTGCAGCCCGTGTCAAAAAGTTATCCGCTTGACCTGAATGAAGATCAGCAAACTGCCGTCAATCGGATTAATAATGCAATTGGAAAACAAACGGACACGACTTTCCTGCTTGAAGGGGTGACCGGTTCCGGAAAGACGGAAGTTTATTTACAGGCGATGGCCCATGCACTGAGTATTGGTAAGACAGCGCTTATGCTGGTTCCAGAGATTACGTTGACTCCCCAGATTGTTGGCAGAATTCGAAGTAGGTTTGGGGACCAAGTGGCGATGCTTCACAGCGCAATGTCAAGTGGGGAACGGTACGACGAATGGCAACGGATTAATAGCGGTCAGGCAAAAGTTGTTGTTGGTGTTCGTTCGGCAATCTTCGCGCCTTTGGAGAATATTGGTTTAATTATTATGGATGAAGAACATGATAGTAGTTATAAGCAATCCGATACGCCGCGTTACCAGACCAGAGACGTGGCTAAATGGCGGGCAGCGTACAATCATTGCCCTGTTGTATTGGGAAGTGCAACGCCATCGTTGGAATCGCGTGCGCGAGCAATGAAGGGGGTCTATCAGCTGATCATGTTGCCTCATCGTTTCAACAACCATGCACTGCCCCACGTTTCGATTGTTGATATGAAGGATGAAATGGCTCATAATCGACATATTTTGTCCAAACGACTTTCAAACTTGATTACCGATAGGCTGGAAAAGCATGAGCAAATTATTCTGTTACTGAATCGTAGGGGTTACTCCTCTTTTATTATGTGCAGAGATTGCGGTTATGTTCCTCAATGCCCAAACTGTGACATCTCTTTAACCATGCATAAAGATACGCATACACTAAACTGCCATTTATGTGGTCATAAGGAACCGATCCCAACGGTTTGCCCCAAATGCCACAGTAAGCGTATTCGGCATTACGGGATCGGCAGCCAGCAGCTTGAAGAACAGGTTAAGGATCTATTTCCAACTGCCCGTGTTTTGAGAATGGATGTTGATACAACCCGGAAAAAGGGATCTCATGAGGCAATCATCAATAAATTCGGTGCTCACAAAGCCGATATTTTATTAGGAACTCAAATGATTGCAAAGGGGCTTGATTTCCCGGAAGTGACACTTGTTGGGGTTTTAAATGCTGATTCAGCGCTTCAGTTTCCTGATTTTCGATCCAGTGAGCGAACATTTCAACTATTAACGCAAGTTTCCGGACGCTCCGGACGTGCTGATAAGCAGGGAGAAGTTGTGATACAAACATTTAACCCCGATCATTACGCTATTCAGTTGGCTAAAACACAGGATTACGAAAAGTTTTATCATACTGAAATGCGGATTCGTCATCTTGGCAAGTATCCGCCTTATTACTTCACCATCAAAATTACCGGCAGCTCACCATCTGAAAAACAGACGGCATATGAAATGCACCAAATTGCCGGTTTCCTGCGCCGGTATTTAACGAATAAGGCGATTGTATTGGGACCAACTCCTAAAACAATTACCAGGGTTAATAATCGTTATTTTTATCAAATCATTATTAAATATCGTCAGGAGCCGAAACTTAAAGCTGCACTTGATGACGTTTTAGTTAAGTCTCAAACAAAGCAGCAAGGAGGATTATTAATCTCAATTGATAATGAACCGCTCGATTTTATGTAACTTTAGAATGGAAAGGAAACGATAGCGTTGACAACAGTTGTGTTTATGGGAACTCCAAGTTTTGGCGTTCCGGTTTTGAAAGGATTGGTAGATCAGGGCTACCAAGTATTGGCAGCAGTTACTCAACCTGATCGACCAGTCGGCAGGAAACATCAGATTCAAAAATCTCCAGTTAAACAGCAGGCTGAAGCATTGAACATTCCGGTTCTCCAACCGGAAAAAATCAGTGGCAGTGACGAGATGCAACAATTAATTGAGATGCATCCCGACCTTATTGTCACTGCCGCATTTGGTCAGTTCTTACCAACCAAATTACTCAATGCTGTTAAAATTGCAGCTGTGAATGTTCACGGTTCTTTACTACCGAAATATCGTGGCGGTGCACCCGTCCAGTATGCTATTTTAAATGGTGATAAGGAAACCGGGATCAGTATTATTTATATGGTGAAAAAAATGGATGCAGGTGACATTCTTGCGCAACAGGCGATTCCAATTAATAATACGGATGATACGGCTTCAATGTTTGCTAAATTGAGCCTTGTCGGCAGGGACCTGCTTTTAAAAACGCTGCCTAAAGTTATTTCCGGTGAGATAACCCCAATTAAACAGGATCCGGAAAAAGTCATTTTTTCGCCGACAATTAAGCCTGAAGAAGAGAAATTGGATTTTTTAAAATCAGCTTTTTTGGTAGATGCAAAGGTTCGGGCACTTCGACCGGATCCAACAGCGTATACGACTTTGAATGGTAAACGAACTAAGATTTGGAAATCAGCAGTAGTTGATGGGCAGACCCCCCTTGAACCAGGAGTGATTGTTGAAAAAACGAAGCATCAATTACAAATTGCTGCCGGTGGGGGTTCAATCTTGGAAATTTTGGAGCTTCAACCTGCTGGTAAACCAAGACAAGCGATTACAGATTATTTAAACGGAGCAGGGCAGGCCTTAAAAGTTGGCCAAAAGGTGATTAACTAAATGAAATATCAAACGAACAATCCACGGGAACTGGCTGTCAGAACACTATTGCGTACCAGTGGCGGTTCTTATTCAAATTTACAGATTAACGCGGTCATTGAATCAACGTCAATGAGTGATGTAGACAAA
This sequence comes from Lentilactobacillus hilgardii, assembly GCF_009832765.1. NCBI lineage: Bacteria > Bacillati > Bacillota > Bacilli > Lactobacillales > Lactobacillaceae > Lentilactobacillus > Lentilactobacillus hilgardii. The sequence goes on along the minus strand of NZ_CP047121.1, from coordinate 1,765,136 downwards.
GCGCTTTTTACGAATATTGTTTATGGCGTGATTCAACATCGAATGACACTGGAATATCAATTGGTGCCATTTTTGAGAGATCCGGAAAAGACAGAAGACTGGGTGAAAGAACTTTTATATACAGCGATGTATCAGCTCGAATATTTGGACCGTGTTCCTAAACGCGCAATTTTTGACGAATCGATTAAAATTGCAAAGTCAATGGGACATGATGGCACACGGCGTTTTGTGACCGGTATTCTTCACCAGATGGATCGTAAGGGTGTTAGGGAACCTGACAAAATTGAAGATCCAGTCAAAAAGATTTCGATTAAATATAGCGTTCCTGAGTGGTTGGTATCGCTTATTGAAGGCCAGTTGGGCAAGCAAAAGGCGGACCAAGTTTTTAAATCATTGAATCAAGCACCTAAACAATCCGTTCGGTTTAATAAAGCAAAAACGACCAAATCAAAATTGACTGATCAACTTACGCAGGCTGGATTTCAAACGGAAGATAGCCTTGTTGCGGGTGAAGGCATTATTGTTGATAAGGGGCAAGTGGTTCATAGTGCATTCTTTGAAAATGGTTTATTAACTATTCAGGATGAGAGTGCTATGCTGCCGGTTGAGTCAATGTCGATTCAGCCTGATGATTTGATTCTTGATGCTTGTAGCGCACCCGGTGGAAAAACGACTCAAATTGCAGCTGATTTAAAAAATGGTCGCGTCATTGCACTGGATATTCACCAAAATAAATTGAAAAATGTGATTAGAAATGCTAAACGGCTTGGAGTAGATGGTGTGGTTGAAACCCAGGCGCTGGATGCCCGAAAAGTTGATGAGAAGTTTTCTGATGAAATGTTTGATCATATTTTAGTTGATGCACCATGCTCCGGATTTGGCTTGATGCGTAGAAAGCCGGAAATCAGGTATGATAAGACGTTAGCTGATATCAATCATTTATCACAAATTCAGCTGCAAATTCTTGAAGCCGTCGCACCGAAAGTAAAAACTGGTGGTACTATTACATATAGTACCTGTACAATCGTTCAACAAGAAAATCAAGAAGTGATTAAGCAGTTTCTTGATGCACATCCTGATTTTCAAATCGAACCAACCAAGACTGACCTGAATCTGACAACTGATGAAAACGGGATGATTAATATTTACCCCGATGATTTTGGCTCGGATGGATTCTTTGTCTGTTCTTTGGTTAGGAAATCGTAACGGAGTTGATACAATATGCAAATTGCCTATCAATCGTCTACCGGAAAAGTTCGCGATAAGAACGAGGATGCGGTTGGAAAATTCGAGAACAAGCAAGGATTAATTTTGGCCCTTATCACCGATGGCATCGGTGGCAATAATGCTGGTGAAGTTGCTTCCAAGATGGTCGTTACTCACATTGGCAGTAGTTTTGAAAAAACTGATATTAACAGTCTTTCCGACATTAAATCCTGGTTTATAGAAAAGCTGGCTCAGGAAAATGCCGCAATTATTAACCAATCAAATTCGGATAGGCGACTGAAGGGAATGGGAACAACGATGGTGGCTGCTCTTATCGATGGTGATGAAAGTCTCATTGCCAATATTGGAGATAGTCGCGGCTATGTTCTTTCAGGTGGTAAGCTTACTCAGATAACAGAGGACCACTCCTATGTTAATGAACTTGTCAAACATGGGGATATCACACCTGATCAGGCTAAGAACAATCCCTATAAAAATATTATTACTAAAAGTTTGGGGATTAACGATGATTCTTCGGCTGATTTTAAAGCGTACAGCATTCAAAAAAATGACCAGATTCTTCTTTGTACGGATGGACTGACAAACATGGTAGATGATCCGGATATTGAAGAAATTCTGTCGATGGATGAAGATATTCAAGCAAAATGCAATTTGCTGGTATCGCTTGCGAATAAAAATGGTGGCCTCGATAACATCACGGTTTTAGTTGCCCGTTATGATTCGGAGGTGATGCCGGATGAATAAGGGATTCGTGTTAAATGGCCGTTATAAAATTATTAGTCGGCTTGGTGAAGGTGGCATGGCCGATGTTTATCTGGCTGAAGATTTAATTTTAAATCGAGAAGTTGCCGTCAAGTTGCTGAGGCTTGATTTTCGGGATAATCCCAAAGCTAAAAAACGATTTCAACATGAAGCAATGGCCGCAACTGAATTGGACAATCCTCATATCGTTGGTATTTATGATGTTGATGAAGTTGAAGGCATGCAGTACTTGGTAATGGAGTACGTTGATGGGGAAGACCTTAAACATTATATTAAGGATCGGTTTCCAATTCCATATGCCGAAGTTGTGAACATCATGGAGCAAATTTGTTCAGCTGTTAGTGAAGCTCATCATCATAATATTATTCACCGGGATTTAAAGCCTCAAAATATTTTAGTCGATAAAAACGGTTATATTAAGATTACTGATTTTGGTATCTCACGACTTGAAAGTGAAGACACAATGACACAGACCAAATCAATCATCGGGTCTATTCATTACCTGTCCCCGGAACAGATTAAAGGCCAAATGGCAACTAAGCAATCTGATATATATTCGTTGGGAATCATTCTTTATGAAATATTAACAGGTAAAGTACCATTTAACGGTGACACAGCCGTCTCAATTGCAATTAAGCATTCACAGCAGCCGATTCCATCTGTCAGAGATTTTGACCCCCGAATTCCCCAAGCATTGGAAAATGTGGTCTTAAAGGCAACAACCAAAAATCCACATGACCGTTACCCGGATGTTAATGCGTTAGCAGCGGATTTAAATACATCACTGGACAAATCCAGGGCAGACGAATCAAGATTCGTTGTTCCCGAAGAAAACGCAGAAATGAATGAAAAAACACGGGTGATGCCGTTTTCTGCTTTTCCTGAAAATTCGATGACGGACAATGCTAATGCTGATCAACGTGAAGCACAAGAGACCAATCAAAGCGATGAAAAACGGCCTAAAAGAAAAAACCATAAAAGGCGTCGTCGATGGCTAATCGGTGGTATTATTGGTTTTTTAGTTCTTATATTCGCCGTTATTTTTATAGTCAGCGCAAGTGCCCGGACAACAGTACCGGTCATTAGCGGTACTTTAAGAAATGACGCGACGGAGAAACTTGAAGATGCTGATTTGAGAGTTGGAAAAATTTCTTATCGAAATAGTGAAAAGGTCGATCGAAATCGTGTTATTACATCTACTCCAAAAGAGAATACCAAAGTCAAAAAAAATACCCGGGTGGCACTCATTATCAGCTCTGGTATCAAAAAAGTTCGTTTGGACAATTATGTTGGCCAGGATTATGACGAAGTGAAGTCCCGTTTGGAAGCACAAGGATTTAAAGTTCGCAGAAGAAATGCTCCTTCGGGATCTTTTCAGTCAGGAAAAATTCTTCAACAGGATTTTGCATCTGGAAAGCGGGTAAATCCTAAAGGCCATACGTTAACATTCGTTGTGTCCACTGGTATTCAACAAGTCATTCTAAAAGACCTGACTGATATGACCAAGGCTCAGGTCGTTAGTTACGCAAATAAAGAAAAAATCAATCCAACTTTTGATTACGTTTACTCCAACGAACAAAAGAAGGGTCGGGTTGTTCGTCAATCACCGGCGGCTAATAATAGTATTCAGCAAGGCGGTAATATTATTGTTTGGTTATCAAGAGGTCCCCAAGCAAAAGCAAAGGATCAACTGGAGAGCTTTAATGTGAAAGTTACTATTCCATATTTTAGCAATTCTAACAATTCGCAGTCGTCATCGAGTTCTGCGTTTAGCAGTAGTGTTCAACCACAAACGTCTTCAAGTGAAACGCCGGCTCCGGAAACCGAAGCAAGTACGACCGGTTCTGGTGAAAATGTTGTTTTGATTTACTTGAAAGATCATGATCATGATTATTCAACTGTGTATAAACAAATGGTGATTACACGGGATACCACCGTGATGCTGCCGTTTAAATTAACAAAGAATGAGGTTGGCCGTTACAAGGTGGTTCGTGACGGTAAAACCATTTTAAGAGATAATAATATTACTTACGATTCTCATTAAAAAAATAAAAACTGCAAAAGAAAGTTACTTGTCTGTATAATAGGGACGAAGTAACTTTTTTATTCTAAGACAGAGGTGATTGATTGACCAAGGGGAAAATTTATCAGTCATTGGCCGGCTTTTACGATGTTCATACCGCTGATGACAAAGTTTATCGGACACGTGCCCGGGGGAACTTTCGGAAACGAAAGATTACGCCCTTAGTGGGCGACGATGTTGAGTTTCAAATCGAGGATGGCGATAAGGGGTATATTTTAGAAATATTGCCAAGGAAAAATTCTTTGGTTCGACCGCCAATTGCAAATATTGATCAGGCAATTGTCACAACGGCGGCAACGCAACCGGAGTTTTCGAGTAATTTATTGGATCGGCAGTTGATTGCATTAGAGATCAGCCAGATTCAGCCGATCATTTACTTTACCAAAACCGATTTATTGAGCGAAAGCAAACGACAGGAATTAGCAACAATCGCTGCTGATTATGCAAAAATTCCATATGAAGTTATTTTACCGGACTCGGCGTTTTCAGATGAGGCTTTGAATCGGCTCCGTAAATTATTTTCAAAAAAAGAAAATGTCATCATGGGCCAAACCGGTGCAGGGAAGTCCACTTTGTTAAACCATCTGGCCCCTAATCTGGATTTAAAGACCGGTGAAATCTCGGCTGCATTGAATCGTGGGAAACATACGACACGTCGAGTGGCATTATTAAATGTCAACGATGGGTTGATTGCTGATACCCCAGGGTTCTCATCGTATGATACACTTGATATAGATTTTCGAGAACTTGCGGGCTATTTTCCTGAGTTTAAGCGAGCATCTTCAAAATGTCGTTTTCGTGGATGTATGCACGTTAATGAGCCGGATTGCGAGGTCAAACGACAAGTTGAATCCGGTCAAATTATGAAAAGCCGTTACGAAAATTATTTACAGTTGTATACTGATATTAAGAACCGTAAACCAAATTATAAAAAGTGAGGAAGTTGATTATGATTAAGATTGCACCTTCAATTTTGAGTGCCGACTATGTAAATTTGCAAAGAGATATTGAAAAGGTTGATAAAGGTGGCGCTGAGCTACTTCATATTGATATCATGGACGGTGCCTTTGTGCCTGCACTATCATATGGGCCGGGCTGGGTTAAGGCAATTAAACCAATTACTAACTTAACGTTGGATGTTCACATGATGGTCCAAAACCCAGAACGTTATATTGATGACTTTGCAGATGCCGGTGCTGATATTATTGGTGTTCATACTGAAGCAACACCACATATTCATCGTGCGCTTCAAATGATTAAAAATCGCAATGTTAAGGCTGAAGTGGTCATTAATCCAGGAACACCCGTATCAGCAATTACACCCGTTCTTTACATGGTTGATCAAGTTCTTGTTATGACTGTTAATCCAGGATTTGGTGGTCAAAAGTTCTTGCCTGAAACAGTTAAAAAGATTGCAGAATTAGATAAGATTAAAAAAGAACAAGGATTGAACTTTGATATTGAAATTGATGGTGGCGTTAACGAAACCACTGTTGTTGGCGCATATAAAGCTGGCGCTACAGTTGCCGTTGCCGGTTCATATATTTTTGACGCTGACGATCCAGTTTCAAAGATCAAAGCATTAAAGGACGCTACTAGATAATGAAAGTTTTAAACCTTTTGGTCGGTGGGCCAGTTGACTTGTGGCCTGCTGAATTGAAAGCGGGTAAAATAAATGGCGATTGGATCGGTATTGATCGTGGAAATCTACATTTAATTGATATGGGAATCGATCCAATTGTGGCTATTGGTGATTTTGATTCATTAAAGACCGAGGAATTAAAGTTAGTAAAGACACATATCAAAGATATCCGCCAGTCAATTCCTGAAAAAGATGACACCGACACCCAATTGGGATTGAAAGTGGCTATTGAAGAACATCATGCGGATCGATTAGATATTTACGGTGCCACAGGCGGTCGTTTGGATCATTTCCTCGCTAATTTATGGATGGTCTTGGAACCGCGATTTAAAAAATATGCGCCTAAGATCAGAATGATTGATAAGCAAAATACGATTACCTTTTTCTTACCCGGTGAATATGACATCAAAAAAGAACCCGATAAAAAATATTTGGCGTTCGTTGCTTTGACACCAATGGATCATTTAACACTGTTTGATGAGAAATATAAACTAAATGATTATCAGGTTAAACGCCCCGTTTCTCTTGCCAGCAATGAGTTTGTCGGTAACAAGGCTCGATTTAAATTTGCCAGTGGGGTTATGTGTGTGATTCAAAGTAAGGATATTAATCGGTTTAATTAAGGATGCTTTTCTCACATTCTTACTTGGTCATAAGCGTGATTATACTAAAAGAGGTTGGACAATTATTTTGCCCAACCTCTTTTAAGCACAAGCTTGTTTTAATGGTGATAATTCCACCGATTCAATACATGTTACAATGAGGACGTTGGAAACGGTTTCTAACTTACAGTCAGTACTGTGTTTTTTATTTATATATAAGAAGCAGGGAAGGAAGTTTTATTTTGAAGACAATTGATGCCATTATTAATCGAAAATCCGTTCGAACTTACACCGGAGAAATGATTTCAGATAATGATCTAAATCAAATCTTGATAACAGCGTACGCATCTCCGGTTTCAATGGGAAAATATGACAGTTTATCGCTGACGGTGATTACTAGTCAAGATTGGCTTCAACGCTTGGATCAAAACGCACAGCAAATTTTTAATGTCAGTCAGTCAATGCTTTATGGTGCACCACTATTTATTATAGCATCAACGAAACTTCAAGGAACACCAGCAGATAATGCAGCCTATTCAAATGCGGCGACTATCATTGAGAATATGAATATTGAGGCTGTGGCACTCGGGATTGGCGCATGTCATATTTGGGGCGTCATTACGGCCTTGAATCAAAACAAAACGCTTATGAAAGAAATGAAGTTGCCTGAGGGCCAAATACCAGTTGCAGGTCTGGTCTTGGGAAAAACAAATGAAAAATATGAACAGCGTCATATTCCGATGGATCGAATCAAGACGCAAACGCTTGATTAGCATTTCAAGTTTAAGTCGGTATTATAAATTGGTGTGTCGCAGAGTTGTTATGAATAAAGTCATTGTAAAGTGCAACAGAGGCTCAAAAAATCCGGAAAACCAGTTTATTCGGTTTTCCGGATTCCTTATTTTTCCACAAAAAAAGACCGATAAAATCGATCTTTTTTTAACTAAACGCGAGTCACTTTACCCGATTTAAGTGTACGGGCAGAGATCCAAACTTTTTTTGGTTTGCCATCAACAAGGATCCGAACTTTTTGCAAGTTTGGCTTCCAGCTGCGACGGCTTGAGTTCAAGGCGTGTGAACGTTTGTTACCAAAGTGAGTACGTTTGCCACTGATAAAATCTTTAGCCATGGGGTAACAAATCTCCCTTCTATAAGAATTCTAGTGCTGAATTTCTGAATCATTACACTTGAATAATTTATCATAGTTGCCTTGATATTGCAACACTTTTCTTTCAAGTAATTATACTTGACACGGCTTTTAATCTTAATGGTGCTTACTTTGGTTTTACTCGGGATTGTGGTAATATTAATTATCGTTAATATGTTGATAGACTAATTTAAGGAGGCTGTTACACATGGCCGTCAAAATAAAAACAAAGTTTGGTACAGTGGATATTGACAATGATGTCATTGCTAACGTTGTTGGCGGTGCTGCTACTGACAATTATGGTGTCGTTGGCATGGCAAGCCGTAATCAAATTCGTGATAATATGAATGATATTTTGAATAGGGAAAACTATTTCAAAGGTGTCGAGGTTAAACAGCATAACAACGAAATCGTCATCAATGTTTATATTATTGTCGCCTATGGCAATAAGATTTCTGAGGTGGCCAAAGCCGTTCAGGCAAAGGTTAAATATGATTTACAAAGCATGCTTGGTGTAACCGCTAATTCGGTCAATGTAATTGTTCAGGGTGTTCAAGTAGCAAACGAAGACTAAAATTACGACAATTGACCAAGGAGGAAAAGTAGTTGAAAGTAACGGAAATTACCAACACCGAATTTACGGCGATGGTTCAAGCTGCATCTAATAAATTAAATAAAAATACTGATTTTATAAATTCTTTAAACGTTTTCCCGGTTCCCGATGGGGATACTGGGACAAATATGAGCTTGTCGCTGGCAAGCGGTTATAAGTATGTTAATAAGGACGTTAGTACAAGTGTTGGCAGTCTTTGCTCATCTTTGGCGAAAGGGTTGCTAATGGGTGCCAGAGGGAATTCCGGTGTGATTCTTTCTCAAATCTTTAGAGGATTTTCAAAATCAACTGAAAATAAGGAAACATTAAGCGCTCAGGATCTGGCTGACGCCTTTGTATCTGGTACCGAAACGGCTTACAAGTCAGTTATGAAGCCGACAGAAGGAACAATCTTAACGGTTATTAGAATGGCAGCACAAGCCGGTAAAAAAACAGCTGCAACCACAAATGATATTGTAGCTGTAATGGATGCTGTTTACGAAAATTCAAAAATCGCGTTAAAAAAGACACCGGATCTTTTGCCTGTCCTTAAACAGGTGGGTGTCGTTGATTCTGGCGGTCAGGGGCTCATGTTTGTCTTGGAAGCTTTTGACGACGTGCTAAACGGCCGTATAGACGCTGAAAAGGGTGAATATCAGCCAACGGATGCGGAAATGACAGAAATGATTGATGCAGCCCATCACCAAAGTGTTCAAAGCAAGCTGGATCCTGATGATATTGTTTATGGTTATTGTACGCAAATAATGGTTCGAATTGGAAAAGGTAAAGAAGTTGATCGCAAATTTGATTATCAAACCTTTTATGATTATCTTGCCAAATTAGGCGACTCATTATTGGTTGTGAATGATGAGGAAATCGTTAAGGTTCACGTTCACACCGAGCATCCAGGTAAGGTCCTTGCCTGGGGTCAGGAGTTTGGCGATTTAGCAACTGTTAAAGTTGATAACATGCGTTTGCAGCAAGAAACAATTATCGAAAATGATGATGAAAAGGATATACCTTCACCGATTCAAAAGGCAGAAAGTATTGACGCCAAAGCAGACCAACCGGTTTCCGATACTGCTATTATCTCAATTTCTTCCGGTAAGGGACTTAATGACTTATTTAAGAGCCTGGGTGTCAATTACATTGTTAATGGTGGACAAACAATGAATCCCAGCACTGCTGATATTGTGAATGCCATTCAAGAGACGCATGCAAAACAGGTTATTGTGTTGCCTAACAATAAAAATATTTTCTTAGCTGCTGAACAGGCCGCTGAGGTTGTTGATATACCAACGGTTATTGTTCATTCTAAAACAATTTCCCAGGGAATTACGGCAATGCTGGGCTTTAACCCGGAAAATGCGCTGGATGAGAATCAAAAGGCAATGGAAGATAATTTACCAACGGTTAAATCCGGACAAGTCACAACGGCAATCCGTGATTCTAATATTGATGGTCTTGAAATTAAAAAAGATCAGTATATTGGTATTGCAGATGGAAAAATTGTAACAGTCGATGATGATTTGATTAAAACAGCCGTTTCAATGGTCGGCAAGATGTTGGACGATGATAGTGAAGCAATTACAATCATTTGGGGAGATAACGCCAATGAAAGACTTGCTGATAAAGTCCAAGCCGGGATCATTCAGTTGGATGACGAACTCGAAGTTGAAGTTCATGAAGGCGATCAGCCGGTTTATCCGTTTTTAATTTCTGTAGAATAGTATAAGCAGTGAAGAGAGGCTGGGACAAAAGTTATGATACTTTGGTTCCCAACCTCTTTCTGCCGTCATTAAGGGACTTGTCTTCTAAGGACTTTTGGCCTTTTAAACTCGTAGATTTTGGATAATGACCAAGATATTTTTAAAACGAAAGGAACGGTCAATTTGACTAGTTTAAACGATTCGGTGGCCGTACTAAAGGGAGTAGGCACTAAGCGTTTGGTTGCACTCAATAAGCTGGGAATTAATACGATTAATGACTTGCTGACGTACTTCCCTCGCCGATACGATGATTTATCAATTAAAGATCTCTCAAATGCCATTGATGGTCAAAAAGTAACGGTAAAGGGAATGGTCATTGCGCCGCCAACCCTTACCTATTTTGGGCGCAAAAAAAGTCGTTTGGTCTTTCGTCTGAAAATCAATGACAATATCTACACGGTTTCTTTTTTTAATCAGCCATGGTTGAAAAAGGAAGTCAACCCAAATGATGAGATCATTGTATTCGGGACTTATAATCGATCCAGAAATCAAATTCAAGGTATGAAAATTTTAACTGATCAGAGTTCCAATTCATTCGATTCAATTTATCCGGCAAATAAAGAGGTTAAACAAGCCACAATTAAATCGTTAATTAAGATGGCATATGATATGTATCACACTCAATTAACAAACGTGATTCCGGATCAATTAAGAGCAAAATACCGATTAGAATCTTTTCCGGATACAATTCGAAATATCCATTTTCCAGAATCACCCCAAGCTGCACAGCGTGCTTTCAGAACCGCAAAATTTATGGAATTTTTCTTATTTGCATTGAAAGTGCAAATTTTAAAAGAATCTCATCGAAAAACGGATCCACACGCACAAATTCATTATCAACAGAGTTTGTTAGAAAAGTTTCAAAAAAGTTTACCATTTGATTTAACACCGGCACAACAAAAAGTTGTCCGTGAAATTTTGGCCGACTTAAACCGTCCAATTCAGATGAATCGACTGCTTCAAGGGGATGTGGGAAGCGGCAAAACGGTTGTTGCTGCGATGGCTATTTTAGCAACAATCAGTGCCCATAAGCAGGCTGCAATTATGGCACCTACCGAAATCCTAGCAGAACAGCATGCAAATAATTTTGCAAAAATGTTTGATGGTTTAGATGTCAATATTGCATTATTAACCGGAGATACTTCAGCGGCGGCTCGACGAGCAATGCTGCCAAGCATTCAAAGCGGTGAGGTGGATCTGATAGTTGGGACTCACGCCTTATTTCAAAATGACGTGCAATATGACAATTTGGGGTTGGCAGTGATTGATGAACAACATCGATTTGGTGTTAATCAAAGACAGGCACTTCGTCAAAAGGGAACCAGTACCAATATGTTGGCAATGACTGCAACACCAATTCCCAGGACGCTTGCGATTACGATGTATGGTGATATGGACGTTTCAATTATTAATCAGCTTCCCTCCGGTAGAAAGCCGATTAAAACAACATGGATAACATCGGCAAAGACCAATAGTGCGATTCGGTTTGTTAAAAAGCAACTAGACAATGGCAATCAAGTATATGTTGTGACACCGCTTATTGAAGAATCGGAAGCTGTTGATATGAAAAACGCGGTGGCCATTTTTGAGCGCTTTAAAACAATATTTGAACCACAATTTAAGGTTGGGCTGTTGCATGGCCAAATGTCCAATCAGGAAAAAGATGACACAATGGTCAGCTTTAAAAATAATCAATTTCAAGTATTGGTTGCAACAACGGTAATCGAGGTTGGGGTTGATGTTGCAAATGCAAACACGATGTTAATTTTTGATGCTGATCATTTTGGCCTTGCTCAACTGCATCAACTTCGTGGAAGAGTTGGCCGTGGTTCAACCCAATCCTATTGTGTCTTAATTGCTGATCCTAAAAATGAGCTTGGCAAGGAAAGAATGAAAGCTGTTGCCAGTAGCACTAATGGTTTTTTTCTATCCCAAAAGGATCTGGAACTAAGAGGGCAAGGGGATATTACCGGAGCAAAACAGTCGGGAATGCCCGATTTTAAAGTTGCCGACCCTGTTGGCGATTTAAATATTTTGACAGTTGCTAATCAGGAAGCGCAAAATATTACGGCTGAAAAGCATTGGAAAAACAAGCCAGAGAATGTACAATTAGCAAAGTATTTGCAATTTAATCAAACTATTAATTATGACTAAGGAGATTCAAAAATGAAAATTGCCGTTGATGCAATGGGTGGAGATTATGCGCCCAAAGAGATTGTTGAGGGCATCGAGCTTGCCAGAGATGCCTATCCCGATATTGAGTTTCTTTTATTTGGGTTAACTGATCAAATCCAAAAATACTTAAAGGATGATACCAGAATCGAGATCAAACAGGCTGACGAGGTCATCGAAATGGGTGATGAACCGGTTAAGGCTGTTAGGACCAAAAAACAATCCAGCATGGTTTTAGCAGCAACTGCTGTTAAAGAGGGGCAGGCGGATGCGTTTTTCTCGGCCGGTAATACCGGGGCAATTTTAGCATCCGGCCTGTTTATTATTGGTCGAATTAAGGGCATTGATCGTCCTGGGCTCGCAACGACGCTCCCGGTTATTACGAAGGATGATCAAAAAAACTTTGTGATGCTTGACGTTGGTGCCAATGCGGATACAAAGGTCTTGAATATGTATCAGTATGCTTTAATGGGTAAGTATTATGCTTCAAACGTTATGAAGGTTAACAATCCGCGTGTTGGCTTGTTAAATAATGGTACTGAGGCTGACAAAGGAGATATGGATCATCGAAAAGTGCATGATCTTTTAGCCGATGACTCTGATATTCACTTTATTGGGAATGTTGAATCTCGTGAATTACTAAATGGCGCAGCTGACATTGTTGTTACGGATGGTTTTACGGGCAATGCTGTTCTTAAAAGTATCGAAGGTACGGCTTTATCAATGCTTCATTTGATTAAAGGGAGTATCATGTCTGGGGGCATGACATCAAAACTGGGTGCGGCCATGCTAAAAGGGACCTTTGGCCAAATTGCCAAATCAATGGATTATTCTCAATATGGCGGTGCTGTTTTAATGGGTGTCAAAGCGCCGGTTGTAAAAACACATGGTAGTAGCAAAGCACCGACTGTTAAGAATACAATTGGTCAAATTAAGCAAATGATTGATTCAAAAATGATTTCTGATCTAAACAATTATTTAAACAGTCATACCGATCAGCTTCAGGAGATTAAAGAGACTATTAAAAACAGTAAATAGTTTGATATAATAGTTTTTGAATTAATAAATTGGAATAGGTGTAATATGATGGATAAAAATGAAGTATTTAATAAAATTGCAGACTTAGTCGCGGATCAATTCGATATTGATCGTGAAAAAATTACCGGCAGTTTGAACTTTCGTAAGGATTTAGATGCTGACTCAATTGATTTTGTTGAATTCGTTCTTGATCTTGAAGATACATTTAACGCAGAGATTTCTGACGACGATGCAGAAAAGCTAAATACAATTGACGAAGCTGTTGATTATGTTATGAGTCATCAAAAAGATTAACTTTTGATGGTCGAAATTGTTGATGTAACGAATTTGCACATTAATTTGGAGGCAATTATTTGATACCAGGATTAAATGAGATGTTAAAGCAGGACTTTAATATTCATATTGATGATCAGGATTTACTTGATGAGGCTTTTACACAGGCATCATATGTCAATGAACATCGTGATCAGCATCTAAAGTTTTATGAGCGACTGGAGTTTTTAGGCGATGCCGTTCTACAGTTGATTGTGTCAGAATATATTTTCAAACGCTATCCTAAACTTCCTCAGGGTCGGTTAACGAGATTGCGAGCTGCAATGGTTAATGAGCAGAGTTTCAGTACGTTTGCCAGGGAATGCCACTTTAATAAGTATATCCGGTTGGGGAAAGGTGAAGAGAAGGCCGGCGCCCGTGACCGCGATTCGCTCTTATGTGATATTTTCGAATCATTTGTGGGCGCACTCTATCTGGATCAAGGCAAAACGGTTGTCGAGGGCTTTGTTCAACAAGTGATCTTTCCCAAGTTGGATGAAGGGATGTTTGCTAAATTCTTTGATCATAAGACTGAACTGCAGGAGTTGGCTCAAGCCGATGGCCCAGTTGATATTGATTATGAATTGGTTGATGAGTACGGCCCTGATAATGATCGACTCTTTAAAGTTAATGTCGCAATTGACGATAAATTATTAGGGGTCGGTATTGGCCATTCTAAGAAGGATGCGGAACAACGAGCTGCCCAAGAAGCTTTAAAACATTTTAGTAAACGGGAAGATAATTTAGTTTAGATTGGAGAAACATCGTGCAACTTAAATCCATTGAAATTATTGGCTTTAAATCATTCGCCGAAAAAACAAAAATATCTTTTCCGAATGGAATGACTGGAATCGTTGGCCCTAATGGAAGTGGAAAGAGTAATATAGCCGAAGCTATTCGTTGGGTACTGGGGGAGCAGTCTGCCAAAAATTTGCGGGGGTCCCGGATGCCTGATGTTATTTTTTCCGGTTCGGCTGATCGACGGTCGCTTAATATGGCGGCCGTTACCTTACTATTGGATAATTCTGACCATTATCTTGACTCACCATATTCAGAAATCAAGGTTTCACGAAAATTATTTCGTAATGGGGACAGTTCTTATTTTATTAATGAAAAGCAATGTCGCTTGAAAGACATTGCCAGTCTCTTTATGGACACTGGAATTGGCCAAGGCAGTTTATCAATTATTTCTCAAGGGAATGTTGAAGAAATTTTTAATAGTAAACCGGTCGACCGTCGTTCAATTATTGAAAACGTTGCGGGTGTCTATAAGTATAAGCGCCAGAAATCGACGGCGCAGGCTGAGATTGTCCAGACAAGTGATAATCTGGATCGGGTTAATGATATTATTCATGAACTGAAGGTCCGTTTAAAACCTTTGGAAGAGCAAAGCAGTCAAGCAACTGATTATTTAGATCAAAAAAAACGCCTTGACGAGTTGGAAAAAGAACAATTAATAATGAACGCTAAAGGTCAGATCCTTCAAGAACAAGTATTGGCTCAAAAAGTGAGTGGATCACAGCAAGTTGTGAAACGGCTCACGGCTCAGGTTCACCAAAAAGAGCAACAGCGTGATAAGCTGAAAAAAACATTGAATTCTGGACGCCAACGGGTTGATAAACTCAATACGACGTTGGTATCAATTGCAACACGTATTGAGTCTTTGAAAAGTAAACAACAATTGTCTTCTCAGGAAAGTAGTTTTAAGAATGCAGATATGAAGCGAGTTTCAAATCAACTTGGGACCATTGATCAGCAACTTTCAGAATTAGAAAAGAAATTGGCCCGATCGTCTAAATTGGTCAATCAGACACAGGTCGCGTTAACGGTTAATAGAAGTAACTTGCGAAAAGTTCAACAGGCTGCTGACGAAAACAGTGTTCCCGTTATTGAAGAAAAAATTAAGAAGGGACATAGTCGATACTTTGACCTTTTACAGCAACAGAGTGATTTAAAAAATCAAATCTTAATGAATCAAAAAGATGCACAGCGATTTAATGAACAAACCGGCGCTCAGCAACAGCGGATTGGACGTGCTAACAGCGACTTAGAAAATCTTGAAAGTCAAATCCGAGATAAGGATGAAGCCTATCAGGGATCGGTGAAAAAGTTGCAAAATGAGCAGCAAAAATTAACCGACTTAAAACGATTGTTGAAACAAAAGACTGATCTTGTCAATGACACGCAGTCAAACTGGTTGTCCGCTTTAAAAATTGCTGAACAGGCTAAAGCTAAAGTTAATTCATTGAAGAATTTGCATGACTCCTACAGGGCTTTTTATCGGGGAACAGCTAACCTGCTTAGACATCGATCGGCTCTTGAGGGTATCTATGGGCCGGTTTCAGATTATGTCAAGGTAAATGATCGGTTCGTAAAAGCGATTGAAACTGCACTTGGCAGTCAGGCACAACATATCATTGTTCGTGATAATACAAGTGCATCGGCGGCAATTAAATTTATGACCAAGAATCGATATGGCCGTGTCACATTATTGCCGGTTTCAACAATCAAATCCAGATTTTTAAATGCCGGCATAGTTTCGTCAGCAAAACAAGTTTCCGGATATGTTGGGATTGCTTCCAATCTAGTTTCCGTGCCGGAAGAATTCCAAGCGATTCTTGACTTCCTTTTGGGGACAACCCTGATTGCTGAAACGTTGGATGATGCCGTTCAGCTGTCTCAACAAATCAATCATAGAACGCGTATTGTTTCTTTGGATGGTCAGATTGTTAATGCTGGTGGGTCACTAACCGGAGGCGCAAATAGATCAGAGGGGCAAGGCGTTCTTGTTCAAAAAAGTGAGCTTGAGAAGCTTGAAGTTTCAACCAAAGAGATGTCAGTCAAGTTGACTGACAAAGAACATCAACTGCAAATTGCTAAACAAGAGCTGCAGAAAATTCAGGCTTCCTTTGATCGCGGCAGACAATTGGTGTTTCAATCAGGTCAGATGGTTGATGCACAAAAATCAGCGCTAGATTCTTTAAGAGCTTCCAAAACCAGTCAAAAACGGGAACTTGATGCGTTAAAGCTATCTTTGCATAACGTTAAACAGCAGAACCAAGATTCTTCAGATCAAAACCTGGCTTTAAAAAAATCACAATTGGACCAAGAAATTACACAAGTGGCATCTGCCATAGAAAAGAACCAGTCACTACTTAGTGATGTAAAGAAAAACGCTGAAAGTTTTGAAAAACAAAAGCAATCATTACATGACCAAATTGTCATTTCGAAAGAACAGTTGCAGCATTATCAAGACGATCAAAAAAGACTCTCAAGTCAGTTTGATCAATTGAAAAATCAACGTCAGGATTTGGAGACACAATTAAAAAATCTTCAAGCTGATCTTGCTGAGCAAATCGACCCCGAAGAGATTACAAAATTAATTAAAGAAAGCTCTGACAAACAAGGGGCATTAACAACTTCTTTGAAAACACAAAAGGAGTTGGTTGATCGGTCAGATAAACAATACGATCAATTACAAAATGACATTCGAAATCAACAAATGAATTTGAATAATGCCACATATGAATTGAAAAATAATCGGGAGGATTTTCAAAATCTTCAAAAATCATTGGATGGCTCACTTAATCAGCTATCTCATGATTTCGGGATCCTCAAATCAGATTTAAGTCACACCGAATGGCATTGGGATCTGGAAACGATTTCTCGACAAATAAAATTATTGAGAACGGGTATTAATGAGATTGGCCCCGTCAATATTTCAGCTATTCAGGAATTTCAAGATGTTTCCGATCGTTATGACTTTTTATTGAAACAACAGCAGGATTTAACAGATGCCAAAAATCATCTGACGTCTACTATGGGTGAAATGGACACAACAATTTCCAAAAAATTCCAAACAACCTTTGACAAAGTAGCAAAGTCTTTTTCAAAGGTTTTTGTTGAGATGTTCGGTGGCGGTGAAGCAAAATTAGTCCTAACGGATCCTGATAATATGCTGACAACAGGCATTGAAATAATGGTTAAACCACCTGGTAAGAATTATCGGAGCTTGAGCCTACTTTCGGGTGGGGAAAAGGCATTAACGGCAATCACGCTGCTTTTTGCAATTATTAAGGTGTCACCTGTGCCCTTCTGCATTTTAGACGAGGCAGAGGCTGCTCTGGATCCCTTTAATGCGGATAGATTTGCTAGGTATTTGAAAAAATTTGGCGATGAGACCCAATTCATTGTTATTACCCACCGAAAGGAAACAATGATTTATGCTGATACGCTTTATGGCATTACCATGCAAGAATCAGGCGTTTCAAAAGTTGTAAGTGTTAATTTGGATAATTTAAAAACAGAGGTGAGTTAAATGGGCTTATTTGATATCTTTAGACGTCGTTCGAAGAAGAATAAGGACGAAGAAAAAGAAAAAAAGGAACAGGAAACCAGATCTGTTCAGGATCAGCAACAAGCTACCGAAGAATCCAAATCTGTTGAACAGGAAGTTAAACAGGAATCATCTCACCAGAATGAGCCGGAAAGTGCTGCTAAAAGTAAGAATGAGGACTCAATGGCTGACGAAACCAAGGATTCAAGTGCTTCATTTTCAAAAGACTCACAGAACACCGAGAAGACAACGCCAGTTGCTCAAGCATCGACTCCAGACGTGTCAGAAGCTGTTGAACCCGAGGCAAAGCCAACTACTGAGCCCTCGAAAAGCAATGTGCATGATGAGGATAAGAAACCAGAAGAGCCTCGGGATACAGGCGTTACTGACAAAGCACAGACAATCGACGAAGAACCGGATTCTGATGTAGATGGCCATTCTAAAGTACCAGAAGCTCCCGAGACAGCAGGTATGGATTCTGAGGCCGCATCAGAAAGTGGGGCAACTCAATCATATGAGAAGGGATTAGCTAAGTCCCGCTCATCATTTGGTCAAAAGCTCAATGCGTTATTGGCTAATTTTAGACACGTGGATGAATCTTTCTTTGATGATCTTGAAGATATGTTAATTGAGTCTGATGTCGGTTTTGAAACATCTATGAAGATTGCGGACGACTTGCGCGAAGAGGTTAAGCTTCAGAATGCAAAGAAGCCTAAAGATGTTCAAAATGTTATTGTGAAAAAGCTGATTGATATGTATGATCAGGCTGGAAATGGTGAAAATCCCGCCATCAATTTGGCTAAGAGCGGACCAACTGTTATTTTAATGGTCGGTGTCAATGGTGTTGGTAAAACGACAACGATTGGCAAAATGGCTAAGATGTATAAAGATCAGGGGAAGAAAGTTGTGCTTGCAGCAGCAGATACGTTTAGAGCGGGTGCGATTGAACAATTAAATGTTTGGGCTCAACGAGATGGCGTTGATATTGTAAAAAGTAAGCCCAAAAGTGATCCATCGTCAGTTGTTTTTGACGCTGTAAAAAAGGCTCGTGATGAACACTATGATATTTTAATGGTCGATACAGCTGGTCGGCTGCAAAATAAAGTCAACCTGATGAATGAGTTAAGCAAAATGAAGAAAATTTTGACACGAGAAATTCCCGAGGCACCACATGAGGTACTATTGGTGCTTGATGCAACTACTGGCCAAAACGCAATGACACAGGCAAAAATGTTTAAAGAAGCAACGGATGTGACGGGAATTGTATTAACCAAGCTGGATGGCACTGCTCGAGGTGGCATTGTTTTGGCAATTCGTTCCGAACTTCACTTACCGGTTAAGTACGTTGGACTTGGTGAAAAAGTGACTGACCTGAAGCCCTTTGATCCAAATGATTTTGTTTATGGGCTGTTCAAAGGATTAATTTCGGAATAGGGTTGTTAAATCCAGAGTTGACGGCATTTAAAAAAGTCGGTAATCTAAGTAAGTGTGTAAGCTAACTCAATGGCATATTAATTTATAGCTAAGGACCATTAGCTTTTGCAGATCACTTAATCAGAGGAGTTCAAGTATGGCTAATGAACTTGAAAAAACTAATTACATCAATTCGTTATTTGAATTTTACGAGCCTTTATTAACTAGAAAACAGGCAAATTATATTCAATTGTATTATGCTGATGATTTTTCGTTGGGTGAAATTGCTGAAGAGTATGAGATTAGCCGTCAGGCAGTGTACGATAATATTCGGCGATCGGAGAAAATATTGCAGCAGTATGAAGATAAATTAAATTTATATCATAGTTTTATTGAACGTAATGATAAATTGGATCAGATTCAAGCATATGCTGCAAAACACTATCCTCATGATGCCGAGTTAAATAAAATGATCAGTAGCTTAGAGACTACCGAAGAAGAATGAAAGTGGTGAAATAATGGCTTTTGAAGGACTAACTGAACGTTTACAAAACGCTATGAAAAAGCTCCGTGGCAAGGGCAAAGTTAGCGAAGCCGATCTTCGTGCAACCATGCGGGAAATTCGTTTGGCATTGCTTGAGGCCGATGTTAATTTCCAAGTTGTTCGAACGTTTGTTAAAACCGTTGAAGAACGTGCAAAAGGTGCCAAGGTTCTTGAAGGATTAAATCCATCTCAACAAATTGTTAAAATTGTTGACGAAGAGTTAACCAAGACAATGGGCCAGGAAGCCGTTCCTTTAAATAAATCCGAAAAAATTCCAACGGTGATCATGATGTCGGGGCTTCAAGGTGCCGGTAAAACGACGACAGTTGGTAAACTGGCGCTTAAATTAAAGAACGAGCAAAATGCCCGACCGTTATTAATTGCAGATGATGTTTACCGACCAGCAGCTATTGAACAATTACAAACGGTTGGTCAACAGGTGGATGTGCCGGTCTTTCAGCTTGGAACGGATGTTGATCCGGTTGAGATTGCCAAGCGAGGTCTTGAAAAGGCCAAGGAAGATCATAATGACTATGTGATTATTGATACTGCAGGTCGTCTTCAAATTGATGAAAAGTTGATGGACGAACTTAGTAACATAAAAAAGGCTGTTAATCCTGATGAAATCTTGCTGGTTATTGATGCAATGACTGGGCAAAATGCTGTTGCGACGGCAGAGGGATTCGATAAGACACTTGATGTTACTGGTGTTGTATTAACAAAATTAGATGGTGACACCCGTGGTGGTGCTGCGCTTTCAATCCGTGCGGTTACAGGTAAACCGATTAAATTTGTCGGTCAGGGGGAGAAAATGGAAGACTTGGATGTCTTTCACCCTGATCGGATGGCTTCTCGTATTTTGGGAATGGGTGATATGCTTTCCCTGATTGAGAAAACCCAGAAAGAATATGACCAAAAACAGGCCGAAGAATTATCTGAAAAGATTAAAGAAAATACATTTGATTTCAATGATTTTCTTGATCAGTTGGATCAGATTCAAAAGATGGGCCCCTTGGATGAAATTATGAAGATGATTCCGGGGATGGCTAATAATCCAGCCCTTCAAAACGTTAATATGAATCCAAAAGACATGGATCATTTAAAAGCAATTATCTATTCAATGACTGAACAGGAACGAACAGACCCAGATGTTATGAATCCGTCACGTAGACGGCGGATTTCTCGGGGATCTGGTCGGCCGATTCAAGAGGTCAATCGGATGATTAAGCAATTTGGTCAAATGAAGACGATGATGAATAAAGTTTCCAAGGGAAACATGTCTGGAATGGAAAATATGATGGGGCAGACCGGGATGGGCGGTAAGCTATCCAAGTTGGCAATGAAACAGTTTGGTCGGAAAATGAAAAAGAACAAAAAGAAGCGATTAAAAAAGAAACGTAAAAAGCATTAAAAACCAATATTTTAAAGAGTTTTAACGGTGTAAAGAAAAAAACCTTTACAAGCACTGAAAATACTGGTATATTATTAATCGTTAAATGATTATAGGAGGTAAAATGCATGTCAGTAAAGATTCGCTTAAAACGCATGGGTTCAAAGAAACGTCCTTACTACCGTATCGTAGTTGCAGATTCACGTAGCCCTCGTGACGGTCGTTTCATCGAAAATGTTGGTACTTACAGCCCATTAACTCAACCAGCTAAGGTTACTCTTGAAGAGGAATCAATCATGAACTGGTTAAACAATGGTGCTCAACCATCTGATACTGTTCGTAACTTATTATCAGATGCAGGTATCATGAAGAAATATCACGACGCTAAATACTCAAAAAAGTAAGTGAGTGATTTGTCATCATGGTTAGTGTTGATAGATTAATTAAAAAGATTGTTTCACCGTTAGTCGATTATCCTGACGAAATTCAAATTTCGCATAATGAGTCTGATCGTTTTATGGAATATCATCTTCAGTTAAACGAAGAGGATGTTGGACGAATCATTGGCAAACATGGTCACGTGATTCAGACTATTCGAACGGTTGTTTATAGTGTCCCAGTTAATGGGCCTAAAAAAGCTCGTTTAATCGTTGACGATGAAAAACAGTAAAGTGGTTCTTAAGCGAAACGAATGTTTTGTTTGAGAGCTTTTTTATTATTTGGATGGAGGATTAAATGGACTACTATAACGTTGGAAAAATTGTTAACACACAGGGACTCAAGGGTGAAGTAAGAGTGATCGCAATTACCGATTTTCCAGAAAAAAGATTTAAAAAAGGGAACACGATTTTTGCCCAAACCGAAAAGTCCAAGGCCTTAATTTCGTTAGAAATAGATGGCGTCCGAAAACATAAAGGCTTTGTGCTTTTACATTTTAAAGGTTACCCGACAATTAATGATGTTGAATTTTTAAAACCATCGACACTTTTGATTGGCGCAACCAGTCTCTCAGATGATGATTTAAAACCGGGTGAATATTATTATCACCAAATTATTGGACTGGATGTTTATGAAGGAGATAATTTGATTGGCCAGATAAAAGAAATCTTATCTCCCGGAGCCAATGATGTCTGGGTCGTTCAACGGAAAGCAAAAAAAGATTTATTACTGCCTAAAATTGATTCCGTTGTTAAAGAGGTCGATCTTAAAAATCACAAAATTAATGTAGAGATTCCGGAGGGCTTGGACGATGCGAATTGATGTGTTAAGTTTGTTTCCGGAAATGTTTGCGGTGCCTATGCACGATTCGATTATTGGAAGGGCTATCGAGAATCAAACAATTGATTTAGAAGTCACAAATTTTCGTGAGTTTACGGAAGATAAGCATAGACATGTTGACGATTATCCATTTGGTGGCGGAGCAGGGATGCTTTTGCAGGCACAACCAATTATTGATGCGTATGATCATACAAAAGTCGTGTCACAAAAAGCTGGTTATCCAGCCGGAAAAGTGATTTTAATGGATCCAGCTGGAAAAACATTTACACAACAAGATGCCGAAAAGCTTTCTTCAGATGAACATCTAACATTTGTTTGCGGTCATTATGAGGGCTATGATGAAAGAATTCGATCAATTATTACAGATGAATATTCTCTTGGAGATTTTGTTTTAACTGGTGGCGAGTTGCCTGCGATGGTGATGATTGACGCAATTACGCGACTTATTCCGGGCGTTTTGGGTAATAATCAGTCAAAGGTTGAAGAATCATTTTCTACGGGATTGTTGGAAGAGCCACAATATACTCGTCCAGCAGATTTTCGCGGAATGAAAGTACCTGAAGTATTAATGAATGGTGATCATAAGAAAATTGCTTTATGGAATCAGAAAGAAGCGCTTCGACGGACCTATCTGCGAAGACCGGATTTAATTGATCATCGAAAATTATCCAGTATTCAAAAGAAATTATTTGCGGATGTTCGTATTGAAGAAGAGGAAAAGCAGGCTGACAAGAAAAAGCCCTTTACAGAGGACTGAACTTTGTGTTAAACTTTCCTTTGGCGTGAGCCGCAAAACAACATTCCGCTGTCAAACAAGATAATGAATGTTAGTGAAAGGAAGATTTGTTTATGCGACAAAATAAATTGATCGATATGATCAACGAAAAGCAACTACGTAATGATATGCCAGATTTCCGTGCAGGAGATACTGTTCGTGTCCACGTTAAGGTTGTTGAAGGTAACAGAGAACGTATCCAGTTATTTGAAGGCGTTGTTATTAAACGCAAGGGTTCAGGCATTCAAGCTACATACACCGTTCGTAAAGTAAGTAACGGTGTTGGTGTTGAACGTATCTTCCCACTTCATTCACCACGAGTTGATAAACTAGAAGTTATCAGACACGGTCGTGTACGTCGTGCTAAACTTTACTACTTGCGTGCATTGCAAGGTAAAGCTGCTCGTATTAAGGCATCTGTTCGCCCACGTGGCTAATCACAAAAAGCAAACCGTATCCCAAGTGGATGCGGTTTTTTGTGTTGAAAGAGCATGTTGCCGAACAAATGTTTGAGATTTTTTAAATATTAACCATATTTGACTGTTTACTAAGAAATTTAATTGGTAATTTGATATGATAAAAAGGGTCGATACCTTGTCAAAGAGAATTGTTTTTTGCTGGAAAGTCGGTGTTAAAATGGATGATCGAAAAAATATGGATTGGTTTTTAAAATATCTCCGAAGTGAACGGCACTATTCTGAGGACACAGTTCAGGCTTATCAAAATGATTTGACTGAATTTCTTAAATTCTTAAATGAAACTTCCAAGGATCATACGTCTTTGATAAAGATTGATTCTCTTGATGTTGAGTCCTACTTAACAGGGCTTTATGATAAGAAGTATGCGCGCAATAGTATTGCCCAGAAGGTGTCTGCGTTACGTTCCTTTTACAGTTTTTTAATTAAAAACGAGGTTATCAAAAATAATCCTTTCGAGTACGTTCATTTAAAAAATCAAAATCGCCGTTTACCGCGATTTTTTTATCCTACCGAAATGCAAGCGCTCTTTTCTGCGGCAAAAAAAGGGGAACGTAAACTTGCTTTTCGCAATTCCGCTATTTTAGAAGTGTTTTATTCAACGGGAATCCGAGTCAGCGAGGGTGTCACGATTCAGTTGAAGGATATTGACTTGGAAAACCAACTGATTTTAGTGACTGGGAAAGGTCGCAAACAACGATATTTGCCGTTTGGGAAACCAGCTAAACAGGCAGTTGAAAATTACCTTAAAGAATCACGGGAACCATTGATGACCAAATATCATCAAAAGCACGATTATCTCTTTATTAATCATTTCGGAAAACCGTTGACTTCCAGAGGAATTGAGTATATTTTAGATGGAATTATCAAGCAGAGTAGTTTGACCACTAATATTCATCCGCATATGTTACGACATACATTTGCAACGGAAATGTTAAATAACGGTGCCGACATGCGTTCGGTGCAGGAACTCCTTGGTCACAGCAGTTTGTCAACGACGCAAATATATACGCATGTGACCAAGTCTCACTTGATGAATGATTACCAGAAATATTTTCCAAGAAACAATCAATCTTTAAAACCAAAAAAATGAAGGAGCTTATTATGCCAATAAAATTTGAAGCAACAACAATTGTAGCAGTTCGTCATAGTGGCCATCTAGCAATGGCCGGCGATGGTCAGGTCACGATGGGAGAAAAGGTCATTATGAAAGGAACTGCCCATAAAGTTCGTCGGATATACGGAGGTAAGGTTGTGGTCGGATTTGCCGGAAGTGTAGCAGATGCGTTTAATCTTGAAGAACGATTTGAGAAGAAGTTAAGTCAGTATGATGGCGACTTAAAGCGTTCCGCAGTTGAACTTGCCCAAGATTGGCGGGGCGATCAGCAATTGCAAAAACTTGAGGCTTTGCTCATTGTAATGAATGATAAAGATTTACTATTGGTATCCGGACAAGGTGAAGTCATTGAACCCGATGATGACATTCTTGCTATTGGATCTGGTGGCAACTTTGCACTGGCGGCTGCAACTGCTATGAAGCACCACGCGCAAAGCATGAGTGCCAGAGAAATTGCCGAAGCTGCCATTCACATTGCTGGAAATATTGACATTTTTACAAATCAAAATGTCATTTCTGAAGAAATATAGAGGAGAGATTCAATTGACAGAGTCCACACAAACCCCAAAGGAAATCGTTGAAGTTTTAGATCAGTACATTGTTGGCCAGAATGAAGCTAAAAAGGCAGTTGCGGTTGCTTTGCGTAATCGATACCGTCGAATGCAGCTTTCAAAATCCATGCAGGATGAGATTTCACCGAAAAACCTTTTGATGATCGGACCGACCGGTGTTGGTAAAACTGAAATTGCCCGGCGACTTGCAAAAATAGTCAAGGCACCCTTTGTTAAAGTTGAAGCTACAAAGTTTACCGAGGTTGGCTATGTCGGCGGTGATGTTGAATCAATGGTCCGTGACCTAGTTGAAAATGCCGTTTTACTTGAGCGAAATGATGAATATAAAGATGTGCGTACCGATGCAGAAAAGCAGGCTAATAATCAATTGGTTAAACTCTTGGTACCAACTCAAAAGAAAAAGAACCGTCAAAACGACATGCAGAATTTAATGAACATGTTTACGCAAATGCAAAATGGTCAGATGCCTTCTGAAAATGATGATCAAGAAGAAGTTACTGATGATATCCGAGAAAAGCGGATGTCTGTTTCTGATAAATTGCGTGCCGGCCTTTTAGAAAATGAAGAAGTTGAAATTGAGATGGATGATCCTTCACAACAAGCTTCCGGACAAAATTCAATGATGAATCAGATGGGGATAGATTTAAATGATACGCTCTCTGGTTTAATGCCAAAGAAAAAGATTAAAAGGACTGTTCCAGTGAGTGAAGCGCGTGAAATTTTGATTCGTCAAGCTTCAGAAGACCTTGTCAATAAGGCTGACTTATACCATAATGCGATTATTCGTGCCGAAAATACGGGTATCATCTTTATTGACGAAATTGATAAAATTGCCCCCGGTAAGGCTCAAAATTCAGGCGAGGTATCTCGTGAAGGGGTTCAAAGAGACATTTTACCAATTGTTGAGGGATCACAAGTCAATACAAAGTACGGTCCGGTCAACACGGATCATATGCTTTTCATTGGTTCGGGTGCTTTTGCGGAAAGCAAACCGTCAGATTTGATTCCCGAATTACAAGGTCGCTTTCCAATTCGGGTAGAATTGGATGATTTAAGCAAAGATGATTTTGTCAAGATTTTGACAGAACCAACTAACTCGCTCACCAAACAATATATTGCGCTGATCGGAACGGATAATATTAAAGTTACCTTCACAATTGAAGCTATCAATCGCATTGCCGAGATTGCGACTGAAGTTAATCACAATACTGATAATATTGGTGCTCGTCGACTACACACGATCCTTGAAAAACTGCTTGAGGATATTTTATATGAGGGCCCCGATATGCAGATGGGTGATATTACAATTACGGAAAAGTATGTGGATGATAAGGTTGGCAAGCTTGCTGGTAACAAGGATCTTTCACGTTACATTCTTTAAAAATTGTTGATGGAGGTAAAAAATGATAACCCTTAAGAATCAGTATTTGACGGTTCTTGTTAATGAATTTGGTGCGGAATTAACCAGTGTAAAGGCTGAAGATGGTTCAGAGTACGTTTGGCAGGCTGATCCGACATATTGGAAACGGCATGCACCCGTTCTTTTTCCGATTGTTGGCCGACTAAAAGATAATCAGTATTCATACCAGGGCAACACCTATGAGATGACACAACATGGTTTTGCACGCGATAATCAGTTTCAGATCGAAGATCACCAAGAGACATCGGTAACACTTTTGTTAACTGAAAATGCCGAGACACTTACCAAGTATCCTTTTAAATTTCAATTACGCGTTCGTTTTGAACTCAAAGATCACGAATTAGGTGTCCGTTTTTCTGTGAAAAACTCAAGTGATAAGTCGATGCTGTTTTCACTAGGCGCTCATCCCGGCTTTAATGTCCCATTCGCCGGTGAAGGAGGATTTAACGATTACTTTATACGGGTTGCCCCAAAGAAGGCTTATCAACGAATTCCGTTGAAGCCCCCTTATAGTGATCCTAACGACCTTCAAGAGCTGGATTTTACCAAGCCTTTAGCACTCAATCACGATCTTTTTGATAGTGATGCCTTGGTTCTTGATTTAAAAGGACAGCAAACGACGCTAATGCTTGCTAACACCCACAATGATCACGGTATTGCTTTATCGTTAAAGGATGCCCCTTATGTTGGTGTTTGGTCACCCTATCCGAAACAGGCACCGTTTATTTGTATCGAACCCTGGTGGGGACTTGCAGACACTGTAGATGCTGACGGTAAGCTTGAAGATAAGTTTGCGATTAATCGGTTATCTGGGGAGCAACAGTTTGATGCTGGATACCAAATCAGTTTCTTCTAAAATTGTGATTGATTAAATAAAAATCAAAAAAGCGAGCAATTCAGTAGTGAATCGCTCGCTTTTCATTGGCTTATCCAGTCAAAAATGTTAAAAATCTGTTTCTCAGCGTTGTTTCATCAATAAACAGTATGATAGAATCAAACTTACTTTGCGAAAACAAGTGTCCATTTTTAATGACGATTTCGGAGAATGTGACCAAGGCCAAAGGGAACCATATTTTCAGTACCGTTTATGATTCGTTTGATATTAGCTCGGTGTCGATAAAAAATGAACACGGTTAAAACGGCTGCTAATATAAATAAGTACGTGTCATGAATAAAAAATATGGCAATTGTCACACAAGGAAACGCAATGATACTTGCTAAACTGACCATACTTGTTAGGAGAATGACCAAAATCCAAATCCCAGCAGCCAAGAAGAAGAAAGACGGTTTATAGGCAAGTAACATGCCTGCACTTGTTGCAACTGCTTTCCCGCCTTTGAATTTGTCAAAAATCGAGAAGGTATGCCCCAGAATGGCGGCTAACCCAAATAAAAGCGGATTGAAAGTTGTGTTGTTAAAAAATACAGGTAATAGTGTTGCAACTGCACCTTTTGAGATATCCATTGCCATGACGATGGATCCTGCAATTGGTCCCAAAACCCGGTAGGTATTGGTTGTTCCAATATTTCCAGAACCATGTCTTCTGATATCGATATGGAAAAAAAGCTTCCCAATCCATACACCACTAGGAATAGATCCTAGTAAATAAGCAGTAACTAACATTAGTATTATTTCTTCAGTATTAGAATCCATTTTAAACCCCACTACAGTCATGTTTTGTTAATACAATAGCACCTTTAATATTAGCATGATAATGACGATGCGCCAACAAAATTTGTTTTCCAAAGCCATTAATTTAGGTTATGATGAAGTAGATTGTTTTAAGAAGGAGTCACAAAAAATGGTAAAACAGAAACAAAAATATGATGATTCCTCGATTCAAATTCTTGAAGGACTCGAGGCAGTGCGAAAACGCCCCGGTATGTATATCGGTTCAACCGATTATCGTGGCTTGCATCATCTGGTTTATGAAATAGTTGATAATGGTGTCGATGAAGTGTTAGCCGGATACGGGGATATGATCCGTGTGACGATTCATAAAGATAATAGTATTACAGTGGTTGATCATGGCCGTGGGATGCCGGTTGGCATGCACGCTTCAGGTAAACCAACACCCGAAGTTATTCTTACACAGCTTCATGCGGGTGGTAAATTTGGTCAGGGCGGTTATAAAACGTCGGGTGGCCTTCATGGTGTCGGCGCAAGTGTTGTTAATGCGCTTTCGACTTGGTTAAAAGTGACAATTGTCCGAGATGGATACAAGTACGAAGAAGACTTTAAAGACGGCGGTCATCCGGTCGGAACATTGCGTAAGCTTGGAAAAACGAAAGAGCATACAGGGACAACCGTTAGTTTTAAACCCGATTCTTCGATTTTCACGAATACGGTTTATAATTTTTCAACACTTTCTGAACGACTACGTGAATCAGCCTTTTTGTTAAAGGGTACTAAAATTATTTTAATTGATGAACGACCCGGTCAGGAACAGGAAGAAACGTTTCATTATGAAGACGGGATTAAGGAGTTTGTCCAGTATCTTAACGAAGATAAACACACTCTAGGCGATGTGATGTATTTCGATGGGACAAAGGATGGCGTTGAAGTAGAAGTTGCCGCTCAATATAATGACGGTTATTCAGAAACCATGATGTCCTTTGTTAATAACGTTCGGACAAAAGACGGTGGTACTCACGAAGCTGGATTGCGTAATGCCTGGACTAAAGCCTTTAACGATTATGCACGGAAGGTTGGCCTTTTAAAGGATAAGGATAAGAATCTGGAGGGCAGTGACGTTCGTGAAGGCTTATCAGTTGTCCTTTCGTTACGAATTCCCGAGGAAATTTTACAGTTTGAGGGTCAAACAAAGGAAAAACTTGGAACACCTGAGGCTCGATCAATTGTTGATAATGTTGTGAGCGAAAAGCTTGGCTATTATTTAATGGAAAATGGTGAATTTGCTCAAATGCTGGTACATAAAGCACTTCGAGCTCGCCAAGCCCGTCAAGCCGCTCGCCGGGCACGTGATGAAACTAGAAATGGTAAGCGGCATAAGAAGCAGGAGCGATTACTTTCAGGGAAATTAACGCCTGCTCAATCCAAGGATTACAGCCGAAATGAATTATTTCTAGTCGAAGGTGATTCCGCCGGCGGATCTGCCAAACAAGGCCGTGACCGACGATACCAAGCTATTTTGCCATTACGTGGCAAGGTTTTGAATACTGAACGCGCCAAGCTTCCTGAAATCATGAAAAATGAAGAAATCAATACAATGATTTATACAATTGGGGCTGGTGTTGGTGCCGATTTTAATATTGAGGATGCCAACTACGATAAGATTATTATTATGACCGATGCAGATGACGATGGCGCTCATATTCAAATTCTGTTGTTGACGTTCTTTTATAAATATATGCGGCCAATGATTGATAAGGGACGAGTTTTTATTGCACTGCCACCACTTTATAAGCTTCAGAAGGGTGCAGGCAAGAAAGCTAAAATTCAGTATGCTTGGACGAATGAAGAGTTGGATTCAGTTTCTAAAACATTTGGTAAAGGATACAGTCTACAACGGTTTAAAGGTCTGGGAGAGATGAATGCCGACCAATTATGGGAAACAACAATGGATCCTGCCACCCGGACACTTATTAAGGTTAGAATTGATGATGCTGCCTTGGCAGAGCGTCGCGTCACAACATTGATGGGAGACAAAGTTGAACCACGAAGAAAGTGGATTGAGCAAAATGTTAAGTTTAACCTTGAAGAAGAAGGAAGCATCCTCGATAACACTGCGAAATAAACATATAGGGGAGATTTTAAATTGAGTAAAATTGAGAATTTATCTCTTGAAGACGTCATGGGAGAACGATTCAGTCGATACTCCCGTTCGATTATTCAAGAGCGGGCGCTTCCTGATATTCGTGATGGCTTAAAACCTGTTCAACGACGTATTCTTTATGCGATGAATAAGGATGGTAACACTTACGATAAAGCTTTCCGAAAATCAGCAAAGTCTGTCGGAAACGTCATGGGTAATTTCCATCCCCATGGAGATAGTTCAATTTATGAAGCACTCGTTAGAATGAGTCAGAATTGGAAAGTCAGGGAACCTTTAATTGAAATGCATGGGAACAACGGCTCAATGGATGGTGATCCGCCTGCTGCAATGAGGTATACCGAGGCAAGATTGAGCAAAATTTCAACTGAAATGCTTCGTGATATCGATAAAGATACCGTTGATTGGGTCTTGAATTTTGATGATACTGAGTACGAGCCAACTGTTCTGCCATCACGTTTCCCTAATTTACTGGTAAATGGATCAACTGGGATTTCTGCTGGTTACGCAACGGATATTCCTCCTCACAATTTAGGTGAAGTTATTGACGCGGTTCTATATCTACAAAAACATCCTAAAGCAACACTGGATGATTTAATGCAGTTTGTGAAAGGACCGGATTTTCCGACTGGCGCCATTGTTCAAGGAATTGACGGTATTAAAAAAGCTTATGAGACCGGTAGAGGGAAAGTGATTGTTCGGTCAAAGACAAAGATCGAACCTCTCAAAGGAAATAAAGCTCAAATTGTTGTTTCTGAGATTCCGTATGAGGTTAATAAGGCACAACTTGTTAAGCGAATCGATGAACTTCGTCTTAACAAAAAGGTTGATGGGATTTCCGAGGTCCGCGATCAAAGCGACCGCGAGGGTATGAGTATTGTGATCGAGTTGAAACGAGATGTCGATTCAACCGGTATTTTGAATTTTCTCTTTAAGAATACTGATTTGCAAATTTCATATAACTTCAATATGGTCGCAATCGACCATATGCGGCCTGAACGACTTTCACTAAAACAAATATTGGTCTCGTATCTTGAATTTCAACAAGAGGTTATTAAAAAAAGAACCCAGTTTGATCTTCAAAAAGCATTGGATCGTCAACACATTGTGGAAGGTCTGATTAAAGCCTTATCAATTTTAGATCAGGTGATTAAGACAATCCGGGCTAGTAAAAATCGTAAAGATGCCAGAGATAATCTGGTGAAGACTTATCAGTTTTCCGAAAAGCAGTCGGATGCAATCGTTGCCTTACAACTCTATCGCTTGACTAATACCGATGTCACACAGCTGGAAAAAGAATCTCAGGAATTATCTGATAAGATTACCGGATTCAAAAAAATCTTAGCCGATCCTAAGGAGCTTAATAAAGTTTTGGCTCGTGAGTTACGGGCCATTGCTAAAAATTATCGCAACCCTCGACGGACAGAAATTCAAGATAAGGTTGCTACAATTAAAATTAGCACTGATGTCATTATTCCCGATGAGGACGTTGTGGTGATGGTTAGCCACGATGGTTACATCAAACGTAGTAGTATTCGTTCATATAAAGCTTCTGGAAACGAGAACGGGCTCAAGGATGAAGACTACCCGATCTTTATGAGACAAATGAATGCTCGAGATCATTTATTCATGTTTACCAGTAAAGGTAATTTAATCTATCGACCGATTTTTGAAATTGCCGACGTCCGGTGGAAAGATACAGGAGAACATATTTCCCAAACGATCGGGTTGGATAATGATGAAGAAATTATTGGCACATTTGCATTTAGTTCATTGAAGGAAAAAGGGGTCTTCTTAATTGCCACTGATGATGGGCATATCAAGCGTACCAAGTTAACTGATTTGGCTCCCGGGAGAACGTATAAAAAGCATGCGTATATGTATGAAAAACTAAAAGATCCCGAATCGAGAATTGTTGCAATTGATTACTTGGCAGATCCCGATGCAAGCGGTAAGCTATTGTTAATTTCTAAACTTGGATTGGCATTACGTTACGGAATCGATGAAGTTCCTATTAATGGTGCCAGAACAACGGGGGTTAAGTCCCAAAACCTGGCGGATGGCGATGTTATAACAAACCTGAAGTTGGTAAACGATGACGATGTTATTGCAATTGTCACGCAACGGGGTGCCTTTAAAAAATTAGCCGTTAAAGAAATTCCAGCGACTTCTCGTGCTCGCAAAGGTGTGATGATTCTGAGAGAATTAAAGCAGAATTCTCACCGTGTTGTTGATTTTACGGTCATTGATAATGAAGATACCCCTCTTGAAGTGTTAACGGATCATCAACGGGTTCATGATATTTTGCCAAACGAATTCTCGCTTGGCGGGCGTTATTCCAATGGATCGTTTGTCATTGATGTGGAAAGCGAAGGAACGCCGGTTAAGATTCGCCGAAAGCCGACTGAATTGACAATTAATTAAAATTTTGTGTTCTCTTAATTGATTGTCATTTCATTTAGAATTATAATAATTCATAATGGTTAATTATAAGTTATCTTATAAGCAAGGCAGCTTCCATTAACGGCCAGAAATGGTGATTTAAAGCGGTCTTGGACTAGTTTAGTGATCATATATGGAAGTAGGGTTCACACCTTATTAACCTTAACTTCATTAAGGAGAGACTGAATGAAAACCACTCAGGAAAGTATTTTTTCATCAAAAACGTTATCGTATTTTCTTCAGTTGGCTGATACAATGAATTATACGCAGGCTGCACAAATTTTAGGTATCACGCAGCCGGCGTTGACTCAGCAAATCAAAAAACTGGAGCGCACTGTTGGAACATCATTATTTTATTCAGTAGGTAAAAAGTTACGGTTAACGGATGCCGGTTATATTATGCTAAAAACGACCCATCAAATCTATGATTTACTGAATGATGCAACCGATGAAATTCAACAAGCAACCAGTTCAACAACTGGTGAAATCAATCTTGGCATTTTGGCTTCAATTGAGACTAAAGTGTTTGAAGATTTTGCTTTGGAACTTTATCATGAGAATCCAGATCTGGTTGTTAATTTCCATATGTTAACCCGAAAAGAGATTTGGGAGAGTTTGGAAAATAACAAAATTGACCTGGCAATTATGTATCTTCCAGATGAATCAATCAAAAACTGGAAACCGTACAGTTCTAAAAAGATCATTTCGGATGATTTGTTATTAATTCATCATAATCAAGATCTTTCTAAGAAAAAGAAAGTTCATTTAAAAGATGTTAACGATCGACCATGGGTCATGTATCCACAAGATTATTACTTGAACCAGACGTTACGGGAAACGTTTAAAAACCAAATGGTTGACTTTCCAACTGCAGCTGCTCGTTATACCATGCCTGAGCAGATTTTGAAGTTTGCAATTAACACTGGTACAAATACTGCATTACCAAAATCATACATGGTCAATATTAATCTAAAGGATCTGACAAATGATGATATTTTTGTCTCTGAATTTGATCCTAAAATTAAATTTGATTTGAAGTTTGTTTATCGGAAAAATAAGAATGAAATTCCAAGAATCGGTCGTTTTTTGTCTAAATTTGACGAATTCTTGAATACTAAGGATTATCTATCTCGATTAGCAGATTAATTTTTAAAAATTAAAGGAGATTTTGTAAATGAGTAAAGAATTAGTTTTTGGTCACCAAAACCCTGATACAGATGCAATTGTAGCCGCAAAAGCGTACTCGTATCTTCAAAACCAATTAGGTTATGATACTGAGGCCGTCGCTTTGGGACAACCAAATCCGGAAACCAATTTTGTTTTGAATTACTTTGATGAAACAACGCCACGAGTGATTAAGACAGCTAGTAATGAAGTTGATTCAGTTATGTTGGTTGATCATAATGAATTTCAACAAAGTGTTAGCGACATTAAAGATGTTAAAATTACCCACGTTGTTGATCATCACCGGATTTCAAATTTCCAAACAGAATTACCATTATATTATCGTGCAGAACCATTAGGCTGCTGCAGTACAATTTTGGTTAAGATGTTTGACGAAAACAAGATTGAAATCCCGGCTCAACTTGCCGGCTTGATGCTTTCAGCAATTATTTCCGATACGTTATTGCTTAAGTCTCCTACAACGACTGATGATGACAAAATTGCTGTTAAGACATTGGCGGAGATTGCTGATATTGATTACGAAAAGTATGGTATTGAAATGCTCAAGGCTGGAACTAACGTTGCAGCTAAAAGTGATCAGGAACTAATCGACTCAGATGCAAAGTCATTTACAATGGGTGGCAAGAGTGTTCGAATTGATCAAATCAACGTTGTTGACTTTGATGATATTGATAAGCGTCAGGATGATATTAAAAAGGCAATGTCAGCCGAAGCTTCCGATAAGGGATACGATTTATTCTTAGTACTTGTTACGAACGTTTTGAATAGTGATTCCAAATTGATTGCAGTTGGATCATCTTTAGATGCCGTTGAAAAAGCTTTCAACGAAAAGTTTGCTAGTGACAATACAATGCCGTTACCAGGTGTTGTTTCTCGAAAGAAACAGGTAGTACCACCATTAACTGATGCATTAAGTTAATGACTCGTACGTATATTTGATTAAGTTAAAATAGCATGTTAAATTCGGTCCACAGTTTATCACTGAGGCCGTTTTTTGTTTACATAAAAGCAATGACGACCTATAATATAGAAAGCATTAGTTGCACACAATCTATTTACCCTTGGCAGGAGGTCAATCATGGTTGAGAAAAAAGATTTAAAACATCGATTAACACCAGAACAGTATGCGGTTACCCAAGAGGCCGCTACGGAGGCACCCTTTAGTGGTCAATATGATCATTTTTATCAAGAGGGTATTTATGTTGACGTCGTAAGTGGTGAACCTTTGTTTTCATCTAAGGACAAATATGACGCTGGGTGTGGATGGCCATCATTTACCAAACCAATTGAGCAAACAAGTATTCATAAGAATTTGGATACTTCTCACGGGATGATTAGAGAGGAAGTTCAAAGTAATGATGCTCATTCTCATCTAGGGCATGTGTTTGGCGATGGGCCCAAAGAAGCAGGCGGCCAACGATATTGTATCAATTCCGCGGCCTTGAAGTTCATCCCCGCAGACGAGCTTGAAGAGGCAGGGTATGGGCAGTATAAACCAATGTTTAACTGATATGTACAGCTGTTAAAATAGATGTTTAGCTGATATTAATAATAAAGTCAAAGAGGTGTCATTAATGGAAGATACAGCAATTTTTGCCGGTGGGTGTTTCTGGTGTATGGTTAAACCGTTTGATACCATGCCCGGTATTAATAAAGTTATTTCCGGATATACGGGCGGTCATGTAGCAAATCCGAGCTACGAACAGGTTAGCAGCCATACAACGGGACATACCGAAGCCGTTAAAATCAATTTTGATCCAGATATTATTAGTTATAAGCAACTGGTTCAAATTTATTGGCAACAAACAGATCCAACAGATGCAATGGGACAGTTTCAGGATCGAGGAGATAACTATCGTCCAGTGATTTTTGTGAAAGATGAAGCGCAACGAAAAATTGCGGAGGCTTCCAAAAAAGCTTTAGAGGAAACCGGTATGTTTGACCAGCCGATTGTCACTCAAATTGAAGATGCCAAACCCTTTTATCCAGCAGAAGAGGAACATCAACAGTTTTATAAAAAAAATCCATTTCGCTTCCAAATGGAGGAAGCTGGCGGACGTGAAAAATTTGTGAAAGACCACTGGCAGTCAAAACAAAAATAATCAGCAGAACCTAAATAAGCTGACATCAGTTCCTTGATAAACAAGGGATTGGTGTCAGCTTATTTATTTTGTTTTAAGGCTTTTCGGCAATTATTGCGACATAACCACCTTTTGAAAAGCCATCTTCAGGTTCTTCAGCACTATCGTTTGTGTAGAGTGGGTTTGCTACCAAGGTTTGTTTGAACCTTAAATGTCGTAGCTGAAGCTCGTTTTCTAAAAGGTGCTTTTTTTCTAAGGTGGTATGCCAGTATGCAGAATCAACCAGTTCAATTGGGTATGGCCATTTTGGAAGAACATTTGCCAATTCTTCTGATTGATAATTACCCTGAATTTTGGCAAGCATATACATTAATCCATAAGCACTTTCTTTTGGCACGTCAATTAAAATAAAATGGCCGCCGGACTTGAGTGCTTTGATACAATTTTGATAAGCTGCCAATAAGTCCTTAATATAACTGGAGCTGCCATTAAAGTAAATGGTATCATACTGTCTTGCCGGCAGATTAATACTTTCTGCTTTTCCAATTCGAACGTTTAATCCCCGCTTTTTTGCAATCTGTGCCATATCGGTAGAGGGTTCAACACCATCAAAAAGTGGCAGGCCATATTGGCGGTGGAGGGTATCTTCAAATAGCCCGCTGCCACAACCGATTGACAAGACATGTTTTGTTGAACTTAAGTCCAAAGCAGATTTTAAAAGTTTTAATTCACTCAGAAATACCTGCTTATTAGCCAGAAACCACTGATCATATTCAGTGGCATAACCATCAAAAATTTCTATTGCATGTGTTTTAACCATGATAAAACCTCCAAGAATGATTGCTTGGAGAGAAATTAACAGACTCATATCGTTAAGCTTCCCTACGCGAGTATTGACTCACAGGTTCAAAGGGTTCCCAAAAATGGTCTCAGCAAATTGCTCCCCTAGCTGCATTTTCAGTATAAACCAGATTAGGCAAATTTGCATTAATATTTTGACATGAGTGTTTTGCGATGATTAAGGAAAATTTCAACTGAAATGGCTGAAAAGAAAGCGAATTCGTTAACAATGCCTTATAATAGTATAAAGGCTTAAAACATCGACAGTTACTTTTTAACGAGCTATAAAAGCTGACTTAACGGGAGTTGTTAATATTATGGATCGAAAAGATCGGATTAAATTACTGAGCGATTTAATTAAAATTAATACAGTTGGTGGTCGAGAAGAAGGAACGGCCAAATATCTTTCTCGATTTTTGGAAAGTTATGGGATTCACGGTAAGACAATTGAGGTTGAACCGGGGAGGTTTAATTTAGTTGCCGAAATTGGTGATAAAACGTCACCAGTAATTGTTTTTGAAGGGCATCAAGATGTTGTTGATATTGGCGAACGGTCAAAATGGCTGCACAATCCCTTAGGGGCTGAAATTGTTGGCGATCGCATGTACGGCCGAGGCACGAGTGATATGAAATCCGGACTTGCTGCAGAAATTATCACAATGATCGAGCTGAAGCAGTCCGGAAAACCGATAAATGGAACCGTTCGTTTGTTGGCAACAGTTGGTGAAGAGTCCAGTACAGTCAATCATATGCAAGGTGCACAGTACTTTGCCAAACATGGGTATTTGGATGATGTTTCAGCGGCAATCGTTGCTGAACCAAGTAGTGAGCCCTTGGATTGGCTAACACAGGATACACCGCTAAATCCATTTAAGTTTTCAAAAGCACAGATTAGGGAATTAGTTAAAGAAAACAATTCGACTGAACAATATCTTTTGAGTTTCGCGCACAAGGGTTCCATTACGTATGAAACACTGGCAAAGGGGAAAACAGCTCATAGTTCATCGCCGCAATTAGGGATAAATGCCATTGCACCTTTAATCAAGGCATACGATAATGAAATTAAATATTTCAGAACACTTCATGAAAAAAATGCCATTTTAGGAAAAACGATTCCTGTGGTCACCAAAATTAATGGTGGTGATCAGTTAAATTCCGTTCCGGCTTCGGCCTCTGTTTATGCGAAGATCAGAACCATTCCGGAAGAACCCAACGACGCCATTATTGATCATTTAAAACGGATTATTTCTAAGAATAATCAGGAGTCGGAAGCCGACTTGTCATTTAAACTTCTTGGGAACAAGTATCCCGTGGTAAGTGATCCGAATAATAAATTGATTCAGTTACTTAGAAAGCATGGTGAACAGCAACTCCAACAAAAATTACCATTGGGTGGGTATCCTGGTGGTACGGATGCAGCAGAATTCGTCAAAGTAAACCCAACGATCACGGTTGCGGTCTTCGGCCCGGGTAATATGACGGCACACCAAGTTGACGAGTTTGTTGAGCTGGAAAATTTTGAACGCTTTATTGAGATTTATAAGCAAACCGTTAATGACTATTTTGATGCCTAGAAAATAGTGATCGACTAAAGTAAAATTTGTATGCCAAACCTTATTAAACGATTAACCGACATAATGTTGATAAAAAGATTATTTATGGCGGCTTTTTCAATCTCCTGTCACAGTTAGTGGCGTGGATTATAACGAATCATTATTGTTGACCCTCTGGTGATTAGTTTTTAGGTCTTTTAAAAGTCGGACAGCATTTTTTTCAAAAAAGGTTGCCCCGACAATTAATAAATGATCACTTGCTGTAAAGTGTGAATTGTGAAGACTAACTTGTCCACCGTTTCCGATATTTGCATAAACACCGGGGATAATGTCCTGGTAGCAGGAAAAGTCGTCACTGCCAAGCTGTTGTTCCTGTACATAGATTGGGGCAAATTTAGCAGTTTCGTCCTTAACAATCTTAGTTAATGTTGGATCGTTATCAACGGATGGATCTCCGGCGTACCAGTTAATATCAGCTTTAACGTTATGTGCCAAAGCTGTATAATTAACAATTTTAAAAAAACGGTCCTTAATCTCTTGACGGACATTTTTGTCGGCTGTGCGAACAGTGCCTTCAAAAAATGCAATACTTGGGATAACGTTCCAAGTATTACCGGCACTTAGGTGTGTAATACTTAATACAGCGGCTTTAAATGGATCTAATTCTCTGGAAATTAATGATTGCAGTTCGGTAATTTCATAACCCAGCGCCGCGATCGGATCTTCACCATTTTGCGGTGCGGATGCATGGGTTCCTACACCGGTTAGGGTGACTTTGAATTTATCGATGGCACCAGTTGTAATGCCGCTTCTAAGTCCGACATGGCCGATTGGCTGATGAGGTGTATTGTGAAATCCGATGATAGCGTTAACGCCCTTTAATTGACCATCGTTAATCACTTGAAGAGCCCCTTCTTTATCCTCTTCGGATAATTGAAAAAGAAGTCGAACTTTTCCAGGAAGACTGGCTTCAAGTTGCTTTAGCAGGTAGGCACCTCCCAATAACGATGCGATATGGGTATCATGTCCGCAAGCGTGCATAACACCCGGAACTTTAGAGCTGAAAGGAACGCCGGATTCCTCCTGAATCGGGAGCGCATCAATGTCGGCTCTTAAAGCAACGGTAGGACCAACGTTTGTGCCAATTTCGGCAAACACGCCTGTTTTTAAATTTGTGGGTAGAAGTTTAATTCCCCATTTGGTCAAAATAGCTTTAATGGTTTCTGTTGTTTTAAATTCTCGGTTGGCAAGTTCCGGATATTCGTGAAAATGATGACGGTATTGAATAAGTGTTTCTTCAAGTTGTTTTTTGCTTAATGGTTTGTGATTAGTACTCAAAATATAGCCTCCTAAAATAAAATCGTCTCCGTGCAGCTTAATGCACAGGGACGATTTTTCGTGGTACCATCCGTTTTTATGGTTTCAATGAACTATCTCAGGATTCTTTTGTTTTAAATTAAAACGTTATCCCTGAGCGATATCGTACCCGAATCGTGTTGTCAGCTTTCACCTCCAACAAAGCTAAGAGTTCATCTTCATTAATCTTTCGGGTGCACTTTTTTCAGCCATATCACGCTTTCTGGAAACCGCATGTGATTAATGACTCTTCCCTTTAAACTGTTAAATGATAAATTAATTAGAATTGTAAGATTTGTTTTTAATTTTGTCAACTTCATAAAGTTGAGTAATTATGAACTAAATTTGAACTAAATTGTTTGCTGCTAAATGATCATTATGTAGTGTGAGCAGCTTTGGTAGTTAATAGTAGTATTGGATCATTTCAATTGTCTTACGTTGCAATAATTTGTACATGTGTCAGCGATTGCATTTTTCAGTCACATTATTTGCTACATGGCGTGTTTAGGGTTTAAATTGGGGGCAAAGAGGAGGGACACAAAATGTTTAATTGGGAAATAAATGAACCAGATGAATATAGTAAAAGTGAACATGCTCACTTTGTGGATCTAACGACTCGAAGTTATATTACGGCCCAAGGACAAGCAACTAAGCATACAGATGACCCCGAATTTTTAAGAATTGCAAAGGCTGCGGCTCGAATTGCCAAAACGATCAGTGGTGGTCCTGAGGAGGATATTCCAATTTCTGGATTTAAGCCTTATGTACCTTATCCGGTGCAGGCTGTTTGGAAGCGAAATGGCGATGTTGAAGATTTTAAAATCTGGATTAAGCAACCGTTATTTGTTGATGAAGAGGCATTCGAGGCTGCGTTGGAAAAAATTCACTTTGTTAATACAAAACGAGAAGAGCTTCATTTTGAACAACTTGCTGAAGGCATTGAAGTTCAAACAATTAATCATGGTCCGATAGAGGATGGCTGCCAAGCCTTTCAAGTGCTGAATAAGGCAATTCAAGAAGGCGGTTATCAACGAATTCGAAAGAACGAGCATCGGGAGGTATATATTGATAGCCTGCCCGTAACGCCTGATAGTTTGGTCTTGGTTCGGTTTGCCATTGATTTAAATGGGCAGCCGGCACCTGATATGGTGCATAATTAAGTTGAGGATGTTAAAGTCTTAATTCAAAGTATTTTTGGTATTAACCATTGTTAAAAGTCTGTGCCGTAACCGCACGTTTTCTTTGTGGCTATGGTTCAGGCTTTTGTCTATTTAATCGAATTATTTTAAATTTGTAGGCTGATACAAATGAACATACTTATAATACCAATACTATTAAATAATAGAGTTGGTCATCGATTCGTAATGCTGTTTTAATATTTATGCAACCTACTTTCACCCCAGGTTATTTATAATATCCTTAGTAGATCACGAGTTAAATTACCCTCGGAATTCAAGTAACTGTCTTCAGGGGACTTATTTATGATTAATTTGCTATTATCGAATACTGAGAGGGAGAATTGATGAATTTGAAATCATATTTTAATAAAGGCACTAGAGAATTATTTTTGCTATTTTTTAGCTTTATGATTATGCAATTTATAAATATTCAAGACAGTCATGCTGCAGTAGTTGATGCTCATTATCGAATAACATCGGTAAAAAAGGTTTCTTTAAGAACAAAGGCCATTAACTATAAGTCAAAAACGGCAATGTGGACTTATCCGTATCGCTCGAATAAATTGGCTAAGAAGACACACTGGCTTAAAAATTATGCTAAGAGATCTTTAATGGTGACAAAATCAGCTACTTTGAAAAACGGATTAAAATATGACTTTGTGCAAGTTGCAAATAAGCCATCTGTTTATGGTTGGGTTTATGCCAAGAATTTGCAACAAATGACAATGGTGAGTTTAGGAGATTCTATTACAAAGGGGTGGACAGGCTCGTCATATGCCACAAGTCCCTATCCTCAGTTAGTTAGTCAACAGCTTTATGTATTGGATACGAATCTTGGCCAAAATAATGGCAAGGTTGTTGGTGATACAAATTTGGATTTAACATCAAACGTTACTACGACAAATTTTAAAAAGGTTGATATCGCGACAATTGCTTATGGCGTTAACGACTACTTCCATTCCTCTCTGACGGATGTGACACAAGTTCTGGATGATCAGATTAAGGGAATAAAGCGTCAAAATCCGACTATCCAATTATTTGGGATTTTGCCTTTGAACTGTTATGTCACGGCATTTGGAACAGATCAGCAATCAGATGCGTATAGTACCGTTGGGTATCACGATTATACATTGTCTCAATTGTGTGATGCCGAAGCTGAAGTTTATGAGGATAATGGCGTCAAATATTTAGATTGGAGATCGGTTGACCCAGATATTGTACCGACAACGATTGACACGTCAATATTCGGAGATGGTAAGTTGCATCCAACCCAAGCGACTTATAATCAGGTTGGTACGGATATTGCTAATTTTTTGGAGAAGAACCTTAAATAAAAATAATTTGTCTAGATAAAAAATCATACTTAAATTCGAAGCAATTGTAGTTGCTTCTTTTTTGTTGTGTATTTTCTCGGATTGTAATGTATTTTTAGCGCTAACCCCTTACTTCTAAAATCCCATTCATAATGATGGGGTTCATTTTTACAATACTAGTACGTCATTAAAATGATATTTATTTAAATTTATTATAAAGAATTAGTTAACTTGTTTTTATTTTTATTAACCTTCAGCTTTAAAGAAGCCATAAATAGGCAAAAAGTGTAGAATTAAACTCATCATTTTGAAGGGAATGAATCATATTGAGGAAAGTTAAGGGATGGATTTTTGCAGTGGCTTTGTTAGCGGGGATTTCAATGCAAAGCCCGACATACGCAAAAACGGCTCATAAACATACAAGCGAGACGAACCTGTTGATGATCAATACTTATACGCATGCAACAAATGTTGGTAAACAGGCTTTTGTAACCAGGAGGTCGATTACAGCCTACGAGACGAAAAATGATCAGCCTGATTATCAAAATCCGGTTCAAATTCCGAAAAATACCGCATTGACGGTTCAGCAAAAATTAGCCGGGAATGCAGGTTATATCATTACGGTTCCCGGTAATCCGAATAAATTATTTTTCCAGGATACTCACGATTCGCTATACTCTTATAAGTCGATTCGAAACAATGCGCATGAAATTGATAAATTAACGCGTTCTTCTTTAAAATGGTCGAAAAAGTTAACCGGTAATCAGCGTCATGCGATTCGTTACTATACCGGAGATGGTTATGAAGCTATTAATGATGCACTTAGGGGGTCGGAAAAGAAGGCCTCTAAGAAAATTCGCTCGGACGTTAAGAATATTAATTCCGGCATTCATCAATTCAAATTATCAGCACCATTAACGGTTTTTCGAGGGACATCCATGTTTGGCTTAAAAAAATCACTTGATGATCAAGGTGTTAAAGTCGGTGGTGAATATTCCGATATGGCTTATTCGTCAACGACATTAAAGCGAATGGTGGCTTTATCGTTTTCCAAACACGTTATTTTAAAAATTAACGTTCCAAGAGGATATCATGGTGCCTATATTGATCCGATTTCCAAAAATAAAGGGGAAAAGGAGTATTTGATGAATGGCGGTACTAAAATGATTATCACCAGATTGCAAAAGGGCTATACAACCATGTATGCAACAATTGCACAAAAACATAGTGGCTCGAAAACAAAAGTGAAGCACATGACCAAACAATATAAATATTGGATAGTAACACTTGATTTGATGAAATGATTTTTCATAAATAAGATTATTTAAAAAGCACATGCTTAGCAGAGTAACGTTTCAATCTTTGCTAAGCATGTGCTTTTTTGATGTTTTTATGAAAAGCTATCAGTTAATCGTTCACAAACAGGTAATGAGCTTAATGGAACATCATTGCCGCAAGTAACAGATTAATGATACTTGTCAACCACCCATAGGGCACACCGGTTTTTAAAAAGTCTTTAACATTTAATTCCGTGTGTTCAACCACCCACAGGTTCCAAGATTGGGTAATGCAGGTAGAAATTGCAATCGAAACGGCCGGTACAATAATGGCGCAAAAGGCAAAATA
Source organism: Lentilactobacillus hilgardii (assembly GCF_009832765.1). Taxonomy (NCBI): domain Bacteria; kingdom Bacillati; phylum Bacillota; class Bacilli; order Lactobacillales; family Lactobacillaceae; genus Lentilactobacillus; species Lentilactobacillus hilgardii. The sequence continues at coordinate 1,721,102 of NZ_CP047121.1, read as the reverse complement.
CTGATTGAAAAAACCGGTTGCTGCCAAAACAGCAGCTGTTGCCGATCCAGCTCCCCAGACCATAAGCGGGCCACGAAATAGTGCAAGTGGGGCAAGAACACCAAAGGCAATTGCCAGAATAAACGGATCATGAGGGACAATACTTTTTAAAATAGTGCCAAAGCGAGCTGTGTTTTTGACTGCCGCTGCACTAAACATGGTTAGAAAAAGCAACATGACAATTAAACCGGAGATATCCGAAATGGCTTTGCTGACAGTTTGATTAATCATGCTCAATGCATTTTTATATGTCTTTAAGTGTCCGGTAGTCAAGAGAACTAAGAAGATCGACAGCATCAGTGCCGGAATAGGCTGCCATCCAAAGATTAAGTTCATTAAAACAGGAAAAACAGGTAAAATGTATGAAATCTTTGGAACACTTGGAATGTTCACATCTTTAACATCAGTGCTGGTAACTTCATTTTTGTGGATGGATTTAGCATGAACTAAAATGAAAAGGATAACAACGATCATTTGGACCGCCATTGCACTGAACCCATATGTTAGGTATTTGGCACCATAAATAACTTTCGGAAAGAATAATTGAATTTGTTTAATGATGACAATATTAACGTACATTGGGGCGCCAATTGACATAACAAAAGCGACAACTGCGACATTTTTGGACAGACCCAATGATTGTAAAATTGGTAGAAGAATGACAGCAATGGCAATGACAGCACCGACACCATATGAACTTGTGAAGATAAAGGCAGTAATCAGGCAGACTAAAATAGCAGCGGAAATAGGATGTTTATAACTTACCTTTACTGCCTGTTCACTGATAGCACCTGCAACACCGGTATCTACTAGAACTCTTCCAAACCACGAACCAAAAATGATTACCATAATCGTGGATCCATAATCCATTGCCGGTTGAGAAAAAATATCATTGATGGCTTCTTTATACGGAATGCCACCGATAACGGTCCAGAGAACGGCCATAATCAAAAAGCCGATCATGATATTGCCGCCACGCATTACGAACACTATAAATCCAATGAAAGTTAAAAATAGCAAAATTCCTATAATGATATTTGACATGTTGTTCACTCCTAAATTGTCATGTGTGTTTGCCAAAAGAGAAACCGGTTAACCATAAAAGCGATTTCATTATAAACATGATTATTGTGAAATGTCAAACTTATTTCGATTTTAGGCTATCTATTTATACTTGATATATGTAATGAAGCGGATTTGAGACGGGTGTTGGCTTTTTAATAATATCTATTTTTGACTTGACGATTATTGTGGTCTTGTAATATGATGATGGTAATCTTAATGAGAAACCGGTTAACCAAAATATTGAACGAGGTGACTTTTCATGATGAATATGAATCGATTTGTTTTAAATACGTTGCTTTTACAACATGATCACAATATAGGTCAAACACAGCTGCAACTTGTCCAGTCATTAAGACAATTAGGTGTTTCAAATATTGAACTTAGACGGGAATATAATCAAGAAAAAATGAGCGAACTGATGCAACTGGGGCGTTTACGGCTTAACTACAGACTGACATATTTTTATTCAATTCCTGATAATCTTTTTATTAATGGGAAAATTAACGAAAGAATCCTGCTGTATCTGTCAGAAGCCCAGTTGATGGGAAGTTCATATTTAAAAATGACATTAGGTGACTTTCATAAAGATAATGATGGAGAATTGGCAATTTTGAATTCAATTTTGCCCAAAACGATTGAACTGAATATTGAGAATGACCAAACAGCAGAGAATAGTGATCCTGATAAATTAGCAACCTTCTTTACGACGGCCAAACGTCATGGACTTGAAATTGGATTTGTTAATGATCTTGGTAACTGGATTTATACAAATCATGATACAAAGAAAGTGACAGAGCAATTACTTGATTTCACTAAATATATTCATCTAAAGAGTTATGTTCTCAACGAGAAAGGAGAACCTGAAACGGTTCCCTTTTCTAAAGGACTTTTGGATTGGCAGTCACTGATTGCAAAATTTGATAAACAAATCCCTATTGGACTGGAATACCCAACGGATCTTGCCGGACTTGAGGCTGATCTTGAGGTACTGGGAAATAGTCAGTTTTAGTAGGAGGAGTGGTGGAAAATGTCAGAAAGCATTGAATTTAGTACAGATAAATTTCGTTTGGATAATCGAGTTGCAGTGATTACAGGTGGCGCCAGCGGCCTTGGCTTTTCATATACCAAAGCCTTGCTGTTATCAGGAGCAAAGGTATTTGTTGCAAGCTATAGCGATAAGGGCTGGCAGGAAGCAGCCGAATTTGCAAAGAGTGTTAGCGGTCAAATTGATTTCATAAAAAGTGACATTACCCAAGAAGGTGCTGTTCAAAAAATTGTTGAAGCGGTTAAAAAATCATTTGGCGGAATCGACATTTTAATTAACAACGCCGGCATTCAGATTCGAAATGAATGGGATCATTTCAATGATGAGGATTGGAGAAAGGTCATTAATACAAACCTAAACGGCCTCTATTACTTATCTCATGAAGCCGCAAAAGTGATGGCTGAACAAAAACACGGCAAAATAATTAATGTTGGTTCAATGCAGTCTTTCAGAGCAGGAAAATTTATTTTTCCGTATACTGCAAGCAAACATGGTGTTGTTGGACTCACAAAAGCCTATGCTGATGCGTTGGCTCCTGATAATATTCAAGTCAATGCAATTGCACCAGGCTACATTGATACGCCAATGACTAAAGCACTTCAAAACAATTCAGAGCGAAACACAGAAATTTTAGCGCATATTCCTGCAGGCCATTGGGCAAAGCCCTCAGAATTAATGGGAACCATTGTCTTTTTGGCAAGCAGTGCGTCAGATTACGTGACGGGTGTGACAATTCCGGTTGACGGCGGTTATTTACTTCGTTAAGACTCGGATTAAGGAAAGTGAGGATGTTAAACATGACAAAAGTTGCAGTTCCAAAGGGTCTTTCAGTGGAAGGCAAGCGGTATTTAACGGATCACGGGCTGTCTCTTATTGAGTTGGACAGTATGGCTAGTGACTCAATCGAAAAAAATGCCGGTGATGCAGATGGCCTTATTTTGATGACGGATCCCTTCCCCAATCAAACGATTAAACAACTGCCAAATTTGAAGGTAATTGCAAGACACGGTGTTGGGTACGATAATGTTGATCAAAATTTCATGGCAAAAGCGGGGATTTGGGTGACAATTACGCCAAACGCAAATGCGTCAACGGTCGCCGAAACAACACTCGCTGAAATCCTTGATGTTTCTAAAAACTTAACGTCTATCTCTGATGAAATGAGAAAGGGGCATTTTGAGTATAAAAATACTCACATGGGATTCGATGTGGCAGGTAAAACGTTGGGCATTATGGGGTATGGACGGATTGGCAGAATGGTTGCAAAAAAAGCTTCCGGATTAGATATGAAAATAATGATTTACGATCCATTTGTCAAAGAGTCGGAAGATGGCCAATTGGTTGATCGCGAAACGCTTTTGAAAGAGTCGGATATTATCACGTTGCATATGGCGGTTACACCTGATAATCAACAGGGAATTGGCAAGAATGAGTTTAACGAGATGAAGGATTCTGCTGTTTTAATTAATCTGGGAAGAGGCGCACTGGTTGATCAAACTGCCTTGATTAATGCTTTAAGAACGCATACTATTGGCGGTGCAGCTTTAGATGTTTTTAACGAAGAACCTCTTCGCCTAACAAGTGATTTTTATCAACTCGATAATGTTTTGCTGACACCACATATTGCTTCAAATACCAAGGAATGCATGGCCCGAATGGCCGTTGACGCAGCAAGTGAAGTGGTCAGGGTGTTGGCGGGGGATAATCCTAAATGGCCAGTGAATAAGATTGAAACAGGTGACTAAATATGTCAGAAAACAGAACGACTATTGATGCCGAAAAGTTCGCTTTTCATGTTCTTGATACGATTCATTTCCGAGAATCCAGTGATTACGAAAGACAGTTAAAAGACCGTTTAACAGTATTTTTAATGGCTAAATATTTGATAGACGATTTTAATGACTTGGAAAATCGAAACTTTAATATTCATGAGAATAATGATCAGACACTTTCTAAATTAGGGTTTGATTCACTATTAAAACGGATTGAAAGTTTGAATAAATATTAATTGGTTATACTGATTTAGCTTTCAAATTAGGATTATTGCGGGTAAAATACATTTAGGTGATTAGAAAATGAGCGATAAGCAGATGACGATTAACGATATTGCAAAAATGGCAGGCGTTTCCAAGGCAACAATTTCGAGGTTCCTAAATGGTCATTTTGAACGAATGTCAGAGGATACCCGCACAAAAATTGATCAAATTATTAAGACAAGTGGTTATCGAATTAACCAACAGGCAAAAGCCTTGACGGATAAGCAAACCCATCTTATCGGTATGGTGGTGGCTGATATTGAAAATATATTTTCCTCAATGCTTTTTAAGGGAGCAGATCAAATTTTTCAAGAATCCGGTTATCAAATTATTTTGATGAATTCGAATAATTCACTCGATCAAGAACAAAAGCAGTTGGAAAGATTGCTGAGCCTTCGGGTAGACGGGATTATTCTCCAACCTGTTTCTGAAATGGCTTCACATTATCAATTTATTAAAGATACCGGTACAGCAATGGTGATTGTGGATCGCAAGTTGACACCGCAATCATGGCCGGAGATTACGACCGATAATTATGGTTACTCCCAGTTGCTCGGGAACTTTATTGTTCGAATGGGATACCAAAGGATCGTGATGATTAGTGAGAAGATTATTGATAATTCTGCTCGAACGGAAAGATATAGCGCTATCAAGGATATTGTCGACAAAGTAGGTATAAGCGCCAAATTGATTGAGATTGATCGGTCTACCAGTGATAGTGACATCTATAATTTATTAATGGCGCTTAGTGATAATCTGGAAAATCGAACTGCTGTCTATGCACTTAAAGGAACGATTTTAATGCGGGTGATTGCAATTCTTTCCCATTACCATGTGGCCGTACCAGGACAATTAGGGGTTGTGGCATTTGACGATTGGGACTGGGCCAAACTTGTTCAACCACAAATTACAACTATTCAGCAAAATCCCCAAGTCATGGGAAAAAAATCTGCCCGGCGGTTAATTAATATGATGGAAAACGACAATATGGAAATTGACACCACTTTAATAGAAAGCTCGTTAAAAGTTAGGGATTCATTAGTTGATTACCACAAAAATAAATCAATTTGATAAGTGTAATGTGTAACTAAGTATATAAAACAGCGTTTTCAGCATTGGAATAAACCAATGCCGGAGATACTGTTTTTTTGATTAGGGTACTTAAACCCGCATGTCATTCTCGTTTGATTTACAATTTTTAACAGTTAACAATTGTTAGTTTTTATAAAACAATTGTTAATTTTTAGAATTTATATGATTACCTCAATTCAAGGGATTCTTAGTATAGTTGCAAGATTCGATGCTAATTTTTCACTTGGTTAAAAGATAATTGTTAAATAGTATAAATAAATTGTGAAATATTTTACATAAAGTTATTTAATTTGTATAAAAAGTTTGGCAGATAACGCATTTAATAATCGGGACAAACCCGTTATCCTTATATACGTAAGCGTTTACAACAAACTATTGAGGAGACTTTCCCATGAAATCAAAATACTTTACCGTTAAACAAAATGAAAGGGGCGCTATTGTTAATTTAACGATCAATGATGATCCAAGTAAAATGAATTGGGTCATTGATCCGGCTTATTTGAAGAGCCTTAAGTATCAAGATAATGATAAATTATTTGGTGAATTTCATATTACGATTAATGGTCATCAATACGTAAGCATTAATGAGACACCAATAATTAAGAGTAATGAGTCAGAAAGTCGTCTGTCCTTTCTGCTGGGCAAAGTAGAAATTATCGAAAAATTTATTTTAAGGGATGATTCGCTCTATTGGCGAATTGAAATGGTTAATCATGGCAAAGAAATAATGACGATTAACGATTTCGGTGTCTGGATCAGTTTGGCTTACGTCATGTTTCGAGATAAAAATGTGCATCGAAATGCCAATCAATCAGCAGCTGTTTTCCCATCAATTTCAGCAAATTACACAAAACTAGCTGCTGTTAGGCGTGATAACACGAACCCTAACTTAGGTGTTTACCAAACTGGTGGTAATGTGCTGTCTGTCGGCACATATAACGATTATACAAACCGTTTTTTTGAAAATGTTTCTCCATCACTGGACGGGATGCTGTTTCATGAATTTGTTTTGGCTGGTGGTTACAAATCGGATAAGCGACCGCACCATGACTGGATTTATCCGCAAAACGAAATTGACATTCAACCAAATCAAACCGTTTCTTGGGAATTTGTCATTCATGCTTACTCGGACAGAGAAAATTTTTACAGAACTGCAAAACAGTTTGGCCATCCCAATATTAGCTTTGAACCCCTTGTCCAAAGTGGTCAAAAGCAACTGGTTACAATTATACCGGCAGATAATCAACAAATTGAACAAATTATCGTTAAATATAAAAAAGGTTCTGAACTTGTCAGTAAAGACATGACATCGGATTGTCACGACAACCGGTTGAGGTTTAATCCCCAAGGCCTTGGTGAACATCAACTTGTAGTTAGGTTTGCGGATGGCACATCGGATATGTGCGTTTTTAATGTCATGAGTTCTGTTAATCAGCTGCTTGCTACCCGGGCAGATTATATTTGTCATCAATCATATTCCGGGAAAGATGGTAAGGTACCATATAGTTTTGGCCCGGTTTCAAATCAAGGTGAGTCTATTGGAAAGATGACATTCGTTCTTCAGGAATGTTTACTGGACCCCCATATTTCCAACCTTGGTCAAAAAATTGGTGAAATTGAAGAAAGCGCTGTTAAATACGTGAGAACCAAATGGTTTGTTGATGGAAATTTTAGGAAGCCGCGAAAGCTTTATGGCGATTTTTATCGGGTTATGGATTTGGAATACATTGCTCATTTATTTTATCTATTATCAAAGTGCCCAGCAAAATATTTAACCCTGCATAAACCAATGGACTATTTAAAATGGGCAACCGAAGTATTTGATGTCAGAGTAAATCCGGATTTGCATGATAATCAGCGTGGTAAAGAAGAGGCTCAGATGTTGGGTGTTTACTTTATGTATATTGAAGACTTACTGAAAGACGTTAAAAATGCCGGCCTTGCACATGAATATAAAGAAATTTCACGTTCTTGGCAAACGGCTACAAAACGTGTTGAAGCGGATAGTGATACGTTGGCAGCCGCAATGACTGAGCACTTCTTTGACAATGCCGGTTTTGGGCCCGCTGCGGCAGCGCTTGCTTTAACCAATAATCAAAAAGGTGCCAATAATTATGGTGAGTTACTTAAAGCCAATATCGGTTTTAGTAATGATTTTAGATCTCAAAGTCCGGATAGATGGTGGGAAGCGCTTTCCTATATGATTCATTCTCTATGGGGTGGTGTAACTGCTGCTGCGGCTCAAATAACCGGAGAGAAATTAGGTGATGTGGCACTCGTTCAAGCTGCTTATCGAGCAACGAATGCCGTACTTTATATGTATGACGCAAATGCATCGACAACTGATCGAAAACTTCAACCTGGTGAAGCGGCTTCAACCTATAGTATTGCCGGCCCTAATTTAAACCGTCCGGATTTGTCTCGAAATCGGTTTGGCCAATCAATCTTTGCTTCCGATGGTGGCATCTTCTCAAGATTATTTCCGGATGGTTATACCGGTGAAGATGACTGGGACATGGGTGAAGAGTTGGTTGCCTACCTAAATGGGTTTGGCCAAACAACGTATCTCTATTCGGATAAAGCCGGTCAATATCATGCGATTAATGGTGCCGTTCAAAAAAAGGATGATCATCAATATCAAGTCAGAAGTTTTGCACCTTATCTTCGAAAGTACGTCAACTTGGATACATCCAGCCGGTTCTATACGACTAAGTTAGCTGTTCGCTTTGATGGTAAAACACAAGAATTTCAAGATTAAGCAGATTTGGAGGGATTCACATGAAAAGTTCTGTTGGAGAAGCAATCAATAGTAAAGTCAAAATTCCGTTTCATAGAATGTTAGCTTATGCCAGCACTGATGCTGCCGGTAATTTACTTTATACAACGGTGACAACGTTTATTTTGTATTATTTTACGGATGTTTTTGGATTGTCGATCGCAGCTGCAGGTACTATTTTGCTGGCTGCTCGAATTTTAGATGCTTTTGATGCACCAATTTGGGGGTTCATTATTGACCATACCCATACCAAATGGGGGCAAAGCCGGCCGTATTGGCTATGGATGGCGTTTCCGTTTGCCATTTTCTTTGTCCTAATGTTTTGGTCACCGGATTTAAGTGCAACGGGTAAATTCTGGTGGGCGTTAATCACTTATTTGCTGTTTGGTATTTCGTACACGGGTGTTGGGACACCAATTACATCAATTCTGCCTAATTTAAGTAATGATTCCGATCAGCGAATTAAGTTAAATAGTACCCGAAGCATCGGCGGCATGATTGGTTATTTTATTACTGCTACTTTCACGCTAAGTTTTGTTTCTTTCTTTGGAGACACACCTCAAGCTGGTTGGAGAAATACAGCCATAATTTTGGGGGTTATCGGATTCGGCTTGTTAATGTTTGCGTTTTCAGATACCCGTGAGATTAATAAACCCAAAAAAGCTGTTTCAATCTTGAGTTCCATTAAGGCGGCCAAATCGAACTGGCCATGGTTTATCTTAGTGCTTGTCTTTATCTTCTATTGGTTGGGAAATGCGTCCCGAACCTCAGTTGTTGTCTATTACACTCAATATAATTTAGGACATAAAGAATTCGCGTCGATATTAAATGCTTTGGTTATGATGCAATTGATTGGTATGGTTGCCATTCCGTTTCTGGTCAAGAAATTCCGGAAAACGTATGTCTTAATGGCCGGGATGTTTCTTGCGGCCTTGGGGCAAGTTCTGATAGCCTTTACCGGACAGTCATTCATTGGCTTATCCCTTGCGTGGTCGTTAGCTTCCATTGGAACAGGAATCTCCGTCACCCTGCCATTTGCAATGCTCGCAGATACGGTTGATTACGGTGAGTGGAAAAACGGTATTCGAGCCAGTGGCTTCTTGACTGCTATTGGTAGCTCCTTTGCAATTAAAATGGGATCAGGATTAGGCGGTTGGGCACCTTCAATTGTTCTGGCACGTGCCGGGTACAAGGCAGGTGCCGTTCAAAATGATCAAGTCCTCTCAGCTATTAGATTCTGTATTTCATATTTACCCGCAATTTTCTTTGTCATTGGTGGACTACTTATCCTGCTGTATATCAAGTTTGAAAGACAGGAAAAGGGAATCCGCACGACTTTATTGGAACGGCGGGGCAGCTTGAACGAAGGTTAGAATAAGTGGCGATTATTTATTAGAAGGAGGAAATGAGTGATGAAAGCAACATTAAAAGTTGATCCCAGTAATCAAATTTCGAAAATTGATGAACGAATTTACGGGTCATTTATTGAGCAGCTGGGTCGAGCCGTTTATGAAGGAATCTATCAACCAGGGCAGTCGACAGCAGATAATGATGGCTTGCGCCGGGATGTGATTGACGCGATTAAAAAGTTAAATATACCAATTGTTCGCTATCCGGGTGGTAATTTTGTTTCTCAATATAAATGGGAAGATGGTATCGGGCCAAAAGACGCGCGACCAACCCGTTTGGATTTGGCTTGGCGATCAATTGAGACCAATCAATTTGGATTACATGAGTTTATGAACTGGGCGGACAAGGTGGGAACCAAAGCAGACATGGCTGTCAACCTTGGTACTCGCGGTATTATGGCTGCTGCGAATTTAGTTGAATACTGTAATTTTCCTAAAGGATCTTATTGGAGTGATCTTCGTCGACAGAATGGCCAGGAACAACCATACAATATCAAAACGTGGTGCTTGGGTAATGAAATGGACGGGCCTTGGGAAATCGGTCAAAAGACGGCGTATGAATATGGTCATTTGGCTAATGAAGCGGCCAAGGCGATGTTGGCGGTTGATGATTCAATAGAGCTGGTTGCCTGTGGAAGTTCCTCAATGGATAACCCAACCTTTGGTGATTGGGAAAAAACTGTACTGGACCAATGTTACGACAACGTGGATTACTTATCATTACACAGATATTATGGATTTTATGGTGACGACGACCCTAATGAACTTGACAATTATCTTGGCAAAAATATTGATTTGGACGAGTTCATCAAAGGTGTTGTAGCAATATGCGATGCTGTAAAGGCACGAAAACGAACCAAAAAACAATTAATCTATCGCTTGATGAGTGGAACGTTTGGTATCATTCAAATGACCAAGATGCCAAAACGGCGCCTTGGCAGACGGCACCACACCTTTTGGAAGATGTCTATAATTTTGAAGATGCATTGTTGATTGGCAGCTTATTAATGACATTATTGAAAAATAGTGATCGGGTAAAGATTGCCTGTTTAGCACAGCTGGTTAATGTTATTGCGCCGATTATGACAACTGATCAGGGTGTTTGGTTCCAATCCATTTTTTATCCATATATGCAGGTCTCGAATTACGGAAAGGGAATTGCCCTGACTCCTGAGGTTGACGTTGCAACATATAAATCGCGTGAATTTGACGCAGTACCGTATCTTGATAGTATTGCGACATATGATCAATCACAAGATGAAGTTACAATTTTTGCTGAAAATAAAAGTCAGACTGAAGTGATTGATTTTAGTACATTGTTGCGAGACTTGAATGTTAAAAAAGTGATTGAGGCTACTCAATTTTACGGTTACGATGTCAAAGCCGACAACAGGGATGGCAAAATGGGATTACAATCCTTGGATGTATTGACAGACGATCATGAAATTAAAGCGAAATTACAGCCACTTTCATGGAATATGATCAGGGTACATGTTTCTAAATAATGAATTAATATAAAAACAGGAACTAGATTAAATCTAATTTAATTTAATTTCTGTTTTTATTTGCGCGTAAATTTTTCACGGTATGCGATTGGTGAAATCCCATAATGTTGTTTGAAGTTGGATGAAAAATAATAAATGTTACGATAACCGACATCTGTGGCAATCTGGTTGATGGGTTCGGATGTTGTTAATAATCTTTTGACAGCTTCTTCAAGTCGATATTTGGTTAAAAAGGCATTGGGTGTCATCCCAAATGTTTTCTTCATACTTAACGTAACGGAATTTGGATGGACATGAAACTTCTGTCCAAGAGAGGTATTTGTAATTTTTTCATCGAAGTGATCCCTCAAATAACGTTCGATATTTTCGGCAAGTCTCGTATAAGATGATTCGTGTTGGATTTTTTCTTGGACCGTTTGGAGAAGATCGATGAATTGTTGTTGAGCCTGCCAAAAGCCAAGGTTGTTTTGTAAGGCGCTATTCTTAAAAATTCGATTAATGAGTTTAAAAGTCGCATCCTCATCAGTCAATTGTTGACATTTTTTTAGGTAAAGGGTGACTGAAGGCGTGAAATAATGAAGTGTTGGAATATTGATTTTAGAATTCACTTCTACCGGCGTCGGTCCCTGAAGCCATTTACCCGTTACAGAAAAGTGAAGCCAATAGTATTCGGTTTGTTCTTCTACTGTTTTCCATGAATAGTGATGATGACGAGGCAGGAGAATAAAAACGTCACCTTGCTTGAGTGTGTAATTATGGCCGTCTTCGGCAATGAATAATGTGCCTTTTACCATAAACATGAGGACAAAGTACTGAAGGTCGTTTCGATTGGGGTGAGTTTCTCCTGCATCAAAAATGGCATATCCACCCTGAATAAAAGTTGGTAGTGGGATACAGGAAATTGAAATGTAGTCGGTTTCCATAGGATTTATCCTTTCGGAGTTTTATTGATAACTCTAGTATAAGCGATTTTAAAAGAAAATTCGAAAGCGCTTTAAATTCTATTAAAAATAGTTTTTTAGTAGTTGTCTGCCAAGTGACGCTAAGGACTAAAGCACTTATTTTTTGCATATTTCAGAAAATGCTTGCATTTTCAAGTTTACAAGTGTAGATTATAAATATGGAAAGTTTACGTTTGTAAATTTGACTGAGACCAACAAGAAATCAGCTGATTGTTTTTGTTAAAGAATATTGATGAAGGGAAGTAGGTTTGATGTTACAGATGATAACGTTTATGGTAGCAATCCTGTTAATCGCATTTATTGTCTGGTGGTTCTTTGGTAAGCATGAAGGGTCGGTTGCTGATGCGCAGGTTACAGATAATAAACAGGAAACAACTGTTTTGGTTGATGGAGGTTATTCTCCAAGTACATTATTTTTAAAAAAAGGAATACCAGCCAAAGTGAGTTTTCGAATGAATGACTCAACCGCTTGTTTATCACACGTTGTGTTTGAAAAGTTGGGCATTGACAAAGACTTAACAAAACAGAGTGTGACCGAAATTGAAATTCCGACCGATAAAGCACAAGAATTTGATTATGCATGTGGTATGAATATGTTCCATGGGAAAATAATTGTTAAAAACTAATTTTAAATATAGAAAGTAGGAAATAATGATGAACTTTAAAAAACTTTTTGGTGGTCAGGACAAGTCGGAAACAACTAATAGTCATACTCAACTCATTAAGATCAATGTTGATCATGGATATGAACCAAGTACGGTCACGCTTAAACAAGGTGTTCCTGCGAAATTGATTTTTCATCGGATTAACGACTCGTCCTGTTTAGCTAAAGTACAATCTGAAGAATTGTCTTTTAAAAAGAACCTACCGTTAAATAAAAATGTCGAGGTTTCGGTTAGTACTGATAAAAGCGGTGAATTCAATTATGCATGTGGTATGAATATGTTCCATGGAAAGGTGATTGTTAACGAATGAAATTATCCAATATGAAAAAGTTTTGGCTTTCATTAATTTTGGCAAGCCCAATGCTGCTTCAAATGGTTTTGATGCCGTTTCATTGGATGATGCCCGGATACAACTGGATTGCCTTCATTACAACCACAATGGTTATGTTGGTTTCAGCGGTTCCTTATTGGAAAAGCGCATGGGCGGCATTTAAACATCATAATGCCAACATGAATACACTGGTTGCCGTAGGAACTTCCGTTGCTTATTTTTACTCACTTTTTGCAATGATGACTGGAAGAGCGGTTTACTTCGAAAGCGCTGCGCTTGTAACTGTTTTTGTGTTGCTTGGCGACGCTTTGGAGGAACGGATGCATCACAGTGCTTCTAATGCTCTAGGTAAGTTGGTGAGTTTGCAGGTTAAGGAAGCGGAAGTTTTATCCAAGGGACAGTATGTTAAAACGCCACTTGAACAAGTTCAAGTGGGAGACATGATTCGGGTTCGTCCGGGCGAAAAGGTACCTGTTGACGGGGTTGTTACTGAAGGTGTCACTAACATTAACGAATCTATGGTAACGGGTGAAAGTATGCCCGTCGTCAAAAAAATCGGCGACAACGTTATCGGTTCAACGATTAATTCGGACGGTATGATTATTTTTCGGGCTACCAAGGTTGGCAAAGACACAGCTTTGTCCCAAATTGTCGAATTAGTCAGAAAAGCCCAGACCAGTCATGCGCCTATTCAAAATCTGACTGATCGGATCTCGGGTATTTTTGTTCCGGCAGTTCTAATCGCTGCTATTTTGACCTTTGTGATTTGGTTTGTATTTTTAGGTGCACCGGCAGTTCAGGCGATGTTATTTTCCGTATCTGTTATTGTCATTGCCTGCCCGTGTGCCTTGGGATTGGCCACGCCGACTGCTCTGATGGTGGGTACCGGTCGATCCGCAAAAAAGGGCGTCTTAATTAAAAATGGCCAGGCACTTGAAGAGGTCAACGACGTTAAAACAGTTGTTTTTGACAAAACAGGTACAATTACTGCGGGAAAGCCGGTTGTTACCGATGTCGTAGGTAATCAGGAAAAAGTGCTTCAAGTTGCCGCAAGTTTGGAAGAGAATTCCGAGCACCCACTGGCAGCCGCGGTTATGGCTAAAGTGAGTGGAGCCAAGATAACTTATCAAAAGGCCAAAAAATTTAAAAATATTGAAGGTAAAGGTGTTAAAGCAGTTGTTAACAATCAAAAAGCCTTTGTTGGCAGTGATAAACTATCAAATGATTATCTGTTATCTGATGAAATGAAGAAGCAAATGGCTAAATTACAGAATGATGCCAAAACGGTTGTGTTGGTCGGCTTAAATGAAAAAATCATTGGGTTGATTGCAATCCAAGATACCCCTAAGAAAACCGCTACTGAAGCAATTACCGAATTACGTTCCCGAGGACTTAAAACGGTTATGTTAACCGGGGATAATCAACGGGTTGCTCAAGCGATTGGCAGACAAGTTGGCATCGATCAAGTCATTGCCGGCGTTTTGCCAAATGAAAAGGCTGACCATGTTAAAGCTTTACAACAGTCAGGCAAAGTCGCTTTCGTTGGGGATGGTATTAATGATGCACCGGCACTAACCGTTGCCAATGTTGGTATTGCAATGGGATCTGGAACGGATATTGCCATTGAATCAGGTGAAATTATTTTAATTCAAAATGATTTACTGGGCGTTGTTCGTGCACTTGATATTGCCAAAAAGACATTTAATCGAATTAAATTAAATCTGTTTTGGGCTTTCATTTACAATTTAATTGGTATTCCAATCTCTGCAGGAATTCTAGTTGGTATCGGCCTTCAGTTAAGCCCTGAATTGGCGGGCTTGGCAATGGCTTTCTCATCCGTTTCGGTGGTGACGTCATCGTTGCTTCTGAATAGATCTAAAATTGCAGGAGACCATGAGAATGATAAGGTCACTGCTTGAGTGCAACGAGATAATTGTCAAAATAGTCACCAAAAAATGATTTGACCTAATGCCTCATAATGGCAAATGGTCAAATCATTTTTTGTTGCATCAGGATAAATGATGCTGTTTCTTTTCTTCTATATGTTCAATGATCTGTTTGAATATTTGAACAATATGATCATCGGTTAATTGATAGTGAATTTGTTTCCCGAGCCGTGTTCCCTTTACCAGTCGATTGTCCTTTAACACCCGAAGTTGGTGGGAGATGCTGGATTGACTCATTGTTAAGATATCGGCAATTTCATTAACACTTAATGATGTTTCCGACAACGCCAACAGAATTCTCATTCGTGTTTGATCGGCAATGACTTTAAAAACAGTGGTTACCGTATCAATATGTTCGGAAAGCGGAATGCCATTTTCTTTCATTTGTTCATAGGCTTGTTTGTGATCCTGTTCAGTCAAATGATTACCTCCGTGGAAATCTATAATAATTATAATGTACGAATTTAGTCGCATTGTGTCAAGCAGGAAGCAATGCTTGAGATTTTTGAAAATAAATGATAAGATATTCATATGAGGAGATACTCATATGAACGTAAATTCAAATGTACGTTAGATTGAAATTGACAATTATTAGACAGGGAGGTAAGTCTCGTGAAAAAATTGAAAATGACAACCAAATTATACTTTTTTGGGCTGATCCTGTATCTACTTGATCTGGTATTAATGTTTTCTGGTTTTAACTCAGCTATTGTCACCAGTTTATTTTTAATTGCGACAGTTTCTTCGGGATATCACGTTATTTTTGAAGGCTTTGAAAAGACCATTTTGGAAAGCAAAAGAACTAGCAGATTCATGCCTAACATTCATTTATTAATGTCACTAGGTGCTGTTGGTGCCATTCTCATTGGGAGTTACGAAGAAGCAGCGTTACTGGTTCTGATATTTGCCGGTGCACATTTCTTGGAAGAATTTGCTGAAGGCAAAAGCCGGCGGGAAATTAAAGCTTTATTGGAAATGACACCGGTTAAGGCCAAGAGAATCGATGATGACGGAAAGGCTTCGGAAATTTCGGTTAACGATGTCAAAATTGGCGATCGAATTCAGGTACAAAATGGTGACGAGGTACCAATAGACGGTCAAATCATTAGTGGTCAACCTGCCATTAACGAATCAGCTATCAATGGTGAGAGTATTCCCAGAGAAAAAGGACCTGGTGATAATGTCTTTGCGGGTACGGTCAACGGAAATGCCACGTTTATGATGACAGCAACGAAAAGGAATGATGAAACGGTCCTTGCTAAAATTTTAAAATTGGTCGAACAGTCTCAGAGTCATTTAAGTAAGACTGCAACCAGGATTAAACTGTTGGAACCTAAATATGTCACGGCCGTCTTAATTTTATTCCCACTTGTTTTGGCGGCTGGTTATTGGGGCTTTAACTGGGGGTTAAACGTTAGTTTATATAGAAGTATTGTTTTTCTGATTTCAGCTTCACCATGTGCTTTTGCAGCTGCAGCGGTACCGGCAACACTTTCTGCCCTATCGCAATTAGCTAAAAAGGGTGTTCTATTCAAGGGTGGTTCGTATTTGTCCAATTTAGCAGAATTAGAGACGGTTGCTTTTGACAAAACGGGAACGCTCACCAAAGGAGAACCGGAAGTCACGGACTTTTATTTAGTTGATTCTAAAGACAAAGACAAGTTAACAAACATTATTTTTGCCATTGAATCTCAAATCAATCATCCACTGGCTGCTGCAATTGCAAGTCATTTTGTACCAACCGAAAGGCTTCAGGTTGATGTGTCAAATGAAATTGGTAAAGGGGTTCAAGCTGTTTATGGCAGTAAGGTGTATGCCATTAAAAAGCCAAGCTTGTTTTCGGAAGTATCGTCATTAATCGATAAGAAGATGCGTCAGTTTGCCGGTGAAGGCAAGACAGTTGTCTATCTCGCCGAAAACGATAAGGTAATTGGCCTGATTGCATTGATGGATACACCAAATGAAAGATCAAAGCAGACAATTCAGTTTTTGAAAGATCAACAGATTCACACCATGATGATTACGGGCGATTCAAAGCAGACCGGTGAAGCCGTTGGTCAATTATTGGGAATTGATGAAGTGATTACCAATGTTTTACCTGAGCAAAAAGTTGACGTGATTAAACAACAAAAGGCCCAAGGTAAAGTAACCGGAATGGTCGGTGACGGTGTGAATGATGCACCGGCATTAGTGACTGCAGATATTGGGACCGCTATGGGAGATGGCACCGATGTCGCAGTCGATGTCGCGGATGTCGTATTAATGAAAAATGATTTATCAAAATTTGTGACGTCGTATGAAGTATCCAAACGGTTAAAAAAAGTTGTCTGGCAAAATATTATTTTCGCATTGGTTGTCGTAATGGTATTGGTTGGACTCAATTTCTTTGGTCTGATGACGATTGGTTTAGGCGTCTTCATGCACGAGGGAAGTACATTATTGGTAATCTTGAATGGTCTGAGGCTGTTAAAAGGAAATAAAGATTCAAACGTATCTGTAACAAAGCAAACCGAACCAACACTTGGACAGAAGATGAATCCGGCAATAAAAGGCTGATGAAACATGATCAGATTTATTTTGTTAGTGAATAAAAAGCCGCCATTATTTTTGACTAATCAACGTCAAAAACAATGGCGGTATTTAGATGGTTTACGTGTAAACACATTAATTTACATAACTTTTCTTAAAACAACTCTTGAGATTGCAACTGAAATTGCGACGCCCATTCCAAGTGGGATTAGTGCCATAGAGTTCAGATGGCAGACTTCAAAAACCATGAATAATGCCATCAAAGGAGCCTGCTGGGAAGCGGCTAATAGACTACAGCCGCCAAGCAGTGCACACTGCCAAATTGGCATGCCGACGTATGGAAAGATGAAGATACCTATGAATGCACCAATAGCGGCTCCAATTGCAACAGAAGGCGTTAAAGTCCCTCCAAAAGCACCAGCCCGAATTGTAAAGACGGTTACGGCATACTTTGCAACGGCTCCCAGTAACAACACAAGCAGGAAATTTCTACCCGTAGCGCTGATCGAAAATTGGGCAAGGGCTCGACCATTTCCCATTATCTGGGGGAAATTAATTGAAATTAAACCGGTGATAAAAGAAAGTAGTGGCAGTTGCCATAAAATATGGTAATTGTCCGGTTTTACACTTTCAGCCCATGTAAAAGATTTTCGGAAAAGCGCGCCAACAATGCCGCAAAGAAGGGAAATAAAAATAGCAATCCATAAGAATTTGGGTTCAAACTGGGCCTTGCCGACTAAATAGTAAGGTTCTGTTCCTCGGACACTGGAACTAACAAGCGCGGCAATCACTGACATTGGTAGGCTAACGCAAACGGACCGGATTGATATTTTCTTAAATAAAACTTCAACACAAAAGAACATCCCCGTCATAGGAGCGTTATAAACGCCGGCAAAACCGGCACCTGCAGCTGAAGCAATTAACAAAGCAACGTCATCCTTAGATAAACGGCCCCAATGCAGCCTGTTAAGTAGGTTATTCCACTTCTGGGCAATCATGGCACCGGCTTCTCGAGGTGCCAGTTCCCGACCAATAGAGCCACCAGTTCCTACGTAAAAGATCTGGGTCATAACGTGAAGAATAGTTTGAACAGCAGGCATATTTTCACCAGCCAACCCTTTTCCGATTGTTACGGGTGGTTTTACTTTTGTCCTTAATATCCACCAAATGACTGCTGCAATGATACCACCGATAAAAACCGAGAACAGTCTGGCATCGTTTGGGCTTCCCGTGATAATTGGTCGAAGTGGCGTTTCTTTAAAATGAAGAAATCCTTCCTCAATAAAAGTTAAAAACAAACTCAAAAAAAGTGAACTCATACCAACAAAAAGCCCAAGAGCAATTGTTGAAATAGTTAAAATTAAATTTTCCTTTTTCATAACAGGAATTATCTTACCATATCCAGCCATTAATAGGATTAACGGTTCATGAAAATTATTAAAAGATAACCAGCTTTCAAAAATAAATCGGTTGAGTTCAACCATCAAAAACCTTGGCACTGGCACTTAAATAGGCAAAAATGTGCAGGCGGATTGTCAAAAATGCCTGGAATGTGGGCTTGGTTGGTTAAAGAAAATTAATTATCGTTGTCGGTCCATAAGCTGTTTCACCAGTTTTAACTCATCAACAATCGGGATGCCGTTATCTGCTTTTAGCGGAATCTCCGGCTTGATTTTTCGGGCCAGTCTAACTGCGTCGGGGATCACTTCCGTTAGCCGAAACCCTCTTTTTTGATAAAAACCAAGCGCATTTAGATTATCGTTTGTCGTGATAACCTCAAGTTTGGTCAACTGTTTTTCGTATGCCAGCTTTTCAACCATATTTAATAGTTGAGAACCGATACCGATTCCCGGCCTTAGACTGTCAATAGAAATAATTTCAAGATAATCCGCTTTTAATTCATAGCTTAATAAACCGATGATTTGGTCATTTTTCATTGCAATAAAGCCTTTTAAATCTTTAATATCATATTGTCCCGTCGAAACAACCATGTTGGTTGCTCCCCATAGATTTTGAAATAATTGAATGGCCGATTGACGATGGCATTCGAGTGGTATGATTTGCATAGATACTTCCATCACTTTCTGGTTTTGTTTAATTATATGATAATTGATTGGTGGATAGCCATTATCAAGTCGGTTTTGATATCATTCAGGTTGATATTGGCTTTTGTTGTACAGCTGATCTTTTCAGTCAATTAAGCATTAATTTCGACTGATCCTCTGTTATACTGGAGTCAAATTTGGTTAGGGGATGAAGAATCATGGATTTTACAATTTCAAAAGATACTGCGTTTCCCACAGTGACACTCAAACTGCGCAAGGGCGAGCAGATTCAAATTGAACGCGGATCAATGATTGCCCATAATGGTCAAGTGACTTTGGAAGGGCATATGAACAGCAATGGTAAAAAAGGCTTCGGGGGTGTATTAAGCGCGCTGGGTCGTTCTGTAACCAGTGGTGAGGGATTCTTTATTACAACTGCCACAGGCAACACAGACGACGGTGAATTGCTGATTGCGCCTGCCAATCCTGGGGCCATTCGGGAATTGCGTACGGATGAGTCTCATCAGTGGCGTCTCAATACCAGCGCATACTTGGCTTCCGATGAAGGGACCAGTTATAAAATGATTCGACAAAAGCTGGGAAGCGCTGTCTTTGGCGGAACCGGCGGGTTGTTTGTCATGGAGACGCAGGGTAGTGGTACTTTTCTGGTTTCGGGATATGCTGATATTATGTCCGTCGAGTTGCAGGGAAATGATGAATACGTTGTTGACAACAGTAATGTTGTTGCTTGGAGTCAAAGCTTGGACTATAACATTGAAGTCGGCAGCGGCACATTTGGTTTTAAGACCGGTGAAGGATTGGTTAACCACTTTAAGGGTACTGGAACCGTTTTGATTCAAACTCGAAGTATTGAGGGGTTGGCAAATTTATTGATGCCGTTTTTGCCAGATAGAAGTAATGATAACTAAACAGATAGGTTTGTTTAATAAATAATTGAGCATTGTGCCGGGCTGTTTTCTTCGAAGGAAAAGTGGCCCGTTTTTTTATACCCTTAAAGTTTTGATTTTTAACCTGGCAGTTAAACAATTGATGGGGCGTATCTTATAAAAAATGTCATTTAAAAAATAATATGGCTTGCCTTGGAGTCCACACCAAGGTTTACACTGATCTTGTTAAAAAATATGAGGAGGCAATCAGTTCATGATGAAAATGGTTAGACTAAACAATGGCGTTGAGATGCCTATACTTGGTTTCGGGGTCTTTCAGGTAACAGATTTGGCTGTTGCACAACGGGCAGTTCTTGATGCAATAAAATCAGGGTATCGATTAATTGACACAGCACAGGCATACGGTAACGAGGAAGCGGTTGGCCGGGCCATTAAGCAAAGTGGCATTGATCGAAAAGAACTGTTTATTACAACTAAACTTTGGCTGACTGATACAGGTTATGATGCGACCAAGAAAGCCTTTCAAGCATCATTAAAACGACTGCAACTTGATTACATTGATCTTTACCTCATTCATCAACCGTGGGGCGATGTTCATGGATCCTGGCGGGCGATGGAAGATCTGTATCGAGAGGGTAAGATTCGGGCCATCGGTGTTTCGAATTTTGAGCCTGATCAATTAACGGACATTGCAATTTTTAATGATGTTAAGCCGGCTGTTAATCAGATTGAGGTCAATCCTTGGAACCAACAGCTTAAACCGGTTAGCTTTATGCAGGATAATCAGATTCAGCCGGAAGCCTGGGCACCGTTTGCGGAAGGTAAACACGACATTTTTCAAAATTCGGTTTTGGCTCAAATCGGTCATAGGTACAATAAGTCAATTGGTCAGGTTATTCTGAGATGGTTACTGCAACGTGGAATTGTCACAATCCCCAAGTCGGTTCATAAAAATCGAATGGTTGAAAATATCAACATTTTTGATTTTGAACTCACAGATGAAGAAATGACGATGATTCAGAAACTGGATAAACAAGAAAGCCAGTTCTTTGATCATCGGGATCCGGAAGCACAAATGAAAATCGTGGGTCGCCGGATTAAATAGTTGTTTTTAGTTAAGTATTACGGAACAATTTGATAATAAGGAAGGAAATTATTAATGAATTTACTTATATTAGCTGCTAATGGTCAAATTGCCAGAATTGTTGAAAAAAGACTTCTTTCCGAAGATAAATTCAAGGATATCTCGTTGACGTTGGGTTTGCGTCAGCCAAAACGATTAGCTGATTTGGCAAACAACCCCCGAGTCCGCCTTCTTGATGTGGACATGGAGAATCAAGAATCGGTTAGCCAAGCAGTTGCGGGTCAGGATATGATTTTTACGGCAGTCGTTGATCATGATCCTGATAATAAAATGACCAGAAATATTATTTCGGCAATGAAAGCACATAACGTCAGCCGTATTATTTCAACCAATATTTTAGGTATTTATGATGAAGTACCGGGAGAATTTGGTCGTTGGAATCGGTCAATGGTCAAAAGCGGCTTGGCGGCCGCAACTCAGTCAGATACGTTGTTAAGCCAATCGGGTTTGGCCTATACGACATTGCGTTTACCTTGGCTGACTGACCGTGATGAAGTTTCGTACCAAATCACGCATAAGAATGATCAATTTGTCGGGGTATCAGGTTCCCGTAAAAGTGTCGCTGATTTAGTGTTGAAAATGTTCACTGATCCATCATTGGGTGTCAATGATAGCTTGGGCTTGGCCGACCCCGCAACGCAAGGCAAAAATCGCCCTGTTTATTAGTTGGAGGACCTTGCATTCCCCGGGTTTTGAGGTTTAAAAATAACGTTTAAACACTAATCGGTATACTAGACAGCTTCAAATTGTCCAGCATACCGATTTTTTTAGATATTAGTGACTATTTTTAATGAAATCCTCAAGATCTTTTACGGTGTTTCAAGGGTTCTTTCAATTTTAATACCATACTAAGGCAAATAAATGATACCAGCCCCAATATAGAAAATATTGATCCGATGATTAATCCCGGTGTGTGGTAGGTTAAAACAATATAATTAAGTCCACTCTTTATCGGAACAGCCATCAATCCATTAAGCACTTTCCCGGGTGCGGTTGGGTGACCATTCACTTTGATTTGCCAGCCCTTATCAAACGGGATCGATAGAAAAGCCGATCTTTGATGTCGGTTGGCGATGATGTCACCGCTTATTTGATTTCCTTGAATCTTTGGCACATAACCCGGAAATTGTAATGATGCAACAAGCTTTTTGAATTTCCACTGGTTCATACTTTCAAATTGTAACGCTTCAGGATAAGGAATGGCTGACGTAAGAGCAACTGAAAGTTTCGTTCCTTTGGTGTATGACCCCAGCCGATCCAAAAATCGAAATCGATTGGCAGGAACCTTGGGACTGGCAATGTGTTTGCCATTTACCGTAATAGTGGTGTAATTTGTACCACGAAGCCGCGCATTGAGATATAAGGGGCCGGTTGTGTTAACGGTCATTTGTAAATGATATCGGTAATTAGTCTGCTTGGACTTGTTTCGTATAAGTTGAACACGGGTTTTTCTGACGGGATAGAAATAAGGGGCCTCTCCCTTATTAATTGAGACCAATATTTTTTCGAGGTTCGTGAATTTATCAGTTGGATGCAGCTGAATTGTCGTCAGGGACTTACTTGTAGGAAATCCCATTCCGACATAGCTGGTATTTTGGGTCAATCGATTGGATGGGCTAACATTATATTTAACGCCCAAGAGCATTTCAGTAACCGGATTTAATCCTTGAGCACTGATTCTACGAACATTTTTGCTGAAAAGTCCCAGTGAATTTAATGTTCTTCGGGTAGTATCGTTAATCGTTGAATTATATTCTGAAATCCCCCGATAATTAAATAAAAGCGCATCATTATAGTTATAATATCTCTGAAAACTGTTATTAATGAGTCGGCTTTGATTATTGGTTCGATAAAGTTGTCCTGAATCTTTCGTAATCGGTTTGAGTATGGCGGCTTCCCGTTGGTAACGTTGTTGATATTGGATTTGATTACCAAAAGGTGAGCCGGCCATAGCTATCAGGAAATTACCACTAAGCTCTCCTGCAAACAGCCCAATCATCAAGCAAGACTGAAGAAGTCGACCAGTGGTAAAAATAATGAGAGATCCAAGTACAATAACACTTATATTAAGCGTCAAAATGCCCAATTGCGTGCTGGAAAGCCGATTTGAAGCAGATGACATCATTAAAAAGTGGGGCCCAAACGTTCCAAGGATTAAGCACCCCATAATAATTGCTGGTAAGGCGACTTTCCAGTGACGAGAAACCAATTTGGCGTTCTTCAACCAAGCACCGTATGAGATGGTTATCATCATAAAACTAAAGAAAAAAGCTTGTCGAAACGGAAATCCGGACGGTTGCTGAAACAGATGCCAGATTGTATTTGTGATACAGACCTTCATGCTTAACAGCAAACCAAGCAAAAAGATGGCAGCGTGCCACTTTGAAGATCTGCTGATATTAGGATGGACAAAATAACATCCCACTAAAAGCGTGACAATTAATGAGCTGAAAATAGCAGGTGCGTGGATTAAATGGTTGCCATAACTTACACCACCGATCCCCAGTTGAGCGAGCACGGGAAAACTGAACATGGATCTGAACGTAAAATTTGCGGAAACATAGGCATGTTTGGCAGTCTGCATCATGCCAATAATTGTTGGCACCAGAATGACCATTGCACTCATGAGACTGAAGAGACCTGAAAAAACGATCGTTAACAAATGGTCCTTGTTTTGATTTAATAATTGGCTGAATGATAATTGACCATGACCGTCTTCATAGATGATATAAACGGTATAACAGACGATAAAAATACAGATCATATATCCTAAATAGTAATTAACAATGACGCCGAAGAGCAGCCAGACAAAAAAGCGTGTCGGTTTGCCACCCCGAACAATTGTATCCAGCCCATTAATAATGAGTGGGAGACAAATCAGACTATCCAACCACATGATATCAAAATAGTCGGCAGCAACGAAGCCGCATAATCCAAAAGCAGCTCCAAACAAAACTGCCCATCCGCTGACAATTTCAAAATGGCGTTGTAGAAAATAAGCCATTGCCGCAGAAATACAAGCGACTTTTAAAATAATCATCAATGTGATCGCTGATGGCACTTGAGCAGCTGGGAAGAAAACAAGTCCCAGATTAAATGGACTCATGAGGTAGTATGCGAGTGTTGGCACGGCATTACTGCCAAGACTAAGCCCGAATGAGTATAGACTAAATTGGTGTGTGACAAGTGCATGCCGAAGTGCGGTCAGAAACGTGACGTATTGGGCTGCGTTATCACTAAAAAGTAAGTTTTGGCGACCAAATGGCGTAATTTGGTAAGCAATCATGACCCCGGTTATGATGAGCAGCGCAAATACCCCGGATATGGCCGTTGTTACTCCAATACTTTGACGAAATTTCGTAAGCATAGTTCTTACCTCGTTTTTTTAGGATCTGAACCCGTTAATTGATTGATGGTAGACGCAATTTGCTGTTCGTGTCGTAAATAACTGATGTTAACAGTTTGCCACCAAGCTTGTGCTAGGATGAACCCACCTAAAACGTCCGAAGGAAAATGAACCTGTAGGTAAACTCTTGAAATGGCCACTAAACCAACCCAATAGATTAATAGAAATAATAAAAAGAATTGATGTTGACCCCGATTTGTTTTTGAAATAACGAAATGCCAAATTAAAACTGCCAACATTGTTGTGCCAAAGACATGGCCGCTTGGAAAGCTGTAACCTGTTGCTCTGACCAGCTCGAAAGCCGGTCGTGGCCTTTGAATAAGTTCCTTTACACATAATTCCAAAAGATCACCGCCAATTACTGTTGTTAATGTGATCAGTGAAAAAAGAGGTTGTTTTCGATGGAGCAGCCACCCTGAGAGAATAAGGGCGCCAAGAGTTGTCACAATCGGGCTTCCGGTAAGGGTAATCCATTTAAAAGCAGTCAGTTGTGAAGGTTGTAAAAAGCGATGAATATCAATTAATCCGAGTTGATCAATATTAAAAAGATGGGAAGACTGTTGCTTAACCATGAAGGCGACAATTGCAAAAAGTCCCCACCAGCTAATCAAAATCTGTGTGTTATAATTATATTTTTTTTGCATACGAATCACCTCAACGTTCTTTTTTAATCAGGTACAGTGGTCGGTGCTTGGTTTCCAAATAGATTTTACTGATGTATTTGCCAATAATGCCCAAACACAGAAGTTGGATGCCGCCAACCATTAGGATAATTGTGACCAAGGAGGGCCAGCCAATTGTGGGGTCCCCATAGATTAAGGCGCGAACAACGATAAAAATCAGTCCAAAAATAGCTAGTATGAATGAAATAATGCCAATCCAAGAAGCGATTGCGAGTGGAACGGCTGAAAAGTCCATAATGCCATCTAATGAGTAACTCACTAATTGGCTAAATGACCAGTGTGTTTTTCCGGCAACCCGATCATGGTGGGGGAATGTCAGGTATTTTGTTTTAAAACCGACCCAGCTAAAAATCCCCTTGGAAAATCGATTGTATTCAGGAAGAGAAATGATTGCAGTTACGACTGAACGTCGCATAAGTCGATAATCACGGACACCGGAGCGCATTTTTACTTTTGAAATTTTGTTAATAAGGCTGTAAAATCTGTCTGAACACCAGGAACGAATTCTAGGTTCACCATTCCGACCGGTCCTTTGGGTGGCAATGACATCATTATCGGTGGTATCTAACAGTTCGATCATCTTTGGCAGAAGTTCCGGTGGATCCTGCAAATCGACGTCCATAACGCCGATGTATTGGCCGTCAGCTTGGGTAAAACCGGCAAGGAGGGCTGCTTCTTTGCCAAAATTACGGGTGAAGTCAATGTAATGAACTCGGTTGGGATCCTTTGTGTTTAGAATTTCCAGTTCATCAAGCGTTTTATCAGTAGAGCCATCGTTTATGAACCAGTATTCCCACTGATAATGACCGGAATGATTGGCAAATTGGGTCAAAATTTTTTCAACGGTTTTGTAAAAAATGGGGATACTTGCCTGTTCGTTATAGCAGGGAACAACGAGTGAAATAAGTGTCATAGAAGTGCCTTCCTTTTGTAGGGATGATGTCGATAAATAACCGGTTAGATCATTGTCTTTATAATAAAAAAAATCCCGCCTAGTCGAAATAGGCGGGAAAAAAGAGCCAGATGAGATTTTCACAGATTTGATTTATGGTTTAGAAAATTATTTTTAATTTGTGAGATTCTTTGTAGTAATGCTTGCCTTGAAGTACAGACCAAGGTTTAGACTGGTAATAAGGTTGAAGTGAAGGGAGTAAAAATCAAAGTGGCGACGATTAATCAAGTGAGTCAGAAATTTGATTTGACCAAGGATACACTTCGGTATTGGGAGCGACTGGGGTTATTACCGGAGATCCAGCGGAATGGAAGTGGTTATCGGGACTATAGTGAATATGATATGAATTGGGTCTTTTACGTTAAAGCATTAAGAAAAGCCGGCATGTCAATTGAAGCACTAATTGAATTTGTTAAACTATATCGTGATGGTCAGCAAAATTCTGAAGCTAGAAAAACATTATTAATTGATCAGCGACGGGAATTAATCGATAAAATGACTGAAATCAAAAAAACAGTTGCTTATTTAAGCTTCAAAATCGATCATTTTGAGGATCATACGTTAAATTACGAAAAAGAAAAATTAGTTTACGAGGAGAAAAATAATGACAACAAAAAGTAAAGTCATCGTCATCACTGGTGCATCCAGTGGAATCGGTGAAGCAACAGCTAAATTATTAGCTAAAAAGGGACACCGGTTGGTTCTGGGAGCACGTCGAGAGAAGAAACTAGAGGAAATTACAGATTCAATTAACTCGGATGGTGGTCAATCAATATATGCACCGGTTGACGTGACCGATTTAAAAAGTGTTCAATCTTTGGCTGATTTGGCATTAAAGCAATATGGTCGAATCGATGTATGGATGAACAATGCCGGACTAATGCCTCATTCCGAGTTTATTAAAGGCAGGGTTGATGATTGGAACCGGATGATTGATGTTAATTTACGCGGTGTCTTGTATGGCATTAATTCAGCATTGCCAACGATGAGAAAACAAAAAGCAGGTCAATTCATTAATATTGCATCAGTCGCCGCCCACAGCGTTCATCCCGGTGGAGGTGTCTATAGTGCAACCAAGGCCGGCGTTTGGATGATCAGCGAGGCATTGCGACAGGAAGAAGCAGCGGCAGGTAGTAACGTTCGTGTCACTGTGGTTTCGCCGGGAGCAATTGCGACAGAGTTGGTGAATCACGTGACCGATCCCGATCAGAAAAAAGCAATGAATGCCTACTATGATCAATTTGCCTCGTCCCCACAGCGAGTAGCTTCGGCCATCCTGTCAGCCGTTGATTTGCCTGCAGACACGACCATTAATGAAATTGTGTTGCGACCGACACGACAAGGATAATCACAAAATCTGTTATCATGTTTGAGAGTACAATTTCTATTGACTAAACAGTCATTTAAAAAATGGCGCCAAGCAAAATTTGATTGCTTTGGTGCCATTTTTTAATAAGTCGCGTTAATTTTGATTTTCAGGGTTGTTAAAAAGGAGATTGAAACGACTACCCTGTGGTTTTAAGTCTGTAACGGTTATCTGGATATGATTTAATTCAGCAAGTTGCTTAACGATTGACAAGCCTAATCCGGTTCCTGATACCTGATGGTTGTGAGCCTGATCACCGCGGTAGAAGCGTTCGAAAATTTGGTCTTTTTGGTTATCGGGAATACGTGGTCCGGTATTTTGAACGGAGAGACTATATTGTGAGCCATGTTGAGACAAGACCACTGTGATTTGTGAGTCAGCAGGTGAATATTTACCGGCATTATCCAACAATGCGGATAAAATCTGTTGAACGTTGTCAGCATTGGCATAAACAACGGCTTTTGTTGGAATATTCACGTTAATAGTCTGTTTTAACACCGCACGCTGTTCTTCAACAGTTTCGTTTAAAAGGCTGGTCAGGTCAATGTAATCCAATTTGACGTCTCCGCGATCAGCCCGTGAAAGTGCTAATAAATCATTAACCAATGTTTGCATTCTGGCAGATTCGTTGTTGATAAATTGAATGGAACGATCAACAATTTCCGGATGGTCCCTGCCATGACGCTGGACAAGCTGGATATGTCCCCTGATTGCCGCAATCGGTGTGCGGAGTTCGTGTGCGGCGTTTGAAATAAACGTTTTTTCCTGCTGGTTTTTATGATTAATGGAAGTGAGTAGTTCGTTAAAACTGGTTGTTAGCTGTTTGACTTCCATGGGTGTTTTTGGCACCGGTAAAAGTGTTTCATATTCCAGCTCGGACTTACTTTGGTCTCGCGCAGTCTGACTCAACTGGCTAATTGGTTGCGTCAGTCGTTTAGCGGTGGATGAAATGAAGTACCAACCGAATAATAAACTTAGTAGAAAAAGGCTGAAAACAACGATAATTACTGATAACAAGACGTTAACAACCGGATTTAAGCTTAACCAGATTTGAGACATAATTCCAAGTTTACTTCCTGATCTGTAATACATGAAACCATAGCCGTCAACATAGGTTAGTGCGCGGAAAAACGGTAAATGGATTTGTTTTGCTTTTAAAAATGTTTTTGTGCCATGTGAATAAAACTTTGTCGGGATGTTTCGGGTGCGGTCATTAACCTTAACGTAAGTATTCTGTGTGTTGATTGTGCTGTTTTTTCGCCACTGTTCCCAATCAGGCCGGTCATCGATAATGGATCGTTTAAGACTGCCCAATAACTCAATGGATTCTGCTTGGCGCTGGTGGACAAGCTGGACACCAACAACACCGACAACTGCCAAGCTCATTAGAAAGGCAAACCAAATAAACAAGACTCGAAAACTATGCTGAATTTCCTGTGAGGTGGTCGTCATTTGAGGCTTTTTACGTTTCATTTTTACCCCTCTAACCTTGATAATTGGCACTTAAGACATAACCGACACCACGGACGGTATGGATCAGTGTTTTTTTAAAGTTTCGGTCGACCTTATTTCTTAGGTAGCGAATGTAAACGTCGACCACGTTAGGCTGACCCTCAAAGTCGACGCCCCAAACCAAATTAAGGAGTTCGTCGCGGGTCATGGTTTCACCGGCATTCTTAATTAATGTGAGTAATAGTTCGTATTCGCGTTGTGTGAGTTGAATGAGCGAATTACCACGAGTAACCTGTCTTGATTTTGTATTTAAAGTCAGGTCTTCGATACGGAAAAGATCATCACTTGTCGCTTGATTTTGAGAGTGGCGCAACATCACCCGGATTCGAGCCAATAATTCTTCGATTTCAAACGGTTTTGTGATGTAATCGTCCGCACCGGCATCAAGGCCGGCTACTTTGTCACCGACATAATCACGAGCAGTCATCATTAAAATGGGGATGTCGTCATTTTGCCGAATGCGTCTTAAAACTTCCAGTCCGTCCAGCTTGGGAAGCATCCAATCCAGAATAATTAAATTAAGTTGCCCCCGCATACTTTCATACGTGTCCAAAGCTTGCTTACCATCTGTGGCTAGAATAATTGTGTAATTTTCGAATTGTAACTCAGTTGTGAGATAGGAGCTTAATCCTTCTTCATCTTCGACTAATAGAATTGTGTTCGCCATAGCATTTCCCCCTTTAAGGATATTGTTTAGCAATATAACTTATTATCTTCTAGCTTAACGCATAAAACGTGATTTAATAGTCAAAACCATCATTCGAGTCCAATTGTGTTGAATTGGTGACGAATAACGGTAAAAAGTGTTGGTAAATCTGCAGTAAGTAACGTGCCCAGGGCTGTTAAATTGAGACTATTGCTAAACCAGGAAGCAATAGCGGATTCAAAGGTAAAGTCAAAACCAAGATCCAACCAATAGATTAATCTGCTTTCAAACAATAAAAAGTGTGATAGTTTTTGAGTGATAATCAAATGGTGCTTTAAATAATAAACCGAATAGATTTTGGCAACATACCCGCAGACGAAGAAAAGGCTGCTAATGCCAAAGTCAATATTCAGGATATTGGCAAGTGTTGTTCCAGCAACGGCTGTCAGCCCGACTAACAACCAATATATCGGTGAATGGGCGTTAACGTGATTCTTGGTTCGTTGACTTAATTGCACCAAAATTACTACTGTAATTAAGAATGTTGCTGACTGGGAAATCATTTGAGAAAGGATAAGGGCGATCCAACTTCCAAGTCCCGTCATGATGATTCTGGTAAGCCAAAAGAAAATCGAATTTTCCGGCATTTGAAGTAAATTGAATTGAAGACGCTTTGTAAGTTGCATAAATGCCACCTCGATTGTTCTTGATTATATTCAGTGTAATCAAAATGGTCGGGTGGGGTTAGTGTTCATAAATAAAATTAAAATGAGATTCTCACAGAAAATACAAGGGTTGGCTATAAGAGTCAAATGTGCGGATCAAAACGGTTAGCACCCGAGGTATAAGACGTCGATTTTGGAAATCCTGGCTTGGAGTTTTTCGAATCTATTCCTTATAAGGAGCGGTGCTGTTTTGAAGGGCAGTACTAAAAAGGTGTCAAATCCAAAAACATATTTTTGAAATAATGCCTGATAGGATTGAATTTTTACCAATATAACTATGGTCAAAAAAGTAGTGTACAACACAATCAATCTATGATACATTCAAGTGGAAAATATTTTGAAAGGATCCAAAATGAAAACAAATCAGCTAATCCATTTGACCAGTGAAAAGAGAAACTTTCTGGCAAATAAACTAACTGAACCGCAACGTCTTTTTTTGATTAAGCATCGAAGATATCGGATGCAGAGTAATTTTTTAAATGCCAGTTTATCCGATGGTGAGAAATGGCAATTATATGATTTTAAGGTAGATCCAAATGTTTCTGGGAAACTCACATGCAGATGCGGTCGAACACTGAAATATCAATATATCATTCAAGACCAAAGGACTAAGCAGACGCAAAAGCTTGGCATTAACCATTTCCAAGAACACATGGGCGTGCCGGAAAATGTCGCAAAGCAGGTAGCGAAGGGCCTACAAGAGATCAATACCGGCATTGACGAAATTTTAGTTAACACATTTTTATCTGCTGATAAGCCAAGTGACGAACTGATTGAGTTTGTCCGCCGGTCAGGAAATGCCATTCGTTATGGTAAGGAATTTTTATCGTTTATCGACATTGGCTTGGTTCCTTATAGGAAAATCATACAGGATTGCGAAAACCGGAGATCATCCATGAAGATGAAACGGAAGCGGCAAAAGTGGGTTGTCCCACTTCAAATTGATAAGCGCGAAAAGACATCCTATATTTTTCGGCAAGGGAATCAAAAAGCGCCACGGCCAACCCAAGAACATCAGAACGGGCGATCCAAAGATCAACGACTGTGGTTAAAACATTATCGGGAAGTTCAAATGCCCAAAGCTGAAGAGGGGTTAAATTATTTGGATCAGCATTTTGATCGCATGAGTTTTACAACTAACCCAAAGATCGGAAAATATATTTTGGGATTTGCATCGTATTTTATGTGTCATATTGGTAGGGGCAGTCATTTTGGTATCGAAGAACTAACCGACTTTATTTTACAAATATCCTATGAAACTGATACGAGCCGGTCAAGGGCTTTTGAGGAACTATTGAAGCAAGTCCAACAGATTCTGATCTTATTTATAGAAATAGGTTTCGTGGATATTTTTGATGATCAATCATATATTGTTTTGACTTAAAATAATAAAAAAGCTACCCGGAAAAAACGGATAGCTTTTTTATTTCAATAAAGGGTATTGAATAAACATTTTGTTAAATCCCAAATTTTTAATTTGACTTTGAACCATAAATTTTATTCTGAAGCTTATCACCGAAAATATCAATCTTTTTTGTTGCGAAAAGTGTACCACCCAATAAGACACCGCTCACAATGAGGGTACTGGCGATCATAAATTTAAAAACAGCTTTTAATGCATCCATAGTTACTCACCTGCTTTCTAGGATCGTTTAACAACAAAGGAAACAATCAGAACTAAAATAACGGCACCGATAATTGACGGAATAAGTGCCATTCCGGCCAAACTCGGTCCCCAAGAACCTAGTAGTGCCTGACCGATGGCTGAGCCGACTAAGCCAGCTACAATATTAGCGATCCAGCCCATCGATTGGCCGTTGTTCGTAATTGCGCCCGCCAAGGCACCGATGACGGCACCGACAATAATTGCCCAAATAAAGCCCATGATAAATTCCTCCTAACGTGATGATGGTTATTTGTTACTGACCTAAGTCCAAGTATCAATGAAATGACTGGAGACTGACAAGCTGGATATAGTTAAAAGCATTCATGTCTCAACTATATATAATATTTAGGTCATTATTAGAAAAGAAACAAATATCATATATTAATTAAAGATTATCACGGCTATCTTAAAACTGTCAAAAACGAAGATTTCAAATTAACCTTTTCAGGTATCATTTATCAATAAATTCTAGGTGAATCCTGAGTTTTAGATCAAAAAACCTTTCAGCACCAACAAATCATTATGCAATATATCTGTTGGTGCCGAAAGGCTTTTGTTAAAAGCCACTTCAAGTAGTGACTGAGATTTTTTCCTTTGAAATCGGTGGTCTAATTGTTTTGCTTAGAAAAATTGGCGCAAAATATCTTTTAGTGGTGGTAGTTCTGGTATTTTTTTCTCTTCTTTAAGATATTGGCTGCCAAATTTCATGTATCCTTTAGCTTCCTGACCGACAATCTTGCCCGGCAAAGGTGCATCATCACTGACATAAGCATTGATCAGTACCGGCATATTCTGGACCCGATAGGCTCTGTTCAATGCGTTCTTAAATTCTTCGGAAGTTTTAGCAGTAATGCCAACGCCGCCAGCCGCATCGGCAAATTTGGCGTAATCCATATCCTGTAAATCGATTTGATAATTTAATTGGCCGGCTGCCTGTTGTTCGTATTCAATAAAGGCCAGCTTTGAATTATTGAGTACGATATTAATTAATGGTAACTTGTATTTAACTGCCGTAATGAAATCCTGCATGACCATCGCAAACGCACCATCACCATTAACCGAGATAACCGGTCGATCCGGATAATTTATTTTTGCTGCAATCGCTCCCGGTAATGCACATCCCATTGTCCCTAAGTAAGAGGACAAGATAAATTTTTGTGTTGGTGATACGTTTAAGAAACGGGCGCTC
Organism: Lentilactobacillus hilgardii; assembly: GCF_009832765.1. Taxonomy (NCBI): domain Bacteria; kingdom Bacillati; phylum Bacillota; class Bacilli; order Lactobacillales; family Lactobacillaceae; genus Lentilactobacillus; species Lentilactobacillus hilgardii. The sequence continues at coordinate 1,687,460 of NZ_CP047121.1, read as the reverse complement.
CAAGAGGTGGCTGTTCCAACATCAATTGAATAGACTGTATTTAGCGGTGCCGTTTCATTAATATCGTTAAATAATGCTTCGGGTGCGACTGGCTTGGAATCGAGTTCACGTTTGCCGGTCATCCAACGATTCCAGTTAGCAACATTTTCCTGACAGGCCTTTAAAAAACCATCATCGGGATGGAGGATCGTTGTTTCAGAAGAATTAAGTCGCTTTATAACATCCTTGATATCGGCTACCAATCCAACATCAGCCGGATAACGTTTTCCGATTGCTGACGCACTGGTATTGATTTGGATGCTTTTGGCCGTCCCTGGTTTGGGCAGGTACGCGGTATAGGGATAATTTGTGCCGAACATTAGAAGCAGATCGGTATTTTGCATGGCTTCATAAGCCGGCTTTGTCCCCAACTTACCAACATTTCCCAGCGAATTAGGATGACTATCGCCAATGATCCCCTTTGCGGGCAACGTTGAAATGAACGGAATATGATTTTGCTCCAAGAAGGCCGTAACCTGGCTGCCGGCTTTTTTTGCTCCCAGGCCAACCAATGCAAGCGGCTTTTTGGAATCTCGAATCAATTTAGCGGCTGTATTAACGCGATTGTCATCTATTTGCGGTGATGTCAATTGGAAAGAAGAAGCGGAACTGATATAGTGGCCGCTGACCCTTTGTTCCGGAAGGTTATCCGGAATGGTTAAAACTGCGACTCCGTGTTTTTCATAAGCAGTGCGAATGGCTTCGTCAACGATTTCAGCTAAATTATCAGTGGCAGAGATCAGTTTATTATAGACCGCAACGTCCGCAAATAATTGTGGTGTATTCACTTCTTGGAAGTATTCCTCGTTTAAAAACTGGGTATCAACCTGACCAAGTAAGGCCAGTACCGGCACGTGATCCATTTTGGCATCATAAAGGCCATTTAACATATGAATTGCGCCTGGGCCACCGATTGAAAGACAGACACCAAGCTTACCGGTTAACTTAGCCTCGGCCGCCGCTGCCAAGGAAGCAACTTCTTCGTGACGGACTTGGACAAATCCGATCTGATCCTGTTGTTTGCGTAAAGCATCGACAGTTGTATCGATGGAATCCCCCGGTAGTCCATAAACGTGTTTTACATGCCAATCAATTAAAACGTCGACTAATTGTTCAGAAGCTTTTTGAGCCATATTGCGTCATCCTTTCTATAAACGATGTTATGAAAGCTTACTTTCATTGTAGACAATTTAAATGGAATTGCAAAAACTAGAATTATTAATATAACTAATTTTAAGCAAAATACCATTTTTAAATGACTGAAGAGATCAGAATTATAAAGAAATTGGCGTTAAATTAATTGGAAAAGCAATGATATACTTAGATTAAAGTAAAGAAAATAGTTAAGGTGGTTAATATGGTCGTTAATCAAAACATTTCCGGGATGCCAGACTGGGATAAAACTGTCGCAATGACACTGACGGTTGTGAATGAAAGGGATAGTTGGCATCGAGTTGAGTTGAGGAAAAAAGTGGCAGATGACTTTAAGTTACCTGATAAAGTCCGCTACCGTAACTCTACAAAAAATCCTAAAAATATAATTATTGAAAATAGGATTGGCTGGGCATTAAGTGATTTGGCAATTAGTGGAGCGATTGAACGTCCTCAACAAGGAATTTATCGAATTACAACTCTAGGTAAAAGGCTTCTTGCCGAACGGGGGATGAATTTAACCCTTGCTGAAGTATCAAATTTACCAATGTTTCAAGAGCACCAAAAAGAAGTTGCGGAACGTCGAAAACGTAAAGGTGAAATCTCAATGGATACAATTGATGATGTAGAAGATACGGCAGACGTTTCCGAAGTTTTGGCAGACAAGTCTGATAAGTACAATATTGAGGTTAAAACGGAACTGCTTCGTCAGATTATGAACAGCGACCCCATCTTCTTTGAACATCTGGTTGTCAGGTTACTATCCAAAATGGGGTATAAAGGTCCTAATGGCAGTGCAACTGTGACACCTGCAAGTGGGGATGATGGCATTGACGGGATTATTAACCAAGACCCATTAGGGACTAATACTGTTTACGTACAAGCAAAACGATATGCTAAGGATAATCGGGTTCAACGCCCTCAAATCCAATCTTTTTACGGAGCGATTAAAGGTAAAGGAGCCGAAAGCGGTGTTTTCATCACAACGTCGGATTTTAGTCGTTTGGCACGTGAGTACGCGGAGAATTTTCGAATTGTGTTAGTGGACGGTATCGAGCTTACTGACTTAATGTTGGAATACGAGGTGGGTGTTCAAGTAAAGAGCGACTATAAGTTGTATGAAATAGATAACGACTTCTTTGATTAATCGGTTATAGACCAAAACACCGGGATAGAAGACCAAAAAAGTTATTTGAAAAGCTCCTGTAACGTCAGTATTTCCGCAAGCTGACGTTACAGGAGCTTTGTCTTTTGGGATAGAAAGTCAATTATCTAATGTTTTTGACTTCTGTTTCAACCCCTTTAGTATATAGCTACAAATGACGCATTCTTTGAAGAAGTGATTGTGTTTGAAAAAAGTGCTATTCAAAAATCACTCAAATTTGTGGTAGGGTTACTTTCTTCGTCAACGTATTCTAAGATATCCCCTGGCTGACACTTTAGCACTTTACAAATTTTTTCCAGCGTACTGAAGCGAATTGCTTTTGCCTTGCCAGTTTTTAAAATCGAAATGTTAGTTGGCGTAATACCAACCATTTTGGCTAATTCACCAGTGGAAATGTTTCGTTGCGCCATGACAACGTTTAGGGTAATTTTAATCAAAATTCAATCACATCCTTTAAGCGTCTTTAGACAGTCAGCTCGTTTTCCCGTTTCATTTGTTCAGCCATTTTAAATAGAATGTAGATCACACTAATAATAACAAGTCCCACTAAATCTTCGGGAATGTCGCTCCATGTCACGGAGAAATCACCAATTTTAATACGGTCTAAATAGGTTCTTGTCAGTTGATTGGCACCTGCAAGAAACGGATCTGCTGCCAGGGTATAAAGCTGAGACACAATAAATAACCAAACCAGTTTAACATTTTCAGTGGTAAAGTACCTTTTTTGATTAAGGTTAACCGTAATCTTAACAAGTGCTTTTAATTCGTACAGAACAGCAATTATCGCTAAGATAACACCGATTGACACTAAGGCAGTGTATATGTACGCCGGAAAGTGGTTGATGTCTGTGAGCGAAACGTGGGCATGATTTGAGATCACCTGAAAATCGTTATTATCCAGAATGTTAGATACAACGTTACCCTTTAAGGCCTGATAGATAAAATACACCGGGATGCAGAAACCAATCCAAGAAATAACAAATGATATTTGTGCCAGAAATGACACGACAAGTAATGCGCGATTTAAAAGTTTTGGCATGTGAAGCATCTCCTCTTTTCTGTGCTTTGATTATAAATTATCGAAAAACGATAATCAATGCCTATTTTTCGATGACTGTATATCGCTTATCAATTATTATTAATATTTTCAATAAAGAATATGAGATCAATGTCAGCTTGTTATATATATTCTTAGTTATGAATTTGAGGAGAGCAAAAATAAGATTGGTTTAATTCATTTCCTATACTAGAAGAGATTTTTTGATAAATCGAAAGATAGTCGCCATTATTTTGAACTAACGAAATCCTAGGCATAGGGTAGTTAACAAAATGATTATAGTAAAAAGAAATGATGCCGTTAAATTGGCATCATTATTTATCTATCCTTGAATTGCGGATAATTAATTGACTTGGGTAAATAAGAGATCGTAAAAGATTGAATAATGAGTCATTATGTTTAAAAAAATTGCTTTTTGTTTTTAATAAAGTACAAATAAAAAGCACATGTTTTTAAACGCATGTACTTCGGCTAACTATTAATAATTGCCAAATTTGGCCATCGCTTCTTCCAATTCTTTCTTTGAATACGATTTTGATAAATGGATAAGCACGTTTTGTTATTTTGAAACATCGGAATTGGCCGACACTTTAATTGAATTAAATCTGTCAGGCCGTAAGGTGCAATGATTTCAATGTCGTTGCCCTTAAGGTATGCACCAATACACGTTGGTGTTTCGACAAAGTGTGAAATTGCATCCTCTATAGACGTGAATTTTGAGGCGTCCTTAAAATCGTAATAATGCATGTAAGCTTCATTTTTTACTTGCCACTGGTAATCAGGCATCCTTTTAATTAAAGATGCTTGTATTATTTGGTCATCATTCCTTGGTCGTTGTGGGTCGAAATAGACAACATCAACGTCATTAATCAGTTCTATAGGCTGATGGCTTAACACTTGCCAGACGGTATTTCGGATACTTCCAGCCGCAAGTGCGCCTTGTGGTAGGTTCAGTTGTGCAATTACTTTCAAAATGTTCATTAAATCCGGGGACTTTTTAATGATTTGAACGACTAGACGTTTATCTGTTTTGTTGAGCATCTGGAAGCCTCCTTATGTATTCTTGGCCACAATTAATCTTGACATTTATTATAATCTCCCTTTAAATGAATATGTACGAAAAATTAAATATCATTTTGTGGTCTGGGGTGCTTTTAACTAAGCTGAGACAAACCCATGGAACCTGATGCAGTTAGTACTGCCGAAGGGAGACCATTTTCAGCATTTTTTGATGAGTAAACGACTGAAAGTCCACTTTTTGTTTTTTTGAAAGTGGACTTTTTTAATGCTCGTAATGCGATAATGCCCCCCAACAAGATGAATAGCGAGGTGATCATGACAGACGTTAACGGATTTCTGATTTACTTGTTTAAATCTAAATTGGAGGGAAATAACATTATGAGTAGACAAATGCATTTAGGTGCGTTGTTATTTAGTTCAGGTCATCATGGCGCTGCTTGGCGACGCTCCGGATCTACTGTTAGTCAAGTTGGTCAAATTGACTATTTTGAGAAGCTTGCACAGTTAGCAGAAGGCGGGAAGTTTGACACCATCTTTTTTGCAGATGGTCAATCGATTATGGGTGGTTATTACGGAGGCGTTTCTTATTTTTTGGAACCAATTACCTGTGTCACTGCAATGGCTCGAAAGACACATCATATTGGTCTTGTGCCAACTATCTCGTCGACGCTGTATGATCCGTATAATATGGTCCGATTAATTTGTAGTCTTGACCATATCAGTCATGGTCGAGCGGGCGTAAACGTGATTACGTCGATGTTTGATGAAGAAGCCCAAAATCATGGCTTGTCAAAGTTGCCAAATCATGCTGACCGTTACCTGCGTGCCGATGAATTTATTCATACCATGATCGAGCTTTGGGATTCATTTCCTGCTAGTGCAATTATCAATGATGCCGAACACGATCGTTGGTTAGATTCATCCCTGATTCATGAGATTAACCATCATGGTGACTTTTTTGATGTTAAAGGCCCGCTTAACATTCCTTCAGGACCACAAGGAAGACCTGTCATTTTTCAAGCAGGCGCTTCACACCAAGGTAAAAATCTTGGTGCAAAATATGCCGAAGCTATTTATTCGGTTGCCTGGGATATTCGTGAGTCACAAGCTTATTATCAAGATATCAAAAAACGTGCGGCTGAGTTTAAACGCTCATCCGGAATACCGGCTATCCTGCCAGGGCTGGTTCCCTATGTTGGGAGTACTCATGAAGAAGCGCAACGAAGGCAGTCCGAATTGGATGAGCTTCTGCCCCTTGATGATTCAGTTGCCCAACTTGGTGATTTTTTGGGCCAGGATGTTAAACGATGGGATTTGGATGCTCCGGTCCCAGAATTACCTGATATTTCGGAATTTTCAGGCCCTAAAGGACGTTATGAGGTTATCAAGCGGATTATTGACACTGAAAAGCCAACTGCCAGACAACTTTTTCAACGTTTAGCTGCTGGAGGCGGACACGCAACAGTTGTGGGAAGTCCGGAAGAAGTAGCGGATATGATGCAAAATTGGTTTGAAAGCGGTGCAGCCGATGGATTTAATATCATGGCGCCGACTTATCCAGAATCATTGGCCGATTTTATTCATTACGTCGTCCCAATCCTGCAAAAAAGAGGGTTATTCAGAAAAGATTATACCGGTCATACTTTACGTGATAATTTAGGTTTGCCAGTTCCAACTGCTAAGATCACTCGGGGGGATTAAAAATGTCATTTTCTCAGTCTTTAATTAAAGATGCACAACCTTATTTGGAAGCAAATAAACAAAATTCTTTTATCCAGGATGTTATCAGCAATCGACTATCTCCTGATGTTTTGAACTACTATATTCAACAGGATTTACGATATGCGGACGCTGAAACAATTGTTCAGACCCAATTAATTACTAAAAGCAAAACAATTGAAGATCAACGTCTCTTTGCGGATCAGTTAAGTGCCCATTTGCGAACGGTTAGCGATTTGTTTGAGGCATTAACCAAAAACGTTGAGCATGATTGGCCTAACCAACGCGACCAAACGATTCAACCAGTTACCTTTTTGTATCGTGAACACATTTTGTCTCAAGCGCGCGAAGGTTCGTTATTGAATGTGTTGGCGCCATTTGAAGCGGGAATCTGGATGTACATTGAACTTGGAAAATATCTTGAAGCTACTGGCAAAATTAAAAGCGGTAATAATTTTTATACTTGGGTCCAAGATGTTCAAGATCCAGACTTGGCAGGGCTTGGTGGTATTTCCAAGCGGTTCTTGGCGATAATTGATCGAGAAGCTGAAAAAGCTGATCAAGCACAATTAACCTATGTCAGAAAGCAATTTTTACGTAGTTGTTTATTGGAATGGTATTTTTGGGATGCTGCAAGCAGGCAATTAACTTGGGATGATTTTGACAAATTGGCATTTAAAAATGACGGGAGTGGTTTATTATGACTCGATCAGGACACTGGCACATTCAGCAGATTATTCTCGTCACACTTATTGGAATTGTTTGTGGGGTTGTCTATCAATACGGCGTGAATTCACTTTATAACGTTTGTAAGGTATTAGTAGGGCCAACGGGACTAAGCCCGTTTGTGGACAATGTTTTTGCAGGTCTTTGGTTTATCGCTGCGCCATTAAGTATCTATTTTGTACCCGCAATTGGATCAGCGACGATTGGTGAAACATTGGCTGCACTCGTGGAAATGTTTCTGGGTGGGCAATGGGGGGCGTTAACCCTTGCTTATGGCATTGTTCAAGGTGCCGGAAACGAGTTTGGTTTCTTCCCCAATAACTACAAAACTTTTACATGGTTGAGTTGTATTTTAGGTGCAATCGGGGCGGCAGTTTTAAGTTTTATCTGGGACTACTTTGTTTCCGGATACAATCACTATGGGGTGGTTATGTTGTTACTGCTACTAATGACCCGAATTGTTTCCAGTATCATCCTAGATGGTGTACTTGTTAAGCTGATTACGTTGCAGTTCGACAGCGTTTGGAAAAAGAAACAACGGTTGTTAAGTAAAAATCGTACTTGACCAAAAAGTGCCAACTAAAAAGATATGTTAGACCATCTTATTTGAATACAGGGATGACTAACATATCTTTTATTCCAAGTACCATAGATTAAGATTGATGTGTCGGGTAACGGTCTTGTCATTCTTTATTACACCAGTATTTAAGTTCAGAAGTCCTGAAGAACAGTAGTGGGTTTGGTTTTTAATTAATCACGATTACTGATTTTTTGAGTTAAATCGCACTATTCTCTGATATATAAAGAGTGACATAATCAAGGCATCAATTTCTTGGGCATGAGGGCATTGGTAAAAAGGGATTGCAACACTTGTTAATGGTATTATTTGGGTTAATTGTGACAGTTCACGCAAAATCAGTACCTCAAGTCATGATTCATGATCAACGTCATTTACTGTCAACAGAATAGCGGCAACAGATTGTTCAGGCAAATAAGCGTTGGCAGCGTCGAAGACATCGGCCTGCTATCTGGATTTATACGTTAAAGAAACTGCCAAGTGAGGTGACGGATGATCCGATATTTGGGACCCAAAATGAGAATGCCGTCATGTCACCCTGACCATTCTGATTTGCCTGGTGATTCCAGGGCTGACTCATCGTGGTTCGCATCTTTACTGGGATGCACCGGGGAATGATTCTTTTGGTGAAGGCTATTTCTGGGGTTGGTTTGATAACGATCACTTTGGTGGTAATTGTGGCTGGGTTCGTGGTGGTAGGATGAAAATAACCATGGAACAATTTCGGCATACAAAAGCCTATCTGGTTTAATTGAGAATTTGAATGACTCAAATACGATTATTTTGATAGAAATACAATTATAAGAGCAGCTATCTTTATTAAATGAGAGATAGCTGTTTTTGTAGGTGTTTTAAAATCTTCACTGATGCATAGCTGTTATGTTGATGTTCGTTAATATCTTGAGATCGGAATGATTAGATTGATGAGGGTGTCAAACAATTTGTATTAAAGTGGTTGTTTGCTTGTAAAAGACCAAATTCGTTGCAAATACGGTGATGTTGTCTTAATGTGAAAGCGATAACAATGTAAACTTCATTTAGAAAGGGAGTTGGTATGATGTCAGGTCGTTTAAATCATAAAATTGCGGTGGTGACTGGCGGTGCTATGGGAATCGGTCGTGCGATTACAGAAAGATTCGTTAAAGAAGGCGCCAAAGTGGTAGTGGCCGATGTCAACGAAAAATCCGGCCAAGCTTTCACTGACAAATTGGATAATGCCTATTTTTATCAACTGAATGTATCCAGTGAAAGTAATTGGCGTGACTTATTCGCATGGGTTCTTGATAAATTCGGTAAAATTGATGTTCTCGTCAATAATGCCGGGATCGCAATCATGAGCGACATCGCGCATACGTCCCTTGATGATTGGCAAAAAGTCATCAATGTGAACCTGACTGGTGTCTTTCTTGGAACTAAACATGGTATTCTAAATATGCAGGCACATGGTGGATCAATTATCAATATGTCATCACTTGCCGGACTCGTAGGCGATCCCAATGCAGCTGCCTACACAGCAAGCAAGGGTGGTGTTAGATTGCTGACAAAGTCCGCCGCCACTTACGGTGCCCAGTTTAATATTCGGGTAAATTCCGTTCATCCCGGGGTTACTGAAACACCTATTTTGAAAGGTATTCCTCAAGCTCAAAAAGAAAATATTATTAATCAAACGCCGTTAAGAAGAATGGCACAGCCGCAGGAAATCGCCAATATGGTACTTTACCTTGCTTCGGATGAATCCTCTTATTCAACGGGCAGTGAATTTATTGTAGATGGTGGTACGACAGCAAATTAGTCTGAAAATTGATAATAATTGATTTTTTAGTAAGAAAGCAACTTTAAGATGTTTAATTTAAGGTTGTTTTTTAATACTTTTCCAGTAATTAAAAGAATCATTTACTCGGATATAATCTGATTCCAGTATCAATTAATTATTACATTTATTTAAAAGCCTATAGCTAAATAACTATGAGATTTTCAACAATGCAATGTGGTAAGCTATACATATCATTTACATCATATAAACATGGAGGGGTATTCTTTGAACAAACGATTATTTATGGGGGCTGGCATTACAGGACTGGCGTTGGCAGTATTAACGTTTACACCAGTATCAGCACAAGCAGACATTGGCAGTTCTTCAATCATGGAGCCGGGGCAAGGTGTGACACCTACGACAGCTGGAATTGGAAAATCAACGATTGTAGCGACCGGAGATTATGCCAAAAACACAACCGTTGACAATTTACCGGTTAAGACACAGTCTGTTGAAGGCAATCAAGTCACGGTTACTGTTCATAGTGATGATCCAAATTTGAACGGCAAAACGATTACCAAGAATGTTGATCTAAGCAGCATTTATCCCGGTAATGATAACTCTGCTCAATCATTACTTGATTCAGTGAATGACATTATTAACGGTTCCTTGGATAAAATGGTTCAGGGACGCCCCAATGTGATTAGTGCACTTACGATCGGGCTGCCGCAAACGGTTTTAAATATGCTGGGAAATGTCACAAGTTCAAGTGACGTATTGGGTGATTTCAGTCGTGGGTTAACCAGTATTATCGATCAATTTAATACACAATTTCCAATGGGCATTATCTCAACTGGTATTTCCGCCGTTGGTTCGGTAGTTTCAGACGTGACAGGTTATATTAGTAAAAGTGGTGGTAAGGTTGATTTAACCGGCTTACAGTCAAAAACAGAAGATAAAGTGCCGGAAAATTCTACGAAATTACCAATTATGAAGCTGTCAGGGAATGAATTTCTTGCCGATAAATCAAATCATTCAACGATGACGTTTGATTATAGTGATCCAAAAACCGGAAAAGATGAAAAGGGTTATGCAGAAGTTAACTGGTCGGGAAGTTCTACCCAGCTGTTGCCTAAGAAAAGCTACAAGGTTAAGCTTTTCAAGGATCAGCAGCTTACAGATAAATTGAAGCTTAAATTATTTGCGGATGCCAAAAAGGATAACACGTATCAACTAAAGGCAAACGAAACGGATCCAACAATGGCTCGAAATTTAGTCAATGCAGGTATTTGGAAGTCGATGGTTTCCTCAGAACAAAATGTTCCCGAAGAGCTCAAGAGTACGCCAAATTTTGGATCTGTCGAAGGATTCCCAATGCTGGTTTTTGTTAACGGTAAGGGACGCGGCCTTTATACGTTAACCACTGATAAAAGTGGCGACCTTTGGGGGATGGATAAGAAGAACCCCGATCAAGTTGCTATCCAGGGGAATGTTAACAGTGCCCCCGCTGAAATGTTTGATAAGGGAAATGCCAAAGTGGATGATACCGATTTTAGTTCTGAGAGCTCCGACACAATCAGTGATAGTGCCAAGAACAATTTGAATGACTTCATTACCTTCGTCAGTAACTCCTCAGACCAAGCGTTTAAAGAAGGTCTTAGCCATTATGCAAATATCGATAGTATCATTGACTACTATTTATTTGTGAATATATTGGGGGCTTATGATCAAATTGCAAAGAATGCCACTTACCTTTCTTACGATGGCGGTAAAACTTGGCGGATGACCGCTTATGATAACGATTTGACGTTAGGAAACTATATCTTTGGGCTTGGCATTAATGAACCTTACGCAATGTACTATAATGCTGCTCGGGGCGGACTTTTCCCATCTCACAATACATTATTGAGACGAGTTGCACAGCTATTTGGTCCTCAAATAACAGCTCGATATGATCAACTGCGAAAGAGTGACGTGATTAGTGCTGACACGATTAATAATCAGTACGTTGATTTTATGTCTAAGGTTGGTTATGATAACTACACCTATGATCAAGATATTAATCCATTAGAGATTAATCAATACACACAAGGTTTACCGGCACTTCAAAAAGTTGTCACACAACGCATTCAAACCTTGGACAACCATTTTGGGTATACTGGAGATTAACCGTTTGAACAATAAAAGATCGGACAATTAAAAGTTGCCCGATCTTTTTTGAGTTGGAATTCCTAAACAAATGACCTATTTTTTATTAATCTATAATTCATTTGTTTGTGATGATAATTTGCTTGAAACAACCGGCATATTGCCATTTCTAACTCTGATTTCATCAATTAAATGTTTTTCATCCTTGACGTCTTTGAGTTTGATATAGTAAGACAGCTCATAGACTGAACCCATGGTGGTTGTTTTAACTGAATCATACGAAAAATCATAACCATATTTCTTTAATAAATCATCAAAAAGTCCAGGAAAGTCCAGATCTTCCGGAATGGTAATTTTTAATTCACGCTCGGCAGTGTGTCCCCGATTGCCAAATGATGAGGAATTTAATATTAATAGGTAAATGGTTACGACAACCGAGAAGAAAATGGCGTAAAAAATATATCCCATACCAGCTGCGAGTCCAACACCCATTGCCCAAAAGATGGTCGCAATATCACGTGAATTTCCGGCTACCGATCTAAATCTAATTAAGCTAAAAGCGCCCAAAACAGCCATGCCTGTTCCAAGGTTACCATTCATATTAACCAGCATAATGATTAATTGAACTAAAAGGGGCAGTGTTGCCAATGTAATAACAAAGTTTTTTGAATAAGTATTGCGATACATGTAGACTGTTGCAACCAGCAGCCCTAAAATGATTGATGCGACAACGCTTCCCACAATTGAAGGTAGTGTGTAGGAAACACTATGTGCCTTAAACAGTTCCTGTAACATAGTTATCCTCCGTTTGACTTAAATAGTGCTGATAGACATACCCGTACTTTGAAAACCGTCCTTTGACAAGGTGAAGATTGGCAATGATATCAGTAAACCAGACCGGATAGGCACCTGTGGCTTTAACTTCCATGATGGTTTCAAAGTCCGGTGTAATTTTAGTGCCGTAACCACCATGGTGAAGAGAAAGATCCTCGTCACGAAAGCGAATGTTAAAGTCGAATGTCACTCGAAAGTCTGGATCTTCATCTGTAGAAAGGGCAACCCGATCATCGGAAATCAACACTTTGGGTTTAATATCATAACGATCAAACAGCCATTTTATTTCCTGCTTGATCTGGTTTTCATTAGACACCAATTGTTGATGATCAAGACAGCTTAATCCGGTTTGAAGTGTATTTTCAAGCGCATCGTAGGGAATCTGAAGTCTGCGTTTATATACCACGCCTTGAATTTTCTTTTTCAACTCCAAAAAACCGGTTCGTCCATTAAAGGTGTCCCATAACTTCGAACCCGGAATTTTGATTTGTATGGTACTTTTTTCATGCTTTGATTGATGAAATAGTATTGTGGTGTATCGAAATATAATGATAAGATAGTTGTCAGTCCATATTGGTCCTCGGACATATGTCCCATTAACAATTTTCGAATAGTGATGTATTCTTCGGCGTTGAGTAAATATTTGTATTCTCGCCGCTTAAAAACCCGCTTTAGCCCCAAATCTAAAGTCCCCCTCAAAGTTATAATTAATCTATCCCTAAAATTGTAAATTAATATTCCGATAACGTCAATACTATCGTTAATATCGCTATATATAGAATGGTGACACATTAAGGAAAGTAGGGAAAAATTAATCCCCTTAATTATAAAGCTCGCTTCAGACTAAATAAAGGAGTAATTAAATCATTATGGTTGAATGGACACCCGAAAAGATAGTCGCTTTTCAAGAAACATTACTAAAGTGGTATGACAATAACAAACGGAATTTGCCATGGCGTCGTGATCATGACCCATACCATATTTGGATTTCAGAAATTATGTTGCAGCAAACTCAGGTTCAGACAGTGATTCCATATTATGAGCGGTTTATGAAGCTGTTTCCAACCGTGCAGGCATTGGCAAGTGCCGATGAAGCAATTCTCATGAAAGCGTGGGAAGGATTAGGATACTATTCAAGGGCTCGCAACCTGCAGAAAGCTGCTCAACAGATAGTGAATGATTATAACGGGCAGTGGCCAACCACAGTAAAGGAGCTGCAGGAACTAAGTGGCATCGGGCCATACACAGCCGGTGCGATTGCAAGCATTGCGTTTAATAAACCGGTTCCCGCCGTTGATGGGAATGCGCTTCGGGTATTTGCAAGATTACTGGAAATTGACGAAGATATAGCAAAACCACAAACACGAAAATTATTTGAAAATATTATTAAGAAGCTAATGCCCAAGAATCGACCCGGAGACTTTAATCAGGCTATTATGGATTTAGGTGCAAGCTATATGAGTGCTAAAAATTATGACTCGGAAAATTCACCAGTAAAACTGTTTAACCAAGCTTATTTAGATGGCGTAGAGGATAACTATCCGGTTAAGACCAAGAAAAAGAGGCCGATTCCGGTGAATTACTTTGGTCTTTTAATCCATTCTCAAGATGATTATTTATTTGAAAGACGTCCAAACAGTGGTATTCTTAGTCGTTTTTGGATGTTTCCGTTAATCAAAGGCGATGATATTCAAACTAAAAAAGACGCTTCTGAAGATGATGTTTTACGGGCACTGGAAGCCCAATTTCTTTCAACTTATCAATTAGAGATACACGTTAAAAAAATCGGTGGTCGTCCTGTTACCCATACATTCACTCATCAAAAATGGCAGATTACTTTATTGGAAGCTGAACTAAATAATAGCAGTGATTTGAGCTATTTTCCGGGTAAATGGATTTCTGAGTCTGACTTTCGAGAAATCGCCTTTACTAAGGTCCAAACAAAAATGTGGGAACGTTATCAGCAGCAAAAAGAACAATGATTTTTAAAGGTATACTTCGCAAGCGAATTAGTGGTCTTTATGCAACTCATCCAGTGCTTTCTTTTGTTTGGTGTCGACGATATGTGTATATAGACCGGTCGCTTTCGTAGAAGTTTGGCCGAGTTGAGTTGCAACCAAATGCTCATTATTGGTTTCCAAATAAAGCTTTGATGCCAGGGTATGACGTAATTTATGTGGTGTGATTCGAACATGGTTAAATGCCTGTGAGTATTTTGCTACTAATAGTTCAACCGTTGCGGTCGAAATTCGTCTTGGCTCATCCACCCCTTTTGTCAAGAAGAGGGAAGGGGTAGCGGCTGTTGCATGGTATCGTTGATTTCGAACTTGTAAATAAGGCTTAATATAGGGGATTACCCAATTTGCAATTGGAACTGAATCGCGCTTACCACCTTTACGCTGCACGGAAACAGTTGCTTTTTTTAAATTTAAATCGTTTAAGTTTGCGTTTGTCAGCTCGGATACCCGAATGCCGGTACCCAGCATTAAAGCATTAATTGCAACGTCGCGTTCACGATCACGCTCATGCATTTTTAGCAGTCGTTTACCTTTAATCTGTTTAGAATAGTCGTTTAAAATGTAATTTAAATAGTTAACGTCAGCATCACCCAGCATTAATTTGTCTTTAATGTTTCTTGCCCGCGTTTGATAAGTTTCACTATCTGGCACTAAAGCAATTTTTTTCATGACGTTTCGATAAAAATAGGGCTCTCCATCATCGTTTTCAGATTCCTCTGTTAGGTACCTGAAAAGCGCAGAAAGGGCGTTTAACGAACGGTTGACGGTTCTGTGAGACAATGTTCCTTGAGGATTTTTGGCCGTTTCTTTACCTCGGTTAAGTAAAAAGGCTTTATAGAGTTCCATATCCTGTTTTTTAAATTTTTCAAGATCGGATAGTGGAATGTCTTTGATTTTCACAGCATTCGTGATACCGGTATCCATTATCCATGTAAAGAAGCGGTGGAACTCATTTAAATACTGGTATAGTGTCGCTGGTGATAGAGGGACGGTTGATTTTTCCAAATAATAGTCTTGAACATAAGTTGGCATCTCTGCGATAAGGACATCGTTATTAGCAATGTAGTTTGATTTTTTCATGTTTATTCTCCTGAAAATGAATAAAATTTTTTTGCATAAATATTACTTTTCTGGTTTGGCGTTAAGTAGCGCAATAAGATGATTAGCTGATTCTTGCAGACTTGAGTTAGTAACTGAAATCTTTATTGAGTTGATTTTTTGGTACATGGACAGTTTTCGAAGCGCACCGAACAAGTCATTGAATTCTCTGATACCGTTTTGAGTGTCTTTTTCAAAATGGCGTTTCAATTCACTGGCAGTTGCTATTAAGGAGACATTGTAGAAGTCATAGTCACCGGTTAAGCCGGATAAGATATCATTAATGGTCTGTTGCTGATCCATGACCCATACAAAAACCACTGTTTCAAATGTTGAGTGATGTAAATATCCGTTTAGCAAGAATTGGATATTATTGATCACCATTTTTTTATTTTCATCAGAAAATACCCAAGGGTGCATATACCAACACTAATCTCCATCCAGAAAAGCAGCATTTTCCAATTTTTGATCAACAAGGTATTTACCAAGGGTGGTTTTGCCAACGCCCATAGTTCCACCAATAAAGAGGAGCCTTTTTTGTTTCATTAAATGAACCTCCCAAATGAGTTTAGTTAGCAACTGCTCGGTGATTGGATAAAGTGACATAAAAAGGCATTATTAGACAGTCGACCGTGTATCAATCATACAGGGCGGATAATTATTTGTAAAAAACGGTAACGCATGATCATTATTAGGAAAAAAGATCATTTATTGAGTTAGCAAGAACACGGATTTAACAGGAGTATCCTCGTTATTTATTTAGATAACTTAATAAAATACCGGTTTTATTAAGTTATATTATAACACAAATTCTACGTTATTTTGTATATTTACAAACCAAATGTTTGACCTCAACCCCAAAACTCAATAGAATAGCATAGACGAACAAAAAATAGTCAAAAGAGGTTTTTAGATGAAATAAGGATCAAAAAAATAAGGGGGCTTTCATATGATGGTTGATATGAAGCAAATTCACGGAATTCAATTAGACATTTTGAAGAAAGTAGCACATTTGAGTTCCAAACACCATATCAAATATTTTATGACTGGAGGCTCCGCAATCGGTGCTGTCCGTCATCAGGGATTTATACCTTGGGATGACGATATTGATATTGGATTCACTCGACATGATTTTGAAAAGTTTCTCCAAGTTGCACCAACGGAATTAAAGTCTACAGAATATTTTGTCGAAGAAAATCGTTTAAATCCGATTTACGAATATGATTTTGCTAAAGTGATGTCTAAAGGCACAAGAATTTTGGAACGTGGCCGTGAAGAAGCGAAATCTCAAAATGGCATTTTTATTGATGTTTTTCCATTTGATAAAATGCCTGCGGGAAAACGTCAGCAAATTGCCCAAAAACAGATACTGCAAGACATCTTAAAAGAAATTCGGCGGCGGTTTTATCCGGATTTGTATCCAGATATGTCTTTGGATACAAAGTATGCATCCATGACCTTGGAACAGCTTTATGAACTAAGACTGCAAATAATGACCAAATATGATGATCGTCCGGATCTTACTTACGTGAATCTATCATCACCATATGAATATGGGAAAGAAAGAATTCTGCCAAACGAAATTCATCAATTTACTAAGATGAAATTTGAAGATTTGACAGTTCCGGTATTATCTGCGTATGATTCATATTTGACTCATTTGTATGGTAACTATATGAAGTTGCCACCGGTTGAGAAACGCGTTCAGCGTCATATTTTAAGAGCATCGGTTGACGGTCCACAAGTTTTGCCTGAGGATGAGCCGGATGGTCAGCGGAAAATCCGGCCAAATGGGTTTGAAGCTGAAGCTGGCTAAGTATATAATTTGAAATGATGACTTAACGTTAAAAATATTCTAGAAGCGTCAGATAGTTTTGGGTCATTTAAGACTATCTTGGCGTTTCTTTTTGTTTTAGTACTTACTTCGTATAATGTATATTATGTAAAGTAGCATATAATTTAAAGATCTCTCTCTCTAAAATGCCACTTCCCTTTAAAACAAAAAATCCCTAACCTTAATTAGAGATCAATTTCATGATTAATGAAACCTCTTCACTTTTTTCTAAATTGTAATAACTGAACGGCCGTGTGCAACCCATGCTGTTGAAATTTGTGATAAAGAAAAAACGTTTAAATTCATATCCAATTGTCCACCAGCTGCATAATCAAATACTGATGGTAAATCGTTCCTTAAATAGTTTTGAAAAACATTCGACGAAAAACTGCCAATGCCGGATCCAATTAACTCAATGTCCTTACTTCTAAGAATTTGCGAAGATAATTTGATATCCGAACCTGCCATGCCACCAACTGTAATATATTTTAAATGTTTCGCCAGTTTTATTTTCCTGAACGCATTAAACATCACTTCGGCAGGATGTCCCCAAAGATAATCAATCACAATATCAAATGGTGCTTCACTGTATGTTGAAACGACATTTTTTACAATTTGTTCATCGGGTTCATTAATTAAAATTGTTTTATCGGCACCAATTGTTTTTAAGTGGTCAAGCATTTTACTATTTCTACCGGTTGCAATAACTTTAGAGGCACCGTGAAATTTGGCTAACTGAACGGCCATCATACCCGTAGCGCCGGTTGCACCATTAACAAAAACAACATCACCCTGCTTTATTTTGCCTTTTTCAATTAAGGCAAGATCAGAACCCATTAAAGCGTTTGGTAAAGCAGCGGCTTTGACACTATCTAGTCCATTAGGCAATTTAATAAAATTTTGTTTATCGATAATTGCCTTTTCTGCCATCATGCCTGTGAGGCCCATTGCGTAAATCCTAGTGCCATCATCAAGTTCGGCAACACCATCCATTCCCATTACCGCCGGCAACGGGTCAAAGTTCGTATAATGTTTACCGGCAGCTTTGCTAATATCTAATTGTTTAATAGACGACGCCCTTGGTGAAACCATGAGCTGATGATCGTTCATCACTTTTGGCTCAGCAAAATCTTGATACTCAGGAACGTTTCCATAGTTGGTTAAAACAGCAGCTTTCATCATTTTGGCACCTCATTAAATTATTTTCGATGATTTTAACACGTCTACTCGCACTGTTCAATCCCAAAGCGTTATCAATATTGAGGTTAAAAAATTGTCATTACGTTTAAATAATTCGGTCATAGGTGTCAACGTCCAGACGCTTACTGAATTGTAAACTTTTCCAGAATAATTCACCTTCATGATTATTTTTCATAACAATAATTGATATTTTTTGAATACCAACCTCTTTTAATTGTTTAATCACCAAGTTAACTAATTTGGTGGCAATTCCAGTGTGCTGAACTTCTCTTGCAACCGCCAAATGATAGATTCTACCTCTGCGACCATCAGTTGCTCCGAGAATTGTACCAATTAATTGATTATCTTTCTCAGCGACAAAGCAAAAGCCCGGATTGAATTTGATTAATCTACTGATTTCCTCAAAACTGTCATCAAAATCACGTAAATTCATTCCTGGCGTCTTTTGCCATAGTTTGTATGCGTCGGGATAATCCTCCGCAACCATTTTACGAATACCAACTAATTGATCCTCTTGATCTTCTTTTTCTGCCATTTTATAATTACACAATTCCTTCCATTTAACTCGTTAATTCGCTATTGAGCCCAATTAATTAAAGAATAATTGACCGTTATCCAGATCAGATGCCAAAGTTTTAAAAACTTGTTGGAGTTGTAGCTGGGCATGGTTAAATATTATTGGGTCCCAATGAGTAAGGATTTCTTCATCAAAATACCGATCCTCAATATACTTCTTGTATCTTAACTCAATTTGAATTGAGAAAATACCCTTTTGACTACCATAATGACGAGTAATATAACCACCGCGAAATGGAAAGTTATTAGCAACCGAATATTGCCTTTGGGTAAAAAGCCTTTGAAAGTAATTAAACGTCTTTTTTGAAGTTGTTCGATTAAAATCATTTCCTAAAACAATATCGGCTGTCGGATTTAGTGATGGATGCGTGTATTCTGCAAAACTGTGTAAATCGATTAATAAAGCACTACCAAAAACGTTTCTTTTGTTTTCCAAAAGTTGTTGCAACTGATCATGATACGGTTGATAAAAGCCCATAAGTCGATTATTGATTTCGGTACTTGTTAAAGGTCGTTTGTATAATGGATGACCGAATGTGTTCTTGGCATATACAAGATGGTAATAGTCCCCAGTCAAGTCTTCATTGGGATCACGATTTGGGTCAATTAAATACCGGTTTAAGTTATTCTCAATTACCGTGAATCCCATTTCAGGTAAAAAATGATAGAGTTCTTTTAAAAACCAATCCGTGTTAGCCAAGATGGCATTTGGCAGCAAAGCTTTTGTCATTTCATTTGTGATTCTTGTACCGCTATGTGGTAAATCTATCACAACTGGGAATCGATTAAGTGTTCCATTATGAATATGGTAATTTTTCACCACTTGTCGCCTGATTTATTTAAAATAAAGTATTTAGAAAACTCATTTGGTGCCTGATTCTTTGTTAATAAGAAAACCGGCAACTCAGCGTCGGCCCGCTTGCCGGTTTCTAAAAGAAAGCCAAAACGAAAGTCAATATGTTGATGTGCGCCTTCTGATTTTGCCGGATTGGCAGGAATTTGGATTAAAT
Organism: Lentilactobacillus hilgardii; assembly: GCF_009832765.1. Lineage (NCBI taxonomy): Bacteria > Bacillati > Bacillota > Bacilli > Lactobacillales > Lactobacillaceae > Lentilactobacillus > Lentilactobacillus hilgardii. Next base: position 1,667,534 of record NZ_CP047121.1, on the reverse strand, counting down.
TAACATCAATGAGGCGGCCACTATCGGGTTTAACTTGATAGCCCGTTTCTTCGTGAAACTCCCTCACTGCACAGTTTAAGGGAACTTCATTATTTTCAACGTGACCAGCAGGCAATAAAACCGTTTTCAGATAAGGATGCTTGATAAAGTAGCCATATTGCTCGGAAAATACCATTGCACTTGCTGATAAATGCAATTTGGATTTCCGGTCTCTAAGACCTCCCGCATGATCTATTAGCTTTATTTTCAATTTTTGGATTTTATTAGAGTTTAGCCAGGGGAAATGGATTGTTTGCAAGTGATCCAACTCCTTAACCAGCATATTTAAAAAAATGTCTGCTGCCATTTAATCTTCTCCATCACTGTTAATAAAGGTCAGCTTAATAAGTTATCTTTCAACAATTCAAATGCATCGATCATTTGACGGGTTTCTTTGACATCATGAACACGGATAATTCGGCCACCAAGTACAGTCATAAATGACTCAAATAATAAAGTTGGGATTAGTCTGTCGTCAGCAGAATCTAAGTTGAATAACCGTTTAGAAAAGCTTTTCCTAGAAATTGCGATCATTATTGGTGTCTGAAACTCAGCCATCAATTTTGTTAAACGCATTTTGATGATATCGAATTCCAGTGTATTATGATCGGAAAAGCCAACACCCGGATCAATCACAATGTTGGCTTTATTCAATCCAACGCCTGTTAAATCACTTATTGTATGTGTAAAGAAGTTGGTCATTGTTTCCACTAGAGTTTCCGGTTGTTCATTGAAGTTACGACCGTTAAACATCGTGACAACCGCAGGCTTGTATTTAGCAACTAAATCCAATTTAGTTTGTGAATTAAAACCATCAATATCATTGATGATTTGGATGCCATTTTTTAACGCTTCTTCAATGACGTCATTGGTATTGGAGTCAATTGCCAAAACAATGTCTGGAAATCGTTGATGAATTGCTTCAAGAAATGGTTCGATTCTTTCCCATTCTTCTTTTGCAGTAATGTCATCAAAATTTGGTTTTGATGATTTTCCGCCAACTTCAAATATCGAGGCCCCTTCACTTCTTTCAACTTCAATTCTATGCAATACCCCCTCAATTGAAGCGTTCCGGCCACCGTCGTAAAACGAATCCGGTGTCAGGTTCAAAATTGAATAGATTAATGGTTTCGTAGTAATATCAAAGTCAAAACCTTTGCCTTTAAAATGGATTCTTGAAGCTTCAGAAATTTGTTGTAATTGACGCTGATCATTTTCAGAATCGAAAACGGTTGGCCACTCTGTAATAACGTCGTTAAGGTTTTCGTGATTAAAGACTGCAATAACGAGTGTCTGTTGGACCAATATTTTTTCTGTATATTTAGTTAACAGGTTAATAAGCTTTGGTTGTTCGTCCGCTGCTACGCTGAATGAAATTGTTATATTGCCGGTAAAGGTTTGCTGATGATCACTGATTTCGTTAATGTTCATGATGGTCACTCCTCGATAATAAATAGGTTCGAATGGGATTTAGTAAATAAAAGGAACCAATAACAAAAATAATGGTGTTGGCAGTTGCATGTGATACAGCATATTGGATGGCATCAGTTGCTGAATCGAAGCTTTGATACGTTTGCTTGGTTAGCTTTACATAAACATCTGATAATTGTTGAGGTGGCAGTTCTCGCTGTTTGTTATCAGGCTCAGTGATAATAAATGACGCATTTTTCAGGGAAATCAGCTCTTTTACAGATGATTCATACGATTTGTCTTTTAAAAAACCATTAATAATCAATTTCTCTGAGTCTGGATACAATGTGTTAACTGTTTTAACAAACGCTTGAATACCGTCCGGATTATGACCACCATCCAAAATGATAACGGGTTGTTGAGATATTTTCTCAAAGCGACCGGGGACGACAATGTTTGATAACGTCTCTTCTAGAAGCTGGTTGAGATTGTACACTAATTTTTTCCTATTCAAAAAGTCAATCAGCCAAGTAATCACAGTCGCTAAATTTTCTAGTTGATAGGTTGCCACTAATCCAAAATTAAATGTTCCACTTTGGTGCTCATCATTCTGACTATTAACATAGTGAACTCTTGTTGATTTTGGTGTTTGTAAAATCATCGAAATAACGGTTTGATTGGACGTTAAAAAAGTTGCATTTTTGGAATGAGCTTCTTTTTCCAGAACGCGAAAGGCTTCCCCAGGTTGGTGCTGCGCTGAAATAGTGACATTATTTTGGCGAATAATTTTTGATTTGGTTGTTGCGATCTCTGTGATATTATTTCCCAAAATTCCGACATGATCCAGACTAATTTTGGTGAAAATGGAATACATCGTGTTAAAAACGGCATTTGTCGCATCCAATTCACCACCCAACCCACATTCTAATACAACATAGTCAACATGCAGATCGGCAAAATATAACATTGAAATTAAAAATTGAGCTTCAAATGCGGATACTTTTACTCCATTAAATTTTGGATTTCGGAGCACTTTTTCAATTAAACTAATTTTTTGATTGAAATGCTGTTTGGAAATGTTCTTAAAGTCAACTTGAATCCCATTATAAATGTTTCCAATATATGGGCTCGTGAACAAGCCAACGTGATAGTTCATCTTGCTCAGAAGAGCTGCAATCATCAAAGAAGTTGACCCTTTCCCGTTAGTGCCACAAATATGGATGATGTTAAAACGTTTATCCGGGTTTCCAAGTGATTGCAATATTTTTTTAAGTAATCCGATACGGTCACCCTGATCATAAAGAAAAGCAGGAAACGTTTCATGATTAAGCTCAGATTGATTTGCCATTAATATCACCTATCGAATTTAAAAATGCCATTTGTAAATCTTGATCAGTATCAAAAATTCCTGAAAAACGAATTGTACGGGTTGATGAATCAGTTTTTTTCACACCTCTCATCTCAACACACATATGTCGTGCATCAATGACAACCGCGGCCCCCTTTGGAGCGAGAATTTTATTGAGCTGATCAACAATATCATCCGTTAATTTTTCTTGAAGGCCTAATTTGTGTGATACAAAATCCACCAACCTCGGGATTTTACTTAAACCTATAATTGTGCCATGATCTGGAATATATGCAATATGTGCTTTGCCCCAAAACGGCATCATATGGTGTTCACACATTGAGTAAAACGGAATATTTTTCATTAAAACCATTTTTGAATGATTTGAGCTTTTACTTTTAAATAATTTATAATCCTCAAAGTTCTCCAATCCCTCTGATGAAAAAATTTCATCATACATGCGAGCAACCCGGTCCGGTGTTTCTACAAGTCCCGGCCTGTCCGGATCGTCACCAATCGCGGATAAAATATTGTGAATTGAACTTTCAACAAGTCGTTTGGGTTGGGCATCTTTTTTAATCAATGAAACAGTCTGATCTTTTTTTTGGAGAACCTGAATCTGCTTACTGATTTGTTGATAAAATGGAAATTGCTTACTGATGAGTTCAAGGATTGGGACTAGTACAAATAACCGGTTAAAAGTTTCTGGATGTGGAATCGTCAAATCATCAGTTGACATTTTCTTATCGCCCCAAAATATAATATCAATATCTAGTGTTCTCGGTCCCCAGTGAATTTCTCTAGTACGATGCAAACTGAGTTCTACTTGATGAATGACTGCCAACAATTTTTCAGGAGTATAGGTTGTAGCGATTTTGAGTGCAATATTAACAAAGTGACGTTGTTTAACGTTACCGACTGGAGACGTTTCATAGAAATTCGATACTTTATCAATCAAAATATTGGCATCGCTTCCTAATAGTTGAATGGCTTTATTGATATAAAATTCTCGGTTTCCAATATTACTGCCTAGGCTTAATACAATATCATCGTTCATTATTGTTTCATCTCGATTTCTACATTATTGAAAACACCATCCACCGGTAAGTTCAACTTGCGGATTCGAATCGTGACAGTTTCAATTCTGCTATCCAGGTTTTTGATAGCAACAATGATTTTTTGTGCCAGGGTTTCAATTAAATTTACACGATTTTCACTAATGATTTTTTCCACAACTGGGTAAAAGGTTCCATAGCTGACGGTGCTGTCGAGATGATCGTCTATTGGAGTGGCATTAACAGCTGTTTCAAGGTCGACTTGTAAGTTTTGACCGACCTCTTTTTCTTCTGCCATGACACCGATGTGACTGTGAAATTGCATATTTTGCATTCTGATGATGTACATAATCAAAGCTCCTTTTTTAGTACGACAAAAACCGGCCCGCTACAAAAGATAATTGTAGACGCGCCGGTTAAATTAACCTATTAACTTGTTCTTAATGCGCTCGAATTGAGCCGAATTAAAGACAAAGTAAATAATCGCAATTTGCAGTGGCGTGACAATAATCTCTTTTAGCAGTCGTGCCGGTAAAAGCGCGATGAACGGAGTATTATACATCAGAGTCAACCAAAGTGTGTTTAAAACAGTGTTTACAAACACTGCAATAATCAGCTGAGAAACGATTACCTTTGTCCAGGTGATCTCTTGGTTATAGAAAAAAAGACCATATATGGCAGCCCCAAAAATTGCGGAAATTGTGAATCCAGGGTTATAAACGCCACCAGAAATTAGTGTTCCGATGATATCGGAAAGTGCTGCAACAGCTGAGGCCCAAACCGGACCGTATAAATAACTAGCCAAAGCTATAATAACGAAACCAAATCCAATTTGAATTGATTTTGTACCAACGGTAAACCGGTCAATAATGAGTCCCAGTGCCAGCAATAGTGATAACACCGCAATATCTAACGTCCGAAGCTTATGAAAACCTAACGACAATGACTTCATAATAATGACATCTCCCGAAAGGAGCTCACCAATATTTAGAAAAAAACGAACTAAATAAAATGGCGAATGCGAAAACAACACCGCAACCAATCAGCAAGTCGAAGCCGATTGGTTTTCGTTCGAAGGTCACATTCCGTCCCTTCAACACTTAACGCATTGTTTCCTACCCCATATTTTTTACGACTATTAAAGTGTATCATATTGGATAAAAAAAACAATCACTTCGTTCAATATTATCCGAACATTTTCGTGATTGTTACAATAATCGTTAAGTTTTACGTTTTACTTTATAGTTGATCTTTTTCAAAGTCGCGAAGCCATGCGAGTGCCAAAGCTTTGTCCCCAAGGTGTGTCCCAACAACGGGACCGAAGTAGCTTTGTTCAATTGGCATATTCGGATACAATCCATGAATCTTTTCCGTCCATTCTTCACCGGCTTTTGGATCATGACCATTAATCACTAAAGCTCTTAATGGATAATTGGCTTTTTGTTGCGCCTGAGCAAATAATTCCTCAACTCGTTTTAATGCTTTCTTTCGTGATCGAACCTTATCAAAAGCAACGATTTCGTTACTTTTATCATCAAAAGTAAGTAATGGTTTAATTTTTAAAATGCCACCAATAAATGCAGAAGCATTAGATAAACGACCACCCCGAACCAAGTTTTGTAGATCATCAACCACAAATAGTTCGTCGATGGTTGCTCTTAGACCGTCTAAGTACTTAATAATTGCTTGTGGCTCTCTACCAAGACTTGCCATCTTGCTGGCCTGGATTGCCAAATAGCCCATTAATTTAACCGTAATTTTGGAATCATAAGGAATGACTTTGATACGATCAATTTGAGGTGCTAAATTCTCAACGGATTGATAGAATCCTGAAATGGTACTGGCCAAATGGATACTTATAACGGTATCGTAGCCTTTATCCGCAAGAGAATTATATAAATTCATCATTTCACCCATTGGAGCTTGGGAGGTACTTGGAAATGAATTCGAATTCTTCAATTTGTCGTAAAAGTCCTCAGTGGTCAGATCAACGCCCTCTTGGTATTCATGGCCATCAATAATGACTGGTATTGGGACAACATTGATGTGATATTTTTCTTCTTCTGCCTTAGTCAGATAAGCTGTACTGTCAGTGACTATCGCAATTTTCATTAAATTCACCTGCTCAACTAAATTCTATCAAGACTTTGTTCCAAACGATTGATCAATATTTTTAAAAGATTTTTTTCTTCATTAGTCCAATGACTAAATACTTGATTCTGGAGGTCTTCAACCTTTTGCTCAACATTCTGACTGGATTTTGTTCCTTTTTCCGTTACGCTATAAATGAGCTGTCGTTTATCTTTTCCAACAGCTGTTTTTGACAACATTTCCTTGACAACCAGTCGTTTAAGCTGCCTTGATAAAGTTGAAATGTCCAATTTAGTCACTGCAGATAGTGTTTCTTGAGTTGAGTGACCATCAATAACATGGTTGAGAAGCTTCCATTCTGAAATAGTCAGGTTTTCTGCTTTCGTAATTTTCATTAACCTGGCATTATGATTTTTAGCAGCAGAATTTAAAGCAACAAGAATATCTTTCATTCTGAAAAGACCTCCGAAAAAATAGTATACGCTATTTGATAATGACTTACAAAAAAGTATGAACATTTAAATGAATCTCTAAAGGTTGTTATATTCGCTATAAAGGCTTTTTCAAGAAACGGGGACAATAGTTCATTATACACACTATCCTTAGCATCGGCTTATAAAGTGAGGTATACTAGTAATTGCTATATATACGAAAGTGAGTGATACGATGTCATTCGACGGATCCTTTATCCATTCAATGAAACAAGAACTAGCGGACCTGCTCCAAACTGGACGGGTAAGCAGAATTAACCAACCATATTCTAACGAATTAATTTTAACGATCAGAGCGCATGGGAAGAACCACCAGTTACTTCTTTCAGCCAACCCAACTTACGCCAGGGTTCAGGTAACCAAAATCCCTTATGTGAATCCGGCAGTGCCAACAAACTTCGCAATGATTATGCGAAAACACTTAAATGGTGCTATTTTAACCGAAGTTAATCAGCTGGAAAATGATCGTGTGCTTCATTTTGGCTTTACAGGCCGAAATGAATTGGGAGATCAAACAAAGCTTAATCTAATTGTTGAAATTATGGCACGCCATAGCAATATTGTTTTAGTCAACCAACCGGATAATAAAATTATTGACGCAATTAAACATGTTGGTTCTGATGTTAACCGGTATCGCCTGTTATTGCCCGGGGCAACTTATATCAATCCTCCTAAGCAAAATTTGCAGAACCCCTTTACTAAAACATCTTTTGATGATGTTAAGCAATTGATTAAAGATTACCCTAATGTTGACGTTTTGGCCGGAAGCCTCCAAAAGACTCTTCAGGGGCTGGGCAAAGACACAGCTTCTGCGTTAGCAAATACCCTTCACAAAAATACTGAAGTTGAGAAAAACTTCGAGAGTTTCTTTACAAAGTTTAATGCGGCAGTCCCAACCTTGAGCCATATTGGTAATAACAAGATCAATTTTACCGCATTTCCTTATCCAGATACAGATAAAAATGATCATTATGCAAGTTTAAGTGAACTTTTAGATGCCTATTTTGCTACGCGTGCCCAACGTGATCGGGTTCGTGAACAAGGAGCCGTCTTAATTCAAGTTGTTAAAAAACAATTAAAGAAGAATCGGACAAAGTTAAAGCGTTTAAAGCATGATCTTCAGGAAACAGAAAACGCAGATGAGTATCGCATTAAGGGAGAAATCCTTACAACCTACCTTAACAAAGTTGATAGAGGCATGACGTCAATTGAACTGCCAAATTATTATGAAAACAATGCCCCACTTAAAATCAAGCTTTCAAATCAACAGTCTCCTTCAGAAAATGCGCAAAAATACTTTAAGCGATATCAAAAATTGAAGAGTGCCGTTAAATTTTTGAACGAACAAATCAGCTTAACACAAGAAGAAATCGATTATTTTGAGAATATTCAATCTCAAATTGAGTTAGCTAAGCCCGAAGATTTGGTTGATATTCGTTATGAACTGGAGCAGGGACATTATCTAAGGGATCATGAGCAACACAAGAAGAAAAAAAATAAACGTCAAAAGATCAATAAACCGGAAAAGTTTGTCTCAACTGATGGAACCGAAATTTTGGTGGGTAAAAATAATTTGCAAAATGAACGGTTAACAATGCATACGGCAGACAAACGGGAAACGTGGCTTCACACCAAGAATATCCCTGGTTCACATGTTATTATCAGAAGCTTCGATCCGTCACAAACGACTATTGATGAAGCCGCCAATCTTGCCGCTTATTTTTCAAAGGCACATGATTCATCCAAGGTGCCAGTTGATTATACAAAGGTCAAAAATGTTCGTAAGCCCAACGGGACAAAGCCTGGGTATGTTATCTACGATAATCAACAGACATTATTGGTAACCCCTGACGAAAAACTGATTAATAAATTATCGCAAACAACTAAATAATTTGACATAAAAAGCCGAAGCAATCTTCCGTTCTAAATGCGAAGATCAGTTTCGGTTTTTTGCTTGAAAAATCAACTCTTAAGATTCGATGTTTTTAAAAGAAAGCGATGATCCAACCTCTTGGGTAGAGGTTCCATCTTTTCGATTTGATTGTAATTCTTTGAATGGAAAGACTGCTTCCATCATCGCATAACGTTTGTGAGTACCAGGTTGATAATATTCAGATAGCTGGTCAATATCCAGTATACCTAAATACTTTTTTACAAGTGCATCTATCCAATTAATACCGGTTGTCTTATTTAAGAAAGCAGATTCTGTAATTCGAATTGGTCGAATGCCAGCAAATTGATAACCTGATTGGTCATCGATTCTATTAAATAGCACTTGAACTAGCCCTTGCCATTGACTGGTATCGATTTTATTAATGGCCAAACCAATTAACTTCTGCTCTTCTTTTTGCCAATGATTCATTGGCTGTTGATAATCATTGATATATCGCAGCTCTGTTCGATGGCTGTTTGTATAGAAAGAAATAGTTGTAATAGGCAATATTCGGTCATGATCAATAAAAAGATCAACAGCATCAGTAGCTTTTCTTTGATTGTATTTAGCAACTTTCTGATCTGGCGGTAGTACAACGATATTCAAGTCTGCAAATTCTTTTAGTTTTTTAGAAAGGTAATGGCGGTTCCCCGGGAGAAAAATAATATCCGGTTTTTCTAAATTAACGATATTTAGAATATTACCAAGTTGAATAGGTTCAATATATTGTTTATCACTAAGTGCAGGTGCAAGCGAAATAGCATTCGGATTTGTATTCATAATAATGGTCTTGTATCCTGCTTTATGTGCGGTATCTAAAACCTGAGCTGTATAGTAATCAGCAGCTGCATTTGGTCCTAATTGATTCCCGCCGCGACCGATAATCAACGCAGTTTTTCCAACACATGGCTGACTTTCGTTCTCCAGTTCATAACTGCTATAAAAAACGTTTGTGGCCTCCAAAAACTCCCCAGCACTCGGTTCCACTTCTTTAAAAGTGACTTTTGTCTTCGAATTTCTGTTCATTCTTTCAATTGTAGAAATATTGACATTCCATAATTCAGCAAGCATTCCATCACCAAAACCATATTTATGACCAACTTCAACGGCCGTTGGTGAAAGTGGATTATTGATTACAAAATCCTGGGCACGTAAAAGTTGGTTCATTTTGTAAAAATAAAATCGATCAATTTTGGTTAATTCAGATAATTCATCAATAGAGAATCCCCTTCTGATTGCTTCCATCAGAACTAGGATTCGACTGGCTAAAGGATGGATTAATTGATTAATAACATCATCGTCACTTATTTTGGACACACTTGGCAATATATCTCGAGGTGAAAATTGTGAACTATGCATGGCTTTCATGATAGCTTCTTCAACTGTTCGCCCAATTCCAATTGTTGATCCAACAGATTTCATTAATGTGTTAAGATGCTGATCCACGTCCGGAATATCCCTGAACGGCCATAAAGGAATTCTAACGACAACATGATCCATTGTTGGTTCCATAAATGGTAGATACTTACTGTATTTTTCAGGCAGTTTTATTTCTGGCAACGCGTATCCCATTTCTAGTAACGTAGATACATATGACAATGGATACCCAGTTGATTTTGCGGCTAAAAGCGCATTTCTGGTAAAGAAGGGGCTGACTTTCGTCACAAAATAATTTGAGTCTGTACGACTTTGTGCAAATTGTATGTGACAAGTTCCTGTGATGTTGATCGCATCCATAATTCTAAACGTGGCGGTTCTTAGTGACTGATATTCTTGATTGATCAAGGTTTGTGTTGGTGCAAAAATAATTGAGTCTCCAGAATGAATACCGATTGGATCCATATCTTCGAGCCCGGAAATTAATAGCTTATTACCATTTTCGTCTCGGATCGCAACCATTTCAATTTCTTTATAACCAACGATGCTTTGTTCAATCGAAACCCGCTTAATATAAGTTCGCTTAAAACTAATTTCCAGCGCATCTTCCATTTCATCGGTATTGTTACAAATAAACCGGCTTGTGTCATGGCTCGCAGATAATGGTTTTACAATCACCGGGAAACCAACATCACGAACAAAATCCATTGCCTCGTCATCACTAGCAACAATCTTTGAGGCAATGATTGGTTCGCCTGTTTCATCCAACAATTCGCGAAGTTGTTGATTATCCAAAACCTTTTTGAGATCGATTGGGCGAATTCCCACTAACTGGATGTTATTGTTAGCCAACACATCGCTTTCTTCAAGCTGCCAAGCCACCTGCATGGCATTTAAACCACCAATTTTAGGCATGATTGCATCCGGTTTTTCTTTTTCAATAATGTTAACGACATTTTGAAAATTAACTTCTTGAACATAAACGTCGGCGGGCTGAACTTCTTCACTGGCAAACGAAAATGGATTGTTGTCAACGTAAATAACCTGTGCACCAGTCTTTTTAATTGCTGAAAGGCGTTCATATGCTGCGGCATCCAATTCATTTTCGTGACCGATGTTTGTTGGCCCACCGCCAAGCAAAAGGAGCTTTTTAATATTCGTCGCCATTGTTGTCCCTTCTTCTTGCCATAAATTCTGTGAAATCATCAAACAAACCAACACTATCTTTCGGACCCGGGGCACCATCTGGTGAAAACTGAACAGAGAATGCAGGATAATCACGGTGTCGAAGTCCTTGAACCGTTCCATTTACCAAATCAATATGAGTAATGAATAATTTTGCGTGGTCAATAGATTTTGAATCAACGGCGTATCCCTGCTCTTGTCCCGAGAAGAAGATTTCGTTTGTGATAATTTCACGGATTGGATGATTACTTCCATGATGTTCTACCCGTAATTGACTGATTTTTGCACCATTTGCCATGGCAAAGAGTTCATGGCCCAAGCCAATTCCAAATAACGGTACCTGCGTTTGTACCTCGCGTATCATTTGTAAAACAGATTCCGGCAAATTTCCTGGTGCACCTGGTCCGGTTGATAAGACAACACCATCAGGATCTAAATCAAGAATTGTTTCACTTGTAGAGTTCCATGGTACAACGGTGATATTGCAATCTCTTTTGGATAATTCTCTAAGGATACCGCTTTTTAAGCCAAAATCTACGACGATAACGTTAGCGCCTTCATCAGGGTTGGGATATGGTTTTGGCGTCGCCACTTGGGCTACCTGTTGATTTGTCAGCACAGTTGCATGCAGTTGGTCAAATGCATGTTCATCTGCCACATCAACGATACTGGCCTTCATATTTCCTTTTTGTTGAAGATGTCGCCTAATCTGGCGAGTATCAACGTCATATATTCCGGGAATCTTATGTCTCTTTAAATATCTGTCCAGAGAAATACGCTTAAAATGATCCGTTGCCAGGTTTTCATATTCACGGACGATGACACCTTTAGCGGTCGGCAAAACGGACTCGTACGCATTTTGTGCGAGCCCTGTATTACCAATTGAAGTTTGTGTGAATACAATGATTTGGTTATGGTAAATTTGATTGGAGATAATCTCTTGATAACCGTTCATTGTTGAGTTAGCAACAAGTTCACCCGTCGTTGTGGCGAGTGATCCGAAGGCTTTGCCCGCATATGCGGAGCCGTCTTCCAATATCAAATATCTTTGCGTCATGTTGACTCCTCACTACCAGGATAAGGATCACTTAATGAGTTCAACTGCGTCCTTGTCATCAATTTCTGATACATATACTTTAATTTTTTCCTTTTGCGAACTTGGAATATTTTTACCAACGAAATCAGCGCGAATTGGTAATTCACGGTGACCTCGATCAACAAGAACGGCTAAATTGATACTTTTTGGCCGACCTAAATCCATGACAGCTGATAATGCTGCCCTGACTGTTCTTCCAGTATATAGAACATCATCGACTAAAATGACTCGTTTTCCTTCAACGGAAAAATCAATTTTGTTATTTGACATTTTAACGTCACTACTTGTTGAATCATGTTCGATATCATCACGATAATTTGTAATATCAAGTTCGCCAACCGGAATTGTTACGTTTTCCAACTGTTGAAGTCGGTCCGCAATTCGATTTGCTAAAAAGATTCCTCTTGTTTTAATGCCAATCAGAACAAGATCTTCAACACCCTTATTTTTTTCAACAATTTCATAAGTTATTCGCGTTAATGCACGTTGCATGGCCATTTTGTCTAAAATTATCTTGCCCATCACTAAATTCTCCTTAAATAGTTCTGTTTTTATTGAATCCCGTTGTTTTATTGCTTATCCATTCCAGAATATGGGAGTAAATCCAAGTTGTCAAGATTCAAGTAAATTATTCACTCTCAGTGTTCGAAGTGTTTTTTCGAAAATTTCTGGAATCGGTGCCGAAAATATCATTAATTGATGGGTCCTCGGATGTTCAAAGCCTAATTCCTGAGCATGTAAGAATTGCCCATGGCCCTTAATTGTTTTCTTTGGACCATATAAAGGATCGCCAACAATCGGATGACCAATATATTGCATGTGAACTCGGATTTGATGTGTCCGACCTGTTTCTAAGCGACATTCAATTAATGTGTAATCTTGAAATCGTTCCATTACCTCAAAATGGGTAATGGCAGGTCGGCCATCAGCAACAATAGCTTGTTTCTTTCGGTCTTTTGGTGAACGGGCAATTGGTGCTTTTATAACACCAGAGTCCTCTTTAATTCGTCCATGAACCAGTGCAACGTATTTTCGCAGATTTTTCTTAGCTTTTAATTGCTTGGACAGCGCCTTATGGGCCATGTCGTTTTTTGCAACCATTAATAGTCCGGATGTATCTTTGTCTATGCGATGGACTATTCCGGGGCGATATTCACCATTAATGGATGATAATGGACTGTGGAACAATAACGCATTAACCAGGGTGTGATTCGGATGACCGGCTGACGGATGAACAACCATTCCTTGAGGTTTATTAACAACAATGACATCTTCATCTTCGTAAACAATGTCAAGTGGCATATTTTCCGGTTTAATGCTCACAGTTTCAGGTTTAACATCTTTAATTAAAAGGGTGTCCGAAGCTTTTGTTTCGTATTTCGGTTTCTTTTTTGAATCGTTGACAATAATGTCACCATCCTCAATCATCTTCTTCGCTCTTGATCGACTGATTTCAGGATCCAGCATACTGACAATTTTATCCAAGCGCCCCAATTCATCTGTTATTTTAAATTTTTTAGGCAATCTGTTTTGTCCCTCATTCTATTTCTCTTTAATAATCGCAAATCCAATAATCAAAATACCGACTGTTAAGTACATATCAGCACAATTAAAAATTGGAAAATTTATAAAATCTAATTGAAACATATCAACCACGTGGTTATTAACAATTCTATCAATGACATTGCCGATTGTGCCGGCAAGTAAAAGGCTTAATCCAAAACGATACCACAGATTTGGCCAATAGCGAACCAAGAAATAACCGATTAGAATTGCAGCAACAATTGCAATCAATACAAAAACAAGTTGATGTCCTGATAAAATGCTCCAGGCAGCACCAGTATTGTTGATCCGAGTAATCGACAAAACGCCTGGGACTACCGAAGACGATTGCCCAAGCGCTAATGTGCTAACGACCCAGTGTTTAACAAGCTGATCAAGGCCGATCAACAATAGAATGCCGATGATATATATAACTGGCAAATAAAAATCTCCTTTTAGAATAGTCCTGTAATTCGGCCATTCTCATCAATATCCATGTCCAATGCCGCCGGATGACTTGGCAGGCCGGGCATCGTTAATATTTTACCAGTAAGTGCAACAATAAAGCCAGCCCCTAATTTAAGCTGTAGATCCGATACGTGTATTGTAAAGTTTTCCGGAGCTCCCAATTCTTTTGCATTATCGGTGAAAGAATATTGTGTTTTTGCCATGCAAACCGGTAAATTACCATAACCCATTTTTTCAATGCGTTTTAATTCATTTTTTGCTTTTCGAGAAAGTTCAACAGTTGAACCGCCGTAAATTCGAGTGACAATGGCTGTCATTTTTTCTAAAACACTCGAATTTTCATGATCATAAAGTTCGTGAAACTTATCAGAATTGTCGCAGGCAGCAATCACTTTTTGGGCAAGATCAACGGCGCCCTTACCACCCTCTGCCCAACTATTAATAATTTCACCGGTAACCTTCAAGTCGTTTTGTACATAGTTTGATAAGTAAGTTAACTCGTCCTTGGAATCGCTGGCAAATTTGTTGATTGCTACAATAACCGGTTTCCCATATTGTTGCATGCCCTCAACGTGACGTTTTAGATTTATGACACCCTTTTTTAGTGCGTCAAGATTCTCAACGTTTAATTCTTTCTTATCAGCACCGCCATTTAGTTTCAATGCACGAACAGTTGCGACAACAACAACACAATCCGGTGTTTTATTTAATCGAGGTGTCACAATATCCATGAACTTTTCGGCACCAAGGTCTGAACCGAAGCCTGCTTCTGTAATAGCATAATCACCATAAGTCAGTGCAGCTTTGGTAGCTAAAATACTGTTGCAGCCATGAGCTATATTGGCAAACGGACCACCATGAATGAATGCAGGCGTATGTTCCAATGTTTGAACCAAATTAGGTTTGATCGCGTCTTTAAGCAATAAAGTCAGGGCGCCTTCGACGTGTAGATCAGAAACATAGACAGGTTTTCTATCATATGTGTAGCCGATTAATATTTTACTGATTCGGTGTTTTAAATCCTGCAAACTGGTTGCCAGACATAAAATAGCCATTAGTTCACTGGCAACTGTGATATCAAAACCGTCTTGACGTGGTACACCGGAAGTTCGCCCCCCTAATCCGATAACAACTTGTCGTAATTCGCGATCATTGACATCCAGTACTCGTTTCCAAACAATTTGTCGTGGATCAATATTCAATTGGTTTCCATGTTGAATATGATTGTCAATTAGAGCAGCCAATGTATTGTGGGCTTCGGTGAGGGCATCAAAGTCACCTGTAAAGTGAAGATTAATATCCTCCATTGGGACAACCTGTGCGTAACCGCCACCAGTTGCACCACCCTTCATACCCATGACTGGTCCTAAAGAAGGTTCTCTTAAAGCAAGCACAACGTTTTTATGTAGTTCGGTGAAAGCATCGCCCAACCCAATTGTCACCGTTGTTTTACCTTCTCCGGCAGCAGTTGGGTTAATAGAAGTCACTAAAATTAACTTGCCGTCTTGACACGCATCTGACGGGTTAAAGTTAACTTTTGTTTTATATTTACCGTATTGTTCAAGATTATCCTGGTTAATCCCTAACTGATCGGTAATCGTAGTGATAGGTGCCATTTTAGCTTCTTGGGAAATTTCAACATCACTTTTCATCATTTAAAAGTCCTCCTCGACTCTCACCATAGTATGGTTTGAAAAATTATTTTTTTGAGATTAATTCATTAACCTCGATGACTGAATTAGCCGGCAAAATGAAACTATAAATTTTGGTGTTTGCAACGAACCCCAGTTGATACTTTGATGTTGTCACATGTGAAATCTTAGCCAAGTCAATGACCAACCAGTGGGGATTGGTTATTCGACTAACAATGAGTTGGTTATCATAGACTTTAATGTTTCTAAAATGAATTTCTGCCCAAGTTAGAAAGGCAAACAAGACAAAGAAGAATAACGTAATCCATTGAAAATGGGTGATTTCTAGCCAGATAATCACACCAATAAAAAAGATAAGTAATGTCCAGCTCCAACAAATAATGCTGCTTAATGGGCTTGGCTGGTAAAAGAAGTGTCGTTTTTGCGTTATCATTAATAAGACTCCTTAACAAAGAAAGTGGTGCATATAAATGATTAAATTATATACGGATGCGGCGGTTAATCAGCAATCCGGTAAGGCTGCTATTGGCATTTTAATCATCCAAAACGGCCATCAGGTTCAGCTTAACCAAAAAATTGTGTCGATGGATAATCATCATGCCGAATTTGAAGCAGCCATTGGTGGATTTCAAAAATTAATTGGCCTGGGAATCGATCCAGCCGAGTTTGTTTTCTACTATACAGATAGCAAAATCGTGATTGACAGTTTGAATAAAGCGTATGCCAAACACTTTGAAACACAAACAGAACAACTGATTACATTGCAGAATCATTTTACAACTGTTATTAACACATGGATTCCCGATACTCAAAATCATGGTGCTCATAACCTTGCCATGCAAGCTCTCCATGCTAAATAATATAGTGACTGATCGGCTTGGTATATTTATCCCAAACACCTAACTGGTCTTCAACGACAGCCCTTGCCAGAAAGTATCCGATAAGTGGCCCTGTTGTGAGCCCAGATGAGCCCAGACCCCCTCCAAGTAAAATGTTTGGGTTATCTGGTAGATGTCCAAAGAACGGCGCGAAATCGTCGGTATACGCTCTTGTACCAACACGAACGCGGTCGATTTGATCCATCTGAAGATGTTGATCGAACGCCTTCGCATTTGTAAGTAAACGATTACGCGCTTCACTAGTGGGTTTTAGATCAAATCCACCATCGTTTTCATGGGTTGCACCCACAACCAACTTGTCGTGTTCGAATGGAATAATATCAGAACTGCTCTCGGGCATTAAAACAGGTAAATGGCCCCCATAGTGTTTTGATTTAATTGTTAAATCGATTAGTTGCCCCTTTTGCGGTCGAACTTTAACCAAGTAATTAAGCGGCTTTAGGGTCCCTTTCATCCAAGCACCAGTCGCAATAATAATTTTATCAAATGACTCTAGCCCTTTTGATGTCCTTAATTTGCCACTTTCATCAAAAAAGACGCGCTGCCGGCTTATTTCAACATGTCTCTTTTGTGCCTGATCCAATAGAGCTTCAACGAAATGCAAGCCATCAATCTTAGCACCACCCTCGACCAAGATGCCTGCAGGCGGGTTGGTTAAAAATGGGAGACGCTTACCGACGTCTTGAGAGGAAAGAAGGGCCACTGACCGCATTGCCGGTGTGTGACGGAGCTTTATTTCAGCTTCTTGAAAAAGGCTGTCAAGATCATTTGGGTCTTTTCGAGTCACAATGGTTCCGGTTTGTTGGTAAACGTTTGTCCCGAGGTTAGCATCTGTTACTAACTTTCTGTAAAAAGCCGCGCCCTCTTTTGCCAAAGTATACCAACGTTTATTTCGGCGTTTGGATAACCAGGGAGAAATGATCCCGGAAGCGGCTTTTGTCGCTTGCCCCAAGTCATCGTCAAACAGTGTGACCGATAATGATTGGGTCTGATCCAAGTAACCAAGGTAAAAGGCTGCTGTAGCTCCAATGATGCCACCGCCGATAACAGCAATTCTTTTTTGCATTCACTCACTTCTTTCTGCCAATAGTTCTTATTTTAACATAAATAAAGTTTTAAATGACCTTAATAGTTAGATAAACTATTCATATTCCGAACTTTTTTACCCCAATATTGAAAATAGTCCGTCCTTAGAGCACCATTATATAATTTTCGTCGTTTGGTAGCCTTTTCTCCGTAATATTTTTCAAATTCGAGATCAGAGGTTAAGAAGTATTTGGACCAGCTTGAAAGCGGCTTAAATGCTTTGCCCATTTGCTTATATAAATCGTGGACCTGATCTTTTTCACTCATCCGTTCACCATAAGGTGGATTTGCAATCATGACACCGTTAACTTTATCGGTTTTAAAATCAGCGACTGCCAGCTGTTTAAAGTGAATATCATCCAGAAGCCCAACTTCTTCAGCGTTTCTTTTTGAAATTTCGACCATATTACCGTCTATATCGCTAGCAGAAATATCCAATTCTCGATCGTAATCTGCTTTTGAATCAGCTTCGTCACGCACATTCTGAACCATATCCGCATCAATCCAAGGCCACTTTTCACAAATGAAATCACGGTTAAATCCAGGTGCGATATTTCTACCAATTAATGCCGCTTCAATTGGGATGGTTCCAGAACCACACATTGGATCGATAAACGGCATATCAGGATACCAGCTAGTCAGTAAAATTAAAGCTGCAGCCATATTTTCCTTTAGCGGTGCCGGGCCCTTTTCAACTCTGTAACCCCGCTTAAATAGACTTGAACCGGTTGTGTCCAAAGTTAACATCGCACGATCCTTGTTTATTGCAATTTCCAAGGGGAATTTCGCACCCGTTTCTGGTAACCGGGTGTGACGATGATAGGATGTACTCAAGGAGTTTACAATCGCCTTTTTAACAATTGCTTGAACATCAGGAACACTATGTAGTTTAGAATTGCGTGAACGACCTTCAACCGGGAATTCAGCATCCATTGGTAATAGTTTATCCCACTGATTGGCAGCGGTGGCTTCAAACAAATCATCGAATGTCTGAGCATCGAACTCATCAACAATAATTTTGATTCGATCAGCAGTCCGTAGCCAGAGATTAGTCTTAATAATATCTTTTTCGTCTCCGGAAAAACGAACTCGGCCATTTTCAACTTGGGTATCATAACCCAGATTTCGTAATTCTTTACCTACCAAAGCTTCTATTCCGGCGGCACATGTCGCAACTAAATTAAATTTCAACTTATTCACTCTCGCTTATCTTTTTTGGTTTCTAAAACTTAATCATTCTTTAATTCCGTCCTGTTATACGTTATTTGTTTAATAAAGTTCCAGGGTGATACTCGTTAATAATATACATGATGATTCATTTTCAATACTTCACATGACTATCATACCGTATTTCAACAATAAACATTGGCTAAGAATTGTTTTTTTATGAAGATATTAAAAAAGACAGGAGCAAGCTCCCGTCTTTTTCCTGTTTAGTGCAAATCCCTATAAGCCATGTTTTGTGCTTCCTAACTTCCAGGAACAAATTAGGAAGTAGTAATTATCTATCTGAGAAATAGAACCTATTTCTCCCCCACACTTGGTTCAATTACCGTGTGTGAAGCTCCCCTACCAAAGTTTGGGTTTCCCGCTCGAGGGGTTTACCGCGTTCCACTGTCGAGATTTCTCAGGACATTCGTCACTGTGGCACCTTAAGGATTCTGCCGCATAGCTAAGCCTTAGCTTGGAATCCGCCGTAACTCTTAAAAAGAGTTCCCCGGCTTATTTTTTCACCGAGCACGAACACTACAGGCATCGCAGCCTGTGCGAGAATGGACTTTCCTCAGCCGGCATAAAGCCGACCGCAATTACTGAGGATCTGCACTGAAGTTAATCAACAAGTTAACTAATTACAACCGATGCGACTCATTTGAGCCACTATCAAGTTGCGATCCGAATACCCGTCGTTCCAAGTTTGACAAGCGTTTAAGAATGTCCATGTTCGTTGCACTGGACATCGGCTGGCTGGCAGTCTGCCGACTTGGTGTCGGATTAGCTGCACCGGTTGTTGGCATCGGTTGGTTACCAGAAACAGCAAGTTGTTTATTTAATTCATCAACCTGAACTTTCAACCGATCATTTTCGTCACTTAGCTCCTGTAATTGTTTATTAAAGGCTTCATAGTCTTTAATAATATTATCTAAGAAGCTGTCAACATCATTTGGATCATACCCACGCATCTTTTGTCGAAACTCTTTTTGGAGGATATCTTTTGGAGTATAGTTAATGTTTTCCATTTTATTGGTTACACCTCGTCTTAATTTGCAACAAACCACTAAAATGATATCATATATTAATCATCTTGAAAACTATTATTTTGGTTTTCTTGATACTCATCTGCAGCATTTTGGAGATCATCAAATGTGATCAGTCTGTATGGATACGGATGACTATCTGCAAATTTTTTAATTTTATCGAAATCGTACTGCGATTTTCCTGGATTATCTAAATCATATATCATGATCACTTGATCCGTATGATTTAACATGAATTCTTGATAATTTCTTAACTGTTGCGGAGAATGGTATGGCTGTTGGCTAACAGACGCAGAAAAATCAACTGATTGTCTTAGTTTCTGCAATTTCAGTTGGTTTTTTTCATTCCAATTATTGCCAAATTCTGCAAAAGGTAGCATCATTGAAGTCTGGAATTCATCCGGATACTCACTCTTTAAATGATTGGCAGCCTCCAAAGCCCACTGCTCCACTCCGAGTTGACCGCCTGAAATTATCCAGTCCGTACCGTTAATGATCGCCTGTCTGAGTTCGTTTGTCAATACGTAATCAATGACTTTGCGTTTTGGATCATCATCTTTAAACATGCCCAGTTCGTAGCTTCGATAGCCGGTTATCCATAGACGGCTCACAATATCACCCATTCATAAAACATTTTTCAATCACATACTCACTTGCTATAATATCATTATTAAAACTATTTTAAATGAAATTGCAGTACAATGTACATATTGATGTTAAAAGGGAGTTTGTTTTATGACAATTAAATACCCAGATGGTCATCAATTCCATCGTCAGTCCGGCTTCGAGCAGTCACATAATGATTCAATTGATTTTTCTAATCGTGGAATGACGCTTGAAGCTGAACTTAACGAAAGTAATAAATTTTATTTAAATAATGAAATTGCGGTGATTCACAAGAAACCTACCCCAATCCAAATTGTGTCGGTAGACTATCCCAAACGAAGTGCCGCAAGAATTAAGGAGGCTTATTTTCGAAAAGCATCAACAACTGATTATAATGGTGTTTATCAAGGCCATTACATTGATTTTGATGCCAAGGAAACGAAGAACAAAACGTCGTTTCCTTTAAAAAATTTTCATAAACATCAAGTTGAACATATGCGGGAATGCTTAAAGCAAAGAGGCATTTGTTTTGCTATTATCAAATTTGTCAATGATCAATCCGTTTTCCTACTTAAGGCAACGGATCTAATCGACTATTGGGATCAGCAGCAAGTCGGTGGGCGGAAGTCAATTCCGCGAAAAACTATTGAAGAAATCGGTGTTGCTGTTCCTTATCAAATTAACCCACTACTCCCCTATCTACGTGCGGTCGATTCGATCATTGAATAATCACGAAGGAGAAATCTATGTCACAGAATAATCCTCAGAATTCACGAGCGAATATGAGACGAGGTCGACAATTCACCAAGAAAAAAAAGAAGGGCCCGTTTAAACGCTTTATCAAGATTGTACTCAGTCTATTTTTACTTTTAATTTTGTTTGGAGCCGGTTTATTTGCTTATTACGCATCCAGTTCACCCCGGATCACTCAATCCGCACTTTCAAGCGATAATTCCACTCAAATTTATGATACAAATGGAAAAGTTATTTCACGGCTGGGAAGTCAAAATCGAGATTATGTCAAATCAAATAAAATACCAGGTACTCTGAAACAAGCGGTGGTCTCAATTGAAGATCGACGCTTTTATAAACATCATGGTGTTGATCCAATTCGTATTGTTGGCGCGGCCCTCTCCAATTTGACCGGTTCATCGTTAGGCATGCAAGGTGGCAGTACATTAACCCAGCAGTTGGTTAAGCTTTCGGTCTTTTCAACCGCGGCAAGTGATCGAACATTGAAACGAA
The DNA here is from genome assembly GCF_009832765.1 of Lentilactobacillus hilgardii. Taxonomy (NCBI): domain Bacteria; kingdom Bacillati; phylum Bacillota; class Bacilli; order Lactobacillales; family Lactobacillaceae; genus Lentilactobacillus; species Lentilactobacillus hilgardii. Next base: position 1,645,756 of record NZ_CP047121.1, on the reverse strand, counting down.
AAGCTCAAGAAGCCTGGCTTGCAATTCAAGTTGAAAATCGCTACTCCAAATCCCAGATCCTTGAATTCTATATTAATAAAGTATATATGGGAAATGGTGTGTACGGTATGCAGACCGGTGCCGAGTTTTATTACAATAAAACATTGGGTCACTTAACACTGCCGCAATTAGCGTTGCTTGCTGGGATGCCGCAATCTCCAAAATATTATAATCCTTACATTTATCCCAAATACGCAACCGAGCGTCGAAATGAAGTCTTGAACGCAATGGTTAAAAATAAAGCCATTACTTCCGCTCAAGCTCAACGCGCCAAGAATACCAGTGTAAAAAGCGGTTTGGCGAAGACGCATACCCAAACGAGTGGATCCGCCAAAACGTCGAAATACATTGACTCCTATTTAAAACAAACCTTGGAAGAACTAAAAGCCAAAGGGTACAAAGCTAACAGTGGGTTGAAAGTCTACACGAATTTAAATATGAATGCTCAAAAGAAACTATATAAAGTTTCAAATAATGATCCAAGTATTGTTTACCCCAATAACCGGTTCCAGGTCGGGGCAACATTGGTTAACGTTAACAATGGTAAAGTAATGGCAATGCAAGGCAGTCGCAAAACCAAAGTAGCGTTTGGCCTTAATCGAGCCGTTCAAACCGGTCGTTCTTCCGGGTCGACTGCCAAGCCGATTATGGATTATGGCCCTGCAATTGAGTATCTTAAATATCCTACCTATCAGCCAGTGAAAGATACCCCTTATGTTTATCCCGGAACTGACAAAAACGTGATGGATTTTGACGATAAATATCAAGGAACAATAACCATGCGTAAGGCAATCGTTGAATCTAGAAATATTCCTGCTATTCGAACTTTGGAAAATGTGGGTATTTCCAAGGCCACTACTTTTCTGAAAAAGTTGGGCATGCCATTTAAGAAAACGTTGAGTCTTCAAAATGGTATCGGGTTATATATTTCTTCTGAACAGCTTGCTGCATCCTACGCTGCGTTTTCAAATGGCGGTACTTACTACAAGCCTTATATTATCAATCGTATTGTCCAAGCAAATGGCGTTACTAAACGGTTCCATCCAAAGGGAAAACGTGCAATGTCGCCCGCAACTGCATTTATGATAACCAATATGTTAAAGGGTGTTATGACTGATTCTGACGGTTCGGGAACCACCGCAAAGATTTCCGGGTTGTACGAAGCTGGTAAAACAGGAACAACTCAGTATCCTGATGACTATTTAAATAAAGTTCCTGCAAATTCATCAATGGATGCATGGTTCTCCGGTTATACTAAAAATTATGCGTTGGCAATTTGGACAGGATATGATCATCAGTTTAAAGCAAATTCGTATATCACACAGCCACAAAGTGAAATTTCTCAGCAGATTTATAAGTCGGTTATGTCCTATGTTTCTCAAAACAAGCCTAATAGTGATTGGACACAGCCGAGTGACGTTGTGGCCACTAATCGTGGCGGTAACACTGAATATTACGTTGCCGGGTATCCCGGGACTGTCACGGATAATACTACGACAGCTGCTGGGAGTTACTCAGTAGAAAGTAGTTCGAGCTCAAACGGGACGATTACGACGTCGCCTAGAAGCAATGAAGAAAATCGGGGCAGTTCAACAGAATCTTCACAAACCGCACCAACAACACAGCAACCAAGCGGTAGTGGTTCGTCGTCTGGTGATGGTACGGACAATAGCAGTTCCAGTACCAGTTCATCTTCAACGGATAATAATCCGGGAACGGGTTCCTCAAGTGATGGTGGTGGTTCAACCTCTGATTCTTCAAATAACCAAGATAGTAATTCGCCTGACTCGAATAACAATGATGTAAATGATCAATAATAGGTCAATACAAATAGAGGTCCAGCCAATGGCTGGACCTCTATTTGTGTCATAAACCCTATTTATCTTTATTAGGATTAGTAATATCGACAAATGGAATTTTAGGACCTTTATAAGGTTCCTCAGTTTCTGAATTATTTCGAGTACGATTTCGATTGTATTCCTCGATTTGTTGGGCTGTTTTCAAGTGTCGCTTTTCCCAATTTCTTAAAATACGATCCATATATTTAAGATTATATACTTGACTTAAAACGGCTTCTTTTAAAGCTAATTCAACCATTTTAGGAGAATAGTGATCCAAATCAATCCACTGACTAATAGATTCCATTTCTAACGGTGAAAGTGTTCTGCCAAACTCTTTCTCAATGCTTTCAAACATCTCTTGTCTTTGCTGATCACTGACCTGTGGTTCAGTTGACGGAATGGGTTCCTTTTCTTCACTGGTATCAGTGGAATCTGCTTGTTCAACAAGCGATAATTTTTCATATAATGAATTAAAGTCATAGGCATCGACCTGCTGATTATCAACATTAACCTGAGTAATTTTGGCCAGCTTTTTTTGAATCATCTGATGAAAGATCTCAAAAAGTTGTTGTTTGCTATACCCTGTTAAAGCCGTTAGACCATCAATTTCAGGCATCGGGACAATTAAGGTCCGGTTGCGTTTGATTAAAATATAAAGAAGCAGCTCTTCATTGGACATCCCTATCTTGCGATAATTTTTCAACAAAAGATTCGTAATAGTCGTCTGTCCGTATTGAAGCACATCGTGTGCATACCTATCCAAGTTGACTCACCTCTTTATGCGACATCATTATGGATAAATTCGGTTAAGCAATCGTGGGAACGCAATGGCTTCGCGGACGTGATCTTCACCGGTAATCCAAGTAAGCGCCCTTTCCAGCCCCAAACCGAATCCTGAGTGAGGCACACTGCCGTATTTACGTAGATCAAGATACCATGAATATTCCTTAGGATCTAAGCCGGCCTTAACGATTTGATCGTAAAGGTAATCGTAATCAACAGCCCGTTCGGAGCCGCCGATGATTTCACCATAGCCTTCAGGTGCAAGTAAATCAGCACAGATGACAACATCGTCACGGGTTGGGTGCGGCTTCATGTAGAATGGCTTAATAGCTTTCGGATAGTTCAAAACAAACACGGGTTGGTCAAATTGATCGGCTAAGAAAGTTTCTTCCGGTGAGCCAAAATCTACGCCCCAGTCAAGATCGAAATCATTTTTCTTTAAGAGGTCAATGGCTTCATCATAACTGATTCGTGGATAAGGAAGGATTGTATATTTCTTTAGTGTTTCAATATCACGACCGAGTGTCTTGAGTTCCATTTGACAATTATCAATGACACGTTGAACAAGGTAAGCAATATAGCGTTCCTGAATATCTAAGCTTTCTTCTTGGTGCATGAAAGCCATTTCAGGCTCGATCATCCAGAATTCAATTAAATGACGGCGAGTCTTAGACTTTTCAGCACGAAAAGTCGGACCAAATGAGAAGACCTTGCCAAAGGCTTCAGCACCTGCCTCTTCATACAGTTGACCACTTTGGGAAAGATAAGCGTCTTTATCAAAATATGTCGTATGGAAAAGATCGGTTGTACCTTCAGGAGCGCTGCCAGTTAAAATTGGCGCATCAATTTTGATGAAACCTTCATCATTGAAGAAGTCATAAGTTGCTTTGATGACTTCATTTCGAATACGCATAACGGCATGTGGCCGACTTGAACGAAGCCAAAGATGACGATGATCCATTAAGAAGTCGACACCGTGCTCTTTGGGCGTGATGGGATACTCATGTGACTCACTGACAACCTCGATAGATTCAACTTCAATTTCATAACCAAAATGTGATCGGTTGTCTTCATGAATAATACCGGTAATCCACATACTGGTTTCCTGCTTAACTTCTTTTGCCAGTTCAAAGGTTTCCTCAGAAACGTTATTTTTAACCACGACGCCTTGAAAATAAGCAGTTCCGTCTCGTAACTGTAAAAAAGCAATTTTCCCGCTTGATCGTTTATTGGTGAGCCAAACACCAATCTTTACTTTTTCATTGACGTATTTAGGTGCGTCAATCATGTTAATTTGTCTCAATGGAAATTCCTCCAGATACTTTTTTTTCTAAATAATGGGTCATAAACGTGTTAATACGTTTAACGGCAATCTTTAGGTCTTCCATGCCGGTTGCATAACTTAATCTTAAGTAACCGGGCATACCAAAAGCACCACCGTCCACAACGGCAACGTGAGCTTCATTCAAAAGGAGTTCAACTAATTGTGATGATGTGTCGACACCAACAATGTTCATGGCCTCTTCAACGTTTGGAAAGAGATAAAATGCCCCTTCCGGTTTTTGTTCAATATGAAAACCCGGTACTTGTTGCAATAATGGATAAATTGTATTTAAACGTTTTTCAAACGCCTGACGCATTGTTTCAACTTCTGTTTGATCGGATCTAAATGCTGCAATTGCAGCGTATTGGCTAACTGTAGCCGGATTCCCGGTTGAATGTGAAAGAATCGCATTGATTTTGCTGATAATTTCGGGAACAGCAGCCACGTATCCAATTCGCCAGCCGGTCATTGAGTAAGCCTTGGAAACACCGTTTACTAGAATAGTGGATTCCGCAATTTGTTTACCACATTGAATCAGTGAATAAAATTTGGTTTCGTTATAGACCAGTTTTCCGTAAATGTCATCGGCAATTAAAAGAATATGATGATCAACCGCCCACTGGCCAATTGTTTGTAACTCTGCTTTTGAATAGACAGTTCCGGTTGGATTCTGGGGTGAATTAATCACCAGAAGCCGTGTATGATCATTAACAACCCTATTCAAGCTATCCGTTGTGATCTTAAATTCGGCATTTGTGTCAACAAGGATTGGTGTCCCACCTGCCAGTGAGACTTGCTGACCGTAACTAACCCAACTGGGTTTGGGCATTAAGACTTCATCCCCGTTGTCAACCAATGCCTGCATGATGACGTAAAGAGCCATCTTGGCACCATTAGCTACACTAATTTGTTCAGGCGCGTAATTAACATGATAATCTGCTTGAATTCGGTCGGCAATTGCCCTTTTTAGTTCGGGCAATCCGCTTGCAGGCGTATAAAAGCTGGTCTTACCATGCTGAATGGCATCAATTGCAGCAGCCGCAATAACTTTTGGAGTAGTAAAATCTGGTTCCCCAATGCCTAAGTTAATAACGTCAATCCCATTTCTGATCATTGCTTTGGCTCTATTTGACACGCCAACCGTTGCCGAAGGCTTAACTTGCATTGCCCGATTTGAAAATTTCATTGTTTTTTCCCTTTCATAATCTACGTCTAAATATTTTCAATCAACTTTTTAACTGACCCTGATTTAAAATTCAAAGTCGCAAAGCACAAATTGTTACTGGAGTTAATGTAACTGATAACCCAGTAAGGCTTGTTGTTAATCAGCGTTAAGCCGACATTGTTAATCTTCTTTGGCCGTTTTAATTGTTGAATCCGATTTCTAATCTGGGTTTCGCTTAATCCTGCACGTTGATTAACAACCGTTACATTACCACCCTTTTTAGCAACGATGACATACACCGGCTTGTTTTTATTAGTCTTACCGGCAATCGAATAGTAAGTTTTACCAAGGTTAGCCGAGTAAAAGGTATTTGCTGATTTTAAATCAGCGTATTTTTTTGCAATCGAAATCGTCTGACTTCGTGCAGTTGCCATCGGCTTTTCGGCCTGATGGATAATGATAAATGTTGTAAAACCCAGAATAAAAATCAGCAAGATAATTATCCATCTGAGTTTAACTTTGGGATCACGCTTAATTCGCCGTTCTCGTTGCATGACATTTTCCTTCCAAATAATTTGATTGACGGTACCTCATAAAACATGTGGCTGAAAAGAATACTGATAACAGATTTCAACTAGTTTCCACATACATTTTTTATTATATCAAATAATCAACTTATCGGGATAACCTTAATTCCTGCTTTCAAAAAACTTAACCATGTCATTAATACAATCGTCAAGTTGTCCGGTCATCACAGGAATTTCATTTTTTAAGTTGGTCAAAATTGTTTGTCCATAGCGTTTGGTTGTTAATCTGGGGTCCAATACAAAAATAGTGCCATAGTCAGCCTTTGTTCGTAATAGTCGTCCCATTCCCTGGCGTAGCCTTAGTGTTGCTTTAGGCAAAGCCAAACTATAGAACGGATTCTTGCCCTTACTACGTTCAACTGAGTAAAGCGCATGATTATACGGATCTTCCGGCGTATCGAATGGAAGCTGAGCAATAATCAAATTTTCCAATAAATGAGCGGGAAAATCGACACCCTCCCAGAATGTGTTGGCTCCCAATAAAATAGCCGGCTCGCTATGAATAAACTGCTTGCTTAGGCGGGCAGCGGTACCGTTAACGCCCTGAGCCAATACCAGATGAGTGGCCGTAAAACCGTCTTTAGAAAGAAATTGATGTGTTTTTTCAATTGCTTTTAATGAATTAAATAGTACTAGGGTTTGCCGGGGCGAGGCTTGATAAATTTTTTTGATTGACTGGGCAACCTGTTGCAGATAGTCATCGGAGTTGGTTATAAAGTGTTCCTTTGACTGCTTATCAATTAGATAGATTCGAGCTTGATTCTTAGGATCAAAGTCACTTTGAAGCCTCCTAACAGAGGCAGCCTTTCGATCGATTCCCAGTAAGTTGAAAATAAATTGGGATCGTCTTGATGAAAAAATCGTGGCGCCTGTGAAAGTTGGAGGCTCAAATGATGCATAGATGCGGTGATTCAAGTAATCTTCGGTTTTTAAAATGCCTTGATTAATTGTAAAACTGTTAATGTCTTTTACATGATTGACAGTTACCCAAACAACATTTTGATTAATCGCTGATTCATCCATATCAATGATGGAGAGCAAAAATGTCAGCTTTTCGGCAAACTCGTTAAAGTCTTCATAAAGGTCATATATACTGGAGTAATCGCGATTAGTGAATGCATCAGTAGAATGATCGATCTCAGAGTTTAACCGAATTAACAGGTCTTCCACTTCGGATTGTTTATCCTGAAGCCGGGTAATGGTTTCCCGATTTTCGTTAATGATGGCCTTAAGGTCGCTGATTGGAATGAGCCGCACAAAGAAGCTGGCATTTTTGTGGAGCTGTTGATTAGCAATCATCTGGCTATATAGACGATGGGTCAGCTGCTTGAGCAGGCTTTTGATTTGATTTAGGGTTTCATCAAGATCGTCAGCAGAGTTGTTTAAAACACTGTTACCGGAGAAGGCATCCCTCGCACTTCCATGATGGCCTTCCTGAATATCACCTCGGACCCGATTAACCGCTGACATAACGGCCAAAGGATTAATTTGTTTTTGATTATTTCGGATCGCTGTTTCAGCAAATTGCTGGGTTTCATCAATTAATAAGTATGGTTTAACCGGGAAGTCACTAAAGAACTGCCAGTTTTTAAGCAAATAGCTGTGATTTACGATAATAAAATCGGCATTCTGAGCTTTTTTTAAGTTATATCGTAAAAAGTCTTCGTCGTAAAAAGGTGAATTCGCATCGAGCCACTTCACTCCGGAATGTTGAATTGTCCAAACGAATGGCGTTTGTTCCACGTTCAAGTGCAGTTCGTCAAGATCTCCAGTAGTCGTCATTGTCAGCCAAACTAATATTTGCGCTTTAATGAAGGCGGTTTGAACGGAACTATCGGCAACAAATAATAAATGACGGAACTTGTTGAGATCAATGTAGTGACTGGCCCCCTTCAAAATGACACTGTTAATTTTGAAGGGCAAACTCTGATTCAATAATGGCAATGTCTGATTTTGAAGCTGAAACTGCAGATAAGTCGTTGCTGTACTAATGACAACGGGCTTTTGCGCGCTTGCCAAATAACTGAACGGCAAACTATAACCCAAACTTTTTCCAATGCCGGTTGGTGCTTCGATAACGAGTGGTTTGGCAGGATGATGACCATCGCTGGCATAGTTGTTGTAAATCATGTTCATCATCTTGTTCTGTTCAATTCGGGATTCCAAATGAGGCGGTAAAATTTTGGATTTAGCAGTTCGGGTCTTTGGGAATTTGGCTTCCGCCGTTTTGCTCTGAGGTTCATTTAAAATCGGCTCCCGTTTTCGCAAAACCAATCCGGCCGATAATTTAAGCTGATCCGGCAATTTTTCTGCTAATGATTCTGACCGATTTTCATCGTTAACCTGTATAAAAACTTTCATCGTATCAAGTGGTAATGAAGGATTGATCTGAATGATTTGTTCAAGCGTTCTTCGAGGCAGCATCTTAACCTGTCGAAGTAGTATTAACAGGAGCTTGGCGGTTGCCAGTGCGTCACTGTCAGCAGTGTGTGGATGATTGTGGATAATATTAAAATAGGCGCTAAGGTCCTGAAGCCGATAGCTTGAGAGTGTTGGTAACAGAATTTGACTTAAAGTAACGGTATCAATAGCCTCAATGTCCAATTCAGGATACCCCACGCGTTGAAATTCACCGTTGAGAAATGGAAAATCGAAATTAACGTTGTGAGCAACAAAGACTGTTCCACTTAAAAGTTTATATAATTTAGAAGATACCTGGTCAAAAGTAGGTGCTTTCTTTAATCGTTCAGGCGTAATGCCGGTCAATTGAATAATTCGTTCGGGTACCTCACGTTGAGGATTAATATCACTCACATATGTTTCAACAATTTTACCGTGAGCCACCAACGTGCAGCTGAACTGAATAATTCGATTGTCAACACTCATATCTGTTCCGGTTGTCTCTATATCAACAACCGCATAAGTCGTTTTTGAGTTCATAATTGTTTCACCAAAATCGTTTAATTTTTAATAATGATTCTTAAACAATACACTATCTACTATGTTACTACAGTCAAGATGTGTTAGGCTACTGAAAATAAGTGTGAACGAGATTGATATTTTTATATACTAAGAAACAATTCAAAATAATCAATTGGTGTTAACTTAATTTAGTGTTAATTAAGGAATCGTTACCCCCGATTATTTATGATTACTTAATTTCTATTTTTTATGAATATTTTAAAAAAATGGTTACGATTCTTTCTGCGCTTAAATTATGATAAAATTGGACTGTTTGAAAGTGAGCGGATAAAGATTGAAAGAAAATGCGAAAGCGAAAAGCTATGCAAAAATAATTTGGTTCGGTGAACATAGTGTGGTTTATGGAAAGCCTGCTATTGCCCTGCCGCTATATAACGTAGATGTCCACACCAGTATTAAAACCGACGTTACCGGTCAGACCATTAACTGCCGTTACTTTGATGGACCCATAAGTAAAATGGCTGATAACTTAAAGGGTGTCAGTGTGCTTATTCACGAATTGTTAACGATTTTTAATGCAACCGACTTGAATTTCCATCTTGAGATCGATAGTAAAATTCCATCTGAAAGAGGGATGGGCTCTTCAGCAGCAACGGCTGTTGCGATTGTTCGGGTATTCTTTAAACTTTTTGAAACCCCTCTGACCCGTGACCGGCTTCTTGGATTGGCCGATGTTGAAGAAAAGATTACTCATGGTAATCCGAGCGGTTTGGATACTGCAACGGCCAGTTCCGATACACCGGTGTGGTTCATTCGAAATGAAATTAACGAACAAATCGACTTTAATTTATCCAAGTCTTCTTTAGTGATTGCTGACAGTGGTATTAAGGGGAAAACCGGCGAAGCAGTGTCGATGGTTCACGATAATTTACTTGATCAACCGGAATTTGCAAAACCCTTAATTGATCAGTTGGGCCAAATTGCCAAGGACGCCCGCCAGGCATTGCAGATATCAGATGAGCAGCGCTTGGGCCGCTTGATGACCCAGTCCCAATACAATCTGTCAAAACTGGGTGTCAGTACTCGGAAATTGGATGATTTTTGCCGCATTGCAATTCAAAATGGTGCACTTGGTGCCAAACTAACCGGTAGCGGACTTGGTGGCTGTATGATTTCAATTGTTGAAAATCAGGTAGACGCTCAAAGAGTGGCGACTGAGTTACTTAAGGCCGGTGCCACTCAAACATGGATTCAATCTTTCACAAATTATGAATTTTCAATTGGAGATAACAATGGCAACCTTGTCAAATAATCCCGTCACTGCACGGGCCCATACTAATATCGCACTCATTAAATATTGGGGGAAGAAGGATGAATCGTTAATCATCCCTTACACCAGTAGTTTATCGTTGACCTTGGATCATTTTTATACGGACACCACCGTTTGGTTTGATGAATCGTTATCAACCGATCAGATCATAATCGATGGTCAGATACCTTCTGAAAAAAGTCGTCAGCGGGTTCATGATTTCTTGGAAATTGTGAGAGGAAAGGCACAAATTGCCATCCCTGCATCAATTTCTTCTACGAACCACGTCCCCACCGCTGCGGGTTTGGCATCATCGGCTTCTGCTTTTGCCGCACTCGCAGCATCAGCCAGTGAGGCAGCCGGACTTCATCTGGATGCAACCGAACTTTCCAAACTTGCCAGACGTGGTTCCGGATCTGCATGCCGGTCTGTGTTTGGTCATTTTGTTGAATGGCAACGAGGAACAAATGATGCCGATTCATACGCCAAGCCATTACCAGACTCCGGCTTAAATGATATTCGAGTTGTCGCACTGACTGTCGAACGTGGCCAAAAAGCTGTTTCGAGTCGACAAGGGATGCACCTGTCTGTGACAACTTCACCCTACTATCCGGCTTGGGTAAAAACCTGTCAGGCCGATCTTCTTCAGTTAAAATCGGCTATTGAAAAAGGTGATTTTACCCGTTTTGGTAAGATTAGTGAACTCAACGCGATGCGAATGCATGCACTTACTTTAAGCGCTGATCCCAGTTTTACATATTTCAATGGTCAAACATTGGCAATTATGAATTTGGTCAAGCAGCTTCGTCACCAAGGAACCGAGTGTTATTACACAATTGATGCCGGTCCAAACGTTAAAGTTCTTTGTCAGCAGTCAACGGTTGCAAAAATCTCCGCAACATTTGCACAGGTCTTAGGTGATCAAAACGTGATTATTGCAAAGCCTGGACCAGGAGTTCAATATTTATAATTTTGAAAGGAAATGATCACTTGATAACCGCTAAGGCTCCAGGAAAATTATACATTGCGGGTGAATATGCCGTGGTTGAAACCGGCTACCCGTCAATTATTGTCGCCTTGGATCAATTTGTGACAGTTGAAATTTCTCGGAGCAAGTCCTTTGGGAGCATTGTCTCCAAACAATACCGTGAAGATTCGGTTTTCTGGCGGCGTCAGGGGGATCAGATGATTCTCGATAACCGGGACAATACATTTAATTACATTATTTCTGCTATTCGGTTAACAGAAGAATATGCCCAGACACTTGGCCGACGGATGGAAGTTTATGATCTTCGCGTTAATAGCGATTTGGATAGTCCGAATGGCAAAAAATATGGTTTGGGATCATCAGCAGCTGTGACGGTTGCAACTGTGAAAGCACTTTGTGAGTTTTATCAGATTCCTCTGACCAAGAGTAAACTCTTTAAACTATCGGCAATAGCTCACTTGGATGTTCAGGGAAACGGGTCTTTGGGCGATGTGGCTGCGAGTGTCTATGGAGGCTGGATCGCCTACCAATCATTTGACCGTAATTGGTTAATGGCTGCTCATCGTCAACAAAGCCTGACAGAATTAGTTGACCAGCCATGGCCTGATTTGACAATCACACAATTAACGCCACCGGAAAATCTTCGATTGATTATTGGTTGGACAGGATCTCCTGCCTCAACTTCGCATTTAGTTGACAAAGTGGCCATTTCAAAAAGCCGTCAGCATGAAACTTACAATCAATTCTTAATTGACAGCAAGAAGTGTTTAAATGATTTGATCGATGGTTTTAAAAACGGAAGTTTATCGACCATTCAAGCCGGCATTCAAAAAAATCGTGAGATCCTTAAACGTTTGGCGGAGTTCTCAAAGGTTCAAATTGAAACGCCGACCCTCAAAAAAATGTGTGATATTGCGGTTGCTCATTCAGCGGCAGCCAAATCTTCGGGAGCCGGTGGCGGTGATTGTGGCATTGTCGTTATCGATAAAAATCAAAATATTAAATCACTTATTAAACGTTGGGAAGAAAATGGCATTACCAGATTGTCTTTAAGAGTTCACCCAGTTATTGATCTTGCTAAGGAGACAAAATGATATCAAAACATTCACATCGAAAAGACGAACATATTTCGTTAGCTGAAAAGTTTTATCAGGATACCGATGTTTTTGCCCCGCTTAGATTTGTTCATCAAAGTCTGCCAAAATATGCACTCTCTGAAATTGACCTTTCAACTAAGATTGGGCCGTTAAACCTTCAAATTCCCTTCTACATTGAAGCAATTTCGGGTGGCAGTCCGCATACAAGGGATATTAATCAAAAATTGGCAACAATTGCGAAGAAAACAGGACTTGCCATGGCTGTTGGCTCTCAAAGTGTAGCTCTCAGTGACACTTCTTTGGTTGAGACGTTTACGGTTGCCCGTGAGGTTAATCCGGACGGCCTTTTATTTGCCAATATAGGTGCTAATAAAACGGTCAATGACGCCAGACATGCAGTAGCTATGATTGATGCAGATGCTTTGGAACTTCACGTTAACCCTGCTCAGGAACTCATTATGCCGGAAGGTGACCGCCAATTTAACTTTTTAACCAACATTAAGCAAATTGTTGAGGGGCTTTCAGTACCGGTTATTGTTAAAGAAGTCGGCTTTGGAATGAGCCGTGAGACTATTCAGCAACTGATTGACCTGGGTGTTGGCTATGTAAATGTTAGTGGCCAGGGTGGAACTAATTTTGCTGAAATTGAAAACTTTCGGCGGCGTGATAAAGAGATGGCTTACCTTAAAGATTGGGGATTAACAACGCCGGAATCTTTAATGGAAAGTCGACCCTTCCAGGACCGCTTGACTGTTCTGGCTTCTGGTGGCGTCAAATCCCCTTTGGATATTGCTAAATGCCTGGCACTTGGAAGTCACGCAGTTGGTGTTGCCGGGACGTTTCTACATCTGGTTATCCACGAAAATATTGATGAAGTCATTAGGGTTATTGAACAGTGGCAATATGGGTTAAAGACCATTATGATGCTGACCAACTCAAAGAATATTACTGAACTGCAAAAGAAGAAATTGATTTTACCGCCGTCCCTAGCGTCATACTTGGAACAAAGGCATTTAACTTATTGATCATTTTTTTAAAATAAACAAACACCACTCGCCAAAGGGTTGGTGTTTGTTTATTTTGCCTCCTTAAAACTCAAACGACTTATTTGTCCATCTGACGAGTTCTATACTTTCGGTTACAATAGATTTAATCCTTATTTTTACTCGATGAAGTGACTACGACAATGAAAGGAAACGATCAATTAATCTCATGAAACTCATCATCTCCCCAGCTAAAAAAATGGTCACTAATTTAAATGATTTTGAGGTGAAGGACCTTCCAATATATTTAAGAGCCTCTCAAAAGCTTCTAAAAGCCATGCAAGAGTTAACTTACGCAGATGCTCAAGCCCTCTGGCATACCAGTGACAAGCTGACCAAAACTAATTATGATCAACTACAAAAGATGGAACTAACCAGTCGACTGACCCCTGCCGTTCTTAGTTTTACTGGCATCCAATATCAATATATGGCACCGGATATTTTAACAGCCCCTGCCCTTAATTATATTCAGGAAAATCTTCGAATTCTATCTGGGCTTTACGGAATTCTTAAACCATTTGACGGAGTTGTTCCCTATCGACTGGAAATGCAGGCACATATTCCTCTGGTGGGCATGAAAAATCTTTATTCATTTTGGGGAGATCGTTTATATCAATCCTTAAACATTAATAAAGAGCCCATCATTAATTTGGCTTCCAGGGAATATTCAAAGGCAATTATCCCCTTTTTAAAGCCAAATGATATATTTATAGATGTTGTGTTTGGTCATTTGGTTAATGGGCAATTAAAAACCAGGGCTACGTTGGCAAAAATGGCTCGTGGCGAGATGGTTCGCTTTATTGCGGAAAACCAACTTACGATGGTTGAAGACATCAAGCGCTTTGATTCTCCAAATTATGTTTTTGATTTAAAACGATCAACGGCTAAAAAATTGGTTTTTATTGAGAAAACAAATCGTTCTAACAAATGAACAAAAGGCTAAATAAAAACAGCATTCATCCTTTTGAATTTAAAGGTTGAATGCCGTTTTTGAGTTTGGAATAATTAATCGTTATTTAGCATCATTAATGGAACTAGTTGGCTGAAACCGCAGTCCCTTTGGAAAGAAATTCTTGGCCGTTCCATTCACGATCTTTGAAAAGCCGATTGACTGGCCTTCACAGGCTAACAGATACCAGCCCTTTTTCAACTCCTTATTAACTGTAAAGGTGTCTCCGTGGACATACTTTTTCCAATCATCAGTTGAAATGTCAATGACCCGTTTTGCCGTATCCGGTCGAAGTGCTAAGGCAAGAGCATAACTTGGTTCAAACCGATTTTTCTTGAAGAAACCCAATTGCAAGCCATCTCTAACAATCTTTATTTTTCCAAGATCAGGGGTTTCTAATGGTACCGAATACAACGTTTCTTTAAAAGTTCTTAGATTTCCAATTGGAAGCGTCTTAAGCATTTCGGCTGCGAAATTTTCCCATAACGTTCTTTGATCTGCGGATAACGTTGTGGTATTTTTGGTATCGCGTTGGCGACGCTTCTTTTGCTTAGATGGATGTGGTATTGGGCTCGAACTTTCTTCCGGTTTCTTCAATTTGGCAATAAAGTGGCCTTCACCATTAAAATGGTTTGGAAAAATGCGAACACAATTCACCAAATCCGGATTGCCATCTGCCCAATCAGGTCGACCGTTGTCCATTCCAGGGAATTTTTTAACCGGTAAGATATCAAAATGATATTGTTTGACAAGCCAAGCAATAATCTGTTCATCCTCTTCGGGTGCAAATGTGCAGGTTGAATAGATCAATTCCCCACCGTGTTTCAAGTTTTTAACGGTTTCACTTAAAATTTGGCGTTGTCTGGTTGCACATTCTTCTGGGTAACCAAGGCTCCAATAAGAGACCGCGTCAGGATCTTTTCGAAACATGCCTTCCCCGGAACAAGGCGCATCTACCAGTATTCGATCAAAAAAGTTTGGCAGTTGTTTAGCAATTATTTCAGGGGTACTGTTAGTTACAATCGTATTGGTTAGCCCAAACCGCTCCACATTTTCCATCAAAACTTTAGAGCGTTTATGATCAATTTCATTTGCGATCAGCAGTCCCGAATTTGCCATGTAACTGCCAACGTGAGTTGTTTTACCGCCCGGTGCAGCACAGAGATCCAATACCCTTTCACCCGCCTTGGGAGCGGCAACCTCGCCTACATACATAGCACTGGGTTCTTGGCTATAGACCGCCCCGCTTTGGTGGGCAACGGTTTTACCGCTAACGTCACCGTAATACCCCAATTGGCAGTGGGCTGTAGGATGACTCAGGTCGATATTAACCGGCTGATTTTGTTTTAACGGATTAAGTCGAAAACCATGATTAGCTGTTTTTGAAAAGCTGGCAAGAAACTGCAATGCTTCTTGTTGACCAAGTAATTTTGTATATTTATTTTTAAAATCATCTGGTAACTGCATGATGGATCCTTTCTAATCATAAAATGTCAAATTATTATAGTTGGAAGTCGGTAAGTTATTTTTGTACGTAACTTCTAAAATATCTTAAAGGTATTTAATTTTCAAGTCAATCGCACGTTCGAATAAATTGACGAGCGTCCTATTTTTCGATAGTATTAATGAATATGCTGGTTAAGGAGTGATAATTATTTCTAAAAAAATGATCGCGTTGGACCTGGACGGCACAACGTTGAATGACGATGCACAACTAAGTTCCAGGACACAGTCGGTAATTAACCAGGCAGTCAAAGAAGGTTGTGTGGTCAGTATTGTAACCGGCCGTCCCAACCGACTTTCTGAAAGTTTCTATGACGACCTTCATTTAAATACACCAATGATCAATTTCAATGGTAACTTAGGCATTTTACCACATAAAAATTGGGAGCGCGAATACCAGTACACAATTGATAAAGAAATTGTGATGGAGCTTCTATCCAATAGCCGAAAGCTTGGATTAAATCTGATCGCAGTTGAAGGTCGGGACCTGTTTTTGGCAAATCGTGGCATTAGTAGTGGCTTCGGATTTTTCCCAAGCACATTACAATCCAACCAAATCCTAAATCAGAAAAGCCTTAAAGATAATCCAATTAGTATTACGGTTCAAGTTGAGCAGCCCGGACAAAAGCAAGCATTAATGGACTATGTCTTACATCATTTTGGTGATCAAGTTGAAGTTTCTCCCTGGGGTGGCCCACACCCAATTGTCGAAATTGCGACCAAAGGCATCCATAAATCGACCGGTTTAAAGTTTTTGGCCGATTACTATGGCATTCTACAAAAAGATATTATTGCGTTTGGAGACGAAGCAAATGACGCGACTATGATGAAATACGCAGGCACAGGAGTTGCCATGAAAAATGCGATCGATTCCATCAAGAAAAGCGCGGATGAGGTAACCCAATACACCAATGATCAAGACGGTGTTGCCCGTTACTTGGAAGACTACTTAAATTTGGCCGTGGGATAATTTTTTTGACAGATAATAAAAAAGCGAAAGTAACGGCGTATATCCACGTTGCTTTCGCTTTTTGTATAGACCTGAAAAATATTTTGACTTTAGTTATTTTCTGTAGGGTGAAATTGAATGGTCGCGTGAACAGCACGCTGCCAACCCGTGTAAAGGTCATCACGAACGTCTACATTCATTTTAGGATCAAAGGCATCCCGTGCCTTAGCCGTTTTCTTGATGTCATCCAAGGAATTCCAAAAGCCAACTGCTAATCCGGCTAAATATGCAGCGCCCAAAGCCGTCGTTTCCGAAATAGCCGCCCTTCGAATCGGCGTACCAAGAATATCTGCCTGAAACTGCATTAAATAATTATTATTGGCGGCACCACCATCCACGGCAAGTGTCTTTAAATCAAGACCGGTTTCTGAAATCATCGTATCAATAACATCCCGGCTTTGATATGCCAAAGACTCTAATGTGGCACGGACGAATTGCTCCTTTGTCGTGCCCCTTGTAAGCCCAAAGACGGCACCACGGGCCTCCTGATCCCAATATGGTGCTCCTAAACCAGTGAATGCAGGTACCACATAAACACCATCGCTGCTTTTGGCATCAATTGCCATTTGTTCAGATTCAGGTGAATTGGCAACCATTTTCATACCGTCCCTCAGCCACTGAATGGCCGAACCGGCTACAAAGATACTTCCCTCCAAAGCATAGGTGACTTTACCATTAATGCCATACGCAATGGTGGTTAAAAGCCCCCTTTTGGACAACGTCGGCTGATCGCCGGTATTCATCACGATAAAAGCACCGGTACCATAGGTGTTTTTAATCATTCCCCGTTGATAGGCCATTTGTCCAAACAAAGCAGCCTGTTGGTCTCCGGCAATTCCGGCAATTGGCACTTGGACACCGGAAAAAGTATAGCCGGCCGTATAACCGTAAATTTCCGATGAAGAATGGACTTCCGGCAGAATACTTTCAGGGATGTTCAATAACTTCAAAATATCTTTATCCCACTCTAAAGTATGGATATTAAACAACATTGTTCGACTGGCGTTTGTATAATCGGTCGCGTGGACTTTGCCACCTGTCAATTTCCAGAGTATCCAAGTATCGATTGTCCCGAATAACAACTCACCATTCTCCGCTCTTTGACGGGCGCCTTCTACATGATCCAAAAGCCATTGAATCTTTGTAGCCGAAAAGTATGAGTCGATAATTAAACCGGTTTTTTCGTGAATCAAATCATCATAACCATCTGTTTTTAATTGATTGGCCAAGTCTGCGGTCTGTTTTGACTGCCAAACAATCGCGTGATAAATCGGTTCGCCCGTGTTTTTATCCCAAATAACCGTTGTTTCCCGTTGGTTGGTTACACCGATACCGCGGACTTTATAAGGAGGAACCTCAGCGTTGATCAGTGCTTCGGAAATAACGGACTGAACCGCATTCCAAATCTCGTTGGCATCATGTTCGACCCAACCGGATTTAGGAAAATATTGATGAAATTCTCTTTGAGCCTTACCAACAATCTCACCGTTACTATTGAAAAGGATCGCCCGTGTGCTGGTGGTACCTTCGTCAATCGCCATTATGTATTGTTGATCGTCCATGTAAACGTCTCCATTCTTGTTATTAATGCATTTATTCGAATTCTACCTAATTAGTATACAATATAACCCCAAACAAACCAATGAGAAATCCGTGACCGTTAAATACAATCCTTTGAGGATAATTAATTGCTCGTGTTGGATGCACTGTTCAAAAAATAAGAGCCTGGGAGACTTAACGTTTACCCAGGCCACTTTTATGCTTGACCGTTTAGACATGATCAATAGCATATTTTCGATTAGTCATCTTTATTTTTCGTCGCTTTTTAAAACGCCGCCTACACTGTAACGATTCTTTTGCATTTCATCCAAAATCACATGGACATGTTCTGCCGGTGCACCGGTATCCTTAACAACAGCTGCAGTAACGTCTGCGACTAATGCTTTCAATTGATCTTG
The DNA here is from genome assembly GCF_009832765.1 of Lentilactobacillus hilgardii. Taxonomy (NCBI): domain Bacteria; kingdom Bacillati; phylum Bacillota; class Bacilli; order Lactobacillales; family Lactobacillaceae; genus Lentilactobacillus; species Lentilactobacillus hilgardii. The sequence goes on along the minus strand of NZ_CP047121.1, from coordinate 1,627,239 downwards.
TGAACGGCCGGCAATAAGTTGAATATTTACGATTGGCATGATGAGGTTCCTCCAAATTTTTTAATTGAAAAAAGTATACCGTAATTTATGATGACCTGCAATTAAATTTTGAGCGGACAGTTTGGATTCGTTATAACATTTTTCGTGAAAAAAGATGGTACAATTAATGAAGTCAAAATCCTTAACGATTGGAGATATTCATCATGATTCCAACAAAATATTATTCAGCATGTACCAGTATGATCGTTGGCAAAAACGCCAGCATCGACGGGTCCATCATGATTGCCCGAAACGAGGACAGTAAATCGTCTTGGCCAAAGAATTATGTGATTCATGCTCGAAAAGATTTTTCCAACCCCCAGAATTTTTCTTCAAATGATAACGGATTTAAAATGCCGCTGCCAAAAATGCGTGCCAAATATTCTGCCACTCCCGAATGGACTGATAAATTCGGTCTGTTCGAAGAAAACGGTTTTAACGAATATGGCGTTGCGATGAGTGCGACCGAAAGCACCTATACAAATGATCTTGCCCTGGGTGCCGACCCTTTGGAAAAAGACGGTATTGGTGAGGAGGCAATGGTAACTGTTGTCTTACCTTACGTTAAAACAGCACGTGAGGGAGTAGCACGCTTGGGTCAGATTGTTGAACATTATGGCACGTCCGAATCAAACGGCATTTTATTTGCGGACCAGGATGAAGCTTGGTATATGGAAACCGGTGGCGGTCATCGCTGGGTTGCCCAACGAATCCCGGATGACAGTTATGCCGTTATCGCCAATCAAAGCGCCATTCAAGAAATTGATTTCGACGATCCGGACCATTTCATGTGGTCGACCGACCTACGGCAATTTGTTGAAGCCAACCATCTCAATCCCGATTCAACGGGAAAAACATTTAATTTCAGAAAAATTTTTGGAACAGCGGATTTATCTGATACGTATTATAATACGCCGCGTGTCTGGTATGGCTTAAAGCTATTTTCCCCCAAGTTGGACGTTGAGCCTACCAGTCAGGAAATGCCGTTTATCAATCAGGCAAACCGAAAATTAAGTGTATTCGATGTTCAGGATTTCTTAAGCAGTCATTACCAGGGAACCCCCTACGATCCAATTGGAGAGGGCTCTGAGGACGACAAACATCGTTTTCGGCCAATTAGCTTGGCAAAGACTCAAGAGGCCCATATCCTGCAAATACGCCCTTCTATGCCGGTTGGATTAGCAGGCATTCAGTGGCTGGCAATGGGGGTAGCTGCACAAAGCACATTTGTGCCCTTCTATGCAGGCGCTAGCGATACACCGACTGCCTATCACAATGCACACGGTTCCTACGCACCGGATGAGGCTTACTGGACGTACAAATTAGCTGGTGTATTGGTAGATCCCCACTATGTTCAGCTGAGTCCTAAATTAAATGATACAAAAGCGGCATTGCGGGTTAAGCTGCAACAAGCTGTCAAACAGACGGATGCTGTTGCGCTCGCTGCTCAACTCAATGGTCCGGAGCTGGACAATTATTTAACAAAGGTGAACTTTAAAAATTCTGAAATCAGTTTAAATGCCTACAATAAACTCATTAGCGAATTGGTCACCGCTTCAACTGACCTTTCACCAATTAATTTTAAGCAGGATGTTAATTTATAGGCCGATCCCTTAATAAAAACACGAGTGCCCGACAATTTCTCGGGTAACTCGTGTTTTTTTGTTGATTAATAATGTTTTCGATCAAACGAACCAGCGACACCATTACTGGTCTTTGTCAGCATTGTTGTAAGCAATTTTCTGGTTGCTTTAACAACATGATCGGCCGTCTTTTCATTTGCGGCCTGAAGAGAAGCAGTCAGTTTGGAACCTGATAGTCCCTCAACTTTGTTATCAATATGGGTAATTCGCTTATGACCATAACCCATTAATTGATCTTGGTAAGCTTCGATATCATCCATCACTGCATGATAATGGTCCGCGGCAATTAATGAAATCAGCCGATTCACCCAGTAGGCATTTTGGCTGTCCACTATTTTTGTTGTGTCTCGATAGCAATCCGGCGTATCTTGCACGTTTGTGAAGAACGGGACCAATGTATTTGACGGGTTAGCCGCAAATGCCAGCCATTGAATTGCTGAATAGTCTGATGGTACATATGGCCGCAATTGAATAACAGATAATTCCTGATTTCGATTAAAGCCGATTGGTCGGAACGGCATCTTTTGAGAATCGTTTCCAGGCGTAAAGGGATCATATGGCGTATCTTGGTAATGTGAGCTTAAAACGAATTTGATATTTTCAATCGTGATTTTTCGATTTGCATGGCATATAAATGATAGATCATGACTCATTGGGGATTTGTCTTTTACCGTTTCAGGGTTAAAGTATCGTTGGCCGTACCAGGCTCGGGGCGTGTTGTAATGGTGATCAAGTTGGGTATCTGATCCAAAGATTTTTCGGAAATTAAAATTATCCGAGAGATTTAAATGATGTTGTTCCACAAAGTTTTTTAAGTCACTTGCATACATAAAATGATCCGGATCGTCAAAATCAATTTCTTGAATACCGGTTTGATTTGGCGCAATCACATAACTGTCATCCGGAATCCGTTGAGCGACCCAATGATGGCCACCTGCTGTTTCCATATACCAAATGTCATTTACGTCTGAAAAGATAATCCCGTCGGATTCGTAAGTACCGTACTTCTCCAAGAGACTACCGACACGTTCTACACCTGCTTTTGCAGATTTGATATAAGGCAGAGTAATGGTTAACAAGTCTTCTTCACCCAACCCATTTTTAACGAGTGGGTCCGCCCCTAAAATTCTCGGATTTGTTGTAATCGTTTCGGTCGCACTCATTGCAACATTATGTGCATTTACGCCGGCTTCACCCCAAATCCCTTTTTCCGGAGTAGCATCCGGTACAGATGTATAGCGCACCGGATTATCCGGTAGCTTAATCGAAAATTTGCTGAGCTTTGATTGATAATTTCTTGGCTGATCTTCAGGTTGAACGACAACGAACTTTTTAGGATTGACTGCGACGCCCGCGTCTTCATTTCTGGCAATAATGGTTGAGCCATCGTAACTGGCATTCTTACCCACCAAAATAGTCGTGCAGGTACTATGAGTTGTATGATCCATAATTTTCCTCCTAACTTTATCTTAACTTGATTTTACAACATATTGACAAGTATGAGGCATCCATGTTTTTGGCGCAATCAAAAATATACGGGTAAACAAAAGGAAGCTGGGCAATTTACATCGCCTCAACTTCCTTTTACTCACTATTCACTATTTTTGTGCGGGTTCTTCATAGTCGCCATTTGGGCAGACAACTTGGGTGCCGCCTTTAACTTTCTTTTCGACTAAGAAATGACCATCTTTTGGACAGTTCCTGCCAATTGGTTTGTCCCATGAAACAAAGTCACAGTCTGGGAAACGTGAGCAACCATAGAAGATTCTATTCTTCTTTGATTTACGCTCAATGACTTCACCAATATGACATTTTGGACAGGTGACCCCAATCTTTTTAACGATCGCTTTTGTGTTGCGGCAGTCCGGAAAGCGTGAGCAAGCATAAAACTTACCATAACGCCCCATCTTAATGACCATTGGTGCACCACAAATGTCACAATTAAAGCCGGCAGGTTCGTCCTTTATCTGAACCTTTTCCATATTTTCAGTTGCAGATTCAACCTCGCTGGAAAATGGTTTGTAAAATGTGTCAACAAGACGAATCCAATTTTCTTTGCCCTCTTCGACGTCATCTAATTTATCTTCTAAATTAGCTGTAAAGTCAATGTTAACAATATCCGGGAAGTATTCAACAATAATCTTGTTAACAATTTCTCCGAGTTCAGTTGGCTCAAAACGGCGGCCAACCAGTTTAACGTAATATCGACGTTGAATGGTTTCCAACGTTGGTGAATACGTTGATGGCCGACCCACACCGTTTTCTTCCAACGCTTTGATTAACGTTGCTTCACTGAAGCGGGCTGGTGGTTGTGTAAAATGTTGGTCCGGTTTATTAGAAATCAGCTTGACTTTATCGCCGGTTTCCAAGTCTGGAAGAAGATTATCCTTTTCTTTTCCATCACCATAGATTTTCAAGAATCCGTCAAATTTCATTTTGGATCCATTAGCTTTATATGTCACATTATTTTGTTCAATTGTGACTGCCATCGTATCCATCAATGCTGGCGTCATTTGGCTGGCAACAAATCTTGACCAAATGAGTTGATAAAGTCTGAACTGATCTCTTGTAAGATATTGCTTAAGGCTTTGAGGTGTTCGAAAAACGGACGTTGGTCGGATCGCTTCGTGGGCATCCTGGGCACCTTCCGGAAGCTTTCCTTTAATTGGTTTGGTAGCCGCATATTCTGCTCCGTACTTTTCATGCAGGAAAGTTGATGCTTCATGTTTGGCAATCGTTGCGATACGAGTTGAATCGGTTCGCATATAGGTAATCAGTCCCTGACTGCCTTCCTTACCAATGTTAATGCCCTCATATAATTGTTGCGCTGCCATCATTGTCTTTCGAGTCCGATAATTTAGTTTTCTGTTGGCTTCCTGTTGCAATGTACTGGTTGTAAATGGTGGCTGTGGTTGACGTTTACGCTCACGACGAACGACTTTTGTGATATCGAAGTCGGCTTTTGGATCAAGTTGTTTTAAAATGTCCTGAACCGCATCGTTGTTCGGTAGGTCCTTCTTTTTTCCTTTTATTCCGTAGAAACTGGCTTTGAATTTACTGCGTCCCTTTTTAAATTCAGAATCAATTGACCAGTATTCTTGAGGTTTAAAGTTTTCAATTTCTTTTTCTCGTTTAATAATCAGCCAAAGTGCAATTGACTGAACCCGTCCAGCACTCAGACCTTTCTTCACTTTTTGCCAGAGAAGTGGTGAAATTGAATATCCAACTAGTCGATCCAAAATTCGACGGGCTTGTTGGGCGTCAACCAAGTCCATATCAATATTTCTCGGATGTTTGAACGATTCTTTAACGGCATCTTTGGTAATTTCATGAAAGACCACACGATTATCATCGTTTGGGTCAAGATCAAGAATATGTGACAAATGCCACGCAATCGATTCACCCTCACGATCCGGATCGGCCGCCAGATAAACTTTTTTTGCTTTCTTGGCAGCTGACCGCAATTCTTTAATAGTGTCGCCCTTTCCACGAATTGAAATATAATGTGGTTCATAATCGTTCTCAATGTCAACGCCCATTTTACTCTTTGGTAAGTCACGAACGTGTCCCTTACTGGCAACGACTTTATAAGAATGGCCCAAATATTTTTCAATGGTACGGGCTTTAGCTGGGGACTCAACAATCACCAAATTCTTTTTTGGTAAACGTCGTTTTGCCCTAGCTTTTACTTTTGGCTTTGCTTTAGGTTTTGATTTTGTTGAAGTAGCCATTTTTTCTCCTTTCTTTCCGGATAAATTATAGTAGACTTTTTTGTTATTATTTCTGAGTTCAAATCTACCACATCATATTGCAAGTGTTTTCTTGTGTCAACTAATATATTCTTCCAAAACATCATTTGACTGTAAAATTGGTTTGGCCCCTGCAGCAATTAATTCGTTGGTACCCGCGGATAAATAATGATTGATCCGGCCTGGAACTGCTAAGACATTTCGATTATTTTGGAGTGCTAAATTTGCGGTGATTAAACTTCCGGAATGGTGTTTCGCTTCGGTAACGAGAACACTCTCAACCAATCCCGCGATAATTCTGTTTCGCTCCGGAAAATGATTCTTATAACCACGACTGCCATTTGGGTATTCGCTAAGAAGCAATTGTTCCTCTGCAATTTGTTGCTGCAGCTGTTGATTCATACTTGGATAAGCGATGTTTAGTCCTGTACCGATCACGGCAATTGTTCGACCATGATTGGCGATGGCGCACTGGTGTGCCCAAGTATCGACACCCTTCGCCAATCCAGAAACAATGACCAATTTGTTTAAAAGCGGTCCCGGGAGTAACTGTTTCAAAATCTCCATGGAATAGTGTGTCGCGTCTCTTGCGCCTACAATGCCAAGCATCTGCTCACTTAGAAGGTTTAAGTCCCCTCTATAAAACATCACCAGGGGCGGTGTATAAGCTTCTTTTAATTGATAAGGGTAGTGTTCATCACAGATGCACAGCCATTTTTCAGAATCAACAAGTTGATCAACCCTATCCGAATGGTTCATTAATTGTATGTAGGTTGATGAAAAGCGTGTGACATTTTTCCCACGAATATTGGCAATTTTAATTAATGAGTCAACAGATGGTACGTCAAAACGAGCTGATTTCTGTGATTGAATCCAATCATAAATTTTTGATTTACCGACAATTCCAATTCCATTACACAAGTGAATTCTTAATAAAAAGTCTCTTAAAAACATCATATTCCATCCCTTTTAAGAATACTTACGCAAAAAAAGAAGACTTATCTACAAGAAATTTTTAACGGGCGCAAATGTTTTTCGATGAATTGGGGTCGCACCGTATTTTTTTAAGGCGGATAAATGTTTAGCTGTTCCATATCCTGCATTATGTTTAAAGTCATATTCCGGATACTGTTGTGCATATTGGTCCATTAAGGTATCCCGATAGACTTTTGCAACGATACTGGCAGCTGAAACACTGATGCTTTTGGCATCCCCTTTAATCAACCGGGTTTGATGAATCGGAACAGCAATTTGCATGGCATCTACAATAATCTCGTCCGGTTGTTGAGTTAGATTATTAACGGCCTGTTTCATCGCAACCCGTGTCGCTTCATAAATATTTAACCTATCGATCCCTTTGTTATCAACTAGTCCAAGACCAATGCTGATTGCTTCCCGCTTAATTTGGGGCGCCAGTCGTGCCCTTATTTCGGGTGTTAACTGCTTGGAGTCATTGACCTGAATCAAATCAAAATCTCGAGGCAGAATAGTTGCACAGGCTACAACGGGACCAGCTAAGGGACCACGTCCTACTTCGTCCACACCGGCAACATAGTTAACACCACGGTGCCAGAAAGACCGTTCGTATTTAAAACGACTTTGAAATTCAGCTTTTTCCAATTGCCTTTTTTTGATCCGAGCAGTGGCCGTCTGAAGCAAATGTTGAACGCCCTTTCGTGGATCATCTGAAAGCGTTTTAAATACAGTGTCATCCAAATCATTGATCAATGCCAGCTTTTCTTTAATCTGATTAATGGTTTGTTTCGTCATTTTGATTAACTTCCTCCGGATTATCCAGAGTAAATCGTCCAAGTTTATTGCCTCGGATATCTTGGATGATGCGATTGGATGCCCGTTCATAATCATCACGCATGCCGATTTTTTCGGTAATGGCAAGTAATAAATCGACATCAGATAAATCAAAGTCGCTGTCTGAAAGTCGGTAGCGTTCTTTTAATTGGCCCGGATTTGTTTCCCGAAAATGATTTAACCCAAATAAGGCGATGTCATCACTGGCAAAGACGCTGTCTTTAATAGCGCCTGTCAGTGCTAATTTGTTTGCTATTTCCTGGCTTTCGAATTTAGGCCAGAGAATTCCGGGAGTATCTAGCAGCTCAAGTTCTTTTCCAGCCTTCAACCATTGTTGGCCTTTGGTAACGCCCGGGCGATTACCGACTTGAGCGGCGCGCCTATTAACCAAGCGATTAAGTACAGTAGATTTTCCAACGTTAGGAACGCCTACGCTAATTGCACGAATTGGACGTTTTTTCATGCCCCTTTGTTCCTCTCGAGCCAACTTTTCACTTAATAGCGGTGAAATGACTGATAGCACATTTCCAATATTAAATTTTGTTTTTGCATCTACTGCAATTGCCGGTTGTCCTTTTGATTTAAAGGAATCCAGCCAGCGTTGCGTTAATCGCGGATCCGCTAAATCTTTTTTGGTTAAAATGAAAAGATGCGGTTTTTCACCGGTAATTCTGGCAACTTCCGGGTTTTGTGACGCATATGGAATTCGAGCATCGATAATTTCGAAAACAATATCAACCAAGCCGATATTTTCTTCGAATTGTCGAATGGCTTTTGCCATATGTCCGGGAAACCACTGGATTGTAACAGCCATATTGTCACTTCCTTTACATATCTTCCTCGTATTGTTTCCAAACGTCATCGAAAATTTCCATACTTGGCAGGTAATCAGCATTTTCTTCGAGATATTTTGATAAGGCATCAAAATCAGTCAACTGCTTTGGAAAGGATTGATCATAAAATGCGTTGTTTGCAAATTCCGCAATTGGTTCACTGCTGCCTGGATTACGCTTGGTCATTAAAAATTGATAAAAAGTTTTTAGCATATTAGTCACCTTGAGCTTCCTTTGGCAAAATGATGTCAAAAGCGAATTTTCCTTGTCCGTTTAAGTTGATCTGTCGAGCACGATAATTCAAACCACGGTTGCCATTCATATGAACGATATCAAGCTTGATCATTTTCTTATCAGGAATCAGTTTGACCCATTTGGGCAATTTATAGGCATGTTTAACATTAAGGAGAACAAAACTGATTGGTACTGGGAATTTTCCCAGTGACATTTTCGTGGCATGTAATTCCACATTCCCATTAGCCAAAACTTTTGGTGTAAAAAACATGGAGTAGTCGACGTCTGATCCCAATAATTTAATTGAACCGTAAACAATCCCTTGATTAGCAACTTCGAAATGATATTTGGCTTGCCCATTATTTTGAGTTTGAACTTTATTTAAATAATACTGAGACAAATTATTTAACTGGGCTTTATTCAACGAAACTGAAACCGACCGTTCATCAGACGTTGTTGGTTGTTTGGTTGAAATGGTTTCATTAGAGGATAAGTGAATGGCAATAAAAAAGCCGCAAAAGCCAATGACAATTAATCCAATGATAGTGAAAAAGGCCATTTTCCAAGGGTTTCTTCTCTTTGGTTGATGACCGGTTCGTTGATTGTTGATGTTAATCACTCCTTAAGCCAATTAAGATATTGGCGCATTTCTTTATACAGTAAATTAGTCATAATCCCGTAGCCGAGTTTATTAGGATGAAAATGATCTTCGTCAGAAAGATATTTATTTGATTCGGTTGATTGACCACCCAACATTTTTTCCAGCTCTCCGGCAGCCATATCACTATGATTAAATACGGTTGCCTGTTTTCTTAATTTTGTCCTGGACTGGGCAGTTTGATACTGGCCATCTGAAAGCTTTTTGTCGATTGGAATAAAATGAACGTTGGATTGACCCAAAACGACCCGTTTAGTGATCTGATTATTGACCTGAATAGACCGACTAATAAACGATACCTGTGGGAAGTAAACGTAAACCGGATTATAAATTCCGAAGACAAACAACTGAACGTGCTTGTTTAAATGACGTATACTCTCCAGCAATCTCGTCACCCGCTTTTGATAAACCAACGAATATTTTTTGAGCTGTTGAGACAGTAATTTATCGTTTTGGATACCAATGTTACCCTTTAAAAAGTGCAACATATCGTTTCCACCGGTAGTAACTGTAATGACATCAGCCTGTTTAATACTGGCCTGCAATTTTTTCGATGTGATGACCCGATGATTAATTTGATCGGTTGTTTCACCTGAAATGCCAAAGTTTGAGGTCGTCATAACAACATTGTGCTGGCTTCGGTTCACTTTTTTTCGAATTAAGTTTGTATAACCACCCTTACCGGAAGGATCACCCACACCATATGTTAGCGAATCACCAATCGCTGTGAGCCGGACTGTTTTGGGTTTAGTCGGCTGTTTGGAGTCAAAATGACCAACCGCCCAAAAACCACCTACTGTAACGAAAATTAAAATTAGGATACTCCAAATAATCAGTTTACTTTTTGACCGTTTCTTTTGATGTTTCAATCAATCACCTGCTTGACTACCTTTCTACACTTTACACACACTAACACAAAAAGGGTTGTTGACAAAACAATATCAGTTTTGTCCCAGCCCTTCAGCACTACCAAATCTGTTTTAATCAGGATCACTATAATAGATCAATGCAAAAGCACCTTCACCCGTATGTGTCGAGATGATCGGTGAAGTTACCCGATATAAAAGAGGAACATCTGGAAACTCTTCTTTAAGTTTAGTCATGGTCTCTTTGAGCACATTGGTTTCAGTTACATAGGAAATACCAATTTTCTTTAGTGCAGGTGTATTCTTCATATCTTCCAAAATTCGTCCGAAGAACTTACGGAGAGATTTATCTCCCCGACCCTTGGAAACGATTTTCAGTTTGCCGCCGGTCACCTGAAGCCCTAACTTAATGTTCAAAAAATTGGTAATTGCTCCCGCAACAGGATGAAGACGACCACCCTTAACAATATTGTCCAATGTCATCACACACAAATACAGTCTGGTGTTTTCGCGGACTTTTGCAATCTTATTAAGAATAGTTTGCATGTCGGCACCTTGTTGGGCCAGTTCGGCTGCTTCAAGGACTTGGAAGGCCAACCCCCTGTCCGTACTTTGGCTATCGACAACCGTTACATCGCTTGTACTAATTGTTGCTGCTTGTTCAGCAGCATGGATAGTGCCGCTAATTGCCTCGAGCATATTAAGACATAAGATTTGACTGCCATCTTCGCCAAGTTTATTGAAAGTTTCAACAAATTTGCCAACTGGTGGCTGACTGGTTTTAGGTAAATCCTTTGCGGCCAACATCTTGGGAACAAAAGTTTCATTATTAATTGTATCGCGTTCCACATAAACTGTATTATCAATCATCACAGTTAATGGAACAACGGTAATGCCATATTTACTTATTTCATCGTCTGTAAGCTGCGCGGACGAATCTGTTACAATCTTCACGTTTGCCATTAGCGCCACTCGTTTCTTCAAATAATTATCTAAAATTTTGAAATTAACCAGCTACAATTATATCAAAGTTTCTCCAAAACAAACATAGCCTTTGCAGAAATGACTACTATCGAATCCGCTCAAATACTTCAAATGTGTGTGGGTAGCGGTTCCTTTCATCAACGATGCCGTCAATTGATGTCAGTTGATTAAACTGGGCATACTTGATTTCGGGCATATAGGTGTCACCTGTAAATTGATGATGAATCTTTGTTCTGTAAAGTCGATCGGCCTTATCCAGTAACTGGCCAAATAGGTTCGCCCCTCCTGTGACAAAATAATTTTCCTTCGGATTCTTGTCAACTAATTCACAGAGCTGTTCTACTGACGAAATAACCAATACCCCATCTGGAAAGTCCCCATGACGGGAAAGGACAATATTTTGCCTCCCCGGTAGCGGCCGATTATAACTTCGAAAAGTACGGGCGCCGGAAATAATTGGGTGACCCATCGTCGTTTTTTTAAAGAATGCCATGTCATCAGGTAAATGCCACGGTAAATTACCTGACGCACCTATTAAGCCGTTTTCATCTTCCGCCCAAATATAAGAGATCATTGCTTTCCTCCGACTTTTAAAATGATTAGCCCACTACAGTCTTAAACGGCAACCGGGGCTTTGATTGATGGATAAGGGTCATAGTTTTTTACTTTGATATCGGTCATATTAAAATCACTTAAGTGTTTCTTTTCTGGATTCAACCACAGTTGAGGTGCATCGTGGGGCTTTCGACTCAATTGCTCCTTTACCTGTTCAACATGATTCAAATAGATGTGTGCGTCACCAAGCGTATGAACAAACTCACCGGGTTGTAAATGACATTCACGGGCAATTAAAGATGTTAAAAGGGCATAGCTGGCAATATTAAATGGTACTCCAAGGAAAATATCACCGGAACGCTGATACAACTGACAACTGAGTTTGCCATCGTTAACGTAGAATTGAAACATTGTGTGACAGGGTGGCAATGCCATAGTCGGCACATCTTCCGGATTCCAGGCAGACACAATGAGGCGTCTGGAGTCTGGATGGGTTTTAATCATATCGATCACGTTTTGGATTTGATCGATTGTTTCACCGGTCGACGTTTTCCAAGCCCGCCATTGACTGCCGTATACCAATCCCAGGTCTCCATATTTTTGAGCAAAGGTATCATCGTCGAGCACCAATTGACAAAAGCGCTTCTTTTGTTCCTGATAAAGGTTATTAAAATCAGGATCTTCCTGTGCACGATGGGAAAAGTTAGTCATGTCCGGGCCAGTATAATCATTGGACTTAACATATTTTTCAAAAGCCCATTCATCCCAAATATGATTCTTATGCTGCAACAAAAATTTGATATTTGTATCGCCACGCAAAAACCACAATAATTCGCTTTTAATTAACCCAAAAGGGACTTTTTTGGTTGTTAGTAACGGAAATCCCTTTGAAAGGTCGAACCGCATTTGGTATCCAAATGTACTAATTGTCCCGGTATGGGTTCGGTCAGGCTTCTTATGGCCGTTTTCAAGAACATATTTTTCTAAGTTTAAATAAGCATCTTCCAACATCATGATGTCCTCCTCAGATTATGATTCAGCGTAATCGCTTAAATATTCCCAACGTTTCATTTTTTTGTCAATTTGTGAATCCAGATCGTCTTTTTTCTGTTGTAAATCAGCCAACTTATCGTAGTCATCACCACTTTGTTGCATTTGCTCATCAACGGAAGACTTTTGAGATTCTAATTTATCAATATCATCTTCGAGATGGGAATATTCGATTTCTTCTGCATAAGTGAGTTTTTTCTTTTTTGACTGACTTGCTTGTTCCTGCTGCTCAGTTGCCTGAGGGGATGATTTCTTTTTGGCGCGATTTTTTTCAGTTGTTTGTTTTACAGACTGAGCTTCCTCAGCCTTTAGATAATCCGTAAACCGGCCCCGGTGTTCTTCAATTACACCGTTTCCCTTAAAGATTAATAAGCGATCCGCAACTTTATCCAAGAAGTAGCGATCATGGGAAACGGTGATAACGGTTCCTTGAAATTTAGAAATATAATCTTCCAAAACCGTTAAGGTGGCAATATCTAAATCATTTGTCGGCTCATCTAGCAACAAAACATTAGGTTGTTGCATCAGTAACTTCAATAAATACAAGCGCCGTTTTTCACCACCGGACAATTTACGAATCAGCGTACCGTGCATAAATCTTGGAAAAAGAAATTGTTCCAAAAGTTCGGCCACACTTATTTTCTGACCGTTTTTATCGGTCACTTGTTGACCAACTTCGCTTAGATAGGTGATCATTCGTTTATCATCCGGAATTGGTTCGGTCAGTTGTGTATAATAAGCTAGTTTAACCGTTTCACCAATTTTAATAATACCCGAATCCAATTTTTTTCGTCCTGCAATCACGTTTAAAAGTGTCGTTTTACCGGCACCGTTTTCCCCGCTGATCCCGATTCGTTCATTTGGTTGAACCAACAAATTAAAGTTCTTTAAGATAGTTTGGTTATCGATAGCCAGGTCAGCATCTTTAATGTTAATAACTTCCTTGCCAAGTCGGGTTTGACCCAGAGAAATATCAACATCCTGATCAACTTGAAGCGTATTAACGTTTTTCTTTAAATCGTTAAATCGGTTAATCCGGGCCTGCTGCTTGGTTGAGCGCGCTTTGGCTCCTGTTTTCATCCAGGCCAGTTCAGATTTATATAATTGTTGCGTTTTGTGTTGCGATTCAATAGCGCCCTGCACACGAGTTGCCTTTTGTTCAACATAATCTTGGTAATTTCCTTCGTATTGATAGAGCTTGCCAAAAGAAAGTTCCCAGATTTTATTTGCAACCCGATCGAGAAAGTAGCGGTCATGGGTAACAACAATCAGTGCACCCTTGTAACCGGCTAAATACTTTTCCAGCCATTCAATTGAATCAAAATCCAGATGGTTGGTTGGTTCATCAAGTAACAACAGATCAGGTGACTGGATAAGCACTTGTGCCAAGCCCACTCTGCGGCGCTGACCCCCTGAAAGTTCAGCGACTTTTTGCTGATAGTCGGTAATTTTTAATTGACTTAAAATTGTTTCAACATCATTTTGTGCATTCCAGGCATCGTCTTCGTTCATCTTGGCTTCGGCCTTCGTAAACCGCTTCAAGGCATCCTGATCTTCCGGATGCTTTGAATATTTATCCAAGGCAGATTCATAATTTCGGATAGTTTGGTAAACCTTTTGGGATCCGGAGAAAACAGCATCCATGATTGATAAACGATCATCCAACTCGGGATTCTGGGTCAAATAACCGATTGTATAGGATTTAGAGGTAATAATGTCTCCGGTTGAATCATGATCGTGGCCTGAAATAGCATTTAGCAACGATGTTTTCCCTGTTCCGTTTGTGCCAATCAAGCCAATCCGGTCTTGCTCGTTAATTAAAAAATCAAGGCTGTCAAACAGTGTTTTTTCACCATATGTTTTTGTCAGCCCTTCTACTCGCATTGTTTCCATTCACTAATCATTCCTTATTTAATGCCATTGCCGCAGCAATTAGTTCTGAATCCTGATTGTTTATTTTACCAAGTACGACTGCTTTTTCCAATGCCCCCAACGTTTCTCCCAACTTTGGACCCGGATTTAAAATCCCCCGTTTAATTAAGTCACCACCGGTAACGTTGAGTTGCTTTTTAGTCGTAATCGGCAATTGATCATAGGCCTTAATCAATTTTGCTGAATCAAAATCTGTATAGTTGGAAATAATTGTAACAGCATTTTTAACATTTTGCTTTCCAGCTTTATATAATTCGAGATTGCCAACTTTCTGAGACTTAATCTGAAAAATCAATTCAGTTGTAAGTATAACATCATTAATTATTTTATTGGCCGTCTTCCATCTTTTTAAAAAAGAGATCACCTGATCACGATTGAACTGAAACATTGATGTAAACAACGCCCAAACCTGAACTTCGTTATCCAAATCAAAATGAGTAGCGACAATCTTTTGAAGCACTGTCAAATGTTCGGAAAAATCTGGCACAAATTGATATAACTGGCTTTTTATCATTAAGTTCAAACCATTTTTAGCGTCAACACCCAGCATCATTTTGACAAATTCCGAATGAATTCGTTCCACTGCAATCTTTTTCAGTAACTCACTGTGATCATAAATGCCGGTTAATGTTTGCTCTTCGATTTTAAAATCTAATTGACTGGCAAAACGGACTGCACGCATCATTCGCAGCGCATCTTCATTAAAACGTTCTTCTGGATCACCTACTGCTCGAATAATTTTTTTGCTCATATCATTCAAGCCACCAAACAAGTCGGTTATTTTACCATTCTCGCTTAATGCTAATGCATTAATTGTAAAATCCCGTCGTTTTAAATCTTCTTTTAGTGATCTGACAAAAGTAACCTTATCCGGACGACGATAATCCTGGTAACCGGATTCCGTTCTGAAAGTTGTTACTTCATATCCTGTCCCATGATCCAAAATCATCACGGTTCCATGTTCAATTCCGGTATCGGCCGTTCTTTTGAAAAGCCCCTTTACTTCACTTGGATAAGCACTTGTTGCAATATCAACATCATGAATTGGCCGCTGTAATATTGTATCCCTTACAGAACCACCCACAAAATATGCTTCATACCCTGCTGCTTCGATTTTTCGCAGGATTGGCAGTGCTTTCTTAAATTCACTTGGCATGTTTTTTATTTGCACAATATCGCCATCCATCTTGTATTTATTTACCAAACAATTCTAACAGAAATTTGAACATGAAAAAAGTTTGTCAAAAAGATTGCCTTTTATACAGATACCTTGCTATGATAAGTGTTTGTTATTATGTTCGACTTTTTAAATCAAACTGAAGGACACAAAAATCATATTGGAGGGAAAATATGGCACAAAAAAAGAAGAAATTCCAACTGGATATTTCGGTCGTTGATTTGGTTGTCATTGCACTTGGCTCAGCTATTTATTCGTTTGGAATTGTATTTTTTAATATTTATAATCATCTTGCAGATGGTGGCGTAACCGGTATTACTTTGATTTTGAGGGCTCTTTTCCATATGGATCCAGCCTATTCCACTATTCTGGTCAATATTCCTTTATTCGCAATCGGCTATCGCTATTTAGGTAAAAAAGACATGTTTTACACATTATACGGTACCGCAATGTTGTCAATATTTCTTTGGATCTGGCAGCGAGTTCCTATTGAAATTAATATCCAACACGATTTACTGCTTGCCGCCCTTGGAGCTGGTCTATTTGGCGGTTTTGGCTGTGGGATTGTATACCGTTTTGGTGGCACGACCGGTGGCGTAGATATTGTTGCACGCCTATTTGAACGGTTCAAGGGTGTTCAGATGGGGAAAACACTGCTGGCAATTGACGTCTTGGTTCTTTTATCATCATTGATTTATCTGGATATTCGCCAAATGGCTTATACATTGATTTATGTATGGATTTTTTCAATGATTGTTAATTTTACACAACAAGGTGCTTATGCTGCTCGGGGAATCTTAATTATCAGTAACCAGTCTGCGACCATTTCCGAAGCCATTATGGAACAGTTGAATCGTGGGACAACCTTTTTAAAGGCTGAAGGCGGTTACTCACGAAAAGGAAAAGATATCGTTTACTGTGTTGTGTCACCAAGCGAACTTCATACGCTTAAAAAGCTTGTTGAATCCATTGACAAGGAAGCTTTTATATCGGTTATGGAGGTTAACGAAGCAATTGGCGAGGGATTTACTTACAAGCGGCCTAAAAAATTCAAAATATTATAATAGCTATGTATAACTTGAGGGCTGAGACAAAAGTAATTTTGCCCCGGCCCCCTTTTTCTGTGATCATGATGATAACCGACAAAAATGTGAAACAAAGGGCAACTTTCTGCCCCTTGTCTCACATTTTTTATGATGACTAAATCAAAGCTTATGTGTCACCAAGCAACATCTGATCATATTCTAAATTAGAAACGGTACGCGGAAATTAAAGAGACTATTTGTTGAAGTAAGGTTTAATAATCTTCGTTTTCATCTTCTTCATACATCGAGGCCATTTCCATATCGTTAGGCACCAGCACCAAATAATGTTTAAGATAGCGACGTTCTTCTTTTACATGACCGTTTTCACGATAAAACAACGCAGCATGTTTTAAGAACTCAGGATTATCATTTAATTCGTGACTTGCCAGTTCGTAATTATTGGCGGCTTTTTTAAATTCACCCACATCTTGATACGATTGGGCCAGATTATAGGCCAAATGTGCATCAAAGACATGGTCCTCTTCCAATGGCTCTAAAAGCTTCAGATTGTCCTTGTATTGTTCATGGATAATATACCAGTCAGATAGCAGACTAAGGATTTCCATGTCCTCAGGCGCGATCTCATGGCCTTTTTTAAGGTATCTTAGTGCCAGTTCATCCTCTCCAGCCATCGTTGCAATCTGACCGGCCTTTTGCCAAATTTTTTCATTAAATTGGTCGATGGAAATGCCTTCTTGAATGGTTTTAAGTGCATGATCTGTTTGTTTTAATTCAACATATGAATCAGCCAGGTAAGGATACAGAGAACTATATTGTGGATCGGAATCTCGTAAATCTGTAAAGGCTTTAACGGCTTTTTGATAGTCTTTCAAATTAAAGTACGTAAATGCAAGTTCGAATTTGACGTCGCTATTCATATGAACCGGTTTAATTTGTTCCAAGTAACCAAGCGCCTGTTCAAACTTACCGATCTCAGCATAGGACACACCCAACCGTTCAACCAAATTTACTGCAGATAGTTCAAGTGTTCCTGATTTAATTAAATCAAGATATAGATTAATTGCCTTACGATAATTTCGGGTATTAAAGTAAAATTCCGCGAGTGCAAACGAAATAACAGGCTCATCAGGTTCGATTCTCTGGGCTTCTAAGAGCTTTTGCTCACTCACGTCAAAGAGACCTTGAGTCTGGTATAAATCGGCTGAAACCATCAAAGAGCGAACGTATTCGGCCGATTGCTCTGAAATCTGAGAGAGATAGTTAAGTGCTAAATCATCGTTATCCACATCAATGGCTAATTCTGCTAAATTGATTTTAATTGAATCATCACCAGGAAATTTGGTTAGTAGTTGTTCATAAATTGTCTTGGAATAATTGGAAAATCCCAACGAATACAGTTCCTCGGCCAACGAATATAATATGTCGTCAGAATCGTTTGTTAATGCTTTTTTAAAAGATTGCTCAAACTCGTCAAGTTGACCTCGTTCGAGCTGATCTAATGCAGTTTGTGAATAACTCATAAAATTCCTCCATTGATAACAAATAGTAACAAAAAAGCCAGTCCGACAATTGCCGTTCTGACTTAACAGATGAATACTATTTAACAGCATCCTTAAGCGCCTTACCAGGTTTAAAAGCTGGTACCTTGCTTGCAGGAATTTGAATTTCTTGACCTGTTTGTGGGTTGCGACCCTTACGAGCTGCACGTTGACGTACTTCGAAGTTACCGAAGCCGATCAATTGAACCTTTTCGCCTTTTGCCAAGCTAGCTTGGATTGAATCAAATACTGCATCCACAGCTGCTGTAGCATCTTTCTTAGTCAAGCCAGTTTCTGTGGCGACGTTAGTTACTAATTCTGCTTTGTTTGCCATGAGTGTATTCACCTCCCTCAAAGATAGGTATGTAAAACATCACAAACTTGATTCGTTGGAATCAGAATTGCTAAAACGACGCAGTTGAAGCATCATTTCTTTTTCAAATATAGCAGAAGAATGCCGTCATTGCAATGTTTTTATCCAATTTCCTATTGAAATCGCCGAGTTTTAACAATTTTGACTCTTTTTTTAAGAAATCAAGTCGTGATATTTTAACAAAACCTTTGTTATTCGCGAACTTTGGCCCCTTTTTCCAACCTTTTAATTCGGAAATCTCCAAGCAATTGGCAGTTTGTGATTGAGATGGATAAAATTGTTCGGATGCCTTTGAAATCAATGCTTTTGAAAGCTTCACAAAGTAAGAAATCAGTGAGAAGCTTATTTTCGGCTTCTTTTAATAATCCGAATCGGCGTTCCGCTAAAATCAAAATTATCACGAATTTGATTTTCCAGGAATCGGACATAAGAAAAATGCATTAAATCCGGATTGTTGACGAAGACAACAAAGGTTGGTGGTCCAGAGACAACCTGAGTTGCATAATAAATACGCAGCCTTTTGCCATTAACCGTTGGTGTTGGATGAACAGCGACCGCATCCATAATCACATCGTTAAGAGCAGAGGATTGGACACGTTTTTCATGATTGTCATAAACCCGTTTGATAAGAGCCGGTAACTGCTCAATTCTTTGTTTTGTTTTAGCAGATACGAAGATGATTGGTGAATAAGCCATATACTGGAACTCATTTCGAATTAAAGTTTCGAAATCCTGCTGTGTATGGTTTGTTTTCTTTAGCATATCCCACTTATTAACAACAGTAATAATTGCCTTTCCAGCTTCATGAGCATAACCGGCAACTTTTTTATCCTGTTCACGAATGCCTTCTTCAGCATTGATAACAAACAAAATAACGTCACTTTGGTCAATAGCTTTCATTGCCCGCATGACACTGTAGCGTTCGGTATTCTCGTATACCTTGCCTCGTTTACGGATTCCGGCTGTATCAACCATTGTAAACTTGATGTTGTCTGCCTCAAACCGTGTATCGATTGCATCACGGGTTGTACCGGCAACATCGGAAACAATCACTCTATTTTCACCGAGAATAGCATTTACCAGAGAAGATTTTCCAACGTTTGGCCGACCAATAATACTGAAGCGAATATCGTCGTTGGGCACGTTCCCGGTTTCTTTTGGGAATTTTTCAACAATTTTGTCAAGCAAATCACCAATCCCAGTTCCATGGACACCTGAAATCGGCATTGGGTCACCAAAACCAAGTGCGTAAAAATCGTAAATATCTTCACGAGCATCTGGATTATCTGCTTTATTAACTGCTAAAACAACTGGTTTGTCACTTCGATAAAGAATTTTAGCTACCTGCTCATCATCACTGGTTAAGCCTTCTTTGGCACTGACAATAAATACAATCACGTCAGCTTCTTCAATTGCAATCTCGGCTTGATTTTTAATTTGAGTGTTAAAAGGTGCATCGCTAATTTGAATACCACCAGTATCAATCATGGCAAATTCATTTGCTAACCATTCTGCGTGAGTATAGATTCGATCTCGAGTCACGCCCGGTGTATCTTCAACAATCGAAATCCGGTCTCCGGCAATTCGATTAAAAATGGTTGATTTTCCAACATTTGGGCGTCCAATAAACGCAACCGTTGGCATAGCCATTATGAAAGCCTCCTTTATTTTTCATTTAAAGCATAAAGAAAGAGGTCAGAGACAAACGATGACGCGTTGTCTCGACCTCCCTCACAAAACAGTAAAAACTGTTTTTTTAGTTATTGTTATCGTCGTCAGAATTCTTTTTCAATTCGTTACCAATGATATCACCAAACGTAAAGCCGGTTTCTTCATCAGGCGCATTGTTTCTAGAATTATTATCGACATTTGTTGATGGTCGTCTGTTTGAACTCTTCGATGATGAAGAAGATTCCTTTGGCTTATCAGTCAAAGCCTTGATTGAAAGTGCTAAACGCTTTCGATCAGGATCAACATCGAGAACCTTAACCTTAATCTTTTCACCAACTTTTAGAACATCACCCGGTGTAGCAATGTGTTCATGAGCAATCTGTGAAATGTGGACAAGGCCCTCAACACCAGGAAATACTTCGACGAAGGCACCAAAATCAACTAAACGCTTAACGGTTCCTTCAAGAACGCTGCCGGCAGGTGCTTTTTCTTCGATTCCGTCCCAAGGTTCTGGAAGAGTTTGTTTGATGGAAAGTGAAATACGGTTACGATCAAAGTCAACTGACAATACTTTAACCTTAACTTCTTGGCCAACTTTAAGAACATCTGAAGGCTTCTCAACTCGTTCATAAGCGATTTGAGAAACATGAACTAACCCGTCCATGCCACCTAAATCAACAAATGCGCCAAAATTGGTTAAACGAGCAACTTTACCTTCAACAATGTCACCTTCGTGAAGAGTATCCATTAACTTTTCACGTTCTTCAGCTTTTTGAGCCTGAAGAATTGCTTTGTGTGACAGAATTAAACGGTTTGCAACTGGATCAATTTCAATAATCTTTAATTCAAGTTCTTGATTCTTGAATTGGTTGAGATCTTCAACATAATGGTCTGAGATCATTGATGCAGGAATAAATCCACGAACGCCAGCATCAACGACCAATCCACCTTTAACTGCTTGAGAAACTGTGGCAGTAATTGTTTCACCGTTCTTTGACTTTTCAGCCAACTCATCCCAAACCTTACGTGCTTCTAAACGACGTGATGAAAGTAGAAAGCTGCCGCCCTCTTTATCGCTACCGATTCTTGATGTAACTACCAACTGAAGCTTATCGCCTTGCTTGATATCATCAAAATTTTGGGAAGATGACAATTCACGTTGAGGAACAACACCTTCAACACCTGTATCGTCAATCCCAACGATCAATTGTTGCTCATCATCCTTCGCAAGGACTTCACCGGTGACAACGTCACCTACGTTAACTTCACTAACGCTATTTAAAGCGTTCAATAGATCGTTTTTATCATTATTTGCATTTTCACTCATCAAACAATTCCTCCTTGAAACAACTCTAATCATAATTTTATCTTAAATTCACTCATATTACCAGTTAATTGACCAATTAGTTAAGATTCAATTTCAAATTAATCACTTTTGCAATTTCTGAAACCACTTTTTCAATTGAAAGTGCTGTTGTATCAATCTCTGTCGCATCATCAGCCTTTGTAAGCGGAGAAATCTTGCGATGAGAATCTTTGTAGTCTCTCGCTTCGATTTCTAACTGTAGTTCTTCAAGTGGCGTATTAATTCCCTTTTGGATGTTTTCTTTGTACCGTCTTTTGGCACGTTCTTCCACACTGGCTATCAAGAAAATTTTCACCTCGGCCCGAGGTAAAACAGCAGTTCCGATGTCTCTGCCATCCATCACAATACCGCCATCTTTGGCGATTTCTTGTTGCTGAGCACTGAGTTGCTTTCGGACATCAGCGATTGCTGCAACAGCAGAAACGGAATTTGTAACATTTTCTGAACGAATGTCCTGTGTAATTTCATCGCCGTCGATGAAAACCTTTTGTCCGTTTTCATCCGGCGCAAACGTAATTTTTGAATTCCGAACAATAGCTGAGATCTCCTTTTCATTGTCCAAAGAAATCCCACTGCGGATTGTTTTTAAAGTGACTGCTCGATACATTGCGCCGGTATCACAATAAATATAATTAAATTGTTTTGCCACGAGTTTGGCAACCGTACTTTTACCAGCAGAAGCTGGTCCATCAATTGCTACTTGTAATCCATTTTTATGCATCATTACATTCCTAACTTGTCTTGAATTTAGTTAAAACGGTTTTCGGTTAACATGACCGATACCCGCATTTAATTTTAATAAATTTAACTAATAAGTCCAGTATTAATATTATGACAAGAAAAATAAGCCTTGGCAGACTTATTTAACCTTCAACTTTTGACCTGGATGAATTTGTGAAGTAGACGATAACCCATTCATGCGCATTAACTGTGACATTGTTAATCCATTATTCACAGCAACTCTGTATATTCCCTGACCGGCCTGAACAGTGGCGTATTCGTGGCCACTGGAAGTTGACGTTTGGTTAGTCGTATTTGGTTGCTGACTTTGAGAATCGGATGACGCCCGAGAACTGTCCGATGCAGTAGTCGACGTTGATGGATTATCCTTATAGCTTGAAGCAGACTGATTAGTCGAATAACTGGATGCTCGACTTCTTGAGTTTGAAGAAACCGAAGACGAGACACTTGAGGTCTTCTTTTCTTTAACAGGTTTCTGGGAAGCTGCCTTCTTCTTTACACTGGATTCAGAGGTTGAGGTTTTTTTTTTTGAACTGGGCTGCGACATTGCAACTGTCGCATGATGATTGGAACCGCTCCCCATTGCACTCTGTTTGGTCAAACCATATACCAATGAGACTAAAGCAATGACAATGATCAACGTGACTAAAACAATTGTAATCATATTGTGATTGTGACTTTGCTGACGAAGCTTTACACGTGATAAGTTGCCATGTTCATCACGATCTTCCGAAAAGGTTTGATTCCAGGGTTGATCTTCATCAGAACGCTTATGATCCCCGTTTGTATTCATTTAGACCCCTCCTTACTTACAGAATAGACAAGTTCATTTTATCATCAAACATTGTCAGCTTTCCTTAATTTTTTGATAAAAATAAGCTTTTAAGGACTTCATGCCAGTCTTTCACAGCATTCTGCTGTCTAAAATCACTCGATTTCAGGTAGCGGTCATTGAAAATTTCCCATTTAGTCCAAAAATTAAAATGAAAGTCACAACAAAACTGATTTTCATGATCGTCATCGACTAATTGTTCATCAAAGTGGTTTAATAAAACTTTTCGTCGACATCCAGGTGTAAAAATATATTGATACATCTGTTGTAGACCGGTCAGTCTTTGTTCTTTTGAACGATTCAGAAAGGAAATAGCCTGGTCGGTCGAAAAATGGTTCTCATAATAATATTTAACGACACGAAACGCATCGTTTTTTTTCATTACTTGTGGATGTTGGTATAAATAACTGATCAAATTATCTTCGGGATACGTATTATCAATTAAGTTTGCCTGAAGATAACGATCGTTTGGTTCATATAATAGAATAGCTAAAGATGGTTTTCCATCCCTTCCGGCACGACCGATTTCCTGCATATAATTTTGAATATTACCTGGTAAATGATAATGAATCACATAACGAACGTCATTTTTATCAATTCCCATTCCAAATGCGCTGGTAGCGCACACAATATCAATCTCGTTGTTCATAAATTGCTGTTGAATTCGAAACCTGTATTGTCCCTCCATTCCGCCATGATAAGCCTCTACCCTTTTACTTGTGTCATGATTCAGTAACGCTGCAACTGTTTCAGCTGTTGCACGGCTGGAAAAATAGATAATACCTGCGCCGTGAAGTTTACTAACCAATTTGACTAAAAGATCATCTTTTTCACGTTGATTTTTACAAACTCGAGCGCTCAAAAAAATGTTTTTACGATTAACGGAAAGAACAATT
Source organism: Lentilactobacillus hilgardii (assembly GCF_009832765.1). Lineage (NCBI taxonomy): Bacteria > Bacillati > Bacillota > Bacilli > Lactobacillales > Lactobacillaceae > Lentilactobacillus > Lentilactobacillus hilgardii. Next base: position 1,603,247 of record NZ_CP047121.1, on the reverse strand, counting down.
TGATTAACCCGATCCTGATCCATCTCCATGCGCTCAAGGATATCTTGCCTGGTTTTGGTTGTAGCGGTGGCAGTCATCATCAAGGTTAATGGCATTTTGAGTGACTTTCTAACCTGATTTAATTTCAGATAATCCGGGCGAAAGTCGGGGCCCCATTCAGAAATACAGTGGGCTTCGTCAATAACCAGCAGCCCAACGGATAGTTGTTTGAATTTTTCCATGATTTGTGGATTGGCCAGCATTTCCGGAGAAGCATAAATAAATTGATATTGCTCAAGGTGATTCATAATAAATTGACGTTCTTTAAAATCGATTGCCGAAGTCAGGGCAATGACGCGTTTAGAACCCAGAAATTGTAAACGACTGACTTGATCCTGCATGAGTGAAATAAGTGGCGATACAATGATAATCCGTTGATGTGTTATAGCAGCATACAGTTGATATAAAAGTGTTTTTCCACCGCCAGTAGGTAAAATTGCCAGGACGTTTTTGCCCTTTAGCAACATCGTCAAAATTTTTTCCTGACCGGGACGAAACCGCTTAAAGCTAAAATATTTAGTTAGTTCATCCTGTAAATTAAGCATATTTTCACCTATACATTTCTCAATCAGTCTGTTTAAGTTGTTTAATCTGAAATAATCGAAAGTTGAAGAAGTCCAACTTATCCACTTGTTCACTGGCTACCCGAAATGACCACTCCCCCAAGTCATTGGGTTGAATTGCAGATAACTTTTGTTCAAGCTTCGGGTTCAATAAGCGTTGAAACGGGATATCACTTTGAGGTAAAACGATAGCTGCCTCCAGAAGATGCTCATAAGCAGTTGTCAACTTAATATGCCGCTTTTGAGCAATTTTTGCAATTGTTAAACCTGGATAATGGCAAAACATGGTAAAAGTTTCTGCAGCACTGTTTGAAATGACTGGCCTGGCGAGTCCCTGGGTCAAAGGCTGCAATTTAGAATTGGGTTTACTTAACAATTCGGTAAGAAGCTGCGTGTATAGCAGTAATTTTGTTAAAGAGATGACCGTGGGAGACTTACCTTGAGTTTGACCAATTTGAGCATCAGTTTGTCCGGAAAGATGATGTCCAGACAAGTTCTGAGTAAAGATTTCGGCAAACTCATCTCGAGACAGTTTTTCCAAAAAATGATTAAGCATTGAATATAGATATACCGGTAAGTGATCTGCTTTGTTTTGAATAAACCATTTTTTGATCAACTGACTGTCCAACAAACCGATAGTTTGTGGATAGTAATGATTATTTGAATAACTATATTCCGACACAATCTGAATAGCGAGGTTTAATCTTTTAGAAAATCTAAAGACATCATAGCGGGCTGACCATGCAAATAAAGTTAACTCAGGCAGTGAAGCCAATAATTTTGATTGATAATCGTTTCCCTTTTCAGTGAGAAGGATCTGTAACTCCGAATCAGCTTTTACAAGCTCAGCTTGTTTAAGTTTAGCCACTGCCTGGTCAATATTATCTGGTAAAGCGCCGTGAAGAGAACCAAAATCTTTTAGCAGCCCATATTGGAGTGCCCAGTACAAGTTGGAAACAGTCCGCCTGCCAATCAAAATATTTTTAATGGCCTTTGAGCGTCGCCACTGGGATGAAGAACTAAAAAGAATTAAAATTGTCGCTAAGTCCATACTAGTCACCTATCAAAATATCAAAAAAAGGTCGGGACAATTCCCAACCTCTCAGTTTTCGAGAATGCAGCCATTACTATTCTACAATAAGTTGCATTATTTATATACGTGGTTTAATTAAATTATTTGTTTTAAACCTATTTTAATTTAAGTCGTGGAAGGACCTTGTCTTTAATGGCATAGAATAAACCACCAACAACAATTCCTTTAATTAAATTAAAGGGTACTACGCCGAACAAAATGAGAGATGACAACGGCATGCCTATTTTCATCCCTACCATACTCATATAAAGCGGAATGACCGCAATCCAGTTAGAAAGCGACATGATAACTGTTAAACTAATCATCATCAAAGCAATGACCAAAATAATTCTAAGAGAATTTTTCATTGAACCAAAGAATCGATTTCCCAAATAAAATGCGAGAATTAACGTGACTGACGATAAAAATGATGAGCCAACACCAATCAGGCCGATAAGTGATCCACCAGAAGTTGTCAGCCAATATAATAACGACTTAAGACCCGCGATAGTTATACCGCTAACCGGCCCAAATAGGACAGTTCCAATTAAAATCGGCATGTCCGCAAAATCAATCTTCATGTAAGGGACAATTGGAATAATCGGAAATGAAATGAACATCAATACATAGGAGCAGCCGGCTAACACCGACATTTCCACCAAACGGGTCGTCAACAATTGCTTATTACTACTATGTTCCATTGAAAAGAACCTCTCTTCCAATGGTTAATCTTCAAAAAAAGTCCCGACAAAAACTGCCAGGACTTTATGCGTAGTGAAAAATTTAATCTTCTACATACCAGACTTTACTGTCGGTACTGGAATTTCACCAGATCAGCGTGATAACTCACGTGTCGCGGACTATAACCGCCGGTCGGGAATTTCACCCTGCCCTGAAGATAAACCAATTTATTTAACTAACTTAAATATATCAAATTTTATTTAAATGTCAACGTTTTCTATCTTGAGACATTTTTTTAAGTTCTTCAACTTCATGAGGCTTTAATCGTCGATAATCCCCCGGCTGTAGTCCATCCAAGTTTAAGAAGCCATAACTTTGTCTACTAAGCTTCTCAACGGGATGCCCTAATGCCAAAAACATCTTTTTGACTTGATGGTTTCGACCTTCGTGAATCGTCAACGACACAATTGTACTGTTATTATTATTTCGAATAACCGTTGCCTTGGCACTGGCAGTTTTTCGACCGTCAATATGAATACCGGTTCGAAGCTTCTTCATATCATCGTTGGTGATGGTCCCTTTAACTTTTGCAACATAGGTTTTATCAACCTCGTACTTTGGATGTGTTAAATGATTATCGAGATCACCATCATTTGTTAATAACAGTAAGCCTGACGTATCATAATCCAATCGGCCGACCGGATAAATACGTTCGGTGACTTCACTTAGGAGGTCAATCACTGTTTTTCGATGTTTATCATCCGTTACAGCAGTAATAACCCCTCTCGGTTTGTACAGAAGGTAATAAACGGGAACTTCTTTTGATATTGGAACTTCGTCTACTTCGACCTCGTCGGATTCCGTGACTTTTGTTCCCAGCTCCCTGACTACTTTTCCATTAACTTTAACATGGCCTTCAACAATTAATTTTTCAGCTTTTCGTCTTGAAGCAACTCCAGCATGGGCCATAACTTTTTGTAAGCGTTCACTCATTTTTAGTCTCCTGTTTTCCCTGATCGATTTGCTCATTAAACCTTGTCAACAATGAGTCACTTGTATTATCATCCAACACTTCATCTTTTGGTAAGGCTGGCAGGTCATTTAATGTTTTTAACCCAAAATAGTCTAAGCAAAAGTTGGTGACGCCATATTGTTTGGGATTGCCAACTTCCTGTTTGATACCGGTAATCTTTAGCAATCCCTGATTTAAGAGTCGGTGCAAAATTGCAGAACTGTTTACGCCCCGAATGTCATCAACTTCAATTCGCGTAATGGGCTGATTATACATGACGATTGCAACAGTTTCCAAAGCGGCCTGGGAAAGAACACGGGGCTTTGCATCATTGACGTAGTCTCGAACCAGTTCTGCCAGTTCATTTTTCGTTCCAAGCCGGTAAACATCGTTTGCAACCAACAGTTTTAATCCGCAATCCTTATTTTTATTAAAATTTTGAGCGATTTTTTCCACTAACTGACGACACGCCGACAACTCAAGACCTGTTCGTAAAGCAATTTGGCGGAGATTAATGCCCTCATCTCCGGAAGCATATAAAAGTGCTTCAATCTTTGCTAAATTACTTACTGCCATATGCAGGCCCCTTTCTAATTTCAATTGTTTCATGGCGATTTTTCTGTTTGAGACGAACTTCGTTATACTTAGCCATTTCTAAAATCGCTAAAAAATCGGTGACAATTTCTTCAGGCTTGGTGGAATGTTGAATAACATGATTAAAAGAAATCTGTTCAGTTCGACAATCCAATAGCTGGCGAACTAACGCTGTTTGGCTTTCAATTGTAAATTGCCACTCATGAACAGTTGTTGACAATGGTTGGTTATAACGAAAGTGTTTTAAAGCGTCCACGTAACTGGCCATAATATCGCCTTTGTCAAAAGGTGAAGGCACCGTTAATGTTTCTTTCGAAGCTGAAACGGCCAGTTCCGAACGGGTAAAACTTTGACGACGTTTATTTTCGTAATCCTTTAGTTTACCTGCGATTAGTTTATACCGTTTGTAATTAATCAGTTGATTAACCAGATCTTCACGTGGATCTTCTTCCACCTCATCAGTGGCTTCATCAACAACTGTTGGTAACAACATCTTTGATTTAATGACCATCAATTTGGCAGCCATAACAAAAAAATCACCAACTATATCCAAATTGAGCTGCTGTGCATCATAAATATAATCCATGTACTGCTTGGTTATCTCTGCAATTGGAATGTCATAAATGTCCATTTTGGACTCTTGGATTAAGTGAAGCAGGACTTCCAATGGCCCATCAAAATCATTTAAATGTAATTCTGGTTCTTTATCAGATACGTTCATGATCCTTTGATTGCTCCCATTTGGCACAGATTTCCTTGGTTTCAAAACCGCCGATGATTTTTTCCTTTGGGTATAGGGACTGAAGCTCATCCAACAGGCGACTATAATTCTCTTGGTTTCGGCTTGGTGGTGCCAAAATTAATCGATGAATCAGCAACTGATCATTTTCGACTTCGATTCCAACCAAGCCGGACCAGTTATTGTGACGATCCTTCCATAAATAGATCATTCGGTCGCTTTTATCGGCATACCAAGTCATCTCTTGAGAAACCAAATCCATGTTTTGCAGATCGGAAACTAAAGAAAACAGTCCCATCGTAATTTTTTGATAATCTTTTCGATATTGATATAACATTATATCACCTCACTGACTAAGCTCGAGGATGGAATTTTTGATAAACTTCGGTCAAATGTTTGTGCGAAATATGAGTATATATTTGAGTCGTAGAAATATCTGCGTGACCCAACAATTCTTGAACAATCCTCAAGTCCGCCCCGTTTTCCAATAAATGGGTGGCAAATGAATGTCGGAGCGTATGCGGAGTAACATGCCGTTTGATTCCTGCTAATTTAACATATTTTTTAATCATTTGCCAAATTGCCTGACGGGTTAAACGTCTGCCATGAGCATTTAAAAAGACAAAATCCGTATTGGTTCTTTTTCTTAAAAGATCAATTCGTGTTGTCTTTAAATATTTCGTAATCCAATCAATGGCAACGTCACCAATCGGAATAATCCGTTCACGATCACCCTTTCCGACCGTCTGAATCAGTTTCATTGGAAGATGAAGGTCAACCAGCCGTAGGTTAACAAGTTCGCTGACTCTTAACCCGGTCGCATAAAGTGTCTCAAGCATTGCACGGTCCCGGACACCAAGAGGCTTTGATACATTCGGCATCGACAATAGTTTATTGACTTCGCTAACCGATAATACATCCGGCAGCGTTTTAGACTGCTTGGGAGAATCCACTTTCAACATTGGATCATCTGGGACAACGCCAAATTGGGCTAAGTAGCGAAAAAAGTTTCGTAAACTTGAAACGGTTCTGATAACTGTGTTTCGAGACTTTTTTTCTTGCTGTAAATTTTCCAAATAATTTAATATCAAAAATTGATCGACTTTTGAAATATCCTTGGTTGTTTTTTGAAAAAAATGAATGGCTTCGGATAGGTCTTGTTGATAACTTTTAATTGTATTTTCAGAAAGCCCGCGTTCAACTCGAAGAAAGTGTAAATAATCAGCAAGTTGATTGTCCATTTTAATCTTCCTGTTTCTTTAATGTAATATGGCCATCCTCTTGAGAGATCAAGTTTTCCTTTAGTAAATGACCAAGCGCCCGTTTGAAAGCGCCTTTACTGATGCCAAAATAATCTTTAATATCTTCAGGAGCACTTTTATCACTAAAGGCAAGTTGTTTCGATTCGGTATGATCCAGAGCTGCCAGAATCATTTCAGCATCCTCACCGATTTCTTGATAGGCTCTTGGGCGAGTTGAAATATTAATTGAATCATCCCTCAGGGTACCAATAACTCTGGCTTCTACTTCTTCTCCCAGTCTTGGTTCTTCCAATCGTTCACTTGGGTGAAGAAAGGCCAAGTGATAATCATCCGTTAACAGTCTGGTTCCTGACAGTTTTAATCGATATGCCCGGGCTTTAATATTTTTGTTTTGAAGGCGTTCTTTCACCGGCCTTGCAATCGTTTCAAAGATCTCTTCATCAGCCAGATGTCCCCAGATACGGGCCTTATTGTCAACTGTGAGCGATATGAGCAGCTTGTCACCTTCGCGGGGCCATAGTTTGCTAACAGTTGGAAGATCATCAACCGAGACGACAACGTCTTTATTAGGTAATCCAATGTTAACAAAAACACCTAGTCCAAATTTCCCCTTTACAACCGTCCCGAATGCATAATGATCCCTTCTAATCTTAGGGATTTGCCGTGTAATTTGCATTCTATGTTGCTCATTCTCATACGTAAAGCCGGTAAATTCAGCGCCAATCTTAAACGGTTTCTTAATTTCAGCTTTGTCTAATTGAAAAGTTTCGCCCTCAATCTGAACAAAATAATAGCGATCATTTTCATCGGTTAGTATGCCCTTTAGCACTTGGGCCATTAAATTTTTATCCATGTTAATCTCCGTTCTTGAATCTCTTTACTCATTCTACACGCTTTAACAATAAAATTCGACTGAAGAAGAAATGCGGTTACTAAGTAGAAGATCCATCAATCTGCATAATAAGGTGCGTAAAAAGAGACTGGGCAAAATCGCTTCTGTCCAGTCTCCCATTATACGTTATTTAATTACATTCAAGCCGTCTGTTTATAGTGAGCTTGAAGCACCGTGATAAATGACACCACGATGAGAATCAACTGTAATTAATTCACCATCTGAAATCTTAGTAGTTGCACCAGCGGCACCCACGATAACAGGGATACCCATTGAGATACCAACTACAGCAGCGTGTGAAGTCAAGCCGCCACTTTCAACAACAACGGCACTTGCCTTTTCAATTGCTGGAAGATAATCTTTGTCAGTTGACTTTGCAATCAAGATGCTGCCTTCGGTTACTTTGCTCTTGGCATCAGCTGCATCTTTTGCAACAACGGCTTTACCAATAACAGTCTTGTCACCAACACCTTGGCCTTGAACAAGCTTTGAACCGATCAATTGAATTCTCATCAAATTGGTTGTGCCGCTTTCACCAACTGGAACACCGGCAGTAACGATAATTAAATCGCCTTCCTTGGCTAAACCAGTTTCGAGCGCCTTTTTAGCAGCAAGTTCAAAAATCTCGTCACTGCTCTTAACTTCGTCAACCAAGATTGGGTGAACACCCCAGTTAACCATCAAACCACGACGGGTACGTTCGTCAAAGGTTAATGCTAAGATGTCTGCATCTGGATGATATTTGGAAATCATACGAGCAGTGTAACCTGAACGGGTTGCAGCAACAATTGTATGAATGCCCAATTCTTTTGCAACACGAGCAACTGAATCACCAATTGATTCAGTGACATCACTGGCATCAAATGTTGGACGTGGTGTACCAAATTCGCTAAAAGCATTTTCAGCTTTAACATCAATGCGCGCCATTGTTTGAACTGATTGTACAGGATATTCACCGTTAGCACTTTCACCTGAAAGCATTGTTGCATCAGTACCATCAAAAACGGCATTGGCAACATCTGAAGCTTCTGCACGTGTAGGACGTGGGTTTTCCTGCATTGAATCAAGCATTTGGGTAGCCGTAATAACTGGCTTGCCTAGTTGGTTGCACTTCTTGATCAAAGTCTTTTGAACCAACGGAACGTTTTCGGCAGGAATTTCAACACCCATGTCACCACGAGCAACCATTAAGCCATCAGCAACTTTAATAATATCATCAAAGTTGTTGATACCTTCTTGTGATTCGATCTTTGGGAAGATTTGAACATGTTCCATGTGCTTTTCTTCAAGTAAGGCACGGATATCCAAAACATCTTGTGCTTTACGAACGAATGAAGCAGAAATGAAGTCAATATCATGATCCAAACCGAAACGAATATCGTCTGAATCTTTTTCAGTAATTCCTGGAAGGTTGATTGAAACGCCAGGTGCGTTAACACCCTTACGTGAACCAAGAACACCATCGTTTTGAACAGTTACAACTAATTCCTTATTAGCGTCATCTTTTTTAGTAACAACAGTGTCCAATAAACCATCATCAAAAAGAACATGACCACCTTCATGGACATCATCATAGAGGCCCGTGTATGTTACGGCAATCTTGTCTTTAACACCCTCAAGGCTGTCATCCATTGAAATACGGAAAACATCGCCGGTGTGATATTCGATTTTGCCATCTTTTTGAACAGTAGTACGAATTTCGGCACCTTTAGTATCGAGCATGATTCCGACAGTTTTACCTGTCTTCTTTTCAGCTTCGTGAACCTTGTTTAAACGATCCAAGTGTTCTGGATGGTCACCATGTGAAAAGTTAAATCGGAAAACATTAGCCCCAGCTTCAATTAATTTAACGATGGTATCAACATCGGTACTGGCTGGTCCCAATGTACTTACGATCTTAGTTTTCTTCATAAGTAAAATCTCTCCTTCGGTTTTTTGGACACCACAATTTTTAACAGGATATAGACCAATTAAATATTGGGGTTCCCTTTTAGATTCCAAACCGTATTTTATCACTTTTTTCGAGTTATGTCGTCGAATATTTTGGACAATAACGACTTTGTTAACTACCCACAAAAGCCTAAAAGACGGTTCTAACGACAATGTAAGCCTTTACGAAAAGTAAATATTCAATCAAAAAATTACTTATAAACAACATTATTTTGACCAAAAATTGTGATTAATTTATCTTTAATTTGATCACCTTGTTGTAAATTAAAATTATTCCCAAGAATCCATGTTTTCTCTGAAGCACTTTCATGAACAACGAGGGATACCGAGCCCCGATACTGAACGGACAATTCGGTTAGTTTGTGAAAAATTTGATTTTTATCATGGGATGGATCAATTCGCAAGTACCAATGAGGCTGCTTTTTAACCCCTGCAGATTTCCGAGAAAGATTATCGGCAGGCTGAATCGTCTCTGCAACCATTTGAATGGTGTTGTTTTTTTCGACTTTGCCGCGAATGGCAACCACCATGTCTTTATGAAGCCAAGATTGAATTTTAATAAATAAATTCGGGAAAACCGTTACCGACATCTCGCCAACTTCATCGCTGCCATCAAAAAAGGCCATTTGCTTGCCGGTCTTGGTTCTGATAATTTTAACTTTGGTTATATATAAAATTAAGACGACCTGGTTCATTCCGACGACTAACTGATTGGTCAGTTTTGCATTCAGTCGTTTTCTAAGGGCTGTAAAACGCTCAACAGGGTGTCCGGACAGGTATGCACCCAAATAATCATTTTCCTTTTCAAGGCGTTGCATCAAAGGCATCTCGGGCTTTCTCGGCACGGTGGGTTCCAGTGCCTTGAATAAACTCATGGAATCGCCACTTAGCTGAATTGAGCTGATGAATTCAGGGGCTGCTGAGATTAATTCAGAACGGTTGTATGAAAAACCGTCAAGCGCACCTGAATAAATCAACGCATTAATCAAGTCCGGCTTGCGGTACTTGTCTGAAAGCCGAGCAAGCAAATTAGGAAAGGATTTATAGCGGCCGTTTTGGTCACGATCATTTAAAATATCCTGTACCATGTCGTGGCGAACCCCTTTAATCGAAGCCAACCCAAAAACAATTTGCTGATCCTGGTATGAAAAATCAGCTCGGCTTTTGTTGATATCCGGCGCCACTACTTTAACTCCCATTGATTTGGCATCTGATAAATACTCTTTCATTTTGACCGAACTATTTTGAACAGAATTTAATAAAGCAACGTGAAACTCGCCTGGGAAATAGACTTTAAGATAAGCAAGTTCATAGGCCATTTTGCTGTAAGCAACCGCATGGGATTTATTGAATCCATAATTGGCGAATTTTTCAATATAATCAAATACTTTCTCGGCCACTTGTTTGGGATGCCCCTTTTTTTCGGCGCCCGTTAAAAATAGGCTCTTCATTCGATCCATCACTTTTAACTTCTTTTTGCTCATTGCACGTCGTAAAATATCGGCTTGTCCGAGTGAAAATCCAGCCATTTTTGAAGCGACCAGCATGACCTGCTCTTGATAAACGATGACGCCATACGTTGATTTTAAAATGTCTTCGAGTGACTGATCCGGATAGGTTAAAGCTTCCTGATGTGATTTTCGTTTGACAACTTCGTCAATGTTTTCCATTGGACCCGGTCGGTAAAGCGCATTAACCAACGCGACATCTTCGAACTGTTCTGGATGTAGTCTGCGTAAAACACTTCTGATGCCGGATGATTCGAATTGGAAAACGCCTGTTGTATCGCCGTTCGCAAACAGTTTCAACGTTTTCTTGTCATCTAACGGAATTTGAGAAATGTTGATTTTCTGCCCCGTTGCCTGTTTAATTTCTGCCAGTGCATCAGCCAAAATTGTTAAATTGCGAAGTCCCAGAAAATCAATTTTTAGCAAACCGACAGATTCAACATAGTCTTTGGAATATTGCGTCATTAAAAGCCCGTCATTTCCATCCTGAAGGGGAACAAGATCAACCAATAAATTATCACTTAGCACCAATCCGGCTGCGTGTGTTGAATAGTGTCTCGGCAAGCCTTCCAACACTTGAGCTGTTTTAAAAAGTGATTTATTCAAGTCGCTGTCGGCAACCAGGTTTTTTAACTGTTGAGAGTTATGATAGGCATCGGCCAATGTTACGTGAAAAGCACTGGGAATAGCTTTGCTCCACACATCCTGTTGATTTGGGTTGAGTCCAAAAACACGGCCAACATCTCTGGTTGCCTGTTTGGCAGCCAAGGTGCCGAAAGTAATGATTTGTGCAACCCGTTGATGACCGTACTTTTGGTGAACATATTGAATGACGTCATCACGTTTGTCATCTGGAATGTCCAAATCAATATCGGGCATTTGAACTCTCTCGGGATTTAAAAAGCGTTCAAAGAGCAGCTCGTACTTAATGGGATCAACGTCGGTAATAAATAACGTATAGGCAACAAGTGACCCGGCAGCCGATCCCCGACCCGGTCCGGTTATAATCCTGGCTTGATGAGCAAAATTAATAACATCCCAAACAATTAAAAAGTAATCATCAAATCCCATTGAATGAATCACTGATAATTCTCTGTCAAGCCGATGGCGATAAGGTGCATCATCGGAAATATGAGCCGCTTCCAGTCGCTTAGAAAGTCCCTTTTCACATAACTGCCGTAAATATTGACCAGGTTCCATATCGTTGGGGGTTTCGAATTGTGGCAGTTTCGGCTGCTTTTTTTTAATTTCGACATGACAATTGGAAACAACCTCATCGATGGCTTGAAGAGCCGCATTTAAATGGAGTCGTTGGTATTCTTTTTCCATTTGATCTTGGGGCCGGAGAAAATAAGGACCAACCTGTTGGCTAAGTTCGGCAACATTGGAAATCTTAGTACCAGCAGCAATGGCTTTTAAAACCTGCATTGGAAAATAATCTTCGGCATTCAAGTATTGAACCGGCGCATCCGCAATCAACTGGACTTGATTGTCAGCCGCTACTTTGCTGAGCATATCGATTAAAGCATCAGAAGAATGGTAGTCCACGCCAAACTTAAGATCTTGCTTTGTAAGGCCAAGATCCATTAACTTAGAAATCAAATCGGAAATATCTGCTGATTTTCCCTGAAGCAGTAAATCGTTAATTTCCGCCAACGGCGGCAAAATGACATATAGTCCATCCAGTCGGCCATTGAGTTGATCAATCGTTACATCGGTTTCACCAGAGTTTTTTAACGTTGATATTTTTAAAAGGTTTTGATACCCCGTTTGGTTTTTGGCCAATAAAAGAATCGAATAATTGTTTTCAGACAGCATTACGCCGGGAAGATTCAGCGTCAGTCCAATAATTGGCTGAATACCGGCGTCGATGCATGTATCATAGAACTCAACAGCGCCATACATGACATTAATATCTGTCATCGCAAGTGCTTTATATCCACGCTTTTTGGCTTCTGTGACCAATTCAGAGATCCGAATCGGACTTTGAAGTAAACTATATGAGCTAATGACTTGTAATGGTACGTACGTCAATTGAATTCCCTTCTTTCTACCAAATTATACCAAACAATTAGGTCTCATTACTAAATTCTAAATGTAAATTCACAGTGATTTTTCTTAGGAAATATGCTAAAATACCATTGATTGTCAGGAGGCCTAAGACTATGAAACTTATTGCTTCAAATCTTGTCGTCATTTTTTGGGCATTGATCTTTGGTGAAATCATCGGTTACATTGCCAATCAACTTGAGGTTTTACCATACAACCCTATGCAAATTGGTATCACGGCCGCCATTGTTGGCTTTTGTGCAACAAACGGTATTTACCTTATCAGCAAAGGATCATTTTCCAAATAATTCTCGATAATTAATAAAAAGTGAGACTGGGACAAACGTAAACGTTGCCCAGCCTCACTTTTTTTACGACGACTGATTTCAAATTAAAGTCAAAAATAAGTCATCCCGCTTGATTAAATGTGTTCGTATAAAAAGGCATCAATTTGTTCATATACTTTTTGGTGATCAACTTCTTGTAAAACTTCATGCTTCATATGGGGCATGACTTTATTTTTTACATTTGAATAACCAATTTTGTGTAATGTCTTAATTGTGTCTGTTAATCCATGACTGCCACCACTAAATTTATCGTGATCCCCCGTAATAGAAATGATCGGTAATCCGGGCCTTTGGCAATGGAAATGAGTAACCTGCTTAAGCTCGTAGTCGCCCTGCCACAGCGTCATTAAACTTAATACAGGATATTGATTTATCATATCCGGGTCATTGGATACCCGTTGAACATTTTCAAGATTGTAACTTAGCCAAGAATGATCACCAGGTGTCAATCCAGAAAGCCTTGATAATAACTTGGAATAACGATTTTCAAGATGTAAGCGCGTATAAACGGTTCCCAAAAGAAGTCCGATACTTACCATTGGGATGTAATTGGCAGTCCCAGTCAAAATCAGACCATTTAATAGTTGATCATGTTTTTGAAGATATAATCGGCCGAGAATCGATCCAAACGAGTGACCGAACAAAAACAGCGGTAGCCCAGGATATTGCCGCTTAATAAAGTGACTTAAACAAACCTGATCGTTAACTAATTGCTGCCAGCTGAACATGATGCCCAAAGGATCATCCTTGGATACAGATCTGCCATGGCCACGATTATCTGAAGTTAGGACAATAAAACCCTGCTGATTTAAATAAGCCGCAAAATCAAAATAACGTGATTGATGTTCCAAAGCACCATGAATAACTTGAACAATACCTACCGGATGAGTCGTAGAAAAAACGGTAACCGCAAGTTCTGTATGATTATTCGTTGGAATCCGATATTCTTTTGACAAAGATATCCCACCTTACACTTGCGTGGCAGTTACCTGCTCAGGTACAAAAGACAGGGCATCGTTTTCCAAATTGATATGAACGATGCTATGTGGTTTAACCTGACCACCAACGATCATCTTTGCAAGAGGGGTTTCAACAACGTTGGTTACATAACGCTGAAGAGGACGTGCGCCATATTGCGGTTCATACCCATTCTTAGCAATCCATTGTTTAGCCTGATCTGAAATTGAAAGCTTAATATCCTGCGCCTTTGTTCGCACAGAAAGCTGATCAATTAATTTTTGAACGATTTTTTCAATATCAGTTCGAGACAACGGCTTAAACATGATAACATCGTCAATTCTATTTAAAAATTCAGGTTTAAATGATGCTTTGAGTAGTTGATCGACCTGTTTCTTGGCATTATCAGAAATAATACCATTCTCGTCGGTTCCTTCCAATAGAATGTCCGACCCCAAATTGGACGTCATAATTAAAATGGTGTTTTTAAAATCAATGGTTCGTCCTTGACTATCAGTCAGACGGCCATCATCCAACACCTGGAGCAAAATATTAAAGACATCCGGGTGAGCCTTTTCAATTTCATCAAATAGCACAATGGTGTAAGGATTACGACGAACTGCTTCGGTTAACTGACCGCCTTCTTCGTAGCCAACATAACCGGGAGCTGCACCCACTAATCGTGAAACCGATTCTTTTTCCATATACTCGGACATATCAATTCGAACCATATGATTTTCAGAATCAAATAAATCTTCCGCCAGGGCTTTAGCGAGTTCAGTTTTACCCACTCCGGTTGGCCCCAGAAATAGGAATGAGCCAAGCGGTCGACTGGGATCCTGTAAACCGGCTCGTGAACGAATGACGGCATCGGAAACGGCAGTTACGGCTTCATTTTGACCAATCACCCGTTTGTGCAGATTGTCAGCTAAATGAAGGAGCTTTTGGCGTTCGCCCTCGACCAATTTTGTCACAGGAATACCGGTTTCCCGACTGACCACTTTTGCAATTTCGTCAGCCGTAACCGATTCACTTACCAACCAGTCGGCATGTTGATCATTTTCTTCCAGTTTTTTCAGGTCAGCTTCCAATTGTGGAATTGTACCGTGTTGAAGAACAGCAGCTTTATTAAGATCGTAATCGTTTTCAGCCTGTTTCAGGTCATTTCTTGCCTGATCAAGCTGTTTCTTTTTATCACCAATCTTTTGAATGGCGTCTTTTTCCTGCTTCCAGCGTGCATTTAAACCATTGACTTTTTCCTTAATGTTGGCAAGTTCTTCCTGAACTTCCTTTAGGCGTTTCTTGGAAGCTTCATCGGTTTCCTGCTTTAAAGCAGCCTCTTCGACTTCAAGGCGCATAAGTTGACGATTAGATTGATCAAGCGCTGTCGGGCTGGAATTCATTTCAACCCGAATTTCAGCAGATGCTTCATCTACAAGATCAATTGCCTTATCCGGTAAATTTCGATCAGTAATATATCGATCGGAAAGTTTAGCAGCGGCTACCAGGGCATTATCGTGGATTCGAACGCCATGGTGGATTTCCAGGCCCTCGGACAGGCCACGCAAAATCGTAATCGTATCTTCAACTGATGGTTCATGAACCATTACCCGTTGGAAACGACGCTCCAGGGCCTTATCTTTTTCCATGTACTTTCGGTATTCATCAATCGTTGTCGCACCGATTAAATGGAGTTCCCCTCGGGCCAACATGGGTTTTAGAATATTGCCGGCATCCATCGATCCTTCGGCTTTACCTGCCCCGACGATGTTATGAATTTCATCAATGAACATGATGATTTGACCCTCAGCTTTTTTAACTTCCTTTAAAACAGCTTGAAGTCGTTCTTCAAATTCACCACGGTACTTTGCACCCGCAATCAGGGACCCCATGTCCAACTGGAAAATCGTCTTGTTTTTAAGGTTTTCCGGCACATCATTGGAGGCAATTCGGAGTGCCAATCCTTCGACAACGGCGGTTTTTCCAACACCCGGTGCCCCAATCAGTACTGGATTATTCTTGGTCTTTCTTGACAGAATTCGAATCACATCGAGAATTTCTTCATCCCGACCAATAATCGGTCCCAACTTATTATCTCGAGCAGCCTTAACCAAGTCGGTCCCGTATTTTTCAAGAGATTGATAATTATCTTCCTGGTTTTTGGAGGTTACTTTCTCGCCACCACGGATCTTCTCGACAACGTTTCTAACTTTTTGTTCGGTTATATCTTGTTTGATTAAATAGTCGGTAAAATTATCACCGTGAAGCTGCATAACAGCAATTGTCAGGGTGTCAACCGCAATATATGAGTCACCAAACTCATTTTTAACCTGTTCGGCATCTTGTAATAACTCATACAAATTTGACGATAAAGATTGTCCATAACTGATATTACTGCCCTCAACCGTTGCAATCTGGTCAATTTCGGTATCGAGTTCCTTATCTAAATCTTTTAGGTTCAGTCCCAGTTCTGAGTATATTTGACGAGCCAATTCACCGGGTTGGACCAAGAACTTAAACAGGTGGGCAACCGTAATATTTTGTTGTTTTCGAGTAACGGCAATTTGTTGAGCTTGAGAAATTGCTTGCGTAACTGCTTCTGTTAAATTATCTGGATTCATTTAAATGATCACCTTATTATTTTTTATCTTAATTTAGTTCCATCCATTAAAGGCGGTTAGAAAGAAAAAGGTTTCATTTCAAACCGCCTACAAGTATGTTATCAAATTTTATAACTGGTTAACAATAATTTGACCTTTTTTGACCAATTATTTTTGAGCATACAATTTAGCGATTTCAATAATAACATCCGTCGCTTTTTCCATCGTCTGCTCAGAAACATATTCAAAACGACCATGCATATTTTCACCGCCGGCAAAGATATTTGGAGTTGGTAATCCCATATAGGAAATCTTTGAGCCGTCGGTACCACCACGAACAGGGAAAATGTGTGGTTTAACATCAACATTTTTCATAGCCTGTTCAGCGACTTCGATAACCGTCGGATCTTTGGAAATAATTTCACCCATATTGTAATACTGATCTTTTATCTCAACGCTAATTCGCTTTTCACTGAATTCTTTGTTCATCTGATCAGCAATGCCTTCAAATAACCTTTTACGAGCCTCAAAACGGTCCCGATCATGGTCTCGAATGATATAAGCCATGTTGGTATGATCAACGCTTCCTTGAAAATCATAGATATGATAGAATCCCTGTCGTTCAACGGTCTTTTCGGGACGATCATATTCCGGTAATGCTGCGTGAAAGTCCATTCCTACTTGAATTGCATTAACCATGACACCCTTAGCTTCGGCCGGATGAACATCGGTCCCCTTGATTGAAACAGTTGCTTCGGCAGCGTTAAAGGTTTCGTAGTTTAGGTTACCCAATGGGCCGCCATCAACCGTATAAGCAAAATCAGCGCCGAAATCATTCACATCAAAATGATCTGCCCCGGTTCCGATTTCCTCATCCGGACCAAAAGCAACTTTAATTGTGCCGTGTTTAATTTCAGGGTTCGACTGCAAATAAGCGATTGACGAAATGATTTCCGCAACTCCGGCTTTGTCATCAGCACCTAATAGCGTTGAACCGTCAGTTGTAATTAATGTATCACCCTTGTACTTTTTCAAACTTGGAAAAACCTTGGGATCCAGTTTAAATTCTCCGTCCTTATCAAGCGGGATAATCGATTGACCATCATAGTTCTCAATAATTTGCGGATCAATGTTTTCGGAATTAAAATCTGCCGTATCAATATGTGAAATAAAACCGACTGTAGGAACTTTTTTATCAAGATTTGAAGGCAATGTCGCAAAGACATATGCACTTTGTTCGTTGGTGTGTACATCGGTTAGGCCCATATCTGATAATAGGTCCTTTAACATATTCAAGAATGCTGTTTCACGTTTCGAAGACGGAATGGTTCTGGATTTGGGGTTTGAGCGACTATTAATCTTCACAAACTTCAAAAAATTTGAAATCAATTCTGGATATTTTGCCATTTTTAATTCTCCTCATGTAGTCATGTCTTTACAGGAAAGTAAACGGGTCTGTATTGATTTGAGATTCGATCACCGAAAGACCCCAATTGTTTTCTTGAGACCACTTGTTAACCATTTTTGCTAATTTAGGGATACAGATACTTTCAATATGATGTCCGGGATCAATAACCGGCATATCCGAAGCCAGCATGTCATGTCCCGTATGGTAATAAACATCTCCCGTAATGTAAGCATCTGCCCCTGCTTTTTGTGCAGTCTTATAAAACTTACCACCGTCGCCACCCAGTACCGCTACAGTTTTAATTGTCCGATACAAGTCGTTTGCAATCACTCGAAGGCCAGAAATATGAAAAACAGATTTACACCGTTTGGCGAATGATTCAAGTCGCATCGGCTCAGGTAACTCGCCAACCCGACCCATTGTATATTGGTGCTTTTTGTCCTCTAAGCGAATAATATTGTAAAGCGGTTGTTGAAGTGGGTGAACATCGTGTAATGTTTTTAAGACTCTGTTCAAATTCTTTTCAGGAACTTCAAATTCCAATCTGGAATCCTCTAATTCTGTTGGTTCACCAGCCATGCCGATTGTTGGATCTGCCCCTGGTTGCGGTACATAGTATACTGTTCCATCCATTTCATAAGTGTATCCGGTATATTGACCGTCATTAATTTCCGCCCCAGCATCAACCAAAGACATTCTGACTGCCGTAGCGTATACCTTGGGAACTGTAACCGTTAATCGGAATACGGATTCTGCATATCCTGGAACCAGTCCCCTTACATTTGTCAGGCTCAGTTCATCTGCCAACCAATCATTCATGCCGCCATCAGCAGTATCTAAGTTGGTGTGAGCAGCATAAACAGTGATCCCGTGGGCAATAATTTTCGCATACATTGCATTTTGAGGATCTGAATAATCTAAATTTCTAGCTGGGTGAAACATAACCGGATGATGTGCAAAAATAAAATCAACGTCATTTTCAATTGCCTCATCTACAACTTCCGGCCGGACATCCAGCGTTGTCATAACCTTATGGACATCCTGGTCTAGGGAACCAATTTGTAACCCGATCGGATCTTTTGGCATTGCAAGCTTTTTGGGCGCAAATGCTTCAAACTTTTGAACTAACTCTCTACCTTTCACTATCAATCACCTCATCAATTTCTTGAATCTGTTGCTCGATTTTTTTCATCTTGGGCTTGTCTTCATGAACTGCCCGTTTCATATTTGAAATAACCCGTTGCAGTTGTTGACGTTCTTCCTGCCATTTTGAAATAAAGATTGGTGATTTCTCGATTAATAAGTAAGGGCCAAACTTGAGTTGCTTAGCTGAATAACCCACTGGTTGCGCCGATTTGACTGCGGTGATAATTTCGTAAATATGATGGTCTTCTTCTAAGATTTGCTCGGTCTTAATAAAATACTGATGATTCATTAACCAGGTTCGAACAATGTTTTCACCTACATTCGGTTGAAGAATCAGTTTCTCTTGACCCGTTAACTTGTCCTGACCATTTTCCAAAATTTGGCTGATTAAAATACCACCCATTCCGGCAATTGTAATGGCGTTAATTTGATCATCGGCTTCAATAGCGGCTAATCCATCTGCCAACCTGGGGTGCAGGATGTCCAGCAAGCCCTCTTTGGAAATTTCATTGATCGCATTTGAAAGCGGCCCTTTGGCCACTTCTCCGACAACGCCATAATTAATTGTTTTATTCTTGGCAAGATGAATCGGTAGATAAGCATGGTCTGATCCAATATCAGCCAACCGGCTACCTGGTTCGACATGCTCACTAATTGTTTCTAAACGTTTGGAAAGATGCGTGCCGTTCATGTATTTCTCCTTAATTCGTTAATACCTTTATTATAATTTATTCATCTACAAAAAAACAGCCGGTACAAAATCAAAATTGATTTTTATACCGACTGTTTGAGAAATTAGGATTTTATTCCAAAAAATCTTTTAATTGTTTACTACGAGATGGGTGCCGAAGCTTTCTTAAAGCCTTGGCTTCAATTTGACGAATCCGCTCACGCGTAACGCCAAATACCTTTCCAACCTCTTCCAAAGTCCTGGTACGACCATCATCCAAACCAAAACGTAAGCGCAGAACATTTTCCTCACGATCAGTCAACGTATCCAGAACACTCTCAAGTTGTTCTTTCAATAATTCATAAGCTGCGTGATCTGCAGGTGACGTTGCATCTTGATCTTCAATAAAATCACCTAGATGAGAATCGTCCTCTTCTCCGATTGGTGTTTCAAGAGAAACCGGTTCCTGAGCAATCTTTAAGATTTCTCGAACCTTTTCAGTTGGCATATCCATTTCAGCACCAATTTCTTCGGGAAGCGGCTCACGCCCAAGATCTTGGAGTAATTGACGTTGAATTCGAATCAATTTGTTGATCGTTTCGACCATGTGGACAGGAATTCGAATGGTTCGTGCCTGATCGGCAATCGCACGGGTAATCGCTTGACGAATCCACCATGTCGCATAAGTTGAGAATTTGAATCCTTTACGGTAATCAAATTTTTCAACCGCCTTCATCAAGCCCATATTACCTTCCTGAATTAAATCAAGAAATTGCATACCACGACCGACGTAACGCTTGGCAATTGAAACAACCAATCGTAAGTTGGCTTCTGCAAGTTCCTGCTTGGCTTCTTCATCGCCGGATTCAATTCGTTTGGCAAGATTGATTTCTTCATCAGCACTTAAAAGTGATACTCTTCCGATTTCCTTTAAATACATCCTAACAGGATCGTTAATTTTGACACCTGTTGGAGCAGAAACATCAGAGAGTTCTTTTTTTGTTACTTTTTTTGCTGCATCAATGGCTCTTGGATCTGGATCACCGTTATCATCGACAACACTAATTCCGGAATCTTCGATGTTTTCGAGTAACTCTTCCATTTCTTTTTTATCCAAAGAAAATGGTTCTTCGATTTTCTTCTGGAGTTCATCGTAGGTGATGTGACCGATCGGTTTATTGTCCTTTACAATCTGATCAAATACCTTCTTATAAGGCTTTTGTGTTTTCTTAGCTGCAGCGGCCTTTGTCTTAGTAGTCGCTTTTTTAACAACCTTTGCATTATTTGTTTTTTTGTTAGCCATCAAAATGCCTCCCGAAGTTATACTTGTTCCTTAGTTCTCTTTTGCTGCTCAAGTTTTAATAAGTCAACCATCAATTGGCGTTGCTTATCAACATCCCCAATTTTTGATGCTTGTCTCAGTTCTGCTTGTTTCTTTTTAATTTTTGTTTCTACCGGCGCCCGATTCATAATAACATCCAAATCATTGTCAATTTCCATTGGAGACGGCTCCTCTGGTAAATTCATCATGTCAATATCAATCAATAGGCTTTGCAATGAATCCTCAGTAATTAAATTACTAAATGTTGCGACATTATACTGGTCAAACTTGGAAAAGTATCCTTCCGCCAATAAATACAACATCTGGTACTGTTCATCAACAAATGAGAATCCCGAAATACCACTGACCTTTACCCATACATCATGATTATGCAGCATCCTGTTAAGAAGCTGCATTTGCGCAACCGTTACTTTATCCCTTTTTTGAGGAGATTGATTAACAGGCTGACCAGCCGGAATCTGATGATTGGCTCGCTTAGTAACAGTTTTTCGAATAAGCGGTTGGAGCTGCTGTTTTAAAACCTGTTTGTCAATTGAAAAAGAGTCAGCCAAACGGTTAAGATACAAGTCCCGGGAAATGCCGGAACTAATTGTACTAATCAATTTCAATGCTTCTGAAATATAGGCTGCTTGTCCTTCCTCGGTTTTAAGATTAGCTTCCTGTTTAAGGTAATTCAAATCAAAATCAACGGGTGATTGAGCATGTTGTAATAAGGTTTGAAATTTATCAGCACCCCGGTTTCGAATGAACTCATCCGGATCCATCCCATCAGGAATTGAAACGACTTTCAGATCCAATTGATGATCAGTTTGCTTAAACGCATCAATTGCGCGTTTGATTGCTTTTTGTCCCGGAGCATCTCCATCATAACAGACAATCACTTCACGTGTAATACGTTGAATATCATATATCTGTTGCTCGGTTAGACTGGTACCCATTGAAGCAATGCCAGACTTGATACCGCCCTGGTATGCAGAAATAACATCCATAAACCCTTCAAACAACAAAGCGGGTTGTTTACTGCGAATGTTTGGCCGAGCCAAATCCAGATTGAACAGTATTTTTCGTTTATTGAACAATTCTGTTTCCGGACTGTTTAAATACTTTGGCATATCTGAATCTTTAGCCAACAGCCGCCCTGAAAAAGCAACGGTTTGACCAGTTGCGTTACGAATGGGATACATCACGCGATCAACAAACCGATCACGTAACTTCCCATCCTGAGTCTCGGAAAAAAGTCCGGACTTTCTTAACAACTGGTAATCGGCCTGACGCTCATCAAAAAATGGTTTTAACAATCGCTGCTGAGGTGCATAACCAAGTTGATAAAGATCAATTGTCTCATCGTTGACGCCCCGATGATGTAAATAATCAAGAGCAGATTTCCCCATCTTGGTATTAATCAAAATGTGGTGATACAGCTTGACGGCCTGTTCGTGCAATTCAATCAGCTGTTTTTGCTCGGAAGTTTCCCGACTAGCCGGTGCAGCATCCGTAAAATATTTGGAATCAACATCCAAATGTTCCATTTCAGCTACTTTTTTGACCGCTTCGGGAAAAGACAGGTTTTCAATTTCCATCATGAATTTGAAAACATTTCCACCCCGACCACAACTAAAACAATGAAATATTTGCTTGTCTTCAGAAACGGAAAAAGACGGTGTTCGCTCTTCATGAAACGGGCAAAGACCAAAAAGGTTCTTCCCTGACTGTTTAAGTTGAACATATTGTGATACCACGTCAACAATATTAACCTGGGATCTAACCTGTTCAATCACGTCTTCTGGGATCTTCAATAGTTATCCGCCTCCCATCTCTAAAACCGGCGTTAATACCTGCAAAAAGTCGCACCAAAATAGTGCGACTCATCTGCTGGCGATACATAGTTTATACTAGCATAGTTAAAAAGTTTGTACAAACAAATGCACTTGAACATTCTAAGCAAAACTAACCCTTAACAACCAGTTTATCCAGATCACCCAAATGCAAAATCAAGTGTGACAAAAGCGTTAACTGCCGTAAATGATTATCCCTTAGTTTTTCGTCTTTATCCATTACCATTGTCGCATCAAAGTATGCATTAATTGCGTCCTTCAATCCGGAAAGCCGATCAAAGTCTTCTTTAGCCGAAATTTCATAATAACCCTCAGCGGCAGAAGCAACCTTTTGATTCAGTACCTTTTCGGATTCGTTTTCGAACAACGAACCATCAACAACAAGATCGTTGTCCTTGAAGTGTCCTTTCTTAGAGATTCGAAGAACTCGGGTCAGGGATTCGATAATTGACTTAAAGGCATCATCATCCTTTTGCTCCTGAAGAACTTGACCACTTGAAATGTTAAACAAGATATCAGTTTGCGAACCCGAAGTAACGGCGTCCGAGATATCATATCGAATACCGAGATCATCAAGATACTGCTTAATTCGATCTTTAATAAAATCACTGACTGCAGTAATTTGACCAGCTTGGTCAAGCTTGGGTGCAACCTGCTTTTTGTCTTGCAAGTTAATAATTGCCTTCAATGTATCAATTAAATCAAAATTCCAGTTTTTATCAGCAACAATTCTAACAATCCCCGTAGCCTGACGGCGTAATGCGTATGGGTCATTTGAACCGCTTGGGATCATGCCGGCTGCAAAGAAAGTTAAAATACTATCAAGCTTATCTGAAACAGCCAAAAGTGCGCCAACATTTGATGCTGGAAGTGCACCGTTTGCCGAAATAGGCATATAGTGTTCTGAAATTGCTTTGGCTACTGCAGGTGCTTCACCATTTAACAAGGCATATTTCTCACCCATCACACCTTGTAGTTCGGCAAATTCTCCAACCATTCCGGTAACCAAATCAAACTTATAAATTTCAGCAGCCCGTTGTTCATCCTCGAGTTCCTTATCTGAAAAACCAAACTGTTTACCAAGGTAATTAGAAATGACCTGAACTCGTTGCATCTTTTCAAACATAGTAGAAATTTTATCGTGGAAACTAACTTTCTTAAGCCGTTCAACATCTTCAGCAATGGTCTTCTTTTGATCTTCTTCGTAAAAGAACATGGCATCTTCAAGTCTGGCAGTTAAGACCTTTTCATTTCCGGCAATCACATTTTGAATATCATAATCATTTCCGTTTCGAACGGAAATGAAGTGTGGCAACAAGGTGCCATCCCCATTAGTAACGTAGAAAAATCGTTGATGGTCTTTCATCGACGTAATCAAAACTTCATCGGGGATCTTCAGGTATTTATCGTTAAATTTACCAGCAAAGGCTGTTGGCCATTCAACCAGATTATTAACCTCTTCCAGTAAATCGGGATCAAGGTTGATTTGCCAATCATTATCTTCGGCTATTTTATGAATTTGTTTAACAATTAATTCTTTTCGTTTCTTAGCGTCTGCAATGACGAATTGCTGGGTTAACTTTTCCTCGTATTCATCAGCATTGGCCAATTCGACGTCTTTGCCCAAAAAACGATGGCCGGATGTTACCCGATCAGTTGAAACATCAAGAATACTGAAGGGAATTACTTTGTCATTTAATAACGCAACCAACCATTTAATTGGCCGAACGTATTCAAATGAATAGTTGGCCCACTTCATCATGGTTGGGAAGGTCATAGCCGTGATGACATCTTTCATTCCGGTTAGAACTTCATCAACGGACTTGCCGGCGATGTGCTTTTCAACAAACACATAGTCGGTTCCCTTAACTTCTTTAAAAGTAATATCGTCAGTGGTGGCACCCTGTCCTCTGGAAAATCCGATAGCAGCCTTTGTCCAGTTGCCATCCGTATCTTGAGCAATCTTCTTAGCGGGTCCCTTAACGGACTTATCAATATCGGGTTGCTTGTCGGCTAAGCCGGTAATGTACAATGTTAACCTTCGAGGCGTACTAAATGTTTTGATTTGATCGAATGTGATTCGTTGGTCTTTTAAATAATCACTGGCCCGTTTTTTTAGTTGATTGATACTGGGCGTGACAACATGAGCCGGAATTTCTTCGAGCCCGATTTCAAGTAAGAAATTATTAGCCATTATTTTTCCTCCCCTTCATCATCCTTAAGCAGCTCCTGACGTTTCTTTTCGTCCTTGATCAATGGGAATCCAAGACGTTTTCGTGCGGCCACAAACTCTTTAGCAACGCCGCGTGCCAAGTTTCGAATTCTTGAGAGATATCCTGCCCGCTCAGTTACTGAAACCGCACCACGTGCATCCAACAGGTTAAATGTATGGCTGCATTTCAAAATATAGTCGTATGCGGGATGAACCAAATCCAGTTTCAAAAGGCGTTTAGCTTCCCGTTCATAATCATTGAACAAGTTCAGCAACATTTCCTGATCGCTTTCTTCAAAACTGTACTTTGAATGTTCGTACTCGGGTTCTTTAAAAATATCACCATACAGGACATCATCGGACCATTCAAGATCAAAAACCGAATTCACATTTTGAATGTAAGACGACAATCGTTCCAAACCATAGGTGATTTCAGAAGCAACCGGGTTCATTTCCAGGCCACCCACGATTTGGAAGTAGGTAAATTGGGTAATTTCCATACCATCAAGCCAAACTTCCCAACCAACACCGGCACAACCCATTGATGGGTTTTCCCAATTGTCTTCAACAAACCGGATATCATGTTCCAAAGGATCAATACCCAGTTCTTTTAAACTATTAAGATATAAATCCTGAATATTCTCAGGAGAAGGTTTCATAATTACTTGAAATTGATGATGTTGATAGAGACGATTCGGATTTTCTCCATAACGACCGTCTGCCGGTCTTCTGGAAGGCTCCACGTAAGCCGCATTCCAAGGTTCTGGGCCAATTGCCCGTAAGAAAGTATAGGGACTCATTGTTCCGGCACCCTTCTCAGTGTCATAAGCCTGCATCAGCATACAACCCTGCGCTGCCCAATACTGCTGCAGCCGCAGAATGATTTCTTGAACCGATAACTTTTCAGTCATTTAAATTCCTCCTAATTTTTCACGCAAAAAGTCCCTATGTTCAGTGACGGTTACAATTTGCCACTTAAACATAGGGACGATGGTCTCGCGGTTCCACCCTACTTCTGGTTTAACACCAGCACTTAATTCATTCGGCTCAAAAAGTGCCTTTTAGTCATCAATTTCTAGCCGGCTTACACTATCCCAGCCTCGTTGAAAAAAATGAATGCCTAATTTCTTTTCTCATCACCGAAAATATTTAACTCAAAATAATCTTAGTTGACATATTCTAGAATGTCAACGATGGATCGACTCAAATTTTGAATTTACCGAGTTGGTCAATAAATCGTTTGCTTTTCGGCACGACACCAACTGAATTCGTATAAATTTGGTCAATCACCTTTCGAAGCGATTTCTTTGTTTTATCACTCATTTGAATCGTTTTAAGCTTGGTTAAATCAACAATTGAGAATAACCTGAGAAAATAAATCGTTCTCTGATCAAGGTGTAACCTGTATGGATCCTTATCAAAATGGTTCTGGCAAAGCAAGCCGCCATATGCTTCAGAATAATCAAAAGGTAGGTCTCGCCGATGACAAATGGCGCAATCAACCCAATCAGGTTCAACACCAAAAGCCGATAATAATTGAATTTCAAAAATATTAGTAATGATTTCTTCGTCGAAACCATCATCAATTAAACTTAAGCCGATCATTAATTGATCGTACCATTTTGGAATGGCAATGCTATCCTGAAAAGCCAGATCAATCAAAGACATAATGTAAGTTGCGTAGGCGTTCTTGGTAATATCGGCGGTAATGCCTTGAAAATGGTCAATTCTTTTATAATTGTTAATGTAACTCAGGCCGTCATCTTTAAGATCACCAAAGTAAGCGCCATAGGTAAACGGTAAAATTGCAGCCCGCATTCGAAACTTTGGTCGTTTGGCACCGTGAACCAAAAACATCTTTTTCCCGAATTCTCTTGTCAAAAATTTGATAAGTAAATCTCGTTCCCGATAGGCTTTTGTATAAAGTAAAATACCGTGAAACTCAGCAGGTTTTGCTTTGACCAAGAAATTCACCTCTCTTGAAAAAAGATCTTAGCTGAAGATGACAGATCTTCAATGTTTATTAAAAAAACGCAGCCCATTATCAACTAATCATGCTTAATCTTAATAGTTGCCCTTTTTATAACCATAGGAATTTAGTAGATTTGCTTTATCACGCCAATGCGCTTCAACTTTAACCCATAATTCCAAATAAACTTTGTTACCCATCATGTTTTCAATATCTTTTCGAGCCAGGGTGCCAATTTTTTTTAGCATAGAACCACCCTTACCGATAACAATCCCCTTTTGACCGTCACGTTCAACAATAATTGTTGCCTGAATGTGTAATACCTCATCCTGTTTTTTTATACTCTCAATATAGACCGCCGTTGAATGTGGAATTTCCTGACGTGTCATTTGAAGTACTTTTTCTCGAATCAATTCTGAAATGACAAAACGTTCCGGATGATCGGTAACCTGATCCTTTGGATAATACTGGGGCCCGTTTGGCAATTCCTTAATGAGTGACGTTAACAACTCAGGAACATTGTTGCCTTGTAAGGCTGAAATTGGGAAGACCTCTTTAAAAGATAAGGCGTTTTTATATTGTTCAATAATTGCCATAACATCATCAGGTGTTATCTCATCAATTTTATTAATCAATAAGTAAATAGGTTTATGAACATCTTTTAATCTGTCGATAATAAAATTATCACCGGCACCGCGCCGTTCAGTCGCATTAACCATAAAGAGAACTGCATCAACTTCTTTTAAAGCCGATAGTGCAGAATCCATCATAAAATCCCCAAGCTTGTTTTGAGGTTTATGAATACCCGGTGTATCGATGAATACAACCTGTGCCTCATCAGTTGTATAGACACCCTGAATCTTATTTCGAGTCGTTTGAGCTTTATCACTCATAATTGCGATTTTTTGCCCGACTACTCGATTTAAAAAAGTTGACTTACCGACGTTTGGTCGACCAACAATGGCCACAAAGCCGGAACGATAATTTGGATTATCCATTTTCTACCTCACTTATTTTAATAATTCGACGAACTTTGGAATGAAGATCAGTGCTCCGATGATCATTGCGAAAACAGCGGACAAAAGAACGCCTCCAGCTGCAATATCCTTAGCACGTTTTGCCATTAGGTCAAAATGATGACCAACGATTAAGTCAACAACGTTTTCCACGATTGAATTCAAGACTTCCGATCCGATAACTGAGAAAAATGCAGCAAACAGCCACAACCAATCATAGATTGCAATCCTCATTAAAAGACCGATACAAAGGACAACCACCGTGATAATTAAATCAAAGCGGAAATTACGTTCCTCCAAAATCAGTTTTTTAATGCCTTCCAGTGCATGACCAACGGACTGAAAAAAGTGCTTATTCTTTTCTATCTGACGCTTATCTTTTAAGACCATAGGCATTTAAAATCTCTTTTTGCAACGGAAACATGATGTCTGCATCCGCTTTCTCCATGTGATCGTAACCGTTCAAATGAAGGAAACCGTGCACAACCAAGAACCCGAGTTCTCTTTGAAATGAATGACCTAAATAGTCCGCTTGTTCTGCAACTTTATCGACCGATACGAAGATGTCACCAATATTTTCAGGGATTGATTCCTGCATATCTTCATCCATCACGATTGGAAAGTCATCATCTTCGGCCTCATCCTCAATTGCAAAGCTGATAACATCTGTTGCCCGATCAACACCCCGGTACTCACGATTAATCTTGTGAATCTCATCATTGTTGACAAGTGTGACCGACATCTCAGTATTATCTGCTAAATGAATATATGAGCCGGCAAAATTTAAAACATCCCGAATCATTTTTTCATCTTTTTCAGAGATGCCCTTTTCAGTTTTATCGTAAATTTCTAAATCCATGACTAATAATCCTCATTCAATAATTATTGACCGTTTTTTTCGTAAGCCGTAATGATTTTAGCAACTACAGGATGACGAACAACATCCTTTGCACTGAATGTCACAAATTCAATTTGATCGATTCCCTTTAGAATTGCCTGAGCCCGGACCAGCCCACTGGCCGCATGTTTAGGTAAATCAATTTGTGAAATATCACCATTAACAATCATCTTTGACCCAAAGCCCAAACGGGTTAAGAACATTTTCATCTGCATATTCGTTGTGTTTTGTGCTTCATCCAGGATCACAAATGAATTATCAAGTGTACGGCCTCTCATGTAGGCCAGAGGCGCTATCTCGATCACGCCTCTATCCATTAACCGTTCAGTGTGCTCAGCGCCTAAGATCGCATGTAGGGCATCATAAATCGGACGCAAATATGGATCAACCTTTTCTTTAAGGTCTCCAGGCAGAAAGCCAAGGCTCTCGCCGGCTTCAACCGCCGGTCTTGTCAATACAATTTTATCAACCGTCCCTTTTTTAAGTGCAGCAATTGCCATGACAACCGCCAAGTACGTTTTACCGGTACCGGCGGGGCCGACACCAAAAACAACGTCATGATGCGAAATAGCCTGAATGTACTGCCGCTGACCAAATGTTTTGACCCGGACGGCCTTACCTTTGGCGTCCTTAATCAAGACTTGATTGTATAAATCCTGAAAATATTCTAACGTCCCGTTTTGAGACATATTAATCGCACTGATAAAATCACTGCTGTTGATATTGATTCCCTTTTGGACCAATGTAAGGATATTATCCAAAATGTTTAATGTTGTGCCGACCGACTGTTCATCACCGCTGACACGTAGTGAGTTGCCGAACACATTAATCGAAACACCCATACCCTCTTCGAGAATCGTTATAAACTCGTTTTGAGTTCCAACGAGTTGTAACAGCTGATTAGGATCAGACACGACAAGTTCTTTTGTAATCTGTTGAGTTTCAGCCAATTAATTAGCTCCTTTTTAATATTAATATTAATCAGATACTATCACAAAATAAAGGTTAACCAAAGCGATTGGAATGTTGTTGAACCAATTCTTGGCGCTAATTTAATAATCAATGATTTTTTAACTTTGAAGCTGTTTTTTGACAAGTTTGTTAATGATGCTGCCATCGGCTTTTCCTTTGACCTTTGGCATAATAGCACCCATAACCTTACCGAAGTCAGCCATAGATTCAGCGTGTAACTGTTCAATTGTTTGATTCACAATTGCTTCAACCTCGTCTTCTGATAGCTGTTTTGGTGCGTACTCTTCGGCAATTTTAAGTTTAGCGCTCTGATCTTTGACCAAATCATCACGATTAGCCTTTTGAAATTCTTCGAGTGATTCTTTTTGCTGTTTGATTTCTTTCATCACAACTGAACTGATTTGCTCATCAGTCAATTTTTGATTACCGTTATCAACTTCGGCATTCATGATTTGAGACTTCAATCCTCGAATCACACCCAATCTAACTTTGTCTCGTGCCTTCATGGCATCTTTTAAATCTGAATTCAACTGATCATAAACACTCATCTGTTAAACCTCTTTTCAATGTATGTCTAAATTTTAACATAAAAAAGACCAGAGACTAATGAAACATTAGCTCCGATCTTCAAAAGTGATGTCATATTAAAAACGACGTTTCTTTTTATTGTTCCGCTTACGTGCTGCTTCGGACTTTAATTTACGTTTTACACTTGGTTTTTCATAAAATTCCCGTTTACGATATTCTTGCAGTGTACCGCTTTTAGAAACTGTACGTTTAAAGCGTCGAAGAGCATCATCAAGAGACTCGTTTTTACGAACGACTGTCTTTGCCATATGAAATTCCCTCCCTCCGAGCTTAAATGTAACTGTTTAAAAGCACACATTTACTTTGTACTAAAACGGTTCGCATTAAATTATACATATTAATCGAAATATCGTCAATGATTTAAGTTAAAAACAATGCTTCATGTTAAAATTTATTTGGAGTTTCTTTTAGAGTCGAAAAAAATTGATGGGAGAAATCTATATGAAAACGCAAAATATCTTTATTATTTCTGACTCAAGTGGTGCTACTGCTCAAACTTTAGCGCAAACCGCCGCTTCACAATTTCCAAATATCAAAGCAGAAATCAGGCGGTTTCCTTTTATTCAAACCGAATCAATTTTAAAGGGTATTTTGAATTTAGCTTTAACAAAAAAAGCCATGATCTTCCACACACTGGTCAGCATCGAGTTGAGCCAAATGGTTGTTACTTTCTGTAAAGAACATGGGATCTATGATTTTGATTGTATCCAAA
Organism: Lentilactobacillus hilgardii; assembly: GCF_009832765.1. Lineage (NCBI taxonomy): Bacteria > Bacillati > Bacillota > Bacilli > Lactobacillales > Lactobacillaceae > Lentilactobacillus > Lentilactobacillus hilgardii. The sequence continues at coordinate 1,572,214 of NZ_CP047121.1, read as the reverse complement.
CGCCAATGAAGTTGCTATCAGAGGCAACCGGAGAGGAACCTGCACACGTTCCAGGCTTAATTCATGATTTAAACGAGAATTATTTTGAACGTATTTCTGCAATCGAATTTGCAGTTGAAAACGATGATGGGAAAAACGCCAAAGGGCTTTTGGAAGCCGACATTGTGTTACTAGGCGTTTCACGAACATCTAAAACACCGCTTTCACTATATCTAGCCAATCAAAACCAGCGTGTCGCAAATCTACCGATTGGCCCCGATCTACACATTCCGGATGAATTAAATCATGTGAAGAAAGACCGGATCTTCGGCCTGCTAAATACACCCGAAAAATTAAGCAGAATTCGGAAACAGCGAATGATCTCTTATGGATTAAGTGCGGACACACCTTACTCAGATACTAAAAACATCAAAATCGAACTGGATTTCGCTAAAAAATTATATAAAAAGATTGGCTGCCTGGTCATCAATGTTGCCAACAAATCTATTGAGGAAACCGCAACTATTATTTTGGAAAGCTTAAATTTAGATACAACAACATTTGAAGATTAGTGACTATCAAAGACCGCTTAGCATAATAGGTCCGACTTTTGAAAATTCAAAAGTCTTAAAAATGAAAAGGGTTCTGTAAAATCAACGTAAACTTTATTGATTTTACAGAACCCTTTTCGGGATTTGATAAGGCGTGGCTTTTGATTGCCAACCATCTTTATTTAGAATCAAATCTAATCTCACATTAAAAAGGTTTTCCCGCTTTCATATCTTCGATGATGTTGGGATTAAACACTTGCTTTCTTAACATACTGACCTCATAGCCATGCGGATTATATTTAATACGTTTATTTTCTGGATCTTTTAGAATCGGTGTTTCCATAATTTTGGGAACCGATGCCAGTTGATCATGATGAGCAATATAATTCAGAGCCTTAAACCCGATTGTTCCCAATCCGATAATTTGGTGACGGTCTTTGTGACTGCCACGTTCATTTTTTGAATCGTTTAAATGAATGACTTTTAATCGATCAAGACCAACAATGTGGTCAAATTCATTCAATACGCCGTCAAAATCATTTTTAACATCGTATCCAGCATCATTAGTATGGCAGGTGTCAAAAGTGACAGATAGTTTCTTGTTATTCGAAACCTTACTTATAATTTCCGCCAGTTGCTCAAAAGTAATACCAACTTCCGTTCCCTTACCGGCCATCGTTTCCAAGGCAATTTGAGCGCTTTGATTATCTGTAATCACCTCATTTAGGCCTTTAGCGATTTGGTCGATCGCCTTTTGAGGACCCTCACCGACATGTGCGCCCGGATGTAAAACAATTTGTTTGGCCCCAATCGCTTCGGCACGTGCAATTTCCTGTTGAAGAAATTGCACGCCGAAAGCGAAGTTTTGTGGTTTTAACGTATTTCCAAGATTAATAATGTACGGTGCATGGACAACAACTTCTTTCAAATTATGTTCAGCCATGTACGCTTTTCCAGCCGGTCCATTTAGCTTTTCAATAGGTTTTCGGACCGTATTTTGAGGGGCCCCTGTATAAACCATAAATACATTTTCACCAAATCCGGCAGCTTCCTTTGCGGATCCCAAGAACATATCTTTGCCATTCATACTGACATGTGACCCAATTAAAAATGTTTGATTACTCAATCTTTCGACATTCCCTTCAAAATAATTTCACTCACTTTTTGTGAAGCCGTGCCGTTTTCCCAAGCACAAAATTTTGTATTGAAATCTTCCAAGTTTTTTTCGTAGCCAGTGAAACGTCTGGTTGTATTAAACAATGCCAGCTCACTGTAAAAACGAGTTGCGTCAGTGACCATTGGCCCCGGTAAATTTTGTGGTTGATATTCAAAATAGAAACCGCGTAGCTCATCACGATAATGATCAAGATCATACGGAAAGAATAACATGGACCGCTTTAAATTGGCAAAATCGAACATAACCGATGAATAATCTGTAATCAGCAAATCGGTTATTAAATATAATTGGTTAATGTCTTGTTCTGCACAAATTTTGACTCGGTCTTCAAATCCCGAAATATTAATGTGATCTTTTACTAAATAATGGGGACGAATAATCAACATGGTGTTTGAATCCACAACTTCAAAAAATTTTTTTAAACTAAATGGTAACTCAAATTTATAGACGCCCTGCTTTTGATAGTCGTCATCTCGCCATGTAGGTGCGTACATTATGACATGCTCCGGAGATGTTCCTAATAATTGTTTTTTGAGCAAATCAATCGATTTTAGATTATTTTCATGATACAAGATGTCGTTTCTTGGGTATCCAATATCCAAAAAATGATGATGAAAACCAAAAGCTGATTGAAAAATAGTTTTTGAATAAGCATTGGGGGCAATTAAATAATCCCAACGATCCGCTTCATCAATAAATTGTTGATGATACTGTTGTGTTGTATTACCAGGAATTTCAACATGACTGATATCAACGCCAAGTCGTTTTAATGGTGTCCCGTGCCACGTCTGAATATATGTTGTTCCCTTATTCTTTTTCCACCATTGTGGCATTCTGGAGTTCATTACCCAAAACGACGCTCGGGCACTATACCATACCCAAAGAGGTGTAAATCTTTTCAATAATCGAATTTTCGGATATTCCTGTGACAGTCTACGAAAAGCAGACGGTTTAACACTGAAATAACAACTATTTTTCATATCCGGATTATCTTCAATTACTTTTTTGTATATAGCAAGTGGATTGTCACTAACGTCTTTACCATTAAAACTCTCGAACAACACTAAGCGCTTTTTTACTCGCATACAAATAAACCCATCGTTTATCACGATGAGTATATAGCGAGCTATTAATTTGATAAAAGCAATCAAGTTACTTTTCACAAAGCTCACCCTTCCCAAACTAAATTAAATCAACAAATCTTGATCTGAATTTATAGTGCAAGTGAGATCCAACTAGGAAAAAGAACAAGACGATTCCCCAAAAAACGATATTTAAAGTTGGTTCCTGCCAAAACCACATTGTTCCAAGCATTGAATCACGGAAGCCGGAGACAACGTAGAAAAACGGATTCAGTTGGAGGATGTGGACGAATGGTGCTGGAAACGATGTGGTTTCAAAATTAAATAGAACGCCTGACATGTAAAATAACATTCTCATCAAAGATTGAAGCATAATACGCCAATCACGAACCAATAATGAAATTGTGGAGTTGAAAATACCAAACGCAATCATCCACGCAATCATACAAATGAAATAGTAGATCCACTGGATCCAATAAATAGAAGGATGAACACCATAAAGAAAACTAACCAGGATAGAAAACACTAACATTGTCCAGAAGGAACTTAAGTTACTGACAATTTTAATTGTAGGTAAGATACTAACCGGAAATTTCATCTTAGAAACCATACCTACACGTTGATAAATACTCTTTGATGCATCTAAACTTGCCCGATTCATGAAAAACCAAGGCGTAATCCCGATAACCATCCAAGGCAAATAATCAACACCATGGGTGGTACTGCCATGCTTCAAGCCAATTCCGAAAACCAACCAATAAATACCAATTTGAATAAGCGGGTATAAATATTCCCAAACTAAGCCTAAATAATGGCTTTGATATTCAGCTTTATCTTCATATTGAGAAATCCGAAAAATAATCCCAATGTTTTGAAACTGTTCCTTGATTAACGTGTAAACCTCTTTCAAGTCAATACGCTCCTTACAATGAAGCAACTGAATGTTCAGTTATTTCAAGTTTAATTAATTGCAAAATCATGTTTACCTACTTTAATAAGTTCAGATAACGATCAAGACACCGATGAGTTGCTTGCCCATCATTATAGGTGTTCCAATGCTTATTGAATTGTTCAAAACTTGTTGGTTTTCTTGCCCTTATCTCCCGTTTTAACTCGTCAACTGTTGTAACAGGTTTAGTCGGCAACCAATCAAGAAAATCATCTTGAACACCAGGATCCAAGCGGTAACGTTCCAAATCAAACATGAAGAAAATCAGTGATTTTGCATTTGGCAGTAAGCTAAAATCGAACGCCACGGATGAATAGTCAGTCACTAATGTATCAGCAACTGCTAACAATTCACTAGTAGCCAATTCATGATAAAATTTGATTCTTGGATTACCGATCTGTCTCATTGCATTCTCTCGGTTTCTTAACACCGGATGCAACTTAACTACAACAATCGCGTTTTGATCCGCAGACAAAGCCGCGCCAAGTCCAACCGGTAACTTAAAACTTTTATCAGGACGGTAAGTTGGCGCATATAAAATTACTCGATGCTCCCTGAGTTCCGGAGCAGCACGGTAGATTCTTTCTCTGGCGCTAACCTGCCATTGCTTATCCAAATATTGATCTGATCTGGGATAACCCAGAAGCTGCATTTTTTCAACCGACTCATGGTAACTATGTTGAAAGACATTTCCCATCGCTTCAGAAGCAACAATATACTCATCAAAATGATCATAAACATCTTGAAACCGTTTTTTATCCGACTTACTGCGTTCTTCTGTTGTTGGATCTTCCCATCCGAACTTTTTAATGGCACCATTTGCATGCCAAATTTGGATGATCTTCATTTTCTTAGGATGAACTAAGCCACCCAAGAAAGCGTAGTAATTATCGCAAAAAATTACTCTGGCACCCATCAAGAGTGGGACAAAATCAAAAACAAACTTGATACCATCATTAAATTCATGGGTTTCAATTCCGAATGCAGCAAGCTCGGTTGCGGCCGCTTCGGTTTCTGGACGATATAAAACAATTAGACGGAAACGATTCGGTGTTTTTTGAGCTAACTGCTTAATAAAATCCAAATTATTATCAAAGCTCATTAAGTAAATCACTTTATTGCTTGGTTTCCAAATGTTTAATATTGACAGAAAGCGAATCAACCATAGATAAACTACTTTCAATTTCTTCACCGTTTTTCAGTTTTTAATAAACACACTCGAGTATTATAACATAAACTTTTTGTAGAATTATCTTCTTAAAAAATCTTTAGATTTAGAAAAAAACTAGGGCTTTGGTTCATAAAATCTGCCAAGAATTTTAACAGAATCCGAAATGCTGGCAAATGCGTTAGGGTCCGATTCTAAAAGTGCTTCTTCCAGTTCTCCCATTTCATATCTGGAAATGACTGTGAATAAAATAGTCTTGGCATCATGTTGATAAGCGCCCTCGGCATTATGAACAATTGTAATGCCCCTTCTAAGATGATTTTGAACACTATCAATCACTGTATTGGGACGATTCGTAATAATCATCACCTGCATCCGCTGTTGCTTGGTATAAGTCATGTCCATAACCTTTGCATTCACGATCAATCCAATTACCGAATATAAAGCATAAGGCCAGCCATAAGCAAAACCGGCTGCTACAACAATCAAAGCATTAAAGGCAATATTGATGGACCCAATCGATTTTCCGGTCTTATCCCGAATAACCAACCCCAAAATATCAAGACCACCAGTTGAAATACCATTCTTAAGGGCCGTTCCCGTTCCAAATCCGTTGACCGCCCCACCAAAAATAGCACATATAATTGGATCATGAGTGAGTGGCACTGGTTTAAGTAACTGAATCATAAAACTTGATAAAAATACTGTGATAATTGTAAAAATTGTAAATTCTCGACCTATTCCACGCCAAGCTACAAGGAAAAGTGGAATGTTTAATAAAAATAAGCCCAGACCGGTTGAAACAGTGAACGGAAGGGCCCGTGAGCTAATTGTATTTAGTAATTGGGCTAGTCCGGTAATTCCTGAAGAATAAATATGACCTGGGGTCCAAAAAAAGTTAACAGCAATCGATACCAAGATGCCATAAATAAACGACGTAGATGTTTTCGTGACATACGTATGCCGACGCATTAGCTTTGAAACGTCATCCATAATAAAATCCTTTCATAGTTAATAATCGCAACACAAGTTAATTGTAACGCTAAGTGCAAGCCGACAAAACGGCTACTTCTTTTCTAAATGAAAAACAGGACGTTAGATAAGATCAGTATGTCTTATCTGAGGTCCTGCTTCAATCTTTTATTCAGATTTTATTAAAAAACTATTTTTGTTTATCTTGATTTTCAACAAAGATGCCCAGATCGTCCAATTGTTTGTTTGCAACTGGAGACGGTGCACTTGTTAATGGTTCAACAGCCTTTGAGTTCTTAGGGAAGGCAATGACATCCCGGATGTTTTCGCGATCAGCCAACAGACGAACAAATCGGTCAAGACCAATTGCAAGTCCGCCATGAGGTGGAAAACCATAATCCAAGGCTGTTAGGAAGTAACCAAATTGTGCTTCGGCACTTTCCTTTGTGAAGCCAAGCGCCTTAAACATTCTTTCCTGCAATTTACGTGTATGGATACGAATAGAGCCACCACCAAGTTCAAGACCGTTAAGAATGATGTCATAACTTTGTGCATACGCCTTATGTGGATCTTCATCATCGTTCAATAGATAATGGACATCTTCCTCATTTGGCATGGTAAATGGATGATGGGCTGCCACATAACGCTTCAAGTCAACATCCCAATGGAAGAGTGGCCAGTTAACAATCCATAAGAATGCGAATTTGGATTCATCAATCATGTTTTGCTCCTTGGCAATTTCAACCCGAAGATAAGCAAGCGTATCTGCTACAATCCGACTATTATCGGCGGCAAACAGCAACAGGTCACCGGGCTTAGCCTCAGCCTTATCCAAAATCTTTTGACGAAGGTCAGCGTCTTTAAAGAATTTTGCAATTGGGCCGTTAAAACTATCATCGGTTACTTTAAGCCAAGCAAGGCCCTTCGCACCAAAACGTTCTACATAGCTGGCAAACTGATCCAAATCTTTTCTGGAATATTTGTCTGCTCCGCCAGGAACGGCAATCGCTTTAACCTGGCCACCATTTTCAACGGCTCCGGAAAAGACTTTAAAATCAACATCTTTCATGATATCCGAAAGATCTTTTAATTCCATACCAAACCTAACATCAGGTTGATCAGTTCCGAATCTTGCCATTGATTCATCCCAGTCCATGCGTTTGAATGGTAACTTAACATCTTTACCCATCGCATCTTTCATGACTTTGGCAATGAATCCTTCAGTCACATCCATAATTTCTTCCTGATCTGCAAAGGACATTTCCATGTCAATTTGTGTAAATTCAGGTTGACGGTCTCCACGCAAATCTTCATCCCGATAACAACGGGCAATTTGATAATACTTATCAAACCCGGCCCCCATCAGCATCTGCTTAAATTGTTGTGGTGATTGTGGCAAGGCATAAAATGAACCCGGATAGACTCTTGAAGGAACCAGGTAATCACGTGCGCCTTCTGGTGTCGATTTAGTTAAAGTTGGTGTTTCAATATCAATAAACCCTTCCCCGTCAAAGAAGCTGTGGATGGATTGGATAATCCGGTTTCTCAATAGAATATTATATTGCATTTCTGGACGACGAAGATCCAAATAACGATATTTGAGCTTTAAATCTTCAGAGACATTGATACCATCTTCAATATAAAATGGTGGTGTTTTGGAAACTGCCAAAATTTTGGCATCGGTAATATCGACTTCAATTTTACCGGTCTTCATTTTAGGATTAATTTCCTTGGGAGCTCTGGCAACAACCGTTCCCTTGGCTTCTACAACGTACTCACCTCGAAGTTTGTCAGCAACCGCCAAAGCATCCTTGCCAAATTCCTCGCTAAAGACCAACTGAACAATTCCTTCGCGATCACGTAATTCAATAAAAATCAGACCACCCAGGTCACGACGTTTTTGAACCCATCCTTTTAGGACGACTTCTTTGCCGATCAGTTTGTCATCAACCAAACCAGCATATGTTGTTCTCTTCATTTTCAAAAGATCTCCTTAGTCATTAAAGTTGGAAGTAATAATTTCATCAAAATCATTAATAATTTTATCTATCGGAACATTAATTTCTTTCCCAGAAGCCATTGACTTAACATTGGCCGTATGTGACTCAAGTTCGCTTTCACCAATGGTAATGGTGTATTGTGCATTAAGTTTATCTGCAGATTTGAACTGTGCCTTTGGCTTTCGATTCAAATAATCACGATCAGCTGCAAACCCGTTTGCCCTTAACGCTTGCACAATCTTGAGAGTTTCAATACTGGTTTGTTCGCCGATGCCAACAACATAAGCATCTAATTGATCCAGTACAGGAAATTTAACACCCTGGGCATCCATCAGAAGCATGAGGCGTTCCATTCCTAACCCAAATCCAATTCCCGGCATTTCAGGGCCGCCCAGCTGCTCAACAAGGCCATTGTACCGGCCACCGGCACAAATAGTTGTGTATCCTTCTCCCAAGGCTTTGGAATCAACCATGATCTCAAAAATAGTGTGTGTGTAGTAATCCAGCCCACGAACCATATCAGGGTCAATAACGTATGGAATATGAAGTGTATCAAGCAGTTTCTTAACACGCTCAAAATGTTTCTTGGAATCGTCGTTTAGATAGTCCAAGATGGAAGGTGCATCCTTAACAATCTCTTGATCCTGTTTGTCTTTACTATCAAGCACTCGAAGTGGATTCTTGTGCAAACGAACCTGAGAATCCTTGCTCAACTCATCAAAATGCGGATCCAAATAATCAATCAACGCCTGTCTATAAGCATCTCTGGACGCTGCATCTCCAAGGCTGTTGATTTCCAAACGAATATCTTTTAGACCAAAGTGATGCAGTAAATCCATTCCCATTGCGATGACTTCAACATCTAATTCGGGTTCATCACTTCCGAAAGCTTCAACACCGATTTGATGAAATTCGCGTTGACGGCCAGACTGTGGACGCTCGTATCGAAACATCGAGCCCATATAAAAGACCTTTACGGGACGTTGGTGTTCAGGACCATAAAGTTTATTTTCAACAAACGCTCGTACCACACCTGCAGTACCTTCTGGACGCAAGCTGATATGACGATCACCTTTATCTTTGAAATCATACATTTCCTTTGTCACAACATCGGATGTATCACCTGAAGTCCTGGAAAAAACGTCAAAGTTTTCAAACATTGGTGTCCGGATTTCTTGATAACGATAATCATTAAAAAGCATCCGGGCGGTTTCCTCAACATAGGTCCATTTTCTGGCCTCTTCAGGCAAAATATCAGCTGTTCCTTTAGGTCGTTGATATCTCATTTAATGTTTCCTCCCAATTAAATTCCGAAAAAAAAGACCCCTGTCCGAAGACAAGGGTGCATTGCACGGTACCACCTTATAAATCACTCTAGGATAACGCTCGCGCGAATAGCATTAGCTATTACCGTTTTCGTAAAAAGTGTCACTTCAATGAGCCGGTCACGTTCTTTCAGCGTTCAAACGTTCTCTGTGGTTGAACCGGTTCAACTACTAATCTTTTTAATCGGTTGATTATTTAACTGTTTATAACATTAGTGGAGGAATGCCAAAATGTCAAGGTTAAATCAAATTTAAAAATGACTTAACCAATATTCATTAGCCCAAGTACCTACTTTAATTTATAATAAAGTTATTTGAAAAAATAGGAAGAACTGAATATGAGAAAAATCTCTGAAAATACCAGCTGGATTATTGCCATTTTGACCATTATGGCAACCTTTATTATTTTATTTATTGCACTATATTCGAATTCAGTCACCGTCAAAGTTAATCAATTAAACATTCGAACCGGCCCATCTGTGACATATTCGGTAAAGGCAACGGTTAAACAAGGTGCTCAGCTTCAAGTTATCAGTCGCAAAAATAATTGGATTAAGGTCATTTATAAACACAAAACAATTGGTTGGGTTGCTTCCTGGTTAGTCACCAATGGCCATATAAAAGATGTTACCAGACTTTCCGAGGCAACGATTGTTCTGGATCCTGGACACGGTGGCAGTGATTCTGGTGCGCTTTCGACAACCGGTCAGGAGGAAAAAACCTACACATTGATTTTTGCAAAGCTCGTCGCTAAAAAGTTGCGTTCCAAAGGTGCCAAAGTCGTTATGACACGAGATACTGACAAGACTGTTTCCTTATATCAACGACCACAGTTGGCAGCTTCTTCTTCTGCCAATGCGTTCATTAGTTTTCATTTTGATTCATCAGACGAAATAAATACTGCATCGGGGTTTACCTGCTATTATTACCATTCCGGTGATTCAAAATTGCTCGCACAGTCCGTTAACCAAAAAATGGCTAATCTTCCCCTTACAAATCGTGGGACCGAATTCGGCAATTATCTCGTCATTCGAGATAATGCTGTCCCTGCAATTTTGATCGAAGGGGGTTATATTAATACTGATAGGGACTTTAAAAAGATTCAAAGCCCTTCTTACCAGGAAAAATACGCAGATGACGTTGTATCTGGCCTGCAGACTTATTTTAAGACTCATAATTAAGGAGGATCAGTATATGGCAATTGATAATAATTGGTTAACTCAACTTCCAATTGAAAAAGTTGAAAGAATCCATTCTGTCTCCGGCGGTGATATTAATGATTCTTATTCGTTGCAAACCGCTTCAAACCATTACTTTATGAAAGTTCAACCTAACCGTGGAAAAGTCTTTTTTGACCACGAAGTTGAGGGCTTGCATTTACTTGGAGAAGTCGCCAATACGCCAAAGGTAATCGCCAGTGGTGAGATCAATGGCGATGGTTATTTAATTCAAAATTGGGTGGATATTGGTCAGGGAAGCCAATACGAATTGGGACAAATGGTTGCCAAAGTTCATCAGCAGCATACTGAAAAATTTGGATTGGATCATGACTTTACAGCTGGAAAGCTGCCAAAAATCAACACATGGCAATCAGATTGGTCAACATTTTATATTAATCAGCGCCTTAAACCGCTTGCTAAACTGGCAGATCAGAACGGTCGCTGGAACGAATGGCGTGAAAAGCATTTTCAATCACTCTGTAATCAATTTAAGCAATATTATGAAAATCACAAAGTTTTACCAAGTTTACTCCACGGTGATTTATGGGCTGGAAATTTTATGTTCGAAGCTTCCGGTAAGCCAATGCTAATTGATCCAGATGTTTTCTATGGTGACCGGGAACTCGATATTGCAATGACAACGGTTTTTGGCGGCTTTTATAAAGAATTTTATGACGGATATAATTCTGTTTATCCGCTTGAAACAGGTTTGAATAGCCGAATTCCTTGGTATCAGCTTAATTATTTATTGGCTCATTTAAATTTATTTGGTGAAACCTATGGTCCGATGGTAGATCAAATTTTAGAAAAATATTAATTAAGTCAAATTATAAAATAGAGCCGCAAAATCGCTAAGTTTTGCGGCTCTATTTCTTTAATCCAGCACCTGTTAACGCTTGGACAACCAGGGAATTAATTCCTTAACTTCTGTAATTTTAATATCCGGATTCCCCGTTTCAACAATAAGGCCATCCGGGTCAAATAGACACGAGGCAATATTGGCGTTATTCCCTGCTTGTACATCCAACTTACGGTCGCCAATCATAATGGCGGATTTCCTGTCTACATGATTTTTATCAATTAACCAGTTAATAGAGTCAGGTTTTGGTTTACGCGGAAACTTCTGATCCGACGTCACAAAATCAGTAAAATACTGCAATAGATCAAATTCTTTTAGCAGCGCCTTTGCTTGATTATCCCGGTGTGTTAACAAATAATGATGTCCAGATAGTTGTTTAACAAATTCCAGGACTTCACGAACGCCCTTGAATGGTTTTGCGGTTTTAACCATTTCAATTTGATATTTTTTATTGAGTTGCCGTAAAGTATTTTCATCAATGCCATAAAATGCAGAAAGTTTACGAATAACGGTCCCGACATCATGTTGTCTCATAGTGACATAGATGCTACGTTGATCAATTTCAACTTCATCGATATCCATTTCTAACAAAGCCCGCTTAAAAGCAGCTACCATCATTGGATAAGTGTCAAACAATGTTCCATCAAAATCCCAGAAAAGTTGATTAATCATTTAATTCGCCCCTCAAAAAAGACTGAAGCAATCAGAAGCTTCAGTCTTTATTTTCTATAAAATCATTATAACTATTTTTCAGGTCTAACGGTGATCTGTATCAAAAATAATTGTCACTGGACCATCATTTTGAAGATCAACCAGCATGTCCGCGCCAAATATGCCAGTTTGAACCTCTAAACCAGCTTGCCGTAATTGGTCGTTAAATGCCTCATAGACCCTTTCTGCATGTTCGGGTTGGCCAGCCTTGGTAAAGCTGGGACGATTTCCTTTCTTGGTATCTGCATACAACGTAAATTGGGAAATTGACAAAATAGCCCCATCAACAGCATGAATATCTAAGTTAAGTTTGTCATCTGCGTCTTCAAAAATACGTAAATGACTAATTTTGTGAACCAAATAGGCAATTTGCTCATCGTCATCATCATCGCTGACACCCACAAGGAGCATATAGCCCTTGCCAATTCGACCATGGACTTCGCCATTAATTGAGACCGAAGCTTGTTTAACGCGCTGTAGCACAACTTTCAATGTATAGGCTCCTTATCTGAATTTTCGTTTTACCAGATAAACATCCGGAATATTTTTTAGTGTAGAAATAAGTCGTTCCAATTGTTCCAAGTTACGAATACCGACTGACAGTGAAATTGTAGCCATTTTATTATTATCTACCTGTCCGTTGACTGAGGAAACCGTTTTAGTCACATTATTAACAGCATTTAAAATATTTGTGAGTAACCCGGCCCGGTTATATCCCTGAACTGAAAGAATGGCAGAATAGATCGTTCGATCTCCCGGTTCATTGGCCCAGGATACTTGAATTAATCGTTGTCCATCCTGTTCAGCTTTGGCAATATTTGGGCAATCTACTCTATGAACGGAAACGCCCCGTCCCTTTGTAATATAACCGACAATTTTGTCTCCCGGAACCGGTGTGCAGCAATGACTTAGTCGAACCAGCAGATTGTCAACACCTTCAATGACAATGCCATTCGATGATTTTCGAGCTTTCTTGTGTTGCTTGGTTGATTCTGTACTTTCCGAAATCGTTTGATGTTCTTCAAGAACCTCTTTCTCAGCCTGATCCTGACGTTCACGTTTCAACTTAGCTCGAACATCTTGTGTAAGTCGGTTTACAACACCTGTAGGCTGAACATCTCCAAAACCGATTGCGGCTAAAAGGTCCTCATCTCGTTGATAATGCATATTAACAGCTGCCTGGTTAAGTCGATCAGGTGTTAATATTTTGTGAGCGTCAAAACCTTCTTCACGCAACTTTCGTGTAATGATATTTCGACCATTTTCAATATTTTTTTCACGATCTTCTAATCGGAAATATTGTTTGATTTTATTTCGGGCTCGTCTTGTGTGAACCATTTTAACCCAATCGCGACTGGGGCCTGATGAGCTTGTAGACGTAATAATATCAACAATATCGCCATTTTTAACCTGATGATCCAGAGGAACGATTTTGCCGTTTACCTTTGCCCCTGTCGTATGATTACCGACCTCAGTGTGAATCATATAAGCCATATCTAAGGGACCGGCACCTTTAGGAAGTTCAAAAACATCCCCCTTTGGCGTAAAGACATAAACGTGATCGCCAAATAGTTCGCCTTTAACACTATCCATAAAATCGGCAGCATCATCTGTATCTTCCTGCAATTCGATAATCTGCTTAAACCAGTTCAACTTGTTATTATCTTGGGAGCCCTTGACACCGTTCGTAATGCCTTCTTTGTAAGCCCAGTGAGCAGCAATACCAAATTCAGCCACCCGATGCATTTCTTCGGTTCGAATCTGAACTTCAAGTGGTTTTCCTTCAGGTCCGATAACGGTTGTATGCAAAGACTGATACATGTTTGCTTTCGGCATTGCAATATAGTCTTTAAATCGACCCGGCATCGGTTTCCATTCTGTATGAATAGCACCTAAAACGGCATAGCAGTCTTTAATGGATTGAACAATGACCCGAATGGCCAATAAATCATAGATTTGACTGAATTGCTTATGCTTATCAACCATTTTCTTGTATACGGAATAAATGTGCTTGGGCCGACCGTAGATTTCACTTTTAATATCCAAATCTGAAATAGCCGATTTCACTTCATTTATCGCCTTTTGAATATAGTCCACCCGTTGATCCCGTCGAGAATTCATTAAATGAACAATTCGATAATATTGTTGTGGATTAAGATAGCGAAGTGAAATATCTTCAAGTTCCCATTTAATGGTTCCGATACCTAAACGATCAGCAATCGGTGCATAAATTTCCAACGTCTCTTTGGCAATCCGCCGTTGCTTATCCGGCCGTAACGATTTTAAAGTTCTCATATTGTGTAGCCGATCAGCCAATTTAACAATCATAACTCGAATATCTTTGCACATGGCCAGAAGCAATTTGCGATGATTTTCAGCAAGCCGTTCTTCACTTGATTTATATTTAATTTTTGAAAGCTTGGTAACCCCATCGACAATCAGTGCGACGTCGTTACCAAACAACTCCTGAACATCACTCAGCTCGGCGCCGGTGTCTTCTACTACGTCGTGTAAGAACCCCGATGAGACCGTTTCTGGGTCCATGTGCAGGTCTGCTAAGATTCCGGCTACCTGAATCGGATGAGTAATATACGGTTCTCCGGATTGACGCATTTGGTCTTTGTGTGCAATTTTGGCAAACTCATAAGCTCGTTTGACCATTTTGACATGATCATCGTTCATATACTCGGATACCTTTTTAATAACGTCATTAGCAGTCCAAATTTTAGTAGTCATTTTATCAACTCTTCTCTGTTATTGAAAAATGAACGTTAAGCAACTATGTCGGTTGTTATCCGGTCACAAGCGTTTAAGGCCATTTAAAAATAATCGTTTCTAATAGTCATTATTCTATCATTGTTTTTAACCGAAATCAGCTTTTGAGGAGCTCCGTCATGACCGATACGGACGACAAAAAGTACATTGGTGCTGTTTCAGTTCGTAAAATTCTCGGCCCCAAACCAGCTGAAATGTATGCTTGGTCAGTTAGTAGTGAAATCTCCTCGGAAGAAATACCGCCTTCTGGACCAAAGACTGCCACAATTGATGTATCAGGACGAATGTCTTTCAGAGCCTGAGCCAAATTAGACTCTTCCCCATCTTTGGCGGCTTCCTCATACGCCACAAGTTTAACATCGAAGGGGCGTTTAGTCAGCTCATAAAGACTGTGTAGGTAGCTAACCGTCGGGACAAGATTTCGATGTGATTGTTCAGCTGCACTTAATGCAACCTCATTAAGCCGTTTGAGCTTTTTTTCACTTTTTTTATCCCACTTAACAATTGAACGGGCCATTGGCAAAAATATGATATGATCAGCACCAAGCTCCGTTGCTTTCTGGACAATTAACTCAGGCTTATTCTTTTTTGACAAGCCGCTGACGATTGTGACTTCCACGGGTAGTTCAACATTCATGTGAAGTTCTTTTTGAATCGTCGCTGTTACCTGTCGCCCATCAATTGACCCGATTTCTGCAAGATAAACAAGATGGGTGACTGAAACCAACTGAACCTTATTCCCTACTTCAGCGCGAAGCACTTTACTAAGATGATGCCCAATTTCTAGGGGAAGTATCACCCTTTGATTGTTTGTTAGATTCTCATTAATAAAATAATGCTGCATTATTTATCCTCTTCGACTGTTTTTTCAGCAATGACAGCATACCAGTCCCCCATTTTCATCGACTGAGCCACTTTAAAATGAAATTGATTCAGCGTATTTATAATCAAACCATATTTATCTTTGATAATTCCTGACATTAAAAAATGACCGCCCGGCTTCAGATTTTCATACGCTTGAGGCACCAAAGGGACAATAATTTCTGCAAGGATATTGGCAACTACTAAGTCAACCTGGGTATGAATTCCCTTCAATAAATCATTAACGGCAACCGGAATATCAGTTGCTTGAGGATTAAGACGCATATTTTTCTTAGCGGACTCAACCGCCACATCATCAACGTCATAAGCAGTAATTTTTTTTGCCCCCATTAATTTGGCAGCAATACTTAGCACACCCGAACCTGTTCCAACATCAATTATTGATTCGCCACCACGAAGAACCATTTCCAAAGCCTGCAAAGACAATTGGGTGGTCGGGTGCGTCCCCGTTCCAAATGCCATCCCTGGGTCAAGGCGGATGAGTTGTTCTAATGAATTCTTTGGTTTGTAGTCATCCCAACTGGGTACAACCGTTAAATATCTTGTCACGGCAAATGGATGATAGTATTTTTCCCAAGCAGTTTTCCAATTTTCATCTACTACCGGGCTTATTTTAAGCTCACCAGGTGCCGATTTAAGACCAAATTCAGTGAGCCCCTGTACCTTAGATGAAATTTCCGCAGCGTGCTGATCGATGTGTCTGCTTTCCGGATAATAAGCAGACACAATCGCTCCTTTGGAAAGGTGTGGAACATCTTCTAAATCAATATAGCCGCCATGGTGACCATACATACCGGTAGATAGCTTTTCAAAATCTTTTGCATCCTCAATTGAAACCCCTGTTGCGCCATAAGTCATTAAAATATTTGAAACGGCCTCAACCGCTTCACTTGTTGTGATTATCGAAACTTCAGTCCATTGCATAAATAGTCTCCTGCCATCCTTAAGTTATTAATGATACGAAAAAAGCACCCTATTTGGATGCTCCATCCGTCACTTCTTTTGATTTTTTGGCTTCTCGAGCCTGTACTTTGGCTTCATGCCTCAATAAATGTTCTTCCAAATAATGAAGCAATTCTGACTCACTGTAAAATATCCGGGGATGTTTTTGCTTATGGAGACGCAAATCAATCTCATTTATTCGCTGTCTACCAGTCCACTTATGACTGTATCGAATAATTAGCCGATTATCCAGTCGGTCGCGGCCAAATCGAAAAATATAGATATTATCCGGCGTCAGTAACGGACGCATGTACTCTTTCTTATAGAAATAACCATTTTTTCGTAAATACTGCTTTGTTCGACTAAGAATAATTAACACCTCCTAAACTGTAAAGCACGTAGATAATCACCTACTAGATGCCTTATTAATTTGATTATCAATTCTAAATTTAAGTTTTGTATCCTTTGATCATTAAATCAATTGCTCAGTTCTGAACATTGAATCATAAGATGACAAAACAATTTATCGAACGGAAAACGAATTAATATATATATTAATAGAATATCTGTGAAAACGCAACTATATTTATTATGATTTTCGAACTTGCTTTAAACATTTCTTTTACCTATCATGAAATATAAAGGAGTTGAAAAAGAAATGGAACTGTTTAAAGTACGTTTTATTAACAAAATCCGTCCCGATACCATTGAAATTCGGTATCGTGCAGTACTGGAAAGTCATGCCAGCGAAACCATTTTCGAAGGGTCGCAATTATTTCACAGAGATTTTCTTAAACCACAACTTTTGAAAACCGGTGAGGTCGCTTTACGTGCCATCGGTAATATTTTTTCAGCGATCCCTGACAACTTAGTTTTAGATCAATTAAGTTTTGAACAATCACATGACCGTTCAGTTTTAGAAGTCCCCTCTAAATCCAGTTTCGATCAATTTATTATTAATCAAAACCAGCTTGACCGTGTTCAAACCCACCAAAATAAAGATGGTAAGGCGATCATTGATACCAAAATGATCACTGAACTTCGAATTGGCTGATCCAATACCTACTTTTAGTTAATATAGTTTAATAGTTAAGTGTTCATTTTTCAAGCACCTATTTAAAAATTTCAATATTGGACGTCCTATTTGTGAGATGGCCTTTCATTATTTTGACATTAACTGATTTTTAATCAATCAGTGGGACTCATCTAAAGGGTGAAAAGACCGGTCAGAAAATTGAAATCTAATTCTTTGACAGGTTATTGAAAATTAGCATATACTAAAATTAAAGAAAGATTAAAATTTAAAAAACATTATCTCATTAAACGTTCTGAAGGGGTAAATTTAATAAGGCGCTATCCTTAATTAACTCATCCGAGGGGGCAAAAAATGAACTTATCAGAAAAAATTAAGGCTGTTCTAGACAGCAACGCGAGTGCATATAAGATTGAACAACTGACTGGCGTGAATTCTTCAATTATTCTGCGATTAAGAAATCATAGCCGGTCCATCAATAACCTTTCATTAGGAACTGCCGAAAAGTTGGAACGGTATTTCGATTATCGCCTCGCACACTTGCTGAAAAAGAATGATAATGATCCGAAACTTTCGTATTTTCGTCATCGATTAACAAATTTACTCCAAGAGTTGTATGAAGCTCAAGAAACCGAAGATCGAAAGGATCAGATAGTCGATGATAATCGTGCAATGACAGCCGTTATTGAACAACTATTTGATGATATTTTAGACGATGCGGCAGAGATCAGAAAACTTCAAAAAATTTATGATCGATTGGCAAAACAAGATCCAAAACTCACCTTTTAGACCCATTCATTATTCTGATCAGTTTTAAGTTTCCTGTTTCATTTAAATGTTGATCATGATTTTATGTCTTGTAATGAAGACTTAAATCATGATCTTTTATTTTGAGGAGCTAAAAGCGTCTGTTTTCAAACGAAGAATAGCCGCTACCAATTTAAATATACACAAAAATCAGCGTCGTCCCTTTTGGTAGTGTGTTAAAAAATGCTCATTGTAAAGCCCGGATATGGCTTATCCAAAAAAGTTCACCCCCACACAATACAAGGTGAACTTTCGCAATTGAATCTCAATTCTAATATCTGTTAAACGAAGAGTGCAATAAAGGCCTGCCAAATAATTCGATACACTTTGGTATGCGTTTTATGAACCAAAGCCCTTATTTATCGCCCTTTTCTTCCTCATCGGTTTGAAGAACCGCCATGAATGCTTCCTGCGGGATATCAACTTTTCCCACAGCCTTCATTCTCTTCTTACCGGCTTTCTGTTTTTCAAGTAACTTCATTCGTCTGGTTCTGTCACCACCATAGAGCTTAGCTGTGACATCCTTTCGATAAGCTTTGATATTGGTCCTGGCAATAATCTTGGCACCAATAGCTGCTTGAACCGGAATTTCAAAGTTTTGTCGCGGGATGATATTCTTCAACCTGCCGACGATATCCCTGGCACGGGTTGCCGCAAATTGTCGATGTGAAATAAAACTTAATGCATCAACTTTCTCACCATTCAAAAGAATATCAATTTTTACCAGGTCACTTGCACGGTAATCTTCAACTTCATAGTCTAAAGATGCATAACCATGTGTGCCGGATTTAAGTTTGTCAAAGAAATCAAAAATGATTTCAGAAAGCGGCATGTGATAAACCACGTTGACCCTATAATCGTCAAGATACTCCATGGTATCGAAAATGCCTCGACGATGCTGACATAGCTCCATAACGGCACCTACGTAATCATTTGGAACCATAATAGTCGCTTTTACGTAAGGCTCTGAGATCTGTTTTATTGATGAGCTATCAGGCATTTCTGATGGGTTTTCAACCTCTTTAACAGTATCATCCGTTAACTTTGCTTCATAGGTAACCGATGGTGCGGTGGTAATGAGATCAAGATTAAATTCACGTTCCAACCGCTCCTGCACCACATCCATGTGAAGCAGACCCAAGAAACCACAACGGAAGCCAAAGCCCAAAGCTTGCGATACTTCAGGTTCAAATTCAAGCGCAGCATCATTAAGTTTTAACTTCTCAAGTGCTTCTCTCAAATCGTCGAACTTTGCATTATCAGTTGGATAAAGTCCAGCATAAACCATTGGATGCATTTCACGATATCCCGGTAATTCTTTTTCTGCTGGGTCATTCGCATTCGTCACCGTATCACCAACACGAGTCGTTGTAATATCCTTAATGCTTGCCGTAATATAACCAACATCACCGGACATCAAATAGTCTCGTTTAACGGGATTGGGAGAATTAACACCAACTTCGGTCACTTCATATTCACTACCGCTATTCATCATTTTAATTTTATCGCCTGGCTGCACTGTCCCCTCAAATAATCGGACACTCAAAACAACGCCACGATAATCGTCATAAACAGAATCAAAAACCAAAGCTTTCAGTGGACCGTTAACATCGCCACTTGGAGCGGGAATCTTATGCACAATCTGTTCCAAAAGATCTTCAATTCCAATTCCTTTTTTTGCACTTGCAAGAACAGCATCAGATGCATCGATGCCAATGACATTCTCAATTTCTTTACGGACCTTTTCCGGTTCTGCGGATGGTAAATCAATTTTATTGATAACGGGGACAATCTCCAGATCATCATCAATTGCTAAATAAACGTTAGCCAAAGTTTGTGCCTCGACTCCTTGTGCCGCATCGACTACTAATACAGCTCCTTCACAAGCTGCCAAACTTCGAGATACTTCATATGAAAAATCAACGTGTCCCGGGGTATCGATTAAATGAAATTCGTAATCATGGCCATCCTTAGCATGATAGGTCAATTCAACCGCATTCAGCTTAATCGTAATTCCACGTTCACGTTCCAGGTCCATGTTGTCCAACAATTGATTTTTCATATCCCTTTTTGCAACTGTATCGGTCATCTCAAGAATTCGATCAGCAAGTGTCGACTTCCCATGGTCGATGTGAGCAACGATGGAAAAATTGCGAATATATTTTTGATGTTCCTTCATTTTTTTCAAATCCATGTTGTTTTCTCACTTTCATTGTCTAAAAAATATCTTATCCCCTCTAGTTTAGTGAAAAAGAAGGAATGTCGCAACAAATTTAAGCTTTCTGCCAATATTTATGATAATCACAAAGAAAGGACTGCGGCAAAGTTTGCATGTTTACCAACAGTCCCTTCACATATTATTTGATTAATAAACGCTTAATGAAATAATCAGTTATGTCCATCATTATTTCTTATCAAAAGCGTCCTTTACTTTGTCAAAAAAATTACTTGCACCCTTACCACCAATGTTTTCACCACTGGCTTTTGCGAATGCTTCCATCGCAATCTTCTGCTCTTTGTTTAAGGATTTAGGTGTCGTAACTGTAACAGTCACACGTTCGTCACCTGTTCCATTCCCACGCAATCTTGGCGCACCTTTTCCCTTTAGACGGAATGTAGTCCCGGTTTGAGTACCTGCAGGAACTTTGAGCTCAACATCACCATGAACAGTTTTAACCTTGATCTTACCGCCAAGTGCAGCCCGGGCAAAGCTAATCTGTTGATCGACGTAAATCGTTGACCCGTCTCGAGTGAAAATTTTGCTTGGTTTGACTCGGAAAACAATGTATAGGTCACCGTAAGGTCCGCCGTTTGTCCCGGCTTCCCCTTGTCCTTGTAACCTCATTTGTTGGCCATCATCAATTCCAGCTGGAACCTTAACTTCAATTTCATGGCGTTCATCAACATGGCCACTACCACCACAAGTTGGACATTTTTCCTTAATTTCTTTACCAGTACCATGACAAACCGGACAAGTTTGTCGAGACTGCATCCTTCCAAGAGGTGTGTTAGTCTCGGTTACAATAAAGCCTCGACCACCACAACGAGAACATGTCACAGGAGATGTGCCTGGTTTTGCACCGGTACCACCACAAGTGTGACATTGTGCTTCACGATTGTATTTAATTCGCGTTGTCTTACCAAAAATAGCATCTTCAAATTCCATAGTCATTTGGTATTGAAGATCACGTCCTTGTCTTGGCGCAGAAGGATCGGCACTTTGTTGACGATTACCAAAAAATTGGCTAAAAATATCATCAAAGCCAAAACCGCTTGAATCAAAATTACCAAAGCCGCCTGCTCCGGCTCCACCGCCAAAACCACCAGCGGCTCCGTCAGCAGAACCGTACTGATCATAATTGGCACGTTTTTGTGGATCACTTAGTGTCTCATATGCTTCATTAATTTCTTTAAATTTTGCTTCTGCATCCGGAGCTTTGTTAATATCTGGATGCCATTTTTTTGATAATTTACGGTAGGCATGTTTGATCTCATCGTCACTGGCATCTTTCGAAACCCCGAGGATATCATAATAATCTTTATTTGCCATTAGAAACTCCCATCTTCAATCAAATCTATACTTTGATAGAATACCATATTTTAACAAAAAGCCAAAGCCAGCTGGCCTTGACTTTTGTTCTAATACGATTCTAAAGATTACTTTTTATCATCGTCATTGTGAACTTCATGGAAGTCACCATTGACTGTTCCATCATCGTTACCTTTGTCAGATGAATCACCATTAGATGATCCGGTATTACCCTGTTGTTGACCATCAGTTGATTGGCCTTGACCATCTTTAGGAGCTTGTTGTTGATACAATTTTACTGCCAAGTCTTGAACGATCTTATTCAAATCATCTTTCTTAGCTTTCATATCATCAACATTGTTGTCTTCCTTTGCTTTTTTCAGTGCGTCACGAGCATCTTCAGCCTTTTTGATTTCATCATCTGAGACCTTGCCCTTAACTTCTTTAAGCGTCTTATCAGTCTGGAAGATCAATTGGTCAACTTCATTATTCAAGTCAACTGTTTCCTTACGCTTCTTATCAGCTTCCTCATTTTCCTTGGCTTCATTCATCATCTTTTTAATTTCGTCATCGGAAAGTCCTGAGGAATCTTTAATGGTAATCTTCTGTTGCTTGCCTGTGCCCTTATCCTTGGCAGATACATTAACAATACCGTTTTTATCGATATCAAATGTGACTTCAATTTGAGGAACACCTCTTGGAGCAGCTGGAATATCAGTTAATTGAAATTGACCAAGTGTTTTATCATCTGCTGCCATTGGACGTTCACCCTGCAATACGTGAATGTCAACGGCTGGTTGATTATCAGCAGCAGTTGAGAAAACTTGTGACTTGGAAGTTGGAATAGTGGTATTACGATCAATTAACTTGGTGAAGACACCACCCATGGTTTCAATACCAAGTGACAATGGCGTAACGTCAAGTAAAACAACGTCTTTAACATCACCAGTAATGACACCGCCTTGGACAGCAGCACCTAAAGCAACTGCTTCATCAGGGTTGATTGAATGATTGGAATCCTTACCTGTCCATGACTTAACTGCTTCTTGAACAGCAGGGATTCGAGTTGATCCACCATTTAAAATAACTTGATCAATGTCTGAAACTTGCAAACCGGCATCTTTTAAAGCATTGTCAAACGGTGTCTTTGTTTTTGCAACCAAGTCAGAAGTTAATTCATTGAATTTAGCTCTGGTCAAAGTTGTTTGCAAATGCAAAGGTCCGTTCTCACCAGCTGAAATAAATGGCAAGCTGATTTCAGATTCAGTGACACCGGAAAGATCTTTTTTGGCCTTTTCAGCAGCATCCTTTAAACGTTGAAGAGCCATCTTATCCTTTGAAAGGTCAACACCGTTTTCTTTCTTAAATCCGTCAATTAACCAATCCATTACGCGTTGATCAAAGTCATCTCCACCAAGATGGGTATCACCATTTGTGGAAAGAACTTGAAAGACACCATCGCCCAATTCAAGGATGGAAACATCAAAAGTACCACCACCCAAATCGTAAACAAGCACTTTTTCATCTTTATCTTGCTTATCAAGACCATATGCCAAAGCTGCAGCAGTAGGTTCGTTAATGATTCGCTTAACAGTTAAACCTGCAATTTTACCAGCATCTTTAGTTGCTTGACGCTGAGCATCGTTGAAATAAGCTGGAACAGTAATAACAGCATTTTCAACTTTATCACCAATGTAATCCTCAGCAAAATCTTTAATATATTGAAGAATCATTGCTGAAATTTGTTGTGGCGTATACTTCTTGCCATCAACATCAACTGTATAGCCCGGTTCACCCATATGACTCTTAATGGAGTGAACAGTATTTGGATTTGTAATTTCTTGACGTTTTGCAACTTCACCAACAGAAGGTTTGCCATCTTTAAATGCCACGACAGATGGTGTTGTACGTGAACCTTCCGGGTTTGGAATAATCTTAGGTTCGTTGCCTTCCAATACAGCAACGGCAGAGTTTGTTGTTCCTAAATCAATACCGATAATTTTATTACTTGCCATAAATAATCCTCTTTTTCTTTAAAGATTTATTTTGCGACGACAACCATTGCTGGTCGAAGAACCCGATCTTTTAATCGGTAACCACTTTGCAGAACCTGCGCCACGGTATCGGCCGGATGCTTCTCATCAGCAGTCGTCGTTTGAATCGCTTGTTGAAGTTTGGGATCGAACGGTTTGTTCAATGCATCAATTTCCTCAACACCATTATCAGACAGTGCCTTAGTTAAATGCTCGAATACCATTGAAACGCCCTTTTTTAATTGTTTACCATTCTCGTCGGTTGCTTCAACTGCAAGTGCGCGTTGAAGGTTATCAACGATCGGCAAAATATCATGTGCCAGTTGCTGACCATCATACTTAATCAAATCAGCCTGTTCCTTCTTAGCATGAGTTTGAATGTTTTTTATATCAGCTTCGGCCCTTAAATACCGGTTTTCCATATCATCAAGTTTTTTTTGCAAATTAACTACAGTCTGCTTTAACTTGACAACTTCGTCTGCTGAATCATGCTTTTCAGTTTTAGAAAAATCGGATTTTTTTGCTGCCTTTGCATCTTGAACTTTTTTTTCGTGCCCATGATCATTCTTAGAAGCCAAATCGTCTGCTGGCTCATTTGATTTTAATGAATCATCCTTTTTATCTGCCAAACAATCGCCTCCTTAAAATTAGTTATCATCATAGTACCCTAAAAGCTTTTTGGTTAGTTCTTCTCTTAATGCACCAACGATTCCAATAATCTTTGAGTAAGGCATCCTGGTTGGTCCAATAACAGCGATAACACCGTGTCCATACTCATTTAAATCATAGGTCCCAGTGATAATACTATAATCTTTTAACAAATCGTTTCTTAGCTCGCTTCCAATTCGAACTTGAACATCGTGGGAATCAGGATTAATAATTTTTTGAACAGTATCTTCGGTGTCCAAAAGATTGTATAGAGGCTTCAACCTGTCAATGTTTTGACGTTCCGCAAACTTTAATAAGTTAAGTTTACCGTCGACATGAACCTTGTCTCGACCAGCTTCACTAAGCATTTCACCAAATATCTTCAAAAATCCCTGGGGTGTCTGAATATACTTCGTCATTAACATTGGAATATCAATTCTTAATTTATCGGCAACCTGAGAAATAGGTTTGCCAACTAACTCTGAATTGATAATGTTAACAATGGTTTCCAGCTGTTCCGAAGAAACATTCGTTAATCGGAAAATCTTATCAACCACATGACCAGTATTAGTAACGATAATTGCCATTACCTGTCGATCATCCAGTTTAACAAGTCGAAAGCCACCCAATTTTAAATTATTTCCTGGTTCAGGATTGAAAGTGACTGCCATATAACTTGTTAAATCGGATAACACCTTTGCAGATTCCTGAATGATTTCGTCAATTCGGTTAAACTCAATGTTAAAAGAACTTTTGATTAAATCTTCTGCACTATCATCCAGCGGATCCGGTTGAACAAGATTGTCAACATAATAACGATAACCTTGCATGGATGGAACCCTTCCAGATGAAAAATGTGTTTTTGTGATTAAGCCCTTTGATTCAAGTGCAGCCATATCATTTCTAACCGTTGCGGAGCTAACATGGGTCGGAAATTCTGAAGCTAATGCCTTGGAACCAACTGGCATTCCCGTCCTCGTATAATCTCGAATGATTATTTTAAGAATATCTTTTTGCCTATCCGTCAGCACTAACATCACCTCTTTTTAGCACTCATAGTATTCGAGTGCTAAGGCACATTTATAATTTAACAAACCATGTGTTATAAGTCAAGGGATTATCAACGATTTTTAGCAATAAATTCGTTTGAGTGCTAATAGTGCTAATTTAAGATATCTGGATGTTCCGATAGATAATGGCGAGTATCCTGCTCATCTCTATCAAGTTGCTCAACTAAATCGTCAGCGGTTTTAAATTTAATTTCTCCCCGCCCATGTGACAGCCAATTGACTCTAACGACTTCACCGTAAATATTTTGATGAAAGTCGATCAAATTAATTTCAACAGTCATTGGACCATTATCAGAAAATGTCACATTCTTACCTATCGATGCCATCCCCAGATACTTTTTCCTGCCAATTTCAACAGTGACAATATAAATGCCAATCGTTGGAAGCCATTGATACTCCGAATGCTCAACATTAGCAGTTGGATAGCCCAATAACCGACCGCGCTCCTCACCGTGAACAATCACACCTTCGGTCTGGAAGGGACGACCCAACAATTGATTAACCTTTTCAATATGCCCATTATCCAAATTATTGCGAATTTGAGTAGAACTCACTTTTTGATTGTTTTGCTTGAGTGCCGGCACTGTGATAACTTTAAATGCGCCATTGACGTACTTTGGCAAGTTCACCATGTTATCTGCTGGTTCGCCGCCATAAGTATGGTCAAATCCTGCAACCACAGCTATGGGGTTAAAACGGCTTAAAAAGTGCTGAATGAACTCTTGAGGTGATTGGCTTTGAAATTGATAAGAATAGTTAACCAGTAATACCTCGTCAACGCCAAATTCTTTAAACAGCTTAAGCTTATAGTCCAGCAGTGTAATATATCGTTTTTCATGTGACGACATTTTTTTATAAACAAGTGCCGGATGATGATCATACGTTAATACAACCAATTTGGTACCATGCTTTTGAGCTTCTTCTTTTGCCCGCTGTAAAACAGCTTGGTGACCTTTATGAAAACCATCAAAAAATCCCATAGCAATCACTGTTTTATCCTTAAATTGGCAATCATCATCGAGAGGATAATGAAGCTTAGTAATATCCATCTTGCAGTTTCTCCTCGTTAATTATTTTTCAAGAACATCTTAAAAGGTCGATAAACTCTTTTGGGTTCATCGAATTGATAGAGTGCTTTTGTTTCTCCCTGATAAACCAATCTAACAATAGGTTCGCGGTCAGGTAAAATACTTTGATCCAAAAAACCGCCATTTGATATTATTTTCCAACGACTGTCATCAAGCTGATAAGCAGGATAATCGGAAAGAGCGGTTGATAATGGCTCAATAATGTCAGACAGTGTATCACTGCCTGCGGCTTTGTCAACTTGTTCCAACGTGACACACTGCGAAATATCAAAACCACCGCTTTTGATTCGGGTAAGTGATGACATCACAGATGGTGTGTTTATCAGTTTTCCAAAATCGACAGCTAATGTTCTGACATACGTTCCTTTTGAACAGGCAACCTCAAAAAAGATTGTTTGAGTCTGGTTTTTTTCATCAAAACTTGATACTTTTGTCTGTTTGAAAGATTGAATAAAAATTGGACGTGGCTCTCGATGAATAACTTCGCCTCTTCGAGCATATTCATAAAGTTTATGACCGTTGATTTTAACGGCTGAATACATTGGTGGCACCTGCATAATATGACCCGTTAATTTTTGTAACAAACCATCGATTTGTTCAGAAGATAATGGTCTTTCGATTGCCTTGGTAGCAATTAAATGTCCATCCAGGTCTTCTGTATCATAAGCCATTCCCAGCGTGATTGAACCACGATAAACCTTACCGGATCCCATTAACAGTTCACTAATTTTAGTTGCTTGTCCAATACATATAGGCAAAACACCGTCAACATTAGGATCAAGTGTGCCAGTATGCCCAATTTTTTTTGTGTGTAAAATTTTCCGTAGTCGACTAATACAATCATGACTCGTCATACCACGTTCTTTGTATAATGCAATTACTCCATCCATCGGCTTCTCCTAAAAAATTCAGTTACTAAAAGTATATCACAAAAAAACTGCCCAGCCATTAGTAGCTGAAGCAGTCTTTGTCAAAAATCAAATTTATTAATCTTCACGCTTTAATTTATTAATGAGACGATCGATTTTGTCACCATACTGAACAGAAGTATCCAATTCAAACTTGATTTCCGGTGTTTTATAAATGCTTAAACGCGAGCCAAGTTCACCACGAATCAATCCGGTAGCCTTTTCAAGTCCCTTTGCAGTGGTTTCCTCATCAGCCTTGTCATCAGAAAGAATGCTGTAATAAATGGTGGCTTGCTGTAAATCACCAGTTACCTCAACACCCGTCAATGTGACGCCCTGAACTCTTGGGTCCCGAACTCGTTTTAGTAAAATATCATTTACCTCACGCTGGATTTCCTGCTCTAAACGACCAACACGATAATGAGCCATATAAATACACCTCCAAACATTTAATATAAAATAACAACTTTTATTGCCAAAAAATCATTTAGTTAAACTACTTAACTGGAACTTCTTTCATAATATAGGCTTCAATAACATCGCCAACCTTGATGTCATTATAATCTTTAATTGTAAGACCGAGTTCGAATCCTTGTTTAACCTGGTTAACATCATCTTTAAAACGTTTCAAACTATTTAATTCTCCAGTATAAACAACGACACCGTCACGGATTAAACGAACTTTACTGTCTTTGTTAACAACACCGTCAACAACCATACCACCGGCAATAGTACCAACTTTGGAAGCTTTGTAAATCTCACGAACTTCTACTTCACCTGTAACTTCTTCCTTATAAGTTGGTGCAAGCATACCCTTCATGGCTGATTCAACTTCATCAATTGCATTGTAAATAACTTGATGGAGACGAATATCAACATGATCACTATCTGCTTGTGACTTGGCTTGAGGTGTTGGACGAACGTTAAATCCAATAATAATCGCGTTACTTGCTTCAGCTAAAGCAACATCGCTTTCGTTGATGGCACCAACACCAGAATGGATGATGTTGACTTTAACACCCTTTACCTCAATTTTCTTAAGACTGTTTGCCAAAGCTTCAACAGATCCTTGAACATCAGCCTTGATGACGATATCAACTTCCTTCATTTCACCTTCTTCAAGGGAATCAAACAAGTTATCAAGCGTAACCCGGTTGGTCTTTCGACGTTCTTGAATCTGTGCTTCTTCAGCTCGTTCTTCACCAACAGAACGTGCAGTTTTTTCATCTGAAAAGACAACGAATCGATCTCCTGCTTCAGGAACATCGTTCAATCCGGTAATTGATACCGGCATTGATGGTGTCACTTTTTTAAGATCTCGACCACGTTCGTTAGTCATTGTTCTCACTCGTCCAAATGTGTTGCCAACAACAATAGGATCCCCGACTTTCAACGTTCCTTGTTGAACAAGTAACGTTGCGACAGGTCCCTGTCCTTGATCAAGACGGGCTTCAATAACGGAACCAACAGCAGGTTGATCAGGATCTGCTTTTAATTCAAGCATTTCCGATTCAAGAATGATCATGTCGAGCAATTCGTCGATATTCTTACCAAATTTAGCCGAAATATCAACAAAAATGGTGTCGCCACCCCAGTCTTCGGGGATTAAATTGTATTTACTCAACTGTTCCGTTACATGTTCAGGATTAGCATCGGGTTTATCAATTTTATTAATTGCGACAATAATCGGTGTTTCGGCTGCACGGGCATGGTTAATCGCCTCGATTGTTTGGGGCATGACACCGTCATCAGCTGCAACCACTAAAACTGTGATATCAGTGATATTAGCACCACGAGCTCTCATTTCAGTGAAGGCCGCATGACCAGGTGTATCAAGGAATGTAATGATGTTATCGCCATGACGGACTTGATAAGCACCAATTGCCTGGGTAATGCCACCAGCTTCACCGGCAGTAATATGAGAATGACGCAAATGATCCAGCAAAGTTGTCTTACCATGATCAACGTGCCCCATGATTGTGACAACTGGTGGACGTGAAACTAAATGCTTTGCATTCTTCATTTCTTTTTCAAAGATTTCATCAAGGTTGGATAAATCCTCATGAATCTTTTCTTTGGCTTCAATCCCATAATCAGCAGCCAGAATTTCAATTGTATCTTTATCCAAAGACTGGTTCTGGTTAACCATAACACCTAACATGAACAACTTCTTAACAATTTCAGCCGGCTCACGATGCATAATTTTACCAAGATCTTGTGCATTCATACCATCTTCGTACTCAAGAACCGTTGGTAACG
Source organism: Lentilactobacillus hilgardii (assembly GCF_009832765.1). Lineage (NCBI taxonomy): Bacteria > Bacillati > Bacillota > Bacilli > Lactobacillales > Lactobacillaceae > Lentilactobacillus > Lentilactobacillus hilgardii. The sequence goes on along the minus strand of NZ_CP047121.1, from coordinate 1,542,247 downwards.
GACGTGCTTTTCGTTCTGGAGCCCCGTGATGCTCGACTTGACGAAGTCGTTGGTTTTGTTGCTTACGCTGCTTCTTATTGCGTTTTTTATTAGCTTTTCTCGAACCACCACTATTATTACGGCGATTTAAGCTACCGCCAAACCGGCCACTGCCAGTATTGCGATGATTTGCATTATTGGTACTTGGGCGACTCTGACGACTGGTGCTATTACTGTTGCTTGTATTAGTCGCTGAACTAGTGTGTGCAGTATTATTAGTTCTAGACTGTGTATTATTGGAGCGCGTACCAGAATCATTATTTCGTTGAGTGCGACTACGATTGTTACTATGATTATTTTGACTGCTTTGACGATTGGTACCAGCACTATTATGGGTTGTCTCTCGTTTTCCTTGAGAAGAACTATTTTTATTCTCTGAATGATTATTGGCACGTTGGCTCCGACTTTCACCCTGAGAATGATTAGTTTGATTTGAACGTTCCGAACGTTGACCCTGCTGGGCATTATGGCTATGGCGATCGGATTGAGTTGTATGACGACCATTACTTACCGATGAATGGCTGCTTTGACTGTTTTGTGTTCTATCTGAAGTACCATTTTTTTTGAATAATTGTCGAATTTGTTTTTCTTGATTTGCATCAACTGTTGACATATGGTTTTTCACAGCAACACCACGTTTGCTGGCCTCATCGATAATTTTTTTACTGGAGATGTTGAGTTCTTTGGCTAATTCATAAATTCGCTTTTTCCCCATATAATCACTCTCCCTTTATCCTATTTGTTAATTCAATCATTTTTTTTGAAATTCCCTGGTCTTTAATTCCGATAATGGTTCTTTTCATTCCGATAGCGTTACTTAATACCTCTTTAGTGTACATTGTATTGACAGATACGTGATAGTAATTTGACTTATCAAGAAATTTCTTGCTTGTAGACGGTCCGGTATCCGATGCAATAAATAAGAAATGGACCTTTCCGTTTCTTATTTCAGATAAAAGCGTATTCTCACCGGATACAATCTTGTTTGCTCGCTTGGCAATTCCGAGAAAATTAAGGATTGCTTGATTATTTTCCATTCTCAAACAACTCTTTTCGAGCCTGCTTATGATCAACATACGCGATCAGATCATCGTAAAAGTCACCGTCAATTTGAGTTGAAAATACTTTTTCGAACACATGCTCTTCTTTAGCCTTTTTGGCAATATCTACATTAATAGAGATATAAGCACCCCGGCCTGACTTTTTTCCTGTTTCATCTATTGAAACGTTGCCCTCGGAGTCACGAACGATTCTCACCAACTCCTTTTTGGGAGCCATTTCGCCAGTGACGATATCTTTACGCATTGGGATTTTTCTTTTTTTCATAATGATCGCCTCCTAAGAGTTAATCTTGATTTGAAGATGGGTTCTCATCCGATGAAGTATCTTCTGTATGATCAGAAGAATCGGCATCATCTATATGCTCACTTTGTTTTTCAACATTATCTGATTGATCATCTTGAGCATCTGCTTCAACATCCTCATCGGATTCAGTTTGAACTTCTTGACTGTCAGTGTCAACAGACTCGCCGAGAGTGTCGTCAGAAGTCTCTTGGTCCGGTTCAGCAGTTTCTGATTCATCTGTTGTACCTTCATCTTCGTTTTCCACCTGCTGTGCTTTTTGCTTTCTTTCAGCAAGGAACTCTTTAGCTTCCGTTTCAGATTTGATATCAATCTTAAAACCAGTCAATTTTGCAGCTAAACGAGCATTTTGACCACGTTTGCCAATGGCCAGTGACAACTGATAATCAGGGACAATCACGGTGCAGGCACGATCGTTATCATCGTCAAAAATAACGTCGATAACTTCGGCAGGATTTAATGCATTAGCAATGTATCGTGCATCATCCTCGTCCCACTCAACAATATCCATATTTTCACCATGCAGTTCGTTAACAATTGTCTGAACTCGCTGGCCTTTAGGACCAACAGCAGTTCCGACAGGATCAATATCCGAATTATTAGATCGAACAGCAACTTTTGCACGATCCCCCGCCTCACGAGCAATCGACACAATCTCAACTGTTCCATCATAAATCTCAGGAACTTCTTGTTCAAAGAGCCGTTTAAGCATCCCTGGATCTGTTCGGCTGACAAAAACTTGGGGTCCCTTGGTTGCGTTTTCAACCCTTGTAACATAAACTTTTATACGTTCTTGAGGGCGATAAACCTCATTAGGCATCTGATCACGAGGGCCCATAACAGCTTCGACTTTATCCAAATTAATATAGACAAAACGAGTATCCTGACGCTCAACAGTCCCTGTCACTAAATCGTCTTCATATTTTGAATATTCATCAAAAATATTTTCACGTTCAGCTTCGCGAACCCGTTGCATAATCACTTGCTTTGCTGTTTGAGCAGCAATTCGTCCAAAGTTTTTAGGGGTCACTTCGAATTTAATGTCATCCCCTATTTCGTACCCTTTATTAATCTGTAAAGCATCATCCAATGAAACCTGCATCTGATCATCAGTCACGGTTTCAACAACGGTTTTAACAGAATACACATGCATTTCGCCTTTGGTTCCATCAAAAGAAACTTCAACGTTTTGTGCTTGACCATAGTTTCGCTTATATGCAGAAACCAAAGCCGCCTGCATGGCCTCGATAACGACCTCTTTTTTGATTCCCTTCTCTTCTTCAAGAGCTGACAAAGCTCCTAAAAGTTCTTTACTCATTATTAAGTCTCCTTTACCTAAAATTGGATTGCAAGTCGTGATTTGGCAATCAGGTTTCTTGGAATGTTTATGGTATCATTCTTGCCCCACTTGTCATTTTGCAAAACAAGTTCATCTGAAGTTACAGAACGAAGAAATCCTTCAAAAGCTTTCTGTCCATTCAAATTTTGGTACAAGGAAATATGAATATATTCTCCCACTGCTTGCTGAAGCTCTTCATCATTTCTTAAGGGACGTTCAGCGCCCGGAGAAGAAACTTCCAAAAAATATTGCTGCGGAATGGGGTCTGGATCCATTTCATCGAGTTTTTCACTCAGTTCGTCACTTACCAAAACGCAGTCATCAATTGTGATGCCACCTTTTTTATCAATATACACACGTAAATACCAACTTTTATTTTCTTTAACAAATTCAACATCAAATAAATAAAAAGTATGTTTATCTAAAATCGGCTTCACAACTTGTTTGACCGTTTCAACGACATTGCTCAAAAAATAGGCCTCCTAAAATTATCCATTAAAAAGAGCGAGCATTTCTGCTCACTCCTTACAAGTTATTTAGTAAATACAGTATAACATACGTTCTTTGTTTATACAAATGGTTTATCGTGACCAATACTGTTGAATTGCAACCCATACTCGATAATCGTCCTACATGACTTAGACAACCGATAATAAGTTGATTCGTTTACATCATGTCAAATAAACTCAATTGATTTTCATCTGGTAATCCATCCAAAACATGGTTTTCGGTCATAAAATCAATCAACGTTTTTGAAACCTTACCGCGTTTTGATAAATCCTCTTTTGAAATGAACGGTTTGTCTTCCCGAGCAGCTACGATTTGTTTAGCAACGTTAAGTCCCAACCCTGGCACAGAATTAAATGGTGCAATGAGGTTATTGCCATCAATCAACCACTGATTGGCAGCTGATTTCTTTAGATCTACCATTTTAAAGACATAACCGCGTTCCAACATTTCATTAGCCAGTTCAAGAACTGTTAACAAATTCTTTTCCTTGGTTGAAGCTTCCATGCCTTTATCGTTAATCTGTTTCATGGCATTCTTAACAGCATCTTTACCACGACACATTGAAACAATATCAAAATCATCGGCACGAACCGAGAAATAGGCAGCATAGTAAATTAATGGAAAGTAAACCTTAAAGTAAGCAATCCTCAATGCCATCAAGATATATGCCGCTGCGTGGGCTCTTGGGAACATGTACTTAATTTTTAAGCAAGAATCAATATACCACTCTGGGATCTTCGCTTTACGCATTTCTTCTTGCCAATCATCAGGTATACCACGTCCATGACGAACACTTTCCATAATTTGAAACGACAATTCAGAATCTAATCCCCATTGAATTAAATCCGTCATAATGTTGTCACGGCATCCAATCACGTTTGCAATAGTGGCTGTACCATTCTTAATTAACTCATCAGCATTTCCAAGCCAAACATCGGTTCCATGAGACAGACCGGATATTTGAAGAAGTTCGGAATAATTGCTTGGGTGAGTTTGTTCAAGCATTCCTCGAACAAATCGGGTTCCAAATTCCGGCACACCCAATGTACCGGTTTTTGATTGAATTTGTTCTTCAGAAACGCCTAAAATCTTTGGACTTGAAAAGATCGACATCACACCTGGATCATCCATTGGAATTGATTTTGGATTAATTCCCGATAGATCTTGAAGCATCCGAATCATAGTCGGATCATCATGCCCAAGAATATCAATTTTTAAAATATTATCATGAATAGAATGGAAATCAAAATGGGTTGTCTTCCAAGCAGCAGTCTGATCATCAGCAGGATATTGAATTGGCGTAAAATCATAGATATCCATATCAGCAGGAACAACAATGATGCCGGCAGGATGTTGCCCGGTAGTTCGTTTAACACCTGTAGCACCCTTTGCTAGTCTGTCTTCCTCTGCTTGTCTATAAGTTGTACCTTTATCACGTTCATAGGCTTTCACATAACCATATGCTGTTTTATCTGCGACCGTTCCAATTGTTCCGGCACGAAATACATTTTTTTCACCAAATAAAACCTTCGTATAGTTATGGGCAATTGGTTGATAATCGCCAGAAAAGTTCAAATCAATATCAGGAACCTTATTTCCAGTAAATCCCAAGAAAGTTTCGAATGGAATATTATGACCGTCCCCGATCATCTGAGTACCACATTCGGGGCATTTTTTTCTTGGCAGGTCATATCCTGAGCTATATTCACCCTTCGTAAAGAACTCTGTGTGTTGGCAATTAGGACATCGATAGTGTGGTGGCAACGGGTTAACTTCGGTGATTCCAGTTAATGTTGCTACCAGACTAGACCCAACTGATCCACGAGATCCAACCAAGTAACCGTCTTTGTTACTTTTCGCAACCAATCGTTGAGCAATCAAATAAATAACTGAGAATCCATTCCCAATAATACTTTTAAGCTCTGTCGTCAACCGGTCGTCAACAATCTTAGGCAAGGGATCTCCATACCATTGGTGTGCTGTCGTCATGGTTCGCTCTTTAATTTCATCTTCTGAGCCTTCCATTTTTGGCGTATAGAGACGATCCTTTAGGGGATGAACATCATCTATATCATCGGCAATCCGATTGGTATTTGTGACAACAATTTCCTTAGCCTTTTCTGCACCTAAGAACGCAAAATCATCCAACATTTCATTTGTAGTTAAAAAGTGTAGATCTGGTAATTCTTGACGGTTAAGCGGGTTGGCACCACCTTGAGAGTTGATCAAAATTTTACGATAAATGTAATCTTGCGGATTAAGATAATGAACATCGCCTGTTGCAACGACTGGCTTCTTTAACTCATCACCTAATTTAACAATATTAGTTAAAATTTCTTCAAGATTTGCCTCATCGGAAATGAGATGGCTTTCAATTAGCGGTGCATACGCCCGTTTAGGTTGAACTTCCAAGTAATCATAAAACCCCGCCTTTTTTCGGGCTTCATCCATTCCTTTTTGCATCATTGCGGTGAAAACCTCGCCTGAAGAGCAAGCGGACCCAACAATAATACCTTCGCGAAACTTCTCTAATTGTGTACGTGGTACTCTGGGAACCCTAAAGAAATAATCAACGTTAGAAAGGGAGACAATTTTGAACATGTTTTTCAAACCAACTTGATTTTTAGCGATAATGACCGCATGCGAGGGACGGGCATGCTTGTAAGCATCATTTTCAGTCATGTGATCATTTAACTCATCATGATAGACAATGCCATACCGATCTTCTGCATCTTTTAAAAATAAATAGTTCAAATGTCCGGTTGTCTCAGCATCATAAATTGCTCGATGGTGATGCTCAAGATTCACATCAAATTTCTTGGCTAATGTATTTAACCGATATCCCCGCATATTGGGATATAGGAAACGTGCCAGTGTCAATGTATCAATAATTGGATTCTTTATTTCTGGCATCCCATGACGAACATAGCCGGTGTTCATAAACCCAATATCAAACGTTACATTATGACCAACAACGATTGCATCTTCACAAAAGTCTCTAAACAGCTTGAATACTTCTTCTTCGGATTTTGAACCATGAACCATTTCATCCGTGATCGAGGTTAAATTTGTTGTCTGTTCTGAAAGATGGAATCCCGGATCGATAAACTCTTCAAATTGATCGATAACGTTGCTATTTTTCATTTTGACGGCTGATAATTCAATCACTCGATCATAAATAGCTGAAAGACCGGTCGTCTCAGTATCAAATACCACGTAAGTCGCATCTTTTAAAGGAATATGTTTATCATTATAAGTGATAGGTACGCCATCATCTACCAAATTAATTTCGACACCGTATAGCATTTTAAGATCATTCTTTTGACCGGCATGAAACGCATCAGGGAAACCTTGAACGGCTGCATGATCTGTGATTGCCAGTGCCGGATGACCCCATGCCTTTGCCTGCTTTGCATAATCAGCAATATTATTAGTTGCATCCATTTGACTCATCGATGTGTGCAAATGTAATTCAACTCTTTTTTCTCCTTCAGGAGCCGTATCTTTTCGACTAATTTTTTTAACAGGATTAATATCATAGGCATTTAAGGTTAGCTCATGAGAATAATTATCTTCTTGTATACTCCCACGGACTTTCACCCAATCGCCTTCATTGATTTCATCAAATAAGGCTTCTTCACCACGATTAGAAAACTTTTTAACTTGAATTGATGATGTATAGTCAGTGATCTTTAACATTAGCAACTGTCGACCTGATCTTAAGGATCTGACTTCTTTGTTAAAAACATATCCCGAAACAACCGCCGAACGCTCTTCCTCAATGATATCTTCCATCTTCATAATTGGCGCATCGCCACTTATTTTCTTACCTATGATGGCAGAGCCTGAGGTGGCTCCTGGGTGGTTTGCTCGTTTTTTGGCATTTTCTTTAATCGCAGCATTGGCTTTTTTGACTAATTCCGCATTTTGAACTTCATTTTTTTTCTTAAGTGCTTCAATATTCTTTTGAGAAGACGTTTCGTCAACAATTGTGTGAATTGTGAAATTGGGAAAGCCGGCTTTTTGATACATTTCTTCAATTGGTCCAAGTGCCGTATTAGTCATGAAATTCTTGACAATTTCATTTTCGGCCATAAATTCGACTCTTGAATCAACAATTGAAGGAGCTCGGTCCTCACAAAGTTCCTGAATTAAGGGAGATGTTACACCACTATTAACAACTATCCATTGCCAATATTGTCGTAACAATTGTTCGTTGAAGTGATCGTTAGCCGGTGTAATATTCAGTGATACTTTCGCAATCTCTTGAAAAGAAGACTGTAAACGGGCGTTAAAATCGTTAAATACCTCAAAAGGCAAAATTCGGGGAACAGAAACATCAAATTGCCACCGAAGACTTTGTTCATGAACCTCTAAACGGTCAATTTTTGCGCCCTGAAAGAAAGGCGAGCTTTTCGCCTCTTCCCATTGAAGCTGCTCCAACAACTTTTCAAATAAAGCATTTTGATCCAAACTCAAAGAGCACCCTCCTCATTTAGTGCAAAAAGAAGCTGAGAACAAAAACAACTTTCGATCTCACCTTCTCTAAAACCAATCATCTTAAATCCTACAAAAATACTTTACCAGTATAAAACTAATTTAGATTCTTTAACAGGATTTTAACAGTATCGCTCAGTTCTTCAACTTTACTTTCGACTGTTTCACCGTTTTTTCGAATCTTGATTTCAACAATTCCTTCATCGGCTTTTTTTCCAACCGTAATTCTTAATGGAATACCCAATAGATCAGAGTCTGCAAACTTTACACCTGGTCGTTCCTTACGGTCATCAACAAGGACTTCTATGCCATTTTCGGTTAGCTGTTCTTCAATCTGATTTGCCAAATTCATTTGAACTTCTTTTTTAACGTTGATTGGAATGACATGAACAGTATATGGTGCAACCGCAACTGGCCAAACCAAACCATTTTCATCCGCATTTTGCTCGGAAATTGCTGAAAGTAATCGACTGATACCAATTCCGTAAGAACCCATGATAACAGGAATTGATCGGCCATTTTCATCTAAAACATTGGCATTTAGGCTTTTAGAATACCTTGTACCAAGTTTAAAAATATGACCAATTTCAATGCCGCGTGTGAATTTTAGTTTGCCCTTACCGTCCGGTGACAGTTCGCCTTCCTTAACAACAACAAAATCATCAACAGCATCAATGCGAAAATCTCGATTCAAGTTGGCATTAACATAGTGGTAACCATCCTCATCGGCACCAACGACAGCATTTTTCATATTGCCAACCCGTGTATCAGCTAAAATGCGAACGTCATCGCTAACTCCAACTGGACCCAAAGATCCAAAATCAGCCTTTAAAAATTTGACGGCTTGTTCATCAGTTGCAAGGTCAAGGAAATCTGCTTTTAAGTAATTTTTTAACTTTACATCATTAACATCGTAATCACCACGAACTAAAACCAAGACAGGTTTCTCATCAGCAATATAAAGCATCGATTTAATTGTTTTCTTAGTAGAAACACCAAGAAAGTCAGCTACTTCATCAATTGACTTAACATTAGGTGTTGCGACTTTTTTTAGATCGGCCTCTGCTTCTGTTGATGGCTCATCAGTGGCCTTCGATTTTGCCATTTCCAGATTTGCAAAGTAATCACTTTCATCTGAATAGACAATTGTATCTTCACCAACTGCAGCCATAGCGGAAAACTCTTTGGAATCAGATCCCCCCATAGCACCACCATCACCGATAATCACACGATACTTAAGTCCAATTCTATCAAAAATAGTGCGATAAGCTTTTTCCATGGCACGATAAGCATCATCAAGATCCGCTTCATTAGCCGCAAATGAGTACGCATCTTTCATAATGAATTCTCGGCTTCTTAACAGCCCGTATCGTGGGCGATCCTCATCACGGTATTTGTTTTGAATTTGGTAAAGGACCAATGGTAATTGTTTATATGATTTAATTGAATCCCGAATCAGTTCAGTAAAGGTTTCTTCGTGAGTGGGTCCCAAAATAAAATCAGTATCATGTCGATTCTTGAATTTGAATAGTTCTGGTCCGTATGTCTCATAACGTCCCGATTCTTTCCATAATTCAGCAGGAAGAACATCCGGCATCAACATTTCATGAGCAGAGGTCTTTTCCATTTCTTGTCGAACAATAGTTTCAATTTTTGTCAGAACGCGATATGCAAGTGGCAAATAAGCATACATACCTGCAGAAATTTGCTTGATATATCCGGCTCGAACTAACATTTTATGACTAAGGGCTTCAGCACCCTTGGGCGTTTCCTTTAACGTCGGAACTAAAATTTTAGACTGCTTCATAATCCAATAATTTCTCCTTTATGTCATCCTTCTGTGTATTTGGCCCATAAGACCAATTTCTTACGCTTTAGTGCAGGAAATAACGTTCAATATCATTCCAAGTAACTAAAATCATTAGTATCATCAAAAATGCAAAACCAATCAACGTAACGACTGTTTCTGTTCTTTGAGAAACCGGCTTCCTTCTAATTGCTTCAATAATATTGAGCACTAATTTACCGCCATCAAGACCGGGGATTGGAATTAAGTTAATAATCGCAAGGTTTAACGATAACCAAGCCAAGAAATTAAGAACACCTGAAATCCCTAGCGATGCAGCTTGCGAAGTAGTCGCAAATATGGCCACAGGGCCTCCAAGATCATTTAGACTGAAGTGACCACTTACCATTGACCACAAAGCGCCCAATAACGTCTTTGTCATTGTCCAGGTTTGTGTGAATCCAGATAAGACCTTTGCTTTAAAACTAGTATCAAGTGACTGGGTGATACCAATCATTCCAATCTTTTTGCCGCCTTGTGTATTGGATTTAGGTGTCATTTGAATACTCTTATTTTGACCATCTCTGGAAATTTCCGCGGTTACCTTCTTGCCCGGATTCGATTGAATTTGAACGGCCAATTGGTCCCAATCCGCTGTCTTATGCCCATTGATAGATAGAATTCGGTCACCGGATTTAACGCCGGCTTGACGCGCAACAGAGTCCGAAGGCATCACGTTAATTTTATTGGTATTCGACTGAACGCCACCTTGAACAAATCCCAAGATTGTATATACAAGAATAGCCAGGATAAAGTTATTAAAAACCCCGGCAAAATTAGTTAACATTCGTTTGCCAAGCGGGGCAGCTTGGAATTGAACATCCTCCGGTGCAATCTGTAGTTCAGTACCATCACTTTCAATAATGATAGCATCATGATCAACGGGATATTTTTTAACGTCAGATTCGTCGCCGTTTTCATATCCTTTTATATATAAATCATGCGCTAAGTCAGTTCCTGTAACGGTTAAAGGGATTCCCTGAAACAGCGAATGCTTGTTGCTCGTATTAATTCGAGTTACAACGCCTTGATCATTTAATTGTAATGTAACAGGTGTTCCGGGTTTTAATTCTTCCTCACCATCATCAACTTCACCCGCCATTCGAACATATCCACCAAGAGGTAATAGCCTTAATGTGAAAGTCGTACTGCCACTTCGATGAAAGAAAACTTTTGGCCCCATTCCAACAGAAAATTCACGAACTAATATTCCTGAACGCTTGGCCATAATATAGTGACCGAACTCGTGAAAGATAACCAAAATACCAAAGACAATGATGAAAACTATAATTGTAGTTATCAAGCGGCACTTTCCTCCTAATCAAAAATTAAATAATACCAACTAAATGCAGCATTGGTAATACAAGTAACAAACTATCGAATCTATCTAAGATTCCACCATGCCCTGGAAGAATCTTGCCTGAATCTTTAACGTCATAGTATCTTTTGAGCGCTGATTCAATTAAGTCTCCAAATTGCCCGGCAATTGAAAGGAAAATCGTAATCATAATCATTTCAATCATTGAATAACCAGGAATTGGATAGAAGAAAATAAAAGTTGAGCATAAAATTGTCGCTGCAATTGAGCCACAGATTGACCCTTCCCAAGTCTTGTTAGGACTAATTCGAGGTGCCAACTTATGCTTACCAAACAGTCGTCCAAAAATATAAGCACCACTATCAGTTACCCACACAATAAACAGTGCGTACAATAACACTGGTAATGACTCTGCTCTGGCTGCAATGAAATAATGAAAACCCATTCCAATATACAGCATCCCAAGCACAATGACACCTGCATCGTCAAAAGTGAACAAGTTTCTGCTTAGGACAGTCACTAATAATAACATTAAAACAAAAAGGAAAAAGATAAATGTCTGGTTAAAGTTATTGGGTAAAAAGCCCGTCCAACTGTCCGGTAATATCAGTGCACTAACACCTAAATACGCGATAATCGACTCACCAGATACCAAAATCCTTTTTTTCATAACTAAGATTTCTGAAACTGCGACAATTCCCAAAACCAAAGCGGCGATGTCAATCCATAAGCCACCCAAAATAATTATCGGAATAAAGATAATCAGCGCGACAACCGCAGTTATTACACGTTGTTTCACTTAAATTTGCCCCCTGTTATTCATTTTTCAAACCGCCAAATCGCCGATTTCGATGCTGGTATTCAAAAATCATCTGCCGCAGCGTCTGACCATCAAAATCTGGCCAAAGTGCATCGGTAAAAACCAATTCACTGTAAGCAATCTGCCAGAGCAAGAAATTTGAAATGCGTTCTTCACCACTTGTTCGAATTAATAGGTCAGGATCAGCGTAATCGCCTAAAAATCCAGTCATCAAATGGCGGGAAATCAAATCATCATCAATATCAGAAATAGAAATCGCATCATTTTTGATTTCGCTTGCAATATTTTGCACTGCCAACCGGATATCAAGTCTACTGCCATAGTTTAGAGCAAAATTTAAGATCATACCAGTACATTTACTGGTTTGAGAAATTGCATCCCGAACCGCTTTTTGTGTGTTCTCAGGTAACTGATCAATAAGACCCATTACTGAAACTTTAACATTATTTTCTATTAATTCAGGAACAAAATTATTAAAAAATTTAACTGGCAGTCCCATCAAAAAACTAACTTCATCCTTTGGCCGTTTCCAATTCTCAGTTGAAAATGCATATAAAGTCAAAACCTTTACACCTAATTTACTTGCAGCCATTGTAACGGTTTTAACGGTCTCCATTCCCTGTCTATGGCCTGCGATTCGTGGCAAATGTCTTTTTTTTGCCCAACGCCCATTACCATCCATAATGATTGCGATATGCTTGGGAATTCTATCGGAGTCCAAGTGAATAGATGATTTTGCGTTCTTTTTATTATTAAACATTGAACTCTCCTCTAAACAATTCAGGAAAAAATAAAGGATGAGAAGAAAAACTCATCCTAAAATGCACTTAATTGTTAGTCTTCTGCACTATCCGGACGTTCAACCATTCGCCATTCACCGCGATTTGCCTCTGCTAAAGTATTAAAGTACTTCAACAATTGATTAGCATCTGATGGGCTCTTTTGACCTAGTTCATTGAGACCTTTACCTGTTGTCATCGGTTCTGATAAATCAGTGATTTCATGGCCTTTCTCAATGGTTGCATTTGAGAAAGCGATCACCCAATCTTCTTCTACCAACTGTGACACAATAAAGAATAAATTAAAATCATCTGTCACAAATGCCGGCATTGCATACAAGTCATCTTGAACAGGCTGTAAACGACTCCCGTTATAATCTAAATCACCTAAATTATCTTCAGTGACTGGTTTATTGAGCTTGAATAACATCTTATCAAACTCCGGTGTACCAGGTACTACAGAAACCTCATCATTATTATTGTTATTGTTATCTGCCATTATTGAACCCACTTTCTAGCCATTCATGACTTCGTTTTCTTTATCAGCAACGATTTTATCAACACTTTTAATTGAATTATCAGTTAACTTTTGAACTTGATCTTCAAGGCGGTGTAGCTCATCATCCGTGATTTCTTCACTTTTATTACCGCGTTTGAAAGTATCCATTGCTTCGCGACGAACATTCCGAACAGCAACTTTACTCTTTTCACCAGTTGCCTTTACTTGCTTAGCAACTTCCTTTCGACGTTCTTCGGTTAACGCTGGAATTGCCAAACGAATAGCCGTTCCATCATTTGCAGGACTAAGTCCCAAATCAGCTTCATATATCCCCTTTTCGATATTGTCCAAAGAAGATTTATCATATGGCGTAATTAGGATAACTCTGGCTTCAGGAATTGAAATTGAAGCAATCTGGTTTAAGGGTGTTGGCGCACCATAATAATCCACCGTTACACCACTTAATAGGCTTGCATTAGCGCGGCCGGCACGAATACTTCCCAACTCATGCTCCAGCACTTCCTGTGCCTTTTTCATTTTAGTTTTTGCTTCATTTAAAACTGTTTGCGTGTCTGCCATTTCTATTTCTCCTTCACAGTTGTTCCAATACTATCTCCAGATACAACTTTCCGAATGTTTCCCGGCTTATTTAAATTAAAGACAACCAGCGGAATATGATTATCCATAGATAACGAACTCGCTGTTGAGTCCATTACCTTAAGCCCTTTTTCTAAAATGTCCATATATGTGAGAGTCTCATACTTCTTAGCATCTTTGTGTGTTCGCGGATCAGCAGTATAAATGCCATCGACACCATTTTTGGCCATCAAAATTGCATCTGCGCCAATTTCCGCTGCCCGTAGAGCCGCAGTTGTGTCTGTTGAAAAATATGGATTCCCAGTTCCACCCGCGAAGATAACAACCCGGCCTTTTTCCAAATGACGAACAGCTTTTCGACGAATATAAGGTTCAGCAATCTGACGCATCTCAATTGAAGTTTGTACACGTGTTGGGACATCAAGTGATTCCAAATTATCTTGAAGTGCAAGACCGTTCATCGTCGTTCCTAACATACCGATGTAATCGGCTTGGGCACGTTCCATTCCCATCTCGGCACCAGCTTCGCCTCGCCACATATTTCCACCGCCAACGACAATGCCAATTTGAACACCCATTTCGAAAATATCCTTGATTTCTTTGGCAACGTCTTTAATTACCGGTGGATTAATTCCGAACCCTCTATCACCGGCTAAAGCTTCACCGCTTAATTTTAAAATAATTCGGTTATATTTTACTTTGGACATCAAAGTGCCTCCCATAGTTAATCATTAACATCAATTTTAGCATACTCAAGTTAGCTACAACAATAAAACTAACAAATTCAGTAATTCTTAACAGCTTTTCAAAACTAAAGTCTATAAAATAGTGTCAAAAGTCTATAAAATAGTGTCAAATTTTTTAAAGCCGAAAAAAAGGGCTGGAACAAATGTATCTCGTTGTTCCAGCCCTTCATAAAAAATTAATTACCTAATTGATCGCGAACTTCATCTTCAAAGCTTTCTTGCTTTTTTTCGATGCCTTCGCCGACTTCATAGCGAACAAATTTAACGATTGAACCGTTCTTGGAAGCAACGTATTGTGCAACTGTTTGATCAGGGTCTTTAACGAACTCTTGATCTTCCAAGCAAATTTCTGCCAAGAACTTGTGAAGACGACCTTCAACCATTTTTTCAACAATCTTCTCAGGTTTGCCTTCATTTAAGGCTTCCTGAGTTAAAATTTCCTTCTCATGGGCTAACCGCTCTGCCGGAACTTCAGATTGATTTAGGTACTCTGGATTAGTGGCAGCAACGTGCATTGCAACGTCTTTTGCAGTTGCTTCATCCGCACCTTTAAGTTCAACAAGAGAAGCGATTAGACCGCCATTGTGTAAGTATGAACCAAAGACTTGGTCATCATTTTTTTCAACAATTTCAAATCGACGTAAACTAACTTTCTCACCAGTTACCTGAGTTGTTTCCACTAAATCATCTTTAATTGTACCTTTTTCAGTCGAAAGTGCTAAAGCAGCATCAACGTCGGCAGGCTTATTAGCTACAATAGCGTCACTGATTCGAGAAACAGCGGCTTTAAACGGATCACTTGAAGCAACAAAGTCAGTCTCGGAGTTAACTTCGATGATTGCAGCTGTGTTATCCTTTACAGCAACAGTTGCTAAACCATTTGCGGCAACACGGTCACTTTTCTTTTCAGCCTTGGCAACCCCTTTTTCACGTAATACTTCGATCGCCTTATCAAAATCGCCTTCAGTTGCAACAAGTGCCTTCTTGGCATCCATCATACCAACACCGGTCTTCTTACGTAGTTGCATAACTTGTGATGCAGAAATTTTTGCCATTTTAGTGGCCTCCTTAATTCTTTACATAAAAACTGACTCTTCACCAAGGCCAAATAGGTCTATAGCGATAGAGTCAGCCTAAGTGCTATTACTTATTATCAGTATCGCTCTTGCCTTCTACAGCATTAGCAATATCTTCAATTGAATCCTCTTTTGAATCTTTCTTGTCAGTCTTTGATCCGTTTTCGAAAGTATCTTCGTTAACTTCATCTTCACCCTGACGGCCTTCAATGATTGCATTAGCCATTGTTGACGTAATCAATCGAACGGCACGAATAGCATCATCGTTTGAAGGAATAACAACATCAATTTGGTCAGGATCAGTATTTGTATCAACCATTGCAACGATTGGGATATTTAGCTTTTGAGCTTCGTGAACAGCAATTTGTTCTTTACGAGGGTCAACGATAAACAAAACATCTGGGAGTTTAGGCATATCCTCGATACCACCCAAAAATCTTTCAAGCTTATCACGTTGCTTCATTAATAATGAAACTTCCTTCTTAGGAAGAACATCAAATGTCCCATCAGTCGCCATCTTCTTAAGATCTTTAAGACGCTTTACACGTGATTGAATGGTATTCCAATTAGTAAGCGTTCCGCCAAGCCAACGATTGTTAACATAATATTGACCAGCACGGGTAGCTTCTTCAGCAATTGAATCTTGTGCCTGTTTCTTAGTACCAACAAACAAAACAACAGCACCCTTTGAAGCTTCCTCTTTCATGAAGTTATAAGCAACATCAATTAATTTAACAGTTTTTTGCAAATCAATGATGTAAATCCCGTTTCGTTCAGTAAAGATGTACTGTTTCATCTTTGGATTCCAACGACGGGTTTGGTGACCGAAATGAACTCCGGCTTCCAACAATTGTTTCATAGAAATTACAGCCATAATATAGTAGCCTCCATTAAAGTTTTTTCCTCCCCGATGATCATCTGTTATTGGAACTACATAATTGTAGCAACACCAATGGCATCACATCGAGTGTGTAATTAAAACACCTATAAGAGTATAGCTAAAATTGACTGCGAAAGCAAGTGATAACATGATTTTGCTGTTAAAAATATTAAGAAAATTGTTAAACTTTTGTAAAACGTGTTAAAATGATTAATCGTGACGAGGAGGAATCTATATGATTAAAGCCATCGTTTTTGACGTTGACGATACTTTGTACGATCAGAAACCATCATTTAATGAAGCTTTCAAACAAATATTCTCAAATGATGTTGATAGCAATTTGATAAATAAAATTTTCTCCAACTATGTTCAGCAGGAACAATTAGTTGTAGCAAAAAATAATCTGGATAATCAATTTCAACTTTCAAAAACAGACATTAGCTTTCATTGTCTCCATCATTCTTTTAAAGAATTTAATCTTGATGGCCTTACACAAAAGAAGGCAGAAGACTTTTGGCAACTTTACAGCAAATTTAGTCAGGACATTCAATTATTTGACGGGTTAACTCACGTTTTTAATAAACTGATTGAAAAATTTAAACTTGGCATTATTACTAATGGATCGACTGAAAATCAACTTTCAAAAATCACTAGATTAAATCTTCAACACTGGTTTGACAGGGAAAGTATTATTACTTCCGAGGACGCCAATGCTAAAAAACCCGATCCAATGATTTTTACGCTAATGAACCGAAAATTCGAACTTCGCGGTAATGAGATGATGTATGTAGGTAGTTCATATTTAAACGATATTGTGCCTGCTAAAAGGGCTGGTTGGCAAACCGTTTGGTACAACAATCATGATGGGTCGATTATTGACCCAAATATCATTCCAGATCAAACTGTCAATAACAGCGAACAACTCCAAGAATTATTATTAGAATTAGCGGCTGAGGTTTAACCCAGCCGTTTTTTCACCTTTTTAATTTCCAACAATTTTTGCATTAAAAAGGGATTTTCAACTATAAACCGTTGAAAATCCCTTTTATTAAACAGATTATTTGATCCTTTAAAGCTTAACCAACTTGTCAGACTTACCTGTTGAGATAAGTGACTTATTAGCATCCATCGCAAAGTAAACCATGTTACGAACAGCACGCTTAGTATAGAAGGCAATATGGGGACTAACTAGAACGTTTTCTCGTTTCATAAGTCCTTTTAATCGTTCATCAGGAATTTTATCAAAACTACCAAAGTCGGTATTGAAAATACCAACTTCATTTTCATATACATCAAGAGCAGCACCGGCGACTTTTCCGGAATCAAGTGCTCTAATAAGTGCATCAGTATCAACTAAAGCACCACGAGCTGGGTTTAAGATATAAACACCGTCCTTCATCTTACTGAAGGCTTCATCATTTAACATATGTTCATTTTCTTTAGTTGCAGGTGCATGAATTGAAAGGACATCTGATTGAGCATAAAGTTCGTCAGGTGAGTCGACATAGACACCTTCCTTTTCCAATTCTGGATTATGGAAGATATCATAAGCGATAACCTTAGCACCGAACCCTTTATAAATACGCATTGCAGCACGACCAATTCGACCAGTGGCAAAAACGCCAACAGTTAATTGGTTCAATTCTTCAGCAATGTCTGGTGCCCAACGAAGGTCACCATTAGCTTGTTTACGATCGAAAGTATTTGTTCGACGTAACAATCTCATTAATTGAGTAACTGTAAATTCAGCGATTGCTTCTGGTGAATATGCTGGTACATTGGTAACTTGAATACCGTTGCGTTTTGCAGCATCAGCATCAATATTATCAACACCAACGTTACGTAATGAAAGGAACTTGATACCAAATTCGCCTAGTTTGTCTAGAACAGCAGCAGTGTAAGGCTTTTGTTGGTATGTTACCACACCATCGGCACCCTTTGCTTGATCAACTGTTGACTCGTCTAACAGTTCACCAGTCGATGCAACTTCTACATCAGGGTTTTCTTCACTCCACTTATCTAAATATGGTTTTTCATCGTCACGAATGCCATAAGCAATAATTTTCAAGAATATTACCTCCTAAACATGTTACTTGTATTATAACACTTTTATATGTTGTTTTTGCTGAAAATTAGAAAGTTTGTGCATTTTTTCACTGATATTTATAAAAACGAGTCCGGGTTATTAATGTATTGCAATTTCTGCTTTCTTGTTAATTGTTTAAACGCATATTCTGCACTTAAAGCATCATGCTTAGTTGGGAATTGCTTTTGAAATAGTATTTTAATTGGTCGATGTGATCGCGTATATTTAGCACCCCTTCCCAGTTTGTGAGTTTGAAAACGCTTTTCAACATTCGTTGTAAAGCCTGTATATAAAGTACGGTCTTCACACAGTAAAACATATATATAATATTTTTTAATTTGTTTCCCCATATAAAATTCGCTTCACTTTGTCTGAATAGTCATTACCTTCATGAGTAATTAAATCTTCTTGAATTCTCAATCCATTCGGTTTGCCGCTTTTAATTGCTTCTACTAACACCATATTTGCTTCCGAGGTCGTTTTAGACCGAACAAATTGTAATATTTTAGGCTCCAAATGATGATTCCGTAAACTCAGTAGGAGATCTGTGAGTCTATCGGGACGGTAAACCACAAATAACTTAGCGTTCGTTTTTAGCAAGTCTGCTGAAATTTTAGTGATTTCATCAATCGTCGTTTTAATTTCGTGCCGTGCAATAGCCAAATACTGATTTGGATTTTTTTCACTAGTTTCATAATTGACAAAGTAAGGTGGATTACAAACAATCACGTCAACTGAATCTTTGGAAATATAATGAGTGGTATTTTTTAAATCATCATTAACAACATGTACCTGATTCTCCAAATGATTTAACTGAATACTTCTTGCTGCCATATCGGCGAGCTTTTCCTGAATTTCAACCATGGTGATTTGAGCAGATGTTTCACTGCTTAAAAACAGGCCAACTGCACCATTACCAGAACACAAATCAATGATATTTTTAACCCGTTTGCTTCCAACCTGTGCAAATTCTGCTAATAAAACAGCATCTAATGAAAACGAAAAAACGTCGTTGCTTTGAATAATGGAAACATTATTACTATATAATTGATCAATTCGTTCATTCTTTTTTAATTTCACTCGCATTATTTTTTGAACCTTTCACAAATTTGTTTGCCAAACGCTTCTCGTTTAAGTTACTATTATTTTATCAGATTAAGAAAGAAGGAATGGGATTGTTTTATTCATTTGTCCGTGTGCTTGTGCGTATTTTTGTATTTATTATTAATGGAAATGCGCATTATCAATATAAGGAACGCCTGCCCAAAGGGAATTATATTTTAGTTGGGCCCCACCGGACATGGTTTGATCCGATTTATTTTGCACTAGCAGCCAGTCCAAAAAAATTTAGTTTTATGGCAAAAAAAGAACTTTTCAAAAATCCGATTTTAAAATGGATTCTGGATCACGCCAACGCTTTTCCAGTGGACCGGGACCATCCCGGCCCCTCAGCAATTAAAAAACCCGTCAGAATTTTAAAAAAATCAGATTTATCGCTTATCCTTTTTCCATCCGGGACTCGCCATTCAGAGCAATTAAAAAGTGGCGCAGCACTCATTTCACAATTGGCGAATGTACCACTGGTTCCAACCGTTTATCAGGGACCATTAAGCTTTAAACGGTTATTCAGCCGAAAAAAAGTCACAATTGCTTTTGGTGAACCAATTTATATCGACCGGAAACACAAGCTGGATGACAACTATCAAAAAGAAGTTGAACAGCAGATGCAAACCGCTTTTGATGCTTTAGATTACGCCGTCAATCCCGATTTCAAATACGTTGACATTTCAAAGAAAAATACAACCGACAAAATTGAATAATTAATCATCTATGAACATTGATGATATCAAAAAAGAGGCCAAGTCAAAATTCTTTGAATGGCCTCTTTATTGTTGACTAAGATAATGCTATTTCTTACCCATATTGCTTTGCATTGTATGCATCATCTGATTCAACTTCTTTTGAGAAGGTTTTTGACCCATCTGTAACATTAATTGACGCAATTGATCTTCGTTAAATGGCGGATTTTCTTTCAAGTACTTTTCCATATATTTACGAGCACCGTAAAAACCACCAATTAAACCAATGACCAAGGCCACAATAACAATTAGAATCCAAATCCAAGTTGCCAAAACAAGGCCTCCTTATATAGTCTCATTGGTTAATTTTACACAATTCTTAAAGAAAATAAAAGCCTAATTGTAAAATGAGCTAAAAAAGTCATTATTAATGGTTAGTCGTCTCGAAGTCCCTTATGACGTTGAATGTTTTTCACCTTTTTTGAAGTGATTTCTTTGCCACTTTTATCATAAACTTTCATTAACTCAATTTGGCTCTTAAAGTTTTCTCGAAAACGAGCAACATACTTTTTACGTAGTTCAGCTCGTTCAATTTTTTCAACTTCTGTTAATCCTTCATTCTTTGCTTTGTGTGCTAATTCATTAATACGGGGAACGATTTCCTTTAAAACGTTATCACCGATTTTTGATTGTAGCTCTTTTTTCTCTTTTTCATTCATAGATATTCCTCCAATAAGACTATTATAACAAAAAAAGTTAAAATTACACGAACGTGTGTTTGAAATCTATTCAAACTTATGATACGATTAAAACAACAATTAAAGTAACTTATGAGGTGTCGGAAAATGGCAAAGAATTCTGAAAGTAAGCAATACAAGATTTTACACTATATTTGGGAAAAAGTTAATGATAAGGGTTATCCGCCAACCGTTAGAGAGATTGGCGAAGCGGTTAATCTTTCTTCAACATCAACAGTTCATGGTCATATCAATCGGTTACAAAAAAAGGGTTATATTGTTAAGGACCCCTCAAAGCCAAGAGCACTTGAAGTCACGGCTGCAGGGATGGAACTGTTGGGCATTGCACCTAAGCAAAAACAGATTCCAATCTTAGGAACTGTCACCGCTGGCGAACCTATTCTCGCTGTAGAAGACGCAACTGATTATTTCCCGTTACCACCACAACTTGCGCAGGATGACCAGACCCTGTTTATGTTACAAATTCGTGGCGAAAGTATGATTAATGCAGGCATTCTAAATGGCGACTATGTCGTGGTTCGTAAGCAAGCTTACGCCGACAATGGCGATATTGTTATTGCTATGACTGATGAAAATGAAGCGACCTGCAAGCGATTCTTTAAAGAAAGTGATCATTTCAGGCTTCAACCAGAGAATGATACAATGGCGCCTATTATTCTGACTAAGGTTAGCATCTTAGGCAAGGTCGTTAGTCTATATAGAAATGACATCGACTAATAGTTTAGCCACTTCAAAAGAGTTCAAGATACAATGTGTCTTGGCTCTTTTTTAGCACTCACATAGACTGCCAGAGAAATCTTTCAATCTAATTGACTTATTTTTTCTCTGAATTTGATTCACTTTGATTAGTCCAAGGACTGATCATCTCCCGATCCATTTTTGGTCAAGTATATTCTTCTATTCTCTTTGCGTCCTTTTAGAACAAAGCAACTATTATCCGAAGAGACATCAAACAATTTGTCTTCTTCATTGAGTGGTAAAAAGGTTTGATACATTTCTTGATATTGCTCAATTGTGATTCGAGATCGCTCAGATAGTATCGTATCCATATCAGTTTTTAATTGCGATCTATCAAATTGATCACTTAATCGGCCACTATAAAATTCTCCCTGAGCTCCTGAACCATAACTGAAAAGACCAATCAGATCATCTTGATTCAGCGCTTCCGAGTTTGACAATAAAGAAATTAAACTTAAATATAGAGAACCAGTATAAAGATTCCCCACAAGCGCATTATACATTCTAGAGGCTTCAAATTGTTCTAATATAGCCTCTGGATGTTTACTTTGATCAATAATTGAGCGAAGCGCCTTCAAGCCCATTTTCGTATACGGGAGATGAAAAGTTAATGCTCGAAAATCATCAATTGTTCTATGGTATTTTTGCCGGTAATCCGTCCAAGTTTGTTGAAAAAAATCAACATAAATACTATTTGAATAATGACCATCAACGACAGCATCATGGCGATAAAGAGGCCGCCAAAAATCCATAATGTTATCAGAGTGAAACGATCTTTTGTCTTCCACTTCTAGGATTCGTGGGTTCGAAGAAATCACCATTGCAACAGCCCCACCACCCTGAGTAACTTCTCCAGGCGTATTCAGACCATATCTAGCAATGTCAGCAGCCAGTACCAACGCCTTACTTTCAGGGTGTAAACGAATATGATCCACTGCCATTTGAACACCAGCTGTGCCACCATAACATGCTTGTTTAATTTCAAAAGATCGCGCCTGTTTAGAAATTCCAAGTAACGACTGGACATAAATAGCGGCAGATTTTGAATTATCAATACCTGTCTCGGTTCCGAAAATTACCAAATCAATTTTTTCTTTATCGCCCTCACTCAAAATCTTTTGGGCAGCATTAGCCGCCATTGTCACAACATCTTGAGTTGACGGTATAACGGCTTGCTTTTTTTGCCCAATACCAATTAAATATTTCCTTGGATCTTCATTCCGTGCATGGGCTAGATCAACCATATCAATAAAATATGGTGATGTGTAAAAACCGATTTTATCAATCCCTACTGTCATCCAAAAAACTCCTTTATAAAAGAATGAGACCAAGATACGGCTTTTCAAACATCAAGCAGAGTATCTTCGTCTCATTATGTATCAAGCAGCATCTTTGTAACGATCATTCTATTCAATAACAAAGTGAATTTTATACTGATCTTTCCCAGTTATCGAATCAATAACCAATCCCTCGGTCAAATTGCCTGCGAATACGAAACCTTCGTGCTTATGACCGGTTGAGGTGAATGTCCATTGAATAACCTGCGAACCACCTGTTGGGGAACCAAACACTCGAATCCCTGACAGTTGCCCATATGAATTATCCGAAAGAACGACTTCTTGATTTCCTAAATTTGCATTAATATTTAAAGTTAACATATAACTCTCCCACTTATTCGATTATCTAACATAGTAGTGTATCATAATTGAAATCTGTTTTCTATTCAGGTATGGTTAAGTTAAGATTTTATTAATCAACTCGAAGGAGGATTATCAGATGAAAATTCATATCCATCGCTCCAAGGAGCATCGAGTCATTGCCGGCGTTATTGGTGGATTAAGCGAAAAATATGACTGGGATCCACTACTTGCGAGAATTGTTTTTCTGTTACTCGCATTTACTCCTCTGTTCCCCGGCTTTATTGCTTACCTGATCTTGTGGATTTTAATGGAGGATCCGATCTGAGTGATTTTTTGGCCAAAATATATAACCATAAGTGTAATGCCAAAAACACAATAAAAAATAAGGTAAAACATTCAAAAAAGAATGTATCCGGCAGCATATTAATAACTGGGTCCAGATCCGGGTCGAAAATCCAATCACTATTTCGAAACAATAGCTCATGAAAATAAATAAATACCTGTTCGAAATTGACAATCATAATTGAAACAATCACTAACGAAAAGATGACCACCGTTTTTATCGGTGTTAAAAGCATCCACGTTAGTGATTTTTTATTTAACCGCCGTACAAGTACAAATGACACCGGAACAAAAATAACTGCCATAACATTATTAAAAATAACTAAATGTCTCACATCTTTAAAATGCTGAAGGCCATTTGGCGAGCTGATAAAATATTTAAAGTTCAATGAATTAGTTAAAGGGTTTTGAATATAATTAATCATTCGCAAGTATTCTTCGTGCATCCTTTCGGCGGACATGCCGGTTGCAGCTGATAAGTGTAATGCATGAATGTTCAGGTCAAAGAGCCAAACCGAATTAATTGTCAAAAAGATCGCAAATGATAAACATCCCAATAATATGATAAGTGCGTACCCGATTTGTTGCATTGTTAGTTTCAAACTAAGGCCGCCATTCATCTAAACTGTCGATTTGATAGGTCGGTAAAATTGATTCTGAACGAACCTGCTCCTTGGTGGAGAGCCCTGTATATACCAACAGTGTATCTACGTTGGCATTTATACCGGCCTTAATGTCTGTATTATAGTTATCCCCTACCATCACGACTTCATCTTGACTCAATCCAATTTTTTTCAAGGCACTTTCAATAATTCTGGCTTTGGGTTTTCCGATCATAATCGGTTGTTGTTGGGTCGCGTATTCAACAAACTTTACAACAGAGCCTGCACCAGGCATCATACCGCGTTCTTTAGGGATGTTTGTATCGGGATTGGTACCAATGAACTTAGATCCACTTCGAATCGCCAAAACAGCTTCTGACAGCTTCTCATAGGTTAAATCCGAATCCAATCCAACGACAACATAATCAGGATGATCAGATTCTAAGCGAAAGTTATTTGCTAAAATAACCTGCTTTAGACCAATTTCGCCAACAATGTAAACCGACGGGGCAACTATTTTCTTATCATCATTCATAAAATCTACAGTTGCCATTCCAGATGTATAAACATTTTCCGGCTTAACATGGATATCATGATTTTCGTCTAAATTTTTGACGACGTCTCGCGGCAATTGTGTCGAATTATTTGTTACAAAAAGAAATGGTATTTTTTTTGCTTGTAGTCGTTCAATAAAACGTTTGGCGGCAGGAATTCGCTTTTTTCCTGCATAAACCGTTCCATCAAGATCGATAAAATAGCCTTTGTAGTGTTTCATTCTTTTATCCCTTCGACAATTAATTTTTACTTTCACGAATAATAAAGTGATGTTTATGAGATTTTTCCTCAGTTTTAACAATCAAATTCTTTCTCTTCTGAAGAGGGGGCTTTACGGGTGCTACTTTTTGTTCAACAAATGCATGGTTGCGACTATTCCGACGATTATTACGAGACCGTCCCCGACTCGAGCGATGACGACTACGTGTACTTCTTGATTTATGGACGATCGGTCGGGCTTCAAGATTATGAACGACAAAATAAGCCGCACCAAAATTAATGTCTTCAAGCAAATAATCATTGAGTGCAGAAATAAACGGGCCGGTGACAACCTCTCTGTCGTCATTATAAAACCCCTTGAGACGTAGCTGGCCATAACCCCAGTCGCCAACAATGAAATCAAATTGGCTTAAAGCCGGATTGTATCGACGAACAAACTCTTCAAATTGAAAACCATTTTGAGAATTCAACTCAACTTCATATTGATGATTATTAATGCTGAATTCGGTTTCCGAATCACGCTGAATCTGTGCAAGCGGATGACGTTTTTCATCCTGTTGTGCAATTAAAACATCAAGCTGTTTACGGTCCATACTGGTCCTCCTTTCATCCGTTAATAGGATAGTGTTTAGCCATATAATCACCAAAGACATCCCTTAGGTTTTCATCATACAAAATTTCGTTATGACCCACAATTTCTAATGTTGGAAAAAATGGAATGAATAAATAATGATCGGGCATTGCAATTTGATATTTTTTAATTGGGGAAACCAGTTCTTCACGATAAAATAGTCTACCGGTATCCGAATCATATCTCAAACCGCTATAATGAAGCTCGCCAAATACCTTCCCCCGAAAGCCCATGCCTTTTTGAGGAAATTTAATTAAGAAGTTCCGATTCTTTTCCATTTCTTTAATTAATCTCCAAAGGTCATAACCACCTAAAGTCACTCTCATAACATGCATTGCATGAGGAAGCATTTGATGCAATTCATTTCTATCTACAATTCCCTTTGGAAGATCACGAAGAAATAGTCCGGAGCTTAAAATACCAGCTGACGTATTTGCCTTCTCCATAATTGCATGTAACCCTTCATTTACTAATCGTGAGTTTCCAGTCAGGCTTGTCGTCATTGGTGCCTTAATTCTAGCTAATTTGTTTCTGGCTAATAATTTTTCACCGGTCTCTTCATAGCCTTCAATCTCTTCTTGATCTTCAGGAAGCTCAGGAAGCGTACTGGTTTTGACCACCATTGCATCACTGTCAGTAATTTGATGCGAATGATCGACCGTAAGCGTTATCTGACCAATATAATGTCCCCACTTTTCAGCAGCTGCCAATAGAGATGTGTTGACACGCTGGCCGTGGACTAACAAATGATGCGTGTGAGAGCCGATAATGACATTTAGTTCGGGAAACTTTCTTGCCAGTAATTGATCCTCTGGGAGCCCTAAATGAGAGAGTAGAACGACAATATCATATTGCCCAGCATACCTTTTTAAAAGTTTTGGAAGTATCTTTTCCGGTTCAATTGGGCGCCATCCTAAAATAGGGTATGTTAGCAAATAAGGAGCTGTCAAACCTAAAATCAAGATACGTGTTTTTTTAGGAGTTGTGATGATTTTTGCCGGTTGAGACCATTTTGGCATTAACTTGGTTTTCATATCCAGTATATTGCCAAGAATGACGTCAAAATTTGCATCATTATAAAGTTGATTCAACTGTTCGTGTGTATTGGTAAGCCCTTCGTTATTTCCAATTGTGACTGCATCGTAATGAATTTGATTCAGTAGTTCAACATTTGCTTGTCCATTTGTGACCTCAGTTAGAGGATGGACGCGATCCACAGCATCGCCTAAATCTACGGTAATAACTGATGAATTCTTTTCAAGTAATAATTTATTCCTGGTTTCTAAAATATATCTGCGAATTCGTGGCCAATTTTCAAAATGCGAATGCAGATCATTTGTATGCAAGATTGTTATTTTTTCCGTCATGAGACCACCTATCATTGTCGTTTTGCAAAATCGATTTGTTTTTGCGCCACCATTTCCTCTATTTCCTGCTGTGAAAAGGGCGTACCAAATGGGGGTTTATGTTTTAAATAATCAGCCTCCGGTGTATCTACACCAACGTTAATATTCTCTTTAATTGGCACCGAGTAGTGATGAATATGACCATGAAGATTAATAATTTGTTTGACAATCCCCATCATCATAGGATAGTGCGTCATATAATACTGACGGTGATTCATTTTAATTAGGACGCCAACATCATGGAATTCAAATTTTAAATGGTTCCCTACTAAATAATTATGTTTTTCAAGATATTTAAATAAGTTTCTCGAATCATGATTTCCTTTAATTAAAATAAGCCTGCCATTTAGTTTTTTTAAAACTTCAAAAATGCGTTGATAAGCGTCCTTTTCCGGTCGAGTATGAAGAATTGCAATATCTCCCAAGTGGTAAACAACATCATCCTTACCAACTCGCCTATTCCAATTTTCAATAATCGTATCATTCATATCTTCAACTGTTAAAAAAGGTCGGGGCGCAAATTCACTAATTCCAAGTAATCTTTCATGAAAAAAATGAGTGTCGGCCGTAAAAAATTGCATTTAACATTCTTCTTTCAGACGCGATAGTTACTTTAACCATAATAACACCGCTACTTAATCTTTTCCCGCTATTATAACGAAAATAATGAAGACTGGGAACAAAATCGTTTTGGTCCCAACCTTCATCATTATTCAATGATTAATTTTCTGATTCAACCTTATTTGTAACTGATTTACCAACGAACAAGATCAGTAACCAAAGTAATGATCCAATTAACGCAATCAGCGTATCTGTCTTCAAAAGTAGGACAATGCCAACGAAAATCAGGAACGCTAAGACAAAATAATCCGAAAATGGATAGAGTGGCATTTTAAATGTTAATTTATCTGAATGCCTTCCCGCTTTGATTACTTTGCGGTAGCGCAAATGAGCTAGAACAATCATCCCCCAAACGAACAAGAAACAAGTCGTTGTAACACTCGAAATAAAACTAAAAACATTTCCAGGCATTAAAATACTTAGAACAACAATTAATGCGATGACGCAGGTTGAAAATAGAATTGCATTAAATGGAATTTGCCGTCGAGATAATTTACCAACTGTTTTGTGAAATTTGGACTTCCCACTGTATGTTAATGAAAACATCATTCTACCGGTTGTAAAGATTGAACTATTACATGCCGAAATGGAAGCTGTCAACACAACAAAATTGATAATGGTTGCTGCAGAACGAATTCCAATTCCGGAAAAGACCTGTACAAACGGACTGGAGGTTGGTGAAACGTGCTGCCACGGGAAAATACTCATTAAAGCTAATAGTGATCCAACATAAAAAAGTAATACTCGCGTTGGTACTTCATTAATACTTTTGGGAATTGTTACTTCGGGATCTTGTGTTTCCGAAGCGGTCATACCAATCATTTCAATACCGGCAAAACCAAACAGAACCATTTGAAACGAAAGGACAAACCCAGATGATCCGTTTGCAAAGAACCCACCGCTTACAATATTACTTAACTCGGCATGTCCGAATGGGGTCTTGTAATGGACAAGTACCAAAACAATCCCAATAATAATCAAAGCAACAATAGCAGCGATTTTAATAATCGAAAGCCAAAATTCGGTTTCTCCAAAAGCAGAAACAGCAATGATATTTACTAAGAACAAGATCGTTAGTACAACCAATCCGGTTAACCAGACTGGAATCTTCGGGAACCAAAACTGAACATATAATCCCGTAGCGGTTAAATCCGCCATAGCTATGGAAATCCAACACGTCCAATACGTCCAGCCAATGACGAATCCCGCCTTATCTCCCAAATATTTTTTTATAAAAAATACAAACGAATTACCGCTGAGATCCGATAAAAGTAATTCCCCCAGCGCTCGCATTAGTAAAAAGCACGCAAACCCCGCTAATAAATAAGCAAGAATTATCGATGGCCCCGCAAGATGAATCGATTGACCAGCACCTAGAAAAAGCCCGGTTCCAATCGTTCCACCAAGAGCAATTAATTGCACATGACGGTTTTTAAGACCTCGTGAAAACTGATGATCGTCATTTTGACTCTCCAAAAAAAGCGCCTCCTTCTTTTCAAGTTAAAATAAGAATCAATCAAATACTTCAAACAAAGAGGCCGAAACAAAACAAACTGTTTTGCATTCAGCCTCCACAAAATTGATTAGATTAAACAAAACTTGAGTAAATACTTTCAGTGTACTAAAAATGTATTTATTTTTACGTTCGTGGATAGAAATTAATTACTTACGCAATCTTTCAATATCACGGACAATCATTAACTCTTCATCAGTTGGAATCAAGAGTGTCTTAACGGTAGACCCTTCAGCAGAAAGATCTCTTTCTTCACCACGAATATCATTCTTCTTAGGATCGACCTTGATTCCAAAGTAACCAAGCTTGTCTGAGACCTCTTGACGAATCATAATATCGTTTTCGCCAATACCGGCAGTAAACACTAATGCATCAATGCCACCCATTTCAGCAACATAACTTCCGATATAACGAATAATCCGATTTTTAAAGATTTCACGTGCCAACATTGCACGATGATTTTCATGCATGACACCTTCAATTTCACGCATATCGGCTGAAACACCCGAAACACCTACTAAACCGGACTTATGATTTAAAATGTCTACCATGTCATCCATATTTTTAATACCGGCTTTGCCCATCACATACTGAAGTGCAGATGGATCAACATCACCCGAACGTGTTGCCATTGTAATTCCTGCAACTGGTGAAAATCCCATCGATGTATCAAAAGATTTGCCATCCTTAATG
This sequence comes from Lentilactobacillus hilgardii, assembly GCF_009832765.1. Classification (NCBI taxonomy): domain Bacteria; kingdom Bacillati; phylum Bacillota; class Bacilli; order Lactobacillales; family Lactobacillaceae; genus Lentilactobacillus; species Lentilactobacillus hilgardii. Next base: position 1,512,336 of record NZ_CP047121.1, on the reverse strand, counting down.
GCATCAATAGAAGCTCCGGCACCCAAATGCAAAATAACAAGCTTAAGATCTTCCAAAGGTTTGCCAAGAATAGATGCAGCACGCTGGGAAACGTATCTGTAGCTGGTTCCATGAGCACCATACTTACGAACTTTATAGTTTTGATAGTATTCGTAAGGTAGGCTGTACATATAATTCACTTCAGGCAGTGTCGTATGGAAAGAAGTATCAAAAACTGCGATACTAATAATATTTGGTAAAATCTTCTTAAACGCCTTAATGCCAAGAATAGCTGCAGGTTCATGAAGTGGTGCGAATTCAGTTAAACCTTCAATTTTTTTGATAACATCATCATCAATAATCACTGAGTCCTTAAAATCTTCACCACCAGCAACGATTCGGTGACCAACACCAGTAATTTCACTGTAGTCTTTAATAATATTTAAGCTTAATAATTTGTCCAGAACCAATTGAATTGCTTGTTCATGATTATCAATATCAAGGGTATCTTTATACTTTTTACCATCATCATATTTAATTGAAACAGATGAAGAACCAAGACCGATTCGGTCAATGGCACCACTTGATAAAACCGTTTCTTCAGGCATTTGGAACAATTTGTACTTTAATGTGGAACTACCAGCGTTAATTGCAATCGATTTTCCCATCGTAATATTACTCCTCTATATATTATTGTAAAAGATCCTTCTTTTGCCAATCATCAATTTCAGTTAAAAACTTTTGAAATGCAGGTTGATCTTTAAATGATGGAAATTCTCCCAACATAATCGGACTTGCCTGTTTAGCATTTCCACCTGAATTCTGCAAAATCATAATCGCCTTTTGAGACGCTTTATTTTGAAAAAGTTCGGTTGGTAAATTCAAAAGACCTTGTAAATAAACATTACCCTGCATCCACTTAAGAAGTTGCTTGGCCTCACTCGTCTTGAAAATCTGACTTGGAACGAGGAAAAATCCATAACCACCTTTTTTAACGTGATCCATGGCAAATTCTATCAATAAATGATGAACGTATGAATGACCATCATTTGAACGCGTGTTAAATCCTTTGGTATTCTCGTCGATTGGATAATACCCAACCGGCAAATCACTCACAGCTATGTCTACTACTGGTGCGAGTACGTTTTGGATCGCATCCTCATGGAACAATTCGGCATGAATGTGCTGAATATCAAAAGAACCGGCCGCCAGTTCAAACATGGCATCATCATTTTCAATTCCGGAAATTGACGGTTTGACGTGAATGCTTTTATCAAGTTGATTATAGATAGCTGTCAACAAGTTACCTGTTCCCATTGCTGGATCAAGCATACTTAGTTGTTTTTGACCATTAAAGATTCCGGAAATAATATACCCAACAATATTTGCTATTGTGTCCGGAGTGATTTGATAATTGGCCTGAATCCTGTCTACTCGAATTGCCTTCAGTATTGCCATCTGAATCGCCTTACGAAGGGTTTCAGAATCATACTTGTCTCGATCAAACTCGGAATAAATACGAGAAACCTTCTTGGCATTTTCATCGGTCAGGTCCAGAGCATTAACATCATTACTTTGAACAGTATCCAGCACTTCAATCAACGAATCAAAATACGATTGATCCTTTTGCTTTTGAACAATCTCTGTTGTTTCGTTAAGTACACTAAAGAAGCGTTCGATTTGTCCTTCTGTCAGAACACTCAACTCCTTTTCACAAATTACTATAATACTACTAAATACTACCAGAAAAGGCTTTAACAATTCAAGTGACTTTACCAGAATATTAATTAATGATTAGCGATTGTGAACTGTTGGACAGGTACGCTTTCTTTCTGTCTGCTTAGAAGTTTTCTTTGACGCTGTCGATATGTTTGTGTCATGGATTCAATTGTACTGATGTTTCTTTGATAAGAAACACACTGAAAAATAAGACACGCCAACATCATGCTGATAAAAACAAGCGCAACAACTGTCAGAGAGCCATTTTGATGATTACTGGCGATCACTCGGCAGTTTAGAATACGCTTGATAATGTTCACCATTTTCAAACTTAACATCTGTGTTTAACCGCCCTTCTTCTTTGTCCCAATACACTCTGCCCACATTTACTAACGTCGGAACATGCCCCAGGTGATCACCTGTGAATCTCAACATATTTTTATATTGCTGCATGTGATACTTCTTCTTAGTGTTTGGACTATATAAAATAACATCATTGTTAGATACTTTAACAACCCTAAAATTAAAATGATCGGATTCCAGTAAATCAATGTATGAATAAAAATTAATCAGCTGATTATTAGAAGCACGTCCAACATAAACCAGCATGGTCGTAATTGTCCAGATTGCAAAAACACATACAAGTAGACTAATCATGCTTTCGGCTAACAGATAGCCGTGACGATGTTTTCTACTCATTCCTCAACAAATCCTCATAATGCTTTCGTTCAACTTTCAACGTTTTCTGACTTTGGTCAATCTGATCATTCATTTGATGGGTAATGCCAATATAAAAAAGGCTGAACAGAGAAATAATTGTGAGCCCAATCAACGAATCAATTAAGGTGAACCCGTCCTTAGTTTTTCTTTTCAATTCTAAAGCCACTCCATCCTAATTGTATTTTTTGTAAATAGATTTCTTTACCGGATTTTGATTGCCAATAAATGGTTGTCGGCGAAGCGTATCCGTTTGAATTAATAAATAAGTGTCGGGCATTGTGGGGGACTAATCCGTTTGGGCACTTAAGCACCTGCTTTTTTATTTTTTGATGATATGGTTTAAAAACAACTTGTTGAGGTTTAGTTTCAATCATCACTTCATACTTGCAATGATTCACTCTGGCTGTCTGTTGGGCTTGCGTCCAGCATTCCTGAAACGAATGCCAGAATAAACGATTTTCAATATGGTTGCCTTTAATGAATGAGATCAAAACCAAGTTAATCAATAGCACACACGAGACAATGCCGAGGTAAATGATTAATTCCAATACGGTAAATCCCTTTCTACCTGTCATCATTTTTTGAAATTTTTATACCTTCGTGTCTGGCTTGTGATACTTGTTTTTTGGTTAAATAGCCATCTTTTGATAAGTCATCATATGAAACATGCTCGTCGTCAGGATGCTGGCTTTGATATGCGTCGACTTGTGCCTGCACCATTGACTGCATTGCAGAAGTATGCACTGTTTGAGCGCGCTTACGCTGATTGGATAGGTTGGGAATTACTATCATAATTAGAAGAGAGATAATAAAAAGAACAATTGTCATCTCAATTAAAGTGAATCCTGATCGCGTCTGGTTTGTCATGTCTTTTGTTATTTTTTTCACGGTTAATAAAGTCCTTTCACTGAATCATATATCGGAATTAACAATTGAAAATATGTTGCCACAATCGTGACCCCAATCATGAGAAACATCGTCGGTTGAATAAAGGCAATTAATTTATCAGTTGCTAAGAGAATCTCGTCAAACATCAGTTTTGAATATGCAGTCATTGAATTAGCCATCTCGGTAACCGTATCACCTGAATTCAGGAATTTAACAATTTCTTTTGGAATAAAATGATGCGTCTCAACAATTTTTTTCAATGAATTGCCCTTTGTAAGGGATGTGTTTAGCATCTCACCTAGTGCATATATAATCGAATCAGTTTTCTGTGCACAAAGGACCGAATAAATTTCTTTAACGCTTAATCCGTTTCTCAAAAGTGTTGCCAGGTTGCTGGCTAAATAATAAGCAATGTAACGTTTAAAAATGGAACCCAAAAATGGGATTTTAACAACAATCTCAGCTTTCTTAAGAACCGGTTGCTTAAAAAAACCTATCGTTAAAATGATTAATATAGTGCCAATAGCTAGGCCGATGACTTCAAGAAGATGAAAATCAATCAATTCAGGTTGCGCCGTTGAAACACTTGGCAGCAACGTTTCAATTTGTGGGAATACAAAAGTATGAATAACAATGATCAACGTTAGCAAAATGATACAAAGAAATGCAGGATAAATCATGACGGTTTTGATTTTTTTGATTTGCTTAAGTTTCAGTCGATTGAACGTTGCCAATTCGTTCAAAACATCTCGTAGTTGGCCATGCTTTTCAGAAATTAGGATTTGCTGATATGCCTGAGAACTAATAAGCGGTTGAACACATTTTGAAAAATCTGAACCCGTTTCCAATCCATCAATAATTTGTTTCGTCCCTGATTTCAAATGCTGGTCGGTTTCACAAATAAATTTCAATGCCGCCGTGAGTGAGAAACCAATTTTCAGTAAATTAGCCAGTGTACTGAAAAAATCAGCCTGAACTGCTATTGGCCACCGTTTAACCGTACCAAAATTGTTCGGCAGTTTTTCTAGTAATTTGTTGATTAACAATTGCCTGCTCAAGACCATTTTGCCAGTCCTCCCAATCATAAGTATTCGTCTTCATTAATTCCTGGAGTGTGTGAGTTTTTAACAAAACTTTTTGTTGACCGTCTATTGTTGGAATCAACCGTTGATAACAAACGGCCGTTAATGCCTGGGAGATAAACGGTCTGTCGATACCTAATTGCGATAATCGATCGACCACACCACGGGGACTTTGCGCATGAATTGTAGAATAGACTAAATGTCCGCTAAGTGCTGCTCTTATAGCCGCTTTAGCTGTTAACTCGTCCCGAATTTCACCAACTATAAAGACATCCGGACGATGTCTCAACCCAACTTTAATAAGATCAGAATATGCCATCCCCGCTTCCCGATTAACTTGCAGTTGTAAATAATTCGGTTGTTTAATTTCAACCGGATCTTCAATTGTCATCACAATTTTTCCTGCTGATGTCTGGTTTACCAGATTATAAATAGTCGTTGTCTTCCCAGATCCGGTTGGGCCGGAGAAAATAACGAGACCGCGACGACTCGTCATTTGTCTCACTTTTTTTAAAGCTTCCAGATCAAAGAAAGCAGTCTTGATTTCTTCCAGATCATAAATAATTCTGACAACCATCGATTCAGCACCAGAAAAATCCCCAACGGACGATAAACGCAGCGAATATTGCCTATCGGCTACCTGCCAATCCATTGAACCAATTTGTGGCCGACGTAATTCGCTTAATGCCATATCGGCCATGTATTTACAATAGTTCATCATTCTCCTGGCTCTTACTGCCGACATTATTTTCCAATCCATCAATGATTCCGAATTTCGAATTTTTATCACATATTGATCATTAACTGGAAGAAAATAGATATCACTCGCATGATAGTTAATTGCCGTGTTATATAATGTGGCAACTTGTTCATTAATTTCCATTTTTTCACCTCACAATAATTACATACGAGGTCAATCAGAAATTTTTTCGAAAAAAAAAGCTAAACCAAAACATTTCTGTTTTGATTTAGCGTTAGACTAAATATCTTAAAAATAATTTAGTTAAGTTTAACTATTTTCTGGTAATACAGCTGCTTCATAAACATCTTGAACATCATCATTATTTTCAAGTTCGTCGATCAAACCGCTATATTGAGAAATTTTATCTCCAGGAACTTCAGTTGTTGTTTCTGGAAACATTCGTACTTCAGCAGTGTCCAAATCATAACCCTTTTTTTGCAACTCATCACGCACAGCGGCTAGAGATGAAGGATCGGTAAAAATTTGAAATTCACTATCTGTTGTCTTCATGTCATCAGCACCGGCGTCTAATGCATCCATCAACATATCATCTTCGCTTTTATCCAAGCCGTCACGTAAGACCTCAATATATCCCTTACGATCAAACATATAAGAAACGGATCCACTGGCACCCAATGAACCGCCATGATGTGTAAATGCTGAACGAATAGCAGCAGCGGTACGATTCTTGTTATCGGTTAAAGCAGAAACCATGATAGCTGTTCCACCAGGACCGTATCCTTCATAAGTGATTTCTTCGAATTTAGCTCCGCCAAGTCCCGAAGCCTTATCAATAGCACGTTGAACGTTATCTTTTGGCATGTTGGCAGCACGAGCTTTTTCCATTACCAACCGTAATTGAGGATTGTTTTCTGGATCAGGATCACCTGCTTTAGCGGCTTGATATAAGTCACGTGATATCTTTTGGAAAATCTTTCCACGTTTAGCATCCTGAGCGTTTTTACGTCCCTGAATGTTATGCCATTTTGAATGTCCTGACATAATGACTCCTCTTTTCTAAAATTTATTAGCTAGTTTCAAACATACGACAATATCTTACCAGATACGAAGAACGGTTTCAAGCCAACGCAAAGAATCCAAATCTTTACAGCGCCAATAACAAAACCTAAATAAAAGGGCAGCAATTGATCCAGAGTCTGCTTAATATAGAAAAGCTAACCGTCTAATAACTATCATGACTCTCCTATCTGTTGTATGGTCGATGATCTATTTTGTTGATTCGCGCTTCATAAGCCCATAAGGAAGTAAGACGTTTTTCTCGTCAACATCTTCATTGTTCATGAGTTTTGTGAGCAGTCTCATAGCGACGGCACCAATATCATATAGCGGTTGCGTAATTGATGACATCTTTGGCCGAACCATTTCCGTTAATTTCGTATCATTACTTGTAATGATTTCAAATTTATCCGGTACCTTAACACCGGCATCAGACATCCCATTCATGATTCCTGCAGCTAATTCGTCATCAGTTACCATCGCAGCTGTCGCGTTAACTGACATTAAAGCTGGTTGCAACAACGTTCCGGTCTTGTATGTATCATCCGTTTCAAAGACCAGTTTGTCATCATAAGGAATTCCCGCACTTTTAAGCGCTTTTTTATACCCTTCAAGCCGGAATTTACCATTAATTGCCTGCTCGAGTGGCCCACAGACAAACGCAACTCGCTTATTCCCGCGATCAATCAAATTTTTAACTTCTTCTTGAACTGCTGCCACGTAATCGATATTAACACTTGGCTTCAAGTTTTGTTCATCAACTGAACCTGCAAGAACAATCGGTGTCTTGGTTCGTTTAAATTCCTCACGCAGTTTATCAGTAATTTCATTACCCATAAACACAATTCCGTCAACTTGTTTTGACAAAAGTGTATTAAGAACCTTAATTTCCTTTTCACTATTTGAATCAGAGTTGGTTAAAATAATGTTGTATTTGTACATAGTAGCTACATCATCAATTCCTCGCGCCAACGATGAAAAATACATGTTGGTTACATCAGGCACAATCACACCAACCGTGGTTGTTTTTTTACTTGCCAATCCTCTGGCAACGGCATTTGGCCGATAATCCAATTTTTCAATAACGTCTAACACTTTTTTTCGAGTTGCCGGCTTTACATTGGCATTTCCATTAACAACTCTTGAAACCGTTGCCATAGATACATCAGCTTCTCTGGCAACATCATAAATTGTAATTGTTTGTTTATCCATTTTAATAGCCCTTTCTATCGAGATATAATAAGTTTTCACGTATTTTCAAAACATCATTCAATATACCAAATAAAAACGATTACGGCAAACTGAAAACGTTTTCAAATAAATCATAAACTACCCTCTGTGAAAATTCAAGTGAAAACGGTGATTTATGACAAATCGAGCAAATTATCTATGCTATACTGTTTGTAATCTACTAAGGAGTTGTTCTGACACATGGATAAAATTGAAAAGATACAGCGCTGGCTCTCTGACAATAATAGAGATATTGCTTTAATCAGCGATCCTAAAACCATTCAATACCTAAGCGGTTTTTATAGCGATCCCAACGAGCGAGTCCTACTGCTGGTCGTCTTTAAGAATTCTGACCCTTTCTTGTTCGGGCCGGCACTTGAAACGCAAGCGATCAAAGAATCAGGATGGTCAAATCCGGTTTACGGTTACTTGGATCATGAAAAGCCTTGGGAAATGATTGCAGACCAAATTCATGCCCGCAATACAGCCGAAACAAATTTTGCAATTGAAAAGGCTAATATGTCTGTTGAATGGCTTGAACTGGTAAAGAGTGAATTTCCAACCGGTGATTTCTCTGTTAATCTTGATCAAATGCTGGATCAAATGAGAATAATTAAAAGTGCAGATGAAATCGAGAAGTTAAAAATTGCTGGAAAATGGGATGACTTTGCATTCAAAACCTGTTTTGAGGCCGTAAAAGCCGGTAGACCCGAATCACGCGTCGCCGCAGAAATGTCTTATGCACTAATGAAGAACGGTATCATGGAATTGAGCTTTCCACCCCTTATTCAATCCGGCACTCACGCAGCCGAGCCTCATGGTGCTACTTCAGATAAGAAAATCGAAAACAATGCTCTGGTCCTCTTTGATCTTGGAACAGTTTGGGATGGTTATATTAGCGATGCAACCAGAACGATTGCGGTAGGTAAACCAGATGACAAATCGATGGATATCTATAAAGTTTGTTTAGAAGCACAATTAACTGCTCAAGAGGCCGCAAAACCGGGAATAACTGCAGAAGAACTGGATAAAGTTGCTCGCGACATCATTACAAAGGCCGGCTATGGTGACTATTTCAATCATAGGTTGGGTCATGGAATGGGCATGAGTGAACACGAATTTCCTTCGATCATGGAAGGAAATCAATTAGTGCTACAGCCTGGTATGTGTTTCTCAATTGAACCAGGGATTTATATTCCAAATGTTGCAGGCGTTCGTATTGAAGATTGTATCCACATTACGGAAAATGGCAATGAACCGTTCACACACACAACCAAAGAATTACAGTATTTTGGTTAACATCAGACACTAAAGAAGGACCACCGCTCACACATAAGTGCGTCGGTGGTCCTTTACCTTTTCTGATTCAAAGGCTATTGATTATCTGAATGATCTTGATTCGGCTGAGAATTTGAGTGATCCTCAGTTTCATTGTCTTTCTCTTTATCTGTATTGCTTAAATTCGCATCATTTTGAGTATCAGATTCGGTTGCTTTTGAATAATCAGAATCATTAAACGCATCCCTGGCATCTACAATAATGTCATCCTGATCGGCTTTTTCCTCAGCTGAAACATCAGTCCCATCAGAATCTTTGGCAGTTTTAAATGATTTTGCTTTATCAGCAAAGCTAGAGGAAGCATCTTTTACGTTCCCTTTCGTGCTGTTCAATTCATCCTTAAAAGCATCTTTAAAATCACTTACAGCATCGTTTGCATAAAACGCATAATCAACTGCTCGATCTCGTAATTCATCTGTTTTTTCGCGGAAGTCACGCTTTAAACGGTTCTTTTTCGTTTCATCCATTTTCTGATAAGCAGCATACAATCCTGCTCCTAGTAATCCTGCAAATAAACCGCCTACTAATTTTTTTCCCATAACAAACATCCCTTTTCAAATTAATTGTTAAGATCGGTTCTTTTTAGCTTGTCGATGTTTAGCAAACATATTCCAAGCCGTCCGTCCGACTGTTCCTGCAATGCCTGCAGTTGCACCTTTTTTACCTGTATCTTTAACTTTTGATGTCAGGTTATGAGTTGCTTTATTTAAATCAGAAACGCTCTCACCTAAATCAGCTGCAGCTTGAAATACCGGCGTAACAATGTTTAACTTTTCATCAACATCTTTTACTAACGTATTGGAAGTTGCCATTATCTTATCCGTCTGTTTCGCAATAACATCTACATTACTTGTCATTGAACGAATCGATGAATTAACTTCAGAAATTGTCCGACTTACCTTTAAAAGGAACATTCCAATAAAAATAACTAAAAGTAAGAATGCAATTGCTGCGATAAGCCCTGCGATTTGCCCAGCTGTCATGTTCTTCCTCCTTGTGCAACGATTTACTTTAGAATAGCATTCTAGCAGGGCTTTGACAATAAAATTGTTTATTCTGTCACGACATTTTATGTGTAGACTTGTATCAGACAGCGTTTTTTTGATAGTATGAATGAAATAGATTCAATGTAAGGATGGAAAGTCGGAAATGCAACTAAAAAGCATAATGATCTTTGCCATTAACTGGCAAAAATATATTAATTTTATTGATTGGCAAAAACTACTCGTCACCATTAGTGAAAAAATAGGTATCTTAGTTTTTTTCACTATTTTAATGCTGATTTTTCGAAAGATCGGCAAATCGCTCATTAATCACTTTTTTAAACGATACCGAAAAAAATATCAAGATACCGTCACTGAAAAAAGAATTCGAACATTTCATACCTTGTCTATTAACGTGCTGAGTTACATTCTATGGTTCTTCTGGTTATACTCCGTGCTTTCCACCTTAGGAGTACCTGTGGGGACGTTAGTTGCGAGTGCCGGTGTATTTAGCCTGGCAATTGGACTAGGTGCTCAAGGGTTCGTGACGGACATTGTGAGTGGCTTCTTTATTCTTCTTGAAAAACAAATTGAGGTTGGCGAGTATGTTCAAATCAACACTATTCGCGGCACAATTACTGCAGTTGGATTAAGGACAACACAAATTGTTGGCGATGACGGAACACTTAATTTTATTCCAAATAGGACAATTACGACAATTGCGAATATGTCTCGTAATAACATGACTGCCATGATTCAAGTTGGTATATTGCCCGAAACGCCAATTGACAAAGTCATTGAGGTCATCAATCAAGTCAATCAACAAGAAGTCCCCAAATATTCAGATATTATCGGAGACCCGAAAATCATTGGTACAATAAACCTACCAGATGGCAAGTTGGTTGTTCAGGTAAATATTACAACAAAAAATGGCGCTCAAGCTGAAATTTCGCATCGCTTTTTAGCTTCATATCTATCCGAGCTTAATAAGCAGGGCATTCAATTACCAACAAGCCCGGTAGTTCTTCATAAAACACAATGAATCATGTTGAACATCAATCAGCACGCCTTTTCAAAACATGCTAAAACTATATTTTATAAGAAAGTAACCTAAAAAAGGACATACTAACCTAACGGTAGTCAAATACCGAAAAAATTAGTATAATTTAGTTAGGTAAAGTATTTTATTGACCAACGAGCGCTTTCGCTCGTTGGTCTTTTCTATACTCTTGATAACTTGAACCAGTTTCAATCATGGCATAGGTAATCCTAAGCAGTTTATGAGCTAATGCGACTACTGCCTTTTGCGCACTCATATGACCTTTTAAACGATAGAAAAAGTCTTTTAATCCAGAGCAGGTTTGTCTTTTCGCACCTAGCGCTGCGGTTACCAGGGCAGTTTTCAAATAAACATTTCCATGCAAAATGTGACTGCTTTTGGATTGGCCAGCTGATTCATAATTTCCAGGACATAGGCCAGCCCAAGAAGCCAAATGATGAGCGGTCGGAAACGGGCTTACATCTGTCCCAACTTCGGCGATCACAATTTGGGCAATGTGTTTACTAATCCCTGGAATGGTTTGAAGCCGAAGATACAATTCTTCAAGTGGTTGAAGTTGTTCTTCAATTAGTAATTCCAAGGCATGAATTGCCTGTTGAACATCTGCCAATAATGCAAGTTCAATCTTTAAAATTTGGCGATCACTAGGAGACAGACTGCCGTCTAAAGCAGCGACAATCATTTCCGGTTTAGCTTTTAGCTTGGCGTGCATACATTTAGAAACTGTTTGCAGGTTAATCGGTTTTCCTTGGATTAATAAAACTAACAATTTCTGGCCAGAACTACCAAAAATATCCGTTACATAGGTCGTTAACTTAATGTTTGACCGTTGAAGGATATTATGAATCTTGTTTTTAATACTCGTAGCCGTTTCAGTTAGGGACTTGCGTGTACGAGTTGATTCGCGCAATTCTTGAATTGGCCGTGGTGGAATAAAACTAGCAGCGACTAATCCCAACCGAGCTAATTCGGCGATCCATTCCGAATCCTTTTGATCAGTCTTTTTACCCGGAATATTTTTAATAATTCTGGGGTTACATAAGACCATTTTGAAACCATAAGGTTCCAAAATTTGCCAAACCGGCCGCCAATACTGACCGGTACTTTCCATTAAGACGACTTCAACTTCCTTTTCTAACAGCCAGTTCGCGCATTGACGCAATTCGGGTGATGTTGTTCCGTAACGCCGACTGTTCTTCCGGGGCTTTTGATCAGCTCGACCAATTAAAGTGGTGAGGGTGATCTGTTTTTGGTGTACGTCGATTCCACAACACTTCTCTGTAATGACATCCATGTCAGCACCTCCATTTAGAATAAAAGTTGGCGGTTAACCTTACAGCCTTGAGGAATGAAATTTTATAAGCGTGCTCGAAGCAACAATGGGTTAATCTCGAGGACCGAAGGGCATCGGTTTTATATTCGGGCTTATTAGCACCAAAAAGATAACGATGTACAATGAAACCGCCTTCACCTATATTATACAAAGGAAGACGGTTCTTTTCATTGATGGTTACGAGGAAAAGCGAAGCGCTCCTCGGAGAGTTTTATATAAAAACGAGTCTGAGCAGAGATCGGAACTGCTTCGGACTCGTTTTTAAATTTTGTTAATCGTAGTTTCTGAACGTAGCGTTACTGCGCAGCAGACTGACTCACAGTCTTTTCATGGTAAACCGGCAATGCCACATAACGTTTTGAGAAGTTATGTGCAAGGAAATTAATTTCTTTAAACAGTTCTCGGCGTGTAATAATCCCTAAAAATTTATTGTCATGATCAACGTATGGAATGAAATTTTCATTAACCAGATGTCTTAAAATCACTTCTAAATTTTCCCGTTCATAAATCGTCGGAACATCTTTTTGCATAATTTCTTTTATTTTCATACTATCCAAAGGTCGAGTCGTAATTCCAGTATCCAATAGCATCTGCTCTGTAATCATCGATAAAGAAATCAACCCTTTAAAATGATTATCATTATCAAGCACTGGAATCTTTGCATATTTCACTTTTGTTAATACAAGAAATGCATGCTGTAAATTGTTATCTTCATTGACGGTCGCAACCAGATCAGCGGGAATTAAAATATCTCGCTTGCTTTGGCGCATCACCGTTTCAATTGGCTTGTCAATCATCTAAAAAATGACCTTCCTTTCAACTGATCAGAAGCTAAATCGTAACTCATCAACCGCATTGAATTTTCGATCGTAATATTGAACAACAAGTTTATTGTTTTTTGAACTGATAATTGCGTAAGTGCCGCCTATATAAGCATATTGACCACGAGGCAGGGAAATACTTCCAGGGTTAACAAACAAAATCCCTTGATCTTGAGTGACACCAAGCTGATGAGTATGGCCAAACAAAACAATATTGGCCTCTTTACTCTTAGCAAAAAGTTCTAATGTCAGTAGCCCACTGTTAACACCGTGTAGATGTCCATGGGTCAACAAAATTGTTTTCCCATCAATTTTACTTATTTCATCTTCAGCAAAGGCAGCATGGTCCATATTGCCTCTAACAATATGCATTCTAGAAATCAAGGGATCGTTTGAATCAAATTCTGAATCACCACAATGGAAAAAGCCATCGACTTCACCATCGTAGTGTGTCATTAAGTCGCAAACAATTTGACGATCACCGTGATTATCACTGACTACAAGTATTTTCAACTATCCCACCGCTCATTTAATTGGCCAATTAACTGACGAATGGCTCGTCCCCGATGACTAATCGCATTCTTATCATGGGTTGACATTTCAGCTAAGGTTAACTGTTGTTCCGGAACATAAAACAAAGGATCATATCCAAAATTATTAGACCCACGACGAGCTCGCAAAATTTGACCGTTCACCCGTCCCTTTGAAATAACTTTGTCTCCTTCTGGTGTTAAATATATCAGAACTGACTCAAAATAGGCATCCCGATTGGTCTTATTTTGCATTTCTTTAAGAAGTTTTGCATTATTGGCATCGTCATCATGATCTCCTGCATAACGTGCAGAATGAACCCCCGGCTGGCCATTTAAAGCGTGGACAACGAGACCGGAATCATCTGCAATTACCGGCAGTTTTGTAAACGCCATTATTGCAGATGCCTTTAAAAAAGCATTTTCTTCGAACGTTTGCCCTGTTTCTTCAACATCTGGAACATTACTAAAAGTTTTCAAAGATTCAATTTTGATGTCGGTACCCTTAAACGCTTCGTCGAATTCCTTTACTTTATTCGCATTTTTTGATGCAATGACAATTATCGATGGCTTTTTCAACTAATAACATCTTCCTTTCCCAAACTAAGGTGATCGGCTGTGATTCTTTTGCCTAACAATTGATCGGCAATTTTTGTAAATTCATTTTGATTGCCTGTGGTAAAGAATGATTTTATTTGCGGGGATTGAGATGAATCCCTCATTTGATGATGTGACCGCAGGTAGTCAGCAACATTTTTAGCGGTTGAAATACCAGGATCTATCAAATTAATCCCTGAATTGACAGCATCTTTTATTTCGGTTTCCAATACCGGAAAATGAGTACAGCCGAGCACAAGTGTATCAATAGGCTTATCATGAAAATAAGCTAGTTGATGACTTACTTTTTCCCTGGCTAACTCACTACCGGCATCACCATGCTCAACCATTGTTACAAAGTCTGGACATCCTAATGAATAAACATCGCTCTTTGGATCAAGGCTTTTAATAATTCTTTGATAAACGCCCGAGTTAACCGTTCCGTTTGTAGCAATGACACCGATCTTGTTATTATTTGTTGCCGCAACAGCTGACTCTGCACCTGGTGCGATAACGCCTATGACCGGAATCGGTAAGATCTTTTTTAAATAATCCAATGAAGCAGCAGTAGAAGTGTTGCAGGCGATAACAAACATCTTCACGTTCTGTTTCAACATATAATCAGCAATTCTTTTAGTCAGTTTCCTGACAGTTTCAGGACTCTTTTGGCCATATGGCAGATTAGCTTGATCCCCAACAAATATATATGATTCATTGGGGAGAATTTTGACAATTTCCCTAAGTACGGTTAGACCACCAACCCCAGAATCCATTACGCCAATTGGCCGATTATCCACGTCAATTCCTTCTTCCCTTTTATCAATTATCAGTTTAATTATTTTTTGCGATAGTTGACAAACAAAACAGATTTGCTAAATATATTGTATAATAAATTTATGACAATTTGCATTGATGGAGATTAAAAAATGGATAATGAAACGTACAGTACAATCGTAGAGGACCCACAAATGGCTAATTTGTTGGGTCAAGCATTAATTAGGGATGACCTATTACCAAGCATTCTAGGATCAGATAATCATGAAATTTCATACTGGGCTGGTAAACATTTATCTCGAAGCCATCGTTTAGCAAATTACGATGACTTGATCGCATTTTTCACCCAATTTAAACTGGGAGATCTAAGTTTACTCAAGAAGAGCAGCGGTCAACTTAACTGGCAATTAAGTGGTGACATTGTCAAAAAAAGATTAGATTTATTCGACGATCCGGATTTTTACTTGGAAACCGGGTTTATTGCTCAAAGCTGCCAGTATATTGCAGATCAGACAGCGGAAGCAGAGATCACAAAAACCAATCCTTCCAAGGGAATCGTGCTAATTAGTACATTTCTTGGAAAAGACAAACCGGTTGACGATCAAGAGGCCAACAGTCTTTTCAAAATAAAACATCCTGAATCTGAAGATTCATCCAATGAATAGTTGGTATACAAAAAAGGTTGGAGCAAAAATGAGATGACCACCCAAAGTTCTTTACTTTAGGGGTTCTCAAATTTGTCCAGCCTTTTTCTTTTGATAAAATTAGTCTGTATACTGAGCTAAAACTTTCTTTAACTGTTCTTTTGGATGATAGCCAACGACGGTATCGACAACCTGACCATCCTTCTTAATAAGGAGTGTTGGAATACTCATAATCCCAAATTTAGAAGGGGTATCCGGATTCTTGTCAACATCCATCTTATTAAAAGTAACGTTGTCCAATTCATCAGCCAGCTCTTCAACAACTGGTGACTGCATACGGCAAGGACCGCACCAAGTTGCCCAAAAATCAGTCAAAGTAACACCTTTGGCAGTATCATTTTCAAAAGTTTGATCTGTTGTTTCTTTTACCATACCAAACACTCCAATCTTTCAATAGTCTTATACTAACAATTTTATAGTAAAAAGCAACCAATTGTATGTCGTTTTAAAAAAATCCTTCACACTATTTAAACTTCACAACGGTCGAACCGTCTCCCCCAGCATTAGGAGCCGAATAACCAAAACTTTTTATTCTGGCATTACTCCTAAGGTACTCGGTGACACCTTTTCTAAGCGCGCCTGTGCCTTTCCCATGAATAATTGTAACAGATGGGTAGCCGGCTAGCAAAGCTGAATCAATATACCTGTCAAGCTCGTACATTGCTTCCTCATAACGATGGCCTCTTAGATCAAGTGTCGGCGACATACCACTGGAACGCGTCCGTGAAACCTGGGTTTGATACTTCTGCTTAGCTTTTTTCTCGGGTGCAGCTTTTTCCAAGTCGTTTTCATCAATTTGCATTTTTAAAATTCCGAGTTGAACTTCCCAAGCGCCATTTTTTTCCTGGCGAATCAATGTCCCTTGTTGCCCATATGACTTAACCAATACTTCATCGCCGGGATGAAAATCATGCTTAGCTTTTTCTTTTCGAAGAACTTTGTTTTTCTTAAGGTTAGGGGTCACTTCAAGTCGGTTTAGTGCACCTTTGGCATCGATTAATTCATTCTCTTTAATGGCGCTTTGACCAACTTGCTGTTGCTTTTTGTGAAGATCAGCAATGATTTTATCAGCACTGATTTTTGCCTTTTCAACAACTTGATTGGCTTGTTCGCGTGCTTGTTCAAGTAAATGATCCTTTTGATTCTGATATTGGGTAAATTGATTTTGAAGGTCATCATGGAGTTTAGTTGAATCAGTCAATTGCTCATCAAGTTGATCAGCTTCATCATGCGCCCGCTTGGTTTGTGCAGTCAATTCATCAATCATGTTATTAATATCTTGATTTTCAGAATCTGTAAAAGCCCGCGCTTTCTCAATTATTTCTTTTGAAAGCCCTAATTTACTAGCTATGTTAAGTGCGTTACTTTGTCCCGGAATTCCCATCAAGAAACGATAGGTTGGTCGTAACGTTTCAATATCAAACTCCATCGAGGCATTGATAATTCCCGAGCGATTATATGCATAGGCCTTTAGTTCAGGATAATGGGTTGTTGCAATCAATTCACAGCCACTTTGATGAATGGCATCGATAATTGCCATTGCCAAGGCAGCTCCTTCTTTAGGATCTGTGCCGGCTCCCAGTTCATCTAAAAGAATCAGGCTTTGGGATGACATGCCATTTAGAATCGAAATAATGTTATCCATATGCGAAGAAAATGTACTGAGATTGGCCTCAATTGACTGATCGTCACCAATATCTGCAAAAACGTCATCAAATACGCCAATTTGGCTCTCTTCGTTAGCAGTAATAAATAATCCTGATTGTCCCATTAACTGTAATAACCCAACAGTCTTAAGCGTAATTGTTTTACCGCCGGTATTGGGGCCGGTAATGATAATGGTACGATACCCATCACCAATTTGAATATCATTTGCAACTGCTTTATCTCGAGCAATTAATGGGTGTCTGGCCCGCCTTAAATTAACCACATTCTCGCGTGAAATTTCCGGCTGCACTGCCCCGATTTGATGAGCAAACTTTGCTTTTGCGTTTACAAAATCAAGTTGACCGACCAAATTCATATTGTTTAATAATTCGGATCGATATGGCCGAATAAGATCTGTTAGTTCAGCTAATATTCGACGTTCCTCTGCCCTTTCGGCAAGCTGATCCCGTCTTAACTGATTATTCATCTCGACAACGTTACTGGGCTCAACATAGAGCGTTTGACCAGAAGCACTCTGATCATGAACAATTCCGCCAAAATGTTGTTTATAATCTGCACGAATTGGTAAAACGAACCTGTCTTCTCGCATTGTAATGATGGATTCAGTTAAATATTTAGAATCCGACCCCTTGAGATATTTTCCCATCCGTGACCGAATATCATTTTGTGTTCGATTAATTGTTCGGCGAATCGTTCTTAGTTCCGAAGATGCTGTATCCAAAATACTGCCATCGTCATTAATGGATTGAACCATTCGTTTGGTAATTTCCGGCATTAACGTCAATTGCGACACAATTTGAGAAACAACGGTTAAATTAACATCTTCATCTTGAAAATTATCAAAGAAATCGTTAATGGTTCTAACAGCTCTCAAAAGCTTTGTAATGTGGGACAGTTCTGTGCCGCTCAAAGAAGCATTTTCAATTCTTAAACGTTTCATATAAGGAGAGATTTCAGTTAATTTGGGAATTGGAATTTCGCCTTGTAAACGAACGATATTTGCCCCATCTTCTGTTTCTTTAAGGCGATGATCAACTTCCTCAAATTTTGAGCTTGGACGAAGTTGATCAATAATTTCACGGCCACGATCGGTCGTTAAATAATTGGCCAGTTGATCCTTAATTTTGTTATATTCTAGTGTTTCTAAAACTTTTTCGTTCATATACCTTCCTCATTTGAATTTGAAGTCCAAAAATTGGCTAATTTTTCTGATAAAACAGGAGTTTGTCTGACAATCCATTGTGAAACGGCAGATTGTTGATATTGATTTTGAATTCCCTGACTTGGTAAAAGAATCAAAACATTCAACATCACAAAAATCACCAGATACTTTGTAATCAAATTAATACCGCCACCCAAAATTGCATTTGCTTGATTGATTAACGGTAACTTGGTAACTGGGGTTAATACCCGCCGAAGTATTCTTATCACCTGCCAAACGAGCGAAAATAGCACAACAAAAATGAATAATTTAATCATCAAATGTGCGCTATTACTGCCTCCTGATCGATCTATGAATTGATTAACAAACGCCGCAATCGGTCCTGCAAATAAAACACCGGCTGTCATTGAAGCAATAAATCCAATCAGATTTAATACCTCAACAACAAATCCCTTTCTCCAGCCGGTAAGAAAGCCAATCGCTAGGATTAGTAATATAATCATATTCAGTATCACTCAACGATCACTCCGATTCTTGAGATTGAGCGCTTTGGGACTGTCCCTTTGCCAGTTGTTCTTCTAATTCGAACTGTTTGGAAATTGCGTTAAATGCTACCAGTATCGATCGCTGTTCATCAGAAATATTTGGCATTAATTGACGCAACTGTTTCAATTGCTCATTTAAAAGATCCGAAACGGCTTGTAAATGTTCATCCGAACCCTTACCAACCAAAGTATAATTTTTCCCGCCAATCGTTGTCTTAAATCGTCGTTTTTCGTCTTTCGACATTAAATCACATCCTAAAAATACTCAACTAAAAAGGACTGAGCCAAAATCTTTGTACTCAATCCTTCAATCACAATGATATTTCCAAATACTTAATTACTGATTATCACTATCGTCGGCACTGTCTTGATCGTCACCATCTTTACCCAAAAAAGTATTCAAAACAGATTCGATCATATCCCATTCTTTGTCAGTCGAAATAGGTTGAAGTTCCCCACCTTGTGGATCACTTGGATCATCACCTGCAGGTAGAGCGTATGCCTGAATTTCAACTTCATCATCATCTTTTTTGCCTGCTGGGTAAATCAAGATGTACGAACGATCGAAATCTTCTGACTTGAAAGTGAATAAAACGTCGTAGAGTGTTTCTTCGCCGTTGTCATCAACTAACGTAATTTGTTGTTGTGTAGGATCTTCTGCCATATTTTGCATACCTCATATTCTAGTTAATTTTCCTTTGCGGTCTAAATAATTCTGTAGGATTAATCCTGCAGCTAACTTATCAATGACCTTTTTACGCTTCCTACGTGAAATATCCGCTTCTTCGGTAAGCATTCGTTGCGCCTCAACCGTTGTTAAACGTTCGTCTTCAAAATCTACAGGAAGTTTGAACTTTTTTTCTAATCGGTCTCCATACTGTTCGGAAGCTTCTGCCCTTGGCCCTAAAGAATTATTCATATTCTTCGGTAAGCCAACAACAAATCCATCGACTTCATACTTGTCAACCAACTGGGCAACTCGTTCTAGCCCAAATTCGCCGTTTTCTTCGTCAATCGGAATGATCTCAACCCCCTGAGAAGTCCAACCCAATGAATCACTGACTGCAACTCCAACTGTCTTAGAGCCAACATCTAATCCCATTAATCTCATTGTTCACCCTTTTTTGAATCGTTTGGATGGTTATCAAGATAGAACCGAACCAACTCTTCAATAATCTCATCACGTTCATGTCTTCTAATCAAATTTCGAGCATCCAGGTTACGTGGAATGTAGGCAGGATCGCCGGAGATCAAATACCCGACAATTTGATTATATGGATTGTAACCTTTCTCTTCCAACGCTTTGTAAACAGTCAAGAGCGTATCTCGAACATCTTTTGGCTGATCCTCATTGAAATTAAAAAACATGGTCTTATCTAACGAACTCATACAATTCACCTCTATGACGTAAGGTCATTTGTATTAATTTTAACTGATTATTGATGAAACTACAATCAAGTGAACGAATGTAACCGACATGTAATCCTGATGTAATAATTACTTATTACCCAGCCATTCGACTGCGGCCTTCATCGCCTTGTCCAATCCTGATGGATCCTTTCCACCAGCCTGCGCCATATTAGGGCGGCCACCACCGCCACCTTTAATGTTTGAAGCGATTGATTTGATTAAATCTCCCGCTTTAATACCATCTTTTATCTTATTATCTGAAACGGCAACAACTAGATTTGCTTTTTGACCGCTTCCGGTACCAAGTACTAAAACATCTGATAACCTTTTGGATCTCCAAGTATCCGTTAATTGACGCAACTGGTCCATTCCTGCATCCTTGATAATACCTGTGATAATGGTAGATTGTCCAGCTTCTTGCTTATGGTTGAAAACTGATTCAGCCTGTTGTCCAGCAAGTTTGGCTTCAAGAGAATCCTGCTTTGCCTTTAGGTTTTTAATTTCATCTTGTAACTGTTCAACTCGAGTAGGTACGTCTTTTAATTGCGTCACTTTTAAACTATCGGAAATTTGTTTTAATTCACTAGCTTGAGTGTTTAACAATTTAAATGCATCTTTTGACGTCACAGCCTCAATTCGTCGAACACCGGCACCAACACCGGATTCAGAAACTATCTTGAATAAACCGATATCCCGAGTATTTTTAACGTGGGTGCCCCCACAAAATTCAACCGAAAAATCACCAATGCTGACAACTCGAACTTTATCACCATATTTTTCACTAAATAATGCAATTGCACCCATTTTTTTACCAGTTTTAGGATCAGTCACAACTGTCTTGACGTCAATTTCTTTAAAGATTTGCTTGTTGACCATTTGTTCAACTTTTTGTAAGTCTTCATCGGTTACTTGACCAAAATGATTGAAATCGAAACGTAAATACCCAGGTTCAACTAAAGAACCAGCTTGCTGGGTATGGCCACCTAATACATTTCTTAATGACTGATCCAGTAAATGGGTTGCTGTGTGATTTTTTTCAACTCGACTATGGAATAACTTATCAACCACTAAATGATACCGTTGTCCCTTTACAAGCGACTCTTGAGTTTTGATCGTATGAATATTTTGACCATTAGGTGCATGTTGAACGTCAATCACGTCTGCGACCTTATCACCGTTTTCATCTAAAATAACGCCGCGATCAGCAACCTGACCGCCCATTTCAGCATAAAACGGTGTCTTGTCGAAAATGACTTCAATTGTATCCGCTTTTGATTCAGAAACCAATTTTTCATTTTCAACGATATCGATTAATTTGGCATCTTTAACATCAAGTGTGTCATAACCGACATACTCACTGTCGTCTTTCACCTTAACTAATAGATCTCGCTGAACACCCATTGATTTGGCACCGCTGCGTGCATTACGTGCGCGTTCCTTTTGCTTGTGCATCTCAACTTCAAACCCTTGTTTGTCGACACCTAAGCCAACTTCGGAAGCTTCCTCCTTGGTTAATTCATATGGAAATCCATAAGTGTCATAAAGTTTGAAAGCTGTTGGGCCATCAATTTCATTTTTAGATTCAGCCTTGGTATCGGCAATGACGTCATGAAGTAATTTCAATCCATCTGCTAAGGTTTCGTTAAATCGGTCTTCTTCTGATCTAATAACCTTTTCAATGTAGTCACGTTGCTCAAGAACTTCAGGATAGTATGACTTCAGAGTTTCACCAACAACTGGTGCCAATTTGTAAAGAAAAGAGGCGTTAATTCCCAGACGTTGTCCATTCACAATTGCACGTCGAATCAAACGACGGATAACATACCCCCGTCCGACATTTGAAGGTAATGCACCATCACCAATCGCAACCGTAATTGCTCTGGCATGATCGGCAATGATTCGAAAAGCAACATCATCTTGTTTATTAACACCGTATTTTTTATGATCACTAAACGCTTCGGTCTTCTTGATCATGGGCAAAAATAAATCGGTCTCAAAATTGGTCTTGGCATGCTGAAAAATTGAGACAACACGTTCAAGCCCCATCCCGGTATCAATGTTCTTACGTGGAAGTGGTTCGTACGTATCCTGTGGTGTGTGATTAAATTGTGAGAAAACAATGTTCCAAACTTCCAACCACCTATCATTTTCACCACCAGGGTAATTTTCAGGATCGTCAGGAGCAAGTTCATCAAAATCAGCACCACGATCATAAAAAATTTCAGAATCCGGACCGGAAGGACCCTGGCCGATATCCCAAAAATTATCTTCGATTTCAATAATGTGGTCAGGCGAAACACCAACTGCTTCCCAGTATTTTTTAGCATCCGTATCTTTTGGATAAACAGTCATGTAAAGTTTATCCTTATCCCAGCCAAACCATTTTGGTGACGTTAAAAGCTCGAACGCCCAAGCAATTGCTTCTTTTTTAAAATAGTCACCAACTGAAAAGTTTCCCAACATTTCAAATAATGTATGATGACGAGGTGTCTTTCCGACATTCTCAATATCATTAGTTCGGATACTTTTCTGTGAACTAGTCATTCTAGGGTTCTTTGGCACAACAGAACCATCAAAATACTTCTTCATAGTAGCAACCCCGGAGTTAATCCAAAGTAACGTTGGATCATCAACCGGAATTAGTGATGCACTGGGCTCAATAGTATGACCCTTTTCTTGAAAAAAGTCTAAAAACATTTGTCTGATTTGACTACTGCTTAAGGTTTTCATCCCAATATCTCCTTTAAACAAAATAAAACACCGTTGCTAACAGAGACGCCGATTGACGCGGTACCACTCTGATTGCAACGATGTTTGATCGTAACCACTTTATCTCTAAAAATAGAGTTTGTGTTTAATTGTAAGTGAATTAAGAGAGCACCAAATTGATCAAATCGTTTTTCTCATCAACCAAAACGTTTCTGAAAATCAATCATACTTGGCATATTCTTAAGACATTAAAAGTATACTTTTTTGTGAAATTGATGTCAATCGAATTTTACTTATATCGCTTGGAACTTTGCTTACGTTGTTTACGTTTTGCCCGAGATTCCTCACGTTTTGACACTCGTCTATCCATTTCTTCCTTTCGGGAAATTGACATCTTAATTTGACGTTTATAACCGGGTTTTATTTTCTTCTTCTTTTTCTTAATCAACCCAATCATTGTTGGATCAAGTTTTTCCCGTTTCTTGCGATGAGTTTGGCGACGTCTTCGATCATAAGTGTCAACAATTTCATGATTTTTCAGCGCTTTGGGTTTAAAATGAATGCCCATGCCTTCAAGTTCCTCAACTTCTTTTTCTTCATCGGGAGAATACAAGGTAATTGAAGTCCCAGACATACCATTACGTCCAGTTCGACCAACGCGATGAATAAAAAATTCCAGATCTTCAGTTGGAATATCATCATTGATCACTTGTGAAATACCTTCAATATCAATCCCTCTGGCAGCCAAATCGGTTGCTACAACGAATTGAAAGTCTAAATTTTTAATTCGTTTCATAATTTGCTTTCGCTCACGAGGCTTCACACCACCATGAACCATTGCAACTTTTAGACCCTGTCCCCGTAAATATTCCGTCAACTCTTCAACACGTTTTCGAGTATTTGCAAAGATCAAAACCAAGTACGGCTCACCAACTGTCAATAAATGATAGATCAACTGGTTTTTATCCTGTCCCTTAGTTGAAATCAACCAATTATCAATCGTTGGACTAATAATTGAGGAAACTGGAATTTCTTCAATAACCGGATTATCCATATACTTTTTCAGGAAAACCGTTATTTTTTGAGGAATAGTTGCCGAAAAAACCATCATTTGAACATGTTTACCAAAACTGGCGGCAATATGATCAACAACGTCCAAAAAGCCCATATCCAACGTCATATCAGCTTCGTCAATGACAAGTTTGGAGGCAGTATGAACATCTAGTCCACCGTTTTTGATCAGATCCCAAACCCTCCCGGGAGTGCCAACAATTAGTTGGGGTTGTTCTTTTTTTAATTTATCCTCTTGTCGTTTCTTATCAGTTCCGCCAACGTAACTGCCGATTGAAATTGGATCCGGACTAAACTTGGCAAGTTGCTTAGCAGCATCAAGAATTTGATATGCCAATTCACGACTCGGTGTTGTAATAACCGCCTGAACTTCATCAATTTTGGGGTCAATATCATTAAAAATTGGCAACAAAAATGCATGTGTCTTTCCACTTCCGGTTGCGGATTGGCCAACAACGTCTCTATGCTGCAAGATAACCGGAATCAGTTTTTCTTGGACAGGTGTAGGCTTAGTGAATTTTAAGTCGTCTAATGCATTTAAAATAAACGGCTTTAAATGAAACTCTGAAAATTGTGTCATAAGATCTCCTATTTACTGTTTTTGACCAAGTCATCCAGATCTTGAATAAAAGGTTTAATCTGGTCATCATTATCAACCACTGCACCGCTTGCAAGTGGATGACCACCGCCACCATATTTCTTAGCAAGCTCGTTAATTTCTGGACCCTTTGAGCGAAGTCGAATTCGATAATCGCCTTCTTTTTGTTGAACAAAAATTGCCCATGACAAGACTTCTTTAATTCGACCCGGCAACGGCACGATGGAAGACGTACTTTCATCACCAAGTCCAAACGGTTTCAAAACTTGATTTGATAAAATTAGGTAAGCTGCGCCACTTTTGAGTATTTTCAGATTCTCATAAACATAAGCAGATAAGCGGGCAAGTGGCATATCGATTTCATCCTCTGCCTGATTAACATCACTTGCTGAAAAGCGATAAGTCGTCAATTTTGAAGCAACTTCAAGTGTGTGTGACGACGTAGAGGGATACATAAACCGTCCTGTATCACCAACAATGCCTGCATAAAGAAGCCGAGCACCTTCATCAGAGAGTTTTAATTCCGGACGAAACATATCAAAGAAGTCAAATATGAGCTCTGAAGTACTGGAAGCTTCCGGTACCACCCACATCGGATCACCAAACTGGTCATCATTTGGGTGATGATCAATTTTAATTAACGCTTTTCCTTTTGTGTAGCGGTCATCATCTATACGAGGCTGATTGGCTGTATCGACAACAATTACCAAAGCGTCTTTATATTGATCATCGGAAATTTCGTCAGCCGTTCCCAACCATTTAAAACCGGGAAAGTTTTTACCAGCACAAAATACTTGCTTATCAGGAAAAGAAGCTCGAATGATCTCTGCTAGTCCCATTTGTGACCCAATTGCATCTGGATCCGGGCGTTTATGACGGTGAATAATAATTGTTTTATATTGCTTTATTTGATTTAATATTTGTTCTTGAACGGACATTACTTAGACTCCTTATATTTAAGTTAGATTGAGCGATGTTAGACAAAAATCAATTAAGTAAGCTAGAAAGTCGTTGAAAATTGCATCTAACTTCAGTCAAATCCTATCAACTTATTTTTTCTCGAACACTTCAGTATACACTAAATGGCTAGACATATAAACATCATTTCTCAGTGGAACAAATCTAAAACAATATTTTCATAATTCAGGTCTGCTAAGTTGGTGAGCGTAATTCCCAGCAGACGTACTCCGGTTGCAATATCCGGCATTTCAGCTAACAGATCACTCGCTAACGAAAAATAATCATCCGGATTGTTTTTTATATAATTATCTAAGGTCACCCGTTTTGTAAAAGTGGAAAAGTCTTTATATCTAATTTTGAGAACCAGCGTTTTCCCGTGCTTTTTCTTTTTCTTCATTTCTGAAGCAACCAATTCCGCAATTCGCATGAGATGATCATCTATTTGATTTTGGTTATCAATCTCCGGGCCAAACGTCCTTTCCTTACCGATTGATTTACGAATCCGCTGATATTCAACTGGTCGATCATCAATCCCACGTGCACGTTCGTAAAGAACATAGCCGAACTTGCCAAATTCATTTATTAAATCCATTTGTGACCATGACAATAAGTCAACACCATTGTTAATTTTCAAAAGGTGCATCTTAGGAATCGTCTTTTTACCGACACCACGAAATTTTTCAATTGGTAACCGTTTTAAAAATTCAAGGGCATCCTTGTGTTGAATAATTGTCAGTCCAAATGGTTTCGCATAGTCAGAGGCTTCTTTGGCAAGAAATTTGTTATAAGAAATACCAACCGAACAAGTTAATTTTGTTCGACGTAGAATTTCAGATTGGATCATTCGACTAATTTGAATTGGATCGTCTAAATGACGCTTATTTTTTGTAACATCAAGGTAGGCCTCATCAAGAGCAACATATTCAACCATATCCGTATATTCATGAAAAATCTGGTGAATCTGTTCTGAAACTGCCCTGTAGAGTTCGAACCCCGAAAATCGAAAGACTGCCTTGGGACATAACTCAAGGGCTTTTTGAACGCTCATCGCAGAATGAACACCATATTTCCGCGCAACATAGTTAGCAGTAGATACAACTCCCCGTCCGCCTGTTAACTTTGGATCCTTGGCAACAATTAAAGGTTTTAGTTTAAGTCTAGGATCTTTGCGTTCTTCAATGGACGCATAAAAAGCGTCCATATCAACATGAATAATTTTTCGAAAAATTGTCCCCATCGGTTCAACCCTCTCCCCACAGCTGTCAAACGTATGTTCTTGACACTCCGAAAAAAACGGCTGGCACAAAACATTGTTCTGCCACCAACCCTTTTACTTTACTTGTCTTCAGTCTTAGAATCATCAGCTGAACTATTCGGCTTTTGATCAGTTTGATCTGAATTTGATTCATTAGTCTTATCGTCAGACTGGTTTCCAGAGGCATTAGCTGATTCAGTCGCAGTTGCTGAAGCGGCTGGTGCAGTAACTGCTGGTTGCTTAACCTGGGCAATAGCACTCAGATCAAACACAAGGTAGATACCATCACAGTCAAGAGTAACGGTCTTATCTGCCTCATTAATCTCATCGATTACCCCATGAAGCCGACCAATTGTCACAACTTGATCACCAGGTTTAATCTTTGATAATTGATCCCGACGCTTTTGTTGCTGCTTTTTCTGCGGACGAATCATTAAAAAATACATCAACGCAAATAAAACAACAATCATTAAGATTGAGTAAACAGAACTGTTCAATATTTTTCACCCACACTTTCCATAAGAATACTTTACCAAATAACTAGTCAACCGTCCATAGTTAAAAGTTTTTAGCATTTGCTTTATTATAACCATATTGTTCAAAAACTTCTGCTCGTAGGTCCAAAAGATTGTCATTCATAATGGCTTGTTGAACGCGCTTCATCAAGTGAATCAAATAATATAAATTATGATAACTGGCTAAACGTAAGCCAAATGTTTCACCGGACTTAATCAAATGGCGAATATAAGCACGAGAATAATTTCGACAAGTGTAACAATTGCACTGATCATCCAATGGTCGAAAGTCGCGAGCATATTGCGCGTTTTTTACAACTAATCGTCCATGAGAGGTCATGACAGTCCCGTTTCTTGCAATTCTGGTTGGCAAAACACAATCAAACATATCAATGCCACGTATCACACCATCAATTAAAGAATCCGTCGCGCCGACTCCCATTAAATAGCGAGGTTTTGTTTCAGGTAGAAGCGGTGTTGTCGTTTCCAAAATACGATTCATCTCTGCTTTTGATTCTCCGACCGAGAGTCCACCAATCGAATAACCGGGAAAATCAAGACTAACCAAATCTTGGGCTGACTGTTTTCGTAAATCTTCAAAACCGGCTCCTTGAACAATTCCAAAAAGTCCTTGAGTATCAGGATTTCGATGTGCTTTTAATCCGCGTTCCGCCCATCGACTGGTCCGTTCAACTGATTTTTTAACATAATCATATGTCTCAAAAAAGGGCGGACACTCATCTAAGCTCATCATAATATCAGGGCCAAGATCATTTTCGATTTGAATTGCCTTCTCAGGTGATAAAAACATCCTGTCACCATTAATTTCATTTTTAAAAGTGACACCTTTTTCAGTGATATCACGATTTTTAGCTAATGAAAAAACCTGAAATCCACCTGAATCGGTTAAAATACCATGGTCCCAATTCATAAATTTATGAAGACCACCAGCCTCTTTAACAATATCCTCACCCGGGCGTAACCAAAGATGATAGGTGTTGGCTAATATAATAGTGGCTCCCATGTCATTCAATTCTTCAGGCGCAAGTGTTTTAACAGTTGCTTGAGTTCCGACCGGCATAAAGATAGGCGTTCTAAATGTCCCATGCGGTGTCGTAATTTCACCCAGTCGAGCACCCGTGTGTTTCTCTTTTTTAATCAAGCGATAACTGATCGCTGGTTGCATACAAATCCTCCTAGAATTCCTAATGAATATACATTGCGTCGCCGAAACTAAAGAATCGGTATTTTTCAGAAATAGCATGTTGATAGGCGTTCAAAATGTTTTCACGGCCGGTAAAAGATGCCACTAACATAACAAGTGTCGATTTTGGAAGATGAAAATTGGTAATAAAGGAATCAACTACTTGCCATTGATATCCGGGTTTGATAAAAATATCAGTCCAACCTGAATCAGGCCGGATTTCACCGTTAAATTTAGTGCCTACCGTTTCAAGCGTTCGAATTGAAGTTGTCCCAGTGGCAACAATTTTACCACCGTTTTTCCGGACGTCGTTTAACGTTTTTGAGGCTTCCTCCGAAAGACGGTAGAACTCACTATGCATTTTATGATCCTCAATATTGTCCTCTTCAACCGGCCGGAATGTCCCTAAGCCAACGTGAAGTGTTAAATAAACTAAATGAACACCCTTATCGGCTACTTTTTGAAGCAGTTCCTTAGTCCAATGTAGACCGGCTGTTGGTGCCGCAGCGGACCCCATTTCCTTGGCATAAACGGTCTGGTAACGATTAGGATCGTCCAACTTCTCTTTAATATATGGGGGTAAAGGTGTTTCACCAAGTCTTTCAAGAATTTCAATGAAAATTCCTTCATACTTGAATTCAATTTCTCGACCACCATGATCCAGTTCTTTTGTTACAACTGCTTGTAATTGACCCTCACCAAAGTCAATAACCGTCCCCACCTTGGCACGCTTGGCCGGTTTCATCAATGTTTCCCAGCGATCCCCATCAATGTTATGAAGTAAAAGGACTTCAATGTGGGCACCGGTGTCCTTTTTGACACCATAAATTCTGGCAGGCATGACTTTGGAGTCATTCATAACCAAAGCATCCCCAGGATTCAAATAATCAATAATATTGTAAAAACGACGATCCTGCATATCACCCGTTTCTTTGTTCAAAACCAACAAGCGCGATTCGTCACGATCTTTAATCGGGGTTTGTGCAATAAGTTCGTGAGGTAGTTTATAATCAAAATCTTCTAAAGTGTAAGTTGTTTTCAAGGTTCCAATTCCTTTCATACCAAGTTATCAGGATTATTTGGGTAATGCAAATGTTCATAGCCTTTTGGCGTAACTCTTCTACCACGTGCTGTTCGTTTGATTAAACCAATTTGAAGCAGATAAGGCTCATACATTTCTGCGATTGTATCTGTTTCTTCGCCAATGTTTGCAGCCAATGTTTTTAACCCAACCGGACCGCCATCATAATAATCAATCATTGTTCGTAATAATTTAATATCAGTTGCGTCGAGCCCCAAGTCATCAACCTTTAACTTTTCCAAGGCATATCGAACAATTTCAAGATCAATACTGTCTTTGTCAAAAACTTGTGCAAAGTCACGAATACGCTTTAGCAAACGATTAGCTACTCGAGGTGTCCCTCGTGATCTAAGTGCAATTTCATGCGCACCGGATTTTAAAATGGGAATTTGAAAAATACCGGCAGTTCTCTGAACAATCTCTTCCAGATCCGACACTTCGTAATAGTTCATATGTTCTACAATTCCAAACCGATCGCGTAAAGGTGCTGAGAGCATACCTGCTCGCGTTGTTGCGCCAATTAGCGTAAACGGAGGTAGTGGAAAGTGAACCGGATGTGCACCCGATCCTTGACCGACAATGATATCCACAAAAAAATCTTCCATCGCTGAATATAGCATTTCCTCGACTACCTTTGGAAGTCGATGAATTTCATCAATAAATAGAACATCGCCAGGATTTAATTCATTTAACAGTGATAATAAATCACCCGGTTTATCAATTGCTGGACCGGTCGTTGTCCGAATATTGACACCCATTTCATTCGCAATAACCATTGCAAGCGTTGTTTTCCCAAGACCGGGTGGCCCGTATAGCAAAACATGGTCTAATGATTCCTCGCGTTGCTTAGCCGCCTTGATGTAGACTTTTAATTCATTTTTTACATCTGTTTGGCCAATATAGTCACCCAAGGTTTGTGGACGTAATGTTTTTTCAATGTTGTTCTCATCGCCATTCACATTTTCCGGTGAAACAATTCGGTCATCTTTATCCAACCAGTTACACCTCCTAATGCATCAATAACTTAAGTCCAAGACTTAGATATTCATCGGTCGTTAGTGCTTTATCCTTACCCAGTTCTAACCTGATTGCATCGATCTGTTTGGCAGAATACCCTAAGGCTTCCAACGCAGAAATTGCATCCCGAAGCTCATCAGACTGCTCTGAAGCACTCTGACCAGAACGTGCTTGCACAATCTGCGATAAATCCCCAACCTTCCCTTGAAGGTCCAAAATAATTTGCTGAGCCGTTTTTTTGCCGACTCCCGGAAATTTTGTTAAAAATTTGACATCTTTATTGCTAATGGCCGAAACTAAACCACTACGGTCGTTGCCGGCTAAAATTGCCAAAGCACTTTTAGGCCCAATTCCGGAAACAGCAATCAGCTTTTCAAAAAGCTTTTTATCATCTGCTTCATAAAAACCATAAAGTAAAATGGCTGAATCACTAACCGACTGATAAACGTATACTCGAATCGTTTTATTCTGATCAACATTGAATCTGTACGGATCAGCAGTATATATTAAATACCCAATACCATTTACAAGTAACACGATATATGCCGGCGTAATATCGACAATTTGTCCATCCATAAATTCGTACATTTACTTTTCCTCTTCATTAAAACGTATGTTTGCTAATAAATTGTATCATAAGTTGGCACCAGACTCGACACTAAATTATAATATTTCTTCATCAGTATGGTGAGGATCCTGAATTCGTTTGAACATTTTTTCAATATCTTCATTTGTAAATTTAACCAACGTTGGACGTCCATGTGGGCAATTATAAGGGTTTTCGCATTCAGGTAACTTTGCTAGAAGTGCCTTGGCCTGCCGTTCGTCAAGATGATGATTTGCCTTGATGGCCCGTTTACAACTCATCATAATAGCGGTTTTTTCCCTGAAAGCTGCAACTGACAATCGATGATCAGACAAGATCCAATCGATCATTTCTTTAATGGTTGATTCTTCCTGACCGGCCTTGAACCACATTGGATGTTCACGGATAATAAAACTGTTTTGCCCAAATTGTTCAAGATGAATGCCGAGCTCATTAAGCAGGGGAATCTTTTCATTCACTAATAAGAAATCAGAAGTTGAATAGTCCAAAACGATCGGAACCAACAGTTTTTGCTGCGCACGACCTACCTCGCCAATTGCCTTTCTATAATATTCATAATTGATTCGTTCTTGTGCTGCATGTTGATCAATTAAATACATATTACTAGGCGTTTCAGCGACTAAATAGGTGCCGTGAATCTGACCAATATACTGAAGATCTGGAAAACCGGTTTCAACCACCAGTTCCTCCTGTTCCGGTTTGGTTACCTGAACAGGGTTCTTTGGTTGGACTTTAGCAGTTACCCCAAAGCCGCTCTCATCAAACACTGGTACCGATGAAGCTTCAGAGGACAACAATGAATCCAATTTAGCTACCCTTGGGCTTTGCAAATCGTCGCGGTTCTTGATCACAATTGGATCAACTTCATTTTGCTGCTTTGTTGAAACAACAGGTTTTGAATTCACAGCAAACAAAGGTTGTTCTTCCGGTATCGATTGAATGACTGATTTCGAATAGTTGATCGACTGATCACTGGGTGCAAATGACTTTTTGAAATCCCTTGTTGCATCAGGAATCAATTGTTTATCTGCCAGCATTTCCCTAATAGCATTGGAAAGCATACCGCCTATTTTTGGTTCTTCACTAATTCGAACCTCTTGCTTGGTTGGATGAACATTTACGTCTATTAATGCAGGATCTGCACTAATATTAACAACCGCAATTGGAAAACGCCCAATCATCAGTTTGGATCCATATCCGTTGATAACAGACTTAGTCAGTGGAAAATTTCGAACATAGCGACCGTTTAAAATCAATGAAATGTAATTTCGACTTGAACGGGTCAACTCAGGTAAACTGACATAACCATCAATCGAAATATCAGGGGTCTTTGATTTAATGGGCTGCATTTTCGAAACGGTTTTTACGCCATAAATCGCGCCTAAAACCTGAAGCAGGTCTCCCCTGCCGGATGTTCGAAGAAGTTCACGGCCATTACTGATAAATGAAAACGAAACTTCGGGATGGCTTAAAGCCAGTCGATTCACAATATCAGAAATTTTGGAAAGCTCCGTATTGGGAGAACTTAAATATTTTAGCCTGGCGGGTGTGTTATAGAACAAAGAACTGACAATCACAGTAGTCCCTTTTCTTGATTCAGAAGCCTGCTGTGAAATAAATTTGCCACCCTTGAAGACAACTTCTGTTCCAACAGACCCGGTTGACGTTTTCAGCTCAACATTCGATACCGAACTAATGCTGGGCAGTGCCTCACCACGGAATCCAAGTGTCCGTACTCGAAAAAGATCCCGCTGTTCTGTAATTTTGCTGGTTGCATGACGCAAAAAAGCAGTTTGAACCTGAGAACTATCAATCCCATCACCATCATCCACAACCTTAATGACCTTTAGTCCGGAATCCTCAACTGTTATATCTATTTCGGTACTGTGAGCATCAATCGCATTTTCAACTAATTCCTTAACAACAGAAGCTGGCCGTTCGACCACTTCTCCTGCCGAAATTTGGTTTGCAAGTATGGCTGGTAATTCATGAATTTGTTTCAAATCGACCACCTTACTCTCTGTTTATCTTCTGCTGCCATTTATAAACCTGATTCATTATTTGCATTGGTGTTTTTGACATTAAATCCAGGTTCTTGAGTTGGGCAACAACCTCTTCCTGGTTATCATCTACCTGCTCCATAGGAAATAATGAGATCTGCTCTTCTTCTCCCGCTTGTTTAGTTTTAACACGTTCGTCATGGTTTTGCTTAGATGGTGTTGCATTGATCTTATCGGGTTGGTCATCTTTCTTTTCCAAGTCAGTTAAAATGTGATTGGCACGTTTTAATAATCCATTTGGTAAGCCGGCCAACTTGGCAACATGAATACCATATGATTTATCCGCTGGTCCCGGTTGAATTTTATGGAGAAAGACAAGTTCCCCATTTGATTCAGTTGCACCAACATGTACGTTCTGAAGTTGTTTTAAAGATTCATCCAAACTGGTTAGTTCATGATAATGAGTTGAAAATAGTGTTTTGGCACCGATATTATTATGAACATACTCAATAATTGCCTGGGCAAGTGCCATTCCGTCATAAGTAGCTGTTCCTCGACCAATTTCATCGAATAAAATCAAACTGTTTGGTGTGGCATTTTCAATAGCATCATTGGCTTCTTTCATCTCAACCATGAACGTGCTTTGACCGGAAATAAGATCATCAGCCGCACCAATTCGTGTAAATATTTTATCAAAAACCGGTAGAGTCGCCTTTTTGGCAGGTACAAAGCACCCCATTTGATTCATAATGACACAAAGTGCCATCTGACGCATATACGTACTCTTCCCAGACATGTTTGGTCCGGTGATAAGTAACACACTGGTGTCTTCTCCCATGTCAACATTATTAGGTACGTATTGTTGATGACCAAGCACCTTTTCAACGACTGGATGCCGACCATCAATTACTTTAACCCGATGATCATTAGTCAATGTTGGCCTGATAAACCGGTATTCTTCACTAACATTGGCAAAACTTTGAAGAACATCAATTGAAGCAACAGCATCGGCCAATGCTTGAATTCGTTTAATCGATTTTTTGATATCATCACGAATCCGGACAAATAGTTTATATTCCAACGTCTTGCTTTGCTCTTGAGCCTCAAGAATTAATGCTTCTTTTTCCTTTAACTCGGGAGTTGAAAACCGTTCGGCATTCGCCAACGTTTGTTTACGTTGGTAACGATTTTCAGGAATCTTATTTAAATTGACCTTCGTTACCTCGATATAATATCCGAAGACATGGTTAAAACCAACTTTTAAATTATTAATGCCCGTAACTTGACGTTCTTTTGCCTCAAGCTCTGCAAGCCATTTTTGACCATTGTTTGAAGCATCACGATACTTATCAAGCTGATCATCGAATCCATCTTTAATAACACCGCCATCGGTCACTGATATTGGAGGTTGTTCAATAATTGATCGAGAGATTTCATCTACAATGTCATCCAGTGGTATCAAGTCTTTCAGCATATCTTTAAAACTATTATCAGCAATCTGTTCAAGAATGTATTTAATTTTTGGAACTTGCTGAAGTGACGTTTTTAATTGAATTAAGTCGCGGCCATTAACACTGCCAAATGCAATTCGTCCAGCTAACCGTTCCAGATCATAAACCTTAATTAATTCATCTTGAAGCTGACTGCGTTCATAATAATGGTCAAGTAAAACGCCAACAGCATCCTGTCGTTCGGAAATTTTTGATTTGTTTACCAATGGTCTTTCTATCCATTGCTTTAACTTTCTACCGCCCATTGCCGTTTTAGTTTGATCAAGCAGCCAAAGAAGTGTACCGCCCTTTTTGCCGGTCCTGATATTTCGTGTCAATTCCAAATTATATTGTGAGTTGTGGTCCAGTTCAAGGAAGTCCGACGGCTCGTACACGACAGCATGTTTTAAATGCTGTAGGCTGCGTTTCTGAGTTGTTTGAATATAATCCAGCAGCATCTTAACAACTTGCTTCAGAGGCTCCTTATCAACGTCTTGACTTAGGTAACTGACAGACGCATTAATCGGTAACGCTTCTTGGTGAGAAATCAAAATTCCTAATTTTTGAATAGTTTCAAGAATTGTTTTTGGAAAACGGCTACCAACAACCGTTTCCTTAGTTTGAAGTGACACGAGCTCATTAATCAATTCAGCCTGTGTATCCAATTTAGCAACTTTCAGCTCACCTGTTGAAAGATCTGCATAAGAAAACCCAAACACTCGATTATCTTGATCATAAGTGACCGCCGTTAAATAATTATTACTCTTTGCATTTTGACTGCCGACATCAACCTGCGTTCCAGGCGTCACAAGCTGGATAACCGCTCGCTTGACCATTCCTTTGGTTAACCTTGGATCTTCCATCTGTTCGCAAATAGCAACTTTATATCCCTGATCCACCAAAATATCAATATAGTTTTGAGCTGCTTTATGTGGAACGCCACACATTGGAACCGGATTTTCAGCATTCCGAGAACGATTAGTTAATGTCAATTCCAATAACTGTGATCCCTTGATTGCATCATCATTAAACAGTTCATAAAAATCTCCTAATCGATAAAATAAGAATGCATCAGGATATTGATCTTTAATTTTTTGATATTGCACCATCATTGGTGTTGTTTGTGTTTGTGTTTTTGCCAATTGTAACGCCCCTTAAAGACCATGAAATAAATTTCATTTTATACTATGTTTTGTTTATTCGCTAATAAAAGCAGCTTCTTTAGCCAATCACCTGATCATCCGTATAAAGAATCGTTTTGATTGACGTTGCGTGACCACTTTTATCATCAATATCAATCACACAACCGGAAAGAATGCCACGGCCTGTTTCCAATACTTGAAATCTGGCTGGACGTTGATTTAAAAATCTTGAAATGACACTATCCGGCTTCATGCCCAGCATGCCATCGGCTGGTCCAGTCATACCTACATCTGTTAAAAATGCTGTTTTTTGTGGCAAAATTCGAGCATCATTCGTTTGAACATGTGTATGAGTGCCGACAACAGCCGACACTTTTCCATCAAGATATCTGGCCATTGCCAATTTTTCACTAGTAGCTTCCGCATGAAAATCCATAAAAATACAATTTGTTGTTTTATTAAGTTTGTTTACTAAATCGTTTGCTAAGGAAAAAGGATCGTCCAAATTATCCATAAAAACGCGACCTTGAAAATTTAGAACAGCTAGTTGTTTGCCATTTACGTTAATCAATGTATATCCCTTTCCGGGTGTAACATTCTTCGGGAAATTATACGGTCTGATTAACCGATTTGTATCGTCAATAAAGTCTAGGATTTCACTATTACTCCAGGCATGGTTGCCTAACGTCACAACGTCAACACCGTAACTCATTAAACGTTTATAAATACTTTGACTAATGCCACGGCCGACAGGCGTTGCATTTTCTCCATTCACAACCGTTACTTGTGGTTTTACATCTTGCTTAATTTTAGGCAAATAGGTTTCAATCATCGAAACGCCTTTGTCCCCAACTACATCCCCAATAAAAAGAACTCGCATTAGATCATCCTACACTTTCTAATATTTGTATTTAAACAATTCTAACATTATCTATTATAAAAGAAAAAAGACCAGATAGCCTGATCTTTTACTTTGCATATTCGACTGAACGAATTTCTCTGATAACTGTCACTTTAATGTGACCAGGGTATTTCATCTCAGTTTCAATCTTTTGTTTAATCCTTCTAGCAAGCACTATCGCCTGCGTGTCAGTGATATTGTCGGGTTTGGCAATGACACGGATTTCTCTTCCTGCTTGAATTGCGTAACTCTTTTGTACATCGTCAAAGCCGTCCGTAATTTTTTCAAGACTATCCAAACGGTGAACAAAGCTCTCAAGTGATTCGCTATGTGCACCAGGACGAGAAATTGCAATTTTTTCAGCAACTGCTACCAATTCCGAAATAATGTATTTCGGCTGATGCTCATCCTCATAACCTTGAATTGTGTCAATTACAACTGGACTTTCATGATACTTTTTAGCGAGGTCAACGCCCACTTGAACCTGTGAGCCTTGAACAACGCCATTATTAACAGCCTTTCCGATATCGTGTAATAATCCTGCGCGTTTAGCTAAAGTAACATCCTCACCTAATTCTGAAGCAAACGCCCCAGAAAGCTTTGCAACTTCTGTTGAATGGGCCAGTAGATTCTGACCTTGATAGATCTTAAAGTTCATTCTGCCGACCATTTTAATCATTTCGGGACTCATTGAATGAATGCCCAGATCAAAAAGTGTTTCTTCGCCGATTTCTTGAATACGTTCATCAAGTTCCTTTCGACTCTTATCAACCATCTCTTCAATGCGAGCTGGATGAATTCGGCCATCCTTGATTAATTTTTCAAGCGTCATCTTGGCGACTTCGCGACGAATCGGATCGAAACCGCTTAATACAACAGCTTCAGGTGTATCATCAATGATTAGATCAATTCCTGTAAGCGTCTCAAATGTGCGGATATTTCGACCTTCCCGTCCGATAATTCGACCTTTCATGTCTTCGTTTGGAAGACTGACGACCGAAACTGTCGTTTCAGAAACGACATCAGCAGAACTTTGCTGAATCGCTTCAACAATTAAGTCCTTTGCGTTTTTATCAGCTTCCGATTGAGCTTGATAATAACTCTCCTTGACCATTCTGGCTTTTTCTTCAGCCAATTGATCACTGGTTTCCTTTAAGATGACATTGCGAGCCTCATCTTGAGTAAGCCCTGCAACCCGTTCAACTTCTGTCTGACGTGCTTCAATAAGTGAGTTTGCTTTTTCTTGTTGTGTAACTAAATTCTGTTGTTCATGGTTAATCTTCTGCTCTTTGCGATTTAGACTATTTTCGCGTCGCTCGAAAGTGCTATCCTTTCGATCAAGAGCTTCCTCTCGTTGCAGCAGCCGATCCTCTTGCTTTTGAATTTCCGCACGCCGTTGCTTTAATTCTTTTTCGATCTTTGAACGGTAGCGGTGATTCTTTTCCTGAGCAGACAAAGTAGCTTCCTTAATAACAGTTTCAGCTTGCTTATTTGCATCAGCCAAAATTGATTTAACAGAACCCTTTGCATCCTCCAGCTTCGCTTTTTGGATCTTTTTCTGTGCAGACTTCCCGATTAGAAAACTTAGAATACCAACAAAACCAACAACAATAATAGCGATGATTGCGAGGATTATTCCAGCCATACTCATGGCTTCACCTCCAAATCATCATAAAAATGATTTTTTTCTAAACCAATTATAAGATGTTATTTGATTATTGACACAACCTTAATTTTAATGTTTGTTGAGGGCAGTGTCAATCATCTTATTGCAGGCTAATAATTGATTGCTATATACAACAAATTATTAACCGATTAATTAGAATAACCAAAGCGGTTAAATCAAATACATGAGTCGTAATAATGCCTGTATTACCAACGGTTTAAGAAAAAAGAAGATTGGGTACGCTTCTCTTGCAGGGAAGGAATCCAATCTTCAAAAAATTGTTTATAATTTTATTTTCCAATATTTAAATCAATATTATCGACTGATTTTGAGTTGGAATCGGCAGTTTTGACAGGTTTTTCAGTCTTTTTGTCGCTTGTTTTTTTATTTGTACCCTTATCATCATTTGAACTATCTTTAGTCGAGTTGCCAGTATCCGCATCGTCTGGTATGCCATAAGCATCACGGACTTTTCTCTCGACCTCTTTGTACATATCTTGGTGTTCTTCCAAATAGCCCTTAGCATTTTCACGCCCCTGGCCAATTCGTTCCTCACCATATGAATACCAAGAGCCGGACTTATCAATAATATCTTTATAAACAGCCATATCAACCAACTCACCGGACTGGGAAATACCTTTACCATACATGATATCGACTTCTGCACGTTTAAATGGCGGTGCAACCTTGTTCTTGACAACTTTAATCCGAACACGATTACCAATAATATTAGTGCCATTTTTAATTTGTTCAGCTCGTCGAATTTCGAGCCTAATTGTCGCGTAAAATTTTAGTGCACGACCGCCAGGTGTTGTTTCGGGATTTCCAAACATGACACCGACTTTTTCACGAATCTGATTAATAAAAATTGCGATTGTCTTTGTTTTACTAATCGTACCCGATAATTTTCTTAACGCTTGGGACATCAAACGAGCTTGAAGGCCAACGTGGGTATCACCCATTTCACCTTCGATTTCCGCACGTGGAACCAACGCAGCAACTGAATCAATTACAACAATATCAATTGCACCACTGGTGACCAAGGCATCGGTAATTTGGAGACCCTGTTCGCCAGTATCCGGTTGTGATAATAACAGATCATCAATATTAACACCAAGATGAGTTGCATAAACTGGATCAAGTGCATTTTCGGCATCAATATAAGCGGCCGTTCCACCACGTTTTTGAACTTCTGCAACCGCGTGTAAAGCAACGGTTGTTTTACCCGAACTTTCCGGGCCGTAAACCTCAACGATTCGGCCACGCGGATAGCCACCAACCCCAAGTGCTTCATCCAAAGCCAGGGAACCAGTTGGAATTGTTGAAATTTGTGTATCGGCCTTATCACCCATACGCATAATTGAACCCTTACCGAATTCTTTTTCAATACTTTTTAGCGCCTTATCCAAGGCAACTTTTCTTTGGTCAGCCATGAAATTCCTCCCACTTTTCTAAATTGAAAAGATTACTCACTTACTATACAAACATTTGGTCGAAAAAGCAACAAAAAAGCGAACAAAAGTTCTAATTTATTTGTCACTCGTAATAGCGGATAATGCCATTTTTAATCCAGCCTCAACGGCAGCTTCACGAATTTGATTACGTAATCCTTCAAACTGGAACTTTTTAGCATAACTAATTTGTGCCCCAAACGCAATTCCGATCCAAACCGTTCCGACAGGATTACCTTCCAAGGCATCTGGACCGGCAACCCCCGTGAAGGAAACCGCTAAGTCTTTATCCATGATTCGTCTTGCTTGATCTGCCATCCAGATAGCCGTCGGTTCACTGACAACACTGTTTTCAGCAATAACATCGTGAGGAACATGTAGCAACTGTTCCTTAACTTTATCAGAATACGTGACAAATCCCCCTTCAAAAACCTTTGAAACACCGGAGACATTCCCCAATGTGCTCTGAAACAGCCCAGCAGTTAGACTTTCTGCAGCAGTAATTGTAATATGCTTCTTCAATAATTGCTCAACCAGTTTTTGTTCAAGTGACAATTTTACCTACCCCTTTCAATAATTATATACGAAAAACAAATGATCTTATTTCAACATTATTGATCATTAGTACAAAAAGAGTAATGACGACTAAGTCAGGTTATTTGGTCGATTTAGTGTGAGTAATTGGTTAATTTGATTAAATAATCATGGACGACCAACTAATACAGATTTTAAGTCAAAGTTAAAACCATCGTAAAAGAGAGGTTGGGCAAAAATAAGCTTTTTGTCCCAACCCCTTTATTTTGACATTTTTAAAATGAATCTGCAAACACCGACCGATTTTGAACAAAATAGTCAATCCCTGAATAAATTGTAAAGAACAGGCAAATGTATAGCATGACTTGAGCAAACGGAAAATTAATTGCATCAAAGAAAATATTATTCAACAGCAAAAAAATAATTGCCAGCATTTGAGTAGTCGTTTTAATTTTCCCCGGCCATGCAGCTGCAACAACCTTACCATCATTCTCAACAATGATTAATCTTAGTCCCGTAACTGCCAATTCACGGCAAACAATTATTGTAATAACCCATGCCGGTGCTTCGTTCAATTCAACCAAAAAGATAAATGCTGTCATCACTAACATTTTATCAGCCATCGGATCGGCAAATTTTCCAAAATTAGTGACCAAATGCCGTCTTCGAGCTATTTGACCATCAAGAAAATCTGTTGCAGAAGCAACAATAAAAATTAATGCTGCCAACCAGCGTGTATAGCTGATAACCGTGCCAGCAACAACCGTACTCCCTGAAAGAATTGGAACAGCCAATATTAAAATAAAAAACGGAATTAAAATAATTCGAAAAATCGTAAGTTTATTAGGTAAATTCATCAAATTCCCTCCAACAGATTAAAACTAGTAGCCAGTAGTTGACCCCGTTGTTGTACCGGTAGTTGTATTACCAGTCGTATCATTAGTTCCTGTAGTTCCGGTAGTTCCGGTAGTTGACGATGTCCCTTCTGTGGAACCGGTAGTTGACGAACCGGTTGTACCAGTTGTGCTGCTATCAGTTGTTGAAGAACTTGATGTACTGGTGGTCGAACCTGATTTTCCAAATTGAAGCGTCACAACACGCACTTGATTTGAGCTGCCATCACTTGGATCGGAAAGCTTAAGCCGTTTTCCTGAAACATAAATAACAGTTTGAGGTGCGTTACCAGTATTAATGGTTGCTGTTGAAACACTGCTTGGTAACGTAACAGTGTGCGACTTCCCACCGGCTTGAGCTGCTTGCCAAAGCGTTGACCCATTAGCACTAACGGAAGTCCAAGCGCTACCGGACCCGGTTGTCGCGATTTTTATTTTGGGTTTACTTGAAGCCCCGGTTACTTGATAAGTAACGTTGCTGCCGGATTCAGTCAGCTTTTTGAATACTAACTTCTTTGTTGCGGCCTTTTTCTTAGTATTCTTTTTTGCTGCTGAACTTGAACTGGAAGAACTGGCTTTTGAGCTCTTGTTGCCTGATACGGAAACTTTACTTGTCTCAATCTGAGTTTTAGATGTATCTCGTGTACTGTGAGCAGCAGCGACCCAGATTGCAATTAAAATTACCAGAACCACCACTGACACTGAAGCTACCGGAATATATCTTCTGATTTTTTCATTCCGTTGATCTACCTGACGTTGTGCCGATCGAGTTTTGGGATTATCACTGTTAACTCGGTTCACATATTCCGGATCTTCTGTGTCTGGTAATTTAGTATCAAATTGAGACAATAGTTCATTGCCATTCAACCCAACAGAATCCGCATACTGTTTAACAAATGCACGGACATAAAATTCACCGGGAAGCGAATCAAAGTCATTATCTTCGATCGCAATCAGATAACGTTTCTGAATTTTCGTATTTTTTTGTAGATCATCTAGTGTATAGCCCTTTGCAACTCGGGCATCATGTAACTTCTTACCAATCGTTAAATTATCTTTTTCGTCGTTCATTCTCATTTCTCCATTAAAATTAATTGATCATCTGTTTTCAGTATATCATATGAATCAGCCAAGTTATTTTAAAGAAAGTATAAGTTAGTCGTTTGCTTGAATAATTTCAGATAGAATAGATGCCGAATCAAAATATTGCTTGGCAAACGCAACCGTCTGTTCCAGCGTTAAGGAATCCAAAATACCAACTTCATCATAAATTGTCAGTGGTTCACTTAAAAATCCATCAAATTGCCCACTGATTGCCTCTTCTGAATCCATCATTTCAATATAATTTCCCAACAATTCCTTTTTTTGTAGTTCAAATTCACTCGACATACCAGACAATTTCTTTGGGATTTGTCGAATGATTTTTAACAATTTATCTATAAAATCTTGTGGTTTATTTGTATCACCATTCAGAATGGCAAAGTGAAAGCCACGCTCATTTTCAAATTCCCAAGAAAATGAATCGTCAAGAACACCGTCCTGATACAGTTGCGTATAATCTTCGGCAGTTTCACTAAAAAATAAATCTAATACTAGGGAAATGGCAATTTCATATGCCAATCCCTCTCGACCGCGGGGAACCGAATCATTCCCTCTAATGCCAATGGACGCTTTGGGTCGAGAGATCGCCATTTGATATTTATTTATCTTATCATTAGCAACCGTTGGAAAAACAAGGTTCCGCTCAATGACTGCTGGAACCGACCACGACTTTTGACGTTGATTCTCTTTGATCCATGAAAGCGTCTCTTCTGGATTAACCCTACCGGTGATAAACAATGACATATTATCCGGACGATAAAACGTTTCATATGCCCTTTGAACATCAGCCAAAGTAATTTTAGAAACGCTATCAACTGTCCCGGCAATGTCTTCGGATAATGGTGATTGAGGATAAAGATCTTGAATTGTCTGGAAATAGATTCGATTATCAGGATCATTTAAATACATATTAATTTCTTGATCAATAATGCCCTTTTCACGCTCAATTTTCTCAGTCGTAAAATATGGCTTTTGAACAAAATCAAGCAGGATAAGCAAATTATCCCTTAAGTCTTCAGTAGTTGAGAACAAATAGTTTGTCTTCGTAAAACTTGTATAAGCGTTGGCAGAAGCACCGGTCTTATTGAATAATTCAAAAACATCATAATCCTTTTTATCAAACATTTTGTGCTCGATAAAATGTGCAATACCGGCGGGTTGACTGACCGGTGTCCCGTTAATACTAAAATCCGTATCAACTGATCCATAATTGACACCCAATATGGCAATTGATTTTTCAAATCCTTTTTTTGGTTGTAAATAAACGGTTAGTCCATTCTCCAGTTTTTCAACAAAAAGTTGTTCATTAAACGAAGCATAATCAATTGTTTTCATCATTGTCCCCCTGGCTTTGAAGAATATATCGTGCCTGATACTGGACCCGTTTTGCAACCTCGGCAACATCCTTCTTTGTAACGTCATTGACTAATTGTTCCCATTGGCTATCACCAAACGCTACGCCTGAGATTTGACGCACATATTGTCGCTCAGCCAAAGTTGATAAATAATCCGACTGAGATCGATGTTGATTGATCATTGATTTTTTGACACCAGCCAGCAGACTCTCAGGATAAGCCATA
Source organism: Lentilactobacillus hilgardii (assembly GCF_009832765.1). Taxonomy (NCBI): domain Bacteria; kingdom Bacillati; phylum Bacillota; class Bacilli; order Lactobacillales; family Lactobacillaceae; genus Lentilactobacillus; species Lentilactobacillus hilgardii. The sequence continues at coordinate 1,468,259 of NZ_CP047121.1, read as the reverse complement.
TCTGCAGTTGCAGTCAATTGATCATCCGTCGTTTGAATGACTTGGCTAAGATTTTTAAATTCAATTCCAGCTTGAACGCTCAGCATTCCTGAAAACGAATTATAACTACTATGAATATCATAGGCTAAACTAGCCTTCTCACGGACATTTGTAAATAGCAAGGATCTGGTTGACGCTCCAAAGATCTGGTTGAATACGTTCGCAGCAAAATATGAATCATCGCCAAAGTAGATAGGCAAGCGATAACCAATGTTGAGCAGGGATTGGGATCCCGGAAAGACAGTCGTTTTTTCACGAGGAACTTTTGGAAGCTCAGGTTCAATAAATAGCTTAAGTCCTAAATCATTTCGATCACTTAATGTTGAAAAAGATTTTAATCGAGAGACCACCTGTGCCTGATCTATCTGCCCGGCTACAATAACAGTAACAGTAGCCTGCTGAATAAACGCCCGATAGAAGTTGTATAGATCACTTGCATTAAGCTCTCGAATGCTGTCAATATTGCCGAGTAAATAGGTCCCTTGATTAAGGTCATTTGCATAATACAATTTTTGAAGTTGAAGAGTTGAATAGAATTCCTTGTTATCTGAAATCGAGTCCAGATAGCTCATTAAATTTGTTTGATGTATTTTAAAATAATGGGCGTCAAATTGATCGTTTTTTGCAAAGGGCCGTTCAATCATTTCCCGAAGAAAAGCCATCGCGTCATTTAGTAAATCCTCCTTGTGAGGTAAATAATGGTTATTGGGAAAAGTTAACCTGATTCTTAGCGTATGCTGATTTCCATAACGAAGAACCGTAACGCCATAACTAGCGCCAAACATCTCAGATAATTTACGTGAAACGAGCATCTCACTGGGAAATTTTAACGATGCATTTTCTAAAAGATCCGCTAACAATGCTAATTTAGCAAAATTTTTATAATTGGATGGTATGCTAAAATTAAATACGATCGTATTATTTTTAAATTGACTGGTCTGAATTACTTTTAAATCAACACCTTGTGCAATCTGAATATTCAATAGTTTTCCTCCTCAATTAGTCACAATTTTCATCTTAATGTAAAATCATCGAAATCTCAATATATAACTAAAAAGAGTTTGAACAAATTCCGATTGTTCAAACTCAAAAATAGCCATTGCTGTCATTATTTTTTCATCAAGGGACTGTAAGCATTAGTTCCAAACCATTTCTTATTAATCTTTGCAAGTTGACCATCTTTAGCCAGTCGATTTAAACCAGCATCAATTTTCTGCTTAAGTTTAGTATCTCCCTTTCTCATTCCAACACCATAATACTCTTTAGGAAATTGACTTGGAACGCTTTGATATGTTGCCCGATTTCTTTGGTGCCCAATATAGTACCCCGCATAAATACTATCGATTAATAATCCTTGAATTCGATCTGAATTTAAGTCAATAAATGCTTCTGTAAATGAATCATAAAGAATAGGTGTGTGATTTTTAATTCGATCCTTTAATAGCTTTGGCTGTGAATCAATATCCATTGCCCCGGCAGATCCAGCTTGAACACCTGCAACTCTATTTTTCATATCCGCAAAACTATTAATATGATTTTTTTTCTTAGAAATCAATACCTGTTTATTAACCAAATAGGGTTCGCTGAAGGTGACCTTCTTTGCCCTTTGAGGATTCATAGAAAACCCATTCCAAATTAAATCAATTGTTCCATTCCGCAGTTCAGTCACATTCATTGACCAATCAATTGGTTGGAAATCTACTTTAATGCCGTATTGCTTAAAAACCGCCTTAGCCAAATCAACATCGTAACCAACGATTTTGCCACTTTTAGTTTCAAAACCCATTGGAACAAAACTATCGTCTAAACCGATAACAATTTTCTTTTGTTTGGAAACAATTGACCAGGTATCTGGATTTGTTTCCATTTTTTGCCTTGATTCAAAGCGACAGCCGGATAATACAAACATTAGCAGAAGGGTAACGATGACTAACGGGCATTTTTTTACAACTTTTTGCATGTTAATCCTTCTCTCTATTGGATTTGTTCGACTCGCTTAATATCATCTGCTACATGCTTCGCAAATTCCATATCATGAGTAACCACTATTTGTGTCATTTCTTGTTTTTTCAGATCCAAAATAATCTGAGCCACTTCATCTCGAAGTGCCGGGTCAAGGGCCGAAGTCGGTTCATCATAACAAAGAATTTTTGGATTCATTGCAAGTGCGCGGACAATGGCAACTCGTTGCTTTTGACCACCAGAAAGTTGATACGGATATAATGTCTCTTTTCCTTCCAAACCCAAACGCTTTAAAAGTGTCATTGCATTTTCAGTTACTTGACTCTTTGATTCTTTTTTAACCATTGTTGGTGCTAATGTAATATTTCCCATCACCGTTAAATTTGGAAACAATTGATAATCTTGAAAAACAACACCGATAATCGTGTCACCTTTATCCGGATTTGCAGGATCAAATTGTTTACCATCCCAATAAAAAGCACCACTATTAACTCTTTCAAGGCCCGTAATACATCTAAGTAAAGTTGTCTTCCCAGCACCAGAGGGGCCGACAATCGCCATAATTTCGTTATCGTTAACCGTCATAGACAGGTTATTGATAACTGTTTTACTACCAAATTTTTTCGTTAGGTTCCTTATCTCCAACATGTCAATACCCCCTTATCTCCAAACACTTGAACGTTTTTCAATCACCTTTAGCACGATCGTACAAATAGCGGTTAATGCCAGATAAATAATGCCAACAAGTACAAGTGGCAGCAATGTAACATCTCTGGCAGTTGCTACATTTCCGGCTCTTAAAAGATCTCCCAACCCGATAACGTAAACCAATGATGAATCCTTAACCAAATTAATGACCTCATTGCCAATTGACGGTAAAACGATTTTAAACACTTGAGGAATAATAATTTTTCGGATCGTTTGACCATAGGATAACCGTAACACACGGGCACTCTCAAATTGCCCTCGGGGTACTGATTGAAATCCCCCTCTAAAAATCTCTGCAAAATATGCTGTATAGTTTAAAATGAATGCAAATAAAGCCGCGTCATAACGTTCAAATATAATACCAATAACAGGTAATCCATAAAACACAAAAATTAATTGTAGTAGCAGTGGTGTGCCTCGCATTAACCAATCATACAGATTTAACAACCAAACTAATGGCTTAAATTTACTGACTAATCCTAAGGCTAAAACCGCTCCTAACGGAATTGAACAAATTAACGTCCAAAAGAAAATTGATAAGGTCATTTTTGTTCCTGACAACAGTGCCGGTAAAATTTGCTCGATATATTGAATCATTTTGACATCCCTCCATAAAAAAATCCCCTTGAGTTATTAATAGACTCAAGAGGACGATAGTTTTCGCGGTTCCACCCCAATTTGTAGTAAATTCACATTTACTACCTCATGAAGTTTAATTTTCTATACAAAAAAGCCTCTTAAGTCTAATGACTTAAGAGGACGATTATTAATCGCGGCTCCACCTCAGCTTCACTTTCCATTCATATGAAAAGTCTCAACGAGTTTAGAAAACTAAACTTCAGCAATAACGTGCTCACCGCTTTTCCCTACTTCATTCAGGAAAATGACTCCCAGATGTGACGCAAACCATTCAAATACCCATTTCCCATCATCATGAGCTTTCTGAAATTTAATATGGTTTACTATTCTGATCATAGTCTTTTATATTCCTTTAATTTATGGTAACAATGATAATCGGAAAATCGTCATCCGTCAAGCAGTATTTACCCCTTTTTGAACCAATTACCAATTTTTTTCCAAAATGAGGGATGAACTTCATCTGTCATCTGCATTAGGGGAACCGATTCACCTTCAAGACGTCTGGCAATATCCCGATACCCTTGACCAGCCGGATTATCAGCTTGAAGAACCACTGGTTCACCTTGATTTGACGTTGTAATAACAGCATCATCATCAAATACAATGCCTAGTAATTCTACGCCTAAATGATGGGTAATCTCATCAACGTCCATCACAGAACCGTCTTTCATCATATGAGTCCTGATTCGATTAATAATCAAATGTGGTTCTTCTTGAAGCGGATGTTGCTCAAGCAATCCAACCACTCGATCAGCATCCCTTACTGCAGAAATTTCGGGAGTTGTGACAATAATGGCACTATCAGCGCCCGCAATGGCGTTCATAAATCCCTGTTCGATGCCAGCAGGACAATCAATCAGAACATAATCAAAATCCGGCTTTATCTCGTTAACAATCTGAACAACCTGATCTTGAGTTAACGCCGTCTTATCAGTATTCTGGGCAGCAGGAAGAAGGTATAATAAATCATCAAACCGTTTGTCCTTAACCAGTGCCTGCCCAAGACTGGCCCTTCCTGATGCAACATCAACAATATCATACATAATTCGATTATCCAGTCCAAGAACAACATCCAAATTTCGTAGACCAATATCTAAATCCATCAAGCAAACTTTTTTTCCAAGCATGGCGAGGGCAGTACCAATATTAGCTGAAGAAGTCGTTTTTCCAACTCCACCTTTTCCTGAAGTAATGACGTATGCTTTACCCATTGATGACTCCTCCTATCTGATTAAAGAACTTTGGGTTAATTTGTTTAAGATCTTCAACTTTTCCATAGTCTAAGACGTGCAAATCATTCACATATACAACCGAGTTTTCTGTAATCTTTTGGTTGGTATCGTCAAGAATCTCGTATTGTTCACCAATCCGGACTTGTTGCGCGTTATGTACATCCCCAATAATCATTTTATCTTCCAAATCAGGGAATCCCGCTTGAATGACGCCATGAACATCGCCAAGAACGTAAATATTTCCGCCTACAAAAAGCTTACCGCCCTCATGAATAATGCCGAGAAACACCACATCTCCCTGAACGTGAACCTCTTGTCCGTTTCGAATGATGCGATCAACTACGTGAACCGTTTCCTGATCTAGAATTCGATTTGACTCTTCTTTAGTCATCACATCTGACGTAATTTTGTGGACTGAAAAAAGCTGAAAGTCAGAAAAAATCTTTTCAATTTCGGAACGATTACCAGCTGACAAAAGTCTCAGGCCAGTTTGGATATCAAAGGAAATTGGTTGAGGATGAGTAGAAGCAGTCTGAGTTCTAAGCTTCTCGAGCAAACTTCTTAGTGACGTATAAATATCACCTAAATCAGCCTCATCATCTAAAATTATCTCGTAACCATCATTTGTACCTTTCAATACAGCTGCATCTTGCATATACGACTCCCCTTTTTACCGCCTATGACTCCTATACAATGAGGCCACTGGAAAATAGGCTAGTGCCATGAATACAAGGTTAATTGCCAGAGTCGGTGCTAACGTGTTGACCAAGTATTGGGCGACAGATGAAGATGTCTGCCCGATAAACGCATTCGCAATAAACCCAAGAGTGGTCCATACTGTAATCCCCAAAAAATAAACCAAAAAACCGCTCATAAAGTTTGGCGGTAACATTTGGTAAACACTTTGGCAAAGATAAATTACCAGTGGAAAAATGAATACATAGACTCCTAATAAACCTGTGTAGTACATATCAAAGATAAAGCCGATTACAGCAGCCCAGATCCCTAAATGCAGTTTCTTACGATCACCAAAGAAGACTGCTAGTACTAACCATAGCAATGTCAATGCAGGAACTAAAGAATTAGGATACTTATATAACGTTCCCGACAAGATCTGACTTATTGACCCGTCTAGGAAGAAAGCAATAAATTGACCGACAACAAAAATAATTGTGATAGGAATTCTTCGTCTCAACAGAACAGCCCCCTATCAATTTCGAACAGCAACCGAAACGACTTCGATGTCGTTCAAGTTAGCTGCCGGCTTGATGTAAACTTTTTTGGCCAATCCATAATCATCTTCTGAGATTTTTGACACGGTTCCAACATAAATACCCTTAGGAATGATGCCGCCCAGCCCACTGGTTGTGACTCGGTCACCTTTGGAAAGTTTGGCTTTCGAGGTGATGTTACCCATGATGATACGATTACTTTGAGAATCATATGAGGTGATAATACCATTAACTATCCTTGACCCTTCGCCAACAATCTGGATAGCAAACCGGTTCGAATTTTCTGCGGTATTAGAAATTAAGACAACTTTACTGTTGGTCTTATTAACCTCAGCAACAGTTCCAATCAAACCAGGTCCGGCAATAACCGGCATGTTTTTCTTAACACCGGCAGCTTGACCTTTATTAATAATAATTTGGCTTGCCCAAGATGAAGGCGTTCTAGTAATAACAGCCGCATTGATTTTTTCGTAACCTGTTAATGTGCTTCCAACATTAAGCTGACGCTTCAGTTGTTTGTTTTCTCGCTCTAAAACTTGATCTTTAACCTGTGTTTGTGCAAGTTGATCAACCTTTGACTTAAGCTTTTGATTTTCCTGATACGTATTCAAAAGATTGTTAATCGAAATAAATCCATGGTGGATGCCATTCATTGGAACGGCAACAACCCGGTCGGCAAATCCAACAATGTCGTTACCAAACTGTTGAACAAGCGGTGGTGTATTTCGATTGTTTCTAAATGCAACTGAAACTGACATTAAGCCAAAGCTAATGATCAAACATACAATAACAATGACAAGTTTTCGACTGGAGAAAAATTTTTGCATAATTGCCTCCATCCGTTTCATAAATTACCTAAATCTTTAAGTGATTCAGGTAAAATTGTTTATTGTTTATTGTTTTTTCTTCATAACATTGATACTTTTCAGTGATTCTCCTGTACCAATTGCTACACAGTCAAGTGGATCGGCGGCAATTGAAACTGGCACCTGAGTGGCTTCGGCAATCACATCTGTAATGTTTCGAAGTAACGCACCGCCACCTGTGAGTACAATTCCATGATCAATGACATCGGCAGCAATTTCAGGAGATGTTTCTTCCAATGTTTCTTTAATTGTTGCAATGATCTCAGCAACGGATTCATTGATAGCCTCGTTAACATCAGACCCAGTCACTTGAACCGTTGTTGGCAGGCCTGTAACAAGATCACGCCCTCGAACAGGAACAGCCTCAATATCCTTAGCAGCTTTCGGAGAAGCCGATCCAATGTCAATCTTCAGTTGTTCAGCGGTTCTTTCCCCAATCAATAAGTTATATTTTTGACGGACATACTGAGCGATTGATTCGTTGAGCTTATCACCAGCCATTCTGACAGAACGGCTTGAAACAATACCACCAAGTGAGATTGTTGCAACATCAGTAGTACCACCACCAATGTCAACAACCATGCTCCCTGTGGGATCCATAACCGGTAAACCGGCTCCAATTGCAGCAGCAAATGGTTCTTCTATAACGTAAGCGTCACGAGCACCCGCAACACGGGTTGCATCGATTACCGCGCGCTTTTCAACAGCGGTAATTCCCGTTGGAACGCAAACCATAACATATGGTTTGCCCGATGAATGTCCCAATGCTTTTTCAATGAAATACTTCATCATTGCAACAGTTGTATCATAGTCTGCAATTACGCCGTCCTTCATTGGTCTGACAGCATTAATGCTGGCAGGGGTCCGGCCAATCATGGCACGGGCTTCTTCACCCACGGCAATAATATCACCGTTTTTAGTACTCTTGGCAACAACCGACGGTTCACGAAGGACAATACCTTTTCCTTCAACGTAAACAATTGTGTTAGCTGTTCCAAGGTCAATTCCTATGTTTTTTTCCCCAAGTCCGAACACGTTATCCATCCCTTCATCGCTTTATCATGTTGATTTCGCTTTTGATGTTATTTTATAAATTAATTATTGTTTAACGAAATAAGTATATCATAACGGACGTAAAAATGAACTAAATCCAAGGAATGAAAGAATGATTTAAGATATTATTTGAAATTTAGTTCAAAGACGCCAATAAATACTTGCGAACATCCGAAATAAAATACAGTGATCCAGTAATTAACAGCATATCATCTGTCATAAGTTTTTTTTGAATCGTATCAATCGCCGCTTGCCAATCATCAATAACATCCGTTACGGTTTTCTTGTTTTCTTTTGAATCCACTTGCTCTTCAAGTACTTGCGGATCGGCCGCGTTACGCTTACCCGGTCCATTAAAGCTTGTCAAAATGATTGAAACATTTTTAACCGTTGCCATCTTTTCAACCATTTTATCAGCTTGCTTATCAGCTAAAATGCCCATTAACACATATACTTTTCCTTTAGAAAAATTTGATTCCAATAGATCTACAATTTCGTCTACGGCTGAAATGTTGTGAGCACCATCAATGACAATTGTAGGATGATCGCTAATTCTTTCAAAACGACCGCCCCACTTCGTTTGCTTAATACCTGCAATAACACTGTTATGATTAACTGGTCTGCTGCTTAGTTGGCAATAATTCAGATAGGCCTGAATGGCTAGTGCTGCATTATCAGTTTGATAATCACCAATCAACCCGGTTGAAAGATCATTAAACTCGTCATGATCCGACTTAAAAGAAAAGTGTTGTTCCCAATCAATCATTCCCAAGTTGTTCACTGTAAACTGTTTTCCTAAAATCGTCATTGGGCTTTTCTTCCCGGAGGCTGTATGTTCAATTACTTTTAGCGGCGCCTCAGGTATTTTACCAACAACTACAGGAACCTTGGGCTTAATAATCCCTGCTTTTTGATAGGCAATCTTGGGCAACGTATCCCCTAGAATATGCATATGATCCCAACCAATTGTCGTAATAACAGATAATTCAGGGGTCATCACATTGGTTGAATCCAACAAACCGCCGAGCCCAACTTCCACAAGGACAATATCCGCATGGCCTTCTGAAAAATATTCAAACATCATGGCAGTGATAATTTCAAATTCTGTAGGACCACCCTCAAGTAAAGCATCATCCAATTTAGCAACGACTGGATAAACAATGTTAGTTAGCCGTAAAATGTCATTATCGGAAATTGGCTTACCGTTAACACTAATCCGTTCATTAAATCGGATTAAAAAGGGTGATGTAAAACTGCCGACTTTTAGACCGTCTTCCTGCAAAATGTTTCTCAAAAAAGCAATCGTTGATCCCTTCCCATTTGTACCAGCGATATGAATGGCTTTTATCCTTTTGTCCGGTGATCCGAGTTCATCCAAAAACCGACGCATCCTTTTGAGTGTCGGGATCTTTTTAAATTTAGTCCTGCCATGAATAAATGCCAAAGCTTGATCATACGTTTCAATCGTCATTATCAATTGCTCCTCACAAAACGAGGGAACCACGAGCAAAGTAATAAAATGCTCTGGTCCCCTCAAAATCATGTACTTAATTATTTATCCTTATAACTCACTAGTCACCTGTTGAAGTCGATCCTTAGCAGCATCAAGTTTTGACTGATAATCGTCTTTTTTCTGTCGTTCCTCATTGACAACCGCTTCTGGCGCATTGTCAACAAATCTTGTATTAGCTAGTTTTTTGGTAGAACGAACCACTTCAGCTTCAAATTTATCAATATCCTTTTGAACCCGATCTTTTTCTTCATTTAAATCAACCAGTTCGGCCAAAGGAACATAAATGGTAGCGTCCGTGATAACAGCAGACATTGATAATTTAGGTGCGTTAACTTTGTCGCCTATTGTTAATTCCTGCGTGTGACAGAATCGATCAATATAATCACGATTTGTTTCAAAAATTTGTTTCAATGTTGGATTCTCAGTTTGAACCAACATATCAATCGGTGATGAAAGGGGTGCATTTGCCTCATTTCTAATGTTTCTGACAGCCTTAATCAAATCAATCAACGATTGCATTTCATGTTCAGCAGTCGGATTGTCAAATTGTTGATTCGAAACCGGATATTCTGCTGTTACAAGTGACTTTCCTTCATGAGGCATCTTCTGCCAAAGATACTCTGTTACAAATGGCATAATTGGCTGTAGTAATCTTAAGATTTTATCCAAAACATAAGCTAAAACATTTTGAGTGTTTTTCTTCAGCTTCTCATTATCACCAGTCAAGGCTTCCTTACTCATTTCGATATACCAATCACAGAAGTCGTTCCAAATGAAGTCGTACAGTTTTCGGTCTGCTTCTCCAAAATTATACTTATCGAAAAGTTCAGATACTTCAGAAATCGTCGTGTTTAATCGGCTTAAAATCCACTTATCAGATAACTGCCACTCAAATTTATCAGGTAATTTCGGCTTCTCAATGCCATCTAAATTCATAATAACGTAACGACTGGCATTCCAAATTTTGTTAATAAAATTCCAAGCAGAATCCATTTTATCATAACTGAATTTTAAATCTTGACCAGGTGTTCCACCAACTGACAAGAACCATCTGAGGGCATCAGCACCATATTTATCAATAACATCCATTGGATCGATCCCATTCCCCAACGACTTGGACATTTTACGTCCTTGTGAATCACGAATCAGACCATGAAGTAGGACATCTTTAAAAGGTCGGCGATGTGTAAACTCGAGACTCTGGAAAATCATACGTGATACCCAGAAGAAAATGATATCATAGCCGGTTACCAAGGTATCCGTTGGGAAGTATCGCTTCATGTCATCAGTATCATCCGGCCAGCCCATCGTTGAAAACGGCCATAGCGCTGAAGAGAACCATGTGTCAAGCACATCGGGATCTTGTTCCCAATTTTCGGCATCTTTCGGGGCTTCCATTCCAACATAAGTTTCACCGGTGTCTTTGTTATACCATGCTGGAATCTGATGTCCCCACCAAAGCTGACGGGAAATAACCCAATCGTGAACATTATCCATCCACTGGGTAAATGTTTCTTCAAAACGGGGTGGAAAGAAGCTAACTTTATCATCTGTATCTTGATTTTTCACAGCTTGTTCAGCCAATGGCTTCATTTTAACAAACCATTGTGTTGATAACCGTGCTTCTACTTGAACGCCGGTTCTTTCGGAATGACCAACAGAGTGGACAATGGGTTCAATACTTAAAATCAAGCCTTGATCCTGTAAATCCTTCACCATTGCTTTTCTAGCTTCAAAGCGATCCATGCCTTGATACTTGCCAGCTTTTTCATTCATCGTTGCATCCGGATTCATCGTATTAATCCGCTCAAGGTTGTGCCGATTTCCAACTTTAAAGTCATTTGGATCATGGGCAGGTGTAATTTTTACCATACCAGTACCTTCTTCAGGATCAACGTACTGATCAGCAATAATTGGAACTTCCCGATTAACAAGTGGTACAAGAACCTTTTTGCCTACAATTGCCTTATAACGTTCATCACTAGGATTAACAGCAACTGCAGTATCCCCCATCATCGTTTCAGGACGTGTCGTTGCAATCTCGATATAATTGTTTCCATTAAACTTTGTCCCATCTGTAAACGGGTATTTAACGTGATAAAAGGCACCCTTATCATCCTTATGGATAACCTCAATATCAGAAAGCGCCGTTCGGGCTTGAGGATCCCAATTGATAATATATTCTCCACGATAAATCAGACCCTTGTTGTAAAGATCAACGAATACTCGACGAACAGCTTTTGACAATCCTTTGTCCAGCGTAAAACGTTCACGTTCATAATCCAGCGAAAGACCAAGCTTTGCCCACTGTTCTTTAATAGTGGCAGCAAATGTATCTTTCCATTCCCAAACTTTTTCGACAAACTTCTCTCGTCCCAAATCATAACGGGAGATCCCCTGTTCACGAAGTTTAGCTTCAACTTTTGCCTGGGTTGCAATCCCGGCATGATCCATTCCGGGCAGCCAAAGCGTGTCATATCCCTCCATACGCTTCTTACGAATGATCATATCTTGGAGTGTTGTATCCCAAGCGTGGCCTAAATGAAGCTTACCAGTGACATTTGGAGGCGGTAAAACAATTGAAAAAGGTTTTGCCTTCTTATCCCCACTTGGTCTAAATACGCCTTCTTGAAGCCATTCATTATATCTGCCGTTTTCAATGGCCGTTGGATCATATTTCGTCGACATTTCGGTGCTTTGTGTTGACGCTTTTGTGTCTTTTTCTGACATGATGTTTCTCCCTTCTTGTATGTAAAATAAAAACACTTCATCCCAATAAATACGATTAGGACGAAGTGCTTCGCGGTACCACCTAAATTGGGTATATTTCAACCCCACTCAGTATCCTGATAACGGTCAGATAGTACCGACCCGCTCTCAAATTTTCGAACGAGTAGCTCACAAGTTACTTTCACCCAACAATGCGTAAGAATTTTCCATTATCAATTCTCTTTCTGAAACGCAACGGTTGGTTACTCTCTTGATCAATGCTTTAATTTAATTCTAATCTTACTCAACAATCTGCTAATCGTCAATACGCTTTGCCAATTTTTCCAAAGCTGACAAGGCATCTTGATAGTCAGGTTCATCCGTTATTTCTGGTACAATTTGTCGATAAACAATTTTACCTGTTTTATCAACAATAAAAATTGTTCTGGCCAGTGCACCAAAATTTGGCATATACAATTTCATTGCGTACCCAAAAGACAGACTCTCATCTGATAACAATTGCAAATTACGAACTCCTTGAGCAGCACACCAATCCTTTTGCTGCTCAAGCGTATTGTTTGAAATCGTTAAAAAGCGCGCATCCGGATATTTATCGGCTTCCTGGTTGAATTTTCTTGTTTCCAATGAACAAACCGGTGTATCAATATCTGGAACGGATGAAATTAAAGTAATTCGGCCAATAATATCAGCCGTCTTTACTTTATTTCCTTCAGCGTTTTCTAATTTAAATTTTGGAAGCTGTTCGCCAACTTCCGGAGGATTACCAAACAATTTTTCATCTTTGCCATTGATTGTGACTTGCATACAAACACTCCCTTGGTGTGTCTTGAGTAAGTTAAGTTTACAAATAATGTAGCCCATTCTGCAAGTTTAAGCAAGCAATCCGATGAATTTATAGCAATTCAGCAAAAACATCGGCATCTTGATTCAAAAACTCTTCGCCCGGTTTGATATCCGTAATTTGGATATTATCAACGGCCTTCTTCATAAGCCCCTCAACATCAATATAATTTTCAAATTCCCGAGAACGTTGCAGGTTTGGCTTTGTCTTGGGTGCAGGCGGTGTAAAAATGGTGCAGCAATCCTCGTACGGTAAAATGGACAAATCGTAAGTTCCAATTTGTTTTGATATTTTAATAATTTCTGTTTTATCCATTGATACAAGTGGCCTCAATACCGGCATACTTGTCACATCGTTAATTGCAAGCATACTTTCAAGTGTTTGTGAAGCAACCTGTCCCAAAGATTCCCCTGTAAAGACACCACCACAATGACGACTCTTGGTAATCTCAGCCGCAATTCTCAACATCATTCGCCGCTGAATGGTCATCAAATAGCCCTCAGGTACTTTCTCTTTAATTGTTTCCTGAACTTCTGTAAAGGGAACTTGAATAAATTGAATGTTACCTGAATACTTGGCAAGTATCGAGGTTAATTGTTTAGCCTTGTTTAAAGCCTGCTCACTGGTATATGGGGGACTATAGAAATGAATCATATCAATCTTAACGCCACGCTTCATTGCCAAGTATGTTGCAACTGGCGAATCAATACCGCCAGACAGCATCATTGTTGCACGACCACCGGTTCCAACAGGAAGACCACCGGCCCCGTGAATCGTTTCAGAAGACAGATAGGCCCCGTTCATACGAACTTCTACCCGAATTGCAATATCAGGGTTTTTAACGTCAACTGAGATACCATCAATGTTTTCTAAAACGTAATCCCCCAGCATATTATTGATTTGATTAGTGTGATACTCAAAATGCTTGTCTTGTCGACGCGTATTTATTTTGAATGTATTACCGGAGCGATATTGTTCCTGGGCCATTTGCAATGCGGTTTCCTTGATAACATCCATATCCTTCTCTACCTTAATCGAAGGATACAACGTTTCAATGCCAAAGACCCCTTGAAGTGTTGAAATGACCTTTTGATCATCTTCACCATTTAAATCAACATGAAGCCTGTCTCGCTGTGCTTTGACCTCAACTGTTGGAAACTGGTGAAGAACTGCGCGGACATTTCTACCAAGTTGACGGATAAAGTCCCTTTTGTTTTTTCCTTTAGTAGAAAGTTCGCCATAACGAACCATAATTTCAGTGTAGTGCATAACATACTCCTAACTTAATTTGTCAAATTCTTCATACAACTGATCAAATACTTTGATGAATTCTTTGGCCTCGTCAAGTGTGTTCTGGTCGCCCAGAGAAATTCTGACGGCACTTGTAGAAACATCTTCTGGAACATGCATAGCCGTTAGTGTGCTTGAAGCAACGTGTTTTTTTGAGGAACAAGCACTTGTAGTAGAAATATAAATGCCATACTTTTCAAACGCATGGACAATTGTTTCGCCCCTAACGCCTTTAATCGCAAAACACAGGATGTGTGGTGCAAATTGATCTGTATTCTTAGAGAAGATCGTTATTTTATCAAATTTACTGATGTGGTCGCTAATCAGTTGCTTGATTTGATGTTCTGTTTCATTAGCTTTAGGTTCCTTTTCAAGTAATAGTCGCAACGCTTTTGCCATAGCTGCAACTGCTGGCAGATTTTCAGTCCCGGAACGTTGATTTTTTTCCTGACCGCCACCATTCATCAGTTGCGCAATCCGTCGACCACGACGACCATAAATAAAGCCAATGCCACGAGGTGCATGAAATTTATGGCCGGAAATGGTTACAAAGTCAACTCGCTCATTAAATATTTTCTCTTGAATTCCTTTACCAATTCCTTGAACCGCATCAATATGAAAGTGAATCTTTGGATACTTTTTTAATAACTCAGCTGCTTCCTCAATGGGTTGAATTGTGCCAATCTCGTTGTTTACTGCCATAATTGAAACTAATGTTGTATCTGGACGAATTGCCTTTTTAAGATCATCAATCGAGATTCGTCCCTCATCATCAACTGGTAAATAAGTGACCTCGTAGCCGAGTTGCTTAAGTTGTTCCATTGAATTATGAATAGCAGGATGTTCAACTGCAGTCGTAATCAAATGTTTACCATACTCTCGCTTTTGAATTGCCGTTCCCTTAACAACCCAATTATCGCCTTCGGTTCCGCCACTTGTAAAGTAAATTTCATCAGCATGTACATGCAGTAAATCGGCAATTTGTTTCCTGGATTGTTCCAGTAAATTAAATGCCTGTTCACCAAAGTTATGAAGACTTGATGGGTTCCCCCAAATACTCTTGCTGACTTTATCATACGTGTCAACTACTTCCGGTAGCGCTTGTGTCGTTGCGCTATTATCAAAATAAATCATTTGAAACCTTCTTCTCTTTATTTATTGGTTCGACTCCAACAAATATAACTTCCACGATGATACACCCAAAAGGGCTTTGTAACAAGTAGGACCGTTCTTACCGCAGACAAAAACTGCTAATCAAAATTTTTGGATAAATAAAATTTTGATTAGCAGTTTTTATTGAATTGGATCTACTGATCCTCGTCTTTTGAATCAGTATCAGATGCTTGTTTTGGTTTTTGGGCATTAAAGTAGTCATTCTTTATCTTCGAGAAAATGCCGGATGACTGATTTTCTAATGCTTCAGATATCGTACTCAGGCTTTTTGAGTAATCATATTGCTTTTCAAAGTAATTCTGAGCTTTCACACTTGCAGAGGCGATTTCTGGATTAGAACTAATGTATCTATTTGCGTATTGAATTGTTTGTTCCGCTAAATTAGCATCATCCAACATTTTTGTTGTTTGATCTTCCAAAGTATCCATGTCTGACTGAATAATAATGACCTGCTTGCTAACATCGTCAATATTGACATGTGCTTTGCCAAGGTCTTCATCCAAGTGGTTAATTTCACGAATAACGGCAGCAAAGTTGTTCTGATAAGAATCGGATAATCCCGGCAGGTTTTGATTGTCAATCCGTCTTTTTTTGTTACGCATCTCCAAATCAAACTTTGACAGCGCATTTTGCGCGTCCCTCTCTTTTTCCGGTAAATCAATAATTGAATCAAATAATTCTTTTTGTGAATTCTCCAACTCTTTTAAACTTGAGAGCATTTTTTGCTGTGTGTGATTGATTTCTGAATAAACTGCTTTTCCTTCATCGATACTTTTCGTTTCACGATCAAATTCTCTTTCAAGCCCGGTAATTTGTCTGTCAAACTGATGATTATCTTCGATCTCTTGGTGATTTAACACATAGCTTTCATTCAAAACCTGAAGCCTTTTTGTGAGATCCTCGTTTTGCCTACGCACGTGATCAACATATTCGCCAATGATACTTGTGTTCTTTTCAACACTTGGACGTGCTTTTAACTCCTTATCAATTGCACTATATAATTGATCGATTGCATCTTCAATTTTTGCGTTAACGGCAGAAACATCTTCGACTTTGAGCTTTGCCAGTGAATCAAGGTTGTGACGAATCTGATCACGGATATTGTTGACACTCGTTTCAAAATTATCATTAGGGAAATTGTAACCCTTAGACCTTAACTCTGTGTAACCTGTTTGAATTTCGTCAAGTTGCTCATTGAACTCCTTATCTAAAGAAAGAAAGAGTTTTGGAATCCGTTTCATATAATCTTCCAGCTTGCCGGTGGCTGTGTTTAGATCTGTCAACACCTCATCGGCGCTACTGGGATCACCACTTTTGGTCAATTTGGTAAATTCATCAAATGTGCCTTCAATATTGGCTAACATTTTCTCAAGTCCATCAATACTCGGTCCAAATGACGCATTTTGATTTAGAATATCCTCTCGTAACTGTTTATATTTTTTTTCGAGTTCTGAAACAGCCAGCTGATGTTGCTTATTTAAATCATATAGTTGGGCCAATCCCGCTTGAATCTCTTTAAGTGCAGCGTCTGCATCCTGAATTGTTTGATTGGCAGTGCGCCAATCATTTCTTGTCTTGATAAAGTTAATTCCCTTACCATCTTCCTTAACCGTTTTAATCAGTTCGTCGATACTTGGCAATATTTGGTTTCGGTAATGTTGGTACTTATTATGAAGTTGACCATATTTCTTTTTTGATTCACCAGTTAAATTCATCTTTTTAGCAAGTGCAAATTCATCATCCAAAGGAATTTTGTTCAAGTCCTTTTTGCTCTCATAAACGCTTGTTGCCATTTTTATTGTCCGTCGTTGGTAAAAGACAAATCCCAAGTAGCATGCCCCTACTACCACTATAATTACTATCAGCAAAGTAAACATTCGATCCCATCCTTCAAAAATAAAGATATTGAAACAACAAAAAAACATTAATTGTAGAAAAAAATGCCAAAACATTCTATTATGTATTAATAATTGATAAAAAGTGCCCTAAACTGAATTATATCATAGTAGGTAAGTTTCACCATATTATTTTTAAGTGAGGAAAAACTTTATGCAAAACGTAACAGAATTAGTCAATCAGCAACTTGACGCATTATTATATGAAGAAACCGATTTGGTTTCCAATATGGCCAACGCATCAGCGCTTTTAAATCAAAGTTTAGATCAGATTAACTGGGTCGGTTTTTATAGATACATTCCTGAAAACGATGAATTAATTCTTGGCCCTTTTCAGGGAAAAGTTGCTTGCATGCACATCAAGAATGGTGTAGGTGTGTGTGGAACGGCCCTTACACAGAAGCATTCGCTGCGGGTTGCAGACGTTCACCAATTTGCCGGCCATATTGCTTGTGACGGCGATTCCAAGTCGGAAATTGTTATTCCGATTTTTAAAGATGGACAACCGCTTGGCGTACTGGATATTGACTCCCCTGTGTTAGAGCGTTTTTCGGCAAAAGATGAAGCCTTATTGAATGACTTTGTCAATATCTTTATCAAACATGTTGACTAATTGCTAAATACTCGATAGAATGTAATTCGTGTAAAATAATGCAGCAGTAGGTGGTAAGCTCGTCAACATGTTGTTGCCTGAATCCAGGTTCTGCAAGTAACTCAATTCGGCTGCTTGAGCGAAAGAGCAAAGCAACATGCACGAATACTAAACCTGCAATGGCTTATTTTACTCCAAAAAATAATTGGAGGATTTTTTATGTCTAGATATACAGGTCCAAGTTGGAGAATTTCACGTCGTTTAGGTATCTCACTTTCAGGTACTGGTAAGGAACTTTCACGTCGTCCTTACGCACCAGGTGATCATGGTCAAGGTCGTCGTCAAAAGCTTTCTGAATATGGCTTGCAATTAAAGGAAAAGCAAAAGCTCCGTTATATGTACGGATTGACTGAACGTCAATTTTCTAATTTGTTTGTTCGTGCCGGTAAAATCCGTGAAGGTAAGCATGGTGTTAACTTTATGATCTTACTTGAAAGACGTTTGGACAACATCGTTTACCGCTTAGGTTTGGCAACAACTCGTCGCCAAGCACGTCAATTAGTAAATCATGGACACATTACTGTTGATGGCAAACGCGTTGATATTCCATCATACGAAGTTAAACCTGGTCAAGTTGTTTCTGTCCGTGAAAAGTCCAAGGATCTTCAAGTAGTTAAAGATGCTGTTGAAGCCGTTGTGGGTCGTCCACAATACGTTAGTTTTGACGCAGACAAGCTTGAAGGATCATTGGTTCGCCTTCCACAACGTGAAGAACTTGATGCTGATATTGATGAATCACTTATTGTTGAATACTACAACAAATTAGGTTAATTCACGACAACGAAAAGACGTTTTGCGAAAGCGGAACGTCTTTTTCTATACAAAAGACAATTTATCTCTAATAAAGGAGGACATGCCATGCAACAACCACTCGCCTACAGAATGCGACCTACAAAAATCGAAGAAATCGTTGGTCAGCAAGATCTTGTCGGTCCCGGCAAAATCATCAGTCGGATGGTCAAGGCAAAAATGCTTTCTTCGATGATTTTATACGGGCCTCCCGGTACGGGAAAAACGAGTATCGCCAGTGCAATTGCAGGTTCAACTAAATACGCTTTTCGAGTTTTGAACGCAGCAACCGATACAAAAAAAGATTTACAAGTTGTGGCCGAAGAGGCAAAAATGAGTGGCACCGTTGTTTTACTTTTAGACGAAATCCATCGCTTAGATAAAACCAAACAGGACTTTTTATTACCCTTGCTCGAAAAGGGAGCCATTATTCTAATTGGCGCCACAACCGAAAATCCTTATATTAATATTAATCCAGCTATTCGAAGTCGAACTCAAATTTTTGAAGTCCATCCCCTTTCTCCAAAAGATATAAAGCAAGCCGTCCTAAGAGCCTTAAAAGATGTTAAGAACGGTTTGGGACAATTTCATGTAAACTTATCCGATCCAGCGATGGAATTCCTTACAACGACTACAAATGGTGATCTGAGAAGTGCCTTAAACGGTTTGGAACTTGCCGTTAAATCAACCCCAGAGAATGACGATAAAATGATCGATATTGACCTTTCCGTCATAGAAGAGTGTCTGCAACGCAAGTCATTGAGTGCTGATAAAAATGGTGATGCTCATTATGATGTCATATCTGCATTTCAAAAATCAATTCGGGGATCTGATGTAGACGCGGCGCTTCACTATGCCAGCAGACTTATTGAATCGGGCGACTTAGTTTCTTTAATCAGGAGGCTCATCGTTATTGCCTATGAGGATGTCGGCTTGGCAAATCCAGCAGCTTGTGAAAGAACCGTGAGTGCAGTTGAGGCCGCAAAACAACTCGGCCTACCAGAAGGCCGCATTCCACTTGCGAATGTTATTATCGAGTTATGTCTAAGCCCTAAATCCAATTCAGCCATGTCTGCCATTGATCAGGCGCTTAATGACGTTAAAACAGGAAACTATGG
Organism: Lentilactobacillus hilgardii; assembly: GCF_009832765.1. Taxonomy (NCBI): domain Bacteria; kingdom Bacillati; phylum Bacillota; class Bacilli; order Lactobacillales; family Lactobacillaceae; genus Lentilactobacillus; species Lentilactobacillus hilgardii. Next base: position 1,448,527 of record NZ_CP047121.1, on the reverse strand, counting down.
TGAGATCCCCCTTCGATTAAAAGATGCGCACTACAAGGGAGCCAAGAAGCTTGGACGCGGTGTAGAATACGAATACCCACATGATTTTCCAAATGATTGGGTTAAACAACAATATTTACCAGATAAGATTAAAAATGCCCAGTATTACCACCCAAAAAACAATGGTAAAATCGAAACAGCTTTAAAAGAACAATATTTAAGACTGCGTCAATCTTTTGGCCGCTAATATAATAGATGGAGTGAAAAAATGATCATAAATATCCTTGTTGGGATTGCCGTAATAATTGCATTCTTTATCGGTTATTACCTACTTTCCCACTTAAACAAGACATTGTTTGAAATCAATGTGCAAAAGAATCCTAGATTGTCAGGAGCAGCAAGAACCGGCGGTATCACATTTATCCTTTTAGGCGTTCTTGGAATTCTTTCAATGATTATCCAAAACGATATTTTCATTCTAATTGTTCTTCTTGCAACAACGTTTGCAGGGACAATTCTTGAAATGGTGATTATGAATATTATCAATCATCGATAATAAATAGTCGTATTTAATTCTTTGTATTTATACAAAAATAACGTACAATTAAACTATAAAGATGAAATGAGGGGTGGGCACAATGATACAACAATACAATCAAATTCTGGTTCCCGTTGATGGATCATATGAAGCCGAATTGGCATTCAAAAAAGGTGTCGCAGTTGCAATTAGGAACCATGCGTCTCTTCACTTGCTACACGTCGTAGATACTCGAGCATTTCAGAATATTTCAAGCTTTGATACATCGATGGTTGAACAAGTTACCGATACTGCTAAACAAACTCTTGATAAATACATCGATGAAGCAAAAAAAGCTGGTTTAAACGATGTAGATTATTCAATTGAGTACGGTGCTCCTAAAACAGTGATTGCTAGAGATATTCCACGAAATTTGAATATTGACTTAATCATGATTGGCGCAACCGGTCTAAATGCTGTTGAACGATTATTAATCGGCTCAGTTACTGAATATGTTACTCGGACTGCTGTCTGTGATGTTTTAGTTGTTAGAACTGATTTGGATAATAAACCGGCCAAGAATCCTAGTAAGCGAGTTGGTTAACCCTCACTATACCAGTGATTGATCACAATATTAATACGAAAAAAGAGATTCAAAAACAAACATAAATTTGTTTTTGAATCTCTTTTTTCGTCCATGATGTCCACAAATAAATATAATCTAAACAATCAGTGTCTCATGACCATCATTCTTGCTTAACTCTTTTTTAACAAGTTCAATAAGATGTTTTTGATTCTTTGTCATGATTTTTTCAAACAATTGATGATTCCCGCGTAAGTCAGCAATAAACATAGCGGTAAATTGTCGCATTGTCGCCTCAACAATTTGTCCATTTGCATATAAGCACCGAGAAGCCAGCTCCTCAACAACATCAATCTTGTAAATTGAATTTGTCGAAGTTAAACGTTTTAAAACAACTGCACACAATTTTAACGCCCGATCAAACTTTTCAAGCTCAACGTACGTTGCAATAATATCAATGTATAGATCTGTGACTGCGCAAATATCATCATTTGTATAACGATTTTTGTGACTTTGAATCTTTTCAAGTATCCGAATACTTTCTTCGATAAACTTCGGTGCACGGGCCGTTTTCCCAAGCTTTTGATAGGCCAATCCCAATCCAAGATTCGACCATGCTTGATAAAAGCTCAGGTTTTCATAAGGATATTTTGTCAACATCCAATTGAAATGATAAATTGCCTCTTCAATATCATCATCAATGTAAAGTTCTGCGAATCCTTGATAGCAATAATACTTTCCCTCAGCAAGTTTGGATTCTAATTTATCAAAGCTGACTCTACCCATTCTTTCACGGGCTTGTAAATAGCAATGGCGTCGCATGTCACTTTCAATATAAGAAAATAATTTTTCACCATACCTGGGATTAAAAGAAACATCAGTCATATTAATTGCCAAACGTTGGCAAATCTGATTAAGAATATTGATATTTGGACAAACATTTCTGTTTTCTATCAAACTGATGGTTGCTTGAGTACATATGCCATCCGCTAATTGCTTTTGAGACAAACCTTTCTCTTTTCGGGCCTTTCGAATTGCTGATCCCGTAATTTTAGTAGCCATTAGAAATATTCCCTTTCTCTCTCTAGTTAAACTGATGGTATTAATTTTATTACGCATAATGAATGTAGTCAAGCTGATGTTGTTAACAATTACATTACTATTATTTTGTTAGATTCTCATCGAAAACAACATGTCAATGCATGATCATTTACTACGCCGACAGCTTGTAAATAACTATAAGTTGTGACTGGTCCCATCCGTTTTAAACCCCAAGTTTTGAATGCAGCAACAAATGGTCTGATGAATTCTTGATAATCGGCCGGTTTTGCCGGTTCGGTTAACATATGATCCAGTTGAACATAGTGTACTGGGGCCCAAGTTAGATCTACCAATTTCCCCGGGTCATTGGAAACAACTTTTGCATTTTCTATGAGTGCTTCAATTTTTGCCCGGTTTCTGATCATTCTTGTATCTTGACACAGATTTTCAATGTCCGATTTAGATAAATGGGCCATATAATTAATAGAAAAGTCTTGGAGAACTTCCCTCATCCCTTCTTCATGCTTTAACACGACCTGAAATGCCAATCCAGCCTGCATGATCTCCAAACACATTGCATGAAATAAATCTTGAACCTCTCGGGTAGGCTTTCCCCACCTTGTATCATGATAGATCATTAATTCCGGACTTTTTGTCGCCCATGAACACCTAGTTGTCATTATTTTCACCTCTAAGAATGATATACGAAAAAATCAGAGATATGTTACGATCGAATTTAAAATTAATAACCAATAATTCTGTTTCTGATTAAATGTCAGATCTTTCAATGTTATGGCTTGATCGGTTACCTGTCCATCAACACCCATCATGCTTAGACGCTTCATCGTTAGTGACTGATCATCGGTCCATGCATAGACTGGCCGCTTAGAAGGTATCGACCGTAACAAAAATGGCGTTAATGTTATATGCTGAAGCGTATAAAAATCTACTTTATACTTGGCAAGGTTAGAGAAATTAAGCATCGTAACTAATCCAACTCTTATTTTTGGATACCTTGCTTTAATCTGACGGAGATAATTGTATCCTACAGAATGGACCATATTTGATTGTTTTAACATCTGTTGACCGAATTGCTCAGCGAACCTTTTACCCATTTCTTTATCAGAATGATTTGTCACTTTCAGTTCCACGATTAGTGGCTGTTCGAGATTGTTTGCTATATGCAAGTATTCACGAAACAAGTCCACATGATGATACCTTTGAATTGTTTTTAATTTTAAAAGGTTAATTTCTCGTTGTCCCTTTCCAGGAATAAAAAGCGTGTCATTATGGGCACAAATAAAATGATGATCTTTAGTCTCTTGAATATCCATTTCAACGTATGAAAACCGATAGCGACTATTCTTTTTTAATGCACTGATTGTGTTTGGTGCGCCATCATTATCAATAACACCACGATGAACGATAATTTCTTGCTGAGCCGGTTTCAGTATACGGTGACTACTATATGTAACCCCCAACACCGAAACAAAAATCAGCGCTCCAAACAGCCCAAATACGGAGATGCCGGTCAATTTGATATGACTATTTACAGGTATTGCCAACAATCTAAAAAGAAGCTTAATTTCAATTAATGGTACACATAAATTGATAATGCCAAGAGATAACACAAAGACAAATTGTTGTCCTACCAAGTAATTAATAAACGACAGAAATAAAATGAGACACATTACCCAGCCTATTCTAATAGCTATTAATAATAAGCTCCTACCAACGTCTTTCAATGAAGCAGTATGACGAGATAGGGTCAAAATTTGAAGGAAACTTTTATTATAACTAGTAGCCAAGTAGTAAATAAAGCGTCTCAAATATAACACAACCATTAACAACACAACATAGGCAGTAATCAAACAGCCTAATAGCCAGTAACGATTAATTGTTATCCAAGTAAATTGATAACCAGTTAATGGAAAAGAAGTTTTAAAAAAGGCGCTTAATCCAAACAATCCAAAAGGAAGCATCGTGAACCATAACGTTAAAACTGCTAGCCAAAAATCAATTCTGAAACAGATTTTTTTCTTCACATGATTCGGTACTAAATTCCCAATACCAACATTAATTGTGCTCCCCAGTAATAGCAAAGACAAAAACGCACAAATCACAACAATCTTACTATCTACAGTCACCATCATCCAAAACTTTAACAATGCCATTACAATGGCAAAACCAAGTAGATAAAAATTCAATTTTTGAAATTGTCTTTCGACCATGATTACCACCCTAAAGAAAAAAGCAGAGCCATTTCCTAAAAAATAGGATTGCTCAGCTTTTTAACAACATCACCATACTATATTAAAGATCAAACCACACTACTTAACATCCTGATCTCGTGGTGGTAGTGGTTTGAAATCATAAAGAATTTTGGATTGTCTTTCGTATTCTTCGTTTGCAAGCTGAATCAGTCGATCAATTAACTCCCTGTATGAAATACCTGAAGCTGCAAACAACTGCGGATATAAACTAATATTGGTAAATCCGGGAAGTGTGTTTACTTCACTGACATATGGTTCACTGTCTTGAGAAACCAAAAAGTCAATTCGTGCCATTCCTTTAAGTCCAAGTGCCCGGTAAGAATCAAGTGCCATTTTGGTTAGTTCCTTAGATAACGCTTCGGGAATATCAACAGGCACATCGAATTTCACCTGGCTGGCATCGACAAACTTATTATCGTAAGTATAGAAAGCATCGTCCGCAGGTACTTTAATTGAACCAACTTTAGAAGCGATGGGATGATGATTACCAAGAACTGAAATTTCCAACTCTTCGGGCCCCTCAATCGCTTCTTCGACAAGTACTTTATTATCATAACGGAAAGCGTCTCGAATCGCTTCGTCATAATCGTCAGAAGTTTCCACTTTATGAATACCAACCGAAGATCCTTGATTAGCAGGCTTTACAAATAAAATCTTGCCTAATTCTGCGCTCAATGAGTCATAACTATACTTTTCCACCGTAAGTGGCGTTAATAACTCATATCGAGTTGTTGCTACACCAGCTAATTTTAAAATCTTTTTGGTAATGTCTTTATCAAATGACATTGCAGATCCTAAAACACCACTGCCTACATATGGCTTATTCAATAATCGTAACAGGCCTTGGATTGTACCATCTTCACCCAGGTTTCCATGGATGATCGGGAAAAAGACATCAATATTTGAATCTTCACTTAAATTCAAAATTGGGGCAAGTGGATTACTTTTATCCAGCTTTGCAATTTCTTGGCGCGCAACATCATCCTCGGGTTCACCGTTAAAAACCCTGGTTGAAGCTTTTGTTCCTAAGAAATAGCCGTTCTTGGTCATCAGAAAGAGACTGACGTCATATTTGTCCTTGTCCATTGCATCGTAAATGTTGTGAGCAGAACGCTTCGAAACGTCGTGTTCAGAAGAGTTTCCACCAAAAATCAGGCCAACATGAAGTTTCTTATTATTTTCCATGATTTCCCATCCTATTCGTATATATTTCAGAAACCTAAGTATACCATTAAAAATTCGGTTAATAAATATTTTTGTCGCGTTCTAATGGGTTTCTTAGAAAGGAAAATAGAAATAACACATCAGAGATATCTTGTATTTTAAAAAAATCGGAATTGACTTAACCTGTTAAATTAAGTTGTTACTAATCGGAATTTTTAAAAAATCATTCTCTTTTCAACTGCTTCTTTGAGAACAAGTATCTAACAATTGCCAACATGATTACAGAAATAAGAAGCATAAATGCCATCATTGGGAATGGATTGTAAATACCACTTCGGTGATACCCCAGTATCAATTCGGCAAAATGCTCAACCCACGTCATTTTTAGAGATGATGTTTCCAACGCATTAATGATATAAATCATCGTAACGCCACCAATAATTGGCGTTGCCACCAAAAGTATCCGCTGCCAGGTCTTTGAAAAGAGTGACAGGAAGCTACCAATCGTCATACCAATCAACGTCATGATTACTAAGGTTAAAGCACTAAATATAAAGTTAAAAATCACAGTTATAATACCGTTGCTAAAAAATTTAGCGTAGGCTGTCATAAATATATTAAAGGTATCTCTATTTGTCATTGGCGTATAAATAAGGTAATTATATACAAGATTAACCGTATTACCAATCAGAATAAATAACCCATAAACTGTAATTTGGGCTTCAAAAAAGGTTTTTCTTGAAATACCGTTTTGAATTAAAAACTTAAAGTTCTCATAAGACAAGGTCGCAATCACAAACATAAAGAAACTAAAGAAGCCGGTAATCGGAGAGGTTTTCAAAATCCGGACAAATGAATAATCATGTAGTGTCCCAGTAATTAATGAAAGTAGTAAAGGAAGAATATAAATTGCGGCAAAGGTGACTAAATACATTTCGCCCAAGATAACAATTTGTCTTTTAAATAAATACTTGGTAATCTGGCTAGTTTTCATAATGTCGACTCCCCTCAAATTGATTTGTAAGGAAAATAAACAATTTTTGAAGATCAAAATTGGACAATTGAACCGTATCGGGTAACCGACGATCATCTAAATCACCATAAACATAATTAACCCGGATGGTCCCCATATTATCATGACCGATAACGTTAAGCCCTTTTGTATAAGCATCAACATCTTTTTGTGGCCCCACCACTGAATGTGTTTTGGCAAGAACATCCTCAACCGGTTGATCAAGCATAATTCGACCCTCATCCAATACAATCACATCACTAATTAAGTTAGCAACTTCTTCAATTAAATGGGTTGAAATAATAAAAGTTCTGGGATTATCCGTGTAGGTTTGAATTAATTCAGAATAAAACATTTCCCGATGATTAGCATCCAGCCCAAGGACCGGTTCATCAAGTAAAACAAACTTAACAGGAACACACAGTGCCAATATTAATTTGAATATTGAATTGTAACCAGTTGATAATTTACCAAACTTAGAGGTCAGGTCCAAATCAAATTCTTTTGCTAGTCTTTCAGCAAGCTGATGATTAAAACTACCATATATCAGTTCGGTATCGGCGACTATTTGATTGAGCGTATTGCCATTTGGATACAGATTGACTTCACTCATTAAAAATATTAAGCCAAGCTTTGCGTCATTATCATTAATTCTTTCAGAATCGATTTTAACTTCACCGGTATCAGCAAAAATACGATTTGTCATAATGTTCAATAAAGTACTTTTCCCGGCACCATTTCGCCCTAGCAAACCATAAATTTTATTCTCTTCAAACGTCAAACTAACATCCTGAAGCACGTTTTTTGATCCAAACGATTTCGAAACGTGACTGACCTCCAACACACTCATTTATCATAACCTCGCTTTATTAATTCAAGTAACTCAGATTCGGAAATATCTAAACTACGAGCCTCTTTCACCAAACTAACAACGAAATTTTCAAAAAAAAGATTCTTTTTTTCAGAAACAATTCGTTGATGGGCACCATCGGTTACAAACATTCCCAAACCACGTCGCTTCTCAATCAGGTTTTTCGCAACAACAATGTTCATTCCCTTTAAAACGGTCGCGGGGTTAATGTGGAACTCCTTGGAGATTTCTGTTGTTGACGGAATTTGTTGTCCTTCTTCAAATCCGCCAGCAGCAATTGCATCTTCTATTTGTTCGGCAACTTGGCGGTAAATTGGCTCAGAACTATTAAATTGAAATTGCATTGAGTACCATGCCACCATTTCTATCATTATTTTTCACTTCTGGTCTTTGGTATCACTATCTTCTGGTAGATTAACACTGTCACACCATAATAGATCAAATATAACACAAGAAAGCCAATTGAAGAATAAGCAAATGTACGATAAGCATGGTACAAGAGATTTGCTTTTACAAACATTTGCAATCCAAAGGCCACATCCAATAACCCAAGGACTGCAGGAAGCCCAAACAATCCTAAAATTTGAAGCATGATTGAGTGCTGTAGAACCTTTTTACGAGTACCAATTTTATTTAACATTTCAAATCGAACTTTATCGCTTTGCGCACCACTTAAAATTTTAAACATTAAGCAACTGGCCAGCATTGCCAAAAACGCAATTCCAAGAAAGACTCCCATGAATTCCATACTTGAAAACATGCTTTTGAGCATTGAATATAAGACAATAGATTCCCCCATTAATTGTACAGTTTGAGAACCAAATTCTGTCTTTTGCAGATCCATAACAGATTTTAGAGACCGATATTGACTGTTAATATCTTTAACTCTAATTAATTGTAACTCATTTGTCCGACCCCTCAGTTGATCAAATGTTGTATCAGAAATGAATCTGATTCGACGGGATTTTAGGCTTGGATCTTGCAGTGAGGAGAGTTGTTGATACGCTGGTGACTGAGGATCTTTTAATTGCTTTAGTGTACTGGTCTTAATCTGCGAAAGACCAGCCTGATTTCCCTTAAGAACGAACGCTGAATATTTCAGTGGACTTTTATTAAAATCACTAGAACGATAATAAACAACTTTATCAGTCACCTTTTGCTGATAATGACTTGTTGTTTTACCCTCAACCTTTGCTATTAATGAAGACATTTTTGCGGATGGGTTAGTGGCAGAAATGGCATATGCATTATTGCCATTAGCAATTTCTGGAATATCGCTTTGAAATCCAATTCCGACCGTAATTGCACCAAGCGCTAAAGCAAACAACAGTGAAACAACCGATAAAATTTTTGTATAATCACGAATTCGAAATTTTAGCTGTGCAATTGTAAAATTATTAATCCCCTTACTATTAAGTGATGATTGTTGGATTCTTTCAAGCAACATCACAAAAAAGGAGTTAAAAATAAGATAAGTCCCTGCAACAATTGTAATAAGGCCAATCCAGATTGAACCGACTTGTAATTGGCGAATATCATACATTGCATAATAACCACCACTAAGAAGTAAAACACCAAGAATCGCCTGTACGACAAGTCTTTTAGCTTTTGGTTGTTTCCAATCAGTTTGATTTTCAGACTTTAGCAGTTTAAGTGCTGCTGTTCTGGAAAAAACACCTGCATTAATCATACCTGCAATTGCAAATAAAATCATGAATAAAATAAGTGTCGTCCAAATCGCTGGAACATATATCGCCTGAAAATATTTAATTGGAATTTCCAATGAAGTAATTAAAAAACTACTGACGATTTTTGTTAGGCCTATTCCGGCAACAATGCCCAATAACGTCGAAGCAGCACCAACGATTAGAGTTTCAAAACTAATTAATTTACTAATTTTAGAACGCTTAGCACCTAACATCATAAATAACCCATAATCATGTTTTCTCATACTCATTAAAAAATTATTTGCATAAAAAACATATACCAAGGTAATAACGATTAACAGTACGGATCCAAGGATAAAAACCGCCCTGGCATTTTGACCAACCGTTGTTGATGACACAAACTTTTTATTTAGTGCGATTGCCTCAAACATGTAAAAAATAGCTGACGCCATAATGATTCCGGAAAAAAGCACGCAATAGTCTTTCCAACGCGACTTTACCCCAGAAAGTGAAATCTTTAATAACATGACTTTTCCTCCAATTACTGTTCAAACGTCCCTAACTTTTCCAGAATTTCTTGATAAAACTGTGTCCGATCGCGATTACCAGCTTGAATTTCATCCCCGATTTTACCATCCTTAATAAACAGAATTCGTTTGCAGAAACTTGCTGAGAATGGATCATGTGTGACAAGAAGAACAGAAACACCCTGTCGATTAATATTTTTCAACGTATCCAATAATTCCCGAGCGTTGGTTGAATCAAGTGCACCGGTTGGCTCATCACCAAATATGATGGATGGATTAGAAACCAGCGCTCTTGCAGCGGCTACCCGCTGCTTTTGACCACCGGATAATTGAGTTGGATATTTTGCCAACAACTCTTCAATTCCCAATTTTGCGGCCGATTCTCGAACCTTTTGATTAGTAAGCCGTCCCTTTATATTTTGCAGTGATAGCGGTAATGCTATATTCTCAAACACTGTTAACGTTTCAAGTAAGTTAAAATCTTGAAAGATGAATCCCAATTTTTGTGAGCGAAAATCAGACATTTCATTTGATGTTAGTTGCGTTATATCGTTGCCATCTATCTGAACACTCCCACTTGTTGGTTTATCCAACGTTGCTAGAATGTTTAATAGCGTTGTTTTCCCGGAACCCGAGGCGCCCATAATGCCTACAAAGTCACCTTCATCAACTGTAAAGCTAATCCCTTTTAACGCTTCATATGGTCTTTCGGAATTCTGATCGTATACCTTGTGTAAATTTTGAGTTTTAACAATTTCCCGAGTCATATTGTCCTCCTGTATTAGTTCATTACTTGTGTAACTAACTATATATGCCAAGTGCAAATATGTCAACAAAAAAATCGGAAAGTTTAGCATTTAATTCCAAACTTTCCGACTTATATTAAGTTGAATAAAATTAATCAAACTAACTGACATTATCTGTATTAATCACATTTTGGGTACCACGTTCCGTAATAATTGAAACCAGTACGTTGTTGATCATTTGAATCTTTTTCTCATCTGGAATATCAATGCTGATATTCTTTTGAAGCTGTTTTACCGCCTCTTGAGAGATTTCCACAGCTCCTTGAACAATAATTTTTCTTGCAGAAAGAATGGCCGTTGCTTGTTGACGTTGAAGCATTGCACTCGCAATCTCAGTTGCATAGGCCAAATGAGTCAATCTTGTTTCCATGATCGTCAATCCTGCCACTTCCAATCGCTCCTGAAGTTCTCCCTTTAGGGCCTCAGAAACCTCTGTGGAATTACCTCGTAAGGTTAAAATATCCTTTTCTTCATCAAAACTGTCATACGGGTATTGACTTGCAATATGACGAATTGCCGACTCACTTTGGATTTCAACAAATTGTTCATAGTCTTCAACATTAAAAATTGCTTTAGCAGAGTCAACAACTTTATAGACAATAACGGCTGCAATTTCCACGGGATTACCCTTTGAATCGTTCACCTTAATAATTTGACTGTTAAAATTTCGAACTCGCAGCGAAATGGTTTGCTTGCTGGTTAAGGGAACCGTCATGAACAAGCCCGGTGTTCGAATAGTGCCAATATAATTGCCAAAAAAGGTTAATACCTTCGCTTCGTTTGGTTGAATGATTGTCAGAGAACTGGCAAAAAGTAGATCCAAAATAATAATTAACGTGCCAAATACAATGGAGCTAACCGAAGTATCTTGACTACCAATCCATAAAAGGTAACCGCCAAAAGCAAGCAACACCAAGGCAACCACCAGACCAATGTAGCCATTAACATGGAATACATTCTTCTCTTTCAAAAAAACTCCCCCTTTACCACTAAGAAAAGTAATCGATTTACTATCCTAAGTATAAAGCGGAAGCCATTTAAATAACACTATTTACTTAACATTCTTGACTGGTAGAACTGCACCCTTGTATTTGTTATAAATCCATTTCTGAGTACTTGTTGATTGTAGTGCCTTCACCAGTTTCTTAATAGCTGGTTTGTTCTGATCTCCTTTACGAGTAGCAATAATGTTGACGTAAGGGGTGTCACGACCTTCAATCGCAATTGATTGTTTACGAGGATCCAAACCGGCTTGAACAGCATAATTTGCATTGATAACAACGGCATCACCCTCACCGTTCTTGTAGATTTGCGGCATTAATTTCGGTTCATAACTGTGCTTGAATTTCAGATGGCGGGGATTAGATGCAATGTCATCGAAAGTAGCCGATTCAATATTAACGCCCTTCTTCAAAGTGATCAATCCGGCGTTCTTAAACAACTGAAGAATTCGACCATAGTCTGGGGTGTTGTTACTTACAAGAACAGTAGCACCCTTCTTCAAATCTTTAAGGTTTTTGACTTTCTTAGAAAAAACAGCAATGGGTTCAATATGAACGCCACCCGCATCTACTAAAGTGCCGTGGTTTTCTTTATTCCATTGTTTTAAGAAAGGAATATGCTGGAAATAATTAGCATCCAATTCCTTGTCAGCCAATGCTTTGTTGGGCATTACATAATCTTGAAAGACGGTAATTTTCAAGTTAACGCCTTCTTTTTTCAGTTGTGGTGCAACATGCCTTAAAATCTGGGCGTGTGGTACATTTGATGCACCAATCTTAAGCGTAGTGGTTTTCTTGCTTGTACTTGAGGAAGAGCACCCAACTAACAAGAAAGCCGTGAATACGACTGCAAATAAACCTAATAATTTCTTCTTCATGTGAAACCCTCCAAATAAAATATTATAATGTTCGCTTATCAGTCACTTTAACAAGCAAGTCGCCAATATATTGAACTAAGAAAACAAATAAACAAATAATAACCGTCGCAACAAGTGTAACGGTGTTATTACTGGACTGAAAGCCATCCAGATAGGCAAGATTTCCAAGGCCCCCAGCACCAATTGCACCAGCCATCGCAGTATAAGAAATTAATGAAATGGTCGTTACTGTAGCGCCAGCAATTAAAGCAGGTTTGCTTTCAGGCAAAAGTACCTTGGTAATAATCCCCCAAGTCGTAGCTCCCATTGATTCAGCAGCTTCAATAACACCAGAGTCGACTTCCCGAAAATAGGACTCAACCATTCTTGCATAAAATGGAGAAGCTGAAATGACCAAAGATGGTAGCGCAGCTCTCGGGCCAATAATTGTCCCAATCATTTCTTTGGTAACAGGCAATAAAAGCACAATCAAAATAATAAATGGAATTGAACGAAATATATCAACAAAGAGTCCAACAATCCAATTTAAGACTTTAAACAAAGGCCCATTATGAGTCCTGGTTTCATATAAAATCAACCCCAAAATAATACCAAAAACTACTACTGCAATCATTGATATTAACGTCATCCAAACAGTCTCCCAAGTAGCAGACCACATTGACGGCCAATCAACATTTTTAAAAATAAAATACGATTTCAATCCGGTTGCGTTACTCATGGTGAATCACCTCCGTTTCAACACGCATTTTTTTAAGGTAATCCAACGCATCAGTAATTTGTTTTTCATCACCGATAAATTGTAAATCAAGTGACCCTAAGGCGCCTTCTTGAGTTTGTCGAATTGCCCCTGCCAAAATACTGATTTGCAGCTCTGAGTATCGCTTAACAACTTCTGAAACAATTGGCAGTTCAGCTTGTGGTCCATGAAAAACCAATCTAATGATCTGCCCATCAGGATACTTTTTAATTAATTCATCCAGTGTAATGGTCGACTCTTCTTGCTGTGGTGAAAATTCCTCGCTAACAAACTTTTTGGTAACTTCTTCTTTGGGATGCCGGAATACATCAAAAACGGATCCACTCTCCACTACACGTCCTGAATCCATTACAGCTACCCTTTCACAAATTTTTGCGATAGCATGCATTTCATGAGTGATTAATAAAATAGTCAAATTCATTTCTTTATTAATCTTAAGCAGGAGATCCAACACCTCATTAGTCGTATCAGGGTCCAATGCACTGGTTGCTTCATCTGAAATTAAAATCGTCGGTTCATTTGCCAACGCTCTTGCAATTCCAACACGTTGCTTTTGACCACCGGAGAGTTCAGAAGGATAAGAGTGCTCACGTCCCTCCAAGCCAACCAATTTAACCAGTTCTTCGGCACGAGCCTGACGTTTTTTCTTTGGAACTTTTGCGATTTCCAGAGGCAGTGCAATATTGTCAATAACTGTCCGGGACCATAACAGATTGAAATGCTGAAAGATCATTCCGATTTTTTGTCGTTGTACGCGCAATCTATGACCATACAGTTTGGCAATATTCGTACCGTTAATATCAATTTCACCTTTTGTTGGTGCTTCCAAACCATCCAACATTCGGACCAAAGTACTCTTACCCGCTCCGGAATAACCGACTATGCCGAAAATTTCGCCATCATTGATTTCAATATTGACATCTGAAACGGCAGTTAATTCACCATCCTTGGTGCTGTAGTCTTTCGACACATCTTTAAACCGAATCAATTTAATCCACTCCTAACTTGTCAAGATACTAAAAAAAGCTTTTCATCCTTCAACAAACAACTAATCATTGTCTGAAGGACGAAAAGCTTTTTTCGTGGTACCACCTTTATTCGTTATTATTTTTCAATAACAACCTCAAAGAGCATAGTGCAATCTATACTCAACGGAATAATGGGCGTTAACCATTGTTGATTTGCTTTAACCTCATCAACACTTGAAAAAATCAAGACCATCTTCAATAGATTCAGTAGACTCTTTCTCAGCTACCAGAGTTCTCTGATTCAACTTTATCTATTTACTTATCTTGTCACTTTTTTTGTCATTTAACTATATGTTAGTTTACTACAACCAATGCTAACGTCAAGAATTGTTACTTCTGGATTTTCGCAATCCATGAATCTGCTTTATCCTTCTTATTTAGAACTGAGGGATCGTTTGCAGCTTTATCATTAATTGCAATAACTTTACCGGCAACCGGGCTTGGAATATCTGAAACAGCTTTGTCAGCTTCAACATTTAACAACGTGTCCTTGGTAGTCAAAGAAGCGCCTACCTTTGGTAACGATGCAAATGTAATATTTCCAAGTTCATTTTGACCATCGGCAGTTAGTCCAACAGTAACAACACCATTATCTTCATCAGTCCAATAATACTTTGTATCCATGATCAATCCACCCTTTTAAGAAAATTCTTTATCTTCACCAAACATATAACTTTTATTATGATATTGCATTGACATAATAAGACCAATACCAATCATATTTCCGATTAAAGCTGAACCCCCGGCACTTACAAAAGGCAAAGGAATACCAGTTAATGGCAATAAGCCGATACTCATGCCAACATTCTCAAATACATGAAAGAGAATCATCATAATAACGCCAGTGGAGATATAAGCATAAAAAACATTCCTTGTTTCAAAGGTAACCTTTATCATTTGATAAATCAACAGGAAATAAAGGAAAATTAATACACAACTGCCAATGAAACCGAAATTTTCACCAATAACAGAAAAAATCATATCTGATTCTCGAACCGGTACGTAGACGTGCGACTGATTAAAACCTGTTCCAAATATACCGCCTGAACCGATTGCTTTCATGCTTTGCCACAACTGGTACCCTTGATTAGAGGTATCGGCAGAAGGATGAAGCCACGTATCAACCCGATTAAATTGATAGGCTTGAAAACCAATCTTTTCCAATATTTTCCGACCTGCTTCTGGAATAACCAGTGCAAGAGCCGTTCCGGCAATACCAAAAATTGTAATGACGGATGGTAAAATAATCTTCCAGGTAATGCCGGAAACAATGATCATACCACCTAAAATGGCAAAGAAAACAAGCATCGTTCCAAAATCATTTTGTAATTTTAACAGGACTGCAATTGGTACCGTCCATAAGATCATTTTACCAATTAATAGCCAATCACTTTTAGCCGTTTTTAGCGGATGTCTGTCATTATGCTCAACAATAACCCTGCCCAACATTAAAATATACGCTGGTTTCATCACTTCAGATGGTTGAAATGTCAACCCTGCTAAAGAAAACCAGCTTTTAGCACCGGTATTAACATAATACGTTCGACTATAAAGCACCAAAACACTTGCTAGTAGCAGTATTCCCAGCCAGTAAGCAATTGGTGCCACTTTCCACAATTGCTCCGAATCAAACTGCATGATGATAATAACTGCAACAATTCCGATGACATACCAAACAAGCTGCGAAACAACTTGTCTTAAAACACTGGTCGCACTGGAATCATGAGTTGCAGCAACGTAAATTGACGCTAAGCCAATCAACGCAAGCATCAAAACGCAGAAAATAATCCCCCAGTCAATTCTGGATTCTTTTTCTTTGTCCGTACCGCGTTTGGTATCCAAATTTAAACCTCCTCATCGCGCAATAACTTATTAATGATGTAGATGAAAGTCTTTAATTAATAACTGGACGCCTTCATCAAAAGTTTTGACGTGATAGCTTTCCTGATGAGTGTTAACGGCTTGGAATTTGTCGTCATTCACTTTCGTAATCGAACCAATCCGTTTGCGACCGATCATCAAATCGGAAACCTGGTTACCATTTTGGTCCTTGGAATCTTTAATTTCAACATTGATACTTTTAATAGCCTTACTCATTCAATCTCTCCTGTTAATCCTATTTTAAGTGCATCGATTTGCGATATTGATCCCGAGCGGATTTATTTCTAAAAATAGTAAAATGATCCGGAACCGGATCATACCCGCCACGGACAAATGGATGACATCTTAAAATTCGAGCTATTCCCATAACAGCCCCCTTAAGCGCACCATGCTTCTTCAATGCGATCAGCATATAATGACTGCACGTTGGATAATAACGACACGTTGGCGGAAAGAGGGGCGATATAAAGCGCTGATAGCCACGAACCATCAACATCAGAATTTTTTTCACTAAAACTCCCGCTTTTTATCCTATTTCGTCTTAAGTTTCGGGTTTTTAATATATTGTTCCAAAAGAACACCTGCACCCTTTGCAACATTGTCCAAAGGATTTTCGGAAATAATCACAGGTACCGTCAAAGCATCGGCAATCACTTGATCAATGTTACGAAGAAGCGCGCCACCACCAGTTAGCATAATGCCGCGATCAACAATATCCGAAGCCAATTCTGGTGGAATAATTTCCAAAACTTCTTTTGCACCATCAACAATTAACTGAACAGTATCAGCAATTGCGTCGGCAACTTCGTTACTATCAATTGTAATTGCCCGTGGCATTCCTGAAACAGCATCTCGACCACGAACCTCTAATTTCTTAACATCTTTGTCATCTTTTTTCGCAGTGCCAATTTCAATCTTAATTTTTTCAGCAGTGTGCTCACCAATAATCAAACCATGCTTTTGTTTGATATAAGTGACAATTTCAGTATTCATTTTATCTCCGGCAATCCGAATCGATTTGCTGGCAACAATATCGCCTAACGAAATAACTGCAATGTCACTGGTACCACCACCCATATCAATAACCATGTTGCCGCGTGGCTGGAAAATATCCATTCCTGCTCCAACGGCAGCAACTTTTGGTTCTTCTTCAAGATATACTTGGCCGCCACCAGCTTTTTCAGCTGCCTGGACAATTGCATTCCTTTCAATTTCTGTTACGTTTGTTGGCGCACAGATCATGATCTTTGGCTTGGACATGAATCCCTTAACATCTAATTTATTAATGAAATAGGTAAGCATTTCCTCGGTAATATCAAAATCAGAAATAACGCCGTCTTTTAATGGACGGATTGCCCGAATATTACTGGGTGTTCGGCCAACCATCCGATATGCTTCTGTTCCGACTGCCAATGCTTTACCGGTTCGAGTATCAATCGCCACAACTGAGGGCTCATTTAATACTATCCCCTTTCCGGCAACGTAGATCAATACGTTGGCAGTTCCTAAGTCAATTCCTATGTCTTTTGCCATCTGTGAACTTCCTCCTGAAAAACTTTAATCTCAAAAATTAATTATATCACATCTATTGCAAGTTTCTAACAGTTCTTAAGTATTCTCAATAAACATGGCCTAGTTTAGAAAAGATTTAATCTCATCGTCTCAACTAGACCTCAACCGCAAAAAGACCGGTACAAAACACAAATGGTTTCGCTCCGGCCCTCAGCTTTACTTATTTAGATGTTTAACTGATGAAGATTGATTAACAATGATTGAATCATCTTCGACATTGACACGTTTAATTTCAGCGCCCAGGCTAGCCAATTTCTTATGGAAATCATAGTAGCCACGATCCAAATACTGTAAATTGCTGACCTGTGTATAACCCTTTGCAACAAGGCCCGCAATGACTAATGCTGCTGCGGCTCGTAAATCAGTTGCTGCAACCTCGGCACCATTGAAGTCTGTTGGACCATTCATAATAACCGTTCGTCCGGAAATTGTGTACTTAGCATTCATCCGACGAAGTTCTTCCATATGCATAAAGCGATTTTCAAAAACCGTCTCGGTCATTGAACTGTTTCCATCTGCTGCTAATTGCAAAATAGTCATTTGAGGCTGCATATCCGTTGGAAATCCGGGATGAGGCAACGTCTTAACATCTACAGGTTTCAAATGATCCGGTCCAATCACACGGATTCCGGCATCTGATTCGGTGACTGATACACCCATTTCACGCATTTTTAAAATCAACGGCTTATTATGCTCAGCAATTGCATCTTCAATTAAAACATCGCCCCTGGTAACTGCAGCGGCAATCATAAAGGTCCCTGCTTCAATACGATCTTGGACAACTGAATGGTCAGTCCCATGAAGTTCAGAAACACCCTGAATCCGAATCTGCTCAGTGCCGGCACCAACAACCTTAGCGCCCATTTTATTTAACACGTTGGCTAAATCAACTATTTCAGGCTCACGGGCTGCATTTTGAATAACCGTCTTGCCAGTTGCCAAGGTTGCGGCCATCATGATATTTTGAGTTGCACCAACACTTGGAAAATCAAGATAGATGTCAGTTCCAACCAACCCATTTGGAGCCGTTGCTTCAACATAACCGTCATGCTGCTCAATTGTGGCTCCTAAAGCCTCAAACCCTTTTAAATGTAGATCGATTGGTCTGGACCCAATAGCACAACCACCTGGCAAAGCAACCTTCGCCCGACCTAAGCGAGCCAATAATGGACCCATCACAACAATTGAAGCCCGCATTTTTGAAACATATTCAAATGGTGCTTCACTAGATATTTCTGATGATGCATCAAAAGTGATTTCATTATGTAACTCATCAAAATCAACCTTTACATTTAAAAACCGTAACACATTGTTCATTGTGTACACATCAGACAATAGCGGTACGTTTGAAATAGATGTTTGACCTTCACTGGCCAGAATAGTAGCAGCTTGAATTGGCAATACAGCATTCTTCGCCCCGTCAATATGTACTCTTCCCTTTAGTGGGTTTCCACCATGTACAATAATTTTTTCCACAAGAACGCCTCCTACATTATTTTATTAAATAAATTAAATTTTGAATATTAGTGATTACCGAAAGGAAAAATTGTGCACATGCATATCCAATTGCAATGGATAATAACACGATCAACAATTTCCCGGGCAACGCACGAAGAGGGAGATAACGTTCGATGTGGATTTCTTGAACACTCCTAAACGCCATTGCAATAAATAGAAAATACGTAACAAGCGTTACGATGGCTTGGATGCCAATCATTTTCATCTAAATTCCCCCAATTCACTGACAACTATATCATAAAGGCGCAAACTTGTCTCATATTTTCGCGTTTTTTAAGAAAAAGTGTGCGTTTCCTCATAATTGGTTCACTTTCTAAAAGCCCCAATTGCTAAGGAATCTCGTAAACAACCATGTCAGTGCTTACATTTGCTCAACACCAAACATTGTTTGCGATGGCCGGGAAACTAATTTGATTCTTATATACTAACAGACAAAAAAGGATCAAAGCAACATTGAAGTTTTGCTTTGATCCCTTAAAATCTAATTTGTATTACTTTTTAGCAACATTAATTCGGTTAACAGCTCTACGCAACGCAACTTGAGCACGATCCAATGCAGCCTCGTCATTCTTCTGACGAGCTTCGGTGATCAATCTCTGTGCACGTTGTCTAGCACTTTCAGCCCGAGCAACATCAATGTCACTCTGATTCTCGGCACTATCAGCTACAATCGTTGCCATATTGTTTGAGAATTCGATGAAACCACCATTTACAGCAATTTCATCTTCCTCATTACCATACTTAACTCTTGTTTCATCGACATCAAGAGTTGCAATGATTGGCACGTGATTTGCCATGATTCCTAGTTGTCCCGATTGTGTTGAAACAACTATCATGTCAGCAGCGGAATGCTCGTAAACTTTTCCATCGGGAGTAACAATACTAATGTTAATAACTGAACTATCAGCCAATTAAACTCCCTCCTTAGTTTGCTGCACTTTGCTTTTCATCACTTGTGTCTGCAGTTGAGTTACCTTGTAACTTCTTAGCATTAGCAATAACATCTTCGATTGGTCCACAGTTACGGAACGCATCTTCTGGAATGTCATCGTATTTACCGTCAAGAATGTCTTTAAATCCTTTAACTGTATCAGTAACTGAAACATATTTACCGGGAAGACCCGTAAACTGTTCAGCAACTGAGAAACTTTGTGAAAGGAAGAATTGAATTCTTCGGGCACGGTTAACAATTGTTTTTTCCTCGTCGGACAATTCATCCATACCAAGAATTGAAATGATATCTTGCAGTTCACGGTAACGTTGCAAAACGTGTTGAACTTCAGTAGCCACATCATAATGTTCTTGGCCAACAATTTGTGGATCCAAAGCTGATGATGTTGAAGCCAACGGATCAACAGCTGGATAAATACCTTGTTGAGTTAATGAACGTTCCAAGTTGGTTGTGGCATCCAAATGGGCGAAAGTCGTCGCTGGTGCAGGGTCGGTATAATCATCGGCAGGCACATAAACCGCTTGAATTGATGTAATCGCACCCTTTTTAGTGGAAGTAATCCGCTCTTGTAATTGACCCATTTCAGTAGCCAACGTTGGTTGATAACCAACAGCTGATGGAATACGGCCAAGCAAAGCAGAAACTTCTGAACCAGCTTGAGTAAATCGGAAAATGTTATCAATAAATAACAGAACATCTTGTCCAGCTTCATCACGGAAGTACTCGGCAATCGTTAATCCTGTTAAGGCAACACGCATACGCGCACCAGGAGGCTCGTTCATTTGACCATAAACCATGGCGGTCTTGGCAAGAACTCCTGATCCTTTCATTTCGTAATACATATCGTTACCTTCACGGGTTCGTTCACCAACACCGGTAAACACTGAAATACCATTGTGTCCTTGAGCGATGTTATGAATTAATTCCTGAATCAAAACGGTTTTACCAACACCGGCACCACCGAACAATCCAACTTTACCACCACGAATATATGGTTCCAATAAATCAATAACCTTAATTCCGGTTTCCAGAATTTCAGTTGATGGGTTTAATTCATCATACTTCGGGGCCTCACGGTGAATTGGCCAACGTTCTGCGTCTGGGCCAAATTCTGGACCGCCATCAATTGGTTCTCCAAGAACATTAAACACACGACCAAGTGTGTCATTACCAACAGGAACACTAATGGAGGATTCAGTATTTTCAACTTCCATTCCACGACGAAGACCATCGGTTCCATCCATCGCGATCGTTCGTACAACACCATCACCTAAATCAAGCGCGACTTCAACAACAAGTGTTTTATCGTCACTTACATGAACATTTAAGGCAGTGTTAATTTCTGGTAATTTGTCGTCCAAGGAGAATTCAACGTCAACAACTGGTCCGATAACTTGTAAAACTTTACCAGTACTCATGTTAGTTAATTCCTCCATCTAATTGTTATCTGACTTAAGAGCTTCCTGACCACCAGTGATTTCAGTAATTTCAGTCGTAATCGCAGCCTGACGAGCCCGGTTATATTGTAACTCCAATGATGAAATCAAATCGTCAGCATTGTCTGAGGCTGATTTCATTGCAGTTGCACTTGAAGCATGTTCTGACGTTTTTGCGTCAAGAATTGCACCATATACCAAGCTCTCGGAATATTGCGGCAACACAACATTCAAAACCTCTTTTTCGGATGGCTCAACATCATATTCAGCAGTTAATTCTTTAGTTTGAATTTCCTGACTCGCCTCACCTTGAATTGCTTCACTATCAACAGGAAGCATCTTCTCGGCTCTAAAGCGAGAAACCAATCGGTTAACAAAATGTTCATAACAAACATATAATTCATCAAATTCGCCCTTATCATACATTGATGTAATCATTTTAACGATCTGACGAACTTCATTAAACGTTGGTACATCACTCACACCCCGGTACTCATAAGAAACATTTTGACCGCGCTTCTTGTAGAAATCGGAACCATTACCGCCGACAGCAATAATAGTATAATCACCCGACACACCAGAGTGTTTACTGATAAATTCATTAGAATCTCTAATGACATTGGCATTATAGCTACCCACCATTCCTCGATCGGAGGTGATAACCAAATAGGCAGTTCTCTTAGCTTTAGACTGATCATTATCTGCCGAATGACCTGAGGATTTTAGCCCATCCAGAATATGGGATTGAGCTAAATGCATAACTACAGATTTTACTTGGCTTGCATATTCCGCGTAGCTTGAGGTATGCTTTTGAATTTGGTTTAATTTAGCCTGAGAAACCATCTCCATTGCATTCGTAATCTGACGCGTCTTCTTTGTAGAAGTAATCCGATGTTTAACATCGTTAAGCGAAGCAGGCATGTAATCTCACCCTCCTTAAAAACTAGTCATTTGTTGCAGTTGACTTTTGATCATCGTTTGAGGCAGTTGTTTGTCCTTCATCTTGCTTACTTGGTTGGAATGTTTGATCAAATTCTTTAATTGCAGCATCCATTTTAGATGTATCAGGCAGATTACCGGTTTTAGCGATACTGTCCAACAGATCCTTATGTGAACGATCAAAGAAGTCAAAAATCTCATTTTGATAACGAAGAATGTCATCAATTTCAATTTTATCCAAAAATCCATGTGTCAAGCAATAGAGAATAAGAACTTGTTTTTCAACTGGAATTGGAGAATGAAGTGGTTGTTTCAAAACTTCAACGGTTCGAGCACCACGATTTAACTTAGCTTGAGTGGCTTCGTCAAGATCAGAACCAAATTGTGCAAATGATTCCAATTCATGATATGAAGCTAAATCAAGACGCAAGGTACCGGCAACTTTCTTCATTGCTTTAACCTGCGCATCACCACCAACACGAGAAACTGATGTACCGGCATCTACGGCAGGACGAACACCTGAATAGAAGCTATCAGCATCCAAGAAGATCTGACCATCAGTAATTGAAATAACGTTGGTTGGGATATAAGCTGAAACATCTCCAGCCTGAGTTTCAACAATTGGCAAAGCAGTCATTGACCCACCGCCCAATTTATCGCTCAACTTGGCAGCTCGTTCCAATAGACGTGAATGAGTATAGAAAATATCACCAGGATAAGCTTCACGACCAGGTGGTCGACGAAGAATCAAGGAAAGTTCACGATATGCGTTAGCTTGCTTTGACAAATCATCATAAATGATCAAAACATGTTGGCCTTTATGCATGAAGTATTCACCCATCGTTGCACCGGCATAAGGCGCAATATACAACAGTGAAGCAGGTTCAGAAGGACCCGCAGAAATAACAGTTGTATAATCCATTGCACCAAATTTTTCCAGCGTGCTTACAGATGCCCGGACAGTAGATTCCTTTTGCCCAATAGCAACATAAATACACTTCATGTTCTGATCTTTTTGATTCAAAATAGTATCAATGGCAATCGAAGTCTTACCGGTTTTACGATCTCCGATAATCAACTCACGCTGACCACGACCAATTGGAATCAAAGAATCAATTGATTTAATACCAGTTTGCAATGGTTCAAAAACAGATTTCCGATCCATAACACCTGGTGCTTTGTGTTCAATTGCCTTATGATCATCGGCCTTAATAGGTCCTTTACCATCAATCGGTTGACCGAGTGAATTAACAACTCGTCCAATCATATCGTCCCCAACAGGGACTTCCATAATTCGACCAGTACGTTTTACAGAATCTCCTTCACGGATATTTGTATCATCACCCAAAACCATAATACCAACATCATTGGCTTCAAGGTTTTGAACCATTCCGAAAACACCGTGGCCGAAGTCGAGCAACTCCCCAGACAACGCATTTTCAAGACCATGCGCACGAGCGATACCATCACCAACATATGTAACGATACCTGTTTCTTTAACATCAAGCTCGTTTTGGTAACCTTGCAATTGTTGCTTGATAAGAGCACTGATTTCCTCAGCTTTAATGCTCATAAGTTTCACCTCTTTAAATAGATATCGTTAGTTCAACAATAATTCTTTTACTTTATTAATTCGAGTTTTGACACTACCATCAATAATGACATCAGAAGATTTGATAACAATACCACCAATAAGTGACTTGTCAACCTTTGTATCAAAAATGACTTTAGCGGCACCAACCCGTTTCTCAAAGGCTTTTGCCAAGCGCTCCTGCTGATCACTATCAAGTTCAGTTGCGGACACAACCTCCGCGCGAACGATCTTCTTATCATCCTCGTATAATTGCTGGAATTGATCAATGATCGTGATAATGTCAGGAAAACGACGGTAACTTGCTACGACTTTGAGAAAATTATTGATAAAGTCAGATGCATTTTTAGTGATAGGAGCTAGCAATGACGTTTTTTGGTCATCAGAAACCCTCATATCATCAAGAATATCAATCAACTTGGGATTGGCAACAAAAATTTTACGAAGTTCAATTAAATCAGCGTAGCCATCTTCAAGGCCCTTAGCATCTGTTAGAACTTCAAACATTGCCTTGGCATATTTCTTAGCTGCTGTTATGTTAGTTGATTTCATTTCTGCTTACCCAACCCTTCAATATAAGAATCGACCAGCCCTTTTTGATCTTGTTCATTCAATTCTTTTGAAATAATCTTAGTTGCAATTTCAATTGAAAGGCTTGCCACATCTTTACGAGAATTAGCCAAAGCTTCTTGTCGCTGTTGTTCAATATCCTTTTCAGCAGAACTCTTAAGATTAGATGCTTCATTTCTCGCATCTTCAACGATCTGTTCACGTTGTCTTTGCCCATTCTCTTTAGCAGTGTTAATGAGATTATTTGCATCTTCACGAGTCTTATCTAATTGTGCTTGACGTTGTTGAGCAAGTTCAGCGGCTTTATCACGTGAGTTCTTAGCAGAATCAATATCATTAGCGATCTTATCTGAACGGTTTTGCATCATCTTAGTAATCGGATTCCATGCAATGAGTTTGATCAGATACATCAAAATCAAGAAACTGATCATAACAAAAATCATGTCTCCGGTATAAAGTTGAGCTCCAACTACCGAATATGAAAACATTAATTGGCACCTCCTTCTTTGTTATTTTAGCAATACTAGCAGACTACTTGTTCATAACTAGCAAAGCAACAACGAAGGCGATGATAGGCATAGCTTCAACCAAACCAACACCGATGAACATGTTACCACGAAGTTGACCGGATAATTCTGGCTGACGTGCCATACCTTCCAACATCTTAGCGATTAAAATACCATCACCAATAGCACCACCGATTGCGGCGCCTGCCATAGCGATACCTGCAGCGATTGCTCCCATAATTAATAATCCTCCTTAAAAATATCTTGTTATACTTCTTCTACCTCAATCTTTTGAGAAATGTATACCGACGACAACGTTACAAAAACATATGCCTGAATACATGAAATAAAGACTGAGAAGCCTTGCCAGATCAGTTCAAGTGGTAGCATTCCTATCCACATGACCGGTCCTCCACCTGTCGCCATTCCGGTAATCATAGTCAGAAGCATTTCTCCTGAAAGAATATTACCGAATAGTCGCAATCCCAACGTTAAGAAATTGGTGAATTCCTCAAAAAGATTAACAACTATAAATATCTTAAACGGTTTGAGATAATTCTCAAAGTGTTTCTTATAACCCAAAGTACGAATCCCCAAGAACTGGGCAAGTGTCAGGGTCATAAGAGATAAGGTCATCGTCACAACCGGATCAGAAGTCGGGCTTTTTACATACGTAATGCCTGAGACGTCAATGTGCAAAAACAGTCCCATGTTGTTGGCAACCAACAAGAACAAAAACAATGAAAAGCCCCATAAGCCTAACATTTTACTAGCTTCTCCGGAAACTGAACCACCCACAATACCATTGGTAAAATCAACGGCATATTCCAGAATATTCTGTGCCTTTCCAGGTTTCATAGTAATGTGCCTGGAAAGCGCATAGACTAGAGCTAAAACGATCAAACAAGCGAGCAAAATCGAAATCATGTTACCTGCGTTAAACGTCAGTCCTAAGAATGTAAAAGTATGATTAGACCCTCCAATGGACATTAAAATCTCACCTCTTTCTACGACATAATCTACGCAAGCTAATCAATCTGGTTATTCGGTCGGGAAGACATTAATACCAAAGTGAACTTTGCGATGGTAATGAATACATCTCAGCATCCAAATACAATTGAAACTATACCACCATTCATTACAAAATTCAAAACAATATTGACATGCTATACATCCCGTCAAATTAGGAAATCAGCCAACTTACAGGGCCTTGTCACATGAAAACATGAAAACAAAATGAAAGGGCCAAAATATTGCCAATCGTTGCTTTACAGCAAACTGACTGCTAGTAAAGTCGTAAAGGCTTTTTATTGTTGGTTTTCAATAACTTAACAATAGTATGAAAAAAGATTGCAGCAAGTTAGTTGCAATCAATCTTCAATTACTTTGTTCCAAAGAGTCTGTCGCCTGCATCACCCAATCCAGGAACAATGTAACCTTTGTCATTTAATTTTTGATCTAATGCGGCTGTATAAATATCTACATCAGGATGAGCTTCCTGAAGCGCTTTAACACCCTCGGGTGCAGCAACCAAACACACAAACTTAATATTTGAAGCACCGCGTTTTTTTAATGCATCGATGGCCATAATTGACGAACCACCAGTTGCCAACATTGGATCAACCACAAAAATTTGCCGTTGATCAATGTCAGACGGCAATTTTACAAAATACTCATGTGGCTCCAAAGTCTTTTCATCACGATACATCCCAATGTGACCTACTTTGGCTGCTGGAATCAAATCCAAAATACCGTCTACCATCCCGATACCAGCACGTAGGATCGGCACAATGGCAACCTTTTTTCCAGAAATTTGTTTTGCATGTGCAATACCTTCTGGGGTTTGAACGTCAACGTCTTCCAAAGGCATATCGCGAGTAACTTCAAACGCCATTAAATTAGCAATTTCATTAACAATTTCCCGAAATTCTTTGGTCCCACAGTTTTTATCCCTGATAATTGTTAATTTATGCTGAATTAACGGATGATCCATGACTTGAAACTTACCCATTATTCCCACTCCTTTTTTTATTTCTAGACAATTGTATCACATATACGAGAAGCAATTTCATAAAAAAAGTTCGAAACATTAATTAGTTTCGAACTTAAAGCAGTTTGTGGTTTTAAATAGACCTAAAATCCGGTTAGTTGCTAATAGCCGATACTAACAGCTGAATACTTTACTCGGCAATCTGATTAAACAAACAATGCTTTGTTAATCAAGTGGATGCTTTTCGGTTAGTTGTTCAACTTTGGCGGCGACATCTTTGAGATTAGCATCATTTTCTGGATCTTCAATAACTTGGAGAATGAGTGTCGCAACCTGGCGGGCATCGTCTTCATCAAATCCACGAGTTGTAATTGCAGGTGTACCCAAACGAAGCCCACTTGTTTTCGAAGGTGGCAACGGGTCATTTGGAATTGATTCTTTGTTAGTCGTAATGTGAACCGAGTCCAAAATATTTTGAAGATCTTTTCCGTTTAACTCACATTCGGTTAAATTCAATGTCATTAAATGGTTATCAGTGCCACCAGTGAGAACCGACACGTTATCAGAAGCTTCAAAAACGGCTGCCATTGCTTGAGCATTTTTGATAATTCGAGCAGCATAATCTTTAAATGATGGTTGGAGGTCTTCGTAGAAAGCAGCCGCTTTTCCCGCAATCACGTGCTCCAATGGGCCACCCTGACTGCCAGGAAATACAGCCGAGTTGAGCTTTTTGGCATACTTTTGTTTAGCCAGAATCAGTCCACCACGAGGGCCCCTAAGTGTTTTATGTGTTGTTGTTGTCACGACATCAGCGACAGGAACTGGATTAGGATGAAGTCCGGCAGCAACCAAGCCTGCAATATGAGCCATATCAACCATTAAGTATGCACCAACAGAATCAGCAATTTCACGGAATTTATCCCAATCAATAATTCTACTGTAAGCCGAAGCACCGGCAATAATTAATTTGGGTTGCACATCTTCTGCAATCTTTGCAACTTGATCGTAATCAATTAATTGTGTTTTGGGATCAAGGCCATATGAATATGAATCATATAGCTTGCCAGAAAAGCTAACTTTGGCACCATGGCTTAAATGACCACCGGCATCAAGTCCCATTCCCAATATTTTATCTCCGGGTTTTAGCAGGGCAGCATAAACTGCCTGATTAGCTTGTGAACCTGAATGCGGTTGAACATTAGCGTATTCCGCACCAAATAATTCTTTGGCACGATCAATGGCAAGCTGTTCAACAACATCAATAAATTCACAACCACCATAATAACGGCGTCCAGGATAGCCTTCGGCATACTTGTTAGTCAAAACGGATCCTTGAGCAGCCCGAACAGCATTCGAAACAATGTTCTCAGAAGCGATCAATTCAATATTATGCTCCTGACGGTTTTCCTCATTCGCAATTGCATCCCATAGTTCGGGATCCTGTTGCTTGTAATCGTAATTCAACTGCAACACCTCATTAATTTTTTATTTGGTATATGTTGATTATAACTGCTTGAAATGCATTTGCCCAGCCGATTTATTAAGTCGATTCATATAAGCCTCGGCAATCCCAGATGGCTTAAGGCCTTGAGTAAAAATTATTTTTATTTCAGGATGGTTGTCGAATTCCCGAAGGTCTGCAAACAAATCACGACTTGCCGTTCGGGAATTGCTGCCTAAGGTCACGATTTGAGCATTCATTGGCCAATCAATTGATGAAATCACGTTATCAAAAGCCATCACCCCAACTGGTTGCGGATGGCTTTCAATCCATTTAGCCACATCAAGCCAACTGTCTTCAGGATCGACAATATAGACTTGAGCATTTGGCGCATAATGTTTATATTTCATCCCCGGTGCCTTGGGTGTCTGATCGGTGCCAACGTGATGCAATTCGTCAATCACGTTTTGATGGATAACAGCCTCAATATCATCTTTGGTAACAGCACCCGGACGAAGAATAGACGGTGTTTTAACAGACATATCCAAAACGGTGGATTCGACGCCAACGGTGGTTGGACCATCATCTAGGATTGCTGCAATTTTACCATTTAAATCATGGTAGACATGTTGGGCAGTTGTTGGGCTTGGCTTCCCCGATGTGTTGGCAGAAGGGCCAACAATCGGAACACCCGCTTTTGTAATTAAATCGAGTGTTAACTGATTTTGGGGAAATCGGAAAGCTGCAGTGTTAAGACCACCTGTTACAGCCTTTGATAAAACATTTGGCTTGAGCTTAAAAATCATTGTTAACGATCCCGGCCAAAATGCTTTAATTAGCTTCTGGGCATCGTCACTAATGTGATCAACATATTTTGTTACCATTTCAACTGACGACACAGTCACGATCAAAGGATTATCACTTGGACGTCCCTTGGCTGCATAAACCTTTTTAACGGCAGTTTCATTGGTTGCATCCGCTCCAAGCCCATAAACTGTTTCAGTCGGAAAAGAAACCAGCTCCCCCTCCTTAATAAAATTTGCTGCTTGTTCAATCTGGTCTTTTTTTAAGATTAACGTTTTCATCACAATTATTCTCCATTCTTTCTTAATTGAACCATCCGTTGATGGCCGGAAACATCGTGTTTAGCCGTAACAATGGCGTTAGGAAGCGCTTCTTGAAATATTTTTCGGACAGAAGCTTCCTGATGAAACCCGATTTCAACAAATAACTGCCCACCCGCGTTCAAATGAGCATCAACACCCTTGGCTAATGATTTATAAATGGCAAGGCCATCATCTGCTGCAAACAAAGCAATCTTGGGTTCATTATTCTTAACACTGCTATCCATGTCACCCACTTCCGAGGCGGAAATATATGGTGGATTAGACACAATCAAATCAAATGCTTCATTAATATGGGCAAATATATCGCTTAAAATAAAATTGATTGCCACGTGATGTAACTGAGCATTCTGTTGCGCAACTTTCAAAGCCGAATCTGAAATGTCACTGGCATTCACCTGCCACTCCGGTCGATTGGCTTTTAACGCAATTGCAATCGCGCCGCTTCCCGTACCAATATCCAGCACCTTTAAAGGGCGGTTTGTATAAACAGTGGTTTGATCCAAAATCCAATCAACTAATTCCTCGGTCTCTACTCGGGGAATCAGAACATTTGAATCAACATTTAAAGTCAGTCCATAAAAATCTGCCTGGCCAACAATATATTGAACGGGTTCGCCGGAAATCAGCCTTTTGACATCATTTTGAAACTGCAGCCATTGTCCGGATGACATTCTGTCATGATAATGAATCAGCATGTCTGTCGTTGAAAAACCAAACCGTTTTTGAATCAAAAAATCGATATCATACATATCAATCTGTGAAAAATTCTGAATACGAAAAGAAGCCCATCTCCGGGCTTCAAAATAAGTTGGCTTTTCTGGACTATTCATGAGTTCAATTCTCAAGTTTCTTAGCCTGGTCAGACAAAATTAATGCATCAACGATATCATCAAGTTCGCCATTCATAATTTTATCCAATTTGTTTAACGTCAACCCGATTCGATGATCGGTCACCCGATTTTGCGGGTAATTATAAGTTCGGATACGTTCCGAACGGTCTCCTGTCCCAATTGCGGACTTCCGTTCAGCGTTGTACTGATCCTGTTCTTGCTGCGCATAATAGTCGTACACTCTGGCCTTCAAGATTTTCATGGCTTTTGCCCGGTTTTGCTGTTGTGATCGTTCATCTTGCATGGCAACAACAATTCCGGTTGGTAAATGCGTCATTCGAACAGCAGACGATGTTTTGTTGATATGCTGTCCACCGGCACCGGACGAACGATAAACATCTACCCGGATATCTTTAGGATCGATATCAATATCAACATCCTCTTCCTCGGGCATCACGCCAACCGTTGCGGTCGACGTATGAACTCGACCGGCGGATTCAGTCACGGGTACCCTCTGAACACGGTGTGCGCCATTTTCATACTTCAGCTTTGAGTAAACCTTATCACCGGTAATCATCAACACAATTTCTTTAAAGCCACCCACTTCAGTTTCACTTTTATCAATGACTTCGACTTTCCAGCCTTGTCGTTCGGCATATTTAGAATACATACTGAACAAATCAGCCGCAAATAAGCTTCCTTCGTCTCCTCCGGCAGCACCATGAATTTCCATAATAATATTTTTTTCATCATTGGGATCTTTTGGCAAAAGCATCACTTTAAGCTGATCTTCCAGCTTGGCTTTTTGATCCTTAAAATCTGAAATTTCATCCTTGACCATTGATTCCAAATCGGCATCATCAATTTTTTCACGTAACATTTCTTCATCATCATCAAGTTGTTTTGAAACTTCTTTATACTTATTATAAGCTGCAACCGTATCCCGCAACTCGCCCTCTTCTTTTGAAAGCTTCATGAATCTCTGGGTATCTGCAATCACTTCCGGATCACTGATTAACTCATTTAATTCATCGTAACGGTCAACAACTGCCTGTAATTTATCAAATATTTCGTCCATTAATAATTCCTCGCTTTGTTACTTAATCGGTGGATTGTAATAATGTCTGCGACAAACTGGATAATAGGATTCGTTCCCACCCATTTTAATCTGTTCACCCTCATAAACGGGTTTTCCATTGTGCAAGCGCAGGTTCATTGTTGCTTTTTTTCCACAGAACCAGCAAATCGTCTTCATTTCTTCTATTTTATCTGCGTATAACAATAAATATTCGGATCCTTCAAACAAATGGTTTTGAAAGTCGTTCTTGAGACCGAATGCAATTACCGGGATATGCAGTTCATCCACAATTTGAGCCAATTCGAAAACGTGCTTTTTCTTTAAAAACTGAGCTTCATCAACTAAAACACAGCTTGCATGTGGGTCAATCTCAAAGACCTTTTTAAATACATTTGTTTCATCATATATGGGAATTGCCTTTCTTTCCAATCCGATTCTCGACTCGATCATTCCCTGTTTTTCACGGGTATCAAGCGCACTAGTCATAATAATAACACTTTTGTTTTGCTCCTCATAGTTATGAGCAACCTTAATAATCTCAATGGTTTTGCCACTATTCATTGTGCCGTAGCGATAAAAGAGTTGAGCCAATTTTTCCACCTTTTTCCTTGAAAGCTTCTTCTCTATTATACAGAAATTTGACCGAATATCGATATGAACCTTAAAAATTGACCACATCCTACATATTTTAACCCGATTTAACATCTATATGATAAACTAAGAGTTTGTTTATAGAGTTCGAAAGACTTCATCAAAAGGAGCAAAAGTTTATGTCTTTAAAAAGTTCAATTGCAACGGCAGCTGGTAAATCATCTTACTGGTTCCTTCATACCTTTCTTAAGGGTGGAAGTTCGTTGCCCGGGAAAATCACAAAAAAGCTCGACCCGGATATTTTAGCAACGCTTGGACGAAATTATGATGTCATCGTAATTACCGGTACCAATGGTAAGACATTGACAACCGCTTTAACCGTTCAGGTACTAAAAGAAAAATATGAAAACATCTTAACAAACCCTACCGGTTCCAATATGGAGCAAGGGATCATCACAACTTTTCTACACGCCTCCAGGCCCAAGGGAAAACGCCCTTTGGCAATTCTGGAAGTTGATGAAGCAAACGTTATTAAGGTCACACAATATATCAAGCCAAAAGCATTCGTTTTTACAAATATCTTCCGGGACCAAATGGATCGCTATGGTGAAATCTATACAACCTATCAAAAGATTCTCAACGGTGTTGCTTTAGCACCCAATGCAACCATTATTGCAAATGGCGACGCACCAATTTTTCATTCCAAACAACTACCCAATCCAATTATTTATTACGGATTTGATAATCAAGAGCAGGGAGATATTAAAGCAACTCCAAACACGGATGGGGTTTTATGTCCCCAATGCCAGCACATTCTGCATTACCGGTTTATTAGTTATTCAAATCTGGGTAAGTATTTCTGTCCAAATTGTGGTTATCAGCGTCCCAAACTCAATTTTGCCCTTAATAAAATTACCGAATTAACTCCCAAGTCGTCCAGCTTTGAAATTGATGGTGAACCCATTAAAATTGACATAGGCGGCGTCTACAACATTTATAATGCATTAGCTGCATACACCGTTGGCCGGTTCATGGGTGTGAGCCCCGCACAGGCCAAACAAGCATTTGAAAAAGACAAACGGATTTTCGGCCGACAGGAAGAAATCAACGTTGACGGTAAATTGGTCACACTTATTTTAGTCAAAAACCCGGTTGGCTTAAACCAGGTCATCGATATGATTTCAACTGATAAGGATCCATTTACCTTTATTGGTTTGTTAAATGCCAACTACGCTGACGGAATTGATACCAGCTGGATCTGGGATGGTGATTTTGAACGTCTGCCAAAGATGAACATCAAACAATACATTACGGGCGGACAGCGTTATAAAGATATCACCTATCGCCTTCAGGTTGCCGGTGTCGATCCCAGTAAGCATCTTGTCGAACCGGATTTGGATAAAGTCGTTGAAATGATTCCGAATGCACCAACCAGGAAGGTTTATATATTAGCAACTTACACTGCAATGTTAAGTTTAAGAAAAACATTTGCAACTAAAGGATTTATTGAAGGAGGAATGGGCTAATGGCTTATTCACTAAATGTCTGTCATCTTTATGGTGACTTAATGAATACCTATGGGGATCTTGGCAATATCCTTGTTTTAAAATATTTAGCAAACAAAATGGGCGTTCAGTTAACCTCCGAAGTTATCAGCTTGGATCAAAAATTTGATGCTGATAAATTTGACATTGTCGTCTTTGGCGGCGGGCAGGATTTTGAACAATCAATCATTTCAAAGGATATTCAATCTAAGAAAAAAGATCTGACAGACTTCATTGAAGATGGTGGTTCCGTCGTCGCAATTTGTGGTGGTTACCAACTATTAGGCCATTACTATATTGGTGCCAACGGTGAAAAATTGATGGGTATCGGCGCATTGGATCACTATACTGATAAGCAAAAAGATCATCGCTTCATTGGTAATGTCGTTATCGAAAATGAAGAAACCGGTGAGAAGTACCACGGCTTTGAAAACCATCAGGGGATTACGTTCCTTGGCAAAAGTGAACGACCTCTTGGAAAAGTTTTGGAGGGTCATGGAAACAACGGCCAAGATAAAACAGAAGGCGCCATTTACAAAAACGTTTACTGCACCTATTTTCACGGTCCAATTTTAGCTAGAAATAACGATATCGCCAAACACGTCTTGATAAATGCCTTAAAGCGTAAATATCCAGACGCAAATTTGGGGCAAGCCGAACAGGTAAAGGTCGGCAGTACCTTCTAATCATTAAGTAAATCAAACTAGCACAATCAAAAGAAACCCGGCTAAATACTGATTTAATCATCAGATTTAGTCGGATTTCTTTTAGAATCTGCAATTTTCTTTCTATTGATTGGCTTCCCTTATGAAGGTTCGAATTAAATTGCTTCGATACGGCAAAAATTGTTTATTTGAAGCATCAGGATGAACTCGATTCGTTAAAAAGACCAGTGCCTGTTGGGAAATCCGATCAATCACGACTAGTGTCCCTGTGTAACCCGTATGCAAAATATAGGGATGGTTTTGATAACTTCTTAAGATCCACCCAAAAGAACGATTTTTTAAATGGCCTGGCGTTTGATCAACGAATAATTGATCGAGCCACTCATTCGGCAAAAAATCCGGGTATGAGATTTGACCCAGAAGCCACCTAGAAAAGTGAAGCAGATCCTGAAGCGGTGAAAATAAGCCTGCTGCTCCACAATCGGCTCCTAAAATTCTGGTTTTAGGATCATGGACCGTTCCTCTTAGGAGCCCACCGTTAGGTAATTCAGCTGTGGGCACAACATCTTCAATATGCTTAGGATGAAAAGTGGCGTTGGTCATTTCCAAAGGTTTTAATACATCTTCAGAGATGAGTTGTTGGACAGGCTTACCGAGAATCTGTGAGGCGATCCAGCCAAGAAAAATAAAATTATAATCCTGATAATGAACGACCTTTCCAAGATCCGGACCACTTTTTAAACTTAATAATGCAGGAATGAGTTGATCCTTAGGTAAGCTATTTCGATTCGGAATATAACCAACAATATCAGAAGTATGAGTCAGAAGATGCCGAATTGTAACCTGTGGCGACTGCCACTCTGGTAAATATTGGCTGATCGAATCATCCAGAGATAATTGATTGGCCGCCAACAGTTTTAAAATTAGATTCGTCGTTCCGATCACTTTAGTTAATGATGCCAAATCATAAAATTCCTGAGGTTTAAGTGACAGCTTTTGAGGTACCAATTCCTGATCGCCAAAATAATCGCTCATAATGGCTGACTGATCAATAATGCCATAAGTAACGCCAGGCACAACATTATTGTCTACAAATTGGTGCATTTCTTTAATAGTATCGGCATATTTCATTTATCAATACCCTTTTCTCTCTAAAATTAATGACTCAATAATGTATTCCCGATGAATTGAGCATTGTACAGGTTTGCATAGAAGCCATTTTTAGCCATTAATTGTTCATGATTGCCGGTTTCAACAATTTGGCCTTGATTCATTACCACTATTTTATCAGCATTTTTAATTGTTGAAAGCCTGTGTGCAACCACAAAACTTGTCCGCTGTTCAGCCAGTTTGTCCATTGCTGCTTGGATGAGCTTCTCGGTTCGGGTGTCCACTGAAGATGTTGCTTCATCTAAAATAATAATTTCCGGATCGGCTAAGAAAACACGCGCAATGGTGAGTAATTGTCGTTGACCTTGGGAAATGTTTGTCGCATCCTCATTTAAAATGGTATCATAGCCATCCGGCAATTCCCGAATAAATAAGTCTGCGTGCGCGGCCTTTGCAGCTTCAATGACTTCATCTTTTGTTGCTGAAAATCGGCCATATTTAATATTATCAAAAATCGTACCGTTAAAAAGCCAAGACTCCTGAAGAACCATTGCCATGCGTTTTCTAATTTCGGAACGTGGCTTGTTTCGAATATCTTCACCTTTCATCCGAATTGACCCATCGTTGACCTCGTAAAAACGTTCCAAGAGATTAATAATCGTACTTTTTCCAGCACCGGTTGGTCCTACGATAGCAATCTTTTGTCCAGGAACGACGTTCAAATTAAAGTTTTGAATCAAGGATTGATCAGGAACATATGAGAAATCGACCTTATCAAAAGTCACTTCGTTCTTATCACTTTTAACAATCGGAAAATGTCCTGGTTCAAAATCCATTTCAGGTTCGTCAAAGATCTCAAAAATCCGTTCTGCCGACGCGATTGTTGATTGAATCGTATTGGTCAGGTTTGCTAAGCGGGTAATGGGCTGTGAAAACATATTTGTATACTGCAAAAATGCTTGAACATTTCCTAGCGTCACTGCCCCTTGTGTGACTTGAATACCACCGATAACCGCAACAAAGACGTAATCCAAATTTTTAATCAGGTTCATCATCGGAAACATGAAACTTGAAACAAACTGTGCCTTCCACGAGGCTTGAAAGTAACGACCATTTTTTTCTTTAAATTCTTTAATCGCATCCTCTTCCCGATTAAATGTCTTAATGACGTTGTGCCCATTATACGACTCTTCTACTTGGCCATTTAAAACGCCCAATTCATGTTGCTGCGCTCTGAAAAAGGTTTGTGATTTTGGCGCAAAGAAGCTCACGACCAGTATGCTGAGCGGCAAAGTCAGCAAAGCCACAAGCGTCAACTTCCATGAAATGGTCAACATCATAAACAAAACGCCAAAGAACATAAAGAAACTGGTAATTAATTGTGTCAAACTGGATTGAAGCATTGTATTAATATTATCCATATCATTAACAGCTCTTGAAAGGATATCACCCTTTGAATGCCCATCGTAAAATGATACAGGCAGTCTGGTAATTTTAGCTTTGAGATCCTTTCTCATTTGATAAACAATGCTTTGAGAAATTCGAGTCATCACAACCTGCTGAACAAGTTGAAAAATACCGGATAAGACATAGAGAAAGACTACGATCATTAAGATTGACACAATCTTTTTAAAATCGATTGGAAATGAACGAACGGTCATACCAGCATTTACTTTTCGCATACCGGCAATAACACCATCAAAAACAACCGTCGTTGCACTTCCAAGAACCTTCGGAGAAACAATGTCCATAATGACGCCGCCAATTGCCATTAGAATTGCTAAAACAATCCCTGGAATCCACCGTCTTGTATAGCTGATCAGCCGTCTGGTCGTATGCCAAAAGTCGTGTGGCTTGGTGACGGGTCCTCTAACTGGTGGTGTTCGCATTGTTAATTCCCCCCTGCTCTCCAATTTGAGATCTCAA
Source organism: Lentilactobacillus hilgardii (assembly GCF_009832765.1). NCBI lineage: Bacteria > Bacillati > Bacillota > Bacilli > Lactobacillales > Lactobacillaceae > Lentilactobacillus > Lentilactobacillus hilgardii. The sequence goes on along the minus strand of NZ_CP047121.1, from coordinate 1,411,156 downwards.
GATGTCTTGATAAACCGAATTCGAAGCCGCTAATTGTTTGTGGGATCCCTCTCCGACAACTTGACAATTATCCAAAATCAGAATTAGGTCTGCATCCGCGACTGTAGAGATCCGCTGTGCCACAATAACTGTAATGGCCCTTTGAATCTGCTTGTCCGTTCTTAGTGCCATCCGTAATTTTGCATCTGTTTCAAAATCCAAAGCAGAAAATGAATCATCAAAGATATAAATATCCGCCGGTTTTAAAATTGTCCGGGCAATTGCAAGACGTTGTTTTTGACCACCCGAATAGTTATCACCATTCTGATCAACGTGGGCATCAAGGCCGCCATTATCTTGTGTAATGAATTCAGTCGCCTGTGCCACTTCCAGAGCGTGCCAGATGTCATCATCAGTTGCATCCTGCTTCCCATATAACATGTTTTCACGAACCGTTCCAGAGAAGAGAACCGCTTTTTGCTGATTAATCGAAATGAGTGAATGCAAATCATGTTGTGTTAGTTTATCAATTTCAAACCCATTGACCTTGACCATTCCTTTCTCAGGTTCAATGAGCCTTGGAATCAGATTGATCAGCGTTGATTTCCCCGATCCGGTACCACCAATAATAGCTAATGTTTGACCACCATGAACTTTAAAACTGACATTTTGTAACGTTTGTTGTTCAGCAGATGAATACCGAAAATAAACGTTGTCAAATTCTAACGACGGTTCAGCTTCATGATGACTAAGCGGTTGTGGCGTATCGGGATCTGTAATCGTATCTTTCACTTCCAAAACTTCGATAATTCTGGCAGCTGATGCCGATGCTCTTGGCAAAAAGACAAAAATCATTGAAAGCATCATAAAACTAAAGAGGATTTGACCGGAATATGTCATAAAAGCAACCAGGTTTCCAACCGCCAACGTCCGATTGGAAATCATGTCGGCACCGAACCAAACGATTGCTACATTAATAAAGCTGAAGATGATCGTAATGATTGGAATAATAAATGACACAATTGTAAAGGCCTTAATACCAGTTTTTGCAAAGTCTTTATTAGCGGCATCAAAGCGCTGATTTTCATAATCATCACGGTTAAAAGAACGAATCGTACGGACACCGCCCAACGCTTCGCCAAAGATTAAATTAATGCGATCCTTTTTCTTTTGCATCGTTTTAAAGAGAGGAACGACATAATACATCAATCCTCCGACTATCAGAGCAACCAATGGCAAACAGATGATAAAAATCGTGGTTAGATCGGGACTCTTCACATATGACATGACTGATGCACCAAGCAGCATCAGCGGTGCCATTAGCATCATCCGCAGAATCTGTACCATGACATTTTGAATTTGAACAACATCATTTGTCGTTCTTGTGTCCAATGAAGCCGCACCAAAATGATCCATGTCCTCTTGAGAAAACCTGGTGATCTTTTGAAACATATCATCTCTGATGTGTTGACCCATTTTCATTGATTGTGTAGCGGCAAAAAAGATATTCCCGCCTGCTGCCAAAACACCACAGAATGAAACGAAAAGCATTTTGAAGCCCTCACTCCAAATATAGCCAATGTTATTTTGAGCAATCCCCTTATCAATCACGTTTGAGGTTACGGTCGGCAAATAAAGGTCACTCGAAACTTGAAGCAGCAAAAAAACAACTGCCCCAAAAACAGCAAGATAGGAAACTCTACTCTTCATTAACTTTAACAATTGCTTTCACACTCCTCGTAGAACTCCTGGAAAAGTATAAAATTAACTTTTATTTCTTTTTGCATGGTGTCCCCCACTAGGCATGTTTTCTAAAAAAATAATAACTCATTCAATCAATTATAGCCCTAAGTTAACTGTAATTTGAAGCAATTAAGCGTTGTATTTGTTCGACATGAATGCGCTTGCTTTTTAGATAAGTCACCTTTGTCAATCCAGTCACCATTTTTTTGGTATAATTGTTCTTGAGTGAGAGTTTTTAATGATTGGAGGATTTGGCTGTTGGCAAGCAATTCCGATACAATTTACCACGTTTTATCATACATTAAGGCGCATCCTGCCAAGGCAACCATTCGCCCTGATAAATATGACAATGTTGTTGAAATGTATTTAGATGATGATGTAAAATTGGGAAATCCAGAAATCTATTTTCCAACCCAGCGTTTGGAAGTAAACCGTATGGCTCCCGACTTCGTGTCCATGAACAGTGATCTACTCGATTATTTCCATGATAAAACTGCCGTAAAAGATAGCAGTTATCACGACTTGTGGATTACAACATCTCATCTGGCAAACAGAAATAAATATTTAATTGATCTATCATTTGAATAATAACGTTGAAACAGCTAAAAATAAAATCAGATCAAGTCAATACCTGGTTCATGATTATTTTTGTAGGTTTGCACAATTTCAATTTCGATTGTAGCCTTGATGGAGCTGCTTCAAGAAATAAAGACCGACTCGACACGTTTTTTGTATTGAGTCGGCCTTTATTTAACCTCGAGATGTTACTTTGCATCTAGCAAATAACAAGCGTCTCCTATACAATAAAAGTTAATGCATCGTTAACTTGTTTCATATCAAATTTTGTAAGGAGAATTCAGCTTGATTAGTCAGTTGCTTGATGTTATTACAAAACTATCGTCATATACCATGGTGATTTTTTGGCACTATTTGCTTATAGCAAGATCGCCAAAAAGCTGAAAAAATACCCTTATGGTAGATATGCGCTCGTTTCCTTATTGCTGGTGTGATTTTTGGAACACTCTTTTTTAACTCTCCAAAAGGAAAAGGCGTTATCCAAAGGGGCGTTAAAAAGCAAACCGCCTCTTCCTCTCAGCAGCCTTCCAACGGCCATTATAAAAACACGACGCTTCGGGTAAGAAGTAAATTGAAATCAACTACTTTGTTATTTAAACATCCTTTTCGATTTCAACTCGGGGTAATTATTTAAACATCATCCGTAATGACAAAGATACGATTGATTCTTTCAAACTCACCACCGTCGATTTACTCAAAACGATTAAGAATTCCGACTATCAAAAAAATCAGACCTTTAAATTAGCTTTCACAACTAATCACGGAAAAGCAAAAATGTTGTTAAAAGCATCTTATCGCCAGTCTACAATTAGAAAAATAAATCCTAAACAACTGGATGTGTCAGATTTAAAAACGATTAGCAACCACTACTATGAAGCAGGTAAATGATTAACGACTTGCATTCTTTAGCATCCTTAACTATCTCGCGTTATAATTACTGCGTGTACAATTGTTTGTACTTCGAGATTTTTTTGTTATTATTTAACAAGCCAATCACCTATTCCGTTGATTGGTTAAGACAATAAAACCAACTACTTTGGAGGCAATCTGAAAATGAAGGTAAGTAAGAAATTTTTCCCAGGTGTGTTACTCACGGCATTCGCTTTTTCTGCGGGATTCCTAATGAATAACCAACCAAATGCTCAGGCAAAATCGTCTGTAAAAGTCGTCTGGCGTCAAAAGATGACACGCTCCTTTTACACGATTAATCAATCTAAAGCCAAGAATGGGTATGCTTACTCGGCCAAATTGGGTAAAAAAGTTTTTAAACTTTCAAATTATAGTCACAAAACCTTCACCGCTTATTACCATCAAAAATTAAAAGTTAATAATCAGTATCGGATTTACTATTACGTCAAAAGTAATTCTGGAAAGAAAGCCTCCGGGTGGGTTTGGCGAAACTATTTGAAAAGAATTCCCAGTAAAATCAATTCTTCTAATTCAGTTATTGGGGCAACCGTGTCCTCGCAATCTCAACTGATGTCGTATATCAACGCAGCACCGGATCTTGATCCAAACTTAACCATCCTTGGATTTGAAACTGACGTTTATTCAAAATATAAGACGACACTAAGCCAACAGTACAATCTGGCACAGTTTGCGTCATCTGGTGTTTTTAAAGACAATCACGCTAAAATTTACGTTGCAGATAATCGGTTAAATTCATACGTTAACACAGCTATCGAACGTTGGAATGCTGCTTTGGGCAAAAATGTTTTTTCGATCGGAAGTTCGTCCAACCATACACTGACCGTTAAACTTACCGATGCTTCAACAGAAAAATGGGATGGTCTTTTCAGTGGTCATATCATTGAAATTAACTCGAAAAATTTTACAAATCCAAATTATGCAAATAATAATCTAGCAACTTCATCGACGTTGGAAGCAAAACTAACTGACATTTCAAATCAAGCTTCCAGCTTATTGGACTTAACCAATACCCTACTTAACAAATTAAGAATTAATTATCAACTACAATATTTAACACTGGAAAGCAAGTATAACAATTCCTCCAGCGCTTCAACCAAATCAACCATCCAAAAGCAAATAAGTGATTTAGCGACGAATTATGAAAACCAAGACAAAGCAATTCGTCAAAATTATGACTCCCAAGTGTCTGCACTGCGCCAAGCAGTTAAAGATGCTTATGTACAGGAACAGCCTGCTATTTCTCAAGCTTCAACAACCAATTACTGGACAACCGTTATTATGCATGAACTTGGTCATGGGCTTGGCTTATATCATACTCCTTACCAAAGTGACGTCATGTTCGCATCATCAAGCGATGAACAAGACGCAACCCCAAGTCCTGTCAAGTATGCTTGGACTCAGGCAAAGGATCCTTCAGATGCAATGGCGTATACTTCTGCTACCCTGACATCAAGAGATGTTGATCGGGCCAAACTAGCAGAGATACTGGGGTATTGGTAAACAACTAGACAGCCTCAAAAACAACAGCCACATTCAAAATTGAAGGTGGACTGTTGTTTTTTACATTGCTTAATTTAAAAGCATATTTAGTTAAACGGCGGGCAATGCAATGACCAACCTAGTGGGTCCCAAAAAGAAAGAGATCACCAATACTGATAAGCAGCATTTGGCGACCTCTTAGATTCATTGATTATTTCAATTTATCACCCGCACGGGGCTCGAACCCGTAACTCCGCCTTGAGAGGGCGACGTCTTAAACCAGTTTGACCAGCGGGCAATGCTCTCAAACTCACAAATAATAGTGTATCTAAATCTAGTTAATTTGTCAACAGAGAAGTTAAAAATCAAAAAATCGGTTGACAAATCAGTAAAAAATCGATAATATTATTAACTGTGATATTTGTTCATTGGGTATTCGCCAAATTGGTAAGGCAGCGGACTCTGAATCCGTAATTTACTGGTTCGAGCCCAGTATACCCAATCTATAATACTAAAAGGTCTGTTATTTTTAATGCTGAAAGCACTGAAATAGCAGGCCTTTTATTTTTTAATATTAATTCAAAACGATTTACACGTAGCTAATGGTAACCATTTTAATAACCACTGGTAGCCATATATCTTTTTATTACAAAATCTATGTGCTAGTCGCTAATTGGGCTACATCTTTTTAAATAAGCAGTTTAATCAAATGTGCTTAAAAAAGGCACTCACTTCCAAGATAATATTTTTCGTGATAAGTATAAGAGTTATGACGTTGTGGGCACGTTATGGTGCGCCCAAGTCATTTCATGCCTTAACTGGTTTTAACAAATTTATTTATGTTAGAAATCTTCGTTTATGGAGTTGGAAGTATTTCATTTTACAATTTATTTGGAATTAAGATAGGCACGGCATATCTAATTATTGTACTTCTAAATTTATTTTTTATGTATATTTTAAAATTACAGGGACACTAATTAGCTCAAAAGTCACACCAAACCCATACTAAAAGATCCGATACTTTTAATATTGAAAATACTGAAATCACGAAATTTTAATTCTTCTTAATGCTGACTCACAGCAAGTTACATACAACCACTGCTAACCACTTATATCTTTTTAAGATAGAATTTATACAATAGTCGTGAATTGATCTACACTCCTTATTTAGGAATACCTTTTTAGATAGAATATACACCCCAAAAAGGTTAAAAATCCGGCTACTAATTTAACGTTGTTATTACCAAAATTGAGAGGACAGTATTATTGACATCGAAAAAGAACATATTACAAAGGGTTTGCTATACCGACCTTGTATACAAAAGGATTAATAAAAAACTAGGTATAAATTATTCGAATAACGATATCGAAAATCTAGTAAAGAAAACCGTGTTAGAGGCTGATAAATTAGACCATAAGGGAAAAAATTATTACATATACGATTATACATCTAACATTAGAATTACTATCAATGCAAATAACTTTCGAGTGATCACAGCGGATAAATTAACTTTTTAAAATCAATAAAGTTATTTCAAAATTAAAAGTAAGCTAGCCATTGTCTTCTAAGCTATTAGACCAGCTTCTATAACAAGCAACGAATCTACAATAAATGATTAAACCAACTATCAGAAAATACAGCGACTAAAAAAATCAATATACATAATCAGACTTGAATCATAAAAAATATCAAGTCTTATTTTACGTGATATTCTGTTGCTAAAATAGATTAGCAAAGAATGATTTGAAGATAATCTCTTTAACTGAGGTCACTAGATAAGAAGTTGGGGATCAACCTTTTATCTTAGCCTATAATCATGTTAAAATTAATATAACAATTATTCTATTGATTTCGATTCCAAAATAACTATCTCAGTATTTTTTAAAGGTGGGGTAAATTATGAAGAAAAATGCTGTTACTATTGAGTTTCCATTAAGGGGCGAATGGGTCGCTCCCACCACTCCTGCTAAACGTATTCCGAGCCATGGTACTAATCGCATGGGCTTAAAATATGCTTTTGATTTTTTGCAGGTTGATCAAAACAATATGAATAAGTTTTATGATGCAAGTACTTTCAGATTTTTAATCTTAGGGGTGCCCCTTAAGAAATGTTACTGTTATGGAAGGGATATTTATGCACCATGTGATGGTGAGATTGTTGCGAAAATTGATGGTATTCCTGAAAGAAAACATGTTCATTGGTTACGAGAGTCCATTATCGGCATAAAGAAATCCCTTACTTTTAATGAAGAGACAGATGATTTTAGTATAATTGCTGGCAATTTTATTATTATAAAGTGCTCAGAAAATGTATACATGGCTTTTGTTCACTTACAAACAGACTCTATTGCTGTTTCATTAAATGAAAAAATACCAAAGGGTTCTTTTTTAGGCAAAGTTGGTCATTCAGGAAATTCCACATCCCCTCACCTACACTTTCAAGTCATGGACAGCAGTGATTTAAAAAATGCTAACGGAATCCCGTGTTTTTTCGAAAAGTATCAAATCTATCAAAATGATACTTGGAAAACTGTTTATAGTCAGATACCTTCCGAAAAAGACAGGATTAGATTTAATAAGAATCAATAACACCCGCCCTTCCTTTATTCATTTGTTTAATTTTTTGAGGGTTGGACAATAATAGAATCTCTAAACTAGCTTATTTTTGAAATAAAAATCCCGTCAAATCAGTGCTTTATACACTATTTTACGGGACTTTTTAAGTAACATCTTTTTGATTATGCTCTGGAAATCATTACTTTTGCATTTTGTTAATACGTTTGTTTAAATAAATGATGATGCTGATCAATAAAGCAATAAATAATACTGCAAATACATAATAAAAGCCATCCGGTATGTTAGGAATGAATACTAAGATGATCAAAATGGCGCCCGCATACATAAATAAGCCGACATACCTTCCGGCTAATAAGGATTCTTTGCTATAGGGTTTTCTTGCTGCATTATTTCCAGCTATTAAGAAAAGTAAATGACCACGTCTAAACAAAAAGCCTACCACAAGTGGTAACAAGGCCCATAACATACTCCATGAAAGCATGGCTATCTCTCCCATCATTGCTTTAATAAATTATTAAACCATTACCTTATAATTAAATGATATCATAAAAGCATAAAGTCATCTTGCAAATCTACTCGGTTAACTAAGCTAGACCAATGATCTTCGTATGATAGTAACTAGATAGCCTGTTTACTATTTCCGATGCTTACAGCATCCATCTACTCCTTAATGATCAATTAATTTTTGACAGGCTTCGCCATGCCAAATCATTAAAAGACTAAATTTAAGGCGCGTTTAATAGTCATTTTGATGAAGTTTCCTATAATTAAAAAAAATGGTACAATTGTTTTACTGAAGTTTTTTAATACAATCTTGAATATGATTATAATGCAACTAAACAATCACTATCCCAAAAACCATAATGGGATTTTTTATTACCGGAGGTTATTTAATGAAAGTTCGAAAATTAATTTTGCCCTTTATGATTATCTGCTTATTTATTTTTGCATTAACGAAAAGTGCCAATGCCGACGCAGCTACTTGGCATACCGGTACCCCAAAAGTTATCAGAGGAAACTGGTACTACAACGGATCTGGAGAGCAAAAGGCATTTATCACCTATACCAAAACAATGAGTTCAGGCGAGCTGTTTAAACAGTCCGATAATAACCTCGGCTACTATAAATTACCGGGATACGGATTAAAACATATTAAATATAAGGCGCTTCATCATCACATTTATCTCATAACCGGTATTCAATACTCACCAAAGGGTGCCTCCGTTCAATTTGACGGCCAACGCCTATCCTACAAAGTAAAAGCGCCTGATAAGAAAAATCTTTATTTCTATAAAGGGTTCCGCCATTATACGCGAAAGCCAAATTTCAAAATCGTTAAACAAAATCAGCAAGCCACTAGTAACCAGTGATGATGATTGCGTCGTCCAACCGATTGCTTTATAATGCTAATTGTGAATCTACCCACTCAGTAGATTTACTCCATTTTTTATAGATAACACATCCCAAACTTGTCGTAGGCGTGGGATGTGTTATTTTTTTATTTAAAAAATGAGCCCGTCAACTAAATGCCTATTCATTAAAAATAGGCTCTTTGTCAACTGAGGTTGATATCAGCTTATATAGCAAATCCGAAAGGATTTGCTTTTTCTTTTGCATTAATTGAATTAAGCAAATAATTCCATTTGAATCCTAGTTCGATAATGGTCAAAATTCCGATAACCGTAAGCAGTTCTACCAATAGCTTTAATTTTGCGGTTAACTCCCTCAAGAGGTCCATTGGAGTAAGCATATTTCAAGGAATTGGTAACTGCTTTTAAGTTTTGTTTTAGGCTACGAATAGTGGTATCCATTGAACAATTGAGTTTTCGATAGTCACAGATCGTCTTGGCAAGTAAATCCTGGTCATGTCTTTGAACAGCCGTTAAAATATCCTGATAAACCAAGTAAACACTGGTAAATTTAGGGCTAAGGGCAACGGCATCTGTCACAATTCGTTGACTAGTCATCTCTCGTTTTAACGGTGTCCGATAATAGAGTCGTTTAGCTTCCAGCTTATCAAAGGGCTTGTCGAATAAACGCCAATATTTCTTAATCATCCGATATTCACGCGAGGAATGAGGTTGCTTTTTCGCGACTGACAAACGTACCTCATTTAGGGACCTTTGAGTCATTTGAATGATGTGGAAGCGGTCAATTATAATTTTGGCTTTAGGGAAAAGCTCTGGGATTAGGTGAACGTAGCCAGCGTTTAGATCGACAGAAATGGTTTTAACGCGAGCTCGTTCTTTGTGTGAGTACTGCATGAAGTAGCTCCTGAGGAACGCCTTACGGCGGCCATACAGAATAACGACTCGATTATGATGATCGGCATCTTGAAAGATAAACCGCATGCGCCGATTTTGGTGCGAAGAGGTAAACTCATCAAAACTGAGATGTTTCGGTAAGCGAACAAACCGATTACTGATCATTTGCGCTGCTTGCGGATATGCTCGATTGACGGTACTGGCAGAAACCCCGTTTTGTTTAGCAATCAGTGTCGCTGCCATATTATCATGAAAGTCCATCACCACTGATTGCCAAACGTTCTTGGAAATTTGGCAGTTAGGCTTAACAGCATCCGTTTGCGAAGTAATGATTGAACCACAGTGTTTACAAAGAAACCGTTGCTTAGCTAACCGGAGAATTAATAAGTGGAATCTCTGTGGGGATAATTTTAAATTAACGGTCTTATGACCGTCTTTTACAAGGCAATCAGCAAACCCGCAATTTGGACACTGTGAAATCTTTTTAAGCAATTTAGCATTGATAAATAATGCCGGATGACCGTGATATAGCCCGGTTTGGGTTTTAGCATCAGCCTCGAAGTGAATGTGGGGGTCTTTTAAACCAACTAAATTTAAGATAAGCTTGTCTTGGGACATCGTTTTTACTTCTTTCTATCTGAATTATTGGCTAATTCAATAGTAGGGCGATGCCCTATTTATATGCAAAAAAAGATTGATACCTTACGGTATCAACCCCAAAAATTTTAGACCCTAAAAATAGACGCCACACAAATCTGCGTGAGCGCCTATTTTTACACATCTGTTCTTTCAGATGATTTTCGCTTATTATTCCCGGCAGCCTTTTTTTCAGCATCCGTTTGATCAGGAATGATAACGGTAAAGGTGGTTCCCTTGTGCGGCTTAGAAGCCACTGAGATCTTGCCACCATGTTGTTGAACAAGTTGGTGGACAATTGCCAACCCCAATCCGGATTCTCCGTATTTTCGGGCTCTTCTGGAGGCATCAGCTTTATAATATCGTTCAAAAATATTTTTTTGTTGTTCCTTTGTCATACCAATTCCAGTATCTTTGATCCGAATAATCGTTTCGTTATAACCGCGTTCACCAATTAAGGTGATTGTCCCACTGTCTGTAAATTGAATCGCATTGTTTGTGATATTAAAAACAATTTGAACAAACCGATCATAATCAGCGTATATAGGTAAATCGTCCGGAGCTTGAATCTCAAAACGATCTTTTGATTCGGAAGCCTTACTTCCTAATTGTTCCACGATGCTGCTAAGAACCTTCGTTGCATTAAAATGTCTTTTTTCAAGTCGAATCGAATTCGAACGAATTTTTTCATAATCCAAATTTTCATTAACCAATCGAATAAGCCGCTGAGTTTCATTGCTCATTAAATCAATACTTTTCCCCCGCTGTTCCTGAGGAATGACATCATACTTAATTCCCTCCAGGATCCCAGAGATTGTCGTTAACGGCGTTCTCATTTCATGAGCAGCATCCGCCAGAAATTCCTGGCGTCGTTCTTCCTGCCGCTGAATTTCTTGATTGGCCTTTTCCAAAGATTCCGTCATATGGTTAAAATCCGTAATCAACTCACCGATTTCATCGTTTCCACCGGATTTGACCCGAATATCATAATTACCATTCGAAACCTGGGTTGCAGCTGCTCGAAGCCTACTAATTCGACGATTCAAGCGACTTGCAATAAAGAAACTGATAATCATGGAAATAATCAGAGACACGCCCAGCCCCTTCAAAAGGTCCCGGTTAATTCGGTCAACGTTTGAATTAACATCCGAAACAAACACACCTGCACTCACGACAGCAACCAATTTCTTATTGTAATAATATGGTTTTAAAATCTCGATCATTGCCGGTCTGGTTTTACCATTGCTTAACTTAAAATTTCGATTATTGACTTTTCTGACAATCTGGTCCTTTGTTAAATGCCGCCAATCATTTTTAGTAACCTTGGGTGATAAACCATTATTTGGATAAATAACCTGGTTTTTTTGATTGAATACCGTAAAATGAACAGATTGATTTTCCAAAAGTGCCTGCGCCGTTTTTAAAGTGCTGAGACTGAAAGTTACTTGTTGACTGCTCTTTGTATTAACTGTCAATGACTGCTGAACCAAACTATCCGAATATTTCTCCAGACTTCGCCACTCATCGTTGTACACAAAGCTTTTGGACATTCTTCCAAATGAAATACCAAGTAAAAGGATTGTCACGGCAATTACCAGAAAAAAGGCCAATAACTGCTGATAAATCATTTTCATTTCTTTTTGTCCACTTCACTATCGTCAAATTTGTAACCAACACCCCAAACGGTTTGAATAACCTGAGGTCCAACCCGTTCGATTTTCTGACGTAATTTTTTGATATGCGCATCGACGGTTCGCTCATCGCCATAATACTCATATCCCCAAACCAGTTCCAATAACTGCTCACGGGAGAATACCTGACGCGGTTTCTGAGCAAGTGCATTCAATAATTCAAATTCTTTTGGCGTTAGTTCCGGTATTAATTGACCATCCAAATACGCTTCTCGAGTATTCGTATTAAGTTTAAAATGCTCAGTTGTAATTTGATATTCTTTTTTCTGTTTCTCTTCAGAATGCTCTGGTTCTTCAGCTTGAGCCTCTGTATGTGCCCGACGCTGTAAGGCTTTAATTCGGGCAACTAGCGTGATGGGTGAAAATGGCTTGGTCACATAGTCATCCGCACCCATCTCAAAGCCAAGCACCTGATCACTGTCAGAATCACGAGCTGTCAGCATTATGATTGGAACGGATTTAGATTTAGCACGAATTTCTTTGGCAACTTCCATGCCGTCCTTTTTTGGTAAATTCAAATCCAATGTGATCATGTCCCAACTTTCCGGATCTTCATTGAACATGTCAACAGCCTCAATACCATCATATGCAAAAGAAACGTCCCAGCCCTCTTTTTGAAAGAACATCGACATCATCTCTGAAACCGATTTGTTATCTTCTATCATTAACAGTTTCATTGTCTTTCCCCCAACTCCTAATAGCTAATGGCTTCTACATGACCTTGAAGCCAATGCTTTTTTAAATGATTCTCCGAGACCGATTCTAATCGCCCAGTCCACGGATCGTTATAGAAATATAGTTTCCTGTTAAAACCAGTCAGAACAATTAAGCTGGATTTTAAATTATTCAGTCCATTGACTCGCAATACAATCGGTCGTCTTCTAAGCAATTGTTTATCTAGTTGCCTCAAATTGCCCTTATTTAAATCCCTTATAGAGTGAGTTTCCGAAATAATCAAATCGCTTAAACCGATCAAACCGGTATTCGTTCGCTGCCATTTTTCAACCGCAGCCTTTAAATCAGGATATGAAATATCACTCCCGGCATTTCGAAGCAGCATCATCAGTGCTGCAGATTGATTATCAATATCTGCTTGAGTTTCTTGCTTAATGGCAGGAACATCCAGTCTACGAAAGGTCTTGCGGATGTTTCGTTTAGGCAGCCACCCTGATAGGTCACCGTAAGTAAAGTGATACCAAATTTGTTTATTAAAAAAACTAATTTGATCAATCAAAAAATCCTGGGTTTTGATTTCATCTGGAATCTTAACCTTACTGCTGGTAGTCGTAATTTTTGGTCCTTCAGTCGCAAGATACCAGTGTTCTCCAGGGATTCTTCTAAGTCGCACAAAAAACCGATTGGTCTTTTCATTAGCGATGGTCGTCTTCTCCATTTTTTCTCACCCCATACTATATCTATTTTACCAGAAAATGGTCAACTTGCTTGAAAAGGTCCAAGATTGTTATGATAATAAAGTAACGTTTCTTTTTCCACAAATTAAAAAACTAGGATGGTTAAATTCATGTATAAAGGAATTGCATTTTTCGATCTCGACCATACATTATTAAACGAACAAACAAAAGTTGATCCAGAAGTTGCTGAAGCAATGAAACAATTGCGTCGCAACAATGTTCTACCAGTTATTTCCACTGGTAGAAATATCTTTGAAATCCCTGAAATATTAGAAAAAACAGAAATTGATACAGTCGTATCCGCAAATGGTGATTATGTTCTTTTTGAAAACAAACCAGTTTATGAAGCAATTATCAAGCCGGAAATTGTAACTAAGTTTATGGATTTTGCCAAATCAATGAACGAATCAACAACCGTGATGAATAATTTAGGAGCCGCAATCAACTTTGTGACGGACGACACAAAAAACAACTACCAATCTATTAATACTCGAATTCCACCTTTGGGCGCAGAAGATTTCGTCAAGCAACACCCAATTTATATGATGGTTGTCAACACCGTTGGTCACGATCAAAAATATATTGATACATTTGATGATACACTGACTTTCTATCGAAATACACCGTTTAGTATGGATGTCGTCGTTAAAAACGGTTCAAAAAAACGCGGCATCCAGGAACTTATTTCAAACGCAGGATTAAACGGCATTCCCACTTACGGATTTGGTGACGGTAATAACGATGTGCCAATGCTCCAATATGTCGATCATCCGGTTGTTATGGGCAACGGTTTGCCACATGTTAAAGAATATGCAGAGTTTATCACCACTAATAATACAGATCACGGCATTGTAAATGGCCTCAAGCACTATGATCTAATCTAATTACTTCTAACTAATTTGAATGTATGATACAATACTATTGTATCTATACGGGGTCGTTAAGGATTCGACGGGTATAGGTCGAGCTTGGATTGCGTTTCGTGCGGCGTCACGTAAAAACGCCCAGTTTAAATTATAACTGCAAAAAATAATAACAATTCTTACGCTTTAGCTGCCTAATAAGCGCTTAACGTAGATCCTCCCAATCTCGCCCATGGGTTGGATCTGGGTCTTAAATTTAGTGGGCTCACGCAGTTGGCTCCCACCTGAAGTCAACTGAAGAGATTAATCAGGTTAGCCATTTATGGGTGCCTTGATTTGCGGCGTTTTAAATGGTGAATTCCAAATAGTAGATCTATGAACGTAGATATCTAGGTGGCGATATGCTCGGACGCGGGTTCGACTCCCGCCGACTCCATTGATAGGGTTTCATGAGGGGCTGTCGAGTGTTAAAATACTGGTACAATGATATTCTTGACTTTCTCGATTGTTATCTAACGTCGGTAAAAACAACTTATGTGGAAACTAATACGTTTCCGTCAACGTCTTAAAAGAGCCAATACTCCAGAGTTTCTGGGATATTGGTTCTTTTGCTTAAATGTACTGGAGGGACTTACAATGAATGCAATTATTTTTCACGGATCGGCACCTCATGCCACAGCAAATAAATTTTGGTACCAAAATATCTCTAATAGTTTAATCAATCATGGTATTTCAAGTATTGTAGTTAACTTACCCCAACTTGACCAAGAACCTTTAACTGACACGTTGGAAAAGATTAATAAAATGGATTTAGAATTTACCAAAGATACAATTTTAATTGGACATTCTGCAGGAACAAATATTATCTTCGCTTTATTAGAACAACATTTAGAAACGCCTGTAAGAGCCGTTTATTTAATAGCAGGTTATAGTCAGCCTAACGGCATGAAACACACTACCCTAAAAGAGTCTTACGACTGGACTACCGTCAAAAACAATGCAAAGGAATTCTTCATACTAAATTCCTTTAACGATCCTTTTAAGTGCGATGAAAAACAAGGTAAAGTTTTATTTGATCATTTGGGTGACACGCTCATTTTACGTAACGACGGTCATTTTATGCAAAAACACCAACCATTGTTGCTTACTTTATTGAATCAATATTAATCAAAATGTTACAAGCTGTTGCTCAGACCAATTCTATTGTTTGAGTAACAACTTGTATAAAACAACAAACTAACTTCAAAAAAATCAAAGCATTTCAACACATGAACCGAAACACCAACCTACAAAATTAACCCGAGTTTCAATTCCTTCTTTAGTGAAACTTTCGTTAGTCGTTGTAGCTACTTACTTCTCCTTGATATCGATTTTTCGACGGATAGGCACAGCCACTTTACCATCAAACGCTGAATTGAGTAACTAATCAAGTCGGAAACAATTGCCCTTATTTAAAAAAAATACAAAGTCCAGCTTCTTTTGACATTAACTCATTGGGATTTTAACAGCATTCTGGTATACTTAAACAAATTTATAGAAGATGGTGATGTGTAGTGCCGAGAAATAACTTTGATACTCAAGAAGCTTTTGCTGAAAAGACCGTGGATATGGTCCTAAATCATTTAAAAGAAATACGACAAAAACGACCCAATAGTGATTTTATACTTTTAGATGATAAGAATTTTATGATTGATGATTTAAATACTGTCGGTTCCTTAATCTCTTTAAATCTTATTAACAATAAGGGAATGCGATGTGAACGGTTAGTGGCCCCGGAAGCTTTCTCAATTACTATAGAAGAACTTCGAAAGCGATAATGGAACAGAGGCATATTCTGCCTAACAGCATTAGTAAACTGCTAAGTGCCAAAGAAGCCCTGTTTAAATAAAGATAGTAATGACAAAAACGCCCACCTGTCAAAAAGGATGGGCGTTTTGGCTTTTTAAACTATTTAAACTTAGTAAAAATGACAAATTTCTTATTAGCCGTAATGTAACGGTCATTTAACAACTGGTATCTCGTAGTATATTTGTACTTAACGATTTTTTTTACTTTTAATATTTGTCCCTTTTTAAAATGCCTGATTTCTCCGGTGAGTGCACGTTTCCTGTATGAGTTTATTCCATTTGGGTTAATAATTTTGATCTTTTTATTTGCGGGCAGAGTCGCATAATAAGCAGGGATGACATATTTAACGCTAGAAGTAATGTATCCAGAGGTTCCTTTAATATACCGCTTAGCATACGGACTATATTGTTGGACGCGATACCTTAATTTGCCAGACTTATCCCGTTTATATCCTTTAACAACAAACTCCGGACGATTAATTCGTACGGCTCTTTTGTAATACTTAATACGATTTCTCTTGGAAAAATCACCTTTTTTATAAAGTCCAATCGTATTTACTGCATATACAGCTTGACCTTTTGCGACTACATAATTTGGAATGTCAGAATCCGAAACTTGGACTGGACGTGTTGTCGGCACTGTTGGGGTTGTCGGGGTTGTCGGCGCTGTTGGTGTCGTCGGCGCTGTTGGGGTTGTTGGCGTCGTTGGCACCGTTGGCACCGTTGGCGTCGTTGGCACCGTTGGCACCGTTGGCACCGTTGGCGTCGTCGGGGTTGTCGGCACTGTTGGTGTCGACTCCTTTTTATAGTAATAATTTACAATGACATTCTTAGCACCAATTTTCCCCACCTTTTCGCCATCGACCGAAATGAATGTATATCCCGGTACATCTACTTGTTCGGTTTTATAATTATCACCAAAATAGCCGGTAATAATTTTAGATTCTGCAATTTTGTTATGACTTTCATCAAGGTAATTGACGGTTACAGGCCTACCCAATACATTAATCGTTAATTGACCATTAAAATTTATATCCTTATTTGGTTGCTTGTTATAGGGGCTTGGATCACTCATAATTTTTTTCCAGTTTACTTCCAATTTTGTATTTGGATCAGCGTTGTGCCAAATAATTTCATTTTTACCTTGATCATAGCTACCGTTGTTAGTCGCGGTTATGCCATCAGTCAGTGAAATTCTATTCCCTTGATCATCAAAAATATACAACGGATTTTTTAAAACAATGTCGCCATTTTCCTCCAATTGTGCTTCTGCAAATGCCGTATTGTTATTAAATCCCCAAAACCCATTTTGGTAAAGAGAAAGATTAGAATATTGTTGAGAAAAGCCATACCATGGCGAAATATCCGTAAAATGCTGATGAGTAAACCCTAAATAAACGACATGTAACTTTCCAAGGTCTTCTCGTGTACTCAACTGTTGCTTAATCTGATTTAACGTTTGTGACAAATCATTAAAACCATTATTATCATACTGGGTAGTAAGCTGATGGTAACTGTTACTTAGGTTTGAGTTTAAATAACTTAAATCCGGAAAAAGCACTTTTGTATTCCTAAACGTTAAGAACCCGATACTAAACATACCGTTGAAGAATTCTAATCCTTGCAATGAAGATACTGGATTAGTAATATCAATGTTTATATAACGATTATTCTTTGCCACTTCTTTAGTAATATCCTCTAATGTGGCATCTTTTGGAAGCTGGGATGTTTTCTTTAGATAGGCTAAAATATCCTGTTGTAAGCCCTTATCAGGCATCCAAGAATCTAATGTTTCCCTAGATTCTACTATTTGTGAACTTCTTGTACCGGTTTCTGGGCTCGTGCTGGCTTTAGACCCTTGTTGCAAAAAACTTACTCCCAAAGCAATTGTCAATGCCAATAAACTATATTCGAATTTTTTCATACATGTACCCCTCAAGTATCAAAATCGATAAACTTTTGCTACCTAATAGTTACCTTGTTTATAGTATTTTACCATGTTAACTAATTTCCCACTATCAACATGCCTCTCTACTTACAACACCTATAATTCTTAGCGAATACTATAATTTGCGAATACATGTACTTATTATGTGGTAGCTAATCGATAAGGGAAAATTTACATCAAAAACTTGTCATCCCTTCGACACATTAATATGCAGTTCCTTAAAAACCTCTGATGTTGATTTTGTAATCAGATTTGCATTCAACTCATCAAATTGTTTCTGGGCAAGTACAGCGTTCGCTTGGTTGCTGGCAGTTAAATAGGTTTGCAAATCCGCTGTCTTGGCAATTGCACTGGATTGTTTATCGCTATTCTTTAAATGACGCAGAAGTTGTCGATTAACCTTTCTTTGAATGGGACGAATATAGCGGTTAGTAAAACTATTTGGATAAGGCTGTGCCAAAACTCCCGTTAATTTGTATGTCCAAAAAGCGGATTTCGAATCATACCTATCAGTTCCAATTTGATAAGTCACCGGTGTGTTATTAATATCCGTGTAAAACGGAACATAAACACTAGTGTCTGGAGAAGCCATTGCCAACCATTGAATACCTGAAATGGCCTTAGCAACATGTGGCCTAATTTGAAGAATGTGTGATTCATCATTCATTGGCATGTTAATCGGTCGAAATTTATTAAGCCATCGACCTTTTGAATCATACTTGGTATTTGTAAAATGACTAGCCAAAACTTGACCAACTTTTTGAACTGTAATTTTTTTATCGGATTTCATAAACATCTGAAAACTTCTCTGATCTGGGCTCTGCTTTTTACTTGGTGTTAAAATTCTTTGACCGTCCCAAATTCGAGGATTATTTTCCTGCCGATCGGCTTTGTTGCTGGTTCCAAATGCTTTAGCAAAGTTAACAGTCCCTTTACTGTAGCCAAGTAACTTATGCTTTCGTACAAAAGAAACGAGATGCTTGGAAGCTAAATACTTCTTATGGTTTTTTAATCTCAATCGTCCTATTCTCAATTGATTGGGAATGATCGCGTATCTGTTAGCAGGCAGCCTAACCGCAGCCCATTGATGACCCGCTCCGATTTCCATATACCACACTTCATTTTTATCAGAAAAAATAATACCGTCGGACTCTGCGGCACCACTCTTTCTAATAATGTTCCCCATTCTGATCACTCCTTGACGAGCAGAATGAATATAAGGTAATACCACATCGAGCATGGCATCTTCACTGATCCCCCTTTTTACGAATGGATCCGCCTTAATGGCCTTCCTATTTGAATCTGTTGATTCAGTCGCGCTCATTGCAACGTTACTTTCGTTAATGCCATCCTCTCCGTATTGACCATGTTTTTGTGTCCAGTCCGGAGTTGATGTGTATCTTTGATGGATTTTAGGAAGCCGAATGGTAAATTGATTTCCTTTCGAAACGTAGGTTGTTTGACCAGTATCCGTATGTGCATGGACAATAAAATGCTTTGCCCAATTTGTTGAGTTATCTTCATTTCTGGCAATAATCGTTGAACCATCTTTAGTTGCCTTAGAGCCGACTATCACAGTTGTACAAGCTGATGCTTTTAAAGCTCCAGCAAAAAAAGTTAATGATGTCAGTGCTCCAATGATGATTTTTTCATATAATTTCATATATTCTCCCACCTTCAATAAATTATTGTTTGTTTTCCCGTTGTGAATCAATCATGAAATCAACGTCTACTAATTGAAATATCGCTATTAGATTATCTCTAATCAATTTTATTGAGTTGAGGGCACAAGCTCCCATCCCTGGAGATAAGTAAACATCCACTTGAATGTGCATCCCCTTTTTAAAAATAAATATTTTTTTACAGTTTGACACGTGCTTCGACACAATGGCTTCTATTGTGTGTTTGGTCGGCCCAGCCGGCAGTTCTGCGCCCAGTATCTCCTTAACCGACTGAATCATAAAACCAATTGGCTGCCCAATAAACATTAGGACAATTATGATAGTAATGAAGAAGTCACCGGTATATAGCAAAAATGATAAGGGTGATCCGCTTGGAATAAACACCAGCAGCATTGCTACAAAAGCAATACCGATAGACATCATGACATCGATAAAACTATTTTTAGATTCGACAGTCAGTATTTCGCTTGCTCCTTTCATCTTTTTGTTTCCCCTGCGGTACATCGTTAACAGCCATGATCCTAAAATAACCATCACAATTGCATATATCAGAACCGGAATAACATTAATTTTGGTTCCCTGCCCGACTGTAAAAAATAAATAAGCTTTAACGCTAACACTCCAAGTCGTAAACCCCATCAAGAAAATGATTAATATCGACTTAAAAAACACATAAACCGGTTCTAAGATAAACAGCCCCTTTGGAAACTGTTTCGTTTTTCTCTGACTTATTCTGGAAATAGCGGCGGCAACTATGCCGGAAATGACTTCAATTAATACAAACGAAGCATCTAGAAATAAGGCTTCAAGATGGGTAAAAGCATACACAAGCATTCCAGCACTCCCCATTAGAATGTTAATAATGACGCCCCGATTGAGGCTTTGTTGTTCAATTCTTTTTGCGTTCATTTTCTATCCCTCACCTTATTCAAGAAATTCAAATATCATTATTTATCAAGATAACTTGCTTTTTTGAGAAACTTAGTCATACTTAGAGCTTAATAGACGGTTGTCTATAAATGAATATGTGTATATTATAGATATTTTTCCCTTTTATCAAAGAGCAATTCATTGAAAAATGTCTTTTAATGGACAAAATAATAAAAATTGACCAATTGGAGGAAAATATGGCTGAAGACAGACGACAGAGAAAAACCAAGAAAAGTATTCAAGAAGCACTCATTCAGTTTCTACAAAAAAAGCCCCTAAACAAAATTTCGGTTGCCGAAATTGTTCACGAGGCCGATATATCCAGAAGTACTTTTTATCTCCATTACGATGATTTGTATGATTTATACGATCAGTTAAATAATCATTTTTTGGACGGCTTATTTGAAAGCTTTGAAACCTACTACCCAACTACGCAAACAGAAAGCTATTTTGAGCTTGCTCAGAGACTCATTAATTACATTGACAAAAATAAAACTCTTTTTTCGATTTTTATTAAAGAAAACACCGTTTCTGTTGTAAACAGATTGTCCAATATCTTTGTGGACAAGGTCATGCAATTCGAAAAAATTAATAAAGACGATTTGCAGGGATATTATGAAATTGTTTGGTCCGTTCGTGGCATGATGGGAATTGTTATCGAATGGACCCAACATGACATGAAACCTGATAAAGATGACTTTATTGAAATTGTAAGATCAATTTTGGATAAATTATAAAAATATCATCGTTATTAGTTCGCTTTGGGCGCTAATAACGCGTCTCTTCTATATAAATGAGACCATCCTTCCCCCTTGATATTCCAGTACTTTTCATGCTATACTTCATGACGGTGCCAAACCACGGTGAGTTCGTAACGATCGGCGCATTTGCGTTCAGAAGGTCGAAGCGGCTCGCCATTTTTGTATCCTTATTTATCAGGATAGGATCGCCACAGCCTGACGGTCATATTAAAGACTTTGACTGATATCACTTTTATATTAGTCGTCATCTGTGCCCAATGACCTTTAACTCAAGTGCTATCCGGCACTTTTTTAGGCTATAAGTGCTAAACTGATATCGTTAATAAACTGACAAAAAGGAAGTGCCGAAAATGGATGAGGTGTTACTTTTAGCAATTATTTTGGCAGCCGTTGTTTTAGCCAATATTTTGGCACGATACTTTACAAAAATTCCACTGCCATTCTTCTTGATTTTCTTAGGTGTTCTGTTGGCAGGATTACCTGTTTATAAAAATTTTCACCTTGATCCATCCACCTTTGCGCTTGCAGTGATTGCACCGATGCTGTTTAATGAGGCGCAAAATAGTTCACGGCTTTGGATCGGACGATCTATCACCAATATTTTATCGTTAGCAGTTGGCCTGGTGTTGGTCAGCGTGCTGGTTGTTGGTGCCGGACTGCACATGGTTTATACCGTGCTACCCATTAGTTTGGCGTTTGCACTGCTCGCTATTGTCACGCCTACCGATGCCTCAGCGGTTAATTCGATTTTTGAATCAAATCCCATTGCTGAAGAACAAGCCGGTATTTTACAACACGAATCACTGTTTAATGACGCGGCCGGCATTGTCGTTTTTGACATGTCACTAGCTGCCTTTATCTCCGGCACTTTTTCAATGGAGTTGGCAGTCGGCATGTTCTTATGGGAATTTTTAGGTGGCTTATTATTTGGAAGTCTAATCGGTGTCTTAATCGTTAGCGTTCGTCTATTCTTAATTCGCTACAACGATGATACACCGCTCATCATGGTTCTCATACAACTATTGACGCCATTTCTGGTTTACCTTTTGGCCGAAAAGCTGGCATTGTCAGGTATCCTGGCCGTTGTGGCTGCCGGACTAGCCCAGGGTTCCGAACGTGAAAAGCTACGTTTAACCTCATCACGAATGCAGTTAATTACCAGTAATGTTTGGGAAATCATTTCCGGCATGTTATCAGGAACCGTGTTTGTCTTATTAGGACTCTCCTTACCGGAAGTCATTACTGCCATGCAACAATCCCCCAACCCAAACTTCGGTGTGTATAAATTGATTGGCATCGGGGTTCTCCTTTATCTGGCCAAAGGTATTATCCGTCTGTTCTGGAGTCGTTATTTAATTAAAAGACGTGTTAAAACAAGTCACGAATGGCGGGATAGTCTGGTCATGGCCTTTAGTGGCGCGAACGGAACCATTACCCTTTCTTTGGCTTTCTCGATGCCAGAAGTCATTCATGGTCAACCGTTCGAATTTCGTGGACCCATGATCTTTTTGGCAGCTGTTGTTATTTTCATCAGTTTGATTATGCCAACGATTTTCGTCCCGCTTCTTTTACCGAGTCAAGATAATAATCAGCCAAGGTATCGATGGGTACGGCGCATGCTTCAAGCGGCAATTTCCGATTTGGTTAAAGAAAAAGAGCATCCCGAAGAAGCCCAAATTGTTATCGATTCTCTGCAACAACAATTGGTTTTAGACGGCACACCAAATTTAAAGTTACGTCGCCGATTGATGAGTGAAAGTCATCAGGTAGAGTTAAGAGCTGTTCAAAAATTACATGACGACGGCAAAATCACCGATGATGAATTGTTTTATTATGGGAAATTCTTACAACTAAATAATTTCTCTGCCGATGAAAAAATTTGGAAAAATGTCCTGTTACGAATTCGCTTCAGTTTACACATCGGAACCTTATACAAGGACATGAATCGCGCACAAGATGCTTTTCTAACCGCTCCAGTTATTCTTGAAGAAGTTTACTGGCGGGAACAATTTAAAAAACACGGTGAGGATATTTTACCGATTGAACAGGTTGGCTTTGATGCCGTTATGGCCTTTCTAAAAACCAAAGATGTTGAAAGCGGTGTTGAATCAAACATGGTTAAACGATTCTATCGAACACGCCACCGTCGAATTCATGGAAAGGACGTTAATGCTGACATCGTTTATCAGATGTTCATGCGAGCCTTTCATAGCGAGTACGAACTAATTCAAGAAGCTTTAAGTACCGGAAAGATCAATTCATCCCTTGCCGAAAAGCTTCAGCAGCGAATCTCAATTGATGAAATGACTTATCTTCAAAATACAGAAATATTCAGCAACTAAAATGTATTTAATATTATTAAGCCTGACTAAATGGCACGCATTAAAGTGTCATTAGTCAGGCTTTCTATTAATGGGGTTTGTTATTTTAAAATACCAACCAGCAAAAGCTTAAATTAGAACGATAACGCTCCCTTCAGATCCCAACCTTTTAAAAACGGACCATTTCGCAATAAATGTTATACTGAATGAAAGCGACAGATTGAAGGGGGAGTTTTATGCAAAATCAAACACCGTCACGTATGCAGCGAAACCAAACAACGCAACAAACTAAAAAAACAAAACATACAAAATTAATTGTTGTCGTAATCGTATTACTGGTACTTCTGGGAGGCTTTCTGTACATTGGTCATCAAATTCATGAACTATCCGATGCTCAACGACAAACCAATACTATTTTAGACAAACCAATTAAAAATACAGTTGTTAAAATCGTCAAACCAAAGGTTCCGGCTGAAATTCGGCCACAAGTTGTTCAAATCATTGAACAGGAACCGCTTTATAGACTCCAACAAGCCGCAAATAATCCAGGGACGTTTCAGGAAATCGCCAACAAATACCAAGTACCGGAAAAATACGTTTATCCAGCTAAACAGTACTGGTTTAGTCAGGGAAATCAGACCTTACGGAATGATATTTACCATGCTCAGTTACTTCAATTACTATCTGAACTAAGGCAATTGAATGATTCATCAACCAATTCAACATCTCAATAATTCGAAACAGAAGACCTGTCTGTTATCAAATCGTTTTATTCAAAAACTTACTTACTACAGAGCGTGAAAAAACAGTTTATCTTTGTTTGATGTGAGGTATCCCCCCCAAAAGTTAAAGTAAAAACTTTAGCTCTGGGGGTATACGCCAGTATCAATCAATGATAAGCTGTTTTCGTTTTCGCAAATTTAAGCGCCCTCAGTCCAGCTGTCATTATCCATCGGGATATATAGCCAACCGTAACGGGACACTTTTATTTGTAGGTCCCAGACCATCTCATTGTCATATGTTTTAATACGGGGGTTTCTCGTTGAATAAACAGCATAAGGATGTGACCGTTCCTTTAATTTATAAGTATTTACTACCAGTTTCGATTTAGCCGCCCCAATCATATGACCATCACCCAACAAAAATAATCTGGTGGCCCCGCTTGGCGTTAATAAGCTTATTACACTAAGCATACTTGGCAAAATAATCCAAACTGTCAATCGGTGATGTTGGTCTCCTAAGTGACAACCTAAAAGTACTGGAAAATACCAAGCCGTAACGACCAGAACACACGGAAAAATAAGTGTCAATAAATTATTGGCAGACTGGCTAAGGGTCACATTCCCAAGTTCCGGATGAAATATATCGCCGAAAAATGTTACTGATAGTATGACCATCAACCCTGTCAGTATAAAAAGGGATTTTTTCTTTTTAAGAAACGCTGCCGGTAATGCAATAACAATCAGAAACCATTGGAATAATAAAATCCATAAAATAAGGATAACACCCCAATTATCGCCATCCGAGCTAATGTGAACCTCGTTTAACCCAACCGCTGCTAAAGCAAACATGATATACCATAAAGCAATAAATCCGATTCGTAATCCTAATAAAAGCCACCTATGCCACAAACGCAATGTAAAGCCCCCCCTCTCCTTTTATTATGGCACACTCAGAACTACAAAAAAGCTTCCAAAAACGATTTAAAAACAAGTTCAAAATCATTTTTGGAAGCTTTATTAATTTAGTTAATCAGGTTTATGACCGAACACCGTGTTTCTTTAAGAATTCACTTAATGGAACAAGCTTGTCGGCATAATAACGTTTCTTAAACTCATTAATCGTCTTTTCGTCAAACTTATCAGGATCCAATGTTAGTTTTTCAACCGGTATTGGACGCTCATTAGTCATCTTAACGTCAATTAAGACCGGTTTACCAGCTTTGGTCAACTCAACTGCTTGATCAAACGCCGGCTTCATTTGTTCAACTTTTGTCACCGTAATACCGGTCATACCTTGAGCTTCGGCTACTTTGGCAAAATCGGTTTGCGGCAAACTAATGCCAAACCATTCATGATTGTCATCTTCCTGTTCATCTTCAATGAAACCAAGGGCATCATTTGAGAAGACAACGTTGATAACCGGTAAGTGGTACGCAACCTGAGTACTTAAATCCTGCATCACCATGGCAGCAGCACCATCACCAGCCAAGTTAAAGACCTGACGGTTCGGATAACTTAGTTTAGCAGCAATGGAACCGGGTAGACCCACACCCATCGTTGCAAATAAACCGGAAGTAATCCATGGTTGTTTACCGTTAACTTTCAATAAACGAACCGCATTTTGAGTCACATCGCCAACATCAATTGAGTAAATTGCGTTGTCTTCAGAAATTCGATTAATTTCCTTAAAGGCCGGTTCAAATCTTAACTCACCGTCCGTTCGATTCATCATGTCATCATTGTACTGATGCCAATTAGCAACGTTATCCACGTTTGCGGCATACCAATCTGAAGGCGCGCTATCCTTACCCAATTCAATAAATCGCTGAAGAGACTTCTTAGCATCGGCTAAAATTGCCACATCGGTCTTATGACGTTTTCCGAGTACTTGCGGATTACTATCAATTTGAATAAATTTAACATCCGGTTTAAACATTTCTTCGGCAAATGGATAATTGGACCCAACAAACAGCATCAAATCAGTTTCTTGCAAAGCTTCATTAGCCGGCTTGGAAGCAACACGGGCAGCTGATCCTAACAATGCTTCAAAGTCATAAGGAATAATTTCCTTGCCAAGCGCGGTTGTAATGACCGGCATTTGAAACTTCTTAGCAAATTGCATCACTTCATCCGCTGCACCAATTGTCCCTTGTCCAACGTAAATTAAAGGCTTTTTGGCTTTTGAAATCAATTCAAGCGCTTGATTGATTTGATCATCCGACCCAGCCCCAAGGACAGGTTTTGCAAAGTTCTCAGCCGAACTATAGTAGCCATCGGCCGGAATTTCTTTATTTGACAAATCGTTTGGAATTGTCACAAATGCGGGACCGTGTTGTGCAAATGCCCGTCGAATAGCTTCATCAAGAATATGAGGTAAGCTCTCGGCAGTCATGACCGTACGGGCATACACACCGGCATCTTTGAACCAAGGGTTTTCATCAAACTCTTGGAAGAAATCTTGATTCATTAATGCCTGTGGATTTTGACCAACAATAAAAAGCACAGGAACTTTATCTGCCATTGCATCATAGGCACCTTGATACAAATGAGTTGCACCGGGACCAGCCGATCCAAACGCAACACCTATGTGTCCGGTTAACTTTGTATCGGCAACCGCAGCCAAAGCACCTACTTCTTCGTGACGAACATGAATATACTTAATACGATCTTTTTCGGCATCCAGTGCATACATCAAATTATTAACAGTTCCACCCGGAATACCATAAATATGATCAACATGCCAACTCTCAAGCGTTCGTAATGCTGCTATGCCTGAATTAATTGTTTCTGCCATTATTAAGACCTCCTGTATAACCATCAATTTTCTATTCATTCTTATGATAGCGGTGTCAAATTTGAAAAACAATTAAATGCACTTATTAATCGTAACCCAAAAAATGAACCTGATGATCTTTCCAGGTTCATTTTAATCTCGTATTTTATTCTTCAAATATCTTTCCAGCTTTAGGGCCCGGATCAAGTGTCCAAATTTTTTCAATATTAATCACACCGGCACCTTTTGGTACTGGAAACTTTCCTTCAGCCCATTTTTCGGCTTGTTCATAATAAGGACCGTCTGTATAAAGTTTTGCAGTCCCGCCAAACCGAAATCCCTTTAGCGCTTTAGCATTGGCAGTCGCAATAATAACTTTACCATTGTCGTTAATATTGGCTTGTGTCTGACCACCCGTCATTTCGTTATAAATAAGGTGTTCGTCATCCAACACACGCATGGAAATTTTAGGACCGACATCCGGATTGCCATCTGCATCAACTGTCGCAATATAAGATAATTCACCAGCAATTAAATCTTTCATTGCCTGGTTTAACTTTGCCATCATAACATCCCCTATTTATTTAGTAAGGTCATTTTAGTGCTTGTTCAATCGACAAGCAATCATTTAACCTTACACGACATATTGATGCCGAAATTCAGAAATAAACCCTTTCTCCAGACCCAACCCCTCTTTTAAATAATTTTCAAAATGACCATATTGCTGATTGATCGTCACAAAAAAATGTTGTAAATAACGCCGATCAACTACCAATGCCTGACTTAATGCCTTTTGCTGGCCGGTTGTTAATTTATCTGCCAATTGATGGATAATTTGTTTATTTGCTTTCTTACGTGATTCGTTGGTTTTTAAATAATCTTCAAAGATGTCGTTATCACTGACGCCAGCCGTTTTTAGAATTAAAGCGGCCGCCACACCGGTTCGATCTTTACCGGCAAAGCAATGAAAGAACGTCGGCTTTGGGTCGTCTACCAATGCGGTCATAAATTGATGATAACCCTTTTGAGCAGAAGGACTGGTAACCAGTTGGGCATACGTTGCTAACATCACTTGACTGATGTCGCCCGCATTATTAATCATGCCTTCAATGCTGACACCGCTTTTCTTTGCATCAACCAAAACATCGATCGCGTCATAATCAACTCCACCCCACACACTATCGGGATATTGTTTTCTCTCGGCTTGGCTTCGAAAATCAACTACCCGGGAAATTGCCAGTTTGTCTTTTAAATATAAAATCTGATTCTGATCCAAGTCGGCAATCTGACCACCCCGATACAACAAACCATCTTTTATTCGGCCATCTGCAGCCGGATAACCACCAAGTGTTCTGAAATTTGTTAATTCTACTGCCATTTTTTTCACCCATTCATTTTAATTATGACCACACTCTCATGGTGCCAATGGTCCAACTCTACCATAACTATCGTTTAAAATGATTAATCAGTGTCTACATCTTTAAATTGATAATAATCGGCTCCAAAATTTGCCATAAATTCATTTAATAATTTGGGATTTTGCTCCATTACGAAAGCATGGCCACCATTATTCCAAAACTTTTCTTTTCGTCCCTTTGTCAGCGGCCAATATTTTTCCACAAAGTCCGGTAATGTTGGATCGGACAGATGGTTATTAACGTACCAACTAATAAAGTCCCTCATTCGCTGTGTCGATTTAGTGAACTCACTGATTTGATCTGTCTGTTCCTGCAATTTTTGCTTCGCATTGTCAATGGCTTTTTGGCGTTCTTCGGTTTTAATACCATACCTGGAAATTTCCCAAAGAAGCCACGTGAAGCCCTTCCAAAAGTCGCCCTCTGGAATCACCACATTCATCATCATCAACACATCATAAGATAGTAGATCAATCCCAAGAAATTTTTCCTTGGACTTAAGATGATATAAAACCGGTTCCCAATGATCAAAAAAAGTTTGATCACTATCCGTGTGAACCTTACCAACTAAGAGTTCATCTTCTAATCTACGCTGGACTTGAGACTGATCTGTTGAGACTGCCTGAAGCATTTCTTCGAGTTGCACGGTAAACTCGTGACGACTGTCCGTCAACGAGCTTTCAGGCCTCTTTGAACGAAATTCTTTGATAATGGCGTTGAAGTTTTCGGTATAAAGAGCTGCTTTTACGGCATCTACCATTGAATAACGTTGCTTTGACACAGTATACAGGAACAATGCATCATCAATGTCAACAAACCGTTGGTTGACATTCTCTACCAACGGATCCGATATTGGTGACCAGTGGACAATGTGTCTACTTGTGTTATTTTGAGAATCCGTCAGTTCAATGTCGATAACATCCTGAACTTTTTTTAAATGTTCAAAGGCATCCCGGCCACCAACAAAATAGTGGTTGGCCTGAACGCTTAATTCTCGATTAAGGACCAACACAAAGCCAGTAAGTAAGGTCGGATTGTCCAAATCTTTTTCAAGAATTAAAAATGAAACATCTTTTGAATCAAAAACCAACTTTTCACCATTTTTAAATATTAATGTTAATTGATTGACCAATGCTAAATTGACACGACTACCCTTGTGAGCAAATTTTTCCCAAGCGTGTAGTGCCGTATCTTTTTTGCCCTGCAATCCACCACGTTGTTTACGGACCAGATAATCACCTGCAGTCGTGCCCGTTATTAAGTTATTATCTGCAAGCTCCGCAATAACGTCCCTATCAGTTTCTCTTTTTACCACAATCACATCAACCCCTACATACCAAACTCATTTAATGATCATTCCCATATTACCGATATTTTATTAAATAGGCAACTCGTTTAAAGA
This sequence comes from Lentilactobacillus hilgardii, assembly GCF_009832765.1. NCBI lineage: Bacteria > Bacillati > Bacillota > Bacilli > Lactobacillales > Lactobacillaceae > Lentilactobacillus > Lentilactobacillus hilgardii. The sequence continues at coordinate 1,381,204 of NZ_CP047121.1, read as the reverse complement.
AGCTTTTATATAAAATAGATAACTGCCATTTTGTTGCTTTTTAGATCAAAAATAATTATTCAACTTATTTTTTGGGTATCCCTAAATTTAACTTTTGCTAAACCTCATTTTGGTGTAAAATAAACTCAGGAGAAGGTGAGCATATGCAAAACCAATCTGACCAGAATCTGGATCTTTATAGAGAACTGGTTAAAGAAAAAGACCTTGTAGAAAAACAAAATACCGTTAAGGCATATGGTTTCTTAGCAATGCTTTATATGTATCTTGGTGAATAGCAGTCTAACCGTCTTCTCTGATTATCCTCCTTATTATTAATCGTATTGTGGTTGTTTATTGGCGTTCACAACTAGAATACAGTTAATAATCCTGTTTGTTTTCCTTTATTTGCATTAATTCCAAAGGTCGTTTCATCTCTTGGACCTTTGGATTTTTTTGTGCACCTGTCTTTTATATGACACTGAAAGTGATCAAGCTTTTATCGAAACCAGCTGTAAAAAGGTTGTAAAATAATTGACCATTCAACTATTTGGCACTAACCTGTAGGCGAAGTGGAAATTTGAGTATGATATTAGGAGGTATTTGAGATATATGGCAAATTCTACAGATAGTAACCAAGCTTTAAAAGAAAGAGAAACCGATTATTCCTCAAAAGACTACTTTAATTTAATGACCAAGTATTGGAGAGCTGCCAATTACATCTCTGTTGGTCAATTGTACTTAAAGGACAATCCTTTATTAAAACGCCCACTGACAAAAGCGGATGTTAAGTTTCACCCGATTGGCCACTGGGGTACAATTGCCGGTCAAAACTTTATTTACACACATTTAAACCGTGTTATCAAGAAGTACGGTCTGGACATGTTCTATATTGAAGGGTCAGGTCACGGCGGCCAGGTCATGGTCTCCAATTCCTATCTTGATGGCAGTTATACAGATATTTATCCAAATATTACCCAAGATGAAAAGGGATTGCAACGTTTGTTCAAACGCTTCTCATTTCCAGGTGGTGTTGCCTCTCACGCGGACGCTAAGACGCCAGGCTCCATTCATGAAGGCGGTGAATTAGGTTATTCACTGTCACATGGTGTCGGTGCCATTTTTGATAATCCAAATGTCATTGCTGCCGTTGAAATTGGTGATGGTGAAGCTGAAACCGGCCCCCTTGCAACTTCCTGGTTCTCAAATGTCTTCATTAACCCGGTTAATGATGGTGCCGTCTTACCCATTTTAAACTTAAATGGGTTCAAGATTGCCAACCCAACTATCCTCTCTCGTAAATCAGATGAAGAATTAACCAAGTACTTTGAAGGTATGGGCTGGGAACCGACTTTTGTTGAAGGTGACGATGCCGGCAAGTTAAATCCGGTTATGGCTAAAGCCATGGATTCATCTATCGAAAAGATCCATGCTATTCAAAATCAGGCTCGTGAAAGTTCTGCAGATGATGCAACGCGTCCTGTATGGCCAATGATCATTTTACGTGCACCAAAGGGTTGGACTGGTCCTAAGATGTGGGACGGCAAGCCAATTGAGGGCTCATTCCGTGCCCACCAGATTCCAATTCCCGTTGATTCGGAACATATGGAACACGCTGACGCTTTGGTAGAATGGTTAAAGTCATATAAGCCTGAAGAACTGTTCGATAAAAATGGTGCTTTAAAACCGGAAATTAAGGCCACAGTTCCCGTTGGTCATTCTCGAATGGCTGCCAATCCAATTACTAATGGTGGTAAGGATCAAAAACAGCTTGACCTGCCCGACTGGCGTAATTATGCATTGGACAATTCAAAGCGCGGTGCCGGTGAAGAACGTCAAGACATGGTTGAATTAGGCAAATTCTTCCGTGATGTTATCAAGAATAACCCTAAGAACTTTCGTCTGTTTGGTCCTGATGAAACTGCTTCAAACCAATTGCAGGAAGCCTTTGCGGTTACCAACCGTCAATGGATGGAACCAATTCACAATCCATATGATCAGTGGATGAAGGCAGACGGCCGTATCATTGACTCTCAACTTTCCGAACACCAAGACGAAGGCTGGTTGGAAGGCTACACCTTAACCGGTCGACACGGTGTCTTCACGAGTTACGAAGCTTTCTTAAGAGTTGTTGATTCAATGTTGACGCAATACTTCAAGTGGATTCGCGAAGCTAATGAACAACCTTGGCGTCAAAAATATCCATCATTGAACATCATTTCGTCATCAACATCGTTCCAGCAGGATCATAATGGTTATTCGCACCAGGATCCGGGTATTTTAACTCATTTAGCCGAAAAGAAGCCTCGCTATATTCGTGAATTCTTGCCGGCCGATGCAAATTCACTGCTTGCCGTTATGCACAAAGCATTGAATATGAAGCAAACATTGAATGTGACAATTGCTTCCAAACATCCACGTCCACAATTTTACTCAGTCCAAGAAGCTGAACAATTAGTAGATCAAGGGTTGAAAGTCATTGATTGGGCAAGCACCACCAAGCCCGGTGAAGAACCAGATATTGTGATGGCTGCTGCAGGAACCGAACCAAACCTTGAAAGCTTGGCTGCAATTGACATTTTGCATCAACAATTCCCTGATTTGAAGATTCGCTTTATTAATGTTGTTGACTTGCTTAAGCTGCATTCACCGCAATTTGACCCACGTGGTCTTAGCGATGAAGAATTTGACAATTACTTTACTAAAGATAAGCCGATTGTCTTTGCATTCCATGGCTATGAAGATTTGATCGAAAGCCTATTCTTCAATCGTCATAATCACAATTTACACGTTCATGGTTATCGTGAAGATGGTGATATTACCACCCCATTTGATATGCGTGTATTGAACCACTTGGATCGATTCCACTTGGCTAAGGAAGTTGCGGAAGATGTTTACGGTGATAAGTCTTCCGAATTCACTTCGCACATGGATGACAAATTACAGCAACATCATGACTACATTCGTGAAACCGGAGCTGATTTACCTGAAATCAGAAATTGGGAATGGAAATCACTTAAATAAAATAAAAATAGGTTAATCATACTTGCCTAGAATAAAATGGCCAGCTCTCATAAAACAGCAGCTGACTATTTTTGTTGGCACTCACAACGCTTTAGAATTTGTAACGGCCCTGGGATATCACTATCAAATTTTAAATTTGGCAGAATGAGAAAACTGTTATAATAGACTTATCAAATACAGGAATCACTTGGAGGAAAATCATGAAAGTTATTAATGTTGAACTCACGGTTAAACCGGGTAAGCAAAAAGAATACGAAGCATTTATCGATAAGCTGGTTCAAGGCTCACGTGAAGAGGCTGGTAATATCAGTTATAATCATTTTAAAAAAGTCGGGACAGACAATGAGTATGAAATTATTGAACATTGGAAGGATGCTGATGCAGTTGCCTTTCATAACGACACTTCCCATTTCCAAGCCTTTCTTTCAGGCGTTGGTGCTTATCTAACCAAGGATCCCGTCATCATTCGAATGGATTATCAGGAAAAATAATCACCGTAACTAAAATAAGAAGCTGATCCGGGTGCTATTAAAGCACTTGAGTCAGCTTCTTTGTTAATGATCCTGTTTAATTAATTTTTCTCTTCGGATTTAAAATACCCATTGGATCAAATAAATTTTTAATTTGATGTTGCAGCACGTCAACTGAGTCACCCAATTCTTCATTAGTCCATTGATTCTTTGACATCCCAACTGCATGTTCACCAGAAATCGTGCCACCTAAAGCCAGTGTTTTTCTAAATAGCCGACGAGTAGCTTCAATGACTCTTTCAGGTGGGGTGGGTTGATCATTCCATAGCAGACTTGGATGCAGGTTACCATCACCGGCGTGTCCGGCAGTATAAATGTCGACATCCAACTCAGTACCAACCTGGGCGATATATTTAACCATTTCTGCCAGTTTGGATAATGGCACCGCCATATCTTCCATAATGTAATATTTAGCATTGGAAAAGACCGCCGGCAGCATATCCTGACGCAACTTGATTAAGGATTTGGCCTTTTCTGGATCGTCTGTAATTTGAACATTCCAAGCACCCTGCTCGTCAAGAATCTTCTTGGAAGTTTGCAATTTTAGATCACTGGCACTATCAATGCTGAAAATCAGTAGTGACGATGTATCACTTTGTGAATAACTCGTGTGTTCATATTGATCCAATGCTTTGACGGTTTTACCATCCAACGCCTCAAGCATTGAAGGATACAAACCGGAATTTCTGATTGCTTTAACGCCTTCTGCCAATTTTGCCATATCGTCAAAGAACGCCATTCCGGTAATGGTTTTACCTATCGGAATCGGGAATAATTTGACGGTTACTTCTGTAATGATACCCAACGTCCCTTCGGAACCAACCAATAACTGTGTCAAATCATATCCATATGCCTGCTTGAATGTCCGACCGCCAAGCTTAATCTCTTGGCCATTCGTCAGCATCACTTTTAGCCCAAGGACCGAATCTTTGGTTGCACCATACCGGACACCGCTTAGTCCGCCGGCATTGGTTGAAACATTGCCCCCGATAGCAGACATCGGTTTAGACGCCGGATCAGGTGCATAAAACATCCCCTGTTTCCGGGCTGCCTTATCCAAATCCTGGTTGATCACTCCAGGTTCAACGACTGCAAGCGAGTCATCTTTATCAATTTCCTTAATATGATTCAACCTGGCAACTGACAAAATAATGCCGCCATTAACACCATCGGCACCAATAACGGTACTGGTATCAGCGGTCTGTGGGACAACCGGCAAATGAAACTTCTGTGCGGTCTTCAAAACACCCCGGATATCATCCTTATCTCCAACGGCGACATAGGCCAAAATTTGACCACTGATTGAACTTTCGGCATTTCCGTTTGCTGTATGCTTGACTGCCGTTTCGTCATCAATATGAATTTCAGCGTGTGGTGCCTGTTGCTTCAAAAAATCGATTATTTGATCATGATTGTAAGCTGTAAAAACTGCCATCAACTAGCACTCCCTTATTAAATAAATTTTTATGAACATTTGTACCAAAATTAATTGTCGTGGGTTAATGCCATACATCAACTTTACGAACCCATTTTTAGTTTTAAAGTGTCTTGATCAATTGGTCAAATATTTACACGTTTAATTTCAAAACCTTCTCTATTGCTTATCAAATAAGCGTTATTCGTCACTAACTATTTATAAGCACAGATTTCACAAGCTAATTTCTCACAACCCAACATGTGAATTTGCTATAATGAAAGTAGAAGTTATAGAATTAAAAAGTTATAACTATCATAATCTTTAAGGAGTTGGTCAATATGGCAATTAAAACAACTGTTTCAGAACTAGCAAAGTTACCAGACATGAATGCACCGGTGATTACGCTGAACTTGAACCTAAATAAATTGGCTTATGACGCAAACGAACAACTTCGAGTTAAGAATATCTTGAAGGAAATTCAAAAGGAAATCGGTCCAAGCATCGATTCTTTCGTCAATGAAGTCAATGATCTAATTCGCCAAGAACTGCCTTACGATGGCATCACGATGATTTCCGACCGAAGCGGCTCGAACGTCTATTATCTCATTCGAACCAGTGTCGACGAGGCTGATTATCACACTGACAACTCCATTGATTTTCTACTGCTCTTAAGTGCTTCGCCAAACGCTGATTACACATTACTTGAATTAAATCGTGATAACAGTAAGTTATATCAACTTCAAAATAAACGTGTTAGTCCACTTGCTGTTGAAAATTATCCACTTACCGTTCAAGATGCGTTGGGAACAGAGCTTCGTGGCGGCGAACTGAACTTTAGCGGTCGTGGCGGTCAAACTCAATATCATGGGCATAACGAAACCAGTCAGGAAAAGCAAATTGACCAGGAAAGATACTATCACGTTCTGGAAGATTTATTGAAAGATGACCCATCATTGAGAGAACACGACTTTATTTTGATGGGATTACCGCAAAATATCAATCTTTTCAAGAAGTTGAACAAGGCATTAAAGCTTGCCGATATCTCAATTGATCAATCGGTTCAAAGCTTAGCACCAGATAAAATTGCCGAACTGGTTAATAAGAAGATCGAAGATTACAATAATACCCACTCTAATGAAGCGATCACAAAAGTCTTCAGAGATAAATTATTTACGGATTTAAATACGATTCAGAACATGCTCAACTCGGACCAGGTTCGTCACTTGTTCGTGGCTTCCAGAGATGAAATTAACGGTCATGATCCAGAATCATACGCAAAAATTAACGTCATGATTAAACAAGCTTTGGCACAAGACGCAAATGTCTCTGTTGTAAAGGAACAACCCGACATGCCTCTTGTTAGTGCAGTGAGCCATTAAAAATGCCGACATTAATCATCAAATAGGCAAACTAAAAAAGGTCGAAGGCTATCGTCTTCGGCTTTTTTTACATAGAATTTAAAAATTATTGATCAACTGTTGATAACACATGTCCGTTTGGCCCAACAATATCGCCATTATGGGATTGCCCATCCAATAAAATATTAGTTACCAGCTGACCGCCCTCTTCAACGGTTTTCATAAACGGTCCCTGTCGATGACCATTGATATCGGTTGACACACCACCGGGGAAAATGCCAAAAATTGATAGTGGCAGTTTCTGGTTAATAAAATCAACCGCCAGTGTTTGAATCAAACCATTCAGTGCAATCTTCGAAACACGGTACGCTGCCGGATTATACCAAAGTGTGGCTGAAAACGGACCGGTTAGATTTGCAATTCGACCATGATTATTTTTCAAAATCGGCACTAACTTCTGAATCACCTGAAGTGTGCCAAATAAATTAACGTTTAGTGTCTGCTGATAATCAGCGACCGTTGTTTCTAGAGCAGGCTTTGCCATATCTCCTGCAATACCGGCATTGTTAACCAATAAGTTCAAATCCGGATGTTGACGACTAATTTTGCCCGCTGCTTCAGCAATTGATTGTGACTCGGTTAAGTCTATTTGAATCGTATCCAATTGAAGGGCCGAAATGCCGGCTTCAACTAATTTGTTAACTGCTTGCTGCCCTGATTCAAGCCGACGGGCACCGACAATCACAAAATACCCATGCTCTGCAAGCTGTTTTGCAATTTCAAATCCAATTCCCCGATTAGCTCCGGTTACAAACGCCTTATTTACCATAAAGTTACCTCCAATTTAAGATAAGCATTTCGATTAAAAAATCATTGTAACCCTGTCAATAAAAAAAGCAAGTCAGCAATCCAAAATACCTGTAATTGTCTAAACCTTCATTAATTTGTTTTGAATTTCATCGGCAATTTCCTTTAACCGTTGCATGTTTTGAACCTGCGAAATTTTATACCCAACAAAGTATGGGGATGTTGCAAACCTGGGCACAATTTTACAATAAAACCGTTCATTAATTTTATAAAAAAACAGATTGTATGAGGATAGACGGCCACCCATATAATCATTTAACAGGTAATCGATCATAACGTGAGCTGCATCGGCCAAAGCATCAATATTTTCAACACCGTTGATTGCAATATTGATCTCTACAAACCCAATGATCGGATGTGTCGAAAGTGTGATCTCCCGTTGTGGCTGATTTGAGACAAAAACACCAGTGAAATTTTCCACACTGATATTTTGATAAACGTCATAGTCATTCAAACCAACAATTTGAAAATGTGGATGTCTCAGACTACCACCCGATAATGGCCCAAAATTTTTATACATAATCACACTTGTGTATTGATTGGAATCAATCATCTTTTGCCAACATTTAAATGCAAATTCAAATACTTGGCGATTCTGTTCAATAGAATAGATAGAGGGTCCGCCTTCATGATCACTGGACTCAATGACAACCGTTTGAAATGTATCTTCCAAAGTTCGAAATTTATTAACCAACCAAATCCGGTCCTGTTCCTGAGCTAAAATATTAGTTAAATGGGCAACATCACAAAATGGGCAGTAGCCCTTCGGATGACGAATATTTTCCGGCTTGCCTTTTGCTGCATTATAGTCAAATTTTAACGGTTGATTCACTTTATGGCCTACCTTTTCTTAAATAATCTTTTGTTTATTGTAATTCTGTCTTTAGTATTCGTCCAGCAATGCAGTGCACTGTCATTAAAAAACCGACAAATTGTGAGAATAGCATCCATCAGCGTAGAATCTGAATGATGAGAAATGATGAACGCAGGGAATGGTGACGATTCTTTAGTTATGAATGAAGTGGATCTACAAGTAAGTTATTAATAACCAATTTAATAGAGCCACCCCATAAATGGTTTCTCGGGTGAATTATTCACTCCAGCATGTTATACTTTGGTCGTTGGGTTTGATATAACCCAACTATTGGGGATAAGATATTAGACGCGTCCAGACTGGCCTTTGTCAGGATGGACGTTTTTGCATCGATCAGTATTTCTTAAAGATCCATTTTTTTCACAATCAGTGCAATGGTTTCCTCCCAACAATAACACTAACCTTTAAGATAATAATCAAGGTTTGTGAATAAAATGGTTGCACTCGTTTCTCAGATGCGTTATATTTTTACTTGTACTTATAAAAAGTAAGCAATTAAAGATAACCTTTAGGAGTGACAATATCATGGTAAAAATGAAAGCCGGTCAAGCTTTGGCCAAAGTGTTAGTAAGTTGGAACATTGATCATATTTATGGGATTACCGCAGATTCAATTAATAATACCGTAGACGGCTTATATCAAGAACGTGACCACATTAACTATATTCAGGTTCGCCATGAGGAAGTCGGTTCTCTGGCTGCAACAGCTGACGCGAAATTAACCGGGAAAGTGGGAATTAGTTTTGGATCAGCCGGTCCCGGCGCGACACACTTATTTAATGGCTTGTACGATGCAAAAATGGATCACGCACCGGTTGTTGCGATTATCGGTCAATCGGCAACACCGATTATGAATACCTATTTCTTCCAGGAAATGGATCAGGATCCGATGTTCGTAGACCTGACTGATTTTCACAAACAAGTGACCAACCCCGAACAGATTCCATACGTTATGGATGAGGCCATTCGCTATGCCTATCAGACAAAGGGGCCTGCCATTGTTATTATTCCGGATAACCTTTCGGGAGAAGAAATTGATTTTGAACCGTTCAAAACGGCCAAAACGCTTACTTCCACAACCACTAAGATAACTGATCAGAGTGCTGTTGAGGACGTCTATAATTTGTTAAAACAAGCAAAACGCCCTGTTCTTTGGGCCGGTCTGGGTATGAAAGATGCCCGCCAGGAAATGATTGATTTTTCTGAAAAATTCAGCGTCCCGGTTTTGACAACGGCTCCTGCAACCGGCATTATGCCAACCGATCATCCAAACTATATGGGGGCCCGCGGCCGACTTGGTACAAAGCCGGGCTTCGAAGTCACTCAGGCAGCAGATTTAATTATTCTGGCAGGAACCAACTATCCATTTAGCCGTTTCTTACCACAGGGTATTAAGTTTGTTCAAATCAATAACAACGTTGAAGACTTAGGTAAACAACGTGACGTTGACCTGGCTGTTCTGGCAGATGCCAAGCCATTCTTTGCAAAGCTCAATACCATGGGCGAAGCAGTTGCCCCAACACCATTTCTAAAAGCCGCTCAAAAAGATAAACAAAATTGGAATGCTTGGCTGGATAAGGTCGCAGATGATGACAGTAACGGCCTTTCTCCGGAAGCGGTTATTCGGGCGATCAAAGAAAACAGTGATGACGATGCCGTCTTTGGCCTTGATGTTGGTAATAATCTGATGTGGTCAATCCGCCAATTACCGTTTAACCACGATCAAAAACTAAGCATGTCCGCTTGGTTTGGCACAATGGGATACGCTCTTCCGGCAGGAATCGCCGGCAAACTTAGTTATCCCGATCGCCAGGTTTTCAGTATCGCAGGTGATGGTGGCTTTTCCATGACCATGCAGGATCTATTAACTCAAGTTCAGTACAACCTACCTATTGTTAATGTTGTTTTGGAAAACAAAGCCTTTGGTTTTATTCAACATGAAAAGATTACTGCCAACCAGGAACCCTATGGGATTCACTTTATCGGTGCCGATTGGGCCGGTTTTGCGGACAGCATGGGCGCAATCGGTTTGAAAGTAACCGATCGACAGTCCTTAGCAGAGGCTTTCAAAAAGGTTCAAGAACTTCAGGCTGCCGGTAATACAAAACCAATTTTAATTGATGCCAAAGTTAAAAATCAGGATCCGGTTGATACCAGTTTTATGCCAATCGACCCAGAAAAATTCGACAAGGCAACGATTGATGCCTACAACAAGCAGTCAAACCTTTTTGACCAACCACCGTTCTCAGAATTACTCAAAAATGAATCAAAATAAAGATCATTAGTTAAATAAAAAACGACTGGGTGCCTATTATGGCACATTCCCCAGTCGTTTTTACTCATTTATGAACAATTTTAATTAGCTGCCATCGCCTCATTAGGTTTTTCATCGCCATCTGGTTGAAGCATTTCGGTCACCTCTTGTCGCCGACCATAAAGATAAGTGACTGAAAAACTCACACAAAAGCTGATCACACAACTGACAAGAAATGATGGAATTGCAGTCGTGGCGATGCTGATAAAGCCAAGAACGCTGTTAGATCCCAGTGAAACCGCTAAGACGTGTGTTAATCCAAGATAGACAGAGGCTACACCAGAACCGATCATTGATGCAACAAATGGAAATTTCAACTTTAAGTTAATCCCGAACATTGCAGGCTCGGTAATTCCCAGGAGTGCCGACATACTTGCAGAAGATGCCAATCCCCGTTGCTTCTTATCCTTTGTTAGGAATAAAACTGCAAGAGCAGAAGCACCTTGTGCAATATTTGAAACCGATGCAATCGGGAAAATAAAACTGCCCCCCGTTTGTTTAACATTGGCAATCAGCTGTGTCTCAATCGCCGGGAAACTTTGATGAAGTCCTGTGATAACAAGTGGTGCGTAGAATAAACCAAGTATCCCGGTTCCAACAGCCCCTGATGTTTGGTAAAGCCAAAGCAATCCAGATGTTAAACCATCGCTCACATCCCGCATAACCGGTCCAACAATGACAAAAGTCAAAATGCCGGTTACCAAAATTGTGATTAATGGTGTAAACGTATAATCCAATGCTTCCGGTAGCCGCTTATGACACTGTTTTTCAATAACAGATAACAACCAGGCAACAGCTAACATCGGAATAACAGATCCCTGATAGCCGGCTTGGGCAACCGGCAAGCCCAGAAAATGCCAGTAAGGTAGCTGATGGCTGGCCAGAGCTGTGCTAACGTTATAACCATTCACTAAAGCTGGAGAAACCATCATCATGCCCATTGCGCCGCCAAGATACGGGTTTCCACCAAATCTTTTGGTTGCTGAAAAGCCGATGAGAACGGGTAAAAACGCAAACGGTGCGTTGGCAAGAACGTTAATAAACGCCGCAAACCCTTTTAAATTTGGATACGCAGTAATAAGCGAATCATTCATAAATAAATGTGGTGCAGATAAAACATTGTGAAGAGCCATTAGAAGTCCCGCAGCAACTATTGCCGGAATAATCGGTACAAAAATATCTGCCAATAAATTAATAAAGTTTAAAAAACCATTTTTTGTCTTTTTTAAAATAACTGATTGCAGCAAATCATATCCTCCTTTTATGATAAAAAAGTCACTTCGACATAGTTTACAGACTTTTTAAGAGGATGCAAGCTTTTTCCCCAATCAAATTTGCTTTAAAATCAAACGTAACCGGTTTCTTCCCTACTGTTTCAGTCACAATCAAGCGACATATTAATTGCTTTTGGTCTGACATGCATTACACTATGAATAGCAATAATTGATTAATAAAGGAGCGATTTTAATGAAAGCATTTGGATACGAACAAAATGGCGGCCCTGAGGTTTTTAAAGAATATCAAGTCCCGATTCCGGAAATTTCGGGAAATCAATTGTTAATCAAGACACAGGCTTTTAATTTAAATAATTTTGAACGGGCGCAACGTGCCGGAGAGTTCAAGGCAACTGATCACCGAATCATCCCCGGCAGAGACGTAGCCGGTATTATCGATCAGGTCGGCAGTGACGTTAGCGGGTTCAAAATTGGTGATAGAGTTGTCGCCCACGGTCACCATTCATATGCTGAATATGCAATTGGCGAAGATACAAACACGGTTAAATTACCGGACAATGTCTCTTTTACCCAAGCCGCCGGTATTGTGACACCGGGGCTTGCTGCCTATAAGGGACTTCATCTTTTTGCAGACGTTAAAAAGGGGCAGACCGTTATTGTTAAAGGTGCTTCGGGAGGCGTCGGCTCAATTGCCGCTCAAGTTGCTCTGGACCTTGGTGCAAAAGTGATTGGTGTCGGCGCCAGTCGTAACGCAGACTATGTCAAATCACTTGGCGTTTCGCAATACGTTGCCTATGATCAACAAGATCCAGCTGAAGTTTTGGCTGATGCTGCCGATGTTGTGCTTGATGCGGCTTTAAACGGCAATGGAAATGATAGTGATGTTCACATTGTTAAAAACGGCGGCATCATTGCCACTGTTGGGGATGCTGAACCAGCTACCAATAAAGATGTCTCTTTTAAACACATCCATCCGACCCAAGAGATTTCTGACACGACGGCTTTGGCTGCGCTACTGAAATTAATGTCTGAAAATAAGCTGTCGATTAAAATCGGCTATCAACTGCCATTTACAATTGATGGTGTCATTAAGGGACATCAGATCCTTGAATCTAAACACGATGGCAGAGTTGTCGTCTCAAAAGACTGATTTTTATTAAACGCATAGCGACAGAAATGTTGTTATAGATTAATACCGGATCATCGCTGGAATATTAAAGAGGTCAAGACGATTTAGTCTGACCTCTTTTTTGTTAGGATGTTCATTATTTGGTTAAAGAACGCGCTGCAAGACGATTACTATCAACCATGACCATTAGCGACAAATCTTTTTGTTGTCACATTGCCAACCTGATCAATTGCCTTGACTGTAAAGGTATTTCTACCGGGGGTTAAATCATAGGATTGGTTAATCTGGTAGTCCGGATACGGATTTAAAGGCTGATTTTGATCATGCCTATTAAAACCGGCATCTTTTTGTTGGGAAAAGAGATTATTACCGTTAACGTCAAGTTTAACACCGGAAACATTATCATTAACCGTTCCCGTAAGCCTTATCCGATTGTTTTCCACGTTTTCGCTGACGGCCAGACTCGGCTTCACTACATCCAAATAAATTTCCAAAATACCGCGTTGCTTTTGAACCTTACTTTGCCCGTTTCTTAGTATCGTTTTGGTATATAAATTGTAGCCAACGCCACGTTGCTCGGTCGGATTGAATGGGACTTTGAACTTAAATGTGCCATTCTTTGAAATTCGAACTCTGTTAGCCGGATCGGTTTCGTCTGGCGTTGCCAGGATCACTAATCGTTGCTTGTTAGGAGATGAAATCTGTCCGTTAATTGTTAACTGATGGGTTTGTAAATCATAAATAGTTGCACTGTTAGCCGCATTTAAAAATGTGCTGGCATTATCATGCAGCTGGAAAAATTTAATCCCTTTGCTTGGCGCTCTCCGATAGGTGAGTTGTGACGTCTTATGGCCATTTGGTATTGGTGATCCAAAAATCGATTTGGTTTTTTTCTGTGCCTGGGCATTTGAAATGAGCTTAGGAGTCGTCTTTTTCAGTTTGGCTATGAGTGGCGCTTTGGGTAATTGGGAAACCACAATCAGTGTTGAGGGCGATTTTAAATAAGCGCCAAATTTTTTCTGTGGAACTTGGCTCCATCCCTGTATCGTTTCGTAACCGGTTTGACTAAAGTGACATGTAAAAGCGACGACACCCGTTTTAGGATTAAGGCGTCCCTTTACGACTTTGTTTGTCCCTGTATCCTTGGCATAAGCATTCAATGCCGGCACACCCTTTGGTACTCTTGCGTATAAAGTAAAGACCTTCTTATTTGAAATTTCCAAATAACTCGACGAGGCGTTTTTACCGGTTCCATACTTAAACCATTTAAGTTGTGGAGCCCGATCAAATGACACATTGGCTTTTTTTGTGACTAACCCCGAAAGTTTTCGATGAACGGCCACTTTTGTACTGTTCCCCGCAATATCCGTCAACGTCAAATTAGCCTGATGCTTCATGAGCATCTGTTTTACAATTGATGTTAACCGATCACTAAACTGACCGGCCAACGCCGCTTTTTTCGTCAGTTTAATGCCGAATTGATGACCATTTGTTGACAGAATGCCACGGGAAATACCGGTAAAGCCTGCACCATGATCGTTAAACTGTCCTGTTAATCGACCTGTTTTTCGATTATAGGTCACTGCCGTTGCCTGAGGAGCCCGCGTATCCACTTCAACCGGATAAGAAGCCAATTGTTGCTGGTCTGCGCCATCGTTATAGTTGGTCGTAACCAATTGATAATGATAGCGGCCATTCGGTACCACAATGGATTTCCCGGTCGACTGGTCAATATAACGGCCATTCCACTGCAATGCTTTTGGATTCTGCCGCATACTGAACGACGTACTGAGATCCAAGTTACCGGAATCATTGGCAATCGATTTGTCTGTATCGGTTTCCTGATCAATAACTCGAATGACATTCCCTTGATCATTGACAATCTGTGCCTTCACATTGGCAAGGCTTTGCTTGGCAAACACAAATGGGGTGACGCTGTCTTGATGATGATCGCCATTTGGTGAAAATGCCACCCGAGCAGGATGGATATAACTGGCCACTTTTCGCCAATTTGTCTTATTATCATGATTGTTAACATAAGCACTTAAAGATACCCGATCACTGATTCCAAGAGGTGTGTTGTTCTCATCCATCAAATAACCGCCATGAAAAGCACTATTAGGCATAAATGCAGGCGAATCAATCACCTGTTCCTTGGTCGTATCACCATAGTAAGCCAAATATGGCATTGACAACGACTGCCCGGGTTGATCCGCTTTGAAATGCAGGTACCCTTCCACCACTTGATTTGGCTTAACCGTTGGTGAAATAGACAAAGATAAAGTGAGGGTTTTTCTCTGTCCCGGATCGATCACAATATTGGATTGATCGGAAGTTAGCGATGCACCAGTCAATGAAATATCGTGTACCTGACCATCCTTTTTTTGATCTCGAATCTGTGTCATAGGGCCACCGTCATTGTCAACAGCATAATTAATCGGAACGGAGCCGTGATTTGACAGCTCAACTTTAAAAGAATGGCTCCCACCGATTTGGCCTAACGAAACCGAGCCAATACCGGTTGCCGGATCCTGAACCGTTGCTTTGAGATTGGCAGCAGCCGTCACATTAATTTGCCCCGCACCCTGTCTTCTGGGTGAGACAATATTTCCGGGATAATTAACATCTTTCATTGGTGTTGCACTGTTCATCAACATATTTTTTGTTTGTGAAACCAGCTGGCTGCCGGATAAATCAGGCTGGGATTGCTTTAATTTTTGAATGACAAGCGCTGCTGCACCAGATACAAACGGTGTTGCCATTGATGTCCCTTCCAGCATGGCGTACGTGTTATTTTGCCAAGTGGAAGTAATACCCATGCCCGGGACAGAAATATCCGGCTTTAATGTATAGTCAGGAGTTGGCCCCCATGAAGAAAAAGATGCCATTTCATTCTGAGAACCCTTCAATGAATTTTCCGCGGCAACGGTCATTGAATTGGCAGAAACTGCCGGATCAGCCAAAGTGCCACTATTGGCTTCTTGATAAGCCGTATTGATCCCGTTTGTGTTTGTCAACGGGTTACTTGTAAAAATACTGGCTGAGTTACCATAGTTGCCACCTGCAAGTGAAACAAACACACCATGATTAATGGCATACTGAACCGCGGCCTGCTCCTCATCGGTAAACGACTGATTGGGTAAGCTGATGCCCAGTGAAATACTGATCACATTTGCGCCAAGATCTACTGCATCGTGAATGGCCCGGGCAACATCATTTTTGTTTTCGTCGTCAATCATGTCGGACACTCTCAAATCCAATAGTTGCGCTTCTGGTGCAACGCCCACGACATATTCATGCTGCTTCTTGGTATAACGCCCGTTTGCGGCAATAATGCCGGCAACGTGTTGCCCATGAAACCCCGAAACATCATCCGGTTCAGTTGCCTGATTACTATTTGATGCGTAATTATAGGCAAACGGAATCTTTGAATTGACATATCTCCCATATCCCTTTTGAGCAATCATCCGTTGCGCATCGGCTTTCGAAATCTTGGCAGTTCCGGGGCTCGTCAAGCGAAAATCTTTATGAGGTTGAATCCCGGTATCGATTACAGCAACGACCATTCCCTGACCTCGATTTCCCGACTGCCAAAGCTTTGGCACATTGCCCTTATCAATTGCAGCTTGATTCTCGTTTCGCCCCTTTGCGTAAACAGGCAAGTCAATCGATACCCGACCGGCCCCAACCGGGCTTGAAAATCCAATTAAAAGCCCAAGCGTCAGCAATATGCCTGCACTAACAAACACACCAATGAACCCTTTTTTAATACATAAACGCTTCACTAAATCATTCAATGGCAACTCCCCCAGTCAGAATAATGGTTCTACAAATTAAGTATAGTTAAAGAAGTGCCAACTTGCATATGATTAGTTTAGTTTTCCCAATTCACGGCGAACCTCCGGGGCCTGTTGTTTACTGCTGGTAAAGATAATGCGATCATTTAATTTTAACGATGTGCCGCCGGTTGGCCGAATGAACCGCTTATCACGGTAAATCTGGGTGATCGTAATCTTATCAATGAAGGGAATATTTCTCACTTGAATATCTGCATATCGGGAGTTCCTAAGTGCCACTTCGTAAACACTGGCTTCGGTAGACGTCATTAATCGCATCGTCGAAGGCGCTTCAATCAGTGAACGGAGCATACTAATATTAACATCCGGCGTATTATAGACCTCCACTCCAAGACTCTCCAGCTCACTTTGCTTGTCGTTTAAAATATTTCGATCTTCAAAACGAACGATCACCCGTTTAACGCCATATTTTTTAGCTGCCCTTGCCAATTCATAGTTTTTCTTAGAATTCAATTGTCCCATAACAACAATATCGGCATCAAAAACCCCCTGATTGACCATAAAACCCGTCTCCATGTTATCCAATAATTTAATTGAGACTTCACTGTTGAATGCCCGGTAGTTATGCTGATTATTCGTATACATCGTCACATCATACCAGCCCTTTGCCAACTGTTGGGCAACCGGGACCGTCGTTAAATTGGTTCCGATAAAATGGACAGTGGTTTTCTTTAAATCCTCTGTTTCCGCAGAATAACCCTTATTAAACATTAAAGGTCCAATCACGCAGGTTAGAATGGCCGCCAACAGAAAAGCACCGGACTGTTGGCTGTTTATTTGATGCAGGTGCCGGGCAACTTGTAGTACGGCAAGCACTACCGTAATTGTTGTCGCCGACATTGCGGTCCCCGCAACTGCATTACTGGTCTTAAAGCGCATTTTCAGAGCAAAATAGACCAAGGCCTTGGATATGATATAAGCGCCAAAAATAGCCGGAATCATCAACAATGTTTGCGAATGAGAGATCAGTTGTCGTAAATTTAAATTCACCCCACTCATCATGAAGAAAATGGGAATAAAGAAACCGTATCCGATGGAATCTAATCGAACTTTGGTTTCTTCATGCGGTTCGAGCAGCTTAATAACGATCCCTGCCAAGAAGGCACCAAGAATGCCTTCAGCACCCACAGATTCCGCAACGGTCACCAACGTAACAATCATAAAGAATGCCAAGCGGACATCTAATTGAGTGGTGGATTTATTGATTTTATCAAACAATTTAAAGAATGGTTTGAAACGCAAAAAAAGTAAAGCCGCAGCGACCAAGATCAACAAAATCAGCCATAATGACTTTGAATTGGGACTGTACGCCGAAGCATAAAATGTAAGACCAACCATCGGCACAACTTCGCCCAATGCCGCTATCAGCAAAATGGTTTGGCCAAATGGACGGCTTAATAATTCCTTTTCCTTCAAGCTTGCAATAACGATCCCAAGTGAAATTGTCATAAATAGAATCGAAGACAGGAAAACATCTTGGAATAACCCCGACAATTTCAACCCCACACCCATTACAATCGACATTGCAATAATCGATAGATAACCTAAAAATGCAATCGTCAATACTGAATATTTGGGTGCCTGCTTTTTCCCTTTTTCTTCAAGAGGAGATAACCGCGTAGACCGGCGTTTAAAAAGACTAAAATCAATCTCCATCCCACTCAAAAACAAAAGAACGATAACACCAACATTTTGTAACAAATCCAGCGTTGAATTTATCTGAATCAGGTTTAAAAGCGACGGACCAAGAATGACCCCTACAATAATTTCAACAACAGCAGTCGGCAAAAAAGTTATTTTAAACCTTGCCATTGCCAATGGAATCAGTAACGCAGCCAGTAAAATAATAACCAAAGACAATTGATTCAAACTATCAACTCCTTCCAATGCTACTTGATCTTTATCAGAAACGTTAAAACAGCTAACACTTTAATGGAAACCGGTTGAAATTTCAATCATAAACCGTCACTTGAAATAGATTTCAACTTTGAGAAGCAACATTTCCAAGTTACATGAAAGCGCTTATAGCTTATAATAAAGAAAAAACAATTGGAGGCTTTCATTATTATGGATCCACGATGGCATCAAGCATTATATAGAACAGAAGGCATTAATTCAGAAGGTTTGGAGGGACACGCTTATGTGCCTGATGGCTTAAATGTTAAAACCAGCAGTCCTTTAAATAATCATCCCGGCACGAACCCCGAACAGTTACTGAGTTTATCGCTAAGTACCTGCTTAGAAGCGACCCTTGAAGCAATTGAACGGGAAAGACAGTTGCCTCACATATCCGAAGTCCGTGTCCAGGTTGCCTTTATCGGTGCCCGTGCCCACTATGAATTTTTAGTCAATGCCCAAATTAAAGTGGCAAGTGTGGACTTTGAGACAGCTAAATCAATGACAGCAGAAGCCGAAAGGCGCTGTTGTGTGTCACAATTGTTGGCAGGAAGTAAAAACTACACCGTAGAAACGGTCAAAGAATTCAGCCAATCAAAATGAGTCTAGACCCTTAAATTAAAAAAGTTTTAATTTTAATCGGGTTATTTTTTGATCTGGGGTAGTAACTCAGATCAATTTGCGGTAATATTTATTTAAATTAAGGAATTAATCGACCGATTTTATTCGTAAATATTCGACTTTTATTGGTGTTTATGTACAAAGTTGCTTGATTTTAAATTAATTTTTCAATTATGTCATTTTACTGTATAATCTCATTTAATGACATTAAAAGAAAACAGGAGGCATTTCTTTATGGATAGAAAAATCCCAAACATCATGGGTACTCAACATCCAGATAACGCAGGAGTTCCGTTTTTCAAAAATCATGATAACCCATTTATCTCAGCTTACCGAGAAATTGACGAAGCTTACGAAAACTTCTCAACTCTGGATGCTGATGAATATATGTGGGACTGGGAAGGCAAACATGCCGATGCGTCGGTTATTGACCGTTTGTATTCCGAACATTATGATTACTTTAAAAAGCACCAACTTGGTCGTGATAAGTTCCTAACTTTCCGTTTCCCAAATATTTGGGAAGAAAAGGGCTACAGTCTTATGCAAGCCATGACGACCATTCTTTCAGCAGAAGATTTTGCTAAAGACCTGGGCTTTGATGAACGACCATTATTCGAAGCTATTTTGCCTATGACACAATCAGCAGATCAACTGATTGAAATGGAAGATAAGTTCTCCAGCCTTGCTCACTACAAGTCAAAGGAATTCAATACTGGTCATGAAAATTCAGACACGCTGCAAATGATTCCCCTGTTTGAAGGTTTCCAATCACAATTAGACGCGCCCGAAATCTTAGAGAAGTTCATTGAAATGTACAAAAAGCATTTTGGCCGCGATATCGAATACATGCGGGTCTTCTTAGCCGGTTCAGATTCTGCTCTTTCCAACGGTTTCCTAAACAGTATTATCGGAAATAAATTAGCTCTGAGTCATTTAGCTAAGTTTGAAGATAAAAGCGGCATGCCGATTTATCCAATTGCCGGGATGGGAAGTACCGTCTTCCGTGGTGGTCTATCACCACTTATGTTGGACCGTTACCTTGAAGAATTCCCTGGTTTGAAGACGGCCACAATTCAGTCAGCATTCCGTTACGATTATCCACTAGATGTTGTTGAACCAGCCATCATGAAATTACGTGAAGGTTTACAACAAAGTAAGTTCCAAATTATTCCCGAAGACGATGAAAAGACGCTTTTGGAAATCGCTGAAAAAGCCGCCAAAGAATACCACGTCACTTTGGATCCGCTTATCAATGATTTGCAGCCGGTCTTCGATGCCTTTCCAAAGCGTCGTGATCGTCACCAACACGTTGGTATCATCGGTTATTCACGTGACGTTGATGGTTACAAGATGCCACGTGCAATTACGTTTACGGGTGCTTTGTACTCAATTGGGGTTCCTCCTGAATTTATCGGTGTTGGTCGAGTCCTTACCAAGCTAAGTGATAAGGAACTAACCGTCTTGAGAAAATATTACCATAATATTAAAGCTGATTATGAACATGTCTCCCATTACTTCAGTAAGGAAGCTTTAACCGAACTTCAACGAAAGAATCCTGCTTGGAAGGCTGTCGATGACGATATTGAGGGAATTGAAAAACTTTTCGATATTGTTGCGGGTCCAGAAACCGAAGAGGAAGAAAAACATGCACAACTTGCTTCCGATTTGGTTAAGATTTCCGACGATACTACTAAGACTGCCCTCATTCAACGCCAAGCAACATTGAGAAAATTCTTGGGTTAAATCAAATTCATCTATCAAGACATGGATACTATCCCTCTAGAGAGCACCAGAGAAAAACAAAAAATTCTCAGGTGTGATCTGGAGGGATTTTTAATGCCTAGGAAAAGGAAATATGATCTGGAGACAATGTTGTGGGCAATAGCTGAGATTGAAAAAGGGCGGACTATTCTATCAGTTTCTCAAGAACTTGATTTATATAAAGGAACAGTTGGTTTTTGGCGAAAGACTTATTTAGCAGGCGGTGAAGAAGCCTTACGGTCCAGTCATAAGAACAAACATTACTCTGCAGAGTTTAAGATTGAAGTCGTTACGTATTACTTTGAACATGATATCAGTGTCAGGGCTTGTGCCTTAAAGTATGGCATAAAGAGCTCACAGACCTTGTCCGATTGGATTTTCCAGTATAATGAGGGAAACAAACTCAAAGCAACAGGCCAGAGAGGTGCCCTAATGACTGGAAAGAACTCCCAAAAAGCAAGATCCTTTAAGTTCGAAGAAAAAATTAACATCGTTGAATGGTTATTGAAACACAATTCAGACTATCTAGGCGCAGTCCGTAAATTTAAGGCCTCCTACCAACAAGTCTATAGTTGGCTGAAAAAATATCGAGAGAATGGCCCTGACGGTCTAAAAGACAGACGAGGACGCAAGGTTCCTGAAAAAGAATTAACAGAAGTTCAACGTCTCAAAATCGAAAATAGGCTGCTTAAAGCAAAGCTTGAAGATGATGAGATTCGGGAAGCTTTGGCAAAAAAAGTACGAGAAATCGAAAGGAGAGATCGCCATTAGCAAAAGCCAGACAGGAAGATATTTATCAGGCCATTCAAGAACTTAGTGACGAATTGGTGACAGAGTCAAAGCTGGCATTTGAAGAGATTAAGAACCCTAAACAAATTTCACTCAACCGAATCATTCAAGCAGCCGGTGTCAGCAGACGTGCCTACTTTTACTGGTGTAGTGGCGGTCGTGCCACAAATCCAGATCCTGCAAAACTCAATGAATTGATTTTATCGCAAATTAAAGTTGAATTTGAGCAAAGTAACCGGACCCGTGGTACCAAAAGTATGACAGCGGCTATCAATGTATGGTTGGAATGCCAAGGACTGCCTAAGGTAAATCACAAGCGAATCTATAGATTGATGCGTCAATCAGGTATGATATCAGTTATTCGTAAGAAACGACCTGGCTATCATAAAACTCAAGCGGATTATATTGCGGAAAACACCTTAGACGGTGATTTTGAACGCAAGGGTATCAATGAAGTATGGGCAACTGATTCAACTTTTGTGACCTATGGCAAGCACGATGAAATGAGTATTTGGCTGTGTGGTGTTATTGACCTATATAGCCATGAAATCTTAGGCAGTTCGTTGAGTAAGACGCAAACGACAGTAGCTGCCAAGGAAGCATTTAACCAGGCTTATGCAAGCTTTCCAGATGCCAAGCCCTTAGTTCATTCAGACCGAGGCTCCGCCTATACCTCAAAGGAATTTAGAAATTACCTACGCGACAAATCAACCGGACAAAGTATGTCCAGACCTGGGACACCAAGCGATAATGCGGTGATGGAATCATTTTGGGCGCAGTTTAAGACCGAGTGGCTGGACCAATGTCCAGAGCATTTTGAAACCTTAGAAGAGTTAGCAGAATACATCCAAGCAGGTTTGACTTACTTTGCGACAAAACGAAGAACTGTAAAAAATAACGGCCTGACTCCGAAGGAACTTCGGAATCAAGCCGCATAAAACGTCTAAATAGAACTTCTGAGATTTTTGTTTTTCATCGGTGCACTTGACAGGGACCCTATCACATCCTGATCGGGGTGTCTTTTTTTGTATTCAGCGATATAATTAAAATAGAATTTAATGACTTGGAGTCTTTATTTTTAATGAATGGAGTGTTTGATGATGTTCAAATCCAACTTAGTGTTACCGATAATTGCAGCTGGCCTGATGTTCACGGCAACCGTTGAGATCTCGACTTCTGCTAAAGCAGCAACAACCGAAAGTATGCCTGGATCCCTTACTTATCACAAAACAGATCAATTTGCGACAATCGGTTCAAATTACAAGTCGTTTAAGCTTTACAATCACGTCCCAACCAGTTCTTATAAAAACATCAAAACAATTTCTTGGAAAAAGGCAAGAATGAGCAGCTATGGTATTGTTAATAGTGCCGTTCATATTGATTTATATGCCTTCCAAGGAACTCAATATAATTGGTATCGAATTTCTAAAGCCAACGTACTGAGAGGAAAGGTCAAGACTCATTCAACTTCCGCTAAACAGAAGGTTCAAAAATATTGGGTTTATGGGCAAGCTTTGATTTTTCCAAAAACAACCACGACTTCCGTTTTTTCTTAATTTCCAGCCTATACGCGGTCTAAGATTAATTTGCTTCTAAAATTATCTTGGATCGTTTTTTATCGACTTGCTAAAAAGTAACTCACCCTAATTTGTTGTTCATCAGATCAATTTTATTCCCGAAAATGGTCTATTGGGGTTATGCTAGAAAGGAACAAAATTTTTGAAGGGATTGATTTAATTGAAGACAACAAGAAATATTTTAAGTTGTACCGCTGTTTTAGTTGGCAAGAATGCCACCGTTGACGGATCAACGATGATTGCAAGAAATGAAGATGCCGGCAGCGGTATCAACGCAAAGCGGTTTATTGTCGTAAAGCCGGAAGATCAGCCTAAAGATTACATATCAACTTTTAACAATTTTCGGTTAAAATTGCCGGACAAGCCGCTTCGTTATACTGAAACGCCTTGTGCAGATGTTAGTGACGGTCTGTGGGGTGAATCGGGTATCAACACTGATAACGTCGCGATGAGTTCTACCGAGACCGAATTCACAAATACAACCATGCTGGGACTCGATCCTTTAGTTGATGATGGCATTGGCGAAGAAGCAATGCTGACGGTAGTATTACCTTATATTCACAATGCGCGAGAAGGTGTCCGTCGACTTGGTGATTTGGTAACAAAATATGGTACTTGTGAAAGCAATGGTATTGCTTTTTCGGATCAGGATGAGGTTTGGTATTTTGAAACAGTTGGTGGTCATCACTGGGCTGCTGAACGAATTCCTGATGATACCTATGTCATCGCACCCAACCAAACCGGCATCCAAGAAATTGATTTTAACGATCCGCAACATTTTATGTTTTCAGATGATTTAAAGAAATTTGCCGAAAAATATCATCTGAATAAAGCCTCTAAAGGATTTAACTTCAGAGATATCTTTGGTGAAGATGTTCAAAGCGACCACTATTACAATACGCCCCGGGTTTGGTACGGTCAGAAACATCTCAACCCAGAGATCGTTCAGGATCCGGAAAGTCGAACGATGCCTTTTAGTCGTGTTCCGTCACACTTGGTTTCAATTGAAGATGTCGCCTTTATTTTGAGCAGTCATTATCAAGAAACTGAGTTTGACCCTTACGGCAAAACAGGAACATCGGAAACACGTTCTCGTTACCGGCCAATTGGCATGAATCGAAATCAGGAAATGCATATTCTACAGATTCGCCCCGATTTTCCTGCCGACCATGCTGCAATTCACTGGCTGGCTGAAGGTGTGAATATTTTCAATTCACCCGTTCCCTTCTTTGCCAACTGCCTTGATACACCCGAGAACTTCAAAAACACACCGGAGAGAACAACAACCGAAAGTTTCTACTGGTTAAATAAATTAATTGCTATGTTGGCTGATCCATTCTTTGCCGAGCACGATTGGGACGCCATGACCGCTGTTTCTGAAAGCCGTAAATTCGGGTTTGCAAATGGCCGAAAAGCCGTTGCCAAAGCGGATCAAGCTTTTGAAAATGTTTCCAAAAACGATTTGCCCGAATGGCATACTAAAATGAATGATAAAATTGCAGCCGTTATCACAAATAATCTAAAAGATCTTCTCCATCAACTGGTTTTGCTAAGGGCTGAAAAAATGGTGCCAACTTTTGAAAAAGGCGGAGAACTTTAATTTTTGACCTAAAAACAACTGATCATCTATATTGACGGACACAAAAAACAGCCTGGGATTATCCCGAGCTGCTTTTTATGTCTATGTTTCTGCTTATTTATGATCGTCGGACTTGGCCTTGCACTTCTTTTCTTTTTCAGCCTGCATCACTTTGGATACAATGGGAACCTGTCGCAGCAACGGACTCGCATTTAATCCGACACTGACATTTAGAACTGTTTTTGCACGCGTCATACCAACGTAAATCAACCGCCGTTCTTCTTCAATAAACTGTGAATAGTGACGAATTGCCGTGTACCAATTATGAAGTAAATCCAAATCCAAATCATGACACTTTTCAATTTCGATATGGTTTAAATCAATATGTTTATTTTTACGAACTTCTTCTGTTATATCGATAAAAGCTGCTTCTAAAATACCTGTCAATTCTTTCACACGTTGACGTGTCACCAAATCGTTCCAGCGATCAATAAAGTCCTCGAAACTGATATCCGGATGAAACCAATCGTTGATAATGGTTGTACCAACCGGTAATTGTTTGTCGGAGAGTCCATATAAATAAACATACTTAAACTCCAGTCCCTTAGCTTGATGAAGGCTTAAAAACTGCACATCGTTTTCCAATGACACCCCTTTTTGATTGTTGGCTTCCAATAATTGACGCTTTTGATCTTCCTGGTCAAACCAAACATCGGGATCGGTTATCTGTTTTATTTCAGTGTGAAGGTAAGTGGTCATATCCTTGAATGTATCTTTTGAAACAAAGTCATTTTTAGTCATATAATCAAAATAAGTTGCCGTTAATTCCAATACGGTATTCCAAATCTGCATAAAGACATCCCCAATACTCGTTTCAGAGTTGGCTTTTTCAACATCCTGACGCTGCTCTTTAATAATCTTAAATGCCATTCGAACACGTGTATCTATTTTGGCAAACCGTTTTTGATTCTCCGTTCGTTGATGCTGCAAATTATATTTTGTTGCGATTTCAAGATAATCAGACAATGAATCAATTCCGCCGGCAGCCTTATCAATTTCTGTTACATGCCTCCGATAGGTCGTGAATCCGATCCGTGTGGCTTGTTCATGAAATGGTTGGAACCGGTTTTGCCAAAACGCCTGCATAAGGTTAACCAAAATCCGATAAATCAGCGTATGTTGAAAGATAGCACCACGGTTATTAATGTTGACATATATCTGTTGATTGGCCAACCAGTCGGCGACCAATGTTCTATCAGAATTATATCGAACCAACACCGCAATTTGGTGGTTATCAATCTCCGGATCACGAATTTGGGAAACTAATTTGGTAAACATATCGCTGTTCGGATCAAATCCCGCAGTCTTCAGAGGATAAACGTGTACCTGTCCCTTTTTTTCGTTGAAAGCTTTCAATTCTTTTGCCAACCGCACATAGTTATGCTTAATTAAAGGTTTGGCCTCGGATAGGATTTGACCTCCTGTTCGATAATTAGTTGAAAGACGGTATGTTTTTGCACCTGGTAAAATACCATGGAATTTTAAAATAAACTTTGGATTGCTGCCTCGAAATGAATAGATGCTTTGATCATCATCACCAATCACAATTAATCGCGATAACGCTTCTTGCGAAAGAAGTCGGGTCATGATATCCCATTGAAGGTTGTCTATATCTTGAAACTCATCCATCACGACCAACTTAAATCGACTCATAATTTGATGGAACGACCTTACGTGATCAGGTTGATCCAATAATTGTCGCAGCAAAATCTTCATATCATTAAAATCAACAAAACTATTTTGACGTTTCAGAATCATATACTGTGTCATAACTGCAAGATAATCAGTATAGAAATCTAAATCATATTCATCTTCTCCAACCTCACCCAATTGCGCCTTTAATTGCTTGGGATCAGACAAATCTGCAAACGCATTATGAGAAATGCCCCTATTAATGATAAATTCAGCAAGTTCAAACATATTATCCAATATTTCAGACGGAGAATTCACCTGACTGTGCGTATGCTTAATCAGTCTGGTTAACGGCAATGAAAATTGACGGTAGCTTGTGAGAACCTTGGTTTCACGAAATTCCGGTGTCGTTCGCAGCAATCTGTAAAAAAGTGCGTGAAAAGTACTAAAGTATGGCATACCCTCAGCTGCTAGGTCTATTCCCACCGCTTTCAATTGCATCAGGTATTGTCGATAACGGTTTTCCATATCTGTTTGGGCTTTTTTAGAAAACGTGATGCCCAATACATTTTCCGGAGAGATCTTCCCTGTCATAATTGCGACTAGTGCGGATAACATAAAGATGGTCGTTTTACCAGAACCCGCACACGCATTAATAAGTGTCGGCTGCTGATAAGGCTGCCGCAGAATTGCAAGTTGTTCTGTCGAAAAGGTCATCCCGGTTGCACTTTCCAGCAGGTTGATTGCTTGATCGCGACTTAAATTTACTGCTGATTGTTGCATATTGTTCCTACTTTCTTGTCATATCAAAAGACTACTGCTTTCCATTTTCATCTGAACGACCAGTTCTTGTCAAGGGAATACGTCATCGCCTTTGATATTTTCAAATTAACTCACATTTCTTTTTAATTTTATGCCAAGAATCCCTTGATAATTTCCAGCCAATGGCGTATTCTCTTATTTAAAGTAAATTTTACTTTTATTTTAACGCTTTAAAAGTATTAAATACTTTTATCACCTTGAAAGGAGTTTTTCTTTATTATGGATAATGTAAAGCAACGGACAACCTCCCTCGTCTTTTTAATTATCGGCACTGCTTGGATGTTTGATGCCATGGACGTTGGTTTGTTGTCATTTATTATGTCGATTGTACACAAACAATGGGCACTCACGAATTCCCAAACCGGTTTAATTAGCTCAATCAGTACAGTCGGAATGGTTTGTGGTGGCTTCTATTTTGGACATTTAGCCGATAGAATCGGCCGAAAAAACACCTTGATTGCAACCCTACTGACTTTTTCCATCGGTAACCTTGTGTTAGCCGGATCACCTGGTTTTTACACTTTTCTGACAATTAGATTCATTGTCGGTATGGGCCTTGGCGGTGAGCTTCCGGTTGCTGCAACTTATATTGCTGATATCTATAAAGGCGGTAAGCGGTCTCAAATGCTTATTTTAGCAGATAGTTTCTGGGCAATTGGCTGGTTGATAGCCTCTTTCTTATCATTCCTGCTAACCCCTGTCCTTGGTTGGCGCGGTCTTTTAATTGTGACTGCCATTACAGGATTCTTTGCTATTATTCTTCGAAAACACATTCATGAAAGTCAGCCTGAAACAAGTTCGTCACAAAATTGGCTGGTTTCGCTTAAACAAACCTTTCGACCATGGACATTAATGTTATGGCTTGCCTGGTTTATGGTTATGTTCAGTTATTACGGTATGTTTATGTGGCTGCCAAGCATTATGGTCGATAAAGGCTACGGTATTGTCAACAGTTTTGGTTACACAACTATTATCGTTGTTGCACAGCTTCCGGGTTATTTTTGCGCTGCTTGGTTGGCCAAAAGACTACAGGTTAAGTACGTCTTTGCTTTATACATGCTCGGAACGGCGGTTGGTGCCATCATGTTTGGTCAATCTACTACCGCAGTCATGATTGTCATTTCAGGGTGTGTGCTGTCATTCTTCAACCTCGGCGCATACGGTGCCATCATTGCGTTAACCCCAGAGCTTTATCGAAATGACATTCGCGGAACCATGACCGGCATGGCACAAGGAATTGGTCGAATCGGCGCAATCTTTGGACCACTTTTAATTGGTGTTTTGATGGATCGTCAAATTAATATCCACGTGATTTTTATTATTTTTATGATTTCACTGATTATCGGTTCCGTTGCCGTCCTTGCACTGCCCACTTCACCCAATCATGAGGAGAAAATTCAATGAACCCATTATTAGTTAACGAAAAACTAGCTGGCTTTCTTAAAGAAGATATCGGTTTCGGTGATTTAAGCGTCAGTTACCTGCCAACCGATAAAGTCCTAACCGGTTACTTCATTGCAAAACAATCCGGTATTGTTTGCGGCCAACAGCTTCCCCAACTGGCCTATAATTTAATTGGAGAAGCTCATTACACGTCACTTGTTTCTGATGGTCAACACATTTCATCCGGTCAAAAAATCGGTAAAGTCGTTGGGGCCGCCGCAACCCTTTTAACCGGAGAACGGGTGATTTTAAATTTAATGCAGCGAATGAGTGGTATTGCTACCAAAACGGCACAGGTTATCACGGAACTAAATGATCCAAGAATAAAAATTACCGATACCCGAAAAACGACTCCCGGTTTACGGCTATTTGATAAATATGCTGTTACCGTTGGCGGTGGATTTAACCATCGCTTTGATCTGACGAATGCCATCATGTTAAAGGACAATCATATTGCATTAGCCGGTGGCGTTAAGGAAGCCTTATTAATGGCCAAAAAAAACGCTGGTCCGTTAACCCCTATTGAAATCGAAGTTGAAACCAAACAGGAACTTCAAGATGCTATTTCAATCGGTGCAGATGTCATCATGTTCGATAATCAGGACCCTTCCACTATCAAGAAATGGAAAAAACTTGTTCCTGACAACATCCATGTCGAAGCTTCTGGAGGGATTTCCGAAGACACAATCGCGTCATTTAGCGGATGCGGCGCTGACTTTATCTCAATTGGAAACTTAACAAATGCCGTTTCTCCACTCGATATCAGTTTTTTAGTCGAAGGAACCGTCAAGAAAAGTGTTCACGTGTCATAGCCACTACCCTTACTACCGGGTAAGATCTTGTCATAAACAAATGTATTGTCTAAGCGATAATTTATCACTATTTTATATGCACCCAAGCAATCATTCACACTGTTTATCTTTTTGTTAAGATTAGACTTTATTAAACGCATTATTACGACTAAAAGCCGAAATAATGCGTTTTTCAAATCCATCTTAATTTGACTTTTATGCTAAAATTGTATTGTGCTTGTTGATTACTACAATGGGGGTCGTTTAATGACTAAATACAAGTTCTTAAAACCTGATACACTTCGAAATGGTGTTAAAATAAAAAACCGGGTTGTCATGTCACCAATGACAGAACAGTCCAGTTTTGAAGACGGGTCAATTACCAGCGACGAAATTAATTATTACCGATTGCGCACCGGTGGTGTTGGCATGTTGATTACCGGTTGTGCCAACGTTAATGACTTGGGAAAGGGCTTTGAGGGCGAACTAAGTGTTGCTGATAAAAGTATGCTTCCGGGCTTGTCCCGACTGGCAAATGCTATTAAGATGAATGGCACTAAAGCTATTTTACAGATCTTTAGCGCCGGTCGGATGACTAACTCAAAAGTACTCCGCGGCCAACAACCCGTTTCTGCAAGTGCTGTTTCCGCACTTCGACATGGCGCTGAAACCCCACGGGCATTGTCCGAGAAAGAAATCACTCAAACCATTGAGGATTTTGCAAAAGCGACTAAACTCGCAATAGAAGCCGGCTTCGACGGTGTTGAACTGCATGGTGCCAACACTTATCTTCTTCAACAATTTTTTAGTCCCCACTCCAACCGACGGGCAGACCAATGGGGCGGTTCCTTACAAAACCGCATGAAGTTTCCGTTGGCAGTTGTTGATGCCTGTGCCGACACCATTAAGCAATTTGCAGACTCGCCTTTTATTCTCGGTTACCGAATTTCTCCAGAAGAAATCGAAGAACCCGGGATCAAGATTTCAGATACAATCGCACTCGTTTCAAAACTAAACAAAAAGCCGATTGATTACCTGCACCTTTCGTTAGCAGATGCTTGGGGAAGCTCAATTGTGGACAGAAGTGACCAGCAGCCGGTATTTGAGAAAATTAAAGTTGTTTTAGCTGACGATTTACCCCTCATTGTTGTTGGACATTTGGCAACACCTGCTCAAGTGGAAAAATTAATCGATTCAGGTGTTTCCTTTGCCGCAATGGGTCGTGAATTAATTCGAGAACCTCAGTGGGTTCAAAAAGTTGAGGCTGAAGATGAACAGGCAATTCGCTATACCTTCTCCTTACGGGATTTGAACGAGTTAAAAGTCACACCACCATTGCTGAATTTTTTAATGACTGCTTTTAGAAGAGGCTTCCCTCTCTCAACTGACAAACACCAATTAAAAAGATAATAAATATAGACAAGGAGAATTTTTGATGGCCAAAATTCAAATGGCAGAACCTAAAGATGCTGATTTAATTTACCGTCACTTAATGAAGGTTAGTGGTCAGACTAATAACCTTAGTTACAGTCAAAAAGATATTCATAAATATTTAGATGAAATTAAAATTTCTGATCAAATGCACGATGCGAATGCAACAGTGTTCTTCGCTGCGTTTGAAAATGAGGAGATTGTTGGCCTCGCTCAGCTTTCCAGAAGGAACTTACCACGCTACATCAATCGCGGGGATCTCGCCGTTTCAGTAGATCAGGATTTTTGGAATCAGGGCATTGGCAGTACACTAATGGAACAGGTCATCGACTGGGCAGCTAATGATTGGAAACTGCACGGTATTTACCTGGATGTTATTTCTGGCAACCTTCATGCAATTGATTTATATAAAAAATACGGCTTTAAAATCATAGGCGATCTGCCCCTTTTAATGACCGTAAGTGGTCGAGATATAGCCGGAAAACTAATGTTTAAAGAGATTGTTCATTAATTATTGACTGATAAGTACCCAACGGACCTTGTGGTGGTCAATTGGGTGCTTTTTATTAGCACTATCGTTAACACCAATTAAGCGTTAGTGTACTTTTAAACCAATAGGACGGTTACAATAATAGATAGATCGTACTTATTTGCCTACTTGAAAAGGAAGTTACTTAAATTGAAAGAAACCTTTAATATGCCCTGCAACGATAATGAAATAACTTTAACGGTCGATGCTGTCAGCTACCAATATCTAGCATTACGACGCGCGTCGTTGGATGTTGCGCCTCTTGACTCCGTGGATGTCACTCTAACAGATGAACCGGTAGATGGCCATGCTTATTATGAAATTGCGGGTTTTAGTGTTGCAGGTTCGGCAACGCTGCAAAATAACCATTTAAAACCAGGCGATTACGCCGTTTACAGAGCCACCCCCGGAGACCATCCAAGTATGGTCATTCAATTGTTGGGAGATACGTTTAATCAAAACAATTAATCAAGGTTGAAAGCTGTCAAACAGAAATCATTCTACGTTTTAACTGACTTATATCATTTTTTTCAAAAAGTCATTTAAGCTGTTAACTGATCGAAAAATAGTGGCGTTTGCCTCTTGAGGCTTATCAACATCTGCATACTTCGACCAAGCTGCTGAATAACAGTCAATTCCAACGGCTCTACAGCTTTCAATATCGCCAACCGTATCCGCAACATAGGCCATTTGATCCGATGCTAATTGATATTGAGATAGTAATCTCTGAAAATTTTCACTCTTATTCGGTCCCGTTGAGGATCCGATCAGAATTGGTGAAAACCGGTTTTGAAGCCCTAAAGTTTCTAGACTGATCCGGCAGCTAACAGATCCTTTCCCGGTTACCATTGGCGTTTGCACGTGGTGAGCTGCCAGCATGTCAATTAAAGAATTTATGCCGGAAAACGGTTCGGTTAATGTAGCGTGGCTGGCATTGTATTGCTGATAAAAATCATTTAAAATTCTGTCTGGCGCATTGGGGATCAATTGGTTTAACATCCCAATCTCATTTGCTCCAAAAGTCGCTAAAATGGTTTGATCATCAATTCGCTTGTGCGTATATTTATAAACGATTTTGCGAAATGAATCAAAAATCACGGGAAAAGTTTCGGCTACTGTGCCATCTAAGTCAAACGCAATCATCTTATACATCAAAATCCCTCCAAAGCCTTTACAATTAGTATAGCAAAATGTCCATTGGTGATCAGTCCTTTGACCATTTTCTTCGGATACAAAAGAAGTTGAAAACACACAACAGTGTTTTCAACTTCTTTTTATTGAGATAGCAGATTAACTATCTGTTTCTAAATTAACCATTAGCCTTTTCAGGATGACCCTGCAGGTAGATGACGTGGGTATTCAAGTATTCTTCAATACCATGGCGACCATCGTCTCCACCAATACCGGATTCTTTCCAGCCGGAGTGAGAACCATTCATAGCTTCAAAATTGAAGCGGTTGATATAGGTTTCACCGTCTTCAAGTTCATTTGCGGCACGCATTGCGTTATCCAAATTCTCAGTAAAGATTGATGAAGTCAATCCAAAGTCACTGTCATTAGCCATTTTAATGGCATCATCCAATGTCTTAAAGGTTAATACAGGAAGAACCGGTCCAAAGATTTCGTCTTGAACAATTTCGGAATCCTGTTTAACGTTGGTAATGACAGTTGGTTCGTAATAGAATCCATTTTCAATATTCAGCTTGTGACCACCGGCCGTGATCTTGCCACCGGCTTTAACAGCACGATCAACCATTCCGGCAACCTTATCCAAAGCTGCTTGATTAATCAATGGTCCCATACCGATCTTCTCATCTTTCATTGGGTTGCCAACCGTAATCTCAGACATCTTTTTGGACAACTTCTTGATAAATTCGTCCGCAACATCTTCTTGAACGTAAACCCGTTCACAGTTGTTGCAAAGTTGACCATTGTTATCGACTCGAGAGTCAATAATTGATTGTACGGCGAGATCAATATCGGCATCCTTGCAAACAATGGCTGGTGCTTTACCACCTAATTCAAGTGATACCTTGGCCATATGAGTGGCAGCACCTTCCATAATGCGCTTGCCTGATTCAACAGAACCGGTCAAACTGATAATACCGATCTTCTTGTTTCGAGTTAACTCATCACCAACGACCGAACCCGGTCCTGAAACAATGTTGACAACACCCTTTGGAATACCAACTTTGTCACAGATCTTAGCAAATTCAAGTGCCAAGTTAGGTGTATCCGAACTTGGCTTCATAACAATGGTATTACCTGTTACCAAAGCCGGACCCATTTTACGGGCAATCAAGAAGAATGGGAAGTTCCATGGTAAGATCCCGGCAGCGACACCAATTGGTTGCTTAGCAATCATAATGTTTTCATTTTTGTTGTCGGATTGAAGGATTTCGCCTTCGTATGTCCGAGCAGCACTAGCCATATAATCAAAGTAATCAGCCGAGAACAAGATTTCAGTTGTTGCCAAGGACTTAATCTTTCCCTGCTCCTCTTGAAGCATTTCAATTAAGTGATCCTTTTGCTTACGAACTTCTGTCACAACATCATGAAGATATTGGCCACGAGTAGCAGCCGGAACCTTCTTCCATGATTTTTCAGCTTCATAAGCCGCATCAATTGCTTCTTTTGTTTCTTCACGGGTTGCACTTGGAACAGTAGAAATTGCTTCTCCCGTTGAAGGATTCAGTACCGTCAACATATTACCTGACTCTGAATCTTTAAATTCTCCGTTAATATACATTTGATAATGTTTTAATGCTACAGCATTTTGTGCCATAATATTGTGCTTCCTTTCCAATTTATCCTGTCGAAAAGACTTGATGGCAGGAAAGAATGCTTTTTCAATATTCAATGTCAACAATCATTAAGCATGACTAACTAAAACTAGTCCCCCGGTTTGTAATCATTGTCGATTACCAAGACAGGCTTAATTGTCTTGCCACTGACAGAATCAGCGTTGGCTTGATTAATGTCATCGAACTTGTAGAATTTCTCAGTCTTATCAAAATCAAACATGCCCAACTTGTAGAAACGAATCAAACGTGGAATATCAACTTGAGGAATTGAATCGCCCATGTTAACACCGACAATCTTACGATCACTTGTGCAAAGGTCGTTCCAAGTATCCAAATCAATGTGTTGATCAGTAACCGCGATAGTTGCTGTTGTACCACCTTGAGCCAATGCTTGAATGGAATCTTCCATGACCTTCTTAACACCCGTTGTGTCAACGGCATAATCGACACCATGACCATCCGTTAATTTCTTGATGGCTTCAACAGCATCTTCATCTTTACTATTAATAGCATCGGTTGCGCCAAGTTCTTTTGCCAACTTAAGGCGTGAAGGCACAATGTCAATGGCAATCACTTTTGTGCATCCTGAGATACGGCCGGCCATCATTGCTGCCAAGCCAACAGCACCAGTACCGAATACAGCAATTGTTGAACCTGGTTCCGGTTTCAGCGTATTGAAAACAGTCCCACTGCCTGTGACATATCCGCACCCCAAAGGTCCCAGTTGACGCAAATCCAAATCTTTTGAAACTTTAACGGCGTTACGTTCACGAACGACCGTTGTTGTCGTGAATGATGATTGATCAAACATGTCGGCAACGTCATGGCCATTTTCAGTAAAATGAGCACTTCCGTCAGGACGAACACCTGACAAATTATTTGCAGCATAATTCAAGCATTGAGTTGGAATACCCTTTAAGCAATTAATACAATTTCCACAGCCATAGAACGACAAAACAACATGGTCACCGGGTTTAAAGTCCTTAACTTCCGGACCAACCTTTTCAACGATTCCTGACCCTTCATGTCCAAGAACAATTGGGTAACCAATTTCAGCCGTTCCTTTACGCAAAGCCTCGTCTGAATGACAGATACCCGAGGCAACCATATGAACTTGAAGGTCATCAGCCTGCATGTCAGCTAATTCGACATCGTCCTTCATTTCGAACTTGCCGTCCTTCTTGTTTACAACCGCTGCTTTAATTCGCATAATCACATCTCCATAATCGTTAAATTTGTTATTAAATGAGCAATCATTAACAAATAAAAAATGGAAGCTTATTCACAAAGTC
Source organism: Lentilactobacillus hilgardii (assembly GCF_009832765.1). Taxonomy (NCBI): domain Bacteria; kingdom Bacillati; phylum Bacillota; class Bacilli; order Lactobacillales; family Lactobacillaceae; genus Lentilactobacillus; species Lentilactobacillus hilgardii. The sequence goes on along the minus strand of NZ_CP047121.1, from coordinate 1,345,597 downwards.
GTTACTTAAATGATTATCTTTGCACTTGTTCTGACTACTTGGTCATCTTTGAATCTTCCATTCAATGTTTTTATAACAACCGCTTACATCTCTATTTGTACCGCACCTAGCGTATTTTTGCAAGGTTATTTTCATCATTTCCCCCGTAAACCAGAGATTGATATTTACAAACTTTTACTCTCCGTAACCATTTCACAATCTTAAACAAATTTCTGGATCGTGAAACAATAATCCGGCAAAAATCGAGGATTCATGAAAAAAGTATACAAAAAGCCGAGATGCCTTTTCAACACGCTCAGCCTCAAATTAGCAATTGGATTAATCTAATCCGTTTGCCAATTTTCTATATTTGAATGGTCTAGTTTGCGGACCCGAAGCATGCCCTTCATTGATGCAAACTCTGCGACTAAATTTGTAACCTGTTCGTCTGAAAAATCTGAAAAATCCGTATTCACAATCGTGTAGCCAAACCCATTTTGGTTATTATTCATCATTTCCATAACCGGCAATGCGCGTTTATTTAGTAATGACGAAATTTTAGCCATCACGTTTTCCTGTGTTTTAAAAAAGAAGGTTAATCGATGCGGGCTGATAAACGGTAAGTCAACACGTGGGAAATTAACTGATGAGCGAACAGTCCCATTTTCAAGGAAGTCCAATAAATTTTGTAAAATTAAATTAGCACTGTGCGTTAAAGCCTCGGTTGTATTGCCGCCCAAATGTGGTAATAATGTGATTTTTGAATGATGTTGAAGTTCTGCCTTGGGAAAATCGCTCACATAGCCGGCAAATTCGTCATGATCTAAGGCATCAACCACTGCCGGATTATCAACAAGCTCGCCACGACCAAAGTTCAACAAAAAGGCCGATTTCTTCATCAGTTTAAACTGTTCATCCGTTATCAAGTGCTCTGTTTGCGGTGTCAATGGCAATAGTAAAACGACAAAATCCGAAAGTGCCATCACTTCTTCAATTGTTTCCAGTTGTTGAACATGGCGTAAATTTTTGAAACTGCGATTATAACCAATAATTTGCATTCCCATATGATAACAGGCATCCGCCAATCGCTGACCAATAGTTCCAAGCCCAAGAATGCCAAGTGTTTTACCGTAAAGCTCCTGACCAATGTAGTCTTTTCTTTGCGACTCAGCAGCTTCTTGAAGACTTTCTTCATTTCCCACATGAAGTTGATCAACCATTGAGATCGCCTCGTTTAAAGGACGCACACAACGAAATAAATTTTGAATGATCAATTCCTTAACTGCATTGGCGTTCACCCCAGGAGTATTAAAAACTGCAGTGCCGTTTTCGGTACAGGCGTCAATATTGATGGTGTTGGTACCGGTTCCTGAACGTGCGACCAGCAATAAACGCTTCGTAATTAAAGAATCATCAACTTGAGAGCTTCTCACAAGTACTGCATCGGGTGTTTCTGTATCGGATGTTTGAAAAACATCGCCGGCAAAGTCAGTGACATTGAAGGGATCGATTTTTTTAACTTGATACATCATTTTAAGCTCCTTTTAGCTTCCTTTTTGTTGAAGAATATTATAATATACCAGTAGTAAATTTTGAGAGAAAGAAGTTGAGCTTTATGCATATTGATTTTGTCAGATTATCACAGGATAAGCCAACGATTGGAAAAAATAGCCAAACAAAAAACACAACTTTCGGTCAATGGGTTGAAATCGGTGCAAGTAATCTCATCGACAATAGTACAATAGGTGATTATACGTATACAGGTCAATACTGTTTTATTCAAAATAGCGATTTAAAAAAATTTATCAGTATGGCTGCAATGATTCGAATCGGACCAACTAACCATCCCTATGATCGACCTGCCCAACACATTTCATTATATAATGGCGGCGCATACGGATTCGACAACCCGGACAAAGACTTTCTGGAAAAAAGATCCCACGTCAGAACGACCATTGGCAATGACGTTTGGATCGGTCATGGTGCAATTGTCCAAGCCGGCTTGACCATTGGTGATGGTGCCGTCATTGGTTCAGGCGCTGTTGTCACTAAAGATGTCGAACCGTACACAATTGTGGGTGGTGTCCCTGCAAAACCAATTAAGGACCGTTTTCCAGACGAAGTAAAGACTGATATGGAAAAAATCGCCTGGTGGAATTGGTCACGTGAAGACATTGAAAAATACTACCTCGATTTTCGGCTTCCCGTCAAGGAATTTATTGACAAACATTTACCTAAAAGTTAAATTTTATCCAAAAAATGGGCTTCTTCCTGAATATTACAGGTTGCAGTCTTTTTTGTTGAAAAGACACATTTAAGAATAACCGGATGTATAATAATTGTTGGGCCGAGTTTTAGGGATGCATTATAGTCGTATTAAGCCAGATTTGCTATAATGAATGATTGAAGGTATTTAGGTACATATTGGAGGAAGTTAGAATGTCGCAGGAGAAAACTAAAGTTTGCGTCATGTGTGGGAAAACAATTCCCGCTTACGCAAACTTTTGCCCATATTGTGGCGCCAAACAGCCTTGGCTGAGTGAAAGCGAGCTCGGTAACTCACGAGTTGAAAGAATCGTTCAGTGGAACGATACGCCACTTGGTCGGATCGCAATGTTAATCGGCGCTTTTTTGATTATTATTGTCTTTGCCACTTCATGCCGTTTACAAGATGGTCCAGGGCATAAAACGGTCGGACGTGAGTTAAATCAATACTTATTTAACACACAGGATAAAACCCCGTTTGGTAAGAAACCAAAAATTAAAGTTGATAAAAATAAGGGCGTTTCTATTAAAGTCTCAAACTCTGGTAAGGCCGTCAAAGATTTAAAAGCGGGTAAACCCACAACTTGGAATACGTTTGTTACACGTGTACAGCGCCGTTCAAATTCATTTAAACACGTTTATTCCAATCAACTTTACTCAAAGTTTAAAGTGACTGCCAGGGACGGTAAAAAGCAGACTTTATTGAAAGTAGATCAGGGAAAAGTCACCTATAATATCGCAAATAAGTATAAATAAGCTGATTCCGAGCTATCTATATAGCGTTACCAATATAATCATCTGTTTTCTTTCAGGTATTTAGTTCAATCATGATAACTATAACAATTATAGGGGCCGAGACAAAAGTCATTTTGTCCAGCCCCTTTTTAATTTCATCACGATTATGACCGAGCAAAGACGTGTAGAAAAAGGTAACTTCCTGCCGTGCAATCGCATCCCACTATTCAAGCCCCGAATCTCAGGATAATCCAATTGCATTCTGGAAGTTAACCTTTTTTGTCCCACTCTGGATCTAATCTTAGATTGTTTTTATTTTATTAATTGTATTTCCCGATTGTCACGTGTTACTTTCTGGATGTGACCAGGCACTTTAAACCTCTCTTTACAAAGTTGATGTAACGCTTCAATTGCCTCATCTGCACGTTTTGCCTGCTCAGCATTGATTGATTCAATGACCAATACGGAATCAGTCGTCGACTCGGTAAGTTCCGTTCTCTGAGCTTCACGCCAGTTAAAGCAACGGCAGACCGCCCCTTGATCGTCATAATAAATAACCTCACCTGGTAAGGCCGGTGAATTTTCTTCCGCACCATGTGGGAAAAAGTCTTCGCCGCCCTTTGCTTCCCCTAAGTGAAGGTTTCCCTGAATGGCGTTCAAATCTTCTCCTCCCGCCGGAACACCATATCTAAGCGAAATACTATTATAGATGTCCACTAACGGAAAAATTGGTGAGAAACTTCTGCCTTGGTCAACCCGCTTTAAGAGCGCTTCAATTGATGAGCGGGCCCCTTTTTTCGTCTTGAATTGTCGATAGGCCTGCCGCCATTGGTCAACAACCGGGTTCTTCCGAAAAATGCCTTCTGTCATAAATTGTTCAGATTCCCTTGCTGCTTCATCCAAAAGCTGCTGAAAATAAGCGTGATCCCTTGCCTTGTCATGATTATCGATTCCACGAAGCGTTAGAGTATCTATTTGAGCTTCTGGAAATAAACGCCAAAATTGGTCATCAACAATTAATTTTTTCATTTTTTGATCCTCCAATTAGATATCGATCGACATAATAATGTCTCGTTGACGATTGTCACCAAGCGTAAAAACATGGTCACCAATTTGGTTAAATCCTAACTTCCGGTAAAATTTTTGGGCTGTTACATTATTTTCCCAAACGCCCAACCAAATATGATGTTTATGCAGCTGATTGGCAACTTCAAAAGCTTTGTGCATTAGATGCGTCCCGAGACCTAAATGTTTAAATGCTTTTCGAATATAAATTCGTTGAATTTCGAGTTTATCTGTTCCATATTCTTCGGTTTGATTATCGCCAAAATTTACTTTAAGATAACCCGCTAACTGATCCTCTTGATAAATAAAGAAAAAAGCCGATTCAGGATCAGACAATTCGCTCTTTAATTGCCGAATGCTATATGCATTGGCTAAGTACTTCTCTAAATTTTCTTGGGTATTGACATCTCCGAACGTATCCGTAAACGTTTCACAACTAATTTTTTGAAGAGCTTGAACATCTTCCAACGTACACTCTCTTAATAATACTGCCAATTAACTTCCCCCCTTTAGCCATACTAATAAATTCTCTGTTGGCCCTTTTTGACTTTATCCCAATCAGCATTAACATTATAGCTTACTTTTTTAAGTAGCTCAGCCAATTGCTTATTCTCTAGTTCAGACAGCCCCTGCACCGCTACTTGATTAGAATATTGGTTTTCTTTCTGAATCATCGGTGCAATCTCTTTTCCCTTTGGTGAAACAAACAACCGGCGAATTTTCTTGTTGACGTTATCTGACTGTTTTCTGATAAAACCGTTTTTTTCAAGCTTTTGAATTGCCCGTGCAGCGGTCGTTCGGTCAACCTTAATCATTTCTGCCAAACGCTCTTGAATTATCCCGGGATGTTCGTAGATTCGAACCAGATACAGATATTGCCCTTTAGACAGATCAAATTGCTTGAACTCAACATTTGCAATCGAATCCAGCGCTCTTGCAATCACACCGATCGACCTTAAAATATCAACCAAAATACATCCCTCTTCCTATATCATTTTTTTGACAAATTTATATTACTCTATTTTTGTTGCATATGCAACAAAAATAAAGAAAATAAAAAGAGCTTAGGCAATTTAGACCCAGACTCTTTTTCAATACTCACCATTTTCAAGCCCAAAATTTAATGGCCGAATTTTTTTCAGTATCAATGACGACTATCAACCTTTCGAACAATCCATTTTCGTAACTCCTCGAGTAAAAATAATGGAATTGGAATACAGAACAAGAAGAACCATTCTACACGATCCAACGGCCCCGTGTTAAATACTGCCTGCAAAAATGGTGTATACATCAACACTGCAAGCAACACAATTTCAACAATAATTCCCAGCCATATCCGCCGGTTACTAAAAAGGCCAACGGAAAAAACAGACGAAATCTGTGTCCTGCAGTTCATTGCTGCTGCAATTTGGCAGAAAATAATGGCTCCCAATGTCATCGTGGTTGCCTCGGCATATCCTGTTCCGGAAGACATGAGAGAAACCGATGGCCATCCATGAACGCCATTGACAAAGAAGTAGGCACAGGTAGAAATAATTGAAGCAACCAACCCGTATAATCCAAACGCCTTTATGACGATTGATCTATTAAGTAAATGACTGTCCTGTGGGCGGGGTGGAAGATCCATAATCCCCGGTTCGCTTTTTTCAATTCCCAGGCCCAATGCAGGTAAAAGGTCAGTGCCCAAATCAACCGTTAAAATCTGCATAACGGTTAATGGTAAAGGCACCAATCCTCTCGTTAGCAAAAACACAACCGAAGGTGCCGCTTCGGGAACATTACTATTGAGAATATATAATAGAAATTTTTGCAGATTACTGTAGACCGTTCGGCCCTCTTCAATTGCACTCACAATTGAAGCAAAGTTGTCATCCGTTAAAATCATATCCGCTGCATCTTTTGCGACATCTGTTCCTGTCACGCCCATTGCAATTCCGATGTCAGCCCGTTTTAAAGCTGGAGCATCGTTGACACCGTCACCCGTTGAAGCGACAACTTCGCCATTTTTTTGACACATTGAGACAATCCTGAATTTATGTTCTGGCGCCACCCTGGCAAATATAACCTCACCTTTAACTGCCTTTTGAAGGTCATCATCCGATAACTGATCCAATTCATTACCGGTAATAACTTGAGCTTTGTCTGTTGTAATACCGATCTTTGTCGCAATGCTTTTCGCTGTGATAGGACTGTCACCAGTGACCATAATGATTCGAATGCTGGCACGATGACACTTTTTAACTGCATCAAAGATTTCCGGTCGCGGTGGGTCGGACATCGTTACCAAACCAACGAAAACCATATGTGTTTCGGCTGTTTTAATGGTATAGTCATCAATTTTCTGCCCCACAAGCGGATCCTGACCAGCCACCTCCCGGAAAGAAAAAGCAAGTGACCGTAATCCTTCTCTAGAATATTTTTCATTAACGTCAAGTACTTTTTGTCGATCAGCATCCGTGATTGTTCTAATTTGTCCAGCATCTAGAATGCGATCACATATTTGAAGCTCACTGCTTAGAGCTCCCTTGGTATAGATTATTGGCTTTCCTGTTTGGGTTTTTGAAATCGTCGACATTAATTTTCGCTTTGAATCGAAAGGCAATTCCTTTATGCGAGGAAATTTCTGATTCTCATGACGACTATTAATACCGGCCTTCCTGGACAAAATCACTAGTGCCGCTTCCGTTGGTGTTCCTAAAATCTTTGATTTTTCGTCTTTTTTCCCTTCCGTTACTTCCGTATCATTATCAAGCGTTGCAATTTGAAGAAGAATTTTTAAATCAGCTTCTTCCCCAATATCGACCGATTGCCCCGCTGATGTCACAGTTCCATTTGTAAAATAACCGGTTCCACTCACCTCGTATTGCTTGGATATCAACCAGATATGATTAACAGTCATTTGGTTTTGAGTGAGTGTCCCTGTTTTATCTGAACAGATAACCGTTGTTTCACCAAGTGTCTCAACACTATTCAGGTTCTTCAATAATGCATGGCGCTTTGCCATTCTCTGTGTGCCTTGAGCAAGAGAAAGTGTAACCGTTGGTAAAAGCCCTTCCGGAATGAAAGCCACAATCATGCCCAATGCAAAAATAAACGAAGAGGCTATTGGAGAATGAACAAAAAAGATTGCCAATAGAAAGAAAGCAACACCAATTAAAACGGCGATTAGTGTCAGTTGCCTGGTTAACTGATTTAATTCCCGTTGAAGTGGATACATCACCTTTTTCTGATTTTGAGTTAGTTGGGCAATTCTCCCAAACTCAGTCGTCATCCCTGTCGCAAAAACAATGCCACTGGCAGTGCCGCTCGTCACAGTTGTTCCGGCAAAAACAATGTTATTTTGGGCAAATTCACCATCACCGTGCTGATACTGGTCTCCCTTATCCACAGGAACCGATTCCCCAGTTAGTGAGGATTCATCTACCTGCAGGTTTGAGCAATTAAATATCCTGGCATCTGCCGGAATAGAATCACCAGCTTGAAGCGCGAACAGGTCTCCAGGGACCAACTCTTCTTCCCGAATCTGTTTGACGCTTCCATTTCGAGTAACTTTAACGTAAGAAGGCAACATCTTTTTTAAAGAATCAGTTGCTTTTTGAGCGGCATGTTGTTGCCAATATGAAAAACAGCCATTAATAACGTTAACAGTCCAAATAGCAACACCCAGCTCTAGCATTCCGGCAAACATTGCAATAATGCCCGAAGCCCAAAGAAGAATCGCCATCATTGACGTAAAGTTTTCAACAAAAATCAATATCTCTGAACGCTTTTTTGCAGCTTGGATCGTATTTTCCCCATACTTTTTGAGTCGATTATCAGCCTCTTCTTGCGCTAATCCCTGAGAAGTGGTTTGGTAATCAGTCATTAAACCCTCAAGACTTTTCTTTGCCACGTCGTCCACTTTAGTAGATTCATTATTTGCCATAATTCACCCCCGTAATAAGTTATTTAACTTGCTGAAATGATAAACAAGTTAAGTATAGAGCTTTTTTATAATTGTGTGCAGAAATAAAGGCCTTAGGCATATTTAAAAATTCGTTAACTCACCATTTATTCGCAAAAAAACTTCCGGCAGCTTTTCATTCTTCGCCGAAAGTTATATTGATTGATATTTATCAATTATCGATTACTGTTCACAAAAGAGCCCGATTCGCTAGGTTCAATTGGTTTGGCATTGGTTAATACTTCAGGAGAGAATAGGCTGTCAATTAATGAATCAGGTAGTAGGTGGGCCATTTTAACTACTTGTTTAACTGACGTATGAGTCACTTCAGATTTTTTAATCAGAGCCGTCGTTTGCTCATAACCCAAATATGGTGAAAGGATTGTTGCAGTAATCGATGAATGATCAACCTCCTGTTGACAATGTGTCAAATTTACCTTGATACCGGTCACACAATTCTCAATTAATGTTTGAATGGCCTTTGTTAAATGGTCTTCACTGATTAATAGTTCTCTAAATATCATCGGCTCAAACGCGTTCAATTCTAGTTGACCACTTTCGGCTGCCATTGTCACCGTCAAGTCTTTACCAATAATTTCAAAAGCAACCTGATTAACAACCTCAGGAATGACCGGGTTAACTTTCCCAGGCATAATTGACGATCCTGCCTGAACCTTTGGTAATGAAAGCTCAGCTAATCCAGCTTGAGGACCGCTTGCCAGCAGGCGGAGATCATTACAAAATTTTGATAGGTTGATCGCCAGTCCTTTCAGAATAGCTGAAAATCCTGCAAAAACATCGCTATTCTGAGTGGCGTCAACCAAATCATCCGATTGAGTCAATGATAAGTGCGAAACTTGGCTTAAAATCGGAGTAACTGCTTGGCGATAGGACACGCTTGCGTTAAGCCCCGTACCAATAGCAGTACCACCGAGATTGACCTGTTCAAGAGATGCTTCAAACGATTTCATTTTCTGCAAATCCCGTTTAAACATTGAGGAATACGCTTGAAAACTTCGACCAAAAGTTGTCGGTACTGCATCTTGAAGTTGTGTGCGGCCAACCTTAATCGCATTTCGATAGGCTTCCGCTTTTTGTTCAAGTGCATGTGTTAGGTCTTTTAACATATCTTCTAATGGGTCCAAAGCCTTTAACATTGCCATCTTCCCGGCAGTTGGATAAGTATCATTGGTTGACTGTGATTGATTCACATCATCATTGGGATGAATTGAAACGGGGTCTTGGCTTCCCTCTCCACTAATCTTCATGGCTAAATTTGCGACAACTTCGTTTATGTTCATATTAGTCGAGGTCCCTGCACCGCCTTGAATGGCAGGAACAATCATCGCTCGAAAATCCTTTGAAAGTAGCAGCTGATTACATGCCGAAATAATAAATGTCGCTTTTTCTTTATTCAATGTGCCGGCTTGTTGATTAGCAAGTGCTGCAGCTTTTTTAATTTGAAGATAACTTTCAATAATAAGTGAATTAACGTGTTCTCTTGTGATGGGAAAGTTTTGTTTTGCTCTTAACGAATGAATGCCATACAATGCATCATCAGGTACAAACATTTCACCAATACAATCTTTTTCTAATCTCATAATCAGTCCTCATTTCATGTAATATCATATAACATTGATTTACGAATACAAATATATACCTATTTCAATTTTTGTCAATATCCTTCTTAAAAATCAGCACGTTATTATACATACCAATAAATAACATTGTGATGAAACAAATATCGTTTTTTTGTCTGGTATTTTCTAATTTATTAAATATATGTCATCTTTTATAACAAAAAAATAGTTGCTTATTTAATGTACTACTGTTTACAGATTGCATTAACGATTATTCTGCAACCCAGGCCCCTTTTTTTCTTCAGACTTTACGTCGCCATTCAGCTTTATGATGTATCCCACCAAAAATTAAAACATCCCCTGATCCAATTACTAAAATTTCCTGAAGTTCCGTAACTATAATCAATATTTTTGGTATGCTTATCTCTAGGTACCGACTTTAAAAATAGATTAATCGGGGGATATTTAATTGAAAAAAATAATAGCAATATCAATGATTCTTTTAACAACTATGTCACTTGCTGCATGCGGTCATTCCAGTGAAAAGACTCCTAATAAATCCGAGAGTCAAAAAACAGCCCAATCTTTCAGAGTTTCAAGTAACGGATCGGCAATCGGTCGAGCAGATTACAATAGAATTGAAACCGGTAATGTTACCTCGCCAAAGAATGGTACTTCAAAAAATGTCATTTTAACATCATTTGGAAAACCAAATTCTAAAAGTCGAGTTACAGTTAACAACTCCGGAAAAAAGGCCGCCATTCAATATTCTTGGACAAATTTAAAAACAAGTTTTAAGGCTTCGGCGCTTACCGTTGAATTTCTAAATGGTCACGCAATCGGTAAGGGCTATATTGAGGCAAGCATTAAGAATCGCCGTTATATTTCCAAAAATCGCCTTAATAACGTTCAAAAGGGGGAAACATATACCCAGGTTGTCAAAACATTAGGTGTCCCCGACGCAGAATCATTAACCGGTCATGGTAATGTGTCCGCCAGAAATGTTACATACGCCACTGGTAAGAATGGACGAGCGTTAAGCTTAATGTTTGCAGGTGATAAATTGACATCAAAAATGCAAACCGTTGTTAAATAATCAATCATTGAAAGTATTAAAAAAACGAGATATTTTCAGCTCAGTCAAAAAGACTGATCAAAAATATCTCGTTTTAAGTTGATACCTCATTTCCAACTATTAAAGAAGTTCACTTAAGCTTCTTCTCTACTACGCAAGCTTTCCTTCTTCAATATATTGATGATTCAAAAATCTGTAACGCTTTGGATTACCGGTTAACTTTGAAAAGGGAACGGGTTCCCTTTCATGATTTAAAATAATTTTAACCAAATAATTTCTCAAAATCCATGGCTCTTCGATTCTGGTAACATTTAAATTCATGACCTGCTTTAAATGCAGCGGGCTGGTATGTAAATCTTTGGCTGCCGTGTCTAAAGAAACACCGGCCAGTTCAAAATTCTGCTGGAACTCTTCGATTGTTGCAGCAGCTTCATCTGCCGTCAGGGACATCATGTCACTTCCTTAACTATTAGATATATCAAAAATACTCGTGAGTTGATTCACGTTAGGTAAGATACTAGCACATTATGTATCCGTTAACAAATACATTGAAAACCCAATCCCCGTTTTGATTCATGATAGTCATTGAGATGGCTCTGCGTAACGTTTATAATAACAGGTATGCAAGAAGCCGGTGGCGACAACAACCACAATGTCATCCCTTGATCATTTGACAGAAAGTCTAATCCAATAGCGTTTCTAAATATTTGTGCGCTTGTTGTTTTGTCGTTGACTTTTGTTTTAAAAAGATCCATTCCAAAATAAGCAGCACCGTTTCACTACAATGATCTGCCATCAACTGAGTTGGTATTTCAGGCTTTGAATAGTTTAATGATTCATAGAAAATTTGCTGCATCATATTTTTAAGATAGTTCACAAAGCTGGTCACCAGCGTTCCTGAAAAATCATTATTTTTTAAAATATGATTGAGTACGTTTTGATTTTTTTCGAATATATCGTATAACCGATCAAAATAAACCATCAAAGCTTTATCAGACTGTACTTTCGTGACTTTGTCAACTTGAATCTCAGCCGCCAAAACATGCCAACAATAATCCACTAAATCATATTTATCGTCAAAGTAATTATAAAATGTTGCCCTGGGAAAATTACTGACGTTGCATATTTCATTAACACTAATGTTATCAAAAGTCTTTTGAGACAATAGAGACAGCATTGTATTAAAAAAAGCATCAAGTGTTCGCTGTGCCCCTCTTGTGGGCTTTTTGGATAGATCGTATTTCATAATGGCCTCGCTTCATTCATTTTTTGCACTTTTTGATTTTTGTCTAAATCTAAACAAATGTTGCCGATTGTGACTTGCAACATTTTCATGCTGAGTTTATCATTTTCAAATAGCTTATACAAGTGTCTAAATTTAAACGGTCGCTTATAATTAATTATTAGGAGAAGGGGAGAAAAATAATGCAAAGATTTCGTGAAAAACATGTCTTGGCGTTGATTATTTGGCTTGGACTAGCTCTAATTGCTATCTTTACCCTGCCGAATATCTCGCAACTAGTTCGTGATAAAGGGGCAATTTCTTTACCATCAAACGTTGAAAGCGAAGTTGCCAACAAAATTCAAAAGAAGGCTGCTGGCGGAAAATCTGTTCGAAGCCTTATATTGGTTTTCAATAATAAGAACGGTAAGATTACTTCTGAACAGTCACAACAAATTACCGATGCAGCTAATGCTGTAAAAAGTGATGCCAGTTTACATACCAACAGCGTTACCAGTCCCGGGGATAACTCTGCTGCTAAGAAACAGCTAACATCCGACGATAAAACAACTCAAATGGTTATGGTCACTTTACCTAGTAAGTACAAGGTGCGTTCTCAAACGGATAAGCTTTTAACCAAAATTAAAACACCGGGGTTACGGACCTATGTAACAGGGAATGATATTTTAAATGAAGACTTTTCAACTGTTACCGAAAAAGGATTGCAAAAAACCGAAATAATTGCTGCAATTTTTATCTTTATTGTTCTTATCATTGTTTTCAGGTCTTTATTTATCCCGATTATTTCATTACTAACGGTCGGTCTTTCATACTTAATGTCCCTAAACGTGGTCATGAACTTGGCAGATAAATATAATTTCCCGATTTCCAACTTTACGCAAGTCTTCCTTGTCGTTGTCCTTTTCGGAATTGGAACAGATTATAATATTCTGCTTTATGATCGTTTTAAGGAAGAAATAAAAAACGGTTTGGATGCAACAGCTGCCGCGAGAACCGCCCGCAAACATGCCGGTCGAACCATTTTGTACAGCGGATCTTCCGTCCTAATTGGATTCACCGCCTTGGCGCTTGCTAAATTTGAATTTTATCGTTCAGGCGTGGCTGTTGCTGTCGGGGTCGCCATTTTACTGGCCGTTCTTCTGACTTTCAATATGTTCTTTATGTCGACGTTGGGTGAAAAACTGTTCTGGCCAAGCAAAGACCTTTCAGCCCACGATCGAAGCTTTCTTTGGAATCTTTTATCTAAAATCACACTTTCTCATACCTTTGTGATGGTCGGAATATTAGTTATCGCGGCTATTCCATTATTGTTCTTTGGAACACAACAACTCAATTTTAACAATGCCGATGAGCTTCCTGATACTGTCCAATCAAAGGCTGGTTATGAAGTCATCCAAGCTCACTATCCTGCTGGTATGTCCGGACCATCAACGTTATATATCGAAAGTAAAAAGTCTCTTGACAATCAAAAGGACCTGGCTGAGCTTGATGATTTGACCGGGTATTTAAATTCCGAGCCAGGCGTTAAGACAGTTGCTTCAGTTACAAGACCAAGTGGTGACAAAATTCAACAGCTTTATCTTAAAAGCCAATTAGGAAAGTTAGTAAATGGCTTAAATCAGGCAAATTATGGTTTGAAGAAAGTCCAAAAGGGGTTAACGAGTGCTAACAAACAACTCGCCAGTTCGAACGCTTCCCAAAATGCCGCCCAAGTTCAAAAGCTTGCCAATGGTGCAAAAAGCCTGCAAGCCGGCGCCCAACAACTAAGTCAGGGCGTTTCAACCTATACCGCTGGTGTTGGACAACTTTCCAGCGGTTCTCAGCAGCTTAGCCGAGGTGCTTCCTCCCTTACCTCCGGTGTTGGTCAACTACAAGCTGGAAGTCAACAAGTCACTTCAGGCATTCGTCAATTACAAAGACGAACCAGCCGAATTCCATCTGTTCGCCAAAGTGCCGGTCGATTAGCAGCTGGATCAAGCTCAGTTACTTCAGGCCTCGGTAGATTGCGTTCGCAATCAACACCTTTTGCAAGTGGCTTAAATCGATTGAATCAGGGTAGTTCTCAGCTCCAGCAGAAGAGTACCACACTTACTTCCGGAGCAAGAAGTGTTGCCAGTGGAAGCGCACAGGTCAATAGTGGCGTTCAAGAGTTGAATACCAAGATGAAGCAGCTCGAGGCCCAGACTCAAAAATTGCAACAGGGCTTAACTTCAGCTAATAACGCTCTTGGACAAATTGATAATGGTACCAATACTGTTAACAACTATTTAAAACAAATGCAGAAATCCTATCTTGGCAATACCTTCTACATGCCAGCCGATACGGTAAAAAGTTCTTCATTTACACCATCTCTTGATACTTTTATGTCGAAGAATCGTAAAATCACTAATATGACAATTGTTCTGACTTCTGATCCAAGTACGACCCAGTCTGCTAAACGTATTCGGACGATTTCATCCGACGTAAAAGCCAGGCTGAAGAACACCGATCTTAAAAATGCGACTGTTGCAATCGGTGGTCAGAGTTCACAAACAGCTGATCTTCAAAAAACAGCCAATGGTGACTTCCTACGTACAGTTGCGATTATGTTAATCGGAATTGGATTAGCTCTAATGATCGTGACACGTTCGCTGGTTCAAGCACTGACAATCATTGGCACATTAATTGTCACTTACTTTGGATCCTTACAGATTACTCGTTGGATTTCCGGCTACCTGATGGCAAGAGATATGTTAACCTGGAACACACCATTTTTTAGCTTTATTATGTTAATCGCGTTGGGTGTTGATTACAGTATCTTCTTAATGATGCGCTATAGAGATGACGCGAGTGCTATTCCAGATGTTCGTCGCCGAATTCTACATTCGGCTACAATTATTGGAACCGTTGTTATCTCAGCTGCCATTATTTTGGGCGGTACGTTTGCAGCTTTAATTCCATCAAATGTCTTAACATTGATTCAAGTTGCTACTGCTGTTATTGTGGGGTTAATCATCTTGGTCATCGCGTTACCAATCATTATGTCCGCAATGATTAAATGGACTTATCCCTATGTGACTGATAAGATGTACCAAAAGAAATTGGAAGAAGACGAAAAAAATCACCCTACCCGTCGAAGTAAACATTCAGAATCATAATTAAGGTCAATTTTGACCATACCGTCTTCATAAAAAGAGTTGTCCGGTTTTATAACCGACAGCTCTTTTTTCATTACAAATGTTAACAATTTGACAACAACCTTCAAAAAACGATATATTGCTTATATAGTTGTTTAACTGTTATCAATTTTGCTATTAAGCTGAGCTTATCATATGAAAGGATATACTAACCAAAATGACAAAAACTCTTTTTAAATTAATTGCATTACCCATTATCGGATTAACATTAGGAACTTTTGGAGAACTAGCACATTCATTTTCCGTAAGTGCTTCCTATTTTAAAACTGAAAAAATTTATAACTCCACGCCACAAACTTTGCGTGGAAACTGGTACTCATACGTGAATGGTCATATGTGTGTCACCCATATTAATAAGTTCTCGGTAACCCAGACATATAAAGGAAAAACCCACGGCCTATTCCGGAGTAATTGGAAAGGTTATAAAAAATTGGCGGTTGCAAAAATTGTCAGTTCTGAAAAATATACGTTTAATGCCCTAGCAGATAAAGCCTATCAAAGTGACGGTGGGTGGAAAACGACTTACCGAACTATTAATAAACAGAAAGTTAAAGTTTTAAGAGATTATCACGGTTCTGGCGGCTATGTCGACTTGTTTAGAGCGCCAATTTACAAATCATATGCCAAATAGAAACTAGACGACTGATTATTCCCGGAGGAAATTACCATGTCTCAAAACAAAATAGTTAACGCGTTATCCTATTTATCGATTATCTTCGCACCCTTTATTTTCCCGTTTATTGTATGGTTGGTCACAACTGATCATCAAGACATGCATGAGACCGCCAGAAATGCCTTTCTACTCCACCTAATCCCTTTGGTCCTCACAATCCTTACCATGATGATTGTTGGTATTACAGGGCTAACCACAAAGAATTCACAGATAACCGGGATCATGCTTATTATTCTACTTGTCTTAGTTGTTTTAGTGGACGTGGCCATGTTCATTTATAATTTATACTTGGGCATTAAAATTTTAATTGCTGACTAAAGACGACATGCCAACCATTATATTTAAAAGAGGCTGCTTCATAAAAAGCATTTTTGCTTTTATGAAACAGCCTCTTTATTTTGGTCAATCAAATATTTTTATTTTCGTCATCATATACTAATCGTTTTTTAGCATTTATCCACATGTTACTTATAAATCACAACAGGTTCGTTCGTATGCGTATACTTCCATACTTTTGGCATCTGAGATGGTGGATTATTTAAACATCCATGAGAATGATATTGGGCTCGAGCACTAGGATTCCCATACACTGATGCGGGTTGCCAAGGCGAATCGTGCAGCCCAACCCCAGAAAGTGTCACCGGCTCCCAATAACCAACTGGTGACGCATATTTGGAACCATCACTATTTTTACCACGAAGTGTGGCATGGCGCTGCTTGTACATAATAAAGTAAGTCCCGGTTGGCGTTGCATTACCACCCGTCAAAGTACCAGACATCACCGGAATTTTTGCTTTCAAATGACCATTCTTATAAATATATTCCTGCAGATTCGTTAGATCCACTGCAACATATGTCTTGCCAACTCCGTTGATACCGTAGCCGGTTCCAGAAACATAATTTTTTAAATTAACATTTTGGGGATTCTTTTGGGTTAGATTTTTTGCAATAGCATTTGATAAAGACTGCCGATTAACTTTCCAGCCATAGGTACCACCACTTGGAATTGTAATTTTTTTACCCGATTTTGAAATAGTTAGTGATTTTCCAAGTGTATCAACTTTATTAGCAAATTTGGCAACCCAATGTGTGACCTTGCTTGTGTCAAATTTATAATGGCCGTTTGCAGTAACTTCACCGTTAGTCAACCATTTCTTAGCAGCAAACGTAAACGACTTATTATATGTTTTTAAGGTAACTTTGTTATCAAGCCGTTTTTGTAGTGCTTGCTGTCGATTCTTGATTGTCGCACTATTAGGAGCAGCAGCAACCTGCTTCTTCATCTTGACGGAGATCAACAAATTATCTTTAGCTTGCTTCTTAAAGTCCTTAACCATTGATGCCTTATCAAGTTCAGTACCTTGAGTGCCCTTTTTAACAGTCACCTTCCCATTAGAAAGGTTAATAGTCGAATCAATCGTTGGTTTTCTGGTCATATTCATTTGATCAACTCGATTTTCAAATTTAGGTAACAGTGTCTTTATTCGATAATGATACGCCTTATTAGAGACTTCAGCTTGCGCATTCATCTGCTTTGAAGTCAACATACTCATAGAACTACGGTGCTTGAATAATTGCTTAACGTCGTCTGAATTCAATTTAATACGTGAATCCTTTACAACTAAATAATTGCCACTTTCATCGATTCTTGATTTATTCAATTTTTTTGTTGCTTGTGCAACAGTCAAGCCCGACACGTTAACATCATTAATTTTTGTCCATTTAAAATGATTCTGAAAATAAACGTGCGACCCAATGAATCCACCAGCCAACAGCAAAACAACAACCGCTGAAAACCGTCTTAGCTTGCGATTGCGTTTTATTTTCTTTTGTTGGCTGAACTTTTCTTTTCGTGACATGGATCTAGCCAGCCCCCTTGGCAGATATTTTACTTCATTTTACGAGGATTAGAACGTACAATCTACTTATAAGCTTTACGATTTTATATCCTTAATAAAATCTTCAAGCTTTTCTAATTTCGTAATTACATTAATCTATCATATCATGATTTAACCACATTTTTTATATTTCGACAAATTTGTTACAAAAAGATTAATAACAAATTACAGAACAGGAGAAATTTGATGCGATTGATTGTAGAAAGTTCTAAGCCTATTCGCGCAGCAGCTACCTATGTTCGCCTATCCGTTTTTGTCATCGAACGAGGAATTGATTTAAGAGACGAATTTGATGATAAAGATACTGATCAAGAAGTTTATGCCGTTTTGTTTGATGAAAAGACCCCCGTTTCAACTTGTCGTTTCGAACAAACCGACGAAAACACTTTAAAGATCGGTCGGGTTGCAACTCTAAAAGCATATCGCGGAAAGGGTTTGGGCAAAAGGGTTCTGACCGCAATGGAAAAATATGCCAAACAACTTGGTTTAACAAAATCGTTAATCCATAGTGAAGTCACCGCCGAAGGTTTTTATGAAAAAATGGGTTATTCAGTTGCCTCTAAGCCATTTTTCGAAGATGGTGTGCCCTGTGTCATTGTAAAAAAAGATCTATAAAACAGCAGCCTAATGTCATTTGCTTCTCTACGCAAACAGATGACATTAAGCTGTTTATTGTTTTATCGTTTCATTTTTTGCAATGATCTTAAAAAGCAGGAAACTGCCAGCAACTAATCTTTTTAATTACAAAAGCGCCTTAATATATCTGCGGTTCGCAATTTCAACCAACTTATCGACCGTTTTCAATGACAGCTTTCCTTCTGATTGTTGAGCCAACCTAATTAATGGTGAATCCATTATGATCGTTTCCTCAAATTTAACTGCTGCGCTGTTTGGATCGGAAATACCTTTTAGCCGAGCTTCTTTCATTCTCTTAATCATTTTTCGAATAATAAAAGAATGCATTGATAATTCCCTGGGTGTATTTAACTTTGTATATTGACCAGGCTTTGGAACCACTTGCTTTTTAATTTCCAGTCCACTCATTTTAGAAAAATCCGCAAGCGTTGGTTTATCCTGTGGTTTTGAATACCAAATCGGTAAATTTTTCTTATCAGGAAAAGAAATCCCTTTTGATTGAATTCTCGTTGAAAATACGACATTATTCGAACTATCACCAATTATAATAAACTTGTGCCCCAAAGGTAATTGCCATTTTTGGGAGGCATCACACCACTCAGAAAAGGCCTGTGCCGGCAATTCAACTGTCACTGATTTGGTCTGACCGGCTCTTATCACGACCTTTTTAAATCCCTTTAATTCTTTTAGCGGTTTTAAAGGCCGATCTTTCTCATTTCCTACATAAACCTGGATAACCTCAGCACCATCGACATTGCCCGTGTTTGTGATATCCGCTTTCACGTGGATTGATTGACTCTCTCGAATCATATCGGTATCTATTTCAATCCGGCTAATTTTAAACGTTGTATAGCTCAACCCATAGCCAAACGGGAAAGCAACCGGGGTACCTGATTTTTCATAATAGCGATAACCAACATAAACACTTTCCGCATACCCGACAGATTGAGGATTATGATCATAGATTTCTGCAGAAGGGACATCCATGTAGTTAATCGGGTAACTTTCAGCCAATTTCCCAGAGGGATTCACCTTCCCCAGTAATAAGTTTGCTGCAGCATTGCCGACATATTGACCGCCAAGATAAAGGTTTAACACGCCTTTCACATCCTTTAACCATGGTAGTTCGACCGGTGCCCCAGCTACCAACAAAACAATGACATTTGGATTAACTGCCGCAATTCTATCAATTAACACATTTTGAATAACAGGCAGCTGCATGTTTTTTCGATCAAAGCCCTCCGACTCGTCATTTTCCGGCAACCCGGCTACAAAAATAACTTTGTCAGCCTTTTTAGCAAGCGCCACGGCACTTGTAATGAACTGATCCGATTTTTGATTAGAAAGTGAATAACCTTGCTGATACTGATAATGAACGCCCATGTGATCCAGTCCTTGAAGGATTGTAACTGACTCGGGTGGATTGATATGGGATGATCCAGCCCCCTGATATCTGGTATGAGCTGCCATTTCACCAATGACAGCTACCTCGTCACTTGATTTTATTGGCAACACCTGATTATCATTTTTTAATAAAACAGCTGCACTTTCTTCAATCTTTTGTGCAAGTTGACCGCTTTCCTTTAATAATGCCGACCGGTCTCCTTTAAACACAGGTCGTTTCTTTTCGGCAATTTTGATGACATTTTCGGCTGCACGATATAAAGCTTTGTTCTGAAGTTGGCCAGTCTTCAATCCTGCCAAACCCTGTTTATCAAATAAGTGATTACTGGATGGCATTTCTAAATCCGTACCGGCATTAATACTGGCAATCTTATTATTTAACGCGCCCCAGTCAGTTATCACACTTCCTTTAAATCGCCATTGCTGTCTTAAGACCGTCGTTAAAAGGTATGGATTATCGCTTGCGTAGGTACCATTCACCTTATTGTAAGAACACATGACTCCTTCGGGTTGGGCCCTTGTCACAGCAATCTGAAAGGCCGCCAAATATAGTTCATGCAAAGCGGTTTGATCAATAAGCGAATCTGATCGCAGTCGGTCATTCTCCTGATTATTGCCCGCAAAATGCTTAACGCAGGCACCAACCCCTTGGGATTGCAACCCTTTTATCCACGCAGCACCAATAGTCCCGGCTAAATATGGATCTTCGCTGAAGTATTCAAAGTTTCGACCACATAAGGGATTTCGTTTAATATTGATGCCGGGGCCAAGAACCATATCAACATTTAAGCTACGTGCTTCTTGACCAATTGCCCGACCCATGCGCTTAATCAGCTCTGGATCCCATGTACAGGCAATAGCGCTTGCAGTCGGAAAACAGGTACTGGGCACACTGTTGTTGATTCCCAAAGCATCCCCTTTATCAGCCTGATACCTTAAACCATTTGGTCCATCACTCATTCGAAAATTAGGAATATGATCGTCGATTAGTGACGAAGAGTGCCAAAAGTCCTCACCGGATGTTAATTTAATCAAATCCGTCGATGATAACTTGCTCAAACGATTAGTCAATGGCTCCTCAGACGATTTCATAAAATGCCTCCGTTCCGTGATCACTTTTGACCTTAATATACCATCACATCCTTTTAAATATCTAAAATATGCCTCCATCAAGTGATTGTGATGGCAGGGGAACAACATTTACCTAAAAAGGCTATATCATACATTTAAAACGATTACAAACAAAAAAGCCGGAACATTTTGCCCCAACTTTTTAACAATCCGTTTCGACATAATCCTATCCGAAATAGATGACTTTTAGTTTTTAAATGAATGAATTGGTGCTGGAATTCGTCCGCCCCTGTTAATCATTTTAGCAGGACTGTTTAAATTAACAGGCATAACAGGTGCGTACCCAAAAAGGCCACCAAAATCAATTTTTTCGCCAACCTTTTTCCCGGTTGCCGGAATAACTCTGACCGCTGTTGTCTTGTTATTAATTACCCCAATAGCCGCCTCATCGGCAATCATACCGCTAATGGTTTCAGCAGGCGTGTCACCGGGAACTGCAATCATATCCAAGCCAACTGAACAGACCGCAGTCATTGCTTCAAGTTTCTCTATGTTCAAGTTACTATGTTCGACAGCCTTGATCATACCGCTATCCTCTGAAACCGGAATGAATGCTCCTGACAAGCCGCCTACATGCTCGCAGGCCATAACGCCACCCTTCTTAACCGCATCGTTTAGCAAGGCCAATGCAGCCGTTGTGCCAGGTGCACCGACGCTTTGCAGTCCGATTTCTTCTAAAATCTCAGCAACCGAATCACCTTGACTTGGCGTTGGAGCCAATGAAAGATCGACAATACCAAATGGCACATTTAAGCGTTCTGCAGCCACATTTCCAACAAACTGTCCCATCCTGGTTACTTTAAAAGCCGTCTTTTTAATGGTTTCCGAAACAATATCAATTGACTCACCACGGACTTTTTCCAGAGCCCGTTTCACAACTCCCGGTCCACTAATGCCAACGTTAATGACTTTATCGGCCTCGCCAACACCATGAAAAGCACCTGCCATAAATGGATTGTCCTCAACTGCATTGGCAAAAACGACAAGACTCATGCAGCTCACAGGATCAATCGCCGCCAACTGCTTGACGACCTGCCCCATCTGTTTGACCGCATCCATGTTAATACCGGCACGGGTTGATCCAACATTGACAGATCCGCAAACCCGCGTTGTTTCATTCAACGCTTCCGGAATTGAAGCAATTAATTTTTTATCACCGGTTTGGTAACCTTTTTGAACTAAAGCCGAAAAGCCGCCAATCAGATCAACGCCTAACGTTTGAGCAGCCTTTTCCATCGTTTCGGCGTATGCGACATAGTTATCGTCGTGACACGCAGCGGCAATCATTGAAATCGGTGTCACTGAAAGTCGCTTATTGACAATTGGAATACCATATTCAGATTCGATTTGATTGGCAACTTTAACAAGATCTTTTGCGCTGCTAGTCAACTTGTCATAAATTTTTTGACGGGCTTTCTCACCGCTACTATCAATACAATCAAACAATGAAATTCCCATTGTGATCGTTCGAATATCCAATTTTTCTTCGGAGACCATTTGAATGGTTTCTAATATTTGCTTGGTTTCCATTTCAAATTAACCTCCTATAGTTTTTGAATGGCGTCAAATAATTCTTGGCGTTGAATATGGATATCCAGCCCTGTTTCGGATCCTAATTCAGTTAATCCCCTTTTAATGGTCTCAAAATCAACTTCCGATTCACGCCACTCTCCCATTAGCATCATTGTAAAATCTCCATGCATTAATGTTTGAGAAATATCAGTAATATTTACTTTCAATGTTGCTAATTTTTGTGATACCTTGGCAACGATTCCAATCTGATCGTGACCAATCACCGTGATAACTGCTTTCATCCAAATTCATCCTTTCATCTCATCCGTTGAGATTATCGCATTTCATTAATAATACCCGAAAATGAGAAGTTCATCAATCAGGTTTTAATTTTTAAATTCATCAGTACCAATTTTAATTGCATCAATTGATACTGATGAATATGATATAATGTTTTTATATCAATATACTAGATTAAAGGTGGAAAAATAATGGCGACAGAAAAGGAAAAATTTTTAGCCGGCGAACCTTATAACATCATGGATCCGGAATTAGCTTCAGAGGAAACAAAAGCC
Organism: Lentilactobacillus hilgardii; assembly: GCF_009832765.1. Classification (NCBI taxonomy): domain Bacteria; kingdom Bacillati; phylum Bacillota; class Bacilli; order Lactobacillales; family Lactobacillaceae; genus Lentilactobacillus; species Lentilactobacillus hilgardii. Next base: position 1,322,707 of record NZ_CP047121.1, on the reverse strand, counting down.
CGTCGTTTATGTAAAATGATGAATGAATTGGACGATACAGCTGGTAAGGAAAAAGAACAATTGATCCGCCAGTTATTTGGCTCCGTTGGGAAAAGTCCATGGGTCCAGCCAAATTTTCGTTGTGACTTTGGTTACAATATTCATGTCGGTGATAACTTTATGTGCAATTATGATAACGTTATTTTGGATATTGCTCCCGTTACAATTGGCAATCACTGCATGTTGGCACCGCATGTTCAAATTTATTCAGCCTATCATCCGCTTGATCCAGCCGGACGAGAGGCTTTCACCGGGCTTGGCAAACCGGTTACACTTGGAGATGATGTTTGGGTTGGCGGCGGATCCGTCATCCTCCCGGGAGTGACATTAGGAAACAATGTGATTGTCGGTGCAAATTCAACAGTGACAAAATCATTTGGCGATAATGTGATTATCGCTGGCAATCCCGCACGCATTTTACGCGAAAATCCAAATAAATTTCAAAAATAAAAAAACAGTGTTGACATTATTAAAAACTGGGTGTAAATTAATGACAATCATTAAATTCACATTAGAAAAAGCGATGAAGAGAAACGTCATTTTGTAGTTGTAATCAGAGAGTTGCTGGTTGGTGAGAAGCAATTTACGATATAAAATGATCATCATCTCCGAGCTATGTAGCCAAATGTTTTTAGTAGGTTGCATTGGGAGCACCCATTATTATGTCAGCGTATCGTAATTTTTACTGTACGTGTGAGATAGCCTTAGTAATAAGGTTATAAAGATAAGGTGGTACCGCGCTAAAACGTCCTTTAATTACCAATGATTGGGTAATTAAAGGACGTTTTTTGTTGGATTTTAATGAAGAAAGAGTTAAAGGTGGTGAGGACATATGAAATCGGACATTAGCAACTCTAACGATAATCCAGGTCAGATTAGTCACTTAGGGGCTGTTAGCAACTTAAACTTTTTACAACATAATGCACCATCGAGTTTTAAACATATTAGATTTAACATAGCTTTCATTTTTAACGACATAGTTTCACACTGTATTATTACCCACACATATTTGTCCTCACAAAATCTTATAAGCGAGGACAAACAAATCAACTAAATTTATGGAGGTCACGCTTATGGATACACAAAAACAAGCTACATTAGAATTATCAGCAAAGGAAAACGCATTTGCAAAGGAACTTTTCAACGCCTATCAATCACATAGAGCGTTAAAGGAGTCAGACTGGAAAGACGTTGTTACCGATGAAGCAACCGCATACCGGGTTCAAAAACGATTTACCGAACTCAAAAGTGAGGAAGTTGGCGGTTATAAAGTATCGCTGACCAGTAAGCAGACTCAAGATATGTTTGATTCGGATTCCCCATTATATGGCGCACAAGTTAAAAGTCACTTTGTCCAGTCGCCAGTCACGTTACATCGAGCAGAGTTAATGGAACCGTTAGCAGAGGTAGAGATGCTGTTTACAGCTAAAGAACCCCTTAGCAGTAAAGATTCTCTTGAGGATTTATTGAAGAAAACCAAGGTCGCCCCTGCCGTCGAAGTACCTGATTCACGCTTTAGCGATTGGTTCCCAAGCTTATCCAAATATATGGTAATGGCAGATGCGGCAGTTGGTGGATTTGTCGTTTATGGCCAAGAAGTAGAGGCCACCCGTTTATTCGATCACGTCGATGATTTGGCAAATGTCACATGTCAGCTCTTCCACAATGGTCAGAAATTAAAGGACGGTGCGTCATCAGAAGTACTTGGTAATCCTTTAAACTCACTTCATTGGTTGGTTAAAAAGCTGGAGGATCAAGGTCAACCGCTACAAGCAGGTCAACGCGTATCAAGCGGTACTTTCCTCTTACCTGAATCTTTAACCGATGGCGAATGGAAAGCAACCTTTGATCAAGGACTTGGTGCCGTTTTCTTGAATGTATTGAAAGATTAACTTGTCTATCACTGCGTTAACTAGAATGATGATAATTGATAAAAATAAAAAACACTGTCAATTTTGACAGTGTTTTTTATTTGCCCAATTTTTTATTAAGTCGTGCATTAACAAGATGTCATCTTCATATATATGCTATATTTAAGACAATTATATGTAACAGTGAAAGGAAAACCACATGCAGCAAATTAGATGCACACTATTGTTACTGATGGCAACAATGCTTTCGCTTTGTCTTACCATCTTGACTACCAATCAGGACGTGGGCGCAAATCCGCTAAATCCAGCGTTCAATGCGCCTAAGACCATCCATTCAAGTGCTGAAAATATACCAAAGAACGGTTACATAGCCGTTAATCAACAATTTGACGGTACTAAAACGTCAACTAATCAAAAGAATCGTTTGTCTGCTCATTCGATTGCAAAATTAATCAAGGAAACGCCGGATATGAATCCGGATCCATTAATTTTATCTTTGTCTCATACCGATTATCTTAAAAACGAGAAGTTGTTTGACGTTTCATATAACGTTTTTCATTTTTCACCAAAAGCAATGTTTAAATCTAATACAGCAACTATTTATACAACTTCAAATAGATTATTACCTTTGATAAAGATAGCAGCAAATAAGTGGAATAACGCTTTGGACACAGTTGTCTTTAAAATTGGATCTCAAAGAACACACACATTAACCATTAGTTTCGGTAACGCTGGTCAGGACAATTGGGATGGGCTATTTAATGGAAGAAAGATCTACGTGGACAGAGCCCATTTTAATGATCCTAAATACCCCACTGCTTATATGAAGCCGTCTATAGCCTCCCAGATGTCGATTGAACAATACTGGACAGGTGTGATTGCCCATGAACTTGGCCACACCCTTGGTCTGGACCATACAGCTTATCAAAGTGACTTAATGTTTGCGCCTACCAGCGATGGAAATGTTATTACAAAGTATTTGTGGAAACGACCAATTCAACGATCATCAACCGGGTTGGATGGCACAGAAACAGCTCAGATTTCTCAGCGTGATTTAAATAGAGCCAAATTAGCTAAACAACTAGACTATTGGTAATAATAAAGAGATCAGGACAAGCCAACTTGCGACTTGTCACTGATCTCTTTATTATTAACCGCAATTTACCAAGCTAAAAACCTTTAAAACAACCCAAGTTTTTTAATTCGTTGGCAGGCCTCTGTAAACCTTGGCTCGTCAATTAATAATCCTACACGAACAAATCCTTCACCACCATCACCAAAACCGTTTCCGGGAGCTACAGCAACTGCCGCTTTTTCTAATAATAGATCTGCAAAGGACTCACTTGTATAGCCTTCTGGAACCGGCATCCACGCGTAAAAAGATCCACCGGAATGATATGGTTCCCACCCGATTGAGCGAGCAGCCGTAAAGAATTGATTTCTTCTTTTTTCATATAGGGCCACCAAATCCCTAACGGTATGCTGGTCACTATTTAAAGCCGTGATGGCAGCTTTCTGCATTGCAGGAAAAACACTAACAAATAGGTGATCCTGCAATAAGTTAATGGCTTCGATCATATCGGCATTTCCGGCCGCAAATCCAATTCGCCATCCGGCCATATTATAGGATTTAGAGAATGTATATGTTTCAATACCGACTTCTTTCGCTCCGGGTGTTTGTAAGAAACTGATTGGCTTTTTACCATCAAAACCAATCGCGCCATAAGCAAAATCATGGACAACGCCAATTTGATTTTGATTGGCAAATGCGACCGTCCTTTCAAAAAAATCAGGTGTTGCGACTGCCCCGGTTGGATTATTAGGATAGTTAAGATACATCAACTTGGCCTTTTTTACAATTTGAGGATCCAAATCATGATAGTCAGGCATGAAATTATTTTTTTCCTTGAGACGCATTAATGACAAATCCACCTGCGCAAGGGCAACACCCGACAGATAATCTGGATAGCCAGGATCAGGCAATAACATAGTATCGCCAGGATTTAAAATCGCAAATGGCAACTCTACCAAACCAATCTTTGAGCCTCCCAAAATTGCGATTTCTTTATCAGGGTTCAGTTCAACTCCATACTCCCTTTTGTAGAAATCGGCAGCTGCCCGCTTTAATGCCGGATCTCCGCGAAATTGTGAATATTTATGATTATCAGGGACAGCAGTTTGCTCCTGCATGGCCTTTACAATAAAATCCGGTGTTGGTTGATCTGGATTCCCTTGACCCAAGTTGATCACGTCGGCTCCGGTGTCAATTTTTGCGTTCACTTTTTTCACTAAGTTAGCAAAAAATTGTTTTGGAAGTCCCTGAAGCACATTTGATTCTGCAAATTTCAACTTAAATTCCTCCAGTATGATGTCACATTTATTTAGATCATTTATGTATAGCCCTGTTTACGTAATAAGGTTAAAAACTTAAGACCCACCTACCCAAGACATATAAAGTTAATTATGAGTAAATACCCCATAATTGTCAATGTGGTTTTAACGATTTTTTAATCATTCTAAAAAATGATCTTTTCCTTATGTATAAACTCTGACCGTCTCATTCGATTGCCAATCAATCTATACATTTAAACAGATTTCTGCTAGAATGGTCACATTATTGTATTTTTATGTTATGTTTTATTACATATTATTAGGAGGATGATTATGAACCACAAATTGTCAAAAGCCCAGAGATGGGTTGTCTTTTTGATGACTTTTTTGACTTGCCTTATTTTTTCAAACATTGCGGCACAGGCAAAAACTTATCAAATTGGAACAGATGTTACCTACCCACCATTTGAATTTGCAAACAAGCAAAACAAATATGTTGGTATTGATATTGACATTATGAACGCCATTGCTAAAGAAGAGGGATTTAAAGTTCATATTAAACCGGTCGGATTTAATGCTGCCGTGCAGTCAGTTCAGTCAGGGCAAGAAGATGGTGTTATCGCTGGGATGACTATCACACCAGACAGACAGGCTAAATTTGATTTTGGAACCCCCTACTATAAAACAGGCGTGGTTATGGCCGTCGCAAAAAGCAGTCATATTACGAACTTTAAACAATTAAAAGGTAAACGGGTTGCGTTAAAGACAGGAACTGCGGCCGCAGATTATGCCAACAGCATTAAGAAAAAATATGGCTTTAAAACCGTAACTTTTGATGATTCCGATAATATGTATCAAGATGTTACAACTGGAAATTCGGTTGCCTGTTTTGAGGATCAACCGGTCATGCAATATGGCATTAAACAGGGACTTAAATTAAAAATTGTGACTAAACCAGCAAACACCGGTTGGTACGGTTTTGCCGTTAAAAAAGGTACTCACAAAGCACTTGTTTCTAAATTTAATGCTGGTTTAAAAAAGATTAGGGCAAATGGTACCTACGATAAAATTGTTGGTCAATATTTGGGCAGCAATGCTAACCAAGCCGTCAAAGGAAAAACATTTACGATCGGTACAGATGTCACGTTTCCACCATTTGAGTTTGCAAACAAACAAAATAAATACGTTGGTATCGATATGGACTTAGTTAGAGCGATTGCCAATGAACAGGGCTTTAAAGTAAAAATTAAGCCTCTGGGATTTAATGCAGCTGTTCAAGCAGTTGAATCAGGACAAATTGATGGTGTTATTGCCGGCATGTCAATTACAAATGCTAGAAAAGCACAATTTAATTTTTCGAATCCCTACTTTACTTCTGGAGTTGTGATGGCCGTTAATAAAAAAAGTAAGGTAAAGTCGCTTTCTCAATTACGTGGAAAGAAAGTGGCTGTAAAAACCGGAACGGCCGGTGCAGATTACGCTAACAGCATAAAAAAGAAGTATGGTTTTACGGTCACTACCTTTGATGACTCAAACAATATGTATCAGGACGTTACAACCGGGAATTCTGCAGCGTGTTTTGAAGATCATCCGGTTATGCAATATGCTATTAAGCAGGGAACCAAGTTAAAGATTGTCACAAAACCGGCTGAGAGTGCACCATATGGATTCGCCGTTAAGAAGGGCCATAATAAAGCATTGTTGGCTGCCTTTAATAATGGGCTTAAGGATTTAAAAGCCAGTGGCACCTATGATGATATTAAAGCTAAGTATTTAGGGAGCAGCGATGCGCTAACAACGACAAAATCAACAGGCAGTTCTGAAGATCGGACTTTTCTTGGATTGATCAAGCAAAATCAAGGTGCTTTACTATCGGGATTAAAAGAAACAATGTGGCTAACCGTCGTTTCTATTTTCTTCGCCACTATTTTTGGGATTGTTGTTGGACTAATGGGTGTCGTTCCTGGCAAATTTTTCAACTGGTTATCAAGCATTCTCATTTACCTCTTCCGGGGAATGCCGCTGCTTGTGTTGGCATTGTTCATCTATACCGGCATTCCAAGCCTAACGGGCGAAAAAATACCTGCTTTTGTTGCTGGTGTTGTGACGTTAACATTTAACGAAGGTGCTTATATCGCAGCCTTTGTTAAAGGCGGAATTCAAGCCGTTGATCCCGGACAGATGGAGGCAGCACGTAGTCTTGGCTTGCCATTTGGTAAGTCTATGCGCAAGGTTATTTTGCCTCAAGGAATTCGAATCATGATTCCATCTTTTATCAATCAATTCATCATCACTTTAAAGGATACCTCAATTCTTTCAATTATCGGTTTACTTGAGTTAACCCAAACCGGTAAAATTATTATCGCCAGAAATCTTGAAGGATTTAAAGTTTGGACGATTGTTGCGTTAATGTATCTCATCATTATTACGTTATTAACTTGGTTGTCCAACTGGGTTCAAAGGAGAACAAAAGTATGAGCGAAAAAGTAAAAGTGACAAATTTAGTGAAGACGTTTGGCACAAACAAAGTGTTAAAGGGCATCAACTTGACAGTCCAAAATAATGAGGTCGTTGTGATTATTGGTCCCTCCGGATCGGGTAAAAGCACCCTACTTCGGACACTGAATAAGCTTGAAGAACCAACATCGGGATCAGTTGTTATTGACAACGTTGATATCGCTAATAAAAACGCTAATATGAATACGGTTCGTGAAAATATCGGCATGGTATTTCAACATTTTAACCTTTTTAACAATTTAACCGTTGGTGAAAACATTATGCTGGCACCTGTTGAGTTAAAAAAAGAAAGCAAACAGGCCGCAGCAGAACAAGCCAAACGTTTACTGAACACGGTTGGCTTGGAAGAAAAGTTTAACGCACGAGTCCAATCACTATCAGGAGGACAGCAGCAACGTGTTGCTATTGCTCGAGCTCTGGCAATGGATCCAAACATCATGTTATTCGATGAACCGACTTCAGCACTAGATCCTGAAATGGTTGGCGATGTCCTTGAGGTTATGAAAGATTTGGCTAAAAAGGGAATGACGATGATTGTGGTCACTCATGAAATGGGTTTCGCTAAAGAAGTCGCCGATCGAGTCGTATTTGTTGATGACGGGCAAATTTTAGAGCAAGGAACTCCTGATCAAATATTTGAACATCCTAAGAATGAACGTTTACAGGATTTCTTAAATAAGATTTTGAATGTTTAATATATAAGCAACGTAAAGAAATGATTTCCTCTTTCTATGGCTGTTAATAAGTATATAAAGGTAACGTCATAAATCACAAACGGGTCAGATGATGGTCCTGCAATATCTGTTGTTGGTAATAGATTTAATCTATTACCAACAACAGTTTTTTTATTGTTATTGAATATATAAAATAGGCACTTCCCGTCTGTTCATTAAAAAAAGCCAGCTACCATCAAAGTTTTTAGCGAAAGAAGGATATGTCTTGTATGGCTTATATTCAAACGGTCTCTTAGACGAACCTAATAAGAAAAATCACGTCCTTAATCGAAACTTTTAAAAACATACAGGTTGTTCCGAATGCTTTTAAAATTAAAACAAAAAGAGCTCTACTCACAACGTTGATTAGAACTCTAATATTTTGACTCGCCGACTATAGATGGCGGCGAGTGAACAGTTTTGGGGCTGTATCGACTCCGATAAGAAGGGTCTAAAATTATTTAAGTAAAAAAACAACGTTGAATTAAAAATATTCAACGTTGTTTTTATTCATGTTTCCATATGATGGTACAAGATACCGGAGGTGGGGTTCGAACCCACACGTCCTCAACGGACACTGGATTTTGAGTCCAGCGCGTCTGCCAGTTCCGCCACTCCGGCAAAATAATAATTGATTGGCCACTATATGGTTAAAGGCGGTAATCGGATTCGAACCGACGATGAAGGTTTTGCAGACCTCTGCCTTACCACTTGGCTATACCGCCAAAACTTTGGCTAACCCCAAACTGGGTTAGCTGGATTCGAACCAGCGCATGACAGAGTCAAAGTCTGTTGCCTTACCACTTGGCTATAACCCAATCAAAGGGCGGTAGGTGGGAATCGAACCCACGCGTGTCGGATCCACAAACCGATGTGTTAACCACTTCACCACTACCGCCATAGTATTATTAACAGGGATAGTAGGAGTTGAACCCACACCGACGGTTTTGGAGACCGTAGTTCTACCATTAAACTATATCCCTATGATGGAGGGGAGTGGATTCGAACCACCGAACCCGAAGGAGCGGATTTACAGTCCGCCGCGTTTAGCCAGACTTCGCTACCCCTCCATAAATGGCGCGGGACAGAATCGAACTGCCGACACATGGAGCTTCAATCCATTGCTCTACCGACTGAGCTACCGAGCCAAATAAACCATTAACAGAGATAATAATACTAAGTTGTGTATTCAGTTTTCAAATACATAACAACGGTCCGTACGAGACTCGAACTCGTGATCTCCTGCGTGACAGGCAGGCGTCCTAACCAACTAGACCAACGAACCAGGCTGTTATGGGATGGAGGATACAGGGATCGAACCTGTGACCTCCTGCTTGTAAGGCAGATGCTCTCCCAGCTGAGCTAATCCTCCATAATGACCCGTACGGGATTTGAACCCATGTTACCGCCGTGAAAGGGCGGTGTCTTAACCACTTGACCAACGGGTCATAAAACTTATTATTCGGTTACGGAGAGTAAGGGATTCGAACCCTTGAAACAGGCTTTTACCCGTTTACATCATTTCCAATGATGCTCCTTCGGCCAGCTCGGACAACTCTCCAATTAAATAATAACTCCGGCAGGCGGGCTCGAACCGTCGACAACCTGATTAACAGTCAGGTGCTCTACCAACTGAGCTATGCCGGAATAATTGCGTGGCAACGTCCTACCCTTGCAGGGGGCGATCCCCCAACTACTCTTGGCGTGCAGAAGCTTAACGACTGTGTTCGGCATGGGAACAGGTGTATCCTTCTGGCTATCGCCACCACACTATTTTCCTGAAAGAACTTCGTTCTCTCAAAACTAGCTAATATTAATTTTCTGCCTTCAAACACCATTTCTACTTGGTTAAGTCCTCGACCGATTAGTATTGGTCCGCTCCGTGCATCGCTGCACTTCCACTTCCAACCTATCTACCTGATCATCTCTCAGGGGTCTTACTTCCATATAGGAATGGGAAATCTCATCTTGAGGCGAGTTTCACACTTAGATGCTTTCAGCGTTTATCTCATCCATACATAGCTACCCAGCGGTGCGCCTGGCGGCGCAACTGGTACACCAGCGGTATGTCCATCCCGGTCCTCTCGTACTAAGGACAGCTCCTCTCAAATTTCCTACGCCCGCGACGGATAGGGACCGAACTGTCTCACGACGTTCTGAACCCAGCTCGCGTACCGCTTTAATGGGCGAACAGCCCAACCCTTGGGACCGACTACAGCCCCAGGATGCGATGAGCCGACATCGAGGTGCCAAACCTCCCCGTCGATGTGGACTCTTGGGGGAGATAAGCCTGTTATCCCCAGGGTAGCTTTTATCCGTTGAGCGATGGCCCTTCCATACGGAACCACCGGATCACTAAGCCCGACTTTCGTCCCTGCTCGACCTGTCTGTCTCGCAGTCAAGCTCCCTTCTGCCTTTACACTCGTCGAATGATTTCCAACCATTCTGAGGGAACCTTTGGGCGCCTCCGTTACTGTTTGGGAGGCGACCGCCCCAGTCAAACTGCCTACCTGACACTGTCTCCCGCCACGCTAAGTGGCGCGGGTTAGAGTGTTCACACAGCGAGGGTAGTATCCCACCAATGCCTCCACCGAAACTAGCGTTCCGGCTTCAACGGCTCCTACCTATCCTGTACAAGCTGTGTCAACACCCAATATCAAGCTACAGTAAAGCTCCATGGGGTCTTTCCGTCCTGTCGCGGGTAACCTGCTTCTTCACAGGTATCTCAATTTCACCGAGTCTCTCGTTGAGACAGTGCCCAGATCGTTACGCCTTTCGTGCGGGTCGGAACTTACCCGACAAGGAATTTCGCTACCTTAGGACCGTTATAGTTACGGCCGCCGTTTACTGGGGCTTCATTTCTGGGCTTCGCCGAAGCTAACTCATCCACTTAACCTTCCAGCACCGGGCAGGCGTCAGCCCCTATACGTCATCTTACGATTTTGCAGAAACCTGTGTTTTTGATAAACAGTCGCCTGGGCCTTTTCACTGCGGCTGGCCATGTGGCCAGCACCCCTTCTCCCGAAGTTACGGGGTCATTTTGCCGAGTTCCTTAACGAGAGTTCACTCGCTCACCTGAGGATTCTCTCCTCGACTACCTGTGTCGGTTTGCGGTACGGGTAGTTGATGACTCACTAGAAGCTTTTCTCGGCAGTGTGACGTGGGTTGCTTCCCTACTTAAATTTCGGTCCTCATCACCACTTGTCAACCCGCCAAAAAGCATTTGACTCTTTGACTGACTCGTGGCTTGAACATGCCTTTCCAACTGCATGCACAACTTAGCCTCCTGCGTCCCTCCATCGCTCAAACATCATCAACTAGTACAGGAATCTCAACCTGTTATCCATCGCCTACGCCTTGCGGCCTCGGCTTAGGTCCCGACTAACCCTGGGAGGACGAGCCTTCCCCAGGAAACCTTAGTCATTCGGTGGATCAGATTCTCACTGATCTTTCGCTACTCATACCGGCATTCTCACTTCTAAGCGCTCCACCGGTCCTTGCGGTCCGGCTTCGTTGCCCTTAGAACGCTCTCCTATCACCTGAACAAAGTTCAGGTCCGCAGTCTCGGTAATATGCTTAGCCCCGGTAAATTTTCGGCGCGGGATCACTCGACTAGTGAGCTATTACGCACTCTTTAAATGGTGGCTGCTTCTGAGCCAACATCCTAGTTGTCTATGCAACTCCACATCCTTTTCCACTTAGCATATATTTAGGGACCTTAACTGGCGGTCTGGGCTGTTCCCCTTTCGACGATGGATCTTATCACTCATCGTCTGACTCCCGGATAAAAATCAATGGTATTCGGAGTTTATCTGAACTTAGTAACCCATGACGGGCCCCTCGTCCAAACAGTGGCTCTACCTCCATGATTCTACGTCCGAGGCTAGCCCTAAAGCTATTTCGGAGAGAACCAGCTATCTCCAAGTTCGTTTGGAATTTCACCGCTACCCACACCTCATCCCAGCACTTTTCAACGTACACGGGTTCGGCCCTCCAGTGCGTTTTACCGCACCTTCAGCCTGGACATGGGTAGATCACCTGGTTTCGGGTCTACAGCAACATACTTCAACGCCCATTTCAGACTCGCTTTCGCTGCGGCTCCGGCTTTAACACCTTAACCTTGCATGCAACCGTAACTCGCCGGTTCATTCTACAAGAGGCACGCTATCACCCATTAACGGGCTCTAACTGCTTGTAGGCACATGGTTTCAGGAACTGTTTCACTCCCCTTCCGGGGTGCTTTTCACCTTTCCCTCACGGTACTGGTTCACTATCGGTCACTAGGGAGTATTTAGCCTTGGGAGATGGTCCTCCCGGATTCCGACGACGTTTCACGTGTGTCGCCGTACTCAGGATCCTGAACTGAGGGTGCTGGATTTCACCTACGGGGCTATCACCCTGTTTCGCCAATCTTCCCAGATTGTTCGGTTATCCATCACTTTGGTAACTCAAATGTTCAGTCCTACAACCCCAATGAGCAAGCTCATTGGTTTGGGCTGTTCCCCGTTCGCTCGCCGCTACTGAGGGAATCGAAATTTCTTTATTCTCCTGTGGGTACTGAGATGTTTCAGTTCCCCACGTCTACCTCTACTCAGCTATGAATTCACTGAGCAGTAACAGTCGATTAAAACTGCTGGGTTTCCCCATTCGGAAATCTCCGGATCAAAGCTTACGTACAGCTCCCCGAAGCATATCGGTGTTAGTCCCGTCCTTCATCGGCTCCTAGTGCCAAGGCATCCACCATGCGCCCTTGATAACTTAACCTAAGTATCCTACGGATACTTTAGTTAATTGAGTATTTGCGATTTTTTACTTAGTTAACAAACTCAAAATAACGCGGTGTTCTCGGTTGAAATTGGATTATATCCAATTCAATAAATTACAGAAAATTAATATTATCTAGTTTTCAAAGAACCAAATTCTGACGCTGACGCGTCAATGGAGAATAGCGGGATCGAACCGCTGACCCCCTGCTTGCAAAGCAGGTGCTCTCCCATCTGAGCTAATTCCCCATGTTACGCCGGTCATGAGGCCGGGTGATGGGCCTAAATGGACTCGAACCATCGACCTCACGCTTATCAGGCGTGCGCTCTAACCAGCTGAGCTATAGGCCCAAAAAGCGTAACCGTGTTTGAGAGTAGACCTCTCAAAACTAAACAAAACTTTCGACATTGTGTAGGTTTCCGAATTTTCCTTAGAAAGGAGGTGATCCAGCCGCAGGTTCTCCTACGGCTACCTTGTTACGACTTCACCCTAATCATCTGTCCCACCTTAGACGGCTGGCCCCCGAAGGTTACCTCACCGGCTTTGGGTGTTACAAACTCTCATGGTGTGACGGGCGGTGTGTACAAGGCCCGGGAACGTATTCACCGTGGCATGCTGATCCACGATTACTAGCGATTCCAACTTCATGTAGGCGAGTTGCAGCCTACAATCCGAACTGAGAACGGCTTTAAGAGATTAGCTTGACCTCGCGGTTTCGCGACTCGTTGTACCGTCCATTGTAGCACGTGTGTAGCCCAGGTCATAAGGGGCATGATGATTTGACGTCATCCCCACCTTCCTCCGGTTTGTCACCGGCAGTCTCGCCAGAGTGCCCAACTAAATGCTGGCAACTGACAATAAGGGTTGCGCTCGTTGCGGGACTTAACCCAACATCTCACGACACGAGCTGACGACAACCATGCACCACCTGTCATTCCGTCCCCGAAGGGAACGCCTAATCTCTTAGGTTAGCAGAAGATGTCAAGACCTGGTAAGGTTCTTCGCGTAGCATCGAATTAAACCACATGCTCCACCGCTTGTGCGGGCCCCCGTCAATTCCTTTGAGTTTCAACCTTGCGGTCGTACTCCCCAGGCGGAGTGCTTAATGCGTTAGCTGCAGCACTGAAGGGCGGAAACCCTCCAACACTTAGCACTCATCGTTTACGGCATGGACTACCAGGGTATCTAATCCTGTTCGCTACCCATGCTTTCGAGCCTCAGCGTCAGTTGCAGACCAGACAGCCGCCTTCGCCACTGGTGTTCTTCCATATATCTACGCATTTCACCGCTACACATGGAGTTCCACTGTCCTCTTCTGCACTCAAGTCTCCCGGTTTCCGATGCACTTCTCCGGTTAAGCCGAAGGCTTTCACATCAGACCTAAAAAACCGCCTGCGCTCGCTTTACGCCCAATAAATCCGGACAACGCTTGCCACCTACGTATTACCGCGGCTGCTGGCACGTAGTTAGCCGTGGCTTTCTGGTTGGATACCGTCACGATGTCAACAGTTACTCTGACACCCGTTCTTCTCCAACAACAGAGTTTTACGAGCCGAAACCCTTCATCACTCACGCGGCGTTGCTCCATCAGACTTTCGTCCATTGTGGAAGATTCCCTACTGCTGCCTCCCGTAGGAGTTTGGGCCGTGTCTCAGTCCCAATGTGGCCGATTACCCTCTCAGGTCGGCTACGTATCATTGCCTTGGTGAGCCATTACCTCACCAACTAGCTAATACGCCGCGGGTCCATCCCAAAGTGATAGCCGAAACCATCTTTTAAACAAAAACCATGTGGTTTTTGTTGTTATGCGGTATTAGCACCTGTTTCCAAATGTTATCCCCCGCTTCGGGGCAAGTTACCCACGTGTTACTCACCAGTTCGCCACTCGTCTTAATGTCAAATCAGTTAAATGCAAGCACTCAACTTCATTGACCAAGACGCGTTCGACTTGCATGTATTAGGCACGCCGCCAGCGTTCGTCCTGAGCCAGGATCAAACTCTCATCTTAAAATCAAAATGATCATTTGTGACTCATTGATTATTTTTTATTGTTACTAGCGAATTGACTTCGCAATTTGTTAATTGGCTTCGATCAAAAATCGAAGCACCCTACACAATTTGTTTGTCGAAAATTTTGTTCAGTTTTCAAAGGTCTACTTGGCTATCAAAGCGCTTGTTCATCGCTTTTGACAACTATTTAATATTATCAGATTTCCAATTGAAATGCAAGCAGTTTTTTGAAAGAAACAAAACTTGAATTTGGCATTGAAAGTCGATTGCTTTAACGCAACGAAAACTAGTTTACCAAGATTTCGAAAGCTGGTCAAGTACAAATTTAAAAATCCAGTCAAAAAAAGTCTTTTGCATCTTCCATCCATTCGCTACGTCGTTTAGAAAGTGTCGAAAAGCCAATATTCAAACGATAGTTCGTCCAATAGTGGTGGTTTGAAAACCGACCATTTGCTGATTGTTTAAACACCTCATAATTAACCGAATTACTCCTGGTAGATAGACTTATTTTCCCTGTATATTCATCAATATCAATAATTAAAGAACTGACTATCTCTCCCACGCTAAATAGTTGATTGATATCTTCTACATATCCTGATTGGCATTCCGATATATGGATCAACCCTTGATTTTGATTTCCCAAATCAACAAAAACGCCATATGGCTGAATGCCGGTGACAACACCCTTAACTTTCATACCAACTTTTAATCCCAAATCAAGCACTCTCCTATAAATGACTCTCAACATGTCCGAACGTTAAACAGATCCATGACATCCTGTTTAACGATTTTTGATCACAAAAATTCTCAAAGTACTTTAACCAACTTCATTAACCACCTTTGACATAAAACAGAGCTATCCAAAAGATTGATTTTTGTTTAAACTCTAACTTTAATTATAAAAAACAACATTAATTTGGTAAAATCATATGTAAATCAATCGAAAGGAATGATCCTGTGAGTACCCTTATCGATTTTATCTTACACATCGATGATCATCTTATTAATATTGTCAACACGTTTGGAAATTCGACTTATCTAATCCTCTTTGCAATCATTTTTATAGAAACGGGAATTGTTATCTTTCCGTTCTTACCAGGAGACTCATTGCTATTCGCTGCGGCAGCTTTAGCTGCTAATGCAACTTATGGATTAAACATTGAATTATTTGTCGCTCTTTTCTTAATTGCTTCAATAACAGGTGACTCCTTAAACTTCTATTTAGGAAAAAAATTCGGAGAACTAATTCCTAGACATAAAGTCTTAGGTAAGTTTATCAAAGAAAAGGACTTAGATAAAGCACGAACATTTTTTAATAAATATGGTGCAATGGCAATCTTCCTTGGAAGATTTATGCCAATCATTAGAACATTGATGCCTTTTGTTTCAGCAACAAGCGATTTTCCGTATACTAAATTCATCAAATACAATGTCTCTGCCTGTATCGCTTGGGTCGCAATCTGTTGCGGTGCCGGATATTTCTTCGGAAACATTCCAATTGTGAAAGAAAACTTTTCAATGGTGATTATAGGAATTGTCATAATTTCTTTAATCCCGGCATGTATTGGATTCATTAAAGCAAAAATGACACCCGAAAAATAGCTCAAAGGACCTATCTTCAATTCAAGGAGATGGGTCTTTTTTAATAACTCATATACGAAACAGCAAAATTTCGATGCTCACATTCCTTCGCTTGCCATGATTTCCAATAAAATAAAAAAGCACCGCATAGCAAGTGTTTAACTCACTATGTGGTGCAATGCTTACTGCAGTAAGGAGAGTACAGGATTTGAACCTGCGCGCCGGCGCAAAACCGGTTCGCCGGATTTCGAGTCCGGTGCATTACCACTCTGCCAACTCTCCACAACAAATAACATTATATCAATTGTCAGGACACTTGTAAATTATTAATTCCAGTGATTGTCATGTTAAAAGCCCTTAGCGGATTCAAAGCCCAAAACAAGTCTCATTGCCTATTAATAAAAAGCGTCGTTAAGCTCAACTCATAAAGAAGTTGACTTAACGACACTTTTTATTTTCTAATATTTTAAAAGCGTGAAGAAATCATAGTCTTTAACTTTTTCGCGTCCCTTAAGTTCGGTTAATTCAATCAAGAAAGCAGTCCCAACAACAATGCCGCCCAATTTTTCAACCAACCTAATTGTCGCGTCAATTGTGCCTCCTGTGGCCAACAAATCGTCTGTTACCAAAACCCTTTGACCAGGCTTAACGGCGTTTGTACGCAAGTATAAGGACGATTTCCCATACTCTAAGCCATAACTCTCTTCAATGGTTTCACCAGGAAGCTTATTCTTCTTTCGCGCAGGTGAAAAACCAACACCCAATTTGTAAGCAACAGGACAACCAACAATGAAGCCACGTGCCTCTGGTCCAACGATCATTTCGACATTTCGGTCTTTTGCAAATTGAACAATTTGATCGGTAGCTGCGCGATAAACTTCCCCGTTCTCCAACATTGGTGAAATGTCTCGGAATAGAACCCCCGGTTCCGGAAAGTCGGGATAAGACGCAATATACTTAGAAAAATCGATTGACATATTCTTTCTTCCTTTCATCAGTTGTCTAAATAACCTTTGACAAAACTGACTAATTCTTTCGTATTAGAGACCAATAACGCTTTTTCGGTCTTTACTTGTTCTTGCCTCAAGTGATAACTTGGAGCCGACTTTAAATCCTTAGAAAGATAATGAGGATTCAAATTAATGATCTTATCGTGAATTGTAATAAAATCCAGTTCTAAAAATACTTGAATCATAAATACAACCGTTCTTGAAGTAAGATTTAATTGCTTTGCTAGTTTTTGCAACTGAGTTCCAATATTTAAATTTGGATTGTTTTTAACGAACCTAAATAGTTTAGCATAAGAACTTCGATCTGGCATCCCTATTCTTGAAATCAAACGCTTTTTATACAGATACAAAACCGTGGTTTTAGGATGACTGTGGCGAAGCACAGTTGCCAAATCGTCCACAACATCGGGGCAATCGACAATAAACAATTTTGTCCCTACAATTTTATTAGATGCTAATTGATCGTACATTAGAGCCGAAGAATCGTCATTGATATAACCCTTTAATTGGGTAAAAACATTTTCGTGAAAAAAAACGTATGTGCCAAGTTGACTAAACATTTGTTTATGAAGCTTCTGAGTCCGCTCATCAACGATTGGTAAGGCTATTTGCTTCAAATCACTCACCATTAATTGAATAGTGGTGTGGTTATTCCAAGTGTTTTCATTGATTTCCCCAGACACTTTTATTGAAGCCGAGCCATTGGAAAGTTGTCCAGCAGCTGCTCCCTGGCCAAAAGCAACTGCAGTTAAACGGCTCTTATTCTTTACCAGGCTAAAGCGAAGATGATCACCGGTTTTTCCCATCGTTTTCACATCAATGAGTTGGTCGTACTCAATCTCAAAAACCGGTTTGGGGTTGTCCTGGCCAAAGGGCGCCAGCACATTCAAATTTTTAATAAACTGATTATCAATCTGATCGGCAGAAATTTTAGCAGCGATATCCAACGTTGGTTTCTGACTCAAATCAAGTTCTTGGTCTTCGGCCGCTTTTTCAAGCTGGTCCTTTAAAACAGAAATCTTGTCTTTATTAATGGTAAGCCCAACAGCGGAATGATGACCACCAAATCCAATTGTTTGATCTCGGATAGGGTCAATAGCAGAAAAAAGATCAAATGACTCAACACTTCTCCCTGATCCTTTTACTTGATCATTACCATCTTGAGACGTTAAAACAATTGTCGGTCGACCATACTTCTCCACTAATTTGCTGGCGACAATTCCCAGTACGCCCTGATGCCAATCATCACCAACAACTACCAAGGTTGAGCGATTCTCTGCATCACCCGAAGACTCGACCATCTGAACAGCTTGCTGGTAAAATTCATCAACCAGTGACTTACGACTATCATTTTGATGATCGGCAAATTTAGCAAGTTCAGTAGCCTTTTGATCGTCAAAAGTGGAAAGCAACTCAACACCAATATTTGCATCGTCGATTCGCCCCAACGAATTAAGCCTTGGTGCAATGCCGAAACCGATATCCTGCTCGTCAAACTTGCTTAAGTCAATATCCGCAGCTTTAATCAATGCCAAAAGACCAGGACGTTGTGTATTTCTAATGGCATTCAAACCGAATTTAACAATCGCGCGATTCTCATCTTTAAGGGACACAATATCAGCAACGGTGCCTATAGCTGCAACATCAATGAAATCAATTGGTAAATCTTCCATTAATGCTTGAGCAACCTTGAGAGCAACTCCCGCTCCCGATAGGTCACCAAACGGGTATGCCCGTCCCTCTTGGTTTTTAACACGTGGGTGAATAATTGCGTACGCATTGGGTAACACTTCCGGTAACGAATGATGATCTGTGACTAACACATCGCAATGCAAGGAGTTAGCAACATCAATTGCCTCATTTCCGGCGACACCATTATCAACGGTAATAATCAACGTCGTACCGTTATTTATAATTTTCTCAAAAGCGTCAACGTTTGGACCATAACCGTCTGAAAAACGATTCGGAATATAATAATCAACATTTGCTCCTAAATCGTTAAGCACTTCATACATAATCGTAGTGCTGGTAATGCCATCAGCATCATAGTCCCCATAAACGGTGATTTGTTCTTCGTTTTCAACTGCGTGTTGGATTCGTGCAATCCCCTTTTTCATGTCATGCATCAAATAAGGGTCGTGAAAATCTTTCGACGATGGCGTCAAAAAGTCCTGGGCAGCTTCCTCAGTGCTAACACCTCTTTGAAGCAAAATTGATGCGATAAGCGGATCAATTTTTAATGCCTCGCTAAGTGCCTGAACCTGCTGTGGATCAGTATTCTGCCTAATTCGCCATTTAAATTTTGAATCAATCATAAAAAACACGCTACCTTACTTTTGGGATGACAGTTTGTCAGTTAACTTCTCGATTTCTGATTCTAAATCACTAATCTGTTGATCCTTGGCACCAATTTCTTGTTTACCGGATGAATTTTTCAATCTGGTTTCCAGTGCTTTAAGACTATCTTGTAAATGATTAATTTGATCAGTCAATTCTTGCTGGCGTTCATCACTTTGATTCTGAAGTTCTTTATATTCTCGATTTTGTCGAATATTTTGCGTAGAAGAAAATAGAAAAATAATCAAAGCCCCGATCAGTAAACAAACCAAAATTAGCAATACCAGTGGCATTTCAACCGAAGTAAAGCCAAAACTAACGTCAACTTTTTCTAAATTCAGCATTGCAAAAACAGCAATTAAAATAATCAGAATAATACTGATTATTGTTGTAACTTGTTTTTTCAAAATGCACATCCCCCTAGCCACATAGTTGTACAATATTCTTTAATTAAACCAATACATCTAAAAGATCACTGCACTTAATATCTTTTAAACTAAACCAACCGTTATGAATCAAGTTTTTTAAACGGAATGTCAATCACGTCAAAATCTTTGACAACTTTTGTATTCGGAAAAACAACTTTTGCCTGTTTTTCAAGTTCATACACTAATTTACCTGTATAGCGGGCAGAAATATGATTGAGTAATAGTTTTTTGACATGTGCTTTCTTGGCAATTTGTGCTGCTTGAACATTTGTCGAGTGATAATGACTTCTTGCAAGTTTGGTTTCGCTTTTTCCAAGCGTACTTTCATGAACCAAGACATCAGCATTCCGGGCCAATTTAACCGCATTCTCCGTCTTACGGGTATCACCAATAATTGTCACAATTCTGCCGGGTTGTGCAGGACCAATCATCTGTTTACCATCAACGACACGTCCATCATCAAGTGTCACAGTTTCTCCCTTTTTAAGGCGACCATACACAGGGCCTGATGGAATATGAAGTTGAGTCAATTTATCAACCATCAATTCGCCCGGATGATCATGCTCCACAACTCGATATCCAATACTTAAAATCCGGTGGTCAAGGGGTGCAGCGTAGACAGAAAATTTGTTATCTTCAAAAATGAGTCCATTCGTTTGCTTCGTCAGTTCATGGAATCGAATTTTATAAGATAAATGACTTTCTGAAATTTTTAAGCTTACTTCGACGTACTCCTTAATTCCCTTTGGGCCATATATGTCAAGCGGCTCAAAGCCTCCTTGAAATGAACGGCTGCTCAGTAATCCAGGTAAGCCAAAGATATGATCACCATGGAGATGACTAATAAAAATTTTGTCGATTTTTCGAGGTCTAATCGTTGAACGTAAAATTTGATGTTGAGTTCCCTCCCCAACATCAAATAACCAAACTGAATTAATTTCATCCAGTAACCTAAGTGCTAAACTTGAAACATTTCGAAACTTTCCCGGAGATCCAGCTCCGGTTCCTAAAAATTCAATTTGCATCATTTATCGTTTCCTTAACTCTTATAATCGATCAGTGGTTTTGTACACGCCACTGAAAAGCAATTTCAATTGTATCATAATTTAGGTAAAATAATCATTAGTAAGGAAGGTGAAGCAGATGAATCTTGATGAATTTTACCGGGCAAGCGCCACCTTGGATTCAAAGTTGACACTACTCATTTCTAAAGGTGAACACTTTATCCCCATCAACCAATTAACCAGAGATGATCATGTGCTTTTCTTAGGATCAGCGTCAAAATCCCAAAGCGGCACTGCTACTATTACTTTAGACCAATTTATGACTCGAACCAGACTGTTGCCTGCACAAACAAATTTACGAACGTCAAATAACCACCAGCTTGTATTTGGGTTTAGAATTGTTAATAAATCAATTGTTTTTTACTAGGGGTCGAAAAAATGAAAAAATATCAAGTATCACTGGCGTTAGGAACAATTCTTATTTTAGGACTAGCTGGTTGTCATGGAAATAAGCAAAGCAACCAACATCAAAACAAAGAAAAAGCAGCTATGAGTGCGAAAATGGCTAACGACGATAGTTCAGCTTCAGAATCAAGCAGTACGAACAGCAGTCTCACCCATTATAAATATAAAGTTCCAAAAAGTGAAAAGCAGAACAGAGATTATGTAGCCGACGGTCATTTAACCAATAAACATCAATTTAGTTATGATCGCTTTGGTACAAAGCAGCAACTGGCAAAAAAAGCCACGCCTTCATCAACATTCAACAGTGATAAAGTGACTTACCGTATACTAAACGTACGAGTATTAAAGAACTCGGCAAAAACCAGTGCCGCAAAGCAAGCAGCTTCTCAAGTACTCAATCTGTCTAGTGTTCCTGATACTTACTATACATTTGTCATTAATTATGAGGTTACCAACCAACAGCAGCAGACAATCGCTTTAAATGGCGTATCTTCTGTTAAAACTAATCAGGGACAGACGCTTCAAACATCCAACCAACTAACGGATTCTTCGGCAGGTAGTCAAATTCCTGCGGGAAAATCCCGCCAATTCGTGATGAACGGTTATCTTTATCATTACGATAAAGATCCAGCATCAAATTTAGCCATCAATTTTGGGCCAATATTTGATACTAAAGGAACTAAAATTGCTTCAGCTCCTTCTCATGCTTTACAAGTGACACTTTCCTAATGATCAATCATGCCCCACAGTAGTCCCATGAGTCATGTTGAGTTGTGATCACTTTAATTATGTGAACAGGCCATACAAAAAGAGGTACGATCAAAAATCAACTTTTTGATCGTACCTCTTTTGATTACAACAATAAACTGATTGAATGTGTGTACATCAACCTGCTTGTAAAATAGTCAAACTCAGCTCGCCGGCATTAACTGATGTGCAATTTCTTTTGCCACAAGATGTGTGTAATGAATATTCCCTTGTGGATTTGGATGAACATTGTCCTGCCAGAACCAATCTGAACGATTAACACTATAACTATGCCAATCAATAACATAAAAGTTTTTATATTTTTTAGCAGCCATGCCAAGCGTAGCGTTGACTTCTGTTTCCCAATTTCTTGTAGGAACATGGGTATTGACCCAGAAGATCCGATGTCCCTTACCAATCGTCTTGACAACTTTGGCGATTTGAGCAGATGTCATTGGTGAATTAGTTCCCAAATTGATTAAAACGTTAGGTGCCAGCTCCCCCCTCTTTTTAAGAGCAGTTAACACGTCCCCTGCTTGCCAAATTTGTCGGCCAACCTTGGCAGAAACATATGCTTGTTTAAAAACCGTTTGCAAATCATGACTATTATCTGCCATAATCGAATCTCCAACAGCCGTCAACGGTTGATGTGAGGCAACTAAATATTGTGCTTTGCTTAAACGATATTTTTTAGCAATCAAATATTGTTTACGGGTTAACTTTTTGGTCATTAAAGCGTGCATTTTGCGTTTATTCTCAGCTAGTTTTTTAGCCTTTTTTTGCTTTGCCAATGCAACTTTGTTATGGGCGTTTGCCTTACTTTGGTTCTTCAAAATATTTTCTTGAAGTATGTTTTTTTGAGCCTTGGTTGGTGCAATCGCGCTTCCGTATAAACAAATACCAATTAACCCTAACGCGGGCAGCATCCACAATCGTTTAAGTCCAAACTGTGAATTTGGTTTGACAAACTCAGTAATTGAACGGCCAAGCTGCTTATAATGATAGTGACGAAGTGGCTTTTCAATATAACGATACGATAGCTCACTAATCACCATAATGAGTACCACTTCAATTAACGCATTTAAAATCGGATGATCTGCGATATCCTGAATTTTCATCTCGTAAAAAATCATTACCGGAAACTGATAGAGATAAATACCATAACTGCGAGTACCAATCCATGCAAATACCGGGTTGGTTAACCACCGATTGATATCGGCCCCCGGATGTGCACATGCAGCAACCAACGTTGTAGAAACAACCGCCATAATAAACATGCCACCGCGATAGGTAAACGTATTTTGCCCGGCAAGTTTAAAGAACATCACTGCCATTACACCAATCGAAAGGATTCCAATGACATTTAACGTCCATCTGGATCCTCCAGAAATATTCTTCCGCAAATGAGTAGATGGCCAGATAATCGCGAGTAGAGCGCCAAATACAATTGAAAACATTCGCGTATCAGTCCCATAATAAACACGGTTCAGTGCATCCGGACCAGTGTATAGAACGCCCATTAACAGTCCCGATATAGCCGCCAAAGCAAGTAAAATATAAGCGATTACCTTTTTTCTTCTAATGATTAAAATCATGGCAATTAAAATCAACGGCCAGATCAGATAATACTGCCCTTCGATTGATAATGACCATAAATGGGTAAATGGTGATTCTCCGTTGAACCTGTCAAAATAACTTTGTCCATGACCGACTTCCCACCAATTATATAAATACAGCATATTAGTAGTAATAATCGACCTTAAATTAGTCAAAAGCGATCGTTCAAAAAGGGTTATGTACGTGCCGGTTCCCACCAGCATAAATACTAAAGCAGGATATAACCGTTTTAATCTCCGGGAATAAAATCCCCAAAAATCAATTTTGCCATTTTGCTCCCACTCTTGTAACAATAAATCCGTAATCAAATAACCCGATACAACGAAGAACGTCGGCACACCAAGATAACCACCTTGGAGGTTATACGGCAATAAATGATAAACAATTACCCCAACCACGGCCAGTGCACGAATGCCATCAAAACCTGTTATATATCGACTCTTCTTAAGTCTTTTCCCAGTTTGTTGTGAGCGAACCTGTTGCATTAAAAATCTTCCCTGTCTTAATTAAATTACTTTAAGCTACATAAGTGAATGAGAAGTCGAGGATAGTGACTGTGTCTCCATCCTTAGCACCGGCTTTCTCAAGTGCACTATCAATTCCCATACCCCTCATTTGGCGTGCGAATCTCAACATACTCTGATCATGTTCAGTATCAGTCATCTTGAACAGTTTTTCAATTTTATCTCCGGAAATAACCCAAGAATCAATTTCTTTATCAAAGGATATCTTAAAGGCCGGAGAATCAGTTTTATCAAAATCGTATTCCTTGGTGTTACTTTCTGTCTCGGGCTGTTCCTGTGCTTGTAAGCGAGTCTGATCCAGAAGAGCGGCGGTTTTATTAATCAGTTCCGATAAACCGGCATGCGTTACTGATGATATAGCCAAAACTTCAGGCAACTCTGTATCCACGGAATGACCTGATGTCAATTTATCCTTAAAAATCTGTAAATTATCTTTGGCATTTGGCAAATCCATCTTAGTTGCGACTACAATTTGCGGCCGTTTTAAGATATCCGGATCATATTCAACTAATTCTTTATTGATTACCAAATAATCATCATAAGGATCTCTGCCTTCAACACCGGACATATCAACAAGGTGTAAAATGACCCGAGTTCTCTCAACGTGTCGTAAGAACTGAAAACCGAGCCCAACACCTTTCGAGGCACCCTCCACTAAGCCTGGTAAATCAGCAACAGCAAAGTCTCTGCCATCATCCAATCTAACCATTCCAAGGTTGGGTACCAGAGTGGTAAAATGATATCCAGCAATTTTTGGTTTCGCACTGGTAATGACTGAAAGTAACGTTGACTTTCCAGCGGATGGGAATCCAACCAAGCCAACGTCAGCCAGTACCCGTAACTCTAAACTCAAAGAAACTGTTTGACCGGGTTCACCATTTTCAGCAATTTCAGGCGCCGGATTTGTCGCACTTGCAAAATGGATATTACCACGACCACCACGACCGCCCTTAGCGACTGTTAATTCCTGATCCGGTTTCAAAAGGTCACCAATAACCTCACCTGTAGTTGTATCGGTTACGGTGGTTCCTTCCGGTACGGGCACAATTAAATTATCGGCACTTTTACCTGTCATCGACTTGTTACCGCCATCGCCGCCATTTTTAGCTTTAAACTTACGATGGTAGCGGAAATCCATCAAAGTATTCATCCCTGAATCAACTTTAAATATGATACTTCCGCCTCGACCACCGTCGCCGCCTGCCGGGCCACCATTAGGAACAAATTTTTCACGCCGAAACGCAACAATACCATTGCCGCCATTTCCGGCTTGTACATCAATTTTTACTTGATCAACAAACATCTTATCACCATTTCAAATTAATTCTTAACTTTAACCCATACAGTTGTTACCTTTTGAAGTATACCGAGTTTATATCAGAAGGTCAAAGGAATCCGCAAAAAAGAACAAAAGATTAAAAGATAACGAATCAATTAATTAATTTTTTATCTTGATAATTAACGACTTTTCTTTCTGCATCAATTTTGCTCAATGAAAACTTAATGGTCTGAGCAACCGTTTCTGAAATTCCCAAAGCCTTCAAATCATCAACAGGTGCTTCGGAAATTTTCTTTAAAGATCCAAACTTTCGCAAAAGTTTATTTCTGGTTTTTGGTCCCACTCCGGCAATTGAGTCCAATCGGGAACCCAAAGAATTTTTAGCATGTACCTTGCGATGATAGGTAATTGCAAAGCGGTGGACTTCATCTTGAATTCGCTGAAGGAGGTAGAATCCTTGACTCTTGGGATCTAAATGAAGTGGCGTATCACTATCGCCAAATAACAAGTCGGCCGTTTGGTGATGCTCGTTTTTAACCATCCCGCCAACTGGAATATCTAACCCAAGTTCATTAACCAAAACATCTTTTACCGCATTCATTTGAATCGTACCGCCATCCATTAATATCAAGTCGGGCATTTGAGCATGTTCTTTTAACAGTCGGGTATAACGTCGCCGAATGACTTCTCTGGTACTGGCTGCTTCGTCGGCGTGGTCAACAGTCTTCAATTTATATTTTCGATATAAATTTTTATTGGGTTGACCGTCAACGAAAACGACCATTGCTGATACCAAATCCGCACCCTGAATGTGAGAATGATCAAAAGCTTCAACCTTGTGACCTTCTGGAATCCCCATCGCATCTGTTAATTCCTTCATCGCACCGGTCGTCTTGCTCTCATCCAATTCCAGCAACCGAAACTTTTCTTCCAGAACAAGCTGCGCATTTTTCCCGGCCATTTCCAACAAATCACGTTTTTGTCCACGTTTGGGCGTTCTTACCGGAACATCATCAACAACCGAGCTAACAACATCGGAAGGCAGGGAGCTGGGCACCAGGATCTCTTTAGGCAGAATTTGATTTTTTTGTTTATAGAATTGTGAAATAAAACTGACCATTTCTTCTTCCGGATCAGTAATAATTGGGAAAAGGCGCTTTTCGCGTTTCATTAATCGGGATTGACGGATAAAGAATACTTGAATGGATAGCCATCCTTTATTCATATAATAATTAAAGATATCTCTAGGTGTATTGTCATGCGAAATAATTTTCTGCTTTTCAACTGTTATCTCAATATACTTAATTAAATCCCGGATTTCAGCCGCCCGTTCATAGGCCATATTCGCCGAAGCATCTTCCATTCGTTTAGCCAACATTTGTTTAGCATGGCCGACATTGCCATTCAGAAACGACTTAATTCGCTTAATTTGACGATCATATACTTCCTCTGGGACTACTTTAAAACAAGCACCGAGGCATTGGCCCATGTGATAATAAAGACATGGTCTATTTTGGAATCCGTTGCAGCGTCGAAGCGGATAAACCTTCTGCAAAAAGTTAACCGTCTCCTCCGCAGCATAGACATTTGGATAAGGGCCAAAATAATAAGCGCCATCTTTTAAAAGCGTATTAACAATTTTAATTTGAGGATCACGTTCATTGGTAATCTTGATATATGGATAACCGCTGTGCCCCTGCTTGAGTTTAATGTTGAAATAAGGACGATGCTTTTGAATGAGTGTAATTTCTAGTAAAAACGCTTCTTTATCAGTTGAAGTAATAATTGTTTCAAAATCAGCAATTTCTGAAACCAGTCTTGCAGTTTTGCCTTCATGACTACTCTTAAAATATGAGCGAACACGATTTTTTAAATTTTTAGCTTTCCCAACATAAATAATTTTACCGTTGATATCCTTCATCAGATAACATCCCGGAAGTCCTGGTAATAAAGATAATTTATGTTCTAAATACTCGCTTGCCAAAAAATGTCCACTCCTTTCTTAATACTCAACATAAGAGTATAACTCGAATGTACGTTTGCTTCAATTATTAAATACCGAATCCTGTCACTCTCAAAAGGAATCATATCACAACCATGTTGATTGAAAAAGCCGCACCACTCCGATATCAAAAGTGATGCGGCTTTCATATTCAAATGTAACAATCACATTACTTTATTGTTTGTCCATTAATAAAACGACTTGATCGCGAAAAAAGCTATTTAGCTTCAATAATTTTACCAATAAAATCTTTGGCCCGCTCATTTTGTGGATTATCAAACATTTCGCTAGGGGAACTTTTTTCCAGAATATAGCCATCTGCCATAAACCATACTTGATTGGCAACAGATTTAGCAAATCCCATTTCATGAGTAACAACCACCATTGTCATCCCTTCATTAGCCAATTCCTGCATGACTTCCAGAACCTCACCAACCATTTCAGGATCCAATGCACTGGTCGGTTCATCGAAAAGCATCACTTCAGGGTTCATTGCCAACGCCCGTGCAATCGCAACACGCTGCTGCTGACCACCCGATAGGCTGCTTGGATAAGCTTCCGCTTTAGACTGCAGTCCAACTCGGTCTAACAAATGCATGGCCGTCTTTTTAGCTTCATCCTCCGTCATATGCTTCACTCGCATCGGTGCTAACATCAAATTTTTCAGCACCGTCATATTAGGGAATAAATTAAAGCTCTGAAAAACCATTCCCATTCGTTCACGTAAATCCAACAACTGCTTACCATCAACATGGGTTAAATCCGTACCATCAAATTTAACCTCTCCGGAAGTGGGCTTTTCAAGGAGATTCAGGCAACGTAAAAAAGTACTTTTACCGGCACCGGAAGGACCGATCACACAAATCACCTGACCGGATTTCACTGTACCATTAATATCTTTTAAAATCGTATTTTCACCAAATTTTTTATTTAAATGATTAACTTCAATTACAGCTTTATCCTGCATGTTTCATCTTCCCTTCGTAGTGATTCAATAATCTTGTTAATAAGAATGTCATTAGGAAGTAAAGGACCATCGCTACGAATATCGGCATAACACCACGATACGTGTCGGCACGGACAATATTCAATTGATAAATAAGATCGGTAACCCCGATAATGGAGACGATTGAACTTTCCTTAATGAGCGAAATAAATTCATTCCCCAATGCCGGCCAAATATTTTTAAACGCTTGAGGTAAAATGACGTATCGCATCATATCACCTTTAGTTAATCCCAAACTTTCCGCTGCTTCTGTTTGACCTTTACCAACAGAATTAATGCCACCTCGAATGATTTCGGCAACATAAGCACCACTATTCAGCGAAACGGCAATCATTCCTGAAATCAAAGCCGGAATATTAATGATCACGCCAATTCCGAAATAGACAAACATCACTTGAACCATCAAAGGCGTTCCTCGAATAAATTCAGTGTAGCTGATTGCAAGCCCGCGCAACCACCTCTGTCTGCTGAAACGCATTAAAGCTAAAACTACTCCGATCAAAACACCAAAGAATGTTGAAACTAACGAAATCAGGATTGTGTACTCAACACCACTGGCAAAATACTTCCAGTAATGAAACATTGATGTATTAACGGTGTTAACTTTCATATACTTCCCTGCGCTAGCTAAGTATTTGTCTGTTAAATGTTTCTTTTTGATCTGGACAATACTCTTATTAACGGCATTCACCAAACTTGTAGAGCCCTTTTTAAAGGCAATTGCAGCGCCAATATCATTTTTATTGAGGTGATATCCAGAAGGAATCATCTTAAGACTTGGATCATTTTTGACATAAGCTTCTGCACTTGGCTTTTCAATTCCCAAAGCATCAATTTTGTTAGTCTTAAGTGCCAAAACCAAATCGGTGGATTTATCCATTCCTTTAACTGTAGCTCCGGGAATCCGTTTCTTTGCCAAACCATACTGTAACGTTCCTGTTTGGGCACCAATTTTACCACCACGCAAGTTCTTCACGCTTTTATATTTATTTACATCTTTTGAATTAATCAGGAAGCTTTGACCTCCCGAATAATAAATGTCCGAAAAATCAACACTTTGACGACGCTCATTGGTTGGATTAATCCCACCAATGGCCATATCGGCTTTTCCGGTTTGGATTGCCACTAACAGTGAATCAAAATTCATACTTTTAATGACTAATTTTACGCCTAAATCTTTAGCCACTTTTTTGGCAACGTCAATATCCATTCCAACAATTCGGCTTTTGCCGCCCTTATTCACTTGGAATTCATAGGGTGGATAATCCGGACTGGTTACCATAATCAATTCGCCTCTTTGCTTAACTCTTTGAAGTGAATTGTCCGCAGCCGACGCACTATTAGTCTGAATGGCACTAACAGTCAGTAAGGTCACAAAAACGAGCATCATTTGAATAATTGCTTTAAGCTTTTTCATCAACTTTCCCTCTCTCAAACAGATAATACAGAATATACTACCTCATTTTTATTGTTTATGCAATAAAAATTGAAAATTAGTCGTTTTTATTCATATTATGTTCGATATAATGCATATATGCAAAATTAACCAATAAAAGTGACTTTCCTGTTTAATTTTGATATGATTATCACGAAAAGAGATAAGGAGATGAACTAAATGGCACTCAAGATTAATCGACAGGACGACCTGGACGCCATCTTCGGCAAATTTGCTGAAATGAATCTCGACGATGATAAGCGGGACAAGTTTTTGAAGCATAAGAAAAACGATAAAGATAAGAAGCAGAAAAACGAGAAACGACCAGAAAAAAAGTAATATCCTTTATCCATTAGAGGATTCATCGATTATCCACTTCATTATAAAAACGACTGATGACAATTTTCCACTATTGTCATCAGTCGTTTTTTTATTCTGCATTAATGATAATGTGACCCAATAGTTAATTTTTGAAAGACCCTATTAAAACAAACCAGCAGAGGTTTTCTAATCTACGAATCGCTTAATTCCTGCTTGGCATTTTTAATTTGGATTCTTACTTGGTCAAAACCGGTTCCACCTAACGAATGGCGACGCTCTACAGCCACCTCTGACTTAAGGTCATGGTAAACATCTGCTTCAATTTTAGGGGATGCTTCTTTCAACTCTTCAAGCGACATATCTTGAAGGTTTTTGTGCGTTTGAAGCCCCTTAAGCACTAACTGCCCCACAATACCGTGGGCTTCACGAAACGGTACACCCTTGGCAGCAAGATAGTCAGCTAATTCAGTAGCATTTGAAAAATCATTTTCAGTCGCATGCTTCATACGTTCAACGTTTGGTTTGGCAGTCTTAAGCATCCCGTTAAAGACCTTTAATGAAGGCAGGAGCGTCTTAACCGTATCAAAGACACCCTCTTTGTCTTCTTGGAGGTCTTTATTGTACGCAAGTGGCAATGACTTCATAGTGGCTAACAGTCCCATTAAATGCCCATACACACGGCCACTCTTTCCACGAATAAGTTCTGCCATATCAGGATTCTTCTTTTGCGGCATGATTGAGCTACCGGTTGTATAGGCATCACTCAACTCAAGATACTTAAATTCGTGGCTTACCCACATACTGATTTCTTCACAAAAACGTGATAAATGAAGCATCAAAATCGAACTATTACTTAAAAACTCCAATGCAAAATCTCGATCAGAAACAGCGTCCAGAGAATTTGCATATACTTGTCCGAATCCAAGCTCTTTAGCTGTGTATTCCCGATCGATCGGAAAAGTCGTACCAGCCAATGCAGCCGCTCCTAAAGGCATCATATCCGTATGCTTCATGTTAAATTCAAAGCGTTCTTTATCCCGCTTCAGCATTTGATAATAAGCCATTAAATAATGACCGTAAGAAATTGGTTGTGCGTGTTGAAGATGCGTGTACCCTGGCATAATTGTTTCAACGTTTTGTGCCGCCATTGATACCAGCGTTTTTTGAAGCGTTGTAATTTCATCGATGATCCTTGGTAAACGATTTTTGACATATAAATGAAAATCCGTCGCTACTTGATCATTTCGTGAACGAGCCATATGGAGCTTTCCGGCAACCGGCCCAATTTTCTCAGTTAAGAGTGCCTCAATATTCATATGAATATCTTCATTCTCAACTGTAAAGGTGAGCTTACCTTCGTGTAACTCCTGTCGAAGTTCTTCCAGACCAGCCACGATTTGATCCACATCTTTACTATTAAGAATTTTTGTATAAGTCAACATCTTGACATGAGCCAATGACCCTTCGATATCTTCATCAGCCATTTGTTGATCAAACGAAATCGATGCACCGAACTCATCAACCCATTTTGATGCCTGCTCCTGAAAACGACCACCCCAAAGCTTCTTTGTACTCATTATTTCTTTGCTCCCATTTGAGAAGAGTAATTTCCTTGAATAGTAACCTTGTCTTCGGCGTGTGACTCAGTGACTGCTTTTACAAATTGGGACTGCTTATTTTTAAGTTGAACTTGTGAATAAACCTGTGTTGGAAGGCCCCAAAGCTTAATGAATCCTTTGGCAGCTTCTTGATCAAATGAATCTGATGCCGTATAAGTTGCCAAGTCCTTGTCGTAAAGTGAGGAACCCGATTTACGACCGAGAATTGTGACATTTCCTTTAAATAATTGTGCTTTAATAACACCGCTAACGACTTCTTGTGACTTGTCAATAAAGGCATTTAAAGCATCCATCAAAGGAGAGAACCAAAGTGCATTATAGACCAGCTCGCTCAATTGTTTCTCTACCGTTGGTTTAAAATGAGCCAAGTCACGTTCGAAAGTTAGATCTTCAAGCTCTTTATGTGCTTTAAGAAGAACAGTTGCGGCCGGGGCTTCATAAACCTCGCGAGACTTGATACCCACCAAACGATTTTCAATGTGGTCGATTCGGCCGATTCCATGCTCGCCAGCAATAGTATTTAATTGCTGGATAATTTCTGAGAATTTCATCGGTTGACCATTTAGCTCAGTTGGAAGTCCCTTAACAAAGGTTAAATCAACAACTGCGGGTTTGTCAGGTGTATCCTCCAATGCATTTGTAATGGCAAACGCATCTTCCGGCGCACTATGCCATGGATCCTCCAAGACACCGGCTTCATTGGCCCGTCCCCAAATATTTGCATCAATTGAATATGGTGAATCCAAATCAATTGGAATTGGAATATTATGTTTCTTTGCATATTCAATTTCCTGTTCACGAGACCAGTGCCAGTCACGTACCGGGCTTAGAACCTCAAGCTGTGGATCCAAACTGTGAATTGCAACTTCAAAACGTACTTGATCATTCCCCTTACCAGTACAGCCATGAGCAACTGCTTGGGCATGTTCTTGATGAGCAAGGTCAACCAATGCCTTTGAAATAAGTGGACGTGACAATGCTGAAATCAACGGATAAGCCCCTTCATACATTGCATTAGCCTTTAACGCAACAGACGCATAATGGTCTGCGAAGTCGTCCAAAGCATCGATAACATATGCTTCGACAGCCCCAACATTAAGTGCCTTTTGCTTAATAAAGTTAAGATCCTTACCTTCACCAACATTTATACAACAAGCGACAACGTCGTAACCTTTATCGTTTAACCAAGGAATAGCAACGGATGTGTCCAGACCACCTGAATAAGCTAAAATTACTTTTTTATTTTCTGTCATTTATAAATACCTCGAATTTCTTAATTATCAATTAGTAATGAGGTTAACACCGATATTCATTAATTGCAACCATTTTTGCGTTTTATTCATTATTTTTCTAAATATTAAGTTTAATATGCATTTTGGCGCGTATCTTGTACACTGATAACCTTTTCAAATCAGACGCTTACTTAGAAAACGATAAGAATTTAATCACATAACAACCGAAATTCTTTGTAAACAAAAACAAGTAGATTAGGTCAAAATACAGGCTGACCTAATCTACTTATTTAAAGCATCTTATTTTTTTATTTATAATTATTACAGATTAACTTGATTCAGGCCACCCTTTGATGACGGGTAGCGTTGCTTCAATCGCTTAATATTCTCAGAAGCAATTTGGTCAAAAGGAATATCAGCCCATTCAGCAATTTGCGAGAGATACCACAAAACATCTCCCAATTCTTTTGTCAGTTGGCCTTTATCTAATTTTGTACTTTGAAAAGTATATTTTCGGACAAGGTCAGCAACTTCACCTGATTCCCCTGTTAGCCCCAAAACACAGTTAGTAAGGACCTGCTCTTTCCCCATCAAAGTACGATTGGCAGCCATTTGATAATCATCAAAATTCATTGATGCATTCTCCCTTCAATCCATTGCCAGATTTCTGTCTTTCCTTGTTTGGTTAATGCAGAAAAAGAAATCAGTTTTTCATTGGCATCCAAATTAAGTGTTTTTCGAATCAAGGACTCTTGTTTGTTCCATTTGCCTTTGGCAATCTTATCCATCTTGGTGGCCACTGTCAGAATTTCAATACCGTAGTATTTCAACCATTCATGCATGGATACATCGTCATTGGTTGGCGCATGACGACCATCAACCAGCGTAATGACCCCTCGCAATTGTTCTCTTTCCGTTAAATACTTCTCAATCATTTTACCCCATTTTTCACGATTAGCCTTCGACGTTTTAGCATAACCATATCCTGGCACGTCAACGAAGAAAAGTTTATCCTCGATATTGTAAAAATTAAGTGTCTGCGTCTTCCCCGGCTGACTGGAAGTTCGTGCATATCCTTTTCGATTAATTAACACATTTGTTAAAGAAGATTTCCCAACATTGGAGCGTCCGACAAATGCAATTTCTGGAAACCGCGTATTCGGGTACTGCTTTGCCTCCACTGCACTAATCGTTAAATCGACGTTTTGTACGTCCATTAGATCACCGTTCCTTTCCTTTCAAATAATGCAAAATCTCATTTTAGACAAAAAAAGAGCCTGACGGTAAACTGATTAAAGTTTACATCAGACCCCCTTTAATTACGATGCCTTTTTCAGAACAAGTTGCGGCTCTGTATGATTTGTAACGGTTTCTGGTGTAATAATCACCTTAGAAACATCGTTTCTGCTTGGTAAATCAAACATAATATCACGCATAACATCTTCGATAATTGAACGGAGCCCACGGGCACCTGTATTTCGAGAAATCGCAAGTTGTGCCATCTTTTGCAAAGCAGCTGGTTGAAATTCAAGTTCGGCACCATCTAGCTCAATCAATTTTTGATATTGCTTAACAAGTGCATTTTTTGGTTCAGTTAAAATTCTAACCAAATCATGTTCATCCAACTTATCTAAAGCTGTCAGGATTGGGAGTCGGCCAATAAATTCAGGAATTAACCCAAATTTCAACATATCCTCTGGAATAACTGACTGCATAATATTCTTTGAATTGACATATTTAGCTTCATCAGAATCTGTGCCGAACCCAATTGTTTTATCACCAAGTCGGCTCTTAACAATTCCTTCAATCCCATCAAACGCACCACCAACAATGAACAAAATGTTGGTTGTATCAATTTGAATGAATTCTTGTTGCGGATGCTTACGACCACCCTGAGGCGGTACATTTGCAATCGTGCCTTCAAGAATTTTTAATAATGCTTGTTGAACACCCTCACCGGAAACATCTCGTGTAATTGATACGTTCTCCGATTTCTTTGCAATCTTATCAATTTCATCGATGTAAATAATGCCCTTTTCAGCTTTATCAACATCATAGTCTGCATTTTGCAATAATTTCAAAAGAATGTTTTCAACATCCTCACCAACATAACCGGCTTCCGTCAAAGTCGTTGCATCGGCAATTGCAAATGGGACATTTAAAATTTTAGCTAGTGTCTGGGCTAAATAGGTTTTACCAGAACCCGTTGGTCCGATGACACAAATGTTACTCTTCTGTAATTCCAAGTCATCATTTGGATCGCTAATCATTTCATTTACCCGCTTATAATGATTATAAACGGCTACAGCCAAAGTACGTTTGGCGTTTCCTTGGCCAATCACAAACTCATTTAGTTTGTCCAAGATTTGTGCAGGTGTCAACACCTTCAATAAATCTTCTGAAGTTTTCTCTGGTGCTAGTTCTTCATCAATGATCTCTTTACACAAATCGATACATTCATTACAAATGTAAACGCCTGGACCAGCAACAATCTTTTTTACCTGATCTTGAGTTTTACCACAAAAAGAACAGGTAATTGGTCCATTTGATTCGTTATCTTCGAACAATATATTCACTCCTCCATTAGAGTTGGAAGTTAATTCTGGTCAAACAATGGAGACCAAGAATAAAACCGACCACAGTAAAAATTAGCCCTATTCACTCTCCAACTATACGTAACTTTAACATATAATAGTCAAATTGCAATTAGAAGGGTTCACTTCAAAAAAAGACCCGTTATTAAAACGGATCTTTTAAAGAAAAGACGTTTACTTTTCCGAACTATCTTTTTTATCTGTATCAGATTTTTCTTCTTTAGCTTTAGCATCCTGTTTCGAAGAATCAACGATCAAGTCAATAGCCTTCTTGATACCAATATCATGCTTGAGCATGTCATCAGTCAAAGCACTGCGAACAGCGTCTTCTTTCATGCCATATTGTGAGGCAAGATCCTTCACTTCAGCTTTGAGATCATCCTCGGTTGGATTAATCTTTTCTGCATCCACAATTGCTTCCAGAACAAGATTGGTCTTAACACGACGCTCAGCACCATCAGAAAATTGTTTCTTCAAATCTTCCGGCTTTGTACCAGTCAATTGGAAATACATCTGCTGATTAATCCCTTGTTGTTGCATACCTGCAAGGTATTGATCCATTTGTCGTTGAATATCTTCATCAAGCATGGCTTGTGGGATATCCTTAACTTCTGAATTGTCAACAGCTTGGTTAATAGCAGCATCTTCAATTGCTTCACGAGCTTCATTTTTCTTTTGAGTCTTAAGATCGTCTTTAATCTTTTCTTTTAACTCATCAAGTGAATCTACGTCTTCATCGACATCTTTAGCAAAATCGTCGTCTAATTTAGGCAATTCCTTTGTTTTTACTTCGTGAATAGTAGTCTTAAAGATCGCGTCTTTACCTTGAAGATCCTTTGCTTGATAATCATCAGGGAATGTTACCTTAACGTCAACTTCATCACCAGCTTTATGGCCAACTAATTGGTCTTCAAAGCCTGGAATAAACGAATTTGATCCAAGTTCCAAGGAATGGTTTTTAGCACTGCCACCATCAAATGGCTTGCCATCAACAGTTCCGTCAAAGTCGATCACAACCGTATCGCCTTTTTCAGCAGCTTTACCTTCTTTAAGAACTAGTTCTGCTTCGTTTTGACGTTTCTTTTCAAGTTCTGCGTCAATATCCTTTTGGTAAACTCGGGTATTTTGCTTTGGTACACTTAATCCTTGGTAGTTACCAAGTTTTACTTCCGGCTTAACAGTCACATTAGCCTTAATAACCCATGGTTTGCCCTTTTCCATTGATTCAACGTCAATCTTTGGTTGGTCAACTGGCTCAATTTTTGCTTCGTCAACAGCCTTTGAATATTCGTCTGGCAATAGAATGTTTAAAGCATCCTCATACAATGCTTCCTCGCCATACATTTGGTTAAAAATGGCACGAGGTACTTTTCCTTTACGGAATCCAGGAACCCGAATACTGTTTTTGTTTTTCTTAAATGCACGGTCTAAACCGCTTTTGATAGAATCAGTACCAATTTCGAAAGTTAATTCACCATCGTTGGTACCCTTCTTTTCCCATTTTGCAGACATCTTTTTTCCTCCGAGACGACAAACATATTTTTTTACAATTCATAATTGCATAACATTGTTATTTTAACGTATTAATAACAAAATGTAAAATGCTAAATGAATTTAAAGTAGACAAATTGATATGATAAATAAAAAAGCTGCAAGGATCACTCCTCACAGCTTTTCAATATTAATTAGCGAAATTAGTCTTTAACGTCACTAACAATACCGGCACCAACAGTATGGCCACCTTCACGGATGGTAAACTTAGTACCTTTTTCAATGGCAACTGGCTTAGTTAATTCAACATTGAATGTAACGTTATCACCAGGCATAACCATTTCAACGCCCTTTTCTAGTTCAATAACACCGGTAACATCGGTAGTATGGAAGTAGAATTGTGGTCGGTAGTTTGAGAAGAATGGCGTATGACGGCCACCTTCTTCTTTAGTCAAGATATATACTTGGCCTTCAAACTTCTTGTGAGTTTGAATTGAACCAGGTGCGGCAAGAACTTGTCCACGAACAACTTGGTCGCGATCGATACCACGAAGAAGAACACCAACGTTATCGCCGGCTTGACCTTCATCAAGTGTCTTACGGAACATTTCCAAACCAGTAACAGTTGACTTCAAAGGAGCATCGTTCAAACCAACGATTTCAACTTCGTCACCAATCTTAACAACACCACGGTCAATACGTCCTGAAGCAACAGTACCACGACCAGTGATCGTAAATACGTCTTCAACAGGCATCAAGAATGGCTTGCTGTCATCACGTTCTGGAGTTGGAATATATTCATCAACGATATCCATTAAGTCAAGGATAACTTGTTCTTGTTCCTTGTCGCCTTCAAGAGCCTTAAGAGCGGATCCACGGACAACAGGAATGTCATCACCAGGATAATCGTATTCAGAAAGTAATTCACGAACTTCCATTTCAACCAAATCAATTAATTCGTCATCGTCAACTAAATCAGTCTTGTTTAAGAAGACAACGATGTAATCAACACCAACTTGGTGGGCAAGCAAGATATGCTCACGAGTTTGTGGCATAGGACCATCAGTTGCAGCAACAACCAAGATGGCACCATCCATTTGAGCGGCACCAGTGATCATGTTCTTGATGTAGTCAGCATGTCCTGGGGCATCAATATGCGCATAGTGACGCTTTTCAGTTTCGTACTCAACGTGAGCAGTGTTGATCGTAATACCACGTTCACGTTCCTCTGGGGCTGCATCGATATCAGCATAGTCTTCAGCCTTTGCAAGACCTTTAGAAGCCAATACCTTTGTGATTGCAGCAGTCAAAGTAGTTTTCCCATGATCAATATGGCCAATAGTACCAATATTTACATGGGGTTTTGTTCTTTCATAATGTTCTTTTGCCATTAATGAAACCTCCTGTTGTTTTCAAGAATTACATCAATTCGCATCAATGCATTTCTAAATGATATTATACTACATCTTCTTGAAAAGACAAAGCAGTCTAATTTCGAAGAATCCTTAAGTATTATATCGGTACTTAATTTGTTTGTAAACAGATTATTATCGTTTTCTCGAAATATTTTTCATTAAACGAATTTTATGAAGCTTTCTGCTTGATGAATTTGTTTAATCCATCCCAGCATCTCTCGCTGAGCCGGTGTGTTTGCCTCTAAGTGATCGCCAAATAAATCAGCTACGATAATTTTAACCCAGAACTTAGAATCTTGAATAACCTTATCAAAGAAAGGATAAATATAACTGCTTTGCGTAAAGAGTTCTTTTTCGAGTAACTGAAACTTAATAGGATCATCGGCTCCATATTGTTTATCGATTTCCCTCAACGCATCAATAAGCACATGATAAGCGGTTAACGGTTTCAGTTCATTGAGAGGAAGATGATAGCTATTTTTATCAATCCAAGTTAAATCGATCGTTTCCCCACTTCCAACTGCATTTAATTCAAGCAAAACCTGGGTTTTGGAAACCTGCCACCCAAATGGATCGGACAGAAGCAATTTAGCTGCTGTCAAATACTCTTTCAATGGCATCTTCAGCGCATCATTAATGCCGTGAACCTGTTTATAGGCATCCAATGATCCCAAGTGTGCTAAATTTTTCATTTTGTTATTCAAGTCATTTCTGTCTTTTTCTCGATATTTTTCTTCTGCATTTTCAATCTTGGCAAGCCATTTCAGCCTTTGAGTTGACGACACATTCGGCAAGAATTCTCTGGCAAACATAAATCCATTATTTTCTAGCACAATATGAAAAACAGCTGGTAAATATTTGGGAACCTCGAAAAGCTGCTCACGATAATCAAAGATAATGCGATAGGCATCAGCAGACTCATGCAAAGCAAAAAGAGCTTGCGCCATCAGTAAGTGAATACGAAGGTCGTCAGGATACTTTGCCTCTAGATGCTCCGTTTTGTTCAATACCTGATGGAATTTTTGATCATCAAGGTCCTCTTCAGCACTCCAAAAGATAACCTGATCATTTTTGGAAAATTTATTCATATTCCCTCCGTTACTAATTACAAAAAGGTGTTTTAAAAACAAATCAGAGTCTGGGGGAACAAAAATAACATTCTGTCCCCCAACCTCTGATTATTTGTTATAAAGATATTAAAATTAATTTTCTTCTTTAGCTGTACTTTTGGCAGCGTTCTTTGAATGCTTTTTATTAGTACGTTTATGATGCTGATTAACTTCCATAATAACAGGAAGAATAACCGGGCGACGTTTCGTTTGCTTATACAAATAATCGCTTAAGGTTTCACGAACATCCTGCTTTAAATTACTCCAATCAAACTCTTTGTGATCAAGATTATTGCGAACTGTCTTCTCAATAATTCCCGCAGCTTCCTTCATTAAGTCCTTGTTTGCTTTAACGTATACAAATCCTCGTGATGTCAACTTAGGCTGAGAAACAATCCGCTTCTTTTTTCGATCAATCGTTACTACAGCAACAAAAATGCCATCTTCCGAAAGCACTTTTCGATCTCGAAGAACGATGTTACCAATGTCACCAATGCCAATACCATCAATCATGGTATCGGAAATTGGCGCACTCCCACTAATCCACATTTCATCTTTATTAACAGAAACAATATCTCCCTTATCAGGGATAAAAATGCGATCATCTGTAAAACCAATTTGTTTTGCTAATTGTGCGTGGGATTCCAACAAGCGATATTC
Source organism: Lentilactobacillus hilgardii (assembly GCF_009832765.1). Lineage (NCBI taxonomy): Bacteria > Bacillati > Bacillota > Bacilli > Lactobacillales > Lactobacillaceae > Lentilactobacillus > Lentilactobacillus hilgardii. The sequence continues at coordinate 1,282,586 of NZ_CP047121.1, read as the reverse complement.
ACCTGAAACAGGGATTAAAAACTTCGGCTTTAATAAATTCATAATAAGCTGAAGATCGGTTTGGCTTGCATCACCAGACGAATTCATTTGATCAGAAATCATCTCAACTTCACCATCAGCTCGATAAACCATGTCACGCGTTTTGGCAACTGTTGTTTCCATAGCAGTCGAGGGGGTAGTTGTAATAAAGACTAAATCATTAGGTTCAATGTTAATGTCGCCCTGCTCTTTATTAGCCATTCGTTGAATTGCCTTGATAGGCTCACCCATTTTACCTGTTTGGATAATAACCACTTTATCAGGATTCATCTTATCGACATCCTTCACGGAGTCAATCAATAAATCGTCCACTGGTAATTTCAAATTGTGCAATCTTAGTGCTGTTTTAACAATTCGCTCCAAGTCGTGACCAGTTAAGAAGACCCTTCTGCCAGTTTCGGCAGCAGCATTAAAGACTTGCTGCATTCGTAAGATGTTTGAAGCAACACTAGCAACAATAATCCGACTATCATGATAATGGAATGTTTCTGTGATATACTCGCCAATTTTCTTTTCCGAAGCGCTGGGTGCCGGGTTTTCAGCATTCCCAGAATCACTAAGCAAGGCCAAAACACCTTCATCGCCTAAGCGGGTTAGAGCAGAATAATTGGTTTGATACATTGGGGCGGCTGTTTGATCGAACTTAAAGTCACCGGTATATACAATTGCACCATCTGAAGTATGAAGTGCTATACCTAAAGAGCCTGGAATTGAATGGGTCGTCTTAAAGAAAGTAACTTTGACATCATCAAAATCAATTTCAGAACGTTCACTAACAATGTGAAAGTCGTCAAAACCGCTTAACTCTTCAGAATCAGCCACATTTAATTTAGCTAACTCAACTGTCATTTCTGATCCAAATACAGGTACATCAAACTCACTCAAAAAGTATGAGATTGCGCCAATTGCATCAGCATGTCCGTGAGTCAGGAATACACCAACAATTCGATCCTTATTTTCTTCTAAATAACTAAAATCAGGAATAACTACATCAATTCCCAGTAATTCGTTTTCGGGATATTTAAGACCGCAATCTAAAATATAAATCCCGCCGTTGATGTCAATTGCGTACATGTTTTTACCATTCTCGCGGACACCACCAATGGCCATAATTTTTATATCGTTTTTCATGTTTCACCTCAAAAAATATTTATCGTTCTTTTTTAAACGTTCGGATTCAGCTTCTATTAGTTTACCATATTTTTCCAAAACAACCGAATTTTTCCATTGTAAACCGAAAAAAGCCGCAAACAAAACAAAAATGTTTTGTCCGCGACTTTTTACAATTATCAAAGAAAACTTGATATTGTCGATATATTAACGACGCAATCCTAAGCTCTTGATTAATTCACGATAACGAGTAACATCCTTATTACGCAAGTATGCCAACAAGTTACGACGATGACCAATCTTCTTCATAAGACCACGTTGTGAATGATAATCTTTACGGTGATTCTTCATATGAATGTTGATTTCATTAATATCTGCAGTCAAAACAGCGATTTGAACCTCTGCAGAACCTGTATCGCCATCGTGACGAGCGTACTTTTTGATAAGTGCGTCTTTTTCTGATTGTGTAACTGCCATAATTAATTTCCACCTTTTCTTTAAATGATCCAACAACTGAGTCAACGGCAGTGGTACCGGTAAACTAAGTCGAAGGTCCGTGTAACACACAAAAGACAGTATACCTAATTTATCTATTAAATACAAGGAAATCTTTCCGTTTCCATTTGGGTTCGACTTGCAATCATCCTTACAGTTTTGTATAATGATGCTTGTTGAAATTTAATAATTTTACCAAGAAATCTTTCGGAGGTGAATCCAATGCCAATTATCAAGTCAGCTATCGAACGAGTAAAAACTAATGAAAAAGCCCAAAAACGTAACGCAGCTCAATTGAGTACTTACAGAACAGCTGTTAAACGGTTTGAAAAAGCTCAACTCAGTGGTTCAGACGATGTAAAGGACCTTTACATCAATGCAATTAGTGCCATTGATCATGCTAAGTCAAAGGGATTAATTAAAGCTAATAAAGCAGCTCGTGACAAGTCACGTCTTACTGCTCGTTTATCTAAATAAAACTTTTCAGTTGTTAGTCACTTACATGCTAACAACTTTTTTATTAATTAAAAGAGTCCGTCCGGCAACACTTCATTTGAAATGTTGCCAGACGGACTTTTTTTAAGGCAAGGCGCCAACCCCACCGTAAGACCGAAGATGATCTAAGCGACATCAGGTCGCATGAATTTTAAAAGAAATAGTTCAAATAAAAGTTCAGGAGAGCGATTGGAAGACTTCATCTCCCTTTCAGTTTCGACCAATCCTAAATAAGCATCGCGTAATTGCTTATAATCAAAATGACGGATTGTCTGCAGAGCTAATTTGACACGATATGGGTGAACCTTCAAACTAGCAGCCAAATTCCCTTGAGAATACCCATGCTTTTGTAAGATCATAACTTGTAGAAGCAATCTAAATTGTTGAATGAGAACAGCATTGATACCAATCGGTGCTTCATTTTCCAAAACCAAATTACGATAAATATCCATTGATTCTTTAGCATTCTTCTTTAAAACACTATTAACCAAATCAAAAACACTTTGCTCAATTGATGGACTCACAAGGCCATTGACAGATGACAATGTTATTTGTTTGCCGTCTTTATTATATAAAAACAACTTTGGCAAATCATTCATCATTGACGTTAATTGACCGGCAGTAAGCTGCATCATTCTTTCAAGTGCATCTTCATCAATGGTATAACCCTCTGCCGCAATCCTTTGTTTAACCGTCGATTTGATTTCGCTTTCCCTAAGTTTTCCGATTTCAACGGTGGTTGCAACTTTTTTAAGTGATTTTGTTATTTTTTTTCGTGAATCTAATTTATCATAAGGGGCAAAAATGACCATAATCGTTGAGCTTTCCGGATGCTTTAAATATTCCAGAAAATCATCCACATGATGTTCCACTTTTGATTTAACACGCAAACCTGTCAAAAAGTATGGGCGATTAATCATAACCAGTCGTTGTTCCCCAAAAAAGGGAACTGAAATGGCATCTTCTACAGCGCTAGAAACTGGCGTTTCTTCCATATCATAAACGCCAATATTCATAGCTCGTTGCTCATCAGGAATTAACGAGGTAAAAGCTTGTTTAATCTGATCGGAAAGATAAGATTGGTCACCTAAAATCAGATAAACAGCGTCTTGCTTATGTTGTTTTAACTGTGTCATTAGTTGTGAAAAATTCATTCGTTTTTCCCTTCATTATGTCCTAACATCGATTCAAAGAAACCGTTATTGTTTCGATATACATATCTTACCATACCTGATTTCTGAGTATTTAAAACTCGGATGTGCTCCCTTTTTAATGTGGTTAATGTTTCCTCATTTGGATGGTGATAACGGTTATGTCGGCCCGCGGAAATTAGAGCAATTTTTGGCTGGATCTGTGAAATAAAGGCCGGATCCGATGATGTACGGCTTCCATGGTGTCCAACCTTAATAACATCTGTTCTAAGGCTCGGATGCCGTTGTAGGGTATCCATTTCCCCCTGGCGGTCCAAGTCACCCGTAAAGAGCCAATTGAGGCCGCCAAAGCGACCACCAAGAACCTCCGAGTCATGATTTTCTCCCTTTCCCGGTTGATAGGGATGAAAAATGATGAGTGGTAAGCCGCCTACTCGAAATTCATCATTTACCGGCATAACAACCGTTGCAGGATCTTTGCCTGATAGTCGTTTCACAAAACCTGGGTTTTGATCCATCCCGAGCGGTATAATAATGCGTTTGATTTTCAGTTCTTTAATAAAAGCAGGTAAATCGCCACAGTGATCAGCGTCCTGATGGCTGATACAAATATTATCAATTCTTGAAATGCCTATACTTTTTAAATAATTGATAGAGATACGATTTGCCTGGTAATTCTCCGTTACCCGTCGCCACTGTTGCTGGTTAAAAGTCACTTTTCCGCCAGTATCAATGATCGTTACTGATTGATTAAAGGGCGTCCTAATAAGAAAACTATCTCCCTGTCCGACATCAAACATTGACACTTCTCCGTGAATGGGAAAATGAATCCAAATAAACGTCACCAAATAAAGGCCAGCTAAAATGACCTTATATCCCCTAACCCTTTTTTTCGAATGTATCATAACAATCAATGTTAGACCCAACATCAATAGCACAACAACTAGCTGTGGTTTACCAAACACAATCATCCCGGGTAATCGACCAACCATATTTAATGAACGATTAAAGGCCATCAATACCCATTCCACAGGTATGGCCAATTTACTGCTGACCAGACCGAAAAGAAGGCCAAAAATGACTAGTGGAAAAATTGTTCTTCCAAACAGTGGTAAAACCATCAAGTTAACAGCCAAACTAAGAACATGCCATTCATATAAATGAAATAACAGGATTGGCAGTGACAGTAAATTCAACAAAACCGTTTGTCTCAAATACGTCATTTTGCTAGAAGCAATCAATCCAAATGCTAATCCATAACTAAGCTGAACGCTCATCATAAACATTGCTTCGGGCAACAGGAAAAGATTCACTATTAACGTTAAACTAAGTGCTGATAACTGAGACATTTTAAAGCCAAGTAACTGGCTAACTATCACAATTCCAGCCATAACCACTGCCCTTAATAAGCCTGGTGACCCACCCGAAAAAATAAAATAGCCGCCAAGACAGCATAGTTTAACAATTGCCTTAAATCGGTCGCCTATACCCAATAGGGTTAAAACCTGATCAAGAATGGTCAAAAAATAGTAGACATGCATACCCGAAATACTGAATATATGAAGTAGCCCTAATTGTTGGGCACCAGTCATCTCAGTAAAAAAATCATTTTCCCGATTGCCACTGATCAACCCCATCGAATAAATACGCAATGTTTTGGGTAACCCATCACAGTACCGATCAAATTGAAAACGAACCATATGAATGATATCAATCAAAGACAACTTATTAACAGGATGGATAGTTGTTATGGTGCCAATCGAAAACGTTTCATAAATCTTTTGATGTTGATAGTAATCCCGCATATCAAACTGGTTCATGTTGGTCGCCGGGCTAATCATCCGTCGTTCACCCTTAATCGAAAGAAGTAATGGTTTGGACGAATTTATGATAGCCCGCTTTTGGCTCAAAGACTCAAAACGGGCATAATAAATAACCTTTCGTGCTATTGTCGGCGACTTAGCAACTGTCCTAAAACGATCACCGTCAACGTTTATCATATCCGGGTAAACTTTAATTGTCTCTTGAACATTTTTATCCGTTATCGCTATTTCATGGCTAGTTGTCAACCCAACCCAGAATAAAAATACCACGCTTAGAGCCACCGTCAATGTCGTATATTTGACACTTTTAAGCAGGCATAAACGAATCATTAATAATGACAAAAGAAAGCTGCCGATTAGTGGATTTCCAAATAATAAAATACTCAGAAAAAGCATCGCAGCAGCAGGAAAAATAAGCCAGTTTCCAATAATTAGTCAGATAAATAGGAATTGAATGGAACTCTGTCCATGTCGGAATGAGTGAGTTTAATTTTATTTAATTCAACGTTCTTTAATCTAATCAACTTTTGTGCGTACTCGTCATTATGATAATTACGTAAATAATTAATCCGCTTGATACCGGCCTGCAACAACATTTTAGTGCATTGTAGGCAAGGAAAATCAGTGACGTAGATTTCAGCATTATCCGTTGACTCCCCAAACTTTGCACATTGTAAAATTGCATTCATTTCCGCATGAATTGTTCGAACACAGTGACCGTCTACCAAGTAACACCCGACATCTATACAGTGATCATCCCCAGCAACAGAGCCATTATAGCCCCCCGCAATAATACGCTTGTCACGAACAATAACTGCACCGACAGAAAGGCGCTCACACGTACTTCTGGACGCAAGCAAGACCGCCTGCATCATAAAATATTGATCCCATTTAATTCGATTATCCATTTTTTCACCTTCCATGAAATAAATCATATCTCAATTTGATGATTTGATCTACACACAAATTGTAGATTTTAAATTATCGAACGTTTTGTCACCAAAACCGGGAACATCCTTTAGTTCCTCAATACTTTTAAACTGACCGTGCGCTTGCCGATAAGCAATAATCTGATCTGCTTTTTTATCGCCAATTCCGTTTAGTTCCTGAAGTTTTGACTTGTCCGCAGTATTTAGATTGATTTTTTCTGTTCCTTCAGTGGAAGAACCGCTTGAACTTTCAGCATTTGAAGTCGCCGCTGTTTGGGGATTTGTGGATGACGTCTCTGCTGACGGTGACTGACTTGGTGTTGCCCCCAGCGACCGATTTCCTTTAATTTCTCCTTTGATCGGAATATAGACGATTTGTTGGTCGGTTAATTTTTGTGCTAAATTAACCTGCTTCTTATCAGCCGACCTGTTAAATCCCCCAGCTAAATCAATTGCATCAACTACCCGCATATTTGCACCAACTTGATAAACGCCAGGATTTTTCACTGCCCCTTTAACATCAACGTAAAGCTGTTGACTACTGCTCTGCGGGACGCTACTAGCTGTATCTATGGGATCACTGCCTTTCGATTGGGAAGTTGTTGAAGCCTCATTGACGCTTGTTGTTGAAACCATCCCTTGCACCTGTGGCTTTGAAGAGTGCCCCAAAACTAAAGAAAACACAATCACCACCAAAATAATAATGATGACGGCTGCACTGATTAATACTTGATAAAGATACTCATCAATAAACTCGCGAATCCTATTCATACTGTTCCTCCCTTCATTGATTAGATACGAAAAAAAGGATTAGCCGTCTTCTAATCCTTAAAAAATATATCTATTGTTTTTGTAATGCTGAAACAGCTTGATCAAAAGTTTTGACTGGAATCACTTTCATTTTAGGTGCATATTTTTGCGCTGTTTGTTTTGCAAGTTGATAGTTGGTTTGGTGCCCAGGTTCATACTTTAAAATTGTCTTTGTTGGCTTAATATAAGGTGCCAGAAAGATTTTTGCGCCATTCTTTTTTGCCGCAATAATCTTTTTATCAATGCCACCAATTTCACCAACATTGCCGTATGAATCAATCGTCCCCGTTCCGGCAACTTTTTTTCCGTGCCGTAAATCTTGATTGGTTAATTGACTATATATTTGAAGTGAAAACATTAAACCGCCGGAAGGCCCCCCTACCTGGCCCGGATCTACTTTGATCGGAACGCCTGTATGGACTTTTACATCATCGGTAAGTGTGATACCGATCCCTGGCTGGTGATTGGCGATTTTAATCAACGGTTTTGTGACTTTATGCATTTTTTGTCCACGGCGATACTCAATTGTTAATTTCTGGCCAACCTTTTGTTTACGAACATAGTTGACAAATCCATCTGAATTTTTAAATTGATGACCATCAATCTTAACCACAATATCTCCAACTTGAAGCTGGTGATAAAATTTGGAATTTTTCTCAATGTCCAGAATGTAAATACCATTGTAGGTCCGTTTAACTTGTTGATGAGCGTGTTTATATGCCGTATATATGGCTTCCCCAATTGAGCTTTCCATGTAAAAATGTTGAACCTTATCATATTCCTTCATGTTCTGACCATCAGTCACACTATCATCAGATTCGACTGAGTAATAAGGGCTTATTTTAGCATATAAATAAGTCAGCGGCCGTGCTTGGGCAATACTGACAGACGTTAACATAAACATGCCTTTCCGTTTATCGGGATGATTTTTTATAGACACAATTTGGCTTAGATCTGACGCACCTCCAGGGCCTTCAATGTAGTTGGGTAATGGCCAAAAGATCACTGCTAATACAATAATTGTCGCAATGACCCCCAGAACATATTTTTTGATTCCCTTCTTCTTCATCTTTTCTTCACTCTTCTATTAAAATTTATTTTTAAGTGCCTCAGACACCACTGGTGGAACAAAGGCCGAAACCTCTCCATGAAACTTTGCAATTTCCTTAATCATACTGGAAGATAAGTCTCGATATTGACCGGCGGTTGGCAAAAACACGGTCTGAATATCTGGCGCCAAACCACTATTTAAACCAGCAATCGACATCTCAGAATCAAGATCGGCACTACCACGAACGCCGCGAACTAATACTGAAGTCCCCAAACGCTTTGCCAAATGAACTGTTAATTCTTCAGAAACTAATACATTGACTCGTTCATTATCAGCAAATATTTGTTTCACAAAATCGGCTCTTTCCTCTGGTGTAAAAAGAGCGTGTTTGTGAGTATTAATACTGATCGCAACAAAGACCTTGTCAAATATATTGCTAGCCCTTTGAATCACGTCAACATGACCAAATGTAATCGGATCAAAGCTTCCTGCATAAAGTGCATCTACCATTTTTATTTTTTCTCCATTTGATAAGTATATATTTTCAAACTCGTTAAACCATAATTCTTTTGTTTCATGACTTTAAATCCATCCAACACATCCGGTAACTCGGTGTGATTATCCGTTTCACAAATCACGACCGCATCATTAATCAGTAAATTGAAATCGCTCAGTGCCACTAACGTTTCGATCAGTTTCTGCTGTTTATATGGGGGGTCCAAGTAAACCATATTAAACTGCTCACCCTTTTTTGATAGTGAGACCATTACTTTTTCAGCGGATCCTTTAATAACTTCAAATTGACCTTCAGCATGGACTTTGCTGATGTTCTCTTTAATTGCTTTAATAGCTTGAAATTGTCGATCAACTAAAACGGCTTTATCCATGCCTCTTGAAACTGCCTCAATACCAACAGCTCCAGAGCCAGCAAACAGATCCAAAAAAGAGCCACTATCGAAGTAAGGCCCCGTTATATTAAAAAGCGATTCTTTCACCTTATCGGTTGTCGGTCGCGTTTTATCGCTTTTAACCGGATTAAGCCGAATGCCGCCAAATTTTCCTGATACAATTCTCATTTCTTTTGTTCCTCATTAATCATCAAAATCTTCATCAAATTGCTTGTCTAACGCTGTTGGGTCTTTACCCTGGACCTCTTTTACCAGTTCATTCAGCTTAGAGGGTACAACCTGTTTCACATAGTTAAGCGTCTTAAGTTTGGCAATTGTTTCCTCTTTATCATCCATTTCAACATAAATGATCGCATACCTCATTCGCTTTGAAACGTAGTAAAGCCGACCGTAGTTTCGTAAATTGCGGACATACTTCAACGAATGCAGATAAATGATCAGGCCAATCGTTGGTTGAATTTCAAATGGCAAATCAACATCTCCTTTATACTATTAATTAGTTGCTGCTTGATAATCACTTCGTTCTAGTCTCTGTCGACCACTAATATTCAAAACGATCCCAATACACAGTGATAAAGTCATCATACTTGAACCACCATAACTAATAAATGGAAAAGTTACACCTGTAATTGGAAGCAAACCAACCACACCACCCATATTGAACAATGCTTGAACGGTTAAATATGCTGCCACACCATAGCAAATTAGACTCTGATAGGTGCTATTGCAGCGGATACCAATCAGGACCGTCCTAAAAATAATCAATGCTAGAATAGCCATTACAGCAACAGTCGCCAACGCGCCAAGCTCTTCAGTCAAAATTGCCATAATAAAATCTGTATTGGGTTCCGGCAAATATCCGGTTTTTTGAATACTGTTTCCCAATCCGGAGCCAAACAAACCACCGTTGCTAATCGCATAAAACGAATTGACAAGTTGTTGACCAACGCCGGTTGCGTGCTTAAAAGGATTCACAAATGCAGTAATTCGACTCAACTGGTAGCTTTGGATTTTGCCACTCTCTGATAAAGGAACTAGCACGACCATCATAAACGCATAGGCGGCAATTCCAAACCCTACAAGATAAGTCACACCTCGTTTCCATGAAAAGCCGCTTGCAATCAACATGATAAATACAATTGCAAAATTGATTGCTGCCCCACCAACATCAGGCTGGAAAAAAATAAGTATTAACATAACTGCTACAATTAATAATGGGTGTCTTAAAGCCTGCCACCAATGAGAAGTCGAAATTGTTAACTCATTTTCATCTCGATCAACAGCATCTGCTACTAAAATAATCAAGTAAAACTTGGCGAACTCCGCAGGCTGAATATTGATTCCCCCGATATGAATCCAGCCAGCAGCACCATTGACGGTTTGACCAACTGCCAATAACCCGATTAAGACCAGAATAAAGCAATAACCCAGCCAACGTAAAAACTTTTTATTACGAATTTTTTTTAAATTAAAAGCCGTTGTTCCAAAAACCAAGACCAGACTAATAACAACAAAAATAATCTGTTTAATCAAATAGCTTTTTGGACTGCCACCATTTTGAATGCCAATATTTGCACTGGCAGAATACACCATGATAATCCCCAAAACACAAAGGATGATGTATGGCAAAAATATAAACAAATCCAGATGTCTCAAACGAACCTTAGCCATTAAGTCCACTCCACTTTTCCTTAAAATATATCATCAAACATTGGGTTTAATTATAGCATATTAGAATCTGGTAACTGTGGTCTTCTTAAAGATATAAGTAGATTTTAAACAAAGAACAAATACCTTCCGACATTACAAAAAGGGCTGCGCTCAAAATGACTTTCAACGCAACCCTTTTAAACTATTATTTTAAATTCATAAATAAACGACTATCGTCATTTTATGAATGTTTTCTTCTCTTAGCTTCTTTTTCACGCGTGTTGGTGTTAAGAATCTTCTTACGAAGACGAATAAAGTTCGGTGTGACTTCACACAATTCATCTTCGTTTAAGAATTCAAGTGATTCTTCAAGTGTTAGATGAGTTGGTGTCTTAATACGGGCCATATCATCTGAACCAGCGGCACGAACGTTAGTTAAGTTCTTTCCCTTTGTAATGTTAACCGTAATATCATTTTCACGATTATTTTGGCCAACAATCATTCCTTCATACACTTCTGTACCTGGATCGATTAACAGTTCGCCACGGCTTTCAATACCCATCATGGCATAAGTCGTTGCCTTGCCAGAATTCATTGAAACCAAAGTTCCCTTCTTACGACCAGGGTTCCATCCCTTAATAACAGGGAGGTACTTTTCAAAAGTATGGTTCATAATACCATAACCACGGGTTAATGACAGAAATTCAGTTGAATAACCAATCAAACCACGTGACGGTGCCAAGAATGTCAAACGGGTTTGACCATTATCGGTTGTTTCCATATTCTGCATTTCAGCCTTACGTTGAGAAAGTGTATCAATAATTGAACCTGTATATTCATCTGGTGTATCGATCTGAACAGATTCAAAAGGTTCACTCATCTGTCCATCAATTTCTCGATAAATTACTTCTGGACGAGAAGCTTGCAGTTCATAACCTTCACGACGAAGTGTTTCAATCAAAATTGACAAATGCAACTCACCACGACCTGAAACAACCCATGATCCAGGTTGGTCAGTATCTTCAACCCGCAACGAAACATCAGTGTGGAGTTCACGTTTTAGACGATCACCCAATTGACGTGCCGTTACAAACTTGCCATCTTGACCTGAGAATGGTGATGTGTTTGTTCCAAACGTCATTTGAAGAGTTGGTGCATCGATTCGAAGAATTGGTAAAGCTTCCGGTGTACTTGGTGAAACAACCGTCTCACCAACGTTAATTTCTTCCATTCCAGAAACAGCAATTAAATCTCCGGCTTTTGCTTCGTTAATATCAACCTTTTTGAGGCCAATAAAGCCCATCAACTTAGTTACTCGGAAGTTTTTCTTTGAACCATCAAGTTTCATAACGGTAACGTTATCACCGACCTTGATCTTTCCACGGAAGATTCGGCCAATCCCGATTCGGCCAACGAAATCATTATAATCAAGCAAAGCCACTTGGAATTGAAGTGGTTCATCCGAATTATCAATTGGTGCTGGAATTCGGTTAATGATTGTGTCAAAAACGGGCTTCATAGTATGCTCTTGTGTCGAAATATCAGAATCATAACTGGAAGTTCCGTTCATAGCTGATACATAAATGACTGGGAAGTCAAGTTGTTCCTCATCAGCACCCAATTCGATAAATAAATCAAGTACCTCATCAACAACTTCTTCTGGACGTGCGCCTTCACGGTCAACTTTATTAATGACTACGATAGGCGTTAAATGCTGTTCCAAAGCCTTTTTTAAAACAAAACGAGTTTGTGGCATTGTACCTTCAAATGCATCGACGACAAGTAAAACACCGTCAACCATTCGCATAATACGTTCAACTTCACCACCAAAATCGGCATGTCCCGGGGTATCCAGAATATTAATCTGCTTATCCCCATATTTAACAGCCGTGTTCTTTGAAAGAATGGTGATACCACGTTCTCTTTCAATTGCGTTTGAATCAAGTGCCCGATCTTCGATTTGAGTATGTGCAGCCAAAGTATCGGATTGCTTCAACATTTCGTTAACTAAAGTTGTCTTACCGTGGTCAACGTGAGCAATGATTGCGATATTTCGAATGTCATCCCGTGTCTTAAGTTTTGTATCCAAATTATTTGCTTCCCTTCATTTAAATCAGTCTCGAATGTTGCACATCCAGTTATAATATATTCGCATAAAAAAACTGTGACCACTGTCATGTCACAGTATGACTAATTACTTACCGACGATAGTAAGAACGTCTCGATGTGCGTTTCGCGTTGCTAATAATACCGCTGTTGATGATAACATACCTAATTGCTTCCCGTCAATAGTTGTCATCTTTAATCCGGCCGATTCGCAAAGAATTTTGCCGGCACCAAAATCCCAAGGCTTCAAGTATGAAATGTAACCCACCAACTCACCGCGCAGGACGGAAATAATATCGATTCCGGCACTACCATAGATGCGCATTCCAAGGGATTTTTCAGCAATATCTACCATATTAAATTCATTATTTAATACCATTGGTCCACTCAAGCCAATCAAGCCGTCCTTAAGAGCTGTGTCGGCAACCGGCGTGAGGGGTTGTCCATTATCAAACACGCCGATTTTTGGCCCACCAGATAACAGTCGGTTACCAATCACATCTAAAATATACCCCAGTTCACCAATCCCGTCATTATATAAAGCGATCATAATTGCAAAATGATTCCTCTGCTTCACAAAGTTCATAGTGCCATCAATAGGATCAACAATCCAAACACGACCTTTTGTCGAATCTACCTTATCTCCGAACCCCTCCTCACCAAGAATTCTTGCATGTGGTTCGAATTCACGAATTTTGGAAACAATAAACTTTTCATTTTGTTTATCGATATTCGTTACCAAGTCACGACGACTTGTTTTGGTACTAACTGTTAAACGGGTGTCGATGTTTCTTAAAACATTATCCCGGGACTCTCTTAACCATCCCTTAACAGTTTTATCAATTTCTTCAAGCTCATTTATTTCCATTTTACGCCTCATTCATTTTCAAAGTTTTCACATCTTGTTTAGATTGCCTAATAACTTGATATGCATTGTATCCGGAACGTTCTTGAAATTGCTTTTCTAATTGCTTTTGTTCCATTTTTGACGGTACAACAGTCACAAAATCCTGATAAGCATTCATAAATGACTCTCGATCAACGCCACTTTGTTTTTCATAAGCCTCTTCGACCTTCTGAAAAAAGGTCACGAGTATAATGACTTCATCGTTGCTTAAACCATCAATCAATGGATATGAATAGTCATCGTTCATAAAATCGTCTCCGATCGTTATTTCATTACGAATTAGGTTTTAAAGAATTCGGTCTTTAATGACAATTATAGATTATTTCAAAACTTTGTGAAATGGAAAAGCCGATAATGATGTCTAATATTCTTTTCTTTTTAATTTTAAGTACAATAAAACGGCCTACCGTCAAAATACGATAGGTCGTTTTAACCATCTTACTTTAATATACCAGCATCCAATTTATTGTAAAAATTAGATGTGTGTTGGGAATCCCAATGCAACATCAGCTGCTTCTTGGATCGGCTCACTCAATGTTGGATGTGGATGAATTGTCAAAGCGATATCTTCAACATTCATTCGACCATTCACTGCAAGACTTAGTTCAGCGATCAAGTCACTTGCGCCAGGTCCAACGACTTCACCACCAAGAATGGTTTTATCATCCTTTGTGTAGATCAAACGAACAAATCCTTCCGCTTCATCCAATGAAACCGCACGTGCATTACCGGCAAATGGGAACTTTGCAGTTGATACATCAATGTCCTTATCCTTAGCTTGAGATTGAGTCAAGCCAACAACGGCCATTTCCGGATCCGTAAAGCAGACACCTGGAACGCCAACGTAATCATTGGCAGTGTTCTTACCGGAGATTGCGCCCGCAGCTACTTTACCTTGGAAGAATGCCTTATGAGCCAGTGCAGGCCCTGATGCGATGTCCCCAATGGCAAAGATGTGTGGTGAATCTGTTCGGCCCTGATCATCGGTTTGAACGATACCGCGATCATCGAGTTTAACTTTGGTATATTCAAGACCCAAATCATCCGTATTTGGTTTACGTCCAACAGTAACCATGCAGTAATCAGCCTTAATCGTTGATTCTTTGCCGTCTGCTTCGTAGGTGACACTAACACTGTTAGCATCTTGAGAAGAAGACTTGGCAGTTGCGCTGGTAATAATATCAACGCCCTTCTTCTTCAATGATTTCTGAACAATTGAAACCATATCCTTTGAGAATCCAGCCAAGATCGACGGTGTACCTTCAATGATTGTCACATGTGAACCCATGTTGGCATAAGCACCTGCCAGCTCTGTTCCAACATAACCGCCACCAATAACGACAAATTCTTTAGGAATTTCTGGAAGATTGAGACCACCGGTTGAATCAACAACTCGACCATCAAACTTAAATCCAGGAATTTCAATTGGATGAGAACCACTAGCGATAATTAAATTATCAAACTGAATCGTTAATCCAGTATCAGCACTCATGAATTGTTGTGGCCCAACCGGCATTACTCGAAGTTGCGTATCACTATCAAGAACTGCTTCGCCTTGAATAACATCAACTTTGTGCTTCTTCAAAAGCATCTTAACACCGCTGGTCATTCGATCAACGACCTTCTTTTGCTTCCAATCTTGAGTCTTTTTAAAATCAATGGTTGCGGGTTGTGTCGTAATACCATAAGTTGAGGCATCATTAGCTTCTTGGAACCGATGACCTGCTTGAATCAATGCTTTGGAGGGTACACAACCAACGTTTAAACAAACACCACCGAGTGTATCGGACTTTTCAATCAGGGTCACTTTCTGCCCTAATTCGGAAGCACGGATTGCAGCGACATACCCGCCAGGGCCGGCTCCGATAATAACCGTTTCTTTCTTTTCAACTTCAGCCATTATTCGATCATCCTTCCATCAAAAGCATATCTGGATCATGAAGCAACTTGTTCATTAGGTTCAACGCATTTTGAGCAAGTGCCCCATCAATCAATCTGTGATCATAGCTCAATGAAAGTTTCAGCATATTGCCAACTTTGATTTCGCCGTCTTCGGGATCAACATATGGTTCCTTGGCAATTTTGCCAACACCTAAAATTGCAACTTCAGGTTGGTTGATAACTGGTGTGAACCAGCCACCACCAATTGAACCGACATTACTAATAGTAATTGAACCGCCGCTCATCTTATCTGCAGACAACTTGTTGTCGTATGCAGCTTGAGTATTCTCGGTAATTTCCTTAGCAATTTCGAACATGCCTTTGGCGTCTGCATTCTTAATATTTGGAACATACAATCCATCATCAGTATTGGTTGCAATTCCAACGTTAAAGTAATGTTTATAGACAATCTCTTGGGTCGTATCGTCGATTGAAGCATTAAATTCAGGATACTGTTTCATAACAGCAACTAAGGCTTTCACGATATATGGCAGGAATGTCAAATGAATATCGCGATCCTTGGCGATTTCCTTATATCTTTTACGGTTAGCCATCAAGGCACTAACCTCAACGTCATCGAATGAGGTTACGTGAGGTGCAATATCTTTAGATTCTCTCATTGATTTAGCAATGATCTTTCTCATCATGGACATTGGTTCACGGGTCTCAAGATCCGGTTGTGCAGACTTGTATGGTTTGATTGGGCCACCGGCAGCCTTTGGAGCTGCAGCTTCTGCAGCAGGTGCTTGAGCTGCTGGTGCTGCGGCAGGATTAAAGCTGTCAATATCAGCTTTAACGACCTGTCCGTGATTACCAGTCGCTGGAACAGCCGTAATGTCAACGCCTTTGTCACGTGCATATTGACGAACAGATGGCATTGCTTTAACTAATTTATTTGGATCAGAAGGAGTCGGATTACCAGCCGGTGCAGGAGCAGCGGCAGCAGGTGCTGCGGCAGGTGCTGGTGCAGCTTCTTTAGCTGGTTCAGGTGCAGGTGCAGCTTCTTCTTTTGCGGGTGCAGGAGCAGCATCATCAGGCGTGTCGGGAGAACCGTCATCAATTGTGATGAGGACATCCCCAACTTCTGCAGTGTCTCCTTCATTCTTATCGATACTCTTAACAGTTCCGGCAACAGGAGATGGCAACTCTTGAACGGACTTATCGTTTTGAATCTCTACTAACGGATCGTCCTCTTTAACTTTATCGCCAGGTTTGACCAGCCATGAAGCAATTTCGCCTTCGGCCATTCCTTCTCCTAGCTCAGGGAGTTTAAACTTATAAGCCATGGGATCTAACTTCCTTTCTTACTTAGAATTTTAGTAGTTTAAAATTTCGCGTACTTTTGCTTCGATGTCATCTGCATTTGGAAGCCAATCATTTTCAGCCATTGCAAATGGAAATACGCTATCAGGAGCAGAAACCCGACCAATAGGAGCATCAAGTGACATAATGTCGTCTTCGGCAATTGCTGATGCAACTTGAGCGCCAACACCGGCCATCTTTTGTGCTTCTTGAGCAACAACTACTTTATGAGTCTTATCAATTGAATTAAAGATCGTTTCAGTATCGATTGGTGATAATGAACGTAAATCAATAACTTCAACTGAAATATTCTCTTTTTCTAATTTATCAGCTACTTTCAATGCTTCATTAACTTCGGCACTGTAAGCAACGATTGTAATGTCAGATCCTTCTCGGGCAACCTTCGCCTTGTCTAGCGGAACTGTATAGTGACCGTCAGGAACTTCATCTTTCATTGAACGATAAAGTTTCAGGTTTTCCATGAACAATACCGGATCATTATTTTCAACAGCTGAAATAACCATTCCCTTGGCGTCATAAGGATTTGCAGGTGTTACAACCCGTAACCCCGGGATTCCAACAAAGAGATTTTCCAGCGAGTCACCATGAAGTTCAGCGGTATGGGTACCACCACCAAATGGTGTTCTGATTGTGATCGGCATTGAAACATCGCCTGACATCCGGAACCTGTTACGTGACATTTGACCGCCAATGGAATCAACAGCTTCCATTGTGAATCCCATGAATTGAATTTCTGGGATTGGACGCCAACCAGTTAATGCAAGTCCAATTGACAATCCAAGAATTCCTGATTCAGCCAATGGTGTATCGAAGACACGGTCAGTTCCGTATTTGTCTTGAAGGCCGACAGTGGTTCTGAAAACACCACCGTTTTTACCAACGTCTTCACCGAAAATCAATGTCTTCGGATCATCTTGCAATACTTGGTCAAGTCCATCGGTAATTGCTTTAATATACGTTAATTTAGCCATGATTACTTCGACTCCTTTGCTTCAAATTCTTTGATTTGGGCTGCAACATCTGGGGTAGGTACTTCAAATGTGTGTTTCAAGAAGTCACTGACCTTTTGCTTAGGTGCAGCTTCAGCATCTTTCATATCCTGTTTGAATTGATCCTTGTATTGAGCGACCAACTTGTCTTCTTTGTCTTGATCCCAAAGTTTCTTGTCAGTCAATACTTTTCTTAATCGAATTAATGGGTCACGATCAAACCAAGGCTTTTCTTCTTCCTTAGTACGATAACGACTTGGATCATCACCAGCAGAACTGTGAGCGCCGAAACGATAAGTTAAGGTTTCAACTAATGCAGGGCCATTGCCTGCAGCGGCAAAGTCACGAGCATCCTTGGCAACAAGATAAGTTGCCAAGATATCCATTCCATCAACTTGAACACCTGGAACACCTGAAGCAACACCCTTTTGAGCGAGTGTTTCAGCAGCAGTTTGTGTCTTTCGTGGAACTGAAATTGCCCAACCATTATTTTGAACAAAGAAGACAGCCGGTGCTTGGAAAGAACTTGCAAAGTTGATTCCTTCATAGAAGTCACCCTGCGAAGTACCGCCATCACCTGTAAATACATAGGCAACTGTGTCCTTTTCATCATTCTTTTTAATACCTAATGCTGCGCCGGCACATTGAACGTACTGAGCGCCAATGATAATTTGTGGAATCCATGCACGAACACCACGTCGTACATAGTCATAGCATTGATAGTGACCTTTAGACCATAAGAATCCTTCTTTAACGGTTGCACCGTGTTGGATTAATTGTGGTAAATCACGATATGCTGGGAATAGGTAGTCTTGTTTCTTCATTGCGTGAGCAATTCCCATTTCGGAAGCTTCCTCACCTAAAGTTGGAGCATAGAAGCCTAAACGACCTTGACGCGAAAAGTTCATTGTTTGTTCGTGCAATGCACGTTCCCAAACCATCTTTTCCATCAAAGTAACCAGTTCATCATCACTGAACCGATCGAACAATTCCTGATTAACGATCTTTCCAGTTTCATCAATTACTTGAACAGGTTTCTTGTATGGATCGCTCATCGTCGATTTGATGTTCTCAAAATCAACAACATGCTTACTCTTTGCTGCCATAGATAACACTTTCCTTTCCTGTAAAGCTAGACTTGTGATGCACAAATAGATCACTTCTAAACCACACTTAAAATTTAGCATTTTTTCAGTCCGTTTGCAAGCCCTTACATTGCTTTCAAAAGGGTTTTTTCGTTTGCTTACTTTTTTCCTGCAAATAAACCTTGAAACCGCTTGTGCGAGTAAAGATTGTGAAATGTTACATGTTTATTTATTTAATAAATGCCCCTGCATCTATGCCATAAATCTATATCTCATTCAACCTTTTATGCCGATTTTTTTAACAATTTCCTAAATAACTTATGAATTTAACGCATAGTATTTTTTTAGATATTAAGATAAAATGTAAATAGTGATAAAAATATTCGGAGGTCTTTGATTTGTTTTTAATGGATGATATTGTTCGAGATGGCGATCCCGTTCTACGACAAGAAGCTAAAAAAGTTAAATTTCCATTATCTGCCGATGACAAAAAATTGGCACACGATTTAATGGAATACCTTGAAGTCAGTCAAAACCCAGAACTATGTGAAAAATACAAGCTTCGTGCGGGAGTCGGATTAGCAGCACCACAAGTCGGTGTCTCTAAAATGATGGCCTCTGTTTTAGTTCCGAATGATGATGAAAATGAAAAAGGTAAACCACTTTTCAAGGACGTTATTATTAACCCCGTCATTGTTTCAAATTCTGTTCAACGTGGTGCATTGACTGAGGGTGAGGGCTGCCTTTCCGTTGATCGTGACGTACCTGGATACGTCCCTCGATCAGCAAGAATTACGTTGAAATATCAGGATGTTGACGGTAATGAACACAAGATTCGTTTAAAAAACTACCCTGCAATTGTTTGTCAACATGAAATCGATCATTTACACGGCATTTTGTTTTATGATCACATCAACAAAGACAATCCCTTTAAACGAGATGATGACGAGGTATTCATTTACTAAATCTGTTGTTTGAACAGTAAAAAGTGACACGTCGATCATTTTAATTCTTGTACAATCTTTCAGGGCTTGTCCGCTTGAAAACGTGAAATTGATAATGTTGTTGTGAATCACTATATTAGTGTACTTTTTGTAAGTAATTTTTAGCATTTCAAAAAATATGAAACATAATTTCAACAATCAAAGTGCGCGTGGTCCTGTCCACTCTTTTGAATCTGGAACTCATCATCAGTCACGTCGACCTAGATGTGCTTAAAGCCATCTGAAAATTCGGAAACGACGCTGTTATGGCTGCTGGTTTTTTGACATTTACAAAACAAAAAAATAAAGAGGTTGGAGCAAATCATTGCCCAATCTCTTTATTTTACAATCACGACTTCTTAAGATCATTTTAGCTGTGCCTCTCAACCAAAACCGGATTTAATAATCAACCTATTTATCAATGTAGTCGATTGAGATCATCAATATATTCAATTGTGGTTAAATTTATCAAATAGGCGACATCAAAGTGTAAGCGGTCATCCAATTGCCAGATATCGGTTACTACAAAAACGGACGACTTTTTTCCATGCGCATGAATCCCGTTCTTCTGGCTATACTCATCCAATCCCTTTGTCAACAATTCCTTTAAATCCGGAATCGAGCCCTTTACCCGGTCGATTGGAATATGATATTCGAATGCCATCACACCCCTCCCCCAAATATTGGCAATCATTTCTGAGTGTAATTCTTCCTCCTTTATAGGAGCAAGCTTATCAGCCGAAATTAAAGCTTTAAGGACTTCGGCAACTGCTTTGTTAACTGTTCTCTGTGCTGAAAGTAGTCTCTTTCGACTTGGACGTGTAACAAATAAGTAGTGAATCAGATTATACACGGCAAAAGCTGCAACTAAACCGATAACGATTTGAATGATAAGCATCATAGTCAATCTACTTTTCACTTCCATTTCACTTTGCTAAATTAATTTTAACATGAGAACGCCTTTAGAGTTTGATATCATGTTTATATACTTATTCTTTAGATTATGGTAAAATAGCTCCATTAGTTGTGTTCTCACAACCACTTGTTCGGAAAGAAACCTGATCGTTTCGAAAAAGTACATGAATAAAGGAGTTTTTTTATGATTTTTAAGGTTTTATATCAACCCGACAAAAAGCAAACACCTCGTCGGGAAACGACACTCTCTCTGTATCTTGAGGCCGATACAGAAGTAGAAGCTCGCGGATTAGTAGAAGATAACACTGATTATGCTATCGAATTCGTGGAGCCGCTCCAAGGTGAACACTTGAAATACGAGCAAGACAGTTCGAATTTCAAATTAACGGAGTTTAACAATAAATGAAAAAGCTGAACGTCAAAAATAACGAAGCAGCTATCTATGGCGTTGGCGGACTTGGTGAAATTGGAAAAAACACCTATGGCGTCCAATTTCAGGATGAAATTATTCTAATTGATGCCGGAATCAAATTCCCCGAAGATGATCTTCTCGGAGTTGATTATGTTATTCCGGACTACAAATATTTAGTTGACAATAAGGATAAGATTAAGGCACTTGTTATCACACATGGGCATGAAGATCATATCGGTGGCGTTCCATACCTGATGAAGGTTTTGAACGTCCCAATCTATGCCGGACCGTTAGCAATGGCTCTTATCAAAAACAAACTAGAAGAACATGGCCTTCTAAATTCTGTAGAACTTCATGAAATTAGTGATAAATCCGTCATCAAGTTTCGTAAGACAAAAGTTTCATTCTTCAGAACAACTCATTCGATTCCTGACACACTAGGTGTTGCAGTTCATACGCCAGTGGGTGTCATTGTCGAAACCGGTGATTATAAGTTTGACCTCACACCGGTAACTAATCAGCCGCCTGATCTTCAGGAAATGGCAAAGTTAGGTGCTGAAGGTGTCCTTTGTCTAATGTCTGACAGTACAAATGCTGAAAAACCGGTTTGGACTAAATCAGAAAAATGGGTTGGTATTTCCATTTCCCATATTTTTGATCAGGTGAAAGATCGGATCATTTTTGCGACATTTGCATCAAATATTTCCCGAATTAAAACTGCCTGTGATAATGCATTGGCTCGGGGACGTAAGATCGCGGTATTTGGCCGGAGTATGGATGCTGCCATTGTTAATGGCCGTGAATTAGGATATTTGGATATTCCTGATGACGCATTTGTTGATGCAAATCAGCTTCAATCCTTACCTGCTAATAAAACAATGATCTTATGTACCGGCTCTCAGGGTGAACCCATGGCAGCTCTTTCACGAATTGCTAATGGTACTCACAGACAGATTTCAATTCAACCTGGAGACACCGTTATTTTTTCAAGTAACCCAATTCCAGGTAATACAACCAGCGTGAATGATGTTATCAACAAGCTTGAAGAAGCTGGTGCTAATGTTATTCACGGTAAAGTTAATAACATTCATACTTCCGGACATGGTGGTCAAGAAGAACAGAAGTTGATGCTTCGCTTAATGAAGCCCAAGTTCTTTATGCCGATTCATGGTGAATACCGAATGTTAAAAATCCACACAGAGCTTGCCGAACAATGTGGTGTCCCACTTGATCATAGTTTTATCATGCAAAATGGTGATGTCTTGGCATTATCTAAAGACACTGCCAGATTAGCTGGTCACTTCCAAGCCGGTGATGTCTACATTGACGGTAGTGGCATCGGAGATATTGGAAGTATTGTATTGCGAGATAGACAGTTACTTTCTGAAGAAGGTATTGTAGTCGTTGTCGCAACAATCAACTTGCACAATCAAGAAATCCAATCCGGTCCTGATATTCTTTCTCGTGGATTTGTGTATATGCGTGAGTCAGGTGAACTACTTGACGAAGGTAGAAGACGCGTATTTAAGACAATCAGAAAAGCTATGCATAATAAAAAAGCAACTGAGGCTTCTATTCGAAATGCTGTTATTGATGACTTACAAGAGTTTTTATACGATAAAACCGAACGTCATCCAATGATTCTGCCAATGTTAATCATGAACGGTAATCACTAAACATTTCAAAACAACCTTTGGGGCTATAATTGACAAGAAGCTTGAGAATCGGATAGTTTAACCATTCGATTCTCAAGCTTTTTTTACATATATTAAAGCTTATTACTTATTGTAACGGGGGCATTTTCAGGAATGGAATACTTTATTATCGTAAATCCCACGGCTGGTGGGAACAATGGCCGTAAAGTCTGGCCTCAAATTGAACAATATCTCAAAAAGAAAAACATCTCTTACCGCGCCTACTTTACTGAATACGACGGTCATGCAGTTTCCATCGCTATGCGAATTCTTGATCAAATAACGGCCACCAATCATCCTGACGCAATTATTATCGCTACAGGAGGCGATGGAACTCTTCACGAAACAATCCTCGGTTGCATGCGCTTTTATGCTGAGCACCCCCAGATAAAGGACCCTAGAGTCCCAGTTGGGCTTTTACCAATCGGCTCTGGAAATGATTTCGCACGGGCATTAAAAATTCCTCGTCATTGGAAAAAAGCGCTTCATGATATTTTTGAATGCCAAGTCCCTACTAAAATCCATATTGGGCATTTCATTAATCACGATCTTTCAACAGATGGTTATTTTCTTAATAATTTTGGAATCGGATTAGATGCAACCGTTGTTTATTTGGCGAACCATTCCTTATTAAAACATCATAAACAATTCAGCGGTTTTTCATACTGGGTATCCGTCTTACATGCTATTCAAACCGTTCAACCTTTTGAGCTAACAGTCACCCACCCCAACGGCACTATTCACACTTATTCAAAAGCATTTCTCGTAACAGTTACAAATCACCCTTACTTTGGCGGAGGCATCGATATTGTGCCACGAGCGTCTGTTTATAAGGACCAATTGGATTTGGTAATCGTCGAGAAACCAACCTACCGTCAGATCCTGTTGTTTATTTTTATGCTACTATTGAAGCGTCATTTGCATCTTCGTTTTGTCCATCATTTTTCTGAGACCCATTTCGAATTAAAGACCAAAAAGGCTCGCTATGGTCAAATTGATGGTGAAGAACTTGGTCACAAAACTTATAACGCTTCTTACGAAACAAAGGATTATCCATTTTGGATAAAGAAGACGGATAATTCCCAACTTTGAAAGTTCAAGATCAAATCATAAATTCATTTTAACTTCAATTTTTAACAGAAAACGATCAAGATAAACCGCTTACTACCAAGATTTAGCATTGAAAATGACTATCAAGTGGCTTATGGTTAAACGAACAGCTTTCAATAAAACCGTTATGAAATACCGTTTAGAAATCACAAGATCGAGGTAAATCTCATGTATTCAACAAGCTACCTTTTATTTCAATCCTTAACTGCTGTCGCCCTGGGCGATGCCCTTGGAGTCCCTGTACAATTTGAAGAACGCGAAAAATTACTTGAAAGCCCTGTTGATACGATGCTGGGCCATCGAGCATTCGATGTTCCCAAGGGAACCTGGTCAGACGACACATCGTTATCTATTGCATCTTTAGTTAGCCTATCGCTTGGGTTCAACCTTAATGATCTCATGACAAGATACTCTCAATGGTATCATTTTGGTGACTATACACCGTTCGGAACTTCCTTTGATATCGGTAAAACAACAAAAGCCGCTATCAAACGCTTTGATAAGGGTATCACCCCAGAACTTTGCGGTGGTAATGATGAAATGGATAATGGCAATGGCGCGCTAATGCGGATGATGCCACTGGCTTTTTTCATCTTAACCGATTACCGTCACTATCAATTTGATGATCAGGTAGCATCACTTGTCCATCGATTCACCGCAACAACCCATCGCCATCCCCGCAGCCTAGTAGCTTCCGGAATTTTAATCAACGTTATTATCAGGGTCATTCAAAATCCCAACAAATATGCGATGTTACGGGCGATTCAAGAGGCTTTAGACTATTATAAGGGTAAAACCCAATTTAAGGATCAAGTCCCCTATTTCGAGCAACTAGGCGATTCTGGCTTCTTGCGGCAACCAAGCACTCAAATTAAAAGTTCTGCCTACGTTGTTGATACACTAAACTCAGTCTTTTGGTGCCTGTTTAATTCGGAACAGTATTTTGTCGCTGTTAAACGAGCCGTTAACCTCGGTCATGACGCCGACACCATCGGTTCTATCACTTCTATGTTAGCTTCATTACTTTACGCACCTGTGACATTCCCACCAAATTGGTTAAAAGACTTAAAAGGTCGCGGCCAAATAAAAATTGCTGTCTCCTTTGCCCTTTTATCTAACTATTTTTAACTTTTATGTCGACATCAACCTAGTGATATTATCAAAAAGAGATCCGGATATTTTAATCCGGATCTCTTTTGATAGAGTTGACTAACCTTAATCTTCCGAAGCATCCATTGCTTCAAGAATCATATTTAGCTGTTCGCACTCTTTATTAAGATGATTCATTTCATTTCCAAATTGCGGTTTAATCACAACCGTGTCCTTGTCTTCGCCATTTTCAGAACGACAGACCTCAGCCTCTTGTGATTTCAATCGATTTAGCTTGGAAGCTGCTTTTTGATAATCTTTAAGAATTTCTAACTTATTACTCATAGCTATAAACCCCTTTAAACGTATAAAATGAATTGATTAACACCAAACTTAACAATCCTAAAGAATATGTTAAGTTCTTAAATTTAAATTCCTGCTAACGTCTGGTAATGTTAACAGATAAACTTTAGTAAATCAACACCTTTGAAAAAAACACTTTTACCTGCCTAAAAGGTCTAATGGAAACAATAAGTTTTATTTATATTCTGCAGAAATTTCCTCGGTTGTCGGAATTGAAGGCAATGCGCCCATCCTTTGAACAGTAATGGATGACGCCTGTTGAGCGTAAGTCAATGCCATCTCAATGTTAGAAAGATCTTTAAGCACTTTTGAACTGAAAGCACCAATAAAGGTGTCTCCTGCTGCCGTTGTGTCCTTCGCCTTCACCTTAAATGCTGGTACAAATCCACTCGCATCGGGAGTGTGATAATATGCGCCCCGGTCTCCAACTGTAATAATCAAGTTTTGAATACCCATTGAAGCAAATTTTGCAGCATTTTGATCCATAGAGTCAATGTCAGTGACGTTAATTCCCGTCAACGTGGCACTTTCCGTTTCGTTGGGAACAATCAAATCTGTCACTTCCAACAAACCATCTAAAATATCGGCTGCCGGTGCAGGATTTAAAATCGTCATAACGCCATGTTTCTTTGCAACCTTAAACGCTTCATAAGCGACTGTTTGAGGTGTTTCAAATTGTGAAATCAACACATCAGCATCCGCAATTACAGCCTCGCTATCCGCAATAATATCCGTGCTCATCGCTTGATTTGCACCACCATAAACCATAATGCTGTTCTGTCCTTCTTTGTCCAGCAAAATAACTGCGGATCCAGTACCGGCGTTTGATGTTACATTAATATGATCAGTGTTAATCCGATCTTTTTTTAATGCATTAATCATGAATTCACCCGCGCTGTCTTCACCAACTTGGCCGATAAAACTGGTCTGGGCATGTGATCGGGCAGCTGCAACAGCCTGATTGGCACCTTTTCCCCCTGCAGAATTAGTCTTGCTTTGCGCACTAATGGTTTCACCCGGCTTTGGCATCTGCGCAATGTGGAGGGTAGTATCAACATTTAAACTTCCTAGTACAACCACTTTATTCGTCATTTTTAAGGCTCCTCTTAATATAAATATGTACAAACAAGTATAGAGATTCGAATCACCCGTTCGCCGTATTGATCACGGCAATCTCTGCCCGCCGTACATTCCTCATAATCAATGATTAATTCTACAAAAGCATCCAATCGATGCCCTGAGAATAACAGGTTTTCTACTAAAATCGAAATTAAGTAAAACCTTTCACTAAAGAGAATACCAGATCTGAAATCCTTTTACAAATAAAAATTTCAAGAATTAATATTCTTAACACTTTCCCTCTCAACAAGTTCAATCGGCAAAGAGACGCTTTGAAACGGCCGATCTCTGTCCTGAATTCGTTTTAGAATCAGTTTCGCCGCGCTTTCTCCCATTTCAAATGATGGTTGATGAATGGTCGTTAATGTTGGTGTAACGTATTCGGTTAAATCAATATCGTCATAGCCAACAATTGAAATGTCATCGGGAATCCTTAACCCTGCTTCATGAATACCACGATATAAGCCGATAGCAATTTCATCATTTAACGCAAAGATTGCTGTAGGATGATGCGCCAAGGCTTGTTTTGTCGCATGATATCCTCCCAATTTTGTTAGTTCGGTTTCAACGATTTGTTCATCTGCAATCGATAAACCATGGCTGCGAAATACATCAAGGAATCCGGTAAGTCGCTGTTTAAGGTTGAGGGTTGGGTGTTGATCAGTAACAACGGTCACTCTTTGATGACCCTTTTGGATAAGATAATTTGCTAACAACTCTCCACCATGGTAATTATTAACATCTACCTGATCCCCGTCTGCAACCGGAGCTTGATCAGTCAGCAAATAAGGAATGCCGTTCTGATTTAGAATATTATCAATGTAACTAACATCCGAGATAGCAGAAGCGATTATCATGCCGTCTGCGGCCCTTCTGATAGATTCAAACAAGTAATAGCTTTCCAACTTTTGATTGTTGTTAGACCCAAAAATAAGCGGAATATAACCATTGTCCATAGCGACAGACTCAATTCCCCTTAAGAAGTGACTAAAAAACGGATTATTAATATTTGGAACCAAAACACCAATTGTCCGACCACTTCGACGAATTAAACTCTGAGCGTTAAAATCAGGGACATATCCCATCTCTTTTTGTAATTGATGAACTTTTTTAACCGTTTTTTCACTAAAACGATCATCTTTTCCGTTAAGAATCTGTGAAACTGTCGTAACGGAAACATTGGCACGCTTTGCCAAATCCGTGATAGTAACTTTTTTTGTCATAACTATTCTCCATTCAAGGCATAATCTAATACAGATAAGTATATCATGATTAAACTAAACAGTTTTACTTGATATTTGCTAAAACTCACTATTCATCAAATTATTTTACAGGACATAAACCGCCATTCCAGCAATTTTAGTCAAAAAAAGTGGCCTCTAATCAAAAATTGATTATACGCCACCCTTTACAAAGACTATTAACTTCATTTTCCAATAATCATACTTTATTCTTTAACAATTTTATCAATCTGTGATAATTCATCATCAGTAAAATCAAGATTATCTAATGCTTTTAAATTATCTTCCAAATGAGCTACTTTTGAGGCACCGGTTACAACACTGGCAACCGTCTTATCATGAAGCAGCCAAGCTAAAGACATCTGAGCAAGATTTTGCCCACGGTTCTTAGCAATGTCGTTTAACTCATTCAATTTCTTAACAAGTTCGTCTTTACCATGCTTGATTACAAACTGGTTGCTCCAATGAACTTTAACATCATCACTCATTCCGCCAAGATATTTATCGGTTAATAGTCCTTCTGCTAAAGGCCCATAAGCAATCAAAGCTTTATTCTCATCCTTCAGTGTCTTCAGAAGACCATCATCCTCAACTTCCCGATTTAACATATTATATGAAGCCTGGTTAACCACAAATGGCGTATGCAAGTCATTAAAGTATTGCGTTATTTCTTTTGTTTGTTCTGAATTATAATTGGAAATGCCAATATAGAGTGCCTTACCAGACCGCACAATGCCATCTAACGCATTGGCGGTTTCTTTCAAATTAGTGTTTGGATCAAATCGATGACTGTAATAAATGTCGACATAATCCAACCCCATTCGTTTCAAGCTACCATCCAACGCATTAACTAATGTTTTTTTGGATGAAAAATTTCCATAAGGACCGGGCCACATATTAAAACCGGCTTTAGTCGTAATAACCAATTCATCACGATAGGATTTTAAATTAGCACGATAAACGTCACCAAACATTCTTTCTGCCGCACCAGAAGTCGGCCCATAATTATAAGCTAAATCAAAGCTGAAGATACCTTCATCAAACGCCTTTAAAATAACCTTTTCACTGTCGCCATAGTTGGCATCATCGCCAAAACTATGCCACATTCCAAATGACAAAGCAGGTACTTGAAGTCCAGAATCTCCTGCTCGTCTCACAACTGCATGATCATAACGTCCTTCATTTGCCTTGTACATATACATAAATCAATCCACCCTTAATAAAAAATTATCTTCCAAACAGTTTGCCAACTGATTGTTGATTATGAATCAAAGTAATTGCTTCACCGAACAAATCCCCTACCGAAACAACTTCTAATTTCTCAAACTGATCTGCTTTGGAAATATTAATTGAGTCAGTCACAATAACTTTTTCAATTTCTGAATCTTGAAGCCGTTGTTGCGCATTCCCCGAAAAAACGGCATGTGTCGCAATTGCGTATACATCGGTTGCTCCGGCTTTTTTTAAAGTTTCAGCTGCAATGGTTAATTTGAAGGCAGTATCAATCATATCATCTACAATGATTGCTTTTTTGCCTTTAACATTACCGATGACAGATTCTGGAACGGTTGTTGCATCTTCGGGAGAACGATTGTCAATAATAGCAATCGGAGCATCTAAAAGCTCGGCAAACTTTCGAGCCCGAGACACCCCCGTATGATCAGGTGAAACAACAACACTGTTGGAATCATTGTGTTTCTTAGCAAAATAATCTGCCAATAATGTATTTGCTCTTAAATGATCAACGGGAATGTTAAAGAATCCCTGGATTTGATCCGCATGTAAATCAAGCGTCACAACCCGGTCAACACCATCCATTTCCAAGAATGATGCAACTAGCTTAGCAGTAATCGGTTCTCGCGAGCGCGCTTTTCGGTCTGCCCGTGAATACCCATAATATGGAATGACGACATTAATTGACTTTGCACTGGCACGACGAACAGCATCCACCATAATCAGTAATTCCATCAGATTTGAATTAACAGGATCTGAAACCGACTGAATAATATAGACCTCATCGCCTCGAATGCTTTCATTCACACTTATTTTTATTTCATCATCACTAAATTTTTCGACAGTTGCATCACTAAGTGGCACTCCGACCGCCCGACTAATCGCTTCGGCAAGTGGACGATTCGAGTTTAAAGAAAATAATTTAACCCTAGGATGTGATTTCAATTCAGCCATGTTACCCTCCAAGTATTCTTGTTTAATTAAATACTACCATAATTTTGCTTCCACTATACAGCGAATCAACGTGAAAAGTTAAGAAGAAATCGTTTGTTTAACGCTTTCATCATCCTTTTCCAGCCATTCGTTCATATTATGACATATTTGACTTATCAAATTGATAAGGTGTTATCCCATCCATTCCAATCATTGGATCAACTTGTTCATCGTTAATCATCTCCCCAGTTAAGTGGTCGGGAAGATGACGCGGTTCACTCGATGCCACCGCTTCCTGTTGCTCATCATGATTATTTTTAATGCTAACAGAATCATTTAAATTGTCTGTTGATGGATTTTTAACTGCTTGATACGGTTCCTCACTGATAGCTTCAACCAGGCGCTGCACCAAACTAGTTTTTCTATTTACCGAAATACTGCGCACGCATTGTTCAAACGCCTGTTTCTCACCCAACATAATTAAGAAGTCACTGGCACGTGTAACAGCTGTGTAAAGCAAATTCCGCTGCAGCATTCGTGAGTATTGCCGAACAATCGGCAGAATAACCATTGGAAACTCGCTACCTTGAGCTTTATGAATCGAGGTACAATAAGCCAGTGTAAATTGAATCCATTCGTTCTTCTCATAAGTGACTTCTGTTTCATCAAAGTCAATGATTATTTTTGTAGGAATCGCTTGGTTCTTAGGTGCCTCCATTCCAACAATAATGCCTAAATCTCCATTAAAAACATTTTGTTCAGGATTATTAACCAACTGTAAAACTTTGTCGCCAATTCGATACGTATGGTCCCTAATTGTCACTGATTTACCAGTCGGATTAACCTGCCACACATTTTGTAAGATGTTGTTTAAATGATCAATGCCCGCTGTTCCCCGATACATCGGAGCAAGCACTTGTACATCCATCAAGCCAAAATCTTTGTCTTTAGCACGACGGGCAACCTGTTCAATGACCGAGGGCAGTTGCGTTTCATTACAAGCAATAAACGACCGATCTGATTGGTTTTGGTCAAAGTTCTCAGAAAGTTTCCCCGCATGAATATCATGAGCAAGTTGGACAATTGAAGATCCCTTTTCCTGTCGATAAATATTATCAAGATGCATGGCAGGAAGCTGCTTGGATGTCAGTAAATCGTGAAACACTTGTCCGGGGCCAACTGAGGGCAACTGGTCTTGATCGCCGACAAAGATGATTTGCATATGGTTTGGAACCGCACGCATCAATAATCTAAAAAGAAAAGTATCAACCATTGACATTTCGTCAATAATTAACAAGCTTCCTTCAATATCTTTTGGTGAAGTATAGTCCGCAGACTCCTGCCCATTTAACCCAAGCAGTCGATGGATCGTGCTGGCAGGTAGTCCGGTTGAATCAGACATATGCTTTGCCGCTCGTCCAGTTGGTGCAGCCAGCACAATCGGAAAAGGTTTATCCTTGTACTCATTGATATCCAATGAATACTCATGCAGTCGGGCATAGGTATTGACAATCCCATTGATAATAGTTGTCTTACCGGTTCCCGGACCACCAGTCAGAATAAAAGCTGGTGATTTCACAGCTTCCATAATCGCTTGGCTTTGTGAATCGTCATAATTAATATCAAATTTACTTTCAACCATGCGTATTTGGCTTTTAATTGCATCATCAGAAAAATGGTCTTCACCATCGTCTTTATTTTTAATAATTCGATTCAAGTGTTCGGCAATTTGAACCTCGGCATTATAAACATAGCTCAAATAAATTCGGTCTCCCTCACCGACGACTTTATGTTCCTTAGCTAATTCAATTAGAGATTCGCCGAGTTGTTGACCACTCACCTGATGTTCAGCGTTGTTATCCAGCAGGCCACCTGCCATATTCAATAATGCAGAAGTTGTTGTGTAAGTATCACCATTTTCAAAACAAAGTTCTTGAATTGCGTACAGCAGACCGGCTCTAATCCGTTCGGTAGAAGCAGCTGTTAACCCCAATTTTAAGGCAATTGCATCCGCACGTTTAAAACTAATACCGCGGATATCCTCCACCAATTGATAAGGATTTTCAGATATGATTTTCAGGGCATCCCCATGGTATTTCTCATAAATATCC
The DNA here is from genome assembly GCF_009832765.1 of Lentilactobacillus hilgardii. Lineage (NCBI taxonomy): Bacteria > Bacillati > Bacillota > Bacilli > Lactobacillales > Lactobacillaceae > Lentilactobacillus > Lentilactobacillus hilgardii. The sequence continues at coordinate 1,250,571 of NZ_CP047121.1, read as the reverse complement.
GACGCAATTTTACTAGAAAATCCATACGAATTAAGTCCCACAATCACTTTTTCCAAGCCATCATCAACACTTAGATTATCCAAAATTGCATCTCGTTGTTTTTGGGTAATCGGCACCTGGTCCAAAACCCGACCATCGGCGTTGATTCGTTGAATGGCATCATCGCCCAAAACTTTAACCACCCGCTGGGCAGTCTGCTTGCCAATACCGGGAAAACGATCTCCGGAAAGATATTTAATCACGCCCTCCTTGGTCGTCGCAATTAAACTCGTATAATTGGCGGCTTGAAATTGCTTACCATACCTGGGGTGATCAATAACCTTTCCGGTAAAATGATAGCTGTTTTCTTCAACGACATCGCCAAAGTTTCCAGTCACCACAATTTCACTTTCCGGCCAGTTCAAATTGGTATCCGTAATTTCAATTAACAGAACTTTGTAAAAACTGTCATTGCTAGAAAAGAAAATGGCCTTCAGCCGTCCATCAACGTACATATTTTGATTTAAGTTATCTTGGGGTTCAAATAATCCCATCGGTTGGTCCACTTTAATTCTCCTCACAAAATGATTCAAGACTCACTGAATCCATCAGCAAGCCTACTTAGTTTTTTTGCCATGCTGATCATGAGCCTTTTTAGTTCCGTTTAACTGAATAAATTTTTCAATATCTTTCAATTTTTTTTGGCCCTTATTAAAGTATGCCGGATCATATTGATTTGCTTTTTTGAAATAACTTTCAAAGGGTTCATCCGCAACCATCGCAACCAGTCCACGATTAAAATTGGCTCTACCATTCTGAGGCTCAGCCGTTAAAACCAAATCATAGAATTCAGCGGCCTGAGAAAAATTGCCGAGTGCCAGCAGATTATCACCAATCATCTCATTGACAGCCGGATCCTTTTGCCTGGTACTTTGCGCAGATAAGGCAAACACCATTGCCCGCTTATTGTCACCCTTGGCCATATAACTTTGTGCCAGCATGATATAGGCTTCTGCCTGGAGCTTGTCATCATTTATCTCCTGAAAAATTTTGATAGCTTTATCGTACTCTTGAGCAGCGTAATAAACATTGCCAAGCCCAAATTTCAAAGTATCTTTAATATCCTCAGAGGATTGGTCAAAAATCCCCAATGCTTTCATCAAGAGCTCTTCTGCCTGTTCGTAATCCTTACCCTCTACTAATAAAGTTGCCAAATCATAGTAATGGTGGTAATCATGGGGATTGGCATCAATTTTCGAAACCATCTGATGAATAAGTTGATTGGCCTTTTTTTCCTCATCTTCACGTTTCTTAGTATATTTACGTTGGTTCTCCTGATTCTTTTTTTGCAATTCTTTAATCTTGTCTGAATTATTTTTTTTCATATCAATCACCTAGACTAGATCAGTTTCATCCAATTTTTTGTTTAAATAACTTGTATCATTCCACTTAATCAGGGAGAAAGATTGTCCAGCATCATGACTTTCTATAATAGTCGTGCTGGTATTTGCCAACCCACCGCGTTTTCGTAAATCAGCAAGTGATGTCCCCAACAAATGATTCATCTCTGCGTTCAGTGCAGCACCATGACTGACAATCATGACGTTTTTGTGGGGATTGCTGTTGATTATCTCAATAATGGCGGGTGTCATTCGATTAATGACATCCAAGTAACTCTCACCGCCAATCTCAGCAGGATCATAAAGATCAGGATGATTCCGGAAATTCTCAAATTCTTGCGGATAACGTTTTTCAACGTCAGAAAATTTCATTCCCTCCATTTTGCCCAGGTTAAATTCTTCCAATCTGGACAATAAAGAAATGGCAGGGTGACTTTTGAGACGCCTGCCAATTGTTTCGGCGGTAACGCGAGCCCGTTTAATCGGACTGGCATATATATGATTGAAAGAAATGTCTTGAAAATGAGCTGCAAGTAATGCCATTTCATTATAACTTTCAGAAAGTAGCGGCGAGTCACCGCCAGCACCCTGGTATCGGCTTTCGAGATTCCATTCAGTCTTTCCATGCCGTACAAAATATAATCGTGTCAAAAGCCATTCCTCCCGTATGTTAATCACTCACCTATTATGACAGCATTGCTACTGAATTTCAAAGAAATTCAGTGTGCTGTGAAAAGTGGTTTGCGCCTCGACTATTAAAATTTATCATTTCACCATTCAGACGCTTCAAAACTTAATTATTCAGTGGTAAGCTTACTTTAATTAGCTTTTCTCTCATACAGATCTCATTAAGTTAATGACCCTGGAATTGAAAAGCACATTAGGGGGAAATTGGGATGCTTCAAACACTATTGTTTGCCTTGATTCCGATTATTACCACGATCGGAATCGGGTACTTCGCTGCTTATCGAAATGATTTTGATGATCACGATAGTCAGCAATTTGTAAAATTAGTCATGAATTATGCACTTCCGTTCAGCGTTTTTGCCGGTATATGGGGGACTCCCAGAAAAATTATCATTGCCGACATTCCATTAGCCGGTTGGCTGTTGGTTGGTATGGTTGGCTGTTACATTGTTTTGATTATCGCTTATCGATTCGGTTTTAGATTGCCACTTGACCTTTCGTCTTTACGTGCCTTATCAGTTGCCGACCCATCGGTCCCATTTATCGGTTCGGCTATTTTACCGCTATTATTTGGCAATCAGGTCAGTGCCATTACCATCGGTCTGTGTACGCTGATTATCAACATTTTACTGTTACCAGCTGTTTTTGCTTCCCTTGCAAAAGAGGGAGAAGTCACGTCCCTTGGTCAGCGGCTAATCAGCACATTCAAAAAGCCGTTGGTCATCAGCGCGCTGCTTGGCTTTGTGATTGCCCTGGCAGGTTGGCAAATGCCGGCGGAACTGGAAAATACGTTTATGGTTCTTGGTAAAGTTGCCGGTGGACTTGCCTTATTCTCAATCGGAATTGTTCTCTTTACCAGAAGAATTACCATTAATTTATCTATTGGGGTCAGCGTCTTTGCCAAAAACGTGGTTTTTCCATGTATCATTTGGCTAATTATGTTGGCAGTCAATGCACCAGCCGGCCTCATCAATATCGTTGTTTTGACCTTGGCCATTCCAACTGCTACGATGCCAACTACTTTGGCCATCCAATTCAAAATAAATGAATCCGAAATTGCTTCCATTCAATTTTGGAGCACCGTTTTCTCATTCATCACAATGCCTATCTTTATGTGGCTAATCGGATAACCATTAGCAATAATTGCCCCTGTTATTTCAATGTTACTGAAAACAAAAAGGAAGATCAGACAAAATCGTCTGGTCTTCCCTTTTGACTTGGACAAGTCATTTTAAATCAATGCCTTATATTCCGGGTGCTAAACGCTTTGATCCGCACACTTGTTCCGCTATACATACTGCAATTCTTCAGCCTGCTTATATGCGGCATCAATGATCGCAGAACCCAAACACTCCTCGCCGTCATAAAAGACAACTGCCTGTCCGGGTGTAATGGCACGTACAGGCGCATCAAAATCAACCCGCACTTTTTGACCGTCATCGCTTAAGTGTACGGTCACACCAGTGTCCTTTTGACGATAACGGAACTTGGCCGTGCAATGAAAGTCCTGACCACGATCCAAATTATTAACCCAATGAATATCAGAAGCTTCTAAATAATCGGCGTACAGCAACTCATTGTGATAACCCTTGCCAACATAAAGAATATTCTTCTTTAAATCCTTGCCAACAACGAACCAAGGCTGGTTATCGACACCGTCACCACCGATACCAAGACCGCGACGCTGGCCAATTGTGTAGTACATTAAACCGTCGTGCTGCCCCTTGACTTCACCGTCAACAGTCATCATCTTGCCCGGAGTCGCAGGTAAGTAATGACCCAGGAACTGCTTAAAGTTCTTCTCACCAATAAAACAAATACCAACTGAATCCTTCTTGTCAGCCGTGGCTAAACCAGCCTTTCGTGCAATTTCACGAACTTCCGGCTTAACCAGGTTACCAATCGGAAACATAACCCGATCCAACTGATTGGCCGATAACTGACTCAAGAAGTACGTTTGGTCTTTGTTACCATCTGAGGCACGCAATAAATGGTTGTGCCCATCTTCATCACGCGTTAATTGAGCATAATGTCCTGTTGCGATGTAATCAGCACCCAATTCCAAAGCGTAATCCAAAAATGCTTTAAATTTGATTTCCTTATTACAAATCACATCCGGATCAGGAGTCCGGCCTTTTTTATACTCATCCAAGAAGTATGTGAAGACCCGATCCCAATACTCTTTTTCAAAATTTACCGAGTAATAAGGGATGCCGATTTTATTGGCAACCTTGGCAACATCTTTATAATCTTCCGTTGCTGTACAGACACCATTTTCATCAGTATCATCCCAATTTTTCATGAAAACGCCAATCACGTCGTAACCCTGTTGTTTGAGTAAATAAGCGACAACTGACGAATCAACGCCACCACTCATTCCAACAACAACCCGAGTTTGACTGTTGTCTTGCATAAAACCACCATCATTTCAATTAGATTCTGGAGAATCCACGAGTGAAGGTCGTAATTTCCAGTAAAATTTATATTAACGCATTCTGCGATGAAATGCCACTGATCACATGTTAAATGACGCGTTGAAATACGCTGCCATTAATTTCTGAACTGCTGAATTGTCCTCAGGCCTTCCTATCGTAATTCTCAACCATCCCGGCTTTAATCCATTTCTGATTAGGTAACCGTTTCTAAGTAAATAATCATGTAGTTTATCTGAATTACCTGCTTTGAAAAAAATAAAGTTGGCAGATGACTCGTAAAAAGGTAGTTTTTGTTTCGTTAAAAAGCGGTTCCATTTAATACGCTCTTCAGCAATCGTGTTGACAACCCGTTTGACAAATTCTGTATCTTTAAAAGCTGCGGTAGCAGCCACCTCGGCAAAAGTACTCAAATTGTAAGGTAATCGAGCGGCTTGAAGATAGGCCATTAAAGGTGGATTACAAACAGCATAGCCAACTCGAAAATTAGCCAATCCATAAGCTTTTGAAAGTGTCCTTAACACAACCAGGTTATTAAATTGTTTGGTCAATTGAATAACCGAAACATTTTTTTCATTCACAAAGTCAATATAAGCTTCATCTACAATCACCGTAACGCTATCCGGTATAGCTTCCAAAAAGGATTTAATGGTGGCCGGTTCTAAAAAAGTCCCAGTTGGATTATTAGGATTGCAAATCCATATGATTTTAGTTTTAGGCGTTAATTGCCGTTTAATGGCTGCTAAGTTCAAATACCCGGCATCATCAAGTGCAACCCGTTTGATCTTGGCACCTTCAATTTGAGAATGAAGCTGGTATTCGGAGAACGTCAGGGCAGGATCGATCACTTCATCTCCAGGTTCAAGAATAACCCGACATAATAGTTCAATGACCTCATCCAAGCCATTTCCAAAGAGCAGATGATCTTCACTGATATTAAACCGGGTGGCAATACTCCGTCGAAGGACCTCGGCGTTACTGTCAGGATATAAATTTGCATCTGAAAAATGCCAACTGTCTAAAGCTCGCGCAACCTCGGGAGAAGTGCCAAACGCATTTTCATTGGCTGACAGTCGAACTAATTTTTTAAGTCCATATTGTTTTTTAAGATCATCCAGTGTCTGTTCGGGAACGTACGGATTAAGATGCTTAACAGATTCTTTTACCATAGGAGTCCTCCAATTCTTGGTACTAAACTACCAATTTTTAATATCTTTTCGATCCTGAATTTTACTTTGACGACCTTCTCGGCTCGCCAATTCTTCCTTAATCTGGGTAGTTGTAATTCCCCGCTCTGCCATTAACACTTCCACGTGATAGGCTAAATCGGCAACTTCCAAGATAAAATCAGGATCTGAATCATTCTTAGCAGCAACAACAACTTCGGTAGCTTCCTCGCCTACCTTTTTAAGGATTTTATCCAATCCTTTCGTAAATAAATAGTCTGTGTAAGATCCCTTTTCAGGATTATTTTTTCTTTCTAATATTAATTGATATAAATCATCCAAATTTTGTTCAGCCATTATCTTTTTCCTCCTCTAAAACATTTCGATAAAAACAACTTGTGTGTCCGGTATGACAAGCCGGCCCAGCAGGAATCACCCGCATTAATAATGTATCCTCATCACAATCAATCGCCATTGAAACAATCTCTTGCGTGTTGCCGCTTGTTTCGCCTTTATGCCATAGCTCCTGACGGCTTCGAGACCAAAACCAGGTTTGCCTGGTTTTTAAACTTCGCTGATAGCTTTCTTCGTTCACGTAGGCCATCATTAAGACCTGGTTGGTTTGACTATCAACAACAATCGTCGGAACCAGATTGTCCGGATATTTTGCAAAGTCTGGTTTTAACGTACGATCACCCCATCCGTTTTTAATTGTTGCTTAACATCACTAATAGTCAGTTCGCCAAAATGAAAAACGGAAGCGGCTAATGCACCATCCACGTCTGACTCCCGGAAAACATCCGAAAAATCTGTCAGCTTTCCACATCCACCGGAAGCGATCACCGGAACTGAAACAGCTTTTGTTAACTGTCTGTATAGATCAATATCGTAACCACTTTTAGTCCCGTCTTTATCCATACTGGTAACCAGTAACTCGCCTGCACCCCTTTTGACACCTTCCTTTGCCCATTGTACTGCATCCAAATTTGTCGCTTTGCGGCCACCATTCACGTAGACTTGATAGGTTTGGGTTTGAGGATTAAATTTTGCATCAATTGCTAATACAACACATTGACTTCCAAACTTTTCAGCTCCCTGGGTGATTAATTCAGGATGGCGAACTGCAGCTGAGTTAACAGCTGTTTTATCAGCACCTGCCCTGAGCAGATTCATCATATCCGAAACGTCATGAATGCCGCCACCAACGGTCAACGGCATAAAGACCTGGCTTGCAACCTGCTCAATTGTTTCAACAATTGCTTTTCTCTTTTCATTGGTTGCCGTAATATCCAAAAAAACAAGTTCATCTGCACCCTGCTTTTGATAGGCCGCGGCAATTTCGGTGGGATCACCAACATCCTGCAAGTTCACAAAATTAACACCTTTTTTAACTCGGCCGTGGTCAACATCCAAGCAGGGAATAATTCGTTTAGCCAACATTTTGGTTCACCTCCGCCAAAGTCTGTAACGGTAAATCTCCCGTGGCCATTGCTTTGCCGACAATTGCTGCACGAATCCCCAAATCGGCCAACTGATTGAGGTCTGTGACGTTTCGGATACCGCCTGAAGCAATAACGGTTGCGGCTGTAAATTGCTTTTGTAAATGGCTCAACTGGTCACCGTTTGGGCCGCTCATTGTACCGTCTCTTGAAATATCAGTAACAATAAACGTCTTAACGCCAAAGGCAACCATTGACGCCATTAATTCATCCATTTTGACAGTGCTTTGCTCAAGCCATCCTGAAACTGCCACCAGTCCATCTTTACCATCAATACCAACAACGATTTGATCTGCGCCAAATTGCTTAATTGCTTCTTGGACCAGTTCAGGATCATTCAACGCTGCCGAACCAAGAATAACTCGAGTCACTCCTGAAGTAAGATAGGTATTGATTTGGGAAAGGGATCGAATGCCACCGCCAACCTCAACAGCAAGTCCGGTTTGTTCACAAATTTGTTGAATAATTGCCCGATTGACGGGACGCCCGGATTTCGCACCGTCCAAATCAACCAAATGTAAATTGGTTAATCCCGCCCTTTCAATCGCAAGTGCCTGCTGAACAGGTGACTCGCTAATCAAGGTTGTCTGGTTAAAGTCCCCTTGGTACAGTCGCACACTCTCTTGGTTTTTCAAATCAATTGCGGGAATAATCTGCATTTTCAACCATCTCCTTAAATTTTGTTAACCCATTAAGGCCAACCTGACCACTTTTTTCAGGATGAAACTGCATTCCGATCACATTATTTTGTCTAACGATACTTGGTATTTGAACACCATAATCAGTCGTTGCCAAAACCTTATCTGCAGACGTTTTGACATAAAACGAATGCACAAAATAACTGAATTGTTGATCAAATATATCTGCAATCGGATCAGATTGCGTAACCTGATTCAAATCCCACCCCATGTGGGGAACCTTCACGCCTAAATTAGTTGGGATTGGAATAACATCGCCTTTGATAAGGGAAAGTCCGGTTGTGTCACCGAATTCAAGACTTCGATCGAACAGTAATTGCATGCCCAAACAAATCCCTAACATCGGTGTTCCCTGCTTGGCAACCTGTTGAATAACCGGAATTAACTGCCGTTCATTTAGTGCATCGATGGCTTTTTTAAAAGCGCCGACGCCAGGAAGAATAACGCCATCCGCATTTGTGATTTCCTGTGGATCAGCACTTAATTTATTTTCAACACCCAGAAAATCAAGCGCTTTTTTGACGTTTCTGGTATTTCCAGTATCGTAATCAATCACAATGATCATTAAATGACCCCCTTGGTTGATGGAATCCCTTTAATTTCAGGATTCAGCGTGACAGCAGCCCGTAATGCCCTTCCTAAAGCTTTAAATAAAGTTTCGATTTTATGATGTGTATTACGTCCATACAGGACCTCGGCGTGCAAATTTAATTCGGCATTAAATGCAAAAGCTTGAAAGAAATCTTCTGTCACTTCAGTGTCATATCCTCCCAAGTGATCATTGGCAAATTCTGCTTTAAAAACAAGATAGGATCTTCCTGATAAATCAATGACAACTCGACTAAGTGTTTCATCAAGCGGAATAAGCGCGGACCCGAATCGTTCGATGCCGGCTTTATCACCCAAAGCCTCTTTTAATGCTAATCCAAGCGCGATGCCAACGTCTTCGGTCGTATGATGTGGATCAACATCCAAATCACCTTTGGCATTAACAATCAACCCGAAGCGACCATGTTTGGCAAATGCTGTTAACATGTGATTAAGAAATCCAATACCTGTATCAACTTGAATTGTTGAATAATCATCAAGATTTAACTGTAATTCAATTTGCGTTTCATTTGTATTTCTGGAAATAGTTGCCGTTCTCATACTAGTCACTCCCTGATTAATTTTGCCTTGACGGCTTGTCTGTCCGCTGTCTGTAAGTTGGAAATCAATGTTTTGATCTGTGGTTGATATTGCCTAAGGGCCAGACGGTTGACGACTAATTTGGTATTAACCGGCTGTAGCTTTGCGTATACCCGAAGGTTGTTTTCACGTAAGGTATTTCCCGTTTCCACAATATCGACAATTGCATCCGCCAATCCAATCAGCGGAGCAAGTTCAACCGAGCCTTCAATCTTAATAATCTCAACATCTTCACCAATGCCTTCAAAATAACGTTTGGTAATGTTGGGATACTTAGTTGCAATAATCTTTCGCCGCTGTTGCTGTGGGTTGAAATCAGCAGTTGAGGCTAAGACAAATCGGCATTTTCCAACACTCAAATTTAACATGGCATATTGGGAATTTTCCTGTTCATCCAATACATCGCTGCCAACAATTCCTATTTGAACGGTACCGCTATTTAAATAGGTCAAAACATCGGGGCCCTTTACCAAAATAAAGTCATACCTTGGATCATCATTAAAAATTAATTTACGACCCTTATTTTTTAGTCCCTGGCAGTTAATACCACTCGCCTCCAGTAATGGGACAACCTGTTGCTCTGTTCGCCCCTTTGTCAGGGCAATTTTAATTGGTTCCATTTTGTGACCTGCCTTCCGTCAAATCCAAAAGCTTGTTACCATCACTATCAGCCAACCGCTTAGCTGCTTGAACCGATTGTGTGAGGCAGAGCGTTGAATTTGGAATTTCCTGCAGCTTCTTTTCGGCAAGCTGCCATTGATCATCATCAAAATAAATAAGCGTTTGCTGTTTATTGGCCGGTAAAGCCGTTCGTTCCACCAAAGCGTCAACGTCAAACGCCACACCAACAGCGGAGACTTTTACTTTCTGAAAGTTTGTTAACAGATCATCATATCGACCACCACTGAATAAATAATCCGCTGATTTACCGGTAAAGCCTCGAAAAGCCATGCCGGTATAATATGACTGAGGTGACCGAACACTTAGATCAAGCGTGACCTGAAAGTTGGGAAATTGTTGATTAATAAATGTTTTAGTTGCAATCAAATCCTTAATGATCGCTTCCAGTTCTGCTGATCTGGGCAGTGTTTCTACAATTCGAATCACCTGATCAAAGTCCCCAAACAACCATGGCCATTCTGCTAAAAATTTTTCAAACTTTGTGTGGACCAATGGTGACCAAAGACTTTGATAACGGTTTAAATCTTTATCGAACAATGCCATTTTCAGACTGTTTCTGGTAGGTTCGGGCAACTCAAGTTGATTAATGACCGTATCAACGAATTTTGCCTGGCTAATTTCAACAGTGACATCTTCCAAGCCCATTTGCTGACATCCAGATAATGCTACCTGAAGGCATTCCCAGTCAGCTTTAATTCCTTTGTAACCAATAATTTCAATCCCCGCTTGAGTGGTTTGATTATAGCTTCCCGAAAGCCGCTTTTTAACTCGAAAGACATCCCCGCTGTAGTACCATTTAACTGGCAAATCCACGCCTGTCGTACTCATGACCCTTGCAACCGGTAATGTCAGATCCGGTCGAAGCACCAACGTTTCACCCTGTTCATCCAAGAATTGATATGGTCGATAATTATCCGTGCTAAGTGGTTCAAAAACATCAGAATACTCTAATACCGGCGTTGTTAATTTTCGAAACCCCCGGTCTTTAAAGAGGCCTAGGAGTTTCATCTGAATTGCTTCTTTAACTTCTGCTTGAACACCAAACTCATCCCGAGTGCCATTTGGTAAATTTTTATTTTTCATGTCGACCACTTCCTTAGATTTTATTGGAGGATTGATAATAATTGTGTTTGAAAAAAATCTGTGTGTTCTGATAATCGCTTTGAATCACATACTGTATAAAAAACGTCCTCGAAAACTGAAAGTCAGTTCTCGAGGACGAATTTTAATCGCGGTTCCACCCCAATTTGCACCTACCTCACGATAGATTGCCTTACGTTGCCAACAACTACTCAGCAGACAAATGCCCGATAACAGTTGCGGTAACCCTGATAACGCTAAACTTGCGAATTGATCTACTCTGTTCAATCAACTAGTTCATAGATGTGTTTTCACCGGTCGGAATGGTCCCTTCTCAGCAGCGGAACTCTCTTTACACTCAGAGCCGATTACTTCTTCTAATCAAAACTTTATTTTATTATTAATCTTTAATTTATAAGAAATCATAACACGGCGTATAAAAAAGTCAAGTTCTTTCTGAGAATTTGGTTAAAAGAATTCTGCCAATCCGTGATAACCATGACCGATCTCAGCCACGCTGTGCGCATCACTGCCATAAATCAGCTGAATACCCATTTGTTGCGCTTGTATGGCGATTTTAAAGTTCGGATAGGGCTGATTACAATAAGCCTTATAAAGGCCCGCAGCGTTGAAATCAAGCTGCAATCCCCTATCCAAGATTTTTCTAAGGATCTCTTGGATTAATTTTTGATTAGTTTCGTTATATTGAGAATCCAAATTAAAGCGATCCTGAAACTTTCGAATTAATGTCATATGACCGATTCGATTAGGCGCATACTGACCCAAGCTTGCTGTAACGGATTCATCAACCAAATTAAAATAGGTCGCAAATAACGTTTGAGCATTTTCTGACTCGCTAAGCAACCCGATTTCGAAATCTTGCATGGTATCGTCTACACACCAATATTTGTCATCTTTTCCCTTCATGAAATGGACGGATAAAATATTATCATCGGTTCTTGGCCCGTATTCATCCAGAAAATCTCTCGTCCATGAGACAAAATCTGCCAAGTAGTCCACTTCAAACCCAATATGAATGTGAATTTGATCAGCGTATTTAGTCTTCATTAATGTCATTTTTTTAAAGTAAGCATCCAAATCGGACATTGACATTGAGGCTTCCGTTAAACCCGTTTTTTGCCCCGCATACTCGTTCTGAAGTTCTGGGGGCAGTGGCGCATGCTCGGTGATACTATACTCTTTGAAGCCCAGATGAATGGCCCTTTGAATCATTAATTCTACATCATCACCACTACCGTGTGGGCAAAATTCCGTATGAGAATGACCTTCTCGTTTAAGCATATCGTTATCTCCCATTTCTCTAAACTATCTTAAATGTTTAAGTCTCAACCTTCTAATCAGATAAATAAATAACCCGACTAGTCCTAAAAACAGAATAGTCGGGTCGTTTATTTATCTTTCGGATCAAAATGCCGCTACTCAATTCTGTATTTCAGTTATTAAATAATTTAATTGAGCGGTACTTTTTGAATCCATCCTTCAGGCGCTTCTACATCACCAAATTGAATACCGGTTAATTCATCGTAAAGCTTACGTGTTAATGGCGCAACTTCAGTTTCACTATAAAATACATGAAGCTTATCTTTATATTCGATACCGCCGATTGGTGAAATAACAGCGGCAGTTCCCATTGCGCCAGCCTCTTTAAAGCGATCCAAATCATTAATAAAGACATCGCCTTGAACAGCTTTTAGTCCCAATCGATGCTCAGCCAAGTAAAGTGCGGAATATTTTGTAATACTTGGTAAGATTGATGGTGATTTTGGTGTAACAAATTCGTTATCCTTTGTAATGCCAAAGAAGTTGGCAGAACCGGCTTCTTCGATTTTTGTATGAGTAGCTGGGTCAAGATAGATAACGTCCGAATAACCTGCTTTATGAGCCTCGTCCCCGGGAAGTAAACTCCCGCCGTAGTTACCGCCAACCTTGCTTTGACCGGTTCCGTGAGGTGCAGCACGATCATAATATGAGGTCGTGAAGTTAGTTGGCTTTAACCCACCTTTATAGTAAGCACCAACAGGCATCGCAAAAATGGTGAACAAGTATTCTGAAGCTGGATGAACACCGATATTGCCTCCAATTCCGATCATTAAAGGACGCAGATAAAGCGTTGCGCCGGTACCATATGGCGGCACATAATCGGCATTTGCTGCTACAACCTGCTTAACAGCCTCAATAAACTTATCTTCAGGGTATGGTGGCATTAGTAAACGCTCACAACTATTATGCATCCGTTTTGCGTTCATATCCGGTCGGAATAAATTAATACTGCCGTCTTTTGTCCGGTAAGCTTTCAGGCCTTCAAAATCCGCCTGACCGTAATGAAGAGACGTTGACCCTTCTGAAATATGTAATGTACTGTCTTCAGTCAACTTGCCAGCGTCCCATTTGCCATCCGAATAGTGGGCTAGGAAACGATAAGGCAGATCCATATAGTTGAATCCTAAGTTGTTGTAATCTAACTCTGATGCTGGTTTTGCTTTAGCCATAAAAATCCTCCTAAAAATATGTAATGATATCAATTGGCTTGGTCTAACCAATTTCTAATAGTCTAATATTTTAATGGATTAATGTCAACCCGATTGAAATTGTAATTTTGTCAAATTTTAATTTATTACTTTTTGCAACATCAAAAAACGCCTCTCCCAAAAGGGCGAAACGTTTTTACTTTAGACAATACCAAATAGCCTAAAGGCAGTTACTCATTTTATAGATCGACGGATTCAACCCAGCCATGCTTGTCTTCAACATCGCCTTCTTGAATGCCAAACAAAGTATCATACAACTTCTGCGTAACAGGGCCGGCCTCTGTTTCACTATAGAAGACGTGCTTATTACCCTTATAAGTCAACGAACCGACAGGTGAAATAACGGCAGCTGTTCCCATTGCGCCAGCTTCTGCAAGGTTATCCAAATCATCAATTGCAATTCGGGTTTCCTGAGGATTTAATCCCTGATCCTTTGCAATTTGTAAGATGGACTTCTTGGTAATTGATGGCAGGATAGAATCTGATTTTGGTGTCAGAAATTGCCCATCCTTAGTGACACCATAGAAATTAGCGCCACCAAATTCGTCGATATACTTGTGTTCACGAGGGTCCAAGTACAGGCAGTCCGCAAAGCCGGCTTTTTTGGCTAAAATTGATGGTAATAAACTACTTGCATAGTTACCGGCAGTTTTAGCCTGACCAGTACCGGCACCGGCAGCTCGATCATAGTCGCTAACGGTATAAGGCATTGGATTTAATCCTTTAATATAAGCGCCAACCGGAGTCGCATAAATATGGAACGTATACTCAGTCGATGGGGAAACACCCACAACAGGCTCGGTTCCCACCATAAATGGACGAATGTATAATGATCCGCCCGAACCATAAGGTGGTACAAATTCTTGGTTTGCTTTAACAACGGCTTTAACAGCCTCAACAAACTTATCTTTTGGATATTGTTCCATTACAAGTCGCTTAGCCGAATTGGCCATTCTTTCGGCATTCATTTCAGGACGGAACAGGTTGATGCCACCGTCCTTTGTCCGATAAGCCTTCATGCCCTCAAAAACTTCTTGACCGTAGTGAAGATCTTCGGCGGCTTCGGAAAATGTAAGTGTGGAATCAGTAGTCAAGCCACCGTTCTGCCATTTACCATCTTTAAATTCTTCGTTGTAACTATATGGTAAATCTCTATATGTAAATCCTAAATTGGACCAATCAAGATCCTTAACATCTTGTTTTGCCATTGATAAGAAACCTCCTTAAAATTGAAATCAAGCTACTCTAATAATCGAGTAAAAATAACAACTATGACATTAAAAGGTGGTTGGGTTGAAAAATAAGCCTAGCTTCGCCTATAGGAAATAATAAAAGTCATTATCCTTAGTGCGTTTATCATTGTATCTTAATTAATATCTAATTTAGCCCTTTTAAAAAGCTCTGTCAATATGAAAAATCCTTTCTTCAAACCAAATCAATTGAGTGATCATCTTTTTGACAGACATTTTTCAAAAAAAGGATCCCTGTCACAGACTAATTAATGTCGTTAACACATGTGCAACACGAGATGAATTATTTCTTCAAAAATCAAAAAAGCTCAGTTAGCAAGCCGATATTAACCGGTTGCCTAACTGAGTTTCATTTAAAAATTCAAAGCATCCTTACCTAATCCGTTCGTTTCAAGACTTCTCGATCAACCAAATTATTAATCAAGAAATTGAATTGATCAACACTTTCTTGTGTTTCAGAATTTTTAAAAATATTAACTTTTTGCAGTCCATTTCCCGTTGTAATGGACATTCGAAAACCGTCCAGCCCTTTAGAAACCATCATTTTAAATTTATACCCGGTTCCGTATGGAGAATTAGGGTCTAATGAGCGTTCTAAAGAATAATTGCCAGCCTTGGTCTCCGTAAATCCCAAGTCTTTTAACGTATATTTCTTCACTTCAGAATTCAGTTCGTAAGCATGCGAATCACCACTCACCTTAGCCGTTGTGGAAAAAGCCATCACAGTTTCACTTCCCTATTTTTATTTTTTAAACGTTTAACCGTTTGGGTAATCGCAGCAACCAGTTTGTCCAAATCCTCATACGTGTTGTAACGCCCAAAACTAATTCGAATCGATTCACTGATACGCGGACTGTCCTTACCATACATTGCAACCAAAACATGGGAAGGTTCAATACTTCCCGCTGTACAAGCCGAACCACCAGATACAGCAATTCCTGCCAAGTCCAGATTAGTTTGCATCACATAGGTTGAAATTCCCTTTAGCCAAATATTAAAAACGTGGTTTAAATTGTCCTCGGTAATTTGACCGTTAATGTCAAAGTCAATGCCATTTTTTGTTAATTTATCGGCAATATACTTTTTGAATTTTAGATATTTAGCCTGACGATGTGCCTTTTCCTCACTGGTAATCGTCTCAACAGCACGGGCGAAGCCAGCAATTGCCGGCACATTTTCAGTACCTGCACGACGTTTTGTCTCCTGATCGCCACCCTTAATTAAACTTGGGAAGTTAACACCTGTTCGACGATATAAAAACCCAATCATTTTTGGGCCGTTAATTTTATGTGCAGACGTTGACAATAAATCAATATGATCACGTTGGACGTCAATATCTAATAACCCATATGCTTGAACGGCATCTGTATGAAACCATGCTTGATGATCTTTTAAAATCTCGCCAATTTCATGGATCGGCATAACGGAACCGACTTCGTTATTTCCTGTCATGATCGAAACCAGAATCGTATCATCGTCCAATGCCGCTTTAAAGTCGTCCAAGGAGATGTTTCCGTACTGATCAACCGGCAAGTAGGTAATTCGAAAGCCCAGCTTCTCTAACGCCTGCATGGGCCTTAAAATGGCTTCATGCTCTATTGCAGTCGTAATAATATGCTTTCCCAAAGATTGACGTGCAAAAGCTGTTTGCATTACTGCGGTGTTGTCACTCTCGGAACCACCGCTGGTAAAAACAATTTCCTCGGGGTCCGCGTTAATTGACTTGGCAATCACTTCTCTGGCGTGTTCCATAACCTCTTTGGACTGGCGTCCGAGCCCATAAAGCGTCGACGCATTCCCATAAACATTCTTATACTTGTCCATTAATTCTGCATAAACTTCATCTGAAACTCTGGTCGTTGCAGCATTATCTAAATAAATCTCTTCCAAGTCTTTTCACTTCCTTGCTGCTTCGTTCTCGAATAAATCAATCAACATCTGACCGGACTTTTTACCAGCCGTAATAATGAATTGATCAAAACTGACTTCGGCATTTTCATCCCCAACATCAGACATTGCTCGGATCACGGCATACGGGACATGATTTTGAAAGGCAACTTGGCCGACCGCAGCCCCTTCCATTTCCGAACATAACGCGTCTGGAAAGTTGTCCTTAATTTGTTGAATCCGTTTGGAATCTGCAATAAACTGATCACCTGACACAATTAAGCCAAAATGGGCAGTCACACCGCTTTCTTTAGCTGCTTGTGCGATAGCGTCCTCCAAATCCTTGGATGCTTCAAACCTGGCCGGAAATCCTGGTAATTGGCCCACCTTATAGTTTGATGCAGTCACGTCAACATCGTGGTAAGCCGTTTCTGTTGAAATAACAATATCGCCAATTGACAATCCATCGCCAATTCCGCCTGCAGAACCGGAATTAATGACCGCGTCAACATGGTATTCATTAATCAGCGTTGATGTTGTAATGCCAGCCTGAACTTTACCAATGCCTGATTTAACCAGTACAACATCCTGTCCATGAATTTGACCCGTATAGAAATTCATCTGACCATAGTTTTGAGCAGATTCATTTACCAATGCCTCTTTTAAAATAGCAAGTTCCTCATCCATTGCGCATATAACGCCGTAAGTCATGATCATTCTCCTTAAACTAAAATAGTATAGTGTCGGCACTTTTTATAATTTGTAAATCATATTAAAAATTTAATTAACAAAGAAAAGAACCAAGTAAACAATGACAATCAAAACAGCTAGAATGCCAATCGTCCAATTTAGCCGCCTATTAATTTTATGCCATCTGGGCGTCTTGAATTGATTGGCATCTGCAATAGCAGCATCATCGCCGGGATTTTGTTGATGTGTCCTCGCATAAGCTCGCTCTACTTCAACTCTTTTTTTGTCTCGTTGTTTAAAATCGTCATCCTCTTGCTGCTTGAGTTTTCGATATTGTTCTCTTGTAAGGGCTTTGGATTCTTTTTTATCATCGGTTACCACTTAAAAAATCACCTACTTTTGCATTAATTGCCAATGCTGAATTGCCATAATTGTTTTTGCATCTTTAATATCACCATTTGTAATCATTGAAACAGCTTCATCCAACGTCTTTTCGATGATTTGCAAAAATTCACCCTTGTCTCTGGGCAATTTATCTTTAACAGGCTCTAAATCAGTGGCGAGATACAATTTCATGTATTCATCCGAAAAGCCTACGGAAGAATAAAACCCAAAAAGCTCCTCAACGTGCTTTGGTGTATATCGAATTTCCTCGTTTAGTTCACGAATAACCGCGTGATGAAAGTCCGTATCGCGATTATCCACTTTTCCTGCGGGGATTTCAATCGTTGTTGCTTCAACAGGTGCTCGCCATTGCTTTTCCAGGATAATCTTATTGTCTTTGGTAAGCGCTAAAACACCAATAGCACCGGAATGATGAACAATTTCTCGAAAAGCCGTTTGACCATCTGGCAACCGGACTGTTTGTTTTTCAACATTGATAATTGCACCATCATAAATGTTTTGAGAATCAACGACATGTTCTTCAAAATCCACAAGATCACCCTATTTTCCATTAATAAATATATTTTACAAACATTCAGTCCTTAATGCAATTATTCACCCGCTTCTTCCACAATTTGTGCTTTAGCAGCCTGTGGCCCCTTTTGGCCTTCAACAACAACATAGCTCACACGAATCCCTGGAACAATCCGCGAATAGTCTTCACCATGAAAGGCATTCTTAAAGAAGAACAGATTGTCTCCCTGATCCTGTGTAATAAATCCAAAACCGTTTTTAGCATTATACGTTTTTACTTTTCCATAAAGCATTTTAAATTCCTCCTGAAGCTTCTTCAAATCAAAAAAGAGGCTGTCCAGACATTTGCCTGGCCTCAACCTCTTAATTGTACTGGTTTACAATTAGTTTTAAAACAGTTTTTCAAATTGTTAAACGATTCTGATTATTTAGCTTCAAAACCTTCAGCAACCGTTTCTGGGAATTCACTACGAACAATTTCAGCACAAGAGTGACAGAAAGTAGGATAGTCACTATCGGAACCAACGTCAGTCCTAACCAAACGACAGCGTTCGCATGTTTTACCCTTTGCCGGCTCAACCAGAAGTGCCAAGCCATCACTATCAAACTTCGTTGCATTATCCGGTGCATCAGTAAAGTCCTTAACTGTCAACTGGGAAACCAGAAGAACCGTTGCAAGATCTACATTTAACGATTCAAAAAGATCTTTCACTTCGGTTGTCGCGTAAATTGTCAACGATGCTTCTGATGCCTTGCCAATCTCTTTGGCATCACGCGCCTCTTCCAGAACCTTAAGCACATCATCCCGATAAGTCATAAACTTGGTCCATTCTTCCAAAATATCAGCCTCATTGTCAAAATGCTGTGGCTTGGGAATATCAGTCAATTGAACAAAGTCTTCAGGTTCTTTCAAGAATCCCCAAATTTCTTCGGCTGTATGCGGCAGGACCGGTGTCATCAGCTTGGTCAATGTCGTAACAGCATGATACATAACTGTCTGCATGGAGCGACGTTTATGACCGTCCTTCTTATCAATATAAACAATATCCTTTGCCATATCCAGATAGAAAGCCGATAAATCGGTTGTCACAAAATTCAGGAATTTCTTATAGAAAGTCAAGAAGTCATACTGTTCAAAACTATCACGAGCCTCACCAAGAAACTTATTAAGCAAAACAGTCATGTACTGATCTTGGCTTTCCATTTCATCAAACGCAACTGCATTTGTCTTTGGATCAAAGTCAGACGTGTTTGCTAGCAAGAATCGCATTGTGTTTCGAATCTTCTTATAAGCATCCGAAATCTTAACAAAGTTTTCCTGACTAACTCGAACATCAGCTGATGTATCAACAGATGTTACCCAAAGACGAACAATTTCAGCACCCATTTTTTTGATAATATCAATTGGTGCAATCGTATTGCCCAAAGATTTACTCATCTTATGGCCTTTACCATCAAGTGTGAAACCTTGTGAGACAATTGATTTATACGGTGCTTTATTTGAAACGGCAACACTGGTAATCAGACTTGAATTAAACCAACCACGATACTGGTCAGAACCTTCAAGGTACATATCTGCGGGATAAGTCAACTCTGGACGAGCTGCCAAGACCCCTTGGTGCGATGAACCTGAATCAAACCAAACATCCATGATGTCATTTTCTTTAGTGAATTTGCCGTTTGGTGAATGTTCACTGGTAAAGCCATCTGGTAATAAGTCCTTGGGCTCACGTTCGAACCAAACATCCGACCCATATTTGGCAAACAAGTCAGCAACATGGTCAATTGTTTCCTGGGTAATAATTGCTTCGCCATCCTCACCATAGAAAATCGGAAGCGGCACACCCCAAACACGTTGTCGGGAAATGACCCAATCGCCACGATTTTTAATCATATTGGAGAGACGAACCTTTCCCCAATCAGGGTAAAAGGTCACATCTTCGATAGCATTTAAAATATCATCTTTAATTTTATCAACAGAAGCAAACCATTGTGGCGTTGCTCGGAAAATAATCGGTTTCTTAGTACGCCAGTCGAATGGGTAACTATGATTCAGCGGCATGTAATCCAATAACAGACCAGCCTTTTTTAACTTATCCAACGCGATTTTATTAGCATCTTCATAGAAGACTCCAGCAAAATCTTCGCCTGATTCTTTAGTCAAATACCCACGATCATCAACGGGTGCAAAGATATCCAATCCATACTTCCGACCAATATTAAAGTCATCTTCACCATATCCGGGAGCAGTATGAACAAGTCCGGTACCGGCATCCAACGTAACAAAATCACCTAACATTGTTAATATTTTTCGACTATGGTCAAATGGATGTTCAGCAAGGATGCCTTCCATATCACGTCCCTTAACTGTCTTAACAATTTTGACGTTTTTCCAGCCAAATAGGCCTTCATCTTTTTCAAGCAGCTCACTGGCAATGACGAATTTTCGTTCATCATCTTCAGGTTGAACCACTGCATAATCAAAATCAGCATCTACGGTGATACCTTCCGACGCTGGAATTGTCCAAGGCGTCGTTGTCCAAACCACCATAAATGTATTGTCGTCTTCCAAAACACCCTTACCGTCAATGACTTTTTCGCCATAGAAAGCAGATGGTGATGTAACATCATGATACTCAACTTCTGCTTCAGCAAGCGCAGATTCGGATGACCATGACCAATAAACAGGCTTTTTACCCTTGTAAATCAAGCCACGTTTGGCAAATGCCCCAAAGACACGAACCTCGGCAGCTTCGAACTCATGCTGCAATGTGAGATAGGGATGATCCCAATCCCCGGAGACGCCAAGACGTTTAAACTCATCCATTTGGCGTTGAACCTGCTTCATCGCATATTCTTGACAAAGCTTTCGGAAGTCGTTGGTCGACATTTTCTTTCGATCATAGCCGGCTTGGGTTAATTTTTGTTCAATTGGTAAGCCATGTGTATCCCAACCGGGAACGTAAGGTGCCCGATATCCGGTCATTGATTTGTAACGAACAATAATATCCTTAGAAATTTTGTTCATCGCATGTCCCATATGAATATCTCCGTTGGCGTATGGAGGTCCATCGTGAAGAACAAAACTTGGTTTGCCCTCATTTAATTTTTGTCGTTGTTCGTAGACACGATTTTCTTCCCATGCTTTTTGACGTTCCACTTCTTTTACAGGAAGATTACCACGCATTTTGAACTTCGTTTTGCCTAAGTTTAAAGTGTCTTTTACCCGCATTATTTGACTCCCTTTCTCCATTTTAAAAGTAATAGCGTAATAAACTACCGTTATTTGTACACCCTGACAGATCAAACGATACAAAAAAAGATTCCGCCCAAGGGACGAAATCTTCGTGGTACCACCCAATTTTAGGATTTAATAATCCTATCTCTTTATAACAATCGATATGTAATAGAGCTGATCTGTTAAACAACCGGTGACTGCTAAACTTTCACCATCTTTAGCTCGCTAATGTTTCGGTTGATTAATTTCTGGTCTCTGATCGATTTAATTATTATTATTTTTGACTGTCAGGATAAATGACAACTGTTTGCAGTTTATCATCGGTTGTCGGCGTACTTTCAACTGCGTCAGCATTATTACCCTGTTTGTTTCCTGATTCTACATCTGAATTTGTAGGGTTGTCAAGATCTCCAACAACTTTTTCAATATCTTCATAGGTTGTCGTAGGCCCATCTTCGACCAAGTGATCCCAATCAGAGCCCTTAATAACCGCTAATTGGCTTTCAAGCATGACCTCAAGTCGTTGACGGAATACTCGAGTATTTTTCTTGAGATCGTCAGTTTCAATTGCCAGCTTTTTAGCACGTTTAGAAGCCTCTTCAAGAATTTGAGTCGATTTTTCGTCAGCGGTTTTAACAATGTCATCAGCCTTCTTTTGGGCTTCACGATTTGTAATCTCGGCTTCCTTTTTCGAATTGCTCTTAACCTTATCGGCAGCTTCTTGTGCAACTAAAATTGACTGGTTCAACGAGTCCTTCAGGTCATTGAAATACGAGAGTTTATCTTTCGATTCACTCAATTGAGATCTCAAATCCTTATTTTCTTCCAAAATAATCTGATAATCCTTGATGACCTGGTCAAGGAAATCATTGACCTCGTCGATATTGTACCCTCTCAATTTCGTTGAAAATTCTTTATTGTGAATATCCTGTGGACTTAATACCATGATGAACCAATCCTCCTATTTATTCCGGTTATACACACTTATGATAATCCTAATTTTATCTTTTTTCGTCATTCCGGTAATTTCTTTGATGACAATTCGTCCATATCCCCGCACAGAAATAATGTCTTTTGTCGATAATTCAAAATCCGGCCTCGTCGTATCAACCCAATTAATCCGAACATCACCAGCATCGACTAATTCTTTAGCATGGTGACGAGAAATATGAAAACCGTCACTAATCAGAGCATCAACTCTGAGAGAAGAAACAGTTGTTGTTAACGTTTCACTTTCATCAACGGGTGTAATGACCCCTTCTGGTGAGATATCTTCAAGCTTGACTTTAATTTTGCCAATGTGATCAACTTGTGCTTTGACATAATCTGCCATTTCGGATTGCACCATGAACTGCCATTTAAGACCGTCCGTAATAATGTCGCCAACCACATTTCGCTCAATACCGGCACCCATCAATGATCCCAATATTTTTCCATGTGCCAGTGTCGCAAATTTACTTGGATAATCAATCTCAAACGCAGTGATGCGGAAATCATCCGTCTTAGGCGTAAAATACTCAGGATAGACGATTGCCCGTTGCAACTCAGCACCTGAATAACCACCGTAAGTTGAGAAATGAATGCCATCATGGCGATTAATGATTGATTCAAGAATATAGAGTTGTCTGGGATTTAAAAACTCAGTCAAAATAGGCCGATATTCATTTTCAACCTGCCCACTTAAATGGTCAATTGACTCAAGAAACGGCACTTCATCAGGTCGAAAATGTTGAGAAACGTTTGCATCAACAGCCATCGCTAAATACCCCTCTTCTAACTAATACCCATAACCATATCCAATAATGAGATTCCCCAAATAGGTGATACCACCCTGAACTAGGGATAACACAATCAGTGCGACAACAGGCGCAAAACTGATCATCCCAACGGACGCAAAATTGAACAATCGTTCAAACGGTTCAACAATTCGGCCAAGAAAGCGACCAAATGCGGTACCATAAGCATTTGGGAACCAACTCATCAATGCATAGATAACAATTGCCAGCATATAAATGCTGATAAGCTTATTTAATAACCAAACGATAGACGCGATTACAGATACCAATAAAATACCCCTTATCTCTTGTTTAAAACTTAGCTACTTAGTGACCTTAAAATTTTTAGGTGAACAAATAAAAATGTTCTTATCAAGACGATCAATAGTACCATGAATTGCAAACAAAACACCATTTAAGAAATCAACCATTCTTTCAGCAGATTTAATATCAAGCTTACCGAGTTTGATGATAACAGCGCTATCTTCCAATAACTTTTGAGCAATGGTGTCAACATCTGTGTAATTGATGGGTTCAAAAACCACAATATTACGGTTAGTTTCTAAATCTTTTCGTGTTAAAGGCACAACATTATCCACTAGTTTCGCATCCTCATTCTTCGGCTTATCCGATTCCATTCCAAAAAAATTCGCAAAATTAAACTTTTCTGACATGTTTGTTTCCTTTCGAATTTCACCATGCTCAAATAAGCGCCGTCTCTACATTAACTGAGATTCATTATTTATTGTTACGACGACGGTGCTTAAAGAATGGTGGAATATCATCCTGTGAATTATCATTATCAGTTTTGCCCGATTTATCTGAATTGACGTCAGGCTGAAACGGATCAAAATCCTTTTTCTCAACGTCATTAAACTCGTCATTTTCTGGAACAGATGGTCGGGCAGTAGTTGGCTGCTTACGAATATCCCAGTTTCCCAAAGGATCAGTATGACTGTCATTAGCACTTGAATTGCTATTGCTAGTCTCCTGGGAAGAATTACGATGACCATCAAATTGACGGGGGTGTGCACTGGATTGTGGTCGAGCAGAAGGTGAAGCCGTCCGCGTACGACGTGTTTCCAATCTCCCCTGTTCTGCTGCTTTCTTATCGATCCCTGTTGCAATAACAGTTACCCGCACTTCGTCTCCAAGTGATTCGTCAATTGATGTCCCAAAGATAATGTTAACATCACTGGTTGCCGCTTGCGAAACAATATCTGAGGCATCCTGAGCTTCAAATAGTGATAGGTCCGGTCCACCCGTAATGTTCAACAGTACCTGCTCGGCACCGTCAATGGAAACTTCAAGTAATGGTGATGAAATTGCTTTCTCAGTTGCTTTCTTCGTTCGATCTTCGCCATTAGCAGCTCCCACACCCATTAATGCCGAGCCTTGATCTTGCATAGTTGTTTTAACATCAGCAAAATCCAAGTTAACATATCCCGGACTTGTAATTAGATCTGAAATACCTTGAACGCCTTGACGAAGAACGTTATCAGCTTCTTTAAAGGCATCCATCATAGGTGTCTTTTTATCAATCATGTCCAATAAGCGATTATTTGCAATGACAATAAGTGTATCTACATTATCCTTCAACTGTGAAACACCCTCATCAGCATATTTACTGCGCTTAGGACCTTCAAAAGAGAACGGACGAGTAACAACCCCAACCGTCAGAGCACCCTGATCCTTAGCAATTTTAGCTACAATCGGTGCTGCACCGTTACCGGTACCACCGCCCATTCCGGCAGTGACAAAAACCATATCTGCGCCTTCAAGTGCTTCGGATAATTCCTGTTCACTTTCTTCAGCAGCTTTTGCACCTATTTCCGGATTGGAACCTGCTCCCAATCCTCTGGTTAACTTGGGTCCGAGTTGAATTTTTGTTTCTGCTTTAGATGTAGAGAGCGCCTGAACATCTGTGTTTGCAACAATAAACTCTACACCCTTTACATCTGAACTAATCATTGTGTTAACAGCATTACTACCACCGCCACCAACTCCAATGACCTTAATTACTGCACCGTGATTTTCGGTGGAATCAAGTGAATATTCCATAATTATTTTACCTCCGTTTAAGTGCTAATCAAAGAAATCGCTAAAGAAATTTTTGATTCCTTCGCCACGTTTTTTCTTCTGTGTTTTTCGTTTCGGTTTGTCTGATTTACTCGACACAGGAACTTGAGTATCTTGCGGGTCTGTTAGCTTTGGAACTTTTGTTGATGTAGCACCAACGGCTGATCGAACAATCATATCAACATCCGAGAGATCTGAGAAATATGAGACAAGGGACAGTCCAGCTGTAAACGACGGATGCCGCAGTCCCATCTGATCCGGAATATAAACTCTGACATTCGTATTGAATTGATCAGCCGCCAACTCAGCAATTCCCGGAAGTGCGGCAACGCCACCGGTTAAAACGATTCCACCTGGTAATTCAAGTGCTTGAACTTGATCAAGTCGGCTTTTAATTCGATCAAAAATCTGACTTAGACGGGCCTCAATAATTTCAGCTAAGTATCTTTCATCAATGTAGGTTGGCTCAGCTTGACCAACAATGTCTACTGGAAATTGATTATCAGCCGATGCCTGCAGTGAATCGGCATATCCGTAATCTCGCTTAATTTTCTCAGCATTTTCCATTGAGGTATTTAAAACAATTGATATATCTTTTGTAATGTACTCGCCACCCTCGGGATCAGTAGTTGCGTACTTTAATTGGTGGTCGTGAATAACAGAAGCGGTTGTTTGGCCACCGCCGAGGTCAATAATGATGGTACCAAAATCTTGTTCGCCATCATTTAAAATTTCATGACCTTCTGCTAAAGGCGTCAAAACCGTGGAGATAATGTTCAAGCCGGCTTTTTCAACCGCCTTTTTTAAATTGTGCATAATCCCTTTTGATCCTGTAATGAGTTTCCCGCGCATTTCTAAGCGGACACCGACCATTCCCCGAGGATCTTTAATATCGTCAAAGCCATCAACAATAAATTCTTCCGGTTGAATGTCTATGACTTCGCGTTCTTGAGGCAAACTGGTACCTAACGCAGACACCGCCACATTTCGAACATCTTCGACCGTGATTTCACGAGATTGGTCATCCAAAGTGACCAACCCGTTACAGTCTTCAATTCGCAAGATGTTCGCCGGAACACTGACAATAACATCTTTAATTTCAATACTTGCTTTTTCTTGAGCTTGACTTACTGCACTCCTAATAGCTTCAGCGGCCTGATCTATATCAACGATCACGCCACGGCTGAGACCGTTAGAAGGCTCATTCCCCACACCAATAACGTTCAGTTGCCCTTTAACTTTTTCTGCAACAATTACTTTTATTGAGGTAGTTCCTATATCAAGTCCCACATATAAACCCGAATTATCCATATATGTAAGGAACCTCCACATCTAGAATATTTTCTGAACATAACATAAGTTTAACACAATGATAACGACGGAAACAGCCTAATTGACGCTAATAATCACCTGTATTCTTACGACTTAACTTTTGATTCATGCTTCGTTAACGGATAGGAATATGCCCCCACCTCCAAATTGATGATGCTTTTAACTTTCAGCTTTGCATTAATACTTGGGTAATAATCCATTTTGTCGCCAAAACTGGAAATTGATGCAAAAACTTTATTGCCATCATTCATTTGTAAGTATACCCGATCCCGGTTGCTTTTGACCGGTGAATAACTGATCGTATTAATTGCAGCTCGAACCGGGGGGCTGATCCGCCGATATTGTCTGATCGTTCGCCGAAGCGTCCGGGGATTCTTAAACTTTTTCAAAACCGGAAACCCATCACGAGGATTAAGCACTTTATTTTTAATAATAACCCCACTCTTTAAGATAGGCTGGTATCCTCCATCGGTATAAAGATAACCAATTGTCGGATACTCTTCAACTTTAATATGGATTCGATTGAAGTTAACGAGGTTAATCTTAACAGACTGCATTCTTTGACTCCGATTTTTTAATTCCCCAGCAAGTTTATCCGTTTTACCCCAAACACCAAAAAGAGACATACCCTTTTTAACAGGAGAGTAATGCTTAATCTGCTTAATGCTGACAATTTCGTTACCGCTTATTTTGATACTTTTAACTCTGCTGATTGGCGAAATCAAGAATCCCATGGCACAAATGATCATCAGAAATATTATAATAAATGGCCACATTCGTCTAAAGTTCCGAATTTGATAGTCCTTAACGAGTCGACGCTTAATTTTCTTCTTTGGGGAATTAGTCCCCAAAGAAGATTGACCGGAAGCTTTTTGCCAAGGCGTCAGCTCCTCATCATGATCGTTTTTCCTGCCCATAGTTGTTCCCCCTTGTCAGCAAGTGACTTAATCAAAATGATTTAATCGCGGATTCCCCGTTTATCTAACAAATTTAATTCTGTCAAACAAATTAGTTTTATCGCTGCTCACTCTAAGTCCGGTTATCTTATCAATCCACGTGCAATATCCAAAATTTGATCAGCTGAATTGACAACGCCGAGTTTCTTTGAGTTTTCTGACATTTTCTCACGTTCATCCGAGTCATGCATTAATTGATCAATCGCCTTTAATAAATTTTTAGGATTAAGATCGGCTTCTTTAATCATTAATGCGGCTCCCCTTGTGACCAAACTCATTGTGTTCTTCGTCTGGTGATCTGCCGTAACATACGGGCTGGGAATCAAAACTGCCGGAATACCCAAAGCGGTAATTTCCGCAATGCTTGTTGCACCCGAACGACCAATAATCAAGTCAACCTTGGGAAGTACCTGTGGCATATTGTTGATATACGGTAAAATTTTGATATTATCCTTAATTTGAGTCTTACCCAATTTCTCCATAACACCATCATAGCGCTTTTGACCTGTCACAAAGACGACCTGATAGGTTCGTTTATTAAATTCATTGACTGATGCAATAACGGCATTATTGATGGCAGGTGCCCCCTGGCTGCCGCCAAAAATCAGTACCGTTGCTTCATCATCTTTTAGGCCAATTGACGACCATTTGAAATCGCTATGCATATGAGCGACCTGCTGTGCACGCGGATTTCCCGTAAAAATAACTTTTTCTTCCGGGAACTGGGCCTTTGCTTCATGAAAACCAATTGCAATTTTATCAACGTATCGGCTCAGAAAACGATTTGTCAAACCAACGGCGCTATTTTGCTCATGAATGATTGTAGGAACATGTGCTTTGGCAGCTGCGTAAACAACTGCTCCTGAAACGTAGCCTCCTGTTCCAATGACGACGTCCGGCTTAAAATCTTTAATCATTTTTTTTGATTCATGGACACTTTTTAGGAACAACGCGACCGTTTTTAAATTTTCCAAAGACAATGACCGCTTAAATCCTTGAATCCGTAAAGCGACAAATTTGATCCCCTGCTTCGGTACAATGGCGCTTTCCAAGCCACGTTCAGAACCAACGTATAGCACCTCTGAATCAGGTTCCTGTTTCATCAAATCTTCAATAATCGCAAGAGCGGGATAAATATGACCGCCAGTACCACCACCGGAAATAATTAATCTCATTGTTTTTCCTCCTGCTTATGTGTCAATTTCTCAACATCCTTAATGAATTCATCGCCACGTTGTTCAAAGGTTTTGAACTGGTCCCAACTGGCATTGGCAGGTGACAGTAAAATAATGTCTCCAGAATCACTATAATGATAAGCAGCTGGCACTGCTTCGTCTAAATTATCTACCTTGGTAATATTCTTAACGCCGGCTTTTTGTAACGATTCTTCCAGCAAGTCGGCTGTTTGGCCAAACAAAACAGCGGCCTTAACGTGCTGTTTAAATTGTGGCACCATTTTATCAAATGTATAGCCACGATCTAACCCCCCCGCCAAGAGTACAACGGGGTGGTCAAATCCCTCAAGTGCGATTTGAGTCGCCTCAATGTCAGTAGCTTTGGAGTCATTATAGAATTTGCGGCCATCAGCTTCCAATACAAACTGAACTCGATGACGCACACCCGTAAACGTCTCCAAAACATTTGTAATTGCCAGATTAGATTTCCCCAAAATCTTTGCGGTTGCAATTGCAGCAAGCGCGTTCTCGACATTTTGCTGACCCGGCACTTTAATATCGTCAGCATTCATAATAAATTCATCGTTATAATATAATTTGCCGTTTTTTTCGTATGCGCCCCGATCAATTTCTGACGTACGGGCAAACGGGACAATCTGAGCTTTGGATCGCTTGCTTAACTGTCGCCACTCATCAGAGTCAAAGTTAACAACAAAAAAGTCATCTGGTGTTTGGTTCATTGTGATACGCATTTTAGCATTAACATAATTTTTTCGAGTTTTATGATAGTCCAGGTGATTCGAAAAAATATTCGTTAAAACTGCAACGTGAGGATGCAATTTTTTAATTCCAAGAAGCATGAAGCTGGAAAGTTCCATGACTATCGTATCATCTGCTGTTGATTTTAAAGCCGTTTCAGTGGCAGAGACCCCGATATTTCCTGCTGCATAGGCATGTCCCTTTTTACGTTCTTCGTTTAAAATTTTAGTAATCATTGTAACCGTTGTTGTTTTTCCATTACTACCGGTAACACCGATAATTTCGGCATCGGTCATTTGAGCCGCTAATTCAACCTCGGTAATAATAGGCATCTTTTCACTGACAGCTCTGGCAACAACCTCGTTATCATAAGGAATTCCCGGATTCTTAACCATCAGGTCAAAATGATTATCCAAAATATCAGCAGTCTGCTTTCCCGTAATCGTCTTAATACCCCGGTCTTCCAACTCGACTACTTCCGGAAGTTGATCACTTGGCTTGGCATCATTTAAAACAACTGTTGCACCTAATTGCTGTAATAACTCGGCTGCATGTGTGCCACTTTTTCCAGCTCCTAAAACTAGAATTCTCTTGCCTTTATAATCATCAATCATTTTCATCCTGAATTTATCCCCTTTTGTTTCTAAGAAGTTAAAACATCAATTAACTCATTTATCTCAGCTATTGACATATTTTATTTTTTAGATTTAAAAATAGATACTCAAAGAGGTCGGTAGCAAAACCTCAGTCTCACACCAACCCTTAAACAATCGTTATCATACTGATTACCGCTGCAATCAATCCAATACTCCAGAAAACAATATCAATTTTCCATTCAGACCAGCCACACATTTCAAAATGATGATGAATGGGTGTCATTTTGAAAACACGTTTTCCGGTTAGTTTGAATGAAGCAACCTGAATCATAACGCTTGCCGTTTCAAGAACATAGATAATACCGATAACCAAGAGTGAAAACTCATGATGAACCAGTATTGAAACACACGCAAGCGCGCCACCCAAAGCCAGAGATCCCATATCACCCATGAAAATCTTAGCTGGCTTGTGGTTGAAAATGAAGAAAGCCAATAGTCCGCCCACAACGGTAAAACAGAACATTGCAACATCGTTTTGATGTTGAACAGCCGCAATAATACCGTAAGCCGCAAAGGAAATAGTTCCAAGTCCAGAAACCAACCCATCAAGACCATCGGTCAAATTGACAGCATTGGAAAAGCCGACCAACCAGAACACAATGAATAGGATATACCAGTATCCAATTCGCCAATCAGAAGCAAATGGTATTTTGATAGCCATTGGAAAGCCCTCATGGCTATAGACAATTGAAAAAACAATTGCAGCAATAATCTGTCCCAGCAGTTTCTGCCATGCCTTCAGCCCCTCGTTTTGGCGACGGAATAGCTTAATAGTGTCATCCCACATTCCAATCAATCCATAAGCGACCAAAACAAACAGCAGAATTGATAGCGTCGGTGTTAACCCACCTTGAAATCCTGCAACCGCTAAATCAGCAATCACAATTGCAATAATGAATAGAATACCACCCATGGTTGGTGTCCCAGACTTCTTTTCATGCCATCTTGGACCTTCTTCACGAATCATCTGGCCTTCGTGTTTACTTCTAAAATACTTAATCAAACTGGGCATAAAAAGTGCTGTTATGACAAATGCCCCGATTGATGAGACTAACCAATTCCCCATTTTCTTTCAAACCCATCCTTAACCATAATATTAAAACGACTTCTTTGTTTTATTCAAAATTGGCCTTTAGTGTCTGGCCCTTTTTTATTGTTTGCGAAAAGTTAATACTTTGACTATCTGCATATCCAGAACCCGTAGATTCTAATTTCAATCCGGTTAATTGACAAAATTCAGCAACATCTTTTTTATTCCAGCCAATAATTCGAGGCATTTTCCATGTCCCGTTCGTCAGAATAAAGACTCGCTTTCGTTCAGCCAGTGTTGTGTTCGCTGCTGGCGATTGTTTGATAACTGTTCCACCATCACCAATCGATACAACTTCAAAGTTTTTCTCGTTCAACACTTTCTTAGCTTCCGTTGTTGTCTGATAGGCCACAGAAGGTACTTGCTTCTTAACCACCGTCTGCTTGGTATTAGAATTTTGCAAAGCCCGAACGATAACCGGTTTAAAAATTTCCGCCATCAACTGGGTAGCTGTTTTGGTACCGGTTAATTTGGGCTGCTTCATCGTAATGTACATCACATAACGTGGATTATTAGCAGGAACCATCCCTGCTACCGAATAAAGATAGCTGTCATCGCCGGAAGCATAACCACCGTAACCGTTACTTACCTGTGCCGTACCGGTTTTAGCCGCAACTCGATAGCCTTTAATCTTATAATCCTGCCCAATACCATAAGATTTATAAACAACATCCTGCATGTGATCACGGACTTTTTTTGCGGTTGATGATCGAATCGGTGTTCCGATTTCTTTAGGACCATACTTTTTAACCGTTTTACCCGTATTGGGATCCGTTACTTTAGAAATAAAGTACGGCTTCATCATTTTACCATTATTTGATACCGCAGTTAAAGCCTGCATCATTTGAATCGGCGTAATTTCAATTCCTTGACCAAATGCCGTATCGGCTTGCTCAATAGGATAATTGAACTGAATTTTTCCCGTCAACTCATTTGGCAACCCGGAGTTGGTTGATTTTAAGAAGCCGAATTTTTGAATATATTTTTTCCATGTCTTGGGCCCCATTTGTTGTTCCAGATGTGCCATAGCGACGTTACTTGAAAGGGCAAACCCTTTATTGTAAGTGATATATCCCCAACCGGCCGTGTCCCAATCGGGTACAATCTTGCCGTCTATTGAATAACGACCGGATTCATAAGTATCATTTCCGTGAAAATGGCCGGAATCGATTGAAGCGGATAACGTAAAAATTTTCATTGTAGAACCAGGTTCAAATGTATCGGATGTAAATGTATTTGTCCAAGCCTTGCCAATACCGGATAAAGTAGCAGCGTTAAAGCTTGGTCGTTGAGACTCGGCTACAATTTTTCCAGTCTTGGCATCCATCAAAATCGCATTCAAAGATGCCGGGTGAACCTGTGATTGAACCGAATTCATTTCACTTTCCAATAACGTTTGAATTCGGGAATCAATTGTTGTATAAATGTTGTCGCCGTTTTTAACCTTACGTTCCTTCTGTTTTTTACCAGGTAGTTTATAACCATAAACGTCATAGTCGGCATTCCTAAACCCGTTAGTTCCGGCTAGCTGCTTATTAAAAGCCTGTTCGATTCCCATTTGTCCTACCAAATCAGACATACCGGTCTTTTTGTTATTTTGTGAGGTGGCCACCCCAATCAGATTAGATGAAAAGACACCGTTAGGATAAAGACGTGCTTGTTGTTGGACAAAGTTGATCCCTGCGAGATGTTTAGCATCAATTTTTTTCTTCGTAATGAGAGAAATGTTCGTACCGGCGCTGCCAAATTCAACTTGAAATGGATGCCCGTCCTTTGGTGATAGTATCTTCAAGGCCTTTTTTTGAGTAATTGGTAAATACTTCGATAAAACACGCGCCGTTTTGGCCTTATTAACGACATACAGCGGCTTATCATTCAGGCCGCGTTGGTTCTTATCAAGAACTGCATAAAGCGAATATGTACTGGTATCTTCAGCAATCGGATCCCCGTTTGCATCATAAATTGTGCCGCGCTTTGCCTTTAAAGTCTGTGTTTGATTGTATAATTTCTCTGCCCTTTCGTTCAGATTAACGTGTTTCACGTTTTTGCCGACTGCAATCACGACCAGACGTAGAGAGAGGACAAAAAAGACAATGAAAAAAATCAAAAGCAGTGAAATTCCAACGAGCTTTCGATTTTTTCGGGCTTTTAAATTTTCTTCAGAGCGATTAGATGGGTCTTTCATTTAGTAACATTCCTTATATTTCCATTGGAAAGAGACATGCCGTTTTCTTTAGCAATTTTCTGAAGCCGACTGCTACTCTGTAACTCCCCAATTTGCTGCTGCAGGTTTGTATTATTATTGTGGATATTCGTAATCCGGGTATCCAGATGCTGAAGCTGATGCTGAGAATCGGACAGCGCAATTTTAGACGAGACAACTACTAACATTAGCACAGTTAACATGACACTTCCACAAGCAATCAGCGTTTTTTCAAAAGCATTCAATCCCAGACGTTGGTTTGCACCTATTTCTGGTGTTTGAACCCGTTTCGGTGTTGAAATGTAGGTTTGTGGTTCCTCTTGGGCAAGGTTACGAGCTAAATTATTTTGTGCCATACTTATGTATTCTTCTTTCTACTAGATTTTTGTTCGTTCAATGATTCGTAATTTTGCACTATGAGCACGATGATTGTCTGCTAATTCATCTTCATTTGGAATGATTGGTTTTCGAGTAATAAGCTTATATTTGGGTTGAAGTTCCTTGGGAATAACCGGCAAGTTAGGTGGTAATTCTGGTAATGATGCCTTTTCTTTAAACATGGTTTTAACAAGCCGATCTTCAAGCGATTGAAACGTAATGACGCTGATTCGACCGCCGACTGCTAAAAGTTCAAGTGATTGTTCCAATGAATCCTCTAAAGCTGAAAGTTCATCATTAACCGCAATTCTAACTGCTTGAAAAACCTTTTTGGCCGGATGACCGCCATGCCGTCTTGCTGCGGCAGGAATCGCTTCTTTAATCAAAGTTACTAAGTCAGTTGTCGTATTGATCGGATGATCTTCACGAGTTCGCTCAATTCTCCTGGCAATCTGCTTTGAAAACTTTTCTTCACCATATCGATAAAAAATTCGAACCAATTTCTCATATGGCCATTCATTAATCACTTTCCAGGCATCCACTGGATTATCCTGGTCCATTCTCATGTCCAGACGGGCTTCAAAACGATAGCTAAACCCTCTGCCTGCCTCATCAAACTGTGGTGATGACACGCCGAGATCATAGACAATCCCATCAATTTTGGAAATCCCCCGATCAGCCAATGCGCCCTTAATGTTTCTAAAGTTATCATGAATCAGGGTCAACTTATCATTTTCAACGTACTGGCGAAGATGTTGTTGATTATATGAAATCGCTTCCTCGTCTTGGTCAAATGAATAGAGATGACCTTTATCTATTCTTTTTAAAATTTCTGTGGTGTGTCCCCCACCACCTAGCGTTGCATCGACGTATGTACCGTTGGGATCAACGTCCAAGCCGTCCACTGCCTCATGCAATAAAACGGTCACATGCTTAAAGCCAGACATACAATCACCACTTTTCAGTTAACTATTTTTTTGTCATAACGACTAAAGATCTATGATGTTTTCAGCAATTTCATCAAAATGAGCTGCGGCATCACTTGTAAAGGCATGCCAAGCAGGCTCGCTCCATACCTCAATTCGGTTAGAAACGCCGACAACGACACACTTTTTTTCGATTTTTGCGAAATTCCTTAAAATACTAGGAATATTTACTCGACCTTGTTTATCAAATTCACACTCAACGGCAGCTGAAAAGAAAAAACGAGTAAAGGCTCGAACATCTCTTTTGTTGACCGAAAGAGAATCGATCTTATCTTCAACTTTTTTCCATTCGCTCATTGGATAACCAAATAAACAGCCATCCATCCCTCGTGTAATAACGAACTTGTTACCAAGATCTTGACGAAATTTAGCGGGAATGATGATACGCCCCTTGGCATCGATATTGTGCTGAAATTCACCAAGCAGCATCCCTACATCCCCTTTTATTTCAACTTGCAATCACATTTTACCACAATTCCCCACTACCAACCACACTGCCCCTATTTTTGTAAAAAGAATGTCACAAACGATTTCATAAAAGGATACAGTCCCTCATAATGACTATTAGAATAGGTATTTTCAGTTGTGGGGAATTAGTGGGGAATGATACAAAAAAATACTGAAAGTGAAGATTTCTCCTCAAACTTTCAGTATTCCAAATTTTAGCTAAGTTTATATATGCAATATTATTAATAGTCGACTATCCGTACACATGCTAACCTGCTTGAATGATCATATAAACAAACGTGTAAATCCAGCTAACAAGCAATACTAGGTCACTTAAACGCCAAAATAAAACAAAAAATCGACGAAAAGTCATTTTTTTATCTGTCAAAATTTGCCAAAGCAACGCAACCAGGCTAATTGTCATCCAAATAATCACAATTTGTGGGATAACCGATCCTGATGCGGCAGAAGCACTTAATTGGTGAATAAAAAACAATATAAATGGCGGCCACAGGTCAACCGGTACAACTTTAAGCCTTTTGTGGGGCATGATTTTTTTGCGAATTAAGATCATGACAGTAGCAATAAATAAAAGAACAGCTAATTGCATGAAAAACACTGCTATCATGGTCGCCCATGAAGGAAATTGCATCGCTCGTCCCTCCTAATTTTGACAAAACGTATTGCAATGAATGATAATGATAGTTAGACTAATTATTGAATATAATCAGAAAGTGGTGCAAATATTGGCGCGTAAAAAGAGAACAACATTTCAAAAAATAACTTTGACTTTCGTATGGATCATGATTATTGCAACGGTTGGTTCATTATTAGCTTCAGCTGTAATCACGATTATGGAGCAACAATAGCCAAAACGATCAGGCAATGGAGAAGGCTGGACATCAAAAACGATGCCGGTCTTTTTTTGTGCCATCAATCATATATACCAACACATCAGCCGTTTGATGATTTTTAAACCAGGATAAGGCCATAAATGTCTTCGCTCTCCTAAGGCTTTTTGAAAACCTCTCGTGGCTTACTGCCATTTTGAGGACCGATATAACCGCGATTTTGTAAGTCGTCAATCAATCTGGCCGCACGATTATACCCAATTCTAAAATGTCTTTGAAGTAACGATGTACTGGCTTTCTGTTCATTAATCACAAATTCCAGTGCATCATCAAATAAATCGTCCTCTGATTCCTGCTGATCTTCCTGCTTGATTTCTTCATCACTAACCATCATTGACTCATCGTAATCAGCCGATTGCTGGTCTGTGATGAACTTAACAACTCGGGAAACGTCTTTATCCGGAATAAAGGCACCTTGGACTCGAATAGGCGTATTTGAGTCAATTGGCAAGAAGAGCATATCGCCGCGTCCCAACAATTTTTCAGCACCGTTAGTATCAATAATGGTCCTTGAATCAATTCCGCTAGAAACGGCAAATGCAATTCGAGAAGGTACATTCGCTTTAATTAATCCTGTAATAACATCAACGGAGGGTCGCTGGGTTGCTAAAATCATATGGATCCCCGCAGCACGCCCCATTTGAGCTAATCGAATGATCGCTGCTTCAACATCATTTGAAACAGTCATCATTAAGTCTGCCAATTCATCGACAATAACAACGATGTATGGCATTGGTTGAATTTTAACATCATTGTCTTTATTATTTTTCGCCGCAAATTCATTAAACGTACTAATTTTACGTTGCCCGTATTTAGCAAACAGTTCATATCGATTTTCCATTTCGGAAACAACTTTCTGAAGTGCCCGAGCCGCCTTTTTGGGTTCCGAAACAACCGGACTAAGCAAATGTGGAATACCATTATAAACGCCAAGCTCAACTTTTTTGGGATCAATCAACATTAATTTAACCTGACTTGGTTTGGCATTTAACAAAATAC
Source organism: Lentilactobacillus hilgardii (assembly GCF_009832765.1). NCBI lineage: Bacteria > Bacillati > Bacillota > Bacilli > Lactobacillales > Lactobacillaceae > Lentilactobacillus > Lentilactobacillus hilgardii. The sequence goes on along the minus strand of NZ_CP047121.1, from coordinate 1,213,483 downwards.
TGGTGATGATACTGTTGATTGCGACTGATTTACCACTACCCGTGGAACCGGCAATCAGTAAATGCGGCATCTTTGTTAAATCAGCTGCAATCACATTTCCATTCACATCTTTTCCAAGCGGAACCTGCAATAGATGACCATGATTTTCCGGTTGATGTTCAACAACATCTCTAAACGAAACTGTCGCAATCTTTTTGTTTGGAACTTCAATCCCGACCAACGATTTTCCCGGAATCGGCGCTTCAATTCGAATATCCTTTGCTGCCAGTGCAAGTGCGATATCATCAGTTAAATTAACAATTCGACTAACTTTAACTCCGATATCAGGATGAATTTCATATTTTGTCACTGAAGGACCCAGACTGACATGCTTAATTTCAGCCTTGACCCCAAAACTGTCGAGCGTTTCTTGAAGCACCTTTGCGTTATGGTCAATAGACTTCAATTCACCGGATTGATCATCCTGCGACATCTGAGTTAATAAATCAGATGTTGGTAATTTATAAGAATCGTCTTCCTGAACGTTTACCAAATCAACATCATTTGACTTGTCCTGCTCTGGCTTTGGTTCCGTATCAGACTCTTTTGGAGGCTGTTTTACATCATCTTTTGGTTCATCCGACACCGGCATTCCGGAAATTGTAATAGATGATGTCGAAAATTTGGGTTTAACAGCCCTTTCTTCCTTTGACGCATCAGTTTGCTCTTTTAGGGGTTGCTGTTTTGCTTGAAGATCCGGTTGAACTGTCGCTTTTTTCACTCTTAATAAATGTATTTTTTGTTGGATTTCCCCAAAAGCATGGCCGATAAATGCGATTGTCCTGTGAATGGCCAAAAAGACGTTGCCAAACGAAATATTAAACAATACAAAGCCACCAGCAACAACTAATAAGCCGCTGATAATACCCGCACCGATTTTTCCAACCAACATATGTAAAAGATAGAAACAAATTGCCGATAAAATGCCGCCACCAATGTTGGAAGTTGTATTCGAGGAAATCATATCATCGGTTAACTTACCCCAGTTTACGGCTACAAACTCAACTGGTTGGGCAGTTTGAACATATTCAACCAGACTAATAAAGGTTAAAACGCCGATCACAACCATGACGATTCCCAAAAAATGTCTTCCCTTAATCTTGGGCAAACGAGAAAATCCGGCAAGCCACAGCCCACCAACTATTAAAGTCAGCAGCCCTAGTGGGTATAATATGCCAACAAAAATGCGCAGAATATTAATCATTAATATCCCGACAATACCAGCATGAAAGAGGCCTAACAATGCCCAAACGGCCACCACCGCTCCCAAAATATTAACTGCATATTTTGAGAAAAAGGTTTCAGGCTTTTTGGCCTTGGTTGGGCGACCTCGTTTTTTAGTTGTACGTTTACGAGTCCTCTTTGTCGCCATTTTTTTCTCCTCAATAATTAAATTGTTCACAAAAAATAATCATCATGAAAACGATCATTACACCCCTTTTCACATTAATAAGGCAAAAAAATCGGGTGTGAACGAAACTTTCTCCTAGCTGATGCAAAATAAACCACTTTCCTATTTCAATTTATCATGTGGATATTTATGTGTCCGCTCCAAATGATTAAAGCTTTGCTGTCTTAAAACTTCATAAATCACAATTGCACAACTGTTTGATAAATTCAATGCTCGAATATGATCATCGTCTTGGGGAATTCGAATGGCCTTTTCCGGATTCTTTCGCATAAAGGGTTCGGGTAACCCTGTTGTTTCCTTACCAAACAATAAATAATAGTCCTGTTTAGGATCTGAATAATCTGGATCAGTATAGTCTTGGTTGGCAAACTTGGAAACCAAAAAAAGATTTTTTGGGTTTTCAACCGTTTTCAAAAATTCGGGTAAATTTTGATGATAATTAATTTGAACCTTGTTCCAATAGTCAAGCCCTGCTCGCTTTAAATGCTTATTATCCAACTTAAAGCCCAGAGGTTCAATTAAATCTAAAATCGTATCGGTGCCGGCACATGTCCTGGCAATATTTCCGGTATTAGCCGGCATTAACGGTTCAAATAAAACAATATGATTAGCCATTTTTTCCTCCATCATTAAAATGATTAATTAAAATTGATACATCAACAGTAATCTTTGTCAACGTCTCAAGTTGTACTGAACTGTGCGAGTCTTGCCCGCGACCCCAATGAAGGGGTGTCATGATCATCATGTCACGCTGTAGCCCGGCAGGAATTTGAAATTGATATTTTAATGGATAGATACTGCTGTGTGGATAATGAGTTGTAAATAAATCTAATACTTTTTGATTAGAATACGAACTGTTTGCTTGATCGGTTCCATAAAGCAACTGTCGTAGTTCTTGCAAGTAACCGCTATTCGGAATAATTTTGATCAATTGTCCCCCCTGGTTTAATGACCCGGTTAAACTCACTATACGAAGAAGGAGAAAATAAATCAATTACTGTTGAAAAAACAGAAGTGTTAAAAGGTAAGCGAGCAAGATCCGCAACACAAAAGAACGCCCTGGTTTCATGCTGGGTTGCTAAGTTAATGCCGTCCTTTGAGATATCAAAACCAACAGCAGTATCTGCATTGGCCCTTTTTCTCAACAACCGCGCCAAAGGTGTCCCTTCCCCACACCCAACATCCAATATTGTTTCCGGGGCAGCCTTTAAAAATGTACTGATTTTTTGGATAATACCATCAAACAGGCCGGCCTGTAAAATACGCTGACGGGAAATCAACATTTGCTTATCATATTCATTGTTAGCTGACTTGGTCAAGAAATACAGTGTACCTTTTTTCGATATATCAAATGAATGATTATTTGGACAAACCAAGCTGAATCCGTCAACTCGCTCAAAAGGACGCTCGCATACCGGGCAACGAAACAAGTTCCGATTTTCATTCACAAAAGCAGTTGCCTTTTCAATCTTTTTCAAAAATTACGATGCCTACCTTTCGTGACTAGCTAAATAGGTTTTCATGTCATCGGGAAGCGGTGCCCGGCAGTCAACAAAATGCCCGGCAAATGGATTAAAAAACCTTAATCCTGCACAATGAAGTGCCTGTCGGGGAAACGACTTATCTTCAGGATTATAAAGCCAGTCACCAACCAATGGGTGACCAATCGCCGTCATATGAACTCTAATTTGATGCGTTCTTCCCGTATGAATTTGAAGCTTTAAAAGTGTGTGTTGCCGCAATCGTTGCTTGGTCCATGCTTCAGTAACCGACATTTTCCCTGGAAACCCAACTTGGCGTTTAACAAGTGAGCCAGCTGCACGCTTAATCGGTAAGTAGATCTCAAAATGAGTTGTTGAAAAAACGCCCTCTACAATCGCCAAATATGTCTTCTTAATCTGATGATCTTTCAACTGTTTATCCAAAACCGAATGGGCAAAGTGATGTTTGGCAAAAATAACTAATCCGCTTGTATCCTTATCCAGCCTCGTGACAATGTGAATTTTCTGATTAGCATAATGGTTACGCTGATAGTAACCTTTTACCCGGTTAACCAGAGAGTCATTGGCTCGATTGTGAGCCGGTACAGAAGCAACGCCAGCGGATTTATTGACCACCAGAAAATGTTCATCCTCAAACACAATTTGAATCGGTAAGTCGGAAGCTGGTACGTTGTCGTTTTCGGGTTCCGGCGGTAAAACAACGGTAACAACATCATTGGTTATCAGTTTACGGTTAACCAATGACGGTTCGCCGTTGACCAATGTCTGACCACCATGATACTTGATCTTTTTGAGTAGTGTTCGGGTAATCCCGTAGCCCATAATAAAGGTTCGAACTTTGATAGGTGAGCTTCCTTTATACTCCCAGGTAAACTTAGTCATCCAAATTAACCTCACCGATAAATGAGTTACTGACCCGTCGCCAAAATTGTGTATGCCGGTATTGGGCAAAAGCAATTCGTTTTTGAGAAATCCGGAACTCAACTGATGCTACTTTACGTGTTGTGATAACTTGATGATCACATGTTAAGATAGTTCGATGAGTTGATTTTGGCACAATTTTAATCCATTCATCAGGCGCAATAATTAAAGGGGATCCCAGTGTTCGAAAAACCCGGTTGTTAATCGAGGAGATTTCGGCCATTTGAATGGCATTCAGTCTGGGATTGATAATCGCACCACCGACAGATTTATTATAAGCAGTAGAACCACTTGGTGTTGAAACACATAAGCCGTCTCCCCGGAAGCTTTCGAACAATTGGTTCTTAATATAAACGTCCGCAACCATTGATCCACTAATCTGCTTTAAAGTAGATTCATTTAGTGCTAATCCAATATCTGCCGAACCACCACCGGGATAGTTGACCTTAATATCCAGTAAAGGATAAGTCACACTTTGACCATTATCATTTTCCAGACTGGCAATTAAATCATTGACTTCATAGTCCCGCCAATCTGTATAAAAACCCAAGTGGCCGGTGTGAATACCAATGAATCGGACTTTATTATTAATATCTTGATAGTGATGAAAGGCGGAAAGAAGCGTCCCATCTCCGCCAACTGAAATAACAATTTCAGGATTAAGCCCATCAATGACTAAATCGGACGACTTTTCAATTTGATTCTTTAAGGAAGTTGCGACAATATTTGAAGCTTCTCCCAAATTACTATATATCGCTATTCTCATCTGATGACTTCCTCACATCATTGCCTGAAGAATCTCCTTTAGTCTCCTGAAGTTCTCCTCGGATTTCAGACATCTCTTCGTCTAACTTAAATGCAGCCTCTGCGGATCTTTCAAGTCGCACCTTCAAGTCATCCGGAAATTCACCCTTATATTTATAGTTTAGGGAATGCTCTACCGTGGCCCAAAAATTCATCGCAAGCGTTCGGACTTGAATTTCAGCCAAAATCACTTTTTCACCATTTAACATCTGCACGGGATATTCGAAGATGATATGATACGAACGATATCCACTGGGCTTCTTGTTATGAACATAATCCCGTTCTTCAAGAATATTGATGTCAGTGCGTTTCCTCAATAAATCAACCACCTGATAAATATCCTCAACAAATTGACACATGATTCTGAGACCGGCAATATCTTCCATATCTTCTTCGAGTCGGTCTTCGGAAATATGTCGACGAACCATCTTTTCTTTAATGCTATCAACAGGCTTAACCCGTCCTGTTACGAATTCAATTGGGCTTCGGCCATCCAATTTTAAAAATTGGGCCCGAATCCCCCGTAATTTAACTTTTAATTCATCAACAGCTTGTTTGTATGGAATTAAAAAGTTATCCCAATCCTCAACCAAGCTATCACTTCCAATCTTTCTGATGAGTAGAGATCTGATTGTCTTTCATTAATATCATGAATTAAGCCGACTAACGACTATTTAATCTACTCTTTTAATGACTCAGTTTTTAAATTTTACAATCAGACTATATTTTAACATAATAAATGAGGATTCCCCAAAACGGAATCAGCATTTATAAACGTCATTTTTTTAATAAGGTGCACCCAGCTTGGCTCGTTGTACTAATAGTCTTTCGAACGCAAAGATTATTAGTAAAAAGTAAAAACGTTTTTTACTAATGAACGCCTTTTGTTTCACTGGTTGCCAACATTACTTTACGCACTTTATGAGCAAATATATTGTTTTTAGTTCAAAATTTGGTATTCTTAGATAAGTAAATAATTGGTATATTACTTTTATTTGTCGATTAAAAATTGGAGGGGCACTATGGTTCTCGAAATTTATTTATTCATTGATCCGTTAAATCGACATTGTTACGACGCTGAGAAAACGATTGATAACATTTCCCGCAAATTAAATACCAAGGTTTCTGTTCGATTCATTTCCATGTTAAATATCAAGATTCTCAATCAAATGGCAGCGAAAGCAGGCGACCAGTTTGATCGCAAGCTTCCGTATAACATTGTTCTTGATTCAAAAGCGGCATCCTTCCAAGGTAAAAAGTTGGGGCGCCATTTCTTGATGGACTTGCAGCGAGAATTATTACTTAATGATCGCGATTATAATGATGACTTGGTTTACGGTTTGGCGGAAGATAATGGTTTGGATTGTCGTATGTTTGAAGAAGACCGACGATCCAGCTTAGCGGAAAACATGTTTAAATGTGATCAACGGATGGTTCATGAAATGTCGGTAGATGAACCGGCAACTGCAGTGTTGTTTAACTCGGCAGTTGATAATAACGGCGTGTTAATCAAGGACTTCGATTATAACTCAATGTTCAAATTCTGTGCACAAAGCGTTAAATCTGTTCATCATTTCGAAGAATTGATTAAACAGCATCAAAATAATCAGGGTGCGACTATCTTGTACCCACAATCAAGTTTCTTCTGAAATTCAGTCATGACAGTAGACTCGAAAAATCTCCGGGTTTATCATTGACTTTTATTAGTAACTAAAGGAAGTTGGGACAAAAATCATTTTGCCCAGCTTCCTTTTTTGTGGTCACTATTATTAACAAGTGAAACGTGAAACAAACAGTGCCACTAATAAATTCACGTATACCTGCTTCAATTATTTTTTGTGATGTGACTCATCTAAAACAATTTTTCGAATTCATCCAATCGCTCTTCAAAGATTCTGAAAGCCTTCTCCAAATATTCCGGCTGCGTCATATCGACACCAGCCTTTTTCATGACATTAATCGGTGTGTCCGAACTCCCGGACTTCAAGTAATTAAGATACTTTTCAACATGTTCGGCATCACCATTGACAATATTGTCCGCAAGTGTCGAAGCCGCCGCAAATCCTGTTGCATATTGATAAACATAGAAGTTGTAGTAGAAATGTGGAATTCGTGACCACTCCAAACCAATCTCTTTATCCGAAATAACACTTTCACCGTAATATTTTTGATTTAACTGACGGTAATAGTTATCAAGGAAGTTGGCCGTCAACGGCTGTCCCTTTGCGTCCTGCTCGTGAATATACTGCTCAAATTCTGCAAATTGTGTCTGGCGAAAGACAGTGCCCTTAAATCCATCAAGGTAATAGTTCAAAATATACCGCTTCATCTTGTCGTCATCTTTAAATTTATCCAATAAATAATCCGTCAAAATATTTTCGTTGGTTGTTGAGGCAATTTCGGCAACAAAGATCGAGTAGTCACCATATTGGTATGGCTGATTATGTGACGCATAATAACTGTGCATACTATGACCTGTTTCATGGATCAAAGTATATAAATTATCCAAATTGTCCTTCCAGTTTAATAGAATAAACGGATTGGTATCATACGTTCCTGAAGAATAGCCACCACTTCGTTTATAACGATTTTCAACAACGTCAATCCATCGATTATTAAATTCTTCTTTAACGTGGTTCACATATTGGGGTCCCATCACCTGTAATGCATCCAAGGCCACCTTCTTAGATTCATCAAACGTGTATTTAGGTGATTTTTCCCCGATTAACGGTGTATATAAATCATACATATGCAACTCGTCTAAGCCCAGAATGCGTTTTCGAAGCGCAACATATCGATGTAAAAGATCCAAATGCTTGTTAACCTCGGAAATTAAATTATCATATACCTTTACCGGAATTTCGGTTGAGGACAAGGCTGCTTCCAATGCTGAATGATATTGACGTACGTTTGCTTTAAAATTATGATTTTTAACATTTGTTGTCAGTGTTGCAGCCAATGTGTGCTGAAATTGACTATAAACCTCATAAAGTTTTTGAAACGCCTGTCTTCTAACGTCCCGATTCGTTGACTCAAGCAAAATACCGTACACACCTTGGGATAGTTGAACCTGATGACCATTCTCATCAGTAACCGTTGGAAATGAAAGGTCTGTGTTATCCAACACGCCAAATGTCTTTTCACCGGATGAAAAAATATCATCGGCTCCGGCTAAAACCTCCTCAACCTCATTGCTCAAAATATGTGCGCGCTTTGCAAAGGTTTGATCATATAACCGTTTATAATCCCGTAACTTGGGTTGTGCCTCATAGTAAGAAGTCATCTGTTTATCATTGAGTTTCAACAGTTCGGGATCAAACCATGCGGTTGCGGCCCCAAACTGGGCTGCTAGAGCCTGTGCTTTGGCGTACATGGCCTGATAACCGTCCTCACTGGTATCCTGATCGTTTTTCAGCTGAGCGTATACATAAACCTTTTCAAGCTTCCTGGCAGCAGTCAGCATCGTTTCTGTTGCCGTTAACAGGGCTGCTGCACCCTGAGTCAGTGTCCCTGATAATTTTTTAAGACTTGGCAACGTCTTTTCAACACTTACAAAATCTTTTTCAAATTGGTCGTCGCTTTGATAAATGGTTGTTAAATCCCAGGTTAAGTCAGCTGGAACATCTTTTCGTAATGGTAATTTCTGTGTCTCTGACATTTCATTACATCCCTTCATATTCGTCATTAACACTAGATTATCACAAGAATTGTGTCGTCGTCATAATATGCCACCGCTTTTCGTCATAGTTAGAAAACCAAACCGGCTGTTTTAAAATTTGAATACCGGATACGGTATGACGAATATAACCTTGATCATGTAGCTGAATAATCAGTCGACGGCATTCTGCCTTAAAAAATGGCTCGTTATCGACAATTTGCGCAAAAGCCAAGCCAAACTGCTCATAACTGATATTAAATATACCCTTTAAAAATTCATCCGACAGTAGGGTCCGATTACTATCAAATAGCCGTAAAATGACCCATGTTCGCCAACAAAGCACGGATTTGTTAAAAATCGGCAGGCCACTACCCCTATTACCATGACAAATCATCGGGCAACCAATAAACAGTTTACGAAATGAGTAACAATCCGTCACACTTTCTAGATATGTCCGGTTACGGTTTAAATTGCTTTGCTGAATCATTTTCAGCTGATGCAATAACAGCCGGCGGGTAGCATTTTGACCAATCTGATACTTTTTCGAAGAATATTGGCTGGTTCTTAAAAATCGAAGCAAGGCCTTCAAATTAAGAAAGTTCTGGGTTTCACCAATTATTTTTCCGGCAACCTCTTTTAATTGATAATGAAGTCGAAAATACTGATCCTTATCTGAATAACAGACAAAGTAAAAGCCGAGTTGTTGATGGTATCTGCTAAACCTGGCAACCGTATCCCGATGGTAAATACCGGTATTATAACGTGCTCCCAAGATCCAAAATACACGTTTTGCAACACTAAGGTATCCCTGTGTTCGTCGTTTGATTTCTGAAAATGAAATTGGACTGCATTGATATTCCACCACAGTTTGAGAATCTGGAATATAGACATCGGCTCTTTGTCCGATCTGAGTAAATGAATGCTCTAGTACTGCCTCATGCCCCAGTGATAAAAACTCTTTCTTAAACCTGATTTTCCCTTCTAAATGGACCTGACTTTCATTTTCGTTAAATGGGCACTCGCTGACTGAAAAATGACTGAAGTGAGCGATTCTTGAATGACCATGCTTGAACATAACCGGTTCTTGACATCGGGGACAAACATAACGTCTTTTTTCATGTTTATCCTTTCTTTTAAGCTTAATTTCATTTGCTTGAATCAACTGGCCATTGAGCTGGGCAACCAACATATTTTTTCTCCTTTTATGTATTTACTGTTAATTACGCCGTTATATGACACATTTTTTTATTTTCAACAAAGATTTTGCAAAATAGAGATAATATGCTATCAATCATGTCAAAATTGTTTATAATTATTTGTAAATCTATCCATCAGGAGACTACCAATGCTTGAAAATCTATTAGCAAACATCAAACAGGAAGACGTTGCAGAACAGCTCTATCACAGCTTAATTGGTATTGAAATCGAAGAACATCGAATTGAGGGGGATGGCCAGTTAAGTCAGCATCCCTATCCTGAAAACCTGGGATCACGAAAGTACCATCCCTATCTTCAATCAGATTTTTCCGAGTCAATGAACGAATTAATTACAGATCCCAACCCGAATATCGGTGGCGTTTTAGATCAGCTTGATACCATTCAAACCGTGCTCTATCATTCAATGAAAGATGACGAATATATCTGGCCGTTAAGTATGCCGCCCGCACTTTCAGACGATGATATCCATTTTGTTGAAAATCACTTTGCTCGACCTCCCTTTCAAGAATACCGTGATTATTTAACCAAGAAATACAAGGTACCATTAAAAATTGTCACTGGATTACACGTCAATTTTAGTATTCCTGAACCGGTCGTTAACCGTTTATATACACACTATGAAGGTCAATTTAAGTCTTTGGTAGAATTTAAGAATGCTCTTTACTTCCAAATCGCTCAAAACTTTGTGCTTCATCGTTGGCTGTTAACTTACTTATTCGGTGCCAGTCCCATCGCTGAAAAGGGCTTTTTCTCAGGTGAAACGCCGGCACCACTCACCCATCCGGTAAGGAGTATTCGAAACAGCATTTATGGTTACGTCAATAAACCTGAGGATCAGGTTAATGTGACACTTTACTCCAGTTTAGGAAACTATATTGACCGTATCTCAAATGCAATTGACCGGCACCGTTTGTTTTCCCCGGCAGAATTCTACGGCCCGGTTCGTTTACGCGGACAAGGCGCACTAAAAGACTATCGCACCAAAGGTATTTCCTATTTGGAATTCAGAGTCATGGACAACACACCATTTACCCCAAACGGGATTAGTCGCCATGCCTTGTATTTTTTGAAATTTTTCTTAATGTACCTCTTGGTTCAGCCTGTCGATGAAACGCGTATCCACGATAAATTAAAACAGTCATTCGATGATAATAACCGTGTGGCTTTGGAATCTCCTGACCAGCCAACCTTTAAAGAAGCTGAGGGCTTAAAAATTTTCAGAGACCTTATTGAAATGGCGAAGCAACTTCATGCACATTCAGAACAACTTCAAGCCCTGGATGATTTCAGTGAAGTCATGAGCCATCCTGAATTAACGGCATCAGCAATGTTATTACCGAAGATCAACAACAATAGTTTGAAAACTTTTGGCATCCAAACTGCCAAGAAATGGAAAAACAAGCGAGTCAATTCACAGTACCTATTGCCGGCTATGTCCCATTTAACGCCCAATGCCCAAAGATTGATTTTTCATGCAATTGCGCTTGGAATTCGCTACTATGTCGTTCGCGACGAGCATGGTGAAGAATTGCTAATGCTGACATATGATAATATTACGCAGGTTGTTTACTCAAACAAAGTAAACGACCGCCCACTACAATACCTATACGATTTATTTCCAACTATTGAGAAGGCTGCCAAAAAGAATTGGTAGCTTCACTTCAACCTAAAAAGTTGACTTATGTTAAGACTAAAAGCATCTGAGACAGCAAAACTTAATTTGCCTCAGATGCTTTTTGGTTTTAAATGACTCAACAATCTTATTGCAGATGACATTTATTTTATTTAATTGGGAAAACAACCATAAAAACAGTACCGTTTGGATGATTATCTTTGACTGAAATGGTGCCCTTATGTTCATCGACTATCCATTTTGCAATCGCCAATCCCAACCCATTTCCACCTGTCTTAGCATTACGGGATTTATCAGAGCGATAAAATCTCTCGAAAACGTGTTTTTTATCATTGTCTGAAATGCCTGTTCCGGTGTCTTTAACCTCGATTTTAAGCCGACCGTCACGAATTTTCTCAGCGGTGAAAGTAACCGTGCCACCCTCGGGCGTATACTTAATCGCATTATCCAATAAGATAATTATGAGCTGGCGAATTAAATCTTCATCAATCTTTCCTTCACCTGAAACACGAATATAAGTTTCCATCGCTTTTGTCTGGCTGTTTGCAATATCAATATAGGGTTTAATGACCTGATCAAACCAAGATTGCAATGAAACGTTTTGACGATTAATTTGAATAATATCGGCATCTGAACGGGCAAGCATCAAAAGCCGATTTGTCAGTGTCTGTAAATGCCTCACCTCGTCAAGTGTTGTTGAAATTGGTTCTGCCTGATCGATGATTGTTGCTTTGGGCTTGGTCAGCATATATTCCATTTGGTTTTGGATGACTGTCAGCGGCGTTCGCAATTCATGAGCTGCATTCGCACTAAACTGTTTCTGGCGGTTCCATGACTCCAGGATCGGCTTCATGCTGGATCTCGACAAAAAGTAAGCCACTGCAATCGCTAAGAACCAAAATACCAGCAATGTCATTAATAAGGATTGTCGAAAGCCACGAATCGCAAGTAAATCCGAATCAATATTTTCCAGTATCAACACATATCGTCCGGCATACATAGGGTTTTTATTAGTTTTTGGTACTTTAATAAGCAGTGTTCGAAAATAATGCCATGAGTTATCGGATGACATTAATGTCATTTCCCGAATTTTATTAACTTTTGAAACATCAAGGCGCGTATTAACAAAAACATTATAAAGTCGATTGCCCAACATCTGATTGTTCATTATTTTCCCCTTACTGTTAAAGACCAACACATTGGTCCTAAAGGGCGTATTCCTGGCAGGCGGGACCTGCCCTTGTGATGGATTTGCCTGACCCGTCCTGAATGTCGGCTGCCGTCGATTGGTCAGTATTCCTATTCTTTGCCAATTCAAACCACGATCAATATTTTCATAAATTGATTGTTGAAAAAAGAAATTGACAACTAATCCTAGAATTGCAAATAATAGCGCAAATCCAATTAATTCCTTAGCAAACAATGATAGTTGCTGTTTCTTTTGTGGATCCCCTTTAATCAATCAAGCTCCTCCGTTTCGAACATGTACCCCACATTTCTCAGCGTCTTAATCGGTTTTAAGTCGGTTGCCGTCTTTATTTTTTTTCGCAAATTACTCATATATACTTCAACAACCGAGATGGCCGTCTCAGATTCGAATCCCCATAAACGATCAAAAATCTGTTCTTTCGTGATAATCGTATCGGGGTTCTGTAGAAAATAGACTAATAAATCGAATTCCTTACCATTTAGTTCTAACTGCTGATCCCTAACAGTCACTGTTCTATTACTTAAGTCAACCGTAAATGGTTCAACAACCATTTGATTATCGTTTCCCAAGTGACCACTACGTTTAAGTAATGCTTTCACTCGCATTAATAGTTCCTCACGGTGAAACGGCTTTGTTAGATAATCGTCTGCTCCAAGTTCAAAACCGTGTACTTTATCATCAAGCGTATCTTTTGCGGTTAAAATCAACACCGGCATCGATAAATGAGACTCTGTTCGCCAATGTTTCAAGATATCGTAGCCATTGACCTGGGGAAGCATCAAATCCAGAACTACTAAGTCATAAATGCCCTCTTCACCCAGCATCTGTCCTTCAAAACCATCATGGGAAACGGTGGTTTGGGCAATTTCTCCAAGAAACAATTGTAAGCTTTGGGCTAATGATTCATCATCTTCAATTATTAAGATATGCAGTTCTTTCATTTACATTTTCTCCTTTTTACCAATTATAACCTTCTCATAAACTATCCGTTTTCTTCTCATTCGTCAACTGTTCAATTTGAAATTAATTGAAACAAAAATTTTTAAGCTTAATTTATGGTTATTTGGATAAAATAGTTTTCATTCTAAGAGAAGGAGGGACCAACCATTTCTGGATTCAAGCAATTATTAAAGTTTGGAGTCATCGGATTCGCAAATACGTTTTTGACCTACGCTATTTATTTATTGTTGCTATCCCCTACAAATGCAACAATTGCAATGGCGATCGGTTATGGAGGTACATCATTGATCAGCTTGACATTAAATAATCATTGGGTATTCAAAACGCACGCTCATTTCAAGTCAGTTGTGATTAAGTATTATGCCACTTATCTATCTACTTGGCTTCTCAGTACAGCAATTGCCGATATTTTAAGTCATTTCACAGGGGTCAATGACCATCTAATTCCGATTTTTAGTCTTATGATCACTGTACCCACTAATTTCCTACTGTCAAAATTTTGGGTATTCAAAAATTCATCAATGAAGGAGGCTCAACACTTTGGAAATCAATAATTATTCGTCACGGAATATCCAAAGCCAATCAAGAAAGAAATTTCGATTTGATTCGATATTAACAGTTATTCTACTGCTGGCATTGTTTTTATACGGCTGGCAAATATGGAAAGCAGGTTCTGCCAACGCATTTTATACTGCCGCGATCAAAAGCATGACCGAAAGCTTCAGCAACTTTTGGTACGGTAGTTTTGATCCGGCCGGGTACATTACGGTTGATAAGCCACCTGTGGCTCTTTGGTTTATGGCTATTAGTGCAAAAATATTTGGGTTGCATGGTTGGAGTATCGTACTGCCATCTGTCCTATTTGGAGTTGGTTCCGTCTATTTGATGCACCGATTGGTTGCACCATATTTCGGCAAAAATGCCGGTCGGCTTGCTGCTTTAGCAATGACGATCACGCCAATCGTGGTAGCTGATTCACGAACAAATAATATGGATGCCACTTTAGTCTTTTTCTTACTCCTAGCGCTTTGGTTCCTTGAAAAAGCGATTGTGCAGAAAAAAGTCTGGGCACTTATTGTCAGCTTTTCTCTAATTGGTATTGCTTTTAACGTTAAAATGTTACAAGCTTTTATGATTTTACCTGCCATGTATTTATTCTACTGGATGGCAGCCAATGAAAATTGGAAGCAAAAAGTTAAGAAACTCATTTTTGCAACGGTAGGATTAGCCGTTTTCACCCTTGCCTATCCCGTCTCGGTCGATTTGACCCCGGCAAGTCAGCGTCCTTATGTTGGCGGTTCTGAAACCAATTCGGAACTGGAACTGGCATTTGGATATAACGGCACCGAGCGCCTACTCGGACAAACAACGGGAACCGGTGGAACATTTGGAGCCGGTATGACTTCTAAGAGTCAATCAAAGAGTATGGGCATGCCCGGTGGCGGTAAAATGCCAACTGGTGCCAAAAATGCCATGAAGAAGGGGAAAAATGGTAAGACAACAATGCCAACAGGCGCTCCTGGCGGTCAAAAAGGACGGCAAAATATGGGTGCCGGTGGTGGCGGAGGTGCCTTTAATATCGGTACAATTGGACCATTCAGATTGTTCCAGTCATCATTAGGGCCACAAATCAGTTGGTTGCTTCCATTTGCCATTATCGGCTTAATTGGCAGTCTCGCCTATTACCATGATCGAAAAAAACGATGGTATTCCCTTTCCCATGAGCAAAAGCAACTGGTACTTTGGGCAGGATGGTTGGTACCCGTTTATGGTTTCTTCTCGGTCGCCAGTTTCTTTCATCCCTATTATACAATTATGCTGGCACCGCCAATTGCAGCCCTTTTCGGAATCGGCGTCGTTTCATTAGCCAGATTATTTAAAGATAATACCAGAACAAACTGGAAATTTTATCTCTTCCCAAGTGCTATTTTAACCACGGCAGCGCTGCAGGCTTGGTACGTTTACAGTTATTATCCATGGCTGACATGGTTAATCTTGGGAATTGTGATCGTTGCTTCACTTCTTTTATTCATTTTTCCTAAGAATAACGCAAGTAAGATCAGCATGGTTGTAGCGACAATTACCATTCTTATTGCTCCCGGGTGGTGGTCACTTACACCGACTCTTTCAGCAGAATCGGCTATGATTCCCACCGCCGGACCGTCGCTTCTGTCCACAAGCAGCTCAGGACCTGGTGGTGGCGGTGGTATGGGCAATTCCAAGGTGAATACAAAACTACTGAATTACCTGGAAAAACATCAAGGAAACGCAAAATATCTTTTTGCAACCAGTGATTCAACTACCGCTGCTCCATATATTATTAAAACCGGAAAAGCGGTTATGGCAATGGGTGGTTTCAATGGAACCGATCCGGCAATTACACTTTCCCAATTTAAAAAACTCGTTAAAAATGGTGATCTAAAGTATTTCTATTACTCCGGTCGTTCCGGAAATACCAAGATTATTAATTGGATCAAAAAACATGCTACTAAAGTCAAAAGTAGTTTGTATCAAGACTCAAGCAGCAAACAACAATTTGGTGGTTTTGGTACTTCAACATCCAAAGGATCGACTAATAAGCCAGAATCCTCGAAAAAATCAGCCACAACACCAAATGCACCAAAAGGTATGAGAAATGGCAAAAACATGCCAGGCAAAGGCGTTCCCAGCAAGATAAAACAGTCAACCTCAGCTAAGTCCACTGCTAAGGCCGGCAATAAACAATCTACCAAGAAATCACAAACCGCAATGCCAACCGGTATGGGCGGTATGGGATCATCAGGAACACTATATGATTTGTCAACAATTTATAAATAACGTAAGGAGGTCTTTGAATGGAAAAAAGCACAGATTTGGTTTCGATTGTCCTTCCGGTTTTTAATGAAGAACAGGGGATTGAAAGAACAATTGATACTTTAGAAGCCTTTATCAGTAACCAACCCCAGGAATTTGAATTAATTTTCGTTGACGACGGATCAAAAGATAAAAGTGTCGCGCTCATCACTGAAGCACAAAAATTACATCGTAATATAAAAATTGTGCAATTTTCAAGAAATTTCGGGCATCAATTAGCAATCACAGCTGGCATCCGATATACCAGTGGCGATGCAGTCGTTGTCATGGACGCCGACTTGCAGGATCCACCCTCAGTAATTGTTGAAATGATCAAAAAATGGAAGGAAGGTGCTGAGGTTGTTTACGGTAAACGTGTTTCCCGAGATGGCGAAACCTTTTTCAAAAAAATAACAGCCGCAATCTTTTACCGCACACTTAGAAAGATCACCAGTATAAATATTCCTTTAGATACAGGCGACTTTCGATTGATGGATCGTAAAGTAGTCCATGAGCTTTCAAAGATGAACGAAACGGATCCTTACGTGAGAGGAATGGTCAGTTGGGTTGGATTCAATCAGGCTTCCGTCGAATATGAACGCCAGGAAAGAATTGCCGGTGAATCAAAATATCCACTTTCTAAAATGATCCGACTTGCGATGGACGGTGTCACCTCGTTTTCAGCCTTTCCATTACAACTCGCAAATTGGCTGGGAACTCTTTCAATCATTTTCAGTATCGGTTACTTGATTATCACACTTTTCACCGGATTTAAAACGCTCCAATTTGCCGTCTTTTCTCTTTTCTTATTAGTTGGACTTGTCTTCCTGTCTTTAGGACTGGTTGGCTCATATCTGTATCGTGTTTTTGAAGCTTCCAGAAAGCGCCCCCTCTATATTGTTGCTAAAACAAGCGGGTTTCAATCGGCAACACAGGAAGTTCATGATGCGTCAAAACATGGTCATAAAACGACCATGTACTATGCCAGGCCAAGTAAAAACCAAGTATTCGAATAAAAATTTACTAAAGTAAAGGTCTCGTATTGATGTATGAATCGTTTCTAAAATAGCAAAAGCTGTCACCCACAAATGTCATTTAACACTTGTGGGTGACAGCTTTCGTTTAAAACTCATTATCGTTCAATATTATTTAAAGTAGTATCTGCTTAGTTCAAGCGCACTATTTTCCATAATTTGTTGACCATATTCATTTAAAACATCCTCAGTAACCGTCGTTTTCTTGCCATACTCATTCGCAATTGCAACCTCGTCACTGACAATCATATCAACAGGATCATTACTGAACAACTGAAGCTTTAGAAAGTACTTACCTTCATATAAATACAAATCCGAAGTCCCATTTTCCAAACGCAATGCCTTTGAAAGTTCAATAAAATCATTCAAATCATCAAATTCAAGAATAACGGTTCTCTTTTGATGGCCAAATTCATCATTGGTCTTCTTGTCACTCTGAGGCTTGTTGTCCACGCCATGTTCATCAATATATTTTGAAACTTGGTCGTGTTTTTCGTGCCCATCGCCGGAACCAAGCAGCGGTTCATCTTCATCAGACATGTCAACATCCTTACTAATAAAGAGTTCAAGACCATTCTGATTTGGAAGAACTTGGAAAGTGACGGCATCATTATTTTGAAATTGATGATCCTTGTCGACTTCCTCGAGAATGCTATAAAAGAAACTTTCAATTTGTTTATGATTTCCGAGTAAATCTAAAACGGTAATCCCACGTTTATCAAGGTCATCATTTCCGATCAAAACTCGAATTGTATTCTCGTTGATCCGTTCCATTTCCATAGTTAGCCACCCCTTTCAATCTCTGAGGGTAATTATTATATCATTGTAACACAATTATTGTCCAAGTAAATGATACGGCTAAAAATGGTGAGTGACAAGTAAATCATTCTTTTTACTTACTGGGCATTTTTAATCATTCGCTCAAGATCACTTTTACGAATGTCGCGCGGCAAGAACCGTCGAATTTCATCATCATTAAAGCCAATTTGAAGACGTTTCTCATCAATCATAATTGGCCGTCGAATCATTTCCGGATGTGTTTCAAGAAGTTCTAGCAATTCACCAATCGTCAGTGTATTGATTTTATCCTTAAATTGATCATAAACGTAAGACCGGGTTGAAATCAACCCTTCAGTACCAGTTTCGGAAAGCATTAAAATCTGTTTTAATTCGTTTTTAGTGAGTGGGTTCGCAAAGATATTTCTTTCTTTAAAGTCCACATTATTTTCAGTTAACCATTTCTTTGCTTTACGACAGGATGTGCAACTTGGTGTCATTAAAAATTTTACCGTCATTATAACTCATCTCCTAATAATCTTTTCTATATCTTGATTATAAAGGATAAAGTTATAAAAATCATAAGTTTCACAGAATAGTCTAACAAACACTAAACTTTCATCACAAATTCAATTTTTATATCTGAATCGTTAAGTGCCGACTTGCAACATCGATCGGAATGCCACTTCCGGCTGCAGTTTCAGCTTCTTGCTTTAATTGGTTCAGATCCCCATATGCCGGTAAATGAGTTAACAAAAGGCGTTTAGCTTCGGCATCCTTTGCAAGCTGGCCAGACTCAGTCGATGTCATATGCCATTTTGTTCCGGTTTTATCAGCGTAGAAATTGGTATCGGTCATTAATAAATCAGCATTCCTCGCAAAATATGCTATTTCCGGAAAATAGGCTGTATCAGCTGTAAAAACCAAGACTTTACCGGTTGCTTTCTCTGTTATTCTTAAGCCAAAAGCCGGAACCGGATGGTGCATTTTGAAAAATGTAATGGAAAATGGACCAACATCAAGTTGTTTTTCAGGGTCATAAGCGACTCCTTTAGTTGAGTCAGGCCAACTTAAACCATCAAAATTAATTTTATCTAATGTATGACCATAGATTGGTAAGCACTTTTGATCATATCGTTTTTCATGGAGCTGCCAGTAATACTGTAAAACACCAACATCAGCTGTATGATCATGATGATAATGCGTTAGAATCAAAGCATCCAGTTTTAATGGATCAAGGATTTCTTCAAGGCTTAAAAGTGCTGCGCTACCACAATCAATTAAGAAATGAAAATTACCAGATTCCAGCAAATAACTGCTAGTCCCATTACCATTAGCTGGATAGCCACCTAAGAATCCCAAGACTGTTAATTTCAAGAAAATACCTCCCACTTTTTGAATTCAGTATAGGTTAGCATCGGTTAAAAGTAAATGTTTGGATAAGCATCTCAAAAAAAGTATAATGAATTTGAAACAGGAGGTGGGTATTGTGAAAAAGCAGATTGCAATTACCTTTGGTGATAATAGGATAATGAAACAGATTAAAGAAGAATATCCGGATCGTGACCTTGTTACTTACAAAGCCTTGAATCAAACCGGTAAACAAATGATGTTGGATTATTCAGGAGAAAATTCAATTTTTCATTCACCAGTTCTTTACGATGTTTTAGGTCACGGTGGCACAGACAATTGGAACAGTTTCATTAGTTTTTCCGCTTTGGATCTAAACTTCGATCAACAAAAAGTCTTTGATGCCAGAATTAATCGTTTAATCAGCAATGGACTTCCACAGGGCATGCATTCAATTTACTCCTTGAACTATCATAAGGATATTAGCCAACGTGTCATTCTAGGAACATGGCAGTCCTATCGTGACTTCGAGCTCTGGAAAAACAGTACTCATGAATTTATTCCAAAAGAATACCGAGATTCTCCCAGCTTTTATTCACATGAGGCTTATTATACCCCCGTTGAAAAAAAGGAAATTCATTAGCACTATATATTAACTACGAAAAAGCACCAGATTATTTTGAAAGGTTAATTTCTTTCAGATAATTTGGTGCTTTTTAATTAACAATCTATCCAATGCGAAGTGTCAAGGCATTTACCGAGACAACCACGGTACTCAACGACATCAATACAGCACCGACCATCGGGCTTAACAAAATGCCCGCAAATGCGAGGACGCCAGCTGCCAATGGTAATGCAACAATGTTGTATCCGGCACCCCACCAAAGATTCTGTTTCATTTTATCCGCTGTTCGTTTGGCAAGTTTGAAGAGATCAACGACATCCTTTGGATCACTTCTAACTAAAACGATATCAGCCGAATCAATTGCCACATCGGTACCAGCTCCAATGGCAACACCAACATTTGCACCACTTAGGCTGGGTGCATCGTTAACACCGTCACCAATAAACATGGTTGTCCCCCTTTTTTGATACTCTGCCACTATTTTTTGCTTATCTTCCGGTAACAATTTTGCGCGATAATCATCAATTCCAAGTGACGAAGCAACGCTGGCAGCAATTGCTTCGTTATCCCCTGTCAGCATGACCGGTTGAATATGGTGCTGTTTAAGATAATCAATCATCGGTTTTGAACCGGCTTTAATTTCATCGCCTTCGCCAATCACACCGATAACCTGATTGTTTTCAATTAGAAAACTGATGGAATTATTTTTATCGGCTAACAGTTTATTTACAGTTTCCTGATTATACTCAATTGACTCTTTTTCAAAATAATTACTCGAAACCAACTGATACTTTTTTCCATTAACTATTCCGGTAAGACCAAACCCGGGAATTTGCTGAACATCTTCCGCTTCATCAAGCTGCAGTTTCTTTTCTGCAACCTCATCCATAACGCCCTTAGCTAATGGATGACTGGATGTTTTCTCCAGTGCTCCGGCTAATGCCAAAATTTGATCTTTAGAATAATGGGAATTAAACGTCTGATAAAAGTTAAGTTTAAAATTTCCTTCCGTTAAAGTACCGGTTTTATCCATTAAAACGTATTGAACCTTGTTGGACTGCTCCAAAGCTGAGGAATCACGAATTAACAGCCCATTTTGAGCGGCTAAAGCTGTTGACCGGGAAACTACCAGGGGAATAGCCAACCCAAGTGCGTGGGGGCAGGCAATGATTAATACGGTCACCGCAATTGGTAACGCAATGGTTGCACCGCTCACAAACATCCAGGAAATAAAAGCTATAATTGCAACTGTTAATGCTGCATAAAATAAATATCCGGCAACTTTGTCAGCAATTGTTTGAGCGTGTGATTTATTATTTGATGCGTTCATCACAAGCTGCATGACTTTATTCAAGAAGCTGTCATTTTGTGCTTTATCAACTTTAAACTCAAAAGTGCCATCATTATTAATGGAGCCACCAATGACATCATCATTAATTGACTTTGGAACCAGTTTCGATTCTCCGGTTACTAATGATTCATTAACTGTCGTTGTTCCCTTTACGATTGCGCCATCAGCAGGAATCTTCTCACCGGCCTGCACCTGAACAATATCGTTAATTTTTAAGTCAGCAACATTAACGTTAACCACTTGTCCATTTCTGACAACCTTGGCAGTCGATGGTAATAGCTTGGACAATGCGTCAACTGCAGAACCGGCACTATCAATCGACTTCATTTCAATAATATGCCCTAAAAGCATAATATCAATTAGCGTTGATAACTCCCAGAAAAACTCATCTACCGTTGGTGTCACGTGAAAGACATTGTTGGCAACTACTGAATAGATACTGTAGAAGTAAGCGACCGTTATCCCTAAAGTAATCAATGACATCATTCCCGGTTGTTTACTCTTCATTTCCATTTTAGCGCCTGAAAAGAATGGTTTACCACCATAAAAGTACAAGATAGACCCAATGATCGTTAACAATAGCGGAGACCATGAAAAATGAAATCCAAATCCACCCATTCCTGCCATTGGAGAAAGCAAAATAACCGGAATCGTTAATATTAAGGATATCCAGAAACGTCGGTTTAAATCTCCCATATCCATGTTCATATGGTGGCCACTCATGCCATGCCCCATATTCATGCCGGACATCTCGTGATCCATATGTTCCATGTCGTCATGGTTCATTTCCATATTACGATGAGTCATTTTTATGTGAGACATTGACTGATGGTCTTGATGTTCACTCATTTGCATGTTCTTGTCTTGATTGTTTTTTTGATTCGAGTTCATTACCATTTTTTTCATATGATTGTTTTCTTGTTTCGACATTCTATTTCCCCCTCTTATTTTACTATCGCTTCATCATATTAATGAGTTGGCCCTATTATGCTTCCTTTCAATTCAACTTCTTTTTCCTACATCTACAATTGTAGACTAAGTAATCGAAAATTGCAACTACAATTGTAAACTTCATAATTATTTTGATTAAAACTGCCTGTTAATATGAAAAGGATAAATCACCAATTAGTAACTGGCTGATAATGCTGCTCGAGTGATTGCACCCTTTAGCAGTCAGTACAACTCTATTTTTCTAACAACCAAAAAAGAGTTAACAGCATTAACACTGTTAACTCTCAAATCTTTGGAAACATTCGTTTAAGTGACGGTCCGTACGAGACTCGAACTCGTGATCTCCTGCGTGACAGGCAGGCGTCCTAACCAACTAGACCAACGAACCAAAATTGCGGGAGCTGGATTTGAACCAACGACCTTCGGGTTATGAGCCCGACGAGCTACCAGACTGCTCCATCCCGCGATAATATAAAATAATGAACTATGCATTGAATGACCCGTACGGGATTTGAACCCATGTTACCGCCGTGAAAGGGCGGTGTCTTAACCACTTGACCAACGGGTCATTTAACGGAGAAAGAGAGATTCGAACTCTCGCGCCGCTTACGCGACCTACACCCTTAGCAGGGGCGCCTCTTCAGCCACTTGAGTATTTCTCCAATATGGGCCTAAATGGACTCGAACCATCGACCTCACGCTTATCAGGCGTGCGCTCTAACCAGCTGAGCTATAGGCCCATTATAACATAAGAAAAAGCGGGTGACGAGAATCGGACTCGCGACAACAGCTTGGAAGGCTGTGGTTTTACCACTAAACTACACCCGCATATTCAATTAATCATAGTGGCGCGGGACAGAATCGAACTGCCGACACATGGAGCTTCAATCCATTGCTCTACCGACTGAGCTACCGAGCCAAAAGCGGTCCGTACGAGACTCGAACCCGTGATCTCCTGCGTGACAGGCAGGCGTCCTAACCAACTAGACCAACGAACCAAAATTGCGGGAGCTGGATTTGAACCAACGACCTTCGGGTTATGAGCCCGACGAGCTACCAGACTGCTCCATCCCGCGATAATTAAAAGGAGGATGAGAGATTCGAACTCTCGCGTGGTTTGACCCACCTAGCGGTTTTCAAGACCGCCCCCTTCAGCCACTTGGGTAATCCTCCATAAGTAACCATAAAAAAATATATAATACTGAGTCTAATGGACCTTGTAGGACTCGAACCTACGACCGGACGGTTATGAGCCGTCTGCTCTAACCAACTGAGCTAAAGGTCCAAGAAGGTCCAAGACCCTAAATCGCGGCAGGGGGGATCGAACCCTCGACCTCCCGGGTATGAACCGGACGCTCTAGCCAGCTGAGCTACACCGCGATGGTGTGATACCTTTGATAGCAAACCTATCAATCGGGAAGACAGGATTCGAACCTGCGACCCCCTGGTCCCAAACCAGGTGCTCTACCAAGCTGAGCTACTTCCCGTTAAAACAATGCACCCAGTAGGAGTCGAACCTACAACCTTCTGATTCGTAGTCAGACACTCTATCCAGTTGCGCTATGGGTGCATAATATGCCGAGGACCGGGATCGAACCGGTACGGTCATCACTGACCGCAGGATTTTAAGTCCTGTGCGTCTGCCAATTCCGCCACCCCGGCATAACAAGCGGAAGACGGGATTCGAACCCGCGACCCCCACCATGGCAAGGTGATGTTCTACCACTGAACTACTTCCGCAAAATGCCGACTAGAAGATTCGAACTTCCGACCCCCTGTTTACAAGACAGGTGCTCTGCCAGCTGAGCTAAGTCGGCATACAATATATTATGCGCTAAATAATATTCAATTGTAATGAGCCGTGGCAGTCTCGAACTGCCGACCCTCTGATTAAAAGTCAGATGCTCTACCAACTGAGCTAACGGCTCAATATGGAGGATACAGGGATCGAACCTGTGACCTCCTGCTTGTAAGGCAGATGCTCTCCCAGCTGAGCTAATCCTCCATAATGAAACGCGTGGCAACGTCCTACCCTTGCAGGGGGCGATCCCCCAACTACTCTTGGCGTGCAGAAGCTTAACGACTGTGTTCGGCATGGGAACAGGTGTATCCTTCTGGCTATCGCCACCACACTATTTTCCTGAAAGAACTTCGTTCTCTCAAAACTAGCTAATATTAATTTTCTGCCTTCAAACACCATTTCTACTTGGTTAAGTCCTCGACCGATTAGTATTGGTCCGCTCCGTGCATCGCTGCACTTCCACTTCCAACCTATCTACCTGATCATCTCTCAGGGGTCTTACTTCCATATAGGAATGGGAAATCTCATCTTGAGGCGAGTTTCACACTTAGATGCTTTCAGCGTTTATCTCATCCATACATAGCTACCCAGCGGTGCGCCTGGCGGCGCAACTGGTACACCAGCGGTATGTCCATCCCGGTCCTCTCGTACTAAGGACAGCTCCTCTCAAATTTCCTACGCCCGCGACGGATAGGGACCGAACTGTCTCACGACGTTCTGAACCCAGCTCGCGTACCGCTTTAATGGGCGAACAGCCCAACCCTTGGGACCGACTACAGCCCCAGGATGCGATGAGCCGACATCGAGGTGCCAAACCTCCCCGTCGATGTGGACTCTTGGGGGAGATAAGCCTGTTATCCCCAGGGTAGCTTTTATCCGTTGAGCGATGGCCCTTCCATACGGAACCACCGGATCACTAAGCCCGACTTTCGTCCCTGCTCGACCTGTCTGTCTCGCAGTCAAGCTCCCTTCTGCCTTTACACTCGTCGAATGATTTCCAACCATTCTGAGGGAACCTTTGGGCGCCTCCGTTACTGTTTGGGAGGCGACCGCCCCAGTCAAACTGCCTACCTGACACTGTCTCCCGCCACGCTAAGTGGCGCGGGTTAGAGTGTTCACACAGCGAGGGTAGTATCCCACCAATGCCTCCACCGAAACTAGCGTTCCGGCTTCAACGGCTCCTACCTATCCTGTACAAGCTGTGTCAACACCCAATATCAAGCTACAGTAAAGCTCCATGGGGTCTTTCCGTCCTGTCGCGGGTAACCTGCTTCTTCACAGGTATCTCAATTTCACCGAGTCTCTCGTTGAGACAGTGCCCAGATCGTTACGCCTTTCGTGCGGGTCGGAACTTACCCGACAAGGAATTTCGCTACCTTAGGACCGTTATAGTTACGGCCGCCGTTTACTGGGGCTTCATTTCTGGGCTTCGCCGAAGCTAACTCATCCACTTAACCTTCCAGCACCGGGCAGGCGTCAGCCCCTATACGTCATCTTACGATTTTGCAGAAACCTGTGTTTTTGATAAACAGTCGCCTGGGCCTTTTCACTGCGGCTGGCCATGTGGCCAGCACCCCTTCTCCCGAAGTTACGGGGTCATTTTGCCGAGTTCCTTAACGAGAGTTCACTCGCTCACCTGAGGATTCTCTCCTCGACTACCTGTGTCGGTTTGCGGTACGGGTAGTTGATGACTCACTAGAAGCTTTTCTCGGCAGTGTGACGTGGGTTGCTTCCCTACTTAAATTTCGGTCCTCATCACCACTTGTCAACCCGCCAAAAAGCATTTGACTCTTTGACTGACTCGTGGCTTGAACATGCCTTTCCAACTGCATGCACAACTTAGCCTCCTGCGTCCCTCCATCGCTCAAACATCATCAACTAGTACAGGAATCTCAACCTGTTATCCATCGCCTACGCCTTGCGGCCTCGGCTTAGGTCCCGACTAACCCTGGGAGGACGAGCCTTCCCCAGGAAACCTTAGTCATTCGGTGGATCAGATTCTCACTGATCTTTCGCTACTCATACCGGCATTCTCACTTCTAAGCGCTCCACCGGTCCTTGCGGTCCGGCTTCGTTGCCCTTAGAACGCTCTCCTATCACCTGAACAAAGTTCAGGTCCGCAGTCTCGGTAATATGCTTAGCCCCGGTAAATTTTCGGCGCGGGATCACTCGACTAGTGAGCTATTACGCACTCTTTAAATGGTGGCTGCTTCTGAGCCAACATCCTAGTTGTCTATGCAACTCCACATCCTTTTCCACTTAGCATATATTTAGGGACCTTAACTGGCGGTCTGGGCTGTTCCCCTTTCGACGATGGATCTTATCACTCATCGTCTGACTCCCGGATAAAAATCAATGGTATTCGGAGTTTATCTGAACTTAGTAACCCATGACGGGCCCCTCGTCCAAACAGTGGCTCTACCTCCATGATTCTACGTCCGAGGCTAGCCCTAAAGCTATTTCGGAGAGAACCAGCTATCTCCAAGTTCGTTTGGAATTTCACCGCTACCCACACCTCATCCCAGCACTTTTCAACGTACACGGGTTCGGCCCTCCAGTGCGTTTTACCGCACCTTCAGCCTGGACATGGGTAGATCACCTGGTTTCGGGTCTACAGCAACATACTTCAACGCCCATTTCAGACTCGCTTTCGCTGCGGCTCCGGCTTTAACACCTTAACCTTGCATGCAACCGTAACTCGCCGGTTCATTCTACAAGAGGCACGCTATCACCCATTAACGGGCTCTAACTGCTTGTAGGCACATGGTTTCAGGAACTGTTTCACTCCCCTTCCGGGGTGCTTTTCACCTTTCCCTCACGGTACTGGTTCACTATCGGTCACTAGGGAGTATTTAGCCTTGGGAGATGGTCCTCCCGGATTCCGACGACGTTTCACGTGTGTCGCCGTACTCAGGATCCTGAACTGAGGGTGCTGGATTTCACCTACGGGGCTATCACCCTGTTTCGCCAATCTTCCCAGATTGTTCGGTTATCCATCACTTTGGTAACTCAAATGTTCAGTCCTACAACCCCAATGAGCAAGCTCATTGGTTTGGGCTGTTCCCCGTTCGCTCGCCGCTACTGAGGGAATCGAAATTTCTTTATTCTCCTGTGGGTACTGAGATGTTTCAGTTCCCCACGTCTACCTCTACTCAGCTATGAATTCACTGAGCAGTAACAGTCGATTAAAACTGCTGGGTTTCCCCATTCGGAAATCTCCGGATCAAAGCTTACGTACAGCTCCCCGAAGCATATCGGTGTTAGTCCCGTCCTTCATCGGCTCCTAGTGCCAAGGCATCCACCATGCGCCCTTGATAACTTAACCTAAGTATCCTACGGATACTTTAGTTAATTGAGTATTTGCGATTTTTTACTTAGTTAACAAACTCAAAATAACGCGGTGTTCTCGGTTGAAATTGGATTATATCCAATTCAATAAATTACAGAAAATTAATATTATCTAGTTTTCAAAGAACCAAATTCTGACGCTGACGCGTCAATGGAGAATAGCGGGATCGAACCGCTGACCCCCTGCTTGCAAAGCAGGTGCTCTCCCATCTGAGCTAATTCCCCATGTTACGCCGGTCATGAGGCCGGGTGATGGGCCTAAATGGACTCGAACCATCGACCTCACGCTTATCAGGCGTGCGCTCTAACCAGCTGAGCTATAGGCCCAAAAAGCGTAACCGTGTTTGAGAGTAGACCTCTCAAAACTAAACAAAACTTTCGACATTGTGTAGGTTTCCGAATTTTCCTTAGAAAGGAGGTGATCCAGCCGCAGGTTCTCCTACGGCTACCTTGTTACGACTTCACCCTAATCATCTGTCCCACCTTAGACGGCTGGCCCCCGAAGGTTACCTCACCGGCTTTGGGTGTTACAAACTCTCATGGTGTGACGGGCGGTGTGTACAAGGCCCGGGAACGTATTCACCGTGGCATGCTGATCCACGATTACTAGCGATTCCAACTTCATGTAGGCGAGTTGCAGCCTACAATCCGAACTGAGAACGGCTTTAAGAGATTAGCTTGACCTCGCGGTTTCGCGACTCGTTGTACCGTCCATTGTAGCACGTGTGTAGCCCAGGTCATAAGGGGCATGATGATTTGACGTCATCCCCACCTTCCTCCGGTTTGTCACCGGCAGTCTCGCCAGAGTGCCCAACTAAATGCTGGCAACTGACAATAAGGGTTGCGCTCGTTGCGGGACTTAACCCAACATCTCACGACACGAGCTGACGACAACCATGCACCACCTGTCATTCCGTCCCCGAAGGGAACGCCTAATCTCTTAGGTTAGCAGAAGATGTCAAGACCTGGTAAGGTTCTTCGCGTAGCATCGAATTAAACCACATGCTCCACCGCTTGTGCGGGCCCCCGTCAATTCCTTTGAGTTTCAACCTTGCGGTCGTACTCCCCAGGCGGAGTGCTTAATGCGTTAGCTGCAGCACTGAAGGGCGGAAACCCTCCAACACTTAGCACTCATCGTTTACGGCATGGACTACCAGGGTATCTAATCCTGTTCGCTACCCATGCTTTCGAGCCTCAGCGTCAGTTGCAGACCAGACAGCCGCCTTCGCCACTGGTGTTCTTCCATATATCTACGCATTTCACCGCTACACATGGAGTTCCACTGTCCTCTTCTGCACTCAAGTCTCCCGGTTTCCGATGCACTTCTCCGGTTAAGCCGAAGGCTTTCACATCAGACCTAAAAAACCGCCTGCGCTCGCTTTACGCCCAATAAATCCGGACAACGCTTGCCACCTACGTATTACCGCGGCTGCTGGCACGTAGTTAGCCGTGGCTTTCTGGTTGGATACCGTCACGATGTCAACAGTTACTCTGACACCCGTTCTTCTCCAACAACAGAGTTTTACGAGCCGAAACCCTTCATCACTCACGCGGCGTTGCTCCATCAGACTTTCGTCCATTGTGGAAGATTCCCTACTGCTGCCTCCCGTAGGAGTTTGGGCCGTGTCTCAGTCCCAATGTGGCCGATTACCCTCTCAGGTCGGCTACGTATCATTGCCTTGGTGAGCCATTACCTCACCAACTAGCTAATACGCCGCGGGTCCATCCCAAAGTGATAGCCGAAACCATCTTTTAAACAAAAACCATGTGGTTTTTGTTGTTATGCGGTATTAGCACCTGTTTCCAAATGTTATCCCCCGCTTCGGGGCAAGTTACCCACGTGTTACTCACCAGTTCGCCACTCGTCTTAATGTCAAATCAGTTAAATGCAAGCACTCAACTTCATTGACCAAGACGCGTTCGACTTGCATGTATTAGGCACGCCGCCAGCGTTCGTCCTGAGCCAGGATCAAACTCTCATCTTAAAATCAAAATGATCATTTGTGACTCATTGATTATTTTTTATTGTTACTAGCGAATTGACTTCGCAATTTGTTAATTGGCTTCGATCAAAAATCGAAGCACCCTACACAATTTGTTTGTCGAAAATTTTGTTCAGTTTTCAAAGGTCTACTTGGCTATCAAAGCGCTTGTTCATCGCTTTTGACAACTATTTAATATTATCAGATTTTCAATTGAAATGCAAGCAGTTTTTTGAAAGAAACAAAACTTGAATTTGGCATTGAAAGTCGATTGCTTTAACGCAACGAAAACTAGTTTACCAAGATTTCGAAAGCTGGTCAAGTACAAATTGTAAACAAATTAAAAAAAGTTGGAAACAGGGATTAAACTTCCCTGTTTCCAACTTAAAATGACTGTTCCATTCGACAATGCAAATGGAATTGGTATACGCTCAAAAGCGCTTTGCCGTTAAGGAACAACTCTACTTTACGCGGGCTAAGAAATATCGTTTCTTTCCCCGTCTAACAATAACAAACTTACCATCAAATTTATCAGATGGATTGATTTCAAAATCAGTGTCTTGAATCTTTGCACCGTTAATTCGAATCGCACCATTATTGATATCTTCACGAGCTTGGCGACGAGAAGATTCAATTTTGGTTGCGTCAACAAGCCATTGAACAATATTCAATGGTTCTGAAGACACATTAACCGTCGGCATATTTTTAAATCCCTGTTCGATTTCAGTCGTCGTCAGATCAGCTACTTCACCTGAAAAAAGTGCCTTCGAAATTCGTTCAGCTGATTCAACCGCCTTTGGTCCATGAACAAACTTAGTCACTTCTTGTGCAAGTCTTCTTTGCGCTTCTCTTTTTTCCGGATGGGTTTGAACCTTCTTTTCCAAGTCATCAATTTCGGTCTTGTCCAGAAAAGTAAAGTATTTCAGATATTTAACGACATCGCGGTCATCCTGGTTAAGCCAGAATTGGTAAAATTCGTAAGGCGTTGTTTTTTCCGGATCAAGCCAAACATTGCCGCCCTCGCTTTTACCGAACTTGGTGCCATCGGCTTTAAGCAAAAGCGGAATTGTCATCCCGTAAGCCTGAGCATCGGACCCTTCAACCTTATGGATCAAATCAATTCCAGACGTGATATTGCCCCATTGATCGGCCCCGCCCAACTGTACCTGAACATCGTTGTAACGGAATAAATGTAGGAAATCGACTCCCTGCAAAATTTGATAAGTAAATTCAGTAAAGGAAATGCCGGCTTCCAAACGACTTGCAATAATTTCCTTGCGAATCATCGTATTAATGTTAAAAAGTTTCCCATAATCCCGTAAGAAATCAAGTAACGACATTTTCGACAGCCAATCGTAATTATTCACAATTTCAAAAGAACCATCCTGTCCAAACAATTTTTCCATCTGGCGCGTCAGGGCTTCCTGATTATGACGAACCTGATCCATGGTTTGAAGAACCCGCTCTGACTTCTTACCACTTGGATCACCAATTGACCCGGTTCCACCACCAATAAGAATAACCGGATGATGTCCGGCTAATTGGAACCTTTTCAAGATCATAAACGGGATTAAATGTCCGATATGCATACTGTCTCCCGTTGGATCAATACCAACATAAAGGCCAACAGATTTTTTATTAACCAAATCATACAATCCATCATGATCGGTTTCCTGATTGATTGCACCGCGCCATTTCAAATCGTCTAAAATGTTCATTCCAAATATCCTCCCAAAATAAAAAATCCCCGGCAATCAATAAATTGCCAGGGACGAATTTTTCCGCGTTACCACCCAAGTTACTACTTAAAAAAGCAGTCTCTTCATTCATTGGTAACGAAATGACTCGTCTATATAAGATATAGAAAGCTCCGCAAACGTAATTTCATTAATTAACCGCTTAGCTCCCATCACCCGCCAAGTTTCTGACTTCTCGATCAATTAAATACTATATTTACCTCAACGCTTCAAACACGATAACCTAATCATAATTGTTGAACGAAGCCTTGTCAATTCAATCCGATCAAAGTTTTCCATGGAGCATTTGTTGATAGTAAAGCCCAGGATTAGACCGATATCCGTTAAATTCAGCCTGTGACATACTTCTCGTATTTGCCAGACTCCATTTTGCTAATTTAACGTCGAATTGCTGAATTCTTGTTGAATAGCTGCCACCCATAATCGTATGCTTCCTAAATGCAGCTCTTAACGATGGATTCGAGTAATCATATAAATCCCTTGTCCCAAATGTATGACCGAGCTCATGGATAACCACTGCCTGTTTCTTTTCGCCATTGTACCGACTCATCCACGAACGGTTCAAAGCAATGACACCACTGTTAATCTCGGCCATCCCCGCATATCCTTTATCCAAATGATTGGTTGCTGTAAAAACCAAACGGGATGTCCCCATATCAGTACCCGGTTGTAAAATAGGCCTGCCCAATGCTCGATTCCACTTGGCAACCGCAGTTCTGATCTCTTTTTGATACTTACCCGCATCAGGACGAATGTAGTAGTGAATCGTTCCTTGATGTGTTAAATTCTTCGTCCCGTGCATCTCAGGCGTAAAAGTCACCGTCTGAGCCAAGACCGGTTTTTGTACAAACGTTGCAACCCCAACCAGACTTAATAAAATGATCCCCACAACCGCCAAAAAATGATTTGGTTTAAACATTTAAATCCCCCATTTAAATATTCCCCTGTTAATAAACGCCAACTTGTTTTGTTGTTATAAGTATCATATCAAGCATAAATTAATTGTGCAAAATTAAACTCTCCATTTTATCCATTTGATAATAAAAGCCAAACGACAAGTTAGTTGTATTTCAAAAATTGAACCTCTAAAATTAAGGTGGTTTTGAAATGAAATTCTTTAATGGAAAGAAAGTGACATACAATGCTCAAAATTGTTTATCAAAATGGAACCTCTCACGAAACCATTGACTATAAGTCTGCCGCTGATTTTATGGCAAATCAGCGCTTGGAGGTTCCCGATTTAGAGGATTATTATAAAATCGACAGTGTGACGTTGGATGGAAACCCCATTGAATTGGATGATAAAACAATTATCGGTTTATACAAAAAGTTTGATAATGAGGGCGATTAATACAACTGATTAGCAGGTTAGGTGCCTATTTTTGATTATTAATCATGTGGTCGACTATGATCATTCAAAAAGAATCCAGGTGAAGTTGCGTATAAGCGCAATTTTACCTGGATTCTATCTTTAACTTTGAGCGTCTAACAATGACTCAAAGCTCATCATAACGATTTCATTTCGACTCTTTTAAATCCTCTATCTTAAAGTAGGTTTTATCGCCTTCGACAATGCCATAAACGCGCTGCTTACGCTCATCGTTTTTAAACCCGAAATCAATGACGCTTCGTTCATTCGACACATCGACTCCCTGAAGTTGAGCCTTTATAAAAGTACGCAAAACCGGCATTTGTTTTTCAAATTCCTTTGCCTTTTCAACCGCTGCCTGTAAAGTAAATCCTTGAGTTAAGTAGCGCTGAATATGAAAGATCAAAAAAAGTGTATGAAACGAGTATTGGCGTTGCGTTCCTTTTTGCTGTTCGATTGGCGCTATATAATGCTGTTCTTCCCAGTACCTCAATTGTCTACCCGAAACACCGGTGATTTGTTGAACCTGACCAATCCCAAAGATTAATTTGTTACTGTCTATAAGCGGTTCATTTGAATTCTCTTTTGTCATTTTTTCACCTTTTTAAATCTGCACCGAAAACAAGCTTTCGACACACACTATGTCGTTATAACTGGTTAAAACCACCAATTGTTACACATAAGTGCCGCCGTTTGCTACGACACAGTTTCTTAAAGTACTTATTAAGTATAAATGATAATTGATCATTTGAACAAGCAAAATTACTTAACAGTGCATCTCCGATCACATCTTTCATATACAAATGATCGATTAACAAAATATAATAAAAACACCTGCCCAAAATTTGTTATAATGCTTGCGTATCTACATTGAAAGGACTGGAAAAAATGGGATTTTCACCAAAACTAATAGTAGCCGATTTATCATTGATTCTATCAATTGCTATTGCGTTTTATATCCAATCAAGTCATCTTGAAGACAACGTTAAGATCGGTCTCATCATTCTTGCAAGTATTTTTCTAACAATTTCCGTTGTGATTAACGTCGTTTCTGCCATTCAAAAACGACGTGAGCGCAAAAATAAATAGCTTTACAAATAGGTTCAGGTCTAAAATAGGCCTGCCTTTTTTATTTAACCCATAAACCATTACTCAATTGCACTTAATTAAAGAACGCTTTAAAAATAAAACAATGCTTACTTATCATAAATTTTAATGAGTCCCTGGGTACCTAAATTACCTAAATCAAACTGATCAACCATTGCTTCATATAGATCTTTAGCCTTTTGCGTGGCCGGCAGCTGAATCTTCATTTCATCGGCTGCATCCAATGCAATCCGCAAATCTTTCAAAAAATGCTTTGCATAAAAACCCGGTTTTAAATCATCCTTTAAAATTCTCGGGCCATAGGTCCCCATACTCCAATTACCAGCACCACCGCCCTGAATGGTTTTGATCATTTGTGCCTGATCCAAACCGGCTGCTTTAGCAAACACCAGCGCCTCTGTTAGGCCTGTCAT
Source organism: Lentilactobacillus hilgardii (assembly GCF_009832765.1). Taxonomy (NCBI): domain Bacteria; kingdom Bacillati; phylum Bacillota; class Bacilli; order Lactobacillales; family Lactobacillaceae; genus Lentilactobacillus; species Lentilactobacillus hilgardii. The sequence continues at coordinate 1,179,430 of NZ_CP047121.1, read as the reverse complement.
CGTGCCAGCAATCATAATTTGATTAGCCATTTTTGCATTTTGCCCCTGACCGGCGCCACCAAATCGGGTAACTGATGTCCCCATTGCATTGAAAACCGGCAGTACATGTTCGTACACAGCCTGCTGACCGCCAACCATAATTGTAAGTGAGCCGTTTCTAGCACCAACATCACCACCTGAAACCGGAGCGTCCAACACATCAATTTGCCGGTCCTGACCGGCACTAAAAATTTTCTTAGCCAGAACCGGAGAGCTGGTTGTCATATCTATTAACGTTTCGCCAGGCTTTGCTGTCTCAAAAATACCGTTATGGCCAAAATAAACTTCTTCGACATCCTTGGGGAATCCAACAATCGTAATCACAACATCACTGACCTTGGCAACGTCAGCAGGCGTTTGCTGCCAGCTTGCCCCATGATTCAGCACTTCTTGTGCATGGGCTTTGGTTCGATTGTAAACGGTGACCTCAAAATTGGCCTTGAGAAGATTATTAATCATCCCCGTTCCCATAACACCTGTTCCAATAAATCCAATTTTCATATCAATTACCTCGTTTTATCTATTCTGTACCCTTTTGAGCAACGGCTGCCACCATTCCGGATGAATGACATACCAATCGATCACATCTCCCATGCCAATCTCAAAACTAAATTCCGGCCGCCAACCCAACTCGTGTCTGATCTTCGAATCATCAATCGCGTAGAGTTGGTCGTTGGCGGGTCGATCTTTCACAAATGTCACTTGTGGGTGGATCGCAGCCAGTTGTTTTTCAATTATTTTAACAATCTGTAAGTTTGTTTTATGTTGACGCCCTGCGATGTTATAAATCTGACCGGGTTTGCCATTGCTCATAACCATTTCAATTGCCCGACAGTTATCTTGGACATTCAGCCAATCCCGCTTATTTTGACCATTACCATATATTGGTAGCTTTTTTCCACGCAAAGCAGCAGTCACCATCAAAGGGACCAGTTTTTCAGGAAACTGATATCGACCGTAATTATTAGCAGATCGGGTTATACAAACCGGCGTGCCAAATGTCTTAAAGTAGGAAAGTGCCAATAAATCGGCAGATGCTTTAGTTGCCGCATATGGTGAACTTGGATTAAGGGGGGTCTGCTCGTCAAAGCGCGCTTGGGAAGGTGTGCTGCCATAAACCTCATCAGTCGAAACCTGCACAAATTTATCGAGGTGGTACTCCCTGGCAACTTCCAATAGCGTATTGACACCCTCAATGTTGGTGTGAACAAATGGTGTTGCATCAATAATTGACCGGTCAACATGTGACTGGGCTGCAAAGTTCACAATAACGTTAATTTGATAATTGGACACCACTTTTTTGACGGCCTCTTTATCAGCAATATCACCCTTTATAAACCGATAAGTCGCCCCTTCGGGAATATCGTCTAAATTATCTAAATTACCCGCGTAAGTTAAAGCGTCAAAATTAATTAAACGATCGCTTTGACGATGACCTAAAAGCAGATGAATGAAGTTTGACCCGATGAAACCAGCCCCGCCGGTCACCAAAATATTCAACAGCAACACCTCCTCGTGCAATGAAAGAACTAATTATAATGTATCATATATTTTCAAAAAAAATTAGAGAAAAAGAAGCCAACCCATTAAGCATCAGCTCATGTTGACTTCAATTATAAAACTGGTTATAAACAACATTTTAAACTCGTCTTGGATCTCCTAATCGTCCTCTATGGCATCTTCATTAACCCAGTACTTCTGAGATGAAGCACTTTTGGCCGTTCTGATTCGATAAAAGTCCTCTGATTCGCGTTCACCATCATCGTCACGATAATATGCTTTTGCTTTCATGTCAACGTAGACCTTTTTCCCAATACGCGCTTTTATCCGGCTCCATTTATAGGTCCGATTATTCTTTTTGGCGCCTGGTACATAACGATAAAGCTTTTCTTCTCGGTAATCATCATCTAAAACCGTTTTAAAGTTCACCTTTGTATACCTCACACGGTATACTCGTGATGGCCGAAAATCAAGAGACTGTATTTGATTGGCACTCAAGACGGATCCACTGCCATATTCAGTATCGGTCGTTGTTTTGACAGTATTATTTTGAGCTTGAGCTGCCTGCCTCGACTCACTTTGATTATCTGAACTTAATGAAAATCCAATAATCCCCAGTGGAATCAAAAACAGCAGTCCTACGTCGGTTAAAATATGTCGTTTCATTAATAAAACCTCCAGACTATGACTTGTCGATTGGTCACTCACTCGTCATTTTTTCGTTACACTTATCATTACCATAATAATAACCAAATAAAGCGGAGAAAGTATGAAGAATCAATGAACTTTTAACCTCTTTTCCAGTCAAACCCTTAACGAGGAAAAAAGTCACACAGGGAGCTTTTCAACCAAGTAATGGTTGTCGTTTTGACACAAAAAGGATTAAGGCAAAAGCTACTTTTGTCTCAACCCCTAAATTCAGATGACTCATGTTGGTCGTTATGACGCAAAAGCCTTTGAAGTTCTCTTAAGTTTTTTTACAACTTATTTTTGATCATATGCTTCCTGGAATAATTGAACAATTTCTTCTTTGGTTCCTTTACGAGGATTTGAAAAGGCGTTACCGTCTTTAAGCGCATTCTCAGCCATCAATTCAAAGTCTTCCGGTTTAGCACCGATTGCTTTAATGCTTCGAGGAATCTTGACATCATCACACATTTGGCGCATTGCTTTGATGGATAAGTCGGCAGCATCCCTTGTGGATAATCCGTCCGTATTTTCACCCATAATTTTAGCTAATTGTGCAAACCTTTCCGGTGCGGCAACAATATTATACTTTTCAACAATTGGAAGTAACATTGCACAGCAGACACCGTGTGGCGCATCATATTGACCACCCAATTGATGGGCCATGGCATGAACATATCCCAAATCAGCATTGTTAAAAGCCATACCACCCAACATTTCAGCTTCAACCATTTTGGTGCGGGCTTCAATGTTGTGACCATTGGCAACAGCTTCACGAAGACTTTCTTCAACCAATTTAATTGCTTGAATGCATTGACCATCCGTAATTTCATTTCGGTTGGTTGAAACATAAGGTTCAATTGCCTGAACAAATGTATCCATCCCTGTTGCAGCCGTCAGTGATGCCGGAACATCCAACATTAACATTGGATCATTAAATGATACCAATGGAATATTTCGCCATGACACAACAACAAATTTCAGTTTGGTTTTTTCATTTGTGATCACACAATGACGGGTCAGCTCTGAACCGGTCCCGGCGGTTGTATTAACAGCCATCAATGGTGGCAATGGATTTTGCAGCGTTTCGATTCCGGCAAGCTTGGTGATGTCATCACCATTTGTCAAAATAATACCGGTCCCTTTTCCGGCATCATGTGAAGAACCGCCACCAACAGTGATAATGCTGTCACAATCATTATCTAAATAAACTTTCTTTGCTTCTTGAATATTTCGAATTTTTGGATTAGGTTCAACACCATCATAGATGGTATAAGGAACGCCAACTGCTTCAAGTGATGCTAATGTTTGAGCAACCGGTCCATTGTCCATTGACCGCAAAAACTTGTCAGTCACAATCAATGGCTTTTTCATATTTAACATTTTTGCACGATCGCCAATTTTCTTGATAACCCCTTTACCAAAGAAGTTGACACTCGGCATTAAGAAATCAAAGTTTTCTTTCATTGTAAAAACTTCCTCCTAGATGGTTATGATTTGAACCAATTTCATAATAGCATTTTCATATGAGAATGTAAACACTTTCACAATCTTTCAACCCATTTTTTTGCATTGATTCTGTCACCAGTTTAGTTTAAAATAGAGAAGATTTTAATGAATTAAAGCTTTGATGAGAAGAGTAGGTTTAGTAGCCGGTTAAGAGAGTTTCGGCAGCTGTAAAGAAACCCGACGACTAAAAAGAAGATGAGCTCGGAGCCTGTGTGGCGGTCTTTTGGCTGACACATCGTTTGCATACGTTACCTGCAAGAGTATAGTTTGGCTTAATTAATCATTGCCTCACACCGGTGCTGACCGGTGTGAGTTTCGTTGAGAACAATAATTGTGCAGTAAGCCCGACTAAACACTCACTGAGTCCAACATTGTGAAATGTTGGTAAAATCAGGTGGTATCGTGAATAAACCGTCACCCTGAAAATGATTTTTCATTTTCCGAGTGGCGGTTTTGCTTTATAAACTATTTTTTGGAGGATTCTTTGACATGACTAAGAATAAACATTTTGATATTGACACACTATTGGCACAAGCAGGAAACCGAGATAACCACGACCAGTTCCATTCGATTTCGACACCGATCTACCTATCATCCAACTTTCGTCACCGGGACTTGGAAGATGTTGAGAACTTTGACCCGGAAAAGCAATATTCATATTCCCGTCTTTCAACACCTACCAGAAAAGTATTGCAGGAAACCCTGGCTAAACTGGAAGACGGCGCAAAGGCTTTCGCTGTGAGTTCGGGTATGGCTGCCATTCAGCTGGTCTTTTCACTGTTTAACTCCGGAGATGAAATTATCACCTCAGATGATTTATACGGTGGCTCATTTCGATATTTTGACTATCTGACCGAGCACTATGGTATTAAATTCAATAAGTGGGATGGCAAGCGTTACGATACCCTGTCTAGCCTAATCACGCCTCACACAAAAGCCGTTTGGATCGAAACACCGTCAAATCCTACCATGAAAGTCATTAATATTCAAAAAGTTGCAGATATCGCTCATAGTAGCAACTCAAACATTCTAGTCTGTGTGGATAATACCTTTTTAACACCCATTTACCAACAACCAATTCGTGAAGGCGCCGATATTGTCGTTCATAGTGCCACCAAATACCTTTCAGGTCATAACGACATGCTGGCAGGAGCCGTTATCGCAAAATCAGAAGAAATCGGTGAAACACTGGAATTTAATTTCAATACAACCGGCGTCACGTTAGATCCTTTTGATTCCTGGCTACTACTTCGAAGCCTTAAAACCCTTTCGGTTAGAATGCAACGACACACGTCAAATGCAACCTATGTTGCTGCCAGTTTGGCTAAATTGCCGCAAGTTGAAAAAGTACTCTATCCTGGGCAAGGTGGCATGATCAGCTTTTACGTTCAAAGCCGTGACCAGGTTGATCGACTGTTCAAACGGTTAAATATCATTTCATTTGCCGAAAGTTTAGGCGGCGTTGAATCGCTTCTCACGATTCCTTCGCTGCAAACACATCGGGACATGGCCAAAGCCGATCGACTTAAGCTGGGCATTACGGATGAATTGTTACGTTTATCTGTTGGCCTTGAAAATCCGGAAGACTTAGCTGAGGATTTAAAACAGGCACTTGGCGACTAATGCTAAAATGATGACTCAATCAAAAACGGATGCGCCCCCCATTGTTGAGGAAAGCATCCGTTTTCTAGGTTCTGATCATGATTATGTCTGATCATTGGATGAAGAGTGATCATCGTCCGAATGATGTGGCTGATCAGGATCAACCAAAATGGTCTGTAATGGCTCGCTTTGATCATCGTGAATCTTAACGTAAAAATTAGCAACTGCCAAATTATAGTAAGGAACTACCCATAAATCCAAAATGTTTAATGTAAAGTTCGAGAGAATGAACCATCCAAGGAAGCTCAGGTAAAGAACAAAGAAATCCATCTTATTGCCGTCCATTAACTCCCGGCTTTTCGTAATTGCCTCAAGGTAGCCAATCTTTTCACCCTTATCAAGTGCATCCCGGTAAATAAAGATTGCTTGTGAGTAAGCATACCCTTTAATAATTCCGGGAATAAACAACAGCAGTGACCAAAGAAAGGTTAGGATACTCGTTATAAGTCCAATCATAATCGTACCAATAAAATAATCACCATTATTGAAAATAGTAAATGACTTATTGACTGGTTGATCAAAGGTCGTTTTATTACGAATAAGGTCGATACTGGCAAACTGAATACCGGTTAATAGCAAACTGCTAATAATTGCCAGTAAAAGAAGCAAGCCCAAGAATGCAGTTATTGCTTTTGGATCAGTATAATCAAAATTAAATCTGGAATCATAAATGCTGGGTGCATTCCAATAATTGCCGATGTTCAAATAGGAACTGCCATGGCTCCATGGTAAATATTGGGTAAAATTAAGCCCAAATTCAATGACTAATACAGGTAAAAATAATAATATAAAAAACGGAAAATGACTGTTTAACATCCGTCTCATTTCAAGTTTAAGCTGTGGTCTATCCATCGAAAACTCCTTTGCCTTATTTAATATGTTATTGCTGAGTATATTTATTCACACGATACTTGTCAACCTGACACTCATCAGTGAAGGGTCGTTTGAATAAATGTCGCAATGATCCCGCCAACTAGAGGACCGAACATCGGCACCCAAGAATATCCCCACTCGGCACTGCCTTTATTTGGCACCGGCATAATCGTATAAGCAAGCCTCGGCCCCCAATCACGAGCCGGATTCAATGCGAATCCAGTAGTTGTGCCAAGCCCCATACCGACGACCATAATGAGCAGTCCGACAACCAACGGTTTCAATCCTTGAGAAAAATTTCCTAAATTTAAAAGTGCAAATACAAAAACAAAAGTTGCAACTACCTCAGAAATGAAATTGGCCAAAGGCGCTTTAATTGCCGGCCTTGTCGCAAAGATACCAACAGTATTTCCCTGATTGGATTTGGTTTGTTTAAAATGTGGCGCAAACATCACAATGATAACTGCTGCACCTAGGAACGCACCGCAAAACTGTCCTAACAAATAAGGAAGCACCTGATTCCAAGGAAACAATCCAAAAAGTGCATACGGAATTGTCACCGCGGGATTCAAATGCCCTAAAGAGCCAAACGATGCTGCCACATAGACTCCCATTGTAACAGCCATTCCCCACGCTAAACTGATGAATGTCCAATTGGATCCATGCCCGTAGGTTTTATTTAAATTTACACCAGCACCTGTCCCTGCTCCCAACACAATTAAAACAAAGGTTCCAAATAATTCTCCGAGAAAGCCATTCATGACTCATCCCCACTTTCAGTTTATAAACTTTGTGGGGCAAACTTCCGATTCAGATGATTAAGCCATACAACAAGTATAAACGTGACCAACGTATATCCTGCACCACCCGGGCCAACCGAACTCATACCAAAGTTACTGACCATTATGCCACCTGTTGCCGAACCCAGCGCAATGCCAAAGTTTGAAAAAATCGAATTTAGTGAAGAAGCTAAAACAATTGATTGCGGATAATTTTTTTCAGCAACCTGCAAAAATTGAATTTGGATTGGAGAGTTTAAAAGTGGCATACTGACAATCAACATCATCAAAAGAATTGCACCAAACCAACTATAATGGAAGGAAAGCGGCATGACAACCATTAAAATAAATTGAGCGACATAAACCTTGGGCATTGCGCTTAGGCCGGGGCCTTCCGTCAATTTGCCACTCGCCTGATTTCCGACAATGTTTGCAATCCCAAAGACAAACAAAAGAATCGTCAGCATGCTTGTCGAAAAATGCAACTGCGTTGTGATAATCGGCCGTAAGTATGTGTAAAATACATAAATGGCTGCTAAATTAAACATCGGCAAAAACATGCCGATTTGAATTCGATGATCTTTCAGCAAAGCAAGTTGACCACCAATACTGCTTCTCTTCTGTTTAAAATCACGTGGTAAAGAACCAAAGATTAAGCCCATTGTTATCACAGAAATGCCGATAATTGTTAAAAACGAAATCCGCCAGCCAAAATTTGTTGAAATCCAAGTTCCCAAGGGGACGCCCAGTACTGATGCGATACTGAAGCCGGAAAATACCCATGACAGCAACCAGCCTCTTTTCTCCATCGGGGCAATGTAGCCAACAAATGATAAGGCGATTGAGATTGCCACACCAGAAACGAGTGCTGTTATGATTCGCGAAATGACAAGAAAAACAAAATTTTGCGCAACAAAACTCAATATATTGCCAATGGTAAAGATACCCATTAAGGCTAAAAGACCCCAGAATAAGTTATATTTACCAATTAGCAATGTGATAAACGGGGTACTAACCGCATAAACCATTGCAAAAATCGTAACCAGATAACCAACGGTTGCAACCGATACGTTAAATTGTTCTGAAAGATCATCCAAAATCCCCACAATTAAGAATTCACTGAATCCCAACGTAAATGCAATTAATACCAGAACAAAACTTTGTAATTTGAACTGCTTCATTGTATTTTCACTTCCTTTTCATTCTTTTTTGATCCACAGATGTCGCAGACTTTACCATATTACAAGTTTTATCCAAAAGCGTCTATAGATATACGCCAAAAGAATGACTGAGAACGTTTTTAATTTTAGACACAAAAAAACCGACGATTTTTTAATTTCGCCGGTTCTTTCTCTTAAACATCAACTATTTTAAGTCGTTCTCCACAGCTGATGCCTTCTGAGATATTCCACTAGTCAAAAAGCATCACCTCCTTTTTTGATTGTCCAAATAATACAATGATTCCAGATAAATTGCAAGTCCTTTGATTCAATTAGTCGTCATAGCCTTCATTGGCTTCATTTTCAATCACATCATCACTTGCCCAATATTTTTGATGAGCATTCCTGCCAAATGAAATTCGATAGAAATCCTCATGGTCGTATTCATTTGCATTATCATCGTCTTTGAACGTTGCAATGGCCTTTTTATCAACATAAACATCCTGGCGATCACTAACATTTAAACTATCCCAATGATAAACCCGATTATTAGTGGTGGAGCCGGGAACCTTCTGATAGAGTCTTTCTTCTTGATAATCATTATCCAAACGCGTCGTATAATGAACATTCTCGTATCGAATCCGAATGGCTTTTTGCCCTTTAAAAGCGTAAGTGGCACTTGTCTCCGATGAACTCGTCACCTCACTTGAAGATTGAACCTGAGACTGAGACTCTTGTGCCTTGGAACTACTGCTTGAAGATGAATCGCTTGAGTTTGATGAACAACCCGCCAGCCCTATTGTTAGCAGGCCCATCAAGCAGACAGTCAATAGTGTCTTTTTCATGTGATTACCCCCTGATTAGCGTCATAAAACCACCATCTGCAATAATGGCAGTTCATTAAATGAATTCAAATTAAGTCCTTCACAAATGTTCTTATTTATATTATAAAGAATATTTAACCCAAACGCTAATCAAAGCTTCACAAAAAGTCCCATTGTCCTGTTAGCAGTTAGTTTGATTACAATTATCCATTACCAAATACTTTTTCTGGATATTAATCCAATATTTTAAATGAATAATCCTGGTTATATTTATGATGTGTGAAGACATAATAAGTACCAATACTGTGATAGCGAACCAAAGATTTTTTATAAGACCCTTTAATTAGTCTTTTTTCAGTTTTAAACTGACCGAGATTGGATGATGAGGATCCTTTATTAAATGAGTACCAAGACCCCCACTTACTAACTTTGAGTTTATGTGCCCCACTTTTAGAAGGCGAGTAAATGCTACCGTTATATGTGAGGCTGTGCGTTGTGATCTTGATCGTACTAAATTTACCATCGCCCGTATATTTGTACCAGGTTCCACGAAGCGACTTCGGTGTTGTCGTTGAAGAACTTGCATGTGCTTGAATGTTATTAGTTGCTCCTTCAATACCCAAAACAACCAGTAAAGTAGCCAAAATAAGTTGTATTTTTTTCATTGATCGATATACACCTCCGTTGCTTAAAAGTATAACATGCCATTTGACAATTCAATTTAACCATCGGACTACAATTGTTTTACAAACTAAACAACTTGTAATAACCCTGTCAACGTTATTGCAATAGTGGACTAACCAATACTGATAATTAACAAGTAAATTAGTTTTTTCGAAATGTTGCATTAATATTACCATCAGACTACAAAAAAACGATTGCCGTTTAAAAAATTGGCAATCGTTTGAGACGTCTTGACTCTTTTTCTTCTATAGTATAACAGTATCAGCCCAGCAGAAATTTTTGGATGCAATTTAGAATGCTAACCGCTTAGATCCGCACACTTACTAGAACTGCTTCTCTTAGCAACACCACTCCTTATAAGAGATCGATTTGAAAAATCCAAACCCGGGATTTCCCAAATCGACGTCTTATACTCCGGGTGTTAACCGCTTAGATCCGCACACTTACTTAAATCTGCTTTCAATTGCTCTTGCGTGGGCTTCTAAGCCTTCCACCCTTGCCAAAGTTGTGATTGCATCCGCTTCCTTCTTTAAAGCTGGACGAGTATATGAGACGAATTGCGTCCTTTTAACGAAATCCTGAACGCCTAACGGTGAGAAGAATCTTGCAGTTCCACCCGTAGGCAGGATGTGATTTGGACCGGCAACATAATCTCCTACAGGCTCCGATGCAGAAAAGCCAAGGAATACGGAACCGGCATTTTGAATTTGATTCAAATAAGAGATTGCATCCGGCAGTTGAACTTCCAAATGTTCCGGAGCTACGGCATTCATCAATGTGAACGCATCATCAATGTTTTTAACAACAGCGATAAACCCTTCATTATCCATCGCTGCCTGTGCAATTTCTTGGCGCGGAAGCAGCTTGACCTGACGATTCATTTCCGCATTTACATTGATCGCCAATTGTTTATCGTCAGTGACCAAGATTGGTCGAGCCAATTTATCATGTTCTGCCTGCGATAATAGGTCTGCAGCTACCTGACTGGCAACAGCTTGGGAACCGGCGATAACACCAATTTCAGAAGGACCTGCAACCATATCAATATCAACTTGACCAAAAACTTGTTTCTTGGCAGTTGCAACATATGCATTACCTGGACCGGTAATTTTATCAACACGTGGAATAGTTTCAGTGCCATATGCCAAACTGGCAATGGCCTGAGCACCACCAACTGTATAAATTTCATCGACACCCGCAATTTTAGCGGCGGCTAAGACTGCCTTATTCAATCCGTTTGTTTGAGGCGGTGTGACCATGACTACCCGCTTAACACCCGCAATCTTTGCTGGAATAACATTCATCAAAATAGAAGAAGGATAAGCAGCGGTCCCACCCGGAACGTACACGCCTACAGCAGCCAACGGTGCAATTTTCTCGCCTCTGATAACCCCTTTTTGCTTGGCATCTACAAAGCTGTCTTCAATTTCCATCTTATGAAAAGACGTAATATTTCGTTTGGCAAGTTCCAGCGCATCGATGACGTCTTGATCTGTCTTATCATAAGCATCATCAATTTCAGATTGACTGACAGCCAAATTATCCAATTCAACGCGATCAAATTTCTTTTCATAATCCTTAACCGCTTGATCTCCATTTTGAGCAACATTTGCGATAATGTCGCGAACCGATTTTTCTACCTCTGCACGGTTTGCGACTTTGTTTGTTCGAATTGCGACCTGCTTTAACATCTGATCTAAAGATTCTTCAATAATTTGCATATTTGCCACTCCGTTTCCAATAAATAGTCGGTTACGGTTAGGACTTTTGAAAATAAAAAAATCGTCCTCAGACATTGCTGATTTGCAATATCTGAGGACGATTTCTCGCGGTCCCACCTCATATTCGTCGCCATCTCACGATGAAACGACCTTACACTGCTTTTAACTAGTCGTCCATTCAAGATGAAGAACAGTTACAGCAGCCGTGGTAACGCTCACTAGCGGGATAACCTACTCTAATTCAATTACCCAGTTCATAGATGTGTTTTCAGCAACCCTGACGATCCGTTCTCACCATCGGGATTCTCTTTATATCAAATGATTGCTTACTTTTCTAATCGTAACTTCATATTTATTATTGTTTTTTAATTTGTGATTACCATTACAATACCATGTTCATTTTGAATGTCAACATTATTTTTTAATTTCATAAATCAACTTTGACTCTTTTTAATTTTCTGTGACTGATTTATCCCAGCCAACCGCTTATTAAACGTTCATATAGATTGATAAAAACATTGTCAACGTTCCGGCCATGACAAAGAAATGCCAAATTAAATGTAAGCCGGGGATTCGTGGAAAACTGTAAATGATTGCACCAACAGTAAAAATGATCCCCCCGCTTACCAACAGCCAGAAGCCACTTGGTGTCAAATTAACATAAAGCTGTTTACCTAAAAGCAGACACAACCATCCCATAACGACGTAAATTGTGGTTTCTGTTTTTTGGTATTTTCCATGAAACACAACGTGACTGACGATTCCCGAAATGGCTAAAAGCCACACACCGGCCAGTAAAATATTGCCGGCTAAATTATTAATAAATATGACACAATAAGGTGTGTACGTGCCCGCAATCAATAAAAATATGTTACTATGATCCAAAATTTGAAAGACCCGCTTTGCCCTCGTAAAAACAAAACAGTGCAATAACGTTGAAGCTAAGTACAGCATTAATACACTGACACAATAAACAATCAAGCTTATTGTCGCTACCGATGACAAATGATCATGATATGCCCTCATCAACAAAAGAATGGTTAAAACAATACCAGCAATAAACGACACACCATGGGTAACAGCATTTAATACTTCATAAACAATCTGCTGCCGCTTCAAATGAATTAATTGACTTGCCATTTCGACACCTCCTTGCCATTATCATAAGATAAAATAAACCAAGAGTCAAGATTATCTAGAATCAATATCTATTTGTGTGAATCCTCATATCTGTGCGATAATATTTGTACTTAGGTTAAAGGAGTTGATAAAGATTAAAGATGATACAGTAAAACGATTTGCCAGGCTTTCACTACCGCTATATGCGGAGCTGCCGAGTTTGAATCTCTATATGGATCAGGTAATCGACGAAGTCAATCAATTCCTCGTTCCACTAACCGAAACCAAAATCACTAAATCAATGATTAATAGTTACGTTAAGCAGGGACTGGTTGACCGTCCGGAAAAAAAGCGTTATTCCAAGCAGCATCTGGCTGAGATCCTGGTTGTCAGCTTAATGAAACCAATTCTGTCACTGGATACAATCAAAAAAGCAATCGCCATTGCATTAAAATTGGATCCGGTTGATAAAGCATATGACCAGTTCATTCACGCTTTTAACGATGAGTTGACCAAAACACAGTCCCAACATTTGAACGCTGAGAATTACCAGCGTATGGCCATTCGATCATTACTTTATAAGTTACTGGTTGAGGAAATGGTCAATAAAGATCTTTAATTTAAAGAAGGTAAGTTTATGGAAATAACAGTCATCCAACACGTATCGTTTGAAGTCCCGGGTTTGGTGACCAAATGGGCCAAAACTCATCAACACAAACTTAACGTCGTCAAACTATTTAAAAATGATGGCCAGCTTCCCCAACCCGAGCAAGTCAGCTTCTTAATTGTTTTGGGCGGCCCAATGAGCGCCAATGATGACTTACCGTGGATTGAACCGGAACGTCAACTTATTAAGGACATCGTTGATTCAGGCAAACCAATGCTCGGTATTTGTCTGGGTGCTCAGCAACTCGCCAAAGCCTATGGAGAAGCCATTGTCCCCACCAAAAAAGAAGTCGGCTTTGGTCCGGTAACCGCTACTCAATCAGCTCAATCACTTTTTAACGCTGCCGACACTTATCAAGTCCTTCACTGGCACGGTGAAGGGTTCAGGTTACCACAGCAAGCGGATTTATTGTTTACAAGTCATTATTGGCAATATCAGGGATTTAAATTAGGTTCAGCAATTGGCTTACAATTTCACTTGGAATCCACCCCGGAGACACTCGCGGCGCTTGCAAGTGCGGACACTGACTTCATCCCCGGTTCAACATACGCAGACAATGCCCAGCAGGTACTGTCTCAAACGTTCGATCCAAATGCAGCACTGCTTTTAAATCAAATTCTGGATTATCTGGTGACGCATCCAAAATAAAAGCCATGACCATCAAAAAAGTAAAACTGGAGGTATTCCCATGAAAAAACTCGGGATCATTTTTGCCACTATTATTCTGGCACTTCCCCTTTTTGCAGCAGTGTCATCTACATCGGCAAGCGCTGCTAAAGCAAAAACATATTCATTCTCTATTCTAACAGCTGATTTTTATGATAATTTACCTGTTTACCACACTAACGATCATACCGTCACGGTTTACCGTGCTGCAATCGGCGCGGATAATCCAAGTATCTCTTTTACTGCAAACGGCAAATTGAAACCAAGTACCAACTACCATGTGACTCGTTACGTAAAAGCCAAAAGTAATGCAACCAAAAAAATCCGTTCGTTTCTCTACGTTAAGGGCCACGGATGGATTCAAAGCGTAAAAGTGACCAAAGGTGCACTTAACACTGACAATGAAGCAACTAAATTACCAGGTTAAATCATGACGCAAAGTTAACAAACGGTGTATCCTTTATGTAAGGGAGAGACCGTTTTTTTGTTGACGATCGTCAAAATTAGGAGGAGGTCATATTATGAATCGAGCTGCATTAAAGGAGGATGCCAAAAGCATTCTCAACTCTCATTTTTCATTTTATTTTTTGCTATTTTTACCGGCTTTTATTTTAGAGGTCATTGGTGGCATCATCTTTGGCATCAACGCTACCGACTACCTTGAACCGTCCGATGGCGTCAGCACTTTGATCACTTGGATAGCTGCCCTTCTGGCAATTGGTATGTCATTTGTCTGTCTTGACGCAATGCGCGAAAAGCTGACGTACGAAAACCCGCTTCAAAAGTCAATGTTTCTTTTTCACAATGGCGATTACTTTCTGGGGACATTGTTAATTAGTATTATTCAATATATCTTTGTCATTTTGTGGTCAATCCTGCTGATTGTTCCCGGCATTATCAAATCAATGGCTTATTCCCAGTCTTTTTTCATCTACCGGGATGCGATTGATCATGGTGAACACATCTCTTATACAGATGCAATCACCCGAAGCCGTCAAATGATGGACGGCCACAAGTGGGAATATTTTGTCATGGGATTAAGTTTTATTGGCTGGCTGATATTGGTGAGTGTCACTGCCGGAATTGCGGCAATCTGGGTTCAGCCTTACATGTCCTTAAGTTTCGCAAATTATTACAATGAACTGTCACGTGAACAAAATGCCAAGGATGGTCACGTTGAAGATCACCAAGCACCAACTTCCGAGGCATCGGAAAACAATTAAATCGACTATTGTGTAGAAACAAAACAATGGGCTGTGGCAAAAATCATTTTGTCCAGCCCTTTTAGTATGCTCACGATCATTCCCAGCAAGAATGGGTTAAAAAACAACTTCGGACCGCCAAAAAATTAAAGGCTATTTTTTCTTAATGATAGGTTCCCGCCATATTCTTGTGAAAGCCCACACAGCCCTATTAAAAATGGTAAAATAAGTGCGATACTAACGTTTATAACTTAAATGGAGGCGCTTATTATGTTGGTAACAACTTTTGGCGAGCTTATGCTTAGACTCACGACTCCTGATACTTTCCGCTTTAGTCAAGTAACGCACTTGGAAACTAATTTTGGCGGTGCAGAAGCTAATGTTGCCGTTCTGCTGAATCAATTAGGCGACCAAGTGACTTTTGTGACCAAACTACCAGAAAATGACATTGCGGATACAGCTATTAACCAACTTAGAGGATACGGAATAGATACCTCGTTTATTGCACGCGGTGGGGATCGCATGGGACTTTATTTCTTACAGCGTGGTACAGGCATTCGCCCAAGCTCAGTGATTTATGATCGCGCTTTTAGTGCATTTGCGACCTCTCGGAAATCCGATTACGATTGGGATATGTTATTTATGAGAACCAATTATTTTTATATTTCCGGCATTACGCCTGCCCTTTCAAATGAACTGGCGCAAACTGTTCTTGACAGTGCCAAATATTGTCATCAGCATCAGATTAAAGTCGTTTATGATGCTAATTTTCGTGGCAAGCTTTGGACCTCGGAAGCCGCAATAGCATTTAACCGACAGATTCTGCCATACGTCGATATTTGTTTTGCCCATGATGAGGATCTTGGCCCTGCATTCGGATTCTCCATTGAACAATCAGATGCCACGACCTTTGCCAATCGGATAACCGAATACAAACGCTCTCTGAAAAAACTGACTGCCAACTACCCAAACCTCCAGACCGTTGCAACTATCGTTCGAGATACCGGCACCACTTCGAGTCGTTGGGCCAGTTTGCTCTGTCAGGATCGTCATTTTTATCAAAGTCCGAGCTACCTCGTGCCAACAGATCACGAGGTAGCAAGTGGCGATGCCTTTGGAGCCGGGATTATTCACGGCATCATCAATGGGTTCTCCGGACAGGAACAGCTTGATTATGCAATAGCAGCTGCCATTCTTAAGCTCACAATCCCAGGCGACTATGCCCTACTTTCAGATAAAGAAATCAAAGCCGTCATCAACAAAGGTGACCAAAACATTTTAAGATAGCCACCGGACATCAATTGTAACTTTCACAAAACATCTTTAAAGCGAACGGGTGCAGAGGAAAATGAGGCCACTTTGGGGGTAAACCTCAATCTCATTTTGTCTCTACCCTTTTTTGTTCAACCGCCTTCAATGTATGCCTACTTTCTTCAACGCCCAAATGGGTTTACCGTATGCTTGAAGTCATTAGATGGTGACAACCTAATCGACAATCGTTGATGTCATTAAATAGTAATCTTTTTGATAAAAAGTAAGTTGAAAGTCGCAATGATCGTTTTAACAGGTGTAATATTACAAATTGACGGCCGTCTACCGGTTGCTCTTGGTGCCGGTTTAGCATAGTTTATATGGTGAAGTTGTTTTCAAACAAATTAAAAGTTACATAAAAGTGAGGACCCACATGATAAAACGAAAAATTGCCTACTGTTTAGCGACACTCGGCGTCAGTATTGGTATCATCGGCGCTGCTACCACTAATTCTAAAGCAGCATCTTCCGCTATCCCCGATGTTTCGGAATGGCAGGGTAAGATGACCAGTCTTCAAGCACAAAATCTGAAAAACCAAGTTTCATTCGTCATTAACCGCCGTCAATATGGCAGCAGTTACGTTGATAAATACGCAACTAATAACACTGCTCTCTATGTTAAATATGGTATCCCGTTCGGTGAATACGACTACGCCATGTTTACAAGTCCCGCCAGTGCTAAGACGGAAGCCAAAAACTTCTATAATCGTTCAAATAAAAGTGCAAAGTTTTACGTACTCGATTATGAACAAAACAATGTGACATCCGGTTCTTCTAAAGCCGCTGTTTTAGCTTGGTACAATGAGATGCGTTCTCTGACCAATAAGAAGTTGGTCTTCTACTCATACCAATCATTTGCGACTCAATATGCCGGAAGCGCCCGTAATAATTTCGACGCCCAGTGGATTGCCAACTATTCTGCCAAGCCAACGATTGCAACCGACCTTTGGCAATATACCAACAAGTATTATCTGGCAGCATTAGGCAAGTACGTTGATAACAGTAAAGTTGTCACACATCCTGCTTCTTGGTGGACGGGAACCAGTATCGCAAGCACGGCGTTGGCCGACACATCAGCAGTCACAACACCAAAGTATTATCATGCTCTAAATGCTGCCAAACAGGTCACGGTTAATAAAAAAATCTATCTTTACGATTCTAAGACTTTTTCTAAAGCCAATCGCGTGAAAACATTGTCTGCCGGTGATTCAGTCAGTATCCAATCGGTTACCAAACGATCAACGGGCTCCTATTACTTTACAACGACGACTGGTCAATACATCACTGCTAACCGCTCATATGTCAATGAATAAGGAGGCTTATCGACATGACATTTAAAAAGAAATTAATTGGCTCTTTAATCGCAGTTGCCGGTACCGCTTCTCTCACATTTGGCGGATATGCGGCTGTCAGCAAAACCGTTTTTCATGCAAATATCGGCATTAGTTCAACCCAGCAGACCCCTGCACCGCAAAACTTAACGGTCGATGGGAATAAGCTGACTGCTTCAATCACCAATTCGGATCCCAAAGATTATAAACTTGATTACAATGATTCAAATAACAACCGTCACGCAACCTTTGAAATGCAAACTTATGACGATGCCCAATCAGCTGCCGATTCTCTTAATTATTTCGGTCAGCAGGACGGTACCAAGGATAAATTGAAGGACGGTAAACAAGCCACCTCTCAAGGAACTCTGGGACACGTTTACACCCATTGGAACCAAGGAAACTGGTCTATTACAACTGTCACGCCTTCAGAAGCTGCAGGAGGTCCAAATCCCGCAACATTTGCCAGCCAAGTTGCCAGCCAACTTAGTCAATATCCACTTCCCAGTGAGAATGTTAATCACGGTGCAATCGTGTTATACCCCACTAATGAATCGGAATTAGCCAACACTGTCAGATGGCAGGCAAATAAACGTGTTTACCAAGTTACCAGTGATCAAAGTAACTTAGCGATTCAATTAAGTCATCATGCCAACTAGGGAGGGTCTTTTATGCGTCACAAAAAATTAATCGGTTTGGCCGCTGGATTACTATTGGTCATTGGCGGGCTAAGCGGATGCAATTCCAATAAGCAAAGCAAAGGAAGCAATGATAATGATTCCACTGTTTCTAAATCCTCAAAGACGGATATGCAGAATGCCAGTAGTCAGTCATCATCATCCGATTCAAGTCAGGCTCAGTCAAGTAGCGCACAATCCGATTCAACAACATCTGCAGGTTCTTCATCGACTCAAGCAACAACCGGTTCACGGATCAGTAATCTCAATAATCAAGTTATCAATAAAATTGGAAACATCACGCTGCCAAGCGATGATGGGCTTAGTTCCGGCAGCAACAATCTGAATATGCGCTACAATGGTACGCAATCAGATTATACAATCTATTACAGCGTAGGAAATCAAGCATTGGATCTTAATGCCAGCGGTGTTTCAAACGAAACACCCTACGCCACTTTCCAGAAAAAAACCTATTCATCTGAAAGTACCGCAGCCAGCGCTGTTGATTACTCACAAGCATCTACAAATAAAGGTTTACCGAAAGTAAAATTAAGCAGTAAAATTACCGGATACGAGAATGCCGGTGGCGGTCAACGTTATATTGCCTGGCATGAAGGCCGCTGGTCAATTGCGGTTCATGGTAGTGTTGTCAATAACACTAATCCTAAGCAGACTGCCATTCATGCGGTTAACCTCTTCGATCACTACATGTTACCGGCACCTCAAAAATACGGTGCTATTGAATTGAATGTTCACAGTTCGAGCGATCACACCCGTGACCAATCTATTACATGGCAGGATGGTTTAAGTGTTTATACACTTAAGGGCGTCGATATTGATACTGCCGTTCAAATGGCTGCAAGTGCTAAATAATGAATTCCGATTATCAAATCTTATCAGCCAAAATAATCTAAAGCGGGATCCAGTTAGAAATTGACAAAAATCAACTTCTAACTGGATCTTTTTCGCTACATTAAAAGCTGAGACGAGACTTTATCCATCTCCTTTTAGTGCAATCACGATTATTACTGAGCAAAAATAAAAAACACCCGACAAACTTATTAAACCTGCCACTCAGCCCGTGTACCGTACAGAAAGAACAATCCTCCATGAAAGCAGATGAAAGATGCGATTGACCACTTGTTTAAAAATAAGGCTGATCATTTTAGATAGAATAAATCGTCGAGTGTTAATAGTAATGGTTACTTTTTGCATTATAAACCGACTCCCCCAACTTGTCCATACACAACTTTATGATCATCTCAAGAAATATAATCTTATCTCAATTTTCTGCTTAAAAAAACAAGTGTGACCAGCTGAAGAAAGATGTCAACCATTAAGATCCGTAGAATTAATTAACACGCGGCCTACAAATCGGTTACAAATCTATTAAAACATTGAGCAGATTCCTCACAGCATGGTACAATTTGAATCAGAAGCTGGGAGGAGAATATATAATGAAAATCAATAAATGGTTGCGCACTGTGATGATCTCGTGTGCAACAGCACTTACTTTTGGAATTGGGTTGGGACTTCAGTCTCAATCAACACAAGTAGAAGCTGCTACGCCTACATACAAGGTTGTATCAACTACTTCAATGACAAAGGCACCTTATCATAAGAAATCTTCTGCAGGTGCCATTTGGAATGCGTCACACACCAAGCAGGTGGCCACGTTAAAGGGTTATCCTTATACCACTTGGTACGCCACCAAAAAAGCATCTATAAAAAAGAGTGGTGGCTCAACTGCGCTTTACTATCAAGTTAAGAACGGTTCCGGGTCTGTGTCCGGCTACGTATGGCATAATTATGTCACACCCGGTAAAGCACCATTTGGATTGAAATACGCTAAAGGCGCTGTTGCCTTGGATGTGAACACGAATGGTGTGGTTTGGTCAAAAAACGCCAATACCCCTCGCCCAATTGCATCTGTTTCTAAATTAATGACCCTTTACCTGGTTCAACAAAAGATCAGTAACGGTGGCGGTACGTGGACCTCAAAGGTCAATACCAGCAATGCCGGACTTAAGAAATTAGGTAAAGACAGCACATTCGGCGGCTTTAAATTCACTAAGAATTCATATACGGTTCGCGATCTCTATCTTGCCGCATTGATTGAGTCTTCAAATAACGCCGCAATTGCGCTTGGACAATGGGTTGCCGGCGGTTCAACACCTACCTACAATAAGAAGTTTATTTCCATGATGAATGCTCAAGCTAAAAGTTGGAATCTATCCAACACCTCATTTGTCTCGGCATCCGGAATGGAACAAAATAGTTTGAAACCATTCGGATACAGCATCGGTGGTGCAAACGCCAACATGGTTTCAGCAGCGGATGTTGCTCAAATCGCCCGTCACTTGATCACAGACTATAACGACGTCTTGAAAGATGCCTCAATTGGTTCAATGTCATTGGACGGTCAGAAGCTTTATAATTATAATAATTTGTTGCCTGGTCGAAAATACTATCAAAAATCATTGAATGTTGATGGCTTGAAGACCGGTTATACAGATCCCGCAGGTTACTGCTTCGTTGGTACCGGCCGTAAATCCGGACATGACCGGATTATCACGGTTGTCCTTCACGATGAAAATGAGTTTACTGAAACACGTTCATTGATGAATTACGTTTATAATAAGAATTTGGCTTAATGGATCAATGAATATGAAAAATGCGTCTCAACTATTAGACAATTGTCCGGTAGTTGAGACGCATTTTCTGTTAAAAGGATTTTATTGAATAAATAAATCCTGAGCTTGCCTTACTGTTAAATTATTTTGAATAGAAGGATGATCAACATAGAGACAACCATATTGGTTTTCCTTAATCGGATAATTTGATATTGCTGTTGTGACACCATCAATCGTATTAATGAGAATTCTAATGTCACTTTTTGATGCTTGGTACAATGTAAAATTCGCACCATTATGATGCAAATACAATCGGTCATCATCTACAGGATCATCCGGCATTCTTGCCAACACACCATTATTGCCTATAAAAACTTTGCCATAAGTTAAATCCGTCAATTCTTGTTCATCCAAATAGCCACGGTCCATCAAAAATCAAGCTCTCCTTTCACCGACGACGCCCCTATTTTAGGCCTGTCTTTATCTGATCCCCTTTTGATGCCGCTTATACTCATGAATAATTCTCAACGCCCGCTTTCGAGTTTTAATGTTTGGACTTTTCATCCGTCGACGTGCACTTGCCAAGTCTTGCTTTTCCATGGTTGTTTGCCTCCATTTTGTCAAATCGTAATCATTACTGTTTAATATTATGCAAACTTCTGATGACATTGTCAAGAAATTTTCTGAAAAAATAAATTTAAATTCGCGATTTTAACTACCACCAAACCAACCTGAGCACCGATCTTCCATTGACATCTTCTCAAAAATGGCATACTCTTTTCTTTGAGTCATTTCAAATAATACGGGGGATCAAGGAGATTATGTTGGAGGATAACAGTAACTACGATTTGTTTCAGAGACTTCACCCCCATTGCTTTTCCGAAGCAATGGTTGCCCATTACGCAAAAGAAGAATTAGAACGGCGGGCAGATAACGGCGACGGTGAAGCTAAAATGCTTTTGGCAATTAGAGAAAGTGAACTTCGTGAAGAAGATAACTCGATTAAAAAACGCGGACCAATTCAACAATTTAAGCATTCGGCACCAACCTTGAAGGTCATTTTTAGAATGCGATTAAGCTAAAAAACAATTAAGTCAGATAAAGTAGCACAAAACCACTTTAATCGACTTAATTGCTTTTTGTTAAAACAACTTGTTTGTAAATTGATCAGCGTACACAAAAAGCCTATCTTTTCACATTGAAAAAGATAGGCTTTTTCCTTTTCTCAAACTATAATGACTTAAAATTTATTGTGCCGTCAATCCACCATCAATCACAAACTCTGATCCGGTTGAGTAACTGGAATCATCAGATGCCAAGAATAAAACCATCTTGGAAACTTCTTCCGGTTCAGCAACTCTTTGTAGTGGAATAGCCTTGGCGAATTCCTTAATAACCGCTTCACTATCCCCTTGGTGAATCATTGGGGTTGAAATAACACCTGGGTGAACGGAATTTACTCGAATCCCACTGTGGGCCAATTGAAGTGCGGCAGCTTTTGTAAAGCCACGGACAGCGAACTTGGTGTCGGTATAACCAACTGCACCGCCAACCAAACCGTTCATTGAGGAAATGTTGACGATACTGCCGGAACCGTTCTTCTTCATGGCTTCGGCCGCATACTTGGTGCCCAAAAAGACGGATAATTGATTGATCTTGAATATCTTCATATAATCATCGGTTGTGATATCTTCAAGTGATTTATTAAAGCTGATACCGGCATTGTTAACCAGAATATCCAATTTACCAAATGTGTCCAATGTTGTCTTAATGACATTTTTCCAATCATCTTCACTGGAGACATCCTGTTTAATGAAGATCGAACCATTGCCAAGTTCTTTAGCCAACTGGTTTCCTTTTTCTTCATTAATATCGGTGATAACAACTTTGGCGCCTTCTTTAGCAAACAGCTTTGCATGGCTGGCACCCATTCCTTGAGATGCACCTGTAATGATTGCCACTTTATTATCTAATTTTCCCATAATAAGGCCTCCTATAATGTAATCGGTTACTGTTTCCAATTTCATTATAGCGTACCGGTATCATTATCTTAAACAATTTGTTTAGGAATATTTAGAATTTCAAAACAAGTCTGTCTTTAACCGCATTTGTCTCCAACGCATGCTGTGCTTGTGCTGCATCTTCTATCGGCTTTTCAACAATGTCATCATCCAGTAAGAAGCCGTCAACCATTCGTTGACTGAGCAGCTTTGCAGCATCAGTGAATTGATCAATTGTTGCATGGCTTAAGACAAATCCGCGAATCGCTTTATCGGTTGTATAGAACTTTCGCACATTAAACGTAAACTTATTATCCTCTGGCGCTGTAATTAATCCAATTGTTCCCCGCTCATTAAGGGCGTTAATATTTTCCTGTAGGGCAACTTTTCCTGAAGTATCCACAACAAAATCCACACCGTCAATGGCATGCTTTTCCAGTTGCTTGGTTAAAGACTTCTTGTAATCCAATGCCAAATCGCTGCCAAAACGATCCATCTTATCAAAGTCAGCTTCATTAGAGGTCGTAATAACCCTCAATCCCATGGTATGCGCAAGTTGAACCAATTTTGTTCCCACGTGTCCAGCTGCACCTTCTACTAAAATCGTGTCACCACTCTTAGCCTGAAAAACGTGATTAATCAAGATAGCAGCAGTTGCGGATGAATGCACCGAGGCTACCAACTTAATTGGATCTACACCTGATGGAATATGAAATAAGCGATCAGCTGGGACAGCTACATAACGACTTGTTGTGCCCTGTCGACCATCATATCCCATGCTATTGGTCCAAACCTGGCTACCAATAGCAAAGCGGTCAACGTTAGCGCCGACTTTTTCAACTTCACCAACCGCATCCCGGCCAATAACAAACGGAAAATTCAAGTTTGTTTGATATGAACCGGCTCTTACAAACGTATCCACGTGATTAACCGAAACGGCCGAAACTTTAACCAGGACATCATCAGCACCGATTTCCGGTTCCGGTAAATCTCCGATAATAATATTTTTACTACTACCGGTTTCCTTAATATATGCTGCTTTCATATGACTCTTCCCCTTTCATGAGGCTACGTCTATATTATATTCCGAAAGTGTTTTAGTTTGGCCGTGAACGCTTGTGCATTTGTCAAATTCTTCTAAATTTAATTGAGCAAAAAAAGAGCTGGGTTCATCGTCCCCAACTCCTTTGGTACGTCAATAATCAAAATGATATCTTATAATCGTTGTTTATAAGCTTATTTATTCATACATAATGTCATTATGACCTAATAAATAAACTCACGAACGCCAAGCAATCTTAAAGGTCTGCTTACCATCAATTGAATCAACATTTTCAACATCCCCATTAACCGGTGCGTGGCTGATCACAAATCCGGGATGTTGATGACTGGTAAAATTAAACTGATAGGCAATCCCAGCCCTTTCTTTCTTTGCTTTCATCACACCATAACTACCATCGGACAATTTCACAATTTGATCTTGCTTTTTATCTGGATTGACATAGATTGTTGTCATAACCTGCACCTCCAAGATCATTATAGTGCTTAATACCCCAATTAGTTAATGCTTCGCAAAATAATGGAATCACTCACCTTCCTGAAAAGAATGGCCATTAAGCCACACCGTTAAAATTGACTGCCACTCTGTTAAATAAATGCAAAAAATGTCAATCCCCAAAAATGACATTTACTCTTCAACTCCCAAGATGTCAAAGGGGCTCATATATCTCGTTTTCATAATGATTTCGGAGATTTCCTTCGGGCTCTCCGGATTTCCTTCAGCCAGCCAAACTTTAATAATACTCATCAATCCTGATACGATAATTTCGTGAGCAAAGTTCGCTGGAATCTGCTTTGTCATGCCCATTTCACCTTTAAGTCGAAAAAGATCGGCATCGATAATTTCCGTTAACACTTGCTTGACCCTTTCTTCCAGCCGACCATCCCCCTTAGGTCCCAGCAAAACCCGAATCAGGTTAAACTCACGATCAATATATTGAATGATCTTATCAACAACTGGGTAGGTTTGTGGTTTGCCGGACGATAGGTCCTGATAGGTCATTGTGTCTGTTAAATTGTTTTTCATGAGATTTTGAATATCAGTTAAAATTTGATTTTCAAAATGATCGATCATCGCAAATTTGTCTTGATAATGAGCATAAAAAGTACTGCGATTAATCTTCGCATATTTCGTAATATCACTAACCGTCATTCTATCGACACCTTTGGTCTCAGCCAAGTAAATGAAAGCTGAACGAATCTTTCTTTCTGTCTGAATAACTTTCTGATGAACGGCCATCACCTATCCCACCCTTTCAATTAACTGATTTAAGCATACACGATTATATACTTGAAATCAACGTATTGTCGTTTTAAATCAATAATGATGATGATCGATTTCTATTCACAAAACTCTCATTCAAACATTGCCGGTGCCAACAATACCCGCTAATTAACCGCAAATTTTGTGATCATATTATATCTACTTGATTGTTTTTAACCAACACTTATTGCATTTTTGATGGTTGCTTAATCTTGATTGACCGATTATAGTAATCGTAAACAACAACCTGTTGGTTAAAAAGGAGAGAATATGATGGCATATATCGACATTATTCATGAATCAAAAATATATGGCAGCGGTGAACGAGAAGTTCGGGCTAACGATGATGTCAATTTTACAATTCAAAAGGGAGAATTGACCGTTATCGTTGGTGCTTCCGGTGCCGGGAAATCCACCCTGCTAAATATTTTAGGAGGAATGGATTCTCCCACGAAAGGCCAGGTAATCATTAATAGCAAAGATATTTCCAAATACTCCAGTCGGCAAATGACAACGTATCGTCGTAAATCCATTGGGTTTGTTTTTCAATTTTATAATCTGATTCCAAACCTAACCGCAGCGGAAAACGTTGAACTGGCGGCTCAAATATCACCTCACTCACTTAATGTTCAGGACGTGATGGCAGAAGTCGGGTTAAACCAAAGAATGGCCAATTTCCCTGCCCAATTATCGGGTGGTGAGCAACAGCGTGTCGCAATTGCACGTGCCATTGCAAAAAATCCCGAACTGCTTTTGTGCGATGAACCAACCGGGGCTTTGGATTACAAAACAGGAAAAAGTATCTTAACATTACTTCAAAATTTCAGCCGCCGTTCCGGGAAAAACGTCATTATTGTCACCCACAACGGCATGATTAAACCAATGGCCGACCATGTCATTGAAATTGGTGATGGCAAAGTCAAACAAGACGTTCTAAATCCCAAACCGACACCGATTCAGCAAATCGAATGGTAGGTGAGCCAAAATGAAATCAATTTTAAGAAAAAATATTTTTCGCGAGTTTCGCTTTTCATTTGCCCGCTTCATTTCAATAGCGACACTGCTGGGGCTTGGCGTTTTTGTGCTTATCGGCCTAAAGGTAACCGGCCCGGACATGCGTACCACCGGAAATGACTACTATACTGCCCATAAAATGGCAGATGCAGTGATTAACAGTAATACCGGCATTACCAAAGCAGATCAAGCATATATGCGTCAATTACCGCACGTCAAAAAAATAGAATTCGGCACCTCCAAAGACGCTATTATCAAAGGAACCAATGATAGCATTCGGTTAAATTCCAAAACCGATAACCTTTCAATTAATCAAACAATTTCTGGCCGATTACCAAAAACAAAGAACGAAATCGCTCTAAGCAGCAATGAAAGATCCCGTTACAAGATCGGTGAAACATTGCGTTTGGTAAATAATCATAACCAATCACGTATTTCAGGACTGAAAAATGCTTCCTATAAAATTGTTGGCTTTGTGACTTCCAGTGATTATTTAATGAAGGAAAACCTGGGTGCCACTTCAGCCGGAACCGGTCAACTATCCACTTTTGGTGTCGTTGTCAAGGATGTCTTTACAAGCACCCAACCAACGATTGCACGACTCAGTTACAATAATGTTCATGGAAAAAGCTACACAGATAAGTATGAGAAACAAGTTCAGTCTAATGTGGATAATGCCGAAAGCCGATTAAACAATCGTGCAAAGGGTCGCAGAAATCAGCTAAGATCTTCGGCATTAAAGAAAATTGAAAATAAAAAAAAAGAGTTGGCCACTCAGCAAACAAAGCTTAATCAAAGTAAAAAGCAATTATCGGCAGCCTCAAAACGATTAAAGTCGTCGAAGGATCAACTGAGTCGTGCCCAATCGACGGGCCGGATTCCTGTTGGTCAATTATCTGCTCAACAAAACCAGTTGGCTACCCAAACCGCACAACTTAAAGCCAGTTACAAACAACTTGCAATTAGTCAAAACAAAATCAACCGTGCTCGTCAAATAATGATTGATCAGCGTCAAGCAATTAATCGTTTTCCGGCTATTATCTATCAGATTCAAAGTCGGAACGACTATAATGCCGGATATAATCAATTTGGTGAAAATGCCAAACGAATCGACGTGCTTTCAAACACCTTCCCCATTATATTCTTTGCCGTGGCTATTTTTGTTAGTTTAACCACAATGTCTAGAATGGCGGAAGAAAAGCGCCAAGAAATCGGCACACAGCGGGCTTTGGGTTATACAAAATTCGATACGATGAAAGTCTTCTTGATTTATGGCACATTAGCCGGTCTTCTAGGATCGATCATAGGTGCTTGGTTGGGGACGGGCTTACTTCCAAGAAAGATTTTCGACGCGTATGCAGCAAATTTCGTTATACCCAACTTTCAAACGCCACCATCCGGCTTTTGGATTGGTATTTCCATTCTCATTTCATTAATCTGTACGATCACGCCTGCAGTTTGGGTCACTTCTAAAATGTTAAAGGATCAACCGGCAACACTGATGTTACCCAAACCGCCAAAATCCGGTTCGAAAGTTTTGTTGGAGCATGTCCCATTTATCTGGCGGCATTTATCATTCAACTACAAAGTAACCGTTCGGAATCTTGCTCGTTATAAAGGGCGCATGCTTATGACAATTTTGGGTGTATTAGGATGTACCGCACTTCTGATAACAGGTTTTGGCATCCGGGATTCTTTAAATGGCATTGTCAATACCCAGTATCAGAATATTATTCATTACGATGTTATTGGCATCTTTAATTCTCACGCTTCCCAAACAAAACAAAATGATTACAAAAAGGCTGCAAATAATCTATCCGGGGTTAAACACGAGACAACGGTTTATTATGAGTCCGTGACTTCAAGACCAAAGGGAATGATTAATAATCAAAACATTTCAATGATTGTGCCAAAATCTGCTCATAACTTTGATAAATTTGTGACCTTAAAGAACCCCGATACCGGAAACACACTCAAACTATCTGATAAGGGCGCTATCATCACTCGTAAAATGGCAACCCTGTCCCATTTAAAAGTTGGCGATAAACTGACCATAAAGGAAACCAACGGCGAAAAACATCAGGTCAAAATTGCCGGAATAACTGAGATGTATGCTGGTCATTCGCTTTATATGAACGCAAATTATTATCATAAGGCGTTTGATAAACGGGCAACTTATAATGCAAAAATGCTCATGTTAAAAGACCGATCATCCAAGAATATTGATCGGGTCTCACGTCAATTAACCCGACTGGATGCTTCCGTCACTGCTGTTCAATCGGACGATGCCAAAGCGACAATTAATCATATTTTGGCAGGATTAAACCACTTGGTCCTAATCATTATCGGGGCTGCTTCACTATTAGCGTTCGTGGTATTGTTTACGCTGACCAATATCAACGTTTCCGAACGGATTCGAGAACTTTCGACTATTAAAGTGCTTGGCTTCTACCCTATGGAAGTTGTCATGTACGTCTACCGAGAAACTTTTATTCTTAGTTTGGCAGGTGTTCTGTCCGGCTTTGTGGGAGGATCGTGGCTGCATAACTACATTATGCAAACATTACCTCCCGAGACCGCAATGGCAGACATGACCCTTTTATGGACTAATTTTACAACTTCCGGTGTCATGACCTTGCTTTTCTCAATGATTGTAATGGCAATCATGGCTTACAAAATCCAACGAGTAGACATGCTGGGCGCTTTAAAATCAGTTGATTAGCCTTTTATAACTCATCATTAACAAAAACAGGTTATCCTTCACAGAGAGAAACTCTGCAAAGGACAACCTGTTTTCTTACCAACTAAATGAAATATCAACTGTTTATTTTTTCGGCTCATTCACCGGCCACTGGGGTTTCTCCCCATTCAGTACCCGAACCACTTCACTTGCCGCGTCAACGGCCATCCGCGAAAAGCTTTCAACCGTACTTGAACCGATGTGAGGTGTTAAAAGTACATTGTCAAATTGAAATAAGTCACTATCTAATGGTAACGGCTCTTCTTCAAAAACATCCAAGGCCGCTCCGGCAATTTGGTGAGTCTTTAAGGCATTGATTAAGGCACTTGTATCAATCAACCCACCACGTCCCAAATTGATCAGGACACTTGACCGTTTCATTTCGGCAAGTTGATCCTTTCCAATAATGTGATGGGTAGCCGGATTTGAAGCCAAATGTAGCGTCACAATATCAGCTGTTTTCAACAACGTGTCCAAATCGACAAATTTCCCATAAGGAGATTCTTTTTTCGATCGGTTATAAATGAGAATCGGCATGTCCAAGGCGCTGGCTTTTTTGGCAACTTGCTGGCCAATGTGGCCGTATCCAATGATTCCCAACGTTTTGCCCGCCAAATCGAAGCCCCGATGTGCCAATGCGTACGTATAATTGCCCTTTCGCATTTCAGAAGAAGCTTTGGTCACATTTTTGGATAAATCAAATATTTCAGCCAACGTGGTTTCTGCAACCGTTGCCGCATTTGCATTTGGTGTATTGGTCACCCAGACACCATGTTGGGCACTTGCATCCAAGTCTATACTGTCATAGCCAACACCATGTCGGGCAATGATTTTTAGGTTGGGCATCTGCGACAATACAGCCTCTCCAACGTGATCCAGAAAAATAATCATCCCATCAGCATCCCGACCATGCTCCAAAAGGCCATCGGTAAAGTTGCCATCAACTTCTATGATGTCAATTCCCCGATCCGTTAAAAATTTTTTTCCGTCTTCAGATAACGATTTTGGTACTACAACCTTTTTACTCATGTTAAATCCCCCATTAATGATCAATATTTTTTGAAGCATAGTCTAACATATCTGCCGTTTGCTGGTTTAATAAAGGTGGCAGCTTGTCAAAATCGAAATAGGCCAGTTTGACCGTTTCGTCCGTTTCCGATTGTAAGGGCTGTCCACCAATCTGCTTTACGTGATAAAGTGCCGAAATTGTTTGAGTGACGTCACCATTCGGGTATCGCACTTCGCCCTTGTCAAATATTTTTAAAAAACGGATAATGTCCACGTCAATGCCACTATCCTCTTTGTATTCACGAACACAGGCCTGTGCATAGGTTTCACCGTACTCTAAATAACCACCCGGTAAACTCCAGTTATGGGTATCGGTTCGCAGGTTCAATAAAACCTGGCCTTCGCCATTTAGCAGGATACCGGCAGCCGTATTCATTATAATCGGTGTGTGACCAACTAATGAGCGAATCATCGAAACGTAATCTATTGCCATTAATCATCCATCCTTCTCGTATTTATTATCGACACTTCTTTATGATTAAGGATACATGCTTTAAAAAATTTAGTAAAATGCATTTTAAATAAATAGCTGATTTTTTGACTGATATCAAGATATAGTCTTAATAAAGACACCAAATGATCAATTTTCATAACAAAAAGAGACTTAAATTTGATGTCGATCAGACAATGCTTTAAACTAAAGATGTAAGCGGTTAATAGTCATTTAAAAGGAGTGATTTTAATGTATGAGCACATTTTAGTACCACTTGATGGTAGTGAAAATTCTCGAAAAGCATTAGATGTCGCCATTAAATTGGCAAAAACCTTCTCATCCAAACTATCATTACTATCAATTGTTGATAATCGTAATTTTGCAATGCCGGCAACTGCAGCCGCTGCGCCAAACAGCAGCTATTCTGAATTAACCAGTTATGCTCACGACATTGTTGACGACGGGCTGAAAACCGTTAAAGAAAATGGTTTGGATGCCGAGACAATCGTCACTCAAGGATATCCAAAATCAGTCATTGCAACCGATGTGCCAAAGCAAAACAACATTGATTTAATCGTTATCGGTAAATCAGGTCGGGGTGCTATTGACAGATTCATTATTGGTTCAACAACTGCTTACGTTGTTAGAAACGCAACTGTTCAGGTATTGGTTGTTAGTGATGATGCATAGGCCAGTACTATTATAGTAACAATCATTTAAATTCATAACGAAAGGGCACTTATCAGAGACATAATAGTCGTCTCAATAAGCGCCCTTTTAATTTACTTGGATGAAAAGGTTGTTGACCAATACGTGGAAATAAACAAGTTAGCCACAATCCCTAAAACAGTCGACTTCATAGCAAAACCGCTAAATGCCTGTCAGATCATTTTTACCACAGATATTGAACCGGATCTTTAATGTATTTGTCGTAAACGTCACGCACAATTGCCATCTGATCATCACTTAAAGCCGGCAATTCAGCTGCAGTTGTATTGCGTTCAATTTGATTAGGATTACTTGCACCGGGGATAACGGCCGAAACAGCATCATACATTAAGATAAATCGAAGAGCCATTGCGGCCAGGTTATCTGTTCCGAGTCGCTCTTTCAATTCGTCAGCGGCTTTCACACCAGTCAGGTAGTCAACCCCCGAGAAGGTTTCCCCCTTACTGAAGTGTTGGCCGTTCCGATTGTTTGTACGGTGGTCCTCAGGGGCAAATTTTGTGTTGGCTGTGTACTTACCGGATAACAAACCGCTTGCCAACGGTACCCGAGCCAAAACGCCAATGTTATTTTTCTTAGCTAAATCAAAGAACAGGTCGGCCGGTCGCAATCTGAACATATTAAAAATGATTTCGACTGCCGAAATATCATAAGACATCGCTTTAATTGCTTCTTCAACACGCTCGACGCTGACGCCGTAGTGCTTAATCTTGCCTTCTTTTTTCAATTGGTCCATCGTAAAGAAAGTTTCCGGCATATAATAAACACTCATCGGCGGACAATGTAATAACACACAGTCCAAGGTTTCAAGATTCATATTTTTAAGTGATTCATCAACATAGCGTGTTAAATGTGCTGCATCGAAATGTTCAACACTCAACGGTTCTTCTTTACGGCCAATCTTAGTGGTGAAATGAACATCGGGGTGACTGTTAATGAACTTACCGACCGTTTTTTCGCTTTTACCATCCTGATACCCGTCTGCGGTATCAAAAAAGTTAACACCGTGATCATAAGCTTCTGAAAGCGTATCATAGGCATCCTTTGCATCAAAAGGTGTTCCCCATTTACCGCCAAGCTGCCAAGTTCCTAATGAAACGTCACTGATTGAAAAACCTGTTTTACCAAATTTTCGGAATTCCATAATTGTATTTCCTCCTTAAAACAGTTTTTTTGCATCTTTAATTATTACATACAAATGGCTTAAACTGACCTTCTACTACAGTACTGTGAACATAACTTCTGCTGTTTTCCCATACCTCTAACAATAGATGTTCAAGTATACTCGAAGTCAAGTGAAACTTTTGAAATTTTCATTAGCTTTTAAATGAAGCATAAAACGAGCCATCGTAAAAACAAAATACTTGTCTCTCGTGAATGACTCGCTTTAATCATTAGAAAAATAAATTAATATTTTCCTTGAATCACAATTTTTTTATTGCCAGTGACGTAATTTCCGTTTCTTAACTGATAGTTGGTCACCTTGTTGTTCTTAATTATTTTCTTAATCTTTAAAATTGTACCGCGTTTATAATGATTTATTCGATTAGATTGCTTGGTTGACCTATAAACATCTACACCTTTTTTTGCAATAACCGTAATCGTTTTTGATTTCGGCAAGGTCTGATAATAAAGTCGTGCCACATAGCTTGGACGGGCCGTTACATACCCGACTTTCCCGAAAAGCCTGCTCTTATTGTTTGTATCACGTACCTTATACCTCAATGCATGATTTCTGGACCGGGCTGTACCGACAACTGTGAACGTGTCCGCATTGATCCGACTCTTTTTCTGATAATGAGTTAGCTGATTCTTTTTGGTAAAATCCGTGTGCCGATACAAGTAAATCGACTTTTTAGCATATATCTTGAATGGATACTTTGTTCTCTTTTTCTTAGTGGTAACGGTCGTACTGCCACTGTCCGTGCTGGAAGACGCAGCCGAACTACTCGTTGACGACACAGAACTGCTGCTTGCGCCGATATTGCTTGAGGAAGAACTCGCACCCGTTTCGGTAGCGGGTGGGGTGGAAGGTGCCGGTGTTGTGGTGCCGCCCGTCTCAATTGGTGTGCCGTAAACCTGGAACTCAACAAGTCCAGCCGTCCAGGCCGCATTTTGAGGGGATTTTCCAACCTTTAAAACCTTGGAAACGTTGAGTCTGACATAACGTGCCCGACCTGATAGTTTATCGCTAACAAAACCGACCATCGTATTTGCGGACTCATCGGCAGCTTTTTGCCATGTCCTGCCATCCAGACTGGTTTCAATTGTATATTGACTAAATGACTCTGAACCGTTGTATAAATTGAAACTAACATCTGCGTGAGAAAGATTATAGGACTTTTGCAAATCCACTGTATAGGTAAATGGCACTTGTGGTTGGCCATCTTTACCAATTGGTTTGAAATAGGTTGAATTGCCCCCAGATGTATTCAAATTCATTGCATCGCCGTTATTAGCCTGGTTCAGCCCAAAATCACCAGTCGCGACACTACCTGCTGCATCCGTTGTTGCCGGTTTCCCTTGGGACAGCAACTGATCATTGCCTGTTGTAATTTCACCGGTGGCATTATCAAGTTGCCAACCGGGCGTATAAGCCATCGACATCGACGGATTGTCAGAACTGGGATCTTTAATGGTTAAGGGCAACCAAACATAAGTCGATTCGCCCAACTTATCCGGGTTCCATCGATCACCCATGTAAATATAACTAGTTTGCTTAGTCCCGTTGACCGCCATAATCCCCGTTGGTTGGCTATAGTAGGTCGAATTATTACCGAGAAGTCCTGCCGGCACTTTTGCACCACTTGGCGTTGTTGAAGATTCCCAACCATTTTCATCACTCAAATTCTTAGTGTACGAATAACGGGCCTGGTTTGGATACCATCCGGATTGAGACGAGTTAATCATAAAATAGTATTGGCCGTCTTTCACCAGTGCCGGAGCTTCTCTTCTTGCTCCCGGAAAGACCA
This sequence comes from Lentilactobacillus hilgardii, assembly GCF_009832765.1. Taxonomy (NCBI): domain Bacteria; kingdom Bacillati; phylum Bacillota; class Bacilli; order Lactobacillales; family Lactobacillaceae; genus Lentilactobacillus; species Lentilactobacillus hilgardii. The sequence continues at coordinate 1,145,111 of NZ_CP047121.1, read as the reverse complement.
GATACGATTTCATCGCGTTTTTATCGACATCTGTAAAATCAGCATTCAACTCATAAATACGCATATTCGAACCGTCTTGAGTTGAGACAATATAAGCTTTATCGCCGTCTTGAAACAGCGTGAAGTCCCGCGAACCAGTCCCCCACGTACTTTCATCACTGTAATCACTAATCGGTTGACCCGTCTTATCAAACGTGGCCGACTGGTCAGTGACCCGCCAATTACGATTGGTGGCATTTGCTCCTGGACGCCAGTGTCCCAGGAATTGATAATCCCCGTCAATTGTTTTACTGGTTGCCACACAGATTTGGCTCGAGCTGTAACCACCGGCACTTTCCCAATGTGCCCATACAACGTATTCTTTTGTTTTTGCGTTATAAAGAATTTTTGGCCGTTCGATTGTCGCGTTTTCCAACCCTTTATCGGTTAAGCTTGGGGCCAATATGGTTTTCCGATAGGTCCAATTCACCAAATCGGTTGAAGAGTACAATGTAATACCGTTAAAACGGCTATTATTTTGACTTTTATCTTCACCAACCCAGTAATAAATTGGCCGACCATTTGCCTGGGTCTGCTTTAAAAAGCCACCACCATGAGCCTGAATCGGAGCACCCTGCGTATCCAACCATTTTTGCCCAACCGGCACAGATGTATAACGGTTAGGATTCTCCTGTTTAGGAAATAAACTGTTTTCACTAATGGCAGAATTCAGCAATGTTGTGGCGGAATCAATTTGATCCTGGGTGGCTGAGGGCTGCTTTTCTAGTGCCGTTGCCATATTTAATGCCCGATTATATCTGTCCTGGCTGATTTGAGCATCATTCCCAATTGAAGATTTGTAGGTTTGAGCGTCAGCAACAGCCTGAACTAACTTTGATTTATCAATAACCGTTTTATTCGAATTTGATGCGGTCACCTGTGTCACTGGGGAACTTTCAGCAGCTGACACCATTGGGATACTGCAGATCAAGGTACCGATCGTTAAAGCAAACAATGTTAACCCTATTTTGTACCCCATTTTAATTTTACCAAACATTAGAAAAACTCCTTCCAAACTACTTAAAATATTGCCCCTATTTTCCTCAGATACAAGTGATAGTCGCGTGTTGGCAACTAATCCCTACTTTCGATCATTAGTACTTGTATTACCTACTACGCACCAAAAGCAACAAATTAGGTTATACTAAAACGCTTACTTGACTATACTACGTCGCTATACGAGAGTGCAAGCGTTTTCTTAAAAGTAAGTAACACATTTCATACCCGTTTTTAGAAAGCGTTTGCAAATTAACAAATAATAGACTATTATTTTATTTGTGATAGTTGTGTATTTTACTAAAATTGCAATCATTTTACTGATCCATAGAGAGGATGATGACAATGCACACACAGAAACAAGCAATCAATCGAATCATACTAACAGCACTGGGGATTTTACTGTTAGCAATCACGTTTATTACAGCACCTAAGGTATCCGCCAGTGGTGAGAACAGTTTTGCTTTAACCGGAAACATATTTATCAACTCGACAACCCAATTGGCAAACAATGTCAAACTCCATTGGCAAGTTGAGCCGGGCGCCGATCATTACGTTATCGATAAGTCCGTCAATGGAACCGACTTTAATCAAATTCAGACGACAACGGCAACCACCAGCGATGATAATCATGTTAATGAAGGAGCTGTTTTTTACAGGATTCGAGCATTCAACAACAATAACCAGCAAATTGGTCAATCAAACATCATTAAAGAAAGTATTCAACAAGATATCACGCTGTCAGATTCTTATAGCAACACCGGAATCTCACAGTTTCATGGAAAAAACGCAGCTTTTAAAGTCAATGACGTTTATTATCGCTACAAACTAACGGTCGAAAGCCATAAGGCGCTATTGGAAGAGGCTTCTTCAAACGACGGCACCCATTTTACAGACTTCAAACCTGTTACGATAAAAAATGATAGTGAATTAGGCGCATGTAAAATTGAATCAGTCAGCATTGAAATGCATAATGGTGTCATTATTGTTTGGGGACATTATGAAAATGCAACTGACTACTCACTCGGTCGTATGATCTGCATTTCAGGAAAGCCCGGACAGCCCTTCATCAATCACGGCAGTTTCCGACCGAAAACTCCTGATGGAACTGAATATCAATCACGAGACCTGTCTTTTTTTGCTGATCCAAACGGAAAAGATGCTTACCTCATTTCTGCAGCAAGTAGTAAATCCGGTCATGCAAATCAAAATACAAACATTTACAAACTAAATTCGGATTGGACGGGTATCGATCCTCAATTTAACCCGATTATTGCAAATAAGGGATTAGGTCGTGAAGCACCATCGATGATTAAAAAAGATAACTGGTACTACTTGTTTACTTCAAAAGCAAACGGTTGGTACCCCAGTGAAGGTGGTTACAATTCCGCAACCAGCATTACCAATTTGGCAACCTCAAAATTGCAGCCGATTGGTAATACTTCCGGCTACGGCGCACAATCCGGCGGTGTCGGTCAGCTCAGTGACCAACCAAACTCACCTTACTTTACGATGGCCAATCGCTGGTCAGCCGGATGGAAATATCCTGATCCTGCCATTGATAATAAGAACGCATCCCGGATGTTCTTAGTCGATATGGATAACGGTTTTGCTGCCTTCGATTATTACCCAACAGTTAAATACGATGTCGGTAAAGACAAAATTGTACCGGTTCAAAATGGCGAAATTTTGTCGGTGAACAAACCAGCTGGCCAGGTCGCAGGTGATACCTCCGCCGTAAAGGACCGTGGCCCTCAAAAAGCCAATGACGGAATCGTCGCGGATTCGACTAACGCCTATCAACCACAGACTTCCGATGGTCAGTATAATTGGACGGTTGATTTGGGGAAATCCTATCACATTAATGAAGTTGACATCTCATTTAAATATATTGGCGGTTCGGAGACATACTCAAAATACTTGATTCAAGGCAGTAATGATGGTAAAAGCTTTACAACCGTTAAAGATAATATTCAAAATCGGATCATTGGCTTCAACGAAAATGTGATATCTTCTTCAAACGATTACCGATATATTCGCCTAAAGGTGTTGGGGACTTATAAGGCTTCAGATGATTCATTGCAGAACTGGGCAGCCGGCTTCAATGAGCTAACCGTCTATGGATCGGATGTTTCGACATCAATCCCCTCAACTCCCAGTCAGCAAACAGAGGCAACCTTAACACCATCCGCTTCCGTTTCATCATCAATGCCGGTTGTTACGCCCTCATCCTCATCAAGGTCTTCAATAAAAACGACTAGTCCTTCTGCAGCACCGTCCGAGACAAGGATCCATGACATTAAACCATTTTGGCTTTATCTCAAAAAAAGTGCCTATCTCTACAACTCGGCGACATTCCATAAATCTAACCGCATAAAGAAATATCACGTTTCCTCCCGAGTCTTCGGACCTACTTTCAAAGTTGTCGCAACGGCAAAATCAGTGAACGGTGTATTAAAATACAAATTATCAACAGGCTATTATATAACTGCTAATCCAAAGTACGTTACCAATCTATACTGGCAACGTTTCAGACCCAAACTAATCGTTATCAATTCTGATGGTGTCAACAGTTTTTATTCAAAAAACTTAACAAAGAAGGAAGCCCACCATAAGAAAAAAGCCGTGTTGAAAATCAGGCGGTTCCTGAGACGGGGCAGCAAAACAGTTTTTCAATTATCCAACGGTTCATATGTATCAGGGAGTAAAAAACTGGTTGGTATTTTAAAGTAAACGCTTGAAGACATTAATCAACTTGGTATAGATGGAGGTATAAAAATGATCACAATTGCAACCAAGTCCATATTTTCCGATACTCGACAACCAAATTTTCTTTACGGTAAGGGCCTTTTAACTACCCATTCCGATGAACAGCATAATGGCCGACTCTATGCAACCTGCGAACATTATGTTAACGGTGTCCCTAATTTTCCAATTTTTGAAAGTATCGACCATGGCCAATCCTGGCAACATATTAGTGATGTTTCCGACCAGGTCAATGGCTGGGGAATGCGTTATCAACCATTTTTGTATGAACTGCCTGAAAAAATCGGAAATTTACCGATGGGCACGTTAATATGCGCAGGCAATTCCATCCCCAAAGATATGAGTGCGACCAAAATCGATCTTTATAAAAGTGTCGATCACGGTCAAAGTTGGCAATATCTTAGTACCGTTGTTCAAGGTGGAACAGCTTCGGTAAAAGACCAGAAGCCTGTTTGGGAACCATTCCTAATTGTGATTAATCATCAATTAGTCTGTTTTTTCTCTGATGAACGGGACAAAAAGGCCCATAGTCAAAAATTGTCTCATAAATTATCTCGAGATGGTCGTCACTGGGGTGCAGAAATCGACGATGTCGCTGTTTCCAACCCTGAAGCCCGCCCTGGCATGGCAACGGTCGCCCGAATGGCAAATGGCAACTATATTATGACGTTTGAAATGGTCGCTGAAGGTGCCATTGTGGTCAACGGCGAACGTAATCGCTCAAACTTTAAAATTTCCCAAAATGGATTGGACTGGCAACCTACCGATCCTGGAACTGAATTCGCCAATGGTGGTTCGCCATATGTCACTGTGTTGAGCGATGGTCGCGTCGTTGCCAACAGTACCGGTAATGAACTTTATGTGAACGATAAAAACGGTGATGGAAAGTGGGCAACGGTTCAAACGCCAATGGCAGGTGCCTATTCACGATCATTAACACCTCTTGGTAACAGTCAGGTACTGATTGTGAGCGCCGGTCCTTACGCTGGTCCAACAGCAAAAGCCGATCATGAACTGACCTCTTTGATCTTCAAAATACCAACGGACTAATCGATCAAAATAAATACTAAATAAAACCAGTTGAAATCTGATCTTGTCAGTTTCCAACTGGTTTTATTTAGTACGTTTTTCCTGATTACTTTCGACCTTTTTTATTGAATCGGGCAGTCGGATCAGTCGCCATAATATTTGCAAAAACGTCCGTTAACGTTTCCGTCTTATCCTCAAATTTTTTATTTAAAATAAGCTGACGGAACTCTTCGATAGAAAGATGTTCAATATCTTTAAATGGTAATGCTGCCGCGTTGGCTTGCTGATTCAATCCGGTTTTCAAAGTTACTACCAACCCCTCTTTACTATTCAGCGTCACAGTATAGTACTCATAATAGCTTGGTGTTTCGTAATTTCCAACCAGCTCTTGGTTTGCTTCAAAGTATTTTCTGATATAATCCTCAAAAGCTTTTTCTGATTTAATTGCATTTCGCCATTCGGTTGCATTAACTTCTGTCATTATTAATCGCTTCTTTCTAGTAATATGTTAACAATCATTCACTCTCAACTACGCATTCAAAAATTGAATACCAAATAACCTGGCACTTGTATCTTGTAACCCGGAGAAACAAATTTTTAAGGACGGTTGATCTAGGTAAATATCCTTTGGTAATTCGATTTCCAACTCAAAGAAGCCATCTTTATCAACTGATTTGGCGTTTGAAGAATCAACGACAATTTGACTTTGGAACTGGTTGTCCGGATCGTTTCCGATATGTGTTGCCAATAATTTACCATCATCACTTTTGTTAAATATTAAAATCATATGCATTTTAGGTTGAGCCTTTTTGATATCAAACCTGTAGCTAAAGTAGCCTGTGACGCCGGCTTGTCTGAAACGCCTGCCATATGCATTGCCGACTTCGGAGTTTTTGGCCTGAAGATGCTTATTAAATTCCCAGTTATTTTGATCAAAGTTAGTCAATTGATCAACAATGCGGTTTTGGTAGGCCTCAATAGCAGCCAGTTTTTCTTGTCGTTGCTTGGCTGCCAAACTACCTGCCTGCTGCCACTGAAAATAGACACCATAACGCTGATCATAAACCTGATAATATGGCACAAATTCAATCTTCTCATCAACTCCCGGAAGTCCAACTTTGACCAAATATCGCTCATTTTCGGTTTGTAACTGATAGTCTGCATGTGCTTTTTTCTGCCAGCTCGGCCAATCCATGTGAGCAGTCAAGGTGCTGGTCGCTGTTTGATTTAACGTCGATATTCGTACCAAGATGCCGTTGGGCCTGTCTGAATCCATTTGATACCGATCCAGTTTACCCGCTAAAACATACGGCCCGTATTTCAAAGAAATATATTGTTGATTATCTGGTGTTGAACCAACCGTTAGTGTCATCGATAAGTTGATTTCAATGACATCACCAGGGACTAATTTCTTAACCTCAACAAAACCAAACGTTTCATTATTAGGTTGTGTCTTTTGATTTTTCTTAACGGATAATCTGCCATGGCTCCAATCAGGATGGCGGAATTTAACGTTAAGCGGCTCTGATGTTTTGTTATCAATCAACTTGGAAACCGTTAATTTAACAGCGCCCACCTTTCGATCAACCTGCATATCCAGTTTTAAATTTTCTTTCGGTAAGCTTAATTGATTTGAAAAGTAACCGGTGGCATAAAGCGTTTGCCCTTCTTTGAAGTAATAGCTGTCGCCAAGTTTGGTAAAACTCTCAATTCCGGTACCGGTACAGCACCAAAACTCATCATAAGGTCGATTAAATACTTTCCGATAGCCAGCCGCCATTGGTTGAAAATAAGTCATCATCCCGGTTTTAGGATTTTGGGAACCCAAAATGGCGTTGCTATACGTACGGTCATAGTAATCAAGATATTTCTTATCACCGGTAACCCTGAACAATTCCCGACTCAGTTTCAACATATTATGGGTATTGCAGGTTTCACAAGTTGTCGCGCCGTCTTCAATCACGGCATCGTGATATAACTGATTGGGATCATGAAAATGTTCACTTTGACTGTTACCACCAGTGGCATAGGTATGGTGATTAATGACAATCCGCCAGAAATTTTCGGCAGCCTTTAAATATATCGGCAATTGTTTTTGATCCTTTTCATACAGATATTGGCCAGCCATCTGAGGATCATCAAAAATTTCATAGCGGCGAATGGCCCCCAAAAGCTTTGGAATGGTCGTATTCGCATGCTTTCCAGGGAGTACATCTTTGGCAGCTGCCAAGTCTTTAAACAGTTCCACCTCGTCAAAATAAGTGGCCGCCGTTAAATGTCGTTCGTCTTTGGTAATTGAAAATAAGTGGTACAATGCATCATTCATACCGCCATACTCGACCTTCAGCATATACTTGGGATCGTCTAATCGACTTACTCTTTGATACACGTAGGATCCAAAGTGTTCGGCAACTTGCAGTGACAACTTGGATAATTGTGGATCAATTTTTTTTCAGGTGTTCATATCCGTCAATTAACCCAGCCAAAATTTTATGGAGATTATACCAGGGTACAATCACGTTTTCCTTTTCGGATTCGGGTACCCGTTTGCCTTCAACCTCGTCTAACGCGACCTCCCTGAAAGCAGACACATAGCCGGCACTTTGAGGATGGCTTTTAGCATAGGCCTGCTGTGCTCGAAAAAGGCCTTCGATCCCAATTCTTAGCTTACTCAGCAATTGACTCCTGGTATCATCATCGCTCACTGAATCGATTGCTTGTGACAACGCCGAAAGATAGTGTCCAAAGAAATGACCACGAAAGTTAGGACCTTCCAAGCGCTCCCAACCGCCATAAGGCTTTGCTGCAACCGGCTTCAAACCCGATACTTGATTAAATCCATATAGGAATCTGCTTGGATCCAATGTTAATAAATAATGAACGGCGTTGCGCTGAGCGTTAAGAATCTCAGGGTCGGATATTCGGACATCTTTTAGAGGAATCGTCTCTCTCATTATTTTTCTTCCTTTCCTTAACCATCATTTACTGATTAACACATTGACAGAGTATGGTTGAACCCGAATTGACGATCCATCTACCGTGGTTTTATTGATTTTAAGATTATTTGATTCACCAATTTTATTTTCAGTTTCTGGATCGGCTGACAGTTCACGATACTGGCCGTTTTGAAAATGTGTGTCTTTTAACAGAATTGTTACCGGTTTGTCTGTCACATTGACCAATTTGAGATAGTATGACTTTATCTTTTCATCAAAGGTCATATTACTATATAGTGGTTGAATGACGGTTGGCATGATTTCAATCTCATTAAATTGATGACCATCAATAGACGTCGTAATCTGTCGATCATGAACATGAATATCAAAATGATATTGATGATCACTTTCCATCGTCCATTGACACTGGTCCCAATCACTCTCCATACCATGGGCACCTCGTTGCTTAATAATTGAATCCTGGTTCTCCCAACCACCGAGAACCCACATAAAGTAATCCGGATCGGACGCTTGACCGAAAATAAGATGAAAGCCTTTATCAGGTCGGCCACCCGTTTTGGTAGCGTCAAAGCTCAATGTGTAATCATCACTATCAGTTTGACCAATTAACTGTCGCTTTCTCTCCAACAACTGACCACCATTAAAGTCTTGTTGGTTGCCGGACTTACGATCTGTAAAGGTCACATTGTTATAGGTAACCTCTGCCAAATCACCTTCAAACCCGAATTGCCCCGTAATTGGCTGATCGTCTTTAACTACTGGATCGGAAAGCCCGTCAATTGAATACTGAACGTTATGGGTTCCCTGATATGTCATAAATAGTTGTTGGACATAATAATTCACAGTCGGGGCGATCTGATGCTGATTCAAGAAAATCAACACCGGATCCCAATCAATATAATCAACGTTGGCAAGCAAAGGAGCATAACAAGCCAACCCGACTTTATCGGCATTGCGTTCCAAACCGGTCATATAACTGGCTTCTACCACGGCGTTATACCATTTATTTTCTTTAGAAGCGTACTCGCCCAGAAATGCTTTGGGCCCTTTTGGATCATAATGGTCATAGCGGTGTTGATTGGCTAAGAACCAGTCTGTTGACATGTAGTAATGCTCGTCAACAAAATCAGATCCATTTTCTTTGGCACTCTTCCAACCGCGGTCGAATTCACTACCGGAAGCAAATGGACCACTCGTATTAATCAATTTAATATTCGGATAGCGTTCCCGAATGGCTTTATGGAAATAAGGATACCGATCAAAGAAAGCCTGACCCACTTCTTCATTTCCAATTGCCAGATACTCCAGTCCAAATGGCTTCGGGTGACCTAACTCGGCCCGTTTTTTGCCCCATTTGGTATCCGTATCTCCGTTCGCAAACTCGATTAAATCTAAGGCATCATCGATCCAAGGCTGTAATTGATCGATGGGTACTGCCCGCTTATGATGGGGATCGTGACCACCGGGCAAAACAGGAAGTGGTTTTGCTCCCAAATCTTCGGCCAACTGGAAATATTCGTAATAACCAAGGCCCAACGTCTGGTTATATCCCCATTTATTCCGACGGGTTGGTCGTTTTTCGACCGGCCCAATCGTATTTTTCCAACGATACATGGATTCACGATCATTCGGATCCAAAGTCCCGTCATGAACTAAGCAACCACCCGGAAATCGCATAAACTTTGGATGCATGGCGGCTAAAGCTTCCCCTAAATCTCGCCGAACACCATTTTCTCGATGATGAAAAGTATCGGTCGGAAATAGTGAAATCATATCAAGATTAAGGTGGGAATTGGGTAATATCTTAACCACTAGGCGACCTTCAATACTGTCCTGATTCGCTTTAATAACGACCTGATATTTTTTCCATCCAGGTACGTCAACCGCAATCACTGCCGTCGGGGAAAGTTGCTGGTGCTGACTATTTTCTAAAAAGACCTGAACCATACCCTTTTCTTTAGCTGATGCAAACATCGAAAAAAGATACGTGTGATCCTCTTGAACAAACATCCCCTGATTAAAGCCCCTGTTGGTAACCGTTAAGTCTTCTGCACCTGATTTGACTGCCAAATAATGTAAATTCTTTGAATTCAACGGTTGATCCGACGAAATGACCGCCTGATCAGGATGATTAATTTCCCACGCATAGGTTTCATGATAGCCCTCGTGGTCGACCGGTTCGAACTCAAAAGACCGGTTTTGAACCATTTCGGCATAGAGCCCACCATCAGCAGCATGATTTAAATCCTCAAAGAAAATGCCGAATAAGTCGTTCAGCGGTACACCAAAGTCACTTTTAATTGTTAGCTTACAGCGTGCCAAGGTTATCGCTCCTTTTTACTTTTTTGTTCATTATAACAACAAGACGAACAAAATTTTTGGTATCAACTATCTAAAATTCGCTCGTCTTGATTAGATACAGCGTATTTTTACTACACTTGGTATCTCAATATTATTTAACTGATTTAATTCTAAAGATTAAGATAGCACCAATCAATTCAATCACAAATGATGCCGGGAAGATTGCTTTGTACCCACCAAGATATGTGACAATCAATGATGCAACAACCGTACCGGAGATTTGTGACAATGTGTTGGCAAGGTTGATGAATCCCATATCTTTACCGGAAGTTTCTGCGTTGGGCAAAACAGCCAAGTTCAAGGCACCATCAACGGCGTTATAAACGCCATTACCAATGGCAGCCAAAACAGCGTATGTCAAAATTGTCCATGGCTTGTTATCAAAAAACGGGAAGAATTGAGCAATACCAATAAGCAAAGTTGAAAGAGCAACCGGCGCCTTTAAACGTCCCATTTTATCAGCAACAGGACCTGAAATGGCCGTAAAAACAACACCAAAGACTAAATTAATCAGTGAAATTTCTGAAAGTGTTTTACCGGCACTTTGTTGCCCCAAGTGCATGTAATCGGTCAAAATATAGAGCATATAAGCAGTTGAAATTGTACCACCCATAACCATCATTAACTTGCCAGCAACGGCGTACCAGTAATCGCGGGCACCTTTAGTTGGCAGTGAAAAATGAAGCCATAAGGATTTAAATGAAAACTTCTCTCTGGGCTCATCCAGATTACTACCTTCATGAGCAAACAAAACATGAATAATTCCCATAACAAACCCGATTGCGGCCATAACATACATACCCATTTTAGGATTACCCAAGAATTGTGCGGCAATCATTGTGACAACTTGAATAGCAGTATAACCGATTCCGTAAAGTGTTGAAATTGTTCCCCGCCATCTAGGCGCAATTCGATCTGCCTCTTGAGCAACCATTGCTGCGGCAACAGCGTTTTCAGCTGCAGCAACGAATCCCCAAATGACCACGATTGCCCAAATATCATGTAAGTTGGCAACCACACAAATCAAACCGGATTCGACAATGGTTCCACCAAGAATCCACGGCTTACGTTTCCCCCAACGGGTTCGGGTAATATCTGATAAACCACCGAATAAAATATTTGCAACAGCGGCCACAATAGATGAAACAGATGCCATTAGCGCAATTGCAGCAATTTTACCGCTTGGATCGATTTGGCTGAAATATTGCGGTAGTAATGTATTACGAACGTTGCTTGCAGGGGCCAACCATACAAACGGCCCCAGTAACATTGCTAAACCAAATAGTTTCGGAAATTTTGGCTGTTCCGCATTTTTAACTTTCGCATTTGTCGGCTCAACCGGTGCTTCTTTCTTCTCTTTATCGTTTTTGTTTGCCATGTAAAATCCCTCCAATAGGATTACAAATTAAATTGTGACGACTTTTCGTGATCATAACCATTGACATTTGTACCAAGACCAACCCGCCAGTTTGGCCTTATTCCAAACTTTATTTAAGTGTAATTGTGACAACACTCTTGGCAGGGAGTTCAAGAAGTAACTTACCATCAACAAGCGTTGCACCTTCAAATTTGGCTTCTTTAACAACATCCGGATTCTCAAATGTATTGTGAGCATCCATTTCTTCAGCAGTTAAGATAGTCGCTGATTCAATTTGGTTGTATGCATTGGCTGCAGTGAAATCAACCGTCTTCTCATCAGTCAAATCATAGTTGGTAATTGAAATCGTTAGCTGACCATTCTTTTGAGAAGCCGTGTAGGTGACATTTTCGGGAACATCGCCGACACCTTCAACCAATTCGGCATTCATGTGCTTTTGATACATATCAAAGACATAGTACGTCGGCGTCTTAATCATCTTGTCACCCTTCGTCAGAATCATTGCTTGAAGCACATTAACCATCTGAGCAATGTTGGCCATGTGAACCCGGTCAGCATGTTTATGGAAGATGTTTAATGTAATGGCGGCAACCATCGCATCCCGAATGGTATTTTGTTGTTGAAGAAAGCCCGGATTGGTTCCTTCGGTGACGTCGTACCAAGTCCCCCACTCATCAATGATTAAATCGACCTTATGATCAGGATCATAGTGATCCATAATGGTTGAGTGTTTCGTAATTAGCTCATCCATATGTTCGGCACGGACCATTGTTGACTGCCATTGGTCTTCAGGAAAATCGGTAGCATCACCTTTGTCCCAGCCCCACTTACCGGTTGGCAACGTATAATAGTGAAGACTAATGCCATCCAGATATTGACCGGCCAATTTCATAACCGTATCTGTCCAGTTATAGTCGGCTTCATTAGGACCACAAGCAACTTTATAAATCGGATGATCCTTATCATATTGTGGTAGGAATGTCTGATATTGACGATAAACATCGGAATAATACTCGGGGCGCATGTTACCGCCGCCACCCCATGACTCGTTGCCGATTCCAAAGAATTTCAGTTTCCAGGGATCCTGCCGGCCATTCTTTTGACGCAGCTTTGACATCGGCGATTCACCGGCCATTGTCATATACTCAACCCATTCAGCCATTTCCTGAACGGTACCGCTTCCAATATTGGCGTTAATGTAAGCATCCGCACCAAGTTGACGTAATAGTTCAAAATACTCATGAGTTCCAAATGAATTATCTTCTGTAACGTCTCCCCAGTTGGTATTGACAATTTTTTTCCGCGTGTCTTTAGGACCAATCCCGTCTTGCCAGTGATACGTATCTGCAAATAAGCCACCGGGCCATCGAAGAACCGGCACGTGAATTTGCTTCAATGCATCAACAACATCGCTTCGCATCCCATTGACATTAGGAATATCGGAATTATTTCCAACATACAAACTGCCGTAGATGCCATGGCCTAAATGTTCTGAAAACTGACCGTAAATATATTTACTAATTTCAGGTCCCTTTTTTTGATTTAATAGTTCAATTGACATCGTATCTAAAACCTTTCCTATTTTGAATAAATAATTGCATACATAATATAAACATTAATGAAATTTGTTAACTTTCACCGGTAGAAGTTTTAACAATCTAAATATAGCGCTTTCATTGGCAAAAGTAAATAACATTTTTACTAAAAGTGAGACTTTATTTCGCTTTATATTAGTAAATATTATCTTACTTGAGTAAAAAACATCTTAACACCTTTCCTTGTTAACAAAAACAATACTTATCATCCGCTAATCCACTTAAAAATGAAAAGTTCTAATTTTTTAATCCAAAAAATCTGTCATAATCAGAATTCCACAACTATTTTGTTAGCTAATAAAAGACATTAGCTTTGTAAAGATATAAAAACATTACTAATATATGGACTTTATCACTCATTAGCAGTAACATACTAGCTAAAATGTTAATTTATTCAATTAAGGATGGATACTCACTATGGATCTCGATATATCTGATAAATCAATTCCCGTATTCGCTGCATTGGACAGTAAGGTGCGGGTTCATATTATTAAATTACTTTCGGAAAAGAAAATGAACGTTTCCGAAATTTCAAAGGCAATCGGCTTAAGCAGCCCAATCACTATTATGCATCTCAATAAACTTCAAGAGGCAAATATTATTAGAACTGAAAAGAAAGGTAATCAACGCATCTCCAGCTTACGTGTTGATACCATCAACGTTTCTTTCCCACAGCAGTTATATATTCCTTATGAGAATTGGGATATCGAATTGCCGATCGGTCAGTTTACTGATTATGATGTTCAGCCTTCATGCGGTTTGGCAGGTCAGGATGGTTTCATAGGCAAAGTCGACAATCCGAGCTACTTTATGGATCCCGAACGGTACAAAGCAGGTATGTTGTGGTTCTCAAAGGGATTTGTAGAATACCAAATTCCGAACTACCTAAAAGACAATCAGCAGCTCGAAATGATTGAGCTTTCGGCCGAGCTTAGTTCTGAATTTCCATTTTCAAACAATAACTGGCCTTCCGACATCACGGTCAGCCTGGATGGTCATGAGATTGGTACGTGGACAAGTCCCGGTGATTTTTCTGATATTCGCGGACGTTACACCCCAAAATGGGTCTATAACGACATGAATCAATACGGTATGCTCAAATCCTTCAGAATCTCTAAACATGGCTCTTTCATTGACGGCCAGCACGCCACCGATACACTTATAACAGATATTGATCCTACTAAAAACTCTTGGACACTTAGGTTTGAGGTTAAAGATACAGCTAAAAACGTTGGTGGTTGTACAATCTTCGGTAAAAAATTCGGTAATCACGATCAAGGCATTAAAGGCATTTTTTATTTTAGTGATATTGAAGATCAGTGATTATCATCGCAATAAAAGCACCTTTGAAAGTGTCTCATGCTCTCAAAGGTGCTTTTATGCAATTATTTTTCTTATTCCTATGGAGTGAACATAGAAAATTTTAGGCGATTGGCCGGACTATCCACACCCGGCCAATCGCTGTTCAAGGGCTACACTGATTGAGTGCGTGGAGATCATCTATTTATATCCTGGTTTTTAATACTCGGAAGGTTTCTTATGATAGGCCTTTAGTCTATCAAAATCAGCATCACTGATCTTTAAAATAGTGCCATGCTTGAATCCATAAGGAAAACTGAATGACTGGTCACTGCGAACAAACTTTCCGGCACTCAACGTTTTTCCAATGAAAGGAACATATCCCTGCCCCTCTGCGCCCGTGCCATAATAATCCAAAAATAACAACCATTGATCCTCAACCCTAACCGCTGTTGGTGCTTCATATTTACCGCGTTGAATCCGGTTCATACCGTCATCAAAATTTGATACTCTTTCAAATGGCCCGGTTGACTGCTGTGATCTTAAAAGAATAATAGTTTCCGGATTAGCTCCGGATTTAACGAACAGGTAGTACCAGCCGTCTTCTTCGTACATAGCTGAATCAATGACTTCACTGTCTGATTTTCGATACAGGAGTTGCGCCTTGGAAAATGTTTTAAAGTCACTTGTTCGACTATAATAAATGGCTTTTGGACCATAGTTGTCCTGCATAGTTGAAGATGACCAATTAACAATGTAATCGTTATTTTGTGAGTCGTAAACAACATCCGGTGCCCACATGACACCAAAATCATTAGCGCCTTCAATACTAATCATTTGTTGGGAACTCCAGTGAATCAGATCGGTAGATTCCCACATAACCAGTTTTTTACTCCCATGCTCACTGATTTCAGTCCAGGAATTGTGATATTGGTTTAACATCCCGTAAGATAGGCTGAGATCCGTTGCCAAAATAATATAGCGGCCATCTTGGGTTTGATTGATCGAAAGGTCTCGGACACCCTTATCACCGTAATAACTCCATAAGACCGGCTGAGCATCATTGACGGTTTCCCATTTGTAACCATCACGACTGATGCCAAAATAAACCTGTTCGCCATCAGGCGTTCTTTTTTCCTTAAAATGAACAAAAAGATAAGCTGACATTTAATTTCCTCCAGAAATCCTTAAAAAATGGATTAATTATTTTATATAATAAAACGCATACACTTTATTCAGTGATATAACGTTGCTTTTTTCGCAAAAGGGTTAATATATCTTTCGTTAGTATGAATATAGCGCTTACAAGGAAATAAGTAAATAGCATTTATATTATTTTATTTAAATTGTTTTTTTGTTAATTAACACTTTTATTACTATGCTTGCTTATTATTTTCTATAACCACCTACTAATTAACAATTATTGTGAATAATTAATTACAGTCTCTTTTTAAACTATTTTTCAAAAGGATTATCATCTTGGTCATCAGTTTTATCATATAAATGATAAATAGCAATCCCAAGAAAATACAAAAGTACGGCAACACGGCTTCTTGAACGGAGAAATACGAATATCGAACGGAAATGGGATGGATCGTCCTCAAAACTGATATATAAGAAGCTTTGAATCACTTATTCTGTAAAACAAATATAAGATAACGTTTACAATAAATAATTGTAAAAGATCCTTATTTGTCAACGTTTTCATAGGCTTTTTCACTTGCAATTAAATTAAATATGTTTAGAATGATAATTGTAATTGAGATAGGGAATGAGTGTCTAACATATTAGTTGACCAATTCTCAATTTGTGACAACCTAGTGATAAGATATGAAAGGAAGTACTACGATGACAAATACAACTGATTGGAAAGCAGCACTTAACTCAAAAGAAGATTTCAAAAACTTTATTACCGATTACTTTGCAAAACATGAAGAACTGACTGGTAATTATGAAAACACGTCATATTACGAATACTATACCGTTCGTTTGGACAGTAAAGCCGGTTTGATCATTACCCTTACCACAGGTATCAATACCACTGGTAACTTGGGTGTCAGCCCCGTACCATTCAAGGACGTTGAAAGGCTTTCAGTTGAACAATTCCGTCAACTGATTCTTAACAAGAAATTCGCCGATATGCACACTTCACTGGCAGATGTCTTCAAGACCGTTGCCGGTGTGCCGGATGCAATGAAAGAATAGTTAGCTCCTAATAAAATAACTGTTTCAAAAAAGGATTAGCATCAGAACCTGTTTAAGTCTTCAAACAGGTTCTAACACTAATCCTTTTTTTGGTCCCATCTCGGAAAAAATCATTTCAAGAATTTTAATCAGTCTACCGAAAAGGAGCCAAAAGAAAGCCATGTTAAGCACTCATTCCTATTGATGCGTTTTATCGTCAACATAATGATAAATCTTTCGTTGAACCAGGTACTGATCTTTTTCCTGAACGATAAATAAAGGTGAACTTTCCTCGACAACATTACTGAACTCCAGGCCGTACCATGATGTTGGTGACGCCGTGATGTTTTGCAAATAAATTCGACCACTGATCAACCGTTTATCCAATGACCCGATCTGATCATTCGCAACCAAATCTGCCGGTTGTTCATTAATAATAACAAACTTAAAATCACCGACTTTACGTTTCCGTTGAGTGGAATATTTTGGTACCTGGGGCTCTAAAATTCCTTGATCAACCAAATGATCCACAATTTGATGCAGATAGACGCTGACCGATTGAGATTTACGAAAGCCCAAATACAATTGGACATTAACGATATTATTTGTGCCAAGCATATCAACCGTATAGTTGCTTTCGTACGGCACATTGGTTTCGTTTACCGTCACAAACCAATACACTTTGGCCCGCTTTGGTTCCTGATCCAAAATCGAATACATGGTACTGCGTTTAATCTGATAATCGCCCTTAATTTTAGTCATGTACACCAGATTGGTTGTAAAAAGCGGGACGTCTTCATCTTTGCTGAGTTCTTTAAGTTGATCACGATAATCCAAAAGTGAGACATATTCACTTTCCCGTTCGTAATGTTCACGGCGCTTATTACCGAAATACCATACCCACATAATGTACAAAATAGCCAACATAATCGTTAATGTGACATAGCCGCCATGGATGAATTTAACCAGGCTGGCAATCAGAAAAATGGCTTCAATCATGCCAAAGAATAAAGCGATTGTCAGTGCAATCCCTTTCCTAAGGGATCCTTTCAGGAATTCATACAATAGTACGGTCGTCATGAGCATTGTGATCGTAATCGCCAAACCATATGCCGCTTCCATCTTCTGGGAATTGCCAAAATACCAGACAACTGCCAGCGTCACGATACACAAAAGCCAGTTAACATTTGAAATGTAAATTTGGTTTTTAACATTACTTGGATGCTTCACGATCAATCTGGGCAAAAACTTTAATCCGATTGCTTCGTCAACCAGCGTATATGATCCGGTAATCAATGCTTGAGACGCAATAATAGCAGCCAACGTTGCAATCACAATGCCAAACAATCGCCAGTTACCCGGCAGCATTTCGTAAAACGGATTCAGATCGGACAGATTCCGGTAAGCAGCATCATTGGCATGATTAATCACCCAAGCGCCCTGTCCCAAGTAGTTTAAAAATAAGGCTGCATACACTAATGGCCATGTCGCATAGATATTCTTTCGACCAACGTGACCCATATCGGAATAGAGGGCCTCGGCACCGGTTGTGGCCAGAAAAATGCTACCAAGAATAAAGATACCGACTTTGTTGACAGGACTGAAAAGAATTTCAATTGCGTAGTATGGCGACAAGGCTTTCAGCACCATTGGGTAGTCTAACAAATTGATCACCCCGAAGACCGACAGAAAGCCAAACCACAAGACCATAACCGGACCAAATGATTGACCGATTGTCCCGGTACCGAAACGCTGAATCACAAATAATAAAAGCAGGACAACAGTTGTTATCAGCAACACATCATGTTGAGAATTGCTGAATGTCACTGGTCCCAGATGTTGATTCTTCAGACCTTCGATCGCTGACGTCACGGTCACGGCCGGAGTCAACGTCCCATCGGCCAAAATAGCAGCTCCACCAATTAACGCCGGAAAAATCAACCATTTTGCATTCTTCCGTACTAATGCGTAAAGGGCAAAAATACCGCCTTCATGATTATTATCCGCCCGCATTGCGATAATCACGTACTTTAACGTTGTAATGATCATCAATGTCCAAAAAATCAATGAAATAGATCCAATGACATAGTCCGGGGAAATGTTACCCATTTTTCCGGCATCACCAATCAATGCGTTCATTACATACAATGGTGATGTTCCAATATCACCATAAACGATTCCTAAAGTAACCAGCATCCCCGCAAACGAGACACGTTCCAGCTGCTTGTTCATGTTCAGTGGCCTCCAACATTTTCCAAAAATTAATACTGATGAATTGTATGCCAAAAAAGCAAATAAAGCAACCCCGTTGATTAAATAATTAATCACTTTCTAACCGAAGCTTGGACGCTGATGTCGAACCATGTGTTGAGTCACTCTTTTGAATATAACCTAATTGATTAAGACCAATTTGATAAAAAAGGCTTAACCTAAAGACAACCCTTAGGCTAAGCAATTTTTAAAACTATTTAACAACTGATATTAATTAATGATCTTTTTATTCGGATCCAGCCAATTAATCACGATCACAATCAGCAAAATCAAAACAACAGAAACGAAAACCGCATGTAATGCCATTAAAATAATTGGATCTGCCATTGCCCGATTAGCCACCTCATGCGTGTGGTTTGAGCTGATCACACCATTAACCTGTGAAAAGGTTATGCCGTCATGTAGATTCAGTCGAATCATCAAATTTAAAATTGCGCCATAGACACCAGCCATGACGGTTTGGCCCAATGACCGCCCCAAAGTTAAAATTGAGGTGGCCGAACCAACCATTGTCGGCGGAACCAAATGTTGACTGAGGATCGTATTCATACTGATCACAATGCCCATCCCGGTGCCGTTAACCATCGCAATCACATAGAATGCCCAAACCGGAAACGACTGACCTGCAACTATCAACTCGACATATCCCAATAGCATCAAGATAATCAGGACAATTGCAATCCGTTTTGGCACGTATTTGGCAAGTAAGGGACCGACGAAGAAGGAGGCAATTAACCACATAACCGAACTAGACGTGACAACCAACCCCGCTGTCGTGGCGGAAACCCGGTAAAGCGACTGCAGCCAAATCGGGAAATAAACCTGATAGCCAATCAGAACCCCGCTTAATATCGTTGCGGTGATAATTTGAATGCTAAAGGTCGCCGAACGAAACATTTTTGGTGATAACAACGGATTTGAAAAATGCCGTTCCCGTCTGACTAACAGCCATAGGCTAACCGCAGCAATGATAAACAGTCCCAGCGCCATCACAGGCTGATTATCCAAAACCTGGATAGCTAACAGTAAGCCGACTAAACAGACCGCAAGCCAAAGGATACCGAACCAGTCAATTGTCAATTTCTTCCGTAACTTAACTTTTTCATGGTAGCCAAACCAGACGAATAGCATAACCACAATGCCCAACGGTACATTAACAAAGAAAACCCAGTGCCAAGATAACTGATCAACCAGAAAGCCGCCGATCAACGGTCCAACCAACGCTGATAACCCCCACGCCGTGTTATTAAAGGCCAACACCGTGGCGCGTTCTTTAAAACTAAAATTATCCGCAATAATGGTAAACGTCAGTGGCATGACTGCGCCTGCACCAATTCCTTGAAGCGCCCGAGAGATAATTAATAATAAAATAGATGGTGATAACCCGCTTAACAAAGACCCCACGGTAAAGACAAAGACACCCCATTGAAAAATGTTTCGTCGACCCATCATATCAGCCAATTTGCCATAAATCGGCGTTGTAATGGCCGTTGTGAGCAAATACGCACTCATAATCCAGCTTTGAAAAGCCAGCCCGTGTAATTCACTGATGATGGCCGGCAAAGCTGTCGTCACAATGGTCACTTCAACCGATGTCATGAACGTAGCGATAAAAACCGCTGTCATAATGATCCACCGTTTATTAGGACCTTGCTGCTTATCCAATGTTTCTGTTTTGTGATTCATAAACCCGAATCCCTTCTCTCAAAATTGTTCACATAGAAAAGTCTACCATTATCAGATAAAATGAGAACAGACAATCAATTAGACAGGAGCTTTTAAGATGAAAATAACTTTTGATCACGCCCAACCACAAGCATTATCCGACA
The DNA here is from genome assembly GCF_009832765.1 of Lentilactobacillus hilgardii. Classification (NCBI taxonomy): domain Bacteria; kingdom Bacillati; phylum Bacillota; class Bacilli; order Lactobacillales; family Lactobacillaceae; genus Lentilactobacillus; species Lentilactobacillus hilgardii. The sequence continues at coordinate 1,124,407 of NZ_CP047121.1, read as the reverse complement.
TCATGCGGATTGAACATACCGGCTTTTCAGACGCTGAAGCTGCCACTACCGAAGCTATGAAAGACCGAATCCAACTTTACCCGGATACATTTATCGTTGCCAAGAATGATCAAGGCCAAGTCGTCGGCTACATTGTGGGACCTTCCTTTGGTCAACGTTACTTAACCGACGAGCTTTATGAAAAGGCGAGACCAAACAATCCAAGTGAAAGCTATCAAACAGTGCTCAGTTTGGTGGTTGACCCTTCATATCAACATAACGGCATTGCCGGTCAATTGCTGGATGAATTGGCAAAAGTAGCTAGAAAACAAGGACGGACCGCCATTAGCCTCACCTGTTTAAAGAAATTGATTCCTTTCTATGAAAGCCACGGCTACAAAAACGAAGGCGTGGCGGATTCCGATCACGCTGATGAAATTTGGTATAATATGGTGCTTACCTTATAGAAAGCATCATGATGATGCTTCACACCCGTATTCGGATCAATTCAGCAGAGCTACCTCAACCCCACATATCCGGTTCGATCAATCAATTGTTGGCCGTCCCTGCCTTGTACCCAACGAATCAACCGTTGGGTATTTTTAGTCTGATGGCATCTGCTAATCGCATAAATTTTAGCAATAAACGGATAACTGCCATGACGAATAGTCGTCATATTTGGCGTAATCCCATTAACCTTCAATAATTTTATGTTCTTATTTCGCTTCATTTTTGTCGTATAGAATCGAAACGAATAGCCGAGTGCGTTGGTACGATTGTTGTATCCGGCTACGTCATCAATAATGCCACCCATGCCGTCAACTTCCTGATATTTCAATGGTTTAGCTAATTGATGATTGCGCATGACCAGCTTCTCCATGGCCGTTTGGCTGCCGGAGTTTTCTGCCCTTTGAAACGGCAAAATGGTTTCAAAACGACCACCTACGCTTGACCAAAAAATGGTCTTTCGTTGATAGATTGATTGAATCTGTTTGACGGAAAGACTGTTCACCGGATTCTTTTTGTTAACGAAAAACACAAATGCTTCACTGCCAATCTGAGTCAGCTTCAACTTAACGTCGGCCCTTTTGGCAGCTGCTAATTGTTTTGTGGACGGCTGAGCCATAAAGACGACGTCAGCTTTTTTATGAATCAGTCGATCAAAGGCCTGTGGGGTTGTTCCTACCCGAACTATTTTAGCGGCCTGCTTTGCCGTCATCCCCTTATACAATGTCTGTGCGATCGCTGAATAAATGGGATACGCAGCCGTAGCCCCATCCAAACGGGGATAGTGACTGACAAATCGCAAGTTTGTTGAATGGCCCAAACTCGCCAGATGTGACTTTTTCATAAACGGTCGAAACTGTTTTAAATTAAGTTCACTGGAAGTATCGCTATATGTATGAACGTATCGCAAATTTTTGGCAAATTGTTGGTAAAGCGGCAGTAAGCTAATCAAACAGAGCCCAATTAACCAAGTCATCTGCCTCTTTCCCAGTTTTGGAAATTGTCCAACCACACTTTGGTAGTAAACAGCACCCAATACCCCTGACCAAAATGTCCCGATAATCAACCATGGGAAAAGGTCATACATTAAAAAAGCACCGGCTATCAGACTGGATAAGTTGTATGGAAAGGCAAATGCAATTAACGGATACTCCGACATAGCAACGTAATTGTAACGATAGACAATCATAATAAGCGAAAAAATACCCAGGTAATAGATCAAAGAAATGATCATTGCTTTTATTTCATTTGAAAAGTTGGTGATTTGATATTTCTTATTGTACCGATACCAATAAATCCCGTTCAGCAATAATGCCGGTATCATTGCCCACCACCAGCCGAGTCCAAAAACACCAATGAATCCGACAATTAACGGTGAAACAATCAGACTTCTGAATAACTGCCACCAGAACCCCTTTCGGTCATGACGCTTCCTATTTTTCAACGTTCAAACTCCCCCTCATATTGAGATCATTCTATATATAATCACTATAAATTCTAATGATGAAAATTTCATAATAAACAGGAACCTTTGATGGCGATTTCTTGAACCGGTTCTTAGATGGTGTTATGATTCCAATAACTTATAACGGACTATATGTAAGGAGCTATCATTTGATAATGAAGAAGAAACGTTTACTTGCCAGTTTATTGGCATCCCTGACAGTCGCCACCGCACTGCCATTTTCGCTTGGATCCCATTTCCAAACACAGGCTTACGCCAAAACAACCGCAAAAAAGACTGTTATCTCACGGATTCAAAAGACACCCGATCTAAATCCGACAAGCAGCGTCCGCTCATTTTCCAAAGCGACTTACAGTCAATACAAAACAACATTCAACAAGGAATATAATGTTGATTTAATGAGCAAGCCGTCTGTCTTTAACCATCATCAAGCGTTGGTTTACACTGCCTCTCCCCAGCTTCGTAAATACTTGTCTGTCTCGATGAAAACCTGGAATCAAGCTTTGGGGACAACCGTTTTTAAAACCGGAACGAGCACCAACTACACGATCAGAGTCGGCTTTGGAACGGGTGGTCAAAATGGCAGTCTGTGGGATGGCCTGTACAGGACCAATAAACTTTGGGTCAATAAATCCCACTTCAATAGCAACAGTTACATCTTGACCGTACTTGAAGCCGTTAGCGGAAAAAAGGTATCCAAACCAAAGACCGCCGCTGACAAAGCTGCCTACGATAAGTATTACCGCGGCTTCTGGGAAGCAACGATCACCCATGAACTCGGCCACAGCTTGGGGCTGGATCACACACCTTATCTGGACGATATTATGTACGCTCAGTCAGGCGAAAGTGCCGGCAGTATTAAATATTCCTGGACGACGTCTAAAACCGGCAATGGTTCTTTCGCGGGATTTACCAACAAATTATCGAACCGGGATATTAATAGAGCTAAATTAACGAAATTATTGGGATATTGGTGATCAGCTTAAATGCCCTATTAAACGAGGTCGGAAAAATCCGACCTCGTTTTTGATTGTTTATATTTTTAAAGAAAACCTGTTAAACAAAGATTAATACTCCAAACACTTAAACTTTTTCACAAAAAGATCAACCTCTATTCACACTATATTTACAAAATACTCAAACTTTAGACATATTTTTGGTGTGTACTGGTTAGCAAGGAGTTTTGAATATGACTATTTATCTTTATATTCTTTTAATGATCGGCATACCATTGATATTTGCGCTATCGCTTAACTTAATAGGCGATAAGTTAATTAAGAATCAAGACAGCAAAAAAATGTATATTAAATCCACGAGAGTATTCGGACCAATAGCTGTTGTCATGTACGTTATTTTTTTCCTAATGGCAGTTCATCTCAAATGACCAAAAGAAATCCCTTTCTCAGGCGATACATTTAAAAAAATCCTGTAAGATCAGTGTAAAATCATCGATCCTTACAGGACTTTTATTTTTATATTGAAACGCGTCTATTTATATTTGCGACCATTATTTCTGCTTATAATCTTAAAGATTTGTGAATCGACTCCGAAAAATAAAATAGACACTGAGTACAATACTCAGCGGCATAACGATCAAATCCAACAAAAAGTTTTTCAACCACTTTGCGAAGAACCACAAATAATGACCATCACTTGAATAAGCCAATGTTCTCAAATTTGATTCGGGCATCCGTGCCGTCGCCAGATACCGGTCACGATATTGATTAACATTTGTGGTTAACCGCGATTTTCTGTTCGAAAATAACTGCCATTGATAAAGGCGATGCAGGCGATACCTGACATATGGATAAACCGTGATAAAGCTTAGGAGTACCAGATCCACATACCAATTAAAATTAATATGAAATGCCGATACGCTAAAGTTAGTTACGTTAAAAAATAAAATGAGCAAGACACTTAGCGTTCCCCTTTCAAGGCCACGAATCTCATAAGCCATTGTCATCTAACTGCCTCCCATCCTCACTGTTTCCAATTAGGTCCTTCAAACTTTTAACTGGTTTCCATTATAAAGACAATCGCTTAAAATTAAAGGGCCTCTCAGAAATATGTCGTATTTCTGAGAAAATGTCTTTAATTTTAGCCATAATTCGCTATACTTTTGACCATAGGCAAGTTTTCAAAAACTGGAGGGACAAAACAATGATCTATAGAAAGACAGGCCGCTTCATCTGCCAATCTCTAATCATGATCGGGTTACTCTACTTCTTCAATGCAGATGGTAGGATGCGGTTCGTGTTTAATTTTAACTGGTTCAATGTATGGCTTTTTTGTTCATGGGTTTCTCAGTTGTTCTTAGTTAATCGCAAAACATTTTATTTAACCAGTCAATCACTGCCGACAAAGGGACTATCAGAATTAAAATCAGAAAGAATCAGAAAACGATCTCCTAAAGATGAATGGGGATTCATCAATCGACGAAAAGAACGCTTATCGCAGTGGCAATTCATGATGCAGCTCCACGATGACCAGTGGGGGCTCGTCATCAACATCAGTCTGAGTTTGCTTTATGCACTACTGGGGCCCTTGATTGCAGGACTCTTTTTTCTGAAAGACCGGTATATAACTTCAAAATACCCACATGCACAATAAAATGACACTAAAAGTCTTTCAGCTCGACTTCTAATGCCATTCATTGATTTTCAGTAAGTTGTACTGTCCATATCTGCTTGAGATTCCTGTTGCTTGACATAATCGATAGTCAGCAAAATAGCGACCACTAAATGGGTGAATTGATCGTCTTTCACGTCAATTTATAGAAATGATAACCCCGAATGCCAGCGAACGTTCTTGTCAAAACCAATCATAAATGCCAATCCGATCAACAAAACAGGCGTCCAAACAATAAAAAATGCGCCCCATGGCGACCCACTTCCGGTCATGACTTCAGATGAGATGGTTGGCTGCCAGTCAATAAAGAAATGGATGATCATCACCCAAACAAGCGAATTAGTCGTTAATCTGATTGCGACAAAAAGGATGCCCAAAACAAATGCATAGATGGCTTGTTGAAGTGTGGTCATTAAGGCTTGACCGGCAAGTAAGTTAAATAAATGCAGTAACCCAAAACAACCGCCTGAAACCACCGCCGCCCACGTATAACGGTACTTATTTCGTTCAAATGCTTGCGCGAAAGCCGACAGTAACAGCCCCCGACAGGTAAACTCTTCAAGAACTCCGGCCGATAATGCAACTAATGTATTTGCAATAAACAGATTTGAATGGACCATTGCCAACAGCCGATATGGAAAGCCACTTACGAGCAACAGTAATATTAATAACACACCAATAACCGTTATCATTATTTTAAGAAAAAGGTTTAATGGCGGCACCGATTTTAAAAGCCGATTGCCTCCCAATCCATAGTAGGCAATGCCACCCGCGATAACAGCGTATGTAAACCTGACAACTGCTCGAAGATAAATCGCCGTCTCACTGTGACCGGAAAACAGTATCGCTCTGGAAACAAAGCTGATACCAAATAATAATCCAAATAAAATGACAGCGGAAATAAGAAGCTTCTGCCAAGACCAACGTGTTTGTATCAAATTATCCCTACTTTCTTAATGCATACTGACAGGGTATCATATTTTAGCCCCTGAATAAATTTTGTGTTTTTTAAATCAATTTGGCTTTAACGGTTTTAACTTGTTATAATGCCAGTGTAAGCCACTCAAACGGAGATGATTTATTTTGATGAACTCGAATTTAAAACGATTAATCAATCCAAAATTTATGAAGTCGTTTGCCATTATGTACTTGGTGGGTGTCACTATGATGATTCTTTTCTCACCTGTGATTTTGACAATGGCTCACTTCTATGAACAAATCGGCTATGGTATCCTGCTTGTGTTACTGCCATTGGGGTGGTTCCACATATTTTTCAATAAAGATTACGCAACCACCCGACTGCTTAAACTGACAGATACCTTACACTTTGTCGTATTGGCATACGGCATCCTTTATATTGCGTTTGTCCTGTCGATAAACTTTTTATTTTAAGTAAGGTTATCAAACTCAAACGGTGGGGCAATAACGCCACTCAAAGAATTAGAACCGCTCAATTAGAGTTGTATCCGTTATTTTAAATAAGGTTCGTTTAAAAAGCGATTCAGTTTTCCTGGATTAATGTCAGGAAAACTGAATCGCTCTTTTATGTCTAAAAATCAACCTTTCTTAAACTGCTGTCACCTTTACTGATCCCCCATCCCTATCCCTTCTTATTTGAATAAAATCCGTTTATAAGCTTTAGTTTTATCAAAAAAGGTTGCATTAAAATTTGATTAAAGTATAATTAATGAAAATGTTACATATTCTAACATCAGTTTACCGTTTTCTAATATTTTACGAAGAACAAAAACGGCACTTAGGGAGGATTTTATATGGGGTCATCAAAACAACTTAAATTATTGGTTGGCATCACCTGTTTTTCAGTACTATTGGTTGGCTGTGGAAAATCCAAGCAGTCTTCAGACAAGCAAATTATCCGAACATCAATCGACTCCGAATTAACGTCTGTCGACTTATCGAAAACGACTGCGCTTAACAGTTTTACAGTATTAAATAACGTCGACGAAGGTCTTCTTCGCTTGGGCAAGAATAGTAAGATTGAACCCGGAATTGCTCAATCCTACAAAGAATCCAAGGATGGTAAGACCTACACGTTTAATCTCAGAAAAAATGCAAAATGGAGTAACGGTGATCCGGTCACTGCACAGGATTTCGTTTATTCATGGCGTCGAACACTGAATCCAAAGACTTCTTCACAGTATGGCTATCTTTTCTCAGGGATTAAAAATGCCGATAAGATCCAAGCCAATAAAGCCCCTGTGTCATCCCTGGGCATTAAAGCAGACGGCAAGTATAAACTAACCGTCACACTCGAAGATAAGCTGCCATTCTTTAAACTACTCATGGGCTTTCCGGTATTCTTCCCCCAAGACGCCAAAGCAGTTCAAAAATATGGTAGTCAATATGGCACGTCATCTGACAAACAGGTTTACAACGGGCCGTTCACATTAACAAAATGGACAGGAACCAACTTATCATGGACCCTAAAGAAGAATCCTTACTATTGGGATAAGAAAAACGTCAAATTGAATCAGGTTAAATACAGTGTTGTGAAAGATCCGACAACCGGCCTGAATCTATATAACGAAAAGAAGCTGGATATGGACGGTCTCTCCAACGACCAAGCCAAGCAATACAGCAAGAATAAACACATTGTGACCAGAAATCAGTCATCTTCCTACTACATTGCTTTCAATCAAAAGAAAAAGGTCTTTCAGAATCTAAAAATTCGTCAGGCAATCTCAATGGCCATTGATCGAAAAGTCATGACAAACAAAGTCGTGGGTGGCGGTGCTATCCAAAATGATAGTTTTGTTTCCAAAGGATTGGCCGTTTCGCCAAAGACTGGAAAGGACTTCACTGAAGACACAACCGCACCTGCCTCAATGACCTATAATCTGTCGGCAGCCAAGAAACTATTTAAAGAAGGACTAAAACAAGAGGGATTAAAATCACTTAGCTTTACGCTGATGGCTGGGGATGATTATTCTACTAAACAGTTGACAGAGTACCTCCAAAGCGCCCTTGAAAAATTACCCGGCTTGAAGGTTTCCTTAAATAACATTCCTGCCAGAGTTGTCCTGTCACGTCAGGCCGATCAACAATTTCAAGCAACCGTTGCCGACTGGTTCGCCGATTATTCCGATCCGGTCACATTCTTAAACATCTTAACGTCTAAGAACCCCAGTAACATTTCAAAATGGAAAAACGCTGCTTATGATAAATTAATTGCTAAAAGTAACGGCCAGGATGCCGATAAACCGGAGGCCCGTTGGAACGATATGGTGAGTGCACAGAACTTGGCATTAAAGGATCAAGCTATCGTACCGCTTTATCAATCAGGAGAGAAATGGTTAATTAATCCTAAGGTCAAGGGCATCATTTATAATACCGCAGGACCAAACTATAATTATAAGAACGCTTATGTAAAATAAATTTTGGCAGTCTTCATTTTAAGCTTATTCGATAACGGTTTGAAATTTCTAACCTCATTTTAGAAATTTCGAATCGTTTTTTTGATTTAATCAGAAGAATCGCCTTTAAAAATAGTGGACAAAAGCCACTAAAATATTTATAATTAGAATCACGTTCACCAAATTTTAATCATCAGGAGGGACCGTTTTGCTTTCACAAAAAGAAATTTCCTTGATTCGCGAATTTAATCGCGATTATACGGAGCTTCTTGGATTACTGAACAGACAGGTATTCAATACCAGTCTAAGTTGGCAGGAAGGACGTATCTTATTGGAAATTAAAATTAACCACCTCATCAACCCCAACGAGATTGCCACCCATTTAAAAATCGATAAAAGCTATACCAGTCGAATCATTAATCGGCTGGTCAAGCAGGGCTTCCTTGAAAAAGTGCCCTCACCTGAAGACTCCCGTTCCGTTCAATTGAAGCTGACTGCTTCCGGTCAGCAAATGACCCAGAACCTGGATGATAGGTCAAACGAACAGGTAGCACAATTATTATCAAAATTGTCTATCGACAAACAGGCTCAATTTTATCAAGCCGTTGAAACCATTAATCAATTATTATTTTCCAGAAAGTAGGCGTTCATCATGTGGGTTATCAAACCATTCAATCAGTTAACGACCAAAGAACTATTCGATATACTATATCTTCGAACCAGAATTTTTGTGGTCGATCAAAAGCGCATCTATCAGGAAGTAGATACCAACGATCTTAAGGCCATCCACGTTTTCAAATTAGTTGACGGCAACATCGCAGCTTATGCCCGGATATTCGAGGACGATGGCCAAGTCACGTTTGGCCGTGTCGTTACCGCACCGGAATATCGAGGGAAAGGATATGGCAGAGCCTTAATCGACCATATTATGCAGACAATTCAAACTGATTTCCCAAATACGCCAATCAAAATTGAAGCCCAAATTCAAGTCGAATCCCTATACCAGAAGTTTGGTTTTATCACTCAAGGCGACCCATTTATCTTTCATTCCACGCCGCACATCAGAATGGTTCATAAACCTTTGGCAGGATGATTGCCGACAAGTACAATGCATTTCGAACCAGATTAAAAATGGAAAAAGAGTAGCCATCTCGTTGATTTGTATTGATTATGTAATGACTAATTGATTAAATGCGTTTGTTTTCATGGTAACGTATCTACTTTTGTAAATAGATACTTAATAAATTTTTGGCTTGCTAAAGATAATGACTCTTTGTCTTTTTTAACAATGCCAATTTTCCTTTTAATAACAGGTTTGATAGGTAAAATTTTAACATTGTAATTTGTTTTTCGTAAGACCAACTCAGGCAAAATACTGACACCTATTCCTGATTCGACCATTGACATAATTGAATAATCATCATGAACACATAACTTCACATCCGGATTGAGACCAGCTCGATGGAAAGCTTCCATTGGTTCACTTAAGATGCCCTCTTCCAACTGTAAAAACGGCTCCTGTGCAAGATCTGATAATCTAACATAGGATTGCTTTGCTAAAACACTGATTTGAGGAATGACCGCACGTAATTCACCGGTTTTAATAAATTCAGTATCCAACCCGGTTTTAACGTCCGGATTAATAAAGCCGAAATCAACTTCACCATTTTTCACCCATTCAGGAATCGTTGTATAATCTCCCTGGTGAAGGATAAATTCAACCTTTGGATATTTTTCTTGAAATGTTTTAATTAGTTTGGGCAGCCAGTGACATGAAATACTTGAAATGGTTCCGATTCTGATAACGCCTGTTTCGAGGCCTTTGATTTCGTCAACTTTTTCTTCCATAATTTGGTATTGTAATAAAATATTTTCAATAAAAGAAAAGATTTTTCGCCCTTCCAGGGTTAACGTAATGCCATTTCTGGAGCGATCTAAAAGTTTAATCTTCATTTCTTCTTCTAACGATGTGACCATTTGACTAATTGCAGACTGAGTGAATCCTAAAGCTTCAGCTGCCCTTGTAAAGCTCCCCAACTCAACGACTTTTTGAAGTGCAAGTAAACGATTCATCAATATATCAGCTCTCCTAATTCGGCAATTACAAAAATTAATTTTACTTATATGATAACTTGTTTTAAAGTATATGCAATAAGAAATGGAGTGACTAGCCTATGAAAAGTTATATTGTTGACGCTTTTACTAATCAAATATTTAAAGGCAACCCCGCTGCTGTCTGCATTCTGGATAGTTGGCCAGAGAATGACTTGATGCAAAAAATTGCAATGGAAAATAATTTATCCGAAACGGCCTTTTGTGTCAAGGAAAATACTGGCTACCGACTCCGTTGGTTTACCCCGGGCGGTGAGATCGACCTCTGCGGACACGCCACATTAGCAACCGGTTACGTGATTATGAACTTCATTGAAAAAGACAGAACTCGGGTGACCTTCGAAACTTTAAGCGGTCGATTGGAGGTTGCCAAAAACGGTGATTTATATGAAATGAACTTTCCTTCATATGATCTCAAACCCGTTGCGGTTACCCAGGAAATGACTGATGCAATCGGAACAAAACCACTTGCCGCTTACATGGCCCGGGATCTGGTCTGCGTCCTTGATTCACCGGACCAAGTCATCAACGCTAAACCAGACCTAGAAAAGGTTCGTCAGCTCGATGGGTTATTACTACACATCACAGCACTAGGAGAAAAATACGATAGCGTTTCCCGTTCATTTGCACCAAAGTTGGCTGTCGATGAAGATCCCGTTTGTGGAAGCGGACATTGTCACCTCGTTCCTTATTGGGCAAAACGACTAAATAAAAATAAGATCACCGCTTATCAAGCTTCCAAACGAAGCGGTATCCTTTACTGCGAGTACCAAGGAGCACGAACCATACTGAGCGGTAAAGCAGCCCTTTACTCAATTGGAGAAGTATATGCCTAACATATCATTAATTTGAATTGGAGTAATGCAAATGACACAAATCAGACCCATTGAAAGTCGCGACAATTCAGCTTTAGCTCATATTGTTCAACATTCATTAAAAGCATATCAATTAGATATCCCCGGGACAGCCTATTTTGATCCCGAACTCTCTAACCTAAGTCAGTATTACCAGTCAAGCCCTAAGCGTCAATACTTCGTAGCTTCCACTGACAACGGTGATATTTTAGGTGGTAACGGCATCGCTGAATATGATGCAAAAAATAGAATAGCCGAGTTGCAAAAATTATATTTAACAGAGAATGCCAGAGGAAAACATCTCAGTTACAAGTTACTTGATGCAGCAATTAACTTTGCTAAACATGCCGGTTACAAGGAAGTCTATCTTGAAACCCACCATAATCTAAAAACAGCCATTCATCTTTATCAGGAATACGGCTTCTCAGAATTGGGTCATCCTCTAAACAATGGCGAACATTCAGCTATGGATAGATTCTTTGTCATGGCAATTTAACTATTATTAAGATGACAAAGGGATCAATTTATCAAATTAGGCAAAAAATAACGGTTCAATATTCTAAAACTGGCTTTAGAAGTTATTGAACCGTTATTTTGTATCTGGTCAAGCTTTTTAATAAAAGATTGCCTATTATAGAACAACAAGCTAAACCGTCCTATTAAAGAATGCCGCAACATCATCCCATACATCATCCAAATATCCCTTTGCATGTCGGCTGCCAGTCAACATTCTGGTCGTATATGGGATTTGGTGGTCGGATAACGTCTTTGCCATCGTTAAAACACCGCTGTTTGGCACAAACTCATTCAAGGAATTAGCCAAATACATTGTGCCGGTCTGATCGGTTACTCTGTGATAAGGAGTTGCTGCTTCATACTGATCCGTTCGGCCGTTGAAATAGTTGGTCACAAACCATTTGTAAAATGGATCGTTGGCACCGGTCTGATTAATATTTGCACTGGCTGTAGCGTTAAATCCGCTGGTATCGCCTTCTGCAGCGACCACGTCCTGATGTTTGCCCAACCAATCATCAATATCCAAAATTCCGGAAAGCGATACGATTGGAATGCCGTATTTAATGGCTAATTCGACCACCATATTTCCGCCGGCTGACGACCCAAATGCGCCGATATGATCATGATCGAACGGTAAATCAGAATTTTTCAGCCACTCAAACAAATGATCCATATCTTCTAACGGTGCCGGATAATAGGCAACCGGTGTAATACGATAAGCTGGTGTAACGACTAAATATCCCAATTCAACGAAACGTTTGGATGAATCGGCATCCTTGGATTTATTGCCACGAAACCAACCGCCACCATGGATATCGATGATTGCACCCTTAGCTTGTTTCACATCCCCATCATAGTAGATGTCCGTCTTTTGATGGTTGATCGAATCATATTCAACATCCGTTTTAACAACTAAATTTGCCATTTTTAAATTCCCCCTAGATAGAAATCAAACGCTCGATGTTTCATCACATGAAGTATCTACCCAGAAGGCACTTAAATCAATTAAAGCGTCTTCATAATTGAGATTCTGGATTTATAATGATAGTAATTTGAAAGATGAAATTTTTTTAAATAAGAATTGATTTATTGTGAAAATTATGAAAAGTTCATAAATCCATTGTTAAAATCAAAATTGCATGATAGCCTAATTTCAACGATGCATCGTTAATAAAGGTATTTCGCGAATAACCAACAAAAATTAGTGGGTATCCACTTGGAAAGACAAAGATTCAGAAAGTGTTTGCGTGCGATATCACGTCAAAATTTATTCAGACTCTTCCCGAACTAACAAAACTGCTGATTATTGGGATTACCAAATTTATTAAGGACTGGAGAATGCCAATGTGTAGCTTACGACAAAAGATAAAATTCAAAAGAAAAACATCTTTAATGTTTAGATACTCGTTTGATATCACATTTGGCTTGGCAGACTGTTTGTTTATTCAATTTGTTTTCGAATTATTTAAGTGGGCACCCAAAAGTAGTAACTTACTTTCATTCTTCGGTGCCACCCTCACTTGGGCACCTTCTTTAATCTTCATCGCACTAGTTGTTGATATTTTTTCAGGTTCAAGCAGTGACGACTAGTGAGAAGATTCCACTCAGGAAGAAAGCATTAAGTTTCATAGCAAAAAGATCACAATTTGAGATCCATATATAGATGCTCACCTTCCATTAATACTTATCTAACCTATGGCAGCCACCTAAGTCAGATTAATTTCGGTTAAATGACCCGATTGGTAAGAGAATTAACTTTTACGGTGAACGACAAAAGAGCCCCCAAGACAAATCTCGGAGGCCCTCGTTTATTTCAAAATAAGTTTACATAGTTGTTAGAAACCCCATTCGCAATCCGAATCTTATTTCGACCCTCGTTTAATCACAAAGCCAAAATCGATATCCTGATCTGCCGGAATATGATATTGAGGTTCAACATCCGCACCCCAACTATCAATACCGCCGACACCACGAACGGCACCTAAAATAGTCATCACAGTTCTTCTTGGAAGCGGCAGTTCCTCAATATGCGTGGCATTTTCCAATTCTTCTGCGGTGTATGGCAAAGCACTAAACGCAAATGGTTGATCCACTTTTTCGAAAGTCAGGCTAAACGGGACACTGGATGAGTCCGCGTTATTTTTAGTACTGTTTCGAGTGACCGTGACCCAGTTTGTCTCCATATGGACACCATTATCTTCCGGTACCAAATATTTTGTGACCGGTAAGCCATCAATTTGATAAACCCCGGGGACACCGCCAGCCATTCGATCAGGATATGTTTCACCTGAAAGACCGTCATACTGATAATCAATTGCCTTGGTTGGTAATACAAAACGCATCCCGAATACCGGTAATTCCGGAAGCGCCTTTTGTCCGGCATAGTGAACAGCCACTTTAATGACGCTATTTGGTGTCACTGTATAACTCACGTCCACCGTCGTGCTTGGAGTCGTCAACGTTTCATAATGGTAAATAATCTCAATTTGATCCGCAAACTCATTGTTGGAATACCGATTATTTAACGGAGCACCTGGAAAGTCAATCAGCTGATTATTCACTTTAACATCAATCGATTTAACATCGATAAACATATCGGCTCCCAACCATTGAATTGATTTCTTTGAAAAGCCATTCCCCCGGTCGTTATCGGTTGTTGCCCGCCAAAAAGTCGGTTTGGGTTCACGATATAACCATTCTTTACCACCAATGACCAAAGATTCAAGGCCACCTCGTGAATAGCTGAAGATATAATGGAAATCATCACCACCAACACCAAGAGTCCCATCGCCGTAAATGACCTTTAACTGATTAGTATTTGCCATAATAGTATTTAACCTCCTGCATTGCTGGTTTTTCTGTCCGATCGGCGAACATCAAGCCGTCTCCGGAAAATTCATAGTCGGAAACCCGGTCATCAAAATCGCCGCCATATCGAAGCACCTTTTGACCGGTCACTTCGTCTTTGACTGCAACCGCCTGATCGATGAAGTCCCAAATGAAGCCACCTTGATACATTGGATATTTATCAAGAAGGTCCATATACGATTTCATACCGCCGATTGAATTACCCATATCATGCATGTACTCACATAGTAGGAAAGGTTTTTGCGGATTATCCTTCAAATAAGCCTCAATTTCAGTCGGTGTTGCGTACATTCGGCTTTCAACATCTGAAATGGTTGGTTTATATTTGGGATTATGAAAGACGCCTTCATAATGTACAAGCCTTGATGGATCAACTTCCTTATAGTAGCTGTTCATAGCCTCAATATCATCACCGGCATATGATTCGTTACCAAGTGACCAGAATAAAATACTGGTATGATTCTTGAAAGTCTCATAATTATTTTTAGCTCGATCAAGAACGGCTGCTTGCCATTGTGGAACCGATCCGGGAACGTTATAGGACGGTTCGACACTGCCCAATTTCTGCCAAGTCCCATGGGATTCCAAATTATTTTCGGCCATCATGTAAATACCGTTGGTATCACACAGGTAGTACCAGGAAATATGATCCGGATAATGACAGGTCCGAACAGCGTTGATGTTGTTTTTCTTAAACGTTTCAATATCCTGCTTCATATCCGACATTGTGACAACCCGGCCGGACTTGGCGTCCCATTCGTGGCGGTTAACACCTTTGATAATCAGTCGCTTGCCATTTAGGACAATCACTTTATCCTGATTGATTTCAATTCGACGGAAGCCGAACTGGTATGGGACAACTTCCAATGTCCGACCATCTTTATCCGTCAATGTAATCGTTAACTGATATAAGTACGGGTTATCGTTGTCCCAGAGGTGAATTGTCTTAAACGGTGTATCGGCTAATTGAACATCGCTGTCAACCTCACTTCTGGTTTCATAGACCTGCTTGCCTGTTGCGTCAACAACGGTTAAATGGGCAACAACGCCACTTTGCTGACCGGAAAACTGAGCTTCAACCTTTAATCGTCCGGATTGAAAATCATCGTTCACGGTTGGCTTAATTGATAAATCCTCAATATGAACAGCCGGTTGAGCGATTAACGACACATCGCGGAAAATGCCAAAGAAACGAAACATATCCTGATCTTCCAAGAAACTGGCCGTACTGCGGTTGAATACTTCTACAGCCAAGGTATTCTCTCCATCAGTCAAATAAGGTGTTAAATCAAATTCGTGAGGGGTAAAACTATCTTCGGCATAGCCCAGAAAATGGCCATTCAGCCAAGCATACATTGCGGTTTCAACGCCCTCAAAACGAATGCGGACATCATGGCCCTGTAAATCCGGATTCAACGTAAATTTCTTAACGTAGGCACCAACATGATTATCTTTGCCCTTGCTAAACATACCGGCTTCATCTTGATCCGGTCCCATTGTAAACGCTGGTCGGCGGAATTCTTTTCCTTCCCATGGATAAAACGTATTAATGTAATGAATCTTATTATATCCGGCAAATTCAATTAATCCGGGAACCCGAATTGTATCAAAATTGCCGGAATCAAAATCTGCTTTATAAAAATCTTTTTGACGACTCATTGGATCCTTGGCATAAGAAAATCGCCAATCACCATTTAATGATTGAACAAAACTACTTTGATCACGTTTAATTTCATCTTGATTTCGATAAAATCTGTGATCACTGTGTGCTGGTAATTCGTTAACCCGAAAGACTTCCGGGTCGTCTAACCAGCGACTATCTGCTTGAGCTATTTTTTCGTGACTCATCTATCACTCACACTCCCATACGCAAATTTAAGTTCCAACACTAATGTAAGCGCTTCACATATTTTTGTCAACATCCTTATTAAATTGTATTAAAAATATTTAATGTTATTTAATGATATTTGCACTTTCTTGCATAGAATTTAATTCTTACTATATAAACGCCATCACCCGCTTACAGTATTTACAAATAACCTTTTCAGGTGGTTGCGTTTTCAATTCAAAAGTAATATATTAATATATGAAACTGATATACTAATGTTCTTGAATTCTGTTTTTAAAACTATCAAAGGAGATTTTCTTGATGTCAATGAATCGTTTAAACAGTTTAAAGAAAATTGTCGACGCCGGGATTATTGCCGTCGTCCGTGCAGAAACGCCGGAAAAAGCCGAAGCAATCAGTAAAGCTGCCATTAAAGGCGGCGTGACCGGTATTGAATTGACCTTCACTGTTCCCCACGCTGATCAGGTTATTGGCAGATTGACCAAAGAATTACCCAACGGCGTCATTGGTGCCGGAACCGTCCTGGACACGACTTCTACCCGGCTGGCCATTATGGCAGGTGCAGGATACATTGTCAGCCCAACGTTTGACGCCGATATTGCTAAACTATGTAACTTATACCAGGTCCCTTACCTGCCCGGTTGTAGTACGATGAGTGAAATGCAAAAAGCACTTGAAGGCGGCTCGGATATTGTTAAACTATTTCCTGCCGTTGTTGCCGGCCCAAGCATGATCAAAGAACTTCACAGACCGTTCCCACAAATGAACGTCATGCCAACAGGCGGCGTTAACTTGGATAATCTTCAAGACTGGTTCGATGCCGGTGCAGTTTGTGCAGGTGCAAGCGGTAATTTGGTTGGCCCGGGTGCTGCCGGCGATTATGATCAAGTTACAGAAAACGCCAAGGCGTATATGAAGAAGCTCAACGCTATTAGAAACAAGTAAAACAGGCCTTTGAAACCATCCCAAGTCAATAACCATAAATATGATCATCACGCATTGAAATAAAAATTGCTTACACAAAAAGACAGTGTCTTAAGCCTACCAACCGGTAAAACCTGAGCACACTGTCTTTTTGTCTCTGTTGCATTTATTTGATATAAACTTTACTTTCATAAGGACGAAGTTTAACGCCCTGATCATCATCGTAGTTACTGATCAACAACTCATTGGCACTGGCCTGATCATAGTCTCGAATAACCGTTTGATCAGTAAAATTACTCATCACCAGCAATGTTTTACCGGCATAATGACGCCGATAAGCAAACACTTCAGAGTCTTCCGGATCAACTTCCTCATAAGTACCGTAGCGAATCAATTCGGAATCATGCCTTAATGCAATCAACTTCTGATAGTAGTAGAAAACGGATTGCGGATCTTCAAGCTCACTTGCGACATTGATGCTCTTATAATTGGGATTCAATGCAAACCATGGTTTTGCCTGACTGAAGCCGGCATTTTCCTGATCATCCCATTGCATCGGTGTCCGAGCATTATCTCGGGAAACGTTTGCCAGATACTTCAGCATCGTCTGACCATCAACATCGTGGTTCTGATCAACTAACTCATGATAGCTGTTAATCGATTCCAAATCTTCATATTGATCCAAACTCGTGTAGTGAACATTGGTCATTCCAAGTTCTTCGCCTTCATAAACGTAGGGGGTCCCCTGCATCATATGAAGCGTGTTACCGAGCATTTTTGCGGCACGTACCCGATACTTCGGATCATCATTCGCAAATCTCGAAACGGCTCTTGGCTGATCATGATTATTCCAATACAAACTATTCCAGCCTTTGCCGTCTAATTCAACCTGCCAACGCGATAATGCCCGCTTCAAGTCCGTTAATTTAACTGGGGCATCGTTCCATTTTCCCAGCCGTTTGTCCGGATTGGCACTTAGGGAAACGTGCTCGAACTGAAAGACCATGTTCAATTCATTGCTCTTTAGGCCGGTATATTCAATCGCATCTTCCGGTTTGGAACTTGGCATTTCCCCTACCGTCATGACATCGTAATGCGACAATACTTGATCATTCATTTCATGCAGGTAATCATTTAATCTAGGCCCATCGGCAACCATGCTTTCAACAGTGGCGTAATTTGCGGGTGCAGGCGCATCAGGGAGCCCATCAGGCTTGGAAATAAGATTAATGACATCCATTCGGAAACCATCAACACCCTTATCCAACCAGAAACGCATCAGCTTCCAGATTGATTGTCGAACTTCCGGATTTTCCCAGTTGAGATCGGGTTGTCCCGGTGCAAAAAGGTGCAAGTAATACTGTCCCCGTTCTTTAACGTATGTCCATGCAGGTCCACCAAACGCCGCACCCCAATTATTGGGTTCGTGACCGTCAACCGGATCGCGCCAAATATAATAGTCGGCATACTGATTATCACGAGATTTCTTACTTTCCTTAAACCATTCGTGTTGATCGGAGGTATGGTTAACCACAAGATCCATTAACAGCTTGATGCCATTTTTATGCGTTGCTTCGAGCAAGTTGTCAAAATCATCCATTGTGCCGTAAATCGGATTAATTGCTTCATAGTCAGCAATATCATAGCCGTTATCCTTATTCGGTGATTGATAAATCGGATTCAGCCAGATGACATCGACTCCCAACTTTTTTAGATAGGGCAATCGACTCTGAATACCGGGTAAATCGCCGATTCCGTCGTTATTGCTGTCTTGAAAACTCATTGGATAGATTTGATAGACAACCGAATCCTGCCACCACTTGTGTGCCATACTAAACATCCTCCATTTTTTAATTTAAAATCCTTCATTTATTAATTAGTTGCTGATTTTTCAGAATAAGCCGGATGAATCATTCCAACTGCCAAAGCACCGATAAACATCATCACACCGGCAATCACAATCATTCCGGGCATTGATTTTCCGATCAACGGGAAAAGGGCAAAGCTGGCAACCGATGCGATAATTTGCGGTAAGCAAATCCCACAATTGAATAGTCCCAGATAAGCCCCTTCATTTTCACCATGAAGTGACTCCGTGAATAATGATAATGCTTCAGTCTGCATTGTCAGGTAACTGATACCGATTAGAGCAAACGGCACGATCAGCAGCATTTGTGAATGGACAAAGAATACCCAAATCATACCGGTACCCCCCATAATCAAACCAATTCTAAACCAGAATTTACGCTGCGTGGGTTTCGTGTGCGACAGAACCAAAAAGCCCCAAATAACTGCAGCCAATGATTCAACACAGGTCATAATACCAAACCAGTTTCCGGCCGCCTGATAACCGGCAGATGCTGGATTACTGGTATTCCAAACATTTTTAGCAATTGCACCCGTTCCGTAAGTCCAGATGTATTGAAAAGCGAACCAGTCAAACAATTGAACAAATGAGACTTCCCAGAATGAACGGGGAGCTGTTTTAACCAAGTGCCAAAGACTTGGCTGCTTTTCTTTCTTCTTATCTTCTGAAATACCATGATAGCGTGCATAAGTCATTGGATCGTACTCTTTAACCGACCAGATGGTGTATAGAGATGTCAAAAGCAGGACGCCGGCACCAATATAAAAGGCCATCTTAACGGACAAAGGTACTTCACCCTTTGGCGCAACGTTTGAAACCCCAATCCAGGTTAACAGGAATGGAAAAATCGTAGCAAGTACGCCGCCAAGATTGGAAAATGATTGTTGCCAAGACCATGCTTTATCCTTTTGATCTTCGTTAACCATGTCACCAATAATCATCTTAAACGGCTGCATGCAGACATTTGATGATAAATCCATAAATAGAATCGTAATGGCACCAAACATCAATGCAGCAAGCGATGCATAGCCAAAACCAAACGACCCGGCATTTGGAAGCAAAATCATGACCAACGCAGCGATTGGTGCGCCAATCATCAGATATGGCATCCGTCGGCCAAATCGATTCCAGGTTTGATCCGAATACTTACCAATTAATGGCTGAACAACCATTCCCGCGAGAGGCGGGAGAATAAAGAAGAAACCTAATTTTGTCGGATCCGCACCAATGGTTTGAAAAATCCGCCCCATTTGCGAAGACTGCAATGAAAACGCCATGTTGACGCCGAAGAAACCGAATGTCATGGCAAAAATAGTACTTAATTTTAACGTTGGCAGTCCTTTATGCTGTGGCTTGGCTTCGGATTGAACCTGTGCCTGCCCGGCGATCTTACCAACTTGTTCTTTAGCAATCATATGAACTCCCCCAATATATACAGGTATCAAGATATATTATTTGTTACGGAACCGTTTTATATCACTTGGCCAATTGATATAAATTGATAGAAAACGGTTTCATTCACTTCTATACTGAAGATACTAACATTAAATGCAAACGGTTGCAACCCTTTTATATCACTTGCACAAACGTTTACAAAAATAACAGGATTTATATGGTAGAATAGTTATTAATACGATTCATGCTTTAGAAAGGAAGCGGCGAAAATGGGCACCACAATCAAGGATATTGCAAAATTAGCGGGGGTGTCACCGGCAACCGTTTCGCGAGTTTTGTCAGGTCAAACCGATTTTTACTCAGAAAAAACAGCTAAAAAAGTGAAACAAGCGGTAAAAAAATTAGGCTATCAAAAAAACACCAGTGCCGTTGAATTGGTCACTCAAAAAAGCCATGTTCTGGCAGTCATTATCAGTACAATTCAGACCAACGCTGCCGATCAAATTATTGACGGCATTCAGGAAACAGCAATGAAGAACGGTTTGGATGTCATTATTTTATATGCTGGAGAGAAGAACCCCGACTTACAAAGACGTGCGCTGGAGACGGTTATTGAACGTGCTGTCATGGGAATCTTGTTGGTAGCGATCGATTTGAATACAAAGAACGATGCTTTGTTGAGGTCAGCAAACATCCCCTTTCTATTTCTCTCCATCGGGTTTCTCAAAGGACGATTCCCGTTCATCTCATCGGACGACTTTCAAGTCGGCTATCAGGCAACTAAATATCTCATGGATAAGGGACATACCAAAATCGGCTTTGCGGCAGCTGATCCCGAAACAGTTATCGGTCAGTTACGATTAGCCGGTTATTGGAAGGCACTGTCCAGCAATCATGTCACGCCAAAACTGGATTGGGTTTATGATGGCGAGTTTACATATGACGATGGCATTGCCGCAATGTCCTATTATGAACAACACACCGACCTAACAGCAGCGGTTGCTTCCAGTGACCTCGCCGCCATCGGCATGTTGAATCAGGCCCAAAAACTCGGTATCCGAGTACCAAACGATTTCGCCGTTATCAGTATCGATGGCACTTTTCTGTGTACGATCATGCGACCCCAAATCACAAGTGTTACCCAATCATTTAGAGAAATGGGCGTCAAGGGTGTTGAAACCCTCCTCAGTCAATCTATTAAACAATTCAAGTCACTTTATACGCCTATTAAAATTACCGAGAGGCAAAGCAGCTAACACCTTCATCAAGCACAAAAATTGGCATCTCACCCATTTTCATCATGGTAGATGCCAATTTTTTTCTTCTATAATAATGACTCGCAAACTTAATTAGACGTTTTTTCTAACGCTTCCCAAAGTCCCAACAAATAAGTAATGCCGAGGGCGCGGTCATATAGGCCATAACCGGGACGACCATCCTCGCCCCAAATATTTCGGCCGTGGTCGGGACGAATATACCCGTCATAATCGGTATCATGAAGTGCTTTCATAATGTCAAACATGTCCAGAGAGCCTTCTGACGATGGATGAGCAGATTCATGAAATGCATTTTCGCCAACATACTTGATGTTACGAACATGCATAAACGGGACCCGGTCTTTGGGGACAAATTCGCGGATAATCGACGGTAGATCATTTAACGGATTTTCTCCCAAACTCCCGGTACAAATGGTAAACCCGTTATAACGTGATTCATGAAGCTGTTCAATTTTAATCATATCGTCGCGATCTTTGAAAATCCGTGGTAAACCAAATAAAGGCTTTGGCGGATCATCCGGATGCATCGCCATACGCACATCATATTTCTCACAAACCGGGATAACGGCATCCAAGAAATATTTTAGGTTTTCCCGCAGCTTTTCCGCATCAACGTCTTTATAAGCTGCAAACAGGTCTTTTAAAGCTGCCAGTCGTTCCGGTTCCCAACCGGGTAAACTAAAGCCGTGAGAGCCTGAAGTCATTTCTGCCATCAGGTCTTTAGGATCCTTGGGTAATTTGCTTTCCTCATACATCATAGCGTTGGAACCATCAGCTAATTGATGATGTAAATCGGTTCTCAACCAGTCAAACACCGGCATGAAATTGTAGCAAATAACCTTAATACCCGCTTTCGAAAGATTCTTAATTGTCTGAATGTAATTTGCAATATACTGATCACGACTGGGCAGACCGATCTTAATATCATCATGGATATTAACCGACTCAATCACCTCAAGCTTTAAGCCCGCATCCTCAACCTGCTTCTTTAACGCATCAATCTTTTCTTGTGGCCACACCTCACCCACAGGGACATCAAATAATGCACCCACAACCTGTTTTGTTTGAGGGATTTGCCTGATTTCTGCTAACGAGATCGGATCATCTTTTTGACCAAACCAACGAAACCCCATTTTAAGATTTGCCATAATTTCCTCCTACAGGAATTTTCAACCTAATAAAACTAATATTCTAGTATATCAATTAAATCTAATTTACCACGCCCGGAAAACGCTGTCAAATAATATTATATCCTTTCTATTCCGCCATGATTGTCGTGATACAATAATACTAGTATACTGATTTTAATAAAATAAAGATATGAGGAATTAACCAATGCAAAGCCTTAACGAAATTGCTTATCAAACAATTCTTGATGATATTTTAAAACTTAAATTAACTCCCGGTGAACGGGTTCAGGATAAAAACCTGGTAGACAAATTAAATATTAGTCGAACCCCCGTCCGGGAAGCTATTTTACGCCTTAAAAACGACGGCCTCATGGACACGGTTCCCCAAAGCGGTACATATGTCACCAAGATCAGTTTAAAAAGTGCTTTAAATGCGCGTTTTGTCCGGCAAAGTGTGGAACGTAGCGTCGTGGAGGAAGCATCTCAAGAAATGAGTGATTTCGATGTACTGGATGCTCAAAATGTGATCGAAAAGCAAAAACTGGCTGCCAAGAACCGAAACAGTGTTGATTTCTTCTACTTGGATAATGACTTTCACAAAAAGTTTTATACGGCAACCGGCAAAGATGAAGTCTGGAATTGGTTGAAGGTACTCACACTTCAACTAGACCGTTATCGCTTTCTTCGAATTCAGAAAACAGAAATGCCATGGGAAGAATTAATTGAGCAGCATCAAGGCATCCTTGACGCGACAAAAAGTCACAACCAGCAATTAAGCGGTCAACGTGCCTTTGACCATCTGAATCTGATGCTTGCTGAAAAGAAGACACTTGTTTCAGAATTCCCGGACTACTTTATCGATTAATTTTAGAAATCCATATGCGGTGATTTTAAACTCATCCACCTATCCTCCTCTTTTGATAAGCTCATTCAAAAGAGGCTTTTTAAACAGTTGTTGACAAACTAATATATTAATATACAATTAGGTGTAAGCGGAACCAACCATTCGAATTTAGGAGACGACTTGATTATGAAATTAACTTCTTTTGGTGAACTGATGTTACGATTCAAACCTGCAGATTGTACAAGAATTATTCAAGCCACTTCTTTTGAGGCTTCATTTGGTGGTGCGGAATCAAACGTTGCGGTCTCACTTTCTTTATTAGGTGATCAAAGCAGCTTTATCACAAAACTCCCCCAAAACATGCTCGGTGAGGCAGCCCTTTACCGCCTTCGTGGTTATGGCGTTGATACAACCAAAGTGCTTCGAGGCGGTCAACGAATCGGGACGTATTATTTCGAAAAAGGAACCAGTATTCGCGGGACTAACGTGATCTACGACCGTGCCCACAGCTCATTCGCAACGTCAACCAGCAATGATTACGACTGGAAGACGACTTTAAAGGATACCGATTACTTTTATGTTTCCGGTATCACACCTGCCCTTTCAACCGAACTTCAAAAAACGGTCTTGAAAGCTGCCAGCTATTGTCAACAACATCACATTAAAGTTGTCTATGATGCAAATTATCGCGGCAAATTATGGTCCCCTGAAGAATCACAAGCGTTTTCCGAGAAGATGATGCCTTATGTCTCAATCGTATTTGCCCACGATGAAGATTTTGAATCTTCCTTTGGTATTAAAGCCTTTGATGGCGATATGACAAACGGCATTGCTCAAAAGAAACAATTTGAAGCTGCTATGACTCAATTGACTGAGCGTTACCCGAATTTGGAAACGGTTGGTTCGGTGCTGAGAAACATTTATACCGTTGAAAAAAGTCAATGGTCAGCTATCCTTTTACAAAATAATCACTTTTATGACAGTCCTGTATACCCCGTTGATGTCTATGAGGGTGTTGGAGGTGGCGACGCTTTTGCGGCCGGCATCATGCATGGCTTCCTGAATCAATACGATCCTCAAAAACAGATTAACTTTGGTATTGCAGCTAGTGTGACAAAGCTGACTATCTCGGGTGATTTTAATCTGGCTTATAGTGATGAAATCTCCAAATTGGCTGAGCGCGGCGGTGCAGCTATGAACCGCTAGTTCACGATTTAATGACGGTGTCCTAAACTTCCAATTTCAATTTGATCGGATTTATAAAACAATTGCCAATGTGATTAGGCTCGTTTTAGTGAGAGCTTAATCTTTTTTTCTCCTTAAATTTTGGTAAATGAACTAAAATAATAGATGAGGTCACTCAAATGATCAGTTTGCTATAGCTAATATTTTCTTGGGTTATTTGATAGGAACTGCTCTCTAATACTGACTATCGTTTAGGACATTAACAGCCAACGACTTTTAGGAGGAATTGTACAAATCATGAAACTAGGATTATGCTTTGCCATTAATTCGAAGGAGCGTCAACAACTTAATGCGATGTCGAATTTAGAAATCATCGATAACACATCAAATGATCAATCGATAAACGATTGGAAGGACGTCAACATTATTTATGGTTGGAATCAATTTGGTGAACGTGTCATCAATCAGCCAAACCAAATAGGCTTTATCCAATCCGTTTCCGCCGGCGTCGATTACATGCCACTGGCAAAGATAAAGGACCAACATATCCTGCTGGCAAATACGAGCGGCATTCATGCAGAGCCGATTGCCGAATCTGTTATTGGTTATATACTGGCTTTTTCCAGAGGCATTCTTTCGAGCCTTAATGCTCAAAAAGATCATAAATGGCTGAGTGATTCTTTGCGTCAGCACGTCTATAATCTTAAAAACGTCCCGATTGCCATTTATGGCACCGGAAAAATCGGATCAAAAATTGCCTACTATTGTCATTTGTTTGGAATGAAAACCATC
This sequence comes from Lentilactobacillus hilgardii, assembly GCF_009832765.1. Classification (NCBI taxonomy): domain Bacteria; kingdom Bacillati; phylum Bacillota; class Bacilli; order Lactobacillales; family Lactobacillaceae; genus Lentilactobacillus; species Lentilactobacillus hilgardii. Next base: position 1,098,841 of record NZ_CP047121.1, on the reverse strand, counting down.
GGTATAAATACCTCTGGGCATACAGTTCCCGGATTTGATCACATTCTGCCGACTCAAATCTCCTCAAAACAAATTCAGTCAGCCAAATTCATTGTTAATACAATGCCACTCACATCAAAAACGTCTCGTTACTTTAACCAAGGCCTTTTTAATGCCTTTACCAATCAACCTATCTTTATTAATGTTGGTCGGGGCCCAAGTGTTGATACCGATGCTTTGAAGACAGCGTTAAAAAATCATCAATTATCCGGTGCGGTTCTTGACGTCTTTGATCAAGAACCGTTGGACAAAGAATCGATACTTTGGGATATGCCAAACGTCCTGATTACACCACATATCTCCGGTAGCTTTTCAACTTACAATGAAGCAGCCTTTTCAATTTTTTATAAAAATCTACAATCATACCTGGCTGACGGTACAGTCGCTGTAAATCAGGTAGACCTTAACAGAGGTTATTAAATCGAAATCTTAACATTCAGATAGCATGATTCTAAGTAACCAACGCCATCAAGAATGCTAATTGTAAAAACACGCCACTTTATCAATCCACTGATGTATACTCAAACTAACACAATGATCAATACGTTAGAAAAGGAAGCGATTTTTGATGACATTACTTAAATCCGGTATCATCACAACAGCAATCTTCTCATTTGCTTTATTTTCCGGTTCGACCGCTCTGGCAAAAGACACAGCGTTAAAGCCAATTCCATCTACTTTACGTGGGACCTGGAAAGGCGCCTACACAACAACGGACGCCGGTTATTCATTTACATTGACCGTCTCTAAATATCGTTTGACACAGAATGGCATCAAGTTTAATATGCAATCAGATCGGAATTCAAAATCTTCAACCGGTTTTATCATGAGCAATAAGCCAAACAAGAAGGGCTATTGGAAATTCACGTTAACCGTTAGTCATGACAAAATGTACCTTAAAAGAACCAAGAAAAATGGCAAGACCGCTTTGATTAGATATTCTTATGACACACATCGTAAACCTGTTGTTCAGTATTTATTTAAATAAAAATAAAGAAGCCCGAACCTCCTTTGATTTCAAAGGTAGATTCGGGCTTCTTTTGTCAGGCGCAATCAACATCTATTTGCCCAAATTCTTCTTGCGTTTCAAATACTCATCTTCACTAATTTTTCCCAAAGCATATTGTTCATCCAATATTGCCATTGCGGACGATTGCTGATTTGACTGACGATTGGTACGAAAGGCCATGTACAACACGACTACTAAAATCACAATTAATGCAATTGTTAGATAGCTCATACCTGAACCCATCCAGCCCATGTGACCAAAACCAGACCAGCCTGAACCGCAACCCCATGATCTCATCATTAAAATCGACCTTCTTTCTTTGTGTTCCCATCTTTATCATACCCCGGGCAGTATACAAATAACAACCCTTATCACGATAAAAGCCACTTGGATAAAGGAATCATCTTCTACCCAAGTGGCTTAATTTTTATTAAACGATTTAAATCAAATACTGTTTTCTGAGTTTTCGTTGCTGACGCTTAGAAATCCGCAATCCATTGACCAAATAGGCATCAATGGAGCCAAACTCCTTCTTAACTTCATCAAAAGCAGCATGAAGATAAGAACGATCAACGCCACCATCAACACGGGCCAATTCAAGTTCATCCCGACTGGCACCGGCCGTTTTCAAGGCTTCAAGACGTTTCATATTATGTGCTCGCAAGAAATCATTGGAAGCATCATAATCATCAAAAATAGTTGCCATATCAACACCAAGCACGTACATAATCAAAGCACCGCCCAGGCCGGTTCGATCTTTACCGGAAGCACAATGCCAAAGTACCGCTTTATCATTGGCGTTAAGAAGCGTCATAAATAAATCATGGTAGGCTTCTCTTGCACGCTGATTGGAAATATAGGAACGATAATGTTTCCGATTATTACGGTCATTAATGTGATAATGGAAACTTTCGTCCGTATCCACCGAATCATTGATGTATTTGACACCCGGCATCTTCATATCAGGTGCTTCCGCCACTTCCTGAGGACGTCGCAGGTCAAAGTCGATGCCAACATTATATTGATGAGTAAGTACTTGAATATCATTTTTAGTCAAATGGTTTAACCGCGCTGAACGTAGTAAAAGATGGTCTTTGATTCGCCGACCATCTTTTGTGACGAAGCCACCGAGATCACGAACGTTGAATGCACCTTCCAATTTAATTTCGTGATCCGCCTCTGATTTTGTTGGTGCTAATGTCTTAATTTGAACGCCTTGGGACTCGGAGATTGGGATTGCACCAGCTTCAAATGATGACGTTGATGTAGCAAATGCTGCACTGTTATTCTTCATTCTAATCACACCCCTTTTTCAGTCTCACAACCTTTAATGTAACACCATTATTGTAATTCGTTCAGTGATTGGTTTGGTGAATTACCCGTAAAGATTGCGTAAAAGTTAAGTATCGATTAACTGACACGGAGATGATAGAAGTTGATTAACACTATTAATTCCGGCGAACCGTTTTTGCTTTTGGTCACGAAACGTGCTCCAAGAGACAGCTCCCTGCTTATATTCTGGGAACTAAACGTCTCTTTGCACACGCTACATTTTGTGCCTCACCCTCAACATTATCAACAGCCACACAATCAACGTCACTGAGATCAGAATGACCAGTACCCACGCGTCTTCCATTCTTGATAACGGTAAAGCAACGTTCATGCCGTAAAAGCCTGTAATAATCGTTGGTACCGCCATCGTTAATGACCAAATTGTCAAGAATTTCATTGTGTCATTCAAATTATTATTGGCAATGTTATTAAAGGTATGGTCAATTCGATCAACCACCTGGGTTTCAATTTCAATCATTCGTTGAACCTGTTCGGCTTCAATCTGAACATCTTCAAACAGGTCTTTCTTGTCCTGATCAGCATTATTGCCAAAATAAGTTCTCGGTAATCGATTCAACAAATTTAAATTAATTTGTGTTGCGCTGGACAAGAACGTCAGCGTCTGTTGCAAATGTGACAAGGCAATTAAATCAGCATTTTTGGTATTCCGATTAAGCATTTTGTCCAAACGATTCCGCTTTTTGGAAGCTTCCCTGGAAATTGGAATATAGCTGTCCACAAGTGAGAATAAGGTTTCCAAAATAAAAGCATCAACCGTATGAACTTCCGGATTATCCATCGCATCCCGCAATGAAGCAGTCACCTCATGAATTCGGCTTTCGTTAAAAGTAAACAGCCGGCCCTCATGCAACAGCATTGCAAACGGTCTGGTAATGTAACGCAAATTTTTTCGATCGATTGAATAAGGTGCCAGGAATATAAACAATTGATCCCCCTCGTTAATATCATGAACATAGTTGGCACTTTCATCTTTATCGGTCACATAAGTCATAATGTCTTCATCGATTGCATATTGTTCCTGAAGATGCTCCCGTTCTTCGGCAGTAAGCTTTTCGGTTTCAATCCATTTGATACCGGCAACTTCTTTTTCTGGTTTTATCATCAGCCAATCCCCGTACCTTTCGTTTTCATTCGTGTTACACTCATTTTACCCTATGTGAATCAAGCTGACACACAAATAATCATCATTTCATGTTTATCCTTTTCCTAATATGTCGAAACGTGTGAAAAAAGCCAGACTCCGGCCATATAACAACAAAAACCCGATATCCCCAAACCAGGGATATCGGGTTTTTGTTGTTATACTCTGGAGTTTAAACGCTTTTTTTCACACTCTGTCAAATTCACTTATAAAGAGCATTTTCATCTCGCAAATTCTTTTTATAAATGGATTTGATTACCTTAAATAAGTCCCAAAGTTTGCAAAATCAGATAGACATTTAATCCGATCAGGACGACTGTCGCAGTCCATGCACAGTACTTAACCCAGGCCTTGTTTGCAAATTCCCCCATTAGTTTCTTATCACTCGTGTACTTAACCAATGGAATGATCGCAAACGGTAATGCAACACTTAGGAAAACCTGTGATAGTGTCAAAAGATTTTCAATTTTGGCTTCATTGCCATGATAATAGATTGCAAAGATCAGTACCGGTGTGACTGACAATAACCGGGTTAACAGCCGTTGAGCCCACATTGGCATTCTCAGATGAATGAAACCTTCCATAATAATCTGACCTGAAAGAGTTCCGGTAATTGTAAAACTTTGCCCCGATGACAGTAATGCAACAGCGAACAACATACTTAACATCGGACTTGCAATTGAACCAACAATACTTGAATTTCCCAGTGCATTGAACAAGTCAACAAATCGGCCAACCGTACTATGGGTACCGAAGAATAGAGCGGCACCCAATACCAACAGGAGTGAGTTAACAATAAAGGCAATTGTTAACTGCAGGTTTGAATCGATCGTTGAAAACTTAATTGCCTTGGCCACATCCTCACGATCGCTTCGATCTACCGCCCTGGTTTGAGAAATTGATGACCCCAGATACAAATCATGAGGCATCACGGTTGCGCCCACAATTCCAAGAGCCAGATACAGCATCGATTTATTTGTCACAATATGCGTTGTTGGCAGATAGCCTGCAAACAATTGACTCATCTGTGGGCCTGACAAGAATACTTCATATGAGAAGACCCCCAGAATAACCAAAACCAAAGTTGCAACAATCGCCTCGATTTTTCTGAAACCCAACTTCATCAATACCAACAGCAGCAAGACATCTGCACTGGTAATTAAAATTCCGACAACCAACGGAATCTTAAATAATAGTTCCAACGCAATACCCGAACCAATAATTTCAGCCACATCGGTTGCCATAATAGCAAGTTCCGTCACAACCCATAATGCAAAACCAACTCTCTTAGTGGTATTCTCGCGGGTTAACTGAGCCAAATCCTTACCAGTGACAATGCCCAATCGTGCTGCCATAGATTGAAGCAGCATCGCAATCAAACTGGAAATCAGGATGACCGACAGTAAACTGTATTTAAACTGAGCACCACCGGCAATTGACGTAATCCAGTTGCCGGGATCCATATAACCAACCGCAATTAAAATTCCCGGGCCGGTATATGCCATTAAGGTTCTCAAAAACCCTGCGTCTTTTGGAACCTTGATGCTGCCATTTACTTCGTCTAAACTCTTATTACTGCCTTCTGTGCTTTCAAAGAAACGATGTTTTGATGATACCACGCTTTCACGCATTTTGAAGCCCTCTTTCATTGTCTTGAATTCAGGTTGGTTACTTGAGTGAGTACTCAATTAATTCCCACTGCTTATTATAGTGGCTTTGTGAAATTCGTCAACCTTTTATTTCCTTGAAAACGCCTTTATTATTGAAATAGTTGCTGATAAGTTTGGCATACATAAATTTTTAATCAATTTATTGTAAAAATTCGATTAAAAGGTATACTAAAAAATGTAAAGTCAATTTCAATAAAAAAGGTGGTGTTCCCATATTTTGTTAACCAAGGTTTCATATAAACTATTCACAGAGAATCACGTCTTTGATGACCTAACCGATAAACAGTCAAAAATTCTGATTGCGGCTATTAAGGTGTTTGCTGAAAAAGGCTATTCAAATTCAAGTACCAAGGAAATAGCCGAGGAAGCCGGTGTTGCAGAAGGCAACATCTTTAGTCGATTCACCAACAAACGCGGTCTTCTCCAAGCGATCATCGATCCGGTTATCCAATCGATTTTCCCGGCAACCCTGAATAAATTTACCGATGCCCAAATCGTCGATAAATACACAACTTTACACGCCTTTATAGAAGCATCGGTAAAAGATCGGGTTCGGTTTATGGAAGAAAACGCAGATGTCCTCAAAATTTTTATGGCCGAAATGATTTACGATGACCAACTAAGAGCCGACTTCCAGGATCAGTTTGCCTCATCAGCCACATTTTACTTAGAAAATATCAACCGGAATCTTTCAATGTTTAAAGCAAACCAGTTCCTGGTTAATTGGGCAAACACTGAAATTCTAAGGATTATGTGGTCCGTGGTCGCGGGCTTGGCTGTTAGTTATTTATTTTTTAAGCAACCCGTTACCAGCACTGAAATCAACCATACGGTAGACGCGCTCACAAAAGCGTTAAGTCAGAAGATGGTTGATTAATTTGTTCCGCAGGGGTTGTTGTTTATAACGTTTTCTATTATGATTACAGTGTAAAAGTTAACAAGATGGTACCAGATCAGGCAATGACCGGGTAATCAAAGGAAGGGACTGTCAAGTTATGGAATTATTGGTAATTGTGATTTTTTGTGGACTAAGTATGGGTGCCGGCCTAATCATCGAGGGCTGTACCTACTGGGAATGTCACTTCGGTGGCTCCAGATCCAGGCCTACCCATCATGTGCCAAATCAAACCGGCCACCATCTACATTCCTGATGGCAATTACCAAGTCATACAGTAACTAATTGAAAATAACCTAAATAAACCGATTGCGAACAGATGCTTTGATAACTGATCAATATCAAAGCATCATTCATCATAAAAGGACAATTGACTCGGAAAAAAATTCCGGATCAATTGTCCTTTTGTATCATTTAGGCCAAGTCCCTTTATAAAGAACATTCCAACCAAACGTGACTATTTTTTATAAAAGGAATGGCGTTTCTGTGATTAAAATGCATGGAAAGTTTGTAGGATCAGATAGATATTTAACACGACCAAGACTACCGTGGCAATCCAGGCTGCATATTTGACCCACACCCGATTGGCAAATTCTCCCATAATTGTTTGACTACTTGTAAAAATCACTAGTGGCACGATGGCAAACGGCAACGCAATACTCAGAAAAACCTGCGAAAAAGTTAATAAGTTTTCAATTTTTGCTTCATTACCGTGATAATAAATAGCAAAAATGATCACTGGTGTAACCGATAGCAGCCGTGTTAACAATCGCTGTGCCCATAATGGCATATGCAGGTGAATGAAGCCTTCCATGATGATCTGTCCAGACAACGTCCCGGTAATGGTCGAACTCTGCCCGGATGCCAATAGTGCAATGGCAAACAGCATACTCAACAGCGGACTGGCAATCGCACCAACAATCTTTGAGTTACTCAGCGCGTTGAACAAGTCAACAAATCGTCCAAGTTCACTGTGGGTGCCGAAGAATAAGGCTGCCCCTAAAATCAATAGCAAACTATTCACAATAAAAGCAAGTGTCAACTGAATGTTGGAATCAATCGTTGTAAATCGAATCGCTTTTCGAACCGCACCACGATCACTTCTATCAACCGCCCGTGTCTGAGAAATTGAAGAGCCCAGATACAAATCATGAGGCATAACCGTTGCACCAACAATCCCAAGGGAAAGGTACAGCATCGATTTATTAGTCAAAATATCCGAAGATGGAAAATAACCGGCCAACACCTGATCAACCTTAGGTCCGGATAAGAAGACCTCATACGCAAATACCAATAGGATTACAGCAACCAGGGTCGCTACAATCGCTTCGATTTTTCGAAAACCCATCTTCATTAAAAGTAACAGGATCAACACATCGGCACTGGTAATCAAGATACCAATAATGAGCGGAATATTAAATAAAAGTTTAATGGCAATAGCAGAACCAATAATTTCAGCAATATCCGTCGCCATAATGGCCAATTCTGTGATAATCCAAAGGAAAAAGCCAACTCTTTTGGAAGTGTGCTCCCGGGTTAGCTGTGCCAGATCTTTTCCACTCACAATACCTAATCGAGCAGACATCGCTTGAAGCAGCATTGCAATCAGGCTTGATATCAGAATCACCGTCAGCAGCTTGTAATTAAACTGGGCACCACCGGCAATTGACGTAATCCAGTTACCGGGATCCATATAGCCAACCGCAATTAGAATGCCGGGACCTGTATAAGTAAATAATGTTTTCCAGAAACCGGCGTTATCAGGAACTTCGATACTGCCGTTTACCTCATCGAGACTTTTGCCTTCCTGCTCATCAAAGGAAAACAGTTTCTGTTTATCCGATTTCTCCTCATCATCTTTCATCTTTAGCCTTCCCTTCGTCTGACTAAATTCCATAAAAATAAAGGAATTTAATCAACTATTTTATCAACCAATTGCCACAAGATAGTATATACTAGTTATGATTTTAGTCAATAAAAAAGAAGACCGGATTATTAAAAATCACGGTCAATTAAGTATTTAATCGAAAATCGGTAGAAATAAAGCGTACATAAATATTACAATTATATTATTGTTTAAGTGGAGGTATTATGCCCAGTTTTTGCAGACATCTACCCACTTTTCAGCTTTTGCACAAGCTTCCAATTCTTTGAGTGATAACTTAACTGCACTGTGGCTATCTCCGGCTGCCGGAAAAATAGTGTCAAATCTTTTCAGTGAAACATCCAGGTACGTTAAGACATTTGCTTTCACCGCAAACGGGCAGACACCACCCGGCGCGTGACCAATGTATGCCTCAACTTCTTGGCGATGAATCATCTCCGCGCGTTTATGGAAGGTTTCCTTATATTTATGATTGTCAATCTCTGCATCCCCTGCCATAACCACCAAAATCGGCTGCTCATCAATCAATAACGATAACGTTTTAGCGATATGTTCCGGTTCACATCCCAAAGCTGCCGCGGCATCTGCCACCGTTGCACTTGATTGATCCAATACTTTAATCCGTTCTGAAAGCCCTAAATGCTCGAAATATTGTTGCACATTCTCTCTAGACACGATTATCAATCCTTTCAGTTGTAACTTGTTAATAGCATATAATGTTTGCAAAAATTAGTAAACGGTTAGAAAAAATTTAATATAGAATTTCTTCATTTTATATGCCGGTGAATCGTTCAGTTCTTAAATCAGTAAAAAAGGCTTCCACCAACAATCATGAAGGTATACCCGCCACATTTAAATATTTATCGCTTAAACACGAACATTAGAATTAAATTTAATTTTGTCTTTCGTATTGAACAATGATTGTCAACAGTCTATAATAACGGCTATACAGTAATACGAATTATGAATTAAACATTAACAATAAAGTTCGTGTTTTACTTAATTACTTTTTAATGAGGTGAGCTTTATTTCGATTACAACTATTATTGAAGGATCCACCATTACATCAACCGGACCCGAAACCATTTCTTTTTTACCCCATCAACTGATTTGTATTGATAACAGTGGTTACATTAGCCGCATTATTGATCAGACAGATCCGGACTATTCATCAACTCGAAATGCCGCAAAACGTCAAAATCAACTGATTTCTTTAAACGAAGATGACTTCCTGCTGCCCGGGTTTATTGACCTCCATGTTCACGCACCACAATGGCCAAATGCCGGGCTTGCGTTGGACAAGCCGCTCAATGAATGGCTGAACGACTATACCTTTCCACTTGAAGCCAAGTATAAAGAGGTCGCCTTTGCCAAGAAAGTTTATAATCATTTAATTCAGGAACTGGTCGATAATGGCACAACTTCGGCACTTTACTTTGGCACTATTCATAACGAAGCCAATCTTGAGTTGGCAAAAGCTTGTATTCGCCATCAACAGCGTGGCTTTATCGGTCAGGTAACAATGGATAACCCTGATCAAACACCAAGTTATTATCGAGATGCTTCAGCAAAACAGGCCATTAGCCATGCCGAAACATTTATCCAGCAAGTAATCGATTTGAATCGAACCGCCGACTTAAAACAAACGCCTGTCATCACACCCCGTTTTGTGCCGAGTTGTACCCCTGAATCATTAGCAGGTCTCGGTGCATTGGCCCAAAAATATGATCTACCCATCCAGTCACATTGCAGTGAAAGTGATTGGGAAAATAGCTACGCGTTGACTCACTACCATAAGAGAGACGCTGAAGTTCTTGATCAATTTGGATTACTGACGGATAGGGCCATCATGGCTCACGGCACCCTTTTAAACCAATCCGATCTTGACCTGTTTAAAGAACGTGGGGTTGCCATTGCCCACTGCCCAATCTCAAACGCCTATTTCGGCAATGCTGTTCTGCCGGTTGCTAAAATCCTGGCTCAACAAAACAAAATTGGCCTTGGCACTGATATTTCCGGTGGCTATTCACCAAGTCTTTATCGAAACATTGATCAGGCGATTGTGTCATCCCGAATGCTTCATGATGGTGTTGACCAGGCACTGCCACCAGCAAAACGCGGTACCAGTATTAATGCAATTACCGCTAAAAACGGCTTTTATCTGGCAACCGTCGGCGGTGCTCAAAGTCTACACCTCAAAACCGGTCAAATAAAAGTCGGGTACCTGGCGGATCTGCAAGTGGTTAAAGCACCCTATCCGACTTTTACAGATCAAACTCCGGATGATATTTTTGAAAAACTTATTTATCACACAACAAAGAACAACATTAAACAGGTCTTTGTTCAAGGAAAACTCGCAAAGGAAGGTCACTATGAAACGCAAAGATAACGGTTTACTTTATGGTCCCGAAGATAAGGTTTCATACTTTCAATCAGGTCTTTTGGGCCTTCAACATGTTTTGGCAATGGATGTATACGTGCCGCCATTGATTATCGCTGGTTTACTATCAATGAGTGTGGTCCAGAAAACCGGCTTTTTACAAGCTGCCTTTCTAGCCTGTGGCATTGGTACCATTCTTCAAACCAAATTCTTTATGAAGCTGCCCGTATCACAAGGGCCGTCGTTTGTGCCAATCGGTGCCGTCGCTGGGGTATATCTGGCAAATGGCGGTCCTAACGGCGGAATGGCAACCGTACTCGGTTCATTAATTATCGGTGCTGTTTTATTGATCCTGCTGGGCCTATCCGGTATCTACCAAAAAATAATTAATACCTTGGTACCCGCACTGGTCGGCGGCACGATCATCACTTGCGTGGGACTGTCCTTGCTTCCTTCCGCATTAAACGACAATATTTTTAAAGCAACCGGTAACGTTGGTCAAAATATCGAAATTGCTGCCATAACCGGCTTTGTCATGTTGCTTGCTATTACCATCGGTATTCGGATTCCTCAATTGCAACGACTATTCCGAGTCAGTTCAATCATTATCGCTTTGATTGCTGGAACGGTGGCTGCCTCATTCATGGGACGTTTCGATTGGTCATCCGTTAATAACGCACCATGGTTCAGCATTCCACAGTTCACATCATTTCATTATGGCTTTCACTTTTCATTACCTGCAATTTTAACGTTCATTGTGATTTATATGGTACTAACTACTGAAACGACCGGTACCTGGTTTGCCATGAGCGCCGTTGTCGGTGAAAAGATTTCCAAGAAGCAATGGAATCAAGGTATTATCGGTGAAGGGCTCAGCTGTTTCTTTGCTGCTATTCTTGGAACCACCCCAATGACCGGTTATTCAACCAACGCCGGTGTTATTTCCATCACGGGTGTTGCCAGTCGTCGAGTATTTGTTTCAGCCGGCATTTGGTTTATCATTCTCGGCTTTTTCGGTAAATTATCCGCATTCTTATCTGCTGTGCCGGCACCGGTTATTGGCGGGATCTTTTCAATTATCTGTGTCATTATCATGTTGAACGGCTTGAATGTCATTCGTTATCTTGACACAAACGAAAGTGCCATTTATATTCTGGGAATTCCAATTGTCCTGACAATGGCTGTTATTTTGGTACCAAGTCACCTTGTTAGCAGCACACCCCAGATGATTCAATATCTCTTAGGGTCCCCCATCACCATCGCGGCGGTCAGCGCCATTATCCTAAACCTGGTTATGGGCGATCATCGTCCGGAAACAGAAACCGTCGATGAACCAAGAGAATCCAAAAAGACAGTTGATCACGATACAAAATTAGCAGCTACAAAGTAATGACTTATTTTAAACACAAAAAATCGTCGGACATGATGTTCGACGATTTTTTGCACCTAGCGACTTGCAAATACAACAAAAGAGATCGGTAAATTGAAGGATGTTCCGGTCTCTATTCTTTTTATTGAAGGATAATATTTCAGTTTCAAATCTGATTAAACTAATGATTAGTGATGTATCGGCTATTTTAACGACCAGCTATGACTTGTTCCAAGTAGCCTTCATACTGACTAGTATAAAAAGCAATCGGAACGTCATCTGCTGGAAGCCCCCACTGCCAACACAATTAAGAATAATCCCCCAATTAACCATTATTATAGCATTGTTAATTTAGTTGACAAGTCTTTTTAGAAAACAGATGTAATAAATGCACCGCCAATGATCAATACCAGGCCGATTAACGTAAAAGTCAGCTCACGTTTACTTTTAGACTCATGCATAACCAGCATGCCGCCCAAAGTCGAAATAACAACGGATAACTGTGACACAATAAATGCGGTATTCACGCCGTTATAGCGAACTGAGTAAATATACGAAACGGCCGCGAACGAAAAGACAATGCCGCCAATACTGTTTAACCAACTCGTCTTCTCTTTAAAGACACTCATCTGTCCACTGAAAAGCAGGTAAATCAACACACCAACACACATACCAATCGATTCCGGTAAGAAAATGGCGATGCCGGAACTTTGAAGCCCCTTTGGAATGGATTCATAGATACAGTACCCGATTGTCGTAAAAATCAGCATGATAATGGTACTTGTCAAAACCTTTTTATTTTCCGTTTTGCTTTTGTCCTTAATTGATGTGAGCCAAATACCGATGATTAATAAAATGATCCCCGTAATACCGGCAGCTTTTTCGATCCCTGTCGACCATTCACCAAAGATAAACACACCGATTAAAGACGTTCCGATTAATTGCATCCCTGTTGAGATCGGCATCGTCGTTGACACACCGATTTTCTTATATCCGATGTATTGGCCAACCTGACCGGCAATCCAGAAAGCACCCGCTAATCCCGCCAGAAGGAAGCTCTTCATATCAGTCGTCGGTCTGACAACGGCAAACACAATTAAACTGGCTAGAAGAAGTCCGGCAGCGGTTCCAAAAATCTGGTTGGCAGGCTTACCGCCAATTTTAGCAACAATCGGCGGCAAAAGACCCCATCCCAACGCTGGTAGCAACAATAGTAAAATACTCAAAACAAACATCCTCTCTAATCGACCATCTTATTCAGGCTAAAAAAACTTATGTGTTAATGATAAAGTCAAAAGACTTAAATGTAAACGGATTCCTGTAAATTTTTTTCAATTTTTGATAAAAAAACTCATTCATACGAAAAAAACTTGCCAAAATTTAAATCTTGGCAAGTTGGTCTGATTATCCAATACTTGTGAACTTGAAAGCATCACTTTTTAATTTCCGACTTCAATCCTTGCTGTAGCGAAAAGCCATTAAGAAAGCTTTTCTGAAACTGTTCCCTGGTTTTGCATAATTTGCCAAACTCATCTATTAACCCGTGAAATTCCTGAGCATCACGATAATCAAAATCAACCGGCAATCGAATGCGTTTTTGTAGCTTGGCATAAGTCTCAATGTGGCGACAGCCTAAAAATTGAAACAGATTTCTGGCATATTTATCCGCAATAAACGCTGGCTGATCAAAAACATAAACCAACAAAGAATCAGCAGTTTCTTCACCAATCCCGGTCAAGTTCAGCAATTGATGTCGTAGTTTCGGTCCATACTGCTGAACCATTCCGGAAAAATCATATTGATGATCGTTAAACCATCCCAAAACGCTCAAAAGGCTTTTGGTTTTATTCACATAAAACCCGCTTGGTCGAATCAACTGCTGAAGCCGGACCGCAGATAAGTTCAAAATTTGTTTGGGATCCAGTCCCGTAACCGTACGTAAATTTTGAAGTGCCAAATCAACGTTATTCCAATTTGTATTTTGAACCAGAATCGCACCGATCACAATTTCCATTTTGGTATCGGCCGGCCACCAGTGTTGTGGACCCATCTCATCAAATAATTTGTGATAAAGGCAAACGGGGTTAATATCCTGCATTAAATCACCTCACCCGTATTTTAACACTGATAACCATTAATCTCTAAGACCCTACCACTCGTTAAAAGACTTGCTTCTGGGCCAACTTTCCCGACTCAAACTCTATAACACCAAGTGCCCTGTCAATAAGAATGCCACTAAGATGCTTTTGATTGATCAGTCTGAGGAATTTAGCAGTACCGGCATTCAACCCAGCGATCGCCCATATTGTCGCCTCACTGACTCGTTCACTAATGATTGTCAGTTGCTTGATCGGGCTTTGCGGTCTTTTGGACGTCTTTGCATTAACCGTGACAATGCCACCGCCGGTCAGCTGGTATTTCTCCAATAAGCCCTCTCCCTTAAATGAATCATGAACCAAAACCGGCCAATGAAAGGCTGAACTGGTGGCAACCGCAGTTTGAATAACGCCATCTGCCTCAAGCATGATCCCTGCTACCGGGAGTTCTACCAACGGCCTCAGATACTGATTGAATACCTGGTCGACCGCCCAACTCTTTATGAGGTCAGACGGCGTATAGCGACCGCCGTCAAAGGGATCAAAATAACCATTTGTCTTGTTTTTTGATATATTTGCCAACGAATAAACCGTCTGAAAATCAGGTGACTCAAGCAACTGCTGTCTATCTCCTCTTTGAAACTTAGCAACAAGTGAACCTGAATTTTGTAATGAGAAGACCTGATCTACCTGATCAAATTTTTCTTTGATTTGACCGGTAATTGCTGTAAATTTATTTTTAAATTGATTGACTTTGTGATTAACCATTTCCGAAATCACAACTGAAACTCTGAGGTGCCGAAACAGTGATGTTTGAATGGTGTCATTAATTGTTTGCATATAGAAGCCTCCATGCTCATATTGGTTATTTCCGAATCACTAACCTCATGGTACGAAGAATACCTTAATTGATCCTTAAACCAAACAAAAAGCACCCAAACCACCGGATGCTTTAATCATTTCTTAACTTATCAATTTTGATTCGGGTTTTCGGCCCAATTATGAGACTTGCTTTTCTTTTTATTTTGATACTGAAGAAATACCCAAGCGACAAAGCCAAAGAAGATTGGGCCGATAATGGTCCAAAACGCCGTCTGATAATCATGCGCCAAAACCGGTGCAATGGCTGTGAAGCCGATACCGGCAACCAATACAAATAACACAACGCCAACGATAAAATCCGTCCAGCGACGATTGGTGTAAATCTCAAATGGTCGCTGCAAATTCTTTTGACGCTTAAAGAACGGAAACGCCGCAATCAGGAAGAGGTACGGGAATGATGTTGAAATATTGCCCATGTTGGTGAGAATAACGTAAAACTGCTGGGCACTGGAACCACCAAAACTAACAAAGAAGATAATCACAACCACAACGGCAGCCTGCGTCCACATCGCAAATGCAGGCATCCCTTTTTTGTTGAGTTCGGTCATTCGCTTTGGCCAAAAGTTGGGATTAGATCCCATGATAAACGATTTAAGTGGTGAATAAACCAGCACGAAGAATGAGCCGAGATATCCGATAAACATCCCCAGACCGGCAAACCTGGCGAATAAGCCACCCAAAAAGGCACTTGCCGAAGCCGAAAGGTTGAATCCTTCCCCCAAGGAATAGCCCAAGTTATTCATTAAGACATAAGTAATATTTCCCAAGTTAACCTGGTCATTGCCCAAGACCTTTTGCCAATTGGTACTGATTCCCCAAAGAAAAATGGTTAGGGAATAGCCAAGGGTGATGATAACCGCCGAAATAATCAAACCACGCGGAAATGTTTTTTCGGGCTTATCCATATTATCGGTTACACCACCCATGGACTCGGTTCCAGCATAAGCGAAAACAGCGTAAACAATGAACGAAATCAGTGTCACCGGTGATTGAAACTGGGAATTGGGTGATTGAATAAAACTGGATATGCCGTTAATTGGTTGGGCAAAATGACCACCGTTTAAATAAAGAATCATCAAACTGGCAATCCCAAAGATTACATTCAACAAGATCGTAAAGATGCCACCGATGGAAGCAATTCGAGCAATTGAGTCCATCCCGCGAACGGCAAACCAGGTAATCGTTAAAATCCAAAAAATGGCCAGAATCCCAATAACCTGATTTGAATTTAAGCCCATTACGCCCCAGCTTTGTGTCTTGTCACTGCCAAACAATGTTGTAGAAAACGGAATCCAAACTTTTGAGGCAGTCGATGTCATCCAAATAATCCAGGACGACAACCAAATAAAGGTCCCGATAAAGGCCCATTCTTCACCAATCGAGCCGGCCAGCCAAGAATAGATCCCACCATGGGCATCCTTAAAAGTTGCCCCATACTCGGCAAACATTAATGAACTCGGAAGCAGGAAGAAGACCGCTGCCAAGACATACCAGATGATACTGGCATATCCCATCTGCTCATAGGCTACTGTCGTATTAGCAAACCCGAAGATCGTTGAAATGATCATTAAGACAAGCCCACTCGTCTTTATTTTGTTATGTTTCATTATTAATTAACGCTCCAATTTTATAAATATGTCACTTTTTACCAAAAAATAGTATAGAAGTTACTGGTAAAAAACGTCTGTGAATTAAGTAACAAAAGAATGGCAAGATTACAATCGGAATGAGAATTGCTGTTATTTGAAAGGGATTTCATACAATTGGCATCTTGAATTCCATATGAGATTGCGCCTATAATGAAGAAATTGTGGGCTTTACGAATTGATACATAATACTATTGGAGGATCAAATGGATAACAAAAGTAACCCAAAGGCGCCCAAAAAGTTTCACCTTTCTCAGCGCCATCATATGACAATTCCATGGAACAGCTTTATTCAAAACGACAACCTTCCCGCTCGAAAGGCAAGTTTACGCGAACGGGCATCAATTGTCGGTCGGATTGGGATCATTATGTTGTCATGTGGAACCGGGGCTTGGCGGGTACGTGATGCAATGGATAAGGTCGCCAGAAAATTGGAGCTGACGTGCTCCGCTGATATCGGCCTGATTTCTTTGGAATTCACCTGTTTTAGTAATGATCACAGTTATACTCAGGTACTGTCGTTACCAAATACCGGCGTTAATACAGACAAATTAAACATTCTGGAAAATCTGGTCAAGAACTTTGACGATGATTTCTCATCATTAACCGTTCGCCAGATTCATAACATCATCGACGACGTTCAAAAACGGCCGAAACAATATTCACCATTGATTTCGGGTTTGGCAGCCGCATTGGCCTGCAGTGCCTTCATCTTTTTGCTGGGTGGCGGTATTCCGGAAATGATTTGCTCTTTCATTGGTGCCGGCATTGGTAATTGGACCCGGGCAATGATGGGAAAGCATTCAATGACAACGGTAGCCAGCATTTCAATCAGTGTGGCCGTTGCCTGCCTGACCTACATGTGTACATTCAAAATATTCGAATTTTACTTCCAGGTTTTAGCACAACATGAGGCAGGCTACATCGGCGCAATGCTCTTCGTGATACCCGGGTTTCCATTTATTACCAGTATTTTGGATATTTCCAAGCTGGACATGCGATCCGGATTGGAACGACTGGCATACGCAATCATGATCACGTTAATTGCCACCTTGGTCGGTTGGCTGGTTGCATTGATTTTTAATTTTCGCCCGGCAGATTTTCTGCCACTCGGCTTATCACCGTTTGTCGTCATGCTTTTAAGACTTCCCGCCAGTTTCTGTGGCGTCTTTGGTTTCTCGATTATGTTTAACAGTTCCCAAAAGATGGCGATGGTGGCGGGATGCATCGGCGCAGTTGCCAACACACTGCGGCTTGAATTGGTCGATTTAACTTCTATGCCTCCTGCTGCAGCGGCTTTCTTCGGTGCCTTGGTCGCAGGACTGATTGCTTCTATAGTTAATCGTTATAACGGCTATCCAAGAATTTCACTAACCGTCCCTTCAATTGTCATCATGGTCCCCGGCCTTTACATTTACCGGGCCATTTACAATATTGGCACTAATCAGATTGCGGTTGGGGCTCTCTGGTTAACGAAGGCATCTTTGATTATCATGTTCCTACCTCTTGGTCTATTCGTGGCAAGAGCATTGATGGACAAGGAATGGCGCCACTTTGACTAATCAACAGAAATCGTTTTAGTATCGGCAATCAATTATTCTCCGCATAAAAAGAAGTGGCGATAGCAAAATAAATTTGTTATCGCCACTTCTTTTTAAGCCACTTTTTTAAAGACACACAGCCTAAAAGACAGGCGCTTTAATTAACGTTTCGTCTGGATCTGCCGTTGGTTTGGCCCTTATCCAAGATTTCGGGCTCATCATTTCTGGCACGGGCATAAGCGTGCTGACGGCCAAATTGATCACGTGTTGTCTTGCTTTGGTTGTTGGACGAACGGGTTACGACATAATAAACGGCAATTGATGCCAGTAAAAGTAATGTAATCATTTAAAAAACCTCTCTCAATTGGATTGTCTACTAGAATGATTTAAAACGCTTTGTAAGCGTCGCTGATTATCAAAAATGACTTGATAATTGACACTAAGTTTACCTTCAATCATCAAAGAGTCAAGACATTTGACGACCCTCTTTTTCTAAAACGCTTCCAATCGCTTGTAAATACTGCATTAAGCGGTGTTTAAGGATTATTAAAGAATCATCACTGACAACCATCGCCACTCATCATTTCCTGTGGCAGACAGTTGCAGTCGACCATTTCAGGAGCAGTCTTTGCTTTCTCGGCAAGAATTGTCTGAAGCTTCTTGATATCACTTTGTGACAAGTCACGAGAGTCGATCACTTTAACCAGGGTGTCACCTGCACGCATGGCACACATATGATCAAATAGGTTGACGGCAGCCGCTCCCATTGAGTCTCTTTCATCAACGGCCGGTTCATATTCAAAAGGCCGCCCATCACCAACCCGCACAACCGCATCCTTTGTAATTAACCTGTGAAGCAATGTCTTGGTCGTTGATTCCGACCATCCCCTGGCTGAAGACATCACATCAATCAATTGTCGACTGGTCACGTGTTTTAACGTCCAAATGGCCCGCATAACTTCCCACTCTGAATCAGAGATTGCCACATCTTTTGCATCAATCATTTTGGAGTCCCCTTTAATATCATGTTCAAAATTAGTCGTCAAATAAATAACTGCTTATCATTCCCGTACGTTGATCCAACTTTCAAGAGCGTATTCAACGATCATAATTGGTGTCGACATCTTTTTAATTTGCAAACGTAAACTTTCTACATTTAATAGTCTACATTTGTAATCGTAAAAAAGCAAGTGTCATTACCTGGCTAACGACTTTCAATATTAAGTATAACTTTAACCACGGGGACCGTAAACTCTGATCAATGACACGACAGGTTAATGGGCACCCCATTTAATGTTTGACTGATTCCCCAAGATCTGATCAATCTCTGCCAGCTCCTCGCTGCTAAAGGTTAAGTTATCCAGTGCTTTTGCATTATCCAACAATTGCTGCGGTCGACTCGCCCCTACCAGTACACATGCAATTTCGGGTTCGCGTAAATTCCATGCAAGCGCCATTTCAGCCAGCGTTTGACCGCGTTTCTTTGCAACCTCATTAAGTTGTTGAACTGTCTTAATTGTCTCTTCAACCTGCAATGGATGCAAAAACGGACTGGTAGATTTGGCTGCACGGGAATTTTCTGGAATCCCATGTAAATATTTATCCGTTAGCAGGCCCTGTGACAACGAACTAAAGCTGACGGCTGCTTTCCCTTCTTTTCGCAAGACCGGGAATAAATCCTTTTCAATTGTTCGATCAAACATGTTGTAGCGAGGTTGATGAATCACAAATGGAGTGTGAAGGTCGTTAAAGATTTTTGTAATTGCCTCGGTTTGTTGGCCGTTGTAATTGGAAATGCCTACATATAAGGCTTTACCTTGTTTAACCAATTGATCCAAAGCCAGTGCAGTCTCTTCCACCGGTGTCTCCGGATCTGGGCGATGTGAATAAAAAATATCAACGTAATCCAAGCCTAGGCGTGTCAAACTTTGATTGGCACTGGCAATGATACTTTTTTTAGAACCCCAATCACCGTATGGTCCATCCCACATCTCATAACCGGCTTTGCTGGCAATAATCATTTCGTCCCGATAAGGCTTCATGTCCCCTGCCATGATTTGGCCAAAGTTCTTTTCAGCACTTCCGGGTACGGGCCCATAATTGTTAGCCAAATCAAAATAGGTGATTCCCAGATCAAACGCTTGGTGAATAATGGCCTTTTGATTTTCAAAGGAATCCACACTACCGAAATTGTGCCAAAGTCCAAGTCCCAATGCAGAAAGTTTTAAGCCACTCTTTCCCACGCGATTATAAACCATTTTTTCATAACGTTTGTCATTTGCCTGATACATTTTAAAACCTCCCGTTTATTTAACAGTTGTCTTTTTTGATCTTCTCTACTATGCTTAGCTATAGCATACAACTTCAAGTTAACTTGAAGTAAAGAAAGAAGTTAAAAACCTATGAAAACTTACTCCATCAGTCAGGTTTCGGAAATGTATCATTTACCCACTACCACGCTGAGATATTATGAAGACCTGGGGCTACTCTACGACATCCCTCGAAAGGGCAATCGGCGTGCCTATACCCAACAACATTTGGATCGTTTGGGATCAATCTGCTGTTTTAAAAATACTGGGATGACATTGAGCGAATTACAGACACTATTTAGTTATAGTGAGCACGGCGGTGACCTTGACAAAATTGTCGACCTGCTCGATCAACACTGTCAAGAAGTCGATGAGCAGTTAGCCCTGCTTAAACAAAATCAGCAGCATATCAAACGAAAGCTTCACTTCTATCAAGATATCCGCACCGCAGAACAGACCAACACACCGCTGCCGGATTGGGATAATTACCGTTCGAAAACGTTTCATTAACACAAAAATGAGTAGAGACATCGCCTTATGGGCAACGTCCCTACTCATTTTTTGTTTGAATCGCTCAAATTAACCTTTAGATTCTTTTTGAACCTTATAGGACTCATCCAACAACGTCACTGTCGCGTCTTCAAGGCCCACAATGGTCACGTGCCTATCTCGAGTTACGAAAACAGCGCCATAAATATCCGGCCGATCACGTGCCCAGCCGGCAAGTGGTTTCCCGGCAAAAAACAATCTGGCCGTTTCGATCTCACCGTCAATTGAGTATTTTGAAAAAATCGTGATGCTTGCAAGATCGTTTTGCTTTGGATACCCCGTTTGAGAATCCAAAATATGGTGATAAGAATGCCCATTTACTTCCAAATGCCGTTCATAAATCCCACTTGTCACAGCGGAGCATGGACCGATCTTAACGTTTAGAATCGACTGTCCCCTTTCTGAAGAGGGGTCCTGAACACCGATTCGCCATTGCCGATCTTGATGTGCGGGTGAATCACCGACAAGCAACAAGTTGCCACCTAGATCGATTATTCCGGAACGTTTGCCATAGGCCCGCCAATAATCAGCAATCCGATCGGCAATATACCCCTTTGCGATGCCTCCAAGATCCAATTGCATGCCTGATTGCTTCAAGAAAATCGATAACGCTTGATCATTAAAGTCGGTTTGATCGGGATTAATTAAGGCCAACTTCTCTTTGATGGCTGACTCGGATGGGACATTGGCGCCCTTAAACCCGATTTTCCACAATTTAACCAGCGGTCCAATCGTCGCGTTAAAGCCGAAATGTTGACGACTCAATTGAAGTGCCCGTTTTGTTAAGGTATAGGTTGCGTCTGAAACCTGAACCGGATGTTTGCCGGCCGCATCATTAATGGCCATCACTTCAGACTGTGGCCGATTGACTGTTAACAAGTTTTCATAATAGGCAATCAATCGATTAGTCGCGTCAAGCTGTTCGGCCATGACATCACCGAATAATGTCAATCTGATTTGCGTTCCCAGTCCATAATAATTTTTTGTGGTCTTTTTTTGTGCAAGATTTTCCTCGATAAGCTATCATCCCCAATTCTTCCTTATATACTAATGTTTTGAAGCACCGGTTTTGCCATCTTGTTTGTTATCTGCAAAGTCGGGTTGTTTTTTATCCCCAATTGTTGCTATTTTGAGTTACGCCTGTTTTGGCATCGCTAAAAGAAGCCCCTGTTATTTCATCTGGATAAAACTTCTCGTTTTCTATAGTTGTCCCCTTCTTTTTTAACGGGACACCTACTCGTGAACTGCAATATCGTCGCATCCGATTATAAGAAAATGTCGATTGCGTGTCGACAACCGCCATTAATTTTAACATGGCAACGCCTTCCCGACTTTTTGATTAAACTGACGTTTTTATTATATACGCTTTGCAGACCCGCTGATCCATAAAGTTGTCATATTAACCAAGAAAGGCTGAACGCCAAAATTACCTTTAGCATCCAGCCTCCTTATTTTTCAGAAATTGTTTAACGTTGTTTCATTAATGACCGTGCGTTTTTCCACGCATCACGTGATCGGCATGTTCCAACATCTCGTTCACCACGTCCAAAATATGAGGATCATCCAAACGATAATAATTAGCTTTGCCAACCCGCTCCGAACTGACTAATTGATGTTTTCTCAGCAAAGCCAACTGATGGGAAACCACTGACTGTTCCAAGCCCAACAAGTCACCAAGTTCGCCAACATTTAACTCACGCTGCTCCAACACTTTCAGCATCTGTAAACGCGACGGGTTACTTAATAATTTAAAAATCCGTTCCGATTCAGCCAAACGTTTTTGATCTATCAATTCGATATCGGTCAATGAATCCTTTTCAGTCAAAGGACGCCACTCCAATCATGAAATTTGCAGTTATTACCTGTTATTATATCACTGAAGCAGACCGAAAATTCAAGCACATTTACGCAAGCTTAATCCTGCCCGCGTCCTTCTTGAAAAGATTCCCATCCTTCACTGGCAATAAAGTAAACCAGAACCAGGGCGGCAACCGAATCGGCCCACCACCAGTTGAAGAAGAAGGTCAGTAGCGCACCGACAAGAACCGTGGCAGCCATATAGGCACATGTGATATTGCACATACCATCTTCAACCAGGGCATCCGAATGAAGTTGCTTACCAAGTGCCCGTTTCCTAAAGGTTAGGATTGGCATAAGAACAACCGATGCAAGCGCAATCGCAATTCCAGAATAACTCGTATCAGCTGCCTGGTGATTAACTAAATTAAATAATGACACAAAAATAACATAAACAGATAATAGCAGTAAAATCGTCCCAACAATTAACGACGATCGTTTCTCGGCACTTTGGATTTCCTCGGCCGACGCACCGTTTGCTTCCTTGCGTAACCGCCAAATCAACGTACTTCCGGAAATAATTTCCAAAAAACTGTCCAGCCCAAAGGCAATCAGCAGAATTGACCCCGCCTCCAACCCGGAAATAAAGCCAACCAGGAATTCAAAGGCCATCCAGCCAGTTGAAAAATATTCTGTTCGTAAGCTGCTTGAAACTAAATGTCGCTTTTGCAATTGATTTTCCATATAAAGACTTCTTTCAAAAATAACGATTGTTTTGATATGGTAACTATTTCATATGTAGATACTAACATGTATAGTAATCAGAGTAAACCAAATTAATTAAATTTCTTTTTAGCGTGACCGTGTATTTATGATATAATCAAAATAATTCAGAATATTGTTATCTAGTTAATCAATGAGTGTATTAAGTTAACTCCTTTCTATTTCAACTAAGATTAGCCCGATTTCAAACTAATTGCCAAATCATGTTTTTCCATTAACCTGCTAACAATGTTCTGAATTATAAAAGCTGACCGCGAAATCAAATTCGCAGTCAGCTTTTAATTTATCAACAACTTCAATTAATAACGACTAAACCGAACAAACATGTTACCTTTTCTCTTTTATCTGTTGATTAACTTATATATAGAGACATAAATTAATATTTCTTCATATATTAATTAATCAGCTTAATCCTAAAGCTTTCCGGACCATCAATCGATGCAACCTTAATGACAAGATCATTTGGCAATGCAGGTGCATCGTACCAAAAGTCATGATGTTCATGCGCTTCGAACTTAAAGAAGTATCGAAAATGATTACCTTCGCGTTTGACGCTCAAATACCCCGGCTTACCATCCGATAACTTAATCGGTTGTGGCACATTAGTATTGTGAACAAGCAGTTCGGTCATTTTATCACCTCCCCGCTTCTTATCATATCAATTTTTAGACATTAAGCAAGATTTAATTTAAGGACAACAAATTATTTTTTAGGTTTCCCGTAATTACAAAAAATTGCTTTCGTTTCAATTTACTATCAGGAATATCAATGCTATGGTTACACCATAGGTATTCATATAACAATTCGGTCTGGAGGAAAGACGATGAAAAGTGATATTTCGGAAATGTACCTTCTGCTTAACGAAACGGACGGTAACCGTAGTGCTATCATGCGTTCAATGAGAAAACGTGCTTATCTTTCTGCCAGCGTTTTATTTGACCTGCAGCTTGGCGGCATCATTAAGTTAACGGACAAGGGTATGCAGGTTATCGCACCATTATCCAAGGACTACGGCTTTTTAAATCCTGTATTGGATATCCTCAATGACCGTGAAAATAAATCAAGCAAAAACAGTTTGCGTCACGTTGTCTTAAATCGTAAAATCAATCGGATCGTATACGATGGTATTGGCGAAAAGCTTTTGTTTAAGAACAGGGCTACAAAGACAAGCAGTCGCGGCTTAATATTTAGTCATGATAAATACATTCCCAGGGCTGAAGCCAAAAAATTAGTTGTCAATCAAATTAAAGCAGAATTGCTTGGATCAAACACTGCTTCACTGGAAATTATCGCATTAGTCGCAAATCTGAGTAGAAGCAGAACATTAAAAAATTATTTTGACAAAGATCAACGCGCCCAATTAACACAACAGGTAAAAGACCTTCGACACAATCCCGAATACGAAACCTTCTTCAAATTTGCGAAATGGGTTGATGATTTTATCACAGCCATTATTGTTGCGGCTTCATCAGGTCGCGGATAAACACACATGTTTTAAAAAAAGTGAGCTCAAAACGAATGTCGATCATCGTTTTGGACTCACTTTTTGTACATACGGTTCATTCACTTAAAATAAAACTTCAGTATGCATATAGTAATTTTGATTGTCGATTAAATACTTCTCTGAAACTTCAACAGAATCAATGTACTGTGGATGCTCATCCTCGGGAATCATCGTGACCCCGTGTTCACCGGTTCTGGTAATGGATAACCGATACTGATCCTTCCCGGATTTTGCGACCCGCGTTAATGGCATGCCCTTTATTTTTGATGCGACGTAAAAATCCGTCGTTTTCCCATTAGTCACCGTTTTTTGGATTTTGGCATAACCAACCGGTTTAGGAGCATAGGCTTGGAAAACTTTCACTTTTGAGTAGGCTTCCAGGTAACCATCTACCGTAACCTTTACGCCACTGGCTTTCGCTGTTGTTTCGTTGGCTGGCCATTTATCCCCCTGCCATAAATTTCCATCCGCAACATAATCCCCGGCCGACCTGGTGTCCGGACTGGTCACCTGATAATAACGTAAGTATTGTGGCGAGTCGACTTTTTTAAAATCAGCTGTTGTTGCCCAAATGCCTGCCGTCATATTTGGCTTGCTTTTGGCATTATAAAACGGTTTGCGAAGTCGGTAACTCATCGTATCCATATCAATTGTAAAGAAAGGATGATGTGTTTTCTGACTTCGAGCAGCCGAAGCAACTTGGACAACCGTCCCTTTTGGCAGCGTCATTTTAATGTTCTTATAGTACGAATTAGTCACCGTTAATTTTTGGGTAGTCTGCAAATAGTCACGGGCTGAAACTGATAAGTAAGTTGTTTTGGCCTGGGCAACGGTCATTTGTAATGCAAATGTCGCAATTAATGCCAATATCATATTAACCAAACGTCGTGTTTGTTTCATAATCAATCTTCCCCCAGAAAGCGTGCATTTTCGGTATGCATGTAATAGTCGGTTTTTCCGATCTGATAAATTTCATTAAGTGTTACCCGCGTTGCATCATCCTCATTGGGAATGGCAGTTGATGTTGTCTGTGTCGTTCGATTAATACTCAAACGATAACGATTATTGCCCTTTGTGGACACTTTCGTCACCGGCAGCCCCTTTAATTTGGTTTTGAAATATAAGTATAACTGACGTGAAGAACGGTAATATGATTTTTGAATTTCAGTTGAACTGGTTGGTTTGGGACTGATCGTATATTTGTAGGGAGAACTCGAAAAAAAGTCGAGATACCCATCCGTGGTGATCGTAAACCTTGTCCCGGTCAGCTGTGCATAATCAGCAGGCAGCGTACTGCCTTTCCACAAATCACCATTCGCAACATATGATAATAGCGCATGTCCTTTGTTACTTCTGGTTAATGAATAGTAAGAAAGATAAACCGGTTTGTTGGTCTTGCTGAAGTTCTGGCCCTTCGCCAAGATCCAGCGACTCACCCGGCTTGAATTTTGAGCCGTTATCAATGGCCTTCGAATTTGATAACGAAGGCGATTCAGGTTTAACGAAACGTACTTCTGACCATTGTCATTTTTGGTTCCGTTAACCAAAACAGTCGTCCCCTTGGGAATGGTGACCTTAATTGTCTTGGAACTGTTGTATGTTTTAATCACCCGCTTGGTCGTTAAAAAAGAATTCTTTGTCACTTTAGCTGCTGACGCCACTGACTGGTCGATTAAAATAAACGAAAAGATCAGGGCCATCCCCAGCAAAACCCGTTTAACCATCATCTCATCCCCACTTTTATGTTTTGTACTCCCTTTAAGTTTACCCCTTTGGCAGCCAACGTTAAATCTGTAGAATGATCAACTACGCGTTTAATTGTTTCGCTAGCGCCGCTACCCGTTTTTCGATTTGATCTCTCACCTGCCGAAATGCATCCAGCACTTCCAGGTTGCTGCCGTGAGCCTGCGCCGGATCACGTAAAGGCCAATGACGCTTTTCTACGGTTGACGGTGTGACCGGACAACGGTCCCTTGCATCCCCACAAAGTGTCACAACAAGGTCACACTGATTTAAATACGCTCTATCAATCAACTTGGATTGATTTCTTGAGATATCGATCTTTTTCTCAGACATTACCTTAACCGCCAGCGGATTTAAGCCATGTTTTTCAATACCGGCACTTTCAACATGCCAACTATCATTCAGCAACTTTTTAGCGAACCCTTCCGCCATTTGGCTTCGACAAGAATTTCCTGTACATAAGAAATAGATCTTTGGCATTTCAGTTCCTCCATTCATGGCATTAATTAATTTATATTCTCGACTAACTTTCTTGAAATAGCAAGAGAATTAACTATCTTATTAGTAAAATGGTGTCTTGATCATATGTTGACTTTAACATGTGTGATATGTAAAATGAAGGTCAACTACTTGAGGAGGAAAATAACATGCTGACAACAATATTAACCGGTATCACTGCCTATATCTCAACCAGCATTGATTACCTGATTATTTTAATGGTTATTTTCGGTGCCACGCCTAAACGACATCGCTTTTTAGTCTATCTGG
Organism: Lentilactobacillus hilgardii; assembly: GCF_009832765.1. Lineage (NCBI taxonomy): Bacteria > Bacillati > Bacillota > Bacilli > Lactobacillales > Lactobacillaceae > Lentilactobacillus > Lentilactobacillus hilgardii. The sequence goes on along the minus strand of NZ_CP047121.1, from coordinate 1,071,482 downwards.
GTGATTTTCTTGGGACAGCCATTCTGGTTCTTACAAGTTATTTAATGGCCGTTATTCTTGGCTTCGTACCAGCAGAGTGGCTCCTGGGATTTCTAGGCCTGATTCCAATTTTAATGGGAGTCAAATTACTGATATTTGGTGAAAAGGAAGACGATGACTTAATTGAAAACGAAATTCAGAAAAAAACAAATGTTATTTTAAAAGTTGCTATTATTACCATCGCAACCTGTGGCGCCGATAATATCGGCATATATGTCCCATTATTCACGCAAATTTCGCCTACTAACATCCCGATCTTACTCGTCACTTTCTTCATCATGATGACACTTTTCTGTTATCTGGGGTATTTATTAAGCAAAATTCCAACCATCGGAAATATTCTTGAAAAGTGGTCACGTTACATCACCGCAGTCGTCTACATCGGCTTGGGCATTTATATTCTATGGGAAAGCGGCACCCTTACTCATTTAATTCAATTGCTATGACGGTTTTAATTCCTCATTGAATTGACAATTCAACCTTCTAAAAAAGCCATGTCAAAATGTAACAAACGCAAAACGTGACCTTTAACGTGATTACTTGCTATAAGTAAACCACACTAAAGGTCACGTTTTTGTTAGGCGTCTTTTCCTCGATCATACGTAAACGGCAATAGGCAATTAAAGCCTTGAGAGACTTTTTTCAACGTAACAGCACCCTTTGAATCATCAAAATACAAGTGAACGCTTTTGGGATGAGCCTGATCCGTAAATTTATCGATAAGGACATGAATGGTGAAAACCCGCTTGGAATGGGGTGCTAGTTGCTCAGACTGCCCATCATCAATGACTAATTCATCCGTTCCGCCCAAAACATTGCCATTGGCAAAACCAACTTGTTTAACACCGCCAAACGTCATTGCGTTTGAAGAATGATTCTGAACCGTATACTGAACTTTTAGATAGGTATATGGATTATCAACTTTATCCAAATTATAGTCACTCGCTGAATTTGCCCGTTGAGCCGCTGTTTTCGGTGTGTTCGTACATACTTTAGCCCAATTGATGGTTGTCGTCAGTTGATTTCGCATAAATACCAAATTCCGTTCTGTTGAAATCCCGGTTAATTTAATTCGTCCATATCTGGGACTATTATAATATTGACCAATTTTGTATAATGGCGCATGATCAATATCATTTGGATCCTGCTTATGCTGAATAATATGATGACTGCTTTGTTTTTTGACGTTAACGTTGGCTGATTGATTGGCCGCTGAATCATCATAAACCTTATTCATTAAGGTTTGTCCGCCAAATAGGCCAATCAATAAAATTACAATACATGCGGCTATTATGACCCACCATTGCTTATACCAACGATTAACTCTGCGGGTCCTCCGTGGGTGTCTGATGATAAACACTTCTTTCTAAGAAAATCAAATGTAACTGCTATGTATGATTAAAATCATAGACTAATGATAGCATGAAAATTTGACTTTCAAACTAATTATTTAAAAATTCTTTTTACCCTATTCGATATTAATTAACACATGGCATTATCCGATAAATCCATCAAAGATTTTCAACACGACTTTCCTGACAAAAACGCCAACAAAAAAGGTTGAATCAAACCCAACTTTGACTCAACCTTGTAGATCATTCAATTTAAACACTGATTCTTCCCATTGTTAACAGAACAATTCCCAATACAGCACCGGTCACAATTGCGGCTGTAACAATTGATTCGATTCTAGAGAACCATTTATCATAACCGGCATCTTTTCTGGTTTTCATAAAGAGGAAGAAGCCGGGAATATATGCGATAGCACACAAAAGTACAAATTGTAATCCTGCCATATAGATTCCGACACATTCAAAGATAAAAGCGAAAGCACCAACAAAGAGTTGAATTAAATTCCCCTTCTCACTTAAATGCTGATAGGAATATTTAACCTGATAGGCAGCCACAAAAATATAACAAATAACAATTGCCGCTGTACATAATGAGTAGGCAAAGTTATAGGCTCGATCCGTAAACAGCAGTGTAAACAAGAATACTTGAATTAAAGCCCCACTCATTACAAGTGAAAAGGTTGGTGCACCATGTTTATTTTTCTTACCAAAGATCGGCGGTAGTAACTTTCGCTTCGACATTAACATAACCGTTTCTGCCGGCAGCATTGTCCATGACAGCCATGAGCCAAGGGTCGAAATAATGAGTCCCAAACTGATCAAGGCACCGCCCCAATTACCAACCATACTCTTAAAAATATAAACCATGGCTGGTTGGTGGATGGTTGTCAACTCTGCACGTGTCATATAACCATATGGCAATACGGAGGCCAACACGTAAATTGATAATAAACAGATCAATCCGAGAATAGTTGCTTTGCCGGCATCAGATTTTTTCTTTGCCCGGGATGACATCATTGTCGCGCCTTCAATACCGACGAAGACCCACATCATGACCATCATGCAGTTCTTGATTTGGGAACCGACACCCGCGCCACCGCTAAAGTTGCCACTGACATTGTTCCAAAAATGAGCAGTGAACACATTTGCCTTAAATAATAAAATGGAGAAAACGATAAACGTAAATAACGGAATCAGTTTACATATTGTAATAATTGCATTTAAAATAGCTGCACTTTCAACACCACGGTTAACAATATAAGTTAAACACCATGAAATAATACTGGCCGTGATAATGGCAGGCACATTATTTCCTGATTTAAAAATCGGAATAAAGTATCCCACCGCGCTCATCATAACAGTCGCAAAGGCAACATTGCCCATCCACGAAGACAGCCAATAACCCCAGCCGCTAATAAAGCCGGCATATTGACCAAATCCTTCTTCGGCATAAGCAAAAACCCCTTCCAAATCCGGGCGCTTTAACACCAAATTATTCAGGGAGAGTGCCAACATCAAAATGCCAAAGCCGACAAGCCCCCAGGCAATCAGAACAGGTCCGGGAGATGCTGCAGTTGCGAGATCCGATGTCAAAGCGAATACCCCGGCACCGATTGATGATGTAACGACCATTGCGGTTAAGGCTGTGAGGCCTATACCGCCAGGTTTACCTTTTTGTTTTGGTTGTGTTTCCATGTGATATGTCCTTTCTGAGTGTGCGGATCAAAGCGGTTAGCACCCGGAGTATAAGGCGTCAATTTGGGGAATCCCGAACTTGGATTTTTCAAATTGATCCCTTATATGGAGTGGTGCTGCTTTGAGGAGCAGTCCTAATAACAGTGTGCGGATCAAAGCGGTTAGTACCCGGAGTATAAGGCGTCAATTTGGGGAATCCCGAACTTGAATTCTTCAAATTGATCCCTTATATGGAGTGGTGCTGCTTTGAGGAGCAGTCCTAATTCAATCTTCATAAATAGCCAAACCCATTTAAATCAAAAAATATTTAGCCACCTTTTATAATGATAACTAGAATATCACGACTTTTATTATTATGAAAATAATAAACCTAAATGCGTTTATTATAAATAATTTTGTTATCCTAACAACGAAGATATTTTCGCATATTCACATTAAAAAACGGAAAAAGTATTCACATTAAGCGTTTACAAATGTAAAATTTTACAGTCACTTTAAGCATTTCATGAACGCTTTTCTTCAAAAAGTGCTATTCTACATGCAGCTAAACAAAAGAAAGTTCGAAAGGAGAACTTACATGGTCAAAAGTACAAACGGTGTTGACCTTTATCATTCATTATTTGGAACCGAAATTCACGATCCTCGTGTTATGTTTGAAATGCTGACAGTCAATATTTTTCAACCGGGATTGAACTGGCGGGTTGCTGCCAGCAAGCTCCCTGTTTTCGATAAAGTGTTTAAGCATTTTGAAGTGGCAGAGATTGCCAAGTTTGACGAAATGGATCTGGAAGCGTTAGAAGAAAATCCGGATATGATTCGCAATCCAAGAAAAATACGGGCAGTCGTACAGGATGCACGGGCGACTTTAAACTTAAGCCCGGAGTTTAAAGACTTAGCCGATTATCTTTGGTCATTTAAACCCAAAGACAACCTGGTTGAAGGCGCACTTGTTCAGGACTCAAGTACCCTGGGCGCTCTGGTTGCAAGGGATATGAAGAAACGCGGCTTTACATTTGTCGGCCCCACTACGATCGAATTACTACTGGTGGGTACCGGCGTTCTTAAGCATATTAACCCCTAAGAGAAAGGGAGCCTTTCAAATGACAAATAAAATTGCTTTAATTGTTGGTCCCGGACATGCCGGCTTAGGAGAAGCTTTAGCGAATCGATATGGTCAGAAGGGGTATACGATTGCCCTTCTCGGCCGAAATCCCGATCCGTTAAATGATTTAGTCAAGACTCTCACGGCCTCCAATATTTCAGCCTTTTCAGTAACCGCTGATCTAGCAAGCCCGGCTAGTGTCTCAACTGCTTTAAAAGAAATTGCCCAAAAGGGAGACCTTCAAGTCGTCCTTTATACAGCAACAACGCGGACCAAAAACAAGCCTGCCGACTTAACCAGCGACTTGTTAACTGAAAGTCTGGCAAGTAACCTTCTTGGCGCTGTGACGGTGACAAATTTAGCTTTGCCTTACGTCAAAAAGACCGGTGACGGTGTCTTTCTTTACACGGGAAGCATCGTAGCAGCCAAACCCGGTACAAGTGATGTTGAACAATCAATTGGCAAAGCCGGCCTGCATAGCTATGTCATTGCATTAAATAAGGAATTAAGTAAATCCGGTGTTTTTGCTGGAATTGTAACCATTAACACCTATATTCGAAAAGGAAAACCGGGACATATGGATCCAAATGTCATCGCGAAAGCATTTGAAGATCTCGGAAATGATAAGAAAGCCGCTGAAGTCCAGTATCATTAAATTAAACCATTATATTTTACCCAATCAGGCCAGCATGGACTTTGATCATCCATGTTGGCCTGATTATTGCCCATATCATGACGAGGTGCCTGATGCTTAGTTATGTATGAAAAAAAGAGCCTCACCATTTCTAGTGAGACCCTCAGTTAAATTGGAAAATTAGTCCAACTTAGTCTTGTTTGTAACGTTTAATTTATCATCGAAATCATAAACAACTGGTTCGCCGGTTGCCATTTCAAGATTCATGATGTCCTCATCTGAAATGTTTTCAATGTACTTGGAAAGTGCACGAAGTGAGTTACCATGGGCAGCAATCACAACATTTTTACCATCAAGCAAAAGCGGTGCAATCTTATCTTCCCAATAAGGCATTACTCGTTCGAGTGTAACTTTCAAGTTTTCACCACCGGGAACAATGTGTGGATCAAGGTTGGCGTAGCGACGGTCATGAACAGCTGAACCTTCATCACTTGCATCCAAAAGTGGAGGCAAAACATCGTATGAACGACGCCAGATATGAACTTGATCTTCACCATATTTTTCAGCAGCTTTAGCCTTGTTGTGACCTTGCAATGCACCATAGTGACGCTCGTTTAAACGCCATGTTTTTTCTTCAGGAATCCAAAGTTGGTCTGAGTATTCCAAAGCATAGTGCAGTGTCTTGATCGCACGGGTCAAAACTGAAGTGAAAGCATAGTCGAATTCAATACCGGCTTTTTTGATTAATTTACCAGCATTGATGGCTTGCTTAACCCCTTCTTCACTTAAATCAACATCAACCCAACCAGTAAATTGGTTAGAAAGGTTCCATTCACTTTGACCATGACGAATTAAAACAAGTTTTGCCAATATCATTACCTCTTTCTATATCTCTATCAGATTGATTTTACACCAAATCAGAATAATTTTCATCAGTATTCAGAAAAAAGTCTGTGAAATAACATACAAATCATTAATGATTTCAATCACTGATTTCACTTTGTGATTGAACATCAATATTTAAAGGTTTTGGTGTCGGGTTTAGCTGGCGGTAATGGCTCATTATGCCGTTTCACACCAAGAATATCCAGTAAGAAAGTGAAAACCGGCACACCACAGATCAGTCCCCATACCCCAAAGAAATGTTCGCCGACTAAGAGGACAACAAACGTGTAAAAGATCGGCAGATTAGTCTTTGAAGCCATAAAGTTAGGATTTAAAACATAAGCTTCCAGTGCATGAACGACAACAATCGTAATGATTAGGTACAAAACATCCTGTAAACCGCCAACGGAATAGCCGACTAATGACAATGGTATAAACGAAATAATCACACCGGCTACTGGTATCAAGCTCAGGATAAAGACCATCAGCGCTAATACTGCAAGTTGTGGCAAATGCATAAAAGCTAAGACAATTGTGGTTAAAACCGTATTCACAATTGCGATGAAAAATTGGGCTTCGATAACAACGCCAAACGTTGCCACAAATTTTTTACCAAAGAAATAAAGGTCTTGAAAGAACCATGAAAAATCACTATCTAAAAATAGATGCGAAAAGTTGTACATGGTCTTCTTCTCTATTGCGAAAAAGAAACTTAAGATCATTGATAAAAACAATGTGATACCCATTGTCCCAACACCTGTAATATATCTCCAAATAAGTGAAACACCGTTCTTCATTTGGGCCATCACATTACTTTGTTTTATGAGTTCATTGACCCATCTTAACGTATTGTCATCAGGTAAATTACTTGGATTGGAATAAAAATCGACAATATCTTTTGTAGAGCTGATTGCCTGGTCGGCAACTTGTGGAATATAGACGGTTACGCCAAAGTACAGCCCGGCTAAAACCAACAAATAAACAATCACAACAATGACTTCCGATGGAATTTTAACAAATCTGCGAATGCCATTTGTTAATTTAACGACCAACAGACAAAAAATAAACGTTAACAGCAAGGTACTCATCATGCTGCGTGCAAAATACAAGATTAAGACAACTACCCCAAGAACAGTAAATCTCCTAAGTGGGACGTTGTTCACAAATTTGGCCCAATTCGACAAAGAACCACCACCCCTTCAAATAATTCTAATCTCTGGCATTTATCTTACACGTTCACGCCATTTTCTCACAAGAATTTACACATAATTAAACACAAATTAAAGTTTTCTCACGAATTAACCCATCAATCACTTACTGCTTTCCTTCAAATAAGACAATTTCTTGAAAACACCGGATAAAAAAACCGTCAATACAGTCATTCTTGCATCAACGATTCAGAAATTTATTTTTTTAAATCCAACATCACTTATATCTTGCTTTGACATACTGGCCAATCGTCTCATGATTGTCGTGAGCGCCTTTAATAATATTCTTAATATCTTGGTCACTCATCGCATTAGAATCGACTCCGGCAGCGCTGATCTCTTTTCTGGCACTATTAACCTGGGACTCAGTGATCTGCTGACCATTAATTCTATTTTTCTTCGGGTTAACCGTAAACTCATTTGACCCTTTATAAGCATTTGCTGCCTTCTTTTCTGACGAGGTCAAACTATCACTGCTGTTAGGCGCAACATTAGGATTATTTTGGGTACTACTGTTTGAAGTAGAGGACTCAAACTCATTCGTAGAACTACTACTGCTTGGCGTAGTTGTTGTATTTCCCGACAGTGAAGCATTATTCTTCGAGCGCAATTGTTTAGCTTTATTCAAAATTGACTTGTAGTAACTTTGCTTGGCTGTTTGGTCCGAAAGAATCTTATCCAGTGTGCTGTTAGACTCAGTATAATTGCCTTCACCGGTCTCATTTAACGCCTGATTATAAATCTTGTCATACTTCTTGAGATTTCCCTGAATGGTTTTAATCGTTGACAGCTTATCCTTTGAACGATCTTTCAGAGTCTCATTCCCATTCTTAGTATCAACAACTGATTGATAACCATCCTTGGCACTGTTGTAATCACGGTCGCTAAACGAATCATTGGCTGCCATATAGTTTTGAGTTTGACTCAACAGTCGAGTTGCCTTTTTATCACTTGGTTTTCTCTTTAACGCATTTGTAAAAGAAGTTTCCGCAGCAATATAGCTTTTATTAGAAATTTGAAGGCTGGCCCGCTGCATCGAATCATTATATAGCTTTTCATTTTGAGAATGACGGGCGTATGCGTAACCACCCACTGAAGCGGCAATAACAATGGTGATTACAATCCAAATCCACTTTTTCAAAGTAAGCCCTCCTAGGAATTAATTATTCATTTTTATTATACCATTTTGGGACGGGGGCTTAAAACAGATTATATTCTGAAGCAGTGTTTACCGCTTGAAAATCTATTTTTTAACATACTGTGCTAAAAAGGCGCAACCATCTTTTTCAGGGTGGTCACACCTACTATATGATGTTCAATAAGGATGAAAGCTACTTTTAATGATTCTAATTATTTGTTACTGCTCGCTTTTGAGCTTCTTGGATAGATTTAATGTGCACTTCATTACTTTGAATTTGATCACGCAATTCTTGACGTTTGTATTTTGCATCGTCTAAAGCATCGAGACAATTCCGCTTGTTAATCTCTTGCTGAGAAACTGCTTGATCATACTCTTGTTGAATCTGCTTAACATATTCCTCGTGTTTTTGACTCGGACGCTTTTGATTTGCTTCTTTTGCATCGGCCAGTTCATCGGAAACCTTTTCTAAAAACTTTGAAATGGATTCATCTAGATATTTTTCCGTTTCTAACTTGGTATTCAAATTGGCAATCTGAATATCTAACTTTGAAGCACTTTCATTTAATAACTGATTTTGTTTTTGTAATTCAGCAATTTGTTGACTGGCTGATTTGTCAGTCTTTACCACATTTTGTAAGTGTACGTCAGAAGCAGGTTTAGTTGTTCCTGTACTCCCACTCAACACAACCGTGTTTGACAGCCCATTAAATTTTTGACGCAACATGGTTAATTCATTGTTCATGCTGCTAATAGTTGCTGAGCTGACTCCTGATCGAGTCGCAAAGACATTAACTCGATTTTGCAACTGGTAAATCTGATTACTCAAAAATGCACGTTGTGTTGCATCAAGTTTTCGTTGTCCAAAGATTACAGCATCCAGTTGTCTGTTTAGCCCAAAAATTTCACCACTGATTTGATTAGCCTCAATATCAATTGAACTTATACGCGTGTTTACACTTGTCTTCGGTGCATTCGGAACAATTGGTTTTGTAGGCGCACTTTGAGTGGCAGGCGTGCTACTTGGCTTACTTGCCGGAGCCGGCGTAACTGGCGTAGTTGTTGATGGTTTGACAGCTTTTACCTGTTTCTTACCTTTTTTAACCTTAAAGTGACCTGACTTTACTTTAAAGCCTGCTTTAGTAACCGTCACCTTATAAGTCCAGCCACCTTTAACTGCCCGTTTCAACTTCATCACAAAATGACCATGCTTATTGGCTTTGGCAACCCCATAGGTAACACCTGCCCGGGAAATCTTGATTTTTGCGCCCCGGGTTGCTTTACCTGAAACGACCTTGGTACCGGACTTTGCTTGGTTAACAGTTGCCTTGAGCAACGTCGTCTTTGCTTGTGCGGTAACTGCACCCATGAGTGCGACTGGAACGACTAGTGCTGACAATACATATTTATTCATCGAAATTCCTCCAAAATTTTATTTGGTAGGATTACTGATTCACTTTAAAATCTCAAAACTTTTTCAAGCTCCTCCTTTCTAATTATTTGTCTCTCAATAAAAAAGAATCCAGTAATGCCTACATAATGTAATTACGTAAACTTACCGGACTCATTTTTTTATTTTTAGATTTTTTTAAAATAAACCTTAATCAGCTTGTTGGAACTTTCCGGCTGTTAATGCAGAAGCAACAACCCAGCCCTGTCCTTTAACATAAAAGAATGTTTTAGCTTTGGCAGTCTTGCTGGCAGCTGTCTTAACAACCTTAGTCACATAATAAGTCGTTCCGGACTTTAATTTACCCTTTGCGGTTGTGGTAAATGTCGGTTTGTCGGCACCAATTAAAGCTTTATATACTGTAGGAGTCGCATCTTTCGTATGATAAACCTTTGCCTTTTTAAAGAAATTCGATTTTGCAATTGTATAAGTCGTACTCTTGGCAGCCGTTTGAGTTGTTTGTGCAGGTTTAGTTGCAGCTGAAGCAGCCAGCGGTGCGGTAAATACCAAAGGAAATGCCAATGCTGCAGTTGCGATAAATGTTGTCATCTTTTTCATAATAAAAGCCTCCTAAACTTTGATGACCAAATTATATTCTGTTACAGAATTATTTCAAAGGAAAAGGCAACTTTTTATTTCAGCTTAATGGTTTCTTAATTTTTCCATCAAAGAAACACTGTTATATTAAGATTTGGAAACGTTTTTTAACCATACGATTCGTTATTTGTACTGCAACTGATTGTTACAATTACGTTACAAAGTCATTCAAAAAAGGCGTGCACACACTCAAAATCTATAAAGGGTTTCCCTTTCGAAAACAGCTCAAACATAGTATGATGAGTGCAATTGGCATTTCACTATAGTCGACTATATTCATTCCAAAGGAGGCCATTTTATTCATGGCTAATGATTCCGAAGATTTCATCAAACAACATATGTTTGGCAATCCACAACTCAAACCCGATGAAAAGCGGGCTTTTCTGGGCAACTTTCGGGAACGGGTCGCAATTGCTCTCACAATTTCACAATTGGGCCAATCTCAAACCAAAGAAATGGTAACCAAAATTTTTGATCAATACCCGGAATACCGGGCTTATTTGAATGGTAAAATGCCACAGTCTTTAATTGATGATTATATGGGACTCGCTATTGACCATCGCTATCAATACACCATCCTGGTTCAAAACGGTCTGCGTGTTGATCAACCCACTGGTCCAAATGATTTTGGATTAGTTGTCGCTGATCCTAAAAACAAGATCAAACGCCGAATTTTACTATAGTCACACGCTTAAACTCAAAATCCGTTCTATCTGTCTATGACTGACAGGTAGAACGGATTATTTTTATTTATTTAATTAAAGAAACATTGCCAGTAAAAAGACTGCCAACAATCCCAAAATAACTGAAATGGCCATCGACCGTGTCCAGTAGGCAACGCCAATCACAATAATTGCTGCGATCATGTCCGGAATCTGGTGAATTGTGACCGAATACGTTGGTGTGATAAAAATGTCCTTTACAACCAACGCCGTAAACAATGAAATCGGCACGTACCTCATCCATTCATTAAACCAATCCGGAATCTTCCGGGTACGAAAAAATAAGAGTGGTATTAAACGTGGCGCGAAAGCCACGCAGAAACACCCTAAAACCAACCAAACATGTTGTGTCGTCGTCCATTCCATAAAGCTCTTACTCCTAGCTACTCGTTGTCTACGTCCTCTTCAGGTGTTCCGGCAGGGTTCTTCATCGACTTAAGCCAACCACTCTTCGGATGATGCTTTCGAATCGCTGCTTCAATCATAAAACCAATGAATGAAGCAACCAGTGTTGAAATAACCAGCCCCAAAGTTGATTTTGTGAGTACCATGAAGAATGCTGCCAAGAAGCCTGATAAAATGCATATTACAATGATTAAACCATTCTTTAATTGCATCACAATCATATATAAGAACAAAGCAGTTAAAGCAAAATGCACAATTGTTAAATCAATGTTAATTGCGCTTCCAATCAAACTTCCGATAAGATTACTGATTGTCCAAAAGATTAACGTCGTGTGTTCAACATGTAACGCCTCTTTCGGTGTGAATTTCTTATCAGTCGAAAACTTCAGATAATTCAATGCGTAGTTTTCATCATTCATAGAAGCCGCAAAAATCATCGTAAAACCGAGTGATTGATCATGCAGATACTTCGAAAGACTTGAACCGAGCAACGCATACCGTAACTCCAAGAAGAACATCATTAATAGAACAGATAACATCGGTGCGTTGGTAGCCAATAAAGAAGCAATTAAAAATTGCGCGCCACCAGAGAACACCATGACTGATACCATCAGTGTTGTCCAGACATTAAACCCGGAAGCATTTAATAAGATACCGCACGCCAAACCAATTGGTATGTAACTTAGGTCAACCGGCAAAGAGGCATCCAATATTCTCTTCCAATATGGTGCCCCTGCGTCTGATCGTTCTGCGAACTTACCCAAAAGGAATCCTCCATCTAAATAAACGTAAACTCGAAATTTACACGCTTATGATAACGCGTGTAAAAATAATGTAAACACAATTCAAATTCAATTATATGAGAAATCGGACAATTAATAAACACTTTTTAGCGAATTGATTGCTAAAAAAGTCTTGAAAGCGCTCTCCAGAAGAGTACAAAAGGATTTGCTTTTTCAATCGTTTTACTTGTTACCAAGTCAACCCGGCTTGGGAAGGTATCCAAATATTTTAAGAAATGATGATCATAAACCAGATTAGCAGAAGCAACCGACTTATTCTTCTTAACCGGCGCATTAATTTTCTTGGGCGTTTTGACAAACTTTCCCTTCACCTGATTTTGGCTGATGGATTTTGGTACCCAGACCCAAGTTGTCTTTTTAGTGACAAGCTTTGTCTTTGTCAGCTTACCATCGGGCACCTTTGTTGTCCCCAATCCACTAATATGAACATGCTTTGCAAGCTTAACCGGATGTTGTTTGTGAAAAACGATCCCCATGAGCTTAGCAGTCTGAATGAATCTGGCAGGATCAGTTGCACTGTTGTTTCGAGCGCCTAAAACGACCGTCACAATGCGTCTGCCATGATAAGTGGCCGATCCTGCAAAACAGGCACCGGCTTCATCCGAAGTGCCGGTTTTTAAACCGTTCACAACAGCGCCCTTGGCAATTTGGCGATCATCAAGAAGCTGATTGTGCCCAGCATACGAGTTGCCTGCAAAGGTCATTTGCGTTTGTCCGGTTATCTTAGTCAATCCGGGAAACGATTCTTCGAGCCGACTGGCAAGAAGTGCAATATCCTTTGCAGACATCAGGTTTTCTGCATTCGGGCTATCTTTTTTCAACATCAAAGAACCTGTCAATTTATTGGTTAGACCGGCAGCATTATAAAATTTAGCATCCTTAATACCCAGTCCCCTTGCGGTCTTAGTCATTTTGTCAGCGAAGTTCTGCGCATTTCCGGACACTTTTTGTCCAAGTGCAATTGCGGCAGCGTTCGCCGACACAATCAAAGCTGCTTTTACCAGATCGCGGACTTTGTAAGATTTCCCGGATTTTAATGGCACATTCGTTAATCCGGATGCTGTGCTTAGTTTAGCGACAGCGGGAGAGATTTTAACCTGATCGTTCCAAGACAGCTTTCCCTCCTGGATCTGCTTTCGAACGATGTAAACTGTCATCAATTTTGAAATTGATGCGATTGCCAATGGTTGATGGGCATTTTTTTCATACAGGATTTGTCCGGTATCAGCATCAACTGCGATTGCCGATTTGGCATAAATCACTGGTTGGCTGGTTGAAACCGTCGCCGCATAAGCACCTGACTGTGCACTTACCGGTAACACAAATAAACCTAATACAAGTAAAAACCATTTGATTTTAAACGTCATTTGAGCAAATAAACCTTTCTATTTAGAAATTGACTTGTCATCGACCTCATCCGGTCGGGTTAACTTATCGCCGTGCTTAAAGGGTAAATGAATTGCAAAAGTTGTCAGATGATACTCGGACGTGACGACGATGTACCCGCCATGTAGATCAATAATGCTTTGTGCAATTGCCAACCCGAGACCTGATCCGCCGGTATCCTTATTTCTGGAACCTTCAACCCGATAAAATCGTTCAAAAATCTGGTTCAGAGACTTCTTGGGAATTTCAGGTCCATCGTTAGACACGTGAATCACCGCCTCGTTGGGCTTGCCAACTCGACAGGTTAAATAGATGTGATTTCCGCCTTTACCATATTTAATGGCATTGGAAATCAAATTATTAAAGACACGTCCTAATTTTTCGGCATCTGCTTCAATATACAGTGGCTTTTCAGTGCCCTGAGCCGAAATCTGAAGGCCGCTTTTTTTAGCTTCCAATTCAAAACTGGCAACTAATTGTTCCATCATCTGGCTCAGGTCAATCCGATTAATCGACAGTGGCGTTCCGGTCTGCTTGACTTTCGTATATTCAAATAAATTGTCAACCAACGATTTCATTTGCTTTGCTTTTAAATACGCAATCTCAGTGTATTTCAACAAATCTTCCTGGCTCTTGTATTGTTTATCCTGGATCAACCCCAGATACCCTAAAATAGAGGTCAACGGCGTCCGTAAGTCATGACTGACATTTGTAATCAGTTCATCCTTTGAACTTTCAATCGCCCGTTCCTCATCCATTGATTTAATGACACTATCAACCAAAGCGTTAATACTTTCAACAACCGATTGGGTATTTCCTTTAAGCTTAAATCCGATTCGATGATCCAAGTGACCATTAGCGATATAGTGAAGTTCACTGATGATGTGTCTTAACTGCATCTGATGATAGCGACGAATGAGGCGCCAATAAACAACGGCGGCATCAAACAGCAGCATCAATGTAATAAAAATGTTTTCCCAACTCCACAAATGATAATGATCGGGACCAATCAAAATTGATTTTTTAATAATAAAGATACCGTCTCGAAGGCCAGGATTTGTGTGAATAGACTGATTGATCAAAATAATGATTGAAAGGTTCAACATCAACAGTAAAATGACAGTGACAATACCTTCCAAAAAGAGTTCGGTTTTTTCACGACCAGTTAATTTCAAGCTTTAGCCATCCTATCTTTGTAAATTCCAAAATTAATGTGATTCAATTTTATAACCAACACCCCAAACGGTTTGAATCACCTTTTCGCCGTTGGTAGCTTCTTCAATTTTATCCCGTAGATGGCTGACGTGGACCATGACGGTTTTGGCCGATACAATACTTTCCTGTCGCCAAACACGTTCAAAAATCTCATCCGTGGAAAAGACACGGTTGGGGTGGCTTGCAAGCAAGTATAGAATGCCAAATTCAAGTGCAGTCAATTGGATCGGTGTCCCAGTGATTGTTTTAACCTCATGAGAATCCTTGTTAATTGTTAATGGCCCAATATCGAGAACATCCGGCGTATCGTTTGTAACGTGTTCTTCCGTACGTCGCAGTAATGATTTAACCCGTGCCATAACTTCAAGTGGATTAAATGGCTTTGTCACGTAATCGTCGGCACCACTGATCAAACCTTGGATTTTATCCATATCCTCCGTCTTGGCTGATAAAATGATAATCGGAATTTGCGAATCTTTGCGAACTTCTTTAATCACTTCGATACCATTCATCCCCGGCATCATAATGTCCAAAATCATCAAACCAATATCACTTTCAGTTCGCAGTTTGGTAAGAGCTTCATTACCACTGTATGCCGAAACTGGTTCATAACCTTCATTTCGAATATAAATCTCAAGTAGTTGAGCAATTTCCTTATCATCGTCGACAACTAAAATTTTCATAATTTTACCTACCTCATTACTATTAATATAAATTTATTGTATTTGTAAGTTATTTTAAAGTTAAAGACTTCAATATTGATTCTACACTATTTGGACAAAACGACAACTAACGCGAAACAGAACTTAAAAGATAATTAAGCGATCCATTTTGACAACCTCGTTGAATTGAATAAGCCGAGAGCTTTCATTTTGTCACGTCTACATGGCACTGCATGTAAGTTGAAATTATACTATAATACAGATCATAATAAAATTCTATGGAGGATTTCCAGAAATGAAGCCCACTTTTACATATGCCGAAATAACCGATTTACCAAAAATCGTTGATATTTATAACGAAACGATTGCCAGTCGTATGGTGACCGCAGATCTTGAACCCGTTTCGGTTGCCTCCAAACGCAGTTGGTTCAATGCGTTTAACCACGAACACCGCCCTATTTGGAAGATCATTCTAAATGATCAAATAGCCGGCTGGGTAAGTCTCGAAAGCTTTTACGGCCGTCCCGCCTATCACCATACCGTTGAAATCAGCATTTATATTGGCGCCGAATTTCGTCATCACGGACTTGGTCAACAGGCACTCGACTTTGTTGCCACACAATTAAAAGATTTGAAAATCGATACAATTGTCTCCTTTATTTTTGCCCATAACCTCCCCAGCCTGGGTCTGTTCAAGAAAAACGGCTTTCAAACCTGGGGACATTTACCCGAAGTGGCTGAGCTGGATGATCAAAGACGGGATCTGGATATTCTGGGGCGTCGCTATTATTAGTTTCCACATCATTCAAAAATTAAAGAAGTCCCTGACGTCAACATCTCATCACAGAATGTTTAACGTTAGGGGCTTCTTTTGTTAAAAGCAATTTGATTTTAACTAAGAATAGGCCGGTTACTAAATTAAAATGCCCTCACAGTGATCAACCTCGTGTTGAATGATCTGAGCAATCCAATCAGAAAAGCCTTGTCGATGTGACCTGAAATTTTGGTCCAAATAGGTCACCGTAATTTCCTTATAGCGGGTAGTTGATCGTTGCCCTTCAAGAGACAAGCACCCCTCTTTTGTTGCAAACGGTACCGATTTTTCGACAATTTCGGGATTAACCAAAGCTACCGGAAGCATCCCCATCTGAACAACAATAATCCGCTTATTTACGCCAATCATATTGGCCGCCATACCAACACAAATTTGAGTATTGGCACGCAGTGTGTCCAACAAATCGGTTATGATTTGAGAATCAGCCGACGTTGCCGGTTGCGCCCTTTGAGACAACGTTAATGGATTATGGTTAATCGGTTTGATCATGTTTTTCTCCTATATAATGAATCATGCATTTTACGACTGCCTGTATTTTATCATACTTAATCTTTGACAAGCTTTTATCTGCTATTTCAAGAAGCAAAGAAGGTACTTAATCCTAAACTACTTCTTTTCTTCGGCAACCAAGTTTTCCTGTAATTGAGCAAGCTTCGGGGTCATGTAAACCGGATACTCGTCGGGGTTAACCAACCGTTGTGTAGCGGATGGGATTTCTTTCAGCATTTGTTTGGATCGCTTTTGAATGGTGAAAACATCCGGCAATTCAGCCTGAACCTTCTCGCCGTCCATGACTTTCTCCTGAAGCGGTTTGGCAACATAATTTTCAATTGATTGTTGGCGCTCGGTTGCGATCGGATTTGCTTTTACAACATCCATTGGCCGATCCAACACTTCATCGTTTAACGCAATAATATCCGCAAATGCCTGATTGGTATTTGGCCGATAAAGCCGATAAACCTGCTTGAGGCCGGGAAGTGTCAACTTTTCACGACTGGCACTGACTTTAATCTTTGGAATCATTTTTCCATTTTGAACAATGGCAGCTAATTTATAAACACCACTTAAAACAGGCGACGTTGAACTTGTTATCAGTTTTTCTCCAACCCCGAAGTTATCCAATGGTGCCCCTTCGTTTAACAATGATTGGATGACATGCTCATCCAACGCATTGGATGCAGTAATCTTTGCATCAGGAAAACCGGCATCATCCAACATCTTTCGCGCGCCCTTGGCCAATTGGGTAATGTCACCGGAATCAATTCGAATACCCACAGGTTTGTGACCATTCTTTTTTAATTCGGTAAAGACTGTAATGGCATTGGGTACACCCGATTTCAATACATCATACGTGTCGACAAGCAGCGAAGCATTATCCGGGTAGACATCCGCCCACTTCTCAAAGGCCGTTAATTCATCCGGAAAGGCTTCAATCCAGGCATGCGCCATTGTGCCAGCTGCCGGGATCCCAAATTTTTCCGCCGCCAATACATTTGATGTACTTGCGCAACCACCAATGACCGCGGCCCGGGCACCAAACGTGGCACTGCTTGGCCCCTGTGCCCGACGCGCACCAAATTCCATAATGGGCTTATCGCCAGCCGCAAAGGTAATTCGACGCGCTTTTGTAGCGATTAACGATTGGTGGTTCATGATATTCAATAATAACGTTTCAAACAGTTGTGTTTGAAGCAACGGTCCCTGAATGGTCAATAACGGTTCACGGGGAAAGACAGGTGTCCCTTCCGGAATAGCTGATACCTGACAATCAAAATGAAAGTCACTGAGATAATCAAGGAAGTTCTCTTTAAATAGTTTCAGTGACCGCAAATAATCGACATCCTGTTTCGAAAAATGAAAGTCTTTTAACGACTCAACAATCTGCTGCAGACCCGCGCAAATAACGAAGCTACCGTTATCCGGTACCTTTCGAAAAAAGATGTCAAAAACGCCCTGCTCATCATCAATGGTTTGACGATACCCGTTTGCCATCGAAAATTCATATAAATCAGTTAACATTGATAAATTATCCATTACACGTTTCCTCTCAATTTTGTTGATTAATAAAGGTGATTTTTACTTTTATGTACCTATAAATAAAAGTCGCTTCAACTTTTATTCTAAGGTAACGCGCATCGGCAAAAATTTCAAGGGAATAAGTACGATAGTTTGTAAACCCTGGCCGGCCTGCCCGGTCTGTTGGACATTGATGTGCCAACGTCCGTAAATAAATGACGGTGACTTTTTTTAAAATTGGAATTGTCAATCAGTTCAAACGGCATTTTTAAGAAAGGCGCGTAAACCAAGCGGGCATCCTTTAAAGTAAACTGTGGCCCCAGAACCAATAAAATATTTGGCTGATAATCCAATTTATTCTTAATCCGCTCGCAGGCCACCTTCAAAATCCACTCATGATCATAGGCCAAATGTGCTTTGCTCAGACTGCTTTTAGCCAATTTTGCATAGTATTGGGATTCTGTTTGACTTTGTGCCGTTGAAAAGGTCAGCTCGCCATCCGAAAAAGCATACCCGTTTTCCGTATAATCCATACTGAACCAACGGGCATCCGAAGCCCCATACCCGGGTTTTAGCATCGGCTTATCCGGTAAAAAGGTCATATATGCCAATGATAGCGTTCGCTGCTCAGGTGTCCGCAACCGATTCGTAAACGTTGCCAGCTGCTCTGTATGACTATTCGAAAGTGCCATGCCAATCTTTGCCCTTACCAATCTAAGTGCAGCTTCATCAGCACTTTCATTAGTCCGCATAAAGGTCTCGGGAAGTGCCCAGTATCCGTTATATGGCTTGTTGCTTCGCTTAACGAGTAAAATATTAACTTTACTGGTAATTTGGTCGAAGCTCCAGATGATATTTGTGATATTGATGTATGGTTGCTCCAAAATACTTTCTGAGTCCATGTCAGTCCCCCTCATTAACGAATTAATTTTTATGATTAAAATTCCGTTCCAACGTCAGTTCATTTGACAGTTAAAACGTTTATCTACACTTCATTATCATAAGCTCTTTTTCCAAAACAGAGAACAGAAAACAATAAATTTAGTATTAAATTTGAAAAATGTATTTGATTGCTATTCAGTCTGTTTAACCATAAAATTAAGTTGGTATTAAGGAAACATTATGCTGCTGATTCAACCATACGCAAGCTGTTTGTCAGTTAAACTTTCTCGTTTCTGATTTAGTTACTTAAGGAAGTGAGATCAATGTTAAGAAAAAAGAGTCTTCTTTCATTGTATGTGCTATTGCTCACCGCTCTATTCACTTTTTTGCCAATTTCAGCACTGGCTGACCCAATCACGCCCCATGGAACTGCCCGCTTTGAATCACCAAACGCAACTATAAACATTAATAACAATAGCAGCAGTTACAAAGTCATCTGGATGAATGCCATTCGTGCTTGGAATAACACCGGGGCTTTTAATTTCGAACTTTCGACGAGTTCAACTGCCCAAATCATTGCCAGTTCAAACACCAGTATTGGTACAGGTTATGCCGGACTTACTAAATTAACGATTAACAATCAGGGTGTGATTACGCAAGCAGACAGCACCCTGAATCCCAAAGTGATGACATCCGTTGGCTACCTGCCATCACAGGAAACCAACGTAGCTGAACACGAATTAGGTCACGCCATTGGACTTTATCATAGTCCGATCAAACAAAGTGTGATGTTTGCAGCAAACCGATTCTACACTATTCAACCAGCTGATATCGCAAGTGTTCGTAACTTGTATGCAGCATCGCTTGACGCAACTGCATCGTTAACCCAGAATACGCTGTTTCAAGATCCGTTTGTCCGCCAGGTCCACAGCCACCAAGTCAAGTTTCATTAACACATTTAAGCGACCATAGTAAAAACGAGTTTCCAAAAATGGAGACCCGTTTTTTTGCTGAACGCCTATAAATCGGCGCCCTTTTTTAGAAGTTTTCCCGCAATGGGAAGTTGACCTAAATCACCCGTCTTATCAGATGGCACAACCACCATATTCGCCGGTGAATTTGCCAATTCCGAAAAAGCGTTGATCGACTGATTCTGAAAATACTTATCATCCGCAGATGACAAGCCGGCTTGGACCGTATCTATTCGGTAACGTTCTGCATCCGCCCGTGTTCGGGTAGCTTCTGCTTCAGCCTTTGCCGTTGCTTTCAAAGCATCGTTTTTAGCCTTTGTTGTTAATTCAATCGACTTTGCCTCACCCTCGGCCTTGGCAATTGCCGCAACCCGTTCACGATCGGCTGTCAGCTGCTTGTCCATTGCTTCCTGGATCGCTGATGATGGTGTCAATTCATCGATGTTAATCCGGTCAACATTGATCCCATAAGTATTGGTCAGGTCCCCAATCGCAATCGTCAATTCCTGGTTGATTTTAGCTGTTGATCCCAGCGCTTCATTCAAATCCATTCGACCGATGATATCACGCAAATGACCACGAACCAGCTGTGCCATTGATTCGACAGAATCGGTATTTTCATATTGATATTTAACTGCATCTGTAACATGATAATTCAACGTCAAGCTCGCGGAAACGTCCGCATTATCTTTCGTGATAATAGAATAATTCGGCAATGCTTTGGGTTCCATTGCCAAGCTGACGGTGCGAATCTTTTGAATGATTGGCAGATAAAAATGAAATCCAGAGGCCACACTTCGACGATATTTTCCAAATGTTTCAACAAGTCCCTGATTATTTTGCGGGACAATTTTTATACCTAAAGGCAAGATGATCACTCCTTAATTTTTCGTAGGGTTAAAATGTTTCCATTAGCCTCAATCACAGTATATCGAGCACGTTTATCAACGTGACTGTTGTCATCAATCAAATAACGGTAGTATATCCCGGAAACCATGACCAAACCGCTTTCGACATAGATATCCTTACCGGCAATTGCTCGACCGATAAACTGGCGATGCTCAAAATTGGTATCTCCCTCGGCGTCTTCCAATAAACTGACAATATATGCATTGACACTTTTATTTTTTTCGGTTGCTTCAGCTGCCAACTTTTCGTAAAGTTGCTGACTTAATCGCAGTAAGAAGCGTTTTTCCGTATCCCCCATAACATAACCGCTTTCGTTTATTAAACTGATTGTCAAAAGATGATGCATCATTTTTTGATATCATTATGATATCATGTAGTTTCTTTAAACACAAGAAAAAGTTATCGTTTGATGCCTGATTTGTTTGGCATCATAAAAGGAGTCACCAATTGCTACTAAACAATTAGTGACTCCCTTTCGTTTTATTGACTACCGGATTTTAATAACCGAAACAATTATGATTCCGGTTCATAATTAGGTGCCTGCTTTGTAATTGTAATATCATGTGGATGAGATTCTCGCAAACCGGCATTTGAAATTTCAACGAACTGGGCATTGTCGTTTAAATCCTTTACGGTTGCAGAACCGGTATAACCCATACCAGAGCGAAGGCCGCCAACCATTTGAAAGACAATATCGTTGATGCTGCCTTTATATTCAACTTCTCCTTCGATGCCTTCCGGAACCAATTTATTGGCTTCATTGACACCACCTTGGAAGTAACGGTCGGATGACCCATGCTGCTGGCTCATTGCTGCAACACTACCCATGCCACGATAAGACTTATACTTTCGACCGTTTTCTTCATACACGTCACCCGGTGCTTCTGCTGTTCCGGCTAACATGCTGCCAAGCATAACGGCGGTTCCGCCTGCAGCTAACGCTTTAACAATATCACCGGAGTACTGGATTCCGCCATCAGCGATAATCGGTTTGCCCCATTTGCGGGCAACTGCAGCGGCATCATAAACGGCGGTTAGTTGGGGAACACCGACACCGGCAACCACTCGGGTTGTGCAGATGGAACCTGGACCGATTCCTACTTTGACGACATCAACGCCGGCTTGAAAGAGTGCTTCGGTTCCAGCAGCGGTTGCCACGTTTCCGGCAATCAAAGTTGTGTCAGGATAATGATCTCGTATTTCGGCAATTTTCCTCAAAACACCAGCCGAATGCCCATGAGCAGTATCGATGACAATGGCATCGGTACCGGCTTCCAAAAGAGCGGATGCCCGATCGAACGTGTCAGAGGAAACACCTACCGCAGCGGCAACTAACAGTGAACCATTCTTGTCAACAGCTGCCTTAGGTGTATCAGTCGTCTTCTTAACAGCCTTTACCTTAGCAACTTCTCCTGCCTGGGACTCAATACTGAGGTTCTTATGAATAACGCCCAAGCCACCCAATTTTGCTAAAGCAATTGCCATCTTCGATTCGGTAACAGTGTCCATACCGGCACTTAAAAAAGGAACATTTAACTTCAAATTATCTGCCAATTGTACTGATAAATCCACATCGTTCGGCAATACATCACTTGCTGCGGGTACTAACAGCACATCATCAAATGTAAAACCCTTTTTTCCGAACTTTTCATCCCAACTAACCATCTATCTCGCTCCTTTTAAAATTTGATTGCCTAATAACTTATCATGTTGTTAGCACAAAATCAACGTTTCTGAAAGATTTCTAATGATGATTTAATCTAACATCATGATTACCAGACATTGATAGGTTAAAAATTGTATTCATTATACACGAACTTTTTAAAAAATAAAAGGAAAAAAGTTATTTTTTTACGGACAATATCAAACCGATCATTTTTAATTGAATTCAATGTTCGTGTTTTACATTTTCACGTAAAAAAATAACAGCACATCACAAAACAGACGTTCGTGATGCACCGTTATTCAACTCTATTTTCTGATCAAATCGTGAACGTACGTCCCCTTTTTTGATCAGACTTTTACCTTAAATCATTCATATTCCGTTCACATCATAGACCATGTTAAATCAGGTCTGCTAAAACAGGCCACCGGTAATTTGAAAGTTCCGCTTAACAAAGAACGCACCAACAACGCCGACAGCACCAAGTGCAATATAAACGTATGGATTGAGTACCGGATTAATAACTGCTGGGATCAAACCGGCAAAGAAGAATACACCCATCCATACGACAAAGAAAAGCACCATAAAGATGATTCTCAACCACAAGGGATACTTATGCTTAACACCCGGCTGAATCAGCATTGTTAAGGCAGGAATCCCCAAACCGGCAATAATTGAGCTGAGGACAATTCCTGTAATCCCCATCATGCCACGGGCACTGTTCTTTGAGAAGAAAAAGGTAATCCCATATAAAAACGTAAAGATAACAAAGAATAAAAGCATGTTATAAAACGCATTCGGCCAATAATCACGCTTAATATCCGGCTTACGTTTCGGTGGATTCAGAACCCGTTGAATTCTTTGGTCAACGGTTCCCCACATATTACGGGCTGTCTTACCGGACTTTTGTCCCGCCAAGAGTTCTTCTACCATTTGGTGGATGGTATCAGCCTGTTGTTGCGGCGTCAGTTTTGTCTTTGCAATTTCTTGATTAAATTTGAACATATACTCAGCATTTCGCTTTGTTAACCCAATGTTGTCAAATTGAGAATGAACAATTTTCTTTGCCCGATCCCGATCCTGTTGAACATTGGCATTTCTTTTGCGGGCGTTACGTTCTTGTTTTGTTTCTTCACTACTACTCACTCGCATCTCATCCCCATTACTTATTTTTCAAATACTTTTACTAAACATTAAATCTAAATTCAACAATGTCGCCATCCTGCATGACGTAGTCTTTACCTTCAAGACGAAGCTTTCCCGCTTCCTTAACGGCTGCAGGTGTCTCGTATTTATCGAGATCGGCAAAAGCCATAATTTCTGCCCGGATAAAGCCACGTTCGAAATCGGAATGGATGATACCGGCTGCCTGTGGTGCCTTTGTACCCTTCTTATAGGTCCATGCACGGGTTTCTTTGCCACCGGCAGTGAAGAATGTCTCCAACCCTAATAGCTTGTAAGAAGCTCTAATAAGCCGATTCAAGCCAGGTTCTTCAACACCTTCTGCTTCCAAAAATTCAGCTTTTTCATCATCGTCCAATTCGGCAATCTCTTCTTCCGGCGCCGCTGCCACACCGATTGCCTGAGCACCTTCCTTTGCCGCATAATCGGCAATTTGCGGGAAGTATTTGGAATGCTCAGGATCAGCCATATCTTCTTCGGCAATATTGGCAACGTACAGAACCGGTTTACTGGTTAATAAGAATAAGCCCTTAACGATCTTTTCTTCATCTTCATCGAACGCAATCGAGCGAACGGAACCACCATCTTCCAAAACCGGCTTAATCTTTTCAAGGACTGCCAACTCGGCTTTTGCTTCCTTGTCGCTACCCTTGGCAGCACGCTGAACCTTTCCCAGTCGCTTGTTAACAGCGTCCAGATCGGCAATTCCCAATTCCAGATTAATCGTTTCAATATCATCAATCGGATCGATCTTTCCGGAAACATGGGTAATGTTATCATCATCAAATGCCCGAACAACGTGAACAATCGCATCCACCTGTCGAATATTTTCCAAGAACTTGTTTCCAAGTCCCTCACCCTTACTGGCACCCTTAACGATTCCGGCAATGTCGGTAAATTCAAAGGTAGTCGGTACGACTTTTTTAGCCGGGATTAATTCCTGAATCCTATCCAAACGTTTATCAGGGACTTCAACCATCCCGACATTTGGATCGATTGTGGCAAATGGGTAGTTGGCCATTTCGGCGCCCGCCTTGGTGATCGCGTTAAACAGCGTAGACTTTCCGACGTTTGGCAACCCAACGATTCCTGCAGTTAGTGACATAACTTAACAACTCTTCTTTCTAGTCTATTTTTCAGAATTTTCTGCTTTTTGAAGTAATTTTTTCAGTTTTCGGTCAAATTCTCTTCGGGGCATCATGACAATGTGTCCGCAACCCGTACATTGAATTTTAATATCAGCACCCATTCGGATAATTTCCCAACGGTTAGTGCCGCATGGATGCGGTTTCTTCATTTCAACTAAATCATGGAGACCGTACATATTGAACATCCTTTCTAAAGGTGACAGCTTTTCGGATAAGGTGGTTGTAGAACCTTATGTCTTAAACCATGACATACAGCTGCAACTCAACTAATCCAAGTTCACATCCAACATTTCCAAGATACGATTCAAATCTTCCGTTGATACATATTCAATTTCGATCTTCCCTTTTCCCTTCTTGCGAGAAGAGTTCACAATCGAAACCGGCGTTCCGAATTTTTCCTGTAATTGGCCTTCAGAAGCCCGAACAAACGGTGATTTTCTTTGAACCCGTTTTTTCCTATTGCCCGTTTTACCATTAATCTTTGCAGCAGCCTGTTCCAACTGGCGGACCGTCATTGAATCCGTAACGGATTTGCGGGCCAGCTTGATGAGTTCCTGCTTATTGTTAACGGAAAGCAAGGTTCGGGCCTGACCCATTGATAATTTATGATCCTCAAGCATTTCCTTGACTTCCGTAGGCAACCCAAGAATTCTCAAATAATTAGCAATGTATGGCCGGCTCTTTCCAAGTTTTTGGGCAACTTGTGCCTGAGTCAGATCAAGCCTAGTCATTAACATGTTATACGCTTCGGCTTCTTCAAGTGTTGTCAAATCCTCACGTTGAAGGTTTTCCAAAACGGCAATTTCCATCATCTGTTCTTCGTTGACATCTCGAACAATGGCAGGAATCATTTTTTGCTGCGCAATTTTGGACGCCCGAAGCCGTCGCTCACCGGTTAGCAGTTCATACGACTCAACTTCAGGATCCGGTTGACGAACAATAATGGGTTGAAAGACCCCGGAATTCTTAATCGATAATGCCAAATCCTCAAGTGCTTTCTGGTCAAATCGGTGTCGTGGCTGATATGGATTGGGCTTAATTTCACTCACTTTAATATCAATCACATTTTCTTTACTCGTATCTACGGTGTTGTCTTGAAAAAGTGCTTCAATACCCTTTCCCAATCCAGTCGGTTTTTTCTTATTCACCATGGTTGGCCAGCACCTCCTTCGCCAGTTTCATGTACTTATCCGCACCCTTTGACTTTGGATCGTAATCCATAATCGGTAAGCCGTAACTGGGCGCTTCGGATAACCGAACATTTCTTGGAATAACGGTCTCATAAACTTCGTTTTTAAAATACTTGCGGACCTCTTGATTGACTTGAACGCCCAAATTCGTTCGGGCATCAAACATCGTCAGGAGAACACCCTCAATTTTCAAATCCGGATTAAAATGTTTCCGAACCAATTGAATGGTATTGAGCAATTGGCTGAGTCCTTCCAGAGCGTAATACTCACTCTGAACCGGAATCAGAATCGAATCACTTGCGGTAAAAGCATTAATCGTAATTAATCCCAGTGATGGCGGACAATCGATTAAAACATAATCATACTGGTCCCTTACATCATCCAACGCTGCCTTCAATCGCGTTTCACGAGCCATTTGCGGTGTCAATTCAATTTCGGCACCAGACAGTTGAATGGTAGCCGGTACAATATCCAAGCCCTCATGAGCTGTATGTACGATTGCTTCCTGCATTGACTCTTCGTTCACCAATACATCATAAATGTCCTTGCCGATATCGGCCTTGGAAATCCCAACACCGCTGGTTGCATTTCCTTGTGCATCGGCGTCAACAAGTAAAATCTTCTTACCAAGTGAAGCCAGGCCGGCGCCCAGATTAACAGCCGTCGTCGTTTTACCGACACCGCCCTTTTGATTGGCAAGTGCAATCACATATGACATGTCTTCCCTCCTTACTTATTTACTTTTCCTATTGGTTCCCGATTGGGGGTTCCAGGTTTACGTGGATACTTTTTTGGTGTATCTTTTGTTTTTTCAATGATAATAATGTGTCGTTTTTCGTCTAAAATCGGCAGTGAAAAGTCAAAGTCGTGCTTCACCTGACCACCAAGCAGTGAAATAGCCTGCTTGGCATCTTCAAGTTCATCTTCCGCCTTAGCTGCCTTCATAGCGATCATTTGGCCGCCAACTTTTACCAATGGCAGACACAGCTCGCTTAAGACACTTAATCTGGCAACTGCCCGCGCAGTCACAATATCAAATGATTGTCGACTGGCAGATTTCTTGTTGCCAAATTCTTCGGCTCTCGCATGGACCAATGTGACATCCTTTAAATGAAGTTGTTGAACCAATTCTGTTAAAAAATGAATTCGCTTATTCAGAGAATCAACAATGGTGATTTTTAGCTGAGGGAACAGGATTTTTAACGGAATTGATGGAAAACCCGCTCCCGCACCAACATCGCAAATTGAAACCGGTTGTTCACGAATCTGTGAAACAAAAAAAGCAGGAGTTATCGAATCATAGAAATGTTTTAAATAAACTTCTGATTTTTCGGTGATAGTTGTTAAATTGACATGTTCATTTGTCGCCACTAATAGCTTGAAATAGGCATCAAACTGGCCTAGTTGATCATCGGTTACTTGAATGTTCTGCGCTAAAAGCGCACTGATAAATTGATCGATATTCATTAAATAAATTCTCCTGATATGTGAAACAATTCTGTTTCACGTCTTATTCTACTTTACCTTAAAATCGTTGATATGACAAGGACTACTGTGTAAGAAGTTGTCTAAAATCCTAAACTCCCCTATTTAAAATTATAATATGTTGACGATCACTTTTCGAGCGAAAAGAAAAAGCCGGGAGAACCCCGACCTTTGTGGTTAAAAATTAAACTTAATAAGGCAAAAACCATTTCTGGTAACAAAACCTGATCAAAACCCGTTTAATCACTGAATGTCACTGGCTTTTGATTTTCATGACCATATTGGCGAACATGTTCCCTGATAATCTCGACAATGATCCTTGAAACGTCTGCCATCGCCTCTGTCGTAATATATTCGTATGGACCATGGAAATTATCCCCACCATTAAATAAATTAGGTGTCGGAATGCCCTTGGCCGTAATCGCATTACCGTCTGTACCCCCACGAAACGGTGTAATTCTGGGATTAATCCCCAAACGTTTGTAAGTATCCAAAACCAGATTCACGACATATGGATACTTTTGAATAGCATCCCCAATATTTTGATATTGCTCGTCAATTTTAAGTGCCACTCTGGGAACGTCGAAACGGTCATTGATTTGCTGAACCGTTTCTTCAAGCAATCGTTCCTTTTCGTGAAACTTGTCAGCATCAAAATCACGCATAATGATCGTTAAGTGAGCCTCTGAAATTGTTGCGTTAAAGTCGGTTACCAAAAAGAACCCCTGATGACCCCGGCTTTTCTCAGGTACGTCATCTTTTGGAAGTGCGGAAAGGATTTCATTGGCCAAACTAACGGCATTGACCATCAATCCATAAGCATCACCTGGATGAACAGCCGTCCCTTTTATGCTGATTTCAGCTTGAGAGGCGGTAAAAGTTTCAGGTTCGATTTGACCGGGCTGACCATTATCCATCGTATATGCGAACTTGGCACCAAAGGCTTTTGCCGGAAAGCGTTTTGACCCTCTGCCGATTTCTTCGTCCGGCCCAAACGCTACTTCAACCGGTCCATGTTCAATTTCCGGGTGCTTCAACAGGTCATCCAAGGCGCCAAGAATTGCTGCAATCCCTGCCTTGTCATCAGCTCCCAGCAGGGTAGTCCCATCGGTTGTAATCAGTCGTTGACCAATAAACTTCTTCAAATTCGGAAATTGTTTTGGACTTAAAATCATGTTTTTCTTACGATTCAGGACAATGTCTTCCCCTGAATAGTCCGCATGGACCTGAGGCGAAATATTTTCGGCATTATAATCCGCTGTGTCCAAATGGGCTATAAAACCGATTGGTGACAGTTCTTTCTCAGAGTTCCCCGGCAGCTCCGCCAATGTATACCCACTATCGGTATCGTATGTCACCTTTTTGATACCCAATTTTTTTAAATCCTCGACAATCATTTGCGCCAGTTCAACTTGTCCCGGCGTTGTCGGTACCGTTGGACTATTCGGGTTGGATCTGGTGTTGACCTTCGCGTACTTTATGAAAAGTGATTCAATTAAATCATGATCAAACTCACTCAAATAACTCACCCACTTCATTTCCCCACTCTTTTAAAACTAACTTCAATCATAAAATACCATTATGAAATTGTAAACAATCCTCTTAAAGAATAAGTATGATGCTTATTCACCCCATTATAAAAAGGGGACTGGAATAAACAATCGTTTTGTCCCAATCTCCTGATTTTAATAAGCTGATTCATTTTTCAAAACCGTTAACGCTCTTTATGGCTTGGTGATGGCTGCAACTTCATCCAGGAACCAGTCATTAAAGGCCTGTGCATCAATGTCAACACAAACATCTGCGTTGGTCTTACCATCATGATAGGCACCCCGAATATCACCAACCGTTTCACCGATTGCAGGACCATCAGTGACAATATCAACCCACATAGGCTGTGTTTTGATTGCTTCCGGATGCAAAAGATAGAAAATCGTGTTCACGTCATGCATCGCAATGCCCTCATCACTGTTATCGCCATCGTGAATAATGATGTCGTGAAGCATCTTACCCGTCTCATTCATTGTTTCCAACTTGCTGAGTGAGGCCGGCGTAATCAATGCCTTCATTGTAATGTCCAACCCAACCATGGTGATTGGAATACCCGATTGATACATAATCTTAGCAGCATCCGGATCCGTGAAGACATTGAATTCGGCAGCACTGGTCATGTTCCCTTTACCAAGAGAGCCACCCATTGCCACAATCCGCTCGATATGATCCTTAACTTCGGGATACTCGCTGAATAACAGTCCGATATTGGTATATGACCCCGTTGGTACCAGCGTGATTTTTTCATCACTACTCATAATCGTATCATGCAATGCCTCAACAGCGCTTTTATCAAGTGGTTTCGGCAGGTCCTCGGGAAAGTCATACCCGGGCATCCCCGATTCGCCATGGATTCTGGCAGCATCTTCAAATTCTTTGATTAACGGTTGTTTAGCACCAGCGGCAACCGGTACGTCCTTGTTAAAGAAACGCACAATTTTTTGCGCGTTTTTTGTTGTTTTATCAACCGTTACATTTCCGGCCACACTGGTAATCAGTTTGACCTCGATTTGAGGATCGTTCAGCGCCATGGTTAGAGCTGCTGCATCATCAATCCCCGGATCAGTATCCATTACAATTTTAATGGTCATTTTTATCTTCCCCTTTTTATTTTATTTGCGTTTATAGAAGCGCCGAAAGGACTAAATCACATAGGAATAAACCGCCTAACACGTAGGTAGCAACCGTTAATTCCTTTGCCCTCCCTGCTGCAATTTTCAGGATTGGATAAGCCACAAATCCAAATGCCAACCCAGTTGAGATACTGGTCGTAAATGGAATCAAGACAACAATCAAAAATGCAGGGAACCAATCCGAAAAATCAAACATATTAATTCTGCTCAACTGATTCATCATCAGCGCTCCGGTAATAATAATCACCGGGGCAATCGCAGCCTGTGGTACAAATGATAGCAATGGGATGAAAAACATTGAAACGGCAAACATGAGACCGGCCACAATAGCTGTTATGCCGGTTCTACCACCACTTTCAATTGCCGAAGCACTTTCGGCGGCAGCAACCGTTGGGCTTGTGCCTAAAGCACCGGACAAGAAGCTGGTAATAGAACTTGCTTGAAATGCTTTCTTAAACTTCTTGGGATTTGGCATGATGCCTTCCAATAGTCCCATCGATTCAAACACCAAGATCATTGTCATTGAAAAGACAGCAAGGACAAATGCCACACTGAAAACATGACTAAAGTCACCTTTTCCAACGATCTGTGAGTATTTGGCAATGTCGCCGATTCCTACAGAGGGCGATGCCTGATCCTTAATCCCGAACAGGATACCTAATAGTGAGGTCACGAAGATCCCAATAAAGAAACCACCTGTTACATTTCGAATATAAAGGAACAGTGTCAGCAGCAGGCCAAACATTGCCAATAACGTAGCTGGTTGTGTTAAATCGCCAAGTGCCAAAATTGAACTCTTACCGGCCTGGATTAATTGGGCCTTTTCCAAACCGATTTCAACCAGAAATAGACCAATACCGGCAGTTATACCTGCTTTTAACGTATCCGGAATACCATCCGCCAACACCTGGCTCAGCTTGGTGAATGCAATTAAAACGTAAATAACACTGGCTACCATCGAAATTGCCAATGCTTCCTGCCATGACAATCCCATCGACACGACAACCGTGTAGGTAAAGAAGGCATTGACGCCCATCCCCGGTGTTAAGATCACCGGTGCATTCGCCCAGAACCCCATAATCAAACAACCAATCAATGACGAAATAATGGTTGCAAAAACACTTAAATCAGTCGGGATTCCGGCATCCTTTAAGATCATCGGATTAACGATAATAATATAGGAAATTGCGAAGAAACCGGTAACACCGGCAATAATCTCACGTTTTATCAGGTTTTTATCTCGTATAGCCTCACGAAGCCGCAGCTTATTGGCTACGGCTTCTGCTCTTTGTAACTTATCCAAAAATATGACCTAGCTTTCGAATTTGCAAGTTTACCATACAAATAGTCCAACGATTCCGGCAGACATCAACGATACTAAAATACCGGAAAGTAACATAATACCAACGTTCTTACTGATCAAATCATTTTTCTTTTTGTCAACCAAGCCCTTGAAGGCACCGATAATCATACCGGTTGTTGAGAAATTGGCAAATGATGTAATGAAGACCGTTAATTGGGCTTGATAGTGAGCTGGGAAGATACTGAGATTGTTAATTGTTCCAGCGATCTTACCCATAACAACGAATTCGTTGGTAACTAACTTCATTCCCATAAATTGGGCAAACTGGAAGGCATGGTCGACATCCAGGCCCATCAACCAGGCAAATGGGAACATAATAATTCCTAAAATATGTTCGAGAGACAACCATGGGTTGAATAATGCCAAAATTTTATCAATCAAGGCAGCCAAAGCAACAAAGGCAATAACGTTTGCAGCAATGATCAAAATCAAACGACCGGCGCCAAGAATGGAATCACCCAGGAATGAGAAGTAAGGTTCTCTTTTGCCATCGGCAGAAACCTCGCCGGCTTCTTCGGCAGCTTCACTTGCAGCACCGCTTCCACCCATCTTGGCAATGGTATCTTCTTCAGGTGTCACCTTAACCGGATTCAAAATACTCGTAATAATAAGCGCATTTAAAACGTTTAATGGAATAGCAGTTAATACATATTGTCCAGGAACCATCTGGGTATAAGCCCCGATGATTGACGCGGTAACACATGACATCGACATCAAAGCCAACGTTAGGTTTCGTTTAGCAGACATTTGCTTTAATTGCAGTGATGAAACGGCAAGTGCTTCAGTGTTGCCAAGAAACATCATTTCAACGGCAAAGAATGATTCAAACTTAGGTGCGCCCGTGATAAATGATAAGCCACGGCCAACCCATTTAATGATCCAAGGTAGGACACCAATATAAGTTAAGGTATCGAACAATGGCACAATCATCAAAATAGGCAGCAACGCACTGGTAACGAAGTTCATTGATTTGGCTGTTCCGCCAAAATCAGGTGTCACCCAGTTCGGTAATGCAAACGCAATGCCTTTATAGGAAACCTGAACCAGCCAGTTGAACCCATCGGCTGCGGCTTTAACACCGTCACGACCCCATTTAAACTCGGTTAGAACGAAGGCAATGACAAGGTTAATGACCAACACGACAAGGACAGAACGCCAATTGATGGCCTTTCGATCCTTGGAAAATAATATCGCAATACCCAGGTAAACAATGACACCCAGTATATTGACTAATAAATAAGTTAACGACATACGCGGAAATCCTCTTTTCTGTTTTTACGAATAACGAAACAATAATGGCTAAAACGACTATGGCCAAAAATAATATTTAACACCCGCGATCCCCCTTATAATGAATTTGGTTTTAAAAGTTTAAACCCCGTTATGATAATAGCTCGCCCAAAAAGCTGTGGCCGACCGATTCCTTTGAGTAACTCAAGGAAAAGGCTTCAGCGATCGTTGCACCAATATCGGCTAACGAATGACGAATCCCCAGTGCCCGCCCATCTTCATTTGAAGGTCTATAGGCAATCAGCGGTAGATATTCTCGAGTAGGTGAAACAGCCGCGGTCATATCATTAGCAAATGTCGCTGTGATGATTAGCAGATCAGTTCGACTCATCTCGTTAATCACTTGGGCAATGTGTTGATCGGTTTCACGCAATATTTCAAGGTACTGATCGACACTTCCGTTCTCGGCAGCTCTTGGCAATCCCTGAACGGACATATAAATCAGTCCCTTAACCGGTGATATCACTTCATGGTGAAGTGTCTGAAAAGCCAGAGAATCTTTGTTAACTGCTACAATATCGGCTAAGTTCTGATTGGAGATGTAGCTTTTATAATCGGTAATCATAATCGAGCGGGCGTAATCATCACTGTATTTGACAATCGGATCAATCACACTTGTCACCCGAATGCCGTCCTGATAATCAAGCATCTCTCGAATGCCGCCTTCAGGGCTGTTACTCAATCCCTCAAGATGTATTTTCCCGTAAAAGCCAAGCGGCTGATCAACCGGTGGTAACCCGTTAACCGGATTTCCAAAGCGAATATTCCCCAATCCCAGTCTTCCCAGGGTCGGTAGTTTGAGCCTATTTCCAACTCTGATTGCAACATGCCCCAGAGTATCGGTGCCAATCGAATGATAACGATTAGCATCACTTGCCTCACCAATACCCAGTGACGCAAGATCAATCACGATGACCCTTTGAAAATCCATAAACGATTCCCCTCTTTTACAAAAATTAGCAGAAAAACTCATTCCATTGACTAGAATACCGAATATTCTGAAACCTGTAAATCAATTGGTCAATCATTTTTCGGAAGTAAGACCTTTTACTATATTGTGTGCGCTTACATTATAGCAAAAACGATTTCTTGACACAACTTAGTGCGTCATAAAAATAACATCTCCCACTCCCTAGCGGAAAGTGCACAGGTCTTTCACAAGAAATCATTATTTTGAGCACAAAAATAGGCCTCAGGTTTGCTATGCGTTTCAACCTGAGTGCCTATTGATCGGAAGGGATATTATAACTAAGGGTTAATGCCCACTCTTGTTTAAATCTAATGTTTTATCGCCTCAATTTAACTCATTAAATTGACCTACTGCCGCAAACTTGAATCAGTTTTAACATTTAACTTTTGATAAATTTGCCGTGCGATCAATTTTGATGTTTCGTGGAACTTGGAACTTTTAAAACTGTAAATGATTGGTACTGAAACACTGATGCTGTAAAGATTTAATTCTTGATAATCGGATCTGTGAATCTGTTATCTATGCGTCAATTTGATATCACATCAATTTGACAGCTTATCGGATTCATCGATCTACTACAAGCGACCCCTGTACAATGATCTATTCTATTACTTCAATGAGTATTAATAGTCGATCTTTAAATCCTTTTCGCATGATTGGATCATTTTATATTCAAACACTTAATCACCTGAAATTAATTTTGTCATCCTCGCTTGTAATCATCCTAACCAATGTTACTGTTTAAAACTCATACTCACCAAGATTAATCATCCATCACTTCAAATTACAAACATTTGAAAATAAAGTTACGTTTCCAACAAGTACTTGCTGGTGGAAGAACGCTCAAAGTAGGTTTAAAACCCTTAATGCTTCGAACTTCTTTCCCTTCCTTAACTATATAATACCATATCTGAAAGCGTTTGCAAGGTTTAAGACTCATTTGTGACTTTCTCCTCCGATTCCTTGATAAAACAGCTTTTTACTCACCTTTCGACCAAAAAGGGGCCGCCGGCTATGTTGAGACGAAGCATTTGTCCAAATGCGATCACTCTCACTCATTTGGGTGTCAGCTCCATGCTCACAAACTGATGTTATCTGTGAACTATTCAGTCATGAATGACCGAGCTTTTGGAAACAAAAACAGACCCAAAATGTCCCATACTGGACGTCTCAAGTCTGTTTTAGTGTTCATGTTCAATATTATCTAAAGATAAACCGTAATGGATCAAAAATGATAAACGATAACGCAACGATACCAATAATTGACAATGTAATAATAACCGGCAATGTTTCAACAATGCCGTTAACATCGTGATCGGTATATTTCACACTGGAAACCGGTGTCGTAATTGTCACCTTTTTACCCTTTGAAGTTGTAAACTTACCAGGATTCTTTTTGTTATTGAGTGCCTGCTTATAAAATAAATTACTAAACGTATTAAAACTAACCAGTTTAGTTGTATTCTTTTGTGCATTAGCTGAGTCACTCTTAGAGACCCGGTTGGCAAATGAATTGTGTGTCATAGCATCATTGGCGCTGGGCTTCTCAATTGCTGTTTGACGCTTGGCCTGTGCAGCAACAGCTGAATTGGCAGCGTAAGCATTTCCCTGGCCATTAGTGTCAGACTGCTGTGTATCTGAAACACGGCTGCTGTCCGTTGCACCAGTAGCAGTATTTGCTTGTTGCCCAGCAGTTGCCGAAGAGCTACTATTGGCCGGTACGTTTGGTTTGGTATTATCCAAGCCACCCCCCGGAACAACCTTATCGATTATCTTCTTAACAACCTTATCGGCACCCGAACCTGCGCCTGCTGATCCTTTATCCCCTAAACCGAGCATCGGTTCGGAAGAGGACGAATTCGCATCAGCACTACTTGAAGAAGCTGAAGACGAGCTGTCACTATTTGGATCAACGTTATTGCTATTAGCATTGTCATAAGTAGTCGTCGTGCCCCCATTGCTGCTTGAACTACTCGATGATGTGCTGTCTGAAGAATCGGCTGCACTTGATGAGCCAACACTGTTCCAACCAGTTACTGCTGAGCTGGAGCTTTGCGTGCCATCCGAGGAAGCGGCTTCTTCTACACTTTCAGAATATTGAGACGAACTTTGAAGCGCCCATTGACTATTATCCCCAGTAGTATGTAATGAGCTTTGATCGTTAGAATCTGCAGAAGAAGGGTTGACGGCAGTTACCTGCGATTGCGCAGGTGTTGATACATTGGCTGAGTCAGCTTCAGCGTTGCCCCCAACGCCGAAACCGAACAAAGCCAACATAATAGACGATGCCATAAGAGACCATCTAAATTTGAACTTCTTGTTCATGGTACATTCCCCCCGACTTTAAAGTAGTCGTACTATACATGTTCTATGATAAATTATTTGCGATTCTTTTTCAAGCGTGTTATGTAAAAGAACGTCATTTTAACTTAAATCGGGAAACTGAACCGCCATCGGTTAGTTATGAGGTTTTCACTCGCCCGTAAAATGTTCGTAACATTACCGTGGTATTCTTAAATGCGTTAACAATATTTTGAGGAGATTATGAGAATGAAAAATAAGAGAGTCATCGTCGTTGCAATTGCGACGTTATTGGGGATGTCCACGACAATCACCACTCAAGCAGCCAGTAAGACGGCTACGCCTACAAAAACGACCGCACCTGCCACTAAGTCAGGTCAAAGCAGCACATCCAGTTCCAAAACAGCAAGTTCGTCATCCACAAAACCAATCCCAGCTGCAACATTGGTCAGCAGCACAACCGTTGATGAAGAATTACCATACCATATTGATAAAGGTTATGTTTATACATCTTCCAAACTAAATAAGCAAGCCGGCCCAGCTAAAGATTTTTCAAAGGTTACTTGGTATACTGAGAAAAAGGCTGTCATCGATCGGTCAGCCCAAGGTTCCGGAAATTCGGTTTGGTATTATGTTAAAAGCGGTTCTGGCGCCCAATCCGGCTGGATTTGGCAAGGAAATCTCGAACCAATCTCAGAAGGGACTTTTGATATTGCAATGAAAAACAGTGACTATTTTAAAAACCAGAATATTATCTGTTTAGGTGACTCCATTACTAAAGGTTATGACGGTTACGAAACATTAGATAACATGGGCTACCCTAATTGGTTAAATCGATACTTAGATACCACCGTTTTGAATGCCGGATACAATGGCGCATTCTTGTGTGATGGCGGCGAACAGGAAACAACCGGTGATCTGACACCGACGGTTAACTCACATAACTTTAAGAATTACGATGTTGCAACAATCGCTTACGGCACTAATGATTACGGTCATGTGTCAAATTCGATCTCCGATATTCAAACCACGTTAAGACAAAACATTAAGAAAATGAAGTCTGACAATAAGAAGCTTATTATCTATGGTATTCTGCCAACTACCCGGTATGATTCAAATACCAACTCCGATAACATTATCGGCAAAGGTGGCTTCACCATGAACGACCTACGTGATGCGGAGGCTGAGGTATATAAGGAATTCAATATCCCTTACCTGGATTGGCGCAAAGATACCACACAATTAATTACAGACAGCAATCATGAATACCGCTTGTATGATGAACGACTACATCCGTCTGCCAAGACTTATCAATTAATGGGTAGAGAGATCGCCCAGTTTATGATTAACAATTATCCAAAAGATAAAATTAAGACAACCAAGAAAACAGCTAAAACAACCACGAAAAAAGCAACGACACCGACAACGGTCACTAAAAAGGTTGCTAAGACCACAACAACAAAATAAATTAATTTCATCCAAGCCCTTTGGTCATCTACGATAGATGCCACAGGGCTTTTTTAATGCAAAAAACAATCCGATTTCAGAATCGAAATCGGATTGTTAATGCTCATATTAAATCAGTCTATTTAATTGCCAAACAATCCTGATAAAAGATTGCTTAAACTGGAATCACTACTTAAGGCCGAACTACTGGTAGTTGAAGTCGTACCGCTACCATCCGTTAACAAGCCTGATAATGCGCTTGTGCTGCTTTGGAAAGTCTTATCGTTAAAGGCGTTTCCTTGGTCAGTTGCGTCTGTGCCAGCTTTAGTAAAGCCAACATCCAATTGATTTTGGTATCCCGTAATAGCATCTTGAGTAACCACTTTTGAAGCTGTAGCAGTATAAGGAATGGTTACTTGAGTTCCCATCTTAATGCTGTCGCCGTTAGCAGTCTTGATTGCATCTTGAGAAGTCGTTAATTGAACGATTCTGTAGCAAATTCGACCACCAAACAAACTGTTTGCAATGCCATCCAAGCCACTACCGATAATATTACCAAGGCCACTCAAAATTCCTGTGGAATCAATTCCCGAAGCACCTAAGATTGCGGAAAGTTGATCCGTTGTATCACTCGTACTAGAGCTTGAACTTGTTCCAAACAAGCCGCTGACACTTGGTGTACCAGTACTTGATGCAGTCAAAATTGCCTGCTTAGTACCATCAAGGATATTACTCATTGGATCACAGTATGCCAAATAGTAAATGGTGTCCATCTTTGCACCCTGAACGGCATTAAAGACGTCCGTAGAAGTGAAAGTGGTACGTTGTCCACCATTACCACTCGTGTAACTGCTCTTGGCTAAGTTGGAAAGCAACGAGCTAAACTGAACCCCTTGTGGTGAAGTAAAGGCATTCTTACTTACAGGATCGCCAGGAAGGCCACTGTAAGTTCGATTATTTGCTTTTGATGTGTATTTTGGAGATGTGCTGAACAAGTTATCACTTGACGTTGCAATGACATAGTAATTAACTTGCTTGCCATATGATGCCGCTGCTAACGCGCTTGTGTTAGACGTACCATATTGGGTGCTGTCGCCAGGTGCTGAATAACCGGTTGGAATATTTGAATATGCCTGACCGGATAAGTTTGTACCCAAGTAACTTGCAGCGGTCTGAGTTGATGAATTATTATTCGTTAATAGCTTGGTTGTCACTGAGTTTCCAGTTGAAGCATCAACATAGTTAACCAATACTTGGTTGGCACCAATATTAGTAGATGAAGAAGATGATGAAGTGCCTGTACCTGAACCAGACTTCAAATCAGATGCCTTGATCCAACCATTAACTGTTGGATGAGCTGAATCTTCAACAAAATAATAAGTAGCATTATTGTCGCGACCATTAGTTTTAGTCCCAACGCCAGTCACTCTCAAAGCATCCTTTGTGTAGTCACCAGAAAGTGAATCCATATTCCGGCCGATCTTATACTGTGTCCAATCAGGTTGCTTGTAAGTTGTCGACGATGCACCAAAATAATAAGTCGTGTTTGAAATGTCGGTGGTTAAGTTCCCCTGATTAAAGGTTGAAACTTTCTTCATACCGCCAACAGATGTCTTACCACTCGGGTTTGACTTACCTGCATAAATCCAGCCACGATAAGTTTTATCAAATGACGCAACCTTTAAATAGTATGATCCCCGATTAGTCTTTGCAATTCGATAAGCTCTAAAATAGCTTTGTCCTTTATCGGATTTATTTGCCAATGCGTTCAATGTCGAAGCACTAGCAACCTTTCGAGCACCCTTTAGGGTACCGGCCTTCGTATATAAAGCCGTAGATCCTGATGGCAGATAATTCCGTTCAGTGTAGTTAGTGGTATAAGCCCTATTAGACTTAACCTTTGCATAACTTTTAGCACTTGCGGTATTTGAATTTGCTGAAACTGCCGCAAATCCTAAGCCAAACAACGCTGCACTTAACAATGCGGCTTTGCTAAATTTGTTATTCAATACGATCCCCTCCTATATCTATATGTAAGGAAAACGAATCACTATAATCCGTTATCTACACATTCATTATAACCCCTTAATCAATTAATGCCATATTACAAAAGTTAAAATTGTGTATCATTATCTAATTAGAATAGGCGTTATAATTTCATTCCAAATCATTTAAACGAAACGTATGTATAAAAAAAGCACCCCCAATGGAGATGCCTTTTCCATTTACATATCTAACAATCTAATTAAAGATTATAGGTATGGGTTAACAACATACATATCAAGAATGGTCTTTACCCATTGACGATAGATAGTCATACCGATGTAACCATCAGCATTAGCACTTGAATTTTCATTCTTAGTGCTTCCACCAGCCTTGGTGTACAATGCTGAATCATCAACAGTGTAACCTAAGCGAAGTGTATCACCATAATGAGCATTGCTTGGAATACTGTCAGTATCCAAGTTGAACTTCATGTAAACACCAGTTAATGAGTCAACGTTATCAAGCCATCCACCTGCAAGACGAGGTAAGATAGTTGGTGTGATCTTCATGTAAACTTGATTGAAGCCATTGTTCTTCAATGCAGTCTTCAAAGTGTCTGTAGGGATAACATCGTTCTTGTTACCCATTACAGTACGATCACGGTTGAACTTGTTAACAGCGTTGTTCCAGTTAACGTTACCGTTCCATAGAGGAATTGTCCATTGTGCATGGGCTACTTGCTTACCACCAGTAGCTTGGCTGTAACCTTCAATATTGAAAGTACTGTCAATAGTAGTTTGGCTAGTACCTACAGAAACAGTTGGAGTTGTAGGTGTTGATGATGATGAGCTTGATCCAGTAGCTTCTCTAAGTGATGTTGAAAGAACATAACCATTAACTGATGGGTTCTTAGCATCATTTACGTAATACCAAGTATCACCTTCACGGTTACGCTTTACAGCCTTTGTAACTGTAAAGGTATCGTTCTTGTAATTAGTGGTATCAGTTGTGTTACGGCCAATCTTATATTGAGTATATGCAGGTTCTTTGAAGGTTTGTGCTTCAAATGAAGTACCAGCATTGTTCAATTGATAAGTAGCTTTCTTTTGTGCGTCAGTTAAAGTTGAAGTTACATCTGTAGTAGTATCAGTGTACTTCAAGCCGCCGGCAACACTTTGGTAATTGCTACGAGGATCAGTCTTACCAACATAGATCCAGCCACGGTAAGCTTTGTCAAAAGTAACAACCTTCATGTAGTATGAACCGTTGCTTAACTTAGCAACACGGTAGCCACGTAAGTAGTCATTACCCTTCTTTGAGCTGGCAAGTGATTGTAAAGTTGCAGTTGAAGCAACTTGGCGAGCACTCTTTAATACGCCAGCTTTAGTATATAATGCATTTGTTCCAGTAGGAACATAGTTACGACTAGTAGCAGTTGCGCTACTTGAAGCTTGGTTGAAGTCAATCTTATAACTCTTCTTTGCAGCAGATGCATTAGATGATGCACCGGCAACAGCTACAAAACTTAATGCAGCCAAACCTACGAATAATGAACGCTTGATGTTAGTTTTCATAATTCGAATTTCCCCTCTCTGTAATAAAGATATTAGACGCGATTATGTAATTCTCTCGCCCCTTCAGACATTATAATAACATCTCGGCTATAAGTTGTAAACAAAAAGAACGATAAATAGGCACTGCTATTCCACACTTTAATGAAGCTAATAGCGCTTACCAATCACTGTTTTATCACTTGGAACACCTATTCCAACGGCGGTTAGGCATCTATTTGTCTGCATATCCAATTAGCTTTCATTAGGATTGTTCTTCGTAATATCTTTTAAAAATTTAATTGTTTTTTAAGGAAAACATCGATTTATATTCACACTTTGTTCCAACTTAATTCAAATCATATCATATTCATTATATTTTCACATATTCGTCACAAATAAAACATATTCTGTCTTTAACGTTACAAAACGCCCAAGTCACAATGCCTTGGACGTTCATATATTATCTTAAGTGATTTTTCTTACATATTATAACGAATCAAATCAATCTATTTTGAAGTTAGGTTTGCGTCAGTCAAGGTACTGAATGGCAATGCAGTTGAAGCCAACCGAGCCTTAA
The DNA here is from genome assembly GCF_009832765.1 of Lentilactobacillus hilgardii. Taxonomy (NCBI): domain Bacteria; kingdom Bacillati; phylum Bacillota; class Bacilli; order Lactobacillales; family Lactobacillaceae; genus Lentilactobacillus; species Lentilactobacillus hilgardii. Next base: position 1,029,738 of record NZ_CP047121.1, on the reverse strand, counting down.
CAGTAACCGTAGAACCATACGTGGCACCTGCAATGGCACTGTAATTAGCACTCTTGTCAGCAGCACTTAACGTATCATAAACATATCCCGGTGCATATGCACCAAGTTTTGCCTCGTCAGTCGACCCATTTCCAAGTTCAGTAGCAGCAAAGGCTGGTGCGTTGGTTAAATCTGCCCGGGTATTTGTCAACGTTTGATCTGCAACAACTAATCCTGAGTCTGCGTCAATGATTTTTGCGTAAACAATTTTGTCGTTGCTCACTGTAGGCGTGGGTACTTGTTCAATAACGGCCCCTGCGTAAATCCAGCCATGAATCTGCGGATCATTATCATTAACAACATAGTAATATGGTGTGCCTTCACGGATCATCTCAACTGATTGAGTGACAGTAAAGTCTTCCCCACCATATGGTGTTGTGTCAGTCAGGACTTTTTGAGCTCGATATTGTGATCGATACGGTGCAGACCATAGTGAATTAATAACCCCAGGATTGGTTAATTGAACGGTTCTGGTATCAGGCATTGCAGCTTCTTTAGTTGTTTCGGTATACTTCAAGCCATAACCAACCGATGACCAATCACTGTCAGGATTACTTTTACCAACATAAATCCAGCCACGATGTTGATAATCAAAAGAAACAACTTTTGCATAGTATGACCCTCTATTTGTCCGGGCAACTCGATAGGCTCTAAAGTAATCCTTTGAGTTTTCAGAGTTTGCCAATGCCCCTAAAGTTGTTTTGCTTGCAACCAGACGAGCACCTTTAACAGTACCCGGTTTTGTATAAATGGCATATTGACCGGTTGGTACCACATTTCTGTCCGATCCTTTTGCACTTGCGGCATAGTCACGTGTGACCTTTACCGCTTTACTTTTAGCATTTGCAGTCTGAGCACTTGAAAAACCAGCAGCCGCGAATAATCCCAAAGCTGCTAAGCCGATAAACAACGTTTTATGTAAATTCTTATTCATAACCCGTTTCCTCCTCATGAATTCATTGATAATCACACTGTAATTATATAACAGTTTACCATGTGGTTGGAAGTCATTTCTTTAAACAACATAGAAAAAACGCCTCGAATGCGTTCTCGAGACGTTTTAGTTACCTAGTAAACCGATACGGGCAAGCTTGAAGGAACCCTTATCAGTCCTGCATGCAGCCGGCTTGAACAACTACCTGCAGAAAAATCAATTTATATGGAATTAGATATATTTAATTGAAGGAATGTATATCTATTTTTTAATAAAGTGTGCAGGTAAAACACACTTTATGTAGGTAGAGAGGAAAGAAAATTCCTTTCTTCCCTCTCTGAAGCATCATCATTCGAAAGTAAAACTGATAATTAAACCAGAACTAACTATTTCTAAAGTTACTTAGCGATATAATTCGTGTTTGCATTAATTGAGGTATCTTTGCTGTTTACAGAAACTTGGGTCACGTATCTGTGAAGAACAACCTTAACAGTTGAGCCATTAGTCAATGAAGATGCATTGTTGCTTGCAGTGCTTGTTGCATCATAAACATAGAAGTAACGCCAGTTATCTGATCCCGGAACGTTGCTGCCAAAGAATCCGGTTGATTGGCCAAGAAGCGATACTTGTTGACCTGAGGATGTATCGGTGTATAGATTCTTATTATCAAGGGTAACTTTGGTATTTGAATTATCAAGAGCAGTTTCGAATTTACCACTTGAAGCAAAGTAATCACTAAGCTTGAATGATCCGGTTGTAGAACCACCAGAAGGCAAATCAGCTGATTGTTGAGAAGTGGTCAACCCGGGATATCCCAGTGCAAAGTCAGATGCCGACAAGCTTGTCAACCCACCGTCACTATTAACATAGTTGTAAGAAACCTTTGTGCCTGCAGCAACAGGTACAACATCAACTGTAATCGTTGTGCCAAAGGTTGCATTGGATAATGTTGGGCTAACGTTCAAGTTAGTGGTTGTCCCATTGCTTGAAGCAGCAGCGCCGTCGGTAGTCGTAAATGCGTAGCCGGATGGCGCACCCGCATTAACAATGTATGCACCTAAATCACGACCGGTGCTATCTTTAAAGCTCGAGCCACTATTGTATACACTCTCGCCCTGCTTGGAATTTGATGATGATGTTGTCCAAGTACTACTTGCATCGCTCACAAGGTTACCAGTGGACGTATTTCGATATTGAACCTTGACACTGGTATCAGCATCAAACGCAGCGGATGATGACGATGATGAAGAAGCAGATGTCGCTTTCAAATCACTAGCCTTCACCCACTTGCCGTTAAGTTGTGCGGCAGCTGATTGAGCTGCGGACGAAGCGCTTGCTGATGATGATGACGCACTCGAACTGGCACTTGAAGTCGAACTGGAAGTACTTGCCGAACTGGCCGGAGCAGCTGAAATTTGATACCAGAGTGCATCTGAGCCCTCACGAGTTGTATAGGCAGCTTTAGTGACCGTGAATTGAGCGCCTGAGTATACAGAAGTATCAGAAACAACTTTGCCATCGACGGTCGCCCGGCCAACTTTATATTGGCTCCAGGCTGGGTCATTATAAGCCAATGAACTGGTTGAAGCTGATCCCGGATTTGCAAGTGTAAAGGTTGCTGATGAAGAAGGAGCGGACGAAGCAGTAGTTGTAGTAGCGTATGACGTCAGGCCACCAGCAAAGCTGCTGGTACTCTTACCACCGTAAATCCAACCACGGTAGTTGCCGTTAAAAGTCACAACCTTATAATAAACGGAGCCCCGGTTTGTTGTCGCAACACGATAAGCCCGAACGTTTTGCTGAGAGCTTGTTGAAGAGGATAAATTCTTCAATGTTGTTGTGGTAGCAACGACTTTTGCACCCTTTAATGTACCGGCTTTGGTATAAAGAGCACTTGATCCTGTCCAGTTAACGTTACGCGTTGTAGCGTCTGAAGTTAAAGCTTTGTTTGATGTCACCTTGGCATAAGATTTTGCACTCGCCTGTGTATTAGCTGTGCCTGCTGCGGCAACAAAACTTAAAGCAGCTAAACCAACAAACAAAGATTTTTTGAAATTATTTGTCATAAAAGCATTCCTCCATTTTTCTATTGTGTTTCCACAAAGAATATAAGTAGTATAGCGTCAAAAAATGGTTTATGGCATTACCAATTGACCACAAAAACAGTCTACTTTTACAACTGTTTTGCCAAATGATAACAATCTAACAATCTGGCAAAGGAACTCATAAAAATTTAAAAAATTCACATATTCTTCATATTTTGGCCGAATAATAGGCTCTGAAAGGATTGTTAACAGCCCAATTATCCTAATATAGCAACATTCTCAGACGCTTTATAAATGTGAAGAAAGTATGAACATAACGGATTTTGCATTATATTTACTATAAAATTATCTCTTTAGGTAAGTTTCTTGATTACTCATTACAACTCAATTTGTTATTAAATTGTTTATAAAAAAGCGGGATCGCCAGCCTTGGAGTAAGCCGTCGATCCCGTTATTTATGTTGTTTACCTAGTGAGCCAATAAAAATGAGCTTGAATCATTTTATCCGCTAAATGACGAATGCAATGAGCTTGAATCATCACATCCAATCACCCAAATCAATTATGGAGAATCAAGATAGTCAATATATTGATTATCAATGATTAATAAGGTCATCTTCGTCAAGATGCCTTATGTATAAGAGGGTTCGGGAAATAACCATTGTTATCCCCCGAACCCCCTATTAACTTAAAATGAAAAAATTTCTATTTTGATGATCAAATCCGTTAATGCCTAACCACTAATTATTGAGCAATATAGTTGGTGTTGGCGTTAGCATCCTTGGTAGGTGTTGTGTCTGGAAGGTTAGTTGTAAACTTCTGAAGTACAACTTTCACAGTAGCACCTTGAAATTGTTGTGGATTATTATTGTTAAGAGTATCTTGTGCGCTGTAAACGTAGAAGTAACGTTGACTGCCATTATTAAGTGCTTGTCCGAAGAAACCAACCTTTGGAAGACCTGTTACTTGGTTAGTATATGGATCGGTCAATTCGCCTTTTTTGGCAGGAACAAGAGTAGCAACCTTGGTATTAAGAACATTTTCAAATGCCTTACCTTCACCAAAATAATCTGCGGTAGCAAATGTTGTCTTGTTGCTGTTAACATCTGGTAAAGCAGCCTTTTGATCAGCATCAGTCAATGCAGGGAAAGCATTACCTGAGAAATCAGATGCTTTTAAAGCAACTAAATTTCCATCTTTATCTTGTGTATAGAATGAAACTTTGGTCGTTGCGGCAGTTGGTGTAACATCAACAGTCAAAGTTGAACCAAAGGTTGCACTTGAAACGGCTGGTGCAATGGTCAAGTCGCTAAAGCTCTTTGCATTTGCATTAGTCCAAGTGTAACCAGCAGGTGCCTTGGTATTGAAGATGTAGTCACCAAGTTTGTAGCCGGCACTGTTTAAGTTGGAATCGCTAACAGTTTGACCCTGCTTTGTGTCGCTTGAAGCAGTTGTCCAAGTATTAGTCTTATCCAAAGTCTTACCGGTCTTTACATCACGGTATTGGATCTTAACGCTCTTGTTAGCGTCAAAATCATTTGTTGCAGATGATGAAGCTGAAGTAGCCTTAACAGCTGAAGCTTGTACCCACTTAGTATTCAACTGATCAGCAGATGCTGAAGCAGATGAACTCGCTGATGATGCAGCGCTTGAGTTGGCACTTGATGTACTTGCTGAAGATGCAGCACTTGAGTTAGCACTTGATGCGCTAGCTGAGCTGGCAGGTGCAGCAGATAATTGATACCAAGTTTGGCCGTCACGTGAGTTGGTTACAGCGCTAACGATCTTGTATTGTGCGCCAGAATATGGAGCAGTGGTTGTAATCACTTTACCATCAACCTTGGCACGACCGACTTTGTATTGAGTCCATGCCGGTGCTTCATATGCTAAGTTGGCAGCGTCTGAACCTGGTTGTGCCAAAGTATAAGTAGCGTTTGCAGCAGAGCTGTCTAGCGTAACAGGCTTAGTTGTCGCGTATGATTCAACACCACCACCAAAACTTGTTGCTGATTTGCCACCGTAAATCCAGCCACGGTATTGGCCATCATATGAAACAACTTTATAATATACTGAACCACGGTTAGTAGTAGCAACACGGTATGCACGTACATTACTCTTGCTGTCTTTTGATGCAGCAGCAGTACTTAAAGCGGACTTACCTGCAACAACGCGGGCACCCTTCAATGTACCAGCTTTAGTATATAAGGCAGATGAACCAGTCCAGTTCACGTTACGAGTATTTACGTCTGAAGATAAAGCCTTATTAGATGTGATCTTGGCATAAGTCTTTGCACTTGCTTGTGTAGTAGCAGTACCTGCTACGGCAGCAAAGCTTAATGCAGCCAAGCCAACAAATAATGACTTTTTCAAATTATTTGTCAAAATATATTCCTCCAATTTTCTTGTGCATCCACAAAGAATGATTAGAGTATACCGCTCTGAGGTTTTAGTGAAATTACGAAAAGTTTTCGTTTTTGGACTTTTATTACAATAAAGTTACATTGAAACAACATTGTAACAAAAGTAGAAATTAAAAATTAAGCTTTTCAAAATACGCTAAGAATTCACAGAATATTCAAATCTTCATACTTTAATGGAAGCATAGAATTATGCAATCGGTTGGATCGTGACTAAATTGGGATTTGATGTTATTTTTGAATTGTGTACAAAGTATGAAGAAAATATGAATATTAATAATAAGTAATTAGGATTGATTTCGGCAATCACTTATTAGTAAAAATAGAAAAAAAGAAGTAAAATCATCTGTCTTTTCCCGAAGAATAAAAAGGTATTACTTACTACATAAAAAATCTTAGATCTGAATCAACTTTTTTACATAATAAAAGCGACTCTACCTTGCATTTCTTTCAAGGTAGAGTCGCTTTAACCAATTAAATTATCTCCATCAATTCTAAAATGCTTTGTCCTAGAATCACTTGACTGCTAAATTATAGCTATACATTACCTGAACAGGATTACCATAAGTACCATTTCCGGCACTTTGAGCAGTATAGGATACTTGATCCCACTCGATAGTCCACTTACCGTTCTTTTGTACAAATTGTGGATACATTGGTGACTTAAGAGTTAGCAATGCATTATTAGCATAAACCGCCGACAATGCGTCACCGTTTGTAAATGTCGCTCCTTGATTACCTGAGATCGAGAAGTTACTTGGTGCAATATACTTGCCAGCAACGGCTTGACGGAACGCAAGATTTAATGAGTTTGCATCTAGATTGAACGCAACTCCACTAAACGATGCAATAATGTTCTTATATGCTTGATCATCTGGTTTCATATTTGCCAAATCTTGAGCAGAATATTTTTGATCTGAAGATGTCGGAAGCCATTGATCTTGATTCCAAACATGAGGGAAATCAACCTTAGTATTATCATATTGGTCACTGAATGCAGTCATAGCATTAACACTGGAATCATTTATCTGGAACAAATGTAAAATATCCCACCAGTTGTACGTCGTACTTTGGTTAACTGCAGAGGGCACAATCACGCTTGAGGCCTGCTTAGTTGCAGTAGATGATGAATTACCAGCAACAGTCTTCAATTGAACGGTACTTCCGAATTTAGCCTGTGCCAAAGACGTCTTCTGGTCATCTGTCAGGGTATTATTTGCTAATGTATAACCTGTTCCAGCTAATGCTTTAGCAGCTTGATCCTGAATCGAAGTCACATCACTGGTATTTAATGTCCAAGTGGAACCATTTGCGGTTCCCAATGTATTACCGCCAACAGCTGAATTGTTTGTATAATTGATACTCTTAATTGTATTCCCATTTGGATCAACGAATGTAATTCTCAAAATTTTATCTGCTGGATTAGTTGGTGCCGTTGTTGTCGGTGTAGTTGAAGAAGATGATGAACTCGATGAACTGGGACTGGAAACAGCAGTCAATCCACTATATAAAATCCAACCGTTAGCACCTGAATTGCCAGAATCCGTTGCTGTTATATGAACCCACAAATCCCCTTCGCGGGTACGATTTGCGGCTTGATCAATGGTGAATGTCTTACCAGCATACGCTGATGAGTCAAGGATTTGACGGCCAACCTTATATTGCGTCCAAGATGGTTCCTTGTAAGTAACTGTCTTGCCGTCGTTTGCATTCCCTGGATTAGCTATTTTAAAGGTACCGTTTTTCTGATCAGTCGTTAGTGCAGCAGGAGTTAATGTATTATATCCCTTTAGTCCCCCGCCAAAGTCAGCGTTACTTTTCCCGCCATAAATCCATCCGCGATACAGGCCATTAAATGTGACCACTTTATAATAGATAGAACCGCGATTGGTTTTAGCAATTCGATATGCACGGACATTATGATCTGAAGAATTCGAATTTGCAAAACTGCTTAATTGACTGGCTGATGCAACTAGTTTTGCGCCCTTGAGTGTACTTGCTTTTGTATAAAGTGCGCTGCTTCCTGTAAAGTTAACGTTTCGATCAGATGGATTCATCGAAAGCGTTTGATTAGACTTTACCTTGGCGTAAGTCTTCGCACTTGCAGTTTGTCCATTACTTACACCAGCGACTGCAAAGAATCCTAATGCAGCTGCCGATATAAGTAATGACCGTTTAAGGTTATTTTTCATATTCCATTATCCCCAATACATATTATTTGAAACTTCACTTGTATTTTACAGCATATTAGTTCTCATTACTATATAACATGACAATTGTTTATGGGGTTTAATATGGATGTCATATAAATTAGTAAAGTAAAAAAGTCTTTCAAGTTAGTTAAATAAAACCTGAAAGACTTTCTCATAAAAAACGGATTAAATTATGGGTTTGTTACCGTCGTACCATTATCAGCATTGTAATAAACATTCACCGTTCCACCACTAAGACCAGGATTTGCACTCTGAGCAGTATAGGTTAATCTGCCCCAAGTTAGTTTGGCCTGAGTTGCGCCAGCAGTCGTATCTTGAGTAATGATTGGATAAATAGGTGAGTAAATAGTGCCAAGATTATTACTCTTTGCTTGTGCTAAAGCAGTATCACCCGAGTAATATGCGCCACTGGCACCTAAATTAATCCGCATATTATTAGGTTGTAGATATACTAAGTTAGCAGCTTGTTTAGCCTGTGGATTAATACCTGTAGTTGCATTATTCAATTGATCAGATGTTAACTTATTTGCTGCAGTCATTGCATCAGCAAGTTTTTGTTTCAGTGTTGTATCGCTACTCTTAGACCACTGATAAAGGTCACTAGCACTCACAATAGTCTTATCACTACCAGAACCACCAGCGAATCCAGGAATCGCAATGTCAGTGTTAACAGTCGGACCAGATATGCTATTCATCTGTCGAGCTGTTAACGATCCAAGATAACCATTTAACATCGGCTGAACTGTCGTAGTAGTTGTAACCGGTTGCGTATTCGTTACCGTAATCGTCACATTATCCCCGAATCGACCAGCGGCAATCGCTTGTTGCTGGGCTGATGTTAACTGCCCATTAGTTAAGAAGTAACCAGTGCCGGTCAACGCATTATTAACAATGCCGTTAATATTAGTAATGTCATCATTTGATAATGCCCAAACGTTACCATTCCAATATCCAAGATAATTGCCCTTTGTGGCATTAGCCTTAGGATAATCAACGGACCTCAAGAATGTGCCATTTGGCGTTACCATATTAATTCGAACGGCGTTATCCGCAATTGCGGTTTGCTTTGTAACTGCAATATTAACTGAACCGCCAAACGTTGCGGCACCCAACGCATTAATCTGTGTCTGGTTCAAAGCGCCAACGTAGTATCCGGTACCACTTAAGTTGGTATTAATTTGGTTCTGAAGTTGTGTCTGGTCACTTGCAGCCAACGTCCAGTTAGCCCCATTTTGTGTTCCAAGACGCGTACCCTTTTGAGCACCTGTCTTAGTGTAGTCAAATGACTTCACAACGTTGTTATTATTGCTTGAATCTACCAGATTAATTCGAATGGCATTATCGGCAACCGGCGTTTGAGTTAATGTCAAACCACTATATAAGATCCAACCATTTGCCTGGCTGTATTGGTTATCGGTTGCTTGAACCTGTACCCACTGGTCACCTTCACGGGTACGTGTTCCCACTTGAATAATCTTAAAGGTTGCGTTTGCGTAAGGCGTTGAATCAAGGACCTGACGCCCTACCTTATATTGAGTCCATGCAGGTTGCTTATATGTGACCGTCTTACCATCATTGGCAATTCCTGGGCTCGCAATTTTGTACAAGCTATTTTGTTGGGCATCACTTAAATTATTAGTGCTAAACGTTGTAAATTGCTTAGTACCACCGCCAAAATTAGCTGTACTTTTACCACCATAAATCCAACCACGTGTCTGTTGGTCAAATGATACAACCTTATAGTAAACAGATCCACGATTGGTTGTTGCTACTCGATAAGCACGGAAATTATCCGATGACGAATTTGAATTTGCCAACGTGGATAGTGTTGCCGTCGATGCAACTAATCGAGCACCACGAAGTGTTCCGGCTTTGGTATAAATGGCATTACCACCGGTAAACGAAATATTTCGAGTTGTCGGATCGGATGACATCTTGCTATTTGAAGTAACACGTGCATAAGTCTTCGCGTCTGCTTGATTTGCATTAATGGTTGCAGTTGCTGCGAATAATCCAAGAGCTGCCATTGAAACAAACAATGACTTCTTTAGATCAAACCTCATTATTAAAACCTCCCCTAATACATATATCTTCTCCTATACAACACCTTAAGTATAAATCATTATGAATGCGCTTTCCAAGAATCTGCTTACGAATGAGAAGGATTCTCATAACCTAATTGGTTGAATATTTCAAATATACATTCACCAATCATTTATTTTAATAACACTACTGCTCATATTTGATTGTGCACTATCTAAAAGAAAAAGCTGTTATACGCCGATTTTGAATAAACTCCCTGATACTTTCAATGAGGGCAACTCGAAGCATATCCCGTTCTTTACTAATTAGTTAACTAAATTTAGGTCCTCTTCATCTGCCTTATTTAAAAAGCAGAACATCAATTCTCTAATGGTAGCGCTACCAATCGCATTTCATTTCGGTACTAAGTTGAATAACCGCCGTTTACTTTAAACAAAATCGGTTACTGGAAAACAATAAAAAGATCCCGTTTCAACTAAACATCGTTGAAGCGAGACCTACTGTCATATCATTATTCTGTTAATTTTTTCAACGTTAAGTGTGGCACAATATGCCAATTCTCCTGGTTTCCCAAAACCTTTGCATTGTATTTTTGCAATTCAACTTGTTCATGACTACCGCTTTGAGCATCCAAACCGGTTCCGAATTGAATCGACCCTTGGTAGTTGGTAAACATGCCCAGATGTTCATAATATTGCGGCGTATCCAGCAAAGAATGAAACGACTGGGTTTCTGCCAACGAGTGTTTTAATTGACGGCCCCAATTAGGACTCAGCATCGATAAATCCGAATTAATCGTGGCAATTTTAGGAACCGATTTCCTCTCAGCTCCAATACCATCAATCAGGAAATAACGATGAAACACCGAGGTCACATAACCATTATTATCCGTCGCAATTTTCCAATGTTCATCAATTCTGACAAACACCTTTTCCGTTTTAACATCCGGCAGTGGGATCGTTACACCCCGTAATCGATTACCGTTGAGATCATAGCCGCCAATAATGTAAGCCGGGTGGTGAACACGATTAAACAGGTCAATATGGGCGTCCTCATACGTAAAATGACTAGCCATCTTTGCATGACGGACGGTGACTTCCTGTTTTACCGGCACAACCCCCACATCAATATCCAAGTAGCTCTTTTTAACCAAGTGGGGTAAAAGGCCATGTCCCTGATACTGAGCATCATCCATGTGCAGTGTCGGAACGTAAAAAATCACGTTGCCTGGTATCGCTAACGCCTTGTCTCGTTCATCCCCTTGTTTCCGAGGCGGTGTCATTCGCTGCTGAAATTCAGTTGACCGTTCAAGAATACCCGTTGCGATATCTACAATATTGTCCGGCAAATTTGTAAACTTATGATTTGAAAATGATTGTGACATCACACTTCTCCTTCACAAGGCCATTTCCCAAAATCACATACTAAACCAGTATCCGTATTCGGAAAATGACCCATTTGTCCAACCTCTACATCTTTAAAAAACGATTATACCGGGATTCATCTCCCGTTGCAATTACTTCCATTCGTTCCAGTATAAGCGCAAGACAATTGAAACTCAACAAAGTCCGGTTGCTTTCAAAAGCAAAAAAGTTTTGCTGTACATCCTTCAATGCGTCGCAGCAAAACTTCCTCTAAGCTTTTATTCCGTCAGTTTAGTCGCAACAACTTTAACCGTCACGTTCTTTGAAACCCCATTTTCTTGGGAAACATCTACCGCCATCGTTAAATTTGCTTTAATACCTGACTGATTAACCTGAATGGTTTGCCCATTGCCTAAAACCCGCTTGATTTTATCGGGACTCATGCTCTGGTCAATTTTATTGTAATAAGGATATCTGATTGGATAGAAAACCCGAATTGCTGCCTGCGCTGCAATCGATGGAAATGTACCTAATCCCAACTGCTTGACATCAACGTTCAACTGGCATTTCGCTGGATTTTCCGGATCAGGCACTTTTAATGACTCCGGATCCAATTTCAAGTCAACATTGACTGCTGTAATACCGTTATCATCCCGATCGATTTTAACGCCAATATCAAATTTCACTGTAATTGGCAATTCCTCAAAGAATTGTTCGACATTAATACTAAGCTGCTTACCATCACCCAACAACCGCTTAACGGTGCTATCCGACATTGGCGACATAATGACCAGCGATCCCAGATAATTGACCTTGTAGTAAAGATTGGCTGCCGACTGAATTTGAGCCTTCAACTCATCATTTATAAGCATCCCTAAAATACCACTATCCAGCCCGGATACAGCTGCCTTCGCATTAATCCACTTAATTTGTGAATACGGTATTAATGTGACCAACGAACTCCCGGTTGGATTAACAATCACCGCATAGTTGCGGCCACCCTCAGCCGTAAATCGTTTACCATGTCCCAATTTAGTTGCAATTTCGACCAAGGACATATTTTGATCGTAATTAAACGGTTCCGAAAGCCCCTTAATCACCTGTTCTTTATAACTCTTCTGGACTTTGGAAATCACAGATTGATCTGTTTCTTGAGAAAAGGCATTTTTGTAAACCTTGGCATCAGTAGAGCTGAATGTCCCTGAATAATTAAGTGTCCCTCCTGGTTTTTCCGGACTAGAAGTGTCCGGACTCGGCGTGGAAGTTGGTGCGGTCGGTTTTTGACCTGAAGCTGATTGTTCAGGCAACGTTAACCCGGGCTGATTGCTCGAAGTGTCAAATGCAGGTTCGACAGCCTTACCCTGAATCCATCCGTTAATACCTGGATGTTCTTGACTGGCAATGTAGTAGTAAATCTCGTCGCCCTTTTCCCGTTCAACCACACTTTTCACCGTTAAAGTATCGTTCACGTATGGCGCCAATGATTTAACGACTTTTGTCGGTTTATAGGTTGTCCCATATGGTGCCCGCCAGGTAACATGTCCGGTGCCGGGATTGGTAAATTGATAAGTAGCTGTCTTTTCCTCAGCTGTTAACGCCAGTTCACGATAGGTTTTGACTGCGTGTAGGCCTCCGGAAAAGCGATTTGTTTTTTGACCGCCATATACCCATCCCCGATGTTTACCGTCAAAACTGACAACTTTATAGTAAACCTGATTTTGATTCGTCTTTGCAACTCTATAAGCACGCAAATAATGATTGGCATTCTCGGAATGATCCATTTTTTTCATCGTTTTTCTGGATAAAACCAGCTTATCACCCTTTAAGGCGCTTGGCTTGGTATACAAACCGGCTTTACCAGTCGGTTCCACATTTCGTTTACTCACTTTGGTTGTCAACGCTTTGTTGCTTGTCACTTTTACCTTGGACCCCTGGACCGGCTGAATGACTAACAACAACATGCTAGCGAACGTCACAGCACAGGCACCGATCCATAAGCCTCCGCGTTTAATTTCCTTTTTCATCGTAATCCCTCCATTATCCTTATCGATACCATAAGAATAACCGAAATATTTGAATTAGATGTGACTATTGTTTGCATTTTCAATGAAATAATATCCCGATAGTAATAACAGAGGTAACTATTAACCCCCATTAGCCATTTTAAATAGACAAAAAAACGATTGGTCAAGATCGCTTCAACAAGCTAATGATCAGTCGTTATTTTATGTATCATTTCATTTATGAGTTCATGACAAACGTGATGGTGTCAAGCGTCGATACGTCAACAAACCGGCTTTGATTCAGCATATTGGTAAAAGTGAGTTTATCATCCTTAATCCCCGTTATGTACCCGACTACAGGCTCTATGTCTGTCACTTGATGTTCTTGGCGATCCCCAAAACTCAGTCGAACCATTCGACCACGGCGCATCGCTTTTACCGCCATATCTAAAACTGTTGCTTCTGCTATTTTATCCATTCGCAAAATCCCCCTCCTGACAAATACTCATTATACGAACGAGCGTTCATAAAAGCAACAGGGAAATTTGGTCTTTTTTTAGCAAACATTTGAAACCCCTTGCTACCACTACCATACGAATTTTAAATTATTTTTCTGTTAAAAATAGTGATAAGATTTATTTGTGAAGGAACTCACACTATGTTTTGCTTGGCATTCGACTTTATTTTAAGGGGTGTTTTATATCAGAAAATTCATTTATTTCCTCCTGTTTACGGTTTTGATTGTAAGCGGTGCGTCTTACCAGCAGCCCACTCAGACTGCAGAAGCATCATCTTACGTCTACGTTACCCGAACCGGTAAACATTACTTTTATCATAAACATAACCGTGGCTTAAACAATGCTAAAAAAATTTATCGCGTCAAGCTTTCGACGGCCAAAAAGCGTGGCTTAACTTTGGCCAAGACCGATTACAAGCCAAGTTCAACGCGCAAAAAAACGGTTAAGACGACACGCAAAAAGGCAAAAGCCGCAGGTAAAAAAGCTCAAAAAGTCAGTAAGCGTCAAATAAAGATTGGTCGGCAAATTATTATCATCAATCAAAATCGGCCAAAATTTTCAAAAGCGACGCTCACCCGAAAACATGGCGCTTGGCAAAGATATGGCCGGCTTGATTTCTTAAATCGTGCAACCACCGCGAACGCAATGCTTAACAAACGACTCATGCCGACCGAACAACGAGCGCCTCTCTATGTCGATCCAACCGGCTGGCATAATAAAAAAATCAGCAGTGGTTGGCTTTATAATCGTTGTCATTTGATCGGCTATCAATTGACCGGTCAAAACAATAATCTTAGAAACTTGATTACCGGTACACGCTCATTGAATACACCATGTATGGAACGTTATGAGAATCAAGTGGCAGCCTACCTAAGAAGCAGCCGCAAGCATTACATCCGATATCAGGTTCGGCCTGTTTTCAAATCTAATAACCTCTTGGCAAACGGTGTCCAGATGCAGGGAAAATCTATCGGCAGTAATCGGGTTCGCTTCAATATCTACATTCGCAACATTCAAGCAGGTGTTAAATTGAATTACAAAACCGGTACCAGCCAGGTCACTAATTAGTTAACCATGTGCACACATTAATACAGTTGTTTTAAAAGCTCATGACGCTTCTGTAACAGTCATTGTTTAAGAAAACAAAACATGGTACTTTTAACTAAGTAAGCGTTTTTTAGTTTAAAAATGCCATGTTCATCAAGTTACTGTCGCACAAGCACGATTGAGGAGCGTCATTCATTGAAAGTAAGCAGCTGCATTTATATTGCTTTGGCAACACTTTGTTTGGGGATGGGACTCATGGTCGCTGACACAAGCGCTAATGCCATCCCAACCACTACCAGTGGATTATCCATCGGCAGGTATCGAACCAAATCATTTCACGGGTATCGAATTGAAGCCAGGAATTATGTCCGCTACAATTCAGAATACAATGTTAAGCAACACGCTATTTTATCCAAATATCGACCAACCCAAAAGTCAAAAGTTATTTTTAAATATGGAACTAAAATCGTGCCGACAAGGCATCCTTGGATTTGGCACCATGGCAAAAATGACAATTTAATGACGATGTACCAGTACTCAAAGGGTGCTTGGCATAAAATGGAAATATAATTTTTACAGTGAGCCCCCGGTCTCTTCTATTTCAAAGAAAGAAGCCGGGGGGCTCATTTTTAATTGATTCTATTAAAAAAACGATTCACCTTACAAGTGTATGCCATATATTAAACGCATGCTGCTCTTTAAAATAATCACCAGCACCACTGCTTCGCGGATTTGTTGGCATTAAGTTATCACGAGTAAGCGGCTCAACAAACCTGTCAGATTATTATTCGGAAAAATTAAATGATATTTATATAAAAATAACCATATTTAGATAATCCGATTTATGCTATGATAACATTGTTAAATAAATCACATATTATATTCTAGGGCGAAAAGGGGCAGTATGATGACAAAATTAAAAACAGCCGCGATTATGATTGCGGCAACCTTTACATTTGGTGGCATCGCAGTTGTTCAGCCACCGGTTCAATCAAACGCAAGAACGACCTATGTATGGATCGCGCCAAACCACGGTAAAAAGTATCATTATTCCAAGAATTGTCGTGGGTTAAACAATGCGGGCAGAAAAGTCCATGTCACTTTGCACTGGGCGAAGTCACACCATTACAGACTTTGCGGTTGGGAAAAATAACGTGACCAGAAAAAGCTTGGGCAGTTGTGAACAACTCTGATTGACTTTCAGAGTGGTCGGCAACTGCCCAAGCTTTTTCTATTTACCGTATAAACTTCAATCATCCATTTCAACGATGTGTTTCTTAAAATAATCTGCCAATACTTCCGGATCAATCACACCGCTTTGAGGGGTCACTTTCCAAGGACGTTCACGCATTGTTTGCCGACTCAATTCCGCTGCCGTTTTGTTGCCAAACGTTTCCTGTACTTCAAAAACAATTTTTAACAAGCGGTCATCCTGATTGACGTCTCTGTAATTGACGTCATCTTCATTGGTCACTGTTCCTGTCACAAATCGTTTTCCCCTGAACCGCTGGTGGACGACTGCAATAGCCGGTCCGTACTTCCAGGCAACGACATCATTGGAGAATGCCTTTTGCCCATACAATGCAAGAAACGTTCCCTGTACATAGTATAGTAGAAACATCAGCTTCATTTGTGTCAGCTTTTCAGTACCGGGATACTGCCTCTGCTTATCCATATTCACAATAATAAACCAACTTATCAACTTTGAAATACTAATCATGATTCCACCTATGACTAACCGAAATGGTCATCCTATTTTAAATATGAACCGATCAACCGGCCATTCAAGTCTTGTGTTTCCCGATTATTGGGCTGAAAATGTGCTTTGAACCAAGCCAACTGATCTGCACTGATACTAACATTCGGGTTGGCTATCACGAGCCATTCCACCCCTTCCGTTAGCGGTGGCGTTGTTAAAGAGCCCAAATAATGAAACCCGTTTGGTCGAGCCGGCACCCAGTCTCCCAATTGAATATTCACTGATTTGGTTTGCCCAACCTGAAATTGGTCAATGATCTGCTGAAGGGTGGCATCCCCTTTTCCTTCTGAAACCAGCAATGCGACAACCACAAGCTGGCCAATTTTGTTTTGATGAACCAGATGAATTTCAAAGGGCTTTGCTTCACCATCTACTAAATGCTCGGCCGGCACATGAAAATGAACCTGTACAAAATCAAATAACCGATCAAAGATCGTTGCGGACCCATCTCCCAAAACCCGAATTGTCGTTTGATCATCAATTTCGCTGGTCAAATCATACGAATTCTTTATTTCAAATAAAAGTGATCCATTATGTTGGACCGCTTCTGAACCTTTTAAATCAATTGGTGACTGCTGCCCACCAAATCCATTTGACCACTGTGATTGTGCGTTATAATCAAGCATAAGTACGCATCCCTTCTCATTTATGTTACTCAAATAATATCACAAATATATATCAACAGAACTTGTGTTAGAATTAATTCACGAATCATTTTAGTGGAGGAAAAATTAACGTGACTTTATTTGCACTTTTATTAGACGTCATTTGTCTTGGCGGCTATTATTTCCAACTATATAGCGGTGGCCCAATCATTTATCTCTTGGGATTGTTTCTTCAGGCCATTATCACAATTGTTCTACTGTGGATGACGCTTACTTACAAAGGGAAACGTTATCGAAACCCGTGGCTTTTTGGTTGGTTCAGTGCCACCATCCGCTTTGGAATTGTCCTCATGTCACTGGGAGTCAACGCTGTCATGACCTTTATGTATGTCGTCAATTACTTTGGCATTAACGACCTGATTTTTAATCATTAACATGATCAATTTAACTAAAAAAATACGATCGAATAGCTGTCTGCGGTGTCAGTGCTGTTCCGGATATTAACCGCTTTGTTCCGCACACGGTACTCTGGAATCAAAAACGTCTTTTTCTACACACTGATTTAGGACTGCTCCTCAAAGCAGCATTCTGCATGTAAGGGATTCTTTTCAAAAATCCAAAACCGGGATTTCCGAAAAGAACGCCTTACACTCCGAATGCTAACCGCTTTGCCACGCACACTGTTTTAGGACTGCTCCGCTAACCATAAACCTGCATGTAAGCTAACAGCCATCAAATTCCAAAAGCAGGAATTAGCTGCCTGTCAACTTACACTCCGGTTTATCCCGCTTTGCTTCACACACTATTCAAATTTCGCCCTAATCACAATTCTTTCTGCTTTCTGACTTTTATCCTGCAACTGATTGAGCATAACTTCCGCCGAGCTGGCACCCATAAAATACGGATTTTGAGAAATGAGTTTTAGTCTCGGCTCTAATCGCCGGGCATAATCCGTATCCGCAAAACCTGTTGCCGTCACCCGTTTGTTATCAATAACCCGATCAAATACCAATTGTGGGACAAACTCCAAAAACCAACGTTCTTTCAGGCTAAAGATGACCGTCTTTTCATCATTCTTTTGAATTAAATGAAGCAGCTGCTGATAGGTTGTCTGATGATTATGGGCAACTTCGGAAATTTCCAATACATCTACATGTTTAAATTCAGCCGTAATCCCGCGATACCGTTCCTGACGGGTGCGGGCTTTTTTTATTTCAGAAGTTAAGACGGCCACTCTGGAATACCCTTCCTGCACAAAATGATGACTAACAGAGCGGGCAACTTCATAGTTATTAATCACAACCTGTGGCCATGGACTGTCATCAATCTCTCGATCAACCGTCACGATTGGCATCGACCGCCGAAGTGCCTCCGTAATTGTCTGTGGATTATTGGCCGGCTGCATAATCACACCGTCAAACAGCTGACTGCCGATAGTCTTTAATAATCTTTGCTCACGATCATCATCGGAATCCGCATCAAAAAGAACGCCAATGTATCCGCTGCTTTCCAAAATCGAACTGATTCCTTTAAATAATTCAGTTGAGAAGTAATCATCAACGTTTGAAACGATAACTGCGATCATTTTACTGGAACGGGTCTTCATTTGACGTGCAACGGAGTTGGGAACATAGTTTAACTTTTCAATTGCGTTTCGGACATTTTCTGCCGTCTTTTTGGACATCCGATCCAACTCCCCGTTTAAATACCGGGAAATTGTTGCGACTGATACCCCTGCTAACGCTGCAACGTCCTTAATATTCGCAGATTTTCTACCATTGTTTGCCATTTAAACCACCATTTCATTTGCTTCAAGTATGCCTAAGATTGAGTTTCAAACCAGTTTCGTTTTTAATTTTATCATGAAAAAAGCGATTAGCATCTAAAATCCGCCTAATCGCTTAATGATCAGATATGACTGTTCTTCGTAAAATAAAGGATCTTACTCCAAATTTGAGTGAGTTGCCTTTGCCGTATCATTAGAAACATGATCTCGACGGCTCAACATGAGGCAGAGTACATCCAAAGTAATGTGAACGCTTTGATCAAACAATGTACTTAATAACTGAATTGATTTAACCCCATCGCCGGCTTTGGTTGCACCTGGAACCACAATTGTCACGTCGCCCAGTTTTCCCAATGGAGAATCAGAATGGCTGGTAACGGCTACAACTTTGACACCGTCATTCTTGGCTTTTTCGGTTAATTCCAAAATACTGGATGTTTTACCGGAACCGGAAACTGCCACCAGGACATCACCGGCCTGAATTGATGGTGTGATGGTCTCCCCAATGGCATACACCGTGTAGCCAATGTGCATTAAACGCATTGCAAATCCTTTAGCCATTAATCCTGATCGTCCGGCACCCAGAACAAAAATCCGTTTGTCTTTTTGAATAACGCCCTCGGCATCCTTCAATTGTTGTTCGTCAATCATGCCCATTACTTGATTAACTTCGCCCATAACCTGTTCTACTAAGCTCATTTAATGACCTCCATAAATTGTTTTGCACTAGCTACCGGATCATCTGTTTTAATAATCTTACTGCCAACAATCACTGATTCTGCAATTCCCTGTTCAGCAAGCTTCTTGGCCGTTTCCAAATCAATGCCGCCAGCAACTGAAATGCGTTTAACTGCCGGGAACTTTTTATGAAAATCTGCGACCGTTGAAACAGCATCAAACCCGATTGCGGCATCGTGCGAGTGGTGAATCCCATAAACAGCATTTTCAAAGTCGACAATTTGGGTGGTCTTTTCATCACTGGTTTCCATCAAATCGATAAACATCTCACCCTGTCTTTTACGGGTAACATCGTAAACGCCCTTGAGCGTGTCAGTTGAAGCTGCTCCCATAACCGTCAAAATGTCCCCTTTTGCATCAAATCCCTTTTCAAACTCATAGGGACCTTCATCAAACGTTTTTAGATCAAGCAATAATTGTGCATGGGACAAATCCGGATTTCTTTTACCAATTTCAACCAACCCGTAATCTTTAACGAGTGAAGTCCCAAACTCAACAATATCGACAAATTGATCCAATTTAGCAGCTAAATCCAATGCATAATCCAACGAGACACGATCTATTGCAACTTGTAATTTCATCTATTCCGTCACTCCTTCTTTTTGGTAAAAGGCTTTTAATTGTTTCTGGTCAGGGTAGCCATCATTATCCCCATACGTTTGAACCTGCAGAGCACCCACAGCGTTGCCGCGTACCACAGCCGATCTCAAGTTCAGTCCCTCCAGTAAGGCTGTAATAACACCAAGTGCAAAGCCGTCACCGGCACCAACTGTATCAATGACTTGTTTCACTTTAAAGCCCGGAACATCATACCGTTCACCTTCAGCCGTTTTGACAAAGGCGCCGGCTGATCCAACTTTCACAATGACCGCTTTTGTTCTCTGTCCTTTTAAATAAAAATCGGCAATTTTTTCAGGATCATCCGTTCCAAGCAATATTTTGCCTTCTTCAACGCCCGGTAACACGATATCTGCTGACCCGGCCAACTCATTAATTGTGCGAATCATTTTTTCCCGACTTGACCAAAGTGCCGGCCTTAAGTTGGGGTCAAACGTAATGGTAATCTCTTTTTGAATCAGCCTCTCAAGCAATGTTCGAAAAGTTTCTTCGGCCATCTCTGAAATAGCAGGAAAGATTCCCGACATATGAGCCATTTTGACGCCATTCAAATCCACTTTTTCAATAACGTCTTTTGACAGATGAGCCGCAGCCGACCCTTTTCGATAATTGTACGTTTGCGGATCTCCTTTTGTCACCAGCTCTTTCAGTTGATGACCGGTCCAATACTTTGGATCACGGGAAATATATTTTGTCCCGACACCATGACTTAAAATCGTTTTGATGACGTAATCACCAAATGGTTCGTTTCCCACTCTTGAAATGTAATCCGTTGAATGACCCAAACGGGTCGCCCCAATGGCAACATTCAATTCGGCACCACCCATAATTTTGGTAAATTCGGTTGCATCAATCAATGACACATCCGGTTGCTTGGACGCAAAGGTGACGATCGGTTCACCAATTGTTATTAATTCACTCATATTTTAATTCCTCACTTTAAGTTAATTGACTACGATTCCATTAACGGCTTATCCGAAGAAGTAATAGACAAGGACTTCGTTAATAATCGACACCACCCACATTAGAAAAACACCATTTTTAAGGAATGCTGTTGATGTGACTTTCATATATTTCAGTCCCCATACATTCCAAGATTGGGTCAAATCGGTTGACACCGCCATAATTGAAGGTACATACAACAATGGCAGTAAAAAGGCATCATTGAAAAGACCGGTTCCGGAAAGTACGGCAGCCGTTGCCGCACCGGCACCCCAAACATGTAACGGGCCACGGAACAATGCCAACGGTGCCAAGATACCGATTGCAACGGCTAAAATCAAATGGTTGTGCGGTAGAATAGCGGCAAAAATCGGTTTAAACCGGCCGGCATCCATCTGAGCAGCCCCACTGAACATGATTAGGGCCATTAAAAACATAACCAGACCGGCAATGTCTGAAATTGATTGTTGAATCGTACTGTTCAAGAAGTCAACAAACTTCTGATACCCTTTGAACTTTCCTGTGAACAGCATTGCAATCAGTGTGGCCAAGATGAGTGCCGGAATGGCATCCCAACTAAAAAGCATATTCATTAAAACAGGAATAACCGGAACGATAAAGGCAATTTTCGGTACTTTAACAATTGAAGCTGTGTTATCTTCCGCACCAATAATTTCCAAGTTTTCCTGTGCCTTAGTCGGATCAAAGCGCTTGCGGTTAAAGAAGAGAAAAATAATAACGGCAGCTAGCTGGACTGCAGTTGCTGCCCAACCAAAGACAAGATATTTACCACCATAGACAGCTGTTGGAAAGAATGCTTTAATCTGGTTATACAAAACAACGTTTAAATACATTGGTGCACCAATCGCCATTGTAAAAGCCGATAATGCCAAATCTCTGGGAATCCCCACAGATAACATAATCGGCAGTAAAATCACGCCAATCGCAATCACTGAACCAACACCGTATGCACTGACAAATATGAATGCCGTGACCAATAGGACAAGTATTGCAGCCAAGAAAGGATGCTTTTTACCGACTTTATTAGTTTGTTCGGAAATCGCTGGGGCAATACCACTGTCTACCAATACCCGACCAAACCATGAACCAAATACAATATAAATAATTGTTGGCGCATAATTTAACGCCGGTTCGGCAAAAACTTTTTGAATCACTTGATCGGCGGGAACCATGCCAACAATCGACCAGACAATTGCCATGACGAAAAAGCCGATCATCAGGTTGCCGCCTTTAACGATGTAAACAATAAAAATTGCAAACGTCATTAATAATAAAATCGCACTTATTGTTGAAACCATGACTATCCCTCCGCTCCGGCCTTCAAAATGGCCATCTGCGCTGCAATTTTTTCATCGGTTGCCATCGGGAACTCCAAAGCGATCGGCACATCATTAGGTAGCTCATTCAAGATACGCTTCCAATCGTAAATCCCGGTATTCAGATCTGCCGATGTTTTCAGTTCCCCATGATCGCTCACGGTATTTTTTAGATGAATGTAGTTTGTATAAGCCGCCAAAGCTTTGGCACTTTGAATCGCATCATTACCTGTAAACGCCCAGTTTCCAAGATCGTATACATAACCAATCTGATTAAAAGCAACTTTTCCAGTTGCCTCAAGGAAAGCCTTAATCGGTGCAACATTTCCTGAAGCCTCAGTTTGATCATTTTCAACATTCATTTCAATCTCATTCAAAGGTAAACGACTCAAGTCCAGTTTTAGATTTCCCTGATAGCGATCAAATCGTCCTGTATTAAATTTAATTTTTGAAACGCCCATCGCCTTAGCCTCATCAAAATAGGTGGTTAACTTGGGGTTAAACTGACCATCTTCAAAAAATAATTCGTCCGGTACACTATAAGTCACCATTAAGCCATTGGCCTTAGCCCTCTCTCCAACGGCCGCTGTTTCTGTTTCCAAATCCGTAAAATATTCCCGTCGAACTTCAATACCATCTGCACCGAGCTTAGCGGTCCTGTCGACCAACTCTGCCTGAGGTGTCCCATTTTTAACATCCTGTTCAAAAATCCATGTGTTTAAGATCAGCGTCATCACGATTTCCTCCGTTAACTTTTACTGGTTAAACCCAACTATCAATTGTTCACGATAGTTATGGTAAACGATTACCTAAATAAAGTCAACTACTATTTAATCCTTTAACCAAAAGGAATTTCTATACAACTATTTTAGGTTATCGTTTACATTGATTCGTATAATTAACAGAAAATCACACCATGATAAAAACCGTTATCAAATCGAATTCATTAACTCGATTTGGTCACGGCATTTTTTGATTAATCATACGAAAAGCCACATTATCGCATTTGCAAAATTGATAACACAACTCATGTTAATGGTTCACCGGGGTATTGTTATGACTAATCACTCACAGTTAACGTATTCTTCCCTACCCATTGTTAGGTATCTTTGCCGGTTCAAATATGTTTTAGCGCTTTCGTGCTTGAACATTGACCCTATAATTACCCCACTATAAAAGTAAGGGTGTTTCTCCTAACAAATATTAACTGTAAATCTGATGAACTAAGCCTGACTTTTCGCATACGCGGTGAAGGCAGATTGTTAAAATCATACTTATTTAAGAATCATTATCACCGCGCAAAATAATTCCCTAATAAATTCCCAATCTATTTAATTGAAAAAAGAGGCATCTGTGCAATAATAATCCTGTAAATGCTAATTAATTGTAACTAACTATTTTTCAAAAGAAGGGAAATGATTTGCGTCACTAGCGGTTATTAGCTTTCATTGTCAGATGCGGTACTATTGCAAGCGCTTGCATTTATGATGAGAGGGTTTACAATTAGAAATCGTTAAAATCTTTTTACATTCTGGTTTAGGGGGGATTTACATGCGTGCGAAACATTTAAGCATCTTTTTCATCTTTGTTTTCGGTGCTTTAGGAGGCCTTTTATTTGGATTTGATACTGGTATTATTTCTGGTGCCTCCTCATTAATCGAAAATGACTTTAGTTTAAACATTGAGCAAACCGGATTCATCACCTCATCCGTTTTAATTGGCTCATCAATCGGTGCCCTATCTATTGGGACACTATCTGATAGGTTTGGTCGTAAACGATTATTATTGGTTGCTTCTATCCTATTTTTGCTTGGCTCCGGTCTTTCGATGACCGCCGTTGGATTTGCTTCGATGGTCACGGCCAGAATCATTTTAGGATTTGCCGTTGGGTCAGCTTCAGCTTTAACGCCTGCTTATTTGGCAGAATTAGCTGACGCCCCTCACCGTGGATCGCTTGGGACCATGTTTCAGCTTATGATTACGGCTGGTATTTTACTGGCATATGTTTCCAACCTGGGGTTTCTTCATCACAACCTGTTAGGCATTCGTGATTGGCGATGGATGCTTGGATCCGCCTTGATCCCTGCTGCCATTCTCTTTATCGGTTCGTTAATTCTACCGGAATCACCACGTTACCTTGTTGAAAAAGGAAACGTTGATGAAGCTCGCGACGTTCTGCATGAATTACGTAAGAACACCAATGAAGATCCCGATAAAGAATTAACCGATATTCAAAAAGTCGCCAACCAACCCAGAGGCGGCTGGAAAGAGCTGGTTACCTTTGCTCGCCCGGCTGTCATCGTTGCGATTGGTTTAATGCTTTTGCAACAATTAGTCGGTATTAATTCAGTGATCTACTTTTTACCACAAGTCTTCATTAAAGGCTTTGGATTTGCTGAAGGAAACGCCATCTGGATTTCAGTCGGCATAGGGGTTGTTAACTTCCTCTGCACGCTCTTGGCCTACCAGATCATGGACAAATTTAACCGTCGAACAATTTTGCTTTTCGGCTCTATCGTCATGGCTGTTTCAATCGGCACCCTGTCCGTTTTGAACTTCACATTGACTGTTCAAGCCGCAGCGGTCCCAACCATGATCCTAATCGCCATTTACATCTTTGGCTTTGCCGTTTCATGGGGACCGATTTGCTGGTTGATGTTGGGTGAAATCTTCCCATTGAACGTTCGTGGCGTTGGTAACTCAATCGGTTCAGCCGCCAACTGGATCGGGAACTTTATTGTCTCTCAATTCTTCTTGGTATTGTTAAGCATGTTCCATAACAACGTCGGTGGTCCATTCGCTGTCTTTACCTTTTTCGCCGTTCTGTCAATCTTCTTTGTTATCTATATGGTACCGGAAACCCGTGGCAAGACGCTTGAAGATATCGAAATGGAAATGCGTCAAAAGGCTGCTTTGAAAAAGAGCGCCAACTAATCATTCACGTAAATTCAGTATAAAAATGACCAATTGTTTTTGCCGTTATTAATCGGCTGATAAACAATTGGTCATTTTTTATTAAGTTAAACAACCTCAATACCCAAAATCTGCAGCTGTCCATGTTGCCATAAAGCCATCAGTGTGTTCATGTAATGTGGCACCCATTCCAATAGACTTCAAGTCGGTATTAAGTAAAATATCGCGATGTCCCCAATTTGAGGCAGCATCGTCATAAATGTACTCATGGACATCGTTTTTAGCTACTGAATCACTGGTACTGTCGTCATCCCAAACATTTTGGGCAATACATTCGGCACCAAAGTTGCCAACACCAAATTGCGTGGCGGATTCATCCGCAATGGCATTGCCCTGTGTATCAAAATGACTGAAATTAGTAATCAACTGTGTCGATCGCTGTTGAGCCAACGCATCCAAATTTGGATCTTCAATATACGGTTGAAGTCCCCTATTAGCTCTTTCCTGATTCAAATATTTCATAAAGCTTGCCCGATAATCGGTCAATGAAAATGCGTTTGTCGGATTAGCCGACTTCTTGGAGGTTGAACTGGTCGATGACGGACTTGTCACCGTTACGGTTACTGTTGAACTGGCTGATGAAGCCGAATCGGCACTCGAAGAATTTGTCTGATCATTAGCGGTCGAACCGGTGCTGGTTGGGGTTGTTGCTCCCTTTTTAGACGTATTTGACATATTCGATACTTTTTTCAAATTTCCTGTCCAAATCCAACCATGAATCCTGCCATTCCGGGAAACAATATATTGATAATTTGCTTGATGTCCGTTTGATTTTCTGACCGTTACCCGCCGATTCGAGAAGAATAATGTTCTCTGATAGTTTTTGGCACTATGTACGCGCTTAGTTAGCTTAACACTCGAATACAGGTAGCCGCCACTAACGTGATAATCCGCCCCTGTCAGTTTTGTGGTTTTCACAACCTTCACTTGCCTTTTTGCAGAAGCGGTTTGACCAGTCATTGATACTCCCATATACGCTGTAACCCCAAGAGCAAGAAGCAATGCACCCTTTACCATACTTTTTTTCATAAAAACCCATCCCCTCAGATATTGATCATTAACCGTCCTTTGACATTCGATAACGGTTATAGGATTATTCTACTTCAATGATCGGCTATTGACCATAGAGAATTTCTATCGCCAATAGGTCTATTTTTTATCGATTTGACTTGAAATATTAAAATACCATGATAGTATAATGTGTAAAAGTTCAATACAAATGTGATGATGAGAAGAGTAACAATTGCCTATTTCTTTAAAGAGAACTGCTATTTGGTGAAATGCAGTAGATATGGTCATTGCGAAGATGAGCTCAGAGCATTAGGCACGTGAAAGCGATGCCTACGTTAAGACACGTTACCGTCTCAGACTTTAGTAGATAATTAGGTGATACTTCGGGTGCTAACCGCTTTGTTCCGCACACTTTTCTAGGACTGTTCCGCTAACCAGTACCACGCCACGTAAGGGATCAAATTGAAAAATCCAAATTCGGGATTCTCCAATTTGACGCCTTACGCTCTAGGTACTAACCGGTTAGCTCCGCACACTTTTCTAGGACTGCTACTCAAAGCAACGTTCTACATGTAAGGGATCCTTTTCAACAATCCAAATTCAGGATTTTAAAAAAGGACGCCTTACACTCCGAACGTTAACCGCTTTGTTCCGCACACTGATTGTTAACGAGTTTCTGAGGTGATGGCTGTAAAGTTATCACGAATTCGGGTGGTACCGCGCTTAAACGTCCCTGCAGATTTTCTGTAGGGGCGTTTTTGTTTGTTTTTGACACTGTAGATTGGAGTAGAAATAAGTCATGGCTAAAAATGAAGTTGAAGTTAATAAAGATGGTACAATCCGGGGCCTTTCAAACCTGGCCGTCCAAATGATTGCGTTTGGCGGCTCAATTGGTACCGGCCTGTTTTTAGGGGCCGGAAGCACGATTCACCGAACAGGTCCATCAATTTTGTTTGTGTATCTCATTATCGGGATCTTTTTCTTCCTTATGATGCGGGCAATCGGTGAGATGATGTACGCTGATCCGGAACAGCATACTTTTGTATCTTTTATCGGGAAATACGTTAACCCAAGGCTGGGATACTTTGCTGCTTGGAGTTATTGGCTGGAATTGGTTTTAGCCGGCATGGCCGAACTCACTGCCATTTCCACATATGTCAAATACTGGTTTCCCGGTACTCCTGCCTGGATTATCCAACTCGCTTTTCTGTTGATCCTAACCGCCGTTAACATGGCGATGGTCAGTTCATTTGGGAAATCCGAAACCCTTCTATCCGGAATAAAGATCTTAGCCATTATCGCTTTAATTGTCATCGGAATCTATTTAGTAGTCACTAATCACCGAAATCCGGCGGGTACTCAAGCTTCCTGGGGAAATATTTTTAACCACTTCTCGCTGTTTCCAAATGGTGCCCATCAATTTATTAATGCTTTTCCAATGGTCTTCTTTGCTTTTCAAGGGATGGAATTTGTCGGAATCACAACCGCGGAAACCAAACAGCCGAGAAAAGTATTACCGCATGCTGTCAACCAGATCATTGGCAGAATTCTCCTATTTTATATAGGCTCATTAATCATCATTATGGCCATCACCCCATGGAACACATTGAATCCTAATGAAAGCCCGTTTGTTCAAATCTTTAAATTAGCCGGCTTACCTGCTGCCTCACAAATCATTAATTTAGTTGTCATTGCGGCAGCCTGCTCCACTTTGAACAGCGCAATTTTCTCAACCGGTCGCCACTTGTATCAACTAGCCGAAGAATCACCATCAAAAGGAATGACATTCTTCACAAAAGTCTCCAAAAACGGTATTCCGATTACGAGCGTGCTCTTCTCGGCATTGATGATGATTTTGGCACCTATTATTAGTTCATTTAATTCTTTGGGTGTGGCCTTTTCATTCATCGCTTCGGTTTCAAGTGACATTTATATTCTGGTATGTATTTTAACAATGGTCGCTCATTATAGGTATCGCCACTCCGGTGATTTCAAACTGGATGGCTTTAAAATGCCACAATATCGCTGGTCAAATCCACTCACGATTGCCTTTTTCCTAGCAATTTTTGCCAGTCTGTTCTTCAACCCGTCCTCGATTTTGCCGGCTGTCGGAGCACTCGTGTGGGCCCTTGGATTTAACGTATTGCTGGCTTATCGACAAAAAAAATTGGATGTGGCAGATTCCCAGGATTCCTTATAGGAGGTTATTAACATGAGTTTAATCGATCTGAAAAACGAGTTAAGTTATCATCAATTAAGAGACCGTTACATCGACCTACCCTCAACCGGCGCAACAGTCAACGAAGCTGCCGAAGTTTTGCACGTTGATCCGGATGCAATTGCGAAATCATTGGTACTAAACGTTAATGATCAACCAATCGTGATCGTTCTTAGCGGCAATGCCCGCTTGGACAATCATCATTTCAAAGAAGAATTTCACGTTCGACCACATTTACTGCCACCTGATGAAGTTCAACAATCAACCGGATATCCTGTAGGCGGTGTCAATCCCATCGGTTTGGAAAACGATCTACCGGTCTATCTCGATACGTCGCTAAGAGGACTTTTGTGGCTATATCCGGCTGCCGGTGACGAGTATCATGCACTAAAACTATCACTGACGGAATTAACAGAATTGAGCCACCCGGTGAGGTGGGTAAAGGTAAGCAAATAACAAGTGTGTGGATCAAAGCGGTTAGCATCCGGAGCATAAGGCGTCAAATTGGGAAATCCCGACTTTGGATTTTTCAATTTGATCCCTTATGAGGAGTGATGCTGCTTTGAGGAGCAGTCCTAAAAGTGTGCGGAGCAAAGCGGTTAACGTTCGGAGTGTAAGGCGTCCTTTTTTAAAATCCTGAATTTGGATTTTTGAAAAGAATCCCTTATGTGCAGAATACTGCTTTGAGGAGCAGTCCTAATCCAGTGTGTGGAGCAAAGCGGTTAGTATTCGGAGCATAAGGCGTTCTTTTCGGAAATCCCGATCTTGGATTTTTGAAAAGAATCCCTTATGTGCAGAATACTGCTTTGAGGAGCAGTCCTAGATCAGTGTTCGGAGCTAACCGGGATAAACCGGAGTGTAAGTTGACAGGCAGCTAATTCCTAGTTTTGGAATTTGATGGCTGTTAGCTTACATGCAGGTTTATGGTTAGCGGAGCAGTCCTAAAGTGTGCAGACCCAATCAATTAGTATCATTTTAAACGCCTAATGTGGTCAAACTGCCGTGTTCAATCGCCGGCAGTTTTTAGTTTGTCCTTATTTTTGCAGAACCGCGGTTTCGTTCTCGCAACTTTAACAGATTTTGAGTATAATTATTATTATATAAGGGGCATTAAGAATAGATCATTTCTAATCATTTTCGTGCTCGAAATTCTAACATCAAGAAAGGACTGCACAAAAAGATGAAGCATAATAAATTACTTTATTTCATTTTAGGTACTTTAGCAACAACATTATTAGGAACGTTTGGAACGGCTCATTCAACACAGCCTGTTCAAGCAAAAACCAAGGTACAAACAACTCAGATCGTCAAAACAAAGCCAACAAAATATTGGGTTAAGCCCAACGTTTCAAATAAGGCTTATGCTTATACGGCCAAGTTGGGCAAGAAATTATTCAAACTAAAAACCCATCAAAAAGTTGTTTTCACCAGTCAATATCAACGTAAAATAAAGGTGAGTGGCAAATACCAGACCTATCGCTATGTTAAAGGTAATAACTTAAAGGGTTGGGTTAAAAGCAGCTACCTGACAAAGGCCAGCTCACCTACTGCTACAACCACAACTACGACGACACCTACAACAACCGAAACGACCACCAGCGTCACGAACTCAAGCAGTTCAAGTACGACAACTCCGGTTAAAACCCCTGTCAAAGATCCGGCAAAATCTTACACGCCTGACCAGGGCGTTAGCTGGGCATCAAGCAATATTACCTATGCCTTCTATCCAAAAATGAACAATTCCGAAAAGGCACTTTGGTATTCGGCCATTCAAGAATGGAACAGTGTCAATGTTGTT
The DNA here is from genome assembly GCF_009832765.1 of Lentilactobacillus hilgardii. Taxonomy (NCBI): domain Bacteria; kingdom Bacillati; phylum Bacillota; class Bacilli; order Lactobacillales; family Lactobacillaceae; genus Lentilactobacillus; species Lentilactobacillus hilgardii. The sequence continues at coordinate 999,331 of NZ_CP047121.1, read as the reverse complement.
AATCTGTCCGAAACTTCTGATTATAATAACGCAAACATCAAGATCACCAATGTGGCATCGAATTCGGATGGTGTCGATGCTCATACGGTTGGCATTTCCTATATTCAACGTGCTACTACCAGAAACCCAGCAGGTTTTTACGCGATGAAATCCGCGGTGATCGGCATTCTGCCTGAGCAGGCAATCAAGTTTAATTTTGACTATGCCTATACACAGTTTATTGCTGTTCACGAAATGGGCCATGCTTTAGGACTTGCCCATAGTACCGACGAAAATGATGTGATGTATCCAAACGAAAAAGATCCTTATACCCAGAAAATTACAGAAGCTGACATAAATACCTTAAAGTATTTGTATAACAAGCAATAATCCGAGATAAAGCCGATTAAGACACTCAACGATTAATTTGAAAACTCGTTCTTAGTTGAAGTCGCCAATCTTTATGACCATTTTAAAATAGCGTATTACTGATTACTTTTTAAGTTATAATCAGTGATACGCTATTATTTGTGGTCTATTGAGTAAGCCTTATTCTTCGACACCCTGTTTCGAAATTTCCAATTCCAATGCTTTAAGCTGTGAAAACGCACCCGTTTCAGCAGCATATGCTTTATCTGCAACATCATCGAGTAATTTCGAAAAGTCTTGTGGAATCAAGTACGGTTTATGAGGATCTCCATACGGAATAGCAATCACAGAGACAGCGTCATTGTTATCCAGCCGAGCAACATAGGTATTGTCTGCATGATGCGAAGCTTCACGGTTAAAAGCAATAAATGCTTCATTTATTCGATCAGAGAGTTGTGACTTTTTCATTTAGAGGTCCCCTTTGCTTTCAAAATAGTTTAAAAACATCATATCAAAAATAAGCATCAAAACAATAATAAGGTATTTAAATTTTAATGCCATAATCTAATTACCACCTATATTATATTCTCAAGTGTTAATTTACAACATACTTAAACAAAAAATACCGCTAAAGTTTTTTTAACTTTGGCGGTATACCTCATACCTCATCTTGAGGACTTTTTGATTATTTTGAAAGTTTGAGATAACAGTAACTGCTCTAAAACTCGTTTATTTCAATAACAAATCAATTTTTAATACAGCTACTTAGCCAATGTCCTTTTGATTTGTTTCATCACCAAATACCCAAACGACAATCCCGGCAAATAATGCAATCCCACCGATTGCCCAGAAAATCATATCGGCACTGGTAACTTTAAGCATCCAAGCAACCACAATCGGCATGGCAACCGTGAAAAGCTTGGCAGCCCCGTTGGCAATCCCGGACCCTCTGAATCTGAATTTGGTCGGGAAAAGTTCGGCAACATAAACTGCAATAACCGATGCCATCAAAATATAGAAACAAACTTCAAGCATAAAACCAATGGCAAGCACCCCGCCGACAGTCGACTGTTGGCCGTACATAAATCCAAAGATTGCAGTCATAAAGAATGCCGGTGCAATGGTCTTTTTACGACCGATTCGATCAACCAGATAAGCACCCACGGCACATCCAACCGGTGCACCAACCATCATAAAGGCCGACATCCAAAGTGAACCGGAAATATTAATGCCCCGATTGCTAAGCAGCGTCGGTACCCAGGACGTAAACGTATACTGACAGATAATAGTTGCCGAAGCGGCAACTGTAGCAACAAACAAACTAATCCATAGTGAATGATGAACAACTTCATGCTTCTTTGGTGTCTCGTCAACATCGTCATTCACACCGTTAACTTCAAGCTTTTCGATAATTGCCCTGGCTTCATCATCCCGGTCATGGGCCATTAACCAGCGCGGAGACTCAGGAATGTTTCGACGCAGGTACCAGAGAATTGCTGCCACAATCCCGACAACCATAAACATCACCCGCCAGCCATATCGCGGAATAATCGCACTGCACAGAATCATTGTGACGGGCGCACCACAATTGGCAACCAATGAGGTTGTTGCACACCATTTACCACGACTATGTATTGGTGCAAATTCATTAATCATGGAATACCCGGTTACGATTTCAGATCCCAACCCGATACTCGACATTAAACGGCAGAAAATCAAAAATCCCATATTAGGCGCAAATGCACCAAGAAAAGTAAAGCCACCAAACATCAACAGATTAATTTGATAGGCGACCCGTCGACCTTTTAAATCACCAATGAAACCGGCAATGATTGATCCTAAAAATAATCCGAGAAAGCCACTTGACAGAAAATAGGAATTCAATTGTAACGTGGACCAATTATCTTTTAAAACGGTTGTTGCCACCGCGCTTGCCAAGTAAACATCAACGGCATCCAAAAACATACCACCGGCTACCAAGGCAAATATCTCATAAAATAAAGGTGATTCTTTGGTTCGGTCAATTCGACCCTGCAAACTAATTTGTCTTTCCATAGGCATCTGCCCCCTAATCATGTTTGTTTTCTCAAATTAAAAACATCCATATTCCTAACCAAAGTCGGGAATTTCTGCTTCGTATTCTTCAATTTGTTTTTCATAGTTCATCGTAATAGCAATATCATCCAATCCGTTAACGAATTTATGTTTCCAAAGCGGATCAATTTCAAAGGGAAATTGATTGTCCCGATAACTGACTGTCTGGTTTGGCAAATCAACGGTAATGGTTTCGTCCGGTGCTGCCTGGGCTAAAATTTCCCGTTGGTCTTTAGGCAGTTTAATCGCCAAGAAACCATTCTTGGTACTGTTCATATAAAAGATATCACTGTAACCACCTGCAATGACGACCCGAAAGCCCCAATCTTTTAGTGCCCATACCGCATGTTCACGGGAAGAACCACAGCCGAAGTTGTCACCGGCAATCAAGATCTCGGCGCCTTGACGTTCGGGTTTATTTAAAATAAAATCCTGATTTGGTTTATTCGGGCTTTGATAACGCCAATCGTAGAATAGATTTTTGCCATAGCCGGTCTTTAAAATATTCTTTAAAAACTGTTTTGGAATTAATTGATCCGTATCGATATTGTCCCTCATAATCGGAATTGACGTACTCTTAATCACATTAATTTTTTCCATTTAGACCTGCTCCTTTCGAAGATCGATGAAGTGACCATGAATGGCCGCAGCTGCTACCATTGCGGGACTGGCCAAATGGGTTCTTGAACCGGCTCCCTGACGACCCTCAAAGTTCCTGTTTGAGGTTGACGCGCAGTGAATACCAGCCGGAACATGATCGGGGTTCATCCCCAAGCAGGCTGAACAACCGGGTTCACGCCATTCACAACCGGCATCTTTAAAAATCTTGTCAATGCCAATTTCTTCGGCGCGTTCCCTGATTGCCCGGGAACCCGGAACCACCCACGCTGTTAATCCCTTTGCAATATGATGGCCTTTCAATATGGCTGCTGCAATTTTAAGGTCTGATAAACGACCATTGGTGCAGGACCCGAAGAATGCCCATCTAATCGGAATATCGGTCGCTTTTTCACCCGGCTTTAACCCAACATAATCGTAAGCCTTTTGATCATCGTCATCCTTAATCTCGGGAAATTGTCGATCAACGGGTACTGCCATGCCGGGATTGGTCCCCCAGGTGACATAAGGTGCCAGATCACTGACGTCAAAATCAATCACCCGATCGTAAGCATCCTCACTATCAGTCGTGAACTGCTTCCAGTAGTCAATGGCTTTATCAATATTCTTAGGCGCATATTGACGACCTTTTACATAATCGAAGGTTGTTTGATCCGGATGAACACTTCCCATTTTTGCGCCACCCTCGATTGCCATATTGCATAGGGTCATTCGTTCTTCCATACCCATGTTGGAAATGGTGTCGCCGTAAAACTCGGCAGCGTATCCTGTCCCAAACGCAACCCCTTGCCGGGCAATAATGCCCATAATAATGTCCTTGGCATAAACACCTCTGGGCAGCTTCCCATGAACATGAATGCCCATCGTCTTGGGCTTGGTCTGCCAAATAGTTTGAGTTGCTAAAACGTGTTCGACTTCACTGGTCCCGATGCCAAAAGCAATCGATCCAAAAGCGCCATGAGTGGCTGTATGCGAATCGCCACAAACAATCACCATTCCGGGTTGTGTCAATCCTAATTGGGGTCCGATGACGTGGATAATCCCTTGATCCTTATCACCCATTCCGGCGAGGCGAATACCAAATTCATCCGCATTTTTCTGAAGGGTATCAATCTGCTTTTTGGCAATTTCATCCTTAATGTTAAAAATATCGACAGTTGGCACGTTGTGATCCATTGTCGCAAAGGTTTTATCGGTCCGGCGAACTTTTCGGTGATTTTCACGTAATCCCTCAAAAGCTTGAGGTGAAGTCACTTCATGAAGTAAGTGTAAATCGACATAAATTAATTGTGGCTCACCGGTTTTTCCGGTAATAACGTGTTTATCCCAAATTTTATCGAACATCGTTTTCGACATATGCGTTCCTTCTTTCACGAATTTTATTAATAATGGCACTTGTCACTTGGTCGGTTGTTGAACCGCCACCCAGGTCAGGAGTGACATTGCCACTTTCGATCACGGCGTCGACACTGTCGGCAATGTCATCCGCCAAATCCGGTCGATCAAATGAATGTCTCAGCATTAAGGCAACCGAATTAATCATGGACAGCGGATTGGCAATGCCCTTACCTGCAATATCCGGTGCGGAACCATGAATCGGCTCGTAAAGTGCAGGACCGGTTGTGCCTCGGCTCATCGACGGAATCGTCCCTAATGACCCGGTAATTTCTGCAGATTCATCGCTTAAAATATCGCCAAACATGTTTTCGGTTAAAATAACATCAAATTGTTCAGGCGCGCTGATAATCTTCATGGCTGCCGCATCCACATAACTGGTATCGTAAGTAATCGTCGGATAATCCGCAGCCACATCTTCAACAATCCGTCGCCAAAGATTGCTTGTTGCCAGTACATTGGCTTTATCAACCAGTGTGACATGCTGCTTTCTCTTTTCGGCCATTTCAAAGGCAACTTTGGCAACCCGCCGAATTTCTTCATCGGTATAGCGCATCGTATCAATGGCATGGTGATCATCAATTTCTCTGGGCTTTCCAAAGTAAATCCCACTGGTTAACTCACGGACAATCACGAAATCTACCGGTTCAACCTGCTTAATGGGTGAATACTTTTGCATGGCCTGACTGATTGCAGTCGGACGAATGTTGGCAAACAAGTTCAATTCCTGACGAATTGCGAGTAATCCCTTCTCCGGCCGCTTGGGTGCGTTATCCCATTTAGGACCACCGATTGCAGCCAAGAGTACCGCATCACTGGCTTTAGCTGACTCAAGGGTCTGTTGTGGAAGCGGATCGCCTTTCTGATCAATGCCGGCCCCGCCAAAGGGCTGCTCGTCGATTTGATAATCAAATTCACCTTCACTAACCGCTTTTAAAACTGACAGCCCCGCACTCATAATTTCCGGGCCAATGTAATCTCCTGGTAAAACCGTAATTTTTGCAGTTGAATGGCTCATTAGTGAACGGCCTCCTTGACTTTGTCCATAATTTTCTTAAGATCATCTTCTGTTACGATCGATTCATCATCGGCTACCCGTTTGAAAATCGGGAAGATCTTCTTCATGTCATCGCGGTCAACGTCATAACCAATCGTATTCAGTTTAGCCATCACTGCATGTGACCCTGACAGCTTTCCGAGTGGCAATGTTGTCTTGTTTGCGCCAACTGATTCCGGTGTTAGAATCTCATAGGTTTGTGGATTCTTCAGCATACCGTCTTGGTGAATTCCTGATTCATGGGCAAAGGCATTGGCACCAACAACCGCCTTGTTATGAGGAACCGGCATGTTGGCAAAATCACTGATCATATCCGACACACGCTTGGTCTCCTTCAAATTAATGTTACTGGTTGCATTGTAATAATCCTTTCGAACGTACAAAGCAGCGGCAACTTCTTCAAGTGCGGCATTTCCGGCACGTTCGCCAATACCGTTGATTGTGCCCTCAATTCTGGTTGCACCATTTTCAATAGAAGCCAAACTGTTGGCTACAGCCATTCCCAAGTCATCGTGGCAATGTACGGAGAAGGTAATGTCATCAAATTCTTTAACATTTTCACGAAGATTCTTGAATAGTTCGGCAAATTCAACCGGATTCGTATAACCAACGGTATCCGGAATGTTAATGACGGTAGCACCGGCATGAATGGCGGTTTCAATCGAATCAACCAGGAAATCAGGTTCCGTTCTGGTAGCGTCCTCTGGTGAAAACTCAACGATATCAAAGAATTGATGGGCGTATGTGACTGAATCACGAATCGAGGCAATCACTTGGTCTTTGGTCATATGAAGCTTTGATTCACGGTGAATAGGACTTGTTGCAATAAAGACATGGACCTGTTTGTGTGCGGCATCCTTTGTTGCTTTGATGCAGGCGTCGATATCGCCTTTGCGTGCTCTCGCAAGGCCCGTCACTCGGGTGCGTTTAACTGCCCGTGATACAGCTTGAACTGCTTCAAAATCTTCCGGAGAAGCAACCGGAAAGCCTGCTTCAATAACATCAACGCCCCATCTCTCAAGCTCTTTGGCAATTTCTACCTTTTGTTCAACACTGAAATTAACACCAATTGTTTGTTCGCCGTCACGCAATGTTGTATCGAAAAATTGAATTTGTTTTGTCATAATAAAGATCTCCTTAATTTGTTTGTTGTTTAATCTGAAAAAGTTGTAAAAAAATAGTACCACCAGTATTCTGGGGTACCTGCAGTGCCCCATTGCTTCTCAAATAGGGCCCGACTAATATGTCCGAGTCCTTTTTTAAAGTAATAAGGCTAATAACGCAGTTGCTTCAAATGAATCCTTGTTAACTTTTGCCGGTGCAATTGATTTGATGATCGTCATTTGAAACAACTCCTTTCGTTTTATTAATAGTTTGGATCTATGTGATGATACATATGTGTTGGTATGGACCTATTCTTGGGTTAAGGCCAAGATATGTGGTTAAAATTAATGATGTTAGCGGAATTTTTTAAATCTTATAAGTTTGAGGCCGTCAGCCATAAATGTGGCCAACTTACATTTGACGTTCTTTGATTTTGATGCACGTTAACCATCTCCGATCAATTTTATTTTGATGAACAAAAAACGCCCCCTTCAGCTAAAGCTGAAAAGGACGTTTTACCGTGTTACCACCTAAATTCATCACACGTTCGCACGCATGACCTCTATGGGTACCGTTTAAGCTGATACCCTGACATTCTTAAGGGAAGTCATTCCCAAGCCCCTCGAAAAGGACTTTCGCTCACATGCACTTTCACCTACCAGGAAGATACATCTTCTCATCAACGATGCTTTCTTTAAAATTCGCTGGTTGTTACTGAACATGTGATTAACACGTCGTTCATCAAATTGATTGGTGCTAGTATACAAAGGATTTTCATAGATTGTCAACACGTATTTTAATCATTCTCTTTTTGTTTTCACATTTTAGACGTGTCATTCTCATCAATGATGATAACACTAACATTATCCCAATCAACAACTCTCTCTTCTTAAAAGTTGAATAATGGTTGCGATTCCAATACTGGTAGAACAGGTATTTTTATCTTTATCGCTCAATAAAAGAATATACACATTAAGTAATGACGAAATCAAAAAAGCCGCCTCGGACTTGGTATCCAATAGCGACTTTTAATATGAAATAAACTAGGGATATCCCTAACCAATAATCGGGTGAAAAAATTAATCAACAACCCATCCGGGTGTTGTCGTGTACTTCGTATATGTGACGTTTCGATCACATAGATACAACTGTTTGCTATTCAATAGCCTAACATTGTACGTGTACTTTTCACTGGTTGGATCAATCACTCTGAAATCTTGTGATGTTGAATACGTCCAACCGGTCAGTCGATAGGTATGATACCCTAAATACTTATATTTAACGTAGGTTAGGCCGTACGGATTTGGTCTTAAGTAGCCTCCGTATGCCGATGAATATTGAAGATTGTTCATACCGGTATGTCTTGACCAATATTCCAAATAAGACTGTTTCCCCAAATACCAGCATCCCCTTAATGCCTTTGGGGTCCCACTGTGATAAGTGCTCGCCTTTGCAGTGGGATTCAGTAGAAACGCTCCCCCTAATAGAAATCCTAGAACAATTAATTTCTGAGAACGCATATAATGATACCTCCAAGTAATTAAAAAATTTCACAACAAAGATATTTTATCACTTTTTCGAGGTATAGTGCGTTAGTTTATTAATGTTTATTTAACGATTATCTATAAATTAATACGTATTTATATATTGCTAGCAATTAGATTGCTAGCTGATCATTATTAAAGTAAAAAATAAATGTCATTCAGTTTGCATCTTCCGCCTTTACCACGGCTGTTTTCGGATCTTTCGAATCCATGTTTCCTTGTAGATGCCATTTTTCAGAATACGTTTCAGGGTGTGCATCCTGATAAATCGAGTAATAACCATGTCGAAGCCCCCTTGTCTGTTCATAGTCGATTGTTGCTTGAAGATAACCCGGTCGTTCAGAATCCAAACTTGACATAACCGTTCCAAGCGGATCAATAATCTTGCTGTGTCCAAAGAAGTCCAATTCCTTATCAAACCCGATTCGATTGGCAGCAACGATTGGAATGATATTGTCCAAAGCCCTGGCCCGAACACAGAGCTCCCAGTCTTGAATCCTGGGTCGTTCCCAGTTGGTTGAAATTGTCAAAAGATCAGCATGCTCAAGTGCCAATATTCTGGCCACTTCGGGGAAAAAGGTATCATAACATATCATCATCCCAATTGTCCCGATCTTTGTTTTGAACACCGGATACGTTTTCCCCGGTGTGAAATAACGTTGTTCAGTATCAAATAAGTGAACCTTCTGATAAGTACCCACAATCTGTCCTTGATCGTTAATTAACATGGTTGAATTATAAATCGTTCCAGCGTTTGTTTGATCCCGTTGGGCAAAGCCGAAGATCAGATAAACGTGGTACCGCTTTGCAACGTTTTGCATGTACTGAACCGACTGACCGGTAACGGTTTCGGCTAATTGATAAAAGCCTGTCCCGCACTCATAGCCGGTTGTACTGAGTTCCGGAAAGACGATTAGCTTAATATCGATCTGTTCACTTTTAATTCGATTAACCCACTTCGCCATCGCCCTTAAGTTAAAGGCGACCCGGTTAAGCTGCGGTTGAAATTGGACACTTGCCACTTGAATTTTCATTTCAAGATCCCCCCTTTGAGGCTATTTTTCCTTGATTTATGAGACCAAATATCACTTTGTGTGACTTTTTCTAACATTGATTGTCTAAATTATAGCGTTCTTAACCAAATAGTCAACAAAAGAATGCCATTAGCCCCTTTATTGCCAAACTTGACCAGTTTAAACGGGGGTATGCGTTTCTCAATGTAATATCCTATAACATGGTTAAAAAGAATGATTTATTTTTGCACGTCTAAGTGACTTGTTAAATGAACGAAATATTGTATACTAAATCATAGATTTTAAATAATAACATTAAAGAAATAGCTTATCTTCATAAGGAGAGAAAATGCAAAAATCACGAGGGGCTTTCATGACATACTCACTACTTGGATTCGCGCTCGTAGTTGTCCTGCTGGAGGTCGGGTTCTTGGGAACCGGCAATCATCGGAATAGTGAGGCGGCGCATAATCACATCTTTTCAACAACTAAAGTCCAGGCAAAGACAGCCAAACTCCACTTAACTGCTCGCGAGAAAAGTGTCTCCCGCAATTATCATCTAACAAAGCTCCAAACTCGAACCGCCAGTAAAATCCATTTAACGGCAATTGGCGACTCGGTTATGGTAGACGTTAAGCCGAACATTAAACACGTCTTCCCACATAGTGCCGTTAGTGGTTCTGTTGGCCGGCAATTTTATTCACTTCCCGGAATTGTCCGCCAGTTAAGGGCAACCGGCCACCTTGCCAGGTACGTGGTGATTAATTTGGGGACAAATGGGCCGCCAACCCAGGCAGACATTAATTCGGTTCTCAAAACCGTTGGCAAGGAACGGCAAATCTTTTGGATCAACACACGGGTTCCAAGAAAATGGCAAAATACGACTAATCATTTAATCAAGAAAACGGCTAAAAAACATGCAAATGTCCACGTTGTCAATTGGTACAAAGCCAGTAAAGGGCATGCCGGCTGGTTTGCCAGTGATCGCGTCCACGTTGATTTAACCGGTGCGGTCTACTATACCCATACATTGGCAAAAGAAATTTCCGAAGATTTGAATTAAGCCATTTCAACGGCTATTGAACTCAAACTTTAATTAAACCATCTTTTTTAACCATCGCATTCAAAACAAGCGTGATACTCGAAGGTCTTCTATTGTGACCCTCGAATACCACGCTTGTTTGAATATGAACTGCTAAAAGGACGCCTCTTCATCCTGGCTGATCAGGTTCAAGATATACTTTCGCCGCTGTAGAAACGATTTGCTGTAACGTGTCGAGTCGGTCTGACTGTTCAAAATGGTTTCGGTAAAGTTCACCGGGAAATCAGCGATCACTCGGCCTGGATGTTTTGACATGACAACAACCCGACTTCCCAACAAAAGTGCTTCATCAACATCGTGGGTAATAAAGAAAATTGTGTTCTGAGATCGAAACCAAATTCGGCGAATTAAATTTTGCATTTGGGTTTTGGTCAGCGCATCCAGTGCGCCAAATGGTTCATCCATTAACAGAATTTCGGGTTTATTAATCAGCGCACTGGCAATTGCGACCCGCTGTTTCATGCCACCGGACAATTCGAAAACTTTTTTATCCGCAAACCCCGTTAACTTGACTTCCGCCAGATACTTTTTCACGTCGGCATCAATAATCTTTTTGGCCACGTGCTTCATATTAGGTCCAAAGGCAACGTTTTTTCTAACGGAATACCAATCATATAATGTCGCATTTTGAAAGACAACACCCCTTTGCGAATCAATACCGTCAATGAGTTGGCCATTGAGTTGAGCAGACCCGCTCGTTGGCTTAATAAAGCCCGCCAGAATTTTAAGTAGTGTACTTTTACCACAGCCGCTCGGCCCCATGACACACACAAATTCACCCGGGTAAATATCTAATGACACGTCCTTTATTGCGGGAGATGTGCCACCTTTACCACCATAATCCAAAGTCACTTGATCAACAGAAATTAACTGTTGACCTGATTCTGTTTGTTCTTCCAGCATCATCATCACCTCATTTTTTCATAATCAATCAACTAATTTTATTTCAAAGCTTTTTGGAGAAAACTGCCATCAATCGCATCATTAATCGTGGATTTAGTTGGGGCTTGGGAAATGTTTTTTTGCGCTTTATGGAAGTCGGTAATTGTTTTAACAATGTCCGCTAGTTTCCCGTCCGATCCGAGGTAATCAGCCTGCTCGTTTCCTGATAACCAATCATTTTCGGTAATTTGACTCTTGGCATTTGCTGTCGGAATGCCTTCCCAACTTGCAACGTCTTGAATGGCCCTTTTAGGATTTGTCTTTACAAGATTTTGAACTTTGATCAAAGCTTGGACATAACGTTTAACCAGTGTCGGATATTTTTTAGAAAAATCGTTACCTGAGACGGCAACTTCCGGAATGATGACACCTTTATTCTTCAATTGACCATCATTTGTCAGAATCCTGCCGGTCTTTGCAATCTCATCCAAGGCCGGACTCCAAATATAAGCTGCATCGATATCGCCGCGTTTCCAGGCTGCAACAATACTTTGACCGTCCATGTCCTTCAATGTCACATCACTGGGCTTTAATCCTGCCAATGCGAGAGCCTTTAACAAAGCATAGTGGGAAGTCGTTGCAAAGGGAACACCGATCTTTTTACCCTTTAAATCTGCTACTTTTTTAATAGACGCCGATTTCTTCGCAGCCAAAGCCTCAATATTACCGCTTTCTACATATGGTACGCCCACTGCCTTATAAGGCACACCGTTTGCCACACCGAGTGCATAAGGGGATGAACCAAACGACGCAACGTCAAGGTCCTTTGACACAAAAGCATTGTTAAGATCCGTTCCAGTTGAGTAACTGGTCGTTTTTACTTTTGTGCCAATGCCTTTAAGATAATGTTCTTTTTGTAAGATAGCCGATTCAGGACCGCCTTCAATTAACCCAACCTTCACCGTCTTTGGATAGACTTGTCCCGTCTGTGGATCCTTATTTGCTGATTTAGCCGAATCCGCTTTGGATTGACCACACCCTGCCAGTAAAACGCCCGTTAAAACAATTGCTATGCCAACCCATCCCTTAACCTTTTTCATCTCAGTTTCCTCCAATTCAATCTTTGCCTTCCCAGAAGACAACTTTCTTTTCTAAAAGCAACAATATGGTATCCAATAAAATGCCGGTGACACCCATGATAATAATGCCGACAAAGACCACGTCACTTCTCAAATATTTGCTGGCATCCAATACCAGCCAGCCAATACCTGATCCTGCCGCAACCATTTCGGCAGCTACAGAAGTCGCATAGGCAACGCTCATGGCATTTCTCAAACCAACAAAGATATCCGGTAGCGATGCCGGTAAAACAACGTGACTAAATACCTGAAACTGGTTGGCGCCAAGTGTTCTTGCCCGATTAAGGTAATCAATTTTAACCCGACTGACACCGGCAACGCATGAGACATATATTGGCGAAAACGCGCCAAGAAACAGTAGAACAATTTTTGATGTATTCCCAGTACCCATCCACAGAATGATAATCGTGTAGTACCCAAGAGGCGGTAGGGGCCGCAAAAATGTAATAACCGGTTCAAAAATCGCCCTGACCTTTCGTGAATAACCACTTACCAAACCCAGTGGAATTGCAAATAAGACAGCCGCAAAATAGGCAATGAACAGGCGTTGCAGGCTTGCCCACAAATGCTGCCACAATGTATGTCCCTTGTAGCCGTTTTGCAGCAAATCGATAAAACTGGTCCATACGGCATTCGGCGCCGGAATGATTAAACTTGAGATGCGACCATGCCAAGTCACTAACAACCACATGAGCAAAATCAAGATTCCCGTTGTCGAACTAAGGAAATATCTATTTTTTAATTTACTGATAATGAGTCACCTTCTTTTGATTGATTTAACATAAAAGTCCGAGAATTAACCACTTGCTTTAACGTTGCCAGAAATAACTTGTTCTGGTCATTAAGCGGGTACTTTTTATTGCTGATGGAACCAACCTCAAAGTCCAACGGCTGATCTATAATCCTGACTTTTCGAATCATTTTCGACTGCAAGTAGTAATCATTTTGTGACATGTACTGCGGAAAAAACGCAACGTAGCGGTCATTTGCAATTAAGCTTTTAATCGCATCAAGACTATCCGTTCTAAACTGAACGTTAGGTTGTTGACCTGACCTCATCAGATTGGTCAGGCCACCATTTTCTTTTCGAAACTCATCTTTATAAGCAATGTAGGGCTGCGCCAACAAGGTTTCATATGTGACGTTTTCCTTTCCAAACAGTGGTGAATGACGACCGACATATAAGACATATTGATCATGAAATAAGGGTTCATACACAAGATCGTCAACCTTCCCCGACCCGCGATGATTAATCACAATGCCAAAATCGGATTGCCTACTTGAAATTTCACGAACAATCCTGCCGCTTTCCTCGGTACTAACGGACACAGAAGCCTTGCCATCGGCCATTTGAAGTTGACTGAGAACCGTCGGGACAATCCAGTCGTTCAAACACGGAATGCAGGCAAGCTTGATTTCATCGATAAATCGTCCCGGTTTTGATAGCGCTTGAATATTTTGAACGCTTTTAATAATTGTCTGGACTTGTTTTAAAACCGCCTGTCCCACCACTGTCGGAGAAACACCGGTACACGTTCGGGTCAATAATTTTGACTGCAGTTCATTTTCCAAACTGATAATGGCATGGCTAATCGAGGATTGGGACATATAATTATTCTTGGCTGCATCTGAAATCGACGCGTACTTAACGGCTTCGTTCAGTAAATATAATTGCTCTAACTTCATATCAATCACGACTCCATTTCAAAAATAAAAGCGCCCCTTTACCTGTCAATCATTTGACAAATAAAGGGACGCTTTGACGTGTTACCACCCTAACTTTGTATTATTCTCACAAATAATACCTCAACGGTTCTAAAATAAAACCCGGTCTGATAACGGCGACTTTTCCGACCAGCCAGCTAAATCTACCAACTGATAGCTCAGAGCTCATCTTCGCCAAACAACCCAATTCCCTTTCTCATCATCCGGGATCTCTTGAATGAGGCTGTTTAGTTACTCTTCTCCTCAACGCAATTTGTTTGCTTGGAAAAAAGATACTGGATTTTTTGATAAAAGGCAATCATTTTCCCATAGTCTTTACCTATCAAAAGCATCTTAATTCCGGTGGCTTTGTGAGTTAAAACAATATCAGCTATACAAATTCCAATGATAAAGAATAACTATCCTTCGATTCACTATCGAAATCAACCATACCCCCCATCGATATTTGAGGGGTACTAAAAGACCGACTCCCCACCTATCATGGGTGTCATTCAAGAAATCAATTCTGATTTTTATGTATCGGGGAGGCCATCACAATGACAAGAAATGCACGAACAAACAAACTAATTGTACTGGGAATCGACGGCATGGACGCCAGAACAACCCACCGTTTGGTTAAGGAGGGCAAACTGCCCAACATCAAGAAGTACCTTGAAGCGGGATCATCAAGGGCCGGACAGGAAATGCTTGGAGCACATCCCACCATCACCCCACCCTGCTGGACAACATTGGCAACCGGTGCCTATCCGGGTACCCATGGCATTACCGATTACTGGCGCCAATCTCCGGATAGCCTGGATGCCGTTGTCTACAATATGGATTCTCGGAATTGTAAAGCTGAGCAAATCTGGAATTGTACCGTCGAAAATAATTTAAAAACGCTGGTTTGGCACTGGCCGGGATGTTCCTGGCCGGCTTCTTCAGATAATCCGTTGCTAAACGTTGTTGACGGCACCCAACCCGGTTCTGTTAACATGGGCGTTGCTCAAATGGATTGGGAAAAGATTATTTATGGCTCATCAGAACTTGATAAGCCCCGCTATATTCCACATACCGAAAAAGCTGCCGGCGTCGGCTGCAACATCACCAATCTTCAAGAAGTTGTTTCAAATCAACCGGCAAAGGACCATTCTGACGATGAGGACGAAATGATGGAGATTTGGTGGGGAGACGAATCCAGAAAAGGCGGTGAAATTCGGACTTACGTCAAGTCTCTTGAGGACACTGAAATGATGATCGGCGCAAAAGTTGCATATGACATCGTCATGACACCCATCAAACCAGCCGATGATTGGCAACATGTACCGGAAGACAGTCTTCAATTTACAGTGCTGATTTCCGGCGGTCAGGAAACCCGTTACGGTCTGATCACAAAAAGTCACCACGATAGTTACGATACCGTCACTCTCTATCATACAAAAGATGGCGCCGATCCATTTGTGACAATTCCCAAAGACAAAATGGTATCCGGCATCATCGATAATGCCACAAAAAAAGGCCGTACCAAACCAAGCTGTCGTTCTTATAAACTGCTTGAATTAAGTCCGGATGGCAAAACACTCCGTCTGTGGATCAGCAACGCCTTGGATACAACCAACAAAATGCTTTGGCAGCCCAGTGCCCTTTATGATGAAGTCATTGCTCACGTTGGTCCGGTGCCACCGGTAAGCTTAATTGGCGGTGAAGATCCTGAATTGGTTGAAAAAGTTTTTCTGCCCTCTTGGGATATTTATTGCCAATGGCAGGCTGACAGCATTGCCTACTTACTAGACAATCAACACTTCGACGCAGTTTTCAGCCATCTTCACAACGTCGACTGTGCCGGCCATCAACTCTGGCATTTAGCGAAAACTTTGGCTCCTTGGAAGGATACCGATGAGAAAGTCTATCAGAGATTTATCGAGCGTGTCTACCAACAAACCGATGCTTATCTGGGCCGCTTCCTGCATTATTTGGATGAAGGCTATACCATCCTGGTCGTTTCAGATCACGGCCTATTAGTTGGTGAAAACGTCCCGCCTATTCTGGGTGAGTATGGCGGCCTTAACACCCAGGTCATGGAAGATCTAGGCTATACCACTCTCAAAACAGATGAGAATGGTCAAAAGATTGACGAAGTTGATTGGGAAAAGACAACCGCTGTTCAAATCAGAAGTAATTACGTTTACGTCAATTTGAAAGGCCGTGATAAACACGGCATCGTAGACCCTAAAGATAAATACGACCTTGAAGAAAAAATCATTTCAGATCTCTATAATTACCGCGATCCAAGGACAGGTAAACGTGTTGTTGGTATTGCACTAAGAAATAAGGATGCCATTATTCTAGGTGCCAGCGGTCCCGAATGTGGCGATATCTTTTTCACTGTTGAAGAAGGATTCAACCGATTACATGGTGACGGTTTGACAACGGCTGAAGGTTACTTTGAAACATCGGTCTCACCGGTTTTTATTGCTTCGGGAAAAGGAATCAAGTCCCAATTCACAACAGATCGGGTTATTCGCCAAGTAGACGTCACCCCGACAATCGCATTACTACTCGGAACCAGGATTCCGGCACAATGTGAAGGTGCACCAATCTACCAAATTTTTAAATCAGAGGTTTGATCAATAAAAACCACGGGCGTATTTTGAGCACCGTGGCTTTTTAAGGTTATTTTAGATTTTCGTGTTGCTTAAAAATCGTCATTAGCTATTCCTGCTAGTCGTTTTTCAGCATGGCTTTCAACTCATCAAATACAATCGGCAGCTTCTTATCTTTTCCTTCATCGGTAAAATGATGTCCGGACGGCATTAAGACAAACTTTGAATGTAGATGCCGAGCCATCGTTAAGGTGTAAGGATATGGGACACTGTTGTCGTTAATCGCGGAAATAACCGTGACATGCGCAATCTTTGGAAGAATATCGGTATAATCGACTGGGTGTTGCGTGAATGCATCCAGCTCCGGTAATGTCCAAATCGGTTCATCAAAGCCGGAAACCAATAAGACATTGACATGCTTGATATCATGTTGCGCCAGATAATGAAGGACCTGAATGCAGCCCAAGCTATGTCCGACCAAGGTAATCCCATCCCTGGCGTCAATTGCTTGATCGCAATAGAGATCCCAAGCAGCCTCGTTGGGATGATTGGAGTCGGGAAAATTGAGCTTTTTAAACGGTATGTCAAGCTGATCCTCTACCTGCTTTTCAAGCCAGGGAAACCAGTGATCGTGTGCAAATGATGTATAACCATGAAACATGTAGATGAGCTGTTCTGACATATTCTTTCACCTTCGCTTATGTTTGTCTTTAACGTCGATTATAAAACATTTCCGCTGATTATCGCACCCATTTTTATCCACCATCGGATCATCAGCTGCTTTTCCATGTTAAAAGAGCTGTCATTTAGTCAATTCAAGTGATTGGCTGAACGGCAGCTCTTTTATTTTAATTGCCAAATTTAAACATTAAAATAGGTCTCTTTTTCCCAATCCGTGACACTCATCTGGAAACTAGCCAGTTCCTTATGCTTAATCTCCAAATACTTCGGTACAATGATGCCCAACGTTTGGGCAAGTGTCTGATCATTTTTTAAAGTCGTCAATGCCTTGGGTAATGAACCGGGTAGCTGAATGATTTGTTGAGACGTTCGCTGCTCTGCAGACATATTATAAATATTGTCCTCCACATTCTTTGGGGGTGTTAATTTGTTTTTGATGCCATCCAGTCCGGCCGATAAAACGGAAGCAATTGCCAGATAAGGATTTGCGGACGGATCACCGCTTCGCAATTCAAACCGGGTTGCGGGGCCCCTGCCATCCGGTACCCGTACCAACGCCGTTCGGTTTGCGATAGCCCACGCAACATAGGTTGGTGCTTCGTACCCCGGAACCAAACGCTTATAGCTATTAATGGTTGGGTTAGTAATGGCTGTAAAGGCTCTCGCATGAGTCAAAATGCCGGCGAGGTAATTTGTTGCAAGGGCAGATAAGCCGTGATCAGCCTTTGGATCATCAAACAAGTTGTGATCGCCATCAAACAGTGAGGTATTCAAATGCATGCCCGACCCGTTCATTCCGGCAAGCGGCTTTGGCATAAATGTTGCACGTAATCCGTGTTTAACCGCGATTGCCTTGGTAGCCAGCTTCAGCAACTGAATGCGATCAGCTGTGTGAACCGCATCGTCAAACCGAAAGTCAATTTCACATTGTCCGGGTGCGACTTCATGATGGTTTGCTTCAATTGAAAAGCCCATTTTCTTTAACGTATTGACCGTATCACGTCGACACGCTTCGCCGGCATCGCTCGGATACACATCAAAATAGGAGGCCTGATCATTTAACTCAGTCGTTAAATGGCCATTCTCGTCGGTTTTGAATAGGAAGTATTCCATCTCGGCACCAACGTTCAAATGTCCACAACCGATGTCAGATAATGATGCATCCAATTGTTTTAGTGCAAGTCGTGGATCACCGGCAAACGGCGTTCCGTCACGATTGTAAACATCACAAATGAGTGAAGCCGTGTTACCACCCGTCGTGATCCATGGATAGATGGTCCAAGTATCCAAATCCGGATACAAATACATATCAGAGTTTTGAATTGGCAAGAATCCAGTGATCGAGGACCCGTCAATTTTAATCTTGTTATTCAAAGCGGTGTCCAGTAAACTGACCGGAATCTCAACGTTTTTTAGCACACCGTTTAGATCCGAAAACGTCATCCTCAAATAATCAATTTTTTCATCCTTTGCCAATTTACGAATATCATCAACTGTCTTCATCAAAAGCCCCCTGAAAAGTCATTAATTCGGAATACCTAAATATTTGATTTGGGTTCCCTTACTGCGTATTATACACGTAATATCTTCTGACATCAGTTTTTTTCTGAAAAAAACTTTTTTTATCTTTTTAGATATAAACTAGAAGTAACTTAGCTTATTGACAAAATGTTGCGTCAATCATGCAAATTAATAAATTGAAGGGGTTACCATGACGACTAAAACGCCACAAAACTATTTATCTGTCAAAAATCGTAATGAATTTCGCATATGGTTAAGCTCAAACCACGATACCGCTAAAGAATGCTGGGTCAATGTCAAAAGGGGCATTCCAAAGAATAATGACCACTTCTGGTATGTTGATGCAGTCGAAGAAGCGATGTGTTTTGGATGGATTGATAGTACCTATAAGGTTATTGAGCCAGGCAAACCAGCTGCTCAACGCTTTGTTCCTCGAAGGCCTAACAGTTCTTGGTCTGAATTAAATAAAGCTCGATGTATCCGTATGGAAGAGCTGGGAAGAATGACTCCGTCTGGTCAAAAAGAACTCCCGGATATGGATCCGGCACACTTCTCGATTAATCCTAAAATTAAACGAGCCTTAAAAAGACGACCCGGTGCATGGCATTTTTTCTGTTCTTGTCCACCTCTTTATCAACGGGTAAGAGTAGACACTATTCAAATAAAAGAAAGTCACCCAGAACTATTTCGTTCACGTCTAACAAAATTTGCTAACGCCTGTCAAAATCATAAAATGATTGGGAGTTGGAACGATGGTGGACGGTTAAACCACATCTACGAGAATTAATTGAAACCTATAGTTCCGTAAAAAAATCATCCAGAGTCTTTTGACTTTGAATGATTTTTCATCTAATTTCCCTGCTTTGCTTTTTCTAAAGCGTCTTTCACGGCAGCTTTCAACGCATTACTTGAAGCTGAAGCACCTGAAATACCATCAACATCAGCCGTATGCTTCTTGACCATCTCTTTTGGCAGATCGGTCATGGCTTTCAAACCAACATCTTCACTTTCACTTTGTTTCAAAACTTCAACGTTGGTCAACTGATGATCATCGTCAAGCGTGATTCTGACAACCACTTCTCCGCCAATACCGTCATCGTTTTCGCCAATAAATTGATGATCAGTGGTTGTAAAGGTTTCATTTTCTTCATCATTCGTTAAATCACTTGCCAACGTTGTGTCTGTTGACTGGGAAGCTGATGTCATCGTATCCGGTTCTTGGTTTGGCTCAACGTTCTTTGTGTCATCCTTGGGTTTTGCGGCATTTTCCCCGGCAATTTTGCCAAAGATCAGACATTCTGCCAAATTGCCGCCACCTTGATATTGGTTGGCGCAAATACCGCCGAGTTCACCGGCACTATATAAATGAGGGATCGGCAAACCGTTTGTGTCAACAACCTCCGCTTTCACATTACGCCTTGGACCACCCTGTGTATTCAACATGGTTTGCACCAGTGGCACTGCGTAGTAAGGCGGTTTGGCAAATTCGGCCATTGTCCTCGCTGCCCGGTGAAATTCAGGATCCTTTCCTTTATCGGCTGCCTTGTTGAAGCGCTTGAACGTTCGATGAAGGATTTTAGCCGAAACACTCAGCTTCTTCGCTAAATCATCAATTGAATCAGCCTTGATTACATTTTCTTTGTATGGCGCGTAACTACCGATGATCTGGTCCTTATCCAATCGTTTTTTCTGATGCCTATCAAAAATCAAATAGGGATGATCCTGATTCAACGGTACCTTCCACTGACCATGATTATACAGGTGACCGTGCCGATTCATTTCCGCCTCATTAAAGTACCTGGAACCATCGTCACCAATGACAAAGACGCTTCCGTGACTGACCAAATCGTTTTGTTTGCCAATCATAAGCCGCCCGCGTTCACCCGGTTTAACCGCAAACGCCATGCCGTGCAACAGCCCGAGTGATTCGTAATTAGCCATGTGCCACATATCGGCACCGACTTCCCGGCCCATTTTAATGCCGTCACCCTTGTTATAAAGCGTGCCGAGCGGTGCCAATTTGGAAGCGCCTAAATAATCCTCAACATCTTTTTGATTGTTCTCAAAACCACCGGTTGCTAAAACAACACCGTTCTTGGCTTGTACGTTGAGGTCGTGCTGCTGTCGCTGGATGACAACGCCTTTTATGACTTTTGACTCGGGATCTTGGATCAGCTTTTTAGCAGGTGTTTCAAATAAAACATCGATATGGTCCAAACGTTTCATCACCTGTTCACGCAAATTGCGCCAGAGCGCTGCGTCGAAGAAGTCGCTGGTAACGGTCGTATAATCGTAACTCTTTGATCCTTCGTATTCCGGAAATTCCCGGACAATTGAATCTACAAAACCGGTATCGTCTTTCTTTTCACGCTTCCAACTGAACGGTTTCACACCCAAATATTTTTGAACATAATTCGGTGTATTGACCATCCCTGTCACGTAGGTATTAATCATCTCCTCATCCAGATGCATCGGTGCGGTCAATGCCTGATAGTATTTTTTAAGGTCATCGAAATTGTCACCCGTACCGATTAACTGCGCTGAATAGCGGGTATTGCCGCCCTCGTGACCTTCCGGTGCTGAATCGACCAATAATACGTGCGCGCCGGCATCCGCCGCAAACCTGGCTGCGGTTGCTCCTGCGCCACCAAATCCCAAAACGATCACGTCATATGATGCATGCCAATAAGTCTCTTCTCCAACTGCCATTTTAAGAACCCCCTACCATGTTAAATGTTTTTCAACCTCATTTTATCATGGATGACTGCGCTTTCATCTATATTTTCAAAAAAACAACATCTTCTTTATAAATGCCATCATATCGGCACTTAAAAATTGATGTTGTCTTTGTTGTTTTCGAATCAGTCAGCTGAGTTTTTAGCTGGTTGAGTTGCTTTTTGAATGGCATTTCTAACCGCACTCTTCAATGCTCGACTTGAAGATGATGCGCCGGAAACGGCATCGACGTCGTAAGTATTTTGGGTCACCATTTCTTTTGGCAATTCTGTCATTGCTTTTTGGCCGACATCTTCACTTTCGGATTCTTCCAGAACCTCTACATTCTTAAGCTGATCGTCACGATAGGTGACCCGAACGATGACCCGACCGCCGATACCGGCATCACTGACACCAAGGTACTGATCTTTTCCAACTGAATAATTGCTTAATGCCTGATCACTCGACAAATCGTTACCGCCAAGGTCAACGGTTGTGGATGTGGATTCCGGCGTAACTTCAATATCATGCTTGACAGTAGCGGCATTTTCTCCGGCAATTTTGCCAAAGATCAGACATTCTGCCAAATTGCCACCGCCATTATACTGATTGGCATTGATGCCGCCAAACTCGCCGGCGCTGTATAAATGCGGAATCGGCTGATCAAACGCATCTAGTACCTGTGCCTGCTCGTTTCGTTTGGCACCGCCCTGCGTGTTGAGCATGGCAGTTGCCAAAGGCGTGGCGTAGTACGGGCCGTCACCAAAAGCCCGCATCGTGTCACCGGAACGGTTCAATGTTAAATCTTCGCCGTTTTCTGAAAAGACATTGAATCGTTCAACAGTTTGAACCAGTGTCTTTGGATTTGCTTTAATTTTTCTGGCGAGCTCTTCAATTGTATTAGCCTTGACCGTAATCTTAAAGAAATCATCATATGGTAACTTTCCACGGGATTTGATCTGTCTGTATTGTTCCCGATCAAAGATCAGATGTGGATGGGAATAGACAGTCGGATTCTTCCAGCTGCCATGTTCAAACGCGTGTCCGTGCCGGCCGTTTTCATCTTCACGAACGTAGCGACTGCCATCGTCGGCGGCCACAAAGATACTTCCGTTCGACAGATCCGGCCATGGGCTCAAAATAAACTTTCCCCTGGCTTCGGCGGTATTTTCAAATGTGAAACCGGTATTAAAACCAAACCCTTCAAAGGACTTCATGTGCCAAAGTTTGGCGCCAACTTCCTGGGCCATCTTCAAGCCATCGCCCTTATTGTATAAAGTCCCGATCACTTTCAGTTTGGGAACTCCGATAAAGTTCTGAATATCATCGTTGTTATTCTCAAAACCACCCATTGCCATGACGACACCATTATTGGCTTTGATATCAACCAATTGATCATGTCTCTGAATCTGAACACCTTCGACCACACCTGTTTCATGGCTTTGAATTAAATGCTTAGCAGGTGATGCCAGCCAAACATCAATTTGATTTTCACGCTTGGTTACTTGGCCACGCAACGTTTTCCACAACGAGGCATCAAAGTAACCATCGTGAACCGTTGTCAAATCAACCGTCTCCGAGCCTTCAAATTCCGGATACTCCGGTGACAGGCCGTTGGCAAAGGCTTCAAAATCCGGATCACGATGAACCTTGTTGTAAGACACCGGATTCTTGATTTCCAAATAACGTTTGAAATAATCCGGAATTGTGGTCAATCCATGAACATAGGTATCAAGCATTTTCTCGTCTATTTTAATCGGTCCGAATAATTGCTTAAAATATTGCTTCATTTTATCAAAATCATATCCGGTTAAAACCACTTGACCGGCATATCGGGTATTACCGCCTTCATGACCTTCGGGTGCCGCATCCGTCAATAGCACTTTAGCACCGTTATCCGCCGCAAATCTGGCGGCAGTCGCACCTGCAGCACCAAATCCAATCACGATGACATCGTAAGTGGCTGCCCAGTTGCTTTGTTTATTTGTATCGATTGTCTGATTCATCAATAAGACCTCTCTTTTTTAAAAACATGTTAGATTAATCGTTTTATTCCCGATTGTTACAAAATGAGCA
The DNA here is from genome assembly GCF_009832765.1 of Lentilactobacillus hilgardii. Lineage (NCBI taxonomy): Bacteria > Bacillati > Bacillota > Bacilli > Lactobacillales > Lactobacillaceae > Lentilactobacillus > Lentilactobacillus hilgardii. Next base: position 975,735 of record NZ_CP047121.1, on the reverse strand, counting down.
TGACATCGTAAGCGATTACATCTCTATTATCTCCTAATCCAAACGAAAGTTAAATAGTCGATTAATCAACTCGCTTTGCATTTACAACATATATGTATGTTTTATAATCTTTCGCCGATATGACTTGCTTATATTATCCAACCCGCGTTTAGAACAAGCGCTTCTTACCTTATCAAGCACATATTTGATTGCAACTTTTTTAAAAATTAGTTATGATTAGAGTTCAATTAAGATAATTTGAAAGGAGCTTATTTTTCTCATGGAAATCACTGATATCATCGCTCACAAAGTGAAAGTTAAGTTGACAAAACCAATTAAAGTCACTTTTGGCGAAATTACCGACGTCGAAACATTAATCATCAAAATTTCGACCGATACGGAGATCTTCGGTTATGGCGAAGCCTGTCCGTTTGAGCCGGTTACCGGTGAAAGTATCGACAGTGAATTGGCAGCGTTACCATTAATTGTTGATTCATTGCGTGGCAAAGATCCAAGAAATATTGAAAAAAACCACGGTTTAATGGCAGAAGCCATTCTTGGGCATACGGCACTTAAAGCCGGCATTGATATTGCTCTATATGATGTTTTGGGTAAGGATACGGGACTACCCGTTTATCAATTACTCGGTGGTGCTTCAAATTCAATTAAAACAGACATCACGATCTCAATTGATGCCCCCAAACAAATGGCAACTGAAGCACAGCAATACGTTTCTAGTGGCTTCTCACAACTGAAAGTTAAGGCCGGTATTGATCCTCATGCCGATGAACAAGCCATTCAAGCCATTCTAAATACGGTTACTCCGACAACCGAAATTAAAGTGGATGCCAACCAGGGCTGGACAGCAAAACAAACAATCGCCATAATGGAAAAATTCAAGGGCACTAATTTACATGCAGTAGAACAACCCTTACCCTATTGGCAACATGAACAAAACAAGCTGATTCGTCAATCAATCAGTCAAAATCTCATGCTGGATGAAAGCGTTCATTCACCAAGTGACGCAATGACCGTCATAAAAAATGGTGAAGCTGACCTGGTCAACATCAAATTAATGAAGTCCAAGGGCATTTTTGGCGCTGAAGGAATTAATAAGATTGCTGAGGCCGCCGGTTTAAACTGCATGATCGGCTGCATGGCCGAAACCAGCATCGGTATCTGCGCCGCGGTCCATTTTGCAGCAGCACATTCAAATGTGGCCTATTGCGACCTGGACAGTTTTATGATGTTTAAACAGCCAAAATGGTTACTGGACAAAGGATTTACACAGGAACAGGATCGACTACAGTTGAGCGATAAACCAGGATTGGGCATTAACGTTAACTTTTAATCTGACACTGAGGGGTGTACATATCATGAATAAACGAAAAATTTTTCTAACAGTCGCTGTCGCGAGTACAGTCTTATTAGCAGCCTGTGGTAAGCAAAGCAAGTCATCACAGGACAAGAAGAGCGCTAGTTTCGGTCTCAATACCGAAGTAGCCTCGATGGATACCTTAAAAGCACAGGATCCCAATAGTTTTGACGTCCAAGCCGCCGTTTTTAGCGGATTATATCGCATGAACAGCAAGGATGAGGTTGTTGACGATATTGCAAAAGGCATGCCAAAATTATCCAATGGCAACAAAACATACACCATCAGCCTGCGTCACAATGCTAAATGGTCCAATGGAAAATCTGTCACCGCCGACGACTTTGTCTACGCATGGCAACGAGGTGCCAACCCCAAAACCAAGAGCAACTATGCGTTTATCATTCAAACCATTTTGAAAAACGGTACCCAAATTGCTACCGGAAAGATGAGTCCCAGTAAATTAGGTGTTAAAGCGCTCGGAAAATATAAACTTCAGGCTACTTTGCAAAAACCAACGCCTTACTTTAAATCATTATTGACTTTCAATCCTTATTTTCCACAAAACAAAGCTTTTGTTGAAAAGGTTGGCAGCCAGTATGCCACTTCACCAAGTAAGATGATTTATAATGGTCCATTCAAGGTTTCTTCCTATTCACTGGGTGCAAACACACTCTCACTTACCAAGAACACTAAGTATCGAGGACCTGTTAAAGCCAAGCTGGACAAACTGAATTTCCAAGTTGTTAAAAGCTCGACAACGGGTTTGAACCAATATCAAGCTAATAAACTGGACATGACTTTCCTAACAAATAATTTAGTGAAGAATAATAAAAATCGGGCCGGATTTAAAACAATTCCAAATTCGATGATTACCTACTTACAGTTTAATATGCGGAAAAAAGCCAAATTACCATTTCAAAATAAAGCTTTGAGGCAGGCAATCGCAAATTCAATTGATACCAAACAGCTTGCCAGCAAGATTCTCCAAGACGGTTCTTCACCATTAAGCGGTTATATCCCACCGAAATTTGTTAAAAATTCAGCTACCGGTAAAGATTTTAGACAAGAAGGCGGCAAACTTTACGTAGCGGATAAAGCCAAAGCTGCTTCACAGTGGAAACAAGCTCAAAAACAACTCGGTCAAAAATCCCTCACCCTCCAACTACTCATTGATGATGAGGATTGGCAAAAATCAACCGGAGAGTTTCTACAGTCTGAACTGGAAAAGAATCTCCCCGGACTGAAAGTCTCAATCCGTGTTCTCCCCCAACAGCAGGAATTAGGCCTGGTTGCTCAAGGTAAATATCAAATGGTCCTTGCTCAATGGGGGCCGGACTTCCAAGATCCAACAACCTACCTTGCCAATTATACCAACACCCCGGGCAGGGCAGCTGGTTATGATAATCCAAAATACGATCAACTGATTAACGCTGCCAATGGTAAAGATGTCAATAATCCCGCTAAACGTTTTGCCGACTTCCACGCAGCAGAGAAACTGATTGTTAAGGATCAGCAGGTCATGGTACCGCTTAACCAGCAAGTTTATTCAATCCTTCAACAACCCAAGTTGGCAGGGGTAACTCACCACATGGTCGGCGCACCATTCACTTACGCAACAGCTTATTGGAAATAGGAGGCATGATGACCATTGCAATTTGATTTCTATCAATCAGGTATTAAACAAGCCACGTTCTATGTACAGGACAAAACAATCGAAGTTGAGAGTTTTCAACAGCCCAGATCGGTTTTAACCAAAGAACTGGATAAACGCTACCAGTCCAAACTACACACTTCACCACAACACTTTTTTGAAAAATATCTCTTCACACCTTTGGATTTTTCAGGAAATAAGTTGAGAACCCAAAACGGTGAACACTTTCAAAAGAGGCAAGATGGGCACCTATGGATTCAACACCGTCAAAAACCGGCTGTCAACCTCGTCGTGTCCGATGGCAAATTGGTCGGCTGCCAAATTGCTGTGAGAAATATTATTGCTGTTCTTATTCGTCCAGGTTATGAAAACCTGACTATCCTAAAGATGTGGCAGGATAATCACTTATTAATGCAAAAACCATTCCCAATCGCCAGTCAGACTACCCAGATGGTCAAAATGAGCGACGGTACCCAGCTTGCAACAGAAGTTTTCATCCCCGATGATGGCCAGAAAACCCATCCCGTCATTTTGGAACGAACGCCTTACGGTCGGGAAATGTATTATGATGACGAACAACGTTTTGTTCAGCGGGGGTACGTTCTTGTGATTCAAGATGTCCGTGGTAGAAATGACTCGCAGGGCGAATGGCTGCCGATGTACTACGAGCGTGATGATGGTCGGGATACGATCAACTGGCTGGCCAACCAACCATGGTCCAACGGTAATGTCGGCATGATCGGGGGGTCGTATGGCGGATACGTTCAATGGGCGGCTGCCTCTTCGGCAACACCCCACCTCAAGGCCCTTGTCAGCATGGTAACAGCGGGCGGCCCATTTAATGACACCATTTATAAAAACGGCGCCCCGATTTCAGGCAGCCTTGCCTGGTTCTTCTCCACAGCCGAAAAAAAACTCAACATGGCGAATATGCAGAGAAATGATTGGAACGACTTAATGAAAGTCCGGCCACTTTCTCAAATTCCGGTTAAGGGACTGGGACATGAAATTCCCGGCTTCAGCAAATTTATGGCGCACAAATCAGCAGACACTTTTATGGAAAATATGGATTGGAAAGCCCGTTCTGATAAAATCCACGTTCCTGCCCTGATTCAAAGCGGCTGGTTCGATGATAATGGTGTCGGGACAACCGAAGCTATCCGCGCAACCAATCATTACCCCGCCGGTACCCGAAAGCTGATCCTCGGACCTTGGGTGCACAGTGGTAATGCCCAATATGATTTGGGACCGTATCATTTAGGAGAACATGCGCTTCGATTCGATATCGATCTCCAGCATGTCCGCTGGTTTGATCACTTCTTAAATGGTGTCAAAAACGGTATTGAAAAAGAGCCCCTTTTGGACTACTACACGCTTAACACCGACAAATGGCGAACGGCAGACAGCTTTCCGGTCAATCCACAACCTTCTAAATTGTTCCTGAATGCCAAGAAACAAACGCTGGATTGGAAACCGTCAAAGAAAACAGAATCATCCAGTTACGTTTACGACCCAGCAACCCCCACACCTCATTTAATTGACGTTTCCGCCAATGAGTTGGAGTTTCCAAACGATTATACACAAGTTGAAAAACGATCCGATGTGATTTCTTTTACAACCAGTCCGTTAACAACACCAATGACGATTACCGGCTGGTTCAAAGCAATCTTTTACGCCAGTAGTTCAGCCGTGGATACAGATTGGGTGGTCCGTCTGACGGATGTAACGCCCAACGGTCAGTCTGTTAACATTGCAGACGGTGTCCTCAACGCAAAATTTCGCAATGACTTGTCAACACCCGATTTAATGACACCGGGAAACATTTATCAATTCACTGTCGAAACCCAAAAGACTTCTATCAAATTACCGATCGGTCATCGTCTGAGGTTGGACATTGCCAGCGCCGCTGAAAATTTGGTTTTTCCAAACAGCAACACACGTGCCGGAGCAGATTCTATTGACGGCATTAAAGCAACTCAAACAATCTATACTGGAGAATCCTACCCGTCCCATTTACTTTTCAATCAGGAGAATGATTAATATAAAAAAGCCCTCGATTCGATTTGGCTCTTTGTCAACTGAGGTTGATATCAGCTTATATAGCAAATCCGAAAGGATTTGCTTTTTCTTTTGCATTAATTGAATTAAGCAAATAATTCCATTTGAATCCTAGTTCGATAATGGTCAAAATTCCGATAACCGTAAGCAGTTCTACCAATAGCTTTAATTTTGCGGTTAACTCCCTCAAGAGGTCCATTGGAGTAAGCATATTTCAAGGAATTGGTAACTGCTTTTAAGTTTTGTTTTAGGCTACGAATAGTGGTATCCATTGAACAATTGAGTTTTCGATAGTCACAGATCGTCTTGGCAAGTAAATCCTGGTCATGTCTTTGAACAGCCGTTAAAATATCCTGATAAACCAAGTAAACACTGGTAAATTTAGGGCTAAGGGCAACGGCATCTGTCACAATTCGTTGACTAGTCATCTCTCGTTTTAACGGTGTCCGATAATAGAGTCGTTTAGCTTCCAGCTTATCAAAGGGCTTGTCGAATAAACGCCAATATTTCTTAATCATCCGATATTCACGCGAGGAATGAGGTTGCTTTTTCGCGACTGACAAACGTACCTCATTTAGGGACCTTTGAGTCATTTGAATGATGTGGAAGCGGTCAATTATAATTTTGGCTTTAGGGAAAAGCTCTGGGATTAGGTGAACGTAGCCAGCGTTTAGATCGACAGAAATGGTTTTAACGCGAGCTCGTTCTTTGTGTGAGTACTGCATGAAGTAGCTCCTGAGGAACGCCTTACGGCGGCCATACAGAATAACGACTCGATTATGATGATCGGCATCTTGAAAGATAAACCGCATGCGCCGATTTTGGTGCGAAGAGGTAAACTCATCAAAACTGAGATGTTTCGGTAAGCGAACAAACCGATTACTGATCATTTGCGCTGCTTGCGGATATGCTCGATTGACGGTACTGGCAGAAACCCCGTTTTGTTTAGCAATCAGTGTCGCTGCCATATTATCATGAAAGTCCATCACCACTGATTGCCAAACGTTCTTGGAAATTTGGCAGTTAGGCTTAACAGCATCCGTTTGCGAAGTAATGATTGAACCACAGTGTTTACAAAGAAACCGTTGCTTAGCTAACCGGAGAATTAATAAGTGGAATCTCTGTGGGGATAATTTTAAATTAACGGTCTTATGACCGTCTTTTACAAGGCAATCAGCAAACCCGCAATTTGGACACTGTGAAATCTTTTTAAGCAATTTAGCATTGATAAATAATGCCGGATGACCGTGATATAGCCCGGTTTGGGTTTTAGCATCAGCCTCGAAGTGAATGTGGGGGTCTTTTAAACCAACTAAATTTAAGATAAGCTTGTCTTGGGACATCGTTTTTACTTCTTTCTATCTGAATTATTGGCTAATTCAATAGTAGGGCGATGCCCTATTTATATGCAAAAAAAGATTGATACCTTACGGTATCAACCCCAAAAATTTTAGACCCTTCGATTTTTGGTTAAAAGTCGAACCGAGGGTCTTTATTTGCCTTGCGGGTTAGTAAAAAATATCATTGCCGAGATGATACATTAAACTTTTACCACACTGTATTTCTTAATCAGAGTTAATAAGCGGGTCATGTCTTCGCTAAAGACCTGGCCGATGTTGCCAATTCGGAAACTATCAATATTCGAAACTTTTCCGGGATAGATAATGAACCCATTTTCCTTGAGATATTCATAGAATCCCCGGAAGTCAAAGTCTTTGTTTGGATACTTAAAGGAAGTAATAATCGGTGATTGCACCTCTTCTGAAATAACCGGTTGATAGCCGATTGCCAGCATCCCCTGACGTAATTTCTTTTCGTTTTGACGATATCGTTTATTTCTTGCGGAAACACCCCCTTCAGCGGCCAGCTCCCTTAATGCCTGTTGGAAAGCATAAACAACGTGGGTCGGCGATGTAAAGCGCCACTTGCCGTCATGTTCTTCAAAACACTTATATTGTTCGTACAGGTCCAAAGACAGCGACCGTGCATTTCCGGCGGTTCGATCGATTGTTCGCCGTTTGGCAATGACTAATCCAAATCCCGGGACACCCTGAATACACTTATTGGAACTGCTGATCAAGTAATCGATGCCAAGTACTTCCACATTAATCGGGACACCGCCAAAACTCGACATGGCATCTACGATTGTCGTGATTCCCAACTCGTGAACTCTTGGAATAATCGCTTCAATTGAATTCAGAATGCCAGTTGTCGTTTCACAATGGACGATCGCAAAGTGTGTGACTTCCGGATGAGCAGCCAGGGCATCCAAAATTTTTTCAAGCGTTGTGACTTCATCTTCCCCAAAGGTCACATCAATATGATCGATATCAAGATAATCCGCAATCTGAGCCATTCGTTGACCATAAGCACCATTGATCGCAATCATCAGCGTCGCATCGTGTTTGGGAACTGCTGTGCCAAGTGTTGCTTCAACGGCAAAGGTCCCGCTTCCCTGCATCAGGACAGCCGCATAGTTGTCAGCCGACACATTGGCAACCTTTAACAGTTCAGAACGAATTTCCTGAGTGTCTGCCTTATATTCGTCATCCCAAGTACCATGATCAACCAACATTTGTTCTTTCACCGTTTTACTGGTTGTTAAGGGCCCCGGTGTAAGCAGGATCGGTGCTTCAGGTTCAACATGTTGTTCTTCAACGTTGATCGTTGGAATCAGCTTAATCAGATCATTAATCGCATTAATGACATAGTCGGCACCGGCCGCTTCCAATTCATCAGTCGCTTTATTTCTCAGTTCATTTTGTTCCGCAATGGTCAGTTCATCAAATTCCCCTTCGGATAAACCGATCAGATTGCCCCCGTCAACGACACCAATCGAAATCGCATGGGAGGCCTTTCCTTCCAAAATGTCGTTAACCGTATCACCGACTTTAATGACAGACCTGGCATCGGGCACACCCAGCCGGTCAATCGCGTGAAGCAGCATATCTGCCTGGGGCCGCCCAACGCCATCGGTTTGCTCAGAAGTCACATTTGCTTTAGGATTGTATCCTTGCTTTGCCGCCAAAGGCAGGACCCGATCCAGCATCGATTGTGTATAGCCGGTAGTCGATGCATAGGGAATGTTTTGCGCATCCAAATAATTAACTAATTCCTTCACACCGGGCTTCAACTGGGCCGTCTCTGCCAAGACAGCGACAATATCCTGTTGAAATTGTTGATAAATTTGAGTAATCGCATCTTCAACGGCAATGTTGGGATGCTTGGCCACCCACTTTGACTGAATGGCCGGATTAGCCATCATTTTTTTGATGTGTGTCAACTTGTCCAAACCGACATCCTGACGAATTTCAGCGGTTGGAATATGAATATCAAAATGTGCAAATGCTTGCTTAAAAGCGATAATCGGTGCCTGGCTGCCATAATCAATCGTGGTTCCCGCCCAATCAAATACAACTGCTTGAATCATAATTTATCTCTCCTATTTTTAAGTGATTTTATTTTGTTGCCCGCTTAATGTATTTTGTTCGAAGTTTATAAGAAACAATTCGCAGAAGAATTATCAATAGTGTAGGCAAAACTTCAAACCGACAAGATCGCACAAAGTAATACTTAAACTGCTTAAATCAGTGTCATTACACTTCAACCTCCAGCATTTATCCAGCCAGCTGTTGCCTTATTTGAATTCGTCAAGTTAAGCAATTCAATTCGAAGACTTTTTTAATTGTATCTATCTTATGTAAACATTCATCTAATTATCAGTAAACAATTGTAAATGGTAGGTTAATAAATGCAGCATCATGTAAACAATCAATGTTAAGAAAACTGTTCAGCCCAATTTATAATTCAAGTGCAACACTACTCAATTAGACCTTTTAAACTAGATATGAACAGCTAGGAAGCCCTATTCTTACAAATCGATAAAATTAATTAAGAAAGCAAGCATCTTCATGATCCAAAGCCAGAATGCCATGCCCTATTAGTACCAACAATTCCAATCTAGTGAACGCAACGAAATTGAGGTGCTCCATCACTAGATACCATTTCTCTATCATTTTTAATCATTATATGATTTATTAGTTATTCATCATGTGAGGATTAAGAATCCTTCATCAAAAAGATTTTTTACGTCCAATTTAGCATTGACAAACGCTGTAAATGCCCATATGCTTGTAAAAATGAGATCAATACTAATATTCTTTTAAACGCCTGCTACATAGCTCATCGTTCATTAGTATTTTTCTAATTATTATTCTTTTAACATTACCGTAGGAGGTTTGTATTTATGGGAAAGCAAATTGTTGGTACTGACGCTGTCAAACGTGGCATGGCGCAAATGCAGAAAAATGGTGTCATCATGGATGTCGTCAATCCTGAGCAGGCAAAAATTGCCGAAGATGCCGGTGCTGTTGCCGTTATGGCACTGGAACGCGTTCCGGCTGATATTCGAAAAGCAGGTGGTGTCGCTCGGATGTCGGATCCTGCCATGGTTGAATCAATCATGGATGCCGTTTCAATTCCGGTTATGGCCAAAGCACGTATCGGCCACTCAGCTGAAGCCAGAGTACTCGAAGCCGTTGGCGTTGATTATATTGACGAAAGTGAAGTTTTAACACCCGCCGATAATGAGTATCACATTTTGAAAAATGAGTATACCGTTCCTTTTGTTTGTGGATGCCGTAATTTAGGCGAAGCGCTTCGTCGAATCGGCGAAGGCGCTTCAATGCTGCGGACAAAGGGCGAACCAGGTACCGGTAACATTGTTGAGGCTGTTACCCATATCCGAAAGGTTCAAACTCAAATCAGAGACGTTGCTGCCGCAAAGCCGGATCAATTAATGACAATTGCCCGCGATTTAAGAGCGCCTTATGAATTGGTTAAGTGGGTTCATGAAAATGGCAAACTTCCTGTTATCAACTTTGCAGCCGGTGGTGTTTCAACACCTGCCGATGCCGCACTGTTAATGAATTTGGGCTCTGATGGCATTTTCGTTGGTTCAGGGATTTTCAAATCAAAGAATCCATCAAAATTTGCCAAAGCCATTGTCCAGGCAACCGCACATCCTACCGATTACAAGTTGATTGCAGAAGTTTCAAAGAATCTCGGCGATCCAATGAAGGGGATCGACATGTCCGAATTAAGTGAAGCTGATTTAATGGAAACTCGAGGCAACTAGAAAGGGGTCTTGAATCAATGATCGGTGTTTTATCACTTCAAGGCGCCATTAGCGAACACGCAGCAGTACTTAATAAGATTGGTGTCTCAAATAAAGCCGTCCTCAACCAAGACGACCTGAAGGGACTCGATGGTCTGATCATCCCCGGTGGTGAAAGTACCGCAATTAAGAAACTAATGGCATACAACCACTTGTTTCCGGCAATTAAAAAATTGATTCAGGAAGGTCTGCCGACTTTTGGCACCTGTGCCGGAATGGTTTTATTATCTCAACCCGAGTCGTTTGACATGTTAAAAGCCACGGTTGTCCGTAATGGCTTTGGCCGCCAGCAGCAGAGCTTCGAGGAAGATCTTCATTTTGACGCTTTGGCCGATCCTTTTCACGCCGTATTTATCCGGGCACCTTATTTAACAGACGTTGCCGCTGACGTCAATGTTCTGGCGTCAATTGATGATAAAGCAGTTGCCGTCTCAAAAGGCAACGTATTGGCAACTGCCTTTCATCCGGAACTAACAGACGATGTCCGCTTACACGAATATTTTGTCGATCACTTTGTTAATTAGCAATGAACCTAGTCCTGATTGAATAAAATCAAACAATGTAAATAGCAAAAAAAGTAAGGGGATCAAGGCACACAAAGTTGCCTCGATTCCCTTACTTTTGATTTTTAACACTTAACCATTAACCAATAGTTCCATTTGACCCTTTTGAGGAGCAAAGTTGATTCCAACCAAAGGCTCTCTCAGTATTTTGCCATACTCGTCCAATACATCATCAGGCAATGGCGTATGATTTTGCAGTGACGCTAAAACGTCCCCAGCATCGTGTGCAGCACTTAAGTCAATAAACAGGTTGATTTTGTTAACAACATCCCGAAACAGATCCGTTAACAAGCTGTTAGGTTTCCCCGCAACGTCAGTTATCACAACTTGAGAGGAATCAAAACCAAAGTGGTTAAAACTGACCATTTTCAATACATCGAATAAATTATCCATTGCCTTGCAGTCCCTTCATTACGATTACCTTATTATTTAATTATAGTCATATCGGGTTCTGAATGGAAAGTAATTTAACCTTTTTAATCTAAAAACCTTTTTTGATCAAAAGGTAAAAAAGAGGTAATCTCATTTTATTAAAATAATCTTTCAAAATAATGAGTTGGCGTGTTATACTAAACGAATAGTATTCATATTATATTTTGAGAGGTGCACATATATGACAAGAAAAATCGGTGTTATCGGTATGGGCCATGTTGGCTCAACAGTTGCTCACTACATAGTTGCAGACGGATTTGCAGATGATTTGGTCTTAATCGATCCAAATGAAAAAAAGGTAAACGCAGACGCAACGGACTTTGAAGATGCAATGTCTAATCTGCCCGTTCATACAAACCTGATCGTTAATGACTATTCAGCTCTTAAAGATGCGGATGTCGTTATTTCAGCAGTTGGAAATATCGGTCTTCAAAAGGATAATAAAGAACATGATCGCTTTATCGAACTTCCTTTCACTAAGGAAGCCGTTAAATCGGTTAGCCAAAAGTTGAAAGACTCAGGCTTTAGCGGCATTCTAGTCAACATCACAAATCCATGTGATGTGATCACAATGATGTATCAACATTTCACCGGTTTCCCTAAAAACCGTGTTATCGGTACAGGGACGTTATTGGACTCTTCACGAATGAGACGAGCTGTTTCGGCGGAATTGAAAATCGATCCTCGTTCAGTAACCGGTTATAATCTTGGCGAACACGGAAATTCCCAATTTACTGCTTGGTCAGCAGTTCGCGTACTGGGTCAGCCAATAACAAAGATTGCTGCTGAACGACACATTGATTTATCCAAGCTTGATGAAGTTGCGCGAGCCGGTGGCTATACTGTTTTCCATGGCAAGCACTACACAAATTATGGTATTGCATCGGCAGCCGTACGTTTGGCAAACATTATTATCAGTGATGCCCATACGGAAATCCCAGTTTCCAACTATCACGAAGAATATGGTACTTATCTCTCCTATCCAGCGATTGTTGGACGAGATGGCATCATTGAACAAATAAAACTTAATTTAACAGATGATGAAAAGGAAAAGCTCCAGACTTCAGCAAATTATATCCGAACCCGTTTTGAGGATACACTCGCTGATATGGAAGGCGCAAAAGCTAACTAAATAATTTAGTCATTGTTGATGTTTAAAAGGTGAGACCAGACGTGGTCTCACCTTTTTATGTTATCTGCTAATTGCTGCCTATCCCAACTATTTGTGTCTAAAACAACGCATTAGGAATCAAATAGAAGCAGGCAAATCATGATCGGGTTTGCCTGTTTCTGTTTGAATTCAATCAATTTTGAGAGCGTTCGGTTTCTTTATGAAACGACTTTTTCAGAATCCAATTCCTTAATCAGTCTCATCAAATCCTTGGCATTTTCAACAACGTAGTCTGCTCCTGCTTTTTCCAATTCGGCTGCAACTTGATTTTTCATCGAGTTTCGTTTTGCAAATGGCAGAATACTGAATTCCTGTTGGGACATGCCAATTAAACTGCTGCCCTCAATCATGCCAATTGTGACAACGCCTGCGTCTTTACCTTCCAAAATATCTTTTGGCGAATCTCCAACCTTAATCACTGTTCTCGGATTTCGGATTCTGAGTTTCCTCATTGCCTGGCTAATCATGTCTGAATCAAGACAATCGGTACGATTAAGATCTTCGGCAGTAATATTAATAAACGGGTCAAAGCCCTGCTCACTTGCCAGAGGTAAAATCTGGTCCAGCATTTCCTTTGTGTATCGAGTAGTTGTCGCAAATCGAATCCCTTGTGTTCTTAAATATGAAATTAACGTTGGCATCCCCGCTTTTACTTTGGCAATCTGGGGTAAGACTTCCAGGATGTTTCTGGTAAACCACTTGTATATCTGGGAAATGCCCTCTTCCAGCGACATATCCGGATGCATTATGTACCACTTTTTTTGAATATCTTCACGACCCATTAAGGCTTTTATTTGGGTTAACGGTTCCAGTCCAACTTCTTGGCGTAAGTCCGCAAAGGTGACCTCAATGCCAAATTGCTTAAGCGTCTTTTTAATCGTCATTGCGGGCGCCTGGTTTCCATAATCAATTGTTGTGCCGGCCCAATCAAATATAACTGCTCGAATCATCGTCTGTTCTCCTTTTATTTAAGTAGTCACTCACTTACTTCTTTATTGTATAGAGAACGTGTAAATATTTAATGTCATAAATGTAAAAGTTATGTAAACATAACCACACCGGAAACCATTAATGTATCGGGGGTTCCAGGATTTTTAAATCCATTAACTTATTTAGCCACGCTCTATATCTTATGTACGTATAGAAGCATTCGTATTTTTTAAAAGTTGCAAAATAATGTTAATCGTCACGTTTTCCTCGAACATTTCTCTCAAATTCTTCACAAATTGGTCACAATTTTTACATGATCGACGTCTAAAATATAACGATAGTATCCCTTGAATTCAAAAATAACTCATTTCATAGAGGAGCAATGGCCCTTGCAACCTACAAAGCAACTCGTTTTAAACGATCTCATTTCACTAATGGATGCGACTCGAAATAAAGCCATCACAAGTATTAAACTTGTTAAGCCCGATGATCCCTACCCCTACCACCCCAACCTGGCAAGCGGACCAATTCCTTCTAATCCCAGCCTTGCTCAATTTAACGTTGCCTCGGAATTGGCAAAACGACTTTTAAATGGAGACCCGACGGCAGAAGGAATCGTTGGCCAATACCAACCGGGAATTATAGGCGAGCTCGTTAAGCAGTACGAAGTAGACTACGAGAATCCCCGAAACGTCAAAATGGTTGTAAATACCTGGTTAGGTATCAACAGCCTGGAAGAATAGTTCGATGCTTTCTTTAGAATTTCGTCATCAAACTGTCATCTTTATCACTTGCACAGATAACAATTGCCACATATAATATTAAATATAGTGAAGGGGTTATTCGTAAGCTGAGTTAAGAATCACCAAGGAGCTTATGAATGAATGTAACGAAACAACGTATTATTAATGATTTAATTAATATTATGACCGATCATCAAGACAGTGCCATTCGCAATTTATCAATGCGGGTTCTAAAGGATGGTCATCAAAGCAGAACCGTTCATCCAACACCGTTTCCGGAAGAGTCAATTCCATCAAATCATAGTCTCGCCTGTTTTAACGTTGCGGCTGAATTGACTAATTTAATGATGAATAATGTTGACATGACAAAACTTATCGTCAAAAAATACACACCGGGTATTGTTGATGCGTTGGTTCACCAGAATCCGACCGACTACAACAATCCTCATAATGTTGAACGGGTGATCAACAATTGGCTTGGACTCAAAACAACTGAACACTAACAAAATGCCATGGATTAACTATCTCTTGGCATTTTTTATTTTGTAGATAATAGATAAGGGGTTAAATAATGAAGTTTGTAATTGCACCAGACTCATTCAAGGGTGGTCTTTCCGCCAAAGAAGTTGCGGAAGCCATCAAAGAAGGCATCAAACGCGTTTATCCCAACGCAATATATAGCTTGGTCCCCATGGCAGATGGCGGTGAAGGGACGGTCCGATCTTTAGTGGACGCGACAAATGGTACCTTTATCACAGAAAAAGTGACCGGGCCCCTCGGCAAGCCGGTCGACGCCACCTTCGGCATTCTGGGTAACGGAACCACCGGGGTCATAGAAATGTCTCAGGCCAGTGGATTACAATATGTCACTGGCAAAACCGCCAATCCTTTGAAAACCACTACATACGGTACCGGCCAATTAATCCTCAAGGCCTTGGATCACGGTATCTCCGAACTGGTTTTGGGAATTGGCGGCAGTGCCACAAATGATGGCGGTACCGGAATGGCTCAGGCACTGGGCGCACGTCTACTGGATCAAAACCACCGTGATATTTCATTTGGAGGTGGTCATCTTAATGAACTCGCCAAAATTGAGATATCGACGATCGATCCACGGATCAAAAAACTGAAACTCTTAATTGCTTCAGATGTCACCAACCCGTTAATTGGTCAAAATGGTGCCTCAATGGTTTTCGGACCGCAAAAGGGTGGCACACCCGAAATGATCAAGAGGCTTGACCAAAATTTATCCCATTATGCGACGCTTATTTTTCAACAGTTGGGAAAAGGTTTGGCTCACTATCCCGGTGCAGGAGCAGCCGGTGGTTTGGGCGCCGGCCTACTCGCTTTTACCAACGCAAAAATGCTTAGAGGTGTCGACCTTGTGATTCAATACAGCGGTCTAAAAGAAAAGGCCAAAAATGCAACCTTCGTTTTTACCGGTGAGGGCGGTATCGATTTTCAAACCAAATTCGGTAAGACTCCCTATGGCGTTGCCCTGGCCACAAAGCAGGTTGCACCCAACGCTCCGGTAATTGTGATTGCCGGAAATGTCGGCGACGGCATCGACAGCCTTTACGCCGATAACGCCATCGATGCCATTTTCACCAGTGTCTCTGGCGTTAAATCCATTAACGAAGCGCTTCACTTTGCACAACACGATATTTCGCAAGTCTCGGAAAACATTGCCCGACTTATTCACGCCACACAAAAATGACTTTTAAACACGCTTTCGTTAATCACACCAATTGACATCAAGCAATTTTTAAATTTTTGCTTGGCACATTCTTTGAGCTCAAATCCGAGTATACCAGTCACCAATCCTTTATAATTCTCAATAGAGCATAGTAAGAAAAGATTATTCTCAATATCCGAATGATTTGTTGGATTCAAAATAATCGATTCCCTTTATATAAGCTGAACAAAACATCTTTCTTATTCTTCAACAATTAACTACTCTGGAGGCTTTTTTATGGCAAGCTCGTTAAAGAAAAACATCGGCTTTTACGGCCTTATTTCGTTGGGAGCAGGTGGCGTGATTGGCAGCAGTTGGATCTATACCAATAGTCAATTCTTCAAGGCATACGGTGCCGGCGGTGAGATCTTTGGATTAATGATTGCGGCCGTTTTAGCAGTAATGGTCTCCCTGTCATTCGCTGAACTTTCAACCATTTTTACCAAGTCTGGTGGTGAAGTGGTTTATGCCTACGCCGCTTTTGGCAAAAAGGGGGCGTTATTCGCCGGATGGGCATTGATTGGTTCGTACCTAAGTATTCTGGCATTTTTTGTAACCGCTTCAAGTTTGCTGATTTCCTATCTTTTTCCACAGATTTCAACCGGGCCTTATTACACATTTGCCGGTGTCAAAGTTCACTATTTGGAATTGGCCATCGGTATCGGTATTACTCTATTTATTTTTATCGTTAATTATTTTGGTGCCAGATTAACGGGAAACGTTCAAATTATCCTGTTCGCCGGCTTAATCATTCTTGGTGCGATTTTGGTGGTTGTCGGCTTTATTAAAGGAAAACCGGCTAATTTTTTGCCGGCCTTTTATCCGCAGCAAAACAGTGTGTCATCGGTTATCCGCTTCGTTCTTCCTGCTATGACGTTTCTAACCGGTTGGGAATCGGTTGCCATTATGGCTGAAGAAGCAAATATCCCCAAAAAGCTGATTGGTAAAGTGGTTGTTTTCTCAATTATCATCGCTGCCATTTACTATATTCTGGTCTTATTATCATCTGCATTTATCTACCCTTGGAAACAAACCGCGAATATGGACATGGGCACCATCGATGCGTTCAAAACAGCCGGCTTTCCGTTATTGGGGACTTTTGCGTTTATTATTTCGTTTTTAGGATTGGCAACCAGTTTTCTAACACTTTTCGCCGCCACTCCCCGCCTGATCCTGTCATTGGCTCGCGGCAACATGCTTCCTGCCGGACTCGCTAAGGTTCATCCCAAGTACGGTACACCGACAAACGCGCTTTGGTTGGTATTGGCACTTGTTTTGGGCATTGGTTGGCTTGGAAAAGGTGCACTGATTTATTTCTTGGACATCGGTGGCTTTCTGATTGCTTTGGCATGGTCATTTAATGCACTGAGCCTGTTTCGAATCCGAAAAAGGTATCCAACCTTAAAAGCCGGCTTTCGAATCAAACACCTTTTCTTCCCGGTCATAGGTGGTCTATTTGCTTTCAGTATCTCCGCCATGACAGTTATTCCGGGAACCCCAATTTCTCTGGTCTGGCCTTACGAATATGTCGTTCTGGGAATCTGGATGATTCTTGGTTTAATCGGATTTTTAACCGGGAATCAGAAGAAAAAAGTCTCCGACGACTTTTTGGGACGATCCCTGCAGGATCTCAAGTCGCCTGTCGATAAAAAGTCCGATCATTAACGCCATCATGTCGATCAAAATTTAAACCAGCTTCGAAAGCGCCCAAAATAACCAATTTGGTAGCTATATCCGATAAAATAAATCATTTATTTGGGTGCTTCATTTATTCCAACACCTTGCTAATCATCCGCCTGGAATGAGAAGAAATATCACATACGCAATAATTATGGCTTTTTTTCTAAAAATGTAAGAAATAAGACATTTTTAATCATTTTGGCAGTATGAAACCTCATTTTTCCATGGTACAATTTTATTTGTGTACAGATTTTTACACAAATATAACATTTAGTGAAGCAGGGAATAAAATATGATGACTAATCGGCACAGCAATATGTGGCGGATCGGATACTTTGCCCTTGGCAGCATCATCTTTATTGCGATTGGGCTTTTTCTTTGGCACGATCATCAAGACCAGGAACGTCTTGCTGAAGAAAATTACATTAATTCAAATACCCCAACCCTATTCATCCACGGTTGGGGCGGTACTCTGCGCTCCGAAAAGAAAATGGCTTCGGATGCAGAAGCCAGTGACGCTGCTCAACGACGGATGATCATTCGCGTTCGTCCAAACGGCAAGATCGATGTGACCGGGACAATCGAAAAATGGATGCGCAATCCGATCATTTTTCTTCGAATGGATAACAATCGTGCAGGTGAATTTCAATACGCCCGCTGGCTGACCAAAGTCTGCAAACTACTTAAATCCAAGTATCATATTGATAATTTGAATTTTGTCGGTCACTCAATGGGTTCCTACGCCACCGTTTACTATAATATGATGAACGGCAATCGCCAGGATCTTCCCAGGGCAAATAAGCTCTGCCTACTTGCCGGCCCCTACAACGGGATTATTAATAACGGCAAGCAAAACCAGCCGATTACCGGACCACTGGCAAAATTATGGGACGATCAGCCTAACGCAAACAAACTGCTAAAAAACGGTCGACCCAAAACGATTCATCCGGAATATCAAATGTTAAATCAGCTGAAGGATCGCATGCCCCGTCAAATCAGAATTCTAAACGTCTATGGTGATTTAAACGACGGATCCAATTCCGATGGCGTGGTCACAACCGAGTCTGCCCTGTCGCTGGGGTATTTGGTTAAAGGGCGCGTCAACTACTATCAAACCTTCAAAGCAACCGGACCCAATGCGCAGCATAGTGAATTACATAATCACAATTTAGCGGTAGACCGGTCACTCACCAATTTTCTTTGGGGTAAGCATTACAACATGTCCTCAAGTGCACCCAAGTACAATCCGATGTTGGATAAAATGATGAATCCGGGAATGGCTTTTAAACGTCAAAACCAGTTAAAAGCGCAATAAATCAGTTGTGATTAACCAAAAAAGAAATTGACTCAAACAAAATGATGTTTGGTCAATTTCTTTTTTGGTCTCTAACCCTATCGGAACGCGATCATTTCAACGCATCTATCGTCTCCAATGCTCGCCGGTATTCCTTTAAAAAGGCTTCTTCCTGTCCCGAAACCAATTCCTTTTGATATTGTTCAGCTACCTTGGCTCGACTGGTTGTCTCGTATGATCGGCTTAACCTACCGACCGCATAGGCAGCGGTCGCCCTTATCATTGGCCGTGGATCTTGGCTCATGACATGCAAGAGATCATCCACGGCAGAGACATCTCCTAAATTAACCAACGCAATAATGGCGTTTCGCTGCAGCGGTTTCTTACCCCGCCAGGCCCCCGCCATTTGACCGAATCGATCGTTAAACTGTTTGTTGCTCAATTTCAGCATCGGTAATAATTCCGGGCGAACCTTTTCGACATCCGGCTCCATTCGTTGATGTAAATGAAAATCCTTCCCACGATTAAATGGACAGGCGACTTGGCAAATATCGCAGCCATAAATCACATTTCGAATTTTAGGTCTAAATTCATCTGCCATCAATCCTTTGGTTTGCGTTTGATACGACAAACACCGCTGGGCATTCATTCGGCCATCACCCAACAATGCCTGTACCGGACACGCATCAAGGCATCTCGTACATTCTCCACACTGACACGGAATCGGCGTGTCGGGTTCCAACTTCAAGTCGGTGATCATTTCGCCCAAATACACAAATGACCCAAACTCCTCTGTAATCAATAAACCGTTTTTGCCGATGAATCCCAAACCCGCTCGATGGGCAACCGCCACGTCAATGAGCTGACCCGTATCTACCATTGGTTCGAATCTGGCATTGCCCTCTCCGACAATGTCCTTGACCCGATCAATTAATAAAGCCATTTTTTCACGCAAAATATGATGATAGTCATCGCCCCATGACGCTCTGGCAAATTGGCCCCGCTTTAATCCGGTTCGTTTCGGTTGTTGTTTCATCCGACTGGGGTAAGCCAAAGCAATTGCAATAATCGATTGAGGATGGTCAAAGATTAAAGTCGGATTTAACCGCTCATCAATATTTGGATGTTCAAAACCGCTGGTATGCCCAGCGGCTTTTTGAGCTTCAAGACTGCTTCTGAGTTCCTCAAAATCATCGGCAGTCGTGAAGCCGATTTTATCGATACCGAGTTTCTGACTTTCGGTAATAATCTGTTGTTTTAACGTGACGGAAGCCGACATTCAAAACAGTCCTTTCCAAGTTGAGTCACCATTCAGCTCCCATCTTAACCTATTGGAATTTAATCAGTCAATTGTCGACAAAAAATACCGTTGCCTCATGGATAAGGGTTCATATCCAAGAGACAGCGGTATTTTTTTAACAATTCAATTAATTGTAAACCCGACGCCGACAACTCATTCCATTCGGCAGGAAACGTCTAACGATCATTGGTCCATATTTGCCGGTACCAATTTGCGTTGACGGAAATACTCTAATCCGCCAAAGACCAATGTCCAAACAATTGCGCCGACAGCGCCAATGATATCTTCCGGAATAAAGAACAGACTCACGAAAATGACACCAAAGAAGAAAATGGTTAATGGACTGGTCACCTTGTACCACGGCATCACAAACCCATTCGGCAGAAAGTCACTGGAAGCACGGTACTTTCTATGAGCAACCATTGCCAGTGTGTAAACGATAATGTACATATCGCTGGAAACCCCTGTAACAATTGTAAAGACTGAGGTAATCGCCGTTGTTAAACTCATCAATGGTGTGATTAAAACCAGTGCCGCCGATAAAATAATAGCAGCTGCCGGCACACCATTTTTGGAAATTTTGGCAAATGTCTTGTGCATCCAACTATTTTCGGGAACTTCGGTTGCCAACTGATAGAAATGTCGGCCTGCGGAGAAAATACAGCTATTCAGAGACGATGCCGCAGATGTTAAAACAACAAAGTTAATCATGGCAGCCGCTGCAGGGAATCCGGCAAGTTTGAAAACTTGAACAAACGGACTACTATTAGCTGACAAAGATGTCCACGGAATGATGCCCATGATCACGATTAAAGCGCCAATGTAAAACAAAAGAATTCTGAGTAATGTTTCATTAACGGCCTTTTTAATGACCGTATGCGGTGATTTCGCCTCACCAATCGTGATACTGACAAATTCAATTCCTTGAAAGGCGAAGAAAACCATCGGAAAAGCTGAAATGAAATTAAAGGCCCCATGTGGGAACAATGAGAAATTATGGAAAACATTTGTCAGTGACGCGTGTCCAAGCGGTGTTACCGAATGACTTGTCATCATAAAAATACCGGTAACAATCATAGCGACAATGGCAACAATTTTAATCATCGCAAACCAGAATTCCGCTTCACCAAAGAGCCGTGCGGCAATTAAGTTAACACTTGCCAGAACTCCCAGAAAGATTAATTCAACAATCCACGAAGGAATGTTAGGGAACCAATATTGCACGTAAGTGGCTGTAGCGGTTAACTCAGCCATGCAGACAAACACCAGGCCAATCCAGTAGGTCCAGCCAGTAAAGTGACCCACTGTCGGTCCTAAATATCGCGAAATAAACGAAACAAATGTATGTTGCGAAGGATCGGAGTAAAACATTTCTCCGATAGCCCGCATCATGAAGAAGAAAAACAGTCCTAATGTTAAATAAACCAGCATTACTGAAGGCCCTGTCTTGCTGATCGTGCTGCCTGACCCTAAAAACAACCCCGTTCCGATCGTACCGCCGATAGCGATCATTTGAACGTGACGGTTACTTAGGGCCCGCATTGTCCCATCTTGATTTTCTACAATTTTTGATTTCATACACAATCCTCCTGCAAAATAAGAGCTAGATAAGATAATAGTTAAAATGCTTCTCATTTGAATATCATTATTCTACCACGTTTTTTATTTTTGTGTCAGATTATTTTACATAAGTAACGTATCATTAGCCAAAAAGACCCGTCTTAAGGGCTTAATTCGTCCAAAAATATTTTCAATGTCATAAGTTATCACAAATTATGTAAAAATAAAAAGGCATCACAAGTCATGCCTTTTTTACTCATATCATTTGATTTAGCGTGTCGCCTCAATCGAACGCATCCAATTCCCTATTAAGGGTTTCAATTTGTTGACGAAGACGATCAATTTCATCTTTAACTTCTTCCAACGTTAAACCTGCATTACTGTAACCCTTATAGGTAGCCGTCATGTAATCGACATCTTCTAACTGACGGACTTGCTCATTCAAAGATCCCAGCTGCGTCATTAATTGATTAAAACGATCTTCACTATCCATTTGAACGACTCCTTTAAGCCAATGCTTCCGGAGCCTCAAGCTGGGGACCCCTGCCCATTCTTGCTAAAACCCAGTGGTCATAGTTCCATTCTTCGGTGGCACGTCGTGAACGGAAGTAGTCCCAGTTTGATTCCCGCTCAACTTCAACGACTTGATTGTCTGCGCCAATTGACACCCAGTTATATGATCCATTTTGATGAGCAAATTTAACCCAGAGAATCGGAATATTAATGACCTGTCCCTGATCATCTCTGAACGTTCTGCTGAGTCGATCAACCCGCATAAAAGTCAGACCACTGGCATAGGCTGAATCCAATCGTTCGAAAACCTGATTTGCTTTGTCAATTGCCACCCTTTCTCCCGGCAAAGCGGCGTGGGTCTCAATCGCAAAGTTATTATAACTGATCAACCGCTGATCGCTGCCATAAATAACGGTGACATGTGCATTATTCGGTTCAACCTTTCCTGGACGCTGGTAGCGAACAACCGTCACCCGTTCGTGGTTTCGTTGACGCTGATCAGCCGTAATTGCTTTAAATCCTTCAGGAATAATCAAATCATGATTGGGTTTATCAAAAATCTTGACGTAATTTGTCATAAAAACCTCCTAGATTCTCAAACACCGCGCTACTGCATTAAGTTTTGTTCGACCTTGATTAAGGCTGCCATTAATCGATCCTGCGTCACACGATCAATGCCGCTAAAGACTCTATTGTTGACGTATTCTAAACGCTCATTCAACTTGGGAACCAATGCTTTTCCAGTGCTTGTCAGGCTAATTGACCAAGAGCGGCCATCGGTCTGTGACCGTTCCTTTTGAACGTATCCCAGTCTGATTAACTGTTCCAATCGCCTCGTGACATTACTTTGACTCAGATAAATTCGTTTAAATAATTGATCCTGTGTTAAAGTTGGTGCCTGGTTAATTTTTAAAATAAAATAATAGTTACTCGATGTCAGCTTCAACGGTTTTAACTGTTCATCCAAATAGGTTTGCAGCTGACGTGAAGCCGTGTTGATCGTTGCAATCAACCCGTCAATTTCTATATCTGTCATCAATAATCACCTTCTCCATTTATGACTGACAAAAGTTTAACATTAATTACTTGCTTGCGCAAACAAGTTGATTCGTTATTTCCAACTAAAAAAGACCAGCCTTTTATCGGCCTGATCTCCACTAATCTTCAAATTGATTCTTTCCAAGCTTAAAACAACCATGCTATACCAAATATTGCAAATCACTCGAAACAGATGGATAGGCAAAAATCATGTCCTGGATCTGCTCATTCGACAGCTTTAAATTCATCGCCAGGCTGAAAGCGTTCAGCAAGTGCTCACCAATTGAAGATAAAACGTCAAATCCGACAATTTGTTTAGTATTGGCATCCCGGATCACCATTGCCTTGGCAACATCATCTTTAATGCGGTTATAGGTATACCAATGGGTTAAATCAAAAGCACTTACATGATATTTTTCAGGTTTGCTTAATGCTTCCTGATAACCAACCCCCACTTGACCGACTTCCGTTGTCCCAAAAAGAATCTGTGGGATGACCGGATACTGAATTGGTGCTGTCGTCTTTTTCGTTAACAACTCAGCAACGTATCGTCCTTCAAATGAAGCGACAGGTGTCAATTTTGGCTTGGCTTTGTCAACGACATCCCCGATGGCATAAATCGTCGATACGTTGGTTCGCAAATGATCATCCACTAACACACCGCGGCTCGACGTTTTAACCCCGCAATTCTCCAATTGTAATTGATCACTATTCGCCGATCGGCCTACCGCTTCAACCACATAATCAGAAGCCAACGTTTCAAGATCGGTGGTCAGTGTATAGCCGGTTTCATTTTTAGAAACAGCCTTCAGGTTCTGATTGAAGTGAAAGGTGATACCGTCATCAATCATGTCTTGAACCAGTTGCGCCACAAAGGGTTGTGGAAATGCCTTTAATGGTTGATCGTTATGATGAATAATATCAACATCACTACCAGCCTTATTGGCAATATTTGCCAACTCCATCGATACTAAGCCGGCACCGACAAACGTGATATGCTTTGGCAATGCATCCAAATCCAGGAAGTCTGTACTGGTTTTTAGGAATGATTTACCGGGAATATCCAATAACCGTGGGCGGCGACCAGTGGCCAAAATGACCTCATCCGCACTCACCGTCGTCTGGTCACCCAGCTGAATCCGATGTTGGTCCAAAAAGGCAGCCTGCCCATGATACGTATCTATGCCGGCACCGGACATTCCCCTTTTCGTACCACCTGGGATTTGTGACGTATATCCACGTTTAAAGGCCATTAACTGTTTCCAATCAATCGTGGGAACGTCCTTTAGCCCGCTTTCCTGCATTCGGGCAACCCTATCCTTTGCCTGAACTGCCGAATACAGCATTTTTTTAGGATCACACCCACGATTGGGACAGGTCCCGCCAAAAAGATCATTTTCAATGACTAAGACGGATTTTGACCCAACTAACCCATAAGCAGCTGCAGTCCCTGCAGGACCGGCACCAAAGATGATGACATCGTAATGTGTTTTCAAAATGCTTCACTCCTCATATATAATCATGATTTACTTTAATTGTAGCCCATCTTGGCCTAAAGCGTCGGTATTCTCCCAATCATTTTTGCCTTCGGATTCGTATCATGCACAATCGAGTTGTATAATGAAATCCTAGTCAACTTGTTTTCACACCCAAGGAGGTGCCTATCCGTGTCGATCACAGCCATTACTCATTTTTTTACGGCCAACGCCAAGTTTATCAACGCACTCATGGAACACGTTTATCTGACCCTTATCTCATTGATCATTGCGATTGTCATTGCCATCCCACTGGCGGTATATGCACGCAACCACCGGATATTCGCTCATATTGCACTCGGTTTTACGTCAATCATGCAAACCATTCCCTCTCTGGCCATCTTGGGAATTTTGATTCCAATTGTCGGCATTGGCAGTAAACCGGCCATTATTGCACTGGTCATATACGGTATTTTGCCTATTTACAGTAATACATATACTGCACTCACAACGATTGATCCCAACTTAACCGAAGCGGCCGAAGTTTTCGGGTTAACCAAATGGCAACGACTTTTTCGAATCGAATTGCCCCTTTCCACGGACAGTATTTTGACCGGTATTAAAACGTCAACCGTTCTGATTATTGGAACGGCTACCCTCGCAGCCCTGATTGGCGCCGGTGGTTTGGGAACCTTTATTCTGCTGGGAATCGACCGCAGTAACACCGCGTTAACGTTGACCGGTGCAATTGGCTCAGCGCTACTTGCCGTTGTCTTTAGTTGGCTCATCACCCGATTCGGTCGTCTAAAAGCCAAATCGATGGTCATTGTCGGCGGTACCGCCCTTTTACTTTTACTGCTTGGCATTATCGCACCAAAAGTATACACGGCCACTACCCAACCGGAAAAAATCGTCATTGCCGGTAAATTAGGTTCCGAGCCGGATATTTTGATTAATATGTATCGGGACTTGATCGAAGCCGGTGACAAGAAAATTGATGTCGACTTAAAACCTAATTTCGGTAAAACCAGCTTTTTATTTTCAGCTCTAAAGAGCAATCAAATCAACATCTATCCGGAGTTTACCGGTACCGTTCTTGAAGACATCATTCCCAACAGCGAACGACAGCTTCAAAACAAATCTGCAACGCAAATTTATCACATGGCCAAAAACGAGCTTGCGGCTAAATACAATATGACTTATGGTTCCCCGTTAAATTATAACAATACCTATACAGTCGTCACCACCCAAAAGTTCGCCAAGCGCCATCATCTTCACACAATCAGTGACCTCAAAAAACTTCAAAACCGTCTACACAGCGGTTTTGATTTGGAATTCATGAATCGTGATGACGGCTATAAGGGACTCGTCAAAAAATATGGCCTATCCTTTAACAATACTGATTTGGATCCCGATTTACGCTATCAGGCCATTCGCCGTGGCCAGGTTCAGGTCATTGACGGCTATTCAACCGATTCTCAAATTCGTCAATACCATTTGGTTTCGTTGCGGGATAATAAGCATCTCTTTCCAACCTATCAGGGAGCGCCACTCATGACCAAGGCATTTGCCAAAAAACATCCGGCCGTGGTCAAACAACTGCACCAGTTGGCCGGAAAAATTACGGCAAAAGAGATGCGGGAGATGAACTATGACGTCAACGTCAAAAAAATCAGTGCCGCAAAGGTTGCAAGGCATTATTTGCAACGCCATCATCTATTAAGGAAGTGATCATATGCCGAATACACCAGTCATTCAACTCTCAAATATTTCCGTCGTTTATGATCAGCAAAAAGCAATTGATGATTTGTCCCTATCGGTTTATCCGCACGAAATCATGGTGCTGGTTGGCGAATCCGGTGGCGGTAAGACAACCATTCTGCGAACCATCAGCGGATTAGTTAAACCGGCAAGTGGACACATTTTAGTCAACGGGCTAACACTAAACGATCAAAATCTGAGAAAGATTCGGTTAAACATGGGCTACGTTCTCCAGCAAATTTCTCTTTTTCCTAATATGACAATCAACCAAAATTTAACACTACTGCCGGAAATCAAACATCAGTCAAAGACTGCGGCCGACCAAACCATTAAAGAATTGATGGCTGCCGCAAAGTTACCAATCGATTATCTGTCAAAATATCCCAACGAATTATCGGGTGGCGAGCAGCAGCGGGTTGGCATCATCAGGGCATTTGGCACCAAGCCCGACCTGATTTTGATGGACGAACCATTCAGTGCACTTGACCCTGTATCACGCGAGCAGTTGCAGGACCTGACGCTTTCCATCCACCAACACTTTAACAACACCATTTTATTTATTACACATGATATGAACGAGGCATTAAAAATGGGGCAGCAAATCGGCGTCGTCAAAGACGGGCAGATTATTCAACTGGATACACCGGATAACCTTGTCCGCCACCCAAGCAACGACTATGTTAGAACACTGTTTAACGGCAGCGAAGCCCACAAAATCGAAAATGTCTATATTCGTCGGTTGGTCTTGGCCGGGTATGGAAGAAAAACCCCGTTTGAGAAGTTACCGGTCACTTCTGTTGAAGGAGACCGGACACTGGGCGACTGTTATCAGCTGCTTGCGCAAAATCAGCAGTTGGCTGTTAGAAGGAACAGTCAGGTGATCGGCTATTTAAATTCGGAAAGCATTTTAAACTTTTTGGCTACTAAAGCGACAAATAATTAGCTGCCTATCACAAAAAAAGGAGGCTGGGGCAAGGGTTCAATTTGCCACAGTCTCTTTTTAATCGACTTAACCCTTAATAGTCACTATTAACCACGACCACTTTTCCAAAACTATCAGCCTGATCAAGAGCTGCCTGCGCATCACCGGTATGAGCCAAATCAAATATTTTTGTCGGTTTAATGTCAATACGTTGGGTCTCGACAAGCTTAATCAGATCATTTAGATCGGATGCATTTGCTGCATCAGAGCTGAAGTGGGTCAAATAAGCCCCTGCAGGAATGCCAAACGGATCAAAATCGGCAACTGTCCACCGGGCATCGTCCATGCCACTTAATTCACCGGTGAAGCAGGTAATCCCGTTAACGTTCAAATGGGTTAAGGAATCCATCAATGTATCCGGGCCTACCAATTCCAGAATGGCATCAAAATGGTCTTCTGTTTGAAGCCGTCGCTGATGGTCCAAAAGGGTATCATCATAACCGGCTGCTTTCATTCGGGCGAATTTTTCGGGATCTCGAGTTGTTCCGGCAACCGTGATTTCCGGGACCATTGCCTTGGCAAGCCTCATGGCAGCCACCCCGACGCCACTGGTACCACCACGAATCAGTAACGTTTTAGCCGTTTTAATTTTCATATTTAGTAACGATCCATAAGCCGTATAAAACGTTTCCGGCAATGCAGCCAGTTCAGGCCAAGATAACTGGGTTTCAACCGGATAAATACTGTCGTTGGGTAGTAATGCATATTCTGCATAACTGCCATCAAAAGCACGTCCCATGCCATGCATGAGTGAAATAACGGTTTGTCCTTCGGGAAGCCGTTTGGAATCCGTCGATTTTGAAACAATCCCGACGCCCTCAATGCCCAGGATTCGGGGAAACTTAACGGGCGAATAGCCCAAACGGGTAAAGATTTCCGCCCTGTTGATACCGAAACCTTTGATTTTGACCAAACTCCACCCCGGTTTTGTCTGAGGGGTTGGAACGTCTTTTAACTTTAACTGTTCAGGACCGCCCGGCTGATCAATCACAATTGCTTTCAATTCTGATCATTCCCTTCTTAATTTTGCTACAGACTTATCATAACGCCAATTGAAGCGGGCTTCAGTCAAAGAAGCTTTTCCAAAAAGAAAAAGCCAAAACAACATAAGCTGCTTTGGCGACTTTGATTTAAATTTTTTGTTCAATCTTATCGATATCGACTTTCAAAGCTCTGGTAATCCAAGGAAATTTCTTCTTCATTGTATCGAAGTCATCACCGGATGTTAAGAATTGGCCGGTCCCATAAACGTGAAAGCCGGCGCCGGGTCCCTGGGTACCTTCAACCTCTTTACTCCCAACCGTTATAATCACGTGGTTGTCAGTTGAAAAGTCCTGTTCAATACTGTGCATGCCGGCCGCCGGAATCAGCAATTGCTTATCTGTTACCTGGACATATGACATCCAGGTATTAACAACGTGGGCTGGTTGCGCATTAATTGTCACAATTGTGGCAGGGCCCTCATGCTTCATGACATCTAAAAACTTTTGGTCCATCGTAATACTCCCCTTCATCAACGTTTCAGTGATCGCGATTTGATCATGATCACCAACAATCATTTTACACCACCAAGTTGATCAAAACACATTTTTTTAAAACGCTCTTCAGGATCTTTCTCATTTCGGGATGAAATGATTGCTGACGTAGTGTAGAATGATAGGATGTTCTTTAACATCGCGTATAATCATCGCACCACAAACACAAAAACGGAAAATGAGACTGATTTTATTTTTCACCTACTAAAATGATTAAGATTGGATGGACGATTAATGATTATCACTGTTGTTGGCGGTAACGGGTTTGTCGGCAGCGGCATGCTGAAAGAATTAAGCCAATTCGACGACTTTGAGCTTTACAGTCTTTCAAGAAGCGGCCTGCCTAATAAACACGTGACGCTACCAAACGTTAAATGGCTTAAAGGTGACGTTTCCCAACCGGGGGATTGGGAAAGAATCATCGCTAAAAGCGATTGGGTCATCGACTGCGTTGGGATTTTGTTTCCAAATCCACTGACCAAAACCAGTTACTGGAAAAATAGTATCCAACCGGCTGAATCTCTCATTAACACGATTCATCGGCAAAATATTGCTTCGGACAACCCCAAAAAGACGCATTTTTTATTTGTCTCGGCAAACTATGGTCCGTTCTTCATGGCACCTTACATAAAAGCCAAACTGGAAGTTGAAAAAGATATGGCTCGTTTGCTGCCCAAAAATTCAATTGTCGTCTATCCCGGGATTGTGACTGACAGCTCGAAGCCGACAACCCGTCTACTGGAAAATCTCGCAAAAGCCCTGACCTTAAGCCTTTATTTCAAACGTCTGAGATTTGTTTCCAGGGATGTCATTGCCCAGGAAACGGTTCGGATTCTGACGGGTGAAACCAGTTTCTTAACAGAACGGGTAGACTAGCACTTGCATTTTTTTCTTCCCCGTCTTATACTATCTACAATATTTAAAGTCGATTTACATGAAGTAGTTCCTTATCTGGGTGTCAGGAAGTTGGTGGTTGCTGCGAACCAATCAGGATAAGGCAGCCGAAATACCGTAATATCATCGACAATGGTCAATAACTAGAATCCATTATCTTCTAGTGAGCGGTGTATGCTTTTGCGTGCACAAGTTGGGTGGTACCACGGTAACGAATCGTCCCTATTACATTTAAGTGTAATAGGGACGATTTTTTGTTTTCAGAAAGGACTGTTGACGATGAGGGAAACAACTAATGGGGGCTTGGCGCGATATTGATTGACCAAGTTTTATAAACAAATTCGAAACACTAAAAAATAAAACGAGGTTAACATGATGACAAAAAGTAAATTAGGTTTAGTTGAAGCATCAATCGTATTAATGATTATTTTAGCAATTATGGGCATCGGCGTGATCGGCTTTGGCCTATCACCTCAAGTGCCGGTTTTATTAGCAATTACAGTCGCCATCTTTTGGGCAAAGGTTCGGGGTTTTGACTGGCATGAAATCAACGCCGGCATTAAAGACGGTATTGATAAAGGTATCATTCCGATTGTGATCTTTATTTTGATCGGTGCGATGATCAGTACCTGGATCGCTGCCGGCACAATTCCAACGCTGATGGTCATCGGGTTTAAGGCCATTAGTGCACAGTGGTTTTTACCAACAGTCTTTCTGGTTTGTTCGTTGGTTGGTGCGGCAGTCGGCAGCTGCTTTACGGTTGTCTCAACCGTTGGCATTGCCTTCTTCGGTATTGGCGTCACAATGAATTTCAACCCGGCACTGGTGGCCGGTGCCATTATCGCCGGTGGCATTTTCGGTGATAAACTGTCACCGCTATCCGAGACCAATAATTTAGCTGCCGCAGTGGTTGACACAGATCTCTTCAACCATATGAAAACCATTCTCTGGTCAACTATTCCGGCAGCCACGATTTCGACAATTGCCTTTGCCCTTTTGGGAATGGGACATAATCACGCCGATATGGCTAAGATCAATACCACGGTTACTGCTTTGAACAATGATTTTCACATTTCAATTATCGCATTGATTCCAATTGCACTCGTTTTCATTTGTGCCGCTTTCAAGATGGCCGCAATTCCAACCATGCTGCTCAACATTTTTGTATCGGCAGCCATGATGTTTATGAACAATCCCCAATTAAATATGACTAAAGCAAGTAATATCATTACGAACGGCTTTGTCGCAAAAACGTCCAACTCTGAAGTCAACTTGTTATTATCCCGTGGCGGAATTGTCAGTATGATGCCAACGGTGGCTTTGATTGTGTTGACATTATCGCTTGGCGGACTGCTCGTTCACTTCGGTTTGATCAATGCAGTCATGTCGCCGTTGTCAACCAAATTGAATAGTTCTGCCAAATTAATTACAGCCGCACTGGCTGCCTGCATTGGTGTGAATATCTTTGTTGGTGAACAGTTCCTATCTATCATTTTACCTGGGCGGGCATTCAAACAAACCTTTAATAACGGAGGTTTGGCTAGTGCCGCTCTGGGACGGGTCCTTGAAGATGGTGGTACTGTCTTGAACTACTTGGTTCCTTGGGGTGTTGGCGGTGTCTTCATTGCAAATACTCTGGGTGTCCCAACTATTTCATACTTGCCATTTGTTTTCTTCAGTCTCCTCTGCCCGGTTTTCTCGCTATTAAGTGGCTTTACCGGAATCGGTTTGAAGAAGTCGACTACCTCAAAGGCTCAAGAAGAACGACCGGTACCAGCACAAAATTAATTTAAAATTTAAAAGTACCTTTGTAAAACACCATCTTGAAGTGTTTTACAAAGGTACTTTTAAATTTGGTCATATTTTCAAAAACATATTAATCTTCTGAATGACTTCCTTCAACCCTTTTAGCAGCCAGTTCAAGTAGATCGGGAACCATTCCAATTATTTCAGATGAATCAAACAAGGCATACATTAAAAAAGTTATTTTTTTGAGCACAGGTGTCATAATTTCAATTGCTCTTTGATTCAAAAAATTCTGAACATCATTTTCATTCCACTTTATCGCACCTAGAAAAGTCATCTTCGATTTTGCAACCACAAAACCGGAATGCTCATTAGTGTTATACAAGACTCTTGCTTCGGTGAAAAGAACCAATGCTTCATCTTTATTTAGGTTATCCGGTGTAAAATTGATAGTCATACTGGTTTGCCCTGCATCAAATCTAAGGTTATCAGCATTAAAATACGACTTTCCCTTAAGATAGCCTTTCATTTCTTCAATGGTCGTTAAAAAAGCTTTATTAACTCTAATACTTTCAAGATGTACATTAATTTCTTTATGCGTACTTTGGTAATTTTCTTCCGGCAATTAGTTCACCGTCCCTGAAATTATAATCGTTTTTACGCTTTTATGCAGATTATCCTTAAAAGAAAACGATGATTCCGTATCAAATTGATCTGGGGATAGTCTTATTGGCCTACCCACGGAAGACAAATTATATTGATAATATGGATGAGAAGTATTATCAATTTTTGAAATTCCAAATGTTGAATGCTTTACAGAAGAATCATCATTATCTTTCTTTAAATCAGAGAGCGGATAATTTGTGTGAAAATCAAGCGATTGAATAATCGAATACTCATTTTTAACATAGTTAATTAACTGATCATACATTGCAAGATCGGTGCACCGCCCACTTAGATATCCCCCTGCTTCATCCATTTTAAGATCATTGTCTTCAGCAAGTTTACGCCACGATAAGTCGCGGCCTACGTACAAATTATATTTTAGCAAAGCTGCCATTAATTCCGTATGTTTTTTGTAATGATCCTGATTCATTAATTTTTGCACATGCTTTTTTACATTTTTAATACGTGTCAAAATAACTCCCTCCTTCGGCCACAATAATTCTTGCTTCATCGAAAAAAGTGGAAAATGAATTTTCATCTTTTCTAAATGACTGATAAATTTCGGCTGTGGATAATACTGCTTCATTTGTTTTTTTGTTCCCAATTCTCCTTGCTTTCCGCGTAATGTACTTTTCCTTTCTAAAAGAGTCGCAATAGCACTGAAATTGATCGAAATAATCTCCAAATTCTTTAGAAGATAGAAAAAGAATAGACCTAAATCCGAATTCACAAGCATTAATTCTTAATTCAAAAATTGGGGATTGAGAAATAAAGTGGTGAAGTTCTAAAGACTCCTTATTTCCCCATCCTTCAATATTTTTAACTAATTCAAAGCTATTGATTTCAACATCTTTTTGACTTACATCATCTAGATAAAATAATAAGTGTCCTGATTTCAATGACCGACGCTTACCTTGCATGATAGCCTCAAAATCCCGTACTTCAAATTTACTAGCTGTTGCCAAACATTTAACAATTAACAAGTAACGTCTATAAGCGATTTTTGCTTGATTCTCATCTTTGCAATTTTCGTACGTATCAATCAAAGCGTCTAACATTTCAATAATAGAAAAAGCTGTCTTGCCTTTTTGACAAAAAGGGATGCATTTCATACCAAAATAAATATTCCTTTCAATACTAGTATCTAGAGATATTATAACAGGAGTGTGCCATCTAATGCACCAGTTTAATAATGTTTTCTTCGGTGAATATGCAACCACTTCGCCACAAAGAAGGCCGCATCACAGCACAAAGTTTCCAATTCTTTCATCTCACTCATCCTCCAAAATAAACATTACCCGTTGAAGTTCACCCAGCGCATCGGCCGGATTCTGCCACTGAAAGTCATATCCCAGCGAAACGTTTTGATAGTGAATCCCTCGATAATCAACAACATTGGGCATGTGAGAATGGCCACTAAGTGCCACCCTGACGTGGTTCTGTTCGAAGAGTTGGCGATACCGTTCACTTCCCAATTGATACGTGAACCGATCGTAAAACGGCACTGGCATCTGTCTGACCAACCGTTTTGTCGGCAACATATGCATCGCCACCAAAAGCTTTCTTGATCCCAGTTGCATTTGGTTAATCTGATGCTGCCAATCAAAGAGTTGTTTGGTCACCCAGTCACGATCACGGCAATAATCAATTTGATTACCGTTAATGTATAGCTGATCCGGCCAGACATGCTTAGCCACCCAGTTATTGGCAAGAGTCGATCCCCGGTTGTCACTGAATCCTTTTGCAAAAGTATAATCATACCAGCCGTTAATGCCGGTGATAACCCAGTGAGTCGTCAATAGTGGGTGTTGTGTCAGTGAAAATGGTGACTCGTCCAACTCATGATAAGCATCTCTTGAACGTTGTTGAATCATCGAAACAGTCTTCTCACGGGGATGTGATACATATAAATCGTGATTGCCAACCAGCGTATGAAAGGGAATTTCAAGTGACTGTGAAAGCGCATCATTAAATGCCAGATTCCTCTCAAGCCCATTGGCCGTATCACCCATGATAACCAAGTGATCAAGCCGTTCTTTCTTAACCAGTTCGGTCATAACCGCAATAAAATGATGCCGCCGATTAAAGTCAATGTGTAGATCCGAAATAAAACCAATTCGCATTGTTAGTCACTTCTCACTAAAAAAGATTCGTTTACTGGTTTAAGCATAATAGGATATTAGGCGATTTTCAAAGGAATATGTTGACCTTAAAGGTTGTTTAAATGATAAAAAATTTCCGGTATATAGTTTTTAGTAAATTTTGCTAAATAAAGAAAAATACAGTCGACCTTTTTATCTTGAATTTATATTTTCTCGGAAATCTAAGTACTTTCAAAAAAATGCAATGATCAATAATCAATAAAAATATTTTTAAATCCTTATTAGTCAAGGCTTTGTTGCACGTAATCGGACGTCATACCAGAATCCAATGATACCTTGAATTATATTTTAGTAAAATTGTATTTACATTACTAAATGAAAGCGCTATACTCTATCTGTAAGCGTTTTATCTTTCATGTAAATCAAGAGGGGAGGCCTCCTATCCTTACATTTTTCAGAGGTAAAACATATTTCTGCTATATTTCTTATTCTATTGATTGGAGTGACTTTTGATGTCTCAAAACAACAAGCCTAAAGAACCTGAAGAGGTTAAAACAGCCGTTGGTGAAATTACAAACGCCAAGATTAAAGATTCACAACAGCCAAAACTACCTTGGATGGTTTCTTCTGCAATGTTTCTAGCACCGCTATGCTGGTATGGTCCAATCGGCTCTACCCGTAGTGTTTTAATTCCACAATTATTTAGTCAAATTGACCCGGCTCAAAAAGTTTGGGCGGTTGGTATTTTAGCAACGGTTGCCTCAATTGTTGGTGCGGTAGCCAATCTTTTGTTCGGCGCCTTTTCAGATGTTACCCGTTCACGTTTTGGTAAACGGAAACCTTACATCGTTTTAGGTACAATCGCAATTGCGATTTCCCTGGTTGTGATTGCCAATCTTAAATCAATCCCTGCTATTATTGGTGTTTGGATCATTGCAGCAGCGGCCGAAAATGCGATTGCCGCGGCAATCTACCCGCAGATTTCTGATCGGGTTGCACCAAAATGGCGTGGAACTGTTTCCACTTTCTATGGAGTTGGTTTTACAATTGCCCAGCAAGGATTTGCGTTGTTAGCGGCTCAATTCCTGGGTAACGTTAAATTCGGTATTTACACGATGGCTGCCTGCACGGTTGTATTAGCCATTATTCACGAATTATTGATTCAAGAAAAGGGTAATCTGGACGAACCAAAAGTTCGTTTGGATAAAGATACCCTGAAGAAATACTTCTTCTTCCCAACTCATGACGCACGGGACTTTTACTTAGCCTTGACTGGTAAATTCTTCATGGTTGTTGGTTCAACAATCGTTACCACTTTCCTATTGTTCCTGTTTACTGATTATATTGGTCAAAATACCGGTGAAGCCGGCAAATCAATTTCCATCTTCTCGATGATTATGTTAGTTATTGGTGTAACCTTTGCCCTAATTGGTGGCCCACTGGCCGATAAAATGAAGCGGGTTAAAGCACCGGTTGTGATTGCTACTTTTGCTTTGGGTGCAGCTGCTCTATTCCCATTATTTGTCCAAAAACCATGGGCAATGTTTGCTTACGCTGTTGTTGCAGCTTTCGGAAACGGATTATATAACTCCGTTGATGGTGCCCTTAACATGGATGTTTTGCCATCATCCGATACTGCCGGTAAGGATCTCGGTCTGATTAACCTGGCCAACACATTAGGTCAAATGCTGGGTGCCATGGTTGCTTCCGCAATTGTGGAAGGCTTCGGTTATCATGCCATCTTTATCTTCGCTGTTGGTATGGAAATCATTGGTGGTATTGCCATTGCGATGATTAAACGAGTTCGATAAATAAAGTTAAAAGGATTAAATATAACTGTTCATAAAAGAGACTGGCAAGTCAGATTTTTCAACCTTGCCAGTCTCTTTTATGAACAATTTTTAATGCCTAACCGAACTCGGAAATAAACAACTAATCGCAAATAACGTCGCAATTGCTGCGGCAACACCCATGACAATTGCAGAGGGGCCAAACTGAAAACTCATCAGTACCGATTGATTACCGTCATTCATGTATTGATCAATCGTATAAATGATGTAGCCGATCAGCCCATCAGTTGCAAAAGCCGCCAACAACCCGATCATTTTCAAAAATAAATTTGGTAACACAATAAAAAGCAATCCTAAAACCGGTAATATCGTTAAAACGATTTTAAGTTGGTTCAAGTCTCCATCCAAATAACCGCCCGTTGAAAGCAATGCCGAAAGGTCGATGCCACCCCTTTTATTCCAGAAAGAAACACCAGCCGTCACAAAATCACCGAAATAAATGCTGCCAACTACGACACACAGGGTTAGCATCGCTAAAAATTCTCTGACCCTCATTGTGTAGTGTGCAACATGAGACGTCTTATCCGTCTCTTTTCCCCGACCATATTCGCTATTTGCTTGATTATTTTTGGTTTCAGCTAGAATCTGTTCTTTTCCGGATGAATATTGAGCGTTGCCAATCCATTTTCCAAGAAATGATTTTTTCAACAAAGCTTTATTTTTGCAAATCCGTACCCCAATATCAACCATAAGTAACACAAAAGCAATATAAAAGGTTCCATCACTTTCTATTAAAAGACCGATCACCAAAAACACAAAGAGAATCCCCGGCAGCCAAGCAACTATTGGATCAATGATCGTTTTATTTCTTTGTATAAAATTGGCAACTGCCGATCGTTTATATACCGTTTTCAAATTTCCGTGCATAAAACCCTGTTCCTGATCATCGGCCTCCCGATGTGTTTTATTGCTGGATAAACGGTCATCCAGACTTACCGTTGGGACCTTATAACCACATTGTTGGCAATACTGGGCATCATCCCGTAATTTAGCACCACAATGCGGGCAGAACCCTTTTACCCCACTCATTAACAACCATCCCCCAAATCTGCACATTATCTTAGGACTGCTTCAAAAGACTGATTCCTGCCATACAAGGGATCAATTTCAAAAATCCAAACCCTGGATTTCCGAAATAAACGCCTTACACTCCGAACGTTAACCGCTTAGCTCCGCACACTAAATCCATTGCCATACGCAAACAAATCAAAGTGATTTCCGACGCCTTCATCCGGCACCACTGTATGGGAAATGTGTAAATTTGAAATACCGGCCATCCCCAGGCTGTAGAGCGTACTATACAGGTGTTTGGATAACTGCTCCATAACTTCTTTGTACGATTGACCGAGCACTCCCGTTGCGTTTACGTAGACCACATCTTGAAAACGATACCCCTGGGGCATATCTCCCGTCATAATGACTATTTTTTGAGCCGCAAGTTGTTCCTCGGGTGTCAAGTCCATTTGAGCCAACACTTCACTTAACTGGCCACCATGCTCCAGTAACGGTTTCTCGTCGTCTTTAGATAGTTTCGACCCGCATTTTAAGCAGAAATTAGCAGCTACTTCATTACTTGTCCCACATTTTGGGCAAATTCGGTAAACCTCACTAAGCATTTTCAAATCACTTCCCGTTAATAGTCATCGTCCTCATCATCATAAGTATCAAACGTGTTGTTCAAAGTATCGTGTCCATCCCCGTCGATTTCGACAGAGACGTTGTGATCATATTTAACGTTGGTGACCGTGACATCCACCGTTGTCTGATCACCATCATCATCTGATACACTCGCATACCCACCATACTGATTACCACCGTAGCTGGATGTAATCGTGACATCATCACACTCGGCATCCAGGTCCCAGTCGTTTTGAATCATATCCGTGACAACGTCGACAGATTCATGGGCCAATTGTTTCTCGGTTTTATTTTCTTTTGCTTCTTTTTTCTTTTTGATGCTTTCTTTCAACTGTGATGACTGAATCATAGCTGTTTTTTTCGCCTGTGTTTGTTGCTTCGTA
This sequence comes from Lentilactobacillus hilgardii, assembly GCF_009832765.1. Classification (NCBI taxonomy): domain Bacteria; kingdom Bacillati; phylum Bacillota; class Bacilli; order Lactobacillales; family Lactobacillaceae; genus Lentilactobacillus; species Lentilactobacillus hilgardii. Next base: position 937,505 of record NZ_CP047121.1, on the reverse strand, counting down.
ATAATCGAACTGGCAATTGTCACTGTCACAATCACGACAATAACGGCTATTACGCCGGCAATCAACCAATTACGGTGTTTAAACGGCTTTTTACCGGACGCCATATTTTGCGGCTGTGATGAACCGGCATTGGATTGGTCATTTGACGAGCGGTTTTGTGACATTTCAATAAAGCGATTACCACATTTTGGGCAAAATTTTGCATTTGCTTTAACCTTTGCGCCACATTTTGGACAAAATTTAAATTCGTTTTCCATTACAGTCACCTTCGATCCTTCTTAATTATTCGTCTTCATCATAATCATCAACCTTTTGCGCACCCGATAGTGAATTAATCTGTAATGGATTGTCACTATCGTCACCATTAACGACCATATTGGCCGTATAACGGAAAATTTGAACGTGATAATGATCTCCGGCGTCAAATTTGTACTTAAGATCAAACGTGACATCGCTACTATTTTGCGAGCTGAGCTTGATTGAATCAATTGTGTCACTCATGTCAGTCCCATCAATATCGTCGTCATGATAATAACCCTTACCCATTTTTTCAAATTGAAGATAGTTTGGATCGGACTCTCCGCCAGCGAAGAAGGAAGATAGGTCATCGCCATCATCATCGGTCGCATCGGCAAGGTCGCCATTGTTACTCAGCCCGGAAGTCGCATCACAAAGATTGCTCAACAGCGTATCGGCATCATCGTAGCTCACGAGTCCTTTAAATGGCAATGTCACATCATGGTCACCGCTTTGATCGCTAATAACTCTGGACTGAGATGAAATATTATTTTTTCCGGCTTGATAAATTCCCTGCACTTTAAGCTCTTGGGTCCAAGGAAAGTCCTTGAAGTTCATCACACCGTTTGCCCCGATTCGTCCCTGATCCTTTGAATTAATGACAACTTCGGTTCCCTGAGGGCCATGCACATTAAAGGAAACCGTTTTTAATGTTAACGGAATCGATTGATTGTTCGAATTCAAATGATAGGTATTGTCATTTGACAGACTGTGCCCATTAATGTTGGCAGAACTGGAAAGCTCATACTTTCCCGGTACCAGTGGCCCTATCTTTTTAACAAAACGTGTGGAATTGGAGGTTGCGATAACCTTAGCCCCTTGTTTGATCTTAGCGTTCTTTTTATTAACACTTAGAGAAACGTAAACCGGTCTGACCTGGACTTCATATTTTGGGAAAATCAAAAAACGATGACCATTTTCTTTATATTCAAGCCGATTATTATCAAACTTTCCAATCGTTCCCATTTGCTGCTTAAACGATGTGAGTGCCTCGGGACTGTCATGGAAATACCGGACCAAAGGTTTTAACGATGCGTTATTAATTGTTAAAGACGGATCGTTCGTGTAAAAATATCTATGTAGGTCATGATGGTCGTTTTTTGCCGACTTGACGATTCTGCTTAGCGTACTCGCCTTTGAATAATAATGTTCGCCATAAGCGATTAATCCTGCTGCAGCGACAACGACAATAACACCAAATGTGATTAATCGTCGTCGCCGTTTCCGATGTTTACTGATCTGTTTCTTGGTTGCCCGACTGAAAAGCCGCTTTTTAGGTTTCCCAACCTGCTTGCCATTATCGACTTCAACAGGATTTCCCTGTCGATAGGCATTCAAATTGTACCCACAATTTGGACAAAACTCATCCGTCGGCTTGACCTTCTGACCACAATTTGGACAAAATAAAAGTTCACTGCCCTGCTCATCACTTGATTCTTTTGACGTCATCCCAAATACCCCCAATTAAAACCCATTCATTGAATTAATACTAATATAATAATTATAATATAAAGCCGATGCCCTGTCAGTATTAATTTTGAGATAAACGATCAATTTTGAAGAATAATTGTATACAAAAAAGTTCCGAAAACGCAACGCATTTCGGAACGAGATTGAATCTGTTCAATTGAGCCTATCGGTTTGACTGTCCTGCCACTAATCGCTTCTCGATCTTTTCCAAATCCGCCAGAGTTCCCATTGTGCACTCATTGGTTTGAGCGCTCGCTTTAAGGTGCTCCATTAGCTTTGGTAAATCACGGGGAATCTCAAAGTATAATTTGGTACGACTGCTGTGAATCGTTGCCATGCCATTTAAATCCTCAATATAATAGGCATCCAGGTCCTGCTTTTTGGCTGCTTGGTTGTAGTCCTCAAATGACAATTGAAGTTGGAGAATCAGATCTGGTAATTTCATAAACGTCATTCCTCCTTCTACTACCTATTATAGGAGGATTAACTTCAAATAGTTGGTTATCCGCAAATTAGATTGAACTTTCTTACTTTTCTTTAGTATAGACTGGTAGACCACATTTACAGACACACTAAACTTAATACTGTCAAAAAAAGTGGCTGAACAGAGTCAGTCACTAAAATGCAGATACCCTTATCAAAAATAAAAAACGTTACCGTCTGTCTAGAAATTGATTGAAACTAGTAATCTAATAAAAGAAGGTGTTCTTGTGATTGCTAGTGGATATCCGTCTAGACAATCCTACCATAACAAGTTGGTCAAACCAGCAAGTTCGGTTATTTTTGTGAACACCCACAAAAATCCCCCTCAAAAAATGGCCATAAGTAAATAGATCTCATCCATAATCAAAAATCAACCTTTCAATTATATCATCAGACATGGTAAACTAATGTATTGAGTAAAACTTTATCAACCATAAGTTAATTGTGAACGTGCTCTATATATTAAGGGGGTTAACCTTATCCTTATCACTATTTATTTATTACTATGGATATCACTTTTGGACGCCATGGGATTTGGCATTTGGAACTTATTTACAGCGTTACGTGATAAACACGATAGCCAACATTATACAAATGATCCGGTCAGAAGTTTTGATCACCTATTTGTTTTTGTCCCTGCTCTCAACGAAGTTCAAACAATCGTCAAAACCGTTAATGTTTTATTAGCTTCACTTAACAGTCTCCCAATTAAAACCACTTTGGTGGTCATCGATGACGCATCAAATGATGGCACCACCCAAAAACTAAAATTACTTTCGAACCTTTCGGGCTTGAAAGTAATTTTTCGTCAATTTCCAAATGCCCAACAGGGAAAGGGGATGGCCTTAAACAGTGCCTTGGAATGGGTTGAAACACGATCGATGACGCCCCAACGGACAATTATCGGTGTCATTGATAGCGATAGCCAGCCCAATAGCCAAATCATGGCACAAATTTATAAGGGCTTCACAAACTCAAATTATGATCTCATTCAAACGGGAATTGGCATTTCCAATCAGACTTCTTTTCTGACCCTCATGCAAGCCTTTGAATTTCAGGTCTCAAACTATCTGGAACAGGTCTTAAGAATGGACTTTGGTTCTGCCATGGCGAGTGGTAACGGTCAATTCATGACTTTGGAAATGGCTAGTGCTGTCAGATGGCGTTCCTCTCTATTGGATGATTTGGAATTCTCCATAAACGGCTTCTTTAAAGGGTTTTATGGTGGCTTCTTACCCAATGTTTTGATGCCACAGGAAGCTGTCACGACTTATAAAGCGCTGGTTAAACAACGAACCCGCTGGTGCCAGGGCGGTATGCAGTGCCTTTTCTCCTATGGTAAACGCATTTTTATCAATCACCGTATTCCTTCACGACTAAAAGCAAACCTACTGCTGTTTATGCTGATTCCGTTTGGCTCGATGATTTTTTCAATTGGCGCTTTGACTTCAATTGCGACAATGTATTTTTTGCTGATTTATAATTACCAAGAAACAATCGGCATTATCTTAACAATCGTCATTTTTGGCTTAAGTACATCAGGAATCATGATTATTGCAGCAGACAGAATGCATTTTGTGAATCATCAGAAAACTGTTTTCACTACTAGTTTTAAGATGGCAGTAGGAAACTTATTTTATATTTGGTGTTTGGTACCGATACCGTTCATTTCACTTTGGCGTTTGGTAACCGGGCAAAACAATTGGGTTAAAACAGCGCATCAGATTTCTTCTGATTTCAAGGGGGTACCAAAATGAGTCGTATTTTTAAGGTTTACTGTCAGTGGTGCATTCGACTTTTGACCATTTGCTTTCTGACTTTTTATTTAGTAATGACCATTTCTGGATACTTTGCTAAATTTCAAAAGATTATTTATCCGGGCAAAAATGTGTTACTCATTGGAACGATTGTTGCTCTCGGTTTTTTTGCATTAATATGGGGGGTCGCCTACTGGCTATCCAAACATTATGTTGGTTGGCTTGTAGTAACATTGACACTTTTAACAATTCCAAAGATCATGTTGATTGGTTTATTTAAAATCAGTCCGGTATCTGACATATATTCTTATACAAATTTAGGAGGTTCCAGTGCCAGCGGAGATTCTTGGAGATGGATGTATTCAAATGGCGGACTTGATTTAAATCCACTTTTTCCAAGTGTCATTCACATCAGCAGTGCTTTTGGCTGGATAGATCGTCTTTTTATCAATAAGCCTTTTACAATCCAATTGTTCAATATTTTGATTACGTTAACGACGGCCGTCCTAATTTACTACTTTGGCAGGCAAATCGGTAACCATTTTGTTGGGATCCTTTCATCCCTGCTCTTTTATCTGATGCCCACCTACTACATATATAGCGTTTTACCCGGATACGAACCCCTTTGGCTTCTTCTATTAGTCATTTCCAGTCTATGTTTTAATCGCTGGCGGCTTGGACACTGGCAAATTTCAAACAGCTATTATTGGGGATGGTTGCTCATGACCATCGTCTCTCTAATCTTAGCTCAACTCATCCGTCCACTAACACCAATTTGGGTACTATCATTCTTCTTCTTTACTTGGATGACATTACACGATAATCACATTTCAAAAGCTTATCAGAAAACGCGAACACCTTATCAACTTGCTGGTAGTTTTCTCATTTTAATAATCTTTACGCTTTTTTTGGCCATTGCACCAAAAGTTGACAGGCAGATTTATCATATCCCCTTTACAAATAACAGTTCGCTGTACTCGTTTACAGTAGGAAGTAACATACGCGCAAAAGGAATGTATGACCTGACTCTCATTAATAAGCTAGAAAAGATTAATCGAAAAAATCATAGTGCTCAACGTTATAATCAAATGAACGTCCTATTAAAATCTCGCTTAAAACATAATCTCCGGTATCTACAGAGAACGAACGGTTGGCTCAACTTCCTCATTCAAAAAAACCAAGTTCTTTCTCAATCATTTTATGGCATTCAATTTTTTGTGATGAATACCAAATCGTTATCAGATGCATCCCTGTCCAGCCACTCTAACGTTTCATTCCCACGTTGGCTTACTGGTTTTACCACCGGTTTTCAAATTATTTTGATTTTATCGACAATAATTGGGCTTTTATTTTATTGGCCAAATCTAAAATACTGGCGTATTGGAAATGGCATAGTATTGATGGCAATCATACTTGATGGCGTCTTACTGGCTTCCTGCCTTGTCGAAGTTCAAAGTCGCTACCAAATTGCCTGGTATCTGCCAATGATCATTTTAGGGGCACTGGGTATGGGGAAATATGATCCAAAAGCGCCTGATAAGGAGGACGTTAAAAAGATCGAAGAGGCCTTTGATAACTTGAAAAGTCCCTCAAATAAAACCAAATACTAAAGCAACAATTTATCAGAACTAAATTTATAGATAAAAAAATCAAGGCGTCTAATTACCTTGACCACTTTTGGTTGATTTTGATTATCTTATAGCTTTTTAATCCACGTTATTGTAACCGGAATCGGACTATAGTGTGGCAATTTTGTAAATCCGCGAAGATTTAAATAAATCACCGCATTAGCATCTGCCTTACTTGAGTTTTTAACAAGAACCGGTGTAATGCGCTTTTGATCCGCAATTTTAACAATAGCGGTATATTCACCACTATCAGGAATTCTTTCTGGATCGTCCTTTGGATTGATAATTGAACGACCATCCATTTGAGCATTGATCAGCTCACCCTTGGTCTCATATCGATACTTAATCAGGTCATTAGTGGTTAATCTCTCGTCAATATTTGAAGGTTCATTGATTTGTTTTGGGTCCATTTCCTTTTCCTCTTTACTTTTTAGATTGACGTCATCGAAAATTGATCAGACAAATTCAATCTCAATGCTTGCTTTTCAATAATCCAGTCATAAATCGTTTTGAAAGTCTGTGAATTCAACAATTATGATGCCAGTGGTTACAATAAATTTCTCTATGTCCATTATAGTAAGCGCTTTCTTTTACTAAATCAAGTCTTTTTTTCTTATATTAGGTACTTATATCCAACTTTTTGCTTAAAATTTTTAATAATTGCTACATATAAGTTATTTTTCGATATTTTTGGCAAATAAAAACACACTGTCGGTTCCCGAGCAATGTGTTACTTTTGAAGGTATTTTTGAAGGATATATTTTGGTGTATCATTTTGTACAACTATTCTTTTAATCTTATTTTTCTAAATATTTTGCGCGTAACTTATTAATATCGGAACTGGTTAGACCAAGTCCTTTGTGTAGGAATCCATTCATTGACCCATAATGCTTGTTTGCTGCCTTATATGCTTCATCCAAATACTGTTTCTCAACAATCAACCCATAATAATTGCTTTTAAGTTCAGTCTTGCTGGCGCCTTTTTTCTTCAGCGCAGCGAGTGCAGCATCATTAGTCTGTTTACGGTATTTGTTTGAAAGCAGGAAATCTTTATAGATTGTGTCTTTATCTACCCCCAAAGCGGTTAATACAAGGGCAGTTCCGAAGCCGGCACGATCCTTACCAGCACTGCAGTGCCACAAAACTGCTTTGCCTTTGGGAACCGTCAATAATTCATGGAACAGTTTCTTGTATGCAGCCCTACCTTGTGTAGAATCCACAAAATAGTTGTAATAATCAATCATAGCTTGTTCGCCATTCTTATCGAAAATTTTATCGTTCGATTGACTTTCCTTGTTGGATACAACCGGATCGGCAACGTACGTGACACCACTCATTTTAACATCGGGTGCCGCTTTCATTTCTGCAGGTGTCCGTAAATCTACATCTACTGCCAAATGATGTTGTTTTGTCAATACCTGTTGATCATGCTTGGTTAGCGTATTCAACTTGGCAGACCGAATTAACATATTGGGCTTAACCTTGAGCCCGGACTTAGTACGATAACCGCCAAGATCACGAACGTTGACTGCACCACTGAGCTTAATCTGTGAGCCGGCACCGTATCCTGATTTGGTTGTGGCGGCAATTGCCGTAGGTGACGCCTGATTTTGAATCGGTGCCGCAATTGCAACACCGGTCGAACTCAACGTGAGCGCAACCATCACAGATAAAATTGACTTTTTCATCTTGGATAACTCTCCCCTGACCATTTTTTGGTACAAGTTCATGTTATCAAGTTGTCGTAAAGGCCTGGTAAATTTCGTGTAAAGATGTCGTATAAAACAACCGATTACTGAAAAATCACCAATATACAAATCCATTACTGATAGACGGCTTTAAATCTTAACTGCTTTTTTTTAATAACGTTTCAAGATTTCTCTTACGCAATTCCCTTGGCAAAAAGTTACGGATTTCTTCATCGTTGAAGCCTACCAATAACTTCTCATCATTAAAGAGGATCGGTCGCTTCAACATTTCAGGATGCTTGGTTAATACATCAATAAACTGTGACAAAGGCATTGCATCAAGATCCGTTTTTACACGCTTATACGCATTCGAACGGGTTGCGACAATATCCTCACAACCATTTTCACTTAGGCGAAGGATTTGTTTAATTTCATCGGCGTGAAGTGGTCGCCGATAAATATCCCGTTCTGCAAACTCAAGATGGTGTTCGGTTAACCATTGGCGCGCTTTACGACTTGAAGTACTACTTGGAGCAACTAATAAATGTAGCATAAGCCTCTCCTCCTCACGAAGATGACAATTAAAAATAATTTAACGAATTTAATATATACACATGGTATCACATTAATAATTTATGTGAAATAGGTTTTTACTAATCTATTCATTGACATTTCTTACATTGCGATGTCCAAACTTAATATTAATCAAAATGGAGCGATCTATTTTTAATATTAAATAAATTAGTTGTGTACAATTTAATAGTCTAACTTTAGCACGCTTTACTGAATAATACAATCGCTCAAACGAAAAAAATATCGAATAATTCATAGAAGTTTTCTATCATAGGCCAACATCCTTATTATTCCAACACAAAAATGCCCTTTTTAATGGCCCCCAAAATTTTTGAAAACAAAAAAATGCAGAAGACTTGCTTCCACCGATTTTTTTCGTTATCTTCGATTTATAAATGAAAGGAGATTGCAATGGCATTCAATGAGGACCAGGATTTTATTCAACAACTTGCTCAACTTAACCATGAAATGACAGATTATCTTAACCACCATATTTCATATCCAAATATTAACGCCAATAATTATTTTTATTTATTAAAATTATTAAACAACCCAAATATCATCCAAAATGATTTTTCCTCTTTGGTGAAACTCAACCAAAGTACCATCACCCGCTCAGTTAACGCGCTGGAAAAGAACGGTTACTTAATGAAACATGCTGCAACAGATAAGCGAAGCCATACCTTACAGCTGACAGAATCAGGAACGACTGCCGCCAAGGATATCAGTGCTCTGATAGATGATTTAAATAACAATATCCTTGCATGCGATCCCAAAATAGATGTCGCGACTTTAATCCAGAGAATGCGGCAGCTAAACTCACCCAGCCCAACTTCACACAATCGGCTTAATGGTGAGTCAGCCTAAATGGATCGTCTCTGAGTGTCACCACCTCATCCTCACGCATCAAGCAGGCATCCAAGTCATGAATAATTGTTTCTTTATCCATATTTTGACCAATAAAGACCAGTTCAATCATGCGGTCACCAAAACGCTCATCCCAAATTTCCCGAAGATGTTTACGAACCGTAAACATCTTTTTTATTTCCCATTCTTTCATCGATGCAATCCAGTATCCCGATGGAATAATGTCCATTGCCCGACCGGATTGGGAAATATTGAAGACTCTTTCGGGTTGGGTAATCAGCCACATCACGCCCTTACATCTCGTGATCTCAGGCGGCCATTGGTCCAGCCAGTCATTAAAACGTTTGGGATTAAAAGGCCGTCGCCGTCGGTAGACAAACGACTCAATGCCAAATTTTAAATCATGATGTTCAGAGAAATGGCTTAAATCATCCGAACGATCATAATCTTTAAGTTCTGTTTTCTCGTCAAATAGCCGGGTATTCACCACTTTACTGACAGGTACCACGGCAAATCTGGTTTCTAAAAATTTAGCCCACGGTTGCAATTGCCTGATAAACTTTTTTAGATACAGTTGTTGTTCATTCGTCAAAAGATCCGTTTTATTAAAAAGGAGGACGTCGCAAAATTCGATTTGGTTGATGATCAATTGATTGCTTTGGGTAAAGTCCTGATTATACTCACCGACACCGGGCATAAGTTGCTGTAAAACTCTGAACCCATCCACAATTGTGACGTTGGTATCTAAACGACAGCTATCTGAAAGTCTTCGGCCATCTGTGTTCTTTCCTCGAGAAATAAATTTGGCAACCATATCCGGTTGAACAATGCCGGAAGATTCTATCAAAATCAAATCAACATCTCCCGAAGCTGCCAAATCATAGACTGCATCTACTAACCGTTGACGAAGATTACCACTAATACTGCCGTTGGTTAGTGCAATTAATCGATCTGCTTGCGAGAAATACGGATTTTTTTCAATCATTTTTTCATCCACATTAACTGCCGCCAAATCATTGACGATAATGCCGACTCTCCTATGTTCCTTACATTTCAGTAAATGCAAAATCAACGTCGTTTTCCCGGCACCAAGGTATCCGGAAATGACCGTCACTGGAATTCAGTTATCCAAACAACGCACATCCTTTCACAATCTAAATAGTAATTAATACTATTTAATCCTACCATATTCTTTCTCCAGATCCAGTCCTTTTTGGCATTAAGGCCGGCTTTGTTTCCTGAATTATGCTTGCCTTTGCTGGCATTTATCAAAGTTATCCCCGTTATTGACAACCTGACAAATAATTCAACGCTGATCGTGATAAGATTCTCAGGCCCCAGAAGCTAGGACCTATTGCTTGCGTTAAGTCGGTACATCACTGGACTTTGCCAATCCAATTTCTCCTTAATCCGCTGATAATTGTAATAATATAAATATCGATCGATAGCTGTTTTTAACTCATCGTAACTGTGAAAGGTTTTTCCATAATACATCTCACGTTTCAAAATACTAAAGAAATTTTCCATAATCGCATTATCCAAACAAGTCCCCTTTCTGGACATACTTTGGAAAATGCGATGTTGCTTTAACTTGCGATGATAGTCCGCTGATTGGTATCCCCACCCCTGATCAGAATGAAACGTCCGTCGGTAACGGCAATCATCAGTGATCCGAATGGCCTCATCCAAGCCTTCTAAAATGGCCTGCTCATTTGGAACCGGTGACAGCCGATATGAAATGATTTCACTGTTATACATATCCAGAAAAACATCAAGATAAAGACCGTGTACGGTTGCCGGTTCTCCAATACAAATATCAAAATAGACTAATTCCGTTGTATCCGTCGTAATTTTTTGATGACAAACCGGTGTCTGAAAACGGCGTTTAAGCCGATTCTTACAAATAAAGCCAACTTTTCCTTCATAGGAATGATATGTACTGCGGTATTCCGACACGTGAGTTGAGTATCCCTTTACGTGAATCCCCATTTTTCGCATCAATCGCTGAATACGTTTCTTGTTCACAAGCATGCCATAGCCACGTAAGGCAACCGTCATTCGTCGATAACCATAATCCGGATTTTGACGATGAATCAATAAAATTTGATCTTCCAACTCCTTATCCGGGTCGCCAAGATTAAATCTTTTTTGCCAATACATATAGGTCGCCTTCGGAAATTTCAGGGCCCGCAAAATATCTGCCAATACAAATTGGTCCCGAAGCCCCAGAATAAACTGGGCAATTTCTCGTTTGGTCAAGTCGGCTGCTTTCTTCCCAGCAGCCGAAACATTTTTAAAAAGGACTGCCGGATATCGTCATTAATAAACCAGTCGGTCAATAATTCAGTTTGCTCATATCGTCGCATGAACCCACTTCCTTAAAATTGGTAAACACTCTGCTTCTTATTCCTTATTTGTTCATATCATACCGCTTTTTAACTATTTTTAGTGTTTGAAGTCGGACCTGCTTTTACAAGTCTGTTAAGTCAATGTCGCTCAGCTTATTCCTAAGCAGCAACCAGCATTTTCTTTAAATTGATTAACCATCATTTCATAAAAATAATTAGCTGATCGTCTTTTTCTTTGAATTAGTTGTGTTTTTTACTTTGATTTGTGTGATAATAATTTTAGGAGGTCCTAAGATATGGATAAACTAAACCGAAAATCCCGAAAGCATCTCGAAGAAATTCTTGTGAACTATGTCCTTGAAGAATCAATCCACGCTGATTTTGGCTATATGTACAGTTCCGTAGGCAGTCCCCAATTAATCTCCCAACTGATCTCGGCTCGTGAAAAGCCGGTTAAGCGAACGGTCGCTAAGCTAAACGATAAAGACCTGCTCGAAAAGTTGGATCGTGTTCAATCTTTAGCAGCAGATGCAGATGCGGTTAACTAAGGCTCATCAGGATTTTACCTTAGTTAACCCGTTATAAGCGTTTTACAAATTTTCATTACTTTGAGAGGCGATTTTAAATGGATAGAAATGTTAATGCTTCGGATAAATCTAAGCGTGTCCCGTTAAAAGCTTGGTACAAAGACGCCATATGCTGGTTGTTAATCGCAGTTGTCGCGGTCTTGATCATCACATCGTGGGCTTTCTTCTAGCAGTTCCGTTTATAAATTTGCCAAATCAAACCGTTCCCTTAATTGTGGAATCATGTCTGTGTATCTAAATGATTATGTTAATTCTGAGCAAAAAACTATTTTTCACTTAAAATTAACACCGTCAGCGACGACATGGCTTCTCATTAATTAAGGGGATTTTTCATTTAATAATGAACGCTCTAAAAATAGTTGAGCAAAATATGAACGCACTTAATCATTGCAGCCTTATACTGTAAATAGAGAGAAAGAAAAGACTTCCTCTCAGACGTTGATTAATTTCACGTCTGTTTGGTTGCGTGACTGAATATTGATAAGGAGGACGTTTATATGACATCACTAAAGAGATTATTTGGTCGTCACTTTAAGAAAGACAGCACCCGCACGGAAAATTCAAAGATCAGCTTAAAGGGTCGTTTGTTTTGGAACTCGGTTTTAAAAGGTCAATAAAAAGATGAATTGCTTAGTATGTATATAAGAGGCCAAAAGGCATCACGCTTTGATGGTCTCTTTAATTTTGGCTTTATGATTGATTTTGCCTGGTTTCCAAGGATTTAAAATGATTATAGGTCATTTCCAACAATGTTTTGGGAGACGCATTGTCCAAAATTCGAATTCTATCAGGATGTGCCGCCGGGCGGTCCTTATAGATTCGACTGTTTACATGATGAGACCCTTCAATCAGGATGAATGCCAAATCCCTATCGACATTTTCGATTCTTTGATAAATAAAGTCGCCACTCTGCTCACTGGGATCCAACACATCGATCTGCACGTCAAACGGTTGAAAAAGGCGCTTATAGCTGATCTGTTTAAACCAGGTCACAATCCTAATCGTCTTGTTGCCTAAAATCGCTTTTGCGTCGGGATGATCTTCCATAAACCGTTTAGCAAACGTATCTTTTACCGGTCGCTTATCCTGACGACCACTTTGAAAATGATCAGAGCCAAGCTGATTTTTATCCTCAGTTAGGGCCGTGTAACGCTTATTAATCACAAAACTGTCAGTGTCCGCAAAATAATTACCACGATAGACATCGTTTTCTACAAGATCAAATCTGTTACCTTGGACCTGTGGACCAGGAAAAATCGAGCCATCCAAAGAAATAAACGCCGGCTGACCATTAATAGGCTTGACGTAACCATAAAGCTGCTGGCTATTGTGTAGGTGGTCACTGTCAACTGTATGTAGGATGGTATTTTCCTCGGCCTTTTTCAGTAAATAATTAACCCGATTATATAATGGCAGCACTGATAGGAACCTCATGACATTACGCTCATCAAGTCGGTAAAACAACTCACTGACCAGCTGCTGAATAGAAGCCTGCTTCATATGCGGATCAGGCTGTCTGGATTGGCTTAACCGATTGTTTAACTGATCGAGCTTGGATTTTTGCTTAAGGTTGTCCAGCCGTTTGCGAAACCCCTTAATGTCTTCTTTCAAATTTTGATTCTCATTGATCAATGATTTATTTTGAGATCGCAGTGCGCCAAGTTCTTGGCCTTCTGTGCTACGAAGAAGCTTTTGGTAGTTTTGCGTTACCCGTTTATTCATATCTGAGAGTGACTGGATTCGCCTGCCCTGGGCCTGATTGTTTTTCTCCAAGCCGTCCCTGACCCTGTAAAACGCCTCGACCTGCTGTTTGGATTCTGCTTGTGCACGTCGTGTTTCAAGCAACTCAGCCTGAAGTTTCGTCCTTTGAGCTTCCAGATTCGTCACCATTTTCTTTAACTGTCTGATTTTTTGTCGACCAGTTCTTCGTTCAATCTGGTTTTGTCTCAGTTTGGCTTTTAACCGCTTATTGTCTTTGGTCTCTTTTTTTAGTTTCTTGCCAAACTTTGATTGACGTGACTCATGAGTCTTCTCAATCGGTTCTACTTGGGATTGTTTTAAAGCGTTTGCCGCCAATTTTTCCTGCTTTTTCTTAAAGGCCTCCAACACTTCATCCCGATGTTGATCGGCAAGACTCTGATTCTTCTTCTGTGCCTTGTTCATGCGTCGTGGATCATATCGCACAACTGACCACCTCTCTTCATTTTTTAAGTGTTGCTGATTCTCATATAGAGAATATTGTGTAAAACTAATTATAACTCTTTTAGCATTCCCATTAAACCTTATTTCACATGTTGATCATTGCCAACGGCAACTTCCTGCAAAAAGTTAATTAGGCAACCTCATTTTTATCTCTGCCACAAATCCCTCAAAAACCACAATTCGTTTTAATGACAACATCAGCACTTGCAATCAACAATTCATTCTCCGAAATCAATGACCTGGTCAAAGTCAAATATAAATCGTATGAATTGTGCAACCTTCCCAAATGTTTCAGGATCCAACTCATCTACTTTTTTGATTGCCCGCCGCTCAGATATAAAATCAAGAGAACGGAGTTGTATCGCATTAACCTGCCCTGTAACATGTCGGGTATTCATTGAAAAAAACCCGGCCCGTTTTCTAATTGTATGAGTAATCGGGCAAACCTGGACAAAGCCGGTTTTAGCATTATAACCATCAGAGCTGACTACTACTACTGGCCGTCGCTTTTTGATTTCACGGCCAACTTGTGGATCAAGGTTCACGGTGATAATGTCTCCCTGTCTTGGCGTATAGCCATGATACTGATAGTCTCTCATCAAATTTCTTCCCGCCCTGCAGTCATATCGTTAAATGCTTCATCCTCATGATCAAAACTAATAGCCTTATCTTTAAACGGATTACTCATTTTGGGTACATAGGTAATTGAATGGTCCCGTCCTTTGACAGCAATAACTTCATCGCCGGCTTTAAAATCAAATCTGGATGGGACTGTCACAACCAATGAGTTTCCCTGTTGACGAATTTTCATAACTGTTTCTCCTTCGTATTCACATTGTCATTACTTTTAATTATAAAACATTTTTCAGAAAACGTATAGGAAGACGATTTCTCTAACTCACTTCTTTTTAATGATGCCTTTAAGTACGCACCGTAGAAACAAGGTATTACGAGTTGCTAAAAAATCCAGTTAAGGGCTAACTCATTCGGCCTTTAACTGGATCTTATTCAATTAATGATTAAATTGTAAGCATACGAACAGACTTTACTAAACCATTTTAACCAGCTTCTGATTATCTAATGACTTTAACGTACTTCGCATTCCCCGTAATGTACCCGCCGGCAACCTGATATCTCAGAGTCCCCCGCTGCGTCATATCATGGGTTCTGGAATAAACCGCCCGCTTAACTTTAAATACTTTTTGTGTTTTCTTGCTATACTGACGGTTCTTCTTTGTGAGATTAACGTTACTGTAACGATTAATAGCACCCTTGGCCTTCACCTGTTTGGCAAACTTGTAATGACCGGCAATGACCAATTTACGATTAGCAGTGACGTAACCGCCATTCGTTAAGACAAATCGAGTGGTCAGATTGTGCGTTTCCAATCGCTTAACTTTCAACACAGTTCCCTGTTTATAATTTTTGATTTTGTTGGCTAGGTTCTTCTGCCGGTGCAGGTTAACACCCTTGGGATTAATCACCGTAATGGTGCGATGCTTTCCTTGATAGTAAACCGGCAAGACATACTTGGAATTAGCGGTAATATAACCTGTTTTGCCTGCGGTTGCCGATTTGTGATTAACATCTTTCACCTTGTAGCGCAAAGTACCATTCTTGGACTTGGCATAATCGGTCACAACGAACATCGGCCGGTTGATTCTCGGCTTTTTGGTATAGTATACAAGTCGCTGTTTTTTGTTAAAAGTCGGTTTTTGATACAAGTAAATCTTATTGACCGCGTAAACGGCCTGGTTCTTCTTCGCAACTATTCCGCCGTCCGGATTAGTCGGTGGCGTTTCGGGCTCTGATGGCTTTTCCGGTGTTGTCGGCGGCTCCGGTTTGGAAGGTTCAACCGGATTTGCCGGGCCGATCGGCGTAGATGGCAGCCCCGGTGTTGTTCCGGTTCCGCCACCGTTACCGGTATTGCCATTGTCACCACCAGTAGATTTCTTCGAATAGACGACGTTAATATTGCCGCCGTTTTCAGGAATGGTTACCTTTTTGGTACTTGTTTCATAGCCGTCATACGCTGGTACCTCGATAACATCTCCCGGAAGTCCGCTGCCCTTCTTCGGGGTGAGGCCTGCAATTGGTTTGCCGTCCTGATCAACTGGAACAATAACGTAATCCACGCTGATAGCTGTACTTTCATAAGGGATCAAATATTCAATGACCGGTATCTGAACCGAATCAGGCGCCATTCGGTAATCCGCAATTAAATAATACGTGTACGGATTTCGAACAACTTGAGCCTTGTTTCCCCAAGGATCTTCGACATCAATCCCCGGCTTAATTTGAGTTTTAAGATTGTTATAGTTAAAATCATCTCCTGAAACCGATGCGGCACCACTGATCCGGAAAACCTGAACGTGACTGGTAGGACCGTTACGGGCATCAATCCGGTATCCAATGCCACCGCCGGTTGCCACTGCCAGATTTTTCTGATCATAAACAAGATCCTTACCGGTCCACGGATTTCTGGCATTCTTTGGCAGCTTATTGATAAATGGTTCGGTCAGCTTATACGCATTGTCTTTCGCGTAAACGGGCGGTAATACCACCTGTTGACCAATATATGAAAGACCATTTGTGAATTTCTTACCATCCAATGACGAGAGGTCCGCAATACAATTAGACATCACATTGAGTTTTGTCAACTTTGGCAAATTGGCAACCGGTGTAATATCGGTAATTCGGTTGCCGGATAATTCAAGCGTCTGCAACTTATCCAATTTACTAAGTGGTTTCACATCCGTGATATCATTACGGAAAAACTGGTGTTGATAATTCAAGTTTTCATTCATGTTAATGGTTTCAAGATTTGTTGCATATTGAAGCCCTTCAAGCGAGTAGTTTCCCGGGTTGGTCGGTCCAAGTGAACCATTACCGCCAACAACCGGTTCCGTCAGGATTGGATCCTGAGCCCCGGTCCCTGGAAAGTAAATGAGTGACTTGAGATCCTTAATATTATCCTGCGTAATCTCATTAACATTGGCTAGGACCGGTTTCCCTTCTTTTTTATACTGTTGATTCAAATCATATAAAACCAGATTTTGTAGTTGCTGATTAGGCATCCATGAATCAATGCCTGCAGACCTCGCTGTCGTTGATAGACTCATTCCAAAAAGCATCCCAGCTACCACGATCATTCCCAATAAGAAAGATAGCAGATATCTTTGTAAACGCTTTCTAAAAAGTCCCAAACTTCCCCGTTTGTTTTCTTGCATGTTGGCTCCCCCGTTCAATTACGTGACAGGCTAAATAGTTTCCCCGGTACACGTTTATTATAACGGGTTTATCATGGGTTTCAAAGAAGTTTGCCTATATTAGTGCATCTTTAATATTCTTTATAGTCTTCAAAAAAAGGCGCCACTCCATGATTACTGGCACCCTCCTGACAAAACTGACTAAATAACCTTCTTTTCTGATTATGACACTATTTAACAACTTTAACGTATTTGGTATTACCGGTTATATAACCACTGGCAACCCGGTACCTTAACGCGCCGTGTTTCTTCATATGGTGTGTTCTTGAATATTCCCAACGTAAAACTTTGAAAGTCCTTTTGGTATATCGGCCATTACGCTTTGTTAAATTAACGTTGCGATAACGGTTGACCGTCCCCTTGGCTCTAACATATTTGGCCGTCTTATGCTTGCCGGCAATCACCAATTTTCGATTTGCCGTCACATGTCGTCCATTGCTTAACACAAATCGGGTAGTCAGGTTATGCTTTTTAAGCTGGCGAACTTTCAAAACGGTTCCCTGTTTATAATTTTTAACCTTTTTGGTCAGATTCTTATTCCGGTAAGCATTAACCCCACGTGGATTAATCACGGTAATAGTTGCATGCTTACCCTGATAATAAACGGGAATGACGTACTTGGCATTGGTGGTAATGTAGCCGGTTTTCCCGACCGTCTTAGATTTATGGTTGACGTCTTTGACATAGTATCGAAGCTTGCCATTGGCTGATTTGGCATAATCAGTCACAACAAACATCGGTCGGTTGATCCGTGGCTTCTTGGTGTAAACCGTCAGCCGTTGGGTCTTATTAAATGTCGGTTTCCGATATAGATAAATCTTATTGATCCCGTAGACTGCCTCACCCTTTTTAGCTACCAGCCCGGCATTGGGATCGTCGGGTGTGGTTGGTGTGATCGGTGTTGACGGAGTGATTGGCGTACTTGGCGTTGCCGGTTTTGCCGGTATCAACGGTGTCAACGGGGTGGTTGTTACGCCGCCGCCCGAACCGCCACTGCCACCACCGGAGCCGCCACCCGTGGACTTGACTTTATACACGTAGGTGAAGGTTTGGTCATTGTCCGAAAATGTTTTTGGCAGGGTCTTCTGATCCTTTTCGCCCATCAACTCGTAGGTAATACCATCCTTGATGATTGTCGAAGGAATCTTGGGTGCCAAATAGGTGTCACCGGTTTTACCGCTCTTTTCGTCGGCCGCCTGCAGGACAGTGCCCTTTTCATCGACAAAGTGCACAGTTACCTTGTGTTCAACCACTGGTTCACTTTTGGTGTAATAATAATAGACCGTTTGTGGTTTATCGGAAATGGTTCCGATTCCGTTTGCCGGCAACCGGTTGGTATCCAGTTTGTAGGTCACCCCATCGGTTCCGGAAATTGTTGCCAATTTGTATTCAGCAGTTGTCACATCGTAGGAATCGCCAAGGTTACCCGATAGTTGTTTGCTTTGAATGACGTTTCCCGTTGTCGAGTCAATATAGTAAACCGTCACATTTTGACCGGCAATCTTTTCATTAACGTAGGGTAGTGTCACGGTAAAAATCGGATTTTGTCCGGCAGTTGAATCGAAATATTGGCCTATCATGAAATAGGTGTAGTCGTTTTGAATGATTTTTTCAATTTGACCGGGTATGGGATTAGATGTAGGTCCGGGCATAATCTGAGTCGGCAAGCCTGTATATTTCAAGCCGCCATTGCCATCCCGAGTGGCTGTCCCACCTTTGTAAAAGGGCAGCACGATATATTTTCCGCTCCTGTTATCCAATCCGATTGTCTGAAGAACCGCTGCCCCGGACATGACCATTTTGGCAGTCTCACCACCCGGCAGTTTCAGGGGTGAGGCCATCTCATAAGTTGTGCCGGACCCGATATACACCGGACTCAAATTAACGGTCTGTCCCTGGTATGAAAAGCCATCAGTGTATTGAGAAGCCGTTAGTTTGGATAAATCCGCCATATAGTTGAAACTAATATTCAGGTATTTCAGATTGGTCAGCCCAACTAATGGGGTAACGTCGGTAATCTCATTTTGCCTGACATCAACATAGGTTAGCTTTGTCAGCTTTTCAATCGGGGTTAGATCTCTGATATTCCCCCTAAACTGTCTTGGCGGGTAGTTCAACCCGGCAAATAATACTAGTTTCTTTAAATTTATGGCATATTGCAAGCCTTCAAGGGAATAATTTTTCCCGTCATTATAAGTCGTATTAATATTTTGATCGGTTGAATTTGAATCTACCTGCAATTCCGCCAATAGCGCCATGTCGCTTTCTTTAATATCATTGACGGACGCCCACGTTTTGCCATCAGGCTGCTGCTCATTTAAATTAAATAAAACCAGCTGCTGCAATTTTTTGTTTGGCATCCACGTATCAATACTGTCAGCACGGGCAACCGCAGCCGTATTGGCTTGTCCACCCATCATTGCAAATCCAAAAATAATGGTTATAGTCGTCAGTAAGGTCATCAGCAGAATCTTAAAGCGTTTCGAAAACGAACCGGAACTCGGTCCACTAAAAAGTTGCATGTCGATTTCCCCCTATAATTTATGATCACAAGGTAAATAATAACCCCCGTTTATTTAATTGTATCGTGAAAGCGCTTAATTCAAAAGCGGCTTGCTCAAAAATGGCCTATTCTCATTTTCTTCAAATAAATATGGCAAGAGTAGCGCATTTCCTCATCGGAAAACGTTGTCCTTGCCATATTTATGTTTTACAAACTATGATTAACGCGTGCCTTGGATAACCAGGCCCTTGTTTGCTGAAACGTAATGACCATTTGATAGCTGATAACGAGTCGTCAACTTGTACCTCTTAATTGCTTTCACTTTCAAATGGGTACCACGCTTATAATGTTTAATTTTGCCCTTCAAACTAACAGTTTGATAAGCATTGAGTCCTTTCTTTGAAATAACCGTAATCGCCTTTGTTTTTGGCAACCTTGTTTCAAAAAGTGGGCTGACAAATCGGCTGCTTGCGGTGATATAGCCAGATTTTCCAAAGTTCCTGCTGTGAGAATCAGTATCCTTCACCTGGAAACGTAACGTCCCATTTGATGAACGTGCATAGCCGGTGACAACAAATGTAGGCCGATTGATCCGGCTTCGCTTTGGGTACGTTGCGAGTCGCTGACCGACCTTAAAATCAGCGTTTTTGTACAGATAAATTTTCTTAACCGCAACGATTGATTCACCAATTTTAATTTTACTTGGTTTTGTTTCAGTTGTTGCCCCCGTGGTCGTTGAACCGGTTGAAGTCGAGCTGGAACCAGTTGTTGCAGACGAGCTTGAAGAACTACTTGATGAACTTGAAGAACTGGAACTGGTTGTGGGTACTGAACTTGAACTCGAACTTGAGCCTGTTTCACTTCCAGTGTTTCCTCCAGAAGGTGTTGAAGCCAATGGAGCGTCGTCATCAATAGCATCAACCGAAAAGTTACCATTCAATACCTGAACCGTAACGTGGTGGGTCCCATCACTCAAGCCGGTTAAAGCGTATGAAGTTGCTCGCTTGGTTGTTTTATTGATTGCCTGATTATCTGCGACAACTTTCCCATCAACAGACACCTTAATATTGGCACTATCTGTCGCCCCGTCTAACTTAAAGCCGGTGCCTTTGACATCAAATGCCATGGTTCCGTTTGAAGATGTCGAAATAGTACGGTTAAAATTATCGTAACCGGTTGGATAATCATGCCTCCAAGTGCCTGTGTATGTCACGGCTGAATCAACATCATCGTATCGTTGTACAAATGACGCTTTCCCATTAATTGATTCAATTTTAACGTTATCAAACTGACCATGAGAATAGTTTGTATTCAAGCCGACTTTTCCGGTAGCGTATGAAGATGACTTATCAGTATAATTAAAGACCTGTTTGCCGTCCACAAAAGCAGTGATGGTATTACCGTCAGCGACAACCTGTGCATTGTGCCACTTAGTCGCATCAAAGTTCTGAAGATTGGCCGTTGCTACATCACCTTGATCTTTGATTAATTTTGCGGTCCCGTCTTTAAAGACTCTTAACTGGTAACCGGTATCTTCAGCGGACTTGGAACCGCCTTGAGTAATCAAGTTGCGAACCAATAACGACACGTAATTGGTCCCATTTCCATCATCATTATTATCAATCTTGAAATCTGAACTGAATTTATAGTTAGCCCAGCGGTTATCTCCCATTACCGTGTCATTTCCATTTTTAGCGTTCCATTCACCGTCCGCATGGATACTTTTATCAATCATCCCCTGAAGCACATTACCATGCCCAGTGTCATTCGATTTAACAACTTGGAACGAGCCGCCGATATCTTCAAAGTAACGTGGTGTGCCGTCACGACTGGTCAAATACCCTTGTTTGGCCGAATCCAATACAGTTGTGTCTTGATAATTTTGATACTTACTATCACTATATTCAAAATCATCCGCATATGGCAAACTTAATTGATCGTCCGCATACATCTTTTGACTATTCTGATCTTGATAAGGTTGTTGGCCGGTTGTCGTGGTTAAAGTTACGATTGAATTTGCCGGTACCGTATAACTGAAGATGTAATTGCCATCCTGATTCTTCTTCGGAGTCACATTAGCAACGCTCTTTAGCCAATTGGCATCGTATTTTTGACCATCTTTTGGACCACTGGTTTGCCATACATGAAGAGTTTTATCCGGATTAGCCATGTTAGTGAGCGTGTAGTTATAAGTTCGCGGCTGAGTGCTATCATTGGTAATCACAACTGAATAGTCTTTTTTATCCGGTGAGGTTAATGCTAATCGATTATCCGAACTGGAACTGTATGGATTATTACCGGTACTAATCCCTTCCGAGGCACCCTGAACATACTGCCAGCCGGTTTTTGCAAATTCACTAATCTGTTGCGTAACCGGAAGGCCGGCATCTACATAGTAATTGCCGGACCAAGGTGTTTCCGCGTCAATCAAGGATTTGGATGAATATTGACCACCATCATAAAAAGCACTGACCGGCGGCTGAAATTCATAACGTGTCATGTTGGCACTAACATCCGGGGCAGAATCTGTGGTCCCATTCTTTGAATGGTACATATTGATAAATGCATTTACAACGTCCAACGCACCCTTTTGACCACCCAGGCCCTGCTTGGAAGGGTCAGCATTGTTTCGGAGCTCCGCATAACCGGATGGTGCAATGCCTTCCGAATACCAAATTTCTTTATGATACTGATCGTTCATTTCCTTCATGTACGGCTGAGTGTGGGTCTGATAATGCATTGAAATGACATCAACCGCGTTTCTTAAATCAGGGTTATCGTGCATTAAGGTTGGCAATTTTGCACTACCAAGTTCGTCTGATGCAACCAATTTGATTTGAGAAAAATCATAAGGTGTATCTTTATCACTCTTTAACTGATTATGGAGATAAATGATCCAATCCGGTTCCGGATTTTTGGTTTCATTTTTATCCGCACTCACATCATTAAGCTTAATGCCATATGTCTTGTAAACCGAGGTCAGCGTCTCCTTGATCCATTTATACCTGGCCACATAATAGGCATCCTGACCAGCCGACTTTTTATCACTAACCCACTTTGGTTCGCTCCAATGAAGCATATCTACCTGTAAACCAGGATTAATCTTCTTTGCGTCCGCAACAATATGCCAGTCCCAGCCACGAAGTGTGTTTGCGCTTTCATTTTCCGACCGCATTGTCGCCGGCGTCGACGCAGTTGACGTATTGACATCCGCTCCCATTTCCACCTTAATAAAGTTCAAAGCGCCCGTTTGCGGATCAAATAAATCCTTCATGATTTGCCAGTACTGTGCTGGATGTTCCGCTTTATAATCCAACAGTAAACGGGATGTTCCATTTGCCGAAACCATCCCAAATCCCTTGTAGGTATTCGCCGGATTAGTATCAACATTTTTCCCGTCAATTGTGACATCGTGTGTATTAGCTGATGATGCCCCCGAGTCATCAGCGTGAGCCGCCACCCCATAGGCGCTCCCTAATACAAGTGAGGATAAAACCGCTAAAGAATAGATAAACTTGTTCTTGTGCATAAATTTGCCTCCTAAATAATGACTAGCGTTGGGGATTTTACTAAATACAATCGTATTTGGTAAAACACATTATTAATGTAAGCGGTTTTATTAGTAAAGTCAATCTATTTTTTAGTAATAGTTTGGATTGATTTGTGAACTCACATTATCATTATTAATTAACCGGATAAATTTTTTAGTAAAATATTGCCAGTTTAAAGTATTTCAAATGATATGTATTCAATTACAATTTAATTTCGCCGTTATTTGTTAGTACGACTTAATTTTTTTATAACGATCCGGATGAATTTTCTGTTTCAGAATCCATCATCAAACTTTCAAAAATAAAAGCAACTTTTCAATGACAGTAAACATAATTTTACAATCATTAAAGAGTTGCTTTTAACGCAAAAAAACTGTTTAAATGACAAATTAAGTGCTATTTTACATAAACCTGTTTGGCCACGTTATATGTGACGATTAATGCCTTGTGACCCTTGTAGGTCGTTGGTTTCATCTGAAACGTTTCACCTGCTCGATGACCATTTTTAATTGGAAAGACAGTCACACTGCCTTTTGTCTTATAAACGCCCATCGAATGACCACTAAAATGACCCGCCTCGCTTTTTACAAAGCGGCTGCCGACAACTAATTTAGCGCCGGATCCCTTATGCCAACTGCCATTAGGATAACGCTGCCTACTTTGCCGCCAGGTTCCGTGATAAGAAACCGGGATTCGCTGGTAAACACTTTGAGCCTGCGATGTTTCAGATGCAGAAAGTGCAAAGAAAATAGCAATGCCGAAAAGCAGACCAATTACTGATGCAAGTAATACCTTTGACCTCTTCACTCTAATCACCCCTACGTTTATTTAGCTTTAGAGCCAAATCTATTATAAGTCGGGAAGGGTCGGTTCACTCGAATTTTTACAATGTTTGACGTTATTTTTACGTTCGATATCAAATAGACACAAATGGTACCGAAAGGATATCCCTGATCCTGAAAAAAGATTAAACATGACTTTTATAGATGCTTAATTATCATGGGTCATTGTCAAATTGTTAACCATCTTCCGAACTTTATCCCCCGCTTTATCAGCATTGAGTTGCTTAATCAACTTAGTTTTGGTAGTTGCTTCCGTCAGATTTTTATGAAATGAGTGAACGACAAAGCTGTGGTAAATGATACGTCCGTCTTTTTTTATCTCAAACCAGTTCGGTTCAAGGTTCTTTTCATTAGTGGTGATATTCTTGTCGGGCCACACCAAGTAATGAGTACCACGATCAGTATGGTGGCTTTCAATCTGCCAACCAAGACTGAAGTCGGATACTTCCTGCCAGCGTTGAATTTTAACGTGTTTCACTGCAAAATAAATGATGCTGCAAAACATCAATTTCCGATTCTGCTTCAGCTCATCCCTAGAAAGTGGTGTAACTGTCTTTTTTTGAGAGCTGATCTTTTTTGCGATTCGTTGGCTATTTTGCGTTTGGTGAGAATGATGGTTATTAACATTGGTCAGCGAGAAAAATATGACACCCAATATGATGACCATCAGTGCACCAAAACTTAGTCCCTTTTTCATCGCCATGTCCTTTCCCTTGCTTGATTAGAACTAATTATTTGCTATTTAAAATAACTCGGGTCATTACTTCCAAATAACCACTGATAATAAAACGGTTGTTTGCCAACCTGAAAGTCGGTCCATTTAAAAAGATAGAAATAAGATTTTTCATAAAATACTTTGTGTCTCTTCCCAAGATTTTTAACAGTTAAACGGTAGCCATGGTGACTCTTCTTCATTCTCAGTCCGTCAACCGGATGATGAAAATAAAGATAGTAGTTGTTCTTTTTAACCACAAATTTCTGAACTTTTCTTGAAACGGAAGGTTTAATAGTAAAAAGTGGATTTCGATCACCCATAACTTGGTTATATTCCCAAGCGGACTGAATATGATAATGCTTCAATTTACTTGAACGATAATATTGAAGATAACCGTCCATTGTGATGTTAAAAATCGGCTGATAATCCTTGGCATTCGAGAGCGTGAACCTGCCAGCCTGTAACTGATCGGTTCTAATCGGCAGCTTTAGTTTATAAAGCTTGAAATAAGTCGTATTAAAGTGGGTAGTTTGATATGAAAGCGACCATGAAACATGCTGCTTCTTGTGATAGCTCAAAATACCGGGAATTAACGTCACTCTCGACGGCCTCCCATTTTTTGCTTTCTTATTGATAAAAGTGAATAGTATCGTGCCTTTGGGCGTTAAAATCCGGTGACCGCGATGACCATTCACCTTGGTATACTCACCTATAAAAATCGGTCTTTTAACCTCAACACATTTAGTGTGATAGTTGGTCCCCAAATCAGTCGCTGCATGAATAGATAATGGCAATGAAAGCCCCAGTGCCATACTAGCCATCATCACTAATAAACCTTTCTTGATCATTCCCCCCATCCCAGAATATAAAGTTAATTTCTCTTCTAATATGACTCTTTTTAATAAAATGTGCAATCTAATATTTGATAAGCGTAAAAAGGATCTTCTGCTTTTTTTGCAAAAGATCCTTAAGGTATAATCCGCATTATACAACACTATCAGACACATTCTGATCAATGAATCTCAAAGAAAAATCCTCTTGGTCGTACAGGCGTTGAAAAGACCATCATTGTATTTGTTTTGCCGAAACGTTGCAATTTATTGACCAAATCATCCAGTTCTTCAGGAACCTTATAGGCTACTTTCAGTAGCATTGCGTATGGTCCAGTTACAACATTGCATTCCAAAATATTTGGAATCTGTTTGATAAATGAATAAAATTGATTCTTTTGATTAGGGCTAACGTCGACTTGGACAAAGGCGCGAACACTCAGTTCCAGTTTGTTCATATCAATTTCAGCACGGTACCCTTTAATGATGCCTTTGTTCTTTAAATTAGTCAGTCGTTGAGAAACGGCCGGTCCACTTAACGATAAAGCTTGGGCAATTCTTTTTACAGACAAGCGGCCATCAGTTTGGATAAGGTTTAGGATCTTTTCATCGTTTTCGTCGATCATATCAATTCTCCTTTTGTAAAACTATTAAGTAAAACGCTTATTGATTTTATGAATTAAGTATATACCCAATAAAGTAGTAAGGTAAACGGTTATTTTTAGACAATTAAGATTTACTTCCGATAAATCCAAAAAAGCTGATAACAATTAACTTGCATCAGCTTTTTTGTAATTTACGTTCTTATCTTGCCGAGAAACTGATTTTATCATCCATCATTAGGCAAAATAATTTTAGTCGAATGTTCTTAATGAATCCATAATTAACTTGATGAATTTTGGTCTATCAATTCCCAAAAGTACATCTGTGTTTTGTGGCTTTCCTGTCAATTCATAATAATCACAAACTGTTTCCCCAGTGGTTAATTCTCCCTGAGTTTCAACATCTACGTTCATTAATTTACTTTCAAACATTGAAGGATCAATTAGCCATGCAAGCGTACATGGATCGTGTAAAGGTGCCCCCTTAAAGCCCCATTTAGGTGCTTCATGATAAATTTCAAAGAAGTTAAGTAGTCCATAAAATGCGTGAGCTACCGGATTATTAATCTCATCAACCTTTTTAATTTCATCCTTTAGAATTTGTGCTTTGTGAGTCACATTTAACGGTGCCATTGTTAATGGAATGCCTGCATTCAAAACAATTTTTGCAGCTTCTGGATCAACAAATATATTAAACTCGACTGATGGTGTCCAATTTCCAAGGCCCATTGCCCCACCCATGAAAACAATTCTTTCAATTTTATTTGTTAATTCTGGATAAACCCTTAGAAAGATCGCAGCATTAGTCATTGGTCCGGTAACAACCAATGTCACTTTTTCATTAGATTCTTGAATTGTTTTGGCCATTAATTCAATGGCTGTCATATTCTGTGGTTTAAAATCAGGATCAGGCAATTCTGCTCCATCCAAACCAGACTTGCCATGAACATTACCAGCAGTTTCTAACGGTTTCACTAGAGGTGTATGATTTCCACCCGCTACCGGAATTTCCTCATGCTTCATTAAGGTCAGCATTCTCATAGCGTTGTTTAAGGTTTTATCCGGAGTTTGGTTACCCGCTGACGTAGTAACTGCCGCTAGGTCAATTTTTGGTGAGGCAATTGCCATCATCATTGCCAAAGCATCATCGTGTCCCGGATCACAATCTAAAATAATTTTTGTCATCATTATCTCCCTACTTTCTAGTTGTTAACAGCTGATTTAAACGATCCATTAAATTTGCGAGCGGTTTTAGACACCCAAATATTAACTAAAATACCACTTAAACTCATGACAATAATCAGCCAGGCTTTAATCCCTGAAATTGTCGTTACTGTCATAGCAATATTGCTTATAAAACCCATGCCATAAACAACGTTGACAAAGTCAATAAAAGGTACTGCAAATCTTTTTAATCCGAACAATCGTACCAAAGCCCAAAGATACAAAACAACTACAAACGCTGCCGATCTCAAAACCGTACTGAGATCTGTTTGATGATTTTGCAAAATAAAAGTAAACGAATTACTAAAAACGAAAAGTGTTAGTGCCAATAGAACCAACGAAATCAATCTTTGCTTATAGCCTTTCATCATTTGACCCCTTCTCCATTAATCCGTTAATTAAAAGTACACACCAACGATTGTTCCTGTCAGAACAGATGCCAAAGTTGCACCAAGCAAAAGTTTCATTGAGAATTTGGCAACGTAGCCACCCTGTTCGGCACTAATTGATTTAATCGATCCGGAAACAATCCCAATAGTTCCAAAATTGGCAAAAGAAACCAAGTATGCTGAAATAATCGCATTTGCCTTAACACTAAGAGTCGCTGCAACTCCATGTAATGTTCCCATAGCAACAAACTCGTTGGTAATTAACTTAGTCGCCATCAAACTACCAACCTTTAGGACGTCATGAGTTGGAACACCCATTAGATATGCAATCGGTGCAAATACATAGCCGATTAAGTCAGTGAAACTGATATGGATAACGGCCAAGAAGGTATTGTTTAAGAACGTAACCAATGCAACAAATCCAATCAGCATTGCACCAACCGTAATTGCCAGTTGGAATCCATCAACGATATAGTTTCCCAAGACCTGGAAGAATGGCTCATCATTTCCTTTGGTCACTTCTACTAATTTATCCTCTTTTTCTGGAATGTAAGGGTTTACAATACAAGAAATAATTAAAGCAGATAAAATATTAAGAAATACAGCTACAACAACGAATTTTCCCGGAACCATTTTCATATACGATGCTAACATAGCAGCTGATACAGCACTCATAGCTGAAGCACAAATCGTATATAAACGCTGTTCGGTTAACTTTGGAATTTGATCCTTAACGGTTAAGAAAACTTCTGGTTGTCCCAAAATAGCAGTCGAGACAGCGAAATAACTTTCCAGTTCGCCCATTCCCGAAACCTTGTTCAATGCCCAACCTGTCCATTTAATAATGAATGGCAAAACCTTGATGTAGTTCAAAATCCCTACAAGTGCAGAGATAAAGACAATTGGCATCAAAACAGTCAGGAAGAAGACCGAACCACCCGGTTTAATCATCAACCCGCCAAATACAAAATCGACACCACCGGAGGCTTGCTGCATCAACCAACTAAAGAACGAAGAAATGCCTTTAAGGGCATTTATGCCGCCCGAAGTGTGTAAACAAATGAATGAAATAATAATTTGCAGAGCAAATAACTTGGCAATCGAGAAAAATCGGATGTGCTTTCGATCGCTGCTTATTAACCAACCAATACCAAATACCAGTGCGAGTCCTGTTAAAAGAAAGACAAAGTTCATTTTTTTCACTCCTCGTATGACTTACTATAATTACTGTCGTCCAAATTCATCTAAGAAAGCTTGTACATTCTTCAAATTCAGGTTAACAGGCGTATTACCGGCAAACCGTTCATGAAGGACGTCTTGTGCATTAGAGGTAATTTCTCGCTGATCAATGTGATAATCTGTGAATGGATGCAACCCAAGAATCTGATCACGAAATTCTTTATAGGCATTAATTGCAAATTCTGTAGTCTGAGATTCGGGTGCTCCTTCAGGATAAGTAACTCCCAAAATCTGACCGATTTCCCTAACTTTATGGGGGAGTGTCGATCCAACCAATTTTAATACGCCGGGTAAAGCGTAAGCGACCGCTTCACCATGGACAATATGATATTTAGATCCCAATATATGGGCTGAAGAATGGCCAATATTGGTCCCGGCATTATTTAGCATCCACCCCGCCAATGTAGCAGCAACCATAACCCGTTGCCGTGCTTCACGATCTTGTCCATTGGCAACTGCACGTGGCAGAAAATGATATAGCAGGAACATGACTTTCTCACAAATGGCATCAGTCATTGGGGAAGCTAAAGTAGATAGATATCCCTCTGCAGCATGGGAAAACGCATCTAAACCTGTTGCAATTGTCATATCTTTAGGTAATGTCAAAACCAAATCCGGATTCAAGACAGCATATTCACTCACTGCATTATCTGATAAAATCGCCAACTTTTTTTGGGAATCTTTATCAGTAATAACCAATGCATTGGAAACTTCGCTTCCCGTCCCGGAAGTTGTTGGCACTGCGATCAATCCGGGACACGGATCGATTGTTTTATGAGATGTTGCATAGTCGCTAATTGATCCACCGTTAATTCGAACAATATTAATCCCTCGTGCAACATCGATTGAGCTTCCGCCACCAATAGCAATCATGCAATCAGCTTGATGCGCTTTAAAAGCCTTAACACCACTATCAACGACTTCAGTGGGTGGATCCGGCACAATGCCGTCAAAAATAGCAAAGTCGATATCGTTATTTTTAAGTTTGTTCAAAGTATCCTTAATAATTTGAACATTTAACAGAAAACGGTCCAGTACGACCAACGGACGCTTATATTGTCGTTCTTCTAAAATCTCTAAGATCGTTTGGTCTAAATGATCTGTGTTAACTATTTTGACCTTTTGCAGCAACTTAACGTTTATCAATTTGTTTCTTCCCTTCAATAAAAATATGTTTTTGAATCCATTCCCCTAGTATTTGAATTGTTGGCCCTGTTGTTAAAGCGGTAAGAATTGTAATTGCCCCAAATTTTCCGCCAAGTAAGAATCCTGTAGTCATCAGGCAGATATCAAACGTCATCTTACTGCGTCGAATACTCCAACCAGTTCGGTCACGAATCGTCAGCATGAAGCCGTTGAATGGATCAACACCAATATCAGCAGCTACAAACAGACTAATACCAATATAATAAAGACTAATACCGGTTAAGCCACCAAAACATCTGGTAATCATTGAGGCGTTATTGAACAAGTATGGATAAAGATGCGATCCTATTGTAATGAATAGCCCATACGGTAATAGGTACATCACCGTGCCGATGTTGACATAATGTCTGCCAAAAATAAATAGGATCACAATCAGCCCAATGTTTAAAAGGTTTGAAACAAGCCCTAATTTAATCATCGGAATTTGAAACGCTACTCTTAACCCATCATAAATAATGCCGACCGGATCATTTCCCAATCCAGTATTATTATTAAATGCCACACCTACACAAACCAGGAAAATGCCGACCATGGCCAAAGAAATTTTTTTGAAACTCAAACGGTTTTTAACTACTTCTGATCGAATCATTTAATTTTATAAGCCGATTTCTTTGGCAGCTTCATCAGCACGTTGGCAGAACAATCGAACTTTATCAATATCCTTTTCCATATTGCCGCCTTCGTACTTAATACTGGTCTTAGTCAGTGAGTCAACACCATATGGCTTAATCTTTTTAATTGCATCAGCGACATTATCAGGGCCTAAACCACCAGCTTCAATAACTGGAATATCAACTTCTTTAACAATTTGAGCATCAATATTCCAATCATGCGTTTGTCCACTTGCACCGATTCCGGTATCCGGTGCCAATCCTGAGTCTAATAGGAGATAATCTACAAAAGGCGCAAAGTGTTTGGCACGGTCAATTGCAGACTCATTGTCAATTAAAACAGCTTGCATTAAGTCTGTATCCGGCGCAACTTCCTTGAGGCGTTTAGCAAATGCAGGAGTTGCGGCGTAACCATCACCAGCAATGTGCAAAATATCCGGTTGGATCTCTTCTGCTAACTGAAGCATTTCTTCAGGATCATTTGTTAACATAATGGCAACTGAATTAACGCCACGTTTCTTTGCTTCATTGAAGATCTTATGCACCCGATCAAGCGGTACCCGATGCGCGGGAACACCACCATTTTGCATTGGTACTAAACCAATATTGTTGGCACCGGCCTCCATTGTTTTTACACTTTCGTCGTATTGAATTAAAGAATAAATTTGCTTAATCATTATCGATAATCTCCTTGAATTTTTAATAGTTAAATTGCTACAGTCATACTTTCTAATTTGGCCATTACCTTATCAACGGTGATGTTCGGCACTGACTTGGAACTTTCCAGTGCAATACTTGAAGCGGCTTGAGCGATTCGCCCAACTTCTCCCAATTGCCGGTTGGGATTATCAAAGAAGCTCCAGGTAATGGCTGCCATACCGCAATCACCGGCTCCATTAGCATTTACAATTTTAGTGGTAAATGGATGAATAACTAATTTTTTCCATTGATTTGCACATAAAATGCCTTTTGCGCCCAACGAAATATAAACGTTTTGGACACCTCGATCTAATAAAGCTTGAGCAGCCTCTTTAGCAGTCTCTTCATCTCGAATCTCAATTCCCGTAAGCAGGGAAGCCTCCAGCGCATTGGGCTTTAAAGTCGTCATCTTATCCAAGATTCCCTCTAGATGCCGTGCTTTGGCACATGAAACTGTATCTCCAAAAAGAGGAACTTCTACATTTTGGCCGATCCAATCAATCGTTTCTTTGGCTAGATTGGCATCAACTAAGCACAACTTGGCATTATTTATGAAGTCCAAACGTTTTTTTAGAAACGATGGCGAAATTTGCTTACAAATCTCCATGTCGTTAACGCCAACGAGCATATCACCGGTTTCATCAGTGATATACATATAAGTTGATGATCGCTGGTTTTCAATTTCAGCAGCATAATCCAACAAAATCTTGTTTTGTCGACACGATTCTTTTAATACTTGGCCATTGTAATCATTGCCATAAACGGTAATAAGGTACGTTGGCACATCCAAATGAGCCAGGTTTTGGGCGATGTTTTGACCAACCCCACCAACCGTCATTCCGACAACGCCGGGATTTGAATCACGATCAATCACCTTTTCGTTGGGCATCCCGAAAATATCCATGTTCATGCCACCAATAACGACAACGTAATCTTTTGATTCGTACTCTGGGCTTCCCATGATAGAATCCTCCTTGTTTATCGTTCTTAAACATAAGTTTAGAATGGTAAACTTATGTTAGTTAAACAATACATCATTCTGTAAGCGCCGTCAATTTAAAATGTGATTATTTTCACTTCTATAATTGAACGTACAAAAAAAGCATTTTGAATTAAAAGACTCATGATAATTCAAAATGCTAATAAAATAAGCGCTTCTTTTGTTCAGTTAATGCATTGATGCTTAATTGTTCATTAACGGCACTTTTACTCTCTGAAGTAAGGTAAGCAGCGGCATTGGCCAATTCAGCTGCTTCTTTAAATGATTTGTGCTTTTGTCTGGCAAATACTAACGCTGCCGTAGCTGCTGCTCCGGCACCATTGGTATTCGTCAGTTCAATAGAAGGTTGTGGAAAATATTGAATCGCATCTTTATTCTGGTAAAGCATGCCGACGCTATCAATGTACAAAAAAACATTTTTTACACCAAGACGCAATAACTTGGTTGAGCAATCAATTGCAGTTTGCTTATCCGTCGGCTGAATGCCAGAGAGAATAGGAGCCTCAATCCCATTAATGACTAACGTATCGATCAAATGTAAATTTGACCTTAAACGTTCGGTTTTGCTTAGTGAAACTGCCTTGGCAAACACAGGACCGTTAAAATTCTGACATATCCACCGAATCGTATTCTCTGGTAAATTTGTGTCCACAACAACTTCTGTAGACCCTTGGATAACATCTTCCCTGGGTTTCAAGAATTCAGGAGTGATCATTTCGTTGATCCCCATATCATCCAATCCAACAAATCGCTCACCTGTAGGCTGATTTAAATAGATATAACTGGAAGTCTTTCGATTCATCAACTGTTTAGAGTATGTAATATCCATATCATTATTAGTGGCATCTATTTTAAATTGTTCTCCACCTAAATCGTCCCCATATACGGAAATAAAGTAGTTAAAAACCCCTAACTTCCGTAAATTTAAAGATATATTACGTCCCAGGCCTCCAATTGCGTGAAAAACATGTCCAGGTGTTGAGGTTTTAGCCATAAATTCTCGACTGGCAATACCGTAAATATCTGTATTGATGCCTCCAATAACTGTTACATGTTCGATCGGGGACACAATATACCCTTTCCCCCTCAGATATCCTTTTTTCATCAAGTTAGAAATATGGGCAGCAATTCCCGAACGTGATATCCCGGCTAATTTTGCTAATTCAAGTTGGCTAATCATCGGATTTTGACGAATCCACTCAAGAATCTGACGTTCACGTTGAGTGATCTCATTATTCTCATCCACTACTTTTTCCCCCAATTATCATTTTTAGTAAACTTTCTAAATGCCTCTTTAATAATATCATATATCCATTTAACAACTTTAAAACATCAATAATACTCATCTTTACTTGCCAATCCTACATTTTCCAAACTACGCACCGTTTTTACGAGATAACAGCAATAAAATTATTTTTACCGACAAAAAAACGCAAGCCACCAATTATGCTTGCGTTTTTCGTGTTTATAAAAGTAACTAATCAAAACAGGTATTACAATGAGACAATTAATGATGCCATCTATTTGCAAAAGATGAAAAATTTGGGCCAAAATTAATATTTAAAAGCCGGTGTATAAACACCACTATATAATTTTTCAAGTTCTTTAGCCACAGATGCTGTGTGATAGGCTTTCACTATTTGTTTATAAGCAGCTTTATTTGCTTCATCTTTTCTCGCAACAATGACGTTAATCCAAGGCTTATTCTTTGGATCACTGTATTTCGGTGAAACCCGATAGATAGCATCCTTAATCGGATCCTTCTTTGCAGCTAAGACAAAGTTTGAATTGGTAATGCCAGCGGTAAAGTCCGGTAGTAAATTCATAATCTTGGATGGATCGACTTGAATAATTTTTAAATGATGTTTATTTTGCGTAATATCTTGGATTGCAGGTGTGTTCCCTTTAGATGGATCCAACTTGATTAATCCGGCAGTCTCAAGCACTTTTAAGGCACGCCCTGCATTTGTTACATTATTTGGAATTGCAATTTTATCACCATTCTTAATTTGTGAAAGGCTCTTGATCTTACTTGAGAAAACGTTCAATGGTACTAAGTATGTCTGTCCAACAACTTTAAATTTATAGTGCTTCTCTTTTTCTTCTTGATGTAAAAATGCATAGTGTTGGAACGCGGTCAGGTCAATATCCTTATTTGCCTGCGCCTGATTGGCCGGAACACCATCAGTGAAACTAACCAGCTTGACTCTAACTTTGGATCCCTGCTTTTTAAGGTTTTGATTAACCTGTTTCCAAATTGGCGCATCACTGGTTCCAACAACACCAACCTTGACAACCTGTTTTCCTGAAGCATTTTTATTCCCACAAGCGCTTAAAAAGGCAGGGATACTGATTAACAGCGCCAATAACAGAACAACTTTGATAAACCGATTACCTTTTTTCATAAGACTAAACACTCTCTTTCTATCTTGTCAGTTTACGACTCAGTAATGTACCAATTGCTTGAATGATGCTTACAATAATAACCAATATAATGATGCAGGCATATGTGGCGTCCAATTCGTTTTGTTGATAACCATATTGAATGGCATAATCGCCAATGCCGCCACCGCCAACAACACCCACGATGGCTGTTAAACCTATCAAACTAATAATGGTGATCGTTGTAACACGAATAATATTTGGAATGCCTTCTTTAAGATAAATCGATCGAATAATTTGCCATGGTGTTAAGCCAATGACCTCTCCGACTTCAATCAGCCCACTATCCACTTCATTGAGGGCCGATTCAATTTGACGGGTAAAGAACGGGGTAATCCCAACAATTAATGGAAAAATAGTTCCCTGAACACCAATTGCCGTGCCCGATATTATCCTGGTTAGTGGAATTAAGGCCGCAATCAAAATGATAAATGGAATCGACCGGAATAAATTCACGATTTTATCCAAAATAGTCCATGTTGCGGGTTGTTCCAAGAGTCCTCCTTTTTTGGTGGCAACCAAACAAATTGCTAAGAACAAACTAATAACAAAGGAAACCACCCCAACAATAATTGTCATTTCCAACGTTTGGATAACTGCTGTCCAGAAGATGCCGGAATTAGCCGACACATTTGGAAACCAATGACTAATCAGACTTAACATAATCCAACACCTCCACACGAATATCCTGGTCTTTTAGATAAGACAATGCATGCTCAATTTGTTCCGGCTTACCATCAAGAACAAATGCCAGGCCTCCGATTGGCTTGGACTGCAGAATTTTAATATCACCGACCACAATATTGGCATCGACTTCAAACGTTCTTGAGATATAAGAAATCAACGGCTGCATTGCTTTGCCATTCAAATAAGTGATCTTCACCAACCGTTGACTGCCGGATAAATTAATCAAATGACTATGGATAATTTCATCAGATAAATCCAATCTGGAAGTTGTGTCTATAAACCGTTTGGTCAAGTCATCCTTAGGATCTGCAAAAATAGAATAGACATCCCCGGATTCAACGATCTGACCATGATCCAATACAGCAACATCGTCGCAAATTTGTTCAATCACATCCATCTCATGTGTCACCACAATCAACGTAATTCCTAATTCACGATTCAATCTCCGCAGTAAATCAAGAATATCCTGGGTCGTTTGGGGATCAAGTGCACTGGTAGCTTCATCACAAAGCAAAACCTTTGGATTATCAATCAGTGCTCTTGCAATTGCGACACGTTGTTGCTGACCGCCTGACAATTCGGATGGAAACGCATTTGCCTTATCAGGTAATCCGACCAAGTCTAATAATTTATCAACACGCTTTGCCGCTTCCTCCTTTTTCTGGTGTTGATACTTGATTGGTAAATAAATATTTTGAAAAACGGTTCTGGAAGGCATTAAATTAAACTGCTGAAAGATCATGCCGATTTTTTGGCGGGCATCTCGCAACTCCCCTGCCTTTAACTGATTGATAACTTGATCTTGAAAAAACACGTTGCCCCTGGTTGGCTTTTCTATCCCGTTAACACACCGGATC
Organism: Lentilactobacillus hilgardii; assembly: GCF_009832765.1. Classification (NCBI taxonomy): domain Bacteria; kingdom Bacillati; phylum Bacillota; class Bacilli; order Lactobacillales; family Lactobacillaceae; genus Lentilactobacillus; species Lentilactobacillus hilgardii. The sequence goes on along the minus strand of NZ_CP047121.1, from coordinate 900,939 downwards.
AAAGTCGATTTCCCGGCACCGCTATATCCAATGATGCCAAAAATACTGCCTTCGTTAATACTTAACGACACATCATTTAGAACCTTCTGACTGACACCATTCTTTTTGGGGAAAGTCTTTTCAACATGATCAAATTTTATTAACGCATTATTTGTCATCTAGCAAATTCCCCCTTTACACACTTAATTTATGAGTGACATGTTCCAATTTTTGAATCGCATTAAAAACTGCCTGTTCATCTGTCGCCAAAGGTAATAGATGAATTGTTTTATCAGGCGAACTGGACTCTGCAGCAATTTGATGAATCAGTGATGTTGTGATTTGTTGAAATCCCAGTTCCTTTAAATTTGTTGGCAAATTCAGCTTTTTAAATAATTGAATCAACCTTCTTAAATCATCAACGTGGGCTTCCAAAGCGAGTTGAACCAAAATACCATAAGCAACCTTTTCACCGTGGAGCAACGGCTGGGTTTCCTTAAACAACGTCAATGCGTCATGGACTGAATGGGCACCGGTTGCCCGCCCATATTGATCACCCCAACCGCCTACTGTTCCGGCAGTTGCAATAATTGTTTCAACAACGTTTAACCACTCGGTCGTTAATTGCCCGGCTTTCATATCTTTAACAGCGGCAATTGACGATTTCAACAAAATATCACGACAATCCACGGCCATTTGAAACGAGATTTGCAACGTACTATCAAAATGATCACTTTCAGCCAAATGTTGAAATACCAGCTCGGACTCATAATATTTTGCAAGCGTATCTGCAATACCGGCAATCAAGTAATTCACCGGGGAATTTAAAATGACCACTGGGTTGACTAAAAGTAAATTTGCAGCCGTATCATAAACTTCGTGGTCCAATCGTTCACCGTTTTCTTTGTAATGAACGCTTACGGAAGACCACGGTGCACAATTACTAGCCAATGTTGGTATTAAAACCAACTGTACCCGCTCGTAATGACTGGCACTCTTGGCAGTATCCAGAACTTTACCACCACCCAAACCAATCACCACTTGAATATCATATTGTTTAATCAGTGTCCGAATTCGGTTAATCTCATTAATTGAACATTCACCATTAAAATTAACATTGTAAATATGACTATCTTTTGGTAACTCCGGCAAATATGGTTTGGCTGCATTTAAGGATCGCTGCCCATGAAGTAACAGAATCCGCGTCAGTTGATTATTAGAGAGATACTTTGGTAGCTGATCATAAGCTTCGGAAGAAACTACGTATTGTTGCGGGCCGATTCTTGAAATAATCATATTGATCCCTCCATTTTTTGTAACCTGCTTAAAACTGCCTTTAACGTCTTGTCACTATGAACCAGGCTGAACCGAACATATTGTTGACCCTCTTTGCCAAATCCAATCCCCGGGGCAACTGCAATCCCCGCCTGCTTCAATAGCTGATCCGCAAACTGCTGACCGGTTAATTGTTGGGGTGCCCTGACCCAAACGAAGAAGGTCCCCGCTGCCGGCTGAACGTCAAACTGAAGTTTTCTAAGTCCTGAAACAAACAAATCCCTTCGTTGACGATACGCTTGACGGATTTTAGTGGCACCATCTTGTGACCCGGATAACGCCTCAATTGCCGCATCCTGAACCGCCCCGTATACCGTGCTGTAAACATGAGCGTGATATTTTTTTAGACTGGCAATCACATCTGCGTTTCCAACCGCAAAACCAATTCGCCAACCTGCCATACTGTATGTTTTTGACAGAGTATAAATTTCCACGGCCGTTTCTTTGGCCCCGGGAATCTGAAGTAGACTCAAAGGATGACTATCAAAACCAAGTGACGCATATGCAAAATCATTTACCGCAATTAGGTGGTGCTGCTTGGCAAAAGCAACTGTTTTCTCAAAAAAGGTTTGTGTTGCAATTGCGCCGGTTGGATTGTTTGGATAATTGAGAAACAGTAATTTTGCTTTATCACTAATCTCTGTTGGAATTGACGGATAGTCGGGTAAATAATGATTTTGTGCCAGTAGCGGACAATGATAGATGTGTCCGCCCGCCAGCTGAATTGCTGGAATATACTCCGGATAATAGGGATCCGGAACCAATGCGATATCATTTGGATTCAAAATGACCTGTGGTAACGCATAAATGCCAACTGCTGCACCATTAAAGATCTCAACTTCAGTTGTCGGATCAATTTCAACGTGATATTCCCGTTCATAAAAATCACTGATTGCCTGCTGTAAAGATGCCTTCCCCTCAAACGGTGTATATGCATCATTGATGGGATCATCGGCTGCCTTTTTCAACGCATTCACAATATTTTGAGGGGTGGGTAAATCCGGATTACCTTTTGATAAATCAATCATTGGTGTGTTGGTTTTGAAGTTGGCAATCTTATCGTCCAGCTCAGCAAAAAAGCTGGTTGGAATCTCGTTTAATCTATCAGATGGTTTGAAGTTCAAATCAATCACCTCGCTTCTAAATGATTGCCAACTATTTGTCGATCGGTAATTGGTTCATCATTATCTGCAAATATAAGTGGTGCAATTTGAAGTAGAAAATGTTCGTCTATTGAATCGAATCTATTCAGATGTGGACTATCCAAATCAAGGACGCCCCAAAACGCTCGATGATAAAAAGCCGGGACAACAATTTCAGATTTTGAAGCAGCATCACAGGCAATGTGACCATCAAACTTTGTCACATCCGGTACGATTTCAGATCTCTTAGTTTGAGCAACCGTTCCACATACCCCTTTCCCAAAAGGAATATGCATGCAAGCAGGTTTACCTTGAAAGGGGCCAAGTACAAGTTCGTGATTAATATTCCGATAAAAGGTTGTGCCATTTAGATCTGTCAATGAATGAAAAATGAGAGAAACCAAGTTACTCATATTTGCGACAATATCTTTTTCACCATCTAGAAGTGTTTGAGCTTGCTTTAATAACAACTGATAATCCTGCTTCTTAGTCATTCTTTTACCTCCAAAATATGAAAGTCCTTTTCTGATTATTCAGAAAATTCCATCAACTAAAACAAAAAAGCTTCCGTTCCCTGACAATATGTATGTTCTACACAGTCAAGGGACGAAAGCTTTCGTGTTACCACCCTAAATTCGTAACCCACTTACATGAATTACCTCAACGACACCTATTGATGCCAGGGATAGTAACGGATCCTTCCGTGATTGATGCGTCAACATCAATCATTATTCAGAGCTCATCTTCACAATTATCTTTCTTACCGCCTTTCACCACTTGGCAGTTCTCTTTAGAAGAACGATTAATTGCTACTCTTCTCTTCATCACGTGTTGTATTAAGATTGTTATAAATAATAACATTATTTTTTAATTAATCAAATGTTTTTTTTGAATATTTTTAATGATGATCGGTTTTATTGGTGATTTAACGGTGAAATTAAAATCAATATTTTCAATCCATAAATGTTTCTTTTTCTTTTTCGTTCCTAGCTTGCTAAAAGCTGCATTTGTACTAGCAAAATTTTAAAATTCATAAATAAAAGTATTGACATTTATAATTTTCGGGACTATTCTTTTCACAATCTTTTAATTTCATTTTAATAATCCTATGAGAAGAAGAGTAACTGAAAAGATTAATCAAAGAGAATCCAAATTGATGGGAATGGATATTAATCTCAAAGTGAAGATGAACTTCAAAGAGGAGCTATCTGGTATGTTGGCTAGATAGACCGGTAGGAACCGTTAACTTCCCTGGTATTATCAAGTACCGTTGAGACACCATAGTTTTTGGTGTGAATATAGGGTGGTAAAGCGATTAAAGTCGCCCCTTGTTTGTCATTATTTGACAGCAAGGGGCGACTTTTTTGTCGGAACCGATTATGTGAAGTTGAAGAGATGAATTAGTCTTCATAGTTTTCTTTATTAGAGAATCAGTTATATTTTAGGGAGGTATTATTCATGGCAGAAAACGCAAGTGTTGAAGGCGGACTCAAAGTCAGTCTTTCAACAAAAGATTTATTAGTATACGGCATTACATTCATGATTCCAGTTGCACCACTCGCTTTTTACGGTTCATTCCTAACTCCTGCAAATGGGATGGTTGCCTTAGCCTACTTCGTAGGAATGGTTGCAATGCTCTTTACAGGATTCAGTTATGCAACCATGTCCAGTAGATATCCATTTTCCGGATCAGTTTATACGTACGTTCAACAAGGAACTAATGCCGGCTTAGGCTTTATCGGTGGCTGGGGAATTACACTTGATTACTTTTTAATTCCAACCATTACTTACCTAATCAGCCAATCATTTGGTGAATCATTATTTCCGGCAGTCCCAAGTTGGGCATGGATTGTTATCTTGGTACTATTTAACACCATCGTCAATATCTTAGGTGCTAACGTCGTTACTAAGATTAGTTGGGTTCTTTTCGCACTCCAAGGGGTCGTTTTAGTTGCTTTCATCATTGGCACCATTCGATTACTCCTTTCAGGTACTATTCAACCACAAGCAATTTCATTTTATAATCCTCAGCACTTCAACATGCAGGGTGTACTCCAAGCAACTGGAATTGTCATTGTTAGTTACTTAGGCTTTGATGCAATTAGTACCCTCTCTGAAGAAGCAGAAGATCCGCATCGCTCAGTAGGAAGAGCCATTATTCTTTCAATTTTATCAATTGGTATTCTGTTTGTTGTTATTACCGTTTTAGCTGGATTTGTGGCTCCAGACTATCAAAACCTCAATCCAAATACCGCCTTTCTCGGCATTCTTCAACGAGTTGGCGGCACATGGTTAGTTAAATTAGCAGACATTACAATTATTCTTTCATTCGGCTTTGCCAGTGGTCAAGAAGGTCAGACCGCTGTCTCACGGATTCTGTACGCTATGGGCAGAGATGGCATTCTGCCTTCTGCTTTTGCCAAATTGCATAAGAAGTATCGAACCCCAATCTTTGCCATTGTTCTAGTTGGTTTAGCTTCACTAATCCTATCACTAACACTTTCGCAAGATACAGTTTCTAATTTGGTTAGTTTTGGTGCCCTCTTTGGATTCATTCTGTTGAATCTTTCAGTTATTTGGAAGTTTTATGTAAAGGGAGACCACAGTTCAGTTTCGTCATTTATTAAGTATTTGGTATCACCATTTATTGGCTTTGCGGTCAGCACCTGGATTTTCTTAAGCCTATCAATCGAATCAAAGATTGTCGGTATTATTTGGATCTTGGTAGGATTGGCAATCTTAGTTGCAAAAACTCATTTCTTCTCAGAAAAAACACCAAGCTTAGACTTCTCAAACAAGGATTAGGAGGATTTTTATTATGACAACTACAACAACTGCAAACACAAAATTCACATCCAAAATTTCAAAGCCACAATCTGTTGGCGAAGTCGTTGAAAAATTAAAATCATTTAATTGGGTAGATTTAACCCATTCATTTGGGCCAGAAAGTCCTCGATTCCCTTCATTCGCACGCCCAGAATTTAAAACCATTTTTACACATTCTGATGGTTTTTACGTCAAACAATATACTTTTCCAGGACAGTTTGGGACTCATATTGATCCACCAATTCATTTTGATGAACACCAAGATAAGTATGTCGAAAACTTTTCTCTCAAAGAATTAGTTCTCCCACTAGTTGTCATTGATCATTCCGATGCAGCCAAGAAGAACCCTGATGCTTCCCTATCCGTAAACGACATTAAAGAATGGGAAAAGGAACATGGAAAAATTCCGGAAAATTCTTTTGTCGCTTTACGAACCGATTGGTCAAAACGTTGGCCTAGTCAAGAAAAATTTGAAAACCTGGATGACAAGAAACAAGCTCATTATCCCGGATGGGACTTGGATGCTCTGAAATTTATCTATGAGCAACGAGGTGCGTCAGCTAATGGTCATGAAACTTTCGACACTGATACAGCAGTAAAACAAGAACATGGTTTAGTTGGTGAATACTATGTCCTTTCCCACGGTCATTATCAAGTTGAATTATTAGATAATCTTGATCTTGTTCCAGCAACTGGTGCTTACATCTTTATTTCCGTGCCTAAGGCTGAAAAAGCACCCGGGTTCCCAGTAAGAGCATTTGCGGTTGTTCCTAAATAATTTTGCTTCATAAAAATTATTTGTGTAAATGAAATTCTAGTTTTACAAGTAAGAGCTCCTGCCGACTTTTAAAAGTTGACAGGAGCTCTTACTTGTATATTTAAATTTTCAGACTTTCAGACTTCTAAGCATTATTAATATTAATTGCCAGCAAATTCTGCTATCAATTTTTTATACTCACTATTCAGAAATTGGAGCATTGAATATTGTTACCCGCGACTGTTAAAGTTGCAACAGTGCAAAATCGAAAAGATTCTTTTACAGTTAATCGCCCTTACAATATCGATTAAATCCGCTTACATTCATTATCAAGACTTCAATCCCGATTAGAGCAACGTTGATTGATACATCCCAAAGTCAACTAGCACAACAGATAAAGTGCCTACGTTCTTAAGAAAATTGAAGAGATTACCAAATTAAGGGTAAAGTAAAGTTCAGTTCTTTTATTGTAGGTTTATCATCAATGCAGAAAAAGAAGCGACGATGTATAATCATACCTGTAGGCTTTTGCCATAAACAATGAATAAAGATGATTTAAGGGAGAAAAATGGAATCTAAATTATCAACAATCTTGTCACAACTTATTAAAGCCTCAGACGATTCTAAATTGATCATTTTTGTTGGAGCTGGTGTCTCGCAAAATTCGGGATTACCATCTTGGTCAAAGCTTGTAAATGCGATGGCAAAAGCTCTGAACATTCAATCCAGCCACGAATTTACTAATGATGAACTATTAAAAATACCAGAAATGATGTTTCAGAAAGATCGCAATAAATACTTCAATATCATTAGAAAAACAATGCAAAAACAAAGTTCTGGAAATACACTAGATGACATGATTGTTCGGCTAAGTCCTGATCACATTATTACCACCAACTACGATACACTTCTCGAAAGATCTGCTAGTCTTAATGCTCGGATATTCCAATATGTAACTATTTTTGACGACTCATCTTTCTTGCTTCGAGGCAATTCTGGTTCTCATTTCATATTAAAAATGCACGGTGACATTACTCAAAAGAATTTAGAAAAAACTATCGTATTAAAAGAATCCGATTATTTAAACTATGACCACTCTCACATTCTAATCTCAACTTTTATCAAAGCATTACTTGCAACACATACTTTTATTTTTGTTGGGTATTCAATGTCGGATAATAACCTTCGTTTAATAATTAACTGGATAAACCACCTAAGACGGCAACTTACTTATAATAATACTCAAACTCATATTCCAAATAATGTTTTACTATATTCAAGTTCAAGAAGCCAAAATTATTCTTACACACAGCTTCAAAATTATTATAAAGCAAGCAATATTGATCTAATTGATCTTGATACCTTACCTCCTGAGGTAATGAGATACGATAACGAAAATAGTTTAACAGACAAAACGGCAAAGTCAGATTATGCAATTTTAAACGCAATTGCTCATTGGTTTCCATATTTTAACAACAATTATTTAGAGATGTTAGATCAGCTTCCATACACTTCTTTTGAGGATTTCCGGCCTGTTATAACACACGACATCGAACTGTCATCAAACGGAAAGTTTACAGACTCATCTCTAAACTATTACGGATCAACTGTTATTATGAGTCAGAATTCTTTTAAAAGAATTAAAGATATTCAGAAAAATACACCTTTAGTTGACTCCATCTTATCTAAGTCCTCTATCGCTAAAATAGTTGTTTTAAACTCAAATTTGTCTAAATACCATTTAATTTCAGTTCCAAGAGAAAAGTCCAATACAGTATTTTCATTAACGAAATCAAATCAATTTTATAAACTATTTGAGCAAGCGTCTTCCAGACTTACTAGTTCATCAATAGAGTCGCAGTTTCAATATGCTTATATAAATTATCTCTTCTTCCCTAAAAAATCTATTAAGATACTCTCAAATATCTCAATAGATGGGACAAAAAACTACCTATATTCGTTAATAAAAAAATTAAATCTTGCGTTTACAGATACTGAAATTAATCCAATAGGCATCATCAGCAAAATATTTAATGAGCAAACTCCTTTACAACAACTGCAATCGCATACTTTAAGAGAAATTTTTCTCGGTGATACTGAATCTTTTTACGCAAACAATGTAAGCTTACGAAAACTTATCGATGAGCAAAAGAGATTTTATACAAGAGACTTTTTTTCTGCTAATTTAATTGATGCGTTGGGTAATAGTATAAAAAAGTATGGAAGACTAATAGAAACACAATTTTTCGTATATGACATGTATAACTACATTCATAAAAACTACTTATTTGTTGACTTTTTCTACACAAGTTGGAATAGCATTTTCAACGCATACTGCAGTATGATCATTACTACTTATGTTAGTGGTAAAAATAAGATTAATCCTAAAATAAATACACAACGAAACTATCCACTAAACAGCGTGGATGTCGACATTATTGTAAAACTTACTTCCACAGACTTTTTAAAGGGACAATTAGAAAATCAACATATTTATGATCTAATTTACAACAATGAAAAGGAATTTTGTCAAAATTTCGTGAATTTGTGTGATTCGTATAAAAGAATTGATAAGAGACTGCACTTGTTTAACAAGAAGCGCATCCACCCAGCCAGAAATAAATTTGAAAAATGGGTAGAAAATTACCTATTACTTATAAGATATTCAAAACTTTCTTCTTCAAGCCTTACACGATGTTTAAAAGCTGTATTTTCATTAACCGAACAAGTCAAAGTTGACTTAGTTATTTTAGAAAAAATTTCAAAAATTATTGTGGATTATTCATTTAAGGTGAAGGATCAACCAATCACTGATCTAGAAGTCTTTTTGATTCGTTATCTTAGTAACCCCACAAATTTCAGCAGATTAAACACACCTCTAGGAAATCTTTCTGGCTTAAGTTTCTGGACAGAAAGGGTACTTTCATGTAATAAACTAGATAAACAACTAATTCGCAAAAACATTGTTTCAAATAGCCATCCCGACTATATGATTTTCTTCATTTCCTCTTTCAAAAAGGAAGAGTTCCCTCGACGAAATGCTTATAAGGTTATAAATTACTGTTTAAAGTGGCATCCCCAACTCCCAATTCAACTATTTGAAAATGGATATCTTTTACAATCGCGGGAATATTATTTTCATCACCTTATTAAACAAGTTGATAAACACCGAGTTCCAAAAGGTCGTATACAAATTGGAGGTCTTGAAAATCAATTAATTGATTCCTTACTTTTGTTCCTAACAACTAATTATAGATATCGCAGAAAAACTCTTATTTCAATTCTAAACATTTCACCACTATTTCAATTTGTATACTCTCCAAAAGATTTTAATTATGATCTAATCGATGTCACCAATGAACGTTGGCAAATTTTACTAATTGGAACCTTAAAGGATGGAAAAAATCGATTTACAAAATATTTCCGAAAAGGCTTGACAAAGGAACAAATTATTCCTATCCAAAAACAGTTCATTGCTCGAAACAACAATATAAACCTCACTAGGACATTTAGTTTTCTTGAACAGATATTATCTAGGTAAGATCACAGATATCCAGTAAGCGACCGTTGTTGATAAAATGATAGGCGGTGGACTTCCTCACTTTTTGAAGAGGCCCACCGCTTATTATTAGGAAACCGATTTGTAACATAAGCCCCCAACATTAGACCGTCTATAAATTGTTAGCGCGTTGCGCTATCCTTACCTCATCCATAAAAAAGTGGTGATGTATTTTTATGGATGAAAACGAAATTGTTCAAGTCAAATTAGGTCGACGGAGTTCAGGGTAGAAGTTGCCCGCTAGCAAGGCGTTTCAAATTCGAATCTGTAATCAATAGAACGGGGCTGTGACATAAGTCCGCAAAGAGGTTCATCATATTCCAGCTCGTTTGTGTGTCGAAGAAGTCTAGGAACAAACTTACAAGCGTCCAATCTGTGAACGTTTAGACGGGAAAAGTCATTTCAAACAAGCCAGAGCGCTTCGCGGATTATTTCCCCATAGTGTGGTTTCATTGTCGCTGCTAACCAGTATCCTTTATCAAAAGTACGTCTTGGGAACGCCCATTTATCGGCAAATGAGAGATTGGCATCGCCTGGGATCAAATGCCCAGGATACGACTTTCAATAATTGGGTTATTCAAGGAACCGTGCCAGTTGAATCACTTTATCGGCTGATTCACGAACACTTAACCGGTCAATATTATTTACAAGGTGATGAGACCCCCCATTCGGTCTTGCGTGAACCCGGTAAAAAAGCGACTTCCAAATCATACATGTGGGTAGCTCGGAGTGTTAAAAGGAGTGATGAGCCGATTGTATTTTATGCTTATAGCGACAGTCGTTCAGGCAAGTTTGCCCAAAGACTATATGCCAACTTTACCAGGACTCTTCAGTGCGATGGTTATGCTGGGTACAATCTCCTTGGAACCCAGGTGGTTCGCGTGGGATGCTGGTCACATGTACGCCGTAAATTTTATGATGCGGCTCAAGGTAACAGAAACAACGGTAATGAGTGTTCCGTTGAAACTGTTGGACGAAATGTTTGCGTTGGAACGTCAATGGCAGAACTTTTCTCCTCGCGTGCGGTGACGCCGTCGTTGGGCCAAATTAAATAAGCTGGTAAAGCGTTTTTGGCACTGGATTGATACGATTCACCGTTTTACCAAAAGCGCGGTTAGGGAAAGCCGTTCAATATGCCTGAAATCAGCGAGCCGCTTTAAATCGGATTCTAAATACCGAGGCAATCGACTGGAGCAACAACGCCGCCGAACGAGCTATGAAGAACATCGTCATTGGTCGTAAAAACTGGCTATTCAGTACTAGTCCCCAAAGGGCACGAGCCAACGCAATTTGGATGACTTTGATTGAAAGTGCGAAAGCCTGTGGCCTAGATCCACAAAAATATCTGCAAACTTTACTAACTGAGTTACCACAACTGCCGGTCTTTGCCAAAAAGGAAGTTCTGGAAGCCTATTTACCATGGAATTAAAACCAAATATCTCAACAACCTAAATTAGTTGCTTAAATAACGGTCAATTCTTGGGTGCTTCCCTAACGTTCAGAATATACGTAAAGCATTCCTAATAACACTAACTCAAAAACACTTACCTTGAATTTAGCAGTCAAAATCATAATTTAGATAAGATATCTTTGAATTTAGTGAAATTAACCGTTTCCTTTTCCTGCAAATGTTGAAAAACTAAAAAATACCGAAAATCATGGATACCAGCTAATGATTGCCACTGCGAACCAAGTCTTGCTCTTTCAATACCATTATCACGAAGATCGTCGCCCTTAGTCTCGATTATTAAGACTTTTCCAGTTAACGTTTTGGCTATAAAATCCGGCCAATGGTTAAAGGGACCATTCATGCAGAAACCATATTTTGATCGAGCTGGATTGCGGTGCCACCAAAGAATATTCTTCGATTCTGACAACATATCCATCATCTTTCGCTCAAAACCATTTCCCCGTTGCTCAGCTGAATATAAAGTTTTCTCCAAAGAGTCGATAGAGTTAGTCAATAACATTTCATTAGGAAAATGATAAGTTGGCTCAACACTAATTGAATCGATTTCAAGCCTCTCATTGAATTCTTTTTGCTCCTCTTTATTTATGAGATCAAAAATTTTCGCTTTAACTTTTTCTGCAAAAAATAACGGTTTTTTAATAATAGTCTCTTTTTGTGACGCACTTAAGGAATTAACAACCCGGTTTACATAACTGCAGACTGACCTGTGGTCAACAAAGTTAATGCTATCTGCTCTATGTATAGCTATTTCGATCGCCTGTCTTAAAGGTGCTTTATCATAGATGATTTTTTCAATTCCAGAGAAATTACCAGTTATACGCCCCTGCTTAACCTTATTTTGGGAATTAACATCAATTTTTGCCATCTCCGGCAATGTTTCTGTTAAATTGATATTGAGATCAGACTTACTAAGATCAAAATTTATCGTTAGGTCGGAGAAAGTTAGGAGTCTTGAAGAAGTATCAGAAAAAATTGTTTTTTCACCTGGGATTGTAAACTGAGGCAACACAGTATTACTTGCATCTTCTATATACTGAGGTTGGATAGTAATTTTTGGTACCCGTTTAGAAAGATCATACGGAACAAAACCATCAGAAGATTGATTCAACCTATTGTATGTTTCTTTTTTATAAACCGTATTCATTTTTTTAGCTTGGTTAAGAAGCCTGTCCGTTTTAGTCTCCCTGTTCACCTCTTTATTTGGATTATGAGGCAGCCACGCCTTGACAGTGTCTGAATTTATTTCTTCTATTTGCAACTCTTTAGATACTGATTTTGTCTGAAAAGGGGTGGAATTAGTATCATTTTTGAATGGCACAGGACTGTCTATAGAAGGATACTGTGATATATTGTCGATAGCTCGATAATCTTCTGGGCTAAATCCCGCCTGATTAAGCCCCTTCACTATTCCGTCTAATGCATTTGCAAAATCATCAGAGGAAGTTAAAACATAAGACAAATTAAGTAATTCTTCTGACGACTCGCTAGCATATGGTAACCTTAAGACGCGCCCAAGTATTTGTTCAACATCTACCTTAGAACTCTTATTAGCAATAGTCGCAAGAATATAGGCAAACGGGCAATCCCACCCCTCTTTGAGAGCATTAACTGTGATTATATAACGAATAGGACACTCAGGGTTCATTAAATCAGTATCACCAATATCATCAACATTAGCAGTCTTAATTGCAATCTGTTCAGAAGGAATACCTACTTTAATAAGATCTTTTTTGATCCTATTAAAAGTAACTGCTCCATCTTTATTTTGAGGCTCAGCTTGGAATAATACAATTGGACGTATATAACGTTTTTTCTTAATCTTATTTGCTAAGCTTTCTAATTTATTTCGTATAGCAATAGCCGTTCCAATCACTTCACTTTTATCGTTTCGGTTATAGACAATAACAGGTAGCTTAACCATATGCTCTTTTTTTAAACTATAAGAATCTACAAAAGAGAGCACATTACTTGATTGTCGTGGCGTAGCTGTTAACTCTAAAATAAATGTAGGATTAATGTTCTTTAGCATATCAATGCTCAACTTAGATGTTGCATGATGGCTTTCATCAACAATTACAATCGGATCAAGTGATCGAATTACTTGAATTAAGGAAAGCTCGTCCGCATCATCTAACACATTTTGGTTTGTTAAACTGGATTTAAACGACAGTAAATTACCGTTTTCTTGATAAACAAGTCTAGAATCCTTATTGGAAGTTCTAAGTGAATTAAAGCTTAACACAAAAATTGATAGTTGATGTTCAATCGACGAATTTGTAAAATTTTGACCACCAAGTAGCTCATCTTTGCCGTAGATCTCAACCCTATGCGAAAAATCAGCATCAATACGCTTTCTATAAGGGTGAGTCGGATCAGATAACGCTTTAAAAGTTTGCTTTAAAATTGAATCTGAGGGAACTAACCAAACGACAGCCTTTTTGTCTGTATATGGCAAATAATCTGAAAGGAGCTTTAAAGCGCTAGCTGCAACAAAAGTTTTGCCTCCTCCTGTTGGAATTTTAACACAGAGTTGAGGGACCTTTTCGTTATCAATTTGATCATTGTAAGGATTAATTGGCCCATCGTCAGCTACCTTTAAACCCTTTATTTGCCAGAAGTGTGAATAAGCTGTCGAGGCATTGTAATCGGATGGCCCCGACCACTCCTCCAAGAACCGTGAGATATCGTCCAAAACGCCCTTTTGATATTCTTTCAATTCCATAATTCTAGCCCTCCTAAAATCGTTCAACGTCACGAGGAATTTTTTTAAATGTAATGTGCAAAGCTGATAACCTATCTTTTGATATAGTTAGTCGATCAGCATAAATGACATACATATCAGCATGGTATTTTATATGAGTCAAAAAGGATTCATTCAAAACAGTTATCCTGGTAGGATCATATAATAAATAATATGCTGTATCAGAAACTCGGCCAAGATAACCACTCTCGTCAAAGTGTTTATTAATTACACTAGCACTATTTCTCGTTTCTGAATACCAAATATAACTTGCTACAGTTGATGTTGGCACGTCAACGTTGAAATTTCCATACTCATCTAATAATGTATCTCCAATAGTGTAGTAAGAAAAACCACCACCAACTCCTGCAACCTGTTGCCCCTTCTGCTTAATCCCTTGTACTACGATGCTGTTATCATTCAATTTACATTGCACTTTATCAAAGCGACTTTGATTATTCTCCATAACTTCATGTGCGTTATCAAGAATCTGGGAACCCTTACGTAAATTTGAAAGATTTAATCTTTTAGCATAAAGTTGCACAACTTTTCTATAATGGGTAGTATAGCCTTTAATAACTTTTTTAACTCGTTCGGCCGTTACACTTTCAGCATAATCTTCCATTTCTATCAAAATGAAGCGGCGTTCACCTCCATCCCTTTTATTTAAATTCAAAACTGCCTCCGCGGTAGTACCAGATCCCGCAAATGAATCCAACACCACTGCGTTTTTGTTTTTTATTAAATCGATTAGATAGGATATCATATCTACGTTTTTTGGATTATCAAAATTACCTGTATCTAAAATACGCTTAAGTTCTTTTGTTCCTTCGGATGTATTATATCTAATAATACTAGGTACAGGGCCTTTATCAATTGATTCAAAGAACAACCTACCATCCTCTTCAAAAACTTCATTAGAAGGAACATAATGCTTAAAACAAACGGAATACGAACCCTTACGATTAGGTTTAAGATACAAATCCTCAATGTGTTGTTTTGCTTTATTTATATCCCAAGTCCAAGCGCCCAACTGACCACGAACACGTGGAGGCCTTATTATAACAGTATATCCTTGATCTTTAAGATTACTGTCGTTTTTATAAACAACAGCCTCATCATTAGCCGTTAAAGCAAGCTCTTGATCATAATCCATCACAGGAATAAATTCTTGAGTATCAGGGTTTAAATAAAATGAATAGCCTAAATTTTTACGTGCTCGGAGAGTCCCCCCCTCTCCTCGAGTAGTAATAGGATCACTCAAATAAAAGTATCGGTCCTGAATATCCTTCAAAATATGTCGACGCACTTTACGATCGGAAAATAAAACATGACCGTCCTGACCAGCGTCAATTTTTTTCCGATATGCGATTATATACTCGTGATTTTTTTGAACATTATGAGTATCATTCTTTGCGTTACCTTTATCTTGAATAATTGGTCCTAAAGCATTATCATGACCAAAAATCTCGTCGCAAATAGCTTTAAGATTTGAGAACTCATTATCATCAATAGAAATAAAAATTACGCCATTTGAAGATAATAGTCTAGCTAATAGTTTAAGACGCGGGTACATCATACAAAGCCACTTATCGTGGCGAGACAAATCCTCACCCTCTTTACCAACGACTTGACCTAACCACTTGCGGAATTTAGGATCATTAACATTATCATTGTAGACCCATTTTTCGTTCCCGGTATTATAAGGTGGGTCAATATAAATACAGTCTACCTTCCCCTCATATTGTGGCAACAAACTTTTTAGTGCTATTAAGTTGTCAGCATGAATGATCATACTCTTACTTTTATTATTAGCCCCAAAAGTATATTGAAGATCCAGTATATGGTATGGTACATTAAAATGATAATTAATCACTTTTGACTTACCATTCCAATTCAAAATTGGCATTTTAAAGTTCCCTCTCGCTAGTTATTTAAGATACTATTCATTATCTTACAATGCTTTTAACAATAATTATACAATATTAAAGGCAAAGGCTAAAGCACGTCATTTGAATGCCGAGAATTTCAATCCCACAAATGTTCACATCAACTGCCTCAGGCAATAAATCAAGCAGGCAAAGTAAAGTCTGATCCAAAATGAAGACGGCTATCAGTTGATTAATGACTCATTGGAATATTATCATAAGCTTCAACTGTAATTAATTAATCAACTCATTAACTAACGACTGCTGAATTAGCCTCAATTTTTTCTGCAGATATTATTTTTGCAAGCCAACAGATCAAAAAAAGGCTGTGTTATGTTTTCTATGAAAATGAAAAGCAGAAAAGTTGATCTAAATTCAACTATGTCGTTTTTTTAAAATGTTTTCTACAAATGAAATGCAGGAGAATATGTTGAAATGGTTAAATATAGTTTCTTTTCCTTGCATCAATTTTTCTGGGAAGCTTGTATCATCGGTATTTATGGAATTATTCAGCAGCCACTAACTAGGGCGTGTCTATCTATTCATGCATTTTGATAGTGCTATGTAAAAAAGCTAGCTGTAATAGATTATTTACATTTTCTAACCAATCAAAAATGTAAATTTCAAGGCTAATTATACAGCCAAACATGAATCCATAACAATAGCATAATCAAAAAATTACGTATCCAAGTTAGCTTTCAAATCTTGCTAAATCCTAGGACCATTCAGGCTTTACCGCTTTTATTTTTTTAACCACACCCTTCTCCTTGCTTTCCACCCCAATCTATAATATATTTATATCGAACTTACAAAAAGTAAGCAAAGGAGGAGCAACATGGTCAACGTTAATAACTTACAATTCGGAATCGAAACTTTCGGTGACATTGTTGCGGCTGAAGACGGTCACCTTTTAACAGCCGGTCAATCTATTCTCCAAATCGTTAAGGAAGGTGAATTAGCCGACAAATTGGGCATTGATGTTATTGGGGTCGGTGAACACCACCGTCCCGATTACAGTGTCTCCAGTCCTGAAGTCGTGCTGGGTGCCATTGCTTCGGTCACTAAAAACATTAAGCTTGCGACTGCCGTTACAGTATTAAGCTCTGACAATCCCGTTCGAGTCTATGAACGTTTTGCAACGCTTGAAGGTCTTTCGCAAGGACGGGCTCAAGTGATGCTTGGCCGTGGCTCCTTTACCGAATCATTTCCACTATTTGGATACGATCTAATCGATTATGATGATCTGTTCAATGAAAAACTGGATATGTTCACTCAACTTTTAAAAGAAAAGCCCATCACTTGGGACGGGAAATATACCCAATCGCTCAAAGATCAAGACGTTTATCCAAAGACAGATTACGATGGCTTGGAAACCTATATCGGTATCGGCGGTTCACCTGAATCCATTATCCGAGCTGCCAAAAACGGATATAGAGTTATTTTAGCCATTATTGGCGGTCAAGCTGATCGTTTCGCGCCCTATCTTGATTTATACAAGAAAGCCGCTGCTCAATACAACAAGCCGGTTTACCCGGTTGCCGTTCATTCCCATGGCTTTATTGCCGACGATGAGGATGAAGCCGTTGAAGTTGCCTGGAAGAATATCAAAGCAAACTTTGACCGCATTGGCTTGACTCGTGGCTGGGCACCGATGAGCCGCGAACAGTTCGACGGCGAAACCAAGTCGGGTTCATTTTACGTTGGCAATCCGGAACACGTTGCCCAACGAATTGCCCGCACCATTAAATTACTCAATCTTGGCCGTTTTGATCTCGTATACGGTGCCGGCAATCAAACTGCTGCCCAGCGTGAACGAATGATTGAACTTTATGCAACAAAAGTCATCCCACGCGTCAAAGAACTTTTGTCCCAGGAGGTAACCGCCTAATGACCGAAATTAAAACCGTCGGCATTCTCGGTGCCGGAAAGGTCGGAATTGTTTTAGCACAGTTGGCTTTGGCTGCCGGTTATAACGTCAGAATTTCCGGTTCGGGTTCCGTCCAAAAAATCGCCCTTACCATTGAAACTTTGGTGCCCGGTGCCATCGCGTCAACCAATCAGGGGGTTGTCAGTAAAAGTGACCTGATTATTCTGGCAATCCCGCTTAGTCGATATAAGAACATTCACGCAAAGTTGCTGAAAGGAAAGCTGGTCATCGATGCCATGAATTATTGGTGGGAAACCGACGGCATTCGAGAAGAAGTGTTGGATCCTTCATCGACTTCCAGCGAACAGGTTCAAAAATATTTCAGTAAAAGTACCATCGTCAAAACGTTTAATCACATGGGTTACCACAACCTTCAAGAAGAAGCTAAACCGGCGGGTGCCGAGAATCGAAAAGCGCTATTTGTAACCGGAGATAATCCGGAAGCCGTCGATCAAATCGCACGCTTTGTGGATACAATGGGCTTTGACACCGTTGTCCACTATCACCTCGCCGACGGTATCATGACCGAACCCGGCAGTCCCCTGTTCGGCGCAAGTCTGACCCGTTCAGATCTTAAAAACGTGATTGATCATTTTGATGAAACCGAGTTTGGCAAGAAAATTAAAAGCAATCAGGAAGCTTAATAAAGGGCATCGTTTCAAATAAAAACGGACTAGAAATTTTTTACAATTCTTCTAGTCCGTTTTTAGCTGAGCATTTGCTGCATTTCAAACTAAATTTCTCTTTAGTCTGCAACAACATTTTAGACGATTAAAAAAGTGTTGTGACCTCGTGTACCTCAGCTTATAATTGTTAATGCAACAAAGAAAAGCTTGAATGAACGGCTAAGCATTTCCATAAGAAACATCGGGATAGATGCCCTGAAAGCAGTCGTCACTGTCATCCGTTAATCTTATATTGTGCTCTTAATTAGTTTAAAAGCCATATAGAGGAATGCTTAGTTACTTTTTTAGTTCATTCATATTATTTTACATAAAATTAGTTAGAAAGATTGTGAGGCAGTTAAATGGTACTAAGTGAGGCACAAAAAAGAGCTAGTAAAAAGTATAAAGCCAAGCACCGTGACAGAGTTCGATACCTGAACAAACGGAGCGCGGCAAAAATGTTTATTACCACAGACGGAACAATTGAGGATGTCAAGACACTGCAAAAGTTAATTGAGAAACGATTAAAGGAGGGATAAGGCGATGAGACTATTTAAATCAAAGCACGTCACTGTATACATGCGTAAGGCAACTGCCAAGCAGAATATTATCGGAGTTGCCTCGATCATTATTTTAGGTTTAATTATTTGGGCTATAGTACGTTAAATGACGCAAAATCAGTAAACATAAAGCCAGCGATTTAAATTGTCCACAAAGTCGATACACTTAATCGACTAATGGCGGTGTTACTTTTCGGAGCACACTTGAGGCGGCTGATTACATTTTATGTAGTTGGTCGCCTTTTTAATAGATAAATTCCAAGCTTGACTTATTAAAGAATTCCTGACAGCTAAAACACCGCCCAATGATAATCCAACCAAATTTACTAATACACACATTTCTTCAACTATGCCCATCTTACCTAAAATAGGAATGCCAGAAAGAATCCATGGTTATCTTATGTGGTCCAAAATAATGTAGCAGAATAGTAAATCCACCAGAATGTGTGTAATGGAATTTATAGAAATGATTTCCTGCATATCTCCATTTGGTTATATGAGCAGCTTTTTCACCAGAATAACGAATATAGTGTCTATAAATGCCCACCCCTTGATGATGGTTCGCTGTGGCATACCAATACCCCTGTAGCTTGGTTGGAATTGCTGATGAATGCCAGGAGAATGCCTGTGCAGTATTTTGATTAATTGTTGACCCAATGGAAATCCCTAAGCTTGTTGATGCCAACAAAACAATTGCTGTTTTTTTAATATTCATATTTTTAAAACCCCCAGATAATTTTTGTTCTTTACATAGCTTTATCATCTAATATATCTCACAAGCGAATTCGGATCCCTCCATATACATGGAGAATACCCAAAATCACCTAATGCAGTTAAAATGTATTGGTTCAAGTTGGTTTCATAAGCCTGTATGGTTAATTTTTTCCAATTAGTCGCATTATCCTTGACGAAACTGTCGACCCATTGACGCACTTTGACAGTTTCAACTTTCAATAGATCGTTTTCATGGTAAGCAACGTTCGGATTGTCGAAACTGCGTTTCTTTTCGTACCGATGGTGAACTAAATCATAAAACGTCAGCCGATAGCTAAATTGAAACGTGTCTAACTTTTCTATTGCACTTCAAAACGATGGGATGTTTTGTAAAATAGTTTAATTTCATTATTCTTACCTCGTACATACGTTCTTTTAGAATGTAAACAAAATCCCTCATGGAAGGGGGAAATTAATCTCCTTTTGAATCGATTTTAATGAATCGTGATTTTACATTATCGTATAATGATTTAAATTGACTGAAGTGTGATCTAATTTGATAATGAAATAATTTGGGTTTTATTAAATACATATAGACAGCTATCCCGAAACCAACAATAATGATGTCGATTCCTGTGCCACTCATAATATAGTTTAAGAAATCCATGCCAACGATTGCTACAAACATTAGCAGAATTAGCCACCACCAACTAGTTACAAACCGTGAAAGGCCAAATAAAAAGAATAGCAGTGTGCTAATAATGATTATGGCCATGATAGAGACCTCCTTGATATCATTCTAGTCCATTGCCAAATCTTGGGTTAATAAAGGATCGGATTATTATATAACCATTTATTATACTAATTTGATTTAATAAAAAAAGCTAATGTACAATAAGGCAAGAAGATGGCATTATGAAATTGTCGAAAGCATCAGTCCATACATTAAAACATTGCATTACAATTTTTGATCAAGAAATAGGAATCTCCGTGTTTGCCGAGATTTATTATGTAAATTATGAAAGAGTTCACAGCGTTAGCAAAAGAGCAATCAGCAAATGCGTTTTACCTGTTAATAAAGGAAATTACGGAAAACCACAAGGGATTTAGACTGTTGTATGAAGATGGACAGTTATATCAACCGGTCCAATCTCAAAGCCATTAACTTCTTGATGCTGATCTGCCCACTGGCATAAAGTGCTTTGAGCTTCTTGATGGTTATCAAAATGTTGGGTGCTAAAGGAAAAGTGATCATCGTGATTGGTAAGAGCTTTCTTCAATAGCGAATCAAAATATTTGTAATCCTTGTCTTGAAGCATTTTTTCAAATCTTTCTTCCTCATTCATATTTATCACATTCTTTCAATTCCCGCTGAGTTCTTTTTTAAAAAAAGAAACCCAATCAGGGCCTAATTATAATTTGAAAATTACTTTAATAAGAAAACCAATAAGTGGAATGACAATGCTTGCACTTATAACTCCCATTATCCACCAGGTTATTTTTGATAAGCTTCCAATACTTGTTGCCAATGCGTTTATCTTTCCCGATAGGTCAGAATTACCATTGTCAATTTTTCCGATTAAGTTTGCTTGAATTGTATCTATTTTTCCAGATAACCCGATAATTTGCTTCGCTGTTTCGGTTTGAGCAAGTTTGATATCTTTTTGTAAAGATTCCACAGCATTGTCCAGTTCCCTATGAGTTACGTGATCATCCATATTTCCGCCACCTCCATCATCACCACCATTATAATCCAAGCCCCTGTTTTTAGGTAATGATGGAGTATTTAAATAATCATCTTCAAAATTTTTAGAGGGCATTGGGATAACTCTTGCTTTTTCGTTATTATTCATCATTTTTATCTCCATCATTTCCAAAATATTTAAATTTTCCAGGAACATTAGCAACTAACAGGCTTTCAGCTTCAACTGTTCGTTTTGTATCTATAAAGATTGCAATTTGAAAGTAATAGTTTCCATAAGATAAAGATTTAAAATTAAGAGATGGTTCTCGAAATGGATTAAGCCTTACAGTAAAAAGTGCCGGTTTTTTTAAAGAAGGATAAGCTGACAGAGCTGCGGATTTTACGTCCAGCGATTGGATGTGAGTTGGAATTTCTTTGATATCTTCAACAAAATTTTTAGGATTATCGGAGATAACTAAGCTTAATTGAATTAGTAATCTTGGAATTATTTCACGCCCGTTCAACATTTCACCTTTGTAGTAAGAAGTTAGAAGGCCATTGAGTTCAATGTATGGTTTTTCTTTTGTGATTTCTAAGGGAACGTAATCGGACAAAGATTCTCCGTTAATTGAAAAACCACTAATAAAGAAACTTTTGGGGAGCATAATTTGTACCTCCTTTATGATTTATAAAATAAAAATCCCTATTGGGGCAATTGCAACGTTAATCATTGTCTTGATACCATTTATCTTTATTCAAAGAGTAATGGTAGTAAATTTCGTTGCCAGTATTGGGATTGGTGTAATCCCAAATATTATTCGTTAGCACTTGATCACTACTTTTCAGTGCCACATCTTTTGTATCAGTTGGTTTAACAGATGAAATTACGAAAGTATCACCACTTAAACTTTGAGTATAGGTATTATAGGGAACAAGATCGTTCCCTGTATCAGCATATGCATAATATGTTTGGCCGTTGTATTGAACTAACGCCATCTTTTGAATTCCGTCATGTTTAAAACCACTAAGTATTAATGGAACTCCACCGGTTTCCAATTTAACAGCAAAAATATTGTTGTCATAATTATCCATTGTTGTTGTTAATCCTACGGGATCGGAACTATCCACCCAATCTCCTGTGTAAACCATATGACCTACGCAAGACTTAAGCGATTCAGGTGCGCTATGGTAATCCAATCCATAGACTTGAGTCTTTTTTGATTTAACTTTTTTGGTATGGTGAACTGATTTATACCAAACTTGAGAATAGCCCATCTCCAAATTGTTGATTAATTCCTTTTTACCATTCTTATATTTTAAATGCCAGCGTCTACTACTTTGATAACCATATTTTGCTAAAACATTAAATGTATAGTGAGATGAATCAACTTTAGCGAAGGCAAGTTTACGCCAACCATGCCAATTGCTTCTATAAAACGTTTTACCATTAAGGGAAACTGAATACGTATTTACTTTCATCATATCGCCATCGCTCGTGTGGTATGTGCCTCGCCAGCTTCGAGGCGTGTAAGAATGATAGTGCCTAACTGGAAAATAATTTGATGCATATACTTGCCCGATATTAAAACTAACAAAACCTAGAAAAGCTACTCCAGTTAATAATAATTTACTAACTCGCATTATTAGGATCTCCCCAGATTGATTTCAGCTTTTATTGTCGTCAGTTCGCTGGACAAAATATCGTTTTGCTTTTTCATTAATGGCTTTTAGAAGTTCATTATTTTGTTTCTAAAGTGTAACGCTTTGCTTAATTAATAATCCAATTTGTTCGATTAAAGCATCAAAATCTGTTACCAAAGTATTTTGAAACTCATCCCCGTTAAAAAACGCCGAGGATTAAA
This sequence comes from Lentilactobacillus hilgardii, assembly GCF_009832765.1. Taxonomy (NCBI): domain Bacteria; kingdom Bacillati; phylum Bacillota; class Bacilli; order Lactobacillales; family Lactobacillaceae; genus Lentilactobacillus; species Lentilactobacillus hilgardii. The sequence goes on along the minus strand of NZ_CP047121.1, from coordinate 877,790 downwards.
AAAAAACTGATCATCAGGCATTTTTTAATCCATGATATTTTTTACAAGCTGATAAGATTCAGATTTTAAATCATCTAAGCCGTGTTTGCTTAAGAAGCGCTTAACTTTTTAATCTCTTTTTTGTTCTTTCTCTTCTTTAGTTTTAAAAACCGCCTAAAGATTCCCATAGTAAAATCCCCTCAAAATATTAATCAATGTCGTCACCGGGCGATCCATACTAATGGATTAGCTCATTGTAACAATTTAGCAAGTGCCCATTATCGTCTACATATAAAACTCTCCGAGGAGCGCTTCGCTTTTCCTCGTAACCATCAATGAAAAGAACCGTCTTCCTTTGTATAATATAGGTGAAGGCGGTTTCATTGTACATCGTTATCTTTTTGGTGCTAATAAGCCCGAATATAAAACCGATGCCCTTCGGTCCTCGAGATTAACCCATTGTTGCTTCGAGCACGCTTATAAAATTTCATTCCTCAAGGCTGTAAGGTTAACCGCCAACTTTTATTCTAAATGGAGGTGCTGACATGGATGTCATTACAGAGAAGTGTTGTGGAATCGACGTACACCAAAAACAGATCACCCTCACCACTTTAATTGGTCGAGCTGATCAAAAGCCCCGGAAGAACAGTCGGCGTTACGGAACAACATCACCCGAATTGCGTCAATGCGCGAACTGGCTGTTAGAAAAGGAAGTTGAAGTCGTCTTAATGGAAAGTACCGGTCAGTATTGGCGGCCGGTTTGGCAAATTTTGGAACCTTATGGTTTCAAAATGGTCTTATGTAACCCCAGAATTATTAAAAATATTCCGGGTAAAAAGACTGATCAAAAGGATTCGGAATGGATCGCCGAATTAGCTCGGTTGGGATTAGTCGCTGCTAGTTTTATTCCACCACGGCCAATTCAAGAATTGCGCGAATCAACTCGTACACGCAAGTCCCTAACTGAAACGGCTACGAGTATTAAAAACAAGATTCATAATATCCTTCAACGGTCAAACATTAAGTTAACGACCTATGTAACGGATATTTTTGGTAGTTCTGGCCAGAAATTGTTAGTTTTATTAATCCAAGGAAAACCGATTAACCTGCAAACAGTTTCTAAATGTATGCACGCCAAGCTAAAAGCTAAACCGGAAATGATTGTCGCTGCTTTAGACGGCAGTCTGTCTCCTAGTGATCGCCAAATTTTAAAGATTGAACTTGCATTATTGGCAGATGTTCAACAGGCAATTCATGCCTTGGAATTACTAATTGAAGAACAACTTCAACCACTTGAAGAATTGTATCTTCGGCTTCAAACCATTCCAGGGATTAGTAAACACATTGCCCAAATTGTGATCGCCGAAGTTGGGACAGATGTAAGCCCGTTTCCGACCGCTCATCATTTGGCTTCTTGGGCTGGCCTATGTCCTGGAAATTATGAATCAGCTGGCCAATCCAAAAGCAGTCACATTTTGCATGGAAATGTTTATTTGAAAACTGCCCTGGTAACCGCAGCGCTAGGTGCGAAAAGACAAACCTGCTCTGGATTAAAAGACTTTTTCTATCGTTTAAAAGGTCATATGAGTGCGCAAAAGGCAGTAGTCGCATTAGCTCATAAACTGCTTAGGATTACCTATGCCATGATTGAAACTGGTTCAAGTTATCAAGAGTATAGAAAAGACCAACGAGCGAAAGCGCTCGTTGGTCAATAAAATACTTTACCTAACTAAATTATACTAATTTTTTCGGTATTTGACTACCGTTAGGTTAGTATGTCCTTTTTTAGGTTACTTTCTTATAAAAGTTCAATTAAACCAAGTGCAAATTCATCTGCTCGTTTCTCATATTTACTTCTTGAATAAACTAAGCAATGATACCCGCGTAAATATGGTGAATGATCAGATGGCCAAGCTCATGCGTACAAATAAAGTAGTTTTGATTTCCACCAAGTAGGCGGTCATTTATGAAAATAGCGTTCCTTTTAAATAGCTAAGTCTCATCCCCATATGCATGAGGAATACTGTGTTTTCAACATTGCCATTTTAGGATCCCAACGACACCATTTCTATTTAGTTTAGAAAACATCTACCAATACTAAATTATCCTAAAAATTAATTCATTTCAAGCTGGATTTCAAACAATTCGATATTTTCTATAAGTATAGACAGCCTAACGTCAACATCTTTAATGGTAATTTATCAACTTACCAAGACTAACGACTTAAATGACCAAGTCTTATGATAAATTAGACATTTTCTTGTAGCATTGGAACACTAATTCCAGTTTAAGTGCTTTTACATTAATCTCGTTTTGCTTTACTTCACTATAATTAGCTGAAACAATGTCTGATTGATAGCAATTCTCCCAATGCAAGCAAATCCAGTGGATAAAAAATGTTAACTCAAAACTTAAAAATCTCCCCAACAAGACATGGTATTAAACCCATGACCCATTGAGGAGACTGTGGCTGAAGCTTGTTTCACTACTGATCACATTTAAAAATTTATCTTCTATACTTAGCCGAACGTTATCAGATAACTAACGCGTGCAAACTCTCGCCAATCCCGCTATTATTTAAGATATTGCGGATCATCGGTTTCTGATCCCCACAAATAATAAAACGGATGACTGCCGACCTTATATGTCCGCCACATAGCAGCGTATGTGTGGCCGTTCGACTTCCAGGTTTGGGACTTGTCGCCAAGTTCATTAATCGTTAATCGGTAATACCCATGCGTTTTCTTTTCGGTCAGACCGCTAATCGGTTGTCGATAATATAGTCGGAATTGTTTGTCCTTGCTTGTCGATTTAGCGATTTTTACTGTCTTTGACGGCTTGATTGTGTAAATCGGATTCTGCCTACCATTTGCAGGCGTCTTACCGTATAACCAAGTCGTTTGAATATGGTAATGCTTCAGCCGTGATGAACTGAAATATTGAAGATAACCGTCCATTGTAATGTTAAAAATCGGTTTATAATAGGATTCCTGTGTATTGGAGAAGCTTCCCGCTTGAAACATATACTCGGAAATTGGGAGTTTTAATTTATATGGTTCAAAATATGTTGTATTGAACTGCTTGACGGCGTATGAAGCCGATCTTGGATCATAGACCTTTTGTCGTAATTTGTGACTGATCAATCCCCAGGTTAAGGCAGCTTCAGAGCGTTGACCATTTTCGGCTTTCTTTATCTTGACCACCCGTAGAACAGTCCCTTTAGGTGTTAGAAGCCGTTGATGATGCCCCTTGACGATTTTGTACTGGCCCGTAAAAATCGGCTTTTTAACTTTGACATAGAATAAATGTGGCGTCTTCCCTAAGTCCGTCGACGCGTGAGTTGGTGTTGCCAACCCAACCAATAATGCAACCCCCGTTATCATCCCGATACATAATTTCTTAAACATAACCCCATCCCTTCCTTTAGGCAGCTTTAAAGTTAATGCCCCTTACTTTTAATCGTACCAGTCTTGAGAGATTAATGGAAGAAGTGTTCTGAAACTTTCCTTTTGCTGGAATTCATTTTATGATATCTATAGTTATCATATACAAGTGTGTGGTGCAAAGCGGTCATCACCCGGAACTTAAGGCGTCGATTTGGGAAATCTCACTTTTGGATTTTTCAAACCAATCCTTTATTTGAAGCGGTGATGCTTTGAGGAGCTGTCCTGGTATAAATGTTGCTATTTTCCACAACTACGAAAAAGGAGTCTGATATCATGGCAAATAAAGTTACTCACGATAAGACGTATTCAACCAAAGTCAGTCAAGAAGTTGGTAATAAAGCCGAAGCCTACTTGGCACAATATGATATTAGCGTATCCGACTATTTAAGCGATGCGTTAACCAAAGCGGCCAATCATGAGGTTAAGATCATTAATTACCTCGATACTCCGGAAGCACTGGAAGCAAAAAGGGAAGCTGAAGCCGGCGAAGGGAAAACTTATGATTCTCTAGAAGAACTTTGGAAGGATCTAAACGATTGAGGGGCTTCTCGCTTTTAAACGAGTTAACCCACTCACGACAAGGTATTAAGAAGGAAATGGTACGACCATGAAAATTGACCAATTAATTGCAAAGGAACGGCGTAACGCTGAATTTAACCGCGAATATGAACTTGAGGGCGAAAAGCTGCAGATAGCCGTTGCCTTATATAAAGCACGTGAAAATGCCGGTTTAACCCAAGCTCAACTCGCTGAACGCGCCCAAACCACACAGGCAATTATCGCCAAAATTGAGCGTGGCGATAACGTTTCGATTGATAAACTTTCGTCAATCACTCATGCATTAGCAAAAAAATAAGGGTTCGTTTTGATTAAAAAAGGATGTTTACAGGGCCGCTTAAACCCTTGCAAACATCCTCTTTTATGCTTAACGATAAACCATTCCACCATCAACCAGAATTGTTTGACCGGTAATATAATCCGAATCCGGTGATGCCAAGAATGAAACTAATTTGGCAACATCTGATGGTACTTCGTAACGGCCTAACGATATTTCAGCACTGTATTTTGCGAATGCCTCACCTGGCTTCAATGACGGATCGTGCTTAACCATTTCGGCATCGATTCGATCCCACATCTTGGTCTTGGCAACACCCGGTGCATAAGCGTTCACGTTAATCTTGTATTTTGCCAATTCCTTTGAAGCCGTTTGCGTAAACGAACGTACGCCGTGCTTAGTTGCGGAATAGGTGCCCAGCATTGCATAGGACTCATGGCCGGCAATACTTGAAGCACTGATAATCTTACCGCCGCCACCTTGTTTAATGAACTGGGTAGCCGCAGCCTGGGTCCCATAAACCATTCCAAAGACGTTAATTGAAAAGACACGTTCCAGCTCCTTTTCGTCAATTTCCAGGAATGGCGTCACAGCTTCGATCCCCGCGTTATTAACAAAAACATCTAATCGGCCAAACGTATCAACCGCATGTTTAACCAACGCAAACTGATCGTCTCGCTTGGATACATCTCCCGCAAAACTCGTTACTTCGATCCCTTTATCCTTAAATTCCTTTTCGGTTTCAGCTAACAGATCTTTGTTGATATCATGAAGGACAATCGCAAAACCATCATTGGCAAGACGCTCTGCAATTCCCTTTCCCAAGCCACCTGCTGAACCGGTAACTACAGCTACTTTTTCTGCCATAATAAAGCCTCCCCTAAAATGAATCGGTTTAGATTAGTATCTGAATACGCTATCATATTACCCCGACCACAAAAATGTTGCACACAATTTGACTCCGAATTCGATGAATCTTTTATTGCTAAAAGTTGCTTTTGAATTCCTTAATACTTATGATCCAAAGCCTAATCCACCTCATTTCCATATCTCCTTTATAACACCATCTCAGCCTACTATTTTCTGATGTCTATGATTGATTTTTCCCAGTTTTTAGGTTATATGTTAAAGAAAACCAGGAGAATCCAAACGATGACACTTTTAAATTTAACTCGTGCATGGCCGGCACTTCAGGAACAAACAACCACTCACGTCATCCTGCCAAATAACATTCAATCGGATCATCCCCTACAAGTCCTCTGGCTGTTTCACGGACTCGGCGACAGTGGCAATGGTTGGATTCGAAAAACGAATTTGGAGGTTCTGACAAAATATACCAATTTAGCTGTTATTACGCCGGAAATGGGCAGAAGCTTTTACATGAATATGGCTAATGGCCTACCATACTGGGATTACCTAACTAAAGAAGTTATCCCCGAAATGAGAAAATTGCTTCCGCTATCCGCCAATCCAAAAGACAACTTTGTCGGTGGCGTGTCGATGGGCGGATTCGGGGCACTTAAACTTGTTTTTACCCATCCTAACTGGTTTAGTGCCGCCATCGCCATTTCATCGGTCGTTGATTTATCAATTTTACCGGAACTGATGCCGGACTGGCGCGGCATTTTCAATGACCCTATTCCCAAGCACTATCTGGAAAAGTTAGCATCCCAGGCACCACAGAGCTCACTGAAAAAAATCCGCTTTTATGACTGCATCGGCGATCAGGATTTCCTGAAAGCCGATAATGATTCTTTTGTGACTTATATGAAAACAAGGCTGAACTTGAACGTCACTTACAAAACATCGCCAGGTGACCATGACTGGTTATATTGGCAGTCGGTCCTGCCGGATGTTTTAACTTGGTTGTTGAAGGCTCGGCTTGATAATGGTCGGTCGGTGTTAAATTAGTCTGAAAATATATCAGAATAAGCCAAATATCGACACACACAAAAAGGAGGCTACCTCATGAAAGATAAAGCAGTTGAACATGATAAAAATGACAAACTCATTCAAGTTAGAATTGATAAATCAGTTGCCGCTCAAGCAGAGGACATTTTTAATAGAATTGGTGTGACGCCAACTACAGCAATCAACGCATTTTATCGAAAAGTCATCAGCACCGGTGGTATCCCGTTCAATTTAACAATAAGCCAAGATGATAAGGATGCTTTGGAGATTCGCCAACTAGCGAAGAAGATCCCTGTAGAACGATTAGACACCGACGAAAAAATAAAAAAATGGTTTGACGATCCGAGGTATGATTATTAATCCTTTTGATGTGGCTTGGATGTACGTTGCCTTTGTACAGGGAAAAGGTGGCAAGCGAAGGTCCATACTCGTTCTGGAAGATTCAAATAATGATTTATCTTTTTATCCGATTACTCATCAACACAAAAGAAAATCACCCCATATCCAAAAACAGTATTGTCCAATCGTCAATTGGAATCAGATCAAAGGTCTAACCGAACCTTCTTACATTGATATCGTCAAAATCTTTGTTATTAGTTAAAAAGACTTAAATGATGTGATGGTGACTGGGCATTTAACCAGACTTGATGTTATCAATCTAAAACACTTTATTAAATACTACATCAGTTCCAAAAAAGCCTAAATCGTTTTAAACCTTTAAATGATGATTACCCAATTCCACAATTTAAAATTTGATAAAGCAAAAGCTGGTCATCCTAATTCGACCAGCTTTTTTCATGCTCATTTTTCGCGCATGATAATTTTAATCAAAAATAAAGCATCATCTATATGATCAATATTAAATGGCTACTACATTGTCTGTCATTTTTCACCTGTTTTTAGATTATAACTATGTCAAAAGTATTATAGTCAGCCGGTGCAAGCTTCACTTGAAACCCGACTGCCAAAATAACGGCAACAATCACCATTAAGATAAAAATAAGCAGAACCGTCAAATCATCCATCGTTAAGTATCCCCTCTAATTCCCCATTTTTGCTATTAGTGCTATGACACTTTCCATTAAAGAGTAATCATAAGTTAAATAGTTGTAAACCGTTTTATCAAATAGTTAAATCGATTTTAAAATAAGTTGCGATTTTATGACGTTCCTTCATTTTATAATAAGAAACGTATAAAATTAGTTTAAATAAGAAACTGAAGTAATTAATTAAGTACTTGTGTTATGTTAATATAATTTTTGTTGTTTCCAGCTGGAACAAAATTATTTAGGGAATGAGTGTGTTTAAATGATTATGAAAAAGGGATTTGTTATTTTGGCGGGTATTGGAGCCGGTTTGATCTTAAGTGCCTGCAGCAACCAATCCGTTGCCACCATCAACGGATCAAATATTACCAAAGACGCCTATTATCAAGAAATGAAAGACTCTCCCAGTGGTCAACAGGCTTTGGGGCAAATGATTCTTGATAAGGGGTTAGAAAAACAATACGGAAACAAGGTCAAGAATACAGCCGTTACCCGGCAATTGAATACCGTAAAGAAACAATACGGTGCTTCTTTTGGTGCATTTTTGACGCAAAACGGGCTGACAGCCAGCCAATACAAACGCAACCTTAAAGAGGATCTTTTACTAAGAGCGGCTATTAAGGCAGATACAAAATTTACACCAGATATGTTAAAACAACAGTTTAAACATTATCAGCCTAAAGTGACAGTGAACCAAATTTTGGTTTCAAAAAAGGCAACGGCTCAAAAAGTGATTAATCAGCTTAACGCCGGTCATTCGTTTGCAAAGTTGGCTGCCGCCTATTCAACCGACACAGCAACCAAGAAAAAGAGTGGTCGCATTTCTCCGTTCGACAATACCAACACGACGCTTGATCCCAACTTTAAAAAAGCCGCATTCAAGCTTAAAACAGGTCAATACACCAAGACGCCTGTTAAAACCCAATATGGCTACGAAGTGATTCAAATGGTTAATCATCCTGCTAAGGGAACGTATCAAAACCATAAAGAGGCACTAAAGAATCAAATTGTAGACACAAAAGCAGCCGATAACAACACAGTCCATGCCGTTGCAACTAAAGTGCTTAAACGTGGGAAGGCAACGGTTCACGATAAACAGCTGCAAAATGTGTTGGCTGGCTTTGAAAATCAATCATCAATGAAATCTTAGAATCAAAGCCAAGCATTAATTCATCACTATAAATCAAAAATACTGCCTAGAATTTTCAAATGGACTAATTCTAGGCAGTATTTTTAAGGTCAACTGGAGAAACTAAGATTCTCTAAAATCGACTCTGTTGTATTTATAACATCATCAAAAGAAAGGTCTTTAACAAAAGAATGTTTATTTGCATACTGTTGCCAATTCCGTTGAAAATGCTTGTCAGTTCTTATTAAGCTTATAATTTCTTGCCAATTTTCCCATTCAGATGATGTATGGCGATTCTTAATGACGTAAGAGAAAGCAACCTGCAATATTTTAAAGTTTATTTGCTTCGTCTGATTTAGCACATATATATCATAAAAATCCCTCATTCGTGTATTAAGAATGCCACGATACAAAACAGTTTGCAGTTTTTCAGATAAAATTCTTTCTGGGCGATAAATTAGTAACGGGATCTTCTGATTTCCTAAAAGTGGTTTATAGGAAAAAGCAATTTCATTTGGAACCAGCGTCTCACCTGTTGCAATGTCAAGATGAAAAATATCTTTCAAATTATCGATAGTAGCCAAAATTCGTACCCGTTGACCAGTATAGTCTTTCTCCTCCTGTATTTGTTGAATATCAATCAAGAGATAAGAAACCCCATCATACCGTTTACCATCAATAATTTCATTGATAATTTCTGTTAGTTCATCAGTCTTGAGGCTAACCCCCTGAAGCATTGTATCCAAATCAACAGTTGTCCGATGTTGAATACCAGTAATCGCAGATAATACAAATCCACCCTTCCAAATAAAATTCTTCTGATATTCAGATTGCGACAACAAATACAAGAATCCGTCAATAAAGTACTTTCTCAGTAAAATAGTCATATCTGTTCCAGTCCGTTTACGAACATTTTTAAGACGATCACGCAAACTATTCACTTCATCAAAATTATTCAAATCATAAGCTCCATAATATCTCTTACTTTATTTTCAACTTTCAAGCGTTTAGCCACTACTAAAAGCTGATTAAAATTACGATCTTTCGAGTGTAGATAACGACGATAACTTTGCTTAATTTGCTCTTGATCAGTCGGGCGGGATTTCACCAAGTCAACCAATAGCCGTTCTTGACTATATAGTTGAATCGTTTTTGTTGTGCCCTCAACATCAAGACGTTCAACATCATTGCTAAGCATTGGCTCTCTAACCTGTTTAAAATGTACATTTTTAGTCCAATCAGGATAACGGCTATCGGGTATTCGATAGCCAAGAGGCATGGCAATATGGATTGTGTACGGGAATGTGTCACTTAAATTCCATAGATATAAAGCTGTATTACCATAATAAATTCCCTTTCCCAATACTAATTGCCTGATTAAGAAATCATTGATTGGAAATTCACTAGTTATGAAAATACGATTATCAATACTGTGCAACAGCTTTTCCTTTGTCATTTCTTTAGCAAGGACCAAATCACTATCCGACAGTTCTGTTGCTACCAATAAATTATCCTGAGCTAACTTTTTTCTCAAATCATCTAAACGTTTTTGCTTTTTTGAAAAATAGTTTTCTATTTTAGTCACTGCTAACTCCCCCTGCTATGTAGTATACAGTATTCCAATACATTTGTAATTTAAAATAATATTTAATTTCATTTTTGTATTTTGCAATTATTTTAAAATATTAATTACAATAATCGCAACCTTCCATCCCCTAAGCTGCTGCCCACCACAATCAAACGCGTTATAAATATCATACATAAAAGCAGAAAAAAGCCACCAAGAAAATGGTCATGCCGACACATTCATTTCCCAGTGACTAAAAATTTTTATAGTCTGTTTCGCTAAAATACAGTGTACATGAATTTAGCTTGATACCAAACCCGACTTCTAAATGCATACGTATCACCGATATCCCAACCAGCGCCAGTGGAACTCAGCAAAGCTTTCCAATAATGATTGTGAACCCTTATCTTCTTAACATGCCAGTATTCAGGTACCATGGCTGATCTGGTATGAGTCGTTTTAGCAATTGGCGCGGTAAAGCGGTGACCTGAAGCGATATACACAGATTTTTTAGGCAATAACTCGCCATTAAATCCTCTGCGCGTAATCACATTAAAATATCGATGCCATCTACCACCATAATAATCATGATCATACACATGTTTGGCTGTAATTGTGATCTTATCATAATGAATTCTTTTTGCATGGGGCGTATACGAATACCAGGTTCCCCTTGCCCATCTCGGAAACGTACTTTGGCTGTATGAAGCACTAGCTGATCCAGGCACTACCGCTAAACCAATCATCAATATTAGAAACGCTGCAAAAGCTAACAAAATCTTTTTAATCATCCTTTATCCCTCCATCAGAACCAATGATATCCATGATAAACTTTCAAAATCTTGAAATAATGTTTGGAAGGCCAGCTGACATTATAGCCATACTTAGAAGTTATATCATACCGGCCATTAGGTCCACCAGTGAGATGCCAATCAAATCCACCAATACCGGCATACCAAGTCCTGACAATGCTTCCTTTATGTAATCTACCGCCATTTACCCACTTATTTTGATACGTATACTTACCATAAATGACCCTATTGATGCGAATTGGTTTTAAAACTTCGACTTTATACTCGTGCCGATAATGTTCTTCCCAGCACAGCGGCTGAGCTGATACCCGTTGAATGTTGCCAAAACATGCCAATCCAATCACTGCTGACAAAAGCGTTACTAACCCGATTAATCCTTTTTTGTTCATTCTCCCCAATACCCCATTTCTAAAAACTGATTGATTTTATACCAACAGATGCTTTCGTGGTCTCAATTAACAGTAATGCCAAAAGCCACTCCAATTCTAAGGTATAAGATCAAAATACATCATTAAATGTATTCAATTTTATTATACTTCTAATACTATTTTGTAACCTGAAAAGTCATAATTTTTTGCTTTGTTTCTTACCTTTCACCCTGATTGACAGAAAATCATTTTCAACAGACATCTAACTATGATATAAACTTATTAGAAGTGTTTTTTTAAACTGTCATTAAAAAGTTAATCGAAAGGATACCACTCATACATGATCGCATTTCAAGCCATACGAGGTGTCATCTTCACTGAATCCGACGAACAATCATGCCATTATCACTATGCCTGCCCATACTGTGGGTGGATTCAGGAAGATGTTACCCTAACTAAAACTGAATCATATAAAGGAAACTGCAAATATCCGGATTGCTGGATCAGATTCAAGGTCGAAATTAGAAAGATTCACATCAAGAGTCCCGAACAGACTCATAAGGAAATCCACAAAATTGAACTTCAAGAAATCCACAAAACAGAACCTCAAGAAAAGCGTCAAGCTTCGTTTTGGGGAAGAGTGATCTTATTTTTCAAAAGGATCTTTGCTTAAAGCTTGTCAAATAAAGCCGTCAACAATCATTCCAAAAACTGATATCAAACATTGTTTTTCAACGGAGTAATAGACAGGTACTAACAAAGTTGGGAAAGACCATGAGTCTCCCCCCAAAAATAACATTTTCACTTTACATCTCAATACCTCGCTCAGCCTTTGACCGTTACTCACCCGGTCATCGTATTTACTACCCAATTTGGTAATCACTCATTATAAAATCCTGAAACGATCAATCCCAGCTCAATTCGCTTACTCATGGCAAAGTTGCGTTGATCGCGGGCTAATGCCAGCATTTTCTTTGTTGCCGGAACCACGATTTGTACGAGGGGGGCTCCATGTCGCCGCGTCATTTGACCTTCGTCAATTAAAAAAGCCAAGAAAGCTATGAGCACTTCTGCAAAATCCCAGTATTCTCCTGGCGCAAGAATTGACCTTGAAATGAAATAACCTGTCAAAACATTTTCTAACGCGGATGGTGTCCAATCCATCAATTTTAAATGGGTATCGTAATAAATTCGAACACCCACCGTTCTGATCAACACTTGCGCATAGTGCCCCGAAATAGATTTTTGAATATCTTGGTCTGGCCAGGACGATGACAGAACGAATTTAAACGTCCATTGGTCAATTTGACGACTAACATCGGCAACTGCAAGCTGTTCATAATTAATAACCGACTTTTCTTTTTGCTCATCCCTGCCTATAGACGCTCCTGCCCCCAACACGTCATGATAATAAGCCATCGCTAGTTGATGAGTTGCGATGTCCAGAGTCCCTCTATCCACCAGCCACTTGGCAAAGAGTAGCCCCGTTTTGGAAGCTGCCATCCAAGCCTCATCAGATTCGTCGCTGTGCCCGTGGACCGGTGAATCTTCTGCCGCATGGCTGACACATCTTCTGATAGCTGAAATGATATCCTCAAGCGTCCATTCTCGAAGTGGTATCGCTCGTTTGGAAAAAGCTACCTTTAGGAACCTGATAAATGCGTTATAAAATTGATCTTTTTGTTTCGCAGTCAGTGTTTCCGGCTCAATAATGCCATTGTTTGAAAAGAAATCCTGCCAATAAATCCTGCCCAACTTATCAATGTCCTGTTGCGAATTACTTTGTTCTTCAGTCAATTTATCTTTCCTTTCGGATCCTCATTTCGATAACTTTGTTACAAATTATTCTACACCGCTAATTACCAAATCGCCATTTGGGGATTGGACCATATTTTAACTGGATTTGCATTTTTTCCATACTAACCATCATATCCACACCAAAATAAGCCAACCGGGATTATGATTTTCCCGACTGGCTTACTGTCTGATTGAGATGATTTCTATATTCTCATTCAACCACATGACTGGACTGCTGATAAACCGGCTCACGATTCAACGCCCGCTTAATAGCATCCTCAATACTCAAAGGACTATTAATGTTACTTGTTGCCACTAATTTATGAAAATCTTTGGCATGGGCAATCGCCTTATTTGCCGTTTCATGACTAACGGCGTGCAACATCACAATCACGATATCCGCATGTTTAACAGCGGTGGCAAGGTTTGACTCAATCCCCTTACCTTTACCACTGGACGTATGATCAAAAACAATCAATTTGCCATGATGAGCCTTAACCAAGGCGGCGGCTTCTTCCCGATGTGCGGCATAACCGGCCATTAAAACCGTTTTGTCGGTTAGGTCAAAGGCAATCTTCGGTGTAAATACATCCGTCGATTTTGCTTTATGCGTTGTATAGGCACTATGGGGTTTAGGTTCCGGTTTAACAGTCTGATTAGTCTCATTTCGATAAATCCAGGAAATCCGAGCTCGCCCAGAACCCTGATCAACATAATAGGCAACTTCAATAACATCATTGACCTGCACGTTATCTCGACGAACATCATTTGGACTTAACTGGATTGTGACCGGTTTTCCACCCTCTAAAATCGGTTTTCCATCATGTAACCGTCGAACAACCAGCTTTCCCTGCTGATAACGTTCCACGATGACTTTTTTTCGAACAATTTTTCTTGGATCATCCAATTCATTTCTTTGAACCAGTTCCAATTCCGGTGGCACCTGATTACTCAACTTGAACTTAACAATGTCGCCATCCCTCAAGTTCATCCTTCGAACAAGTGATTCCCCATAATGATAACTGCCAACTTGTGCACCTACTAATTGACGTTTGAAACGATAAGTCCTCCCTACTCGAAGATCTGGTGTAACTATAGTATTTCCCTCGATGGTCAATTTATCTTTCTCAAATTGACCACCCCTTCTGTTTCTATCGGCTTCACTTAATGCCTGATCATATTCACTAAATTGACTTACAGCCGCCGTTATTGCCGGTAAATAATGTTCATTCGCATACTTTAAAAGTTGATTGATATCGCTAAAGTATGCTTGGTAGTTGATGTTCGTCATTTTGGCTTCCCCCTTCTCGCCTTATTCATGACTATTGCTAATCCGGTTATACATATGAAAATGATTATTTATTACTTTAACATGGATGAATAGGCCAGCCAACTAATGTTATCAACTATTTTCTTATGGATGTACAACCTTTGTTTGTTTCCATTAAAAATATCTTATCAGCCAAATTTCTCACTTATCTCATTAATCGGAAGTTATTTAAAATCATGACAATTATGTTTAACATGATCTATTTATTTAACCAAAGCAACGTCAATCACAAATAAAAACGACTTATCAGAAATAGTAGCTTTTTCTAACAAGTCGTTTTTTTAGTTTTTAATCATCTAACATATTCTACTTCGAGTCGATGATCCTCACATATTTCGCGTTTCCGGTAATGTAACCACCGGCAACCCGATATCTTAAAGTACCGTGCTTGGTCACACTGTTACCGCGAGAATAGTCGAACCCATAAACTTTAAAAACTTTTTGCTGTTTCTTTGAATAATGTTGGCTTCTGTAACTTAAATTAACGTCACGGTGCCGGTTAATCGCACCCTTTGCACGCACTGTCTTAACCTGTTTGTGCCGTCCCATTTGAACGAGCTTTCGATTTCCGGTGATATATTGACCATTCGACAAAATATATCGGGTCGTCAAATTATGGTGAGTGATGCCCTTTACTTTCAGAACCGTGCCCTGCTTATAGTTGGTCACCTTGCCGGTTAAATTAACTTTACGATAAGCATTGACGCCTCGCGGATTAATGACCGTAAACGTGGTGTGCTTGGCCGCATAATAAACCGGACGGACATATTGCCAATTTGCGGTAATATAACCGGTTTTATTCCGATTTTTAGTCAAATGATTGACGTCACGAACTTTGTATCTGAGTTTCCCGGTACTGGATCTGGTATAGCCGGTCACGACAAACATTGGCCGATAGATTCGCGGCTTCGATACGTACCAGGTTTTTCGAGCCTTATCAGAAAAGTTCTTACTGCTATACAACCCAATCTTCTTTAGAGAATAAACAGCGGCACCCTTTTTAGCAATCAATAATGGCTTTTGTTGGGTGCTTGTTGACGGCGTACTGGATTCCAAAGCTGAATCAGACGACGAACTTGTGGAACTCGAAGAGCTTGAAGATCCTGATTCCGAACCACTTCCCGGTGTTGGTGTAGCTGTTCCTGTATCACCGGATGGTGTTGAAGGTGTCGTATTCTTAGTGTAAACGTACGTCACGGTCTGCTCTTTATCGGATAGTTTTCCCTTCTCGTTTGTTGGCAACTTTGCCTGATTCAATGTGTACCCATCAATGGAGATTTGATACGTCTTGGTTGTGGTGTCATAAGCTTCTCCGACTTTTCCGGTAATGATCTGTGGCTTATGGATTTCTTTGCCACTCTCATCTACGTACTTAACCGTCACCGGTTTGGCATCCGCTGCCTTATTAATCGTAAAGACCGCTTTCGTGTCAACATTAGCCAATTGATAGTTGGCGCCAATTTGCTTTTGAATATCATTTTTCCCGGATTGGGATAATGTCACATCGTAAGTCCCACTTTGCGTGACACCATCTGGTTGATTGACGATTTGAATATCACTATCTTTTAACGAATAATCCTCGCCATTATCAAGAGAAATAGTATAGTGCCCGGCCGTCGGCTTATGTGCGTTGCCATCATACGCAACTGCCTCATTACCTGTTAACGTTGGTGTAACGGTTTTAGGCGTAATGGTAAAGGTTGCTGAACTGCTTCCTGTTAAATTAGCACCGGCACCAACATCCTTCTTTAGATTATCTAATCCCTGTGATGTTAATACAATTTGGTAGGTGCCGGCACCTGTCAGATTGCCCTCTTTAACCGCAATATCGCCTGCTTTTAATGTATAAGACTCGCCATTGCTTAAATTAAGACTGTATTTGCCGAGGTCAAGGCTCTGGGCATTGCCAGTATACGTGCCCTCCTGATCACCGGACAGCGTATAAATGAGGTTCGCTTGTGGCAGAACATCCACGGTCACTGTTCTTTGTGCACTTGTACCATAGAAATAAGTCACATTAAATTTGCCGGCCTTTGATGTATCAACCGTATCAACCGGCTCATTGTTCGCTGCGTTGGTTACTTTGTATTGAATGCCGCCCTCTCCCAACTCCAGATCCTTGCCATTAATTGTGGCCCCGTTAAAATTATCTTGAGCGGTCCAGGAACTGCCAACATAAATTTGGCTATTAAATGCCCGAATATCAGGGATTTCATGAACAACGGTATAGTGACCGGTGTAAACTTGGCCGTTTGCCGCTGTCAGTGTCCAATCAAACTCAAACTGGTTTGTTGTTTCAGGAATTGTAAACGTCCCACTATCTTGATGATAGGTAACATTGTTTGTTAAATTTGATATCGCAATTTTGCTTTGAGTGGTTCCCGTAAAATTAACATTAAACAGACTGTTGATCGATAACGTCGGACTATCATCGAACGCTGTCGCTGTCTGATGCTGAACAGCGCCACTCGAAATAGTCGCATTTGACGCCGCGTATTTGGTAATCCGATTATAAGAAAACGAGTCGGTCGCTACCGTTGGCGTGCCATTGATACCCACTTGTGTTAAATGATTGCCAAAAAATGCCAGAGACCCAATCGACTGAACCGAAGCCGGAATCACAAGCGAATTGTTAATTGCGTTGTAGGCAAAGGCAGCATCGCCAATCGTTTTTAAATTCTGACCAAAATCAACAGTCGTCAGTTTATTACCCAAAAAAGCTTGGCTGCCAATGGTCTGAAGTGCATCTGGAAAAGCAATTGAACCCTTTAAACCGGTAAAGGTAAACGCATTATCCCCAATGGTCTCAAGACTGGATGCATCCTGCCAATTCACATCGCTTAAGTTATCATCGTACAGGAATGCCTGTGAACCAATTTGTGTCAGCTTTGAGTTCAAGACAACTTTTGTTAAATTCGGGTTGTGAAGAAAAGCCTGACTACCAATCCGTGTCAAATTTGCCGGCAATGTCACACTTGGAATTTGACTGTAAATGAATGCCCCATCCCCAAGAGACGTCAAAGAATCTGGAAGCGTGATCGGGTCAGTTCCCGGCCAGCTGGCAAAAGCCTGCTTGCCGATTGTTTCTAATTTGGCCGGAAAATGGATGCTTTTAGCCTGTGAAGACGCAAAAGCTGAGTTTCCAATCGTAGTTACTGAATCCGGTAAATTAATACCATCTGTTGGCCCCGAGCTAAAAAAGGCTTGGTCGCCAATTGTGGTTAAATTGGTGGCTTTGCTGAAATCAACCTGTTGGAGATCAGCATGATAAATAAAAGCATTGTCTTGAATTGTGGTTAGATATTTTGGCATGACAACTTTTATCAGATTGTTCTGTTGCCAAAAAGCGTACGGCGCAATCGAAGTGACTTTATAAGTCTGCCCATCGTGCGTAATCGTATCCGGAATATCTGCTTCAAATGGTTCAGAAACGACTGTTCCATTGTTAAAACCTGATAAGGTTGCCGTTCCGTCTGTATTGTATGTCCAGTCAAAATTAGTTTGATCACTAAATGTCTTCTGAACAGTTTTCGCTGTCGAAACCGTTTCGGCTCGAGCTGGTTGCTCAAAAAGACCGTTGTCCACATTTACAGAAGCTCCCAATCCGAGAACTAAGCCCAGAGCAGCCGCTGTTAATTTGAAATTTTTCATTCAACGTTCCCCCGAAGATCAGTGTGTTTTTTAATTTTGCTTACTATTATATACTGAATCATTAAAATGTATACAACACATGCTCTATAGTTAACGAGGGAAACAAAGAATCCGCTAACGACCTATCTGGCGATCAAACCAAAGTAGGCAATTACAATCAGACTCAGCACAATCCGATACCATCCAAAAATTTTAAAATTATTATTTTTAATGTAGTTTAATAAGAATCTGATGGCCAGGTAGGCAACAACAAATGACACGATCATCCCAGTTGCCAAAACGATACTCTGAGTGCCGTTAAACGTTCCACCATGATCAAAGTACTTATAAACTTTCAGAAGGGATGCCCCAAACATTGTTGGAATCGCGAGGAAAAAGGAAAATTCGGTCGCAACATATCTAGAGGTTCCGATTAAGATTGCGCCCAAAATGGTGGCACCGGATCTTGAGGTACCGGGAACCAGCGATAAGAGTTGAAACATCCCGATGATAAAGGCCGTTTGATAAGGCAGGTTATTTAAATCGGTGAACCGTGGACGTCGGTTGGCATTTCGATTTTCAATTACAATAAACAAGATCCCGTAAATGAGAAGCATCGCTGAAACAACTTCCCAATTCATTAAATGGGCATCCATCCAATCATTAAACAGCAAACCGAGAACAACGGACGGCAATACAGCCACAATCACTTTGAACCATAGGATCCATGTCGCATGCTTTTCGAATGGATCCTTCTTTGGTGACAATGGGTTAAGCTTGTGAAAATAAAGAACCACAACAGCCATGATCGCTCCTAATTGAATGACCACATTGAACATATCGGTAAACTGAGTTGACTCTTGCATCTTGATAAATTCATTAACCAAAATTAAATGCCCGGTCGAACTGATCGGTAAAAATTCGGTAATCCCTTCGACAATTCCCAGGATAACGGCTTTAATAATATCTAACATAAATCCAAACCTCTCATCAATAAGATTTAATAGCACCCTTTAAGAATGCCATAAAAGTAAACGACAAGGCGGGAATTTACCAATAAATTACAGAGTAGAAACCAAACCTTTACATTGTTTCAACAATCCCAGCAATTCCAAATATAAGATTATTTTTTCAAACGACGATAAATGTTAAGATGAAGCTGTAAATTTAAAACAAAGGGGACTTAACAATTGAAAACAACATTATTTGTGAAACCAGGAAAAGTGACTGTTAAAAACGTTGATAAACCAGTCATTGAAAAACCCGACGACGTCATTCTTCACGTTGTCCGCGCCTGTGTTTGCGGCTCGGATCTATGGTCATACCGTGGCTTGGATGAAAAGGCCGCCAATTCAGAAAACAATGGCCATGAAGCCATTGGTATCGTTGAAGAAGTCGGAAAAGCGATCACAACTGTTAGACCGGGTGATTTTGTCATCGCACCGTTTACCCACGGTTGCGGTCATTGTGCCGCTTGTCGGGCCGGTTATGAAGGCAGTTGCCAAAGCCATTCTGATAATTTCAGCTCTGGTTATCAAGCAGAATACGTTCGCTACCAACACGCTGAATGGTCACTGGTCAAGATTCCGGGAAGTCCCGTTGATTACAGCGACGGCATGCTCAACTCACTTCTATCATTGGCCGATGTTATGGCAACCGGCTATCACGCTGCCAGGGTTGCCAACGTCAAGCCGGGTGATACGGTTGCAGTTGTCGGCGATGGTGCCGTTGGATTGTGTGGTGTGATTGCCGCTCAATTGCGTGGTGCCAAACGCATTATTGCCATGAGCCGTCACGAAGACCGCCAAAAACTCGCTACTGAATTTGGCGCAACCGACATCGTGCCGGAACGTGGTGACGACGCCGTCAAAAAAGTGATGGCTCTAACAAATGGTGATGGCGCAGACGCCGTTCTGGAATGTGTCGGAACCGAATTATCGACAGATACAGCATTGAAGATCGCTCGTCCGGGTGCAATCATCGGTCGGGTTGGTCTCCCTCATACGGCTAAAACGGACTTGGCAGCACCGTTCTATCAAAACACCGCCTTTGCTGGTGGCCCCGCATCAGTCACAACCTATGATAAAAGTGTCTTACTAAAAGCCGTTTTAGATGGCGACATCCATCCGGGCAAAGTCTTTACAGAACGCTTCGGACTGGATAAAATCGATGATGCCTATCAGGCAATGGTTAAACGTGAAGCAATTAAGTCGTTGGTGGTTATTGATTAATTAGTCAATCAAATCAGTGTCACTTTATAAAAGAACAAGTTGATTTAACTTTTTTAAATCAGCCTGTTCTTTTATTATCTGGATAAATCCGAAAGCCTTCACCACCACCGTCACAGTAACTACAAATAAAAACGTGCACGCCCATGACAAAATTGGTTGCGACTTCCACGTCACACGAATTGGTTAGCCAAAACTTGTCAGTTCATTCAATTCGTGATAGATTGTTAAGTGTTCGAAGTCGAACACTTAACGCGAGGAGGTGAGCTTAATGGCTGCTGATAGACAACTACTCAAACAAATTATTATTTTAAATCGGGGTATTCGCCGAACAGAACGACGGATCATTCGAAAACACGCCCGTCAAAATGGTCTCTCCCCCAATCAGTTACTACTGATTGATACACTGGAAGATTTTCCGAATAATTCAGTCATGGGATTGGCGGAAATCTTGGAGCTTAATAAAAGCACCATCTCCACACTTGTTAGTCAATTATTAGAACAACGGCTGATTTCAAAACAGCTAGATCCTCAAAATAAAAGCCGGTTTATCCTCAACGACACCTCTAAGGGCAAACACGTGGCTGCCGGTATTTACGATAACTATTTGGACGAATTGATTCAGACTTTCCGTTTGGATCAACTGGATTTAGCCGGGATTAAAAAGGTATTGGAAAAGATGGAAAGCAATCATTAACTCTTATTCATGAAGGCAAGTGTGTATATCAAATCAACAATAGAAAAGAGAGACCAATTTGCAGAAAAGTAAGAACCGTTCCCTAACCCAAATTTTAACCGTCCTTTTGATTATCTTAATCGGAGCCAACATGCGAACTGCATTAACTGCAGTGCCACCGATTTTAACTAATATCTCCAGTTCATTTAATTTGCCTGACTGGTTTTTAGGCAGCTTAACAACTATTCCACTATTGTGCTTCGCTTTGATTTCACCCTTTGTCAATCGACTTAGCCGCAAGTTTGGCATGTTAACAACAATTATTGCCGCCCTAATCGGGCTATTGATTGGCTCATTCATTCGAATTTATTCATTCTCCACCCTACTGATTGGAACGCTTTTAATCGGGGGATCGATCGCTATTCTAAATGTTTTGTCCCCAACGATGGTCGCCGAATTCTATCCACGAAAAATAGGTCTCATGACCAGTGCCTACACACTTTCCATGACGATTTTCAGTGCTTTGTCTGCCGGATTAAGTGCACCGATTTCCTCAAAAATCGGTTGGCAGCCGATGCTTCAATGGCTGGTCATTTTCCCCATTTTAACTTTGTTAATCGCGTTCGGATCACGCGGCCGCAAGCATCCGCAGCAGTCTTCCCGATCATCATTTAATCCGACTGCTCAGCTTAAACCGGTTTGGCGCCAACCCTTGGCATGGTACCTTACCGTGTTTATGGGCTTGCAGTCATTCTTGTTCTACACGATTCTGACTTGGCTGCCGTCAATCTTTATCGCCCATGGTATCAATCAGAACCGCGCAAGCCTGCTGCTGGGATTACTCCAGCTGGCATCTTTACCAACAGCTTACTTCATTCCAAATTTGGCTGGTCGGCTAACAAAACAAGCGCCACTGGTTTGGACAATTTTCGGATTATTCATTCTGGGATTAGGTGGTCTCCTATTAAATACCGCTTCAATGACCATTGCCGTCATCATTTGCATTCTATTAGGATTCGCAACCAGTTCTGCTTTCAGTATGTCGATGATTTTATTTTCACTCAAAACTGCAAATCCATACGAAACTTCAGCTGTTTCGGGAATGGCTCAATCCATCGGCTACCTGGCCGCAGCGGTTGGCCCACTGCTTTCCGGACTGATACACGGTGCCATCGCCAGCTGGTGGCCCGTCATTGTGATGATGCTGATCGTTGTCGTTATTCAAACGAGTTTCGGCCTGCTGGTTGATAGTAAACCATCAGTATTTGGCGAATAATGATCTTAAATTTACAAAAGCCTCTAACCACGTAGTCGTATATTGTGTGGCTTATGATTTGTAATTTGTAATTTGTGATTTGTGATTTATAATTTATCATCTAATACTCTTGCATCATAATGCAAGGCAAACCGTATTCGTAATCCAGATTTTAACACCGCTATCGAAAATGCTGGAGGACAAAAATGCTAGAAATCACTTATTTTATTAAACAAAACGAAAAAGATCCCCTTTTGGATATATTCAGGAGTTTGGTGACATCTCAATCCAGAAACAATCACAAGGCCTTTTTTAAAGATAAAACGCTTAATATTACCCAAATTCAAACGGCAGCTGATATTTCCGCAATCAAAAACGGTGGCGTCCAAGCTATTTTGAAGAAAAATGGCGTCAAATCACTGCCAATTGTGACAGTCAATCAAAAGATAAGAAAAATTGGTCAACTCCTTGAAATTAGTGAATTAGAAGATTTAATCGATGGGTTGTCCATTCAAGTTGACGAGGAAACCAGAAATAAGTTGCACCCATAATCAAGAACATGAATTTAAACTATAAGTCAATTCTACCAAATCATCTAATAATTATCCCAATCAAATAAAAGCCTTAACTCACGTATTAATGACTGCGTGTGTTAAGGCTTTTATTTTGATGCTGTTTTTTTGTAATCAATTTTGACCTTTTGTTCCCAAATAAAACCTATTTTTTAACCAGCGTAACTTTGTGTTGGTCGTAGCTTAAATGCCAATTCTTTGCCAATCCTTTAAGCTGAACGTGCTTAAATTTACCTTGAATCCTTGCTGCCTTAAAGATGACCTGTCTATGTGCTGGCCGTTGGCGTCCATCAACAATCAATTTCCCATTCAAATGAGCGTTTCCACTCACGTTCAGAGATTGACCGGTGCCGGTCTCAAGTGTCCCGGAACTTGACTCCTGATACTGGCCCTTAACTTGAACCTTTTTAGTACTTAATTGAAGCGTACCCGCTTTGATGTTCAAATTTCCAGCACCCAAAGCATGTTCGTTTTGAGCAACCACCGTCCCTGCCTCAATGACTGTATCACCTTGATAAGCATTGTTTCCTAAAAGTGTCAGTGATCCGGTTCCCTGTTTGGTCAGACCACCTCTCCCGCCAATATCGCTTTTCCAAGTATCGTTGGCATTAAAACCACCCTGTTTGGCATCCATATTAACCGTTGTATTCGTTAAAAAGTTGCCAAACCCGTTTCCAGCCGCAAACAGGTTCAATCTTCCCCACCCCTCGGTATCATCAGTCATTGGATAACCGGATGAAATACCGGTTGTATAGAGAACTTCTCGACGTTGCAGGTCAGATAGATATGGGAATCTGGTTTTCAGCAGAACTTCCGCACCCTTGGGAACGCGCATCGGTTGATTGGTGTCGCCAACCGGTTCAAACCCATAGTTCAATCGTTCCGTATAGGCCTTTAAATTTTTTTGATAGTCGCCGTAGGAATCCTGGCTGTTGGCATCGTCCGCCGTTAATTTACTTTGGATATTACTCTTTGCCTGATCAATTAAGTCTTTATTGGCCGGATCATTTAAAACCGAAGCAGTGACAGCCGTTCCCAAAATGCGACCGCCGATTACCGCAAGTGGCGAATGCCGTCCAACCAAAACCCGGTCGTAACCGATTTCCGACGAGCGCGTAACAAGCTGTTGAAATCGTTGTGGAAAAATATACGCTAAGCTTAAACCAGCTTCAAAGCCTTGGGTGGTGTGCCCACTCGGAAAATCATAGTCATCTTGTGGGGCAGCCGCAAAAACATCGGCCAATACGCTTGGGACCTTGACCTGATTACTTTGTCGATATGGTCGAATATATTTAAAATATTGTTTGGGTGTTCCCGAAGACGAAAAGTTTGATTTAGCCGTTAAATCAATTAACTTTACAACCGGACCCAAATCAGAATCCTCGCTTGCCCAAGGGGTTGTGTTACCGTCATCGCCCTTGTCGCTGGCAGGCAATGGTGATGACGGTAACCTTGTGTAATTTGTGTGGGCGTCACTTTTTTGAATAAACTCATCCGCATATGGTCCCAATCCACTGATCACATTATATGGTGAATCACGCCGATCGGTTAAGTATGATCGCAAAGCATCGTCAGCGGAAACATTGGCCGTGATCTGAGCGGTCTTTTCAACGTTTTCATCGAGAATGGTCGGATTCTTCCTGGTCCCGTCACCAGACCAATAATTGGAAAACGTATTTTGAAACACACCGATTCCGGGATTGATGTTGGGATCCAAATTAGTTTTGACATTATTTTTATATAAATCGACATAGTAACCATACGATGCTGCCTTTGGTGCAAGCTCTTCCGCCAAATTTTGATCGCTAGTATCCTGCGCATGCGTGACGACCTGACTTGTTGTCAACGTCACGCCAGCCAATGATAGGCTCAATAACCCTTTAAAAACCCGATTTGATAAAGATGTTTTGCCCCACTGCATAACCCGTTCCTCCACTCGATTATCCTTATTTGACATAACACTTTGCCGATCATTTCATACCCCAAAAATGGTTTAAGCCCGTTATGCCGGTGCTTTAAGCATACTAAAGCAGCGTAAAAACAAAACGAATTCTTTGTAAAATACCCGTAAAAATGACAATAAGTCTCACAAATTTCTTTGGATAAAAGTAACTTTAGTATCTGTTCAAATATTTAGTGACAAATATAAGCAGCAGTCTGGTATAAAGTGACCTCAGCGTACAGTGACGTTAAAAAAATAAGAATCCCGCCAACCGTTAAGTTGACGAGGTTCATTAATTTCTATTTATAAGCGTGAACATATTTCGTATTGGCGGTAATGTAGCCACCATTTGTTAAGGTAAAAAAGAATTAACTATCAAAATAGCTTCCATGCCTTTAACACCAATCAAGCATTCAGAGGATTTTATTAGTCAACGTTATATTTTCTTATCTACTGTTTGAGAGATGATTAATCGTCCAATAATGCCTGTTCTCTTTGAGCAATCAATCCTTTAAGTTCATCTAAATCATCTTAGGTAGCAAAGTTGCGGATGAATCCTTGCGCCTGCGAACGTCGGGAAATATACTGTATTTGTTCTTTGTGGGCTTGGTCCCACTTCTTGTTAACTTGCTGACGGGCTTTGGTATAAGGTTGTTTAGCCATGCTTCTCACATCCTTTAAATTGTGTTCCCGATACCAATATGGTATGATAATTCGTGAAAAAATGAGTACCAGAATGCCCTCCGATACCCGCAATCGTGAGTTTGGATACTTGGGAATGAGACTAGCCGATTGGTTAGTCTTTTTTGATTTCATGGTAGGCTTTGGCTAACAACAATACACCGTAGCACAATCCAATGAAATCAACTACTCACAGGTCCGTCTCGACTTCTCCAAGTCTTACCAATTCGGATACCCGCCACCTCCGTTGAGTTTGAATGGTTGAAAAGTGTGGCATGTGTATCCTGATAACTCACTTGGTTAATCCCGCCGGAAGCTATCCATTGCTTTTAACCATGTTTTGCTTTACACGCTTATAATTACATGGAAGGAACTGTATTTATCTTATGATACCAACCCTTAGCAGTTCCGAGGCTCGTTGTGTAGTCCCATACTTTATAAGGAGCTTGTTCCTGATACCCACCCTTATCATTGGATTGATCAAAAACGCTAAGAACTAGCCGGTTGGAACCACCCAATTTTCTACGATTAATCTGTACAGTCGTAATATCATCTGATGCTTTCGCTCCAAAGAAGTACCACCCATGAGATTTACTAATGACATATCTTTTTGCCGGAATGTGGCTTACTTTCCATTTGTCGTCTTTATGAATCTTATTGGCGAAATAAACCGTATGTTTAGAAAAATGAATTCTTTCATAGAGCCATTTCCCGCTATATGCATTCGTATGACCATACCAAGTATGTGCCCTTAATGCCTTAGGATTTGTATAATAAACTTTTTTAGCTTGAACTTCTGATGGTTTATAAGTGAACAAGGCCATTCCGCCTACAAAACACGCCATTCCTACAAATAATTCTCGACTAATCTTCAATTTAACACTATCTTCTTTCCCCATAATTGATCATTCAATGGTTACTATAAACTAATCCACATATTTCAAAACTAATTATACTTCTTCTTTAAAGTGAATTTTCAATTTTTTGAAACATCTTAAAAACAATAGATCCCCATGCCACAACCCGGCATGGGGATCCGTTGTATTGTCTCAAATGTAGCTTGAGGGGGGTTACCGCATCTGAGTTGAGTACCCAATTTAATTAAAAATCTTAGCAACGTAAAAGTCCCTGAATGACCAGCATTTCAGCTTTTCGCACTTAGCTGCCGGATTCACCAGTCCGCTTTTACAGCCAAATCATACATACAAGTGTCATTTTAAGCAAGCGCTTGAGCTTGAAATGTTTGCCCTGTCAATCGATCAATATGGCGACAAAAGATTCCATAGGTTCCCCTTCAATCATGGCCTATCTATCAAAATCCCAATTTACAAATTCGGTTGATCCTGTCCCTCAGGTGCCACTGTCCGCCAATCATCCCAAGTTGTCTGCTTATAAGCCGCATCCCAAAAATACCATTCCAATAAACAGCTTTTAAGAAAAGTATCCTTGGCTTGGTTCTGTTCCTGAGGTGACGCTGTTTTCGCCTCTTGATCGATAATATTGAAGAAGCGTTCAATAAAGCCGTCCGGTCCAAGAAAGTCCTGGTTGGCAAGTGTCAAAAAACTGTGAAACGGTTCGTCATTCACCCGGGCTTGATTCTGCATATATTTGCCCAACTCAATATAAAGCCACTCACCCGCCGCAAACGATGGCAGGATCTGCAGCACACCATTGGTAGCAATGGTACCGACCATGTGCTGCCGATAAAGTTGGTTGATCGGCTGAATCTTTATCTGCTTAAGGCTTGCCCAATCATGCGTCATGTCGTTGGGTTCCCGTTTTAACCAATCACGCAACATCGTCAGCTGCAAAGACAATCGTTTTTGAAACAGCAAAGCTTGGTCTGTAGTTGTACTGTTGTTGATTAACGCACTAATGACCGCTACCTCATTGTATTCAAATGCGATGTCCTGCTCATCATAATAACGTAATTGGGCTGGCGTTAATTTCCCGGTAATAATGCCCTGAACAAAAGGATGCTTCTCGCTGGCAACCAAATATGGTCGGGCTTCTTTGATCATTTCTTCAGATAATGACATACTGATTCCTCCTAAAATTCCTGGTTTGGGGAACCAGTCGTGACAAAAGAAAAGCCCACTTGTCATTTCAAGCGGACTGGTAATGCTAATTACTCGATCTTCCTTCGACAGTACTAACTGCAGCAGGTTCCATGGGTATTTCTCAGCCATTAAAGGCACCCTAGACCACGAATGATATTTATTTCGTTTATTTATAGCAGTTAATTGGTGACAATCAGATACACTTATTAGCTTCTATGAAAATATGTCCCAGACTTTGAATGCACAGATCGATACATAACCAAATGATGACCCCGACGCCCCAGAACTGTTTTTTCATGGAAACCTTTCTTCGTATATGGATGAAAGGTTTCATAGCCATCAATCACATACTTACGATTCCCGAGATACTTCCACCGGGGATTTCTGATATTATGGGCCTGCATCCCGCTGCTCGCCCAATCAAGCTTGTTCCTGGTCACGGTTATTGCATCCGATCCCAATGGTGCCTTATCCTTGTGTGTCCAACTTCCACGTAATGCTTTAGGTGTGCCTCGATGCCAACTGGCCGCAATAGTGCTTTGATTAAAGCCAGCAAAAACACCCACACCAGCAAAAGTTGCCAACGTTACTGCAAAAAATGATCGTCTAAATTTCAATTCTGATACCCCCCTAAACAATAATTATTTGTTTATAATCGAATTATACTTCAATAATCCATAAATGGCGCATCAATTTTTGATTTTTACAATCTTTTACAATTGGGAGGTGAATATTGACAGTTTTCCAGCAAAATCAGGTTTAAATTTACCAACAGTTAAAAAATATTTTTTCTATCATTGTCATTGAATCATAGTATTCGCCGTCAAAATTCATTAAAGATGAATCAATTGCTACTTAATCCGCCTTATGCTAGAATAATGAACAAGTTACATCATGTAAACTTTTAATGTAACTGCTGTTCACAACATCATAGACTACAAGGAGGAATTATTATGTCAAAACATGTACAGATAGTTTCTAACAATGGTCGAGTATCAATGTCCGCGGAATTACGCGAGACAGATTTTCTCCAAGCTGGTGATCAGGTGACTTTTCGGACCGATGAACAGGGTCAGATTATTATCGAAAAGACACCCGATGATTACCAGGAATAACCATTTCTTGAGTTTTTGATACAGAATTACATTAGATCTTTAATTGGGAGGAGCTGGAAATTTCAGCGCCTCTTTTTGAATTCCGGTAAACTTCTCAAAATAAGAATTGCCAAGTCAATCCCATGCCAACAGCCAACTGTACGTGTATGCTAAGGGTGAAATAACAATCACTATTATCAGAAAGGGATGACCTAACATGGCTCATCTATCAACTGTAACGGCACTGATTACCGGTGCTGCCGGTGGTATGGGTAAAGCATTTGTCGAGAATTTTATTCAAAATGGCGCTCGGGTTGTGTTTACAGATATCAACGAAACCACCGGTAAGACGATCCAAGCAAAATTAGGAGATCATAGTTTGTTTTTAAAACACGACGTCACGTCAGTCGCAGATTGGCAACGGGTGATTGAAACCGGTGAAGCCAATTTCGGACCGTTTAACGTTCTCGTCAACAATGCCGGCATCGACATCATGAAACCCATTACCGATATGACGCCTGAAGATTATGACAAAGTCGTCCATATTAATCAGTATTCCGTCTTTTACGGTATGAAGGCCATTGTCCCTTCCATGAAACGTGCGGGCAAAGGATCGATCGTCAACATTTCTTCAATTGGTGGTTTGATTGCTATCCTCAATACAATTGCCTACGGTGCCAGTAAATTTGCCATTCGTGGTATGACAAAGGATGCCGCTCTTGATTTGGTAGACGATCACATCCGCGTGAATTCAGTTCATCCCGGCATGGTTGAAACACCGATTCTAAAAAACATTCCTGCTGAAAATAAAGCAAAAATTGCGCAGGGCGTCCCAATGAAACGACTCGGGAAACCGGAAGAAATTGCCAATGTGGTGAACTTCTTGGCTTCGGATAAATCAAGTTTTATTACCGGTCAGGAGATTGTGGCTGACGGTGGGTATACGATGGTGTGACATTGTTTAAATTAAACCAAAAAGTTCTCTTAACAATAAAATTAGCAAAAATTAAAAGCCCATAGCATCAGTCGATAAAAACTGATCTTATGGGCTTTAATTATAGTAATCATTGCTGAAATACTTTGTCAGCCTAACTTTAAAAAAGTTTTTAAATTGTGCTAAAAATTACTTATAGATGTAAATATATCGGGTGTTTCCAGTAATATAACCACCGACAATTCGATAACGTAAAGCTCCTGGCTTACCCATATTGTTCCCATGTGAATAATCAAAGCCGTAAACTTTAAGACGCTTGTTCTTCACAATATGAAGATTTTTCTTAGTCAAATTTGCATTACTATACCGATTAATCATACGCTTAGTTTTAACCAAGCGAACCTGTTTATGTTTCCCCATCTTAACAAGTTTACGATTTGCAGTAATATATTTCCCGTTTGTCAAAATAAATCTGGTCGTCAAATTATGCTTTACAATTTGCTTAACATGTAGCCTTGATCCTTGACGAAAATGAGCCGATCTACCTGCTAACTTAGCATTGCGATATGCTCTCACACCCCTTGGATTGATGACTGTAATTATTGATTGCTTTTTAGCATAATAAACTGGACGAACATAGTTCCAATTTGCAGTGATATATCCCTTTTTACCTGCTGTCTTGCTTAAATGATTAACATCTCGAACCTCGTATCGTAATCGACCAGTAGTGGAACGTGCATATCCAGTCACAACAAACATCGGTCGATAAATTCTTGGCTTCTTCACATATTTTGCTAAACGCTCTTTAGAATTAAAATCAGCATTACGATAAAGATAAATATTTTTCAATGCATATACAGCTGCATTTTCTTTAGCTGCATACTTAGGAATATCCGAAACGTCAATACTACTCGAAGATGCTGAGCTGGTAGTTAAACTTGAGGAACCGTTTATACTTTCACTAGTTCCTGGATATGCAGACGAACTTGAAGCACTGCTGGAAACTGACGACGATGATGACGCGCCACCACTATTTTGATGATATTTCAAATCAATTTGTGTAATGACTTTGCCATCGGATCCTAGCGTCCCAAATCTAACGGTCTTGGGATTAGAAGTATCTGGTGAATATCCATTAATTACTTTTACAGGTATATCTTTTTCAGTATTAAACGAGCCTTGGATAGTTTCGGGATCAGCAATCTTTTTTCCATTTTCATCAACGTAGTTAATAACAACAGATAATAAACTATCCTTTCGATAATATAATTTAACGTTTTGAGTGACGTCGGAAAACGGTAATTGAGCTACACCACCACTAAATGGTAACGTGTAATAATCCTCTAAATTCTTTGTAGGAAACCCTTCAACTTTCCATAAATGATATTCAGATAAAGACTGTTTTTGGCTTTCTGTCGCATCTGAACTAACCACATCTGTTAACTTAGAACTGATTTTTGCATTGTCATTCAAGGAACCACTTGTCTGATGGGCGGGAACACCAGGAATCTCAACAGGCTGATCATTCTCGTTATTTTGATACAAGTATTGAGCATTGACAATCCCATAAGCAGCATACTGAATTTTGTCAATATTGATTCGGTACTCAGCTTGTGCAGCATTCCCAGAACCAGCAATCGCAAAATTAGTTAAATCCGGCCGATCCGAAAATACCTTTGTCCCCTCATACTGATGTTGATTAGCATCCTGAAAATTATAATGTAGTGCGTTATTTTTGGCATCCCAAGTCAATTTAAAGGGCATTTTTTCTACATTACCGTCTTTTGTAAGATCACTATAACCCAACAAATGTTCTCCTTGACTGTCAAAACGTGTCATCCAATCAAGGTCACTACCGCTAATATCAACTCCGTCTCCAATAGTATAGCCAACCTTATCATAAAAGCCTGGTATATTCTGAGTATACGCAAAGCCAACGTTTGGCACTGATTGATCTGACAATAATAATTCACCACCATTAGCTTTATTTGCATAAACCTTGTTATGGTAAAAATCTAAGGCAACTCCAAAGGCATGGGGAATTCCAGTCATTCCCAACCCCATCCCTGAAACACCCACAGGAGCAGAATCGGCGGGTCTAAAGGCAAATGAAAAGCCATCACCATATTGGTAACTATTATCGCCCTCGTCAGTAATGCCTGTATTTTTTAAAGACGCTTTTCGTCTGAAATCAGGTTTTATACTTATCGAGCCATTAAGTGAAAAATCATTTTTCATATCAATTAAGTTTTTATTCAAATAGACTGAGCCGGCAAGAGCCGGATTATCAGCACCATCATTAATACCGGGTCGATAATCAAATTTACCATCCGCTGTCATATATCTATTATTAAGTGGATACAACAAAATTGCACCATTTTGTGGATCATAACTAGTTCGACTTGAACGTTGAAAATACGTTTCAAAATTATTCTTATCAATAGTTATTTTATTATTTAAATCATTCATCTGTCCCACAGAATTTGTATTCATATTGGTTTGACTGGTCAAATCTGCAGCAAATATACACCGAGAATCCATTGAAGAAGCAAATATAAAACTTGACATAAAAAAGATGCCATATAAAGTGATCTTTGAAAAATTTAGCAAATAATGTTTAGATAACATTCCCCTCAACCCTTCTGTTCTTTGAATCCTAGATCGTAACCTTTCATTAAGTATATCATTCAGTAAGTTATATATGATATTAAAAGATGTCGAAAACAAACCAATTGACATTCATAAGTAAATTCAGCAAATTAACGGATCATACCATTAACAATTATTTTTTTGAAGGATATATTTGTCAATTTGTTTTTAAAACGACGCTAATTTAGCGCCTCATAATTTCAAAAGAAGGTACTTTCTCAAAAAGGTAAAATTCATTATCATTTAAGTCAGAGGAGATCCACCTTGTCAATAGCCATGCCCGACAGACCTATTGAAATGTGTGCCAATAATCACTTTCAGTATGACCATTAACTCAAACTAAAAATCATAGCGATCCTTCAGAAGGCTAAAGTGAACCCCTAAGGTTGGACACTAAATCCAATCTTAGGGGTTTTACTATGACTAAATTTAATTTAAATTTTCGTATAAAGGTCGTTACTGAATATTTATCTGGTAAAGGTTCACCATCTTTAGCCAGAAAGTATGGCATTAGCACGCATTCAATCATTCTGGATTGGGTTCACCGGTTGGAGCGGCGAGGTATTGAAGGTCTGAAAGATCGGTCAATGTCTCAAGAATATTCTAGTCAGTTTAAAGTCGATGTATTAAACTGGAAGAAACAAAATCAAGCTTCGCTTCCAGTGACTGCATTACACTTTGACCTATCATCGCCAAGTACTATTTGGCAATGGGAAAGACGATTCAAGGAATCTGGAATTGCAGGACTTGAGCGAAAACGAGGGAATCCTAAGCACATGGCCAAACATAAACAGAACAAGCCCCAACCCGCGAAAACACAGACCCCAGCCGCAGAGTTGAAACAGTTGAAACAAGAGAATCAAATGTTAAAAATTGAAAATGAATTCTTAAAAAAACTCGATGCCTTAGCACGGAAGAAGTCAAAACACACGAACTCATCGAACTAGTAGACGAGTTAAGGCAGGAGTTTCAAGCTCCCATCAAACTAGTTCTTAAAGCGGTTCATATTCCTCGCAGCACGTACTATTACGCTAAGGAACATCGTAGTCGCGATTTAGATGATTCACAAATCATTCAGGCCATTGACGAGATTCGTCAACAAGATCCGAAGTACACCCGCAAATATGGATACCGACGAATAACTGATGTTTTACATGATTACGGCTTTAAAATCAATCACAAGCGGGTCTTACGTATCATGCGGGAGCATGACTGGTTATGTCGAGCTTTTAATCGCCAGAAGCGAAAATATAATTCTTACAAAGGAACCGTTGGGGTGATCGCGCCCAATCGACTTAAACGACGCTTCAAAACAGATCGACCTTACCAGAAGTTGGTCGCCGATGTTAGTGAATTTCGATACGGAAACAAGAGTCAAGACGAGCGGGTCTATTTAGAACCAATTTTAGATCTCTTCAACGGAGAAGTTTTAGCTTTCAATATTAGTGATCACCCCACCGTTGAATTCGCCGTAAAGCCTCTGAAAGAAGCCTTAAATCAGATACCGGTGTTAGATTATCGCACCACCGTTCATACTGATCAAGGATTTCAATACCAGCATCGTCACTGGCAAAACGTGCTTAAAGACCATCGTGCATTTCAAAGTATGTCTCGTAAAGCTACTTGTCTCGACAACGCCGCCATGGAATCGTTCTTTCACATCATGAAAGTCGAAGTTATGGATGAGCAGTTTGAGACCAAAGCAGCACTTATCAAAGCTATGACCGAATGGATAGATTTCTACAATCACCGTCGTATCAAAACAAAACTGGACGGCAAGTCCCCGGTAAAATACCGGGAACTTACCGCCCAGAAAGCAGCTTAATAAAGTTGTCCAAGTTTAAGGGTTCACTTCAGGCTATGATTTTTGATAAAAGGAACTAAACCAGTCCAAGTTCCTTCATTTTATTGGTAATATCCGCAATTGCCGCTTCTTCATCCTCACCATCAGCAGAAATGACGATGTCCGCATTCTTCCCGATTCCAAGAGACATGACACTCATAATCGACTTCAAATTCACTATTTTATCGTGATATTGCAAGTTGATTTTTGATTCATAATCATCTGCAGTTGAGATTAAATCGAGTGCAGGACGTGCTGTAATACCGGTTTCAGAAACGGTGTGAAAACTTTCCTTCAGCAAATGACCATCTCCCGTGAATGAGTTACATTTTGATAATTAACGCCAGGTCGGAATGGCTGGCAACCATTTTTGATCCTTGATTGGTTATACCTTTCATTGTAATGTAAACGCATTCATTTTTCAATTGTTCTCGCCATTTAAACTGTCATTAGCCCTTAAGCTGTCACCATAAAACATTGCCATTTAATTTTTAGCAATCATAAACTTTTTGTTCGCCGTAACGTACTGACCATTATTCAAAACGTATCTGGTTGAATACTTGTGCTTAACCACTTTCTTGACTTTGAGTATGGCACCTTTTTTATAGTGCTTTACCTTCTGTGTTAACGCCAATTTTTTATACACATTAACGCCCTTTCGATTGATAATCGTCACTTTTTTACTTTTTGGAACCGACTGATAATAAACCCGCACAACGTATTTGGCGCTGGCCGTGATATAGCCCTTGGTTCCTTTAACGTATTTTCTGGTATATGGATTATATTGTTGAACGCGGTATCTTAATTTGCCCGTATTGTCACGGAGATATCCCTTGACGATAAACTGAGGACGGTTAACCCGTTTGGCTTTTGAATACCACTTGATTCGGTTGTTTTTGTTAAAAACGGTTTTCTTATATAAACCAATCTTCTTAGTCGCGTAAACTGCCTCACCCTTAACGGCTACCTGTGGCCCATCACTTGGAACAGGTTTTGAACTGTTATCCCCATTGGTATTTGAATCCACGTTTGGCTGATTGCCTGAGCTATTGTTACTGTTGCTGCCTGAGTTATTTGAATTGTTTCCGCTAGTCCCCGAATCGTTAGTTGAACCATCGTTTGCGTTATTGTTACCACTACTACCACTACCCGAGCCACCAGTTACAGTCACAGTGATTGTTTTTGAAACATTGTCCGGGAGATAAGTGTAAGTGATTTTATATTTGCCCGGCACAGCCGTATTCACAGAACCCGTAACCTTAACATCGGCTGCTGAGGTTAAATCAACCTGTTTGCCGCTATGATCAACAATTTTTCCATTATCGGCTGCCTTCCACGTGCTGCCCGAATTAATGGTTGAATCATGTGCATCAATTACCTGGCGCAACTCAACATAAACGGTTCCGTAGCCGTCTTTGCCGGAAACATCAACCGGTTTTCCGGTATTAGGGTCGGTAATAGGTGAGCCGACCGACGTATTGTAGCTGTAAAAGTCATACATTTTTTTAGTACCGGAATTAACGGCTACCGAATAGCCTTCGTCACGGACGGCATTTTTAATGCGATCCAATTGAACAAAGTAAAGGCCACCCGTGTATAGCTTGGTATCCCGAGCACTATTAAAATCAACTTCATTTGATCCACTCGGGAAATTATTAATTCGCAGTTCGTTTTTAGCGGCTGGATCACTCGCATCATTCATCTTTGGCATAAGCCGTTGAATATTGTTTGGCAACATCAAATAGCGATTTTTATCCCTGATTGTCGCAATATACCTTCCGGTGCTGCTCAACGTGCTGTTACCATTGCTATCATTAATGGCCTTACCAAATCTAAAGTAGCTGTAAATCGATATTCCGGAATTATGCATCGTATTGTCTATATTGAAAGTATCCCCAACTTTGACCGCCTTGGGATCGTTAATCTTTAAAGGAATCTCCAATTTATATTCCTGACCTGCCGGCAATTTCCCGGTAATATTAAAGGACCTTAATTTTGTTGGATCATCATTTTGATCATTTACATACGAAAACCACCTGGTTGTGAGGCCATTCTGTGTTTCTTCAGAAAAAGGTCTGGCTGCAACAACCTGCGAGCCGGGATTTATCCACCTGGGTAAAGAAACCTGATAACTGCTAATCGTGTAGTCCTTATCCGTTGTATTTTTAATTGTGACTTCCTGTGCCAGAGACGTTACTTTATCCATATCAACAATGGCATCGCTTTTCTGGGTAGCAAAATTCCTAAGTGGATATGGACCATACTCTCCATTAACAATAAGCTGCGTATTAAATTCAATTCCGTCACTAATCGCTTTTTGTTGCACACTCTTTTCACCAGTGTAGGCATATATCGCCGAAGTGTCGTCAGCTGATGCATGCCGGCCTGCGGTAACAATAAATAACAGAAAAGCAACCGCAATCAATATCAATTTAATCACAACATGCCTTTTGGTTAACCCCACCGTGTTCATTGATAGCCCCTCCTATAATTAATAAGAATCTTATACTAATCTACACTGTAAGAATAACAAGATTATATATATTATCATAGGATGTTGCTCTCTTTTTTGAAAACGATAACAATGCCGTTTTAAAGGCATTCTCAGTGGGTTATAGTACCGGCTAATTAATGAAATTGGCTCTTTGAAATCAGCTTAAAAATTGGCTGCTGTTTCTTCTAAAGTAATCAACCCGTTATTCAAAAGAATCATTAATTATCAAACACTCACAACTTTTTTTGACAGATGCCGGCTTGATCTTTACGATTGTGGTAGGATTTAATTCTTAGTTAGGAAATATTATATTGTTTTTCCGAAAAATGCTTGGTTTAACAATATATCACTATAAAGGAGCCCTGAAAATGTTCATTAAACGATACGGCATGTTAACCGTCGCTGCACTCACGCTTGGTATTGCGATTCCGGCAACAGTCAATGCTGCCAACACAAATCATCACCTCAGCACACAACTTCTCAAGACCGGTTCAAAACATTCAACCAACAAGAAGAGCAATACTTTGACAGATCGTCAACGACAACACGTAGCCAAAATTGTGGCTAAAAAAACACATCTTACCAAAGAAACAGATGGAACAATCGTTGAAACCTATAAAGATGCCGATCTTTACGGTGCAATCAAAAAAGTTAATCCTAAAGTTTATAAGCAACTGACAAGCTTTGCAGATAACTTATCTTCTACAAACACGTCAACCAGAATTGTTTGGCTTGAAAAGCCGTCCAATGGCGATATCAACGTGTTCCCATCCCAAAACAGTGCCATGCTTTATCGGACGTTGGGATCCGGTTATGACATGCTCAAAGCCGAATACAATTTGGCTGGTGGGACCCATACCGTCAATTTACGCGCTGCCTACAAACACATTCAAAAAATTGTGACATCCCCAATTGCCGCTACACCTGGAAGCATGATTACGGTTCGTAACTGGAAATCGGTTGAGATAGAAGTCCCAAATAAAACACTCAATTAAAGATCGACAACCATAGTAATAGTCAACCATCCATTTTTGATCAAGCAACAAAAGCTTGACATAATGAGCTTTCACCCCTAAACTTCAATCAAGCAAATAAATCAGCAATGAAAAGATGAGTAGTTTTGACGCTGTTTCAAGAGAATCCTCAACTGGTGAAAGAGGATAACAGCGCTCTACGAAAATGGTCTTCGAGCGGAATGTTATCAAGCAGATTGTGAAATAACATTGGCAGGTGCCCATTACCGCACCTTAGTGACTAAATGATGTCACTATTAAAGTTATTTAGTGTGAGCTAAATAAAAAGTAAGGTGGTACCGCGAAGAACAATCGTCCTTGGAAATTCGTTTCCAGGGACTTTTTTTATTGTGAGGAGGATTATCGATGACAGCAAAAACACAGCTCAAATACCCCTATCACTTTGATATGGTGGGAAGCTTATTAAGAACCGATGCTCTAAAAAACGCCCATGAACAATATGACCAGCAACTCATTACAGAAGATGAACTAAAGCAGGTGCAGCACGCTGAAACCAAAAAAATTGTTGATAAGCAGGTTGCTTTAGGTTTTAAAGATGTAACAGATGGTGAGTTTAACCGAAACTGGTGGCATTTGGACTTTTGGAAATCATTAACCGGCATCAGTCAGGAATTCAAAACAACCGTTTCATTTAAAGGTGGTGGTAACAAACTCCACAGTGCTCAATTGGAAGGAAAAGTTGCTTACAATCCCGACCATCCCTTCTTTGAAACGTTTCAATATCTCAATTCAATTACGCCGGACGGCATCATCGCAAAGCAAACGATACCGTCACCAACTTTATTATTCGGTACAAATTGGCGAGATTTTTACGATGACTGGGATGAGTACCTCAATGATCTGTCCGCAGCTTACCACGATACCATTCTGCATTTTTATCAATTAGGAGCCCGCTACGTTCAACTTGACGATACCAACTGGGCCTTTCTCATCAGTCAATTAAATGCCACTAAGGATGACCCGATCGAGCATCAAAAGTATGAACAGCAAGCGGCTGATGCCGTTAGGCTCATTAATCATATTCTTAAAGGCCTACCGGAAGACCTCACCATGACAACCCATGTCTGTCGAGGAAACTTCCATTCTACCTACGTTTTTTCAGGCGGTTACGATGTCGTTGCCGATTACCTTGGAAAATTAAATTACGATGGTTTATTTTTAGAATATGACAGTGGCCGGGCAGGAAACTTTGATCCACTTGGTCGAATTTGGAATGGTGATCAGAATAAGCGACTTGTTCTCGGCTTGGTTACCTCCAAATCCCCTGAATTGGAAAACAAATCAGAATTGATTAACCGGATTAATCAGGCAGCTGAAAAGGTACCACTTGAAAACCTGGCACTTTCAACCCAATGTGGTTTTGCCTCAAGTACAGTTGGTAACAAATTGACTCAAGAACAACAATGGGAGAAGCTACGGTTGGTTCGGGATACAGCTGAAGATATTTGGAAAGATTAGCCCGTTGTCTAGCATGTCATCCTTAAAACATTCCACAATTACCCAAAAAGCAACATTTACAAACGATTTCCTTGTTTGCCAGAAGACCTAATCTCAATCATTAAATTTTTAAAATCAAAAGGACTAGCCATTACGTTAAAACGCGTAACAGTTAGTCTTTTTAGTTAGACTTTGTTTTCCTATACTAAACCAAAGAATTCAAAATGTGCCACTCTAAGACTGATCACCATCTGCCGCCCTCATTTTTGCAGGCCGAATAATCCAAAGCCCAAGTATCAAAAGCAGTGTTGCGACACAATAGGCGACCGATTGGGCAAAAAACAAATAATGGTGTGGCTGACCTGTAGCCGTCAAGCTTGTCCGTCCGACGAACAGGCTCAAACTACCATAAAAGGTGGACGTCGCTAATGTCGTTCCCAAAACCATCCCGAATTCTCTAGCTAATGAATTAGAGGCACCGGCCATTCCTCTTAAATCAGTGGGAACGCTACTCATAATCAACGTGTTGCTTGGTGTATTAAAAGCCTCGGTCCCAATGGAAATCAGGATAGAAATGCCACCGATCACCCAAGACTCATATTGACCGTGACTAAGTGCCAAGCCAATTTCTGCTAAGATTAACAAACAAGTCAGACCCAATGGCACATTAACCCAAAAGATTGCGTGCCAAGACAGAAGATTTAAAAAGAACCGCCTATGCCTAAATTGACCCGAGCGCCCGATGAACTAACAATATTTTCAATTTCCGGTTGGTTTGAAAATTTTTATGTCATTAATAATCATATTATCGCTTAACATAAATACTCTAAACGTTATAGTGATAATGTAGAAAGCGTTTACTAATAAAGTCGAGAAATGTTATAATTAACAGTTATGTTAGTCATTATTAAGAGGTGAACCCCATGGGCGTAACAATTAAAGATATTGCCAAAGAGGCAAATGTATCAATCGCATCCGTTTCTCGAATCCTATCCGGAAAAAGTGGGTTCAATTCAAAAAAAACCATAAAAAAAGTTAAAGATATCGCCAAAAAAATGGGATACAGAAAAAACACGGCGGCCGTTGAACTTGTCACTCAATCCAGCAAAGTACTTGCAGTAATCGTTTCGGCAACTAAGACAAACTTCGCTAATCAAATCATTAATGGTATTCATGAGGAAGCGTACAAACACGGCTTGAACGTCATTATCATCTATGCTGGGGAAAACGATCCCCAGCGACAATTCGAAGCAGTAAGAACCGTGATTGAACGCTCTGTCAGGGGGATCCTGCTTTTAGCTTTGGATCTGTCCGATGAGAGTTACAATCTTTTAAAAGAGGCGGGAACCCCTTATATATTTTTATCAATTTCGAATAATCGGGGATTTCCTTTCATTGCCTCCGATGATTATTTAATTGGTTATCAATCCACAAAGTATTTAATCGATAAGGGACATCAAAATATTGCCTTAACTGGCTTGGAAACGACTTCATACGTCGGTAAAAAAAGAATTAAAGGATATCTGGATGCCCTTAATGAGGATGGTATAATCCCTAAACCGGAATGGGTTATTGACGGATCTTTTACTTACGAAGACGGTGTCAATACTTTGAAAAGTCTGGGAAAGTCCTCCGAGATCACCGGTATCGTGGCATGCAGTGATTTTGTCGGGTTAGGTCTCATCAATCAAGCATCCGCTTGGGGCATCAAAGTCCCTGATGAGTTGTCCATCATCTCTGTTGATGGAACGGAGGTTTGTGAATTAGTAAGGCCTAACCTTACAAGTGTGACTCAATCCTTTTATGAAATGGGCACGTTAGGGGTTCGCTATCTGATAGAATCAAATCAGGATGACCATTATAAAAAGTTTACTGGATTAAAAATCGAAGAACGCCAAAGTACAAAGCGAAACGGGAAAATATTAGGATAATCGTGATAGGTTTTGCAACAATAAAAAGGATTAGGCAAATTTTATTTTTGCCTAATCCTTTTTATTATCTCTGATGATATTTATTTTAATGAGTGTAATCTAACCGAATTACGCTTTTTCAGCATTCTGACTTGGAAAACAAAGATAAAAGCCGAAAGCGCAATTAATATCCAAAAAATTGATGCAAAAGGACTTGCTTGATTATTTAAGTCATTAAGTTTACTCAATCCACTTAAAGCAACCGGTGTCACAAAGGATCCAATGTTTGCACCGATCAGTAATACTGAATTACCAAGCGTTTCAGATCCAGCAGGTGCAACCGTTCCTAATAAGTTGAAGGCGTATGATCCAACTAGCGGATATGAAAGCCCACAAACAATTGCACCAAGTCCAACTACTAGGGAGTTGGGCCCAATGACAATAATAAATGCGCCCAAGGCCATAAAGAGAATTCCAATAGTCAGTGTAAACTTTTTGGCAATTTGATAAACCTTACCAAACAGAATGCCCATTACCATCCCTGCCAGTGTGTTGGCTGAAATAATTAAACTGGCAGTAGTAGCCGATCCCAGCTTATCGCTTACAATAATGTTAGGAATTTGAACAATAACGGCCGTTGAGCAAATGACAATAACCATCATCAAAATTGTCAGAGCAATCACTTTAAAGTTAACTCGTTGTCTAACATTTTTACTTTCAGTTGGTATTGGTGGCTCCGGGACATACTTTGAAAAGAAAGCCATAATTGGGAAGGCCAACAGATAAATCAAAAACGAAGCGTGCCAATTAATTAAAATTAAGAAACCAACAACTAAATTTAAAATCGAAACTCCAATTTGTTCAGTAGCTGAACGAAATCCCAACATTTGTGATTTGTTATTTCCTTGGAAAAACAAATCGATAACGGTGATCGCCAGAGAGTTAAACAACCCAATCCCAACACCAAGCAATAACCTTGAAATTAAAATAGCCACAAAGTTATTACTAAAGAATGGAAAAACACCTGCGATTCCGGTAATCAACAACCCAATATTAATTGTTTTTTTGATACCGATCTTTCGCGAAATTGTACCTGACGCTAATAAAAATAGCATCACGGTAAATTGTTGAACGGTCGCAATTGTATCAAGTTGTGCAATAGGGATTCCGGGGAAGCTTCGCGCCATACTCGGCAAGGAAGAAGAAATTGCCGTTCCTGTCGTTATCATAAATGAAATAGAGAGAATGGCGAAAGAAAAAGTTTTTGAATTTACATTTGGTACTGACTTACTCAAATAATTACCTCCATAATAATGTTTCTCTCTTGACTTATTCAACTAATTTTGTTCATTAAATTCCTATGAAAGCCTCATTTCAAAAATGATTAAAATGCCTTAATGTCGGAATCATGGCTGATATCTAACAATCCACAGCTTCTGATGCAAACCGGTCATATCCAAGCTGTCCTTGAAAATAGGCTTGGTTGAACACGCTTTCATAGAGTCCTATAACTAAAACTCGCTATTATCAACGAGTTCTATATCAACATTCAATTAAACGTATTTTAGGTTATTAGCTTTAAGCAAATCTTATTTAAATAAATAAACTTTGCTTTCATATGGTCTTAAGGTTGTTCCCTCATCATCGTCATAATTACCGATCAATAATTTTGAGGCATCTTTTTGATCATAATCACGCGTGATTGTCTGGTCTGTGAAGTTACTTACTACCAATAATGTTTGATCTCCGTAATGACGACGATATGCATAAACTTGATCATCCTTTGGATCAAGTTCTTCAAACGTTCCTCGTCTGATGATTTCATTATCATGACGAAGCTTAATTAATTTTTGATAGTAGTAGAAAACAGAATGATCATCTTTAAGCACAGCTTCGGCATTGATTTCCTTGTAGTTAGTATTCAATGCATACCAAGGTGTCACTTTAGAGAAACCTGCGTTTGCTTCCGAGTCCCATTGCATTGGGGTTCGCGCGTTATCTCGAGACATGTTGGCCAAGTACTTCAGCATAGTTGGTCCATCAACAATGTGCTTTTGATCAACTAATTCATGATAAGCGTTCACTGATTCCAAATCCTCATACTGGTTAAGCTTAGTATGATGAGCGTTTGTCATGCCGAGTTCTTCTCCTTCATAAACATAAGGCGTTCCTTGCATCATATGCAAAGTAGTTCCTAACATTTTGGCTGCTCGAACTCGATATTTGGGATCATCATTACTAAAACGAGACACAGCTCGAGGCTGGTCATGATTATTCCAATAAAGACTGTTCCAGCCTTTACCATCAAGTGCTTTTTGCCACTTATTCAAAGCAACCTTTAGCTCGGGAAGCTTAACTGGTTCGTCGTTCCACTTATCAAGTCGAACATCAGGGTTGGGACTTAGTAGGACATGTTCGAATTGAAAGACCATGTTAAGTTCGTTACTCTTAAGTCCGGTATATTTAATAGCATCTTCAGGTGTTGAACCGGGCATTTCACCAACTGTCATAACATCATAGTGTGAAAGAACTTCCTCATTCATCTGCTTTAAAAATTCGTTTAATCGAGGACCATCAGCAACAAAAGCTAGCGTTGTTCCGGCGGTTGCAACTCCTGGAACATCCGGTAATCCAGCAGGCTTGGAAATTAAATTAATAACATCCATTCTAAAGCCATCAACACCTTTATCCAGCCAGAAGCGTTCAATGTCAAAGACTGATTGACGAACTTCAGGGTTTTCCCAGTTGAGATCAGGCTGACCGGGTGCAAACAAGTGTAGATAATACTGTCCCCGTGCCGGTACATAAGTCCAAGCAGACCCACCAAAAGCGGCCCGCCAATTATTGGGTTCGTGACCATCAACCGGATCACGCCAAATATAATAATCAGCATATTGATTGTCTTTAGAATTCTTGCTTTCCTTAAACCATTCATGTTGATCTGACGTATGGTTAACAACCAGATCCATTAACAGTTTCATACCTTTTTCATGTGTTTCAGATAATAATTTATCAAAATCGGCCATTGTACCATAATCAGGATTAATGGCTTTGTAATCCGCAATATCATAACCATTATCTTTATTAGGTGATTTATAAATTGGGTTTAGCCAAATAACGTCGGCGCCGAGTTTCTTGATGTAATCAAGGCGTTCTGCAATTCCCGGTAAATCTCCGATACCATCATTGTTGCTATCTTGAAAACTCATTGGATATACTTGATAGACGACTGAATCTTTGAACCACTCTTTTGACATAGAAAAAATCCTTTCGGTATAAAATTTCTTAATTAAGATAACAACCATAGATTATCACCGATAGGAAACGTTTGCAATGCCTATTTAAAAACAACTCAAACGTTTACGTAATTTCTTAAAAAAAGACGCTGAAAACCGGTTATTTCAGAATTTTGTTAAATAAATGTGCAAATTCTGAAAATATCGTATCAGCATTATCACCCCTGCCGAGAACATAATTCAGCACTACAATTATAACCATTCATCTATTGGATTAACGGTCTATCATCATTTTATCTAACATCTGATAGGCCACCGAAAGAGACATGGTGTTTTTAACATGTTGCTCAATAAAATCGTCAACATAAGGATAGCTGCTTGATCCAATTAGTCTAACTGCTTCACTCTTATCTATCCTGGTTCTCTTGAACAAAAACTGCTGATTATCCACTATCCAAAGCCATTGGGCTCCTTCCTGATCCGAAAAAGGCATCCCGATACTACCGGCATTAATGATTTGCTGATGGCCGATCGTCAATTTAAATTGCAAATGGGTATGACCACAAATAATAAACGGTGAGCGCACGCTTCGAAACAGCGTTTTAATTGTTGCAACATTGGAATGCGGCGTAAAAACCGTCGTGTTGTCCTTGGCGACTGCGTGGCAAAAGAAATCATCGCCGACTGTCACATTAAGCGATAATCTTTTCAATTCTAAAATCTGTCGTTCACTTAATTGATCTGCAACCCATCTAATTT
Source organism: Lentilactobacillus hilgardii (assembly GCF_009832765.1). Classification (NCBI taxonomy): domain Bacteria; kingdom Bacillati; phylum Bacillota; class Bacilli; order Lactobacillales; family Lactobacillaceae; genus Lentilactobacillus; species Lentilactobacillus hilgardii. Next base: position 833,136 of record NZ_CP047121.1, on the reverse strand, counting down.
GATCCTGAGCATGTTCCGATAAAAAAAGCCGCTTGCCATTATAGGCATCAACAACATCTTGATCGTTATTGCCTGAAATACCCATCGTATTAAATTTTTTTGATAGCTGATCGATTAGTTGCAAAGTCTCCAATGGCATTGGCCCACTAACAATATCACCACCTATAACAATCAAGTCTGGCTGCAGATGATCTAGTTGCTCCGAAACTGCTTTTAAAGCAGGATAATTACCATGAATATCATAGAGTGCGGCTATTTTCATTACGTCATTCAACTCCTGTTAGTATATTCACGTCTAAAACTGGCTAGCACATTATATAAATAAGCCACTGGATAGCTTCATTTATAAAACTGTTGAATCCTTCGATCAATGGTTTTGATTATGAATCCACTTATCAACTTTACGATTAATAAGTTCCTCGATTTCTTCATCGGTTGCGCCGACTTTTGACAGTAACGCAAATGTCACTAGTAATACATCCACTAATTCTTCTTTCACATTGCTTTGATCCAGATGCTTGTATTTATTACCCGACGCACCTTCACTAGACAAATAAGCCTGTGATGCCTCGCCGACTTCCTCAATTAACTTCATAAATTGTTGCTCCGGCTTTTTAGGTTCCGACTGCGTTGCTTTTTTTATTTTATCGATCATATTGTCCATTTTTTCAGCTCCCAAAATTATTGTTTGATATACTGCTATTATCGATTTTATGACAGCTGGCGTCAATTCTCTCTAAAAGGATAGAATTACAATGACTTACCCATAAATTCCAAATAAAGAACAAAGCCATCCCGGATACTGAGTTATCTCAGACGCGGCATGGCTTTTAAACTGGTTAATTCAGCTGTGACTTGTTCGATAACCAACCAATTAGGTTTAAAATAGACTTGTCAGACCAGATCAGCAGTCTATTCTAAGATTTAACGTTTCATATTTCAAATTAAGTAAGATCAACAATCAGGTTATCTTCGTTGAATTCACCCACTGATATTTCTCTAATAACTTTTTTTAATTCGGTTTTAGACGCATAGACTTTGCTCATAGCCAATACGTCGTTCTTTTTATTTTTTAACAGGAATTGATATTGCTCTTCGTTATTTTTAACGATTAAGAAAAAAATTTCCCTCACCTCCACTTTTGGGAAAAATGCAAAACAGTAAGATTGCTAAAAGTTACTTCATTATTTAACTCTTTTTCCATCCTAAATTCAACTCAAAAGACGGGTGGAAGGAGGGCAAGAACTAATGTCCACATTGACTGCATGATGATAAGGAGCTGTTAACTATGGAAATCAATATTTTAAACCAACACACTACAGAAAAGGAGAAATGGGCCGACATCCGGCAACAAATCACCACCTTTAAATGGGGCGGTGCCCAACTCACCGCTAAAAAAATGGCGGGAACAATGGGCATCAACGAACGGGTTATTGTGGCGATTGACCATAAAAAAGTCGTTGGTATTGGTTCACTTGTTCGTCAGGATATTGCCGATCTCCCCCAAACCCCCTTTATCAGTGCAATTTACGTCGACCCGGATTATAGAGAGAAACACCTCGGCACACAGATAGTAAAGGCAGCGCAATCAACCGCTAAACAACTCGGATTTAAAGACGTATACGTTATTTCCGGACTTGATAACTATTATGAAAAAATGGGGTTTAATTATCAGGGTGATGTCACAGATTTTATGGGACGAAAAATGAAGCTCTATCATAAAAATATTTAACCAGAATTCAAAAGCGAAACGCATGCCGTTCAATATAACAGCAATAAGTCCGCATCATATTTATTTTTATAAATTCGTTTTTGTTAAATTAATAGAAGTTTCGAATATAATTACCGTTAAGCAAATCAGTTGTCTGTACACTGATAAATGCTTTTTTATCTATTTTGAGGATCAAATCTTTAAAAAACGAAATTTCACTCTTCTGAATGATGGTGATAACCATATCCGTCTCTTGATTTTTATAAATACCTCTGCCGTTAAACACCGTTGCACCATGTGTGTACTGACGCAAGTGATTTGCCAACATTGCAGATTTCTTAGTAAATATAATTAACATGACATCACTTTGCTGGATGTATATTTTATCCATCATGTAGCTTGTTACGACCATCCCCAGCAAACTATAAATGGCTCCTGAAATACCGAAGAAAATGGCCGTTGCGCCCAAAATAAACCCATTTATAATAATGTTTACAAAACCAATATTTTTACGAAATCTTTGTTGAACAAAACTCACAATAACATCGGTTCCACCTGTTGAAAAACCGTTACGAAAACAAAGACCAATCCCAATGCCAATAATAACGCCGCCAACCAACGTGTTGGTAATCTGTTCGGAAATTAACTTCTCTTCTGGAATAATCTTTAAAAAAACGACGTTGGAAATAACAGCCACTACTGAAAATATAGTATAATCCCAGCCAAAAATAATTAGTGAAATAATCACCATGGGGATATTGAGCAGGACAACCAGTCCAGCAATACTAAAATTGATTTGATTTAAGGCCAAGAGTCCATGCAGTAATTGCGCAATTCCCGGAATACCAATCGAGTAGGAATGGGCGGAACTTAAAAACAAGTTGATCCCAATAGCTGAAAACAGGCCATAAATGACCGCCACTATTAATTTACGAAGCCAGTTATAACGATGCCTGTAGATAGTAAGAGTTTCATTCTTTTCCATAGCAATTCCAGCTTTATCTGAGAGTCAATTCCGATAGAGAAGTAGGCGCATGGGTCATCAGTTTATAGCCATCTTTAGTTATTAATACCGTATCTGAATGACGATAGCCACCCTGATTCTTAAAGTAAATGGCTGGTTCCACTGAAACAACCATATTTTCCTGCAAAACCATATCATTCCCAAGAGAGAGAGTTGGCCATTCATGATTATTCAAGCCAATTCCATGACCTGGACGATGTAAAACACTGTCTAAAACACCCTCTTCTGCAAAATAAGAATCGACCGTTTTTTCAATGTCACTTGCCTTTTCCCCGGGCTTAAGATGCTTTAAAAAGAGCTTACGAGCATTCATCATTTGGTTAAAATGTCCGACCTCTTCTTTTGTCGGGTCTTCAGTAAAGAAAGTTCGTTCACATTCGGCAGCGTATCCTTGAATAACAAACAGTGCAATATTAATGTTTGGGCCGGCACCAATTTTGGCGTTCATATCCGGAATGCTATGCGGCATAAAGCTATATTCGGACGGCCAGACGGCGTTGATTGTCCTGTTTTCCAGACTGAAATGTTTAGTCATTTCTTCAGCCCCAACTTGCATGGCAAGTTTATAAGTATCAGAAACTTTAGTGCCCGTCTTCGACATCTCCAAAGTCTTTTGCACAACACTGCTGCAGATATCAGAAACATACTGAAGTTTATCTAACTCATAGTCACTTTTGATCATCCGCTGGTTTTGGACCAAAAACTTAGTTTCCCAATTGATACCTTGAGTAAAATGCGTCATTAATAATTGACCGTTGGCTTCAATTCCGACCTTTGATAAACCACCAAGATAACTCGTCAATACCTCATACCAATTTTGACCGGACCTGGAAGTGACATCAAAATAATGATCTAAATCATAGTCAAAGTATGGGACTGTAAAATGATCAACCTCTAATTTCGGCACAATAAATAAGGGCTTCCTATCAGGATAAACCACAAATAAGAAAGGACGCTGCTCCGATTTATAATTAATGTTCGTAAAATACCAAATATCTTCTTGATCAGTGATAACATAGGCGTCCAAGTCATTATCCTGAAGATTGTTTTGTAAGGTAGTAATTCTGTGCTTTATTTCTGTTTGTAAAGAATTCATCAATTTACCCTCCATTTTCTCTAGTAGGCACATGTTTAAAATACGTCGGGTACTCTCTCTACATTCTATGTGTAGATGCCGATATACTAATTAATTACCATGTGTGTATTAGACAATATAGAAGCATAAAAAACATTTGACAACATCACAAATCAATCATTTGGGGCTTATGCCACACAATCGCTTAATTTGGTAAGAAAGTAGGTACATTTTATGGAAGAGAAAGTCGATCGGCGCGTTATACGAACAAGAAAAGCGATTCAAAAATCATTTGAAGAACTTGCAACCACCCATGATTATCACGATATTACAATTAAAGAACTAGCCGAGAAAGCCAATATTAATCGGAAAACATTTTATTTACACTTTGACTCAATAGAGGACTTGGTAAATTCTTATGTAAATGAAGTGACCCAACGGTTAGTCAGCTTATTTAAGCAGCGGTCCTTTAAAGAAAACTATGAACATCCTGGTCAGAATTTAACCGAACTTATCAGTTTATTGCAGGAAAGCAAAGATTTTTGGTCGCGGTTATTATTTTCTGACGAATATAGTTTCTTTACCAGAAAGATCGAACGGATGGTAGCCAAAGAAATGACCCAGTCAATTTTGGCATCATTTTCAATTAACCGAGATGACGCCAAACTTTGCGCTAATTTTTTAATTCAAAACACATTGTCGACACTTAGATTCTTTATAAACGATCAACGTAATACTGATTATGATCAGATCCAAAATAAAATCAGTAGGCTTAACACCTTTGGCATCAGCACATTCTTGAATAAATTTTCTTCCGGGCCACAAATTGAAAACAGGTGATAACAGCTAAATCAACCTTATAGTATTTTTGTGCTCATCATCGCGTCAACTATTCAGTTGAGTATATCAACAATAAATGAAGCAGATACCCTACCTAATAGAGTACCTGCTTCATTTTTATATTAAAACCCATCAAGATTAATTAATCCAATGAACCCATTTTATTAAAATAATGATATCAACTCTAGAGAACAACTTGTTTTGCCAACTTTTCAAGAATAGCCGCAAACACCGACACAACATATGGCACAAGGGCTACAACCCCGAACATCAGAACCAATCCGGGTGCGTCTTCACTATCGGCAACCCGATAAATGAATGGCAGGAAAAGTGTGTAACAGATCCCCATCCCCAGAATCATTTTTTTAATTCGGGCAATGGCGTTAATCGCCGTAACCGAGAAAACGTTATGCTGATTAATCAGATTTAGAATCCGGTAAGCATTTATACCAGCAACATAGAAGAGAATCGCTGAAGTATATAGACTCGTCATAAACAACAAACGTTCAAAACCATATTGTGGATAAATGACACCGAGCTTCTTTAAAAGCGCTGGGAATGCCAAAACACATAGGAGCAAAACTCCCAGTCCAAGACCAACTAAAACCAGTTTTAAAAAAGAAGTTAACCATTTCATCATTCGATTCCTCCTTAGCTAAACCCAAGCGTAGCACCACCCGTTCAGCTAAGCAACAAGTGTCGCCTAACCAAGTCAAAATTTAAGCAAACCACAAACTTACTCGATCTTTTCGTCCGTAATCGCTTCAATATAGCCTTTGGCAATTTTATCGAGATTATGCTTGATCTTTTTGAAATCGTGTTTGTTCGTGATGAAGCCGGTCTCCAATAAACTATAGTCGATACCCCGGCGGCGCAAAACATTGCAGTTTCGCAAATTGGTTCGGTAACTGTAGCCGTGATAGGCAGGATTAAGGCCCACATATTTTTTAATAACCTGAGCAAGTCGTCGATCACGCTTAGTTGGTGTCGGTCGGTGGATAATCACATGTCCACCATGGGCGTATGCACCGCTGCCCGAGTCCAAATGAAACATGATAACCGTGGTCTTTTTATTGATTTTATAAGATCCCTTATGGTAGACCAGCGTGTCACGGACAATGTCGTGCTTGGGATTGTAAAAGGTGACTTTGCTGTGCTTAACCTCTTTCGCATATTTTCGAAGCTCAGGTAATAATTTTGCCCGCATAAAATGCGCTTCGTTTGTCCCGTTGCCGCGAGCACCCGGATCACCGGCACCATGCCCCATTACCAACAAATAATGATGCATGGGTTTGGTCGACTTAACAGTCTGTGTAGTTGGCTTTTCAGCCGCTGACACAGATAATTTGTATGTAAATCCAACTACTAATACCGCCAGTAATGTTAGGCACACGACCAGCACATTTTTTGATTTTCTCATAATTAGCCCCCTCAGACTTTTACCTTTACCATTCCAGTATACCCTAGCCACTCACAAGCCATTAATATTTTTTGACTCATATACTTTGAGAACACGCTATTATATTAAACCGTCCCGGTTGTTTTTGAGAGAGCACCAAATCAAGCAAAGTCATTAAGCCTTACAAATAGTCGATAAGATAGCGCCGAGAGCCCAAATTCATTTCCACAAAGAAAAAGCGCCTGAGATAAAATTTCTCAGCCACCCTTGTTTATTGCATAATTTTGTTCAATATAATCAGACTTTTTAATGCTTATTTTTATTCAACGCTATCTTTTCTTAGGTTTCTTATTCTTTTTACCCTTTTTCCGAGGCTTATCTTTCCAATCCTCCATTGAAACCACATTTGGCTTACCTTTTTTATTATCTGGTTGGTCAAGCATATCAAAAGGATTGTCGTCTGATGAATCGTCCAGTAATTTGAAAAGCGTTTCGCTTGGATCGGTTTTGTTTTCCTTGACACTCAATATTAGTTGTTTGGTCTCAGAATAATTGGTTTCATCCTGACCCAAACGAATCATTTCCGGTGTTGCTTCATCAATAGCTTTCTTTAAAGATTTCCCCACCGTTGCGGTCATCAACTGGGTACCTGCGATAAAATCAATAAACGCTTTTAGGATTGGTCCGAAGCTTTGATAGTCTTTTGAAGCAAGAAAAGCATCTTTGACGATATATCCTGTTAAAACAGCCTTTAATGCTGATCCGGTCCACTCCTCGAAAGGCAACTGGCGGTATTCACCATATAGGTGTACAGCCAAACTTTGTATTGTCAGAATAATATTATCCTCGTCATCTTCGTCCACTTGACCGTCCAGCTTATTCAGAGCCTTTGAATCAATAAATAGTTCAGCCGCTTTCTCCGCCTGACGACTAACTTCATTAGCCGTTTCTGATCGGTACTCATCTAAATCCGCGCGATCATAATGATACTCATCCCGATCAATATCAGCCATATCATCCATTGGAGACAAATAGGATAAGTCCTCGCCAAAGACTCCATCAATCTGTTCGCCGGTCAAATTGATACTTCCGCTGACAGAAAGCCAAGCCAAAAAGAGATGTCCCAATGTCAAAGTATGATCAACAAGATCGTCAAATTCGGGTTCTGCATCCGTTGGTGCTTTATCAAGCATACCAATGGCTGCCTGAATGTCGTCCTCGGTAATTTGTGGAATTGATTGCGCACCGTTAACCACCATTCCGGACATAAATCCTTTAATGAGGGCGTACATTGCCTCAAGTTCTTCATCACTTTGAAAGCTCTGCTCACCATCGTTATTTTCATCCACAAAGTTTTGCCAATAGGGTGTTAAGAAATCATCCAAATAGGCATCCATTTCCTTTTCGTTCATTGTTTTCTCTCCTCGTACTAATCATGGTTAGGTATATAATTGCTGTACTTGCGCCTATCGATATATAAGTGTGTTTAGTATACCAAATAATAACAGAACAAAAGATTAAATTTAGGATTAATAGTCACACACCCTGTTTTGCTATTGGTTTTGACTTGACCATCCTTTACTTTTTTCTGCTTAGAAGATACAACTATCAATGCAAAGGGGGAAGATCACTATGGATCCTATTATTAAGAGCAGTGCCAAATTAAGCAAAAGAAACCAGATCACCGTTCCAAAAGTTGTTAGGGATGTCTTGAATGTTAAACCAACGGAATATCTTGATTTTGAGATACGAAGCAGCCATATCACTGTTACCAAACACAAGGAATCCGTTTGGGATCAAATCGAAAAGAAGAAGAAAGCCTATCACATTGATGGTAAAATCGGTAATCCTGAAATTGATTGGGGCAAAGATGCTGGCAATGAGAGTATTGGCGAATGAGAATCATCCTAGAAGATGCTCACTAGCCAATGATGAAATCAAATCATCCCTATAGCATCCCTTATTTTTATCAGTACAATATTAAAAATAGGCTCTTATCAGGTCAATACAGACTTGATAAGAACCTATTTGTTTTAGCCTAATTTCAGTACGGCTGATAACCGTAACTGATTTTAGTAATTACCTGCAATAATTAACTTTTTATTGGCAGTAACATACTTGCCATTGCTTAATTGATAACGCGTGGTCAAATTATGTTTAACCAACTTCTTAACTGTTAAACGAACACCCTTCTTATAGTGTTTGGCTTTACCAGTTAAGTTGGCTGACTTGTAAGCATTAACGCCCTTTTTAGCAATCACAGTAATCTTCTTGGACTTTGGAACACTAGCATAATAAACTGGTACGACATATTTCCGGCTGGCAGTGATATAACCCTTCTTGCCGGCAGTCTTGCGTCCATGGTTAACATCACGAACCTTGTATCTCAAAGTGCCATTGCTAGTGCGTTTATATCCGGTAACAACAAACATCGGCCGGTTAATCCGCTTTTGTTTAGGATACCAGGCAATCCGCTTGCTCTTAGTAAAACTAGTGCTCCTATACAAACCGATCTTCTTGATAGCATAAACAGCTTCGCCCTTAACAGCAATGTTAGGACCTACCGAAGTAGAAGGCTTGGTTGTCGTAGTTGTCGAGCCGTTTGTGTTTCCGGAATTGTTACCGTTGTTGCTGTTATTGTTATTATTATTTGTGTTTGACGTGTTTGTACCGCCATTATTCGATGTCCCTGTTGTTGGTGGCGTTGGATTTCCTTTTCCAACTGTAATCGTAATCGTCTTTTTGACGGTTAAACCATCGTAAACCTCATAAGTGTATGTGACATGATAGACACCGTCTTTAGTGGTATCAACTTTATTACCAGGTGCGGCTGACTCATTGTTGTTTGAGTCAACTTTCTTAACAACGTAACTTGCTCCATCAGGGTTCTTGTCAAGCTTTGATTGATCTATTCCATAGAAGGTAACACCATCATATGGTGCCCATGCACCATCTTTGGTTACTGGAATTGTCCTATCGGAAGCATCCAATAATTGTTGGACCTGTAGTGTGATGCTACCTAGGAGTTTGTTATCATACATCTGACCAGTAGCTCCTGATCCATCGGGCATTTTAACATCGGCCAATGGTGAGCTGTTTGCAACGGAATAAACATAATCTTTTGCTTCTTGATTTGCTTTAAACCCCCATCGATAATCTACAGAGGGAATTAAAAACGAATAACCATTGTTATGCAAATCATCCGCTAATGTGCCCTTCCCAGTTGCAGAAGGAATTGCATCCAATTGAACAACTTGAAGACCATCTGTATAGAAAACATTGTCCAGACCTGCCTTATCAACAAAGGAATTAGTGTTATCATAACCGATTGCATTCAAAGATTTTGTTATTTGGGGAAAATACTTCTGAGCATTATTTGCAAAATTAAGTGTGCTAGGATGACCAGGATCTCTATTACTACTTGTTCCGGCTATAAAATAGCCCTCATAACCTGGTTGTCGATAATTCAACTCAACTGGTGAAGCAACTCGAGCCCAGTTCTGAATACTTGTGTATACAGCGCTCGCATTATATGAATAGTCAGCAAACGTGAACTTCCCGACATTACCATTAGCATCTGGGATAACTTTAAGCGGTACATCAATTTGAATCGATCCTCCAGCTGGTATTACATTACCAGCTTTAATCGAAATCGCAAATATCTGATCCCAACCCGAATCAGGATGATCCGTACCATTCCGGCCATCAGCAAAGTCATACCAAATGCTTGCATTGTCAGGATTAGAAACCGGCTTCGTATCTCCGTATACAATATGACTATTAGCATCACCCAAAAAATTATGTGAAATTGGTAAATTTAACATTTCATTATGAATCGTTATAGGATCATTTTCTGACTGATTAGTTAGCCGTAAATGCAGGTATAAATCCTGGTAGTTCCCCTTTTCGAGCAAAAAGTTATGAGTAACTCCTGGCTGAGCAGTACCATAATTTGATGATTCAGTTTGACCACTATTATTTTTTGCAGTCATCCAAATCTTATGAATCAGCCCATTAGCGGTACGTGAGCTATTATCATTCGGATCTAAGTTTGTCACTGTCCCATTATAAATGGCTGACGCGTCATCCGCACCTACCTTATTTGGTAGTGCATTAACTAGCAATAGTACACTCAATACTGCCAGTACAACTGAAAAGAACAATCTTCGCATCTTTGTTAAATTCTTCATGAATCTTCATCCCCCCTATATTTTGAAACTGGTACAAATTCCCGCATAACTAAACCCTTTAAATATGTACCCGTTTTCACAATTTAATTGTAACATACCGTGAACCTAATTCACAAACAACCTAGATAGCATCAATGGCTAAAATATTAAAACGGTCTTCTTTTAATTATCCTTCTTTGATATTTGAGTTGTTTACTCATTATTTGGATGTTAATCACGATTGACGCGATACTGACTTGTAAGACTCTGTAGCTCAACCCTCAACACAACGGGCATAAAGAACATATTACCCAAAATAGACATTCCATATGAGATATATCAGTTTGAGTAATATGCTTTTTATTTATTTTATAAATTATCTTGACATTTAAAACGTACGTTCGTATCATAGAGATAAGCAAACAAACATTCGACTGGTGCTTTTACGATTAGTATTTTGATAGTTCTAGAGTATTTTTGACTCTAACAATTTACACATTAAATATCAGTTTACGTTCGCACCAAAATAATCAAAGCCTTGGGGGAAGTGATGATGATGTTCATAGATAAAGAACCACACGGTGTCTTCTTTTTAATCGATAATAAGTCATTTTACGCCAGTTGTGAGGCGGTCCAACGTGGCTTCAACCCGCTCAAAATACCATTAGTCGTTCTTAGCGAACAAGAAAATACGAACGGCGGCCTTATCCTGGCAACTTCTCCTGAAGCAAAACGATTATTCCATCTTAAAGCCAACGTTTCCCGTCAAAGAAACTTGCCTCAAGATCCTCGGCTATGTGTGGTGCCACCACGGATGAATCTTTATATTAAACGTAATTTACAGATCAACCAGATCTTTACCGAATTTGCTTCCGAACAGGACGTTTGGCCTTATTCAATTGACGAAAGCATTGTTGATATGACTCATTCATGGAAATTATTTGGTAACACTCCTCGTGAGGTTGCCCGCGTCATTCAAAAAACCGTTCGCAAAAGATTGGGGCTCTACACCACTGTCGGGATTGGCGATAATCCGGTACAGGCCAAAATTGCCCTAGATGTTTACGCTAAGCATACCCCTGAACTTATTGGCGAAATTCATTACGAAACCGTTCCGAAAACAATTTGGCCGATTAATAATCTAACCGATGTTTGGGGAATTGGCAATAGAACAGCCAAGCACCTCAATCGACTCGGCATTCACAACATGTATGAACTTGCCCACAAAAATCCGTACCTACTAAAACAGGAAATGGGCCTCATCGGTGAACAACTATTTGCGACGGCATGGGGCGTTGATCGTTCCAAAGTCAGCCATAAACCGGTAACTAAATCCGCCAGTTTGGGTAACTCCCAAGTACTCCCCCGTGACTACCTCGGTCAACAGGAAATCGAAACAGTCATTAAGGAAATCGGTGAACAGGTTGCTGCACGTCTGCGACACCATCACAAACTTGCAAGCTGCCTATCACTCAGCATCGGCTTCTCATATGCGGCAACTGCAGAAGACGGTCGTGGCGGCTTTCATCATGCATTGAGACTGCCACCATGCAATAACAACCGTGAAATCGTTAAGCAATTAATCTTCATGTTTCGCCAAGATTGGAACGGTCAAGCAGTCCGTAATATTGCTGTCTACACGAGTCGATTAACCCCTGATACGCACCAACAGTTGGATTTGTTTATGAATCCCAACCGACAAATAAAGAATGAAAAGCTGGGCTATGTCATTGATGAAATCCATCAAAAGTTTGGCTTCACCAAATTAGTCTACGCCACCAGCTTAACTACGGGTGGAACAGCAATTGAACGTTCAAAGCTGGTTGGCGGACACAATGGAGGAAATTCTTATGAATAATGATTTGGATATTATCTATAGCCGAATAGAAAAATTATTTAAAAGAATGAGTCGTACCCGCTACTGGATACTGGTTAACAACGATCCATACGACCAAAGTTACAATTTCTTTTTTAACAGTCAACGACAGGGGGAACGTTTGAAATCAGTACCGCTACATAAGCTGATTAACTATGACCTTTCCTATTTGGAACAAGTGATTAAAGGGCTAAGGAGTAAAACCAACCTGACAATCGAGTTTACCGGTTTTGCAGGTATGAAGTGGCCTTCTACCCAAAAAGTCATTCAATGGAGGCGTGAGCAACTTGAATAATGATCATTTTGACATGGACGTTGTTAACAATTTTTTTGAACATGATTACCATGATCGAGGCATGGTGAAATGGCAGGGTTTCTATTTATCAGATCACACTGCGGCGTTAAATAAACAAGAAGCCAAAGATCAAAAAGTTTATCATCCCAAATCCCAACAATCTCTCGAAACCATCACAACCATCTTGGCAGAAGCTTATCAACGACACCGTGCGGTTAGCCTTCAACTAAATGAGTTGGACGCAAACGGTAATCAACTCCCCGATATTCAAACGCATGTATACGGCTATCATAGCGACAAGATTATCATCGATGATGAAAAGGCTGTTTCTATTGATGACATTCGGCATGTTGAGCGTATATAGACATACCTACGTTAAACTCATTATTTAACTTAGCTACCATTTTCAAAAAGATGCAGCTAGGACAATAACTCTCTTGTCCTAGCTGCATCTCTTTAGATACCATACTTTCTCACTTTATCAGGATATAACTGATAAAATTAAAACCAAGTAACTATTTTTGAATCACAAACTTCTTATTTGCCGTAATATATTGACCATTGCTCAAAACATAACGAGTTGAATACTTGTACTTAACAACTTTCTTAACTTTTAGCAAGGAACCTTTCTTATAGTTTCTTACCTTACTTGTCAAAGAAGCCTTTTTATATGATTTAACACCGTTGCGATTAATGATCATAATCTTTTTACTCTTTGGAACTGTTTGATAATAGGCAGGCACAACATACTTGGTACTGCTCGTGATGTAACCTTTAGTTCCTTTAACATACTTTCGAGTATATGGATTATATTGTTGAACACGATATCTCAACTTACCATTTGTATCTTTTTGATAACCCTTAACAATGAATTCAGGGCGATTAACTCGCTTAGCCTTTGAATACCATTTAATTCGATTGTTCCCTTTAAAATCAGCCTTCTTATACAAGCCTATCTTTTTAGTTGCATAAACGGCCTCGCCCTTCACTGCAACGCTAGTCGATGGTTCAGTGGCAGTACCTGGTTGAGTAGTTGCCGAGGAACTGTTTTGACTAGAACTGTTTGCCGTGGTACTTGACGATGAGCTACTTGATGAGCTAGTTGTTCCCGTTGGTGTGGTTGACGTACTAGTACCGCTGCCACCAGTGGAAGTTGTCGGTCTAGTAAATATTCCATTACCGCTTGTAATCACCTTAATTGTCGAGCTAAATAAGTCCGCTATATGTTTATTCCCAGCAGCTGTGAGGACAACATTGTATGACTCACCCGCAACTGGATTAGTAACAACATTTCCATTACTGTCTTGCAATTGAAGATCATTTGCAACGGGCGTATAAGCAGCGTGATTATTAGCAGCATCACCAGTAAACGTTACCTTATAATCACTGGGATCCAAGGTATCTTTACTAGTAGATGAGCCTGATAATCTGGCAATGACTGTGTCTGCAGCAGGTACAGTATAAGTGAAGTAAGCATCATTAAGCGCGGAATCAATCTTAACGTCATTTCCAGCCTTTGCCTTAATTTGCTGCATTATTTTAGCCTTACCGGAATCTGTCAAAACAACTTTGTACGTCTGACCAGGTGTCATCGAGCTTGGAGTATTACCGCTATTATCTTGAATGCTCAAATCACTATCAGTCAAATTACCTACTGTAAATCCGTTCTTATCGTTATCGCCAGTTCGATACATAACGTCCACATAGTACTTGGACGGATTGAGATAAGAACCAATCTCACTACCCTTTAAAATATATGAATTGGGCGTTAGAACCGTGACGTTAACCGTTTTAGAAACTTTTTGTACATCACCATTTCCATCAGCGAATTTGGCATCCGGAACTGTAAAAGTAACCGGATAAACGCCTGCTTTGCTAGTATTAACTTGACTATGATCAATCTTCAATCCAGCCTTTTGAGCCGTGTCCAAGTCTTTGATCGTTGAATTGTTTGTAATCCATTGTCCGAACCCTTGACTAGCATCGAACTTACCGTTAACATTCATTTGCCAATCTCTGACATCCAACACTTTTCTTAAGGAAACGTAGTCAGCATAATTATCACCTGTAAGTGGTAGTTCTTTTCCTTGATCATCAACAAACGACGGACCATTGCTGCCGCCATTGTCCCAAGTATAAGTATAATGCGAATACATTGTATTCTGTTCTTGTCCACCATTATTTACATACTCCATAGACCAACCGTATTTTGATACGACATTAAAGATTGGCAAGTTATTAACGTAAAAAGTTCCCGCGTTAAATGATGGAATCGCATTTTGATTAGTCCTGGCATTTTCAAATCCTACACCAAATGGATCAAAAATTACCGGATTATCTTTAGCAGTTGGGAGCAATGCTTGAACATCATCAGGTAACACCTGATATTTCCAGCCGCTAGGATCTCTTGATAATAATTGAGTTGCCAAATATGGTTTATTATTCACAGTATCCTTAACCTCTTTAGCAAAAGACGGATTAAGATTGGCCTGTGTCAACGTTCCACCTTCAAAACTAAACTGAATCATTTTAAAATTACTAAAACTCTCGCTTGTTGGATCAGATACCGTCAAAGGAATACTGAGCGAAATGGTATCTTTATCAGCAAGTTTATTGCCAGTGGTACCATCAGGTGTGGTGATCTGGATTGCAAAACCACCATTCCAATTTTTTGCCTTTAAATTATTCCAGTCTGAATCTGTGCTTGCAGAAGTGTAACTTACAGCGTCACCATTTCCCAAATAAATTCTTATAACCTGAATTTTGCTAGTTAAGTCCCTCAATTTAGAAACAAGCGCATCTTTGTCAGTATCGCTGATATAAACACCTTTAGTTGACAAATCAGTTAATCGAATTTCTTGGTTAACCGGCTGTGCTGAACCAGAATTATTACTTATATCCAAATGAGCCAAAAATTGTGTGTTACCATCACTCTTCCACTTGTCATAATTAATCGGAAGTGTAGTAGTACCTGCAGAAGTTGGATATCCTTCACCTGTTCCCTGCTTGTTACCAGTCAATGTCATGGCTGCTGTTACACCATTTGGTTTAGCTACAAATTGACTTCCGCCGTTGTAAAATGAACCACTATAACCAGCAGCAAGTGCTGAAACACACATAAAGCTTAAGCTAATAACAAAAGTTACTAATGTTTTAGTAATTAATGCTACATTGTTTTTTCTTAGATGCATTGTCATACCCCCTAGCTTATTTATCATGACCGTAACATTAGCTCTCATTAAAATACCGCTCTTACCCTCTTTTCGAGAAATGTTACCAATCAATAACAACTTGCAATAACCATTTTAACATTTAATGGTGTCTAAAACATGCCATATACGAAACTAAACACATTTTGCTTAAAAATCTCAAAATTGTAGTTTAATTTATTATTAAAAATACGCAGCATAATTTAAAATATGCCGCGCACTTTCTCAAAATATTTCGATAAAAATTACCTTCAAATCACAAACTTCCTGTTAACTGTGACACAATAACTATCAATCATTAGTTATTTCATAGCAAGCTGTCTACCAAATTCCCTCACCGATAAAACCGATCCAGCCTAATTGACGGAATCTTTTTAGCTCGCAGATAAAACCAAGCCCCAGAGAAAAGAATCAGATCCAATACAAGGTTTGAAACAATAAATGTGGCATTCACAGTAGTTGTTGACAGGACGCTTCCAACAGCGACGGAACCAACGAAGTCCCAAATACCATGGAAGAGAATCGACATCATCAATGATCCGGGCCTGATATAAAGAGCCCCCATGATTAAAGCCAGTGTGAATGACTGAATCACTTGAAACAGTGTATTAATGGCTGGTTGAGAAAAGGCATTCGTTGAATGATCCAACCCAAAGATCAAACTGGTAATCAGTAATGGATACCAAATTTGACGTGCTTTGGAAGTCTGCTTGCTAAACAGTCTCATCAAGGTTCCCAGAATCAAGCCGCGGTAAAAGAATTCTTCGAAGATACCCGCACCGAGACCAACGGTAATGCCTAAGGGAACATCCAGATGTGTATTTGTAACAATCCGTTGAACGGCAGCAACAATCACAATGTAAATGGGTACCGCCAATATAAGTATTCTTCCCCATGAAACGGTCGGGATCAAATTGATCTTCACCTTAACAATAAATATATTGATCAAAACAAAAATAACAAAAGAAATAATTTCTTGTGCGGCTATTGCTCCGGCTTCAGATAAATTAAACGGATCTAAAACGTAGTGAGGATTGAAGATGATTAAGTCTTCAACCACAATCAGGCCGATAATTTCCCAAATGTAACGGCTAGTCGATTTGTTCATTAAGTTCACTCTCCCTCTCTTGGGCTGCTTTTAACCCAAAACTATTTTGAAACCTAGAGCGAAGCCAGTCACGGGAAACGGTCCCTATTATCATTTAAAAACTTGATAACCCAAATCAGAAGACTCATCATTTGAAAATCAAACGTATCATAGCCCAATCCTATTTGAGCAAAAAAATATCTTTCCAAATTCACCATTCATAAACACCATGGTAAATTTAAAAAGATATTCCATCTGACTAACTCTTATCCTTCTAATCAACTGCTACTAAAGTGAGCTTACTTCACTCTCTTAATCATCATAATCAGCAAGCCGCCAACAACACAAATAGCTGTTTCAACAGGAAACATCGCTTTATAACCCATTGTTGAAATCGCAACAGCTGCGATCATCGGACCAAAGACCTGTCCCAATGTGTTGGCCATATTGATAATTCCCAAATCTTTCGCTGCAGAATTTGGATTAGGCAGAACGGCAACGTTTAAGGCCTGATCGACCGCGTTATACGCACCCATTCCGATTCCGGCAACTAAAGCATAGACAAACATCGTCCAGGGCTTGGCATCAAAGAACGGGAAGAATGCCCCAACACCAAGCAAAACGGTTGTTAGTGCAACCGGCGCCTTTAATCGATGCATTTTATCAGAGATTGGACCGGCTAAAGCGGTAAACAGAATGCCGGTTACCATCAAAATCGATGACATTGTCGCAATCGAAGCAGCGGTTGCCGCCTTTCCTAATTTCATATAATCGGTAAAAATATATAGCTGATAACCAACAATCACGTATTGACCTGTAACCATGAGTAGTTTTCCAGCCAGCGCCAAATAATAATCCCTCGCGCCCTTTGTTGGAAACATGAAGTTTTGCTTAATCGTTGCAGCATCAAACTTTACTCTTGGTTCATCCAAATTAGAAGGTTCTTTGGCAAGAAAGGCTGAAAGCAAGCCGCCAATCAAGGCAAATGCTGCAAGCACCTGGATACCAACTTCGGTTGTATCGATAAATTGTGATGCAATGATGCCTGAACCATAGTTTCCAAATGCCATCCCGATACCATAAAATGATGATATCGTTCCCCGCCATTTAGGAGCAACCCGATCGGAGATTTGAGCGATCATCGGTGCCACAACGGCGTTTAGAACGGCCTGATAAATTCCCCAAACAATCAGTAACATTGTCACGCTGGTTGCCATCGATAACGCTACCAAACATAAAGCGGATAGAATTGAATTAATTACAATCCAAGGTGTTCGTTTTCCATGTTTGGACCGCGTCACATCCGATAATGCACCTGCAATAATATTGGCAATTGTCGCAACGGTCATCGCAATCGCTGAAGCAGCGGCTACCAACGGAACTTTGTCTGCCGGTGCCAGTTGACCAATTTTAGCAGGCAGTAAGGTTGCCGAAACCCCAACGTATGGGCCCAGCCAACATGCAGGACCGATTAATAATGCAAATCCGAGTTTAATCGGGCGTTTGGGTTGTTGAGAATCTAACACGCCAACTGTCGAATTTTCTTGTGCCATAATGTTCATTCCTTTCAAAATATAAAGCTCATTTAAAGTCACATTTTTAAACTTTAACGCTATTCTTCCGGCGTAATCTTAAAGTATTTAAAGTCGGCATACGATTGTCTTCTGTACGCATCCCAAGCACCGATACCACCCATCAAACCGGTAAAGCCGCCCGTTTGTTCATCCGACATAAACGAGATATCAATCTTGGGGCCGAGTTTTTGCCAATCATCGGTTCCTTTGACCCGGTAATAGAACTGAACGTGGTCGTAATCAATCTTCGCTTGCAATTCAGCATGATTTGACGGCAATGCGATCCGGTCAAGAATGTATTCATCCTTCTTGCCCTTTTCACCTTTCATAATTGCCAAAGCAGTCCCACCTAAGGTTTCTGAATGATAGATTCGGGCGAATAGCCAATTGCTATTGTCGTAGTACAGGGTCAAACCGGCCGATTGGGAATAATGAATCGGATCGAAATCCAATGCCGTTGACACCGTTGATTTAAAGGAATCAATCCGTGATGCCAGCAGGGACACTTCAAACTGACTGAAGAATGATTGACGCCCCCGAATTCTTAGCCATCCCGGTCGTGCATCAAATGAACACCAGTCCTCGGTTCGGGGACCATATGGGCTCATTAAATGATGATCAACTTGACCGGTACCAAAGTCTGCATCAACTCCGGCTGCTTGAGGGGCATCCGAAACCGTAACCCCTTTCATTCCTTCGGTCGTTGGTTGTGCTAACGTGCCACCGGCTTTCATTCTCAACCAGCCGTCCTTTGTCCAGGCAACTTTCTGAATTGACGTTTCCCGTCCAAGCGTACAATTGGTTGTGCCGGGCAATGGTCGGGCGGATAGATGAACGACGTACCATTCATCCGTTGCGGTGTGAACAAGGGATCCGTGACCACATTTTTGCAGCGGTGCTTTAGGATTATATAAATCAAGCCGAAGTGAATCAGGATCGCCACGCCGGAAATAACGATACGGTGTCGAGGTGATAATCGGATTTTGAGGATCTGATTCATATGGCCCATCAATTGTCTTGGAGCGTTGTACAACGACACCATGACCATACCCGGTTCCACCTTCAGCCGTCATCAGATAATAATAGCCGTCATGCTTATAGATATGAGGGGCTTCAAGGCATCCCCGATCAGTACCACCGCGACTAATCCGCTTTGTCGGTCCAACCAGCTTTTGTTGTTCGGGATCGAATTGTTCCAAAACAATGGCTCCCGGGTGCTGATATCCTTTTCGCGTATCCCATTCCAAAGTCACAGCCCAGTGCTTGCCATCGTCATCATGAAATAACGAACAGTCAAAGCCGATCGAGTTTAAGTAGATTGGTTTTGACCATGGGCCGGTAATAGCATCTGCATAAACGGCATAGTTATCTTGGTCAAACAGGTTACCGTTCATGTTGTGCATTTGACACATCACAATCCAGTATTTTCCGGTTCTTTGATCATAGGTCAGGTCGGGTGCCCAAACACCAGCCGGCGTATCGGTTCCTGCCAGCTTTAGAAAAGCCGGATCATTGAAAACGTATGATTGAAGTTCCCAGTGGGCCAAATCTTTAGAGTGAAAGATTTGAACACCCGGATACCAATTAAACGTTGATGTTGCCAGATAATAGTCATCACCCACTCCCAACACGGCCGGATCCGGTGTAAAACCGGGTAGGATTGGATTCTTAATTGTTGCATAGTTGCTCATAATGGGCCTTCTTTCCAGTTATTTTGATAGCGCTATCATATATAAAATTTAAGTTATTTTAGTCTCCCAAACAATAAGATCCACTGGACGAAAGCCATTTAAACGCATATGATAATGGCAGTAGTTTACTTGTAAGCGCTATCTATAAGCGTTTATCCATTTTTATTGTGTCATTCTTTTACGTGGTAAACTTTGGTAAACAAAGGAGCATGATTTTATGACAACGATGCGTGATATTGCAAAAATCGCTCATGTTTCACCCGGTGTCGTCTCAAGAATTATCAATGAAGATCCGACTTTAAGAGTTTCCCGAAAGACTCGTGAAAACGTCAAATCAGTTATCGAAGAAACCGGTTATATACTTAGAAAGAGCTCTCGAAGCGAGATTGCCATCTTACTGGCCTTAAGCCAACAACGGGTTATCCAGGATCCCTATTTTTCCGAACTCCTTTCAGGAATCCTATCATTTTGCAAACAAAATAATTTAAAAGTAGTCAAAACCTTATGGCTGCCGGATAAAAACGACCTGTATCACTTGGACAGACTGGACGGTGTTCTGGTGATCGGGCCTTTTACAACCGCCGCAATTGTCAGTATGAAAAAAATCGCCAGGTCATTTGTGCTGGTAGACGACAACACAACTATTTCCGGCGTTAATCAGGTTAAAAGTAATTTTGATGCTATTACGACAGGTATTTTAAATGACTTTCTAGCCGATCATCGACATCAGATCTCTTTTGTCGGTGGTTCGATTGAGCGGATTAATCGCTCGGGGAAAATATGGGATAATCTAATTGACCTAAGGCTGTCCACTTATTATGAATGGGCAAAAAAGCATTCGATGATTCCGGACATTATCAATGTCGGCCTAACGATTGCTGACGGTCAAAAGGCAGCCGTTCAACTTCTCCAACGGCGAAAAGAATCCGGTTATGCTTTTCCAAACGCCATTATTGCGCTCAACGACTTGATTGCCAGGGGGCTCGCAGATACATTTTCAGAATCTAACATCAGGATTCCAGAAGACGTTGGCATCGTCAGTTTTGATGATCTATCAATTACCAGAATCAGGAAACCAACCATTTCTTCGGTAAAGATTCCAACCGATGAAATTGCAAATGCCGCCGTACGATTGTTGCGCGATCAAATTAACCATTCCCTACTTGGTACAAATATCATTACTGTACCTGGGCAGATTATTTATAGAGATAGTTTTCCAAAACTGGTGCCTGAACAATAGGCATTTATCCACGATAAGATCCGCTGTCTGTCTTCAATTATGAAACAACAAAAAAAGAGTCCTCCACTTTTGTGAAGAACTCTTTTCGCGTAATATCTAAATTATTATTTTATAAATGATCATTCGAGGGACGATCATCAGATACATTGTAACAGCCTATTAAAGCAATTGACAACTATTGTATCGCCCCACTGGGCAGTGATTAATCGTCTACCGTTGGAATATTATCCAAAAGTGTCTTCATTTCATCCCTCATTTGATCCTTCATCGATGATGTGAAGCCTTTTTTCTTACGATACATACTCTTAGCCGAATCAAAGGTTTCCTGCCAAGATTTCAGCAGTTCTCTCTCATCAACCTTTTCCTGTTTTTCTTCTAAAATAAATTTAATCTGTTCTTTTAAATACGCCAGTACTGCCAGTTTATAAACGACAATTTTACCGTGGAATGTCACACAATAATCGTTTTCGTAGACTTCCCAATATAATTGTTGATCACGGGCTGGAATATTGACAACCGTTAGCTTGGGGAGAACCTGATTCATCCCTAACCCAGACCATCCTAATTGGCTCCCGTAAGCAACAACCTGTCGTTTAATAAAGTACTGATCGGTTTTGGAAAGCCGAGCCCTTTTTCTCAGTCGATTCATTCGTTCCTGATTCTCAACATCTGTTTTAATATGCTCAAAAAGCGATGGTAACATTTCCTGGTGAAGCCCCTCGAGTAATTGTTGCTTAAATAACGGATCGTGTTGTGCCATCCGTGCCACTATACTCACAAAGGTAAAGTGATCTACCGGCTTATCCGCCGAATCAATTGAATTGCTTAAGCGGGTTGCCGCGTCTAGAACTGCTTGTCTGTCTTGAGTCATGTATTATTCCCCATTAATTTTTATTACTTTACTATTTTGTCTATAATTACATCATAGGAAACAATGGCTAATGGTTCAACCATTTAAAGGGAAACGTATTAATTATGCCATGAAACTGTAATTTAGATGTCTTTTTTGTAAAAGTTTGTTAAAGAGATTGATTAACAGATGCCTTTTGAATCCAACAAAAAACGCTCCCTTTTAAAGGAACGCTTCTCGTTTAAAGATTGGCTAACTGATCGCTTTATCCAAATCCTGAATAATTGTTTTTTTATTAGCCATATAAATATCCCGTTGCGAACGCGCAATTCGCAGTAATAATTTTTGCCGATCCCGGTTCGGTGTTTGAGCCGCCAACTGACGCAACTCGCCGTCAATAACGTGGGCATCCGTAATTGTGCCACACACATCTTGAACCCTCTTGGCTTTCCGCAAAATCCGACCTTCTTTTTCAGGAATGAATTCCGAAAAATAAGTTGCCGAATACCGTAATGTCTTGGCCCTTTTACGAACATGATGAACATGAAGGTAATCATGGAAATCAAGTTGATGGTACTGCTTCATTAATTTGTGATCCCGACGTTTGAATTCCTGAGCAATTGATTTGTCCCAATCCGTCTCATGTTTGAAATTCAACGTATCCAACTGCGCTTTTACCTGCATTAAATAGGTCGCCAAAACTTCCTGTGTTGTGTCCGTCAAAGTCGTTTGCATTTCTTCGTTTCGTTGATGATAAAGCCCTTCAAAAAGTCCCTGATAGTCCGTTTCTTCCTCCGGATGAGCATACGCAAACTTCCCAACTTGAATCATTAGGACGTCAAGGTCTCTCAACGGCCCAAAGATTTTGGCAGATTGACTAAGATCCCCATTAAGTGAGTCATAAACAACCTGTGGAATCCGTCGCTTCAAAAATTTGATCAGCCCACGCAATGTTCGAATCGAAACCCGTAAGTCATGAGCTCGCTGCACATCATAAGGATTATTCCGGTAACGAAGCCATTCAATTTGAATGGTCTTATATTGTTGATTCAGAATTGTTTTGATTGATGTCATGATTTTGGCCTCCCTTGATGCAAAGTCAAGATAAAGAATTAGGTACATAAACACCTCAGTTTAAAATACAAAAAAGCATTTACTTAGCTTCATTGTAAACCGAAATGATGATTTGTACTCATTCAAGAATGTGCTCTTTTATATAAGTCACTTGATCGCAGTCAAGCTCCCACTTTTTTCGCTATCAATGTGTTTTTCTAGAACAATAATAACCACCCAAAACTAATTGTAAACATAAAGATAAAGCATCGTTTTTGCAGTCTAAAACCTCACTGACAACGTCAATATCTTTTTAAATATTATCCCTAATCCAACTAATTCTTCAGTGAATCGAAAACAAACCATAATACCCAAAACAAAAACTACTATCGCATGTGCTATAATATATCTCATATGCGATAGTAGTTTAGTAGAGCGGCAACGCTCCTACAGGTCTAAAAGAGAACCGAAGAACTGGCCAAAGTTTAACGACGGTTCTTTTTTATTGCCCGTATTAACTCTGTCAAAGCACGGATTAAATCCGCAACTGACTGATTGTACTTGGCAATTGCCCTGATTACCGCAGCCCCGCCAAAAAGCAAAGCCGCCCAAGACAGCAAAGACTAATACCTTTCTCAGAATATGATTGATACGTTGCATACGCATCTCTCCTTTCCTTGGAAGAATATTCCCGCCCAACTACTCCACAATAGGTTATTTTACCACCAATAAGTTAAAATAACTAGAAAGTTATTTTTCGATTCTATATAGGTTAACTACTCAATTGATACCACCATGTCCTATTCCGAAATAGCGTATTACTCAATGCCAAAATATTACCGCTAACGATCTAGAATTTATCCGTAATTCACCACTCCCAAAACTAACTAAAAGATTCCGCTATATCATTCACAAAAAAATGATATAGCGGAATCTTTTCTTTTTTAAACAAATGTGGAATTCACTACAACTACCGGATTTAGCCGTGCCCCTGTTTAATTTAGCAATTATTTTCTTCACATATTTGCGACTATTCTTTTAAGCTCTGCGTAAAATCCCTCGTATGGTCCACCAAGAATAACCGTGTCATTTTTTATAAGATATGCAATTCGGTAAGTCTCTTTTTTAGGAACACCACTTTTGGGGTCATCCGCAATGTTAACGTAAGTATTTTTGACAAAAAGCCACTTTAACTTTTATCCTTGAGTCTCTTGAGATACCCTTTCAAGTGATTACCAGGTATTATTTTATAAACCAATTTCCGTTTCAAAGGCCGATCTGCTCATTTCTGGCTCTTTTTCGGTTTGTGAAATTAAATAATCCAAAGCTTTCGAAAAATCTTTTTTAGATTCTTTAAACTTAGTCACTAATTCCTTGCCGGTATATCCCTGGTTAGTTAAATCCTCTAAAATATCGGTATCAAAATCCCATACATGATCATCGTCTTTGACAAATTCATAAACAATACCATTGCTGGTCAAACGTGGGCGAACCGGAACCCCTTCCCCAATATTAAACGACTTAGGAACAGTGAGGATAATGGAATTTCCCTGCTTTCTGGTTTTTGTAATATCCAAAATAATCAGTCCCTTCGTTTATACTTATACTTACTACAAATATAGTTTACCATCTACTATTCTAATTATAGGTAATGGCATGAATTAAAGGAACAGTGGTTAATCAGGATATTGGAAGTATTCGTTGTAGGAGAAAATTTTTCTGCAAGGATACGCAGTCGTGACCTTTTAACTTAAATTAACATTGTTTATTCGCTTATAGTCATTTTCAATCATAATCGATTTACGTAAAATCGCTCTCTGTACTAACGATGGTAATTTCTTAGCAACCCTCTAATCACCAAGACTCGACTCTTTTCCTTAACTAACTATGATGTTTTCCAATTGGGAACCTGTATAGAGTTTAGGACAATCTTCGAAAAGGTATAAAATTACTCCGGCATTGTATCAGTGCCATTTTTTTGCTGATTAAATAGTTTGAAGACACACCCTAGCATATGTGAGCTTTATTTTGGAAACTGAAATCGTCACGGTTCTTGGAAACTTCTACATCCTAACTAAAAGTATTAATCGCCCTTTGGAACAGTTCGCTTATCAACTTATCTGATGCATGACCAATTACCTCAAGGCTTCTAGCAATCGCATTATAGGTCGATAATTACCAGGTAACGATATCACCCTCGATACCACTTGGCAGATCAATAAACGGGTAATACAAATTCCTATTGTCATGTGTAGTTGATGTAACCACCATTACTATTCCTGTTGCGCGATTGTAGCTTGATTTTGATAAACGATGAATGGACAGCGAATATTGCCCTTCTTGGGGTCATGACCTCCGAATTCGTGACCAGCGTGAGGTTCAGCGTCAACAACTACAATATCTCCTCGTCGGGATAATTAGTTGTCATATTTCACTACCCTTTCTTGGCTCTTCAGGTGAAAGCGTGCTGTCTTCTTCAAGAACCAACAAATATTTTTGCCAACTTTGACGTTTACTTGTGAAAGAAAGCCCGTGAATCTACATAAGTACAAGCAATACTAACTGAATAGATTGACATCTATGGCTAAAGCCTCACATTGATTTTTGAGTATTTATCAATCAATTTAGAGTTATTTTAAGTATTAATTACTCAATGATGATATAATTTCTTTGAGGTGATAAACATGGCTGCTTCAGCAAAAAAGAAAAAACGTATTCAAGTACTAATCGATAGTGACTTATATGATGACGCTAACGAAGTGTTATCTGATATTGGCATATCGCAATCCACCTTGATCAATGTATTGCTTAAGAAAGTTGTCGCTGAAGGAAGGGTTCCGTTTGATCTCTCCCAATCCAAACGTGATCGGCTAAGCTTCGAACTCCACAAGGCCGTTCAAGATTCAGACATTCCGATTATCAAGGATCAAAAGGAAGTCGCACGTTACCTACTGGAAAACGGAGACGACAGCTACGATGAATAAAGATGATATAGGCCTTGCTTTCATCGAATTTGATCATCATTCCGGTGGGAAGAAAAGACCAGTTCTTATACTTGGTGAGACCAGTGACTATTACGATGCTTTTAGCATAACGAGTCAGTTTCAAACTAAATCCGCACAAATTCAGACAGTCTATTTTAAAATAAGGCAATGGCAACTTTCTGGATTAAAGAAACCTTCATGGGTCGATACAGGACATCATCTGCAAATTAAAAAATCTACAAGAATTCAAGTTATCGGTCAACTTCAAATTGATGACATCGCTAGATTAATTTTATTCTTAAACAGCAGAAATAAACGATAGATTCTGTCTTATCCAAGTAACCGTTTAAAAATCAATTATGTTAAACGACAACCAGATGTTAACTTTTGGGGATAACGCCATTCAATTGACCTTATCCTTTTTTTGAAAGAAGGACCCGTTAAAATGGCAGCACTAAAAGCAACGAACATTAATCAATGGCTGGATAAAGCAACCAAACAAGAGTTACGAGAAATTGTTTTAAAGCAGGCGCAAACAGATGATGCCCTCTATTATGAGCTTCAAAACAGGTTTGGTGACCTTTCGGACAAAGAGAAGTTATCGGAACTCAGAGCTTATATTCGCAACATCATTGGCGACAATAATGACAGAGGATTTATTGACTATCATGATTGCATTGCTGTTTGTGATGTTTTGGATGATATTACCCACAAAGCGGCAAAAGTAGCGCCAACTGAAGACTTAAATTTTGCTATTCAGGAAGTCTTAATGGTCATTAGGTCAACCATCGGCTTTTTGGAACGGGCTGACGATAGTTCCGGTTGTACCACTGAAACCTTGGATTTTGCGTTTGCGACATTGGAGAAATTATCCAAAACCGCTGCCACAGTATTATCTGATCAGCAGAAAACGGCACTGATCAAATCAGCCGTCCAAGTTTTCAACCTTAAAATTTTTGACGACTGGGACAACTTTCGTTATGCCATTTTTGAAAAGACGATGCCATTGATTTCCACGAATTCCCTGAAGCTAATGGAAAGGGCCGCCGCCAAAATAAGTGATAGGTATGCTCATGCTGCCCCGAAAGATTCCGATTTCTTTGATGATGTTGACTTTACCGATAATTATAAAAATTTTCAGTTAAACGAGATCAAGGCCTACAATGCCAATTTAAAGAGCATGGGCCTCATCAGCATTGGAGACTTTGCAGCTGCGAAAAAAGTGATGGCTGAAAATATCACCTTCAACTCGGTTAGAAAAACGGCAATCGACTTTTATTTATCTCAAAAAGATTTCAGAACCGCGGAAAAACTCGCGGTCAATGGTGCATTATCTAAAAATAATAACCTTGATGACCAAGCGACATGGTTTGATTACCTGGAAAAAATTTATCTGCAGACAAAGGACTATCACAAACTGGCCGGTGTCTACAAGTCTCGTCTTCTCCAGCCCACCTGGGGCTCCTTCAATCTTGATGATTACAAGAAGCTAAAGGGTGTCATTCAAATGCACGGTGATTGGCAACAGGCCTATCCAGCATTATTAACCGAATTTTCTCAAAAATTGACACCGACAGACTACGCCAGCATTTTAAGTTTTGAAAAGGAAACAACCAAGCTCATGGCCATTGTTGAAAAAGTGCCGTCTTTGGTTGCGGAACACGGGAGAGTCTTATTTAAACAGTTCCCTGATAAGGTCACAACACTATACTACAAGGCGTTGGTCAATCAAGATATCGGAAATACCCGTAAACGCTATCGAGAACTGGGAAGAACCATTCGGCATTATGCGGATTATGGCGATAAGGGGATGGCTCGTTATTGGTGTCAACAATTGATCAAGCAATATCCGCGCCGCTCGGCACTTATAGACGAAATGCAGAAAGCCTATGAGTTAATCGATTAAGCTGCTTAAAATTATGACAGAATTCATATAAACAAACGTGGCTCAACGATATATGACGTTCGAATAAGTAGCAGTAACTGGTTTAATGATTAATTTTTTTGATAACTCAATCAAAAACAGTATAAAAACAGCCAAGATATAAGAAAGAGACTGATGAATGAATACCACACATAAAGACATTTTTAAGTTGTGTCCCTTTCAATCGTTTTGCATTTTTATATAGTTAAAAAAGCATCATTATTAAAAATTGATAGAAATGATGATTATCATTC
Organism: Lentilactobacillus hilgardii; assembly: GCF_009832765.1. Classification (NCBI taxonomy): domain Bacteria; kingdom Bacillati; phylum Bacillota; class Bacilli; order Lactobacillales; family Lactobacillaceae; genus Lentilactobacillus; species Lentilactobacillus hilgardii. The sequence continues at coordinate 804,881 of NZ_CP047121.1, read as the reverse complement.
TGTCTAATTTCGATAACGATGCTTTTATAAACGTTTCATAACTTTATTTAACCGTTATGACATACTTTGGATTAGCGGTCACATAACCACCATCAATTCGATATCTCAATAATCCGTGCTTGGTCATCTGATGCTGACTTGAATAGTCAAAATTGAGAATTCTAAAGATGTGTCCCTTAGAAATCCGCTTCAAACGTTTCGTCAAATCAACATTTCGATAAGTACTGATGACACGACGAGTTTTTACGTATCTTGCATAATGCTGTTTCCCTATCATGACCAGCTTTCTATTAGCTGTCACATACTTACCGTTTGTTAATTTGAACCGTGTCGTCAAGTTGTGGGTAACAAGACCGTTAACCTTGAGAATTGTTCCTTGGCGATATAATTGACCGCGTTGAGTTAAATTTTTCCGACTATAAACATAAATTCCACGAGGATTAATGACTGTTACACGCGTCCTCTTTTTTGAGTAATAAACCGGTCGGACATAAGACCATCGTGCGGTAATATACCCCCGCTTATTAGCGGTCCGGCTTAGATGGTTAACATCTTTAACCTCGTACCTCAATTGACCATTACCGGAACGGGCATAACCGGTCACAACGAACATCGGTCGATAGACTCGTGGCTTTTTGATATAGTAGGCTAATCGTTCTTTCTTACCAAAGTTGGCATGTCGATATAGATAAATCGGCTTCAGCGAATAGACAACCGCATTCTTTTTGGCAGCATAGTCCGGTAACACTACCGGGCTTCCCTGACTGGATGAACCTGCACTACCGGACGATGATGCGACAACCGATGAACTGCTGTTGGAGCCGGAGCCACCGGCAGCCGAACTCGTACTTGCCTGACTGGATGAAGAAGTTGACGATGATGAGCCACCGCCACCCGGAGTTGGCCCCGTAGCAGCCTTATAAACATAAGTAATCGACTGATTTTGATCACTGTATGTTGCCGGCACTTTTTCGCCTGTTTTTAATCCTACCAAATCATAAGTTTTTCCATCCTTGCTAATGGTTGATGCGGGAAGACCGTCAGGCAATGTAAATTTGCTTCCGGCATCACCACTCTTAGTAACTGGATCTTTAATAACGTGATTATTTTGATCTTCAAAGTTGATTGTGACACTACCTTTTTTGACAACTGGTGTATTGCCGAATTTATAAGTCACCGTTGGGACACTATCAGCCTGATAGGTTCCGGTTTGGCTGCCCGAAACCGTATACGAGGTATAACCGTATTTAGATTTAAGTGCGGTTATTTCATTCTGAACATTGCTATTGGTTGACAAATTATATGAGTCACCCAACTTGCCGGAAATGGTTTGTTGCGGTGCCAATTGCTGGTTGGTTTTTGCGTCAACGAATTGAGCATTAACGTCCCCGACACTATCATCTAATAAGTAAGGCTGAATAACGCCGCCATCATAAGCGAAATCACCACCACCGGGAAAAATCGGTTGATCCCAAATGAAAGTCATAAACCCACCTTTTTGACCTGTACTCGTGGTCCCCGCACCACTTGCCAAATCAGTCCAGGTAATGCTGGGCACAGCAGTCGTTGCCGTACCACCATTAGCAGTACTTTTATAGGAACGATAATACTGTGTTTGCGAACTCGAAGCGTAATACGGTGTCACCGGAATATTTTGACCATCGATATTAGTCACAAAACTTGCCATCTGATACGACTTAAGATTCGAATTCAAAATAATCGTCGGCAATACATATGCTTGATGATTAACTTCCAACGAATCTTGTAATGTATCCTTAGATGACTTAAGTGGTGAAATATCCGTAATGTTGTTATAAGCAAAAGAGCTTACTGCTCGTGTTGGATCGGAATCCAATTTTTTACCGGCTAAAGCACTAATATCATGAACCGATTCCATATCGATGCTAATGCTGACTAAACTATCTAAATTCTTTAAGGCACTGATGTCATTTAATTTACCCTTTTGAAAGGGATTGACACCCCACTGAATGGCCGCACCCATATAAGGTGAAATATTAATTTCCTTTAAATTCTTGGCATATTGTAGGCCATTTAATGACTGAATATTCAGCATGTCCTCAAAAAATGCCTTGTTATTCAGCTGAACATTGGGATCTCCGCTGTATAATACGGTAAATTGATCACTTTCCAACATCTCTTTGGTAATCTGGTCAGCGGATGAAATCAAACTGCCGTTAACCATCACATCATCCTGTTGCAATTGCCATAAAACCAACTGTTGCAAGCTTTTATCAGGCATCCAGTCATCAATTGATTCGGTATTGGTCGCCGCCATGACTTTATTCGGTAAAAATACATCCTGGCTAAATCCAATACCGGCACCGATTCCGAGTAAAAAGACAACAAAAACTAGGATCAAAAAGATTGACTGTTTTTTAAAATAGTTAGATTTATGCACACTTAGCATATAGCTCCCCCCTAAAAACAACTAAACGTTTCTCACCACCACCTTAACACAGTATAAATAAAATATTAAAATATAATCTATATGGATTAACGTATCGGTAAATAAAAGTTAACCCGCTATTTATACAGAACAATTTCCGTCTTAATTACAAGGATCAATAACGTCCTTGAGCAATCAATAATTTGCTGCCTGAGACAAAGTGACCGTTGGAAAGTTCATAGCGAGTCGTCAAATGATAGTTGACCAGCTTTTTGACTTTCAACTGGCTTCCTTTCTTGTAATGATTGATTTTACCGGTTAATTTCGAAGTCTTATAGGCGTTAACACCTGTCCTGGCAATCACAGTGATCTCCTTGGACTTCGGTACCGACTGGTAGTAAACCGGTTGTACGTAACTGGCTTTAGCAGTAATGTAACCCTTCTTGCCATTTGCAGCACGTACTTGATAGCGCAAAGCACCGTTGGAAGAACGGGCATAACCGGTCACAACAAATATTGGACGGTTGACCCGAGTTTTTTTGGCATAAGTAACCACTTTGTTGGCCGCCTTGAAGTTGGCACTTTTATATAAGCTGACCTTCTTCAAAGCATAGACTACGGAGCCTTTTTTAGCAGCCGACTTCGGCACATTAACCGACGTTGATGGTACCGTTGTCGTTGTACTGGACGAAGAACTAGTGGTTGCCGAACTTGAACTTGACGAGGTCGTCGAAGAACTTGTTACAGACGATGAGCTGGCAGTCGAACTTGAACTAGATGAAATCGAGCTTGAGCTGGAAGATGACGAGCCACTACCATCACCGGGTGTAACCGCACCGCTGTCAGCTAATGTAAATTGAGCATAGTCAATTTCGGCATTGTTATCACCTTTAGTAATCTTGAAAGTATTGGTCCCCTTATTTAGATGAACCGTGCCATATTGAATGACCTTTCGACTTCCGTTAACATTTGGAACCGCATTAGTCCAACCAGTGGTGGGTGCAAAACTTGCGTCTTTGAGTGACTTATCATTCAACGTCAACTTCTCTGTTGCCGTTGTCGTATTACCATTGGCATATCCGATTTCAAGTTGATAGTCGCCATCCTGTAGCGCATTTACATTCATGGTAATTGAACTATCATCTTTATCGATACCGCCTACATAATAATTACCGGAAGCATAACTGCCTAGCGCTTTCTTAGCACCACCGGTTAAAGTACCGTCTTCAGCTTCAACCCTGATAGGATCGCTTGCTTGTTGTTGGGTATATTGAATATCATCTTTTGTAACGGCAGTATCGGCCGGGGTGACAATTAGTTGATAGCCGGAGGATGCTTTCATTCCCTTGACAGAAACCGTGGCTGTCCCATTTTTAACCTGAACGGTACCGGTCTCGATTGTTTTTGGTGTAACGGCAGTATCAACACCATACCAAGGAGATTCGTTGACTTGAACTTTAGCTCCGTTGGCAAATTTACTTGCATCCAAATGGTTCACAGTTATCGAATTATCACCGTTGGCACCCCCAAAGATGACTGAAGTTTGGCTCTTATCAGCATTAGTGCTAGCCAAGCTTGCCAAACTGCCATTTTCGGAAGACGTGCTGGTAGTATCAATGTTTCCGGACATATCGCCATACCATTTGTACAGCCAATAGCCACCATTTGGTTTTTGTTGATCAGTTAATAAATTATCCATACGACCATAATTAAACCAAAATGCTAAATCAGCACTATCGGTATATTTATCGTTTTCAAAGGATTGAATATAATGAACCATTTGTCCCGGTACACCAAGTTCCTGTTCAGCACCATACTCATTGATACTAATCGGAATCGGTTCCGTACTGCCGGGCTTTGTAATGCCATTCGCAAGTTCAAATTTTTCCAAAGCCTGAGCTTGTCCAGGGTAGGCAGACGCACTCCATTGATGCCAAGAAATATAGTCAGGTAGTGTGCCGTCCTTTTTGGCATCTAAGAGGAATGTCTGCATCCACTTCATTTGACTCGCACCTAACCCGTCCAGACTGGGACCAACAATTTTGGCACTTGGATCAAGCTGTTTAACCAGTTTATAAGTTTCGTCCCAAAGTTGCATATAGGTAACCGACTTATAATTACCGGCGTCCACTGACTTACCATTGCCATAATCACCCGGACTCTTCCAATAACCATTTGGCTCATTCCACAACTCGTAAGCATAAATGTCGCCACTATTCTTTTTAGCTTCATTGACCATTTGGGTGACGTGGGATTTCCATTGATCCATACTGTCAAAGTTATATGCAAACTTGTCATAATAGTCAGGAAGTCGAACCATAACTTTGGTGCCAAGGCTATGAGCTGCCGGTTGAATGACGTTAAACTGTCCGGCGGCTTTCGGTTCACCATTTGGAATCTGTTGGCCAAATGGTGGTGCCTGAGTGAATGTCTTTAATTTTAATGGTGCTAATAAGCTTGTGTTTGGCGTATTTGCATCTGAAAGTGCATATAAACCACCCGAAGCAACATGTGAAACCGCTCTGACTGTTGAAGTCGTATCAACACTGATATCTTCAGCGTTTGCCCGAATTCCTCCGAGGCCAACTGTTATTAATCCTGCGGCAGCGGCAGCTGTGATCCAAGTGACAATATTTTTATGTGAAATCATAACTCAACCCTCTTTATGTGTTTTTTGATATCTTAACGGCCTTCAATAATTTTTCTTGAGTTTAACGAATTAAAAAGTATTCGCTTACATTTTTTCATAAAAAAGAGGAACCAGGAACAAACTACAAGTATTCCTAAATCCCCCATATTTTATCAATTTCTAAAACTTTTTTATTTCAAAGCTTATTTATTCAACCAAACCCTCATTTGGCCGTCCTGACGGTTAGCCCAAGCATAGTATGGCACCATGGTCAGGTTAACCGTTTCCGTATCCGCCGGTTTAGCTTCGGTATACAGATCAGCATCGTCGGCATTAAGCTTCTCACGTTTGGCAGCCACTTTGATGACCCCAACGCCGTCCAATAACTTCTCATCAAAGTGATAGTCTGTCTGGGCATCCGGTGAAACCTGGTATAACCAAAGCGGTGCTTGGTTGTCGGCTTGTTCAGCGGCGTAAACCACCGGACCACGTTGAACGGCAACCTTGCCGAAGTCATGGCTGACCCGGTTGTTGGCCCGCATAATCTTGGTACTCATGTCCAACTTGAGATCAATGGTTAATGACTGGCCGTCAACATCGAGATAAATGAAACCATCCTTAACCGGTAAGGTCTTGGCAGCACCATCCACGTTTAATTCGTAACTGGCAGACCAGCTGGGAATCCGAATGCCAAACTTAAAGGCGGCCTGGTTGGGATTTTGAATCTCGTAGTGGATATCACCGCTCCATGGGAAGTGGTTGGTTTGGGAAACCTGGATGCCGTCATCGAATTCGGCATCGTTGGCGATGAATTGATGGGACAAAATGGTGTCACCCTTTTCGGTATAGAGATATTCATCAACCGAAGCAATCAGACGCGCCAGGTTGGCCGGGCAGCAGGCGCAACCAAACCAGTCAGCCCGATGCGTCAAGACATGGGACTTGCCGGGGTTACCCTTGCTGGCAGCCGGATCGGCTTCCAACGGGTTAACGTAGAAGAAGTGCTTGCCATCCAATGACATCCCACTTAAAGCGCCGTTGAAGAGTTCCTTTTCCAGCACATCGGCGTACTCGCCCTTGGCATGGATGTTCAACATTTGACGGGCAAAGAAGGACATGCCGACTGAGGCACAGGTTTCACCGTAATCCGTATCGTTGGGTAAATCATAATCATACGTGAAGGCTTCACCAGTGGTGGTTTGGCCAATGTTACCGGTGATGTACATCTGGCGCTTAACAATATCGTTCCAGAAGCGATCACAGGCAGCCAGTAAATCTTTATCACCTGTATAACGAGCAACGTAGGCCATGCCGGTGCAAAGGTAGACCACCCGAACCGCGTGACCATGAGGGACCTTTTGGTCCTTAATGGGTTCTGCGGCCAAGTAATATTCACGGGTAAAGTCACGCATGCCGGGAATTAAATCACGGTCAGTGCTGTCGCCATCGGCCTTGATCTGCTTTTCAAAGAAGGCCGGATCCTGACCCCGTTGGGTGAGGAAATAGTGGGCCAAGTCAAGATACTTCTTGTCCTGGGTAACTTCATACAACCGGGACAAAGCCAATTCAATTTCGGGATGACCATCATAGCCGGGGATTTTGCCTTCTTCAAGGCCAAAGTGGTTATCGATACAGTTGGCCATGCGTTTAGCAATGTCCAAAGCTTTTTCATTACCGGTGGCGTTGTAATAAGCCACACCGGCTTCAATGTAATGACCCATTGTATATAATTCATGCGACTGTTGGAGACGCTTGAATTTACGTTCCGGGGCATCAATTTGGAAATAGGTTGACAGATAGCCGTCATCATCTTGAGCCTTGGCAATCAAATCAATCAGGTTGTCGGTAATCTGCTTTAAATCCGGGTTGGGATGGTAGCCAAACGAATAGGCAGCGGCTTCCAACCACTTGTAGACATCCGTGTCCTGGAATGGGAAGCCATAGTGATGGCCGGTCATTTCACCGGCAGCAATCTTCAAATTGGCAACGGCGTGACTGTTCTTGTCCTGACCGTTGTTTTGTGGATCTTCGGCAATCGAAATATCGGCTTCGTCGTTCATAACTTTCCATTGGTAAGGTAAAACTTCTTTAACGACGAGCTCCCGATAGCGTTTCCAAAAGTCGGATGTCACCTTGACTTTATTTAACTTCGGCGTGGTATAGACTTGCATAAATGGACCTTCCTCTCGAAAATACAGTGATTAGTTAGTAATTAGCTGTTTAGATAAATCGATTAAATAAACTGATTAAAGGCATGGTGATTCAACCAACTGCTTAGTTGGCTGTGGCAGCCTTGGCATCTTGCGCATGACGTTCTGCCAAGTCGGCTTTAACAACTGGTTCATGATTTTCCCACTTACGGTAAACAATCATCAAAATCAAACTGATGGCGTAAATGATAACCGGAACCCAAACGAAGGTAAAGCTGATACCTGAAAGACTTGAAGCAGTTTGGGTCTTAACAGCAGCGTTAAAGCCAAAGCCTTTCAACAACATGGAAGCGATAAATGAACCGAAGCCGGAACCCATTTGGATACAGAATGAAGCACCAATGGCCGTTAAGAAACCGTTGGCACGAACGCCGGTCTTCCATTCACCGAAGTCAACCGTGTCACCAACCATGGCAAAGAACATGGTGCAGGCAGAACCGGAACCGATACATGCAATACACCAGCCGATTAAAGCGGACGTGGTGTTGGCACCGGCAAAACCGATCCAAGCTTGACCAACCATGGTCAAAGCCAGCATGAAGACGGTCGTGCCCCACTTGTGCATGTACTTAACAAAAAATGGTACCGAAGCCATACCGATAACCTGGATAATGGTAAAGCCGTTGAAGAATGAAATTAAACCGGTGCTCCCCATGTTGTACTGGAAGTAGTAAGGCATCGAAGCGTTACGAACGATAAAGGCGGTCCAGTAAGCCAAGTTGGCAACGACGATCAGAACCCAAGGCCAGTTACCCTTAGTGGCTTTCAAACTTTCTTTAATCGTAATCACTTTTTCAGATTCGATATTCTTTTCACGCATATCGAAGAAGGCAATTAAGAGCAAAATCAAAGCAACGATTGAGTAAATACCAACTGCTAATGACCAGCCACGTTGTTGGTTACCATTGCCTAAGAGACCGGCGAATGGAATGATGAACGTAACGGCGAAGAAGTTACCAACGTTACCAAGAACCAAACGAACTGAGTTGGCTTGCATTCGGCCGTCGGTACTTGAAGTCAAGTTAGGCAGAACGGAGGTAATTGGGGTTGACATTGCGGTATAAGACAAGTCAGCCAGGATATACATTACCCCGGCGTAAATGATCTTAGCCGTGCCGCTCAAAGCGGGGGTAGTGAACAGTAACCAAACAAAGACAGCGAATGGTAAGGACATCCAGAGGAACCATGGGCGACTCTTACCATATTTACTATGGGTGTGGTCAACCAAAATTCCCATGACCGGTGCGCCAATCGCATCAAAGATACGACCGATCAACAGTAAGACACCGGCTGTTCCAACCGTCAAACCAAAGACGTTGGTGAAGAAGTAAAGCATGTATGAACTGATAATACAGTAAAGCAAGTTACCAGACATATCCGTAAAGCCATAGGTAATTTTTCTGTGCCATGGCAATGTGTCATTGGCCAAGAGTGCCTGCGCACTGGCCGTATTTGAATCTACATGACTTGCATTTGAACTCATGATTCTGACCTCCAATTAGTTATAAATACAAACGCTTACAATTGATGAAATATTGCAAAATCATAAAATGGCTTGTTAGTCGCCCACGAAAGTTAATTTTCAATGGCTCTCGCAAGCAGTTAGCATGTAACCGCTTTTACATTTATTATAGTAACCGTTTTCAACAAAAAACATAAGGCCTGAATTTATATAAAAAGTGACACTTTCCGACTATTTATTAAAGCCGGCTAGTTCAATGTCCCTTATTTACCACCTTATATATCGTTTATTGAACCTTTGGTGATTGTTTCCGACATTATAAAAGCTAACGAAAATTCTATAAATGGTGATCATTTCCGACTAGCAAAAATCACCCCCTCCAAATAAAAGGCCTTTGAATTTTAACTTAATAAAATTCAAAGGCCTTTTGCATCATCTCAAATGTTATTCGGATGGGGTTCGATTTTTTATGTCAAAAATAAAAACCATTTGAGCTTAATACCATTAAATTAGTAACGTCCTTGGGCAACTAATAATTTGTTACCTGAGATAAAGTGACCATTGGAAAGTTCATAGCGGGTGGCCAAGTGATGCTTAACCAACCTCTTGACTTTCAACTGGGTTCCCTTCTTGTAATGCTTAACCTTACCAGTTAATGTCGAATTTTTATAGGCGTTAATACCCTTCTTGGCAATCACGGTGATTGTCTTGGACTTCGGTACCGACTGGTAGTAAAGCGGTTGTACATAACTGGCCTTAGCGGTAATGTAGCCTTTCTTACCGTTTGCAGCACGTACTTGGTAACGCAAGGCGCCATTTGTTGAACGGGCATAACCGGTTACGACAAATTTTGGTCGATTTATGCGAGTGCGTTTTGCATAAGTGGCAAGCTTGTTGGCGGCTTTAAAGTTAGCCGACTTGTAAAGGTTAATCTTCTTAACCGCGTAAACCGTTGAGCCTTTCTTGGCCGCTGACTTGGGTACACTCACCGAAGTTGATGGTGCTGTTGTCGTTGTACTTGACGATGAACTGGTCGTTGTACTTGAACTCGATGAAGTGGTCGTTGATGAGGATGAACTGGTAACAGAACTTGAACTCGATGATACTGAACTTGAGCTTGAAGATGATGAGGATGAAGAGGAATCACCGCTACCGCCACCTGGGGTAACTGCACCACTGTCGGCTAACGTAAATTGGGCATAATCAATTTCGGCGTTATTATCACCTTTAGCAATTTTGAAAGCGTTAGTCCCTTTATTTAGATGGACCGTACCATATTGAAGGACCTTTCGAGTTCCATTAACGTTTGGAACTGCATTGGTCCAACCGGTAGTAGGTGCAAAGCTGGCGTCATTAAGCGATTTATCATTCAACGTCAACTTCTCTGTTGCCGTTGTCGTATAACCATCGGCATATCCGATTTCAAGTTTATAATCGCCGGCTTGTAATGCATTCACAGTCATACTGATTGAACTATCGGCTTTATCAATGCCGGCTACATAATAATTACCGGAAGCGTAACTTCCAAGTGCCTTTCTGGCACCACCGGCTAAAGTACCGTCTTCAGCTTCAACTCTGATTGGATCGGTTGCCTGTTGGGTGGTGTATTGTAATCCCGTTGTCGACGAACCGTCTGCAGGCGTTACGATGACTTGATACCCATCGGAAGCTTTCATATCCTTAACCGGAACTTGAACAGTACCGTTATTAACATCAACCGTTCCTGTCGCGATTGTCTTAGGCTCAGAAACAGCTGTATCAACACCATACCAAGGAGTTTCATTAATTTGTACCTTGGCTTTTTGACCAAATTTAGCTTGGCTCAATCCACTGATATTAACCGTGTTATCGCCACTTGTCCCGCCAAGAATTACAGAAGTCTGGCTCTTATCAGCAGTGGTACTTGCAATACTTGCCAAATCTCCATTTGTATCAATAGTACTTGTCTTATCCATCTGACCACTCATATCGCCATACCACTTGTACAGCCAATAGCCACCGTTAGGTTTCTGTTGATCGGTTAACAAGTTGTCCATTCGACCGTAATTGTACCAAAACGCCAAATCGGCACCATCAACTTGAGGTACATTTTCAAAGGCTTGAATGTAATCAATCATCTTACCGGGTACGGCTGTTTCTTGAGGTTCACTGTATTCATTGATCAAAATTTTTGTATTCTGATCAATACCATATTTGGTTTCAAGTGCATGAAGATCAGCAACGTTGCCCTTGAATCCGGCAGGTGTCCATTCCGAACCGCCGCCGAGAAGATGCCAGGAAATAACGTCTGGAACAGTCTTTGCTTCAGTAACGTGAGCAAAGTATTTATCCATCCAACCCTTATCCCAAGCACTGGTACTTGGACCAACAATCACTGCATTCGGATCCAGCTTTTTCACTTCTTTATAAGTTGCATCCCAAAGCTTAAAGTAATCTTCTTGAGTCCGACCATTAATCTTTTGATAGGTCCAGTTGGGCTCGTTCCAGAGTTCATACCCATAAATATCTTGTTTATATTTTTGGGCCTGGGTTACCATATCGTCGACTTGCTTAAGCCAATCGTCCATCGTCGAAAAGCCATACGGAAATGTCTTGTAATGATCCGGAAGACGAATAATCACCTTAGCCCCAACCTGTTGAGCAGTTGTCGCGACCTTCAGAAAATCACCACCCGGTTCAGTTAACCCGTTTGGCAATTGGCCCGGATCAGGCGGGGCCTGAGTGAATGTCCGCGGTTTAAGCGGTGAAATCAGATCAGCACCTGGTGTCGTTTCATTTTGCAGCGCATAAAGCCCTCCTGAAGCAACGTGTTCTGCATTACTTCTGATTGCAGTCGTTGTGTCAACGTTTATGTCTTCCGCATTGGCAGTATTGGATTTTAATCCGAATGCGAATAGTCCGGCAATTGCAGTTGCGGTCAGCAAAGCCAAATTTCTATGTTTACGGTCAAGCATGTTAATACCCCTTCCCTGCTTATATTCCATTTGAAAATGATAATCAGACCATGGTTGCGCTTACATTCGTTTGGTAAAAATAAGCGCCGGCAAGTCATTAGTCTACGTCTCATCATGTCATTTTCGTGGAATAACTCAAATAGCCTTCAATTGATAATTCATATAGCTAAACCATTTCAATACAAAGCATAAGTAAATGTATCTACAAAACAACTCGCGAGTAATTGCGTCTCCAAACGTTTAATCTATATTTGTTTGGGGATTCATTTACGCTCTTAATAGTAAGCGGTTTCAAATAATAAAGAAACACCAATACCCGCAAAATCAGTGATGGTTTCCGACTAATTAATTTTTACAAAAATGACTGAGTAATGGCTTACAGGCCATCAAGTCCAATTGTGCGAACATTTGGTGATGATTTCCGATATTTTAAAAATTGATCATTACATGTCCGAAAAACAGTTAACGCTCCTAACAACATGTCCATTAACCAAATTTGAAGATAATTTTCCAAAATTGGTTTAATAGAAATGTTGTTATAGGGTGGACTTAGTATAAAACTTGAGACAACTTTAGGGGAAGTATAAAATTATCCTTGTATTAAGAAAGATTTTGTTGAATTATTGGTGAAAGAAGTTAGTTTTGTTACAAAGAGGGAGAATATGAATAAAGGACGAGTTGAAGCATTCACAGACGCAGTGGTAGCGATTATACTCACGATTATGGTTCTTGAATTTAAAACACCGGAGACCGCCCAGTGGGAAGAAATCATCAAGCAATTGCCCTACTTTTTTGCTTATATTGTTAGTTTTCTATTTGTCGGTGTAGCTTGGTACAATCATCACTACATGTTTACATTAGCCATCAGAATATCCAAAAAAGTGTATTGGGTGAATAACCTGTGGCTTTTTAGCATGTCTTTATTACCGGTTGCGACCGGTTGGGTAGGAAAATTTCCGCAATATTCCGGTCCGGAATACCTATATTTATTTGTCTTTATTTTTTGGAGTTCGTCATATCTTTGGCTTTCAAATTCGATTAGGAAGACACCGGAGCATGTTAACACGTCGGTTAGTAAAAAGATTGAAAGCATGTTTCCTTTTAGATTCCTATCCTCATTCTTTTTCCCGTTGTCTATTGGCATCACCGTCATTGGCATTTATTTTTTGCCAGTACTTGGCATTACAATCACTTTTGTTGGGCTGATCATACTAAGCTTCTTGACCCCTTCGGACAGTGATAAATTGACCAAATAGTTTTTAATAGATAAGCCTTTAAGACGTGCATAGCAAAAGTTACGCGAATCAAATGAGGTTATGATTTCACCTGCTTCTAAAGCAAAGATCCCATCAGCTTAATTGTTGATGGGATCTTTGCTTTCTATCATAGCAGCGCACGCCTCAGTGCCAATACCTTCAAAGTATTGTCATTTACCACGTTTGGCAACATCATCACCATGCGACTAATCATAACCGCCACCTCTTAGTGGCTAATTGAACATCATTCCCTTTCAACCGATTTAAAAAACATAGTCTTTTCAAGACAACGTTTTAGTCACCTCTGCCAAAAACGCTTTTGCCGCTCCAGACATTGAAACGCCATGAGGCCAGACTAAATTGGTTTTGGCAGTATTTAGAGGCATTAACGGGACAAATTTAAGATTCGTTCCCTGTGTATTAATGATGCCATCGAGACATAACGCATAGCCAACTCCGGCAGCAACTAATAACGAGGCATTGTACAGCAAATTATAAGTAGCCACAATTTGATACTCAACCTGACTACTTCCAAGCCAATCCTTTAATAAGTCACTGACTCCCTTTTGATGGGAGACAATCAGTTTAGCTCCCTTAAAATCACTCGGTGTAACCTCACTTTTTCCAGCAAGCGGTGCATCTTGACGCATTAACAATCCCCACCTGGCTTCTCCGGGCAAGGTCATAAAGTGGTAATGCCGTTTTTCAGTAGGTTCCATGACCATGCCAAAGTCAAAGAGCCCCGTTTTTAATCGCTTCCAAACATCATCGGCATTGGTACTGACCAAATTAACTTTAATGTGGGGATATTGATCACCCAATCGTTTAATCGCTTTTGCAATTGTCATCATCGTTTGTGATTCACCGCTACCAATCGTAATACTACCGGTAATATCAGTTGGTTGGCGAATATTATCCCGCGTCTTGTCCGCCAAAGAAATAATTTGTCGCGCCTGTTCGGCAAGATAGTCACCACTTTCCGTCAGCTCGATTGAACGACTGCCACGTTTAAACAAAACAACGCCCAGCTCATCTTCCAATTCTTTTAGCTGTCTTGAAATGGTTGGCTGCGATACATGAAGCAATTGAGCTGCCCGACTAATATTTTGTTCCTGAACAACTTTAATGAAGTAGCGTAATACCCTTATTTCCATATAGTCACCCTCCATATAGTTATTAGCTATACACCTTAATTCACTATAAGTATTAGACATCACTATTAATACCTTATATTCTAAAAACTGTAAAGCACTAAAATTTCATTCAAGGAGGAATTCGTCATTATGAGTGTAAAGGATAAAGTGGTTATTGTCACAGGTGCATCCAGTGGGATTGGCGCTGCGACTGTCGAATTATTGGTTCAACAAGGTGCAAAAGTTGTCTTTGGCGCTCGTCGCCAGGACAAATTAGAACAGGTGGCTCAAAATCTACCCGCTGACCAAATTGCCTACCGGACTGTCGACGTTTCCAAACACGATGATGTGGTTGCGTTAGTCAATTTGGCAAAAAGGGAATTCGGTAAGATCGACGCCCTTTACAACAATGCCGGCATTATGCCAACCGCAAATTTAGCTGAAGATCACAGAAATGAATGGCAGAATATGCTGAATATAAATGTTATGGGTGTTCTAAACGGCATTTCAGCAGTTCTACCAATCATGCACGAACAAGGTTACGGCCACATTCTTGCAACAGACTCGGTCGCTGGTCACATTGCTTACGCGGGGTCGGCTGTTTACTGCGGAACCAAGTTTGCTGTAAGAGCCATTATGGAAGGCTTACGGCAGGAAGAATTAAAGAACAAGATTCGGTCAACAATTATCTCTCCGGGAGCTGTCAATACTGAACTTTATAAGTCTATCAGTGATCCAAAAAGTGCAAAAGATTTAGTCGCTGCTTGGCAACAAACGCCCGACAGTTCCCTCACTCCGGAAGACCTCGCTGAAGCTGTCGTCTATGCGATTGGTACACCTAGTCGAGTGTCAGTTAGTGAAATCCTGATTCGCCCCACTGACCAGGAAATATAGGGAATGACCGATTTGATAGAAAAAAGTAAAAAGTCAATTTTGAAGGCGGCACTATCCGGTAAACGGTTAAAATTTGAAGATCCCGACTTTAAACAGATTGACAAGATTGTCGCTGCCAACACTGAACGACTCCGGAAGTTCAACTATGAAGCAACTTCTGAAGAGGCCCGGCGAGAGTTATTAACGCAAATTACTTTACAACCGATTAATCAAGATACAGTTGTCAGACCACCATTTAATACGGATTTCGGTCGCCATATTTTTCTCGGTGCCGGGGTTTTTGTTAATAGCGATTGTGTCTTTGTTGATCTTGGGGGAATCTATCTTGATGATGGCGCTTTGATCGGGTCGAAAGTAAGTTTGCTGTCTGTGAATCACGTTAAGGACTCGAATCATCGCCGTGATTTGATCCCCAAAGCAGTTCACATTAAGCGACATGCCTGGGTTGGCGCAGGGGCAATTGTCTTACCCGGCGTGACGGTTGGCGAAAACGCGATTGTCGGTGCAGGTTCAGTCGTCACTAAAGATGTCGCCGCAAATACAGTTGTGGTCGGAAATCCTGCAAAGCCTGTTCACCGAATTTCTGATGAAACTTAAATCGGAAGAACATCGATTCTTAGTGCGTAAACCTTGCAAATTATTTACGTGAACGCATGCATTTGCCATGTGTCGAAGACTAAATCCGTTAATATAAGATAAGCGTCATATGCTCAACAAAAATCCCACCAACTATTTAAATTGATGGGATTTTTTAGTCTCTATTGATAAGCACGAACATATTTTGTATTGGCGGTGATGTAACCACCGGCTACTCGATGACGTAATGTCCCATGCTTTGTAACATCATTCTTGTGAGAATAATCGTATCCATAAACCTTTAACGTGCGATTCTTGGCAATCGAATGATTCTTCTTAGTCAAATTAACGTTACTATAACGATTAATCGCCTGTTTAGTCTTAACCGATTTTACTTGTTTGTGGCGACCCATGTTCACCAATTTTCGATTAGCAGTAATGTAATCACCATTGGTCAAGACATATCGAGTCGTCAAGTTGTGTTTAACGATCCCTTTAACCCTTAAGACAGTCCCTTGACGGTAATTCTTAACTTTGCCCGTCAAGTTGGCTTTGCGATAGGCATTGACGCCTCGGGGATTGATCACCGTAATCGTTGCATGCTTGGTTGCGTAGTAAACGGGGCGGACATAAGCCTGACTGGCTGTAATGTAACCTGCTTGACCGGCTGTCTTTGATGAATGATTGACATCCCGAACCCGATATCTTAACGTCCCGTTTTGACTCCGTTCATAGCCGGTGACCACAAACATTGGTCGGGCAATTCGTGGCTGTTTCACATACCACCCTTTGCGATTAGCTTTGGTGAAATCAGGACTATTGTATAGGCCAATCTTGTTGATGGCGTACACAACAGCACCTTTTTGAGCCGCATTGGCCGGTACATTGTTGGCAGGCTCGGTAGTGTTGTTGCTGGAGCTTGACGAGTTACTTGGCGTCACCGTTGACCCTGAGTTATTGGTTGTACCCGGATTTGGATTAGTCGTTCCAGGGTTTACTGGCGTCGATGAATTCAAACGGTAAGTGAAGGTGATTTGCTGACCATTGCTTATTAACGACACATTATTTGCCGAAGTCAACGTGTAGCCGGAAATGGTCGGTGCAGAAATCGAACTACCGGAAGTGCCGCTACCAGTGTAGCCCCGGCCGAGGTCACGTCCCTGACTATCAATCGTCCGAACCGTGTAAGCATATTGAACCGGCTGTGGCTTATCGACTGCTTGAACAGTCACGGTGGCCTGATGCGTTTCTCCACCATACGTTACCGGTACCTGATATGAACCGACCTGATCCCATTTAACTGCCGATTCGTCAATTTTTACTTTGGCCAGATCAATGACATTGCCTTTGAGATCTTTATCAACGTAATCGGCGATAGTTGGTTTTGCGCCGCCAATTTTGTAGGTGATGTCTTTAGGTTTGAAATCCGCCGGCCCATTCACGGTAACGTTGATAACCGCGGTACCATCGACTTCGGATTGATTGTCATAACTGAATCCAGTCGCTTGGCCGACATCTAATGTTAGTCCATTAAGCGCTGTGGCAACTTCAGCCTTATAATCGGTGTAATCCTTGCCCAAATCTTTAAATGTAATAGAGCCAGTCTGATTATAGGCAATTTTCTGAATTGTTTCCGTAGTGACCGGTTTTGTGGATGACTTATTGGTATTGAAATAGTTGACGGTAACGGTGCCCATAGCAGGAACTTGGATGTAAGCAACAACTATTGTGCCAGGCTTCATCGGTAACATCGTTTTTGACCGACTAGCCTTATATCCAATTACGCGTGGTGTATCAACACTTTGTCCCGACATCCCAACCACCGAAATAGGCTCGCCAATATAAGCATTTGTGGCACTATCCCTCGGCTGAATATAGTAAGTACCGACAGCCGCCTGCACAACATTACTCGGTAGCCCAACATCCGTAATGGCAGTCATTCCACCAAATGTTAGTGTTGCCAATGCGGTCATCAATAATTTGGTAGTGACACGCTTCTTGGATTGTGACCTGTTCGATCCTCTTTGAGCCGTTTTTTCATGTAATACCTTTTTTGTTTCCATTCTTAATTCCCCCGATAATCTTGAGTGGCAACGGTTCTTCGTCCTTTATCGGGGGGACACAAAATTAGTTATCCCCCTGCATACAAATCATATCATCTTGTCAAAAATCATTGGGATTTAATGCTTAATGCGGTTTGTCATTTAATACTTTCTTAATGATAATCATAAGATCATTAACGGGAATTTGGGACTGGTTGAAAAATAGGATTATCCACTTTTTATCGACAGTGGAAAAGCAAAAAAAGACGCCAAATTGGATTACCTAACTTAATATCAGGCAGCCCACTGGCGTATTGTTTACTTCAATTTTAAATCAACCTGTGATTTGATCAGTCACGGACTTCGAATCAATTTACTAGCCGCGGTCAATCACCTGAACATACTTCGTATTGGCAGTGATGTAACCACCGGCTACCCGGTAACGTAAAGTACCATGCTTAGTCACGTTGTTTCTGCGTGAATAATCGTATCCATATACTTTTAACGTGCGATTCTTGGCAATCGACTGATTCTTCTTTGTTAAATTAACGTTACTATAACGATTAATCGACTGTTTAGTCTTAATCGATTTCACTTGTTTGTGGCGACCCATGTTCACCAATTTTCGATTGGCAGTAATGTAATCACCATTGGTCAAGACATATCGAGTCGTCAAATTGTGTTTAACAATTCCTTTAACCCGCAAGACGGTTCCCTGACGATAATTCTTAACCTTGCCCGTCAAATTGGCTTTGCGATAGGCATTGACGCCTCGGGGATTGATCACCGTAATCGTTGCATGCTTGCTTGCGTAATAAACCGGACGAACATATTTCTGGCTAGCAGTAATATATCCCTTCTGACCATCAGTTTTAGACGTGTGATTAACATCTCGAACCTGATATCTTAAAACACCATTGGCAGCTCGCTTATATCCGGTGACCACAAACATTGGTCGATTAATTCGTGGCTTCTTAGCATACCAGGAACGGCGAGTGCTTTTGGTGAAATCAGTCGTCTTATAGAGCCCAATTTTTTTGATTGAGTAGACCACTGTTCCCTTAGCAGCCGCGTATCTTGGTAAATTTGCATTGTTTGAAGAATTAGACGGAGAACCAGCGGGCGTGTTTGAGCTTGCATTTGAACCACCGCCAGACGTTGTTGAGGGTACTGAGCTTGAACCACTCGGTGTAGTTGGTGTTACCGGCGTTGACGGTCTGTTTGGCTTGGCAGGATTTGTAGGGTTCGTCGGATTTGATGGCGTTTGAACCGTTAACTTAAGCTCTTTTGTTGCCGCCCCGTTAGTGTAGTGAACCGTGTAAGTCCCCGAATTCTTGTAAAGGTTATTTAAATCATTAACCGGTTTGCCGGAACTATCAGTGGCGTTAACGGTGATGTCTTTAAAGATCAGCGTCTGACCACCGACATCAGTCGCATTGTCAAAGGCATCTTCCGGTTGCCATGCCTGGTTAGTTGTGATGGTTTTAGTAGCGTACTTCAAGTTTAAGGTACTGCTATCAGTCACTTTGATCGTCAGCGAACCCTTTAACGGATCCTTGCCATTCTTTGGTTTGTCAGTCGCAATCTCTACTGTGTATTGCCCGACTTTGGCACTGACATCGTTAACAGCAACCGGTTTACCAGTCACATCTTTAATATTGTATTGATAATTTAACGAGAGGCCGTCAGAATCTTTTGCCTCAATCTTTTCTCGCAAGTCGGCATCAGTAAAGGTTTTGTTTAAATAAAGATCAATATCGGTTGTCTTTAAACTGGTAGTATCGGCAGTGATCGTTAAATTCAAAGTTCCGGTTTGGTCTCCGTTCTTATAGGTCAACGGATAAGAGCCCGACTTTAGGGCAGCAACCGTCTCTTGTGTCACCGGTTTGCCGTCTTGGTCGGTTATTGTAACACTGCTCTTATTACTTTCACCATTCTTGGTGGCGGCAGTAATGGCACTTGCCGGATCCCAAGATTGACCTTCGTATAAGTCTTGAGTCTTATTAACCTTAAGGGTGTATTGATCTGCGGCGGGTTTTTGCTCCCAGACGTAGATTTCCGCTTCGGTAGGTCGATTGGTTAACAACCCGTCATACACTGGTCCTCTAGGGCTATCAACAGTCCCACCGGCAACAGCCTGCCAACCTGGACCGCTTGCGTAACGTATTGGATTGCTGTTAGGGATTTTTGAATTTGACGAATGTTCAGTTAACGCCTTATAACCAAAGCTACTATGAAAAGTTTTGGGTCCTAACTTCAGAATCCATAACTTTTCATCACTGGCAAACATGAAGTCCGCACTTTTCACTTTGGCTGTATCAAAATTTGATAGATCCAAACTGGTTAAATCAGCATTATTACTAAACATACGATACATATTTTCCACTTTAGCCGTATCAAATTTTGAAACATCTATGCTGGTCAACTTAGAACTATCAAAAGGCATAGAAAACATAGACTCCATAGTTCGCACGTTAGCCGTATCAAATTTTGAAACATCTAAGCTGGTTAGATTAATATCACCACTGAACATAGAGTCCATGTTTGTCACATTAGAAGTATTAAAATTTGTGACATCCAAATTTGTTAAACCGGTATTCAAACTTAGCATAGACTGCATATTCGTCACTTTGGCCGTATTAAAATTTGAAACGTCTAAGCTGGTTAAACTAGAATTACCTGAAAGCATATAACTCATGTTTGTCACTTTGGCCGTATCGAATTTTGAGACGTCTAAGCTGGTTAAACTAGAATTAACAAAAAACATATAACTCATATTTGTCACATTGGCTGTATTAAAGTTTGAGACATCCAGGCTAGTCAATTTAGAATTTGACTGAAACATGCTACTCATGTTCGTCACCTTAGAGGTATCAAAATTTGAAACATCTAGGCTAGTTAACCTAGAATCTTGAGCAAACATGTTACTCATGTTTGTCACCTTAGAGGTATCAAAATTTGAAACATCTAGGTTGGTTAAACTCCTATTCTGAGAGAACATACCATACATGTTCGTCACCTCAGAGGTATCAAAATTTGAAAGATCTAAGCTAGTTAAACTAGAAGCATCAGAAAACATTCTATTCATATTCGTCACCTTAGAGGTATCAAATTTAGATAAATCTAGGCTGGTTAATTTAGAATTATTAAGAAACATTTCAGTCATGTTCGTCACTTTAGAGGTATCAAAATTTGAAACATCTAGGTTAGTTAAACCAAAATCACCATCAAACATGCTTTTCATGTTCGTCACCTTAGAGGTATCAAATTTAGATAAATCTAGGCTAGTTAACCCAGAGTCACCAGCAAACATCCAACTCATACTAGTGGCCTTAGAAGTATCCAGCTTATCCATTCCAGCAATTGATTTTAAATTGCTCATACCCCAAAAAAGCGATGAAGCCGTATCGCCTTCCAATTTTAGTGTCCCCGTTATCCGTATATCTGTAATCGTATTATCAGCCCGCCAAGGATAATCATGAACAGTGGATGATTTAAGAGTTCCACCACTCAGCGTTAATACACCATTATCAATACTATATGTGACATCTTCAACCTGGCCACTGGCAGCCGTCGCTGGTTGAGAAGTAAGCGCATTTGGACTTGCCATTTGTTGTACTTGATTTTTTGCGTTTGTCTGCACATTAGGCGTATCAAACGCTGTCTTTCCGACATCTGTTAGATTATCGATCTGTGAGTTGGTATTAGCTACTTGTGCAATCGGGCTATCGGTGTCAGCAAGCACATCAGTTGAACACACGTAGCTACCGGTGCCAATCGTTAAAGCGCTTACAAAAATGTACAAGTAGTTTTGATTCTTGTTCATTATTAACCCCTCCACTATTTGGGCAAAGAAATCAGCAAATCGTTCGAGTCCCTCATTATTCCAATTAAATGTTAACACGGTCCTCATATTTTGTTGAAATTATAAAACCGGTTATCTGAATTCATAACCTTTTCTTAATCTACTTCGCTTTGCAGTCAAAAATCACTAATTGCACGTTGGAAAGGGCCCCATCAACCGTTAAGTTGATGAGACCTTTATTTAGTCCTTATTGATAAGCACGAACATATTTTGTATTGGCAGTAATATACCCCCCAGCTACTCGATGACGTAATGTCCCGTGCTTTGTAACATCATTCTTGTGAGAATAATCGTATCCATAAACTTTTAACGTGCGATTCTTGGCAATCGAATGAATTTTCTTGGTGAAGTTAACGTTGCTGTAATGGTGGATTGCCCGTTTAGTTTTAACTGACTTCACTTGCTTGTGACGGCCCATGTTCACCAGCTTCCGGTTAGCGGTGATATAGTCACCATTGGTCAAGACATATCGAGTCGTCAAGTTGTGTTTAACGATCCCTTTAACCCTTAAGACAGTCCCTTGACGGTAATTCTTAACCTTACCCGTCAAGCTGGCTTTGCGATAGGCATTGACACCTCGGGGATTGATCACCGTAACCATTGAGTGCTTAGTTGCGTAATAAACGGGACGAGCAAAGGTCCGACTAGCGGTAATGTAACCTGTTTGCCCCTTGGTTTCGGATTTATGATTTACGTCACGAACCTGATATCTTAATTTACCGTTGGCCGCACGTGCATATCCGGTGACCACAAACATTGGCCGATTGATTCGTGGCTTTTTAGCATACCAGGAACGACGATTATTTTTAGTAAAGTCAGTAGTCTTGTAGAGGCCGACCTTCTTGATTGAGTATACGACTGTGCCTTTAGTGGCAGCATAACCCGGTACGTTGGTTGCACTATTGTTAGTTGAAGATGCCGTTGACGAATTGGTGCTTGCTTTAGAACTGCTTGAACCACTCGATGCCTGTGAAGATATTGTTGGGGACGATGGACCTGTGGTTGTTGATGGTGTATTTGGTGTGCTTGACGTTGAGTTCTTACGATAAACGTACTGAACAACAACAGCATTGTCTCCATAAGTGCCTTTAGCATTTGTCGGTGTTTTTCCATCCCATGTGTACCCACTAATTGCCGGACGTGAATCGGCACCTGTCACATCATATTCCCTACCTTGAAAACCAGTAATTACTTTTGCCTCAACTCCAGGAATCGGCTTTCCGGTCGCAGCGTCAATGTATTCCACTGTGACGGTTTGCTTGGCGACAGGCTTTGAATCCTGTTGCCAAACGTAGGTCTCCGTTTCAGCGGGACGATTGGCCAAGTAACCATCGTAAACAGTTTTACCTTGTGGATTATCAACTGTGCCACCATTATTTGCATCAACTGCCAGCCAACCAGGTCCGGTCGCATAACGTACCGGGCTACTATTAGGAATTTTTGAAGCTGACGAATGTTCCGGCAACTCACTTCCATCCAAGCCCTTATTGAGGGTTTTATTGCCCAATTTTAAAATCGATAACTTATCATTGTCATAAAACATGCGAGAAATATCTGTCACGTTGGACGTATCGAAACTTGATAAATCCAGGCTGGTTAAAACGTCATCCCAGGCAAACATATTAGCCATAGTGGTCACCTTAGAAGTATCGAAATTCGGTAACGCCAAGCTGGTTAAAACTTGGCTATGCGTAAACATCCCATCCATATCGGTGACTTTGGACGTATCAAAATTTGCTAAGTTTAAGGTGGTTAATCTATTCCGACCAAACATATTAGACATGTTGGTTACCTTAGAGGTATTAAAGTTTGAGACATCTAAACTTTTCAACGCCATATTCTGAAAAAACATATAGGACATATCTGTTACTTTAGATGTATCAAAATTTGAGACATTCAGGTCGGTTAATGACTCAGTCGCACGAAACATCCCTGCCATATTGTTGACTTTGGATGTATTAAACTTTGTGACATCTATGGTCTGTAACTTTTGATTATCATTAAACATCCATGACATATTAATTACGTTGGACGTATCAAAATTTGAGACATCTAAATTGGCTAAATTAAAGTCACCGTTAAACATCGATGACATATCAGTGGCTTTAGACGTATCAATGTTATCCATTCCGGTAATTGATTCCAAATTTGTCATCTCAGAAAGAAAGCCTACAGGCGCTGAGTCTTCCAAAAATAGCGGTGCTGTTATCTGCACCTTTGTGATGTCTGTGTTACCCATCCAAGGATAAACATGAGCCGAAGTGAGTGTTCCACCATTAAGTGTTAATATGCCATTATCAATACTATATTTGACATCCTCAATTTGACCACTGCCAGTCTCCGCTGCTACTTGCTGTGTCTGCTGAATTGGATTTGCCTGAACACTAGGCGTATCAAGCGCTACTTTCCCGCCACCTGCTAGGTTATCGGTCTGAGAGTTGGTATTAGCTACTTGTGTAATGGGACTATCGGCGTCGGCAAGCACATCGGTTGCGTATAGATAGCCACTGATGCCGATTGTTAAAGCGCTTACAAAAGTGTACAAGTAGTTTTGCTTCTTGTTCATTATTAACCCCTCCACTATTTGGGCAAAGAAATCAGTAAATCGTTCGAGGCACTCATTATTCCAATTAAATGTTAACACGGTCCTCATATTTTATTGAAATTATAAAACCGGTTATCTAAATTCATAACCTTTTCTTAATCTACTCCGTTTTGTATTCAAACATCATTGAATAAGACGTGTCCCTTATTCACTCAACCATATTTTTTTGGACTCTAAAAAACGTTTCGTGCATATATCAGCACAAAAAGTCCCCGTGCTTTCACACAGTGACGATTAAAAACACAAAAAACTCACCAGTTTCCTGGTGGGCTTTCATATCCCAAAAAAGCTTTCTACAATTTACCGAACCACAAACTAATTTTTAAACTTATCGATCTTGTCACCAACCGATTTTAACAAGTTTAACTTCGGTATTTTTGCCCCAACTATTATCTTTCCAATTATTAAAGGCCAAGTCTTATGAGTATGCTTGGCAATCCAAGGCTGCATAATTGTTCCCACTTTTGGCTCCGCTACTGTGACTACAAAATGATGCCATTAATTACTTTACAGATTATTAACTAAAGTCTTGAAATGCCGACATTACCAACATACTTATATTGAGCATAACCATGATACATACTGGAACTGTCATTAACGTAAATTCATTTTTTACTCAGAACTTTCACCTTAAACCATGTTTTACCAGAACCATAGGCAACATCGTCTGAATGAGCCTTAATGTCGTACAGACGGCCCCTATACTTTTGTACTTTGTATGTGGGTACACGTAAAGCCCTTGTCCATTAGCTCCTGTCCAAGCATTAATAGAATCATTTTTAAATGTATACCCGACCTGTGCCATATAGTCTTTTTGCGAATTAAGCGCTTAGTTCTTGTTTCTAACAACACCCGGTGTCCCTTTATGCCAGCTTGCGGTACTGCTTGATTGCGAATTCGAACTTTCCCCCATACCAATAAAGAATACCGCTGCTACCCCAGCAACAAAACCTTTTGCTTTCATGAAAGCATCCCTCCAAATTAATGTTTGACAAAACTTCGGCTTTATAATCTCCGTGCTTCATAGGCAACTAAGCCTTCACATTCTTATAATACCAAGTTGCGTGCCCATCAAAACTCTTAGAAGCCAGTTTATGCGAGTAATGATAGAATTTCCACGTCACTCTTCCTGGACGTATACCTATGGCTACCTTCACAAACCCATGTAAAATATAAGCATTTCTAACTTTCTTATATTTTACATTTTGCATTATTAACTGCGGATTACCTTGTCCTTGGTAAACAACCTTATTGGAATAGAACTTTAAAGTTTCAAACTGTGGATAAGCTGACTGCTTTCTGGCATAATTCCCTCTTAATATTCTTGGCGTCCCCCTATGCCACGTTGCAGCATTTGATTGTTGAGGATTCGATAATAAACCGATACCAATAAAAGGCACAACTGCTATTCCGACAGCAAATTTCTTCATTTCCATAAGATCCTCCAAATTTAGTGCACTCTGCTATACCACTGGCCGGCATTATAACTATTAAATCTAACATTAATCCTTTTGCCACTTCTTCGTATAATCCATGTTTCATGGTCCCCATGTCCGTTGCCTGTGTTTGACTTAGCAAAACCGTTTAATTTATATGTATAATGTCCAACAGCTTTATATCTTACCTGCGTCAAAAAACTTTGAGGATCGCCCTGAAACATTTCCGAAATGTAGTTGGCATGAATACTCATTACACCCCAATGTGGGTATGCATGTTGATGCGTTTTACATTTATAATTTCCACATAGTGATCTCGGTACACCTTTGCGCCAACCTGCGGCGCTTACTGATTGTGCATTTGAAATTACCCCAATACCAATAAAACATAACGCTGCTACACAATCAGCAAACCTTTTTAATTTCATAAGTATACCCTCCAAACAATTTTTGATTACTATTTTAGTATACTGCATGGATCCACAAGCGAATGCCATTTTTTATAAAATTTTTGTTAATGCCAACTTCGATGAAAGTTTGACTTTATTAATTACTTAAATAATATACAGACGCTATACATCTCCCAATAAAAAAAGCTAAAACATTGGTTTGCAAGTGGCATATAATGGACATAAATAAAATTTCTGGAGGAAAACGTGAACACTAAATTGACATTGGCTTCAATTATTACCGCAATGGCATTTATACCACTCTTAAATAGCAAACCGGTACATGCAAGTTCATGGGGATCTTGGCACAATGGTAACCCATCATTTTTAAGGAATAAATTTTATCGAACGAGGTTAGGGCCAAAGTATGTGAAGTATGGTGATAAATGGGTTAAGAATGGCAATGCTCGACGATACGAAGGCATACGTACTTATAAATCCCATATGACTTTTCTGGGAGCACAATATTCTTCATCTTTGCGAAACTGCCATTATATTCATGCAGGAAAGACTTATATAATCGAAGGTGCATCTGATCATTCTGGTGGTGACTATACATACCCGTTAATCAAAGTCGTGAAAATTAACAAGCATTTAATCTATTCAAATACAGGAAGTGCTACTAAATCAGGACGTTATTACATCACTACCCCATTAGATAAAATGAAATTAATTAAATAAACATGACACTTAAACCTTAGCAAAGCAAAATAACCGAGGGCACAGAACTCAAACGTTGGTCTGAAATCTGTACTCTCGGTTTATTTTTAACTTTACTATCATTTTATGTATAATTGCTCACATATATCAAAATCGACCAATATCGCTTTATGACCATAGTATTTCCCTCGACGCATGACGTAATTTTCACCAGCTCGATGACCACTTCTTATTGGCAAAATGGTTACATAATGCTTCCCTCGATGGACGCCCAAATGTAATCCGCCAAAGGTTCCAACTGAAGTTTTCACAAAGCGTCTATGAACGATCAACTTTTCTTTGGTCTCCCTATACCATTGTCCAGTCAAAGTTCTTTCGCCAATTTCATGCCATGTACCACGATAGGATGTTGGTATACTTTGATAATAGCTCTGTGCGTAAGACGCTGTCGTCTTACAGAAAGAAAATCCTAGTAAGAAAATCATCATCAGCAAAGATGATTCAATTATTGTACTTATATGTCCCTTCATTAAAGTTGCTCCTCACATCTTAAACCCCTAGTAATAATCTTGCTTCTTAGGTATTAAAAGCAAGTTAAGCCAACTTATCTATAATAGTTTCCCCCAACCCAATGATTGCCATTGTTCATATATGTCCGTATTTTATAACGATTAATCCACCTTATCCTTAGTTGCATTGCTGTATTTCCAATATCGTTTTTAGCTTTAATTTGATAAGTATGATTACCTCGATACCGATAGTGAACATTATGAACATACATTGGACCAACGTCTTCTGTAATACTTCCTTGATGACTTTCAACACTAATATCATGAATCTTAGTACCCTTTATTTTCAGAATGTAATACTCATAGGTTTTGGTAGCTATTTTGTCCCTGTGAGTTCTCCAAACCCCCTTCAGTGCAGCGGGCGTGCCCTTATGCCAACTTGCTGCCTGACTAGAAGTAGTTGTCGTACCCATACCAAATCCCAATATCAGTGAAGCTGTTAGAATCAGTGCAGATTTATTCATCATTTTCCCTCATTTCATATTGACTTGTTGACTTAATACCAAATTGGAACAGTCTTATTAAAGGAATGGCGAATTGGCGTTTTAAAAAGTCGATAATAAATACTACCTTCTCTGAATTGTAATGATTTATGCCATCGCCCCTTAATACTAATTGGTGAATATTTATAAAAAGCAATTGGCCCTGCCATCTTGTGTACCGGGTTAATTGCCACCCAAGTGCCATGAACATAGTTTGAGACTTCCACTTTAAAATGTGTATAATCATAATGATTATCAAAATAGTCTTTCGAATAGAGGAATTGTTCGGTTAATTTAATTTTGAAGTACTTACCGTGTCCTTCATAACTATACCAAACGCCCCTCATATTGGCTGGTACGACCCGCGCTTGTGCCTGAACTGGATGATTAAAATTAATTGACCACAAGAGGCTCAAACTGGCACAGCCAAGTAATACTTGAATTCCTAACTTTTTCATTTTGTTATCTCCTACTAGATGTTTTAGCAACTACCCAAATGCCAGCTAAATAGTTAAATCTGATTCAAGTTGACGAGGAACAATTACTGACCACTTGATTTTTGTCATTTGAGCTTGTTGGTTCCGCTTCAGTCAAATGAAGACAACAAGCCCCTGACAGAAGCCAGTTTAACCTAAGACTAATTTGACCCTTTAGTTTCTTATAATCATCGCCACGTCAACTTTACCAGTACCCATGGCTTGAAGAGTATTTGACGCCCAAACGTTGGATAAGCTACAAACCAAACTGAAACCAAAAGAGAAACTATTGTCGAAGTTAGGCTTTCACAGAATTTGAGACGTTCCCCGGTTATTGATTATTATTTTAGTATACCGTAAAGATTCACAAACGAATGCCATTTTTATAAAAATTCGTGTTAATTCCAACTTCGATGAAAGTTTATTTATCTAGAAGTACGATGAAATAGGCGTGCTGTCGAGCTCCCAGGATAAGGATAGGCATCGCCATCAAGATAAACCCACATTTTGTCCTTAGCTGGCCTTTTGATCGTAATTTGGTAAACCTTTTGGTAACTGTCAAGAAACCTTCTCGCCTTTAGAATATAAACTTGATGATTAAATTTGTGCCATTTAATATGAGCGAATATGTCAGGCATACCGCCAAAATAATTAAATTCAATTTTATTTGCACCAATTTCGGCCTTAGAAGTAGTTTTCATATTTCCTTTCTGATGAATTGTTTTAGTTCTCCAATGCCCTCTTAAAGCATATGGCGTACCACTATGCCAGCCAGCAGCATGCGAAGGAATAACTGTCATATTGATACCAATTAGGAATGTGACACAAATACCGACAATCCAATACATTTGCTTTTTAATCATAAATTAGCCTCTCCTTAAAAAAACTAATACATACGCGCATTAATAGTGTATGTTTTTGCAGGCATAAAATGCGTATAAATCGCCATAGGCCCTTGCTCCATGGTGGAAATCAAAACATGACGATACCTGCCGGCAACTTTTAATTTATATGGAAAATATATGTAATCTATATCAAAGCTGTAGCCCCTAAAAGTTCTTGCAGAATGACCTGGGAGTTTCATTTTTCTATAGATAGTACGAATTCTTGGGCGAAATCCTTTATCATTAATATCAAAGCGAATCCGATGCTTTGTAAAAAGATAATGATTCATTGAATTATAATCATAGAAATACCAATTGCCCCTCATTGCTTTAGGCACAGTCGAAGTTGGCGCCGCTTTCGTGTTAAAAGATAATGTCATAAATAAAATTGTGGATAAAACCACTAATAATCCTTTCTTCCAAACTCTCATTTGAATTACCTCCCGATATATTATATATTAATCATACACCTATTACTTTTACTTGAATGATAAAAATAGATGAATATATGATAATTTAGAAGGGATAAAATGTTTTCTGTTAAAAGAATAGTTGGAGTCTTTTTAGCAACATTCTTATTTTTTGTAACTTTCACTTTCGTCACATATGCCGCACCCCAGTCTTTGCCAAAGGGTACATATGAAAGTCGACTCCCAAAGCAAGCAAAAGGAATCTGGATCGAGAAATTAAAAGATGGATCCACTTTTGAATTTAAAGTATCCAATCCAAAATATGTTTGGGTAACTACTAAAAATGGTGGGCCAGCTGCCACAACGGCTCTAACGATTGTAACCAAACGAAGAAGGGCCTCTAATAATCGATTCATTTTGTATAGTCCGGCCGCGGACCCAATCGATTTAAAATGGTTTCATCACCATATTTATTATTGGGGATATGGGCCAAATAGATGGATAAAGATGATTCGATATTCCAAATAAATATTCAACAATAATTCTAATAGTCCAAAGGACCTCACTAATCGCAACTTTAGTGAGGTTTTACTTTTATTCAAAAAGTCCTCATAATCTAACTGGTATATGCACAGTTATCTTAAACCAATTGTGAAAAATGCCCTGAATCATTTTAGAGAACTATCTAAATCTGAAATAATTATTTATAAAACACACTTGTAAATCCACCCTCACCATAATACTTCATAGTGATCTTCTTTGAATTATTTAAGACTGCCTTTGCATATCCAGCCTTATTTTCTTTGTTTTTAGCCTTGAGCATGTATGTGTTTTGATTAATCACCTTGTATTTAGTCTTTCCAAAAATACCGTCAGTCTCATTTCCCCAGTACCAACGTTTATTGAAAAATGATCTGGATTTTGTAAAAGATCCCTCACTTGGTATATTCCAAAGATAAAAGAGTGTATGCTCCCTGACCTTGGTCTTCCAAACGCCACGGATTGAATCCGGCATACCATTATGCCATGTGGCAGCGCTTGCTTGTTGTGAACTCAAAAGTGTGCCAAACCCAACACAAGATAACAGTTCCATCGTAATAATAAATTTATCTATTTTCATTTACCGAACAATCCCCCTTATATTTTAAGAGTTTTATAATTACTCGCATCTTTCATACTATACCAGCCCCACTTAGAGCTCTATTATTTACCTATGCTCGCTACCGTCACTCGCTTCTGCATTACGCAAATCAATATCATTTTGCAAAGTTAAAAAGTACCGATCAGATACCCCAAATACTCTGCCTAATCTAACGGAGGTATCGACGGTTATCTTACATCGATCATGCAAAATACCTTGAATCCTGGATGTTGGAACTTCAATATGCTTCGCAAGTGCATAAGCCGAAAAATTAAATGGCTCCATAAATTCTTCTGCTAAGATTTCACTAATCTTGGGTGTTGGAATTTCATTCATCATAGCTTCTCCTATCACAAAGTTTAAGGTATTATGACAACTCACAAGCATTAATGATTAAACCAGTTCATCTATAATAACCTTCCACGACCCATTTATTACCGCTTTTCCAATATGTTTGCATTGTATGCTTGTTAAGCCATTTTAAATTTATCTGTGTTGATGCATTCCCTAAAGCATTCTTAGCCCTAATCCGATACACATGGTTTCCCAGATAGCGATAATGAGTGTTATAAACATTAATTGGACCAGCGTCTTCTTGAATATGTCCATGGGTATTTGCAAACATCGTGCCATCAATCCTAGAGCCCTTTATTTTTAGAATGTAATATTCATAAGTGCCTTTGACTATTTTTCTATTATGCGTTCGCCAAGTTCCTTTTAACGCATTAGGCATCCCTTTATGCCAAACAGAGGCACTTACCTGCGAAGAACTTAAAAACATCCCTACTCCCAAAGCAGACATTATTGCTACCCCTGTGACAAACTCTTTCAATTTCATAAGTATACCCTCCAAGTAATTATTAATTACCATTTCAGTATACGCTAACGTTTCACGAGTGAATGACTTTTTTTGTAAAAGATATGTTAATTACGTAAAAAGCAGAATCAACAGTGCTCTGATTTTATCCATTTCCAAAACAAAACGACCCCACCAACCATTAAGTTGATGAGATCCCCTAGTTATTATTCAATTCATACAGAAACTCTAGTAGTTGCCGGTAATGATTAATTTCTTATTGGCTGTAGCATAGTTGCCGTTACTCAACTGATAGCGAGTGGTCAAGTTATGCTTAACCAACTTCTTAACCGTCAAACGAGTCCCCTTCTTGTAATGCTTAACTTTACCAGTTAGGCTAGCTGACTTATAAGTGTTAATACCTTTTTTAACAATCACTGTGATCTTCTTGGACTTCGGAACACTAGCATAATAAACCGGTACGACATATTTACGGTTGGCAGTAATATACCCAGTCTTGCCGTCGGTTTTACGATCGTGGTTAACATCACGAACCTTGTATCTCAAAGTACCATTACTAGTGCGTTTGTAACCAGTAACAACAAACATTGGACGGTTAATCCGTTTTTGCTTAGGGTACCAAGCAATTCGCTGAGATTTTTTAAAGTTAACATTCTTATACAAACCAATCTTCTTGGTAGCGTAAACCGCTTCACCCTTAACAGCAATGTTAGGGCCTACCGAAGTAGACGGTTTAGGCGCTGTATTTGGCGTGTTTGGTGTAGTTTGTGAAGAGCCATTTGAGCTTGAAGCTGATGATGAAGAAGGGCCTGTACTTGACGTTACAGTTTGTGAATTATTATTGCTTGGATTTGCTGGCGTTCCCGGTGTACTTGGCGTGGCGTTTTTATGATAAACATACTGAACAACAATATCCTTATCGCCATAAATACCTTTTGCATTCGCCGGTGTTTTGCCGTCCCATGTGTACCCACTAATATCTGGGCGAGAATCGACACCTGTCACATCATATGGTTCTCCTGGATAATCGCTACTTACTTTAGTTTTAACTCCAGAAATTGATTTGCCAGTATTAGCATCAAGATACTCTATCGTGACATTTTGCTTAGTAATAGGATTTGACTCCTGTTGCCAGACATAAGTCTCAGGTCCGCTATCTGTTCCATAAAGCGGATTTTTAATAAAATCATCAAAGGAAAAGATGCTGCCCTGTGGATTATTAGGTGTCCCTAGAGAGGGCATTCCATTTGAGTGAACGGCCTGCCAACCAGAACCATTTGCATAACGGATCGGTGTACTGTCTGGAATTGGGGTACCTTTTTCGTGGTATCTTGCATTTTGCAACTGCCCAAATACCAATGGAGTAACATTTTTACCCAAAGAAATACACCATAGATTATTAGGAGCTCCAGAAAAAAAGTACCTCGCATACTTAACTTCCCTAGTATCCCAGTTCGAAAAATCTAATTGTCTTAGTTGTGGGCAATTTCCAAACATCTCAGTCATTTCCGTTACCTTAGCAGTATTCCAGTTTGTAACATCCAATTTTTCAACTGTTAAACAGCCTAAAAACATGTCTGTCATGTCAGTGACCTGAGCCGTGTTAAAACTTGAAACATCTAGGTCCCTTAATTTTGGACACCCCATAAACATCCAGCTCATATTCGTTACCTTGGCTGTATTGAACCGTGAAACATCTAATTCCGTTAGATATGCAGAATTGCTAAACATACCACTTACGTCAGTCACGTTAGCCATATCAAACTTTGATACATCGATGGTCTTAGCGTTTCCTTCTCGAAACATCATCGACATATTAGTTACATCGGTCGTATTCAAATTATCCAACCCCTGAAAGTCTTGAATCTCATTATGAGAAATAGTTCCAAAAAGCATAGACATATTTCCCTTTAAAATAACCTTACCAGCTATAATGACGTGTTGGCAGCCAGAAACAAATATGTCATTAAAGGGACTAACATTTCGGTGACCCTCAGTTTCGGGCTTCGGAACAGTGCCGCCGCTAAAAGTTTTACCGGGCTCACCAAGCGTTAGTGTTTTTGAGACACTATCATAATTCCATGGACACTCACCCCAATACCCTTGCTCAACATTCGCTGAATTATTGATCTGTGCGTTGTTCTTAGCTACTTGTGCAATCGGGTTATCAGCGTCAGCAAGCACATTGGTTGAACCAAGGTAGCTGCCGGCGCCAATAAATAGAGCGCTTACAAAAATGTACAGGTAGTTTTGATGATTCTTATTCATTTTAGTCCCCTCACTAATTGGGCAAAGAAATCAACAGTCGTTCGAGTCACTCACTTTTCCAATTAAATGTTAACACGATCCTTATATTTTGTTGAAATTATTAAACCAGCTGTCTAAATTCATAACCTTTTCTTAAACAGTTACCTTTTCCCGTAAAAAATCATTGGTCACATAATCAAAAAATCCCACCAACAATCAAGTTGATGAGATCATTTTTAACTTCTATTTATATGCACGAACATATTTTGTGTTAGCGGTAATATAGCCACCAGCTACTCGATGTAGTCGGTGTACTTGGGGTAGCCGGAGTAATTGGAGCTAATGGCAGCCGTTTGTCAGGACTTCTTTTACTGCTGTAATACAAAGATATTTATTAGGATTAGTCCTTCAATCATTTGCTGCGATTTTTCAGGGAAGCGGTCAGAACCAGCTTCGACCATTATCTCGTCATTTTCTAAACGTAAGCCATACCGTTGGATTTGTTGAACAAGAATGGTTCTTTTCGTTGGGGTGATAGTTTCTGTATTTAACGTCCCCCCATCGTCGGTTAATCGAATCTGGTTGTCGGGTAAAGGAACGGCATAGATAATCAGGTCGTCCAAACCAAGTCCTAAAAATGGCACTTCAATGCGAGTGGCATTTTCCAATTATATCTTTAAAAGAATTGTTATTTATTCTACCAATAACTGCCAAAAAATTCCTAATCGTTGACAAAAATGAAGTATACAATATAATATAAGTTTGAAAATGCCAAGTTTTGAAACATATAAACGACCGAATGGCCATGATGAATTCCTGGAATGGATCAATATACTTCCAAATAAGGATAGTGCTAAATTATTGAGTATCATTGATAAGCTCCAATCCAATGGTATGTTAATTGCTCAGCGGCTTAAGTGGGTCCATAAACTGGACTTTAACCTCTATGAATTACGTAGTAAAGTTAGTTCGAACATTCAGTGAGCACTTTATTTTCACATTGAAGATGAGCGTTATGTGATCACACATGGTTTTACAAAAAAGACTCAGAAGACTCCCCTTAAGGAAATTAACCATGCTAAAACATTAAGAAGGGAATGGTTTGACCATGAAAATTAGTCAATTAATTGCTGAAAAACGTCGTGATTCTGAATTTAATCAAATGTACGAAGTAGAAGATGAAAAATTGCAAACGGCGGTGGCACTATATAAAGCCCGTGAAAACGCTGGATTAACGCAAGCTGAGCTTGCAGAACGAGCCCAAACTACTCAAGCTACAATCGCTAAAATTGAACGTGGGGACAATGTTTCATTTGAAAAGCTTTCATCGATTGCACATGCTTTAGGTAAGAAGTTGGTTGTTAGTTTTGATTAAATATCGGTAAATATTACTTCAATACCGCTACAGCTAAAAGTGGGCGTATAGGCGAACCGTTTTTTTAATTATCCGGGAAGAAGTTTATTTCCGGAACAGATCGTACTCAGCTATTATGTAAATACTTAAAAAATGGTTATTGGAGTATAGGAGCTAATGATAGTGAAGCTGCAATTAAAAGCTTGCAGTTAGCTATTCATCCTAAATATAATATTGTATATTGTTATAAATAGGGAGATAATGAAATGAAAAAGCTATGGATCCTTTTAGGCACAAGCATTGTCTTAATATTTGGAATTGGATGGCAACAAACAACCGTACAGGCTTCAACAGTTTGGCACAATGAAACACCGAAAGTACTTCGTGGGATTTGGCAGAAGACGATTCCTAGTAAATACTTAAAAGATAAGCATGAGAAAATTGTTCGTCATCAAGCCTATCGGATAACCAAGAGGTTTGTGAGTTATGCTGCAACAGGTCTTGATGACTATGGCTATAAAGTTTCACAAACAGCTAAAGTCGGAAGCACTTATTATGTTCGAAGTTATATGCAAGATGGGTCTACTAAATACTATAGGACTTTCAAGCTTATACCCATTTCAGTCAAAAAAATGTCAGCTCCTGTGATAATGGGAAGTGGTCAAGGTGTCTTTTATAAGGTTCGTCATACCAATGCTGGAATTTGACAAATCTAAACCCGTTTTGAGAGTTTTGAGAATGAAAGCGTAAAAATCACTTGTCATTGGGTTCCATTACTTACACTGAAACAAAACGGTCTCACCAATTAAGTTGGCGAGACCGTTTTTACTTTCTATTTATAAACACGAACGTATTTTGTATTGGCAGTAATATAACCACCGGCTACTCGATAACGTAAAGTACCATGTTTGGTAACGTTATTCTTCTGAGAATAATCATATCCGTAAACCTTTAATGTTCGATTCTTGGCGATCACCTGATTCTTCTTGGTGAAGTTGGCGTTGCTATATCGATTCAATGTCCGTTTTGTTTTAACTGATTTAACTTGCTTATGACGTCCCATGTTAACCAATTTCCGGTTAGCAGTAATATAGTCGCCATTGGTTAAAACATATCGAGTGGTGAGATTATGCGACACAATCCGTTTAACATGGAGAACAGTTCCCTGTCGATAGCTTCTGGCTTTTTTAGTCAAGTTAGCCTTGCGATAGGCATTCACACCCCGTGGATTAATCACGGTAACGGTTGAATGCTTAGTGGCATAGTAAACCGGACGAACATACTTCTGACTAGCAGTAATGTAACCCGTCTTACCATTCGTCTTAGACGTGTGATTAACGTCTCGAACTCGGTATCTCAAAGCCCCGTTAGCAGCCCGTTTATAGCCGGTAACAACAAACATTGGCCGATAAACTCTTGGCTTCTTGGTATACCAGGCACTTCGATTAGTAGCTGAGAACTTGGTTGACTTGTACAGGCTAATCTTGTTAATGGAATAAACTACAGTCCCTTTTGCAGCTACATAACTTGGCAAACTGGTATTACTTGAAGAACTGGACGATGAAGATGAAGTTGGCGTACTTGAACTAGTGCTGGAAGTTGAAGATGATGATGAACTTGAGCTACTCGACGTTGTCGGGGTACTTGGTGTAGCCGGAGTTGATGGCGTAGATGGTGCTTGGACTGTTAGCTTCAAATCTTGCTCTGCTGAACCATTGGCATAATGAATGGTATAAGTTCCAGCTTTCGTATTGAGACTGCTTAGGTCTTTCACAGGTTTATGTTTACTGTCAGTAGTGTCAGTAGCCGTGACCTTAATATCCTTAAAGGCCAGATTATCACCCTTAGCATCTGTCGCATTTTTAAAGGCGTCTTCCGGTTTCCAGGCTTGCCCGACAGTAATCGTATCGGTAGTGTACTTTAAATTCAAGGCACTTCTATCCGTAACCTTAATTATCAGTGTGCCCTTTAAGGCAGCTTTACCATCTTTGGGTTTATCGGTTGTAATCTCAACTGTATACTGGCCTTTCTTGGAACTTACTTGGTCAACAGGTACAGTCCCACTCGCGTCTTTAATACTATACTGATAGTTTAGTGGATTCCCGTCAGAATCTTTTGAATCAATATTGTCACGCAAGTCCGCATCTTTAAAGGACTTGTTTAGATAAAGTTCAATATTGGTTGTCTTTAGACTAGCAAGGTCTGATTTAATCGTTAATGTTAGTGTGCTGGTTTTGTCACCATTCTTATAAGTTAAATCATAAGTACCCGGGTTTAACTTAGCAACGGAATCTTGAGTGACTGCATTTCCATCTTTTTTGTCTGTGATGGTAACATTACTCTTATCGTCAGTACCATTCTTGGTTGCTGAGGTAATCGCACTCGTTGGATCCCATGTTTGACCTTGATATAAATCTTGACTTTTATTAGCGTCAAGTGTGTATTGATCGACTGGGGTTGTTTCTTGTTGCCAAACATAAGTTTCTGTTTCTGCCGGCCGTTTTTCAGCAAAAGTAGCATAATTACTGTACAAAGTCCCTTGAGGATTTGTGTCCGTTCCACCCTTGGATTGATCTACAGCTATCCAGCCAGGACCGGTTGCGTACTTGACGGGATTAGTACTTGGAATTGGTTGATTATAAGGTTGTCCAAATTGATACTCCTGATTTTTTAAAAAGTCATTAGTTACATTTTTCCCAAGTGTTAGACTCCATACATTTTTATCCACAAATAAAATATTGCTTTTTTCTGGTTCAACATTTTTTGTATTGAAATTTGCTAAATTTAATTTCTCTAAATCGGTACACTGACTCACCAAAAAATCAACATCAGTTACATTTGGGGTGTCAAAGCTTGAAAGGTCAAGATTTTTCAAGCTCTTATCAAATTCAAACATGCTGTTCATAGTTGTTACTTGCTTAGTGTCAAAACTAGAAACGTTTAAATTTACTAAATTACTGCAAGCGTAAAACATAGAATCCATTCTTTGAACATTTGATGTAATAAAATTAGATAAATTTAGTGAAGATAAGTCGTTGCACTCTTCAAACATGTATTTCATATCAGTAACATGAGAAGTATCAAAGCTCGATAAATTAAGATTCGTTAAAGTTCGACAGTTCGAAAACATAAGAGACATATCATTAACTTTTTGAGTTTTGAAATTAGACACATCTAGTGCTTGTAAGTCTCCGTCACCACCGAACATATATGACATAATTTTTGTATTTTCTGTATTTAATCTGTCTAAATGGTTTATTTTACTTATGGAACTCGGAGTTTCCCACTTAGGATCGTACAAACTAAACAAACCGGAAGAGTCTTCTGGCAAGTTAACTTTTCCAACTATATCAATTGACTTGCAAAGATCCAACCTGTCAAAGGGAGTTATGCCTCGCGTGTTAGAACCTGTTGTTGTTTTTGTGGGATCCCCAATTTGTAAGACGCCTGTAGTAATATTGAGTTTCCATGGACAATCACCCCAAAAGCCACTCTCAACATTTTCATCTGCGCTTACTTTTGGTGTCGTAGTCGTCTGATAATTATGTTTTACACTCGCATTTACATTGGTTGAATTTGTATATGTACTAATACTCAATGACAAAATTAATGTCGCATACAACCAAAACCTATTTTTTCTTAACATATAATCTCTCCCATAATCCCGATTAATCTAATTTTGCTCCTTCTTCTATGTTAGCATTCGAAGTGGAAACCAACCAAATAAATTATGAAAATATATGATGCGTTAATCAATTAAGAATCAATAAAAGAACTATTTTATCCAAGTACGTCTGAAGTTTTAAAGGCTACGAATATACCAGTAAAGCATCTTGAATATACCTGAAGAATTTAAGTGAAAATAGTTTGCAATCCACTATCAAACAAGAACATAAATTTTTGCTACATCTTTTTCCTCAATCCCTTTCAAAACACCGCTCCCGTGATATAAAATTAACCATAGCAGCCACATTCCAGAAAGGACTCAACAATTCCATGTCAAAAGTAATCACCTTTTACAGCGACAAACACAAAGTCGGAAAAACAACTTCTGTTTTCTTCATCAGCTATTGCTTAAACAAGATGGGCAAAAAAGTAACCGCAATTGATCTTGACAGGCAAGAAGCTTTGACAACCGCATTCAATTCTGTCGAGAATTATCAATCGAAAATCAAAAATATCACGCCAATGAAAATTGAAGCTGAGGAACCATTAATCAACTTTCTAAAGAATGACGATAAATCAGATGTTGTTCTCATTGATACAGGCAGCGACATGATCTTAAATAAGGTTGCTCTTGCAATAAGCGACGAAGTCATTATTCCAATTCTTGGGTTTGAAGGACTGCAAACGGTATCCCCAAAAAACATTTCTTTTACTGCTTCCAGAATCGCCGAAAGAGTGACGCCCAAAGCCTTGATCAGATTCCTGCCTATTGCTGCAACTGAATATCTCCCAGAAGAGCAGAAAAACATCAACACTTATCAACACCATCACAGAGAAATCAATATTAACTGTTACAAAGAAGCCATTCCAGACCTTTTTAACTTTTTGGCAGACAAACAATTTGCATCAGACGTTTTCCATTTAGCAATGACATCCGAATTCGGCATGAATCAATTCTATGAACGACTAACAAACGAGATATTGCAAGACAGTTAGCGACTTTAACCGCGCTTTCTCTTTCCATAAAAACGCCTTTCCGAACAACTAAATACATTTTTTATTAATAGCGTGCTTTCACATCAGTATGAAAGGCGCTTTTTTAAAAGAATTCATTTGTGCTTTCACTAAAGTGCCCTTATCCCTAAAGGAATCTTTTGCAATTTCCAAATCAGGTTGACCCTCATGACAATTTCGCTCAATAAGCCTAATTCAAAAACGCTCAATAAAATCGAGCCACCTATCTTAGAAACTAAAAAGCATCCCTATCAAAACAGCTTGAAAAATCCTTATTCCAAGTCATTCTAATAGAAATGCCTTTATAAACCATAAACACTTCTTCTAATGCCAATGAATCTTATCACTCAAAGCCCATCAACTCTTATCCCCAAAGAAATTTCATAATCGTCTCCTGAACCCGAGTATTCTTGGTCTCAAGATTAGCATGTTTTGCCAGTTGTCCCGAAAAGCCGCGAACTTTATAACTGGCCACTTGCTTTTTCAATATTGATCCCAATGATAGAGCTGATGGCACGCTAATGGTCCCATCTGAATCAGATCCATCATTGACTTGACCGAAAATATTGAGGATTTTAGCCTGCCGAGGGAAGCGATATCGATTTCGCATTAACACACGATATTCAGGATGCTTAATCTTGGGCTGACCATTAGCAAGCAATCGATTTTGTCCAGGATAATCGTCCCACAATCGACTCAGCTTGCCACTCAACGGTTGATCCCATTTGTGTCGATTCAGAATACCGTCAAACGGACCGGCTATTAATGCCAGCTTGTTCAGCCGAGGCAATTGATTTGAGTTACCATATTTTTCAGCTTGAAAGGTTAACGCATAGGCACCCATGGAATGGCCGATCGCATTATATTGAGTCATGTGATAATGTCGTTTCAACAGTATCAAAATCTTGTGCAGTGCGGCGGCTTCTTTATATTCACCAACGTAAGCATTGGGAAATTTAACCAGGATTTCCGGTGATTTTTTGGGATGGGCAGGTAAACGACCGTACATCTGGATTTGACCTGATGGCCCTACATAGACAACCAGTCCCTTTTGAGCATACCCTTCCCTAATGGCTTTTCTAGCCAACGGCATTTGGGAACGTAAGCCGGCTCCCCAACCATGCACAAACAAAACCGGTGTGGTTGAATGATTCACAGCCAACGTTGTTCGTTGACTCATCCGTTGTGAATGGCTTGGCGACCGAAAGAGAATACCGGCCACTACTAACACAACTACCGCACCAATGATCATGGTTGTGGTGATTAAAATTTTATTTCGCTTTGTCATCATTCATCCACCTCAAGCGCTAAGCTTACCAGTTTAGCTTAATTGATTATAGAACCATTCTAGTAGTTATCATCACTTTAAGGTGTTTCAATGCTCAAAATAAACCAAACATTTACAAATTTAAGGAAATCGAAACTTTACTGTTGGCTAACATTAATTGTAACCATCCTTTATTACCCTAAAAGCCTTTAAATAAGCCAAGTTTGTATTTTCTTTAACAATTGGAATCGAAAAAGATACTGTCTCTTCTATTGAGTGCTAGAATAAAAACCGAAAGCGGGTTCATAAAATATTGCTTCCAATTGCCGCTTCTAATTTGAAAGAAGGGAATATTATGGAAAATAGTAAAGGAGCAACTAACCGCTGGCTCATTATCTTCGGCACAATTTTGATTCAGGTTTCTGCCGGATCATTCTACGCTTGGTCAATCTTTAACAATGGTTTTATGATGAAATCAGGTGGTGTTGTTCAGGTCGTTAATGGTGTAAAGAAGATCGTCGGGGGCCTCCCTGCAGGATCTGTCAGCTTTACCTTTACGCTTGGCATGCTTTGCTTGTCATTGGCAACGTTGGCTGGAATTCCACTTGCTAAGAAGTATGGCATTAAAGTGGTTAGCCTTTGTGCATCCGTTATTTATGGCCTATCCATTTTAGGTTTAATGACGATTGGTAAAGGGTCGTCAATTTGGATGTTATGGCTGTTTGGTGGTGTTTTACTTGGTGCAATGAACGGTGTGCTTTATTTAACAACACTCACTAACGCAATCAAGTGGTTCCCAGAGAAAAAGGGATTAATTTCAGGAATCAGTGTTGCCAGTTATGGTCTTGGCTCATTTATTTTTAAATATATCGACATGGCTATTGCTGGTGGTAATGGTGCGATTACCGCCGACAACATTGGCAGAGTTCTTCTTTGGTGGGGCATTCTGGCATTAATTTTAGCAGTCGTCGGATCCTTCTTCTTGAAGGATGCACCGGATAATATGGCTATTCCGTCAAATGATGCTAACAAGCCTGCGGAAGTAGACAAAACGAACTTTACAACGTCTGAAATGTTACACACATCTCAAGCCTATATGATGTTCTTCTGCCTAACAACCGCTGTTATGTTTATGGGACTCTTGGGTGCCGCTGTTACCAACATGGCAGCTGCTTGGACACAAGCTCCGAATGAAGTTGCCGTTTGGGGTGGTACAAGTGCCGCTGCAACTTTTGTAGCGATTGTGGCACTTGCTAATACCATTGGTCGATTCTTCATGGGCTGGTTATCC
This sequence comes from Lentilactobacillus hilgardii, assembly GCF_009832765.1. NCBI lineage: Bacteria > Bacillati > Bacillota > Bacilli > Lactobacillales > Lactobacillaceae > Lentilactobacillus > Lentilactobacillus hilgardii. Next base: position 762,685 of record NZ_CP047121.1, on the reverse strand, counting down.
GATATTACCGGACGAAAAACCGTGTTCTTCATCACTTATATCATTCAATTGCTTTCGCTGATTGCTTTGTTGATGACGAAACCCGGCTCAATGAGCATGGCGATGATGTACATTGTTGTTATCGCAATGGCCTTCTGCTTTGGTGGTAACATTACTGTATTTCCAACTTATGTCTCCGATTACTTTGGATTAAAAAATACGTCACGCAATTATTCAATGATCTACCAAGGATTCGGAATCGGTGCCATTATCATTGGCTTCTTAATGGCTTCCGGTAATCCACTGGATCCAAAGAAAGTCACGTTATCCAACGGGGCTGTTTTAACCCAAAACTTTACTTTAACCTACTGGGTACTTCTGGTTATGGTTGTTATTTCATTAGCAATTTTTGCATTTATTAAGAAGCCGGTTAAAAAGTAAGTTGTTGACTAAAAATCAAGCAAGAAAAAAGCTGGATTTTAGACAACAGTCTATCTAAACCACAAATAATAAAACGAGGATGCAGCAAATCAATGCCGCGTCCCCGTTTTATTTTACTATTCACTTAAAAACGACTATTCAAGACTTTTTAGTATCCGATCATTGGACTTTGAAGGTAATGCACCCGTTTCATAAGTGGCAATAGTAGTGGGGCTCCATCCCAAGAGAGTCGCAAAATCACGTTGATTAAGACCATACTTATGTCTTAATGCTTTAATTCGATCCGGACTGATAACATCATGCTTGACTCTATAGGCATCAAAGGCTTCATTGACAGCTTGATCATCCAACTTTTCGTCAAAAACTTGCTTATTGGTTTGACTATCAAATCTTGCCGAAGACCTAATCGCAATCTTCTCACCACGAATTGTATATACTTCATCAATCAGCTTTACATCCATTTTCTCCACAATAATCATCCCCTTTAATTAGTCATCCTATTCCTCCAGTCATTACTACACATATAATATTATTGCTACAAAATTGTAGCAACTTTTCAGTTCTGCCATTGCTTACTTTTAGCAATTACAGGATTCAATCCTGACATACTTCGAATTAACGGTAAGTATTCAAAATATGTGAACGATTGCTATCCTTAAAAAATTCACAATATCTGGATACGGCTATCAATAAATTCAGTCGTTGAACAATTTCAAAACGATGATTTAACCTCAAAATTCGACACTTTAATATTTTTAGCCTTAGATTTGCCTTACTCCAAGTGGCGACATATCATAAATGTAGGGAATAAATACGAGGAGAAATCTATATGAACACAACTTCTATAAAAGCAAAGTTGACATCAAAGAATCAGGTCACTATTCCAAAAACAATTCGGGAAATTCTTAATATCAGCTCACACGATACCATTGACTTTGAAGTATTACCAAATAAAGAAGTACGGATTAAAAATGCTAAACCTACTCTCTGGGAGACTTTGCATGAACAAGAAAAGATTTATGGCAATGTCAGTACTGATGAGATTGATTGGGGAAAAGACGTTGAATCGGAGGATTTTGATTAATGACAATAAAACAAGGAGACATTGTCTATGTTGACCTGGAACCCTCAAAAGGTAACAAAATGCGTAAAACACGCCCTTGGCTAGTCGTGAGTAACAACGATTACAATAGATACTTCAATACAACGCTCGTTCTTCCGATTAGTTCATCAAGTAAGTAATTGCAACAGGATAAATATGTAAAATCACCGATCTTTGTTTCTTTTAAGGAACAAGATGCTCACGAAACTATTCTATTGCAGCATGTCAGAGCCGTTGATTTAAAAAGACGTCAAGACAGTAAAGTAGTCGGACATTTATCACAAGAAATGATGAATGGTCTTTCGGACACTTTAAAGCAGTTTTTCTAATAACTTCAAGAAATCTTTAATCAACATGAAAGGTCACGCGTTCACTTGCACCACCATGACAATACCTGCCAATCGCTTATCACAGCGTATTAATTTTTTATGTGATCATCAATCACCAACCACTTAAAAAGATGTCCGTAAGTTCATGACAGCCGAACTTACGGACACTTTTGGGGATCATTGTTACTTATTTCTTCTTTTTCTTGTTCTTCCGCTTTTTTCGTTTCTTGTGCCACTCTTCTACCGACATCACGTCGCCCTTTTCTTCAACATTTTCCAATTCAGCCTGCATATAGTCTTTGGCCTCGTCAATGGGCATGTCTTCGGTAACCTTCATAAGAGACAAAATCTTTCTTTTTTCTGGAGAAAAGTTGGCTTCATTTGTCCCTAAGCGCGTTAATGTTGGTGCAACATCATCAATTGCACGCTTCACGGAATGACCGACCGTTTCCGGAATGAAATCAACCGTCACCGCATAATCCATAAACAGCTTCAAGGTCGGTCCAAGGTAATGAAACTCATCCGGATTGAGTAACGCATCCTTCACAAAAAAGCCTTTTAAAATATTTTGTGTTGCCTCAGCCGACCATTTAGACGGACTAAGTCGGTACTCTCCGTACATATGCGTTGCAAAATCGGCAATATCCGATACCGCATTATTTTCTATGTCAGGGGTAATCAATCCATAAATGGTTTTCAGCGCATTCGTTTTAACAAATGCTTCAGCCACATCAACTGTCTTGGAACGAATCTCGATAGCTTCATCTTTCTGATACGTTGGTAAATCAGGCTTGTCGTAATGATACAATTTTCGATTAATAGCTTCAATATCATCATCCGTTCCGGATACTGAAGGTTCGTCCAACGCCTCGTCATAAGCATCATCAACTTGATCATCCGTTAACTTGAGAATGCCTTCTCCAATTAACCACCCCAGAAAAATCCGGCTGACTGCCATATAGTTTGTCCAAAGATCTTCGAACATCTCATCTTTGGGAAGCGTTTGCTCGATCATCCCGATGGCTAACTGAATATCCTTAGCGTTGATTTGTGATAAGGGCTTGATTTTAGCATACATGAGGACCCTTAAAAAGGCTTCGAGATACTCATGCATATCATTTTTAAAGTCGTCCTCCATCGATACCGTTGTCATGAAATCTCCACCCGAAAGAAAATCATCCCAATAGGTTGCCATTAGTTGATCAACATATGCTTCAACTTGCTTTTTTTTCGCCATTTTTTCTCCTTGTCTACTGCCATCATCTTGCATTTAAGTAACATATTATTATACCAAATCAAGAAGATTGATCGAACACCAATTTGCAAAACTAACGAACGTTGCTTACTTGTTATGTTTCTCAATGTGCTGCTCCGTGGCATGAACAGCAAAAAAAGCCGTCCTGCCAAATGATTCCGTTGCAGGATGACTTCGAATTGTTTTCTGCTTATTTGACCACTACCTGTAAAGCGGTTCTCTCAGGTAGCAACCTCATCAGATCTACTCAACAATATGACTGGACTGTTGATAAATTGGTTCCCTGTTCAAAGCTCTTAGAATAGCTGCTTCTATGCTTAATGGACTATTAATATTACTGGTGGCAACCAATTTATCAAAATTTTTGGCATTTGTGATGGCTTTATTGGCTGTTTCATGGCTGACCGAGTGCAGCATGACAATCACAATATCGGCGTGTTTGACCGCGGTTAATAAGTCCGATTCAATACCCTTTCCGCTTGCTTCACCATCAAAGACGATCAGTTTTCCATGATGGGCTTTAATGACGTCATCTACTTCAGATCTGTGAGCAGAATACCCGGCCATGAGGACCGTCTTATTTTTTAAATCAAAGTCCAACTTCGGCTCAACAATCCTTGGTGTTTTATCGGATTGATCAACGTAGGCACTGTGTGGTTTAGGCGCCGTTTTCAATGGTTCATCCGTATCACTGCTTCGATAAACCCACGCAACCCGCGCCTCTGCCGGACCCCGGTCCCGATAATAGGCAATATCGATAATGTCACCATCTTGTACCTTGTTTCGGCTTGAATCCTTATAATTCAACCGAATAGTCACGGGCGCGTCATCGTGTAATAAAGGTGTACCATCATAGGCCTTTTTGGCAACCAGTCCCAGGTTCGGATCATCTTCAGCAATCACCGTTTTTCGAACAATGGGGTCCTCACCGGTTGAGGCCTGACGTGCCACTAATTCAATTTCCGGTTGATAAGAATGACTATACTTTAATTTGACGATATCCCCGTCTTTTAAATCCGTTTTCCTAATCACGGTTTCGGAGTAATGAATACCATTCACGACTGCCCCGATTAATTTTCTGTCAAATCGATAGGTTTTATCGTCGGCTGCCGTTTCTTCCGGTTTATCAACCACTTTGTCAATAGTATCCTTATCGGTTTTCTGGTTCTCATCTCCAGCAGGCTGTTGCTCTTTGTCTGATTGTGGCTTGTTAATTGCGTCGACAATTTTCTGAACACTTTTTTCACTATCACTATCGTCTTTATTTTCAACTGAACTTGCTAAATGCGCGTATTTACTTATGATGCCAATTGCATCCGTTATGAGCGGCATATTTTCTTTATCGGCGTATTGCAGTATTTTGGCAACATCCCGACAATAGTCCAGATAGGTTTTAGCTGCCATTATTTTCCCTCTTTTCAATCAATATGTACCATTTTTATTAATTACTGGCTATAATACAATATTTTATCTATTATATCACGAAAGAGCAGGCCCGATTAAGCCACCACTGCTTTCGACTTTTGTCTACAAGCACAAAAATAGGCCTCAGGTTTGCTATGCGTTTCAACCTGAGTGCCTATTGATCGGAAGGGATATTATGATTAAGGGTTAATGCCCACTTTTGTTTAAATCTAATGTTTTATCGCCTCAATTTAACTTATTAAATTGATCTAACTGTCGCAAACTTGAATCGGTTTTATAATTTAACTTTTGATAAATTTGCCGTGCGATCAATTTGATGTGTCGTGAAACTTTGGAACTTCTAAAACTGTCAATAATTGGTACTGAAACAGTCGTGCTACAAAAATCTCATTTTTAATAATCGGATCTGTGAATCTGTTATCTATGCGTCAATTTGATATCACATCAATTTAACAGCTTATCGGATTCATCGATCTACTACAAGCGACCCCTGTACAATTATCTATTCGATTACTCCACTGAGTATTAATAGTCGATCTTTAAATCCATGTCGCATGATTGGATCATTTTATATTCAAACACTTAATCACCTGAAATTAATTTTGTCATCCTCGCTTGTAATCATCCTAACCAATGTTACTGTTTAAAACTCATACTCACCAAGATTAATCATCCATCACTTCAAATTACAAACATTTGAAAATAAGGTTACTTTTCCAACAAATACTTGTTGGTGGAAGAACATTCAAAGTAGGTTTAAACCCTTGATGCTTCGAACTTCTCTTCCCTTCCTTGACTATATAATACCACATCCGTAAGCGTTTGCAAGAGTTAAAGCTCACACTTTAAATAAGTGCCTTATTCCTTGATATAACCGGTTCTTACACACCATCTTCAATATTAAAACACCCCTGAATTCGATTTACGGTACCGAACTCAGAGGTGTTTATTTGCCCTATCCTCGTTTACTTTAACTATTCACTCAAAAATCACTATCTAATAACCTTAACAAATTTCGAATTAGCGGTAATCCAACCACCGGCAACCCGATAACGCAAAGCACCATGTTTAGTGACGCTGTTCGCATATGAATAATCCCATCGGTAAACCCTCAAGCTTTGACCTTTCTTGAGAGACTTCTTTCGATTAGTCAGGTTAACATTGCGATAAAGGTTGATTGATCGCTTAATCGTTACTTTCTTTGGAAAGGCCTTTTTTGAGACATTGCCCATCATAACCAGCTTACGGTTACCGGTAATATAATGACCATTCGTCAAGATATATCGAGTCGTTAAGTTATGGTGAACAAACCGCTTAACGTGTAACCGTGTCCCTTGCTTAAAGTTTCGGACCTTCTTAGTCAGAGACGCTTTTCGATAGGCGTTCACACCACGGGGATTAATTACCGTCAGTGTTTGGTGCTTGGATTGATAATAAACCGGTCGCACATAAGTCCATCCAGCTGTGATGTAACCTTTCAAATGACGATTCTTGGTCAAGTGGTTAACATCCCGTACTCGATATCGAAGCTGACCGCTTGCTGATCGGGCATAGCCGGTGACGACAAACATTGGCCGGTAAACCCGTGGCTTGCTGACATACCAAGCCCGCCGATTCTTAGCTGAAAAGTTAGTGGTCCGATATAAGCCAATCTTCTTCAGGGCATAAACGGCTTCTCCCTTTTTAGCGACCAAACCAGGCTGTTCACTCGTACTACTGCTTGCAGCCGAAGATGAGGAAGCCGCACTACTTGAAGAACTCGCCGAACCGCTTGGCGTACCAGGTGTCGTTGGTGTACTTGGTGTAACTGGCGTACTTGGGGTCGTCGGTGTGGTTGGCGTTTCTTTATTCTTATATTGGTAAACCACCGAGATGTCCTTGCCTTTTTCAAAGATCCCGGAAGTTGAACCAACCGTTTTAACAAACGTATACCCCTTTTGCTTTAAATTATCTTGGGTCTTGGTCACATCACTATTTTTACTCAAATCATAACGATAACCACTCTGACCATTGAAGCTAATATCCGGCGCAATGGTTTGGCCATCGGTCGTTTGGAACTTTGCCGTTCCGTTAACTTTAACATTAGCCTGCTTGTCGTAGTAAAGTTTGATGACATTCTTGGTCAGATTCCGGTCAATTGTAATGGTTTGGTCCTTGGAACTGTCGGGAACGTAACCGGCAATTGGATAATCAGCAGCATTTGCCGTCAATTTGCTACCCAATTTTTGGTCTTTAATCACTTTTGGCGTCGCAATTGGTTGATCGGTCTTCTTATCATAGAACTGGATCGTCGCATTGACATATGGCTGCATGGCGTGAACCGTTGCCGCAGTTGATTCAAGAAGCGAATTATCTTTATCGCTTGTTCTGACAACAAACGTATTGACGGCTTGAGCATTTTTAGCTAACGGACTATTTTTATCAACGTTTGGGACAACCGATGGATAGGTAATGTTGATTTTATCTTTAAGCCCCAGCTTTGTACCAGTATTTGACTTAATTCGAATCATCCGAACCTTACTAAAGTCGGTTACCTTGCCAGCACTCACAAACTTGGCTTTATAATTATCAATCAACGTTTTACTTGGACTGTCGGTGGAATAGGAAGCGGTATAGCCATCCGGTACCTTGACCGCTCCGGTTAAGTGCAACGGAATATTGGATTTTCGAGAGACACCGTTTAATTTCCAATCACCATCGTAAGGCAAAACGTCAATAATATCCAAATAATCATACGTCCGCTCACCGTCATTATTTAATGTGACTTGATAGCTTAATGGATCACCGATGTACGCATTTGTACCGGTATCCGATACATAAGGGGGCTGATTGTCTGCCATGACTTTGTTGGTATTGACCAACTTTCGGTTAGGCAAATAAGTGAAATTACCGGCTTGCGAAACAACGCCTTTAGGATTATTGGTGTTTTGATATAGGCCATAGCTATCCGCAACACCAGCCGCGTTACTACCGATCACAAAATCGGTTTGACTGCCGGCCTTGCCGTTATTATTATCCAGGACAAGGAACGCTTCAACTGAATAAGCCCCGGACGTGAGCGATTCATCAGCCGTTAGTGGAACTTGATAATTAATACTACTCCCATCACTGTTATAATCACCGGCATTACTGATATCACCGATGATGGCTGTCTTACCCGAACCTGCATAATTGGGCTCTACCGTTAAATTCTTTAAATGACTAATATCCGATGTGTCATCCTTATCCAACGTCACTCCGTCCGGAACAAGGTAAACCATCTTGGCATTCTTCGGCGCAATGTTCATCGTCTCATTGGCTTGAACGTAAAATGAAAAGTTAGCCAACAGCGGCTTACCGCCCAACATTTGATCACTATTTTGACCGGTTAGGCTTAAGCCAGTATAACCGTAACCGCCAAGCTGAGGAATATTACGAGTTACAGAAACATTTCCATTGTCTGTTTTAGGATTATCGCTACCAAAGTCCGGTTCGGTTGTTTTTGAAAAATTGGATGATATATTATTTTGATACGACGTATAGGGATCACCACTGGCAACAAAATTATTTAATTCATCTTTTGTCAGAGCACCGGTAATTTGAGCCTGGAAACTATCAGCTTCATCGGTATCAAAGGTTACAGGTGATTTAAATGAAATTGTCAGATTCTTATAAACGCCGCCCTTAAGATCCAAAGGCTTACCATATTGAACTGTACCCAAATCAACCGATTGACCTTTATCATTCGTTGCTTTGACCGTGTTTTGATTTAATTCGGACTTAATGGCCGAACTTAGATCATCCGTGTCAACAAACGACAAACTTTTCTCCTGATAACCAAAATTAGGTGTTTCAGTCACACTGCTAAGTTGAGCAGAATTATTCCCGGTGTTTCCAGACGCATTTTTACCATCTGAAAGGTTTTGAAAATTAACAGGTGTCAAAGTTGTCTGCAATGGTGTAGTTCCGGCCTGAGAATAATCAACACTAGGACTATCGACATCTCCGGTAAACGTCGCATCAATTCGCGAATAAACATTAAAGTCATACGTCGGCACAGGCTGTGGCCCGGACAACAATATTGAACCGTCTCGTGTATCAACTACCCCATTTGGTCCACTAAGAACTGTTGTGGACGTTTCTGGTGTATCGACTTGATACCCCTTTGGTACGGTTACTGAAAAATTCGAAAATGTTGAATACTTCGAACCGGATAAATTTGTCGTGTCAATCGTCACTTTATTGGTTAACGTATTCTTACTCTTATCATATGTCCACCCATTAAGATCGGGAATGTCAGCATCAGATACACGAACATCCTTGGGCAGTTGGACAGTAACTGTATAATTACCGGGTTCGGTACGGTCATCATAATAAAATGAGGGGCTGCTCATTGCAAGTTGATAGGTTTCCTTCAACTTACCATCACTCCAATAAGTATCACTTAAAGAAGCAGAGCCATTAGCCGTACCGTTTATACTCGGATTATCCGTCACAGTTGATACCTTAAAGCTTTGATTGCTCAAGATTATTTTGCCATTCTGATCAAGAAAATCAGCTGGGATTGAATATGACCCCTTATTTTTAATTTGTCCCGGAACCAAGTTCACAATCAGTGAAATACCTAAATGAGACCCTGCCGGGATTGTGATGGGATATACGGTCAAAATATAGTTGTCTTTATCCTCAGTAATCTCCGGATCTTTTCTGAAGTCACCACCCGAAATCTCACTCTTACTGATTTCCTGAAAATACTTTTTACTAAAGTAAATTTTAGCAGCACCATTGGCATAGTCCGCTCCAGATCCTTGACTATCTATTTGAAGAATTAAGTTGATGCTGTCATCGGGATAAAATGGTCCACTACCGCTTCCTTGTGGATCAAACATTAAGCCACTTCCGGTTAAAACGGGATCGGACGATGTTTTCTGCTGAGAAGCCGCATTCTGATCAGGTTGAATGCTATTTTGTCCCGATACTTGAGGCTGCTTTGTAGGAGCATTAGGTGAAATCGGTGTTGTCGGTTTAGACGCCGTATCAATCTGCTGAGTGATTGGAACGGAAGAAAAATCTGATAAACTAACTGGACTGGCTAAAGCTCCGTTGCCCATAAAGAAAAACAATAATCCAAGTGAAAATAATTCAACTTTGCGTAATACTTTGTTAAAACAAGAATACGCCAATTATACTACCCCCTGTTCAGATACCCGATTAACAATAAACAAGATAAAAGACATTGATTCTCTAGTTAATCAATAATCAAACTTCTTTAAAATTCATCCCCTTCACTATGTAAAAGCTTTATCTATCAAATATAATTTTTAGCACTCGCCCTCTATATTAAAGTATGTTTTGTCCAACCCCTCCACTGACTATTATAAAACAAGAATGGTAGAACTTATATTCTATTTCAATATTTTTAATGTTCGAACACTACCTATCATTTATTAGTCCTTCTGCATAATTTAATTCAACAAGATCATCAGACCGGCAATCTTGAATAAAGAATATTCAAAAAGTTATTTACTTTTTGAAAGTGATCTGGCATATTGAATCTCATCGTTATGAAAGTAGTGACTTTAATAGTATTTAGTTAATGGAGAAAATAAAATAAAATGAAATTAATAGCCCAACTGTCAGCCGCAGGTAGACGTGCACACAAAGGTACGCTTGATATTGCAAAGTTAAAGTTAAACCACCTTGATAGTCGAAGAAAAGAGTACCAAATCAACTGGCGAGACGTTTATATGATTACCGAGCTGGAAAGCAAGAAATACAAGACCGCCATTTTTCTTAAAACCGAAAAAATCACTGGATATGAATTGACAACCACAACATTACTTCAAAGGCTAACAGCCGAATACGCTACCAACAATGACTATACGAGAGAAGAACTGGCTCACTTTATCGGCGTATTGGAATATATCCCCTGCCCATTTGGCGAATTAGGATTCATTGCACTCAAATCATCCAATAAATCAAAAAACGTCACTTGGATTTCAGCCGAATTGATTGATCATACCCAGCCGGCGGATCATGGAAAGGCAACGACTGTCTTCTTCAAGGGCTTTGATTCGCCCGTTATGATTCCAACAACAACATATTTTCTGGACCAGCGGCTACAAGCCATCAAAAATATTCACCGCTTACTTTCAATCATTAGAAATGAACATGATGACCGTTATCGACAAATCAAGCAAGGATTTAAGACTTTTGTGCTTTCGAACAAGCTGAAAAAGTTTGCAAATAAAAAAGGCGTCACAATCACTCATGAAGAAATTGTGGCTGCCTGTAAAGAAGAACTTGGATTTTATTATGAGCCGTCGTTAGGGTATCAAACGTTACTTGATTTTGAGAATCAATTTAATTAAAAACCCCAAGTTTAATCAATATTCCCTTCAAGAAGTATCAAAATGAATTTTTGCGGGGGGGTATGTACATAGCGCTATAAATAGTAGGTGGAATTCAAATTGAACAACGGTATTGTTAACATTTAAATCAATAGAATCACCACAGGTAAACGACTATAATACTAAGTACTAAACAATAGTTAGGAGGAATTTCACCAATGTTAAAGAAAATAGCGTTATCACTTGCTTTTGGAATCGTCCTTTTTACCAGCGGTGCAATTGCAGTCAACGCCAGCACCGATTTAGGTAACAATGAAAACATTCAATATGTCAAAGTTAAAAAGCCGACCTTTACCGGTCAATACACCAAGGTTAATGGTCAGAAAGGGCAAAGAATTATAACGCCTAAAGGAACAATTTTAAAAATCATGGGGATAAGCCCAGCTACGAACAGCCGGCGCAGTCAAGCCGTCTTTTCTCTAGGTCAGATCAGTTATGTCAAGCAGCAGCGAATTTATCAACCAAAGAATGGGGTTTATATTCGTAATTACAATACAACATACTTTAAACCTTATTCGCTCAAGTTACCCATTCGTGGTCAATTCCTACAGCTCGGAAAATATGCTAATGATGGCTCGGAACATTACAAGCCAATCTTTGTCGTAACAATGGACGGCTACCTACAGTATTACAGTCAATCACGGCTTAAACATTATCAGATTCAAAATAATATGAGCTATGGCAAGCAAGGAAGTGGCGGAGCGGCAGTTAATAGTCCATTGTTCACCATCAAGCCAACTCAATCGGTAAAAATTACCAAATTTCTAGTTAAAGGCAAGTACGACACACTTTACTATCGAACGCCAGTCAGAGGATTAGCTGACAAGAAAGTTACTAAGACTTATTACCGGCTAAAGATTAATCAGCTGGGAACAATTGGTAAGACCTGGCATTCTGGCGAAGACTTCTTCTCGGCCAGATGGACTAATTATAATGTTGGTGGACACCACTTCTTTTACCTAGGGGATGTTGAGAGCGGTGACTAATAAAAAAACTATCGTCAATTTATCAAGATTGGTAAACCCATTCGCAATTGAATAGTAAGCACTAATCAATTGCACATATTAAAATTTGCTTTTTTTATTTTTATACCCGCGAATCTTTGAATTTAATAAAAATTGGCTGCATCTAGAATATTATTCAATAAAAATGCATAAGATATATCACATTTGCGATACATCAAGCCTTTACTTCAAAAAAAATATTCAAAAAACTATTTACTTTCTGGCATTTATCTGATATATTCTTTTCTTATTGAATTTTAATCAAAGCAATAAGCACTTACTAATATGGAGGTTCGAAATGAATTTTTTAACTAGGCAGTATTTGACATCAACTGGAATGAAAGCACACCATGCTTCTCTAAATATCGCAAACTTAAAAACAAGCCACATTCAACACCATCAAAAAAGTCTTTCACCCTATTGGCCTGATGTCCTCATGCTGGTTAGCCTAGAAAGCTCCAAATTCAAAACAGCAATTATCACTAAACGTGATGGTATTATTCTAACAAACAGTTCTACTAATAGCTTGATTACAAATTTAGTTGAACGGCACTCATATGGAAGTCCTTATACCAAAGAACATTTCGCGAATTTTTCCGGTATTTGCGAGTACGTACCATACGCATTCGGTAATCTTTCACTGGCACCGTTAAAAGTGACCAATGGTACTCGTAATGCCTCGTGGATTCAAACAGGACTTATTGAATACCACACCTTTGATCATCACCAATCAAATGACACTATTATCTTTTTTAAAGATGTTAATCATCCGATTACGGTCCCCTACTCCCATGACTTCATCTCCAGAAGAATGGAAGATGTCGATAGAGTACATCAAGTTATTGCTGCAATGTATCAGCAATTTCTGAATGTCTATTGTCCAACCTATTCTAATTATGACGACACCGTTAGTCAGGCAAACAAGCGAATTGTCTTACCCTTCAAACAATTTGTGGCCATTCAGGAATATCAGAATATCTGTAAAACAACCGGCACACCGGTAACGGAAAGCGACGAGCGAAAATGGTGTCTGGAACACATTCATTATTATGATAAATCAAAAAAGAATTTGAAATTAGAATTCCCGCTTCGATATCACGTTAATGCTTATTAAAAAAACGATCTATCGAAGTGTTATTCTCAGCCTAATAATTGAGGAGACGCAACGATTCACTAGGAATTCTTGCACTTTCAATTAAGCAAACTCTTGAAACCAAAATATGCAAAAAACAACTATCAGTTTTTTTAATACAACTTCATTTAACTAAACGGAGGACATCATGAAGTTAAAAGCCCAATTATCAGCAACCGGTAAACGAATCCATCAAGACACACTCGACATCACAAAATTGAGATTAAATCATCTTGATAGTCGTCGAAAAAAATGCCGGATTAATTGGCAGGATGTTTATATGATAACGGAATTAAACAATAAGAACTATCGAACGGCCATTTTCTTCAGAACTGAAAAAATAACCGGTTACGAATTAACGACCAAGACATTGCTTCAAAAATTAACCGTTGAATATACCACCAATAATGACTATACCCGAGAAGAGTTAGCGCATTTCATCGGGGAGAAGGAATACATCCCCTGTCCTTTCGGTAAATTAGGGTTTATTGCTTTAAAGGCAACTCACAGATCAAAGAACGTCACCTGGATTTCGGCAGAGCACATTGATCATATCCAACCAACCCCTAATAATGACGCAACTTGTGTGTTCTTTAAAGGCATCGACTCATCTGTCAGAATTCCAACAACCAGTTATTTTCTGGAGAAACGCCTTTGTACAATCAAGAATATTCATTGGCTACTCAATATTCTAAGAACCGAAAACGATGACCGCTACCGTCAAATCAAGCAGGGATTCAAGACCTTCGTTTTTATAAACCGATTGAAAAAAGTTGCGGATCAATTCGGGATCATCATTACCGAAGAAGAAAAGATTGCAGCCTGCAAACAAGAACTTGGCTTTTACTATAAGCCCTCGCTGGGATACGATACTTTGCTTCAGGTAAGCCGGGAATTTGACTTGGATTAAGATTGATAATCGCTTCATCAAAATCTACCATTAGCCTTACGATTCATTACAAAAAGGTTCTTGATCGAACCTGCTTAGCATAAATCTTAAGCGGTACCACGATTGACGATTTCACCCCGCTCCCCAGCCAACTGCGAATTGGTGTCGCTCGGGATGCCAAGAATCAAGGTGGCTGTATGATTTTTGGTAAAGGATTTGGGAACTATGATCGGGAGATGCACTTGACGCTGTATTGTTCGTAAGTTGCAATTATTTTTGTGTGCCAAGTGAGCAAACAAAAATTATGTATAGTAAATATTCAAACAAAATTGTACACTAAATAAAGTAATAAAGGGGCTAAATATCAACGCCAACTTTGCAAACTTAATGAAAAGAGGAATTTAACGTGAATCAAAAACATTTTTTAAAAGCAGTGGTATTAACAACTCTAGGACTAGGATTGATGGTGGGTATAACATCCCACCTCAATCAACCTGCGGCTCTTGCGCAATCTAAAAAAGCTAAAGTTGTTTATAACATGAAAAACCCAACAATTCGTTTAAAAGTATCCAAAGGTTACATTTGGTCAAATCGATTTTTAACCCAGGCTAAGTATCATGCCAAAAATTATAAAAACGAAATGTTTTACTCCAGCCGACATGCCACAATAAAAAAGCCCAATGGTAAAGAGGCAAACTATTGGCTGATCAGTAATAAGAGCGGCAGTGTAAAAGGATGGATTTGGGACAGAAATACTAAAAGATTAGATTCCTAGTTACTAAAGCTATAAATAGCACCGGTTAGAAAAACTATGTTTATGAAAACAAACTGATTAAAATGAATATTCCAACTTTGATTTTCCCCTCACAAGGTTTCCGGCCTTAGTAAATGTCTCAAGAAGCTCTTAAAGTCGTAATATGACCATCAAGCTAATTAAGTTTCTTTTCGTCACCTTTCGTACAACATTTCGGTGTCACCGCACAAACTGCTTCTGCAAAGTCATATGCTAAGGTTACATCTAACAAAGCCTTAACTGCTGACGCTACTACTCGTAACGTTAACGTTAATGGTTCTAACGCTCTTTATACCAAAGCTGGTACTTTAAAGGGTGCTAAAGTTGTTGCTACTAAAACTACTTTAAATGGTGTTAAAGACAGCAAACAAGGTCAGAAGAACTGGCGCGTTTACCGTGTTGCTACTACTAACCGTGGCTCAGTTTACTACAAGGTCGTATCATTCGATAAGACTTACCGTGGCTGGATCTATGGTGGTAAGAGCACTTCTAACTTTGCTGGCGGTATCGCTTCATACGACACTACTAGTGCTGCTTCATCAGCTCCTGCTTCATCAGCAACCTTCACTTTGAAGACTCCTGGTACTAGCAGCTTAGCTTACAATGCACCTGCTTGGTCACAATACAAAGTAGGCCGTGCTACTGTTGATGGCAAGGTAGTTACTACTACTACACCATACTCTGGCGCTTCATTCACTGTTACTAAAGCCGTAACGACTTCTCGTGAAGGCGAAACTTGGTACCAAGTTTCTGCTGCCCCTGCTAGTTCAGCTTCAACATCAAGTGCTAACTCATCAGCTGCTTCTTCAGCATCAGCTTCCGCTGCTGCTCAATCCGCTGCCGCTCAATTGAACGGTAAGTGGATCAAGGCTTCTGATCTGCAAGCTGCTTCAAGTGCAAACCCTATCGCTGACAATGCTGTTCGAGTAAACTTGGTTGACTCAAACAATAACGTTGTTAAGTCATTCGACTTCACTAAGACTGGCGTTAAGAAGGGCGACACCCTTGGTACTCAAACTAATGGTGCTTGGACTTTAGCAAATGCCGATCAAAATGCTCTTCAAACTCAAATTAATACTGCTTTGAACGGTACTAGCTTCAATTTAACTTCATTAACTAGTGCACAACAAACTGCATTGGCCCAAGCTAAGTTTGGCGATTCAATTAATTTGACGGTTAACGCAAATGCAACTATTAGCCAAAGCCAAGTCGGTATTAACTTCGTAAATGTTGATAATAACCAACCGGTTGGGACAACCGTTGTTCGTTCGAATGTTAATTATTTGAACCAAAGCGCTTCTAACTTTATCACTAGCAATTTGCTATTAAATGCTTCTGGTACTTCAACTATTCTTCCTGATGGCTACACGGATGTTGTTTCGAACAATGGCTTAACAAATAGTCAAGCTGCAACTAATGCATCTGCCGTTGCAAACGCACAATATGGCAAGTCAATTACTTATTATGTTAAAGCAAAGCAATCAGCATACAATTACTTTGGAAATGCTACTAATTCATTAGCCGATCTCAAGTATACAACGAATGCTGATGGTACTGGTTTAGAGTCAATTACTAATGGCGGACAAACTACTGCATATTCATTTGCTACGCAGAAATCAGATACAGCAACAAATAAGAAAGCTGCATTAGCAACTGATAAGAATACTGCAGGTGGTATTGGTGATCATGTAACTGCCTCACAAGTTCAAAACGCATTGAATGATAATGGATTAAGTACCTATTACTTGATTTTGAAACCATCAGATGGTACGTATGTAACTAGTCCTTCGGAATTGGCTAACTTGAAGAATAATTCAGGCGCCGGTTCATATGTTACTATTCAAAAATTCGAGTTCCAACCTTCATGGTTAGGATCAACCCAATTAACTATTCCTGATGCAAATAGTGCTAGTGCTACTAAATCACCAGTTCCTTACAAGTTAACAACTATCAAAGCATCATTAGGAACAAATGCATTTAATGGTCAAAATAGCTTTACTGTTGATAATGTTTCAAAGGCATTTACAGATCCTGGTATGTCACAAAACTAATTTGTCACCTTGGTAATAATTTAGTTGAATTATTGCAATGACTTATAGTTATAAAAAGCTCAACTTTAGATTAATTTCTGAAGTTGAGCTTTTTAGATTTTAATACCCGCGAATAAACCACAAGCTTACCGTGTGAGGGGTGAAAAAAGTTTTAGCGTGAAAAACTGCGTTGGAAAGGAGTGCCTTGTCTATAGATAATAATCGCTTAGCACACCTAAGATAAAATTGTTAGTACCACCACATTATATTCCCCCCCAAAAAAATATCGGTGGAAAAATAGTTACGGTGAATTAAAGCAAGCTATTGGCAGGATTTTATGTTGACTGTGTGAATTGAAAGAGGTTGATAGTAGCGAGGCACACGCCATATCATATTCATATGTTAGTTAGAATTCCGCCCAAAATGTGTGTTTCGAGATTTGTGAGATATTTAAAAGAACGAAGTGCCGGTATTACGCACGAAGGACATGCCAATTTGAAATATAACTATGGTAATTGAAGCTTCTGAGTAAGCGGATACTGCATTAGCACGGTTGGTTTGAATTAAATTTACAACCAGTCTTTTCTATACAAAAAAGAGGCTACCTCAATTGCATGTAGTCCCAATAGCTGTTCTACGATTTAGCATTTTATTCTACTAATTACTTAGTATTGCTTTTTGATAACAAAACATTTTTCCATTTTTTCCAAACTTTTGGATAACTATAATTTTTAGAATCCAAGTATGAATTCTCACTTGTCCTTTGTAGGACAGTATTTTTGGTTAAAAGTGAAATAATCGTTTGAGAGTAACCATACAAATCACCAGGTTCAAGTAAGAATCCGTTAACCTTATCCTTAATGATTTCTCCTGGGCCAAAGTTCGTATCAAAAGCAACAAGTGGCAGCCCATGAGCCAATGCTTCAGCCATCGCAAGTGGAAAGGCATCTTGATGAGCGGCACTGGCAAATACTTTTGCGGAATCATAAACAGGTTGAATTTCTGGCGTATATCCAGAAATAGTAACGTTATTTTGAAGGTTCAATTGTTGAATAAGATCTTCAAGCGATTTAACAAATTCTTGATCACCGAAGCCACGAATATCTAATGTAGCATCGGGCACTTGTGGTGTAACCAATGCGAATGCTCGAATCAGATTATCAACACCTTTATCTGCACCAAGTCGCCCTACATAAAGGACCTTATTACCTGGGCGATTAGCCATAGGTACTTGCGGTTCTTTCAATTGTTTATTACTAAAGGCAACTCCAGGAATTGAAGTGATCTTAATATTTCGACCCTTGCCTTTTTGACGCTTCAATCGGATTCTTAATTGACGTGCTTGAGCATCTGTCATTGTGATTAAGCCATCCAATTTATCCAAATGTTTGAAGACTTCCTCATAGCTTGGCTCAAGCGGTGAGTTAATCAAATCTTCCGGATTAGCAGCATGAAGGATCGGGAAGAAGAGATATTTTTTGGCTTTTGTCTTCATATTAACCAGTGGAATATCCGCAACACCCGGTCGATCAGCGATGAAGGTTGTTTCATCCTTATCTTGGGTATTGATTTCATCAAGGAAGAAAGTGAATAATTCTTCCTCAGAGTTAAAGTAATAGTCATTGCCCTTATAATTAATCAAATGAATGTTGAAAATGACTTTACCCTTACGATCATCAGTGACTTCCCAGAATCTTTCCAAAGCTCTGGTACCATCTAAATGATAAAGGATTTCTGCATGTGGAGCACCGTCATAATCTAGAAATTGACTGGCTGAATGAAAACCACGTGAGTCCCATAATTCTCGATTGGCGATATTGCCAAATTCATCATAATGTTCTACCGAAGAAATTTCACCAACTCGGCTTGGTGTATGGTGAATCGTTTGGGCTAAGCGACCACCTTGATAAGCTTTTGAAACGTCACTATCATATTTCAACTGGTAACTGATCGGGATATTAAGGCCTTTGGTACTAGTCTGCTTCTCCTTAACATCAGTTGTTCCCTGGAAATAATCATACATATTTAAGATATCATCCTGCTTTAAGCCGAAATTGGCAGCGTTCAGATATTCCATAGTATCAAAATCACGGGTCACAATTTTTGCATGAAGCCGTTCATGTTTAAACAATGCTAATCGATGAAATTCCACATGTTCGACACTTGAATTAAATGCTTTAATATACTGATTTAAAAAGTAATACATGGTTACACCTCAAAACTTTCCGGAATTTGAGCATTCTTCTCTGCATCTTTAAGTAATGGTTGCCACTTTTCCCAAATGGCATCGGAAGAATAATTCCAGCTATCTTTATAAGCATTTTCACTAAATGCTTCAAGTTTCTTTGGATCTGAAAGCAGTTCGATAATCCGATCTGCTAATTGATCAACATTTCTGTTTTCAACCAAATAACCATCTTTACCATCATTAATCACATCTCGAGGCCCGTATTTAATGTCTGTGGCAACGATTGGCAAGCCGTGAGCTTGGGCTTCCACTAATGTTAGTGGTAATCCTTCTGCACGACTAGGCAAAATTAAGAGTTGGGCTTGATTGTAAACAGCACTGATATCTTTTGTATAGTCATGGAAAGTAATATCATCGTTTAAGTTCAGTCTGTTTACAAGGTCGGCAAGTGTTTTATCGTAATCACCATTACTGTATCCCCAGAAATCAAGGGTAGCATCCGGTACGGCTTTAAGCACTTTAGGCCAAGCTTCGATTAGAACATCCTGCTGCTTTTCATCAGAAAGGCGGGCAACCATAATCACAGACTTGGGCTTACGGTCTGACCATTTAACATGCGGTTGGTCTAAGATTTTTTGATCAGTAACAGCGCCTGGAATCATATAAACATTGGGCTTTGTTTTACCAAAACGTTCAGTAAAGTCTTGATATTGCCAAGGGGTTAAGGTAGCAATACCATTCCAACGACGACGATTCTCTAACATGTATTCATAATTATAGTTGAAGCTAGAGTGCATGTGGTCGGTACCGGAATTAACGTGATTATTATGTAGATACATCACGGAATAGATAGGCGTTTCCATCTTTTGAATGGAGTAATCCAACTCATAGGAACGATCACAGATGATTGTATTAGCTTCACCTGTCGAGAGGTTTAATTGATCCAGCCAAAAAGTGGTTAAATCTTCAAAAGTGGCAAAGTCGTAATCTTGTCCCTTATAATTAATCACTTCATGTAATGAAGTCTCAGTGGTACCGTCACGGCGAGGCATTGTAAATCTGCGAATGGCAACTTCGCCATTTGGTTTAAGGATTTGTTCTGAAACCAAAGTGGTATCATAAGCAAAAAATTGTTCTAATGACGCAAAACCACGGGAATCATAACGAACCATTCGAACGGGTCGACCATTAAAACCGGAGTATTGAACCCAGTCAATCTGCTTGTTTTTTACGGTCTTAGTCCCAACGATCATAACAAGCTGATCACCGACAAAAACATCGGTCTTTGTCTTATCCCTTTCAAGTTTTAGTTTTGCGCCTTTAGGTAAGGTTAGTTCTTTGATAGTCATTTTACGGCGTTTGAAATTAGTTGTTCCTTGAAAGAAGTCGAATAAGTTAACGAATTGATCTTCTGGAATACCGGCATCATCTATCACATCATGTAGATTAAGTGAAAGTGCGCGGGTAATGATTTTGGCAGGAACATGTTTTTCATTAAACAATTTCAATCGTTTAATTTCCGCATGTTCGATACCAGACTTTTTAAAGCTGATATTGTCATCGTAGAAAAAGTACATGTGTATTTACACTCCTTGTAGTGTCTTCTAATGATTGAGAAATAACACAAGATAACTATAGTTTATCATATCAAATAGCTGTAATGCGTGGTGTTTCAGCAATATTGAAAGTTGTAAAGGAAAAATAATAAACATGAAATTTTTTGCTTAACTATATAAAAAGGGTTCAGACATATTACGTCTGAACCCTTTTTAGGTTAGTGGAATAATTAGACTAACGCGTTGTGCTAGTTATGAAATATTGGTTAGTAATGGCCAAGTCTTAACCCGCTTTTGCCAGCGGCGAGTTGTTCATGAACTCGAATCGTGTGCCACAGTAACAGCGCTTCTAAGCGGCTCTCCAAGCCGGACATGGTTCGAATTCCCGGGTGTTCAAAGTGGCCCACCGTATCTAAATTATTAAAATTGGTTTCAATATGCCGACGTTGATTTTTCAAAAATCCGGTATCGACCGTTGTCTGGGCAGCCATGTTCTTGCGCAAGGGCGTCCAAAGATGAATGCCAAAGGTGGTGGCCAACCGATCTTTTAATGGTTGGCTTAAATAACCGCCATCGGCTAAGACCTGTCGCGCGGGCGCGGTTAATAAGAGTTCTTCCGCGGCTTTTCGATCATCAAGGGACGCCGGCGTCAGTTCCCAGGCCAGAAAGTAGCCTTGGTTGGCCATCACGGCATGTAACTTAAAGCCATAGTAATAGGTCTGTTTGGTGGCATTATAGCCTTTGTTGGCGAAACCGGTTAAAACCTTGGCCTGATTGCTTCGACGAGTAGCTGCCAAAGTAATCGGCGCACTATCAATGATTTCATAGGTAACGGGTGGGACCCACTGTCTCAATAAAGTGACCCGCATGAATTTCATTATTAATACTAAATCTCGACAACGCCGGTTATACCGGGAGCGTTCAGGGACAGTAATTCCCCAGCTAACCAATTTTTGATGAAAATAGGTTTCGGAACCGTCCCGTTCTTCAATCCGCATTAACATGCAGGCCAGGATAATGACATCATCGGCTTTCAGCTGGCGGTAATTTGGCCGGAAACGAATAGCCGGATTAATGGTTTCATAAATCGGTTCAATAATTTCGATAAAATGTTGAAATTTAGCTTGAATTGGATTGGTTTTTACGATAACTTTGAGGAGGCCTCGCATAACAGTTCCTTCTTTCTGGTTTAGTCACCTAAGAAGTTACCGCGTATGCGGGGCTTTGGGTTGCTTAAAGCTCAAAAAACTAATTCAATTGTTACGAATGTGACACAACTAGCACAACGCGTTAGACTAACAAAATTAATCGTTTAATTAAAATTGAGTTGTCCAGTTAGTTTGACCCAAATCACCATGAGTAGGTGTTGAGTTAACGGCTCCACTGTATTGAGCTTTTTGAACAGTGTAATGAGCATAGATAGTATTTGCTGCATCCTGTGTACCATCAGCGTTAATCTTCAAAGTGATTGTTGTATCACTTGTGTTAGCACCGTTATTATGGTTTACAGTAGTGAGAGTAGCCTTGAATCCATTTTGAGCTGTGTCGATGTTACCTTGGTTTCCGGCACCACCACCATTAGCAAAGTAGAATGAATCGAGATTACCAGCCTTTAAAGCAGCCTTGAAATCGGCGGCTGATAAGCTTCCACCATTAGCAACCTTAGTCTGTAATTGAGCAGCAAAGGCAGCTTTTGCATTAGCATAGAATTGTGAATTCAAAACAACGTGTGTAGCTGGATCACCAACGGCACCAGTATGTCCATTAGTTCCAGCATAGTTTGCCAATGTGTCTGCTTGTAACAAGTTGTTGTCATCACCAAATTGTAATTTGTCAAAGATTTGACCGATTTGAGTGCTGGTCAATGTTGCAGCTCGACTTACAGGAATGTTAAATGACTCACCATATTTTGCGGTTTGCAATGATTTGTATAATGCTGAAGTTGCTGTTGGAACGTTAACGGCGTAACCGGCTGGTGCAACTTGAACAAATTGCCATGCATTTCCATTTGTCATATCAACTGCTTGACCATTAACAACACCAGTTGGTGCCCAATAAGTTGACTTAACTAATGCTCCAGTTGAAGCATCAACATAGTTAAGAGTTACAGCACGTGTTACATCAACGTTAGTTGTAGTAGCATTAGCAGTCAAGTTAACAGAAGCACCGAACTTAGCTTGGGCTAAAGCACTAACTTGAGCAGGTGTTAATGTAGTAATACTGTAGTTAGTACCAGCAAGTGCTTTGTTGATTTGGTCTTGGATGTTGCTTTGATCAGTTTGATCAAGAGTCCAAGTACCATTGAATTGTGATCCTAAAGTATCACCCTTCTTAACACCGTTCTTGGCATAATCAAATGTTTTAACAACATTATTTGAGGCATCTACTAAGTTAACACGGATTGCGTTATCAGCAATTGGGTTAGTTGGTGTAGAAGAGCTAGCACTAGTACTTTGCAGATCAGAAGCCTTGATCCACTTACCGTTCAATTGAGCGGCAGCGGATTGAGCAGCAGCGGAAGCTGATGCTGAAGAAGCAGCTGATGAGTTAGCACTTGATGTTGAAGCTGAACTAGCAGGGGCAGCAGAAACTTGGTACCAAGTTTCGCCTTCACGAGAAGTCGTTACGGCTTTAGTAACAGTGAATGAAGCGCCAGAGTATGGTGTAGTAGTAGTAACTACCTTGCCATCAACAGTAGCACGGCCTACTTTGTATTGTGACCAAGCAGGTGCATTGTAAGCTAAGCTGCTAGTACCAGGAGTCTTCAAAGTGAAGGTTGCTGATGAAGCAGGAGCTGATGAAGCAGCACTAGTAGTGTCGTATGAAGCGATACCGCCAGCAAAGTTAGAAGTGCTCTTACCACCATAGATCCAGCCACGGTAAGTCTTATCGAATGATACGACCTTGTAGTAAACTGAGCCACGGTTAGTAGTAGCAACACGGTAAACGCGCCAGTTCTTCTGACCTTGTTTGCTGTCTTTAACACCATTTAAAGTAGTTTTAGTAGCAACAACTTTAGCACCCTTTAAAGTACCAGCTTTGGTATAAAGAGCGTTAGAACCATTAACGTTAACGTTACGAGTAGTAGCGTCAGCAGTTAAGGCTTTGTTAGATGTAACCTTAGCATATGACTTTGCAGAAGCAGTTTGTGCGTTAGCAGAACCTGCAACAGCGACGAAGCCTAAAGCAGCTAAGCCTACAAATAATGATTTCTTCAAGCTTGATTTCATTATCTTGTCTCCTCCAATATATAAATTGATTTGTAGTTCACTAGGTATATGTAAACTGCAATTATCATTCTACCCCAAATCGATGAAATGAACAACCGCAATCTCATATTTTTGCTCCTAATCAACTTTACGTACATTATTCTAACGCCTTGTTTAGGGGTTCGCAACATTTACGTCCTTAATTTATATGATTGTTATATCTGAAACACTATTGTAATGAAAAGAGGGCTAAACTTATCAGTTCAGCCCTCTTCTCTTGATGCTAGTGTAATCAGTAAGAATATTTCATTTGATACATTGTGCACAAATAACTAGATTTAATTATTTACGAGTGTCGAATAATGGATCAATTTCGGTACTCTTGTATTGAGCGGCGATCGGTGTTTGGTATGGGTTTACACCATCTTTATCGAACATACCAAGTACAGAAATGGCCTGCATCTTCTTTTGGACATCTTCACCGGCTAAATTTCCGCTGGCATAGCTGATTGTCATCGTTTTTGTCTTGTCGTCTGATGATTTAAAGATTAATTCAAGTGTTCGCATAGAGTGTTTCCTCCTGAGTTTTGATAAAATTTGTTGTTAAAATCCGGTATTTCCATTAAAAAAAGATTTCTGATTATCCTAAATTATGCTTTTGGCGCTTCAACAGGTGCTTCTTCTTTAACAGGTGCATCCACGCTGACATGATCAGTGGTAGCAACCGTTGCGTCCAGCAAGTCTCCCTCAGTTAAAGAATCAATGATGCCGCCGAATTTTGTGATCATTTCTGCCGATACATCCTTCGCAACATAACTAAAGTTATGCTTAACGCCATTCTTATGATCTTTCTCAGTAAACGTGTAGGTCGCAGTTGATTTCATCCAATCTCTTTGCATTATGTGTATTCTCCTCTGTTTTAATTAACTTTGTAAGCTGTTGGCCAACCCTTACATCTATTAGTAACGAAATGAGATGGCAAAAGTGTCCCATGAAATTTCAACTTTTTTCAAATTCTTTTTTTAACCTTGTTTATAGGCGATTACCTACTTTCCTGATAATGCTTTTACGCCATCTATAAACGGTTTTTCTATTAATTCCCAAGTACAGCGCAATTTCAGTCACGTTCATCCCCAAATAATACGCACATTTCAAATATTTCAATTCGTTCATCGTACATAATCCCGATAATGTTTCAATTAATGCAACGCCATCCATTTTCTCAACGCTTTGATTAGCATCCGAAATTTCGGCCAGTGGATCATCTTCACCAGTTGTTTCATAAATATGTCCATCTGCCACACGCTGCTTATTCATATAATCAATCATCGCCCAATAGACACCCTGATAGATATACGCTAAAAACGGATCCGGCTTTTTCTCAGCATTTATCCCCTGAATATACTTATTCACAAAAGCCAGCCGCCCTTCCTGGACCATGTCGTCATATAACGGGTTGCCTTTCATCACATGTAGCCTCTTCAGCACACCGTAAATAATTAGTTCGTGATCACCGTCTAATAGAAAGTTAAATGCTTCAGTTCTGTCTCGTTGTTCTTGATAATTCATCTTGAATCTCCTCAATCAATTTGATTTGATCACAGGGCCCTGATCACAAGAAACAATGATAGATAATCCTCACCAAAACAGCTATAAGGGACTTTTTATAAGCAAGATTCTTGGATTATCAAGGATTTAAAGCGATATAGTAAAACGGTTTATGTATACTTTTTTCTGTTTTTCCTGTTTGCTTTTAAAATATTGGCTAGTGATTATGGATTAAAACAAAACTGTCTGTTATTTACCCGTTTTCAGTCACTTTTCTTGTCGGTTGATTGGCATTTTCAAGCAGAAATTGATAAAAGCTTTCTATATTGTATGGAATATTTTAATTATAAATGAAAAAGGTTTTATATAACACGATTCTCTTTTTAAGATATATTCAATGAAAATAATCATTCTTCTAGATTCTTTCAGTTATCATTTATATAATCGACATAACGATCTTACTGACTGATACATTTTAAAAATAAATGACTTTATAGAAAGGAACCCGTTTTTTATGAAAATGGCAACCGAACAAGAAGCAATTAACCTACTAACCGATTTAAAAATCAACTATCAGCGAGTGGATCACCCTGCCATTTGGACAATGGACGATCCAAACGCGCCTAAAGGATTACCGGAAGTCAAAAACCTACTGCTGAAGAAAAAGAAAAGCGATCAATTCTACCTATACTTGACCGATAACACGAAAGTCGACTTTAAATCATTAGCCGATCAATTTGGGCTTGCACACAGCCGACTGACCTTTGCCAGCGAAGATGAATTGGAAAACTTACTGGGTGTTGTTTCCGGTATGGTGACGCCACTAGCTCTCATGCACGACACCAAACATGAGGTTCAAGTGTTACTAAACAGTCGTTTGAAAAAGCTGCCCTTAATTTCTGCTCATCCCAATACCAACACGGCAACGATACTGTTAACGTGGACGGATTTACTGAAGGTGCTGGATGAAATGGACCATCACCCGATCATGGTTGACTAGACGCAAAAGCCTTGGCTCTCCGGTAAAGAGATCCAAGGCTTTTATGGTTAATCAGCTGACTCCAGTTGGTTAATATTTTTCAGTTAGCCGTCATTATTTTCCAAATGACAGTTATGTATCCGATCCAACGCAATATCACATTGTGGATCCGTAAAAGACAAGCACGAGCATAACAATATAGAAGATACCGATTAAAACGCCCCAAAAATAGTATTGACGATCCTTTGTGATTACAATTTTTGAATCATTTTTCAGAATCACAAATGGACTGCCAAGTAGGGACAATGACCAAGTAATAGTAAGTAATAAAGGCGATGATGCCGGATAGACTATCAGACAAATAATTGTGACAGTCATTAAGCCGATCATAACAAGATTTATCCATATTAATTGATCTCTGTGAAATTGCCCCTTTGTCAGGAATCTTGTAGCCAGCCATGCCAATAACGCGCTAATGATGATTAACTCAATGAAATCACTGACCATCATCAGCTCCAACAATGACCTTGGCTTTGGTTCCTGATCCGTTACATTGGGAAAAAGTCGTAACCACTCACGCGTGTTAATATGAAACGCCAGCATACCGCCAATAATAAATGTTGCCCAATAGCACAATTGTACTTTCCACTGTTTACTCATAGAAACGCCTCTAATCCTTTGTATACAAGTCTTATTGTCATAGAACTCGCCCCCCTAATCTGCTTTTTTGAATAATTCATATGGTGCCACATACCTGCTTCTCGTAATTAATCGTGCGATTACTTGAGCCAATTCAGGATTCTTTTTGTGCAGCCAATGCAGAATAATGATCAAAATACTGCTAAAGAACATTGGCATTGCATAGTCTGACGGAATCCCATCGAAGAATTCTTTGTTTTCCATATTTTCCGTCAGATTTGAGAACAGCGTCTCACTTAACGAAAATTGAAAGGCTTCTATGAATTGACGGCTTTCTTTCTGTTCAGTTAGACCTTTAAAAAGCATGAAATTATCTTGCACTGCTTTAGTTAACGAAAAAAAGACCGGATAAGCATTTTCAAAGTCGGGAGAAATTGCTGTGGCATTAATCGCTGATTTCAAATGATCATCCTGTGCTTTTTCAACGTGTGCCAACAACCTATCCTGTAAATCTTTGAAAAACGCCGGCAGATCCGAATAGTAAAGATAGAATGCGGAACGGCTGACCCCTGCCGTTTTGACAATTGCCGTAATGGACACTTGTACTGTTGGCTTTTGATTTAGAAGCTTTGAAAGAGCGGCAAACATTTTAAGCTGTGCAGGTGTTCCCGTTAATTTCACAATCAATTCACCTCTTAACTACACAATTTTAGCTTTTTTGTAGATACCAATTCAACTCAAAAGTACTTAAAATAAACCTATCAACTGAAAAGAGGAGATTGCATATGATGAACAAAAAAATTGATTTGCACACCCATTATCTGCCAAAGGGTTACGTAGCCGCTTTAAAGACACACATTGCCGGAGATCCGGACGGTTGGCCAACCCCTGAATGGCAAGTTGGCACAACCCTGAATTTCATGAAACAAAACGGCATTAATTACTCGGTTTTGTCTCTCTCCTCACCCCATATTAACTTTAACGATAAGGCAGAAACCATTCGTTTAGCAGAAGAAAGCAATAAGCTCGGCAATGATCTGACCTTGAAATACCCGAAACAACTCGGCTATCTTGCTACATTGCCATTCCCTTATGAAACCGAATCCGTCACCGCTGTTAACAAAGCATTCGATCAATACCACGCACTCGGAGTAACGGTCCCAACCAATAGTCGGGGAACTTACTTTGGGTCACCCACACTGAACAATGTTTATCAGACTCTAGACGACCGACACGCAATTGTCGCCATGCACCCTAACGAGCCCAGTGCCCTACCGAAGAATGTCGATACCGGTCTTCCAACGCCACTACTGGGATTCTTTACAGATACAACCATGACCGTCATGAATCTATTAAAGTATCGTTTTTTTGACCGTTTTCCAAATATTAAATTAATCATTCCCCACGCCGGTGCTTTCATGGCTATTTTAACCGATCGGGTTGCTGAATACGTTGAGTCCCAATACGATACCGACATCTACAAAGTGATGAAACACGTTTATTTTGACACTGCCGGTTCCGTATTACCGCGTCAACTGCCGGCTTTGCTGACGCTGGCTGACGAAGATCACGTTCTGTATGGCAGTGATATTCCTTATACACCATTAGACAAATCAGCTAAGTTGCAACAAAAACTATCTAATACCAATGCTTTGACTGATCTGCAAAAACAGAAAATTTTCCATGATAATGCGGCCCAGTTGCTTGAAGTTAACCGTTAAGCATCAATAGTCTTAGCGTTCCGAATTACAGGCTATCTACCAGTGGTCGATTATGGTAGATACCGGTAGATACTGGTAGATCAGTTATTTTCAATTTAAAATAGGCAAGGATGAAAAGCCCTTCGATCAATTCGAAATGGGCTTTTTTGCTATTTTCTCAAAATGGCTAGGGTCTGTCTTAAAACAAGATAATAGTGTCCGCCTACTGGAATAGGCGGACATTAAAAACCGAGCTTCTTCCTTTTGCACGTGCAAGACTACGTGTTACTATAATCATGTACCTAAAGGAGGTACACATGAATGGACTCTCGAGAGGTCATTAAGATGCTAAAAAAGGCGGGTTGGAAACACGTTCGAACCCACGGGAATCATTTTCAATTTAGAAATGATATGAAACCAGGTTCTGGCGTTGTCACAGTTCCGCATCCCAGAATTCCCAAGGGAACTTTAAACAGCATCTTAAAACAAGCAGGGCTCAAATGAGCCTTGTTTCGTGTATGTTCACTTAATGGAGGAATGACAATGAAATATATGTATTATGCCTTATTTACGTTTAACAACGAGGGAAAGGTTGAAGTTACTTTTCCTGATCATGGGAATGGGGCAGCAACCTTTGGAGATAATGTTCCCGATGCGTTATATATGGCAAAAGATGCGTTAGAAGGATATTTATTAACCATGGAAGATTATGGGGAGGACATCCCGCAAGCTACCACCGATCCGCGTCAGATTAAGCACGACCAAAACCAATTGGTCGTCCCCATTGAGGTTAATACGACCATCGCCCGCGAACGGGAACAAAACCGGAACGTAAAAAAGACGCTTGTTATTCCGCAATATTTGAATGATTTAGGTAACGAACAAAAAATTAATTTTTCCGCTACCTTAACCAACGCTCTCAAAGAACAATTAGGCGTTAAAGACAATTAAATAGTAGCAATCAGATTGCCCCGCTAATGCAACTTTTCCGGTTGCTTTGGCGGGACTTTTTGCATGTCTGATACAAAAAAACGGCCACTCGTTTCCATATTTATTTGCAAATATTGTCTATGACTTGAAGGCTGCTATTGCTTAATGTAAAAAAAAAATGTATTATTATTTTAAAGAAAATTACATCCTTTATGTAATTTTCTTTAACCAGGAGGAGGCATCCCATGATTAAATTAATCGGTTTTAAGATATTTGGCCACTCCCTATTTGAAAACAACACTCATTTCACACTTCAAACAAGTGGCCAAATTACTCAAAAAAGTAAGAATCGAATCATTCAATTCAATAATGTTCTAACGCTAAATCGCGTGATTGGCATTGTTGGCATTAACGCAACTGGAAAAAGCACTTTAATGGAAATCTTTGATGGTCTAAATCAACTCTATTTATTAGATAAATCAGTCGACCAGACGCCATTGAATGATCGGCTCCGTTCAAAAGATGATCAAATTACAATCAATGCTTATCTAGCCACTGATACTAATGATAGTTACGTTGTCAAGACTACCTTTAAAAACGTACCCATTCCCGATGGTATCGATGATGGCAGTAATAAAGAATGGATTATATCAGATGAAACTGTTTACCACCGCAAAAGTAAATCTGTTACTAAAAAGGACTTTTTCAAAATTCCCGAATCTTCAAACGACAAAAATACTTTGACAAAAGTTATTGATCGAAAAGCTTTAAGTCAGGATCAAAAAAAGTTGTTAAGCAAAAAAGATTCTGTTTTTCGAGCAGTTGGTGACTTGGGTCGTATTTCAACAGTTTCATCTACTGTTTCCCTGACG
The DNA here is from genome assembly GCF_009832765.1 of Lentilactobacillus hilgardii. NCBI lineage: Bacteria > Bacillati > Bacillota > Bacilli > Lactobacillales > Lactobacillaceae > Lentilactobacillus > Lentilactobacillus hilgardii. The sequence goes on along the minus strand of NZ_CP047121.1, from coordinate 732,296 downwards.
AATCGAAACAAGATCATCTCTTTTATGGATAATACGCCTAAAGAACTGTTGGATTACTTGGATAATTCAATTGATGACTTAATTTACGAAAAGGATGACGCCGGTAAGACAGTCGGCTACACTCTAAAGTTTAAAGGTTCTGATGATATCATCCACGCAACCAGCTTTGATGAACTGAGTAACTACCTTTCTTCCGGAACTATCAAGGGAATTACACTATTCCATGAATTTTTAGTTGCACTTCGGATGGGTTCAACGTTAATGGTGGATGAAATCGAATTGCATATTAATCGTCAAATTGTCAAAGATTTTATCGGTTTCTTTGCTAATCCAAAAATTAATATTAATAATGCCACGCTCGTCTACTCATCTCATTATATTGAGCTAACCGATGATTTAACACGTGGCGACGAAGAATACATTCTGACTAGAAAAGGTCAAACAAAATTAACCCGATTAAACGACGCACGCATTCGAACCGAATTAAAGCACAGCGAAATCTTCCAAAATAATACTTTAAGTGGAACTGCACCAAATTATAGCGCCTATCTTAAGTTAATAAGTGCGGTTAAGAACCATAACCACAAATTCAACTCATTGAAAGGCGCTACCACAAAAAATACAGGAGTAGCCGTTAAAAATGACTGATTTAAATGGATTAATGGTTGAGGGGGCCGCTGAATCAGCACTTATTAAGATTTTGTTAGATAATGATCTGCTAAAGTTTAGCAGTGACGATTTGATATCAAACTCTAGCGGAAACTTGTACCAGGATTTCTTAGGCGATAGAAAGTTTGTCAACACTTTCCTGTCCCGTGATTTCGGTGATATTCCGATTCACATGCATATTGTCTGCGACAATCCCAATAGAGACTCAAAAAAAATTATGAAATTAAGTAATGCAGTAACAGACATCACCTACTACGTTACCCGAGAAGAAATTGAATCAATTCAACTTCGAGCAGATCCTAACTGGTTGCCTCGTTTTGAAAAATACAAAAGAAAAAAAGGCACAGATAAAAAGCCTAGCAATTTTTTTATTCATGAATTAAAAATTTCAAAGATCAAAAAATATGACTATGTGTATAAACTCTGGAAAGATAAACCGGAGGCATTGGTTGACGCTTTACAGTCCGTAAAAAGGGAAATGCAGCACAAGGATTTGTTAAAAAGTAAAGGAAGCAACTATAAGTATCTAGCTGATTTACTAAGAGATTAGATAGCAGTGCATCATCCAACATCATTATCTACAGCCAGCTGGTCTTTTTTTGACAACAGCTATATGTATACCAAAAATAATCAGTTGCAAACAGAAAGTAACCCATTTCCTCCCCAAAGGAGAAAGTCACAGGTTCTAACTAAAACGGTTATTCAGAATTGGCTCGGGTAACTTCTGCAGACTGCTGACCGCATAACTTACCATGATTTACTTGAACTATTGCCCCGTTAGTTACTTACAATCATCAGAAAAGAGTCAATTCAGTTATTTAATTGGCATTAAATTGTTTGCTTGATTTTAGACAATTTAATGTTTTTTAGTTTTAGTCCATTATTATTGCTTTCGTCAAAATCTTGACAACCAAAAAGCAGATCAGTAAGGACTTGGTCGTCCAAGTGCACCACTGATCTGCTTTTTTGTATTTATCACGACAGACTATTTAAGTATAATTCAGTCGCTGCTAGCAACTCCTACTTCACTGTTAAGTAAAGTTTACGCATTAACCCAGTCATACCGCTTTAGAAATTTGTCTGACTTTGTACCGGTTTTGGTCTTCTCTTCTTTACGCTGGTCCTTTGCCGCATGAAGTTTGAATTTCGAATCCAAGTTCAAAAGAAGAATGCTTGATAATCCCATCACCTTTTCAATTCTTAAAGCGATGACCTCATTAATAAACCTCTTTCTCTGAAGAATCTCTGAAACATTTTTCTGACTAACACCGATTCTTTCTGCTAAATCTGTTTGGGTAATATGATAATACATCATTGTTTCTTTAATTAAATCCGCAGCCGAACTCGTATGATATTTGAGAATTTTATTTTCACGATGCAGCATTCCAATCAGCTCCTTTGGTGATAATCTGTAAGTATTAACTGATCCCATAACGTCATTCAAAGCCTATTATACCGCTTTGGTATAATAAATTTAGCTATTTATCTTTTTATTTTTTAGCTATTTATCTTTTTAGCTATTTATCTTTTTATCGTTTCTGGCTAAAGCCTGCCATTCATGACTTTCAATTATCAAAATCACTTCTATTCAATCATCAAACCAGAAAGAACACGGTATTGCCAAAGGAGTTGATCAACATGCAAACCATTTTAGGAAGCAATGGCCAAATCGGTCAAGAACTGGCTAAAGAATTGGCCCACCACTATACACAGGATATTCGACTGGTGAGTCGGCATCCGCGAAAAGTGAACAGCAACGATCAGCTATTACCGGCAGACCTGCTGGATTTTAACGACACCAATCAAGCAATAGCTGGCAGTGACATTGTTTATTTTACAGTCGGCCTACCTAATGATTCAGCCATTTGGGAAGCCCAATTTCCAATCATAACCGAAAACGTGTTGAAAGCCTGCGAAGCCAATCACAGCAAGCTTGTCTTTTTTGATAACACCTATATGTATGCCAAAACCAATCAACCCCAAACCGAAGAAAGCCCCTTCCTTCCAACGGGTAGAAAATCAGTTGTCAGAGCGCAAATAGCCAATATGGTTCTCCAAGAAATGGCGGCTGGCAAACTAACAGCCGTGATTTGTCGGGCACCTGAATTTTATGGACCGGCCAAAACCAAGAGTATTACTAATAACTTAATTTTTAACAATATTATAGAAGACAAACTTGTTAAAATCCCGGTCAGCGATCAGACGCTTCGAACCCTGATTTGGACACCGGACGCCAGTCGCGCCATGGCCTTAATTGGAAACACAGCGGATGCCTATGATCAGACCTGGCATCTGCCAACTGCCGATAGCCTAACCTATCACGACCTGATCCTGCTTAGTCAAAGAATAACAGGAAAGTCGATCAAAGCCATTGTCATCAAGCCATGGGTATTTAAATTGGCGGGCTTCTTCAATCAGAATGCCCGTGAACTTCAGGAACTGTTACCCCGTTATACTGTCGATAATATCTTCCTATCGGACAAGTTCAAAAGACGGTTTCCCGACTTTCAAGTCACCTCAATTCAAGAAGGCATCAAAGAAATTGTCCAACAATAAGGTGTCGGGTATTAATCCCTATTGATTTCAAATCTTTAAGTAAAACCAAATAACTACTATAAGCACATTAAACGGCCTATTGTTTTTAGGCGATTTAATGCGCTTTATGCATGGAATTCGACCAATTCTTCATTTGTATTTCATTAGTATATACACAGTCAATACTAATTATATTAGTAAAGGCTAATAGCTAGCATTTCTTTTAACTAATATGTTAAAGTGACCCTGTAGAAGAACAGACGGTCAGCACTTCTAAAGGGGAGAATGATCATGGAGACAACTCATCGTCCACACACAAACACATTGGTCAGATGGCTGCTTCTCAGTTTGTTAGCCATTGCTACAACCATTACCGTATCATTGGGGATCTCAAGCAAAGCACACGCGGCACCATATGATTTAAACAACATGAGATGGGGATTATTACCGGCAGGGGGACTTGATAAGAGTGGATTTCCAATCTTTTCTAATTTTGATACCGCTGCCATCAGTTCAACCGACTGGTCACCGGATCCTGACGGCGACCAAAGCTTCACATCCAAAGATGCCACACTTCAGAAACCCTACATTGTCGGAACCGACACACCAAAGACGGTGATCGGTAATTACGATAAGGATGGCAATCCAATTGGCGGCGACACCAAGCATCAATCCGACGCAAAGATCGGTGACACCATTCAGCAACAGGACGGCAGCACAATGACAGTCACCGGCTTTCGAATCGGTGCCAACGCCACAGAAATGGGATCGGTCACGGGCTATGGTGGCTGGTATGACAATTTACGAGCCGAATCCGAATTCTTTGACTTCCAGGTTCAAGAAGTCGATCGGAATGGTCAAGTCGTTCCCAACAACAAGCTCACCGTTTTTAAAAAAGGCAATTTTCAGTGGTCGACCATTCTCGGAGTCGATAAAATCACCGATCGGAAAAACAACCTTGTCAAGGTCACCATTACACCACTCAATTCATCACTATTCGCCAACCCTCAGACACTTTATTTTTCACTAACGGGCATTCAAGCGCCGGTGGTTGAACCTAAGGCAAAGGAATCCAACATCGGCTACGCGCTCTACGATACCGGTGGCAAGATTGGCGGTTTTACAAGTAAAGACGTGGCTACCTCGACAGAAAAAATGCCCATCCTACTTGAAACGCCAAACGACGGCAACCTCTATTTGGAAGATTTAAGCAATCCGGGTGCGACTTGGAAAGCCGACAATCCAAAATTAACTTTAGTCAAAGATCCTAATCCGGATCAACTCGGCTATCGGGTTTCCGGTTTGAAATCACTTGCGCCGGGAACGATTGTTAAATTTACAGATACGAAAATCGACGGCACAACCGAAGATGTGTATTTCAAGTTCGGCAACCCAACAACCCCCGGTGGCGGCACAACCAGCGGTAATACTGCCAACGGTGGCAATTCTACCGGTTCAGCGACACCTCCGGCAAGCATCCCGACAACCACAGGTGACTCATCAGTCGTTAATCAACAGGGAACCACAACCACAGGGACAAGCCAAGGCAGCACACCGGCCACTTCTACTTCCAATGCGCCAATTGCCGTACCAAAAGACGTTGCTGTAAAGAGCCAAGTTGTTTATGGCTTAAAGAAACTCGGGTTGTACAAGAACCCAACCTTCACCTCATCAAAAAGGATTGCTTGGTATCCAAAGCAGAAACGGATTAACCGCCCGATGTTTGTGGTCACCGGCTATGCCCGTTCAGCCAACGGAACCTTGAGATACAAAGTTCGTGATGTAAATCATGGCGCCAAGACGGCCGGCAAGATCGGCTATATTACCACAAATAAAAAATACGTTGTGCCAGTCTACTACGCAAGTCTACCAAAAAATAACAAGATCACCGTCATTGCCAAAAAAGGCGTCAATGCTTACAAAGCCAAAAGCCTCACCGGTAAGCTCAAACACTACAAGACGGGCACCCGCTTAACCATCAAGAAATTGGTTAAGCATAACCTGACTACCCGTTACCAGTTGACGAACGGATCGTTTGTGACAGCCAATAAAAAATTGATCATCGCGGGGAACTACTGATTGTTTGACTGACAGTTTCAGCATTAAGGGGGATTCATATCATGAAAAAGACCAGCCATCCACAGTCGTTGAAACGCCCAAGCTGGTTTATCATCAGTCTACTTTTCGTTATTTCAACGATCACACTATTTATCGGTCACCCACTCAACTCAAAAGCCGCGGCAGCCGAGACCAATACGCATTTGGCAGTCGCAGCGGATCCGGACAATTTCAGTATCGCCTATGGTTCTTATGATTCACCAACAGAATTGCCAAATGTCATCGGTTTGATCATCGATCTCGATACCGCTACAGAGCAGAACCCAATCGAGTTTACGCCTACCGATGGTGGTCAATTCTACATCGATGATATGGTTGACGGAAATGCCGTTTGGACAGTCAACAACGACAAAATCACCATGACAGACACATCGATCGCAAATCCAAACATTGATGGGTATGTCGCTTCCGGCTTGGACAAACTGGTTTCCGGAACTGTCCTATTATTTACCGCGCGACACGGTGACGGCACAACCAATCATTTCTATTTTAAGATCATCACAAACAATACCACACCGGCGATTTCTGAAACCAATGCCGGATATGGCGTGTATGATTCCGCTGATGTTCTAACTGATTTTACAAGCATGCAGCCGAATACTTCTGAAAATCCGATCGCATTCACTGCATCCAAAGGCGTTATCTTTTACGTTGAGGACATAAATGACGACAAAGCAGTTTGGTCATCAGATAATGCCAACTTAACGTTAACGAAGAATACTGATGGGCTTGGTTATCGAGTAACCGGCTTAGATTCTGTCGTCTCCGGAACCGTGGTTAAATTTACCGCTCGCCAGAGCTATGACTCAACAAGCGACTACTACTTCAAGATCACCAATTCAAATACACCGGCAGCCGAGACCAACCCCAGTTATGCGTTGTACGATGCTAACGGTACCATTGGCCAATTGACCGGCATCAAGCCCAACACCGCTCAAAGTCCGGTTGCCCTGGCAGTCCCTGATGACGGTCGGCTTTATCTCGCAGACCCGAAAAACGCAGCCGCAACTTGGACAACTGATAATGACAAGATTAAAGTTGCAAAAGATGCCACTCGAGACGGCTATCAAGTGACGGGCTTGAATTCACTGACTCCCGGAACCGTGGTTAAGTTTACCGTTCACTATCCCAATGGTGCGACAGGTGACTTCTATTTCAAATTTGGAACAGCCTCGACACCGGGTGGCGGGTCAGCCGGTGGCAGTAATACCACAACCAAAGGAACAACGGGCTCAAGTAAGCCAAACGGTGTCATCCCTCCCGCCACAACCACCGGTGCTTCAACCAGTAATCCCGGAACAGGTTCTTCAGCCACAACCACTTCAGGTCAAAACAACGGCACGACACCAGCTACAACGTCAAATGCTCCCGTTCCTACAGTTAAGAACGTTGCGGCGAAAGGCACCGTCATTTATGGATTAAAGAAGGTTGGCTTGTATAAGGGTCCGACTTTCAAGGCATCCAGTCGACTAGCCTGGTATCCAAAACAAAAACGGATCAACCGGCCGATGTTTGTCGTTACCGGTTATGCCCGTTCAGCCAACGGAACCTTGAGATACAAAGTTCGTGACGTCAACCACGGTCGCAAAACCGCTGGTAAAGTCGGTTATATTACCGCCAACAAGAAATATGTCGGTTCGGTCTACTACGCAACCGTACCAAAGAACAAGAAGATCACAGTGATTGCCAAAACAGGGATTAACGCCTACAAATCAGCTACCCTCACTGGTAAAGCCAAACATTACAAGACAGGCGTGCACCTAACCGTCAAAAAGTTGGTTAAGCATAACCTGACTACCCGTTACCAGTTGAGTAATGACCTGTATGTCACGGCTAATAAGAAATTGGTCATCGTGGGGAATAATTAATTTCTTGATTGATCGCTTAAATATAGTAGAAATAAGTCCACCAAGTCGTCCAAACGATGTCCTGATGGGCTTTTTTGAGTACAATATTTCAAACGAATGCTATAGTTAAGACGGTTTATTATTAATTCACCAAGAGTACTGAAGGGGGACATTTTTATGAGAAAAATTAATCATCGTTTCAATCATTTATCGAAATGGTTATTTGCCGGTGCGGTAACCATTATTGCATTACTGACCGTCTTTATTGGCGGGCCGTCAAATGCATCGGCGGCACCATTTAATTTGAATAATTTGCGTTGGGGATTATTACCAGCAGGAGATCCGACTACTCCTGACGGACCAGCAACATACTCACTTATGAGAACACCTGCACTAGATGCCCGTGATTGGAATCCCAGTCCTGATTATAATCCCGGGAATCTTGAAAACTTTGGAACCACAGCTGGAAACATCGTTTCACTTCAGAATCCGTATGTCGTTGGAACAAGCAGTCCAAAAGTTGTTGCAATGGATAAAGACAACTATAACCAATCCGATGCACAAGTTGGAGATACGATCACTCAATATGATAGTTCCAAATTCCTGGTCACTGGCGTTTCACTAGGCGCGTATTCTGACATGATGTACGCAGCTGCTGGGCCTTCATATGATGGTTCCCACACTTCCTACCGTCCAGAATGTGACTACTTCGATTTCAAAGTTGAAGAGGTTAACACAAATGGTGATGTTGTCCCAAATAGTGGCTTATATGTTGTTAATTCCCAAGGCTATCAGTATCCAACCATTTTAGGATTCGACAAAATGGCTAACAAAAACGACCTCGCTAAAGTGACCATTACGCCATTAAACAATGATAAGGGCAAGCTCTTCACTGGTTCACAAACACTTTATTTGTCATTAACAGGTTCACGTCGCTCAAATAGTGATGACAATTACGGCTATAGTACTTATCAGTCTTCCGGAACTATTGATAACATTAAAAGTATGCTTCCTAACACAGCCCAAAGCCCAATAAACACTGATATTCCATCTAACGGTGAACTTTACCTATCTGATTTGAATGATGGAGACCTAACAGAATGGACAACTGACAATCCAAATCTAAGGTCTGTCCAAGATTCTTCACAATATGGTTATAAGATAACCGGCTTAAATTCACTTAAACCCGGAACTGTTGTTAAATTCACCGGTACAGATCCTTTAGGCAATGGTAAAACCAATGCCTTCTACTTCAAATTTGGAACCACGTCAACACCAGGTACTGGTGGAAGTTCTTCCGGTAGCACAACAACACCAAATACTTCCACTGCAACGCCTACAACCGACAACTCCGCAACTACCAGCAGTCTGTCCTCCAGCACGCCAGCCACATCATCCTCAAGTACTACGACCACAGTGCCGAGTACCTCGCCTTCGGAAAGTGGTAACGTCGAAGTTAAGGGTGGCGTCATTTACGCTACTAAGAAGATCGCGTTATACAAGAGTGTTAATTTCACAAAAGCCAACCGGATAGTTTGGTACCCAAAGCAAAAACGAATCAATCGGCCAATGTTCGTCGTTACCGGCTACGCCCGTTCAGCTAATGGCACATTGAGGTATCAAGTACGAGATGTCAACCATGGTCACAAAACTGCCGGCAAGACTGGTTATGTTACCGCCAGCAGGAAATATGTCATCCCTGTCTACTATGCAAGTTTACCGAAAAGCAAAAAAATCACGGTAATCTCTAAAAAAGGTATCTATGCCTATAAATCAGTGAAGCTTACCGGTAAAAGCAAGCATTACAAAAAAGGTATTCGTCTAACCGTTAAAAAGCTGGTCAAGCACAATCTGACTACCCGTTATCAATTAAGTAACGGTTGGTATGCCACAACTAATAAAAAATTGGTAATCGGGAGCGATTAATATCAGAACCGATATTCCAATTCAGTCAAGCTACATTTTCAAGATAAAAACTGCTGTGAATCATTTAATAATAGTTAATGCTATGATGAAAACGGTTAGGAATTAATTAATATTATTATGGGGGCAATGAGTATGAGAAAACGTCATTTTTTTAAAATTTTAAGTTGGGGTCTTTTTCCCCTCCTTCTTGCATTATTTAGTTTGAGTTCTTTAGGATATACAGTAAATGCGGATAGCTCATCCATTCCAGCAATCTATAACGGAACTGATACCTATTCTAAGAGTCATCAGTCCTTAACAAACGATGATGGTCTTGCACTTGGAGCTCGTTTCAACATGGACGGTACCAATTCTATGTACACGGGTGACAAGGTTTCAAATAGCTGGTATTTTCCAACCGCTATATTTAATCTCAATGCCTATAAAGACAATAGCGATGGAACCAGTAATTTAACCGAGCAGGTTCAAATTAATAACACAACAAGTAGTAACAAACAGATTAACATTCAAGTTATTTTACCTAAGCCAATTTTTGGCGGATCTTACACAAATCATCCAATAATCCAATATGCAAAGGCTCAGGCTACAACTCCGATTAGCAATAGTGATGGTCTGACAACTACTTATTACGCTGACAATTCAACACTTACGGATACATCATCCGCTACCGATTGGGCAAATGCCAATAATGTCATTATTTCCGGCACATTAAAAGCAGGCAGCAATTATGAATTAACCCTACCGTTAAAATTGACAAATGCTTCAACAGTTGATGCTTATAATATTGGAAATGCCTTCGAATCTGATGTTATAAACGACTCAAATGTTTATGGTATATATGGCAGGTTTGCCAAGGGTGAAGCCTTAAGTGACTATGCCGGCGTTGGTAAACCATATGGGGTTGTTCTTAAGGTTCCCGGCACTAAAAATGCGGATGGCGTTCAAACCTACTCGTATCCACAAGCAACCGACGTTCAATTGCAAATGCCTGACGTTACACTTAACACCGACACCTCAGATGTTAACAACGGCTTTTTTAATGACGGACTGGCTTATTTATACACTGGGTCAAGTTACACCATTCACTTCAAAAATATGAAAGCTAAGAATGGCGAAAATCTAATTGACTATCTGTATGAGCATGGATATGCCATGCCTTATCCTGGTAATTACGACGAAGATAATAATATTAAAACTGAATTCACTTATACAATCGGTACTTCTCCATCGACTGTTTCTCCCACATATCCAGCCGGAACCCCAGTATATAATACTGGACTAGGTATGCAGGTTGTCAAAATTATCGATGTTAAGAACCTTGATTATAATGATACAATCAATTTACCAGTTGGCAGCAAATGGAACGCCTATGATAACGTTTCAATTTGGAATCCTGATACGACTTATCAGGCCAATACAATTGATAAGTCTAAGATTAATCTTCAAATCACTTCATCAGATGGCAAGTTAACAGCCAACCATGATCTGGATACCAATCAGGCTGGCACTTACCATGTTAAATATACCTTTGGCCATACGTATCCAAATGGTAATAAGCGAACGATTTCCAAGACCATTACCGTTAACGTTGGAAGCCAGAGCAGCGGTTCGACGACAACGTCATCCAGTTCAAGTTCAGCAACCACTTCCAGTTCCAGTGCAACCAACACCAGTTCAAGTTCCAGCTCTACACCTACGACAAGTACAAATCCTTCAACCAGCGAACAGCCAACTTCGTCAAGTAAAATTGCTGTTAAAGGTGAGGCTGTTTACGCAATTAAGGGCATTCGATTGTATAAATCAGTTGACTTTAAGGCAAACAAACGTGTTACCACCTTTCCAAAGGCCAAGCGGGTTAACCGTCCAGAGTTCATTGTAAAGGGCTATGCTTACGGTCAAAATGGTAAGTTGCGTTACCGCGTACAACAATATAACCCATATACACAAAAGTACGTTAAGGGCAGGAAAGGCTATATTACAGCCAGCTCAAAGTACGTCCAACCAGCCTACTATGTTTCGGTTCCAAAGAGTAGGAAGGTTACTGTTATTAATAAGAACGGTGTGAATACTTATAAGAAAGCCAGTCTCGCAACCAAAGCGGCTCACTATAAGAACAAGGCCGTTCTAAAAGTTAAGAAGATCGTCAAGTATAAATTAGCAACCCGATATCAATTAACGAATGGACACTACGTCACAGCTAACAAGAAGTTTGTGATTCAAAAGTAATTTATTGAGAATTATTTTTTTACGAGTCAATCAGTACCAAGACTCATTGCCCTATTCAGGACGTTCAACCAGTACACACAAAAAAGTCATTCCACTCATTCTAAGTTTGGAATGGCTTTTTTAGTGAAGCAAAGCGTTAATCGTCCCACCCAAATATTAAGTGTTTTCAGCAGCGGCACCACTTGATACGATACGTTTAAGGTGATAGTAATGACAGCTCAAGTTCATTTCTGTTTGGATGAAAATGATAAAAAAGAATTCAAAGAAGTTCCGAAAAAGATGGCCTTACACCAACAGAAGCCTATTGCATTTTTGCAAAAAAACGATTGAAGTCAATAGCATGCCATTTGAGGTTTTCCAGCCCAATCAACACTTAAAGGACACAATTAACAGTCAGAATTATGCTAAACTTAGTAATCCTGAAAAAGAATTGAAATGGTTAAATAACTAATCCAACTACCACTATCGGTTGCTGGTAGATAGATTAATATTTCAAGTATTTTCTATCTAATTATTCAACCTCCAAAAAATCAAAAGATTACATACTCAATTAATTTAAACATGGACGCTGCTTCTTACAGTCCTCACATCACCGACACAATAGCCAGGAACCCACAGGTAACGACAAACAACGATACAATCAGTTTTGCCGTCCATTTCCACCAAGTTGTTAAGCTGACGTGCGATAATGCGAGTGCGCCCATCAAAATGGCGGAGGTTGGCGTTATGGCCGTAATCAATCCTGATGATGCTTGAAATGCGGACACAACCACACTGCCTTCAACGTGGGAAAAGACTGCCAACGATCCCATGATGCCCATCGTTGCCGCAGCGAGTCCCGAGCTTGACGGTATCAGAACCGAGAGAACGCAGAAAAAGACAAACGCGAGGATCGCAAAGACCGGCTTTGGCAACCCACTCAAACTGGTTTCACCCAAATGAAGAATGGTCCCGGTAATCATCCCGCTGTTCATAATCGCTTGAATACCACGGGCAACAGCAACAATAATGGCAACGTTTAATAAATCAGCCATCCCATTCATAAAGGCATTGATGAACTGGCCTTCCTTCATGTGACTAACGAACATGATCACGATCGACATAAGCAGGAACAATAACGTAATTTCGTTAAAATACCAATTTCCCAACGAGACAATGTCTTTCCCCAATATTGTCCCTAAGAACGCATTGCCGGTAATCCACGAATTGAAACGGTCAAAGAAATTCCAGCTCTTATTAATGCTGGTCCATGGCACCAATCCAACAATCATAATGACAAATGTCAGGCAGAACACCCACAGAACATGCTTCTGATTTTTAGTCAATGGTTTGGGCGCACTGGTTCGATCCGCAACCGAAAAACGTTTCATGTCTTCCTGACGCTGACTATAGACCAGTGATTTAGTGGGATCCTTTTTCACCTTTTCCGCATAGTGAATCACAAACCAAATGGCCATCGCCGTGACGATTACCAGTAGAATCACTCTGGAAAACAGTCCGACACCCGGTGAAATTTTAATAATTCCCGAGGCCACTCCGGTCGCAAACGGATTAACGGTCGAAGCCAAATCGCCGACCCGCGTACTTAACAGAATAATCCCCACGGCTACCAGTGAATCATAGCCGACACCCATCATAATCGGGATCAACAGTGGGAAAAACGCCATCGTTTCCTCTCCCATTCCGTAAGTGGACCCACCAACGGAAAAGAGAATCATTAAAATAATAATCAGCCGTTTTTCGTGACCGGTATATCGGTGAACGATGGCTCGAATCCCATCATCCAGTGCCCCGGTCTGATTAACGACACCCAGAAAGCCACCAATCACAAGGATAAAGATGGATATTTCAATTGCGCCGGTCGTCTGTTTATTACCAATCATCCCGATAATCGGCGCCATCAAGACATCCCACAGTCCCTGGGTATGACTGGCAACCGTTCGATACGTCCCACTGATCAACGTGCCATCCGGCGTTGTCGAATACGTTCCGGCTGGAATAAACCAGGTCAGTATCGCAATAAAGACGGTCAGTCCAAAAAGAATTGTGAACGCAGACGGCATCTTAAAACGATGCTTCTTCATTTGATCCGACTCATTCATTTGATATGCCCCCTTTACTGATTAAAAAATTCCTGTGCCAACTGTTTATAAAAGTCAACCGACTGGTGATAGACATCCACATCAACGTATTCGTTGCTTTGATGAGACGTGTCGTTTCCAGGTCCCAGAAGGGCAATACTGAAATCACCTTTGGCATGTAGAAATTCGGAGCCGTCACTGGCACCTGACTGACCACTGGCAACCAGCGGCTTGTCGAACATCTCGTCGTGAACTTTCTTAATCAGTTTGATAAATGGCGAGTTGGCATCCCCCGGCATGGCTTCTTCAGGAAAACTATAGGCGATGCTTAAATCATATCCGGACTTCTTATTTAATTTGTTAACCAGCCCCTCCAGCGCATCAAAAATCACTTTGTTCGGGTATTCCGGAATTGTTCGAATGTTGCCTTTGATAACCGCTTTGGCAGGCACACTGTTGATTTGTTCGCCACCATTAAAGAGACTTTGAACATGCGTCAATTTGCCTAAGACCGGATCAACTTTATCGAATTTAGCCATGACCGGTTTGACCTCATTGGCAAAATCGATTAAGTGGTCAATCGCGTTAATCCCTTTTTCGGGTTGGGAACTGTGAGCCCCCTTACCGATAGACGTCACAATATAATCAACAATGCCTTTGGACGTAAAACCGACTTCACCCATACTGTCTCCGGGTTCGGCAATCATCATGCCGTCCACACCATCAACGTAGCCTTCTTTAGTCAGTTGAGCAGCACCGTATTCACCGGTCTCTTCACCAACCGTCGCAAAAAGTTTGATTTTGCCGGGTACCGCATCATTTTCCAGCATATCAAGCATGGCAATAATGACGGCAGCCAGGCCGCTCTTCATGTCGGTCGCACCACGACCATATAGTTTGCCATCCTTGATAACGGCTTTAAACGGATCGCTATCCCAAGCTTCTAAATCTCCCGGATCTACAACATCCTCATGACCGGAAAAACCGAGAATTCTGTCTCCTTTTCCAATTGTGACAACCAGACTATCACGGCCCGGCGCATACGTGACCCGTTCAATTTGAACCCCTTTATCCTTGTATGGTTCAAACAATGACGCAATATAATCCGCCACCTCTGCTTCGTGATCGTTAACTGATCGAATCGAAATCAGTTTTGAAAGAATCTCAATTTGTCGTTGCTTATTCATCATCAATAACCTCCCCAGAATTTGTTTGGCTGATCATCGCCTTACCCTTTAAAAGATGATCGGCCCTGACGGTTTTAAACCGCATGGTAACACAATAGCATTTTGTGTAAGCGATTACAACATTGATTTAATAGGATTTTTATGATTTCAAATCCTGACGATTAATCTCAAAAATTGACCACTTTCAATTGTGCAGGATACGGATTACAAACCGTTATTGAATCTATTGTAGGCCATTAATCACAATCCAACCGATAAATATGGGTCAGACATTCATTTTGTTTATTCAACTTTTTTCGCCACTTCGGCTCATAAAATACAACAAGTGAACTGACAATGAAATGCTCGCCAACACATGCCAAATCGTGCCTCATGGTATCATTCTATTAAAGAGGCATGATCCCATGCTTGAAAATCAAATCGTATCTAAACCAGAATCAATTTTTATCAACGGAGGATTCAATGATGACCTATCTATATTACGCATTGCTGACTTTTAATCCGGAAGGCCAAGTCGAAGTCACCTTTCCTGATCTGGGATTCGCTGCTGCAACCTTTGGCAATGATGTTCCTGATGCGCTCCACATGGCTCATGATGCACTTGAAGGTTATTTATTAACTTCAGAAGACTACAATGACAAGCTTCCTGATACATCCGATCCACGAACGATTGAACACGGCAAAGATCAGTTTTTAGTTCCAATCGAGGTTAATACCACCATTGCCCGAGAACGTGAAGATGAGGAAAAAGAACGGCTTCATTTGGCCAAAGCCGTGTATAAAAGCAAATCACCTATCTTAACCAATCCAAAAGATATCGAAAAGTATCTATCAGAAGACGATAACAAAAACCATCCTCAATAATTGCAGGATGGCTTTTGTTCAACTTGATTAAATTCATATTTAAAGTTCTTTCGAAATTAGTGACTAACAGCATTCTATGATCAATAAAAGCAGAGTCTGCTGCTTCCGAATAATTAATTCAAAAAGATGTATTGTGCCAAAAATATGTCAAATAACGATTAAAAACAATTTTTGACATGTTTTAAATTACGGCTAAAAGTGTTTAAATTTAAATACTTTTAGCTGTAAATTAAAACACTCACTGCCTTCATAGCCTGGTTATACCCCAAGCTTTTCTTTCAACGCCTCAGTCGCCACTTTTGAAACATTAATATCATTTTCTTTTGCCAAATCACTTAGATACTTTGGCACAGTGATCGTTTTTCGTATTGTCTTTCGGTTTTGTCTAAGCCATTTCGTCATATCAACTGAAATATAGACAACTTGCTGCCCTGTCTCTAGTTTCCATTCACGTGGATCTTGTGGTTTGGGATAATGTGGCATATCTTGGATCATTGTTGCAATTGCATCTTCTGCCCAATAAGCAGCATCAGCTATAGAATCACCCTGTGTCACCATCCCTTTAATATTAGGTGAGGTAACTACAAAATAATGCCCATCGTCCTGATACTCTGTAATAATTACAGGATATATTAAACGTTTTTTCATAACTTAGTAAAGGTATGCCAAAGCAAGGCTCTATCTGAGCCCTGCTTCTTTAAGAATTGCTAACTCGGTACCTTTTTTGAGCTCACCTGTATGAAACGGAATTTCTGTTGTTCGCCCATCAGGATGCCGATAACGGCGGTGTCCACCCTTTC
Source organism: Lentilactobacillus hilgardii (assembly GCF_009832765.1). Classification (NCBI taxonomy): domain Bacteria; kingdom Bacillati; phylum Bacillota; class Bacilli; order Lactobacillales; family Lactobacillaceae; genus Lentilactobacillus; species Lentilactobacillus hilgardii. Next base: position 716,043 of record NZ_CP047121.1, on the reverse strand, counting down.
CTCTATCAGGAATGCGTCTAAAACCTGCCTTAAGTAATTTCTTCTCCATTTTTCTTGGAGTAATTGGCACACCTTGTCCCTCCTTCCTATACGTATATTATACATATAGGAAAAGTGGTTGTACATACTTTATACATATAATAATCTACTAGAAAAGAAAAAAATATCCTATTCTTCTAGCAGCCCTGTCACAACCCCAATTAACCGAAAATCAGTATCATCCTGAATCTTGACTTGTGCTTCGTCTTGATTAAAGGGCATCAACCAAGCACCCTCGGACGTTTTCTCATACCGTCTTATATAATACTTTCCATCAACCTTTGCCAGAACAATCTGACCATTTTCAGCCTTTGTCGCAGCCGTTATAAAAACAATCTGTTGATCGTGAAAATTAGGCAGCATCGAAGAACCGATTATTTTAACCGCGAAGTCAAAGTTTGGCTTTCCAGCTTTTTGAGGCCGATTCACCGACTCTTCCTCATCCGTAATAGCCAAATCCGTTTTTTCAAGTTTCAATATGGTTACCGGCTGTTCGATCGGTGTTTGACTGTCTTCGGATTCTGTCTCTTGCAGCTTAAGAATTCGCTGGTACACTTTCCGTTGACGATCGGGCGTCAGTTTTGAATACATTGATAAGAAGCTCTCGGGCCGGCTTTTAGGTTCATTAGCCTTACCTAACTCCCGATAAAGTAAATCCGTTACATCAACCTCAAAAAGTGCCGCAACTTTTTCAATAATTGCCAACTTTGGGGTATATTTTCCGGATTCCCATTCACTCACAGAAGCCACACTTTTTCGCCCAAGTCGGCGGGCAAGCGTTGTTTGGCTGAGATGATACTTTTTCCTGAGATAGCGTAAATTTTCAGCGAACACTCTAAAGTCACACCCTTTTATGCTACTTGAAATGTACAACCAAGTACCTCCTAATACTCGGAATTCCAAACGTTTGAAAACAGTCATTATCAGGCAATCTGTGTTGATCAATTTAATTATCAGATGAATTGCCACCCACCTATTTGACGAACCACCAAATAAGTAGCAACGCCAGAATGCCATATACGATAGCAGCCTCAATCTTTTCTTTTCTCGTATTCTTATGCATCTTTGCCACAATGTGCAAATGTTTCCCGTCATATAGTCTCATCTAAACAATCCCCTTCAAGTTATTACTAATTTAATTTTTATGATACCCCTCCGGATATGTATAAAAGATGTCTTAAGTATACTGCTGTTTATTCAAAATTTAATGCATATTTTCCGTATAACCAAGAAAAATCGAAAAAATCCTTCGCATGATGATCGAATTAATCAAAAAGCCTGTTTTTTTGACCTTTTGCAAGATCAATACTATATTTACGGTATCATTTAAGCCCATTTGATACCGTAAAGGAGGAAATGATCCTGAAAACGTTCAATTATCAGAATTTAAACAATCTACAGTTATCTGGTCCGATGGTCGATAAACTTAACCAAATATACGAGTTCCGATGAAGGTTGTCTGTTCTTCAACAAGAATTAAAGCCCCTCTCACGTCGGGAAATTAGTGCTTTGGTCCCTCAGTATAGCGATGTCACCATTAAACGAGCCTTAATCAATCTGCAGAAAACCAGGCAGATTAAGTTAATCGGTCTGGGGAGAGCCTCTAAATATATTCTTCAAAATCCTTAATTAAATCGGTCATTAAGCGTTCAGTAATACTGGACGTTTTTCCTTTCTAAGCGATAGAACCGTATAAAGATATCCTAAATGGACTACAGGTTATTTAAAAGCTAACGGCTATTTTTTAATTTTGCTTAGTTGTCTTCGTCAATTTCAAGTGTTTAAAATCTCATCAATCATAATTAGGACATTTCCCTAATTGCAATCCAAAATCCCCAGACCTACAATAACAACAATTAATAAAAGTATTTTGTACTTTTTTATTAGATTAATTAAAGTAAAAGGTACTTTTATAAAATGATCCATTAACCCTAAAAGGAAGTGCGTTATGCGAAAAGTGATTATTATCGGTGCCGGTCTTGCCGGCTGTTATCTTGCAACTCAATTGCAGAACACCTGTGACGTCACCATCGTCACTAAGAAAAGTATCCAGGACAGTAACTCCATGCTGGCCCAGGGTGGGATTGCTGCATCCCTTGACCCCGGTGACTCTCCGGCCCAACATGCGGCCGATACCCTCGCTGCCGGTCAATACCACAACAAACCTGCAGCCGTTAACCAACTGGTTGCGACCGGTCCAAAATTGATTCAACACCTCATCCAAGACGGGATGGCGTTTGATCGCCAATCAAACGGCCAACTGGATTTCGGCTTGGAAGGCGCCCACAGTCATCACCGGATTCTCCACGCCAACGGGGATCGCACCGGCGCAGCACTGACCAGCTTCGTCCAAGGGGAAATCCACCAGGTCCATTGGAAACCATACTCAACCGCCATCGACTTACAGGTTCAAGATAACGTCTGTGTGGGCGTTATTATTCGAAATGACAAAAACCAAGCATTAGAAACGCTTACCAGTGATGCCGTCGTCCTTGCAACCGGCGGCTTGGGAAACTTATTCCCATTGACCACCAACAACCAAACCATCACCGGAGACGGCATTGCCATTGCGGCCAGAGCCGGGGCCGCTATTTCAGACATGGCCTTCGTGCAATTTCACCCGACCTTACTATCACTGCACGGAAAATGCTACGGCCTCATCACCGAAGCCATTCGTGGCAGTGGCGCTATCCTGGTCGATGAAAATAACCACCGCATTATGGCAAACGTCCCCAAGAAGGATCTGGCACCCCGAGACGTTGTTGCCCGCCACTTGAAAGCCTGGCAGGAGCAAGGCCACCAATTATTTCTTGATATCTCGGCCATTCTCGATTTCACAACCCGCTTCCCCGGCGTCACCGAAAATCTGGATAACCATCACGTGCCTTTCAGAACCACTCACCGGATTCCGATTCAACCCGGTGCCCACTTTGTCATGGGTGGCATCACCACCGATCTGTCCGCCCAAACGTCAATCCCCCACCTATTTGCCATCGGTGAAGTTGCCTGCAACGGCGTTCACGGTGCCAACCGGCTGGCCAGCAATTCGCTTCTGGACTGCCTGGTCAGTGCTAAAAAGGCGGCCGAGGCCATTCAAAAGATTGATGCTGTTACGATTATCCCCCAAGATACACCGGCTGCTCCACAACCCAAACCACTTTTGCCAAGCCTAACCGATCTTCAGCAAAACGCCTGGCAAAACCTGGGCGTTGTCCGGACCAAAGCCGGCTTAACCGCTTTTCAAAATTGGTTATCTCAATTCAACTATCAAGAATTACAGCCAAGTCAACTGAACGCAACCGATTTGGCGATTACCAACCTCTGCCTTTGCGCTTCCCTGATTGACAAAGCTGCCCTGGCAGAACCCAAGAGTCTCGGTGCCCACTACATTCAAGAAACGACAGTCAAGACCCAAGCCGGTTAAATCATTTAGTCATCAGACCGTTATTTTTCAATCATGTCAAGATTCTCAAACCATTTCGAAAGGACTACGCAACTCAATGCTGAATTTAAAAGAAAAAATTGCTTTTAATCACTATTACGATGAAGCACCGGAAGATCAAATCGCCAGGATCAAAAGGATCAAAGCAGACTTTGGCTCCGACTTAATGATGGTCGCACACCATTATCAAAAAGACGAAATCGTGGCGTTTGCCGATGCCCGTGGCGATTCACTCAAGCTGGCCCAAATTGCTGCTCAAAACCACACTGCCAAAAAAATCGTCTTTTGTGGTGTTCACTTTATGGCCGAAACCGCCGACATCCTAACCACCGATCAGCAACAGGTCGTTCTCCCGGATCCCATGGCCGGCTGTTCAATGGCCGATATGGCCAATCCGTTTCAACTCACCAAAGCCTGGCAGACCCTCACCGATCGATACGGGGATTCCATTATACCGGTCACTTACGTGAATTCTTCAGCTGCCATCAAAGCCTTTGTCGGTCAAAAAGGCGGCGTGGCAATCACCTCAAGTAACGCTAAAAAGATTATGACCTGGGCATTAAAACAGGCTAAACATCTCTTATTCTTGCCGGATCAACACCTTGGTCGAAATATCTCACTTGACCTCGGCATCAAACCCGAAGAAATCGGCTTATGGCATGCCCAACAGGACTTCTTGGAAGCCGATCAACCGGACAAACTACGGGTAATTTTATGGAACGGATACTGTTCCGTTCACCAGCAATTCAGTGTCGACAACGTTAAGCGGCTTCGCCAAAAATACCCGGACGTCAAAATTATCGTCCATCCCGAATGCGCCCATGAGGTCACCGCTGCCGCTGATTTTGTCGGCTCAACATCAGCCTTGATCAATTACGTTGATCAGGCGCCAACCAATGCCAGGATTGCCATCGGCACCGACAACAATCTTGTCGGCCGTCTAAAGGCTAAATACGCAACCAAGCAGGTCATGTTTTTAAATCCATATTCCTGTGCCTGTATTTTAATGAATCGCATCGACCTGCCCCATTTGGCCTGGACAATGGATCAACTGGCTGCCGGAAAAACCGGTCACGTCATAACCGTTGATCCGCAAACTGCTTATTGGGCCAAAAAAGCGCTGGACAAAATGTTACAGCTCAGTCTTTAGAAATGGAGGAATCTGAATGATATATTTTGATCACGTTGCCACTACCCCAATGAGTACCGAAGCATTGAACACCTATCGGGAAGTGGCCGAAAACTTTTTTGCTAATAGCGAAAGCCTGCATCAGGCGGGAAACGCTGCCGGTCAGCTGGTTCAGGAATCGAAGGCTAAAATTGCCGACCTGCTTCACGTGCCGGTGGAAGGACTGATCTTCACCAGCGGCGGTACCCAAAGCAACCAGCTCGGTATTCGCTGTTTGGCCACCGGCAGTTCAAAAAAAGAAATTCTTGTTAGTCCCTTGGAACATTCGTCTGTCTACCAAATCCTGAATTACCTGGCTGATACGATGGACTATCGGATTAAATTTCTACCGGTCGATCAAAAGGGTCACATCACGCCAGCCATTTTGCAAAAAGCCATCACCGATCAAACCGGATTGATCGTGATTCAGGCCGTCAATGCCATTACAGGAATTGTCCAGGACATTCAAGCACTCAAACAATTGGCCAGCGCCGCCCACATCCCCCTTTTCGTGGATGCCGTCCAGGGATTAGCCAAAATTCCCTTGGACCTTAGTGGTTTGGCCGGCTTCAGTGCCAGCGCCCACAAATTCAACGGTCCAAAAAGCTGTGGTCTGCTTTACCTATCACCGCAAGTCATGACAAAGGCGCCTTACAAATACGTGTTTCAGCAAAACGGCTTTTTGCCCGGCACCCTCGCCGTTCCCGAAATTGTGAGTGCCACCGTTGCGCTTACAAATGCATGGGATGCCATGGCTGATAACTTAACCCACGTTGGTCAATTAAAGAAGCAGCTCCTATCACTATTAGCGCCAACCATTCGCCCCGTTGCCTCCTGGTCGGAATATCCGGGCGTCTGTGGTCTTATTCTGCCCCGTACTCCCGGTCAAAGTGCCGCTACCAGCATGGGCCAACAGGGTTTTTGCTTCTCAACCGTCAGTGCCTGCAGCATTAAAGACCCCCGCCCCGACCGGACATTGGTATCTTTAGGATTAACACCGGAACAAACCAACCGCTACATCCGCGTTTCCTTTGGGCCAAGCAACCAGCCACAAGAAGTCGCTTCATTTGCAGATGCACTTAACCGAACCTACAGCTAATCATTAAAACCAGTCACTGTTTATCAGTACCAAAAACCGGAGCCGCTTCATTGAGTTCCGGTTTTTTAGTGCGGTATCACTTCAACTGTTGGACAGGTAATTGGCAGTTCTCCTTATAGTCTACTTAAAATCAAATCTAATGAGTCAGAAATGATAAAACGTTCCAAGCAAAATTTAAAATTAACATACTAATGACATGTCGGCCAATTCTAACCCTTCGAAAACGCTGCTGTATCAAGTTATATAGAAATAGTTTGCTTTTAATTTGTTTTTAATTTAAAATGAGTAACGTTAATAAATCTTACATGTCGAAGGGACGTGCATCACAATGAAATTGAAATCATTAGTGAAGATTGGTGGGGTGGCCATTCTTTCAGCACTTGTGCTCGCAGGTTGTGGAAGTAAATCATCACAATCCGGTTCCAAAGCACAAACGCTGAATTGGATGCTGCCAGCCAATATTTCCACAATGGATGCTTCAAAAATGACGGACTTATATTCGTCACAGATCGAAAACGATACGAATGAGGGCCTGCTTCGAATGGGCAACAGCAAAGTTTCACCCGGTGTTGCCAAGAACTATACGATCTCCAAGGACGGTAAGACTTGGACGTTTAATCTCCGTCATTCCAAATGGAACGATGGCAAACCCGTTACCGCCAAAGATTTCGTTTACTCATGGCGTCGAACTGTGACACCTAAGACCGCTTCTCAATATGCTTACATTTTTGCGAACATCGAAAATGCCAACAAGATCAACGCCGGCAAGATGTCACCAACTAAATTGGGTGTTGAAGCAAAGGGTAACTACAAGCTGGTTGTTCATTTGATCAAGCCACAAAGCTTCTTCAAATTTATGGTGGCACAAAGCTACTATTTCCCAGAAGAACAATCGGTTGTTGAAAAGTATGGTTCAAGTTACGGCACCAATTCAACCAAAAACGGCTATAACGGCCCATTTGTTCTCAAAGGCTGGACCGGTACCAACGATACAATGAAGCTTGTTAAGAACAAGAGCTATTGGAACGCCAAAAACGTTAAGCTTCAAACGATGAACGTTCAGGTTATCAAGGATCCGTCAACCGCCCTTAACAGTTACCAAAGCGGCAAACTCGACTTCACGACACTGAACAGTACCCAGGTTAAACAGTATAAGAACGACAAGGACTACAAGTCTTATAAAGAAGCTTCTACCCAATACCTGGAAATGAACGAGAAACGCCTGCCGATGTTCAAGAACAAAGATATCCGAAAGGCCTTCTCATTAATTATCAATCGAAATCAATTAGTTAATAAAGTATTGGCCGATGGGTCGCAACTGCCAAAAGGCTATGTTCCTGCCGGCATGAACAAGAAGAATGGCAAGGACTTTGCGGATGAAGCCTACGTCAAAGACGCCGTTACAAATAACGATGCCGAAGCCAAACAGCTATGGGCCAAGGGATTAAAAGAAGTTGGCAAGAAGTCCGTTTCTTTGACATTAATGTCGGATGACGATGATACGTCAAAGAAGATCACTGAATTTGTTCAAAGCCAATTGACCAAATTACCCGGATTAAAGATTACCAACCAAAACATTCCATTTAAGACCCGCCTCTCACGTTCACAAAACGGTCAATTTGATATCGTCATTTCCCGTTGGATCGCTGATTATCCTGATCCAAGCAACTTCCTCGATCTCTTCACATCAACCAACACTTACAACAATGGTAAGTGGAAGAACGCTCAATACGATGCCCTGATCAAGAAGTCGGAAAATCAGGATGCCAACAACGAAACCGCTCGTTGGAACGATATGATTAAAGCCGAAAAGATTTTGATGAATGATCAAGGAATTGTGCCATTAACCCAACAGGGACAATCAGCATTGATGAAGTCCAAAGTTAAAGGTGTTCAATTCTTCCCAACCGCACCACAATGGGATTGGAGCAAGGCTTCTATTAAATAATCCGATTCTAACAACTTAACAATCAATATTAAAAGGCAACGGTCACTTCTTAATTGAAGTTAACCGTTGCCTTTTTGATTTAAAACGAGTCAAAAATAAAAGCCGTCCCGCTAACTTTGACAACATTGAATCAGTATAGTCAATTCCACCTTAAGGATTTCACTTAAATGCCAGATAATTTCTCCGGAGATTCTTTGTGACGGCAGCTGATTTTCAAACAAAAATAACCGCAAACCCATTTGGCCCAACGTGCGTCATAATTGTCGGGCTGGTTAAACGATTGACGATTTCCAAGTCTGGGCGCTTTTTCTTTAAGACTGCCTCAATCCTATCCGTATCCGCATGGCTATCAACGTAGGACAGTCCGACACGGGTGATTTGAGGATGATTGATAATGTCTGCTGTTACCTGATCGATCATCTTTTGCATCCCCTTTTCACCGCGCGACTTATGAAGAACCTTCAGTTCGCCGTTCGGCATCCCCAATTCCAGCTTGAGTTTGATTAACGTTGACACAAAACCGATAGCCCGATTGGCACGACCGCCCTTCACCAAGTAGTCCAAGCTATTGACAAAGCAGGTTAATGTAATTTTGTTCATGTATGCTTTAAGCTCCGCCATGATCGTTGCCAAGTCATGCTCAGTTTGAATGAGTTCGGCGGCCTTCAAGACAACGAACGCTAATCCACGATCGGTTAGGCCACTGTCCAAGACGGCAACCTGTGCCGGCACCTGTTCGGCTGCCATCTGGGCAGTTTGGACTGTCCCACTCAACACCGAGCCGATATGGATTGACAAGATTTGGTCATTTGGTTTGGCAATTCTTTGATACGTTTCCACAAACTGACCCAAAGATGGCTGACTGGTCTTGGGAAACTGCCGGTCTTCTCTCAGGCGCCGTGAAAATTCTGCCCGACTGACATCGACCCCATCCTGATAATGCTGCCCTTCCAAAGTTACCGCTAACGGCACAACCATAATATGGTTATCTTCGATTTCTTTGTCCGTTAACTGAGCGGTTGAATCCGTCACAATATGGATCATTGGCTATCACCTCTTCTGTCAATTATAACCATTTATGCTCTGTTATGCGTCGTAAAATAAAGGAGGTATTGTCACTTACAAAGCTTAAGATAGTGGCAAATTCATCCAAAACAAAAAAGTCGTCGTCAAAGGTGGGAAGCTGCAGACGACGACTTATAGTTAGTTGATGCTTTCTATTTAATACCGCTAAACGAAGGTATGTCATATTTTTGAAGATGGTCTTGGCGGTTAAGCAATTCCATCATGATCATTTCTCAGATCTATTTTAATTTAACATGATACAAACGGGCCATCTTGGGCTTTGAAAAGACTAACTGAAGATTGTTGCCGTTCAGTGCATAAGAAGTCTGATGATCCTCGCTTGGATAAATCTGTTCGATCGATTCAACGCTACCATACTGACTCAAATCAAGTTGATGGCCTTCTTCGTCACTAACACCGCGCCAAACTGCCAGGTAAAGCTCGTGGTTGCCTTTTAAGCCGTAACTAAACCATGGGTCATCCAGTTGACTTAAGCCTTCCGGCCAAATCGGCAGCATGGTCGGAATCTTGTCGCGATAGCTCTTATAGATTTTAATGCCTTCAGCAACCAGTTCCAGTCGATGGCCAGTTACTTTATTTAAGAGACCGCTTTGATGGATTCGTAGCAGCATGGCGTTCACCATGTTAAAGATTACTTCTTCATCATCGCCCTTTTGCAACGGATAGGACCAAATCGCACATTGTTCGGGTGTGACAACCGAAGCCCCAACTGCAGCAATATTACCGTTTCGCACATAATCCGTCTGATCGGTCATTGATTGGATACTGTGACGCTGCAGCATAGCATAATCGTGACGCATGCCGCCACTGCCACAATTTTCAATGACGAGATCCGGATAACGTTTAAAGACATCATCCAACCAGTTAAGGTAAGCCCGATTATGTTTCAATAAACCATCACCGGCACTGTTCGAATCCAAGTCCGTACCGATTCCGGTCGTAATGTTGTAATCCATCTTAATATAGCCGACACCGTACTGCTTAACCAGTCGATCAACCACTTCATCCGCAAATTGACGAACTGCCGGATTCGTAAAATCAAGATGGTAGCGGTCTGCATCGATTACCCGCTTACCGTGACGCATAAAGAACCAATCATCCGGCAATTTATCCGCCAATGGCGACTTGATACCAATCACTTCAAGTTCCAACCATAGTCCGGGTGTCATACCCTGGTCACGAATATACTGAATCAACTTTTCGATTCCGCCCGGGAAACGCTCCTCGGAAGGCTGCCATTCACCAACACTGTCCCACCAATAACCCGGGGCATACCAACCACAGTCAATGACAAAATATTCACAGCCGACCTTTTTAGCGGCATCGATTAACGGTATTTCTTTAGCAGTTGTCGGATCTCCTGAAAGACCATTCATATAATCATTAAAGATAACGGCCAGCTTTTGGTCATCCTCGTTTGATCGACGAATGTTTCGTCGATAGGTGGTCATGGCATCAAGAGCGGTTTCAACATCACCTTTCACTTGGCCAAAAGCGACTTGGGCAGTTGTAAAACTTTGGCCGACCGTTAGATTTTTCCACCAATGATTATCCAATTCTTCCGGACCGGATAACCGAAGTGCCAATAAATTACCGCGGCCAATATCTGTCAATTCATAATGCCAGGCACCATTATTTTCAATCTGCCAAACAGCCGCCTGATTCGTTCTGGTATTGACCAGAATCCCGTTGGGTGAATATTCAGAACAGGACCAGGAAGAATTATTGGTGATGCTGATCCGCTTGGTAGATGCCTGCTTTTTCTCACCATCAACCCAATAATCCAAGCCGGCGTCTTTTAGCGAGTCGGCCTTCCACTGCGCTTCGGCGGTCCAATCATTGTTGGGAATATAAACAACGTTGTCTTCTGAATAGTTACCGCCTAAATCATCTGCTTGGTTAACGCCACTTATCGCAAACGAAGAGACATATTCAATGCCCAGATCCTCATTTCCGATATTCTTGAGGCTGACCCAGCTACGTACCACCGGTGTATTTTGATAAAGTTGATAAAAGTTGGTCACTTCAAGCTGTCTATTTTCACCTTCTTGAACCACCTTCAATAATTTGCCGGCCCGGTTTTCTTCAATTGTATGACGAACATAAGTCAAATCACGCCCCGGGTTCGTATCCACAAAGCTCAATCCCTTGTGATGAAAATTACGCCCGGTAATCTGTACTTCCGTTAGTGTCATGTGCTGCTTTAATTCAGCATCGACTTTTGATAAATCATTGGTGCCAACCGTTGTCAAAATGATTTTATGATTGTCCAGAATTTCAAATCCTAATTTGGCTGAATCTGTTTCGACATTAAATGACGACACATCGCTCAACTCCCTTATAGTTGTTTATGATCCGTTTATTTAATTTATATTCTTATTGTAATCGGTTTCAATTTCTTTAGAAATGGTATATATTATAGAAAAGGTGTTGATTTGTAACTATTTATCCTCACATTTAGTGTCATTTTATCACTATTCTATCAGTAGCTACCGTTTAAACCATTTTTTGACAGAAAGGAGGAACAGTATGCTTTCAGTAACATGCTTTGATATCAGTGCTCCGGTCCTTCACATTTCTTCCGGTAAATTCACCGCCGCTAAGAATTGGATGCATAAACACATGTATCATGACGGGAATTTTGAAATTATTATTGTGATCAAGGGCACGCTCTATATGCAAGTCGATAACGATCACTACCAACTGAATTCCGGTGACGTTTTTGCACTGCCGCCGTACCATCATTTGCATGGTTACAAGCCTTCCCCGGAAGATACTCAATACTTTTGGTTCCATTTCTTTATGAAACCAAATGGGTTAAAAACAATCGATGTCGAGCAGGACAGAGGCAAAATAACGGCACTATTTAATAGTGACACAGCTGTCCTACCCCTGATTTTTAACCTTTCAACCGTTGAAAAGGAATTTGTTCTTGCCAACCAGATTTTAGACGTTTCAGCCAGCAACTACTTTACATCCCTCTCCGTTGATTATTTGCTCACGGAAATGATTATTCAACTTTCAGAAGACTATTATCAAAAAATCATTGGTCCCTCTCCTTCAGAGCACGCTGCACGTGTCGAGACCATTAAGAACTGGATTCGAGCCAACCTTTCCGAATCCCTTCGAGTCGGTGACGTTGCGGACGCATTTGCGCTCAATCCGCATTATCTGGTTCGCATTTTTAAAGAACAATCAAACGAAACCGTCATTCAATACATCAATAAACTCAAGATGGAAGAAGCAAAGGAGTTGTTGGTTCGAACTAACATGGCCATTAAGCAAATTGCCGGCATGGCTTTCTTCTCGGACGAAAAGCGGTTCATGAAGGCGTTTAAAAAATATACCAATCTGACACCGTCAGAATTTCGCCGTGCCTATACCCAACAGTTTCTTGACAGCAGCAACTTCGATCCCGAGGTACCGATTACCAAGAACACAGAAGACTACCGAAGACGATTCGAATAATCAGGCAATCACCATAAACGGCTTGGATTAAGGAGGTTATCCCGTGAATAATCGCAAAAAAGGCGGAAATTTTTTAGTCATATTACTGATTATCATCGTTGTCGATGCTTTATTTATTGGCTATTCAATGATTAAAAAGCACAATCAAAAGAACAGCCAGGCTTCGACCATTCAAACAACCGTTATTATGAACGCTCCGGCACCCACTATAAAATCAATAGTGATGTCATAATGACTTCAATAGTTAACACAAAAAGGATGAATCCTAAGGTAAATTGCCTTGGATTCATCCTTTTTTGTGTTAATCAAGTCATTTTTTAACAATTATTCACGTGTCTTGGAAAGCTCATTTGTAATCTCGGATTCCATATTTTCATATCTTTGATATAGAAAGGCAGGAATAATCGCCAAACCATACATCAAAATGGTAACCCAATTAAAGGAAATCCCAATCCCGGTCAACGCATGCGCCGATTGGGCATGGTTTGCAATGTAACCAAAGGCGGACATGATACCGCCGTTCATAGCACCGGCAAGACCCATTCCCATTGACATACAGAATGCTGAACCAATGGTGGTTAAGATACCTGCAGCGTTAACACCGTTTTTCCACTCACCATAATCAACAGCCGAGCCAAGCATTGCAAACGGCATTGATACGGCAATTCCTGAACCAACGTTGGCAATGAGCCAACCGGCAGTTGCGCCAACCGCACTCAAACCGGAGAACATAATCACAAATTGTCCCAAAACGGCAATGATTAGACCCATTCCCCAGATGTGGCTCTTGGACATAACCTTATTCAAAAGCGGAATTGAAATAACGCCCAGCACCTGAATAATGGCAATTGAGTTAAAGAACGTAACCAATCCTTTGTTGTGGAAGTAGTACGTGAAATAGTAAACCATGGACTGTTGGCGGCCTTGCTGAGCAACCCAGAACAGAAAGTTGCCGGCAACGATAATAAACCACGGCCAGTTTTTATTCATAGCATGGATACTTCTTCTCAACGTTACACGTTGACTATTTGGTACGACAACCCGTTCCCGAACGTGACCAAACGAGAACAGCGTACCGGACAGGTTTAAAATGGCAAAAATCACGACAAAAATCCGGAATCCCTTAATATCATTGCCACCGCCAAAGAAGGCAACCAATGGCAGCGTCAGCGAATTTACAACGAAAACGCCCAGGTTTGACCCGACCATTCGCCATGAATTCAGCTTAACCCGTTGTGTGGGATGGGACGTGATCAATGGCAAAATGGTTGTAATCGGTGCGTTAATACCCAAATAAAGGACACCGTAAATCATATACACAATGCCACAATATAGGGCTTTTGCCGACGCACTAAGATCCGGTGCCCAGAATAGCAGAATGCCACTTGCAGCATACGGAATCGCCAGCCACAAGAAATACGGTCGGGCCTTTCCGAATTTAGAATGCGTCATATCGATAAAGGTTCCCCAAACTGGCGCCCCAATCGCATCGACTACCCGTGCAAGCAACAGAATGACACCCGTTGAAGCAGCCGAAATTGCCGCAACATCGGTAAAGAAATACATTAAATAACTATTGACAATTGTGGCAACCAATTGCCCCGAGAAATCCAAATTCGCATAGCTTAGCTTTTCAAGCACACCAACCTTTTCTTTGGTTGATCCTGCTGGATAACTGGTGACTTTATGAGTCATCTTCTCATCCATAACCATCACTCCTCGTATTTTTTAGTTAATTGATGTTTTAATCAAATAAACATCGTGTGATCCAATTTGAATTGTCTGTTTGGTTGAAAGCGTCACATCTTGATCCAGCCAAACATTGTACCCTTTCAGTGGTAAATCGAAACTCGAGATCTGAGAACCGGTCAATGTTAATTCATCATCCGAAACATTAAAAATTGCATGATACTCACTATCTGAACTGGCAGCGTACCAGATAATCATTTTTTTATCCCGATAGATCTGATATTTTTCAGTTATCCGGTCATCCATCTTTAGAAGCTCACGATTGGTCAGCAATCTACTTGTCCAATCATCCAAATCAGGTAATTCTCCACCCATAATCAATGGTGATTGCATCAAAGACCAAAGCGTCATCATAGTCTTTTGCTCTGCCTTGGTAAATCGAGTCTGACGATTGCCACCGGGTCCGTCAACGGAGCGGATGCCAATGTGACCCAGCGGTAACATATCACAATCAGGCCAGTTGCCGGGGCGAGACATTGATGACCATTTTTCTGCCCGGTCAAACATGTTTAGCAGCAGCGACCACTCATCCCAGAAATCGTCGGTAATCCGCCACATATTCGCGGTGTGCTGAAAGAAAGCCCCGTTTTCAACCGGAGCAGGTCCCGGCGACAATGAAAGCACCATGTCACGACCAGTCTTATCAATTGCTTTTCTTAATGCCTCAACCTCTTTCTTGTGGGTACCATTGTAAATAACCGAATTTGCAATGTCATCGCATTTGATAAAATCAACGCCCCAAGAAGCATAAAGTGCCATGAGAGAATCGTAGTAGCCTTGTCCTTCCGGCATATCGACGTTGACGCCATACATATCGGAATTCCACGGACAAATGTTGTTTAGAGCGATGTCCCTGGCTGTCTTGTCAGTTCCTTTAATCGGTGAAGCCTTATGAACTGCCTGACGGGGAATCCCACGCATGATATGAATACCGAACTTCAGTCCAAGATGATGAACATAGTCCGCCAGCGGTTTGAAACCGCTACCATTCGTAGCCGATGGAAATCGTTTTGGATCAGGCAGGAGCCGTGAGTAATCATCCATAACCAATGGTGCAAAGTCATGGTACTTAGATGAGTCGGCACTCGGTTCATACCATTGAATGTCAACCGTTATATACTGCCAGCCAAACTGCTTTAAGTGTTGACTCATATAATCAGCATTCCGCTTGACTTCGTCTTCACGAACCGAAGCGCCATAACCATCCCAGCTGTTCCAGCCCTTTGGTGGTACTTTCGCAAATTGTCTAAATTTTTCTATCATTATTTTTAATCCCTTTCCGATCATTTCCGATTAAATCCACTGCAATCATCTCTTGATGACATCCCTTTATTCAAGTCGATCACTCAGTTAATGGCCCTTATTGGCTTAACCTTGTTCACAGTTATTATATTAGAGATCAAAGAAAGCGATTTAAACGTCATTAAAAGTATATTTAGTGACTAAATGTAACTAGGACTTGTACATTAGGTGTCAAAAAGTAATATCTATCCTTTTTCCTCTTGATTCAGTACCAGAAACCTATTTGTTTAGTATCTTTTCCCAACTTGCACTATGATGGACATATCATTAATTTGAATTGTGAGGGAATGATCATCATGGGATTATTAGGACCAAAGTTAAATATTCACGAAAAACGCAAGCTATTTATCCTGTCTTTTTTAGCAAAAGATACAGGTCAACCCGGTCAACAGCGATTGAAAATGCTCTTTGAATCAGCCAAGAAAGCCAAGTATGCTGACACAGATATTTTAAAGGAGCTTGAAAACTTGGACGCTATTCATGATGTCATGCTGAATATCGAAGTCTACCAAACCTTTCCACGAAAATACTTTACCGTTTCGCTGCAGGGAGACGAGTGGCTAACCAGCCGCGGAAAAGTTTATCTGGATCAACTGGAGCATCCAAAAAATAAACACGGTGCCGTGGTTGATCCAGAGGATGGACATCGGCCATTATCCGGGTTTGTGAACGGAACCGTTTCCGAAGATGGTCAAGTCGTGTTCAGTGACTAATCAATAAAAGCCATACAAACCAAGAAGTATTCAGTAGGAAAGAGTCCATCTATTTTGAAGAGAAGAAACCAATTCATCATCGCTGCACTAAGCAGCTTGCTATTTCTAAGTATCGGCCTAACTTCCAAAGCAAAAACCGTGTCCAACACTCATCAAGTTGTTGTCAACATTGCATTTAAGCCAACAAGTGAGACTAATCTAACCAATTATGTTTATAGTACGGTTGATCCCAATTCGATCAACTATCATCACTATCTAACGCCAAAACAATTTGCGCAAAAATTTGGTGAACCAAATGCCTATCTCTCAATGTTTAAAGAATATCTACACAAACGTCATATAAAGACTGCCGTTTATCGCGGAAACCTTGCTTTAAAACTTCGTGGTACCCAAAACAATATGGATCGGGCATTTCACGCCAATTATCATCCAAGAAAAGGGACACCTTCAAGAACGACTTACCGACTGCCAGCTAAGTTGTCCAAACAAGTTGTAGCGGTTATAGGCCTTTATACAGGAAAGCCCACTTCAAAAAGGACCGCCCATTCAAAAACCGCTTTAACAGCCGCTTTAGGTCATAAACCGAATACAGCCCTTCTTCCCGATGCCTTTTCGAAGAAATACGGCCCTTTAAAATTTGCAACTCACTATCAGCTAACCAGTCTTTACGATAACGGGCTTGAAGGTCAAGGACAGCGTATCGGCATTATCAGTGATAGTATTGTTCACAATCAGGATTTAAAAATCTATTGGGCACAAAACGGCATCCATGACAATCCAAACCGAATTCACCGTATCTATACAATTGATAATCGAAAAGCAATGCAAAAAGAATCCAAAATCGGTGGAACTATTCCCAAAACAGAGGCTGCCCTTGATGTTGAATCTGCAAGCTCTGTGGCACCCAAAGCCGATATCGATATCTACAGTGGCTATTCCAATAATAATTTGACCAGCCTTCCAAGCGCTTATTACACATCGTTTATGCAGGCGATTTCTAATGACCTTGATCATCAAATTTCTACCAGTTATTCTCCAGCGATAGAGTCTCTTGGCGGTTGGGATGATCATAGTGCAACCCTTGCCAACTACAACCATGCGCTAAATTTACTGCTTGAGCAGGCAGCAACCGAAGGCATTACCGTTTTTCAAGCTAGTGGCGATTCAGGACCATATGCGATGGGCGGACTAAAAGAACAACATTCCTTTTCTACATCCCCCTATCAAGTAATTGTTGGTGGAACAACTTTACCATACACACAGAAGATCCATCACAAAACGATTACAGTTACCAAGGAACGGGCATTAGGCGATATTGACCATCCATCCGAACCCGTCTTTGGCGGTTTTTACGAGATCCTAAAAGGAATTTTCCATGGGAGTGGCGGTGGCTTTTCCGCATTAAACCCAACACCACGCTACCAACAGGGTATCCCAGGCGTAAACACCTTCAGAGCGATTACCTTGTTAAATTACCGTCCCCAAACCCATCTTTACACCATTAATCCTCATCCAAAGATTTTGACAGGTACGCATACTGGCCGAAATTTACCGGATGTCTCTGGAAATGCGGACAAGCAAACCGGATACGCCACCTATTTTTCCAGTGACATGTCTACCGGATCGGATTCAAAAGGTAAGCCCATTTTGAAAAAATATTGGCTTATCGGTGGTGGTACCAGTTATACCTCTCCTCAAATGGCGGCAGCTAACGCTATCATGAACAGCGGCCGGACGACGTCAATCGGTTTCTGGAATCCACAAATTTATAAATTTGCACAACAAACAGATACACCATTCAATCCCTTAAACGACGCCAATAATAACAATAATCTATTCTATACAGGTCAACCAGGAACCTTATATAATCAAGCAACCGGACTTGGTACAATTAACTTCGACAAACTTTATCAAGATTTCAATAACCAAGACGCAAGTCAATAGTTAACAGACAAATGAGCGGCCAACACTCAAGCTCGGAAACAATTTTTCGAGCTTTTTTAGTCTCAATTTCGATACCATTTTGTGAATGACGTTGTTTTTAAACAAAAGAAGTGAAACTAAGGGCCGGTTTAATGGCCTTTGGTTTCACTTCTTTTGTTGATGATTCAGTCAAAGGTGTTTTAAAACTTTTCAAAAAAATAATTGACAATTTATACCGATTACGATATCTTAATTAAATCAGGTTAGTTACTAGAATAATTAACTAGCAAGGTACAACATTCAATCATCTGGAGGAACACTATGTTATTAGAAGGTATCAAGAAGAGAGGATTAACCAGCTTTGACATCAAAATTCTCGGCATTACGTTGATGTTTATTGATCACATCCATGAGATGTTTTCGGCAGCTGGTGTTCCGACCTGGGTCGATATGTTCGGTCGGCCGGTCGCAACCATTTTTATGTTTTTAAGTGTCGAGGGCTTTACACACACCCATAATAAAAAGCGATATTTGCTACGCTTATTAATCGGCTTTTGGATGATGGGTATCGGTAATTTCGTTGTTGGTCATTTTTTCAGTGTTGGCAATTTGGTCCTGATCAACAACATTTTTGGCGATCTGTTTATAGGTGTCCTGACCATGTATGGCATTCAAATGCTCGCAGACGGCTTCAAAAACCATCAATTGTCCAAGGCGTCATTCGGTTTCTTTCTCATTATGCTTCCCTTAGTACTGGGTGTACTTCTTCTAACATTCATGCAGGGAAAAATGGCTGATTACACAACCTATCTGATGTTAGCTGCGCCGACGCCCTTTTCTGCTGAAAACTCCTTTTTCCTTTATCTGGGACCGGTATTGTATCTGGTTAGAAAACATCGCAGTTGGCAAATGATTGCCATTGCCTGTTTTGCACTTTTATCAACCGGGTTCAACTTTACCAACCTGCTCTCAAATATGCAGTGGATGATGGTATTTTCCATTATTCCGCTCTCATTCTATAATGGTCAGCTCGGCAAGAGCATGAAAGGCTTTTTCTACGGTTTTTACCCACTTCACATCTGGGGGCTTTACATTCTGGCCTCACTGTTGGGCGTTGGAAAATAATTTAACGACAAAGCTTTACAACTATTATATGAGCTAAAAACAGGTACTATTATCCATCATCAAAGAAAGGCTATGACATTGAAAAGAAAACACTTTATGATTGCAGTTTTAAGCGGCTTGAGCTTTCTGGCAATGGGACACGGACTGACGGCAAATGCAAAATCCGATAATGCCCCTACGATTGCCAATGTCGTTTTTAAACCAACAAACGAAACCAACCTAACAAATTATGTTTACGACACCGTTGATCCAAGCTCGCAATACTTTCATCATTATCTGAGCCCCGATGAATTTGCCCAAAAATTTGGCCAATCCAATCGGTATGTAGCCGCCTTTAAAACGTATTTAAAAAAATATCACGTCAATGCGGATGTTTACGGCGGAAATTTGTCATTGAAAGTGTCCGGTACCCGAAATAACGTCAACCGCGCCTTTAATGCGACATATGTGACGGAAAAAGGGACTCACAAATCAAGGACCACCTACAAATTACCGGCACATTTATCCAATCACGTATTAACCGTCATGGGTCTCTATCAATCCAAGCCGACTGTCAACAAACCGGTTAATCGTCAATCACACAGCAAGAAAGCATTGACTCAACTTCGGTCCTCTTCCGTCAGCAGTCCCACCCAAACCGACGACACCAAACCGGACACAACCCTTTCCGGAGATCGTTTTTCAAAAAAATACGGGGCATTAAAGTTCGCCAAGCAGTATCAATTAACTGCCCTCTATGACAAAGGTCTCAAAGGACAGGGCCAACGCATCGGCATTATTTCCAGCGGAGATTTCCACAATAGCGATTTAACAACCTACTGGAAGCAAGCCGGCGTAAACAATGATTTAAGTCACATTCACAAAATCTATACCGTTGATAGCCGAAAAGATGTCCAAAAACGGTTGGATTTTGCCGTAAACGGGGCACAAATAGAAGCCACACTGGATGTTCAGGCCGCAAGTTCGGTTGCTCCCAAAGCCGATATCGACTTCTACATCGGTGACAGTACCGATGATCTCACCAATGCGCCAACCGCCCACTACATGTCATTTATGCAGGCAATTTCAGACAATATTGATCAACAGCTTTCAACCAGCTTCGCACCAACCGCCGAAGTCCAGAGTCGTTGGCATGATTACAGTGCAACAATGGCCCAATATAACCACGCATTTAATTTAATGCTGGAACAGGCAGCCGCCCAGGGCATCACCGTTTTCAGAGCTAGTGGGGACAACGGTCCTCGCGATGACGTGACGCTTGCCAAAGAAAATCACGCTTTTTCAACATCACCCTACCAGGTTATTGTTGGTGGAACGACTCTACCTTACACAAAAACCATTAATCATAAAGTGGTCACCGTTGCCAAAGAATGTGCCTGGGGCAGCAACATCACTGCCACTCCGGCTCAAATTGAAGCCGGTAAGATTGGAGGCAGTGGCGGTGGCTTTTCCGCCCTAAACCCAACACCAAGATACCAGCAAGGCATCTCCGGTGTTAACACGTTTAGAGCCATTGAGCTTTTAAAGATTCAGCGTAAAAGCCACAAATATACCATTAGTAAGCACCCCAAAATCATTACCGGTATTAATAACGGCCGTAACCTACCCGATGTGGCAGGAAATGCCGACATCCAAACCGGATATGCGCTTTATTTCTCCGGTAATCAAGTGAGGTTTAAACAAAATAAACTTCACTCGGTTCTCAAAAAAGTTTGGATGATGGACGGCGGAACCAGCTACACTTCTCCACAAATGGCGGCTAACGCTGTCATGAACAGTGGCCGAACAACTTCCATCGGCTTTTGGAACCCCCAAATCTACAAATTTGCTCAGCAAGCCGACTCGCCTTTTACCGTTTTAGACGGAACGAACAATCACAACCTTTATTACACCGGTCAACCCGGCAAACTCTATAATCAGGCAACCGGTCTGGGCACCATTAATTTTGATAAGCTATCTCGAAAGTTTGATCAAGAAACCAACGATAAATAATCCCTCAAAAACGATCTCGTACATTTTCTGTACCGGACCGTTTTTTGGTTCAAGCGGTAGCCCTGCTTTAATATTGGCCTAACATTAAATGTCCAAGAACATCAAATAACTTTACAGGTTACAAGACTGCTATAATTGATTACGAATAAGATTATTTACAGAAAAGAGTGAGTATATTGAGGGGAAAACACCTTATCATCGCAACTTTAAGCGGTTTTCTGGTTCTGGGGGCCAGTTTGACCGCTAACGCCAAGACCAAGAAAACCGATAACCGGCCGACCGTTGCTAACGTGGCGTTAAAGCCCAGCCATGAAACCGACCTAACCAACTACGTCTATGACACGGTTGATCCAAATTCTGCCAATTTTCACAAGTATTTAACACCAAGTGAGTTTGCACAAAAGTTTGGCCAGTCAACCAGTTATATCACAGCGTTTAAGAAGTATTTGACCAAGTATCACGTGAAGGCCTCGGCTTATTCGGGCAACCTGTCCATAAAAGTTACCGGGACAAAATCCAATGTCAACAAGGCATTCAAAGCCAAGTATGTGAACCGTGACAAGACCAGTTACCGCTTACCCGGACGCTTGTCCAAGCAAGTAGTCGCCGTCATCGGTGTCTATACACCCAATCCAAAGGCAGCCAAGAAAAAAGCAGCTAAAAAGACAACCAAGAAACAATCGTCAAAGGAAAAGTCAGCTTATACAAAATCACTTTCAAGTAACGTTGACGTCCCTACAAGTGGTACCAAACCCGATACCGCACTTTCCGGTAACGCCTTCTCCAAGAAATACGGTCCGGCTAAATTTGCGAACCGCTACCAACTAAACAGCCTTTATAACCAGGGTTTGGAAGGTCAGGGACAGCGTATCGGACTTGTTGTCCACACCGATTTTAGAAACAGCAGCGTCAAAAAGTATTGGCAACAGGTTGGTGTCAATACAGACACCGGGCGTCTTCACAGAATTGCCGTTGCCGGAAAGCAAAAGAATGTGACAGCTCTTTCGAACTCACAGTTTAATATGGCTCAAGTCGAAACAACACTGGACGTTGAATCGGCAAGTTCGGTTGCTCCCAAAGCCGATATTGACGTTTATATTGATTTGGCACCAAGCGGTGCAACCTTAAATTCTTCTGCCCACTACACTGCTTTTATGCAAGCAATTTCTAACAACGCAGATAACCAAATCAGCACTAGTTTCTCACCTGGTGATGAAGCCAAAAATGGTTGGGACGATAAAAGTGCCAACCTTGTTCAATACAATCACGCATTCAATCTGATGTTGGAACAGGCTGCCGCACAAGGTATTACCGTTTTTCGAGCCGGTGGCGACCACGGTCCTTATGATGAAGCACAAGCTGCTCAGACAAACGCCGTATCAACATCCCCTTATCAGGTCTTGGTTGGCGGCACAACTTTGCCATACACCAGAATTATCCATAATAAACTCATCAAAGTTAACCAGGAACGCGCTTGGGGCGATACTTACAGTGCCAGTCCCGCTCAACTACAAAAGGGCTTTTTCCCCGGTGGCGGTGCCGGTGGCTTCTCAACATTAAACCCAACACCTCGTTACCAGGCAGGGGTTCCCGGTGTCAACACCTTCCGTGCCATCCAGCTTTTGAAGTACGTTGGCAAGGGACTGTTTACCGTTAACAAGAATCCGAAAGTGATCACTGGGGTTAGCCACGGCCGAAACTTCCCGGACGTTTCCGGAAATGCCGATCCACAAACCGGGTATGCGACCTACATTAATGGCACCCAGCCGACTAAGAAAGGCAAAAAAGTTGTTCGAGTGCCTTATCAAATTTGGGTGATCGGTGGCGGTACCAGCTACACAACACCACAAATGGCCGGCGCAAGTGCCGTTATGAATAGCGGCCGGTCAACTCGAATCGGCTTTTGGAATCCCCAAATTTACAAATTCGCCCAGGAAACCGATAGTCCGTTCAACGTCTTGGCTGACACAACGAGTAATAATCTTTATTACACTGGTCAACCCGGCAAGCTCTATAATCAGGCCAGCGGGCTTGGAACCATTAACTTTGCAAAGCTAAATGCCAAGTTCAATAGTGAAGGCACTGCTAATTAAGCCAATATCCGAAAAACAAGTGAATATGATTTAAATGGGGTTGGGAAATCGAGAAGTTGATTTTCCAACCTCGTTTTATCGATTGAACCAAAATCACAAAACACATCTGGCGTATTCAATAAATGAGACTGTTATAATTAAACTAGATTATTTTAGGAAAAGAGTGATTATTTTGAGGGGAAAACAACTTATTATTGCGACCTTAAGCGGTTTCCTGGTTCTGGGGACTGGTTTTACCGCTAATGCCAAGGCCAAGAAAGCAGACAATCGATCAACTGTTGTTAACGTTGCTTTTAAAGCGTCCAACGAAAACGACTTAACCAATTACGTTTATGATACGGTTGATCCAAATTCAGCCAACTATCATAAGTATCTGTCACCAAGTGAATTTGCTCAAAAATTCGGTCAATCCGATAGCTATCTATCATCATTTAGAAGCTATTTAAATCGATATCATCTAAGCACTTACGCTTATCCCGGCAATCTTTCCCTAAAGATTCGGGGAACCAAAGCTAATGTCAATAAAGCTTTTAAAGCTAAATATGTCAAAGAAAAGGGTCATGAATCAAAAACGACCTATAAACTGCCAGGTAAGCTGTCCAAGCAAGTGGTTGCAGTAATTGGTGTTTACGCACCAAAACCCAAGACCAAAAAAGCAGCCAAGAAAACACCTGCCAAAAAGAAATCGGCAAAAAAAGCAGCTTATATCCCGTCAATTTTAAAAAGCGCTGATGTTCCCGTCAGCGATAACAAGCCGAACACCAATGTCACCGGCAATGCGTTTTCCAAAAAATACGGTGCCCTTAAGTTTGCCGACCGTTACCAATTAAACAACCTTTACGATAAGGGACTTCAAGGACAGGGCCAACGGATCGGAATTATTTCACATGCTGATTTTCGGATTGGTGATATCAAGACGTACTGGGAACAGACCGGGGTTAATACAGATACCAGCCGAATTCATCGAATCTATACAGTTGGTGGTGAAAAGGCCGTTCAAAAAATTTCGGGCAGGCTGATGACACCCGGTCAACTGGAAGCCTCTTTGGACGTTCAATCGGCCAGTTCGGTTGCGCCAAAAGCAAACATTGACGTTTATATTGCCGAACCAAGCAATGATGCGACAACAACGCCTTCTGCCCACTACACGGCATTTATGTCGGCTATTTCGGATAATGATGATAAACAAATCAGTACCAGCTTCGGTCCAAGTGTCGAAACCAATTCCGAATGGCCGGATCACAGTTCAACCTTAAAACAATATAATCATGCTTATAACCTCATGCTGGAACAAGCTGCTGCTCAAGGCATTTCCGTCTTCCGAGCCAGTGGTGATTACGGACGAAGCGAATCGCCAACCGGTAAAGAAAATCACGTTGTTTCAACCTCACCTTATCAAGTGATTGTTGGTGGCACAACGTTACCGTACACTAAGATTCTTCACAACAAACTCATCAAGGTGGCCAAGGAACGTGCTTGGGGCGATACCTACAGCGTTAGTCCCGCCGAAATTAAAGCGGGGGTCTTCCCAGGCAGTGGCGGCGGTTTCTCAGCTTTGAATCCAACACCACGCTATCAATTGGGTGTTCCCGGTGTAAATACCTTCAGAGCCATTGAAGCCTTGAAGTATGTCGG
This sequence comes from Lentilactobacillus hilgardii, assembly GCF_009832765.1. Lineage (NCBI taxonomy): Bacteria > Bacillati > Bacillota > Bacilli > Lactobacillales > Lactobacillaceae > Lentilactobacillus > Lentilactobacillus hilgardii. The sequence continues at coordinate 691,261 of NZ_CP047121.1, read as the reverse complement.
TAATGGCCGCTACACCATCAACAAGAATCCCAAAGTCATTACCGGAACCGGTCACTCGAGAAATCTGCCGGATGTCGCTGGAAACGCCGATACCCAGACCGGATATGCAACCTACTTCTCTGGAAATCAGGCTTCTATAAAGGGCAAGAGCCTTTCGATTAAACCAGCCAAAATTTGGATGGTCGGTGGCGGAACCAGCTACACCTCACCACAAATGGCTGCCGCAAATGCCGTTATGAACGGTGATCGCAGCACGCCAATCGGTTTCTGGAACCCACAGATTTACAAGTTTGCTCAACAACCCGACACACCGTTCAACGTATTGGATGACGCAAATAATAACAATAATCTGTACTACACCGGCCAACCGGGAACCCTGTACAATCAAGCAACCGGACTTGGCACGATTAATTTCGAGAAACTATATCAAAAATTCAATAATGAAAGTCCCAGCAACTAGTCACCCTTTTCATTAAAAACCAGCTAAAGTCGTTATCAAGATAAATGGTGACGGCTTTTTTGCTACCTCCGGATAGTCAACAGGCTAGAAAAACTGACTATTCCGCAGTTAATTTTCACTTTGTTTCTGATTTTAAGCTTGAGTTAAGCCGGCGCCTATATGATATAGACAATCAAATAAGAGGTTAACACATCCAGAGAGTTGCGACTTCAAGTATCAATACTAATTGAAAGAAGTGATGCCACCCATAAATGAGTCATTAAATAATTGCCCTCCAATAATACGATTTCTTAACAAATTTCATGATTACCCCTTCAAATAAAAAAAGACATCTCCCCCTCAAAGATGCCGTCCTCCAAAAAGAGCTGCAGTGCGCAGCTCTTTTTTAGGGTCAAAAAAAGACATCTCCCAAAGGAAATGCCTTTATTTATTAAGTTAACTAATCATTATAGGTATGGGTTAACAACATACATATCAAGAATGGTCTTTACCCATTGACGATAGATAGTCATACCGATGTAACCATCAGCATTGGCACTTGAATTTTCATTCTTAGTGTCACCAGCAGACTTAGTGTACAACGCTGAATCATCAACAGTGTAACCTAAGCGAACCGTGTCGCCATAGTGGACGTTACTTGGAATACTATCAGTATCCAAGTTGAACTTCATGTAAACACCAGTCAATGAATCAACGTTATCAAGCCATCCACCTGCAAGACGAGGTAGGATAGTTGGTGTAATCTTCATGTAAACTTGGTTGAAGCCGTCATTCTTCAAAGCAGCTTTCAAAGTGTTTGAAGGAATAACATCCTTCTTGTCGCCCATTACAGTACGATCACGGTTGAACGTGTTAACGGCATTGTTCCAGTTAACGTTACCGTTCCATAGAGGAATCGTCCATTGTGCATGAGCAACTTGCTTACCACCAGTAGCTTGACTGTAACCTTCAATATTGAAAGTACTGTCAATAGTAGTTTGGGTAGTACCAACTGATACGTAAGGAGCTGATGATGAAGTTGAAGAAATAGGTGCAGCAGTGCTTGATGATGAAGCAGTAGCTGGTGTACCAACCTTCTTAGCTTCGGCAGCTTTAGCGGCTGCAGCTGCTGATGCGGCTGCGGCTAGAGATGCTTTGTTTTCAGCAGCCTTTTTAGCAGCTGCTTTCTTCTTGGCAGCTGCCTTCTTCTTAGCAGCAGCCTTCTTTTTAGCAGCTGCTTTTGCTTTCTTAGATGTTGCCTTCTTAGCATGGGCCTTTGCAACAGCTGTTGTTTCTGTTTTAGCAGAAGCAGTAGTTGCTGGTTGAGCTGCAAATGCAGCGCCAGAAAGACCTAAGACGGCAGCACTAAGTAATGTAACTTTCTTAAGTGCTTTGTTCATAATTACCCCTCCAAATTAATAAAAATATTCCCTGAACGGCTCTTATTATATAACATATCCGGTGAAAAACACAAAGATTATTCAACCTTTTTCAAGATTGTTTGTCAATGTTAACTGCCCTTTGGAAAACAAGTAATCGAAATCCATTGCCTAACAATGCATACTTTATATTAATAGTGCGCCTGTTAATAGTATATACAGTTGCTATAGATACGCTTTGACCGTGATTATTCACGACATCAAAAGACCAGAATAAACGACATTTATCCCAGCCACCTTGTTGTAATCATCCAACGACTATTCATCCTTTAATCACCCAGTTCTGCTAAGAATAAGCTTGCTTGACCTAAGTGAGCCCCATTCTGACTGATTCCTACCTTATTTTAGCACTCGTGATCCGAGCGGAAAAGGCCTTATAATCATCATCCGACAAAGTTAATTTCCCTCGCCAATAAGCAATGCCTTCAATAGCCACCCCTACAAAAATGCTAAACAACCAAAGACTAAAAATCATGATAAGTTCCATAGATCAACAACCCTTTCTTAAGTGACATGACAAGTTAGTTTCAAGTCCGTTCAATCATCTATTTCAGTAAAAAACGTTGTTATGCTTTCATTCTTTTATTTTTAACCATTTTCGCCCGATCGGCTAACGGACAACCGACGTCTGCGCATTCATGACAGCTCCCCTTGGATCCCTTCTTGAGAAAACGGACGTAAAACGCGAAACCTACCAATCCGAATAAAATAATGGCGACAATAAGTGTGCCCATAAGACCGACTCCTTCCAAATCGTGACGTTTTGTGTTGAACTTTTTTAACGACTAAGCACTAACATTAATACCTAAATCCGGTCGTTCACGCTTAATGAACAACCCATAGACCACCACTCCCAATGCAAGAATTGCAACGGTCAGGCCAACCGGTGAGAAGTTGGCAGAAAAGACCTGCGAACTCTGATAAATGATGGTAGCGACCATATAAGCAACCAGCGTTTGATAACCAACAGCCCGCCAAGTCCAACCGGCATCCCCAAACTCTTTGTACATTGTGCCGATTGCCGCAAAACACGGGGCACACAATAAGTTGAATGCCAGGAACGCATATCCGGCCATCGGTGAATAGGTTGAGCGAAGGGCGTCTACAAAACCGGCATTACTGCCACCAAAGGTAATATGCAGCGTACCAACACAATTTTCCTTAGCAATCAGGCCTGCGATCACAGCCACCGTTGCGTGCCAATCTCCAAATCCGAGTGGTGCAAAAACCGGTGCCAAAAATGATCCCAGGGCTTGCAGGATACTGTGATTTTGATCGACCATCTGCAGCCTAAAGTTAAAGCTTTGAAGAAACCAGATCACAACGCATGACAGGAAGATAATCGTGCCGGCCTTCATAATAAAGGCGTGGGCCCGGAACCAAACGCTTTGAAGTGTATTCGTCAATTTTGGAAAATGATAAGCCGGCAATTCCATGACAAAAGGTGCCGGTGCGCCACGAAACAACTTTGTCTTTTTCAAGAAAATCCCTGAACAAACCACTGTCAGCATCCCCAGGAAATAAGCGGAAGGTGCCACCCAGCTGTTGTGAGGGAAAAAGGTCCCGCTAATCAGCGCAATGACAGTTAGCTTGGCCGAGCATGGCATGAAAGTGGTTAACATAATCGTCATTCGGCGATCCTTTTCACTTTCAATCGTTCGAGTCGCCATAATCCCCGGTACACCGCAACCGGTTGCGATTAGCATGGGGATAAAGGATTTTCCGGATAAATTAAAACGGTGAAAGATCCGATCCATCACAAAGGCGATTCGTGCCATGTAACCACAATCTTCAAGAATGCCCAAACATAGAAACAACATCATCACTTGCGGCAGGAAACCAAGTACTGACCCGATCCCACCGATAATGCCGTCAACAATCAATCCTTTCAACCAGGCTGCTACTCCCATGGCATTCAAAAGACTTGTCGTCACGTTGGGAATCCAAGCGCCAAACAAGGTGTCATTGACCCAGTCACTGCCGATCGTACCGATCGTTTGAATAGAGAGGTAGTAAACCGCCCACATGACAAGGACAAAGATCGGCAGTGCCAGCCAACGATTAGTGACGATTCGATCAACTCTGTCACTCATCGACATCTTAAAGTCATCTGTATCGACAACACACATTTCAATGATTTTAGCGATAAAATCATATCTGGCATTCACGACAATGCTGTCGCTGTTGTCGTCAAAGATTTTTTCAGTTGCTTTGATAGTGGCTTCAATTTCCCGTTGTTGTTTATCTGTAAATGACATTGCCCGGCTAACCGCTTCATCCCGTTCAAAAACTTTAATGGCGTACCATCGTAATTCGTTGTCCGGCAATTGACCCGTCAATTGATCCTGAATCATTGATAGTGCGGACTCCAATCGTGGATCATATTCCGGGTAGGCGTATTGATGATCTTCCGCATCCTTTTCCCGAATTTTTTCAGTTAATTGATCCAGGTTCTGCTTCTTCAACGCACTGATACTGACCACCGGTACATCCAATATGTATGCTAATTTTTTGAGGTTGATCCGCCGATGATGCTGCTTCTTCAAAATGTCCATCATGTTTAGAATCAATAGTAACGGAATACCGGTTTCCATTAATTGCAGGGTTAAATAAAGATTACGTTCCAGGTTGGTTGAATCAACGACATCCAAAATTTCACTCGGAAGATCATCAAGCAGATACTTTCGGGTGATCAATTCTTCGGAACTATATGGTGACAGGGAATAAATGCCGGGCAGGTCCTGAACAATCATGCTCTTATCGGACTTAAGCTGGCCGCTCTTTCGTTCTACGGTTACGCCCGGCCAATTACCTATATGTTGATTGGAACCGGTTAGCGCGTTAAATAATGTGGTTTTACCACTGTTGGGATTTCCAACCAATGCAAGCGAAGACATTTCCATTCATTACACCTCCTCGATTAAAACGCAACTGGCATCACGTTTCCGCAAACTCAATTTATATCCTCGAACCATCAATTCGATCGGATCGCCAAGCGGCGCAATTTGGTTGACTTTAATCATGGTGTTATTAGTTAATCCCATGTCCAATAATCTGCGACGTAAGGCCCGATCACCAACCATCTTTCGAACGATTCCACTCTTGCCTATTTTCAAGTCGGACAATGAGTGCAGCTTGTCACCGGCTTTTTCCTTAATATCCCGTACGACGATTCGTTCGGCAATATCCAAACTGATGGCCAGGCGCTGACCCTGAAAATAAATCATCATGCCGCTTGAATCCGTCGAAAGAGAGATCACCGTGACCTTCTTACCAGAAATCATCCCCATTTCAGATAATCGGCGAACAATTGCCTTGTCACCCAAGACATTCATAATAATGTATTCACCCCTGTGTTTGGCTTCTGATAATGCTTCCATAGTTGATCACTCTTTTCAATTTATAATTTTGGAATATTTAAATATGTAGAGATCTTTCGTTTTCCTACCACTAAATACATTATTGTGGTATATGTGATAAACAAATATTAAATGTAAAAACAAAAAATGTCAATACGATAAGAAAAATGAGTGTTGTTCTAATTATTTGGTGATAATGATTCTAAAAATTCGGACAGCTAACGACCGCGTGTTAATCGATTATATTCAAGAAATATCCTGAAAACGGTTGAAATTAAACTTTTTTTCTCGTATACTCAGTGTCAAGCGAGTAACCATTTTAATGGTACTCTAATAAGTATTAGTCATTTTATTCGTAAGTCTTCGAGTGCAGCGGGACTGTAAATGAAAATACTGCATGACAAAGTAGTCGGCTGACATGGGCCGGCTACTTTTTTATTTTCTGAACCGCTTTTAACGTCTTCGCCTAACAAGTTGTATCAAAAACGCTGTTTGGAAAATGAGACTCATTTCCAAACAGCGTTTTACTATCGAGCCCTTATTCTTAGGCTGATTCTTTAGCCGAATCTTTCTTAACCGGTTCTTTTCTTGATTTCAAATATCTTATCAAAACCACAGCAAGTGCCAATCCGGAAATTGCTGTTGCAATCCAGAAGACATTGTAGAATGCCTGAACAAATTTATCACCAACTGCCGGCGTAATTCGGGTAACGCCCGGCAACTGGAAGAATAGTGCCGATGATGCAAAGCTGATTCCGATTGTCATTCCCAACGTCCGGGCAAAGGAATTAAACGATCCGGCAATTCCAGAGAGCTTTTTATCAACCATCCCCATTGTCAACGCGTTATTTGGTGACAGGAAGATGGCAATGCCCATACCGTTCAAAACAATCGGCGGAATAATCTTCATCATATCCAAATGATCCGGGAAAAACGCATAACCGACTTGTGAAAACATCAAAATTGCCAAGCCGATAACCGTCATCAACTCCCGGTTGATTTTATCCGCCAGAACGCCGGCAAAGGGTGTAGTAATTAGCATCATGACCGATTGGAGCATAATGACCAGCCCACTGGCGAACGGACTCATACCGTTGTAACTCTGCAGATAGAATGGTAACAAAATGTTTGATATGGCATTAACCAGCATCACTAAACTCAACGCAAAAATCGATGTCATGAAGCCTTTGTTTCGAAGAACCTCAGGTGCAATCCACGGCAGATTTGATTTATCATCCTGAATGAACGAGTAAACCGTGATTGCGCCACCGACAATGAAGAAAGCAAGCCCCATCAGTAAGTGATCACGCCCACTTTGAAAGAATGACCCACTTAAGAAGAACAAAATAATGCCAATTGTGAATAAGTTTTGCCCTGTCCAATTGGCGCCCTTGGTTACTTCTTTAATGTGTGCCCAGGATTCTTTGGGAATTGGCAGAAATTTAAAGCCCAGCCAAAGGACTAAAATACCTAACGGAATATTAATCCAGTAAATCCATCGCCAGCTCGAAACGGAAATAATAAAACCACCGATTCCGGGTCCGGAAATCGACCCAACCGAAATAAACATGGAAATCATCGCCAAAGCTTCAGCCCGTTTATTATCCGGAAAATATTGCGTCACAATCCCCATTGAATTAGCCATAATCATAGCCGCGCCAATCGCCTGAATTACCCGGCCAATCAAAATGGTGATAAAATCCGGCGCAAACCCCGTAATTGTCGATCCAATTAAAAAGGCAATACCGCCGGCTAAAAAGACGGCGTTCTTTGATAAGATGTCGCCAATATGGCCAAACATTACCAATAATATGGCCGTTGTAATCAGCCCGATTTGGACAATCCAAGTTGCGGCGCTACTCGAAATATTCATTGAAATGGCAATCTTTGGAATTGCCAAATTTGTGCTGGAACCTGACAGAGATGTCAAAAATGAAAACATCCCCAGGACACCAATAATAGATAGATTTTTCCCCCGACTATCAGCCATCATTCTTCCCCCTTTGACTCATTGATGCGATCGATCGTATCTTTTAAAAAAGCGCTATCAGTATTTTCACTAACATTTATAACACTAATATAGGAAAAGTTTGAGGATATCGACTTGGAAAAGTCGTCACAAAAAAAGATCAAGGCCATTTTCTCCTTGATCTTTTTAATCGACTGATTCTAACACTTACCACTTTATCCAATCTTGGTTATAATGACCCTTTACAATCCAAATATAGCCTCTTTTTTGCTGCAGATACGGTGCCTTAACAACCCAGCCAAAAGTTGTATCGTTTTCCGCTTGGACCTTGGAATCCTCCAACAACACCATTTTTTGGTTTGTCCGTGAATTTTCCGGATTAACCTGATAAACATAGACCGGATATTTAATGTGAATAAGACGAGGCTTGTACCAATATGATGAATAATATCCGGGTAACGTGCTTGCATGCGATGACGGTACCGTGACAAGTCCGGCAAACAACAGTAATCCAACAGTGACGATAAATAGAAATTTCCTAAACATTTCACATCACCCCACTTCTATCTCCACCCTGATAATAGCGCGGCAATTGCACAATCCTGTAAATTTGATGTAAAGGTTGTGTAAAAAGATAATCGCCTATTTTACCAACTTATTTTACCCATCATTAACCAGCAAAAGCCACGTCACAAATAGGTCATTTCGATTGTCGCAGCCACACACCACATGCTAAACTATCATTATAAAGATGACATTTTAACGCCAGATGCCACTATGACTTCCAGAAACGGAGGAGTTCAATGACACCAGAAGACTTATTTAGTCAGTTTCAAGGATTACTCGATGCAGGCCACCTTGAACAAGCCCGGACTTTTTTGCAGGAAAATGCTGAAGGACTCGGCGATCATCTGACCAACGCCACTGATATGCTGGCAGATTTTGACGTTTCCAGTGTGACCGATCACGTCCAAAATTTCGGTGAAGAAACAACCTCAAAAGTAGCCGAATCACTTGAAGGCCTGAAAGACCAAGTAGATGCATCCGGTTGGTTGGATAAAATTATAGGTATTTTTAAAAATTAATGATCAAAAAAATCGTCATTAGTTTCCTCCTATCCGAGGCAACTAATGACGATTTTTATTTCACGAGTTATTTTTTTCGAGTTTCCGAATCAACTTCCGGTGTCAATGATTGATCGCGTTGACTTGTCGTTAATTGTTTATTTAATGCTTCATAGGATCCCAGTTTGGGGCCTGTGAAATGATGTCTTGCATAAACAACAAAATCAATAATCAAGACAATCAGGACGGCCACAAAAATTTTACCTGTCGCATAGTGTAACACCATGTTAGACGTTAGCTGAACATCAGTTGGCGAAAAGATCATGAGTAAGATCAAAAAGACAATCCAACCACAAGCAATCGAGCTGACTGCAATACTCCAGCTACCAAGGCTCCAGGGACCATCATCCTTTTTAGTCCAAATGTGGAGAACACGTGCCCTTAATTTCAAAGCAATCGGTACCAGATACGATCCATAAAGACCAATGACACTCATTGTACCGATAGCTGCGTAAACACCATCAGAGGTTCCGAATAGAAATGACAGCGTGACAATCAGCCAAATGGCAATCGTCGGGGTGTGAAATTTACTGGAAATTTTCTTGAGTTGATTTGAAAATGGCAAGCCGCCATCCCGACTAAATGCATAAACCATTCGGGATGATGAGGTTACCGCCGAGCAGCCACAGAACCACATCGCAATTGTGACCAACCAAACCATTGCACTTCCCAGTCGTGAACCAGCTGCCTGTTCGATTGCAACGATGAAAGCATTGTTACCGGCATCGGCAACCGCCGTTGGGTTTTTAATCGAAACAGTCACCAGTGATAATAGCAGGAATCCAAAAATACCGGAAATTGCAACTGAAAGATAAACGCCCCACGGTGCTTGAATACGTGGATTCATTGTTTCTTCACTGGTATGCGCAGAGGCATCATAACCGGTCAATGTCCATTGAGCCTGCAGCAGTCCGATCAGGAAAGCACCCCAGTACGGCATTGACTGGGAAGTTGCCGTTGAAAAGGTATGGAATAAATAAGTACCACTGTGTTGGGGGCCAAGCACCGCCAATACGCCAATAATTAAAAAGACACCAACCACGTGATAAATGGCAGAAATCGAATTTAATTTCGATACAATGTTAATGCCTACATGATTCAAAATGGCATGGCTGCCAAGGATCACTGCGTACGTCAGCAGAAACATCGGTTTACTTGGATGGGTGAAAAGAAGATTTGAAGCAAAAATAGCACAACCATAATCGATTCCGGCAACGATTGTCACCTGTCCGATAACATTCAGCCAACCTGTAAACCATCCCCAAGTCGATCCACCCAAAATGGACGCCCAATGGTAAATCGCGCCTGATGTCGGAATGGCCGAGGTTAGTTCAGCCATTGCGGCAGCCACGAACAGGACAAAGAACGTGACAATCGGCCAGCCAATCCCCATCATCGCCGGACCACCGTTGCTAAACCCGTAACCATAATAAGAAACGGCGCCGGTCAAAATCGAAATAATTGAAAACGAAACGGCAAAATTTGAAAAGCCGCCCATATCACGAATTAATTCCTGTTTATAGCCAAACGACTTTGAGATTTGAAACAGGCTTCCAGACTGCAGTTTCCACTTTCTAACCGAATCTGTTGCTTTTACCAGAATTGCCAACATCGTTATGATGGTGACAAAAATGACGATTAATCCAAAAATAATCATTTTATGCCCATCCTCCCTAAAATAGATACCATTTCGTTCGTTTATGTGTTACATTATATGACATAGATTAGAAATAGCAAGCTATTTTTTAATCAAATAAGATCAATCTATCATTTTATTAATAATTTATGTCATAACTTTTGACATAAAAGAAGGGAATGACATTATGCCGGAGACCATTCAAACGGTAGGAATCGACATCGGAACAACCACAACATCTCTGGTGTTGGCACAGCTTTCAATTCAAAATACTGAAGCCTTCTCCAGTTTGCCTCACGTTCAGATCGTTGATAAACAAATCAATTATCGAAGTCCGGTTATCTTTACACCTTTAATTGACGCAAAGAGGATCAATCAGGAGGCACTTCAGGCATTCGTTGCCCATCAGTATCAAATCGCCAAGATTAATAAGGCCGATCTGAAAATGGGTGCCATTATCATGACGGGAGAAACCGCTCGTAAGCAAAATGCCAGGCGCACTCTTCAATCATTAAGCCAGTTTGCCGGTAATTTTGTTTGTGCGACTGCAGGTCCAAGGCTGGAAAGCTTCATTGCCGGTAAGGGTGCAAATCAAACACTGCTGAAAAGACATCCCGAAATACCGGTTATTAATCTGGATATAGGCGGTGGAACCACCAACATGGCTTACTTCAAAAATGGTGACTGCATGGATACCGCCTGCTTTGATATCGGCGGTCGGCTTATCCGGGTTAACGATCATCGTCAAATTACATACATTGCGCCCAAGCTTCAAAAGATCATTTCAAGCCTGGCACTCCCCATTCACCTGGGAGACACTGTAACCCCGGCCATCCTTCAGCCATTAATTGACGAAATGGTGCGGGCCTTGGTTAAGATGGTCGGCGGTACTCAGCCGGCGCCTTTCTACAATCTTCTTCAAACAGACCCACTGAACCATCCTGTTAATCAAGACGCCCTGATCACATTTTCAGGTGGCGTTTCCGATTGTTTCTTTTCAAAATTACCCACAAATCCATTCAAATATGGTGACATTGGCATCCTGCTTGGACACGCCATTAAGACCTCGGCATTCTTTAAGGCTAAACATATCGGTCATCCCACAGAGACTATCGGGGCAACCGTTATCGGAGCAGGCTCGCAAACCGTTACCGTAAGTGGCAGTACGATCCGCTATTCGAGTAATGCCCTTCCCTTAAGAAACGTGCCCGTGATCAGCCTTGATCAATCGAAGGTTACCGATATTAATCCGGTTATTGAAGACAAGCTCATGCTATACGACCTGCCCGAATTAGCCGCAATCGGAATTGCTCTGCAACACGTCGGCGCCAACTTTCAAGCAATCACCAAGCAGGCCGCCGATCTGGCATCAGGGTTGACCAACTTGATTCGCATGAAAGTTCCCCTGGTTATTTTAATGGAGAAAAATGTGGCCCTGTTCTTCGGCAATTGTTTTCGCGAACATATTCCCAAAGATTACCCACTGGTCTGCTTAGATGCCGTTTCGACCAAAGACGGCGACTACATCGATATCGGTCGACCGGTTGCAAACGGTCAGGCGCTTCCCCTCATCATCAAAACATTGGCATTTAATTGAATGGAGTGATCAAAATGATTCTAAAAACAATTCTTTCCGGCAAACATTATCAATTCAAATCCGTCAAGGACGTCATGGCAAAAGCAAATGAAGAGAAATCCGGTGACACCCTCGCAGGTATCGCTGCCCACAACATGCAGGAACGAGTCGCCGCAAAAGTCGTTTTGTCACAGCTGACTCTAAATGATGTGTATGAACATCCCGCTGTTGACTACGATCATGATGAAGTCACCCGAATGATTATCGATGATTTGGACCCATTGGTTTTCAGACAAATAAAAGGCTGGACATTCGAACAACTTCGGGAATGGTTATTGGCAACGACAACAACCAATGACATGATTCACTACCTCTCACAAGGGTTAACCTCCGAGATGATTGCCGGAGTATGCAAGCTCATGACAAACCTTGATTTGATTACCGCTGCTAAAAAAATGATTAATGAAAAGACCGCCAATACAACCATTGGCCGACCCGGAACTTTCTCATCACGTTTACAGCCCAATCATCCTACAGACAATCTTCGTGGCATTATGGCCTCGACAATGGAGGGGTTAAGTATGGGGATCGGGGATGCCGTCATTGGATTAAACCCGGTTAATGATACCGTCTCCGGCGTAACCGCCATTCTCAATACTTTCAATGAATTTGTGACCCGCTGGCAGGTACCAACCCAAACTTGTGTCTTGGCTCACGTCACTACCCAGATGCAGGCCATTGAAAAAGGTGCTCCGGCCGGTCTGATTTTTCAATCCATCGCCGGCTCGCAAAAGGCCAACACTGCTTTTGGAATTGATCAGCACTTGATCGCCCAAGCCAACCAGTTGGGAAAACAAGCGCTGCACAACAAGGGGCAAAACGTGATGTATTTTGAAACCGGTCAAGGATCCGAATTATCATCCGATGCCAATTTCGGTGCCGACCAAGTCACAATGGAAGCTCGCTGCTACGGGTTTGCCCGTCATTTTGATCCATTTATTGTCAACACCGTGGTTGGTTTCATTGGACCGGAATATCTGTACGATGCCAAGCAGGTTACCAGAGCCGGTCTGGAAGATCATTTCATGGGCAAACTCAGTGGCTTGGCAATGGGATGTGATGTTTGTTATACCAACCACATGAAAGCCGATCAAAATGATATTGAAAATCTGGCGTTGCTTCTGGCAAATGCCGGTTGTACTTATATCATGGGTGTTCCCCAAGCAGACGATGTCATGCTCAATTACCAATCAACCGGTTTTCAAGAAACTGCAACTATCAGGGAGCTGCTGAATCTTCACCCGATTCCCGAATTTGAGGCTTGGATGGAAAAAATCGGCATTAGTCAAAATGGCCGCTTAACCAGCAAAGCCGGGGACGCCTCAATTTTTATGGAAAAGGAGCCGATGTAAATGAAAGTACTTAAAACCCAAAATCAATTACTCACACCACCACAAGTTCAACCGCTTCCTGTCAACGCCGATAACGAGTTGATCGATATTCGTTCAATCCATTTAAACACGCAATTAATGGTTGACCATCCAGCAAATAGAGATGCCTACCTCTCATTAAAGGAAGCTACTCCCGCAAGACTTGGTATGGGCCGGGCAGGGTTGCGCTACAAAACCCGTTCTGTTTTACGCTTAAGAGCCGATCATGCGGCTGCCCAGGATTCTGTGTGGGCGGATGTCCCATCCGAGTTTATTCAATCAATGAACATGCTGCCGTTGCAATCCCAGTGTCAAGATGAGACCGAATACCTCACCCGCCCCGATCACGGTCGTCAATTATCGACAGCTGCTGCAGCCAAAGTTACTCAACTCATCGACAAGGGCCCATCCGTTTTACTCGCTGTCGGTGATGGATTAAGCTCCGAGGCCATTACGGCAAACGTCGGTGATGTCATCCCAGCCATTAAGCAGGGATTGAAGCTTCATGATATTTCGATCAACACGATTCCCTTTATTCGATTTTCAAGGGTCGCTGTTGAAGACCAACTGGGAGAGCTGACCCATGCAAAAGTTGTCTGCCTCTTAATTGGGGAACGTCCCGGATTGGTAACACCAAAGTCAATGAGTGCCTACATCGCTTATCAGCCAACTGTCGGAATGGCTGAAGCCAGACGAACAGTCATTTCAAATATCCATCCCGGTGGCATTCCTGCTGTCGAAGCGGGCGCCTATATTGCGGAAACAATTTGGAATATGCTGACACTTAAGAAATCCGGATTGGATTTGAAAGAAGCCTTAAAAAATTAGATCTAAAAAGCTCCCTATCATCAACCACCTCAAGGGATGGCTGATGATAGGGAGCTTTTCTTTAGTTAAACGATTCTTTTTTCGCATCCAACGCCTTATCAGTCACAATACAGGTTTCGTACAGCCAATTCATTAATGTTTCACCATGGCCGGTATTATAATAACCATTCAGCAGGCGATAAAAAGCCGTCATGTGCTCGTCATCAATGATTAAGAGTCCGGCGCCGTTCTGAATTAAAATATAATTCGCAGATAGAAGAGCGGTCCGCTTATTGCCATCCCAATACAACTGGCTATGCATAATATAAAGCATCACCTTTAAGGCTTTCCAGGTTGCGGATTGATCGGCCATCATTATTTCGGTAAGATCAGCCATTACCTGATCGTAAACCGGGATCATCGGGATGTAATCCGTTCCGCCAATTTTAACTTTGCCCGTTCGCAGCATTCCCCAAGCAACCGACTCACCCTTTGCGACCAAGCCGTTAATGGCATGACTGACCGCCAAAGAATAGGGTTTGCTGTTTCTAATCATTAATTCGACCGCACTTTGCAGTTGTCGAATAATCTTCGTGTCCCTTGTTGAAAGACCATAAACATCAGATCCTAAAATAATCGTTTCAGTTTCCCGAATTGTTGCCTTGTTATCCTCAAATCTGGAAGCCGAATACACTAAGCGAATCATTTCTTTAATCGCTAACTTTTGATTTTCGAGTTGCGTTAATTTTGTTTTGTCCGCAAAATTCATTCTCCGATTTCTCCCTCAATTTAATCATGCAGCTCTAATAGCGGTTTCGCAAATAGAAACACAATCTAAATCATAAGTGGTACTGTCCGTTTCTGTCTACTAAAATCCACCATTTTTAAATCATTATTATCAACTTGGTTAAGTCACATTCGATCTTTGCAGCGGTGTATAAAGTTCTCGAAAAGTTTCCTTTCTTCCGGCATCGTTTCAAATAGAAATTCCGGATGCCACTGTACTCCGATCACTTGATCATCCGTTTTGGATTCAATCGCTTCAATAACCGTATCCGGTGCCCGCCCCACGACATTTAGTTCAGGACCCGACTCTTTAATTGCCTGATGGTGATGCGAATTAACATAAGGATTGGCACCAACAATGCCCGCAACTTGACTTCCCTTATCAATTTCCACATGGTGACTCGGATAAATAATCGGGGCATCCTGATGATGCTTGATATAAGCCTGCTTATTCTGACTGGAAATGTCCTGATATAATGAGCCGCCCAACGCAACAGCAATAATCTGCATGCCACGGCAAAACCCAAAAATTGCCTTGTTGGACTTATACGCTTCTCGACAAACAGCTAATTCAAACTGATCTTTCTTTAACGATGTCCCATGAATCTGGTCAATCGGCTCCTCGCCAAACAAGGTCGGGTCAATATCCGGTCCGCCAATAAACATAAACCCATCACAACGACTGACAACGTGTTTCGCCAAGCGTCGATCATTATTAGGAGGCAGTATGACAGGCAGTCCCCCTGCCCTAATAATTGCCTGAGCGACAGCAGCATCTACGTAATCTCTAAATCCAAGTTCTGTTAACCCGGTATTAGCCGGAATCCCAATTAACGGTTTCAATAGCCCCACCCTCTCAGAGAATTAATACACAACAAAGCACCACTGCATATTAAGGGATCAACTCGAAAAATCAACGCCTTATATTCCGGATGCTAACCGTTTTGATCCGCACACTGTTCTAGGACTGCTACTCAAGACAGCACCGCTCCATATAAGGGATCAATTTGAAAAATCCAAAAACGGGATTTTCCAAATCAACACCTTATATTCCGGATGCTAACCGTTTTGATCCGCACACTGTTTTAGGACTGCTTCGCTAACCATAAACCTGCATGTAAGCTAACAGCCATCAAATTCCAAAAGCGGGAATTCGCTGCCTGTCAACTTACACTCCGGCTTATACCGGGTTAGCTCCGCACACTGTTCTAGGACTGCTACTCAAAGCAATGTTCTGCATGTAAGGGATTCATTTCAAAAATCCAAAACCGGGATTTCCAAAATGAACGCCTTACACTCCGAACATTAACCACTTTGATCCGCACACTGTTCTAGGACTGCTACTCAAAGCAATGTTCTGCATGTAAGGGATTCATTTCAAAAATCCAAAACCAGGATTTTCAAAATGAACGCCTTACACTCCGAACATTAACCGCTTTGATCCGCACACTGTTCTAGGACTGCTACTCAAAGCAATGTTCTGCATGTAAGGGATTCATTTCAAAAATCCAAAACCAGGATTTTCAAAATGAACGCCTTACACTCCGAACATTAACCGCTTTGATCCGCACACTTTAAATTTATTCTAGCCTCATTTAATTCCGGCATCAATCGTAACATTGGCATGTCATCCCGGATAAATAGGCAAATTATATCACCCTCACTTGATATAGATTTCAAAAGTCGTCCCATTACTTTTTAATCAATGTAAATTGATTAACTATTTCAAAACTATTATTTCTTTTATCACAATAATATAACTTTCATCTTTTTATGTTACAAATATGTTTCAAATGACACGTTATTTTACCAGCTTCAAATTCTTAAGAAGTCTTTAAGACTACTATTGCAGCTCTTAAAGCCCATTTCTTCTTAGTGATCAAAACGCCAAATTTGTAACAAGCTTGTTACAAATCGAGCGTGGAAAAATGTTATGGTATAGGTGTCTTAATAAAGTCTTAAGAAATTCGGGGAGATGATTTTTGATGAGTATAAAGAAACAAGTAGCCCTAGGTTTGTTTTCAATGGCTAGTGTCTTTACCTTGAGCCAAGTCGCCGCGAACGCCGATACTAAGGTCACAGTAAAATCAGGCGATACCTTATATAAAATCGCCACAAAATACCACACGACCGTTAGTACAATCGCAAAAGCAAATCATTTAAAGGACGCAAATACAATTGTTACCGGAACCCAAATCACGATTCCGGGTAAGTCAACTGCTGCATCAAGTTCAACATCATCAAATTCGGGTGCTAAAAAATACACGACGGGGAAAACCTATACTGGGAAGAATAAGCAAACAACCAGTACATATGTGAGTCCGAGTTCAAATAAACAAACAAGCACTACGAAATCATTAAGCAAAACAGCTTCCAGTTCGACCACCATCAAGTCAACCAAGACTGCTAAATCATCAACAGCACTGAAAGCAAATGCAACAACCGATACGACAGCCACTCCTGATACTAATTCAGGCACTGTTGACGGTGTGACAACCTTAGCTCAAAAGTTGACCACTCAAAACATTCCATATCAATGGGGTGGCACAACTACCAAGGGCTTTGATTGTTCCGGGTTTGTTCAGTATGTTTACAAGCAAAATGGCGTTTCTTTACCAAGAACAGCTGAAGCACAAGCAGAATCTACTACAAATGAATCCGTATCAAACGCACAGCCAGGTGACCTTTTGTTCTGGGGAAGCAAAGGCGGCGTTTATCACAGCGCTATTTACCTGGGCAATAATCAATACGCTAACGCACCGGAACCCGGCAAGACAGTTCAAGTACAAACTATTTCACAGTACTTTGCACCCAGCTTTGCAGGTTCGGTCAATGCTTAATTAATTGATGACCATTATAAAAAGCCACTTATCGTTTTAAAGACGATAGGTGGTTTTCTCATTTTATAAAGTCAAAAAATCCGATCAAAGTCGAGCACTAATGTGGTGACTTTGATCGGCGCTTTTTGACTGTCTTTATTAATCAAGCTAATGTAGAAATGGTCTGCCTTGCGAAAGAATTAACCCAACAATACCAACGACGATACAGAAGCAAAGTGCCCACCAGATCAAACCGGCATGAAACTTATTCTCCTGCTTACGGGCAAACGCAATTTCAATAAACGCAATCAGGCCCAATGCCAAAATAACTTTGATGGTACTCAGTATCGGATTGTATTGCCAAGTTCCCAACAACAGAATGACGCCACTGATAATGGCGATCAAATATAAAACGCGTGCCGTCATTGCCCACACCGTTACTTTATGAGATTTTGCGATCAAACCAAGTACAACCACGATTGTTAATACAAACCAAGTCACTAAATGAATCCATAACCATAACATCGATTCAATTCCCCCAATATTTAATGTAATGTGTCTATCCTATGCTTTTTAGTGCGATTTGTTTAGGTAGAAACACCTTCTTCATTATAACAATATACAAAAATAAGCGCCCGACAACGTCACAGGTTATCGGGTGCTCACCAAGTCAACCGTTAATTTCATATAGAACTTACCAACTCCCGTTCTCGAGAAGAGCCTCGAACACATCGAATCATTATATGTCGTCACTTCTGGCAAATTTGGGGGAATTTGTAATTAAGAAGCAGCTACTGCAGTTGCCTGACCCTTCTCGCGTTGCAATTTCTTCTGCAACTTCTTTAATCTTTGTCGCGGTTTAAGGCCAGTAACTAATTGTCCAAAAACAGTCATCTCTAATTGTTTACTTAATACCATAAAATCAACCCTCCCTTATACAAACGAAATAAGTTGAAAATAAACACGGACAGGATCAGTTACTGCCTGAGCTATTTCTAGCTGAAAGATGATTAAGATCTCACCTTTCAACTTTTATTGTAAAAATTTATGCTTAAAATTCAACCATTTTTTTCAAATTTTATCATGAAAAATTAGTTATCATTTTTCGCCAATCAGTTAATAGTCATTAAGCTTATAATGACGACTGTCAGAAGCGGTTTATTCACTAATTAAGTCATTCATCAGTATTGAAACATCATAACATTAAAGTTCTTTAATGACGTTATATCCCCTTTAACCTATTTGACAAACCATGCCTTTCTGAAAATATAATAGACCTATTGAGGGGAATAATAACAAGACATCTTCAGAATTGATTGCTTAAGGAGCGTGATTTTCATGTATTTTGTTATCGACCAAACCCCAAATGGAACCTTTCAGTTTTTCATCAAATCTGCAGATCACGAAACGATCGCAATGAGCAAAGCTTTTGACACAAAGCTGGCCGCTCAAAAAGCCGTTTCTATCATCATGAATGGGCATCTCAGCCCGAAATCCCATATAGAAGACCTTGTTTAATAGCCCAAGTGACATGACTATAGGGAATGCTTCAAAGACATGTTTCAATTAAATTCTTAAAAGATAACGATAGAAAGGTTGAGGCAAATCCAGCTTCAGCCTTTTTCTTTTCCAAAATAAGAGAAGGGCGAGCTTTTTAACACGTTTTGATTAAAGACTTGGTAAAATGGAAGCGAAGACTCGAAATCGTTATGTGGGGGCATTAACGTGAAAAAATACAACATCGCTTACAACATGGCCATCATGATACTTGCCATTATCTCAATTGCATTAACCATACTGGATTTTTGCAATACAATTAGCTTGACTAGTGACCCTTGGAACGTCATCAACGATGGTATTTTAATTATTTTCACAATTGATTATTTCACGAGATTAGCCTACGCAAAGAATAAGTCTGAATTTTTCATTCACAACATTTTTGATTTACTGGCAATCATCCCACTATACTCAGCGTTTAGCTTCTTTCGATTCTCCAGAGTCTTCCGCATTTTCCGATTGCTCAAACTGCTTCGTTTCATTCGCATGATCGGTATCATTGGCAAACTTCAAAAGTCATTTCATACTTTTTTGAAAACCAACGGCTTTATTTACCTGCTTTGGATCAGCCTGGCAATCCTCTTTATTTGCTCATCAATGTATGCGCTTGCCGAACATGTCTCTTGGGGGCAGGCACTTTGGTGGGCCATTGCGACTGCAACGACCGTTGGTTATGGTGATATTTCGCCTCATACATTAATGGGGAAAATTGCCGCGGTCCTTCTAATGTTTGTCGGAATCGGCTTTATTGGTATGCTGACAAGTACGATCACCTCATTTTTCGCAGGTCAGGACAAAAGCCAATATAGAGATTTAAAGGTCCGTTTGACTAAAATCGAGCAGCAAAATGAAGAGTTAAAGAATAGTTTGGATGACTTAAAAAAGAAAATAAAATAAGCCAAGATACAATTGAAGCCCCTCACGTTTTCCGCCGCGAGAGGCTCCTTGCAATGTTTTACAACTCAACCATTATATCATGTGTGACATGGTATGTGAGCATATTGTCTTAATTACTTTTATAAACTGCTCTAGATACTAACCGCTTTGATCCGCACACTGTTTTAGGACTGCTCCTCAAAGCAACGTTCTATATGCAAGAGATTCAGTTCAAAAATCCAAAATCGGGATTTCCAAACTGAACGTCTTACACTCCGAACGTTAACCGCTTTGATCCGCACACTGTTTTAGGACTGTTCCTCAAAGCAGCACCACTCCATATAAGAGATCAATTTGAAAAATCCAAAACCAGGATTCCCCAAATCGACGTCTTATATTCCGGGTGCTAACCGCTTTGATCCGCACACTACTTTTTTCCTCCCTTATGCAATCTTGATTTTGGTTCACTTGCCATCATTTTCGTGAAGACATCGGTTAGCGTTTCACTTTGATCTTCAAATTTCTTATTTAAAATCAATTGCCGAAATTCTTCGATCGATAGATGTTCAACATCCTTAAACGGCAAAGAAGATGCAGGTTGGTTCAACCCCGTCTTTAAAGTAACAACCAGCCCTTCCTTACTATCCAGGGTGACTGTGTAGTATTCATAATAGCTGGGTGTTTCGTAATTTCCGGTCAATTCCTTATTTTCCTGAAAATACTTAGTCATATAACTTTTAAACTCTTCTGGAGACTTTAACGCTGCCTTCCACTCATTTCCATTAATTGATGCCATAAAAATTCCTTCTTTCTACCACCATTGGTAAAATTCAACAAATATACTAAAACAAAGAAGTGCCTAGTCAAACGGGTTGCTCGGCATAAACACCTAAACTTATTATAACCAGACTTTGGTAAAAATGGAATGGAAGCGCTTAACTTTTCCAATTATTTTTAATATTTTAGTAAAATCGTCTAAAAGTATCAAAAAAAGCATCCCATCAATTATGAGATGCTTCCCTTTGTCTATCTATTTTGCTAATCTTGCTCTAGTGTAGTCCGCAAATCCGGCAACATGATACTCAACACCGGACAACTTAGGATTAACCAAATGATCTTCTTTTACATAATACAGCGGAATGACGCCGGTCAACTTCTGCAGTCGCTTTTCAGCTTGTCTGAGATCCCGCCAATAATCGGTTTGGTTATCAGCTTTTTTAGCACTGGCAACCAGCCTATCATAAGTTTTATCACTAAAATGACCTGGATTCATCGTATTATTAGTTGTCAAAATACCCAAATAATTAATTGGATCCGCAAAATCCGCCAACCAATACCATTGACTTAACTGCCACTGACCATTAGTCCGTCGATTTTGATAAGCCTTATCAGGTAAATTACTGATGTTGACTTTTACGTTAGGCAGGTTTTGATTAATTTGCCCCTGCACAAACTGAGCAACATTACGAGTCACATCCTGATCGTCACCGATAATTGATAATTTAAGTGTCCCGGAAATCTTAGCTTCTTTTCGACCTTGATTCCATAAACGCTTTGCCTTTTGAAGGTTCGGTTCAACACTGGTGCTGGTTTCTTGACTGAAATCCCTGCCGGTAATAGGATCAACCGATGTTTTTGGACTGACAAAACTACTTGCAGGTTCGGAACCATCCGAAAGCACTTTTTTAGTTAGTTCATTTCGATTGATCACAAGTGAGATTGCCTCTCGAAGTTTCTGATTGGCCAAAGGCTCACCACTCTTTTGGTTAACCTGCAAATAATATGTCCACGCTTTCGGTACCCGCTTGAGATCTTTATTCTTTTGCAGACTCTTAGCAGTTACACCGGAAATTGTAGCATCGTCCAATTTGTCGGATTGAAATAAATTATGTGCAGTATTAGGGTCCTTGACCGTCTTGTAATTGATGCGATCCAGCTTGATTGCCTTCTTATCCCAATAATAAGGATTGCGAACCAGTTGATAACTATCATTAGTGCCCGTCCATTTGGTAATCTTAAACGCACCATTTGAAACCGTATTTTTCGCATTGGTGCCATATTTCTTAGCTCCGACTTTAGTCACAAACGACTTATCCTGCGGCATAAATACAGGCATTGCAACCAATTTATTGAAATAGGTCATTGGATGATCCAAAGTAATCTCGAGCGTTCTGTCACCGGTTGCCCTAATCCCCAAAGTCTTATACGATTTCTTATTAGCCATAATAGCATCCGCATTTTTAATACCACTGAAAATGTACGTATAAACCGGATTATTAGCCGGATTCATTGCCCGTTTCCATGCAAACTCGAAATCTTCAGCCTTCACAGGATCGCCGTTACTCCACTTAGCATTTTTTCGGATATGAAAAACGTACTTCTTCCCATTATTGGTCGGTTTAACAAGTTTTGTTGCCATTGCAGGTGCCGGTTGATCATTACTATTCAACCGATACAAGCCTTCCGAAATGTTGGTCAACGTATTGAACTCAGGTAAAGTCGCCTGATTTGTATTGTCCAACGTTGTAAGCTCGGATGTCTGCATTAAGTTAAGTGTCCGTTTATTTGACTGACTTTGAGTGCCACATCCTGATAACACAGCCACAGTTACGAAGGTTGCCAACCCAGCCAACAACAATTTGATTTTTTTCACGATTTATCCCCTCAATTCATTCGAAATCCAATCGACCCGATAAAACTTCTATCCCTCAAATTTCATCAAACACGCTTAATTTCAATCGGAACTGCATGTTTTAAAGTCTCATGAACTGTACATTCCTTAATGACTTGATTAATAAAAGTATGCTGATCCTGTTCATTCAAATTAGTTTCAGCATGTATCGTGACCTGAATTTTGGTCACTGCTGATCGGCCATCTTGATACTTGGTCGTTTCACCAGCCGTTTTTACCTCAAATTTATTAATTTTGATTTCCGGCTGTCGTCTAACAATATCATTTGCAGTAATGGCCATACAAGAGCTAACCGCCGACAATAAATATTGCACTGGATTTGGACCGGCATCTGTGCCACCACCGGCAACCGGCTCATCAACCAGAAAATGGTGAATGCCGGTTTGCGTGTCCACTTGGGCACCAACTTTGCGTAATTTCGCATTAACGATATATTTTCCCATAGGAAACCTCCATAAAAATTCTAATTCCTTTTAGTAAGCATACCAAAATACCAGCGATGACTCAAAACAAATCATCACTGGTATTTTTAATTGATCTTACTTATCCGCCTTTTCGTTCTTCTCGTCACGCGGATCTTGAATATGATTATCTTTTAGATACTTTTTAAACGGTCTGACTAAATGGTACGTGTGAACATCATTTGCCGTAAATCGACTAACATGACGCAAATCATCAGCTGCCTTCACAGCAGCCTCTCCCGTCACTGTTTGCTCACGGACTACCAGCACCGGTCGCCAGCCAAATTTGGTCTCAACAACTGCCACTCGGCCCAACTCGGGAAAACCGTCAACAAGTTCTGACCCTTCATTACCTGTCTTTTTGCCGATTTTCCAGAAAAATTCATGGTCGGTTGCCAACGTACGCTTGCCATCTTCTTCCAGTCGAATGTGCAATCCGCCGATCACTCGACGCACTTGTTCCTTCGACTCTTTCGATTTCTTTGGATGCTGCTGGTTACTCTGTTTCTCTGAAATTGTCTTCTTATCAGCCATAATCTCTAATTCCTTTGCCTTCATTCTTTTTCTTAGAATTGTAAGCAAACTCAATCATCTCAATTTGCTTTACACACTACATTTTAATGATACTATCATCGATTTACAATTTCCAATTACAAATGATTACAAAAGCCGTAATATGCGGTTTCGGGTGATAGCTGCTTTGCTCCGCACACTTTTTAGGACTGCTCCGTCAACCACAAACCTGCATATAAGCCAACTGAGCTCAAATTCCAAAACCGGGAATTTAATCCGAGTCACCTTATACTCCGGTTTATCCCAGGTTGGCTCTGCACACTTCTCTAGGACTGCTCCTCAAAGCATCGTTCTGCATGTAAGGGATCCCTTTCAAAAATCCAAACCCGGGATTTCCGAAAAGAACGCCTTACACTCCAAACGATAACCGCTTTGCTCCGCACACTTATTCATAGCTCAAGCTTTCTATTGGATCCAATCTTGCTGCCTTTCCTGCTGGTGCCAAAGCAGCCAGTAACGAAATGACAATTGAGATTATCAGTCCGAAGAGAATATTACCAGTAGAGATTTGCATTATCTGATAATTAATGCCGGATTCGGCAATGTGGTTGGCAATTGCAGCCAGTCCTTCTGCCAAAGCAATTGCAAGTACCGACGAGAACAGGCCAATGAAGAAAGCTTCAGAGAAGAACAGATTTCGAATACTACCCTTTGACGTCCCCAACGCACGTAAAATACCGATTTCTTTGGTTCTTTCAGAAACACTGATGTAAAGAACAACAATAATCATGATTGCTGATACCAACAAGGAGATGCCGGCAATCGTTGCCAATACATTAACCGCTAAATTAATATAGGTATTCAACGTGTCAACAAAACCACCAACACCGGTAATCATATATTGTGCCTTATTCTTACTGTTTTTAAAGGCCTTAATCTTATTTTGAACCGGCTTAACATTTTCTACACTGCCAGTTACTTCAAGTGTTAAGAAATTTGGTTTAATACTAATATTTTTTGACCCATAAATCGACTTCATTGTTTGATAAGTAACGGAAGTAGACCCGGTATTGGCTTTTGCAACCCCACTCACTTTCAATGTTTTACTTAAAGTCACCGGTCGTTTCTGCTTATTTAACGTATTTTGATAGAAAGTAATCTTCTTACCGATTAGAGAATAGGGATGCTTTTTATTTAGCTTTGCAGCAATTTCCTTGGTCAGCAGGATTTCATTACCCTTGGGCGCATCCCCCCTTGTGATGCTCTTCTTCAAAATTGTCGGGTTAAACGTCTGCATGAACGAAATAGCAGCTGTCTGTTTACCTAATCGCAACTGACTGCCACCTTGCACGTAAAACCCGTTCTGAACATTTTTAACGTGCTTAATCTTCTCGAGTCGGTTCTTATCCTTTGTCTGCATATTACTCTTGTTGACGTCTGTATTATCACTGCTGACATTCTTGGTAATCTGCAACGCATTCGGATTTACCTGCGAGTATATTTCGTGATTAATATATCCTTGGACACCATTTCCCAGTCCAAGCATGACAATCACACTAAAAATCCCAATCGCTGCTCCGATAATAATCAGAATATTTCGTTTCAAATTGTATCGCATATTTTCCAGTGCCATTTTTAAGGTTGCACCGAATTTTAGAGTATGCGTCGTTAACTCATTTTCATTGCCAGCTTTATACGGTTCCTTAATCTGCTTATCTTCACTGATTTTACCGTCCGTTAGTCGCACAATTCGGGTACCAAAATCCGCGACAGTCTGTGAATGGGTAACTGTGATCACCAATTTACCGTCCGTAGCAATCTGATCTAGCAGTTCAAGAATTTCCTGTGTGTTTTGACTGTCCAAAGCCCCCGTTGGTTCATCAGCAATAATGATTTCAGGGTCGGAAGCCAACGCACGGGCAATTGCGACCCGTTGTTTTTGGCCACCCGAAAGCTGGTTTGGAAATTTTTTAACATGTTCCTTCAGCCCAACCTGTTCCAACAATTGATGGGCACGTTCTTCCTGCTGCTTACGACTCAAGGTTGTCATTTCAAGAGACACCATTACATTTTGAAGAACTGTCAAATGGCTGATTAAATTAAAGTTTTGAAAAATAAAACCGATTGTTTGTCGTCGATAGGCATCCAATTGTTTGTTAGTGTCATGTCGCAATGAATTACCATTCAGGACAACATCACCGGTGTAATTACTGTCCAACCCACCGATAATATTCATCAAGGTAGTTTTCCCACCACCTGATTCACCAAGAATTGAAACAAACTCCCCTTGTTCAAATGAAAGGTTCAGTCCCTTAAGTACCGGGAACTCTTCACTGCCAAGGTAGTACGATTTCTTAATATCATGTAATTCCAGATAAGCCATATTTTCCTCCGTTCTTCTAAATCGGGAGATACGTATACTCGATGTATTGTACCGCGAATACATAAGTTTGGGAATAGTGGTCACTGAATTTTATGATGTCATTGTTAGACGCATTAACAACTGATAAGGGATCCATTTCAAAAATCCAAGCCCGGGATTTTCGAAATCGACGCCTTACACTCCGGGTGCTAACCGGTTAGCTCCGCACACTTCTTAGGACTGCTCCTCTAAGCAACGTTCTGCATGTAAGGGATCCCTTTCAAAAATCCAAACCCTGGATTTTCGAAATCAACGCCTTACACTCCGGGTGCTAACCGGTTAGCTCCGCACACTTCTTAGGACTGCTCCTCTAACCAGCACCACTCCATATAAGAGATCGATTTCAAAAATCCAGGCCCGGGATTTTCGAAATCAACGTCTTATACTCCGGGTGCTAACCGGTTAGCTCCGCACACTTCTTACCATTGCATCCGTCACCAATTTCAATTGTTGGTATACGGCAGTTGGATCAAAGTAATACATTTTATTTTCCGGCAACTGAACAACATGGCCCGCTTTGACTGCCGGTAGGCTCTTCCACACCGGATTCGATTTTAGATCCGAAATTGCCTGCTTATTCGTTGATTTTCCACTCGTTGTATTTGTAAAGAACAGCCAGTCTGCCGAATACTTCTTCAACGACTCCAAGGAAATCTGCTGAAAGCCTGCACCTTGGTCAATCTTTTGAATAGAAGCAGGCAGTTTAAATCCAAGCCCGGTAACCAACGCTTGACCGCCACGTCCCCATTTCGCACCATCTACAAATAATTTACCGTTCTGCATATCATAAATACCGATTGACGTTTTAGTCGGATTGATTCCCGCTTTTTTTAATCGCTGTGACTGCTTATCGGATTCGCTTTTAAATTTGGCAATCCAACTCCGAGCCTGCTTTTGTCGGTTCAGAACCTGACCGAACTTAGTTGCCGTTTTTTCAATATTACCCGTCGTGCCGTAGGGAATATACACAACCGGTGCAATCTTTTTCAATGACTTCACATCTGACTCATTGGACGTCACGATCAAATCAGGCTTCAACTTCAGCACCGCTTCCGGCTTCATCGTTAACCCAAGATTCGTGATGCCTTTTTTCTGAGACTTTGTTATATATGGGCTCGCAAAATCAATGGCCGTTGCACCCACAACGTGGCCGCCCAACGACAATACATCCCCTGTATAAACATTAGTCACAATCCGTTTTGGATCGGTAGGAATTTTTACTTTTCCGGAAGCAGTCCGAATGACCCTGGTACTGCTTGCCGACCCCTTATTGGCAGACTTGCCCGAATTTTCCTTTCCACAACCCGCCAAAAATAAAAGTGCCATCATGGCAACAGCCAACACCTTAAGATATGTATGTTTCTTTTTCATCATTAATCAACCCTTTCTGAAAATAACAAGTAAATAAAATACGGCATGGTAACCGCTGAAACGACTAATCCAACCGGCAACGCTGTTTTTCCAAACGCATTGGTTGCCACAAACTGAGCCAGCATCATAATACAGCAGCCGAGTAACCAACTGGTCGGCAATAAATAAGTCACCCGCTGCCCTACTAATTTTCTGGCAATATTGGGTGCCATTAAACCAACAAAACTAATGGCCCCGCCAACTAAAACCGCCCCGGTTGCACATAAAATGGCAACGCCCATCAACACATTACCGGCCATCTTAACGTTCACACCAATGCCATAAGCACCACGACTCCCCAACGTTAACCCATTAAGTGCCGGGACCATTAAGATAACCAGAATAATCAAACCAATACCAAACAATAATTGGATCGTTAAAAATGGCATGCCCAGATTCCAAAAACTGCCATTCAACCAAACCAATACTTTATCAAAATCAAACTGGTTCATTTCCAATTCAAGCATCAAAATAATACCATTCAAAACTGCCGTTAAGGCTACTCCTGCCAATAAAATTTTAATTGCGGATTGTTGCCGACCAACCAACATGAGTAATCCGGAACTGGTAAGTCCACCAATAAGTGCTGCCAGCAACAACCAGGAAGACATTAAATGAAGGCCAACTGCAGCCGATACAAACATGGCAATCACAACACCAAGGCTCGCACCGGCGTTAATGCCAAGGATACTGGAATCTGCCAACGAATTATGCGTCAGGATTTGCAGAATCAAACCGCTAACAGCCAACTCACCACCCGTGATAATCGATGCCAATAAGCCGGGGAACCGTAGCTGCCAAACAACAAAATTAGTGGTGAAATCCCGACTGAGTCCAAACAAAGATTTCATGACCTCAACGACATTTAATTTAATGTCTCCAAATGACAAAACTGCCAATAAAAGCCCAATCCAAATGGTGCAAAGAATCATAAAAGTCAGTACTAACCGTATCCTTCTTGTCATTTCACTACCTTCTTTTTAAAGGCCACCAATATAAACAAAACGATCCCACCGACAATGGCACTTAGGGCCGATAACGGTAATTCAACAGAACTGACCGCTGCTTTGGAAATCAAATCGGCAAACAGCATAAAAATGCCGCCGCACAGTGCAATCGGAAAAACGTTGGCTTTGAATGAACCGGGATGAACAAAATTGACCATTTGGGGCACGCCCACCCCGACAAACCCGATGTTGCCACCTACAGCTACGGAACTACCGGCAGCTAATACGATTAAAGCAATTGCGATCCCCATTAATTTTTTAAAAGAAAGTCCCAGTCCAACGGTTGTTTGATGGTCAAGCCCCAACAGCGTAAATTCGGTCCGAAAGAAAAAGACACTGCCCACCACCACAATCGCAACCAGAACCAATAAGCCGACCTGTTCATAATTGGCACCGCTAAAACCACCAGCCAGAATAACTCGAAATTGTTGAGTGTTGTTGGTCATAAAACTGACTGCCATCGATATGCTACTGAGAAAACCTGAAAAAATAGTGCCGCCAAGTAGTAATCGAAGTGGGCTGAATCCCTTTTTGTTTAAGGAAAACCCGATAACAACCAAGAACGCCAATAATGCACCTATAAGCGCCAGCCAAAAAGCATTAAGAACTGTCAATGCAAGTCCGGCTAATTCTCCCGCAATCAAAGCCAAATTTGCACCGGCATTAACACCAATGATTGACGGATCAGCCAAGGGATTATGTGAAATTGTTTGCAGCAACAAACCGCCAGTCGCCAGTAAAATGCCAACCAGCATTGCGGCCAACACTCTTGGAATGCGGACATCCCACAGAATTTGTGTGGCTAATTTTGAGGTAGGCCGCCAAAATTCTGATATACCATACCACTTTGGACCGCCCAAAGTATCCAGCAGAACCGCAAACCCCAACGCCAGCAGCAGGCAACCGGTTAACACTCTTTTTTTATGAAAGATCATGATGGCATTGCCAGCGTATGGCAATTCATGATTTGTGGGCAGCCATGATCATGAAGAATATCACCATCAACTTTAAACACATCAGCTAAAATGGCCTTTGTTATAACGTCAATCGGTCTGCCGGTTGCCTTTACATGACCATCAACCAGACAAACCAATCGGTGACAGTAACGGGCAGCTTCATTTAAATCATGTAACACAATAATGATTGTTTTCCGGAACTTGGCATTTAGTTCCTGTAACAGATTTAAAATCTCAAGTTGATTTGTCAGATCCAAGTATGTAGTCGGTTCGTCAAGCATCAAGATACGGCTGTCTTGAGCAAGTGTCATGGCAATCAATGCCCGCTGCTGCTGACCGCCTGAAAGACTGGTCAGCAGTTCATCCGCCTTTGAGGTCATGTGAACTGCCTGAATTGCGTCATTAATAGCTTTTCGATCTGTTTGTGACAGATGGTGGAAGCCACGTTGCCGACAATAGCGTCCATAAGAAACCAATTCAAAAACAGTAATCCCATCCGGAATAACTGTTCGCTGCGGTAAACAGGCAATCTGTTGTGCGCGTTGGCGAGCACTGAACCTTGAAATCGGCTTTCCGCTTAAAGTCACCGTTCCTGAAATTGGCGACTCGAAACCATTCAACACATTAAATAAAGTCGACTTGCCGCTTCCGTTTGGACCGATTAGTCCGGTAATCTGACCCTGAGCAATTGAAATGTCCTGATGATCAATCACGACTTTATGTCCATACCCTGCTGTTAAATCTTTTGCTGCCAAACTATCTGTCATCTTTTCAGCCCCTATATTTTAGAACGACATCATTATGATAATGATTCTAATTTATTAAAAAGTAAGAGGGGATCCGACAAAATAAAGCTTTGCCAAATCCCCCCAGAAATCAATACGCTAAGTATACTTGCGGATTATTACCATTGTCAATATATTTTTTAATACAATTAGAATAAAATTCATAATGTTTTTACTTGTTTCTGTTATTAAAAAGGCTCTTACAACGTTTTCATTACCGTTGCAAGAGCCTTTTTAAAATATTCCATTACTATCAGATGTCTGATTTAATCATTAAGTTCGGAAATTCAGTGTTTAATTTAATGGTGCTGTTGATTGCATTAACTCAGGTGGCCATAATGCCAACAAGTAGCCATAACCATCTTGGTCAAACGTTAAGCTTTCAAACTCACGTTTTGAATCAAATGCTTGATAGTGAATATCATCAGCAGTGAAGTTACTATCCCGGACTTTTTCAGCCGGAATAGACGTTAAAATATCATCGGAAACAAAGTAAACCCGATCATTCTGTGGGTTATAACTCATCCCTTGGTTGGTGTTACCACCACGGTTTCCAACCATGTTTTGTGAAGCTTGGAAAGAGACACCGTTTTCATCTAAACGACCATAGAACAAGATATATCCCTTGCCATATTTACGACCCCAGTATGCATTACCACTCTTATCAAACGCAAGTGTATGCAACTGAAGGTTGGCACTGTCGCCGTGATACATCTTGAAGTTATATTCACGAATTGGGTTCAACGTATTCGGATCCATTTCAAGAACCGTGTTGTTATCATCACGTGTCTTCAAATCGGTTAACGTGTTATCTTCAGCAAGATAAATGTGTTTGTTTTGTGGGTTGAAAGCCAATGTCTGACCATGACCTATGTCAACCTCTGGAGACAACTGTGCGGTTTGAGCGATATCAACATACTTAAACATCTCAGGATTTTGTGCCTTAACCGCATCAACCTGACTTTGATAAGTGTTGATCTGGTTTTGAATGGATGTGATCTTCTTGTTGTAGTTGGCAACCTTCTTCTTATGCATCTGATATGACTTCATCCATTGTGCCATCTTAGCAGTTGCCTGTTTAACAACCTTCTTGGCCTTTTGCTTGGAAGCATAAGAATACTTGGCAGATTTCACAATTTTTTGATTCTTAGATTTCTTATTTTTCCAGTAATAATACCATTTTTGCGCATTATTCTGGTAGTTATTCTGATTATTCTGCCAAGATTTATTCTGGTTAAGCGTATTGGTTAACGTCTTAATCTGATCAAATGACCCTTTCATTTGATTGTACGCATCTTCGTATTCCTGGTTATGTGCCGTTCCATCCGTTGTGTAAGGGTTAAAGTAATCAAATGCTTGCCACAAAGCTAAAGGATCGTTGTTGACACCGAGCTGCTGCAGCTTAGCCATATTAAACTTAACGATTGCCCCTTGGTTTGTATTGGTACCATTCGATTCAACGAAGTAAACGTTTCCGCTATCATCCATAGTGACACTTTGGAAGTTACCGTGTTGCAGGTTGGAAACGTTAAAACCATCTGGTAAGAACCATTTGGTCTTAAATGTATTTGATTGCGAACTACCTGAAATTGTTGAATAGGAGTTAGCATAGTTATAGCCTGATGGATCAAGATCATACTTCGCGTATTTCTTCGACGTATTCCCCTGAGGCGTATCATTATTAACTGTGTTAAGAGCCTCTTCGTCATAATCTTTTAACACGTTACCGGCATTAACTTGTTTGATTGAGCCAGCCGAGCCGGGTGCATCGATAACGTCAGCATTGGCGTTAGCAGCGATTCCGAATATTCCGGCGGACGCAAATAAGAGAGCTGTCATTACAGCAAACTTAAAATGTCCCTTCATTACATATCCCCACCTTAATTTGTAAAATAAAAAATACATGACTCACATTCATTTATAACGATTTATCAGAAAAAGTACAAGGCTTATGCCCTCGTTTTCACTGAAACTCAATAAATGTAACGAGCAAGTAACTATAGTGTAACATTTCTGAAGAAAAGAGTGCGACAGAAAACGATTAGCTCCCAGAATATAAGCGATCAAATCGAATATTCTGGGTTTGAATATTGGATTTGATTGCTTATATGGCCGGGAGCTGTTTTTTGGCGCACGTTTCGGCTAGGTAACAGTGATCAACTAATATTCTGGACTTGAATATTGGATTTATTTACTTATATGGCAGGGAGCTGTTTTTTGGCGCACGTTTCGGCTAGGTAACAGTATCAGTGGCCTACTTCTCTCCTTTCAAGGAAACCGCAATATTTCTACTAAGAAGCACCAATTGCATGAATTCGGTAAAGGTATAATTATTTGGATCAAACTTTCCATGTTCAACCGTATGTCTGGAGTATGGCATTGTCTGTAAATGATAGGAGTTAAAATCAAAGAATTTGTATAACCCCGACAAAACATCCAATTCATTCAACTCAAGTAGCCGGCCAAACTGCTTATGCCGATCCGTTTTGATTTGCTCGTTTATCCGTTTAATCTCATTTAGAGACGGATTATAGTTCCAGGTAGCCGTTCGCGACTGACCATATTTTTGAACGGTTACCATTTCTAGAATTGAAAACAGCAAATTAAACAAAACGATGTAATTATCGTGTGCTTGGTAAATCAGTCGTTTAACAATTTTAATTTGTTTGGCATGACCATTATCCAAAGAAGCCGCCAAATCATCCAGGTTTTGATTAAGTAAGTTGTGGGAATCCCGAATCAAGGTATCGACAAACACTTGATTCAGCTCATGATCATCAAGCTTTAAGAGCCTGTCGATGCGCTCAGAGTTCAATGGCATCTGGTCAATCCATGTCCAATGAAGCTTGGCAATCCGTTCAAAAAATTCTTTGTGGGCCGGATATTTATCTTCAAGCTGCTTACCATTTTCACTTGCCTGTCGAAAACTATCTACCAACCATTCAGGACCGTTAAAATCAATTGACTTACCATGAGACTGCACCTTAAACCTGTGCTGGTTGCCGTTTAATTTTGTGTTGGCAATAATTTTCCCCGGCTTACTGTTATCAATTTGTTGCTGTATCTTACGAAATTGTGCGGAGAGGCTCCGCGTTGATTGAGTCGTCATCCTTTTCACTGCCAATCATCGAGATTTATTACTTTCATCATACGGTACCCCGGTGACTTTAGCAAAGGAATTACTTTTCGAAGACAGCCCGCATTCTCGTAACGGTTCGCCTAATGTCGTTGCTTTGGGCAATCATGGAAATAACAGACGCACCAGCCACTCCTGTTTGTGGCAATTCAGAAATGTTTTCCTCGGTAATCCCACCAATTGCAACGACAGGCAACCGGCTGGACTGAACCAGCTTCTTTAAACCGGCTATCCCAATCACCGGATCGGCATCTGCTTTTGAACCAGTTGGATACACAGGACCACTTCCTATGTAACTAATACCCTCGGTTTCATTGGCAATGGCAACCTGCTCTTTTGTATCACAGGAAAGCCCAACAAACATTGTTGTGCCGACTTGTTGAATCACTTTCGTTACCCGCTCGTCTTTTTGGCCAACATGAATACCGTCAGCCGCTGTTTCAAGTGCCAAATCAACATCGTCATCCACGATAAACGGAATTTTGTAGGTTTCGCAAAGCTTCCGAAGTGTATGCGCCATATCAACCTTTTTCTCTTCCGAGAGAGATCCGGCGCCTTTTTCACGATACTGAAACGCGGTAATGCCTGACTGTAAAGCTTGAGTAAGTACCTCTGGTAACGTCAGATTTGACTTTTTAATATCTTGTGTGCCGGCAATAAAATACGCCCGTAACATACCGACTTTAAATGCCATTGCCATCAGTCGTCACCCTCTTTGTCAATCTTGGCCCAGTGATTCAGCGGCCCATGACCGTGTCCTACCTGAATGCCGTTTGCAATAGTAGCCTGAACATATTTCTTACCGGTGCGAATAGCCGTTTCAACATCGCTCCCCTTCGCTAGTTCAGCTGTGATACATGAAGAGAGTGTATCTCCTGTTCCATGCGTCCGCTTAGTGTCGACCCTTGGTGAACTGACCCAAAAGGAATGACCGGTTTCAAGCAAAATAAAATCAGAGGATTCTTTTGATTCAACCTGGTGACCGCCCTTAATCAACACGTTTTTAACACCCATGCTTTGAAGCTTTTTAGCGGCCTGAATCATTTGATCATGATCATTGATTTTCATGCCGGCCAATTCTTCTGCTTCCGGCAGGTTGGGCGTTAAAATATCAGCCAACGGCAATAGCTTTTCACGGACAGTGCTAATGGCATCCTCTGATAGTAAACGTGCACCACCCTTGGCAATCATGACCGGATCAACCGTTAACGGCCCCAAATCATACTTTTTTAAATTTTCGACAACTGCTTCAACAGTCGGCACATCAGCCAGCATACCGGTCTTGCATGCCCGGATTTTTAAGTCATCCGCTACTGATGCAAATTGCTCATCAATCATTTTCTTTGGCATTGCCATAAAGTCCTGAACGCCAATTGTATTTTGCGCAGTAACCGCGACTACCACAGCCGCCGAGAAGACATGACGTTCCTGCATTGTCTTAATGTCTGCCATAACGCCGGCGCCACCGCCACTGTCAGTTCCTGCAATCGTAAGAGCTTGAACCGTTTCGTTAACCATTTTTATTTCTCCTTTGCTTATCCATTCTTCACTGGTTAAAGATGTGATTACTCAAAGTTTGCATACTTTTCAACCGTTTTCGTATCGATTAAATGCAACTCGTCAATTAATTGTGGTCCAAATGAACCGGCAAGCGGCTTGTCCATTGCTTTAGCAACAACTTCACCCGCAACATCAAAAACCACAACGGCTGTTTGGGCGGCTTCAAAGTAATCATCTTCAACTCCTACAAAACAGCCAATTGTACTTGAAAGCATATCACCGGATCCAACATGCAATTTGAATAAATCAGATTCATTGAACACTTTAACCACCGCATCACCATTTGTAATGATATCGGTTTTCCCACTTTCAACAACTGTGCAATTGTATTTATTCGCCAACTTTTTAGCAATTTCAACCAAATCCCCGGCACCTTCACCGGCATCAATCCCCTTAGCGTTCCATTCAACACCTGCCAAGGCAGCAATTTCGCCAGCATTGCCTCGAATAACGTTTACCTGCTTTTGAGCAAGCAGCTCGTTACACCGTTCCAAACGGTATTGCACAGCACCAACGGCTACGGGATCAACCACGATTGGCTTATGATATTGGTTGGCAAACGTCATTACCGTATCAATTTGAGTGAGCTGCTGCTCGGTAAATGCACCCAGATTAATTGTGACCGAGTTGGCCATTTTAACCATTGCTTCGGCCTCATTTTTCTCTTCAGACATAATTGGCGAAGCCCCCAGTGCATTAATACCGTTTGCAACGTCCTGAACGGTCACAAAATTAGAGATGTTAAAAGCAATTGGATTTTTTTCTCGTAGTGTATTTAATAAATCAATTTTCATTATATTTCTCCTTAAAATAAAATAGGACCGCGACAATTCATCATTGCCTGCAGTCCAAAGTTGTTCACGTATAGAGTTGAATTAAGTGATGGCAGAATACTAGGCAACCATCTTAAACGTGCCCCATCTCAAAAATACCTTAAAATTTCGGATGGTTCACACCCTCACTGTCACTTTCCCTACGCAAGCATTGTCTTACAGGTTCCAAGGGACCAGACCGAACAGATCCATCTCAACCGCTTCTGGCGGCACCCCTAGTGTTGTGCTTAATTTAAGAATAATTGATATCGCTTTCCTAGTCAATAAGGACAAGAAAAAAGAGGATCCAGCAAGGCTTGAATTTGCCACATCCCCGAATTCTTCCCCTCAGAAAGAAATTCACATTTTTCCTTTACATATCTAACATCATCATTTTCACATATAATGAAGCGCTTTGCAAATAAATAACGTACAAATTTAATTATTTTTTGGGGCTGATTCCGGGTGCTAACCGGTTAGATCCGCACACTATCTTAGGACTGCTCCATCAGCCACAAACCTGCATACAAAACAATCGCCACAAAATTCCAGGAACGGGAATTTCCTGCCGCTTGCTTTGTACCCCGGCTTGTCCCAGGCTGACTCCGCACACTGTCTAGGACTGCTCCTCAAAGCAGCATCATTCCTCATAAGGGATCAAATTGAAAAATCCAAGTTCGGGATTTCCCAATTTGACGCCTTATGCTCCAGATGCTAACCGCTTTGTTCCGCACACTTACCTTAGGACTGCTCCTCTAACCAGCACCACTCCATATAAGAGATCGATTTCCAAAATCCAAACCCGGGATTTCCCAATTGACGCTTTATGCTCCGGATGCTAACCGCTTTGTTCCGCACACTTATTAGGACTGCTCCTCAAAGCAACGTTCTGCATGTAAGGGATCCATTTCAAAAATCCAAACCCCAGATTTCCGAAATGAACGCCTTACACTCCGAACGTTAACCGCTTTGATCCGCACACTACCTATTAAACGCCGTCTGTTTATTCAAGACCTTTTGGGCATATTTACTAAGTGCGGTCAGTAACGAATCGAAACATTTATCCGGTAATACTTTTCTCATGAATAGTATCGGCTTGGCGCCTGCCCCTCCCGCATAACGTGTTTTCGGTCGCCTTGAAAAAGCCGCCCTGTCAACCATCCTGGCAACTACCCTGGGCTCAGAGGCAAACTTATAGGACAGGGAGAAAAAGTCTGCTGATAGACGTGCCAGCTTTTCATAAGGCCCCTCAGCTGCCTTTTCAACCATTTTTCCGGTAGCGGTATCTTTCCACGAAGACTTAACAGCACCGGGTTCAATCACGACAACATCTATACCAAACGGCTTCAACTCAAGCCTTAAGGCATCACTAATACCCTCAATGGCAAATTTGGAGCCTACATACCAACTTCCAAGTAAATTGTAAATTTTACCATCGATCGAAGAAATATTCACAATTCGACCGCTCTTTTGCTTTCGCATAAATGGTAAAACAGCCTGAATCATTTTCATCGCGGCAAACACATTTACTTTGAACTCGTACTCGCCTTCAGCCAAATCAACTTCTTCTGCCGGGCCAAAAACGCCCAACCCGGCATTATTAACCAAAACATCAATTCTACCGGTTTCCTTGGCAATTTGATTAACAACCCGATCCACTTCCTCATAATCCGTTACATCAAGATGACGCGTGTGAATTCCCAAGTCATCCAA
This sequence comes from Lentilactobacillus hilgardii, assembly GCF_009832765.1. Classification (NCBI taxonomy): domain Bacteria; kingdom Bacillati; phylum Bacillota; class Bacilli; order Lactobacillales; family Lactobacillaceae; genus Lentilactobacillus; species Lentilactobacillus hilgardii. The sequence goes on along the minus strand of NZ_CP047121.1, from coordinate 653,977 downwards.
TTCGTTCATTTGGTAGACTTTTCTTGATACGGCATAAACTTCCATCCCGTTTCGGTGCAGATTTTTTGCAATCTGCTTGCCAATTCCGGATGAAGCGCCGGTTACAATGGCAACTTTTCGGCTCATAAGCAATCCCGTCCTTCCATTATCTGAATCCGAGTAACGTTGAGTGATCAACTTTCTAATGCTTTAATTATATCACCGTTGCATGCTTTTCCCATCACACGAAGCCTTCCGCTAACCCGAAAAATATGATATTATTTGTCCCAATTTACAAGCCAAGGGGCAATTCACAATGGCGTTAATCAAATGATGATCCATGATACTTGTCGCGTAGTCAATTTTCCAGTACGATTAACGCTGTAGTTGTTAGTCAAACACTAGGAGGCTTTACAAATGTCATTAACTGATACGTATACCCTTTCAAACGGGGTTAAAATCCCTCAAGTAGGTTTTGGTACCTGGCAGTCTGCAAACGGCGACGAGGCCTATCACGCCGTTTTAGCCGCATTAAATGCCGGCTATCGCCACATCGATACCGCTGCTGCCTATGGCAACGAAGAAAGCGTCGGTCAGGCCATTATTGATAGTGGTGTCAGCCGCGAAGACCTTTTCGTCACGACCAAATTATGGAATGCCGATCATGGCTACGAGGCTACCAAAGAAGCATTCGGCCGTTCACTCGAAAAATTACGTTTGGATTATGTTGACCTTTATCTGATCCATTGGCCAAATCCAATCGACTTTCGTCAAAATTGGCAGCAAGCAAACACCGACTCATGGCGGGCCATGGAAGAATTTTATGCAAACGGTACTGCCAAAGCGATCGGTGTTTCCAATTTCCGTGAAAAACACTTGGATGCGTTGCTGGAAACAGCCAAAGTAAAGCCAATGGTCAACCAGTTGTTTATCAATCCGTCGGACATGCAGCCAGGCGTCGTTAACTACAACAATAACCATGACATTTTAACCGAAGCATACAGTCCACTCGGGACCGGTGGTATTTTTAAGATTCCCGAATTGGCACCGATTGGCCGAAAATACGGCAAAACTCCCGCTCAGGTTGTTTTGCGCTGGTCACTTCAACACGGATTCCTACCGCTGCCAAAATCGGTTCACGAAAAGTACATCAAGGAAAATGCCGATATCTTTGATTTTAATTTATCCAATATTGATATGAAAACGATCGATGGGTTTCACGGCAAGGCCGGTTTGGCAATCGATCCGGATACCGCAACCTGGTAATCGTCATTTTTAATAATAGCCTTAAATAATCAACCGTTACGAAAACCCGATTCCCCATTCACATCGAATGAAAAGAATCGGGCTTTTTGTTTTTATTAATAACCTCAATAAAGCACAAGCAGGTGCGAAAGCCCCCTACTGTGTGCTATGATACTTAATAACTATAGATATAAGGAAGGTTTCATGTATACTAACAAACCACAAGTTCACGTTGAACAAGGTGAACAATTAAAATTAACAATTAAACGGCTGGGCATCAACGGTGAGGGAATCGGCTATTATGAACATAAGCTGGTCTTCGTGCCGGGTGCACTTCCTACTGAAAAAGTCGTTGTTGAAGTCACTGAAGATTTAAACAATTTTATTCGAGCAGACTTAATCGAAATTCTAAGAAAAAGTGAAGATCGTGTTCAGCCAGTCGATGATTATGCCAATGAAGTCGGCGGTTTTGAATTAGAAAATCTGGCATATCCAAAACAACTTGAATTTAAACGTGATGTCATTAAAGACTCACTGGAAAAATACAAGCCAGCAGGCTATCGAAAATACAAATTGTTACCGACAATCGGGATGGATGATCCAATCCACTATCGAAACAAGGCCACTTTTCAAATCAGAAACGATGGTCAAAAGGTGATTGCCGGATTGTACAAGCATCGCAGTCACACTGTAGTTGATTTAAAGACGTCCGCTTTACAGTACCCGCTCACGATGAAAGTCATGCGTGCCGTTGTTGAGATGATCGACGACTTGGGAATTCCGGTTTATGATGAAGAAAAAAACGCCGGCATTATCAAAACGGTCGTTGTTCGTGCCGCCACTGCAACTGATGAAGCCCAGGTCACATTCATTACGCAGAGCAAAAAATTACTTAAAAAGCATCAATTGCTTGAACGCATTGATCACGATCTGCCAGAAGTTGTATCGGTCATGCAGAACGTTAATCCAGGTAAAACATCCCTGGTTTGGGGTGAAGAAACCATTCATTTGGCCGGCAAGGATAAAATTACCGAGGTTCTAAACAATTTATCTTTCGATCTATCCGCAAGGGCCTTTCTACAAGTCAATCCTGAAATGACAGCTGTCCTTTATCAAGAGGCTTTTAAAGCATTGGAGCTCTCTGGTAAGGAGAAATTAGTCGATGCCTATTCCGGGGTTGGTACAATTGGTCTCTCGGTTGCCCGTCAGGTTCGTGAAGTTCGTGGCATGGACACCATTAAAGATGCCGTTGATGATGCAAATGCCAACGCCATTAAGAATGGGATTGTCAATGCACTTTATGAAGTCGGTGAAGCTGAGAAGCTACTGCCCCTTTGGATTGAAGATGGTTGGAACCCAACCGCAATGATTGTTGATCCGCCACGAACCGGATTGGCAGATTCTCTAATTGATACCATTCTGGATATTACGCCTAAAAAGTTCGTGTATATTTCATGTAATCCTTCGACTTTGGCGCGAGATCTAGTAAAATTAACTCGGAAGTATAATGTCGAATACATTCAATCTGTTGATTTAATGCCGCAAACATCACGATGCGAATGTGTTGTCAAATTTAAAAAGAAATAACCTTTTGAAACACCATTAAGAAGGGAGACTACCATGCAAAATCCATTCGGGAATGGTAATAATGATAACAATGACAATAACGATAATGACCCACGGAATTTAATTCCAATCCCGCCTAACTTTGCGACGGTCGTTAACAAAGAAACCGGTCAGATCAGGATTGCAAAGGTTGGCCTTTCATTCACGGCACTCTTCTTCCAAATCCTGGTACCGGTCTTTCGATCCGATTGGTATAATTTCTTCTGTATGCTGGGCGTTGAAGTCATTGTCGGTATGGGATTATCAATGTATCTGGTTCAACCGCTCAGCATTACCTTTTATACCGGTGAATATTTTCTCGGCGTTATCTGGATGCTTATTTACAACATGATGTACTTTAAACATCTGTTTAAGCTGGGGTATGCGCCTGCAGATCAGCGTTCAAAAGAATTGCTAATCAGTGCCCGCTATCTTAAGGATAAAAGTGACAATCAAAATTAAAAAAATGACGTCTAGTCGTATGATTCAATACGACTGCACGTCATTTTTTTATTTTCGAGGTCTTAAGAAAAATAGTTTGTGCTTTTTCTTTGGCTTTTCTACGGCAATTCCCTCCTTAACCAACTGTTGTCGTTCCTGCACACGCTTCTCATCAATATTCGGTGTTTCTCCCTGCTTTACTTCTGCCTTGGGAACCCCTGCCGGAATTCGATATGGGAATACCCAAAGTGCCGTCACAAAGAAGCGACCAATCAACCCGATGATCGGCACAAAGAAAACGCCAATAAAAATTAACACGTTAATCACATCTGAATAGAGAGACCGACGATCATGCCGAAGCACCCGAGCCAATTTCGAATCCGGCCGGTGAATCTTCAATAACTCCCTCACCAGAATTTCAAACGAAACACTCCACATTGTGAAAATAAAGACGTAGGCCAAATTAGGCACAACATCGAAAGGATTTGCAATACCATTTTATTAAGTTTTATTATCCTTACGTATAGCCAAACAAAATATGCATTTTTAATTTTTAATCACTACTTACCACAAGTTTGTGGGAGATTTTGTGGGAAGTAAATAATGAACTACTTTTTATTGTGAATATGCAAAAAAGCCCACCCAGAACTTAATCTGAGTGGGCCCCTTTTTGAGATTACTTTTTGACTTTTTTTAATTCATTTACATCATCTTCCAAATCGTCAATTCTCTGGTTAATGACTTGGTGTTCTCCGCGAGATTCTGCCAACGTTTCCTTAATACTGTATTGATCCTTTACAAATTGTTCCAAACGGTTCGATGTATCTCTAATTGATTCAGCTACATCTTCCAGCCTCTGGGTTAACGGTTTCAGAAGAACTCTCAAAACGCCGTAAACACTACCGCAAATGCCTAAAGTCACAGTAATTAATTCTATCCAACGGTCAAAGGTCATTTCTGATCACCGCCCAACAAACGGATCCGTTTAACATAGGCACTGTTTGACGTGATATATCCATTAGCGTATTTCAATTTAAGATGAGTGATCTTACCAGCCTTGACCGCTGAGGCCCAGACCCGTGAGCCCTTGGCATAACTCATGTCACTTTTGCTGGTTTTATCGAATTTAAGCTTCTTATAAACATTAGCCTTGGGTGCGACAACTTCATATAAACCCAAACCAGTAGCTTGGTAGTAACTGGACTGCGTTTTGGTACTTGATTTAGTTGAGGTTCCAGACAGGGATCCATCAAAATCATAACTGGCATCCACATGTAATCTCTTAAAGTTATCGGTATACTGCCAAGCATTAGCATTATCGATGCCCGGTTGGTTAACCCCGTACGCGGCTACCCAAATTCGCTGATCAACTAAAGCTACACGATTAATCCGACCGTATTTAAACCAAGAACCACTTCCATAGGTAATCACATTCAAATACCCTTGAGCTTTTAAATACTTTAAAAAGATATTTACTTGGGGTGTCGTGTTGGCCGGTAAATCTTGGGCTTCCACATCGATCGCTAACACCGTTGATTTATCCAACCCATAATTTTTAACCCAAGCTAAAAAGTACTTTGCCTCAGCCAAACCATTTCCATGAAAGAAATGATAAGCCCCCACGGTGCCAAATACTTGGTAAGCATTTGATACCTGTTCACTAGCGCTGGTGTTCACATAAGTCGTTCCTTCGGTCAACTTAACCATAACTGAATCAATTCCATATCGTTTGAGTTTCTCAAAAAATGCTTTTGACTTGCTTTGATAAACAGCCACATCGGCAGCTAATTTAGGCATTTGCACCACCCTTTTCTGTTGCTTGCGACGTTTGAGAAACGTTTCCGGTTGCATCAATAGACTTAGCTGATTGGCTATTCTCTGACTCTACGGGGGCTGGTGTTATTGGGGCAAAATGATTATCAGCCCCTGTCGCTTTGTAAGCTTGATAAGCTTTTTCAACTAGGCCAGCAATCACTTGATAATCAAGGTCAAAACCGTTAGCTTTTAACTGATCGTTAACGAAACGTATCGCCTCCTTCTTCCGATCAGATTTACTCAAGGCTGCCAAAACGGCTAATTCCGGCACGATCACATTGGCCAGTTTCAGTCCCAGCTCTAGTGCTTGTTGAGCATGAACGTTCTTTTCAGTCGCAATCTTTTTTTGCAAGTACGGATTAATAAGCTTGTAAACTACCGGAATAACGGCAACAAAAAAAGCAACCACACCGGTTGCCTTCAAGGAATTAAAAACATCTAAAATATGAGTAAACATAATAAAGCCTCCTAATTTTGGGTAAAATAAAAACACCTACCTGAAAGTAGATGCTTAACATAATAATTTATACATTGATGATTAGTCTACCGAAGGAGCGATACTTAATCATCTATACACAGGAGAAGATCAGTGTAGAACAGAACACTGAGCTCAAATAAAATTATATGAGCTTTTATTTTGGTTGTAAACCATTAATTTTTGCAAAAGAAAAGCATTCATCAAACAGATGAATACTATATTGACACATGAATGGTAGTGGACTAACGCGTTCTAACCACGATAGTCTCCCAGACATTATAGTCCTAATATTGCAAAATAAAAGCACCTATCCAACAGATAGATGCCAATTCATATATGGGGATATATGAATAAGAATATGAATATAATTTGGAAAGATATATTCTGAGGGGAATATATTCTTTGGGTGTGAATAGCAACATTGGAGGCGTTGTTATCCACGGAAAAATTATATCATATTTTGCCAAAATTGAATACCCGATCATCGGTATCAAGTGTTACATAGTAAGTCATAAAAATATCCTTCTTTCTACTTATTAACTAGAGAATCATATCCGACTATTAAATATGGTGTGTTTTCACCAACAGTAGTTACAATATTTGAATCGGATGGTTCATCTAATATAATAATATTATTATTAAAACTTAAATTAGACCAGCTTAGGACAAAGCTTTCCCCGCTATTTGATACAAAAGCTTTACCTTTTACTGATGTTACGTTATTTATAAGATTAGATAAATCTATAAATGGCTCCCCGCCATTTATTTCCGTAAATTTATTAGAATTTGCAATAATTAATATGTTCTTATTATCTTTATCTATTTTATATAGAATAATGTCTTTAAAACTACCTGCGCTCTTTGATAAGTCTAGCTGACGCCAAGCGTCTGCCTCAACGCTTTTCAAATCGGCCATAGTAGCGGCCTGATTATCCCCCTTATCTGTCGAGGCGTCATTTATGACTGGCGCAATACTGAATGTCTGTTGAGCTGTAAATGTTTGAGCCTGTCCCGTTCGTGCTAGGTCAGACGGCAATTGGTCAGCGGTCAGCAGGTCTTTATTATCCTTTTGAGCCTTTCCAATGAAATTAACATCTTCAGAAGTATTACCGGTATTGGGATCTTTATGAATAACGGTTGTGTCATTGGCCGGCTTAAGTTGCTCACCATTTGGCAATACTAAACTATTATCCGTACTAAATCTCGGAACCATTGTCCAAGGATACCATGTTTCAGGAGTACCACTTTGCGTCCTAAAAAATATTTGATCACCTATATTACTGCTACAGATAATATACTGAACGATCATAGCACTCTTGTTTATTATATGAATTGTTCCCCAATGCTTATCTGAATCTATAAAGTTTACAAAAGACGTCCCAACAAAATCATATATTCCCTCTTGCGTCAAAGTATTTAAATCAGTATTTTCTGCAAGGTCACCCTTATAAAGCCCAGTTGAAACATCTTCTAATCCTACTACATCACTAGCTGGTTTACGCATATCAGCTACATTTACTTTTTTATCCAGTTGTTGATTAACGTCAACTGTCTTGGCATAAGCATTCCACTCACTCCAAACATTGGTTGTAGAATTGAAATAGCGAGTTGATCGAATGTTGTTAATTGTGTCATCTAAAGTTTGCATGATTGGCACCGTCTTATCTCCACTACCAATCGTGGTCAAATAACCAGTTCCCGAAAAACCACTTGGAGCATTTACCACTGTGGTATCGTTGATAATTCTGGTAATGCTGATATCTAAAATGGCATTGAAATCAGTACCTATCGAAGCTGTCTCATTTGGATAATTTAACGCATTTCCTATCGACTGAGAAATCATCTGTTGAACATCTTCACGGGACAGGGTACCACTGTTTGAAACCATAATGGTTACTTGGGTACCACGAACGATGTCAGTATATAGATCCAGATAAATCGAAGCTGTTGTCGCATTATTTTCTTTAGCAATCATTGTCGCTCCGGCAGTTAATGGAATAACACTGAATAATACCTCTTGATTGGTTGAATTTTGTTTGGCATAGAGGCCGATACCATAGTAAGTATAGTCTTCATTCACATCACTGTTATCAATGGTCACTCCTAACCGAGACTTGTTGTCTTGTGTTGCAATGGCTTTAGGTGTTCGCGATTGTTTATAGTTAACACTAGTTAATGCTTGTAATTGTGAAACCGAATCACCGGTAATATCATCGGTAATCGTCACTGCTTTAGTAAAGGTAATTGCGCTGATTCCTAAAGCTTGGTTCATCATGGTTAATGCTTGATTGGTTAGTGTATTTTTACCCCAAGTTGCTGGCATTAGTTAATCCCTCGATTCTGTATAATAAAACGGCTTTGAGTCACTGCCACATTTCCAACATATAGGCTTTGTTCATCAATTTGACTAAATTCAGTTCCATTAATTCGAATTGTCGCTTCCACTGACCTTGCCAGTTGCTCTGTCAGAAACCGAACGGCATCCGGATCACTGGCGTATTGAAATGGTAATCCTGTAATGGTAATTGTTCGCGCTTCACCACCAGTTTGCCACGGTTGAATAATTCGAACATCCGAATACTGACAATCTAAGATATAAGCAACTGCTTTAATGATAGAATCTGTCGTTCCGTCAGCCGTCGCCGCTACCATTGCTGCTCGAATTTTAAACTTGTAATAATCATCGGTTGCTCCAGCCCGATAAACGCCGAACTGTTCACCAAAATAATCAAGCGCTTTACCGGTTAAATACTCCAGCGAATGGAAAATATTCATTTTTTCTAAAGCAACGTCATAGTCTTTAGACCGAGACAAAATAGCATCCATCAACTCATAGAACTTGCTGCCATACTCTTGATTAGTTAGGCGGCTCATCTTGCTCAGCATCGTGGGCGTGTCGTCCATTTCAATCAGATTATCATCATGTTTGATATCAGCCATTGGTTGTCGTCACCTCAATCTCGTCAGCATTAACTACTGGCGCTTGGGTAATCCCTAAAGTCACGTCAGTTGCCGCTAATTTTGTTTTATCAAGCCCCATCTGAACCGTAAACGAATCGATTCCCGGAACTTGAGCTAAAGCGCCATAGACCGAACTGATATAAACTGGCCGTCCCATATGCAGGTTATTGACATAATTCTGTAAAGCGTTCAGCACATCATCAGTACCGCTATCAGCATTCCAGTTGCTATTCGCCTTAACCGTAATTGCAAAGTAAATCGGGACTTCTGTTGCCCGATTAAAATAAATTGTTTCAGGTGTACCAGCGATATCGTAGGCAATTGCCGATAAGCTGCCAAAGGTTTGAGTGCCAGCACCTTTAGCTTTCCTCACTGCGTTAGCAATGTCTTGGTCGGTACCGCCATAGACAACAATTTGAAGCGCATGAGCTGGTGTTCCGTTAGCATCGGTGACGCCACTGGTATTATTATCAATGTACTTGTCGCGAATCCCATTAACACTATCCAAGGCGGTATAAATACCGTCAATCGTTGAGCCAATGTTAGCAACGTTAGTTTCTAGAATCCTTTGCCTAAGTGAATCATCCGTTTCTTCGTCCGACCCACCAACCGCCGGCTGTGGATTATCTACGGTATCAACACCATCAACCGGTGTCGCAAACTCAGTTATCGTGTGGGCTTGCACATTGGTATCACTTGAATAATCTTCTGAAACCACCGATGCGGTGGCTGTAAACTTGCCATCGCCATCATCGTCAGACAGTACGGTATCTTCAACAAGTACAAAATAGGTACCATCGTCAGTCATGAGTTCGGTTGTCCCACCTTCAAGTAGAACCGCACTTGTACCGGTAATGTTGACCGTTGCATTCGCCTGTTGTGACTGGTTACGAAAAATCCCCCGATTATAAGCTAAGTAATCAAGGGAAACACCTCCGGCAAATTGCACGTAAGCATTCAGCCAAACTTGTTGCTGTTTTTGGTTTTCTTTCCAATTATTGTAAGCAACCGCCCTAATTATTCGACCATAATTGGCTTGTGGCCCAACATTAATATCGTTGCCTAGGATTTTCTTAAAAATAGTGGTTTGCTTACTAACTTCTTCGTTGTAACTTTCAACGTAATAGCCTGTATCATCAAATGCCACCGCTATCACCTACCGTCAGTTTCAAATTGCCTTGGTCATCATATTGGTTGCCAGAATTCTGAATCTCGGATGAATGGATATTAGCGGAGATATCACTGGTTCGTTTAGCCAGATCATGTGTAATCTCAACGCCGTCCACCGCATCCACTCGTGGCTCTTGGCTCGTTAAAGTATCAGAAATATCTTGAGCCGCATAATTATCATCGTAGGCTTTCCCTAAAATATTATCCAAAGGTAGCCCACAGTCCGGCGCAAGTTCGTCCATCTCGCCTTGCTCAATACCTAGAACTTCGCCACAAGATTGCATGAGTTCGTCAGTACCAGAAACTTCTACTAAATCATGAGAAAGCTCATCTTGAACGACATCGCCGTCTGGCTTAATCATTAAATCTCGCATCAACTCCCCTCCGAATTAATTGCGACAACAATCGCATCGTTTAGATCGTGTTCCCGTGGATCTTCTTCACGACCGAAATACCCCTTGCCAACTTCATAGCCATCTAAGCAATAATCATGAACTACCATCGTCACTTCGGTGCCCGGCACCAACCGTTTAGGCGGTGGCGTAATCTTCATGGTTCCAGCACCGTCTCTCGGACAGATTGGGGTTAAATAATCCGCCATATGGTCCCAGATTTCATCAATCCAGTAGATGCTGAACGGAACCTCAACGTCATTGATAATTCCCATTTTGTCACCAGAAAGGTCTTCGGGAAGCGGTTGGATGTCAGCAATGTGCTTGGCCTTGTCATACTTAACAATCTTGCCAACTAAACAATTGTGATTATCACGGGAAGCCGCTTCGGCAATTGCTTGAGCTGCTTTTTTATAAGGATTTGTAATTTTTGCCAATTAAAACACCTCATTTTGCAACAGCACCATCAACCGTCATTGTCGGCTGTGTGCCGTCAAAACTATACGTTCCACTTTGAGCAACCAGCGTCTTCTTAATGAAATCGCCACGAACCTCGTACGTACTGTGTACGGAGATTTGTGGCAATAAATAAGACGATGATTCATATAGCTCTTCGCCTGAGTCGGAATCATCTGAATAGGATGGTTCACTTAATAATCCAGACGAGTAGTCCAAAATAATATGAGTTTTTTTGCTCTCTTTAAGATCATCAATCTTAAGCTGATCACGATCGTAAAACATCTTACTTTTGCATCGTTTGACCAATTTATTAATCGCGTCCAATGGCTTACCGGAAACGGTGTAGCCTTTTTTAAACGGTTTATCCTCAGCTAACTTTGTGGATGAAATCTTTATACCTGATTCCTTAGCAATCTTCTTAATCGCAACCGAAGGCTTAACGCCCTTTTTGAAAGACAAGTTACTGTAAAACTTTTTCTTAACGGTATAACGGGTTCGTTTAATTTTGGTTTTACCAGCAATGTGAACATGGCCTTCCTTGTAATGGCCCACTTTTTTGCCATCTTCATCGGAATAGTAATGAATTCGTCGCTTAACCGTTTTGCCTTTTACATTGACCTTAACCCTTTTATAGTGACCGACTTTCTTAGTCTTTTCCTTTTGGATTGACTTGGCAGAAATGTTACTGAAGTCCTGACCGGCGGAGAAAGTAATTGGCACAGTCGTTGTCACACCATCATACTGAATCGGTTCAACCGATTTAATTTTGCCAGCACCAATCAGCATTTTTCCGAAAGCCTCATAAGAAATAAAAAAAGCGATTTGATTTTTCGCTTTTAAATAGTTCCTCATATTTTGACTGGTGTTAATAAACGATGCGTCTGATTCCGGCGGTGTGGCATCCATATTAAAGTTAATATCAAACGTAAACAATAGGTCTGAACCGGGACGCAAATTGTTTTCTAATTCTAGCGTTTTGCCATCAGTTGTTTTTATTGTGCAGTACAGTACTGGAAAACGTAGTAAGTTACTCATCACTATCACTCTCTAAATCAATATCGGTATCGTCGTCTGTGTCAGCATTACTTGTTTCGTTAGTCTCAGCAACCGGCGTATCAAATCCAGCACCGTTAGCTGGTCGATCATCAAACGTTAGCTTTACGGTATCGTTAAAATTATCACCATTAACCTCAGCCTCCTGTCCTGATTCATCCATTGGTACCAGGTCTTCAATCGGATAATCATTAGAATTAAGCGAAGCAAATAATCGTTGATTAATTACAAGCTTCTCACCATTAACTAAGGCGTTGCCCTCATCATCCCACAAACTGGCTGTCAAAAAGTTGGCAAATTTATTTAAATCTATCTCCATGCGGTAGGCACGTCCGCCAAGAACAACATCAAACGGATTGCCATAATCATCCTCACCAACATCTAAGGTATCTAATAACGCCATCTAACCACCTCCTAGGAAACTCTAATTTTTACACCGTACGGTAATACATTAACTGCCGATTTATAAGGATTCATCGAAATCAATTTAGCAATTGTTGTGTTGTGATCATCTGCCAAACTGGCATAAGTTGTCCCAAGTTTAGTCGTGACATACTTCTTAGCTGTCGACTTGTTATGCGTCTTGCTCTTAGTGCCACTGCTGACACTTTTACCACTGGTTTTTAACTCAGACCAGTCAATAAACTGCAAGCCAAGCGTAATGGTTAGAGCCGTCTCATCCTTGTTGTACTCACGGTGAAGCGCTGTAAACAAGCAATGCTTGTAGTAGATGCGTCCTTTATAGGTCATTTCACAGCCTTCAGCTTTCCACTTCAATAGTTGGTTAAAAGCCGTTCGTTGCTGTGCGTCTGTCCCCATAATTCGGGCAGTAATCGAGATATCTTTCTCGGTTTGCTGTGAATGGGTGGCAGTCGGTTCACCTTTGGGTAAGGCGTTCGGTGTAACTTGCACTGTATTATCTTCGGACTCTGGGACTGACGACATAAAGACAATTGCACTGCTCTTGCCATCCGTCCGATAGAGCATCATATGGCCTGTATTAAATTTTGGCTTGTTGTTAGCAATCTTACCAGCTATCTTGTTCTTATTTGCCTGAACTTTGGCAGCAGTAGAACGTTTCGCCAGAGTTGCTTTTTCAGCTTTAACTTTGGCAGCATATTTTTTATGCGCCGCAATATGAGCCTTCTGCGAACCCTTATAGGTCTCAATCATCCGCCCTAGTGTCGCTTTATCACTACCGGAAGCCTTATCATACTTAGCTTGTAAAACTTTAGTCTGTACGCCGATGAGATAGGAACGATTCCCCTCATGTTGAGCGCGCAGACTATTGTTTTTAATTGCACTCTTTAATTGTTTGGTATTCAAATACGTGGTTTTAGCAACCATCATTTAGTACCTCCAAACTGTTCGATAATTTGGCGAGCCATATTCTGTCGTTCGCCTTTGAGAGCCTGTTTAATCATCTTGTCGATTGTTCTTTGATTTAATTCAACACCACTACCAATATTAAACTCAAATTTATCATGCGTTTCAATATGGACAGTTGGTTCAGTTTTAGCAACGTGACGATAACTAGAAGCCGAAAAAGCCGGCTTCTTGATAACTCGTTCGAGTTCTCTCAGCATTTTGCCAACGCTTAAAGAAGCCTTCATCATGTTAGTTGCCATCACCGCAGTATCTTTGGCTGTAAATACTCTACCAGAAACGTTCGGCAAGAAGAGTTCGGCACCTTTTTCGCCAACAATTGAAGCTTTGTTAGTTTGGGGAACACCGCCTCTTGCATAACCTTTAAGAGCCGCTTGAATTTTTCTTGCACCAGCAACGTGTTGAGCTGTATAACCGCCACGTTCCCAGTCGGTTGAGAACTCTGACGCTAATGATGCAACAGACCCGTTTCCACGAAGCACTCTTTTAAGGATTGAACTATTGGCACCATCACCATGTAAGGCAAAATCTATCTGCAACCCAGCATTTTTCCAACTCATATGATGTTTTGCAGCGTATCGTCTTAGAGCTGGTCCACGATCAAGCCATTGCCCAAGTCCAAGAGCTCCAGCCGAATTACTGATACCAGGATTCAAACCACCAGATTCAAATTCCCAGTTCCCTAAAACAGCTTCGATACCCTTCATAGTGGCTGCAGGATAGGCTTTTTTAATTGCAGAAGCTAATGTTTTAGCACGACTTCTAAGGCTACCCGATACTCCCAACGAGCCAATTGAACCGGCTGTTTCATCTTGTAGATGCTTGCCAACCCATTTAAGTTGTGGTGCGAGCTCTTTGGCAACTAGCTTTGATAATGCACTGCTATGCTTGGTGTTAGTTTTCTTATTTCCTTTGGAACTTCCACCCCGTAGCTTGGTAATATCAAACCAGCCATGAGTTGAATCCGGATTGTTTGAAAATGGATTACTCTTAGAAACACCAATATGGACATGAGTACCGGAAGAACCAAGTGCAGCAATTTTCTGACCAGTTTGAACATTTTGACCCATCTTGGCATACAGAGGGGCGCCAGAATTGTTTTTACCATTAAATTCTTGGTAAATAACATAGTAGCCATCACTTGATCTGGTAACTAAACTTTCACCAATACCGTTAACTCCACCCCAACTCGATGGAGCACCACCTTCTCGAATGACTTTACCACCATGAACAGCATGAACAACGCGTCCGCCGGAGAAATCGACACCATCATGAATTGCAAGGCCGCCAGGAGTAGCACCACGATAGCCAAATCCAGACGTTACAGAGAATCCAGAACCGGGATTATGTGCCCAGTTACCACCGGCACCGCTTCCACCACCATTACGAGCATCTTTCATTTGTTTCCAAACTTCATCAGCCCATGGGTTACCATATTTTCCATACGCACCCTTAGTCGTGTTGGTAGCGCCCTTTGATAAGTCTGTCCCATGCAGCTTAATGTTAACGGTCATGTTTTTCTTGAGCCAACCGCTAGGGTCTTTGGCACTTGAGTTAATCAGCTTCTTAAGGAATGCATTAGATACGCCTGAACCTTTGGCATAGTGAGTGATACCACGAGCCTGCGATAGACGTTGCATTTGTGTACCATTCAGAACAGCATCCCCACGCTGTAGCCCAATCACACGATTCTTACCCTGCGGTGCGTATAGACTATTACCACGAATGATACCTTCTTGACGTGGTCCAGACTCGGCATCGTTAACCATAGCAATTTGATCTTCGCTTAATTGGCCGTTCGAGCCCTGAGCATAATGAATCGGATTGATAACGGAATTATTGCCACCGAATTGTCCCAGTGACTTATCGATACCTTTAATCCCGTTATTCAATTGATTAATCGTGTCGGACATTGCTTTATGCGCATAATTGTCCATGCGACCAAGGGCATGACCGAATCCGGTTGCTGTATCGTCAGCCGCATTGGTTACACCCTTGCGAACTTGATTCATCTGACCTTGAACGCCCTTTTGCATGCTGTCAAAGTCTTTAACTGAACTCTTACGAATGTTGTCCGTGTAGTCGCCAGTCTTGTTGTAGATGTTTGACCATTGAGATCGGTTCTGTTTGGACAATTGCGACAACTGAATAACGCTACCCTTCTGAGTAGCGTCATAATCATCAATCGTATTTTTCTTGATCTTCTTGGTTGATTTAGATGTGTCGGAATAGGTTTTCTCCCAAGTCCTTTTGGACTTCTTACTGAACTTGTCAATTGAACCATTTGCTTTTGAAGTTCCTAAACTGGTTGTCCCATTGGCGTAGCCAGGTAGTGATTGACCATAATTCCCAGACAAAACTCTTTTGGTAGCTTGAGCATTCAAAATATGTTCCCCAGGCTTTAAATGTGCCAGTTGTGGCCCATTAACACCTAATAAGCGAGCTTTTCGACCACGAACCGTGTAAGCCAGTTCCAGTCCACCTTCACCAACCAGTGCAGTTTGAGATCGACTGATTTTACCACCGTTCGCATGGACTGGCAAAGTTTGCATTCCAACAGAATTAGTTCTTCTTTGATTTTTTCGAACGGCTGCGGCTAACTGTCGGCTGCTATTTTGAGTTCCTGGACTATAGACTGGTAATGGTAATGTTGCTTCATTTGCGGTTTTTGCATGACTATTGCCACGGTTATGACGTGCGATGGTATTAGTCAAACCGTTTTTCGTTTGCTTTGTTGGTTGTGTTCCGAGCCCCGCTAGTACATTTTCGCGAAGAATAGTTCCCAGTTCTCCGCCGAGTTTACCAGTTGAGGTCACTAGTTCAGCTTCGACGCCAAAGGCCTGAATCCTTGCTTCATTAACAACTTTCTTACGCTGTTTTTCTGCTAATTCCGTGACCTTGTTATATTGCTTTTCAGCAGCATCTTTGGTCTTATTATATTGTCGTTGAGCAAATTTTTTAATTGATTGATATTCACTCGAATGGACCCCATAGGCTTTTTTAGCAGCCTTCACAGTACCCTTATAAGTTGCTGCCGCAGCAGACATTTGCCCATTGTATGATTTCTTAGCGGACGCAACGCTCTCTTTTTCAGCTCGGTTACTGTATTTGATTAAACTGTATGAACTGCTTTGAGAACTATTTTGCAATTTTTGGTAAAGCTGTCGCTGCTTATTAAAGCCTTTACCAGTTATCTTAACAATATCAAAATTAAGTTTAGACACTAGGGCAGCACGATTTCGTCCACCGTTTTGTTCATCATTCTTAATTTTTTGTAAGTCGCGATTGATAATTTGCCGACGACTATTTCCCCAGCGAGCTTCTTCACTGTAACTTTTTTGAGCCGTAGTCGCGCTAATAGCTCCAACCTTCTGCAGGTAACTGATAGACTTGTTACCACTTGCTTGTTGGCGACCGATATATTTATCGACACTATTTTCAAGTTTCCCGTAAACCGAGTTTTGCCTATTATAATCAGAAGTTAAATGTTTCGATTTAGTCAATGTATCATAATTAGTTTTGACCCAATCACGATTAGCTTCCTGAACATATCCAAGTGCTTGCTTGGTCGTTTTTCGAGCATCTTTCGGTAAACTATTTAATGGATTAACTGCCCGTTTATTACCTGTTCGTGTAGAACTATTCTTTTTTGGAGGCCTGTTTGAAAAACTATCTTGAATATGTTTCCCAGCTCTAGAACCCATCCATGAACCAGCTGCTGCGCCTAAGCTTCCACCTATCAGCGTACCAGCAGGCCCTAAGAAACTACCTAATGCGGCGCCACCTTCCATGCCGGCAAGCGTACCACCAAAATTACCAATTTTAGATCCAGCATTGTGCTTATTCATTCCCATTAAGGTTGTTGAAGTTAGTGCGACATCCAACCAAGGTATTTTAGATCCAACCATTTTAGCTCCAGAAATTAGCTTAGACATTCGACCGCCCTCAGCTATTTTAGGAGCTGATTTTTCTACATTAGACGCCGCATTGCCAAATAAACCACTTCGAAAAAGTCCCTTAAGCGAATGTCGCGATTTAGTACCCTTTTCTGAAGGCATGTTCATCGAATTCATTGCAACATCTTCGGCAACATTAGCCTTGGAATTTCCCATTTTCATGTTGCCCATGCCATGACTATCGCTAAGTGCAGCGGCGGCTTTGCCTAACATCTTATAGCTAACGTAGGCAGTCCCGGCAGATGCTGCGATAGCAGTTGCATAACCGGCTACCGTTTTAAGTGGTTTAGGCATCGCGATTAAATCACCAAGTATCTTGTTACCAATCTTAAGAGCTTGAGTAATACCAGGTAGAACTGTTTTAGTGAAGTCCAACCCCATGACGTTCAAATGCTGCTTAAAAACGTCAATTTGATTTTGCCAGGAAGACATATTCTTCTTGGCCAGATCAGCAATGTAACCATTTTTACCGTACTTTGGTGCTTGGGCAACTTGCTTGTTCAACGACTTCATCTGATCAACGTTTTTAGACAAAATCAAAGCAGCTTCTTGCCCAGTTGCACCAAACAACCCATGAAAAACGGCCGCTTTTTGAGTATCCGTCATACCTCTCATATGCCGATTTAACAGCTGAAAAATATTGTCCAAAGACATTAAGTTATTTTTTGAATCACGCAGATCTTTATCATGCAAACCAATTGAATTAAGAGCCGCTTCACCTTGTCCCATTGGCCCCTTACTTGGAGACAATAAAGAGTTAATATCTTTACGTAAGCCAGTCCCGGCAACAGATCCGTCCATACCATTGTTAGAAAGCACACCGATATCAGCAATCGTCCCGGATAATGATTGGTTACCACTATGAGCAGTTGCACCGGCATACCGTAATGCATTACCAATGCCACTAAAATCAGTGGCCGATAGGTCAGCCCCGTAGGCCATTTGATTAAGCACGAGTTTCGAATAGTTGGCCATTTCCTTTCGAGAACTGCCGGCGGCTTTTTTGTAGCCAAACTGTTCGAGGGCCGGTGCACCATAGCCAACTACCGCACTGTACGGATCACCAGAAGCTCGGGCGGCTTGAAGAAAGTATTTATGCGAAGCTAATTCTTGATTCCCCGAATAGCCACGCCGAATGAGTTCTTCGCCACCTTTGGCCATTGCCGTCGGTGAAACCCCATATTGCAAAGCAAATTGGTTGTTTTCTTTTTCCATTGCCCGAGTTTGAGCCTTGGAAGCAGAAGCCGACTCACCACCGGTATGCAGCAAGTTTTGAATGGTCTTGTATCGGTTCTCTAGTTCGGTTGCTTCGTCCGCCGATTTCTTGAAGGCTGCCGCAACGGGAATCATTGCCATTGCAATCGTGTTACCCATATTGGTGAGCCGACTACCAGCGTCCTTTAAACGCCCAAAACTGGTTGTGGTTTTGTCGGTTTCACTGCGCGTGCGTCGTTGGGATTCTGAAACTTTATTCCCTGACTTGTTAGCTGAATTGCCAACCCGTGACAGATGTTCATCAACCTTATTAAGGTTGTCATTCGTCTTTTGAGTAGCTTCGCTATTAGTCGCTCTATTCCACATGCCGGACACTTTGTCCTTGGTTGAATCAGCGGCCCGACCTAAAAGCTTGGTGTGTTTAGCAGCAATGTTCAGAGAGTTACTCCCCTCGTTGCCGGTGCGCTTGGTAGCATCACCAAGCCGGTTCACCGAATCAATGCTTTGATTGATCGAACGATTCATTTGGCTGTAATTACGATCAGCTAAATCACCGGTGCGCTTGATCTCGGTATTAGCTTGAGCCATTCCACGGCTTAAACCGGTAGTATCTCCAGTTTTAGCAAGCTGTTTATTGACAATCGCCCATTTATCAACCAGCTTATCGGTTAGTTCATTAGCTTTAATTAAAGGTGCAAGATCAGCTTCAAAACGAACGCCAATACCTTCATCACGCATTAAATCTCCAGCCATTTTTCTTACACCCCTTTATTTACCAAAAAGACCGGTGTTTACACCACCGGCGGTTACGTTTTGCAATCGCTTGTAGTGCAAATCGGCCAGTTTAATGTAGTACTCCAGCTCTGTTGCGGTTGCTTCTCTTAATTCGTTAATATCGACACCCAGCGCCTCGTTAATGTACCAGTATGTCTCGTCTTCTTGCGCCATCTTCTCTGCTAGAAAAGTATTTGCTTCGCCAAAACTAGTTTTGAAGAAAGGAAACCGTTTCTATATAGAAGTCTCCCAAACCGGTATGGGTATCGAAGTAATCCCAGTTCAAAGTTTGCGGTGAGATCAAGATGTTGCTGGTTTTGTCAAAGACCGCATCCAAGAAGTTACTTTCCCGAATCACACCAGCGGAGCCACGTGAGTCATCAAGAATGGCAACCGCCTGGCGACGGCCAGGAAATTGTTCGGTTACAGAAATTTCTTTTTCGTTCTCTTCATCCACCGAGCCGTCAGGCTTGAGTGGTGCACTTTTGAAAGTGAATTTATGTTGTCGTAAACGAGCCTTTACATCGTTAGTTGCAGTTTTCTTTGTAGTTTCAGTCATGAGAAATTCCTCCATTTATTTTTTAATATTTGTATGTACCCAAAAGGACCACTACCGAAGTAGCAGCCCTTTTTGAGTAACTTAGATTACCGAATAGCCAAGGTTAACACACGTTAATCCCCAATCACGGGCAGTTAAAGTGTTTGAGAATGAACCATCAGGCGCTTTAGTTACCCAACTATGCTTTGATTCAATCATTTCATTATCCGATTTGGCAGTAAATGAGAAGTACTTCGATGCTGCCAGCAAGTCGTTTAGATCTTTCATTTTTGGAGAAGCTTGTGACAAATGCACCGTCACAGTGCCGTGCTTATCGTTGGACTCAGAACCTGTACCAGTTCCTTGAGCATCAATAACCAAGTTGACGTTATCTTCTGCTTGCGTCCAGCTAACCATGTCACCGGCTTGGAACCCGAAAAGAGAAATACCATCGACGATAATTGATACATTTTTAGCATTGTAAATGCTCATCAAACCGCTGTTATCACTGTTATCCATGTTGTATCCCTCCTTAGTTCATTACCGAGCCGTTAATTGTGACAGTATGGATAGCGCCGGAACGGGTATACCAGAATGTCCCGCCGTTATAAGCACGTGCCAAAATGTCAGTTTGTGACTGTTGCTCACGGGTGCTGAAACTAGTATCATAAGCACCTTTGCCGTCAGCGCCGGTTAGAATAATGCCGTTATTCCAGGCGTCATTAAGGACATCCCGAACGATCTGTTCCAGCGTGTCAATTCCCACTTTGTCATAAGAAACTTTGCCATTCTTGGGGTCTTGTAAGCGGGCTTGGATTCGGTTACGCATCTCAACTTTGACCCAAATTTCACCGTGCAGGTTATCGATGTACTCACCGGATAGCGTGAAGCCTTCAGAAGTCTCACCAACGGAACTACCAGTAGTGGTAAAGTACACAATCACATGGGCTTTTTTCATCGCCTGAAATTGCGAGTTGTTGTACTTCTGTGGTGTGATGCCAGCCACATTCTTGAACTTCCAAGTTTGTGAACCAACCGTCATGGATGCAACCGTACCAACTAGACCAGCATCCAATGGTTCATTTGCCGGATGCTGAAGGCCAATCGTGTAATTTTGGGAACCCAAAGTAGCTAACGTGGTGTAATCCTCAACTTGTAGAAGTAGGAATTTACCGGCATTGGTTTCAAACATATTGGCTAATTCAGTTGCCGTATTAGCGTCAAATTTATCAAGCACAGCAAAATACCAGCCGTTCCAGAAGAAATCAGCCAAGGTATCAGATGCCTTGCCTGATGGATATGAAACGATCATGAGGTAATTACCGTGTTCTGTTTGGTCAAAATAACCCTTGGCTTTGGCATATGTGGCTGAAGATTCATCATAGTCAGTCGCTACCTCGTCAAGGGATGTATATTCTTTATAATTGCCACCCGTAACTGATGCAATTGCCCCAGTGGGTGCGGTATAGCCCGTAGCGGCTTGCTCAGTCATAATTAGCAGATTTCCATAACCAACATTGGGTACGGGAATGATTTCTTGAATATTGATAACAACATCAGCAATTTGTGGCACTAACGTAGTTGCCATTATTAATCACGCTCCTTGTTTTCTTTGATATTTGTTTGAGTAATTTGCGGCTTATATTGATCGGCAACCGTGTAGTCGTCGCGAACGATGTAAGTCACTGTAAATAGAAAATTGTAATCTTGGGTTTGATTCGCTAGAACTGTGTTGTCTACCACCGAATCCAGTTTGTAGGGACGCATGTTGGCTTTACTAAACTCAATTAATACGTCAGGACGATAAATCGCCTTACGAACAGCTTCAAGATTATCTTGAGCTTCATAAGGCGATTGGGCGTGCGATTCAATTTGGGCTCCGGTAAAGAACAGTTCATTTTCAACCACGTCAATGGTGGCTAACTGATGTGAGTTAAACGGGACAATGGCAAAGTACGGAAACGGCGGTCGTTTATCATTGCTATTGCCATAGGTGGTTTCTAATCCAGTCGCATCTTTAATCACCGCAATAATGCGATTCATAAAATCCAGATGGCTAAATGTTTGGCTCATCTTTATCACTTACCTTCAATTCATAAATCACGATATCGGAATATCCCTGAAAATCTGTAATTGATTTAATGAGATATTTCATTCCCGTTCGGACATCCACAACCACAGAATCTTTAGGGAAAAACTTGGTACCGACTAGTTCCATGTCAAGATCCAAATCAGTACCAGTATTTCGTTGGTAAGTCATAACAGCAAAAGTCCCAACTGGTACGAGTGCCCATTTGGCTTCAAGGTCAGGCGTTCTATCAGTAATTAACTGATGCGTTTTAAAGCCGCCGCTAGACGCACCCTTATCACCGTCAGCACTATAAATTTGAATTGGCACACCCATTTTCTTGACGATGCTACCCATTTTTAAACGCATATTAGAACTTCCTTACTTCATAGATAATTGATTGAGCTAACCGGCCAGTATCGACCAGGGGATTATCAACACCATGCTTGCGAGCCTTTGTGGCTGGCGCATTGTGAGGCGTTTTCCATCCTATGATTGCTTTTCGAATGTCTGCTACAACGATGTTGCCCATATGATGCATACAACCCTCAGCCGTTTGGCGACTCATGACAATCTCATGGATTTGGTTGCGATATTCTTTAGTCCAAGCATTAAACCGTTTGTCATAAGTCTCAGTAAAGTAATGTCGAGGTGGAATTATGACTTCCTTGACCAAATAGAACATTACTTGCCCCGAATCATCGACCAGAATACCTTTACCATTGCCTCTTGTCCTAAGATGTAAGTTGTCATAATCCTTAGCGCTTTTGCCACGTGGCACGTGTTCACTCGGGATAGTCAGATACTTACTGTTAATCGGCTTGATATGTGCACCAAATTCCAGTACATGGGCAATCATTGCCAAATTTCCGCCTTCCTCTGACAGAACACCTACGAACAACTCCCGATGCATCAGCTTCTTTAGTTCAGGAATGCCTTTTTCCAGATGGTTATAACTCATTGTGGTAACACCGCCAAACTGATACGTGGCATACCGTTGTCACCATATAGCGACCATAAGCGATAATAATCAGCTCCCCAGGTCGTTAGTTGCAGCCACTTTAACCAGTCCTGTGAACCAGCCTTAAAGTAAGTAACCTGAATTGGCCCAACTTTTTCAGCAGAAACTAACGTTGAAGAGGTACCAACAATGTACTTGTGGATGGTTAAATAGCGTTCTGCCATCTCCAGAATATCAGTATCGGTAGTTGAGAAGCCATCATGAGTCACTTTGATATGCGCATCAGAGATGTATTGCTGAATGGTGGCTTCGGCAACATCCTCAAACGTATCAGGAGCCGAGTTTTTAACGGCATCAATAGTCGTGTAATTTGCCATCCAGCTCATCCCCCTTACTTTAGTTTTGCTTTGATAGCATCTACAACGCCTTTACGATTTGCACTGGTGGTTTCGGATTTTAATAGTGCTTCTAAAACACTTTCATCTGAAATCGTTCTAATTGCATTAGTAGCATCCGCAACATTCATGTTTGCCACATCAGGGGTTTCAATTGGCGCAGAGGTCGACACATTGGTTGCTGGTGTAGTCTTAGTGCTTTGTTGAACGTCTTCAATGACTAATTGTCCGTCTGCTACTAGTGGTTTAATGAGCGGATCAGCAAGGGCTTTTTTGACCTTGTTGAAATCTTTTTGAAGCAGGTCATTCAACCCTCGTTTGACCATGACACCATTAATTACTCGGTTAAATTGAGTTTTGTTTTCAACTTTGACCAAAATAGCGCCTCCTAAACATTATCGACACGGTTTACCAAATAAGGGCGACGAAGAATAATGCCGCCTAATCGTTCGTACAAAGCAATCCGGTGAGTCCAGAAGTTGACAATCTCTTCTTGTGAGCGACTCATTGGGTCAGCAATCGCAATCTGAACGGTATCTGGCTGATTATCAAAGATAATCAAAGAATCCTTGCCACCAGCGCCAGCACCCTTAAGTTCAGGAATTGAAACGATGCTTGAGAACCAGCCGTTTGCTTGAACGACTGCCATGATTGAACGTGAATCGTAATCACTGTAGCGACGATTAAGTTCTTCATAAGCATCAGGAGCTAAGCCCAGAACTGGTTTGATATTTGAGAAACCGTTGATCAACGTCAGTGTTTTACGTGCTTTACGAAGCACTTCTACAATGGCTGCAGAATCAGTGATTGCTGAAAATGGGCCATCAGTATTTGTAGTAACCGTACTGTCAGGTGAGTTAAATAATCCGTTAATACCTTTGGTTTGATCACCAAGAAAGCAGATTGAATTTTCTTTCTCAGCGATTGCCCGTGCAGCAGTTGCAATCTTGGTTACATTGGGTGTTAAGCCAGCTAAATGTGCTTGCTTAAGTTCTTCATCCGTCCAAGTAGCACCAACTTCAATCCGAAAGATTGAGCTGTCGACTGGTGTCATATCAGTGTCAACCATCGGGATGTCATTAGAACGTTCTTCCAGAAGTTTTGCTTGACCAAAGCTTCTAGCTACGTAGTAACGATATGATGTTGCGCCTTGAGGGATATCCGTATAAGGCTTAATTAAGCTTCGAGCCAGAAGCGATTGTTGAGGTGCTTGATAGATAGTTTTATCAATCGCCTTCAAATCGCGAGCTTCTAGCATTACATGAGAGTTTGCCATGCTGTTATCATTCCTTTCTATTGAGCCGTAGCTTTACCAACTACTGCATTTCCAACGGTGGCATCACTTACTCGCTGGAGTAGCGTATGGAGCACCTAAATTAAGCTGAACGGGAGCGGTTGATACTTGACCGAAGTCCGTCTTGGAAACAGATGAGGCATTGAATTTGCCATCGTCCAAGAATTGACCGATAACCGTATCACCAGCAGCGGCAGTTTTGAATACACCACCATTACCAACCGTAGCCGGATCGCCAGCTTTTACATCAGCGCTAATCTGAACAGTAACCGCACCAGAACGCATTACCGGAATCTCATCTTTGGCATCCCATTGTTCGACATCTCGTGAATCCCAGCTTTGAATGTAATATCGATTAAGTACCACGCCATAAACACCAGTGCCGTTAGCAGCCGGTGCAATCACGTTGTTAGTCTTAGTTACCGCAATGCCGAATGGAACTACATCGGCTGCATGGTCAGTATTAACAACATAAGGTTGGTTAGTAGCAATTGTTCCGGCACCTAATGGACCAGAGACATAGCCGGTACCTTGAGGAATAAAATTAGGCATTACTTTTCACCTCCGAATTTCTTATCATACAAATCGAGGTTGTTTCCGGGCTTCTTTTCATTGGCGCTATCCTTGTGGAATTCGCCACCAGCGTTATCAAAGCCGGTATTTTCTGCGATGTCCTGCATAGCGTCGAAATAGGTGTTGATATAAATATCATCTTTATCTTTCTCATCGAAGCTATCGTTCAACTTCTTGATCGCATCAACCTTGATCTGCTTATCATCTTTACTCTCAAACTCGTAAGAGTCGCCTAAAACCTTCTTAGCTTTCTTTTCGAGCGCTAAACGGTTCTTTACGGCTTCTTGAATGCTATCAGCGGCATCTTGTTTGGCTTTCTTAGCCTTAGCTTTTTCAGCATCCTTTTCAGCATTGGCTTTAGTAGCTTCACTTTCAGCCTTTTCTTTGTCGTCCTTAGCAGACTTGAGCTTCTTTTCAGTCTCTTCAGCGGTTTCCTTGCTCTGTTTGGCTTGCTCTTTAGCATCGGTAATCTGTTGCTTATAAGCCTTAATCTGAGCTTGAACTTTGTCTGCTGCATCTGATTCAAGCTCAACAGTGTCGCCTGAATCCAGCATTAACTTGGTCATTTGATTCCCTCCATTCGATTTGTGTTTGTCTAAAACCATTTCGGCAGAATCACCAAACAAATTGACATCATGTCCGGCTCTGCCCCGATCAACAATCGCAATGTGGTTGATCTTGATATTCTTTTGTGCCGCATCATATCGCGTTCCTTGGTATTCGCCCGGGTTATCATCAACATTGGCTAAAAAGCCAATAGACAACTCATGTTTGCCGTCTCGAATCTGGTCAAGCGTCTTCTGATCGGCCACCGTCATAGACACCTTCAGATGTCTACCATCACTCTGCGCATCATTGTGCGTCATTCCTACGGCATATTTTTTATAGTTAGCAGGCTTAACTGTTTCGCTGGGATGATCGTTCGTAATGGGCTTTGAGTTAGCAGACTGAACAGTTTCCGGCGAAAAGATATCATCAGGGAGCTTGGCTTCCATCAGTTCAGAGCCGTCAGAAAAGCGATATGGGAACACACCTGGTTTAGCGATTGGACAAGCGGTGATATTCAGAAAACCATCGTCGTCAATCGCCGAATCCATGATTGCCATTCGGTCATATCTGGTAACAGTCTTCAAATCTGCCACCTTCTATTCGCCGAGTGGAACCATGAAGTAACGGTTTGGTGAATAAATAACCTGACCAGGTTGAATCTTACGATACTTGCCAATGCCGTTGTACCAACGCAACTGTTCAGAGCCACGTTCGAAGTGATTGGCAACATCGGCAATTGACTCACCTTCTTGAACTTGGTAAGTTGCATCTTCGTAGTAAGTGCACTGGTTAGGATGGTTCAGCCAGAAATTCTTCTGCTGATTAGTCAACTTCAAGTTGCCATAGTGTGAGGCTACTTGCTGCGCACGTACCGTTGGATCTTCGGAGTATACCTCATCAACTGGAGAAACAGCTGATGAACTAGCCGGTGCTGAATTAGTAGGCGCATCACTTTTAGCTAGAGTACTTGATGCAGAGCTGCTTGGATAAGTGGAAGCAGCGTATGAAGCACTGGAACTGGTTGGTGCTGAACTACTTGATGCAGAACTAACTGAGCTAGTTGTTGCATCACTGCTTGAACTACTGTCTTGTGCCATAATAAAATCCCCTTTTTCTAGTTTTGCTAGGCATCAAAAAAGGCGCTCATTTCTGAACGCCTTATCCCTAGTAATGTGACTATGTGGGCTTGCACCACATTGCGGTCTCTGCCTAGCCACTATTAAATTAATCCTTGTGCTTGATATTCATGAAGTTGGTCGGCAAATACCGGTAATGCAACGCATCGGCATTGGATTGGTTCTCCTGGCACCATGCCATTATCACCGCCAGCAGGGTCGCCATATCTTTGTAAACTTTGGTCAAGCAATTGATGCAAATCACGCACACGGGCGTCTTCCATTGACTGCCAGATATAATAATTGGCACCAGCTTCTTGCTGACGATGTGCGTTGATTTGGCCGAGAATACTTCCAGTCTGATCACGAGCGATTAAATGGGCGTGAGCGCTGGTTGCGTCATCAATTTTGGCAATCTCCTTAGCAATTTCGCCCGTTCCTTGCCCTTTGGTGACGCCATTAAAAACGGTTGATTCTACTTGTTGGGCGTATTGATCATGTAAGGTCGTAATGCGACTAACATTCTCCGCAATCTTGCTTTGCGTATATTGCCTTAAAAACCTGTCTGATGATATCGGGTCAATGGATTGCGGCCCCATTTGAACTTTCAGCCCGTTATAACTCCACTTATCAACGTCTTTAATAAACTCTCTAACCCAAGCTTCTAAAGTAATATCATTAAGTCCGGATTCTAATTGGTTCTCTAAATACTGCATAGCTGCTTTAAGCTGGTCGGCAACACTATCGTTAGTGTCGTCGTCTTGATAAATGGCTGATTGTTTGTAAATCGGGATAATCGTATATCGCCACAATTGGTCAGCTCGTTTAAACCATTGCTTCAGCAAGCTGTCCATGTACTTGTGATAGCGTGTCTCTAATCCAAAGCAGAACCGTGTTGGCACAATGTGCGGTAACAATTCCTTGGGTATTTTGATCAGTTTAGCCATGCCGTCACCTACTTAAATAGCCTCTTAAACCAGTTTTGATGCTTAGCAGTTTCACCGTTGTACTTTTTAACCAGCTCATTCTTCTCACTATCAGTTAGCTGTTCAAAGGGCTTAATATCATCCGCAGAATCGCCCGTGAACGCATTCTGGGCATTATTCTTATCGGTATCCAGGAATGCGTCATGAGCTTCCTCTGGGCTCAAAGCACCACATTGAACTAAGGCTGATAACCCTTGCGCTTTTGCCAGGGATGTTTGTGCATTCGTCTGTGAATCTTGTTCCCAAAGTGGATTGAAGTTAAGCTCCCAGTTGATACTATCTGGATCAACATTGCCTACGTTCTTAGCTCTCAACAATAGTCGAATTAAACGTTCCAGAAATGGTCGTAGAACATTCTCTTGTTGCGACTTGATATAGGAATAGTAGTTCTGCACATCGGTCTGTGTACCAGATACCTTTCCTGACTGTTGACCTAAGAGAACCGTTTTAGGAATGTTAGTCGCTGCCGATAAGTTGTCCCACATAAAGCTAATTAGTGAATCAACGCCAGTCAATTGCGTACCAACTTTGGCAACCTCATCATTCTGACCAATCAAAGCCAGTGATTCGGTAGTAAACTGGTAGTTCATCATACCGGATAATTTAGCCAACTTTTTGGGGTCCGCACTAGCTGTATCAATTGAATTCGATGAATAGGTTTTAAATGATAAATCATTCATAATCTGACCGACTGACCAGTTAGCCGTATCAACCAGCTTCAATGCATCAAAGATTGTTTCAAACAGCGAATGCCCTTGATTGTCGCCCTCATCACGCCCATATTCAGCATGCATGTACCGTGAAGCGTCAATGGTCTTCATTAAGCCATTCTCAGTTTGTGTGTTGTTTTCCAGATCGTAGACTGAATTGCCTACCGTAACTTGGATATTGGCTTCTTTACCATAGGTTGGACTAAATGGCCAAAGGTTAGTAATAATGTTGCCTACAATCCGTCTATCAAACGGTTGAATGTACTGAACGTCTAATAGATTATCAGTGTCAAGTGGCTCTTCTGAATCATCATTTTTCTGACCCTCAATGCCACCGATGGCAATAAATGAATCGCCCCACTTCAGGCGATCACTAAGGAATTTTGCAAAGACGTTCTGACTATTCAAGTCTTTGAGCTTCTGGTTTATTAAATCGTCCAGGTCTTCATTGTCAGAGGTAAACTCCCAGCCATTCCGCGTCATATCGGTTGCAGGCATTGTAATTACCATATGAGCAACGTGGTTATCGTGGTCAAGCTGTTGGATTTGATTATCATCTAGTTCCCGATAACTGCCATGTGGCACAAGATTGCTGTAGCTCTTTGCCGAGGCACTATGATCATCGGCCATACTGTCGACAATTTTTACTTTCTCGTCTAGCGAATCTTTGCTCGCTTGTTTCTTTTTAATGCGTTTGTTTGCCACACTGCGTCACCTCACATTCCATATCTCGCAAATAGATTATTAGACTTCTCCATGTACGTTAGTCCTTGCGTCGTACTATCAACTTCATCGTCGTGGGCTGCGGTTGGGAAGCTCGTTAGCTCAGTAATATAATCGTCAATCTCAGGTCGCCAAGCCGGATGAGGGATGTAGATATTACCGGCCTCGAACTGTGCAGTAACGGCATATGCTCGCACTTCCTTGCCACCTTGCGGTTCAACCGGAATAATGCCACCAATCTCATGCTGAAGCGTGTTGATAATGGCTGGCCCGTTTGCTTTGTCTTCAATAAACTTCCGTGAAGCTTTCGGGTACATCTTGGTTACTCGTCGAATAGCATTCAGCGTTTGTGTAAAGTCCATACGTGCATGTTCACGATGCAATAGATAACGATCAGCACCACGTGCACCCCAGACTTGACCGGCTACATAATCATCATTTTCTTTGCTTTTGAAAGTTGCATCCCAAGATTGTACTTGTGTATCTAAAAAGCGTGGCAAAATCGCCACACTCTCGTCTAATCCTAATTGATGTTTAATTTGTTCGTTTGGTACGTAGTAACGAAGCCAATCCGGTTTAAACACGCCACCGCCTTCAGGGATGGGATTTTGTTGATAAAGCGCCGCCCATGTTCGAGCGCCAACACTCTTCTTCGTTTGTTCAGCCCAGGCTTTGTCATAGCTTAATGGCTTCTGTGGTGCGAGTGTGTCGCCAATTTCACGACCTAATAAATCATCTGATTCAGTACATACTGCCGGCAACTTTAATTCAATCCAAGGTCTCGCTCTCTGTTTCAGCAAACGGCCAATTAAATCATCGTCGCTCCACCTGGTCATAATCACGATACAAGAAGAATCCGCATGCAACCGAGTTGAAAAGGTTGACTGCCATTCTTCCCAGATTTTGTCACGAATTGTTTTTGACATCGCTTCTTGTGCGTTCTTAATCGGGTCGTCAATAATAAGTAGATCAGCGCCACGACCAGTTGCACCAGATAGAATTGAAGTCGAATACATTCCACCAGAATGCCCCTTAACACCCCAATCAGATACAGAACTGGTTTGTTGCGAGAGCTGTAGGCTAAACATTTGCGGGGCGTAAACCATGAATTTATCACGATTCTTACGGCCAAACTTAGTATATAAATCTTCCGAATAGGCCGCCATCATAACTTCCTTATCAGGGTTCTTCATCAAGTAGTAGCTCGGAAATGTTTCAGTAATGCTGGCTGACTTGCCGTGACGTGGTGGCATCTCAACGCATAGAAACAGCTTCTCGCCGTTGATAATCCGTTGTAGATAAGAACAGATCAGTTTAACGTGCGGATAGAGTTTATAGCGATTCTCATGGGACAAAGTAAAGTAATACTCATATTTGCGCCGCGCTAGTGCCAACTCAATGCCATATTCCGCCTGTTCTTTTGGGTTATTTAGGTTCCAAGCCATCTTTATCACCTTCCAGCTTTTCTAAATGCTTAATCAACTCGTCTGTACCCAAGTTGTCAAAAGACGAATCAACGCGACCAGACAACTCAATTTCACGCTTATCGCGCCACTTCTTAGGCTGCCGATTGTTAAGCCACATCTTAATTGCTGCAATGTTTGGCGACTCGTGCTGCACAACATTCTTCAATCGCTTACCGCTAGCACTCACCTTGTCTTCGTAATAGTCGAATCCGGTAGCAAGCTGATAAAGGGCAGCTTCAACCGTTCGATCCGCCATCTCCTTGTTTGCCATGACTGCCTCCGATAAATCTTGATTTTCGTGCATCCACTTATAGAAGGTCGATGGTGCGATGCCTATTTTTTTCGCAATTTCTTCACTGGTCATCCCGTCACGAGCCATAGACGAAATAATCGAAATGCCATCACCAGATAGCCAGTATTTTCGATGTGATTTTCCAGTATTAGCCATTTGTGATTTCACCTCTTGTTTTGAGCAAAATTAGGTATTATCGTTTATTTTCAAACTACAAAAAAGGACCCACAATGTGAGTTCCAAAACTATTTTATAAAATTATCTGAGCCGTATGGGATAGGGATGTCTCCCCAAACCTCTTTTAGCATGATAAAGATCAGGTAATCATAATTACTACCAATCAATGGCACATTTGAGAAATTGTCATATGCTTTGGTCATAATTTCCGCATGGTTGCGAATTTCTTGGTCAATATCCCCATCTTTTAACTCTTGCTGAATGGCGGAATTAGTAACCTTATCGCTCATAATCATCTTAGATACTTCAGGCTTTAGTTTTGATAGTTCGTCAACAATCTTATTAAAATCTGCATTCTCCCGATTAGTCATTATTTCTCTCCTTCGTGATACAATTAAATTACAGGTATTTAGTACCGGTTGTGCATATAGCATGATCTAGTAAATAGATAGGCTTTAAGGCCTGAGGCTCTTAGCTAGAAATTAGTTAAGAGTCTCTTTTGTTTTGGCCTTTTAGTTCCAAAATTCATCCTCAATATGAGCAACACCGTGCATTGACGGGATACTAAACAAACGAATTTCCGAGCCGTCAAACATCTTAATAACAGTGATGTTTTTTTCATGCTTTTTAATTGATTTGATATACCCACGATCAAGATTCTTAATTGTCACGTACTTGCGTTTAATGTCCTGGTCTGCGATAATTCGGCCTAATTCCGAGCCGTTCTTCCCACCAGCGATATTTAAGTCTTCAACTAAATATCGTTGATGATTGTTAAGATGAATCTGCAAAGTATTTGGTTGGTAATCGTTGTTTCCGTCAATTAAAGGGTCATAAAACGTTTTGCCATCGTTCTTTACGTCTTGTAAGTACAATCCGTTGTTAAACTCGTAAACTTTTGAGTCGCCCCAGTGAGCATCGTGAGCATAACTAACAATGTGTTGAAAATGCCGTGGTAGTTTAACCCGTGCATCCCCGTGGTTGATTACTTCTAACAATCCATTTGCTTCGGTCTTCGTAACAGAATTAACGTATGTCATTTAAACTTTTTCTCCTTCAGTTTAAGTTCGTTCAATTTCCGCGCCTGTAATGCTTTTCGTTTTCGATCCTTGATTTTGGATTTTTTATGACTCTTCGTGTGTTTATTATGCTTACTCATTGAATGATCCAAACTCCTCCGCAATTCTCTCTACCGTTTTTTGTCTAGCCTGTTTAATTGCTTTTTTGACCTTCACCGCATTTCCACATGCATCAATAGAAATGTCGTAATGATCTTCTAGCTTTTGCTTACGAGCCTTCATCCGGCTAAAACCTGCTGTATTTGTCATGGCAAGACTTCTCCTTAAATGTCGTATTCAATGTTTTCCCACTTTTTATATGCTTGTTGTGTTTGCTCATTTAACAATCTCCCAGTCGTTGGCTAACATGTCTGTTTGACTTGCTAACCAACCGACCTGAATATTTTTTTTAGTAACGATAACAAATGTATCCGACACAATGAGACCTTTATAAGGTGTTAAATTCCAATCACGGAACTCAAAGTAATCTTCAACTGTGCGTGCTAATTGAGTACTTAACATTTGAAAAATAAATTGTCCTTTACCATTCCAACCTTCACGAGCAACCTTTTTACCATGATGCAACGCTTCTAATGCTTCGCCAAAATCCATAGTTATTTATTCCCCTTTTTCTTCAAATTAAAAGCGCCCTCTTTGCGAAGACGCTTCTTTAAATCTTTATCCAGTTGTTTATCTATCTTTATTTCTTCATTGGAAGTATAGCCATAGCTGGTTTGCTTCATGGGTGTATATGGATGTCTACGATCACTCATCAGTACCACCAGCCCCTATAACGGCCATATTCAGCGATCCCAGCCGGCAACAACATGACCAGGATTAAAATAATTAACGTGGCCACATTGCCACCTCCTTGCTTTCTATGTACAAAATAAAAGCCGGCGTTTTCCACGCACCGGTCACACTCACAGATTGCGTTAACAGAAACAGAGAATCTCGAGTACTTAACTATATTTTCGATAAAATAAATCATCTGTGAGTTTAAAACTGCCTGTGAGAATCGGACTCACAACTAACCGCCAGGTGGCAGTCCACTTGAATATTTTATATTTTGGAGGATGTGCTCGTTAAAGCACAACGTGACTGGCAGGGAATCGAACCCTGCACGGTAAGCTGTCCGCCCTCTTCGTACGTATACGTTACAGTCACACATCTAAATCCAGAAGGGTGAAACTCTTTTTAACAAATTCCACAATACCAATATAACCCCTATTTTTGCATTTTTTCGGCAGAACATCGGCAGATTGTCGGCAGAAAGTCGGCAGATTATCGGCGAACTTTTTTTGCTCGTAATGTGTCACGCGGACAAACTATCGCAAACACCCATAAGGCTTGTTTCTGATAATCGTTATATGTACGCTCAGGCAGATAGTTTAAATCATACTTTTCTGCTAAGCGTTCACAGCACTTTTTTACGGTGTAATGATTAATGAATCGATACTCCAATAGGTCGGCTAAAAAGGCATTCTGATCATCAATCGAGCTCATGAGTTGAATAGTCTTCAAACGTAGCTCACATTCCATCTTAGCGGTGGCTTGTTTAATCATTTTATCTTCCTGCCGGGTATGTCTTGGATCTGACTGTGCCTTTGGCATACCGTCCATCATCGGCGACTGCAGGGAGAAACTGAATCTCGCCGCTTCAAGTTGCCAATCCTGATACTCACACAAAAATTGTTTAGCATTTTTTATTGTTTGCTTTCTATCCAATAAGCCAAAGACACTGTCCATCTCCGCAACTCCTTTATTGTCACCTTAGTTGATGTTATAATGAATTCGTCAGAATACTAACATCACCTCGGCTTCCGGAAACGGGAGCTTTTTTATTTTTCCTTCAAATTTAGTGCCTCTTTATCTAATCTTTTTAATCGATCATGCGACTTAACAATTTCCCAAAGCATTTCGGAAGCCGTTCTTCTTCTATGAGATTCCGGATTAATTCCAAAATTGAATTTAAGATAGAGAGATGTTAAAGACTTGTTTGGGACAAGAACTCCATTTATTTGACTAGGAATTTTGATCTCATTTTGCAATTGTTCCGCAAGTTCTAATGTGCAAACCAAATAATTATGATCGCCATAAAAAGTCAACCCGTTTCCAGATTCAAAGTCTTGCATACATGATTTAACTTCATAGCAAACAAAATCTCCTAGCTCAACGCTTGTTGCTTCTACCTCATAATCAGGAGTATATGGCTTAAACCCCACATAATCGATTCTCTTATATTTTGGTGTTCCTTTGTCAAAGTCTACTTCTGGACTCCAATACATCTTTTGAGAGTTAAGACGTTTCTCAACTAATTTACTAAGTGTATCAGTTACTTTGGGACGGTTAATCATTTTAATTCCCCCTTAACGATCCTAAGCGGCTCAGGAAGCAGCTTTTTTATTTTTCCTCCAAATTCTGAAACGTTCATTTAGCTATCTATCTTTTTAAAAAGCGTCAAGTAAACAATTCGGGCCACATGCAATTACATATGGACAGATAAACAGAGATTGTTTATCAAACCTTTTCATTGGTCTGCCTCCAACAATTCTGTGTTCTCATGAATGTTACCTACGATCTCCGCTCTTAAGGCGACCTTCCATAAATTAAAACATTTTAAAACAAATCCAGCATCTTGATTTGACCATATAACTTGGCCTACCTCATAATCATCATCACTAAAAAGAATTTTAAATTTTAATAAATCGCCCTCGTAAATATCTTTGCCATTTTTATCTTTCAATCCCGTAAATTGTTCCAAGATTAAACCATCACCATCATAAGAATATTCCGTTGACCCTTTACCCCCCCGGTCATCCAAATAGCAATGAACTTGTGCACCCTCAATTGGTCCATCAAAACTAATACGATAAACGTCCAGCATACGCTTTTCATGTTTATCCCAAGCTCTGAACTTAATCTCTCTGCTCATTTGTCTTCCTCCCTAATATTCCTCAAATATGCCGTTCTTAGCGTCGTACTCGGCGATTACCACCGGTATCTGATACTTAGCCATGAACATCTTCATACGCAAGACAGACGCTCTGGTTAACGTTGCACGACCGCCTTTCACATCCACCACGCTGACCAAATTACCGTGTTCGTATATGCTGAAATCTGGCGTATAGGTGCAACCACGGACATGCTTCCTAGGATTTTGTAGATCGAAACTTGGTAAGGTCTCAAACTTCTCATGGATTTTAAAATCCAATTTCAAGTTCTTCAAGTGCAGGTAGTACGCACCCTCGGCCTTGCTATCAAATCGGTGACCATCAATACTCATTTTGTGGGCGTTGAACTTATTGCCCTTTCTTGGCAATTTAATTGCCGACCCAGGTGGCTCTTGGACACCTGTGGGATAGTTTGTCATTTGCTCACCTTCATCTTGCGTGATTGTGCAAAGCGGATTGATGCCGCTTCGGTGGCCGTCAATCGTCCGTGGATAAATAACACTGGATGCTGATAAGTTTTACCATAAGGAACTTTGCCAAGTTCGCCCCGTTCCTGTCGCTCTAACAATTTTTGATTCGCTTCTGATTTAAATTTGCCAACGGCTAAAATCTTACCGGTCGTAATATCAATTACTCGCCAATCCATGATTTAATCCCCTTTCTAAAACGGTAAATCGTCATCTGATATGTCCAACGCATCACCATTTTTATCAAAAGGATCATTTTTACTGTTTGTCTGCTTTGCTGTTGATTCATTACGAAACTCAGGTAAATCAAAATCATTTACAGCCAACTGAAGCTGAGTATGTTCACGATTATCACGCCCAGTCCAGGTGTTTAACGACCATTCGCCAGCCACTGTCACTTGATTGGCCTTATGGAAATATTGCTGAATCGTAGAAGCACGTTTACCAAATACCGTGCAGTTAACATAATCTACTCCGTAATCGCCCTGTTCATTTTTACGATTCTGACGCACTGCCAGTGAGAACTTAGCCATTTGATACTTACCATCTTTTATTTCTGGATCACGGGTTAAGCGCCCACTGATCTGCATTTGTCGCATTATCTTACCTCCTAGATAAATTGCTCAATGGCAACGTTATCTTTTATAAATTGTTGAATATTTTCAAGCCGCGTTACTTCCAACAATGCCCGTAGATCATCTAAATCCGTTACAAAGTCCAGGTCATTGTATTTTTGCCTCAACCGGTCCTTAAAGTAATCGACATCTTCGATAAATCGCCAGTGCTGCTCTTTCTCAACCATCGCCGTTTTAAGTGCTTTCCACATGAATTTCTGTTTGAGATCCTCAAATTTATCAACCTGCTTCTCAAATCCAGGCGTCTTTTTCAAGATTCGGACCCGATCGGCACACTGACGAGCAATGTCTAAATAAGCATTCACAGCCGCCGTGACGTGCAACTTTTGTTCACGAAAGATTTTTTCTAATTCCTGTTGATTAAGCTGTTTGGTAGTCACCATTTTTCACCTCGACCATTCGTTGCGTGTCTCGTTCGAAATAGAGCTTGACCGTTCCCAATTCACCGTCCCGGTTCTTTTTAACCGAACAATTTAAGACCGGTGAACCGTCCTCGTCACACCAAAGGAAAGCCACGATGTTGGCATCTTGTTCGATTGATCCGGTTTCCCGTAAGTCGCTTAAATACGGTTCTTTGCTTTGTCGTGAATCGACAGCCCGATTTAACTGACTCAATGCGATCAAAGGAATATGCAGTTCCTGGGTTAATTGCTTAAGCCGGCGCGATACTTTTTCTAGTGCGTGTCGGGGATCGAGTTTAAAGTCATCGGATTCAACTAGCTGAATATGATCAACAATCGGCAAATAATTCGTAGCACCGTACCTTGTGGCGTGCTGTTGGATGACATGGGCAATCTGCTCAATGTTGGTGATATTGTCGTTGCATAGAAAATTTAATCCGGCAATCGTTTGAATTGTGGATCTGGCTTTGGCCTTTTGCTGATCATTCATGCGGACCGCTGGATTTTTCCAGTCATTCAATGGGATTTGGGACACCATTGAGTTAAGGCGGCGCATGTTCTGCTTAGCGCTCATTTCTAACGAAAATAATTCAACCGTCAAATTTTGGTTGTCCAGCATCGCATTCAGCGCAAGATTTAACGCAAATGAAGTTTTACCGACTGACGGTCTAGCACCAACGATCAAGAGTTGATCCGAACCTAAACCGCCACCAAGCAAACGATCAAATTTGGGAAAAGTCTTGATCCAACTTTTCACCGGTTCATCCAAATCTCGTAGCAACTCATCGGTTACTTGTTGCTTATCAAACGTGGCGTTATTGTCGGTTTGATTGGCTTCCTGGTAAATGCCCCACAAGTGGTTAACCGTAAATTCACACGGCTCTTTTACGATGTTAGCCGCTGAAGATTGCAAACTTCGCTTGTAATAATCCGCCCGCAGTGTTTTAAACACCGCCGGATAATCGTATGGATCCGGTATTTTAGACAAGTAAGCAAAGAGAGCTTCGCAATCCATTCTTTTACCAAACGGCGTTTCACAAAATTGGGCCCGAATCTCGTCCGCATTGGTATATCGACCAAACCAGTAGTTGATGAAACTGGCCAATTCTCGCAAATGATTGTTGCTGAACCATTTCTCTTCAACGTTGGTACTTAGCACCACGTCTGGATGCTCAATCATGATGTGAATAGCCTTTTTTTCGATATCCGGCATCTTATTTCGTGAGTTCAAAAGACATCCTCCTTTCGAAACTTTTCGGGATAAACTTGTCGTTCAACTTCCTCCTGTACGATATCCGGGTACTTAGCTTGTAGCACTCGTGTCGCTTTCTCGGCATCATGATCATGCGTACTAAACGCCTGCATGATATCAATTGATCGTTGTTCACCATCCGAGTAAACCGGCTTTTTAGAAACCGGTGGTTCAGAGGTTGGGTTAGCGGGGTCTTGGCTCATTTTCATTGCTAGTTGATCAAACTTTTTTCTAAGCTTACTCGGTGATAAAACGTTTGGTGCCCAGAAGGAATCATGCTGGACCCATTTGATTAACAACGCCACTTGATGCTTATCGCGTTTGTCAATCTCAACCAGCTTTCGAAAATCGTCACTCCACGTTTGAAGATTTGGCTCTTTGAAATCAGTCTTATTTTCCCGAATCTCTTTGATAAAGAACTCAGCTAGTTTGTAGTAATCACTGTCTGGGTCATAAACGTGTTTAGCACGTTTTTGACGAAGAGGTTTTTGTTTAGTTTTGTTTTGTTTAATTAATGCGCTACTCCGTTGTGCACTGTCTTGTACACTCCGTTGTGTACTCCCTTGTGTACTGCTTTGTACACTCTGTTGTGTACTATTTGACGTATAAAGTACACATACTCGATAGGAGGTAGCCTTACGACCATTAGATTGGAAGTCGATTAGTCCTAATTGTTTTAAGACATTCCGATTCTTAACAATCCCCGATCGTGATAAACCTGACAGTCGTTCAAGCACGACATTAGCGGCTGTGAACCACTCTTGCCAGTGTGCTTTGTTATTGATGGACATCAATGTGTACCACAATGAGACTTGCCCACTTGACAACTTCGTTTCATACATCCGGTAATCATCAAAAGCTCGAATCTGTAACAGATAATTCACGACGTGGCCTCCTTTCTTATATTCCTACCCACCCACCGCTAAAACTGATTAACTATCCAAGCCTGCAAATGCTGCATCAGAATCTTTTTCGTTGGCTTGCTGAATCTCCATCAACTCCGTGTTAAGTTCCTTTTTTAGATAGCCAGCATCTTGTGCCGAGATATTCTTGAAGCTCTTAACCTTTGCCTTAGCCATTGCGTTTTTAGCAACGACTTTTAAATCTTGATTTGAATGTTGACTAACATCTTCCATAAGCTTCTTGATTTCGTCAGTTTGCACTTTAGTTGCCGCCTTTGGTGAAGTTGCCTGTGCCGGTTTCCGTGCGTTGGTTGAGCGATTAGATCGGTTTGATGGTTTATACTGCCCCTGGCTGGCAGCATTGCCGTCATCATCAAGGTCACTGGAAATTCCAAAGGCAGCGGATAACGAATATCGACGGGCGTAGGTTTCAGCAGAACCGTAACCTTGGGGATCATTTTTCTTAACTGGTACGTACGATGGCTCAAAGGCTATAAATTCCCCACTCTTGTGTAAGATAATCGTGGCAATACCAACTTTGCCATCCTCAGTAATTAAGGCTTGTGTGTAACTCAAGCCATCTGGTAAAGCATCGTCAATTGCTTTCTGAACGCCTTCCAAAGCAACATAAGTAGATTTAAAGAAGGGATTCTCTTTGTCCTTCTTAGGCTGCTTAACCGCCTTTCTAAAGGCATACATGGCAGCGGCAAGGTTCTTAATTGAATCGCTCATTTTCATAACATTACCCCCTTATCGTTAAATTTGAAGGTTGTCTTTTCGGTAGCCGGCTTGATGGTTGGGCCTTCCAAAATCACCCCGTCATCACTGATGTAGTGATCACCGACAAAGTGGAAGTTCTTCTTGATAGCTTCCTTATCCGGCTTCGGGTTTGGTTTGAGAAAATCGGTTAACCCTTGATCAGTTAAACTTTGGATTAGCTTCTTATCGTTTGGCCAGTTGACGCCCTCCCGTTGTTTGCGGGTTGAAACCGTCCCATAAGGTGTTGAGATCTTAGCTTTCTTATCACTTTGACGTAACTCATGCAAATAATCGGATAGCAATCCTTGCATGTACTCGCGACTTGATTCATTCTTGTCGAGTTCTTTCTGTTGCCATTTTTCGATGTCCTCGATTTGTTCTTTAGCCACTTGCTTAACTTCAGCATCTTGGTCATCGAAATCACGTAACTTACGCATTACCCATGTAGCTGAACTTAGATCATGAACTTCAAATTTAGGTTTTTCAGTTTGTTCTGGTTCATTATCCAGATCTGATTTCTCTAAAGCATCCATATCACTCAACCTCCTCATAATGTCCGGTAACTTCGTAATCACTTAGTTTATCTTTTTCTTTTCTGAGGCAAGTCAGCAGTGCTCTTTTAACTTTCGGATTGCTTTCTTGGTCATAAGCTCGTTCCAATCCGGCAACCCGCAAGCGTGCATATTTGACTGCTTTAATCCCATTCGCCAGCTTGATATTCATACTTAAGCTCCTCCAGTTCTTTGTCTGTACCAGTTTCATACTCATCAGCTAATTCGTCGTAATAGGCATCTTCTTTTGGACTATCTGGATACATGCTTCATGCCCCCTAACAGTCGTTGCAGAAATGTCTGTGTCGGTCTATACTTGATGTATAGAATGTTTTGGCATACAAACAATTTCTCTTTAGTCGCATCAGACAAATCCACTTGTCCGATGCTTTTTTTATACATATTTTTCATAACGCCCTCCTATTTGAACCACTCACTGGGGTTCTTGACCATCAGATATGCTAAGTAGCATCCGGCAAAG
Organism: Lentilactobacillus hilgardii; assembly: GCF_009832765.1. NCBI lineage: Bacteria > Bacillati > Bacillota > Bacilli > Lactobacillales > Lactobacillaceae > Lentilactobacillus > Lentilactobacillus hilgardii. Next base: position 613,741 of record NZ_CP047121.1, on the reverse strand, counting down.
AAGCCAAAATACAAGCATCCGTATACGATGAACTTTCCCAATTCGTAAACCATATTTATTTCATCTCCCATCGTCTGGATATCATGCCGATTGCTCGTTTCAATTCTTCCGGACGATAATAAGGCTTGTCAGAAGCTTTCCCTGTCCGGGGATCAACCGGATAGCGTCGAACCGATCTTTCCTCAGGGGTTCCATAAATATACTTATAAAAATATCCGTCTTTCATCGATAATTTTTTAGCCGCTGTATATCTATCAAGCAAAAAGTAGTCATTAATGGTTGACGAGTTATCGATAGCGTGTTTAATTTCTTGACGAGCAATATCGTCAATATGCTGAGCAAATGTTGCTTCCATCTTTTAGCCTCCTAACTGTTTGTTGAATTGGGCAATTAATTGCTTGGGATCGTTATCAGTGTATCGACACCATTCAAGAAGCTCCGTAATATCAGCGCCGATTTCTTCGGGAAACTCCTTGCTGAAAGCGTCCAGGTTCTTCCAGTCCTGCTCGGTGCGCTTTGCCGGTGGCACCGCCGCACTTTCAAAAGCGACATCTTGGATCTTTTGACGATCAGCTTCCTGATGCTTTTGATTTACCACTGCTGCAAACAATCCCTCACGTAATCGATTGCTTTTAAAAAATGATAAAATGCCGTAATCAGCTCGAGCAGCTGAATACTTGTAAAACCAATCATCAACAAACTTGGCAGTTCGTTTTAACGTATCGTTGTCCATCTTGCGTAATCCTTGACGCCAACGACTAATTGAAGCTTTGCTGGCAGGAATTTCATGTGCCAACTTAGTTAGTGGTGATTTAAATTTGGAACTTTTTAAAGCTAAATCTAGTTGCACTGCTTCTTTATACATACCCATCATCTCCAATCGGCAAATAGCCGATAATTAATTTCCAATTTGTCAAAGTACAATACAATCAAGGCTAGAAGTTAGCCTTCGTTGCTAGCAACTGGTTCGCTTAATTGCTTGATAATCAGGATGGTTGCAGTTGACGGTACCCAGTTACGGATATACCTATCAACGTTCTCAAAATCCTTTTCGCGAAGCTGAGCTCGTGTTTGGATTCCCGCAATCTGTTTAATGCCACCGTTGATATCTTTGTAAAGCTTGCCGCGTTGCTTAGCAGTCAAGATTAAGTGATGTGTTTGAACATAGGTATTAACAGCCCCACCGACAGCATGAGAAATGTAGTTATACTCTCCAGGAGTTAAAGGCTTATTATGTTCCAAATCCTTAACTCGGTTGTCAATTTGATTGATCTTCTTATTGTCTTCATTGGCGTTTTGAAGTAGTAACATAATCTTTTCTTCGGGTGTTTGTGGTAATTGTTGTTTTGCCTTGGCTCTCTTCTCCATAGCAATGAAATATTGTCGAGCTTGCTTGCCTCTGTCCGTTCTTTGAATCATGGATAACTCTTTCGCCATGTCCAAAGTTAAGGCGTGATCTTTTATTTTTCGAATTCCACCAAAGACGGTATCGTCATGGACATTTTTGTCAAACACGGAAAAATCAACGTTTTCGGCAAATCCATATTCCATCATTCGATCAATCCACTTGGTGTATGGTGTTTCAACTTCTAAGAAGTCATGTAGGTCACGGCCATCCACAGCAACGGAACCATCATTTTGTTTAAAGGTTTTAATTAGTTCATTCATTTGTATCATCCTTTCGTTCCTTGAAATTTGAATCCAACATCATCTTTAGTGGGATAATTAAGTTATTTCATTAAAGGTGGTGAAAAACTATGAACCATGACGAGATTAAAGATTTAGTGAATGAAGCTTCAAAAGTTGCTTTTGAAAAGCAACAACCGTATTTAAAAAAATTAGCCAAGAAATCGGTTAATGATTTAAAGATTCACGATGAAACAGATCTTTCCACAATCATTGCCAATGTAGTTCAATCAAGCGAATTACTGGCTATTGAAGTTGGCAGTAGATTAGCTAACCAAACACTCACAGAAGTTTTGGATCAGCTTGATGTGAAGAAGAAAGATTCATAATTGCCGTTTCAAGCGCTTTCTGAATACTCTTACTTGAAACTTTTTGACGCTCTTGGCTACTTACGATAGTCTTGAGCGTTTTGTTTAATTCGTGTAACTCATCAATTAGTGCGTCTGCCTGTTGCTCATTCATTACTTCACCTCCTTACGTGCTTGGCTCCTGCGCGGAATTTACCACTGTTAAACATATTCTTTAACACCATCGCAAAAAAAATCAATTTTTACATCTAAAACTTTTGCTGCTACAAATGCATACTCTAAAGTTAAACGATTCTTTTTGTGTTCAATATTCCAATAATGCTGAGTGGTTTTAAATCCCATACGTCTTGCAACCTCAGCCCCAGTTAATCCAAGCTCTTTGCGACGTACTTGCATCAATTCGCTTGCGTTTGCTTTAACTTTCATCTTGTTCCTCCTTTCTAAATAAATCATTTAACTTTATGAATACATTGTATTTAAATATATCGTTTAAGTCAAGAACTTTTTTAAATTTTTTATTGAATAATATAAACAAATTATTTAATTGCCTTATACTTATTTTAGGAGTGATGACATGGAAGAAAAAAAGAATACGGGTTTACCAATGCGTCTCATCAATCTCAGAGAAGAGCATAATTGGTCAAAAACTGAAGTATCCCGAAGATTGGGTCTTAGCAGTATGCAACGCTATGCAAACTACGAATATGGCAGCAATGAACCAGATGCTTCTATGCTCAAAAAAATTGCCAATCTTTACGATGTTTCTGTAGACTACTTAGTAGGAAACACAATTGACAAGAATGGTCACACCCCTTCTTGGGCAACCAATGATGATAAAAAAGATCTCAAGAGATTTCTTGAGGAGAATGCTAATGGTATGACGTATGGAGGTGAGGGATTAACCGATGAAGAGCAAAAGCAAGTTAGAAGAGTTTTGGAGGGACTTTTTTGGGACAAACAGAAACAAAAGAATAACCGCAAATAGTTTTGCTAAAGAAATGGTTAAGAAAATTGTACTTGATAAAGGCACTGCCGATCCATTTTCCATTGCGGAGCAATTAAACATTGAGATTCGTTGGGAAACATTCGGGCCTCACCCACTTGGTCAAACTGCTTATTTTGATAAATATCCGATTATTTTGTTGAATGAAAAAATTCGAGATTCACCACAACGCAATTTCACTTGTGGCCACGAGCTTGGTCACATAATTTGTCAACCTAGCCAAACAGGATATCAAACCGGGAGATTAAGCCACGGTATTTGTGAATATCAGGCTAACCAGTTTGCTACTGGCCTAATGGGATTACTTTATGTAGAGGAAAAAGGGTATGGACCAGATAGCTATTATGATTTAGTCCACCATTATGGATCACCTATTGATATGTTAGACTAATTTAAGGGTGGTGATAAATTAAATATTTTCACTTGGAGTAATATTAATAATTTATTAAGGGGTGGGTTAAATGAATAATCAGAAAAAACAGCCAAAACCTTGGTATAAAGTATGGTGGTTTTGGGTACTAGTGGTTATCGTTTTGTTCGTGCTTGGCGGTATGATGAGTGGTTCCGGTGGATCTTCTCGTTCATCAAGTAGTAAGCCGAAAACTCATAAGGTTTCGCCATTCAAGAAGACTTATAAGGTTGGCCAAATTGCCAATTATAAAGGCTATAAATTCAAGGTTAATAAAGTTAAATACTTTGCTGGTAATAGTATGGATACGCCTAAGAGTGGCAGTCAATATGTTATTTGTAACGTTACTATTAAAAATGATAGTCATGAAAAGCAAGACTACAATGCCATGGATTTTGAACTAAATGCCGATGGTAATACTACCGATTTTGACGAAATTCTTACATCCGGTAACTACGATAACAATACTTTAGATAGTGGCTCACTAGACAAGGGTGCCACCGTCTCCGGCAATTTAATTGGTCAAGCCAAGAAAAATGCTAAATTAAAGCTTGAATATCAACCATCTTTTCTTGATGATAAAACAATCAAGGTTAATCTTAATTAATCGTTGTCCAAATACTGACGACATTAAAAGTTGAAATTTAGGGGAGATCTTATAATGACACGTCTTAAAATTAATACGTGGACAGGGATTTTAGATATTGTCAATTGTGTATTATTTGCCGCTTCTTGGTTTGTCGTTTTTGGTGATGCACTTGCTAATGGCTCACACGCTGCTGATTCGTCAGGCACTTTCTTTTATGTAATGGCTTGGTTTGGGGTAATCCTAAACGTCATTGCTTTACTGCAATCTCGCCGTCATGGCATTTCATTAGTAGGCCCCGTTTTAGGTATTATTGGTAGCGCATTATTCGGATTCACTGCTGCTATGGCTTTTCCTGCATTAGTAGTTCTAATTGTTGCAACGGTTTTCACTATGTTACAACATCCAAGTAAATCATATGTACAAAGCCATAATTCAAATTTAAATAATCAATAATTGATTTACTTTCCCCACTCGGAACCAGTACCTGTTCGACTCAGGCATGGGGAACTTAGTCCAAATACTGATGACTATAAAAGCTGAACTTGAGGCCAATAAGAGGCAGCTGCTTTGCGGTATACTATTTAGAAAGGAGGCGCTAATATGGCAAAATATGATTTTTCAGTCCATTACTCTGGTGAAGCTCTCGAAGAAAATCGCATACCTATTCGTGACCTCGCCCCTTCACTCTTGGCTTTGTCAGAAACCTTTCAAAATATACAAAAACTAAACAGCCCACTAGAAGCACCTATTTCACTGGACATTCAAGCAACCGAAAAGGGTTCTTTTATTGTGGATTTAGTTTTAACAAGTGGGAACGATCTTCTTCAAAAAGCAGTTTCACTTTTAAATAATTCAGATTCCAACGCTTTTTTAAATTTAAAGGATTACGTGGAAATCTTTACATTGCTTATTAATACAATACTTCAATTGGCTAAACATAAACTTAAAAGTAAAAAAGAGCTTAACGATGGAAAGATTGAAATTACATTGGATGATCATACCAAAATCGTCATTCCTAAAAAAGTTCTTGATGCCTATCAAAATTTGGAGATTAGGAAAAATATAAAGGAAGTTGTCGATCCTTTAAAAGAAGATGGAATTAGTTCGATTCAATTTCATCACGCAAGCAAAGAAGAAATAACGATTACTGAAGAACACTACGAGGATTTTAAAGTCCCTACCACTACTTCTAAAGAGCTAAATTCTTCAACAACTACTCAATATCTTCAAATAATGAACGTTGCTTTTGAGCATGGTAAGTGGAGGTTTTCATCTGGCGGCAACACTTTTTTTGCCAAAATACTTGATAAAGATTTTTTAAAATCGGTAGAACGAAATATACAACAGTTCGGGTCAACAGATATTCTGAAAGTATTACTTGAAACACAACAATTTGTTGATAAAGATGGTTCCTTAAAAAGTAATTACAAAATTCTAAAAGTCCTAGAGCACCGTAAGGGTGCACAACAAATAGATTTGGATTTCACAGACAAAGACACCTAGACCATTCGATGTATTGGCTACGGTTTTATTTCACCTCCCCCACTCGAAACCAGTACCTGTTCGACTCAGGCATGGGGAACTTAGTCCAAATACTGGTGACGTTAAAAGCTGAAAAAATTAAGGGAGAAACTTGTATGTTAAAAGAATTCAAGGAGTTTATTTCACGTGGTAATGTAATGGACTTAGCAGTTGGTGTCATTATCGGTGCTGCCTTTACATCTATCGTTAAGTCATTAGTTGATAACTTAATTAATCCATTAATTGGTATCTTCTTGGGGCAAATTGATTTTTCTGATCTTGCTTTTAAAGTTGGTAGTGCAACATTCAAGTATGGTGCTTTTATTAATTCCATCATTAATTTTCTAATTATTGCTTTTGTTGTATTTTTGTTAGTAAAATGCATCAACAAAATTATGCCTAAAAAGGAAGCTCCAACTGCCCCAATCTCAATGGAGGCTCAATACCTGCAAGAAATCGCTGACATTTTGAAAAAGAACAATTCTCATAATTAAGTTTATAAGGAAAAAATATGGATCGAAATGTTTTAATTGCATGTATTATTTTAGTCTTAGGAGACATAATTTCGTTTATTGATATTTTGGGGATTAGCAATCGACGTCATCCAGAAGCTTGGGATAAAAAGTCCATCCCATTTTTGATGTATGGGTTAATTATTAGTCTGATCGGTACAATTTATTTGGGAATTAGTATATATCTATCGCTTAAGTAACACTTGTGGGGGGGCAGATATATGAAAAAAAATAAGCCTATTAAACTTGCACTCATTTTTAACTTTATTAATTGTTTTCTTTGGATACCTTTTTTGTGGATAGTCCTATCGGCCAACTTTAATGGAGCCTATCCTATATTCATAGTAACTAACTTTTTTCGTATTCTTTCTATTTTAGGAATTACTCTTAACCTTATTGTCTTATTCAATTTAAGGCCTCGTAAAAAGTCTTTGTTTATAGGATTTTCTTTAGCAATAATTAGCTATTTAATGACCACTGTATCCAATTCATTATTGATACCAGCGTTAGTATTACTCATAGTAACGGTAGTTTTAACTCTTCCATAAAAACAATATATGTATCAGTAATTATTGACACGTATACTTTTTTCTAGAGCAAGCATTGGATAAGAAGGTTGTATCTTGAAAGCATCTGATAAACAGCGAATGATATTACATGGATTAATGATTTTTATTCTTATTTTTTCAATTAGTATGCAGCATAAAATAAGTAGTTCAAGTTTTTGGAAAAGAATAGTTGTAACCAAAAACATTCCCCCAAAATTAACAACGCATATGGTTACGCAGAAACAAAATTCAATTCAAAATAGGTTAAGCCATTATATTAAGCAGCAAACTAAGGGTGGGAACCAGCATTGCTTTTTATAATTTATCCCCTATTAGGGGCAGTCATGCCGCAAAAAGTAAATATTCTCCAATTTACAGTTCGGGATCACTAGCAGTTCAATCTCGTGGAAATAGTCCTATGATTGCAGCCAGCACTTATAAACTATTTATTTCTGCCTATCTATTCAATCAAAATAAGGATAATAATTTTGATTGGAACAATACGAATTTAGATGGTTTTAACCGAATGATTGTTTATAGTGAAAATGATTTTGCAGACAATGAACTTATGAATTTTGGAATGCCAAGTGTAAATGCCTTTATTAATGATAATCACTGGTATGCTCCTGTATTTACCACTAATAAGGATGCTACAACGACTGCTAATAGTCTACTAAATCTTTTATATAAATTGAAGGCTCATAAAAAACCCTTTACCAACTTGACCGAGAGAAAAATGCTTTTAACTAGAATGAAGAAGCAAGTGTATCGAACCGGCATTCCAACTGGTGCCAGCAAGGCAGATAAGGGTTCAGTTACTGAAGACAAAGTCGGTTTCCTTGGTAGTGTAAATAATGATGCAGGTATCGTTACATTGCCTAGCGGTCAAAGATATATATTAGTTATAATGACAAATGCCTCAAATCAAAGTGGATTCTCTGGGTTTCCAAGAATTGCGAAAATAACACGTAAAATGCAGTCAATCGCTTACAGTAGTGTTCATTAGCATACAATCTAAATATGAAAATAGTTATAATAAATAAGGGGGTGGAACTTTTGAACTGTACAGATATTTTTAATATTAAACATAAGGATGCTAGAGTCGTTAATACAAAAAACGATTTCAACCGTATTTTTATTATTGAAGATAAAAATGGTGTTCGGTATACGTGTTTAAAACCGGATGCGCAAAAGATGCCTAAAATGAGTAGTCACTTCAAAACTCTTAATCCCAAATATGCTCCGGTTAATTATTTAACACCATATTTTACTGGTAAACGTACCAAATAAAAAAAGCCCATTGGTGGGCTTTTTATTTAGAATGTTTAGAGAACGTGTGTGCGAGGGAGGAAATATTAATGTCCAAACTAAATTACTCTAAAAAATATAACTCTGTTTTTAGTTATTCAACTAAAGGTGGGGTAAAGTATGGATATCGTTTAAATTACTATGATGATCTTCATAAAAGACATGAGAGACAAAAACGTGGCTTTACTAATCCTCAATCTGCTTATCGTGAATCACTAGGGGTTAAAGTAGAAATTATTAATAACGAAACAAATGCGCTAAATGCTGAATCAATCACCGTCAAACAGTGGTCAAAACGATTTATGGAAGCAAATTATACGCACTGGAAAATATCGACACTTAAGGATTATCAGTCGCGATTGCGTCAATATATTTTGCCCTCACTTGGTGATACAAGTTTAAAGCGCCTTACTAAAAGCAAATACCAAACACTGATGCTTAATCCGATGATTGAACAAGGGCTTAAACGATGGACAATTCGTGGAGCACATAAGACTCTCATGACAATTATCAATGCTGCTGTGGATGAAGGATTGCTCACAAAAAATCCATTATCAAGAACCCCAATTCCTGATACAGGACATATAGAAAAAAGAATTATGTCAAAAGCTGAACTACAAAAATTTAATTATCAATTGGATCAGGAATCATTGACCACTCAATTAATGTTATACACACTTGAACAAACTGGTATGCGCCAGGGTGAGTTAATGGGGCTCCAATGGCAAGACATTGATTTAGATAATTTAAAAATACACATAAAACACACTCGAGATTTCAATGGCCTCAGAACGGCCAAAACACCCAACAGTGTGCGAACGGTATCCATCAGCACAAGCCTAGCTAAAATTTATCATAACGCTTACCATGAACAATTAGAGTTGTTCTTTAAACATGGGTTAAAAGTTAAACCAACTACTTTCGTATTAACAAGCAAGCACAGACTTTTACCTTTGAATAATAAATACGTTTCGCTAAAATTGCGTAATACTCTTGACCATGCTAAGCTTGATTATTTAATTGGGCATTTTACTGCGCATACTTTTCGTCATCAATATGCATCCTATCTACTTAATTCCGGAGTGGCAGTTTCAGAGGTTTCTGCATCTTTAGGACACGCATCCCCAGAAGTTACTTTATCAATTTATACTGAAAAAACACCAATGAAAAAAGATAATTTGGCAGACAAATTCAACAATCTGTGGTAATTTTTGTGGGACATTTTTAAAAGATTACTTATACACCAACTATCTATCATATTTATACCAGTATCGAAAGGATGCTGTCCAACCCAGATTGTCACTGCCGGGGACAACGTTAACCAAAACAGCCAAAATATATTTGCCCAAACAACTTTATCGTTAACATAATCCGTTAACTGGAACAGACGATGATGAGCCACCCAGATAACAGCTACGAATCCAAACGACACAACATAGGCAAAGAATATCAGTCGAACTTTCCACAACGATTGCCACGTTGGCGCGTCCGGAATTTGAATTGTCAGTACTAACAGCGTCAACACAATTGAAACAACCCCATCAGTAAACGCTTCAAGTCGAGACTTTGACATTTGTTTACGCTTCCCCTCATTAAAATAACATTTGACAGTCAACTATCCCTATCAAGAAAAGTATACTCGAAAACAAGTCAAATGTTATCCCACCACACTTTCTCTCAATTTTTATACTTAGAACATCTACCAGCCCGTTACAATCATCGGATTTCTCACTATTCGGTTGAAGCATATGCCAAATCAAAATTTTCGGCATACAAAAACAGCAGCCAAATAATCGAAATATTCGGCTGCTGCTTTTATGAGATGGAGCAAGATCAAACGCACATTCCACCATACGCTTTAAATCTTTGTTAATTTATATGCCCTTGTGGCATCAATTGCTGCTTTCCATCCTCTATACAAGCGATTTCGTCGATTCTCATCCATTTTCGGTTCGAATTGTCGTCCCGGTTCTGCCAATGCTTTTACTTCATCGATATCTTTCCAGTATCCGACCGCTAGTCCGGCCAAAATTGCCGCACCAAATGCCGTCGTATTTTCATCAGCGGCTCGTTGAATCGGAATATTTAGGATATCAGCTTGAAATTGCATCAGGTAACTGTTTCGAGAAGCACCACCATCTGCTTTCAGAGCCGGAATGTGCATGTGGGTATCTTCTTCCATCGTTTGAATAATGTCCTTAGTACCATATGCAATTGATTGTAGGGTTGCCTTTACAAAATCATCCTTGGTCGTGCCACGGGTCAGTCCAAAGACAGATCCCCGGACATCCTGTTCCCAGTATGGTGCCCCCAAGCCGTTAAACGCCGGAATAACATAAACTTCGTCGTCATCGGTTGAATTCATTGCTGCCTGCCGAGATTCCGGGACATTATCGATTAATTTAAGGCTGTCTGCCAGCCAACTCAAGGCCGTTCCGGCTGAAAAGATTGATCCTTCAAGCGCATAGGTTACTTTCCCGCCAATGTTATAAGCGATGGTGGTCAATAGGTTATCATCCGAAAGTTCAGGCTTGGTTCCTGTGTTCATCATAATAAAAGCACCGTCACCATAAGTATTTTTAATCATCCCGGGATCAAATGCCAATTGGCCGATCAAAGCCGCCGACTGGTCACCGGCAATTCCGGCAATCGGCACTTCAATACCGTAGAATTGATAATTTTTAGTGGTGCCATAAAATTCACTTGATGTTTTAACGGTTGGTAAAATTGCCCGCGGAATATTCAACAGTCTGAGAATATCGTCATCCCAACGCAGTGCATGAATATTGAACAACATGGTACGACTGGCATTACTATAATCCGTTACGTGATATTCGCCACCGGACAATTTCCAAACCAACCAGCTGTCAACGGTTCCAAAAAGTAATTCACCTTTTTCAGCCCGTTGCTGGGCACCTTCGACGTGATCCAAAATCCATCGAACCTTGGTAGCTGAAAAATAAGAATCGATAATTAATCCCGTCTTTTTGTGAATCAAATTCGAGTAGCCGTCATTTTTTAATTTTCGTGCCAGGGATGCCGTTTGCTTGGATTGCCAACCAATTGCATTATAAATCGGTTCACCAGTCTCTTTATCCCAAATCAATGTTGTTTCACGTTGATTAACAATACCGATTCCGGAGATATCTTCCGGATGAATACCGGCATCAATAAAAGCTGATGAAATAACATTAAGCACAGATGTCCAAATTTCATTTGGATCAGTTTCAACCCAGCCATTATGTGGAATAATCTGTTTAACTGGCTTGAATGCCTCAATCACCTTTCGACCATTATGGTCAAAAATCATTGCTCTTGTACTTGTCGTACCTTGATCAATTGAAAGTACATATTTTGGTCTATCAGTAAGCATCTAATTCCCTCCGATCGTCGGAAACGATTTCATTATTATGAAAGAATAGTACCATAAATCGCACCGAATTAACTGTTTGACAATCTCATTCCCCTAACAAAAAAGCACATTATGAACTATACCATAATGTACTACTTAGTTCAAATTGCCTAGTAATTAATGATTATAAAGAATCAGAGAACTAGACCAATTATCGTTTTACATCAACGTGAATATCATCACCGCCGTCGTTTAGCTTCTCGTCATAACTAAAGTTAGCGTCGGTAAAGTAATGCTTGATCTCTTTATTAACTTCTTCAAGCGGTCGATGATCACCATCTTGGCGATTAATCACAATTTCGTATTCCTTTTTATCATCATCGGTGTTAACAAATTTATAGATTACATCGACAGTGTTCAAAATCTCTTGGATTAATTGGCGTTCAGTCATCTCCATGTCCATTTCACCTCACTTGTATCACTATATCTCCACTTTAGCGCTAATTGGGAAAAAGTGATAGTAAAAGTTGCAAGATTAGAATTTTATTTGAATAATTGTATTTACATTAGTGTCAATACTGAACTATACTTGAGGTTATCAATCGAGGTGGAAATGATGACAATTGCGTCAAAAAATTTTTCAAACGAATTAATTAATGCTTATAAAAGTCAAAAATTGGTTATGCTGGTAACCGACAGCGGCCATATCACAGGAACCGTTGCAGCAGTTAAAGACGACCTGGCTTATATTAATCAGCCGGTCAAAGGAGTAACTGCCATCAATTTAAATGACGTTAAAAAGGTGCAGGAACTGAATTAACCGATTTAAAACTTAACAACCGATTATTGTGACCAATAAGAAATACCCTTTCTCCAAGCAACTCAACGTTGTCTCAGTGAAAGGGTATTATTATTGGCATTATTTGCCATTAACGGTCGCATCCTTATTCGATCTCAATTATGCTTCTCATATAGAATCTGCTCAAACTTTTTTCGTAAGCCTTCCGTCAATAAGATAATATTCTTTGGCTGTCGATAAACCCCCAGGTCAAAGCAAAATCTTAGCGGTACGCCCATATTATAATCTTCTTCAAAAGCAGCGACTCTTTTAGGGTCAACATGGTCAACGGTCCCCATTAAAATCGCCATTGCCTTGACTTTATGTGCATCCCAATTGTTTTGATCCTGATGAATATCCAACAATTGTTTAGTGCTAACTGAATCAAGTGCTTTGACTAACGTATCGGCATTGCTGATCTTGTGCTGGACACCTAGAAAGACGAAATACCTTCGCATAACAGGAATAACTGAAGAAAAAAAGACGTTAGTGGCCGCAATCCTTTTAGGAAATAACTCCAACAGGACTTTCCTCACCAATTTAGCAGTATAACGTCGCGGTTCCCGCAACTCGTATTTATAGGCTAAACCAACAAATGCCTGTGTAACGTACAACGCAGCTACCTTTTCCGGTTTGGTCAACTTTTGAAATGAACGGGTGGTTTTAAAGCGACCAACCCAAAGGCGATTTTTTTCGAGATTTCTCTCTGCTTCGACTTCTGAATACGCTTTTTCCACAAGATCACCTTCTTACTCTAAATGTTAACATGATTAACTACGTAAATGAATCAATTAGACCCGGACTATTTCCAAACCCAAGGGATTATTATACAATAAATCGTACTGAAACTTTTGAGGAGATTTTAAAACAAAATGGCTAAAATTCAAGATTTTAATCAACGGTTTAATTACCTATGCCTTTCCATTGTGATTAATTCAGCAGGAAATGCATTGGCAATTTCAACAAATTTAGGAAGTGCCGTATGGACGGCTTCAGCGGTTAACCTTTCCAAATGGGTTAACATTCCGCTTGGCACAACCCTTTTCCTATATGGGATTGTTGTCACAATCGTTAATCAACTGATGATCGGGTCATTTGATCGTCGCCGTTTTGTTTCCAACCTACTATATACAGTTCCCTTTAGTTACCTGGTTCAATTTTCTCAATGGATTTTCGATTCGTTGGGCGTGCCCACCTATAGCTTTTGGCTGAGGCTTATCCTGGACATGATTGGCCTGTTCTGTGTTGCCATGGCCGTCTCAATGTATTCACGGGCCAACCTCATCATGCATCCAAATGATGATATGGCATACATTATCAGGTTTAAATACATTTCCGGAAGCGCGGTAACATCGCAGTGGCTCAGCTATATTCCACCGGTTATTATCTCAACATTAGCTTATCTTTTTACAGGAAAAGTATTTGCGATCGGTTTTGGTACTGCCTTTGCATTAATCTTCCAAGGCGCCATGATGAAGTGGTCCGACACCCATGCGTTTCCAAAACTGAAGCACCATGTTGATCTTTGACAAACGTTTGATTAACGAATCATCACTGCTATTTAGCCGAAACGTGCATTAAGAAGCAGACTCCCGCCATATAAGAGACGCCCAACAATTATTCAAAACCGGAATAATTGTTGGGCGTCTCTTATACTCTGGAATTTAACCGCTTCTTAATGCACTCTGTCTTTTATAAACCTCGCAATCTCCTTAAACGTCTTTTTTGTTTCAGGCAACTTAAACCACAACGTATAATCATGAAAACCATCTTTAAAGGTCGTTACTTCTACAGATGCTTTATCAGCTTGCTTAAGTGCCTGGATAAATTTTAAATTAATCGGTGTCAATAATTCATTTTCGCCATAAAAGATTTGAATTGATCCGATATTCAGATTTTGGGGATCAAATACGTCAAACCAGTTATCCTGATTCAAACCAACTTCAAATTGCTGTCCGATTTGGCGAAGCACACTTAATGATAGCATCACATCTTCGCTTTCTTTGGCGGAAATCTCCGGATCCTTAAGCTGCATATCCAGCCAAGGAGAAATGAATGACGTTCCAGCTATTTTAGTTGGATTTTTTATTAATAGCTGTAGTGCAATCGCGGCACCCGCCGAATCAGCCACAATAAATGTTGGCAGCTCTGTTGAATAAACAATATCCAAGGCTTCTTGGGCCGATTCTAATATTTCAGTTGACGAATGATTGGGTAATAACGGAAAATCAACAATTTGTACCAAGCTGTTGGATTCGATAGCAATTTTAGTAATCATTTCCAGTTGATCAGTGTTCATTGGCACTGTAAAGGCCCCTCCGTGGAAATACATGATCTGATTATCCGGATTATCGGTAGGCGTTAGTGTGACTGTTTGACCATGATTCATCTGATAAATTTTTATATCTTTACTTTTATCCGTAAAGATAGTGGCTTTTTGATTAGGATGAAGGAAACTATGATTAACAGCCACTTTATAATTTTCTTTTTTAAACTTTTTGAGCAGTCTTTTTGCCATAAAACTCATTGTAAGCACTTCCTAAAAATAGTTTTTATGTAATAAATGTGATATATCACATAAATGTCCATATATGTTTCCTAAAAAAATCGAGAAATTCACAAAATCTTCACAAAATTTTCACTATTTGGAAACAACTCATCTATATAGTTATAGCTGTTGCATGAGGTTAAAGAAATCACTCATGCCGCAATAAATTAAATCCCCCTTTAATTTAATTTATTACTTTTGTATTCATATTCTTCCCCTAGAATATAGGTATCAGGATAAGACATCCCCGTGTCTTATCTTTTTGTTTACATAGAAATAAGTGTGCGGATCAAAGTGGTTAGCATTCGGAGCATAAGGCGTTCTTTTCGGGAATCCCGGGGTTGGATTTTTGAAAAGAATCCCTTATGTGCAGAATGCTGCTTTGAGGAGCAGTCCTAAGATAGTGTGCGGATCAAAGCGGTTAGTACCCGGAATATAAGGCGTCGATTTGGGAAATCCCGCTTTTGGATTTTTCAAATCGATCCCTTATATGGAGTGGTACTGCTTTGAGGAGCAGTCCTAAAACAGTGTGCGGAGCTAACCCGGGACAACCCGGAGTGTAAGCTGACAGGCAGCGAATCCCCGCTCTTGGGATTTGATGGCTGTTAGTTTACATGCAGGTTTGTGGTTAGCGGAGCAGTCCTAAGCCAATGTAAGCGTATCACGTTCCGACATATTCTTGCCACTTTTTGCTAAAAATCAACTTCTTTTGAACAAAGTCAATTAAATGCCAAACTTTTAAAGTCTTAGAAGAGTTGATACATCAAGTCTTTCATTGATCTTCACACTTTCTTCACATTTTGAGCATAATTTCGTTACAAATTTATAGTACATTATAGACAGTAAAGAGATGTCAAAGAGCCCAATAATTATTTCCACATAAAATGAATTTCAGGTTGTTTTGGCTTCACTTTCATTTCCCCCTCAAATTAATAAAGATATTAGCAAGGAAAAGGTGCCCCCACACCTTTTCTTTTTTTGTCTTTAAATTTCACAGTCTTTAGCACCTTTAAGTTTAAAATTTCAAGTCGTTTTAAATGGTCTTTTCAAATTCTTAAAAACATTGATGAAGAAATCACAAAATATTCACAATTTCGTCCTTTTTTGGTTAAATTTATCCTGTATATTAAAAGCATGAAGAAGAGATAGTTAATATTTCTTCTCCCCCCAATAGGTGATAAATTAACCCCCATTAATTTGTTACTTTTCATATTCATATTCCCCTCAGAATATTGATACTACGAAGTCAAGGCCCCCCAGCCTTGGCTTTTTATATTGCCTAAATCACACTCGGGTATTATCTCGCCTTTTTCAGATACCTTAATTCGTGATAGAGTGAAAGAGCAATTAATCTTAATAAAGAAGTGACCACTTTGACCTTTAAAGCAAAATACCAATCACGTTTTAAAAAACACTATCAAAACATGATTCGTGCAAATCGCTATTCCGAAAAAGAATTCAAAGCAATTGAAACGGTACTCCTGAGCGGCCAACATCCCGATCAACGGTATGATGACCACGTCATTAAAAGTCGCAAGCCGCAACGCGCCCTATTTATTAAAGGCAATTGGCTGTTAATATACGACTACGAAAACGACACCGTTCGCTTTTTGGATACAGGCAGGCACGGCGATATTTAAAAAACGTCTCAGTTATTTCCTTAAATTAGGAAATCAGCTGAAACGCTTTTTTGCCTATACATATAATACTTTTAAATCACCCAGACTCACCCGACCATTCAAATACACGGTTGGACTGTCCGGATTTCCGGTTTTGGTTTGAGCTTCAACACCACCCAAATACGGATCAATATTATTAACGATATTCCAATCATGAGGTACCGTAATATCGATGTCGCACATATAGCCATCAATATTAATAATGGCCGAGTCCCCTTGAATGTTAACTTTGTCAAAATAAATATTAACATCAGCCATTGACGCGTGAATATCGGCCTGCTTGAAATTTTGACTTTCAATGTACCGGTTGGTATCCCCCATCTCGGCATTGATATGGATATAGGAATCATTATCCGTGCCGGTACTATCGATAAAATTTGGCGTATGCCATTCATTATCCTGATCAAACCAATGCTGCCACTTCTTCCAGCGCTGCTTATGGATCACCGGTCTTAAGATCAGTGAGAGCCCAATACTGATCAGTAATGCAATCCCCAAGATCGTCCAAGGTACCAAATGGGTAATCCCAAGTGGGCCGGCATACAACATCACCAAAAATGCCAACGAAAAGACGCTTCCAAAAACATTCAGGCTGAGTACACACGATCCTAAAATAATCGCCAAAATAATGGTGACGATGAACGTCATCGCACTAATATGGAAATTTAACCATCCTATTTCCACTGATAGCCATCCCAAAGCTGCCAATAAGAATACCAACCCGGCAATCCAACGTTGCCTAACCGCTTTTCTCATATTGTTACCTTCTTCTCTCTAATTTATCTTTTAAAACCTTATAATATCGTCTGGAAACATAAACTTGTTTTGACGAATTTTGAAAGCGAACCACAATGCTCGAGACCGACCGGGTCAATGCATATACTTGATTTGAATTAATGATTGCCGATTTAGAGATTCTCACAAACTGCCCTGTTAGCAGATCTTCCAGTTCGTACAATCGATAACGGATCACATACTCATCATCTCGGGTGTGCGCGTGAACCTGGCGTCCATCCGTTTCAAAAAAGAGGATGTCATTTACATCGAGATAATATTCCGAAGTTCCTTTTAAAAAAACGAGTGGTTTAATCTGCCCATACAGATTTTGAATGGATTGATACAGGCTCTCCGTTTCAGCATCGTACCGAGGCGCCTTTATCACAATTTCTTTATTTTTTAAATCACCGTCGATTTCCACTCGAACTTTCATTTTGACATCCCTTCTTCTTACAATTTATTACACCATTATAAGCAATTCATGTAAATACAAGTTGTTTAAGTGGTTATTTTGCGTGTCTAAGTGGTCATATTGATGGTCACAATGAAAAATGACCATCAAAAAAGGAAGCCGGTCAAGCTCAATTTAACCAGCTTCCAAAAAATGACATATTTTGAAAATAATTGTCCGATTTTTAGTGAATTCCAAATTCAAACCACGAATGATTATTTTCACCCTGATCAACTTCAAACGTATATTGATGTCCGGTATTAAACCGTCCGGAATCCAATCCCCATGCAACATTAATTGCTGAATGGAAAAGTTTGAAATGGTCGCCCTTCTTGACAGTATAGGTTGCAACCTTGTAACTGTTCACTTGGGGATCGATGTTTCGAATTTTAAAGACCTTGATTGTTTTATTTAGTGTTACCCAATGAGACTCATTCCAATATGGATTTGCTGGACTGTAGATACTCATTGCCTGACTTGTAACCGGGACCAAAACGATTAATCCAAAAGTCGCTATCAGCATCGTAATGCTTACAAATGTCTTATTCATTTTAATTGCCTCCAAACAGTGAACGTGTTGGCACAGTTAATGCCAAGTCAGTGCACGATTCTCAATCACCTTTATTTTAGAGCAATTTAAAGTGAATTGATATTGAATGATTTCACAAAAAAACCAGTTAGAAATTGTCGACGCAATTTTTAACCGGATCTGGTATTAAGCTCATTTATTTCATATAAACTGACCAGGTAATCAACCATTTGAGAAGACAGTGAAACCGCTTATCTAGGCAAACAAGTAAACTTTACTCTCATATGGTCTTAATGTCGTTCCCTGATCATCGTCATAATTACTAATCAGCATTTTGGCAGCCTTTTGTTGGTCATAATCTCGGGTAACGGTTTGGTCAGTGAAGTTACTCATAATCAACAATGTTTTTCCCTCATAATGACGGCGGTATGCATAAACCTGATCATCTTTTGGATCCAACTCTTCAAAAGTCCCATACTTAATCACATCAGTCTGATGACGAAGTTGAATCAACTTTTGATAATGGTAGAAGACAGATTCTTTATCCTTCAAAGCATCCTCGGCGTTAATTTCCTTATAATTTGGATTTAACGCATACCAAGGCGTTCCTTTCGTAAAGCCGGCATTTTGAGAAGCATCCCATTGCATTGGTGTTCTGGCGTTATCACGGGACATGTTTGCCAAATACTTTAGCATCGTTGGTCCATCAATCATTTTATCCTGTTCAACCAATTCTCGATAAATGTTAATCGACTCAAGATCTTCATATTGATCAATACTGGTAAAGTGACCATTTGTCATTCCAAGTTCTTCGCCCTCATAGACGTATGGTGTCCCCTGCATCATGTGCAACGTTGTGCCCAGCATTTTAGCCGCACGGACCCGATACTTAGGATCATCATTACTGAATCGTGAAACCGCTCGAGGCTGATCATGGTTATTCCAGTAAAGGCTATTCCATCCTTTACCATCCAGAGCTTTTTGCCAACGATTCAAGGCAACCTTCAATTCCGGCAGTTTAACCGGCTGATCATTCCACTTACCCAAACGCACATCGGGATTAGGGCTCAGGTTAACATGCTGGAATTGGAAGACCATGTTCAGTTCATTACTTTCAAGTCCAGTGTATTTGATCGCATCTTCCGGTGTTGACCCGGGCATTTCCCCAACGGTCATCACATCATAATGTGAGAGGACTTCATCATTCATTTGATGCAGAAACTCATTTAACCGAGGTCCATCAGCTACAAAGTCAAGGGTGGTTCCGGCAGTTGGAACGCCAGCCACATCCGGCAACCCGGCAGGCTTGGAAATCAGATTGATAACATCCATTCTGAAGCCGTCAACGCCTTTATCCAGCCAAAAACGTTCAATATCAAATACCGCCTGTCGTACTTCCGGATTTTCCCAATTAAGGTCCGGTTGACCCGGAGCAAAAAGATGTAAATAATACTGTCCGCGTTCTGGCACATAGGTCCAAGCAGAACCACTGAATGCCTCGCGCCAATTATTTGGTTCGTGACCATCAACCGGATCACGCCAAATATAAAAGTCAGAATATTTGTTATCCTTTGATTTCTTGCTTTCCTGGAACCATTCATGCTGATCAGACGTATGATTAACAACCAGATCCATTAATAATTTCATACCATGCTTATGTGTTGCAGCCAGAAGTGTATCAAAGTCCTTCATGGTCCCGTATTCCGGATTAATCGCACGATAATCAGCAATATCGTAGCCATTATCCTTATTTGGTGATTTATAAATTGGATTTAACCAAATGACATCTGCCCCTAATTGGTGAATATAATCAAGCCGCTTTGTAATTCCCGGCAAGTCACCAATCCCGTCGTTATTACTATCCTGAAAGCTCATTGGGTAAACTTGATAAACAACTGCATTTTGCCACCATTTGTGTGTCATAAATATCCTCCTAAAATTACTGTGTTAATGATTATTTTACAAAATATGTTCAACTAAATTAATCAAACTTCGAATGGATTAAACGAACAGAGAATGTTGCCAATATTAATGAAATACCACCTACCAAGAACATGCCGGGCATCGAATGGTCAACCAACGGAAAGATCCAAAAACTGGCAATTGATGCGACAATCTGCGGTAAACAAATACTGCAGTTAAATAATCCAAGATAAGAGCCCTCATGCTTGCCGTTTAAGGCTTCTGTCAGCAATGAAAACGGCTGTGTATTCATGACAAGATAAGTGATCCCAATTAAGACAAACGGAATGATTAATAGATATTTGCTGTGAATAAAGAATATTGAGATGAATCCAATTGCCCCAGCAGCCAATCCAAACTGATACCAGAACTTTCGATGACTTGGCTTGGTACGTGATTGAACCAAAAGCCCCCACAAAACGGCTGCAACCGATTGGATACATGTCAGAACGCCGAACCAGTTTCCGGCCGCCTGATACCCAATCGATGAAGGATTACTGGTATGCCATACATTAAGTGAAATGGCACCCGTTGCGTAAGTCCACGAATATAAAATGGCAAACCATGTAAAGAACTGAACAACTGAAATTTCCCAAAAAATCTTTGGTGCGTCCTTCAACAATTGTAAAAGACCAGGTTGATCATCCTTTTGATTAACGTCAATGCCATGATAAGCCGCGTACTTTTCCGGATTATATTCATGAACTTTGATAATCGTCAAAGCAGATGTAATCAGCAAAACGCCCGCTGCCATATAGAATGCAATTCTAACCGTCAAAGGAACTTCTCCCTTGGCAGCAACATTGGGAATGCCGATAAAGGCCAAAACAAATGGAATTAAAGCGGCAACCACGCCACCCAGGTTTGAAAACGATTGTTGCCATGACCAGGCCAGATCCTTTTGGTCTTCGTTAACCATGTCGCCAATAACCATCTTGAATGGCTGCATACAAACATTAGACGTTAGATCCATAAATAAGGTTGCAACGGCCGCAAACCATAGCGCAGCTGCCGACCCGTACCCGAATCCAAATGATCCGGCATTAGGAAGCAAAATCAAGACAATCGCTGCAGCAGGTGCACCGATTAGAAGATAGGGCATCCGTCTGCCAAACCGGTTCCATGTTCGATCCGAATACTTACCAATCAATGGTTGGATCACCATCCCAGCGAGTGGCGGTAGGATAAAGAAGAACCCCAACTTATTCGGATCCGTTCCAATCGTTTGAAAAATTCTTCCCAATTGGGATTGCTGTAAAGCAAATGCCATATTAACGCCAAAGAAGCCAAACGTCATTGCAAAAATAGTTGTTTTGCTCAATAACGGTAAATGATTGCTGACTTTCGATACAGCTTTTTGCGTGACGGTTTGGTCATCAGTATTAGAAGCAATTTTCATTATTAAACTTCCCCCTTTAACTTGATTCAATCAGTTATAAATGCACAAACAGGTTATAGAATAAAATCAAACAGTACTTATCGAAGCGTAAGAATAATGTATAATTGAGCTATAAATCATAAATGGGGATGAAAGTCTATTGAGAGCAAAAATTTCAGACATCGCAAAGATTGCCGGTCTATCAACCGCTTCTATTTCACGAGTTCTGAATAACCAAGGCGGTTATAGTAAAGAAACGGCTAAGCGCGTCATGAAAATCGCAAATGACCTAGGTTATTTTAAAGATCGTTCCGCATCGGACCTTGCTCGTCGAAGCAATAACACGATTGGCGTTATTTACACTGACTTTGAAACGAACTTCAATGACCTCGTTATCAAAAACATTATGATCGAAGCCAAGAAACGTCATCTGGATGTTATTTTAATGATTGCCCAACAGAACGACCCCGACGGCCTGACTAAAATTGTTCGGGATATGATTGAACGACGCGTTTTTGCCGTCCAGTTTATTTCCACACATCCAAGTCCCCAAATCATTCAAATGCTTAATCGAGCTGCCATTTTCCCACAGGTCATTGGTGATGCAACCGATCATACCGTCTCTTACGTTTCTTCGGATGACGCGGCCATCGGCTACAAGGCAACAACCTACTTAATTGAAAAGGGCCATCGACGTATTGGATTTGTCAGCCCCAATGTCATGACAGATTACGTCAGTCATTTGCGCTTTTCGGGCTACCGGAAAGCCTTAAAAGAACATGGTATTTCTTTTAAGCCAGACTGGCTGTTTGAAGAAACTTACAGTTATCAAACCGGCATCCATGCTACGGCACATTATCAAAAGTATGGTGATATCGATGCCGTTATCGGTGTCAGTGATGAAGTTTCTTGGGGACTTTTGAACGGTTTTTATGACCTGAACGTTAACGTTCCCGGTGACATTGCACTCATCAGCATTGACGGAACGGCGTTATGTTTGCAAACCCGTCCCAGATTAACAAGTGTCACCCAAGATTTTGCTTTAATGGGAAAAACTGCCATTAAACAGTTGGCCCCCAAAAAAGCAGATCCTCATAGAATCACAACTGTCACAATCCCATTCAGAATTGATATCCGTGAAACATCTTAGCAATGGCAAACAGCAAGCTTATTGTTTCTGCTCTCAACAATCAATCATTCCACCCTCTTTTAAAGTATTTCCCCTAGAGTAAGTTTTTACGTAAGCGCTTACGTAAAATTATTGTATGCCCATTTTAAAATTTGTCAACCGCCATGCCTTAATTATTCGACGTGCAAAAAAATCAGTTTAACTATTAAAATTGCCTAGACCGATTGCTCTTTCAGTTAATCAAATGGATACTGCATTCGCAAACATCACTGAAAACAATATACCTATAACATGGTATCACCTAGTCAATCGGCCACACTCAGAATTGCTCCAAATATCGGTTTCCAGAAACCGGTTTGCAACAGGTGTCATCAAATTCATCACCCAAATAATGTATACCAAAAGAAGAGCAGCCGGACAAAATCAATTTTTGTCCAGTTGCTCTTCTTTTATATCATTTCAATTTTTAGTCCCGTTTAATCACGGCATCAGCCTATTTGGCGACGCCATACATAACCTCAACAAATTTAGTCTAATCCGACTCTTGCAAAGATTTCATCCGCATGACGAATATGATAATGATAATCAAATGCATCGGCAATTTGATCTTCGTTTAATGCATCCGTAATCTTTTTATTTCCTTCAACCAAGTCACGGAATTGAATGCCCTTATCCCAAGACTGCTTGGTTAACGGTTGAACCAAATCATAAGCCTGTTCACGTGTCATTCCTGAATCAATCAGTTTCAACATCACCCGCTGACTGTAAATCAAACCATAGGTTAAACCCATGTTACTCTTCATTCTTTCAGGGAAAACCGTTAGTCTTTCAATAATCCGCGAGAAACGATGTAACATGTAATCCAACAAAATCAATGTATCCGGAATAATAATCCGTTCAGCAGAAGAATGGGAAATATCCCGTTCATGCCACAGTGGCACATCTTCATACGCCGTGATCATGTGCCCCCGAACAACTCTGGCAAGACCACAAATATTTTCAGATCCGATTGGATTCTTTTTATGGGGCATTGCAGATGACCCCTTCTGACCGGCATCAAAATGTTCTTCAACTTCATGAATTTCCGAACGTTGTAAACCACGGATTTCAGTTGCAAACTCTTCCAAACTGGTGGCAATCAAAGCCAAAGTTGAAATATAGTCGGCATGAAGGTCACGCGGTAAAATTTGGCTCGTAATTTCTTGTGCATGAATGCCAAGCGAATCGCACACATATTGCTCAACAAACGGTGGCACATTGGCAAACGTCCCAACAGCACCTGAAATCTGCCCTGCTTCAACTTCCTTGGAAACGGCCGCAAATCGACGCTTGTTTCGGTTCATTTCAGAATACCAACGGGCCAACTTCAAGCCAAAAGTTGTCGGTTCTGCCTGAACGCCATGTGTTCGGCCAATCATAACCGTGTCTTTGTACTTTTTCGCCTGTTTGGCAATGACATCGATAAAATGATCGATATCTTTTTTGATAATTTCATTTGCCTGTTTGAATCGGACACCATAAGCGGTATCCACCACATCGGTACTGGTAACACCATAATGAACCCATTTTTTCTCGGGGCCGAGAGATTCCGATACATCCCGGGTAAATGCCACAATATCATGGTGGGTTACGGCTTCAATCTCAGCAATTCGCTTTGAATCAAATTTAGCGTTCTTCTTAATTTTCTCAACGTCTTCTACTGGAATCTTGCCCAGCTTTGACCATGCTTCATCAATGGCAATTTCAACTTTCAGCCATGCAGCATACTGGTTATCAAGTGACCAAATCTGTTTCATCTCTGGTAAAGAATATCTATCTATCATAATGGTTCCTTTCCACATAAATATTAACACGTTAATAATACCATATCGTTCATGTTTTGACTACATTCTATATAATACGGAAAGCTTTTGTTCGCATTTAAGCCTAAAGTCGAACGTTGAACGTTTTAACGATTAAAATCATTAACATTTTAGTTGACATTCCCGTGCAACTTGGTAGAATTAAAAATGCTGGGTTGATTCCCGGCAATAAAATTTAGAGGTGTTCATATGTCATCTATTGTGATTGTTGGAAGCCAATGGGGAGACGAGGGAAAAGGTAAGATTACCGACTTCTTCGGCCAAAATGCCGATATTACCGCACGCTATCAAGGCGGCGATAATGCTGGGCATACCATTGTATTGAATGGCAAAAGCTATCATTTACAGTTGATCCCATCAGGTATTTTTGATCAGGAAAAATACAGTGTAATTGGTAACGGTGTTGTTGTGAACCCGAAATCCCTAATCAGTGAAATTGATCAGCTAAAAAAAGACGGAATCAGTACTGAGAATCTTCGGATTTCAAATCGGGCACACGTCATCATGCCATACCATATCCTATTAGACGGTCTGCAGGAAAAGAAGAAGGATTCCAAAATTGGAACAACCAATAAGGGAATCGGCCCTGCATACATGGATAAATACGAACGAATCGGAATCAGGATTGCAGATTTAATCGATAAAGACAGCTTTGAAGAAAAACTTCGCAGCAATTTAAAGATTAAAAATGAACTTTTGACTAAGATTTACGATGCCGAGCCATTGGATTTCGATACAATCTTTAATGAATATAACGCATATGCAGATCGCATCCGCCCATACGTCATTGATGCTTCCTATTTAATCAACAACGCATTAGATGAAAATAAGAATGTTTTATTCGAGGGTGCTCAAGGCGTTATGTTGGATGTGGACCACGGAACCTATCCGTTTGTCACATCATCCAACCCTAGTGCCAGTGGTGCTGCAGTTGGAACAGGAATTGGCCCTAACCGAATTGACAACGTCATCGGTGTCTGCAAAGCCTACACATCACGTGTTGGCGAAGGTCCTTTTCCAACTGAATTAAAAGACGCTACCGGCGATCACATTCGTGAGGTCGGGCATGAGTATGGTGTTGTCACAAAACGTCCACGTCGAATCGGTTGGTTTGACAGTGTCGTTCTCCGGCACTCAGCCCGCGTATCCGGATTCACCCACTTATCATTGAATTGTCTTGATATTTTAACGGGAATCAAGACATTAAAAATCTGTGTCGCTTATAAATTAGACGGCAAGGAAATTGATGATTACCCTGCAACACTAAAAGAACTCAATAAATGCGAAGCAGTCTATGAAGAACTGCCAGGTTGGGAAGAAGACATCACTCAAGCAAAGACGTTGGAAGATCTTCCTGAAAACGCCCGCAACTATTTGGAAAGAATCTCAGAATTAGTTCATGTACCACTTGCTACCTTCTCGGTTGGCCCGGATCGCGAGCAGACAAACGTTGTAGAAAAAGTTTGGACTAATTAATAGAAAATAAAATTCAACATGTCAGACACATCTGGGAACTTCTTGTGTCTAACATCAATCACCCCGCTCATATTTCGGAGGTAAACAATAATGGAAGTTTTTGATTACGAAGATATTCAATTGATCCCCAACAAATGTATTATTAAGAGCCGTAGCGATGCAGATACATCGATTAAATTCGGTCCCAAAACATTCAAGATTCCAGTGGTTCCAGCAAACATGGAAACGGTTATTAATGATGATTTGGCAATCTGGCTTGCTGAAAACGGTTATTTCTACATTATGCACCGTTTCCAACCGGAAAAGCGTGAAGGCTTTATTGAAATGATGCACGCTAAAGATCTATACGCTTCAATCAGCGTTGGTATTAAAGATGATGAATACAAATTCATTGATGAATTAGCTGAACACAATAATAAGCCTGAGTACATTACCATTGACGTTGCTCATGGTCACTCGGACTTTGTCATCAAAATGATTCACTATATCAAAGAAAAGCTACCGGATAGTTTCCTGATTGCCGGAAACCTCGGAACGCCAGAAGCCGTACGTGAAATCGAAAACGCCGGTGCTGACGCAACCAAAATTGGGATTGGACCCGGTAAAGCCTGCATCACCAAGCTAAAAACCGGTTTTGGTACCGGTGGCTGGCAACTTGCCGCCTTACGCCTATGCTCAAAGGCCGCTAGAAAACCAATGATTGCCGATGGTGGTATTCGATTTAACGGCGACATCGCGAAATCAGTTCGTTTTGGTGCTTCAATGGTCATGATCGGCTCACTATTAGCAGGTCACGAAGAATCACCTGGTAATGTTATTAGCATCGACGGTAAAAAATACAAACAATATTGGGGATCAGCTTCCGAAAAGCAAAAAGGTGCCTACCGCAACGTTGAGGGCCGCCAAATGTTGGTTCCTTATCGTGGTGAAATCTCCGACACATTGTTTGAAATGCAGCAAGACCTCCAATCATCAATTTCATACGCGGGTGGAAAAGAATTAAAAGATATCCGCACAGTTGATTATGTAGTGGTTAAAAATTCGATCTTAAACGGAGACTAGTCTCCGTTTCAAACAGTTAAATCACAAAAGAAAAAGCTTGCTTATGTAAGCTTTTTTTTATCTATTTTAGTAAATTTTTCTTGACTTCAAGTTAACTCGAAGTTCTACAATGAGTCTTGTAATCAATTCAAATAACAGTTAAGGAGAAATTTGAATATGAACTATCGACAACTTGGTAAACAAGGCATTCGTGTTAGTGAAATTGCACTCGGCAGTTGGATGACGGATGTCAGTGACAGCGATAAGCAAGACTTGGCCGCTCAAAGCATTAAGCTCGCTTATGAAAGCGGTGTTAACTTTTTTGATTGTGCTGACGCATACAGCGGTGGTGCAGCCGAAAGGTTCCTCGGAAAAACGCTCAAACAATTTCCAAGAAAAGAAATTGTTTTATCCAGTAAAGTCTATTTCCCAACAGGTTCCGGCATCAATGACCGTGGCCTATCCAGAAAACACATCATGGAATCTGTCGATCAATCATTAACCAATCTTCAAACCGATTATTTAGACCTGTATTTCTGCCACCGATTCGACCCAAACACCCCACTTGAGGAAACGCTGACAGCATTAAGTGACCTGGTTAACCAGGGTAAAATCCTCTATTATGGTGTCAGTGAGTGGCGTCCCGTTCAAATCCTGGAAGCCCAATTAGTCATTCAACGACTCGGCCTGCACCCAATGTCAGTTGTTCAACCTCAATATAATATGTTTGATCGTTATATTGAGCATGAACTATTGGATGTTTGCGGTAAGTTTGGTCTTGGAGTCGTTCCGTTCTCACCACTTTCCCAAGGACTTTTAACCGGTAAGTATCGTAAGGGCCACAAGATTCCAGCAGGTTCCCGGGCCACTTACCAGGACCAAATTCAGGCATTATTAACCGATGATAACCTGGATAAAGTTGAAACACTCATTAAGATGGCCGATGAATTAAATACTGACTTGGCGACCTTCTCACTTGCATGGGCTTTACGTGATTCCCGCATCAGCAGTTTGATTACCGGTGCCAGCAAGCCTTCCCAACTTCAAAATAATTTAAAGGCAATTGATTTAACGATCCCTGATGATGACTTCAAACGAATTGACAATCTGTTTCATTTTAAAAAATTCGAACGAAAAATCGTCTAATCAATTATTCATCAAAAAAGCGCTATTCAAGACAATTCATTTGTCACGGATAGCACTTTTTTTAATTCATCTATCACCTTACACTCCGGGTACTAACCGCTTTGTTCCACACACTTGTTTAGGACTGCTCCTCAAAGCAGTACCACTCCATGTAAGAGATCAATTCAAAAAATCCAAAACCGGGATTTTCCAAATTGACGTCTTACACTCCGGGTACTAACCGCTTTGTTCCACACACTTGTTAATTATATTGACAAAAGCATAAGAACAGTTAACATTAGTACAAAGAAAGCTTCCATTTTTTCTGATTTGGTGTAAACTAACGGGTGTTTGTTAATTATTTTTTTCGCACTTTGGAAACTCGAAAGGGGCATTACTATTGTTAAAAATCGCTAAGGGACGAATTTCCTATCTTGCAGTCCTTGGGGCTGTCTTTTTTATGGCTATCCAAGTGATCGCCAACCTAAATCTCCCCAGCCTAACTTCAGATATCGTTAATAACGGTGTTGCTACCGGTAATATTAGCTATATCTGGCAAGTCGGCTTCAAAATGGTTGGTTTTTCATTGCTCAGTATTGCAGCAGCCGTCTGCAATGTTTTTTTAGCTGCAACAACGTCCCAGAAACTCGGGAAAAATCTTAGAAGTGATATTTATCGCAAGGTTATCAATTTCTCAAATGATGAATACGATCAAATTGAAACTTCTTCGCTCATTACCCGAACGACTAATGACGTGGTTCAAATTCAAAACGTCGGTATCATCATGTTGAGAATGATGTTGATGGCACCGATCATGTTAATTGGTGCCAGTTTCCTGGCATACACAAAAGATCACCAATTAACAACCGTTTTCTTGGTTGTTCTACCAATCATGGCACTTTTTATTGGTTTTCTACTATATTTTGCTGTGCCGATGTTTCGAGCCATGCAGACCAAAACCGATAAGATCAACCGAATCTTCCGTGAGGGACTAACCGGCGTCCGGGTTATCCGCGCCTTTCGGCAAGATCAATTTGAACAGAATCGTTTCGAAGATGCCAACAAAGACTACACACAAAACGCAATCAACGTCAACGTTTTAATGGCACTCGCGTTTCCGGTTATGACGATGATCATGAGTGGTACCAACATCGCCATTATCTGGTTTGGTGCCAAATTAATCGGTGCCCAGTCAATGCAGGTTGGTAATTTAATAGCTTTCATGACATACGCGATGCAAATTCTCATGAGCTTTATGATGATGTCAATGGTCTTCATTTTCATTCCACGGGCTCAAGCATCAGCCAAACGTATTCAAGAAGTTCTAAACCTGCATTCATCTCTTAAAGTTCAAGATCATCCAGTTGACGTAGATGTCAAAGCACCTAAACATACCTTAAAATTCGATCATGTCACCTACCGTTACCGAAATGCCGAGCTGCCCGCTTTAACCGATATTGACTTCGAAGCTAAAAGTGGTCAAACGGTCGCCATCATCGGTGGAACCGGCTCTGGGAAAACATCTTTAATTAATTTGATTCCCCGATTTTATGACGTCGAATCCGGTCAGGTTGAACTGGACGGTGTCAACGTTAATCATATGGCACTTGATAAGCTTCATGAAGCAGTGTCATTGGTTCCTCAAAAGGCAACCCTTTTCACCGGAACGCTTCGGGACAACATGCGATATGGTAAGGATGACGCAACAGACGATGACATTTGGCATGCTTTGGAGATTGCCAGGGCAAAAGATTTCGTAAAAGCCTACCCTGAAGGTCTTGATTTGCATGTCGAACAAGGTGGCGGCAACTTTTCCGGCGGTCAACGTCAGCGATTGGCAATTGCCAGGGCACTGGTTAAACAATCCGCCGTCTATATTTTTGATGATTCATTTTCAGCACTCGATTTCAAAACCGATGCAGACTTGCGGGCTGCTTTGCGAAAAGACACCCATATCCAACAAAGTATCACCGTGATCGTTGCGCAACGAATCGCAACGGTTGCCGATGCCGATCTTATTTTGGTACTGGACAATGGCAAGCTGGTCGGCAAAGGCACACACGATGACCTTCGGAAGACAAACAAAGTCTATCAAGAAATTATCAAGTCTCAAATCAGAGAGGAGGATAAATAATGGCCCAAAAAGACGAATCCAACACTTCATCGCAACCAACTCGTGGGCCCGGTGGCGGTCATGGTCCCGGTGGTCCACGTGGCGTTGTTGAAAAGCCAAAGAATTTCTGGAAAACAACAGCTCGCCTCATGCATTACATGTCCGACCGGATTGTCGGCTTGATTCTGGTTCTGATTTTTGCGATTACCAGTGTTATCTTCCAAATTAGAACACCTAAGATTCTTGGTCAGGCAACCACGGAAATTTATAAGGGCGTCATGAAAGGATCTGCGCAGCAAAAGGCCGGGTTTAACATTGGCAATCTGCCGATCAATTTTGATAAAATTGTTCACATTATTATTATCGTTGCCTTGATGTACCTGGCTTCCGCAATCTTTAGTTATCTGCAGCAATTTATCATGACGCTGATTTCTCAGAAAACTGTTTATCGATTGCGAAAACAAATGAAACAAAAAATGCGCCTTGTTCCTATTAAATACTACGATACCCACAGTAATGGTGATATTATGAGTCGGGCCGTAAACGATATGGATAATATCGCCAGTACCCTTCAGCAAAGCCTTACTCAAGCAGTCACCAGTTTGGTAACCTTCATTGGGACACTCTGGATGATGTTTTCAATCAGTTGGAAATTAACGCTGATTGCTTTTGTCACCATTCCATTAAGTATTGTGGTCGTCGGCATTGTCGCACCAAAGTCTCAAAAATACTTTGCGGCACAACAAAAGAGTCTTGGACTGCTTAATAACCAGGTCGAGGAAAATTATGCCGGACAATTAGTTCTCAAAAGTTTCAATAAAGAAAAAGACACCATTGATAAATTTGAAGAACAAAATGACAAGTATTATCAATCAGCTTGGAAAGCCCAGTTCATTTCAGGCATCATCATGCCCCTTATGATCTTTATGAACAACATCGGCTATGTTTTTGTCGCCATTATCGGTGGTATCCAGGTTGCCAACGGCAGTATTACACTTGGTAATGTTCAAGCATTCCTCCAATATACCAACCAATTTTCCCAACCGATCTCTCAGTTGGCTAACTTAATGAATACGATTCAGTCAACGATTGCTTCTGCTGAACGGGTATTTGATGTCATTGATGAAGAAGAAATGAAAAACACTCATCAAAACCGTCCGGTTGAGAAGGGAACAGATAACATTGTGTCCTTGGAACACGTTCAATTTGGTTATGAAGAAAGCGACCTTTTACTAACCGATTACAACCTGCAGGTTAAACAAGGCCAACAGGTCGCCATTGTCGGACCGACAGGTGCAGGCAAGACAACCATCATTAACCTTTTGGAGCGCTTCTACGATGTCTCAGGCGGCTCAATTCGCCTCAAGGGTGTTGACACCAGGGATATTGACCGGGAAAAATTAAGATCTCATTTTGCAATGGTTCTTCAGGATACTTGGCTGTTTACCGGTACCATCTATGACAACATTAAATACGGACGTGAAGATGCCACACACGACGACATCATTGAAGCCGCAAAAGCTGCCCACGTCGACGAATTTGTCAGAAAATTACCGGATGGTTACGACACCGTTTTAAACGAAGCAGCTTCAAATATCTCTCAAGGACAACGTCAACTGGTTACGATTGCCCGTGCTTTTGTCGCCAACCCGGAAATCCTTATCCTAGATGAAGCAACCAGCTCTGTCGATACGCGAACCGAGGTCCAAATTCAGCATGCAATGAGCGAATTGTTAAAGAATCGAACCAGTTTTGTGGTCGCCCATCGACTTTCAACGATTCAAAATGCTGACAACATTATTGTCATGAACCACGGCTCAGTTGTTGAAACCGGAACCCACAATGAATTATTGGCAAAGAACGGTTTCTACGCCGATCTGTATAACAGTCAATTTTCAGACAACGTGTCATTTAACTAGGAAGGAGACAACAACGTGAAAAAAATATTTGGACTTGGTTTTGCGGCTGTTCTTCTAACCTTAGGGCTTGCTGGCTGCGGCCGACCAAGCTTATCAGTTAACCATCATCAACTGCAACCTGATGGGCTTGGCGCAGTTATTAAAGGCCAAAGTCGTCATCAAACCATCGACTATCGAATTGATAATGGCAAGAAGCGAACCGAAAAGACACACAATGGCAGCTTTGCACTGACGATTCCCAGCAAGGCAACTAATCAAAAAGTTGTTTTATCTGCAGATGACACCCATCAAACTGTCAAAATCGAAAAAGCTGATCCACTAATAACCTATTCCTCCCTTCAGTCAACATATAATCAGGCAATAACTGCAACCGCTCTTTCAAAAGCTGATCAGAAAAAAGCAATGGTTCTGCAAAAACAAGGTGCAAAACTAAAGCAACAGCAACAAGCCATTGAAAAGGCTGTTGCTGCCGCTAAGAAAAAGCTTGCTTCCGGTGACGCCAGCGCTGCCGGTGACTTGAAAACGCAGGCAGCCAAAGGGAATGCTTTAAAAGCCCAGGCAGCCAACCTGCAAGCCACAGGTACAGAAGTCACTCAAGCGATGAAAAAGGCCAAGAATCGGGTTAAAGATCAATTGCTCCCTACTCAATCACCAAATGGTATCCACAATTTAATCGAGACAAAAGATGTGACGATTCGGACCAATACAGATCAGAATCAAGTTGTTGGAATTGCGCTAATGGTTCCCGTCTCCGCCATGAAGAATAAAACCGATGCCAAGAAATTTGCGATTTCATTCTCTGTTTTAGCAAACAGTACCGGTGCTGATGCCAAGAAATTAATGAAAGATTTCAAGAAACAAACGAAATCAAGTAAAACCAGTAAGACTACCAATAAGGCACTTCGATCAAATGGTGTCGATTTTCGAATTGGTTATTCAACAACCACACTTTATATCTACATCACCAAGCAGTAAGTGAACTTAAACTTAACAGTGACAAGCGGCCGGGACAATTATTATCCCGACCGCTTTTTATCGTAACGCCTCATCAACCCAAACTGAGCATGCCAAGATTGATTCTAATTTTCATAACAGACAAAAAAAGATCCATCACATTTGTGATAGACCATTTTCATTTAATTTAAATCACTTGTCTGGTACTTTTTATTTTAGTACCAGCCGTTTGCCTGCCAGAATGACTTGGCAGCTGACCATGAACCGTAACGATTTGCTACGTATTGATTAGCAACCTTTTCCTGATTGGCAGCTGAATAGTCACCGTTAAGGTAAGATGCACTTAATTGATACTTACCAACATATTGGCCATTTCGTGCTGAATATGAACCGCCTGATTCGTGGGATGCAATCCAAGATTTTGCTGAATTGCTGTCAGTTGCACCCGTATTGGCAGATGCTGAATAAGTTGAGCCTGCATTATTAGTAGTTGCAGCGTTACTTTGAGTAGTTGATTGAGTTGCTTGTTTGTATTGTGGCTGGCTGTAAGAAGCAGTCTGAGAAGTCGATTGCGTGGTTGAAGATGCTTGACTACCATCTGGAATATTAATCTTTTCACCAGCAATAATCACACTGGAATTACTCAAATTATTTGCCTGATTGATTGCCTCGACTGAGACATTATATTTTTGTGATAGTCCCCATACTGTATCTCCGGATTGAATAGTAACAACTGTTGCTGCTGATGCATATGAAAATCCTGCGAAAAATAATCCAACGGCTGCTGCTGAGGTTGCGAGAATCATAGATAATACTTTTTTCAAAATTACACACTCCTATAGAATACTTGTGTCTGTGACTAGAATTTGCTGACCTCATCGATCAACAATGCATAGTCTATCCCATTGGTGTGACAAACAAATAACACCAGTATTAAGCTTCACGTGAAGTGTGTAAATCATGTAACGGTATAGTAATTTTTGTTAAACACTTATTTATGGAAGTTGCGCTCAAACAGTCATACAAAAGTCATTACGGCACTTTTTTTAAGAGCACGAATATTTCAATTCACTTGTTTTTCAATAGTAAATAACTGTTTTTTCTCCAATTTTTTAAAAGAATAATCCAAAATAACCCATTTTTAACAATATTTCATTAAAAAAATGGCCCTTTCAGACCATTTCGGGTGAACTTATTGTTCAGCTCGTCGAACCCCATAAAATTCTTCAGGATAATAAATCTTGCCACTTCGCTTAAACAGCCCGCCATCGGTCAATGGCTTGATCAAATTAGCATTAATATTGATCGGCATAGTTGAGAAAATGTTAAAGTTCTCTGCGGCAACATATCCTAAATCATAAAAGAAATCGGTATTATCAATCGCACTAACTGCTGGATACCCTGCAAGTTGTGCGCGATTTTCAAGCTCATACACCATTGCTTGACCGACACCTTGATCCCGATACTGTTTTGGTACACTCACTTCGACGATTGATACAATCCGGTGAGAATGGTTTGAAGAGCGAATCGTCACGGGAATCATCAATGCATGCCCAATAACTTGGTGATCATGATCCTTGGCAACAACCTCAAACTCAGATTGATAATCACTATAAGTGCGTAGTCGATCTACCATATCAACTTCGTCACCGTCAGTATTGGTTTCCTGATTTGTATAACTTTCGGCAATAATGGCTCTGATATCTGAGTATTCTTCTCTTTGGGCTGTTTCAATTGAAAATTTCACGACTAATCTCCACTCTTTCTATATAATGTAACTAACTAACGCGTTGTGCTAGTTATGAAATATTGGTTAGTAATGGCCAAGTCTTAACCCGCTTTTGCCAGCGGCGAGTTGTTCATGAACTCGAATCGTGTGCCACAGTAACAGCGCTTCTAAGCGGCTCTCCAAGCCGGACATGGTTCGAATTCCCGGGTGTTCAAAGTGGCCCACCGTATCTAAATTATTAAAATTGGTTTCAATATGCCGACGTTGATTTTTCAAAAATCCGGTATCGACCGTTGTCTGGGCAGCCATGTTCTTGCGCAAGGGCGTCCAAAGATGAATGCCAAAGGTGGTGGCCAACCGATCTTTTAATGGTTGGCTTAAATAACCGCCATCGGCTAAGACCTGTCGCGCGGGCGCGGTTAATAAGAGTTCTTCCGCGGCTTTTCGATCATCAAGGGACGCCGGCGTCAGTTCCCAGGCCAGAAAGTAGCCTTGGTTGGCCATCACGGCATGTAACTTAAAGCCATAGTAATAGGTCTGTTTGGTGGCATTATAGCCTTTGTTGGCGAAACCGGTTAAAACCTTGGCCTGATTGCTTCGACGAGTAGCTGCCAAAGTAATCGGCGCACTATCAATGATTTCATAGGTAACGGGTGGGACCCACTGTCTCAATAAAGTGACCCGCATGAATTTCATTATTAATACTAAATCTCGACAACGCCGGTTATACCGGGAGCGTTCAGGGACAGTAATTCCCCAGCTAACCAATTTTTGATGAAAATAGGTTTCGGAACCGTCCCGTTCTTCAATCCGCATTAACATGCAGGCCAGGATAATGACATCATCGGCTTTCAGCTGGCGGTAATTTGGCCGGAAACGAATAGCCGGATTAATGGTTTCATAAATCGGTTCAATAATTTCGATAAAATGTTGAAATTTAGCTTGAATTGGATTGGTTTTTACGATAACTTTGAGGAGGCCTCGCATAACAGTTCCTTCTTTCTGGTTTAGTCACCTAAGAAGTTACCGCGTATGCGGGGCTTTGGGTTGCTTAAAGCTCAAAAAACTAATTCAATTGTTACGAATGTGACACAACTAGCACAACGCGTTAACTATTAAACTTGTTAAACTCAAAATGATGCCTAACATGAAAAGTTGTCAGTTCATGGCAACTTTTATACACTAATATCAGTATAAAGGATAACAGTATTAAAAAACAATGAGAAAGTTGGTTTATTATGTCTACAAAAGTAAAATTTTCGCTTATTAGTCTAATTGGTTATCTTATATTCGCAACAGCAGCTTTCACCCTTGGATTTCTCGATCCAAATCGAATCGGACTTCAATGGAGTATTTTTTGGTATATTGCTGCTGCTTTAATTACTTATTATCTATGGTTTAAGAATGTTGTTTATAAACGAGTGATGTATTATGCCCGCCAATTGAAATTGACAAAAAATGATTTGCAAAAATTTCTTCCTAATCTAAAAAAGAGTCAGGATATCCCTGACCCACAACGAAAAAATTATTTCGCACCAATTTTTAATTTTCCTTTGCAAGGACTGGATGTGCTGGATAAAGAATTAGCTAAAGAAGCTAAAGAAAAAGGGATTAAGCCTTTTAAATAAAGAGGCCTTATACTCCGGGTGCTAATCGCTTTGTTCCGCACACTGTTCTAGGACTGCTCCTCAAAGCAATGTTCTGCATGTAAGGGATTCTTTTCAAAAATCCAAATCCGGGATTCCCGAAAAGAACGCCTTACACTCCGAACATTAATCGCTTTGTTCCGCACACTGTTCTTTAATCTTCTTATTAAAATAGTTGGCTAATTTTTCTTTTGGATAAACGCCCGAGACCTTTTCGGTTGCTTTACCATCTTTAAAGATGACCAAACTGGGTACGCTTAGGACATGATACTGCTCAGCAACATCCTGGTTGCCATCCACGTTCATTCGCCCAAAATGAATTTGATCGCCGTATTCTTTTTCCAAGTCAGCCAAAATGGGATCCAAGATTTTGCAGGGACCACACCATGGTGCCCAAAAATCGATTACCGTTA
Organism: Lentilactobacillus hilgardii; assembly: GCF_009832765.1. Lineage (NCBI taxonomy): Bacteria > Bacillati > Bacillota > Bacilli > Lactobacillales > Lactobacillaceae > Lentilactobacillus > Lentilactobacillus hilgardii. The sequence goes on along the minus strand of NZ_CP047121.1, from coordinate 576,936 downwards.
GTTTATTATTGGTTTCAGATTGAAGGTTATTCTTCGTTATCTCCACGCTCATCAGATTTCTTTCGATCCTTTCGTACATAATGAATGATTAACGTAATAATCACAGCAGCAATGACAATAACACCAAATAGCGGCGCTGGAATCTCGATATCAATCATTGGGATTGACAACAACAGCTTCAAAGCAATAATGCCAATCAGAACGTAAGCCATCGGTTGCAATTCGGGAATTTTGCTCATTAATTTCATGATAACCTCAGCAACGCCCCGCATTGCTAAAATCCCGATCATCCCACCAATTAAAACAATGACCGGATTAGGCGAAATAGCTAAAGAGGCCAATACCGAATCAACAGAGAACACCACATCCATGAATTCAATTTGGAGAACCACTGACCAAAATAGTGAAATGCGGTGTTTCTTTTGATTAGCCAGTTTTTTAGTTCGAACAACTTTTGTTTTTCGGAAAAAGGAATAAACCAGATAAATCAGATACAAAGATCCAATAACTTTAATTTCCCAAAAATGGATCAGGTAGGTTCCAAGCCCAATGATCAGGAATCTGAACAAGTAGGCGCCCCACAGTCCGTAGAACAGCGATTTTTCCCGCTGAACTTTCGTAGGTAAAGCTTGTGTTTGTGCGGCTAATACCACTGCATTATCCACTGAAAGCAAACATTCAATGGTCACCAATGATAAGATGATCAACCAATCACTTCCACTGGTAATAACCGTACTCCAATTATGTGCATCAAAAAACGGGCCGTATAAGTTTAAAACCCAATCCAACAATTTGGCAATTCCTCCTCATTTTTCAAGCTCTCAGCTCATTAAATGATGAGCCTCAATACTCTCCGCTTCATAGATTATATTATTTTTTGGGTAACGGCAATAGCCAACTTCAAATTAATTGTCATTGAGCGCTTTCAAATCATAACGTCCCAATTTATATTTCACAATTAGACGATTCAATTTCTGGGCATAATGTGGATCAGTCGCATACCCATTCTTCTGTAATAATCGCGTTGTCTTCCGATAGCTAAGAAGATTCTTCTGTCTAACAAATTTTCGATGAACCAACTGATTATGATCCATAATAGCTGCCTGTAAATTCGGATACTTTCGAAACCTGGCTAACACGCTAATTGTCTTTCCTTTTTCAACTTCATGAGTGTAAAACGTCATCGATTGCCCCTGATAACTCCCTTTAATACCAAACGGATTCTTCGCTAATTTATAAAGTTCAGACGTTCCATATTGAGACTCCAGGATTGCTTGAGCAATGACAACGCTGGGGAGAACAACCCGATTTTTCTCAAAATTAATGACTGCCGGAGTCGAAATTTTGTTTATAAATTTGTTTCTTTGCTTAATCGTGATGTGTCTCTGATTGGATTGCGTCACTCTGGGAATCTGAGTTTCATTTTCAAGATGCCTGTGATTTCTCACAATAACTCCGGTCAAAATAACCGTAACCGTCACTAACAATAAAAGAAAGGCCCACCAAATTTTTTTGCGCAACTGCTGCTCATCTCACTTTGATTAGTCATTTTTTAGCTTAGGGTGCTAACCGCTTTGACTCACACACTTATTTCTCTAAAGTCCACTCGATCATCCACCTGGAAGAAGATTGGTTCCGTTTGACGAATTAAGTCGTCAGTCAGTTGAATTTTAATAACCGATTTTGCGTGGTATGGCTGATAGTAGTAGTTTCGGCTTTCACAGCATACCGCAGCCCGATAAACAGAATACGTCGGCTGATGAGCCGAACTCTTTGGCACATTAACAGAATCCAACAAATGCCAACAATTATCAAAGGCTTCGATTTCATTTTCGGGTAAATCAATCCGCTCTTTTAAATAGGCCGCCCTTATAAACCGTGAGCCCGGTGTATATGAACCGGGTGGTGTTGATTTGCCGGAAACATTTCCCGTTGTAACCCGTGGTGTATTTAAAGGAACAGTCTGGCTTTTAAAAGCATCCGTAAAGTCCACATACTTTTCCAATTTATTAATTTGTCGGTCAAAATGATTACTGTTTGTCAGTACACCAAGCGGGTTTTCAATAACTTCAATCGGGTGTGTGACCGGTTCAATCACAACAATCCGCCCGGTTGGATCACAAGCCGCGAAATGCAGTTCACTATGACCGTATTTCATCAAACTATGTTTGTCGGCCATCAACTCAATTTCATCTATATGATCAATTATATCTTGAACAGATTTGTAATTGGATAATAGGTAAAAAGAAAGTTCAAATGGTGCTAAATGAATTCTACCTTCGGTTGGCTCTTCCACCAACTGACTGCCATTTGTAAACGTCAATTTTTGAACGGCCAACCCAAACTCATTCACCCCGTCTGATGCATCAATTCGGCGATCGTGTCTGCCGCCGGAACCAAGCAACGCATATTTAGTCACATATTCATGGTCATCAAAAACCGAATGCCAATGATATTGACGCGGGCAAAACATTGGTCGAGCGCCCAATCGCGGCCAGTCCATTGTTCTGGCTAAGACATGTGTCCCATCCATTTGGCCAATTTGTAAAATGCTAGTACACATCGAAAAAATCTCCTATTCGTTATATATTTGGTATAAATTGCACCCAGTCTGCCATTTGCTATCGCAACGCGTCTCATAAAATGGTAAAATTTTATTAACTGGGAAATTAATCCCGGATATTTTTGAGTACATATACAGGGGACAGTTAAATGAAAGTTACAATTTCTAAACTACACAAGAATCGGGTATTCACGCTGTTAGTATGGCTGATAATTGTCTTTATTGCAATCATTTCCGCTCCAAGCATAACTAACACCTTACAATCATACAGCCAGCCAACTTTTAGTGCTAAATCACAGCCTGAACAGGCAGCTAAGCTTCGTAATCAATGGGGTTATCAGCTAGGAAATTCGGCCACTATTAATATTGTCTATGAAAACCCTGGCGGAAAATTAACCACCAAGCAAAAGAACACTATTCAAACAACCGCTGACAAACTTAAAGAACATCAATCTTTTTACAGCATCAAACGAATTGTAACACCCGATACAAACGTGTCCGGTCAAGCCCAAATGCTTTCAAAAGACGGTTCAACCCAAGTCGTCTCACTTGATATCGATGCTAAAAATGATTTACGAATTTTAACCAGTGAATTAACCAATCAAGTAAAAGTCAACGGATTAAAATCCTACGTTACCAGTCCGGAAATTATTCGGGACGTTAATAATCAAAAAACCGCTCAAATCACAAATTTGATTCTCATCACGCTGTTTATTGCATCTATTTTGATTGTTGGCATTTATTTTCGTGCTGTTCTTGCATCAGTCATTTCATTTATCGTTCTATTTACGTCATTTGTAACTTCCTATAGCCTTTCACTGAATTTAGCAAAGCATTTCAATTGGGCTTTTTCACAATACGTCCCCCTGGAAATTGGCCTTGCAACATTGGTTTTGGGAACTATTTGGAATATCTATATCTATCGTAAACTTAAAAGTGTCCTGGCTGTCCAGCGGGAAGCCAGGGCTGCCACTAAACAAACAATTCAGGGGTTACGTTTTCCAATCATTATGGTTGGTGGTACCCTGACAATTTTATTTGCTCTATGCGGCTTTATTAATTTTAATGAAATCCAGTCATTGTGGGCACTCGCAGTGACCTATCCCGTTTTGGTTCTGGCAGTAACCACACTAAATGCCGTATTTACTGCTGCATTAGGAGAAAGTATTTTTTGGCCGTCTAGTACGCCAAAAGCTGCCATGAAGTCCCATTATTGGAAAACCGCCACTGAATTTTCGCTTTGGCAGCCAATTGCCGGCTTTTTGATCGTCCTATACATTACCTTGCCATTTATTTATTTTTATCATAACAGTTTGAATTTCTCCCCAATAACCAATCTAACGGAAACTAATCAAGCCGTTAAAGGTGCTCACGTCCTTCAAGCACACTTTAATGAGGGAAAACCAACACCTGTTACTGTCTATCTAAAATCCAAACAGCCTCTGAATAATGAAAAAGACCTACAAAGCCTTGATCAGCTGACCACCAAATTACAACATACCCAGGGCGTAAAAAATGTTTATTCATTAACTCAACCCGGTGGTATGCCAATTGATAAATATTATGTTTCAAATCAGCTTGAATCAATCGGTTTAAGTTCCAAGGAAGCCACGGGGCAATTATCCCAAGCTTCCGACAGCCTCCAGTCCAACACTTCCAAGCTTGACCTAAACTCATTGAAACGTCAGGTTAAACAACTGTCATCAATGGTCTCCAAGAGTAATCAAATTGTCCAAGACAGCAGTAACTTGGCTTCGCAGGTAAATAGTGCTGCAGCCAATTCAAGTGTCTCGGTTCAACGGGGTGCGTCAAAGCGTGTCCGCCAATATCAGCAGCAGATCAATCAGTTAAACCAATCCCTTCAATCTGTCTCTTCTGGCATTAGCCAACTGGCAACCGAAGGAAAGGTCATTCAAAATTACGGACAAAACAGCTACAATAATTTACAAGCCTATAGTCAACAAATCAGTCAGATTAAGCAGCAACTCAAAAAGGTTAATCAGCAAGTCACATCTTCGACCTCCCAGCTCAATGGCATTTATGACTACCTGAACGGCCTTCAAAAGTCCGGCGGTGCCAATGTCTACTACATTACAAAGGCTCAACTGGCTGACACCGATTTTCAACAGACACTATTAAACTACGCTGGTAAGAATAAGAAGTTGACAATGTTACAGGTCGTCTTCAAAAATGCACCTTCCAGTAAATCAAATATCCACCAGGTTAATCGGCTGAAGCAACAGATCAACCTTCAATTAAGGGGAACATCCCTTTCTAACGCAACAGTTGCAATGACCGGTGAACCAGTTACTCAATCAATTATTCAATCTAAAATGACTCACCACTTTGCGTCACTATTAGCCATTCTGGTATTAGGTATTCTGCTTGCTGTCTTTATTCTGAGTCGCGCTATTCTTCAGCCGCTTTACTGGACCGTCGCATTTGTCATGTCAGCTTTAACGGGATTCCAACTAACTTATTTAACAATGCATTTTGTCGCCAGTGTTAAACAGTTCGACTGGCAAGTCCCAGTGATCACCGCAACTATTTTAGCTGCTTTTGGTGCCTGGCAGATCATTGCGCTGGGGTTATCCTATCGATACACGGAATTATCATTGCTTGATTGGATTCGCCCGACAATGGCTAGTTATGGACAGATTGTCCGTTATATTTTGCTGGTTGTCGTTGCATTGGCAATTGCACTCACTTTTGGCGCATCCCTGGCAATGATCGAAATTGCTTTAATTGTCATCTACACAGCATGCGTCTTTTATCTGGTTCTGCCAATGATTGTATCTTCTCTGGGAAAACTGGCTGTCACATTGCCGAACAAAAAGAATATTTTAAAAAACAAATAGTGATTTGAACTAAGTTAATGCTGAATGATCTCGAAAAATTGTTCACAAATTGTAACATTACTCGACTCAAGGCTTGAAATACTTAGTAAAATTACAGTAAATTGCTTCGAATTTAACTAGATTACCTCAAAACGTCTGAATTATTTCAGACGTTTTTAATTTGTCCGGATAACTAGATTGCCGCCAGAGTAACAGTCTCAGCTGCAAAGGGCAACCGATTGTACACAATGTTTCATCACGACATTTTCCTTAACTGCATTGAAAATTGTTTGTCACAGTCCTGCAACAAATTATTGGTAGGATTATATTTGTAAATTGATAGGGAGTTGTTAAAAATTATGAAAGTACATAAACAAATCGTTTTAGTTCTAGTTGCATTCTTCACATTATTAACTGCAGGTTTCACAACTGCTCAAGCTGCAAAAGCTGATGATCCATCTTATTCAACACTTTATAGCGTTGCAAAGCAAAATCTTGGTAAGCCATATGTATGGGGTGCTACTGGTCCTTCATCATTTGATTGTTCAGGATTTACAAGTTACGTTTATAAAAAAGGTGCAGGCGTTTCACTTCCAAGAACTGCCCAAGCTCAATACAATGCCGAAAAGAAAGTTTCTTACAGCAATCTTGAAAAAGGTGACTTGGTATTCTTCGGTGGCAGTGCCGTTTCAATTTCACACGTTGGCCTCTACGTTGGTAATGGAAAAATGATCGATGCTCAAAACCGAGGTGTCATCACTGAAAATGTCAAAGCACCATGGTGGCATTATGTCGGTGGCGTTCATGTTACTGACCTTGATGACTAATCATTCAATACCAAACATATTATTCAATTAAAATTTTAAACACATAATAACAACTTAATATCTATTTCAAAAGAAAGACCGGCATAAAAGATGCTGGCCTTTCTTTTTGGCTTATTGCCAATTCAACCTTGTCATTGCTTACCCTTAACTACTAAAATAGATTCAAACATCATTTTTAGCGAGGAATTTAACCATGGAAGAAACGACTCAAGTTACCGATATTGGTGATTATCTAAAATTGTTTGCGTGTACGGCTGTTATGTTACAAACCATCCTTATGTTTGTTCTAACGACTATCCCTTCCGCAACTAATCAAATTGGTATTGGTATGACATACAACTTAATCAAGTTTACGGCACCGGCCTTTATATTTGGCATCCTATACACGACTGCCCGCAAAACAATCGCAACTCCTATCACCTACAGACATTACTTAAAACAACAATGGCACAGTTTATTTATTCCGACTATTCTATGGACGACCATTTATCTATTTATCACGCCGGAACTTCAACAGGGACATCATTATCACAATATTAGTTCGCTTATTTGGCAATTTATTAACGGTAATGCTGCTCCTCATCTTTGGTACAACACAATGATGCTGCAGTTTATTCTTTTAATGCCGTTAATGTGGCTGATAGGCCGCTGGTGCGGTTCGAATTCACGTCGCGGCTCACTTACTGCTATTGTATCAATCGCTGGTTATTTGCTTTGGATCTCGTTTTATGACACTGAAGTTTTCCACGGTCCGCACATGATGAATTGGTACCTGCTGGATCGCCTCTTCTTAAGTTTTTTTATCTATGGTGTGTTAGGTGTTCTGGCATGGCAATACCGAAAAACAGTGAACAGGTTTTTTCGGGCATGGTGGCCAATCGTTTGCCTTATCTTTCTGGGAAGCTTCTACTGGATCAACCATGAATTATTTGAATTCGGTCTTCCCGTTAAATTAACGAATGCCCCTTACTATAAACCATCAATGATTCTTTATGACTTGTCTGTCATCAGCTTGATTTCAACCTTGGGAATCTTTCAAATTGATAATCACTCAACTATTAATAAAGTCATTCATATTCTGGCCGAATTTGCCTATAAAGCCTTCTTATCGAATGTTTTTTGGTCTTACCTGCTCTGGTATGTATTCGGCAAAAATCTGGTTATTAATCACCTGCTTATCGGGGCACTTGTCTTATATACGGGCACTTGGTTACTATCGTTTGGATCCGCCTTTGCCATTCACTTGTGTTGGCAAAAATTTTGCCTATATACTCGATCTTATAATCCCCGTACAATAAATTAAGCGTGGTCAAGATTTTCTCTTGAACCACGCCTTTATACTATCCTTTGTAATTTGGTTTAACCGCTTAGTTTCGCACACTCTTTTTCATATTCACGTGCTTAATACCGACTTCCATAAATGGGTCGCCATATTGCTTGAATCCCAGCGTTTCATACAGTCCCTTTGCCGTTTCCTGTGCACCAAGATAAAAATTAGTTTCACCTTTATATTTTGGATCATTCAGGATGGCTTCCAGCAACTGTTTGGCAAATCCTTTATGACGATACATCTTTAATGTAGCAACCCTTTGAATATGCACACCCTCACCGGTCACAGTGGCTCTGGCAGTTGCCACCGGCCGATGTTGGTCGTAAGCTACATAATGAGTTGCATCACCGTCCGTCCCATCAAATTCAAGTGTTTCATCAATTCCCTGCTCTTTAACAAAGACCGATTTTCGAATTGCTTGGGCATCTTGGTAAACCCGGTTTAATTGATTAGTTTTCTTTACTTCTACCATTTTCTCCACTCATATTAAGACTGCACATTATAATCCGTAACAGTGACATCATCCCCGTCAAACTGTAGCTTGGTCAAGCTACCATTGGCCGGTCGTTCCGTAACGTCAAACTGTCCATCACCGAATCGTTCAACTAAACTTAACAAGGTATTTCCATGGCTGATTAACAAAACGTTGTCGCCATCTTTAATCGTTGGATTGTTCTTAATTAATGCCAATCCCTGGTCAAGACGCTGCCAATATTCTTCATTATTCTCAGCCTGATGGAACGGATCTGCTTCTTTTAAATAGTCTTTGGCTTTTCCAATCGAATATTTTTCAACAATTGATTTAAATGTTGGAAGCCCATGTGGCGCACCTGCCAGATACCAAGCCTGATCCATATCATTACCTTCAAAATAGCCATAGAACTCCTCACGGAAAAATGGTGAGGTTGTAGGTTGCTTAACATCCGATGCAACATTACGTTTCAAAATCTCTTTTGTTGTTTCCTCTGCTCGTGTCGTATCACTGCAATATGCGGCAACAAATTTAACATTCCTCAGTTTCTCACCCGTATCAACAGCGTTTTGAATACCCTTCTTGGTTAATGGTGAGTTACTCCAACCTTGAAGTTTATTATAGATATTAAAATAGGTTTGCCCATGACGAACCATATACAAAGTAAATTTAGTCATGCTTACACATCCTTTGCCTTTGATACCCTAAGTATAACAATTTATCAGTTAAACGAGGATAGAATTTTGTTGAAGGTGATACAGCGTACTTGATGCGGGACTGCTCCTCTAAGCTGTACCGCTTTGATACGCACACTATCTTAGGACTGCTCCTCTAAGCAGCACCACTCCATATAAGGGATCAATTCGAAAAATCCAAATGCAGGATTCCCCCAATTGACGCCTTATACTCCGGGTGCTAACCGCTTTGATACGCACACTATCTTAAATCTTTAACTTTCCGCCAAATTATTCTCCCCACCCTTTTTTCTTTACATTTATCTGATACTATAAAACAAGTATGTATTATCGAAGGAGCCGCGTCTTGAAATATGTTAATTCAATCCTTGCAAAATGCAGTACCCGCAAAGGATTTCTCTTATTACTTGTCATTTGTTTCTGGGTAAAGACGATGTTTGCCTACTTTGTCGATTTCCGACTGGGCATCACCAATCCCTTTCAATTTTTTATTGTTCTCATCAATCCACTGGCAACTACTGGACTGCTACTGGGAATCGCCCTTTATTTTAAGAAAAGTCGTATTTTCTACCCGGTTGCCATTATTATTTCAATCTTAAATACGGTTTTACTGTATTTAAACGTTATCTATTTTCGGGAATTCACCGACTTTATGACCGTCAGCACCATGACCGGCTATTCTAAAGTCAATCAGGGACTAAGTGGCAGTTCCTTAGCCCTCACAAATTTCCATGACTTTATTTACTGGATTGATCTAGTTGTAATTATTATTTTAATGGTCACTAAAAAAATCAAAATCGATCATCGTCCGCTTAATCGTCGCATCGGTTTGGCGGTCACTTCATTTTCATTGTTATTTTTTGCAGTCAATCTCTCACTTGGAGAAATGGATCGTCCCCAACTTTTAACCCGAACGTTCGACCGTACCTATATTGTTAAGTACCTTGGCTTGGATGCTTTTACAGTTTATGACGGCATTAAGTCCCAGCACACCAATGATTTACGGGCAACAGCTACTAAATCGGAGTTGGGAGACGTCTTGAAGTTCACCCGTGCTCACTATGCAAAGCCTAATAAAAAGTACTACGGTATTGCAAAGGGGAAAAACGTGATTATTCTTCATCTGGAAAGTTTCCAACAGTTCCTCATTGGTAAAAAGGTTAATGGTCAAGAAGTAACACCGTTCCTAAATAAACTTTACAAGAGTCAATCCTCCTATTCATTTAGAAACTTCTTCCACCAAGTCGGCCAAGGCAAGACCTCCGATGCCGAAAACATGCTCGAAACAAGCACTTATGGCCTTCCTCAGGGATCATTGTTTGCTCAGCTCGGCAGTGATAACACATTCCAAGCCGCACCGGCAATTTTGAAACAACGACGAGATTACACAAGCGCCGTCTTTCATGGAAATGTTGCCAGCTTCTGGAACCGAAACAATGTGTATAAAGAAATGGGTTATCAATATTTCTTCGATGCCAGCTATTACGACACATCGGGTGACCGTTCAATGGGCTACGGCTTAAAGGATAAATTATTGTTTAGAGATTCTGTTAAATATCTCCAGAATCTACAGCAGCCTTTTTATGCAAAATATATTACTGTTACCAATCACTTCCCTTATGATTTGGATAAAGAAGATACGCGATTTAAGACCACCAATACCGGAGACGATGTCGTTGACAATTACTTTGTGACTGCGCATTATCTTGATCAATCAATTCACGAATTTTACAGATATCTCAAAAAGACAGGATTGCTAAAACATTCCTTAATCTTGCTTTATGGCGATCATTACGGCATCTCTGATTCTGAAAATAAAAACCTGGCAAAGGCTTTGGGAAAGAACCCTGATGATTGGGACGACTATGATAATGCTCAGCTGCAGCGAGTGCCACTGATCATTAACATTCCCGGGATGAAACATGGATATGTCTCCAATAAGTATGCCGGTGAAATTGATGTTTTACCAACTTTAATGCACTTGCTGGGTATTAGTACAAAACGCTATGTCCAATTTGGCACGGATGTTTTCTCCAAACACCATGATCAAGTTGTAGCATTCAGAAACCAAGATTGGGTTAGCCCTGCATTTACTTCTGTCAGTGGTGATATTTATTCAAATAAAACCGGGCAATTGTTGAAATTGACTAAGCGGCAGCAAAAGCAGGTTGATAAGGACAAGGAACGTGTCGACAAAGAGTTATCCTTATCAGATTCATTAAACGAAAAGAATTTGTTGCGTTTCTATCATCCGAAGGGATTTGAAACTGTTGATCCACGTAAATACAATTACGCCAACGGTTATCAAAAGGAAAAATTAATAGCTAAGAAACGCGGCAAGAAATCAACAAGCCTTTATTCAGAACAGGGAAATACCTTCAAAGACTACTTCACAGACGCACCGGAAATCCATCATAAATCAACTGATTCCAACCGAATCAAGATTACGAACCCGGATGCAAGTAATAATGATAGTAGCAGGTAAAAAAGTGTGCGGAGCTAAGCGGTTAGTACCCGGAATATAAGGCGTCAATTTGGGAAATCCCGAATTTGGATTTTTCAAGTTGATCCCTTATATGGAGTGGTACTGCTTTGAGTAGCAGTCCTAGAAAAAGTGTGCGGATCAAAGCGGTTAACGTTCGAAGTGTAAGGCGTTCATTTCGGAAATCCCGGGGTTGGATTTTTGAAATGGATCCCTTGAACGTTGCTTTGAGTAGCAGCCCTAAGATAGTGTGCGAAGCTAAGCGGTTAGTACCCGGAATATAAGGCGTCAATTTGGGAAATCCCGAATTTGGATTTTTCAAGTTGATCCCTTATATGGAGCGGTACTGCTTAGAGGAGCAGTCCTAAGATAGTGTGCGAATCCAAGCACTTAGTACTCACAGTAATGATAATCCTAAACAAACGGGGATGAGGTATCGTGAAAAAACAGAACCAACAAACTGAGTGGGGCAGAATTCTACTGTACAACATTTTAGTTGTACTGTTAGCACTGGCTTCATTTGCACTTGTTGTTTTGGCAGTTACCAACATCATTACTTTAAAACATGGTGTTTATCGCATCATTTTCTCATTAATTTGGATTTTCTTCTTAATTGATTACCTGATTCGTTTTAAGCTCGCAAAGTCAAAAAAAGATTTTTTAATTTCAAACTTATTTGATTTAATTGCGTTAATTCCTTCACATCCAATATTTGCACTTTTCCGAATAGCAAGAATATTTACCATTGTCCGCGAATATAATCTGCTGTGGAAATTGGGATGGACCGGAAAGTTTACTAATGGCCTTCACCGCTTCCTTTATGATACTGGGTTCATTTACCTGTTTTCGATTAGTTTGGTGATCCTGATCGGCAGCTCTTTGGTGTTTGCCTCGTTTGAGCATGTTTCACTTCAAGAAGCCCTATGGTGGGCAATTACAACTGCGACAACGGTTGGTTATGGTGATGAAACGCCTCATACTGCAGGTGGAAAGATCGTTGCTTCACTTCTAATGCTTGGCGGAATCGGTTTTCTTGGTTTATTAACCTCAACAATTACCGGATTCTTCACTAATCAAGACGCTGAAGACGAACGGGATAAATCTTTAAAACACCTCACCAGGCAGGTTGAACATCTGTCAAAACAAGTCACACAAATGCAAAAAACATTGCAGGAGCAAACTGGTCAGCCTAAGCCGATAGTAAAAAAGAAAAAACGAAAATGACTTAAAATTGTTCAAAATCAACTTATGATCTTTAGACGCACATTGGTCTGAATAATAATGCCGATTTGGCCAACGCAAAACAAAGGACCGTTAGAAAGGAAATTTCCTCATTCTAACGGTCCTTTTTGTTAATAATAATCCACGTCAAACATCGATTTACGATTTATGCATTGCCGTACTATGCAATGGTCCCCTTCTATCCGGATAAAGTGCCTGCATAATTGCATTCACTGCAACCGGTGCTTCACCAAAAGCTGTCGAAATCAGTGGTTCCTTGCCTTCATACTTGGAAACATCCCCAATCGCAAATACATTTTCCAAATTTGTTTGACCATTCGGCCGAACGTTAATCGTGCCCCGCTTGATTTCGGGATGAACCTCCCATGCATTTAGCGCATCATCCTGCGCAATAAATCCATAATTAACAACAATTTTATCAACTGTCAACTCGGTAAACTCTTCAGACTTCATTTTCTTTGCCTTAATAACGACTTGTCCATTATCAGTTTTGGTGAGTTGTTTAATCAAGTAAGGTGTCACGGTTTCGATTGATGACGCCTTTAATTGATCAACACTGTGTTCCATCGCCCGGAATTTATCCCGTCTATGCAACAGAAACACTTTTTTTGCGACTTGTTCCAATAGTAACGCTTCATCAATTGCCGAGTCACCGCCCCCGGCTACTAAAATTGTTTGATTTTTGAATTGGTTCAGGTTTTTGACACTGTAAAATAAATGTTGCCCTTCAAAATCAGCACTGTTCTCAACAGCCAGTTTACGGGGATTAAAAGCCCCCACCCCAGTCGCAATAATAATCGCTTTGGTGAATGTCGTTTCCTGATTTGTGATGAGTTGATAACCGTTAGTCGTTTTTTTGATATCATTAACGGTCTGATTCAATTTAACGTCCGTCTCAACCGTTTTAAGCTGTTCTTCAAGTTGTTCAACCAAGTTCCTTGCCTTGATCATAGGGTAGCCAGCAACGTCTAAGATCGTCTTCTCCGGGTATAATGCACTGGCTTGGCCACCAAGTTCGGTTAGGCTTTCAATAAGTTGCACTTTAGCATTCCTAAGGCCAGCGTAAAACCCGGCAAACATTCCCGCCGGGCCTCCTCCAATAATGGTAATATCATAAGTTGCATTATCTGAAACCATTTGTTTACTTCCTCCTAATACCGTCAGGTTAATTCAATCCACAACACCCAACCGGGCTGTGCCCTTTCACTTCTACTAACGCTTTTTTGAATTATTTTTCTCTGGTTTTCGTTTCTTTGTTTTTTTCGCTTTTGGAATGATGATACGCTGCCCTTGTAATGTTTTCACTTCACGTAGTCCAGCATCAATCATTATATATATTAAGAACCAACCCACAACCACGTCAAGAATTTCCTGCATAATCGAGACGTTCAATCCTGTATTTGGAATGTCCCAATCCCAAAATGTGTGCAGAATGACAGTGATTAAAAAGAATACGTAGAATTTAGGATTTGTAAAGAAATCCCGAATCGTAAACGGCTTTTTCCGAGCTTTCCCTAAAATAATTGCACCGCCCATAATGGCCGCCCAAATTGTATGGGTTCCAACTGCTTGAAAACTTCTCGTCAAAATCGTCATCAATCCATACTGACTAACATAGCCCGAACTTTCAAACACCGAAAAACCTGCACCAACGGCCGCTCCAATTAAAACACCATTAAATATGTAATTCAGTTTGTATGAGTTGATAAAGAGAATCACAACCACGCATTTTGCAAGTTCTTCAACGACACCAACAATCAGTGCGGATTCAATACTGACATCGGTTCGAATCGGCAGCATCAGATAAAATGTCATTGTTACCAGCAATGAAAGAATCCCCCCCACCAAAAAAGTCGTCAGAACTTGAAGAACCGATATGTTTTGATAAACGTTAATCTCAAAAAACATCATCATTAACGAAAAAGGTACCGCCAAAGATCCAATAAAGATCAAACCAGGAATTGCCTTATTGCTTTTAAAAAGAAACAGTAATAACATCAACATTGCAAAACTGACTGCCAACACAAAGAAAATTCTGGAAAAGAACCACGGCTTTACCGGTCGACTGGAAACCTTTCGTAGACTTGGTGTTGTCGATCGGGTGCCCACAATAAACAACCGATCTGCTTCATCCTTACTATGTTTTTGAAAAACTTCAGAAAACATTCGTGACAGATGAATCTCCACCGGGCTTTCGTTTTCCTTGCCTCCAAGTCGTTTGGCGATGCTGTCGTCTAAATTATCAAGGTTGTCGTAATTTCGTCGCACACCTGTCCAGATCAACGAGAAAAAGTTTCGACCTATTTTTTTATTTTCAAATTTCATCTAAAATACATCTTTCCTATAAGTATTACTATTTAGCGTAACTTACGATGATAATAGATTCAAGTTACGTGCTAAAATTATTCTCAATAACTTGTTTCACGATACGCAGTGGCGGCTGTAACCCACGAACAAAAAACGCTCTGTGGTTGGTCAATCGAACTGATAAAAATTCAGGGTGATCCCAAGTCAAAAATTGAGTTATAGTCCGTTTTCGGTTATGATTAAGTAAAGGGTTTTCATCCTTGATATTACAACATTATGGAGGTAGTTTTAATGGCCCAGAAAAAAATGATTCTTGATCTTGATACCGGTATCGACGATGCAATGGCAATTGCCTACGCAGTTGCGGATCCGGATGTTGATTTAATCGGTATCATTGGTTCATATGGAAACGTATACGTTGAAGACGGCGTTCAAAATTCACTTAAAATTCTTGAATTACTTGGTGCTACTGACGTTCCGGTCTATCAGGGACTTTCACATTCATCAGAAAGTGACCACTTTGACAGAATGCCTGTCAGTGCTCAAATTCACGGTGAAAACGGTATTGGCGATGTTGACCTGCCGGATCCTTCCCGCAAGCCTGAAACAGGCGACGCAATCGACTTCTTTATTGATGCTGTCAAGAAATACGGTAAGGACCTAATCCTTGTGCCGACCGGTCCACTTACCAATTTAGATGCTGCTATTAAAAAGGCACCCGAAATTACAAAAGAAATCGGCAACATTACTTTAATGGGTGGTGCGGTTACCGTTCCGGGAAATGTAACCAATGTCGCTGAAGCAAATATTCAGCAAGATGCATCAGCTGCCAACAACGTTTTCCGCAAGGCCCCACTTACCCAAGTTGGTCTCGACGTCACTTTAAGAACCCTGTTAACTAAAAAAGAAACGCAACAGTGGCGTGACCTGGGTACTAAATCAGGTGAAGCCTTCGCCGATATTGTAGATTATTATATTAAAGCATATGAAGTCACAAGCCCTGATCTTCACGGTTGTGCGCTTCATGATCCATTTGCGGTTGGCGTTGCGATTAATCCCGACTTTGTTCAAACAATCAGTTTAAACATGTACGTCACAACCGATGAAAAGTATTACGGTCGAACAACAGGTGATCCTGCCCGCTTGTCTGATCCAAATCCAAATGTTAAAGTTGCGGTCAACGCTGATGTAGATGCTTACTTAAATGCATTTATGACTCACTTAACCGGATTATTCAGTAAACACTAATTTAAAGTAGGTTCTACACTTAAAACGACTGCCATCGTCATAACGATTGGCAGTCGTTTTTTGATTAACTATAGGTGACCACGCAACAATGGCTGCTTCGCTTTTATCGAATGGAGAAAAAGCTTTTCAAATAATTCCCCACACCATTATCGTCATTATTACCGGCAATCACACTACTAATTGCCCGAACTTCGTCTGTCCCGTTCTTCATAGCAACTCCGATTTGAGCATGGGCGATCATTCCGAGATCATTTTGAGAATCTCCAAAGGCCATAAGGTTGGAAAAGTTCCAGCCAAAATGTTTAAGTAACGCTTTTAACCCAACCGTCTTATCCATCTTCGGTGCTAAGAATTCCATAATCTGCGGCTGTGACCGAACGATATGATATTGCTTACTAATTCGAACCGGCAGGTCATTACTGAAATCATCAAGTAAATCCGGCTTGTCACACACAATTCCCTTGGAATACAAATCATTTTCATCCAAATCTGCAAAACTTCTGGAAACAAATTCGATGTTTCCTTTAAATTGTTGTTGGTACATTGACGGTTTCAAATCAGAAATCGAATAGACACGTTCAAAATTCAGAATATCCAGCGGTGCATAAACTTCACGTGCAAATTTATGTAACGATTCAAAATCCGCTTTGGCCATCCCCCTCTTAAATAATTCCTTTTTGTCGTTGTTATGAACAACCAATGCCCCGTTGAAAGTGATCGTGTAATCATCTTCACCAGTTAACCCCAATTGTTCAATATACGGCCAAATTGCATTAATTGGTCTACCGGTACAAAGGACCACCTTAATACCATTATCATGAATCTGTTTCAATATATTCTCATTAGTTTTGGAAATGTTTTTGTCACTTGTCAGCAACGTCCCATCCAAATCCAACGCAACCATTTTAATCACTGCTAGAGTTCCCCCTCTGATAGTAATAACGACGTTTATTCTAAAGAAACTAAATAGGAAAAACAACCCTTTGACAATATCTTACACAGAACTTTTCATAAATGCTAGATCAATTACAAAATTGTTCCGGATAATTTATTTAATAATTATATTAATCAG
Organism: Lentilactobacillus hilgardii; assembly: GCF_009832765.1. Classification (NCBI taxonomy): domain Bacteria; kingdom Bacillati; phylum Bacillota; class Bacilli; order Lactobacillales; family Lactobacillaceae; genus Lentilactobacillus; species Lentilactobacillus hilgardii. The sequence continues at coordinate 559,861 of NZ_CP047121.1, read as the reverse complement.
CCAAGTATGCACCTAATTTGATTACATTTCCAATGTAATTTCACAAACAAAAAAAGAAGTTGGGGTAATATTTACCTCAACTTCTAAATTTATCCGTATAACTTAACTGTTATTATTTAAACTAGCTGATTTGTGATTCAAGTTCCCGAAGCTCAGCTTCACGAACACTTCTAGGAAGAAATCTTCTGATCTCTTCTTCATTAAAACCAACCTCTAGTCGATGATCATCAAAAATAATTGGTCGTTTAATCAAATCCGGGTACTTAACCAATAAATCAATTAGCTGAGATACCGAAAGATTATCCATATCTATATTTAACTTCTTATAGACATTAGATCTGGTGGAAATGATATCTTCACTTCCATTTTCGGTTAAACGTAAGATTTGCTTTACTTCATCGGCGTTCAGAGGATTGGAATTGATGTTTCTTTCCTTAAAGGCGATGTTGTGGCTCTTTAACCATGCACGTGCTTTCCTACTTGATGCACTACTTTGTGCGACATATAGATTTAACATTACAATCCCCCCTAGTTTGTAACAGAAATGAAACCTAAATACATCCTTCACGTAATATATTAACACAGTGAAACCTTTTGTCAATACCGTTACTTACTTTTTGTAAACAAATTTGTGAAATTTCGAAACCCTCTTTCAGCACCTTTTCCGTTATAATAAGTTTATTGAAACAAACTGGGGGATTGAATTATGGAAGCTTTTTATTTAGTCGCACTGTTAATTGTTGCGACAATTATTTCCAATATGGTTTACACTGTTTTTCCAAAGATACCGCTCACCTTTTACCAAATTGCTTGCGGGTTCTTACTCACATTACTTCCTATTTTTAGGGATTATACACTATACCCCGAATTTTTCATGGTTGGTATCATTGCGCCACTCATGTTCAATGATGGTCGCAATACAGATGTCTCACATCTTGGAAATGCTTTTCACCACATTATGTCAATGGCCGTCTACTTGGCAATTCTAACAGCCGTGATTATCGGTACTTTCGCACACACAATGATGGCTATCATCCCGCTGAGTCTCTGTTTTGCCTTAGCAGCAATTGTGACACCAACCGACTCGCTGGCGTTTTCATCCATCACCGAGGGTGTTTCACTTCCGGAAAATGTGTCGACTGTTCTTGAAAGCGAATCACTGTTCAATGATGCATCTGGTATCGTTGTGTTCAATTTAGCCCTCTCATCTTTTCTAACAGGCCAATTTTCTTTTTCAAAAGGATTAATTAATTTTATTATCAGCTTTTTTGGTGGTCTCATCATCGGGTTAATTGCCGGCTTGGCCTTTGTTAAACTGCAAACCTTCCTTGTTAATAAATCTATGGATACATCCAGCGTCATTGTTCCTTTCAGCTTAATGACGCCATTTGCAATATATCTCATTTCAGAGCACTTGGGCTGCTCCGGTATCTTAGCGGTTGTTGCGGCAGGAATCGTCTATGGCTTAAACCAGAGTCGCCTAAAGCTGACAACGACCAATGTCCGTTTGGTAACAGGTGCCACCTGGTCGATTGTCAGTAATTTGCTAAATGGCATTGTCTTTGTGCTACTGGGTGTCACGCTACCGACCGTCATTTCAAACATCATTCCCTTATCATCTACTTTAACAATTGAGCTGGCAGGCCTTGCATTTGCTATCTACCTCTTAATGGGAATTGTCCGATTCCTTTGGGCAAAGCTCAACTTTATCAGGCTCAACCGAGACCAGCCCTCAACAATGAAAGAAGCTTTTCTAATTGCCATTGGCGGCGTTCATGGAACAATTACACTTTCCATGGCTCTTTCATTACCACTAACCCTCTCAGGGCACGCTTTCCCTTATCGAAATGAAATCATATTTGTCGCAACCATTGTCATCCTCCTCAGCTTAGTAGTTCCGGCATTTATATTGCCAAATATGCTGCCCCGAAAAAAAGATGACGACCAATCCTCTTTCAATCATTATCGTACTGAAATGGTCAACTACAGCATTTCGCAAGTTAAGGTCCAGGAAAGTGTTCCCCTAGCAGATAGAAATTATGTTATTGATATGCTTGCGAGCCAAAAGCAGGGCGGAAATATTGATAAAACACAGATCAACGACATTATGAACCAGACTCACAAGGTTGAAATTGATGCAATCACAGGTTTACTAACGGCCGGTAAAATCCCTCAAAATGTCGCAAACCAAATTTCCCGACGAATGATGATGACACCCGGTCAACGTGGCGGCTTTCTCACTAAACTTCAATTTCTATTCCGTGTTCGCTTTCCGAACAAAAGGACCCGCAAAATCAAGCGAAATATGCAGTCTGTCGCATCAAGATTCAGCCCGGAATTAAATCAAAAACTATTCGACAAAAAGGTAGCGATCAGGAAAATCGTTGAAGACACTGTTTACCAACATGTTAATAAATTCCTTGATGATATTGAAAACGAAACAAATGCACCGTCAATTGCATTTGTTAGGAATGGCTATAACTTTCGTCATGCCAGAATCGACTCATCAGACAGCTCGGATGATTTAAGAAATCAACTGTTGATTCAAGCATTTCAATACGAGTATTCCTACGTTGCCTCGGCATTTCGAGATAAGGAGATCTCCCGAACCATCTCCGATCAGTTGAATCAAAGCGTTACGACAGACCAAATGGTCTATATGGAACAGGGATAAGGCAACGCTTGAAACCGTGCACTAAGAAGCAGATCCCGGCCGCACAAGTCTTTAAATCAAATAGTCAAACCCGGACTATCTGATTTAAAGACTTGTACTCTGGAATCTAACCGCTTCTTAGTGCACTCTTATCCCATTAATCTGACGTTTACAAAGTACTGTCAATTGATTATACTTGACGGTATACATTGACTTTGCAGGTGAAAATAATGAAAATTACCCTCTTAGCGACCAGTGATACACATGGCTTTATTGAACCCACTAATTATGTGGATTCAAATGCAAACAAGCCTTTTGGTCTAGAAAAAGCAAGTTCGACAATTAAACGATATATTAACCAACATCAAGATGAAAAAGTCATCCTGATTGATAACGGGGATTTTCTTCAAGGTTCGCCCATGGCCGATTACGTTGCCAAGCGAGCTGATGAAGTCGACAAAGCATCATTTATCAACGCTTACAACCAAGTTGGTTATCAGATTGGCAGTATTGGCAACCATGAGTTTGACTATGGTTTGGACTACCTCAATTTTGTGATGAACCATTCCGGTAGGCAATTTGTTTGTGCAAACATCGTGGATCATGATAATGAACCGCTGCTAACCAATCCATATACCATTTTAACTATTTCCGGTGTTAAAATCGGATTCCTCGGACTAACAACCACAAGCACGAAAAAATGGAAGAATGTTAATGACTTAAACGACTTCAACCTGATCTCCGAATTATCTGCGTGCAAACGCTATTTACCTGAACTAAGAGAAAAGGCCGATGTCGTCATTGTTGTTTATCACGGTGGATTTGAGCGGGACCATACCGGTAACTGGAATGACATCAATCCCGGTGAGAATCGCGGATATGATATTTTAAAGAATATCAAAGGCATTGACGGTTTTATTTCCGGGCATCAGCATCGTAAAATTGCCAGTGAACTTTTTAAAGTGCCGATTATTCAACCCGGATCCCGTGGTGAATTTGTTGGAAAGATTTCTTTTGATTTATCAAACTCAACCAAAAAGATCACGCGTCACAGTTCAGAATTATTGAGCGTTGCAGATAGTGAACCGGATCAAGAAATCGCCAAACAAATCGCACCTCTGTCAGCACATCTACAACATTGGCTTGATAAACCCCTTTCCCATATTGAGGGGGATTTGACTTTTAACGATCCTTTCCATGCCCGAATTAAAGAATCTGCCTTCATCGAATTTATTCAAAAAATTCAAATGAGCAAAATGGGAACCGATATTTCTGCCACTGCTCTGTATAATAATGAAGCACATGGTTTTGAAAGCCCCATCACCATGAGAAATATCATTACAAATTACGTTTACCCAAACACACTGGTCAAATCAAAAATTTCCGGCGCCGATCTCCGGGCAGCATTGGAAGTAACCGCTAAATATTTTGATGTTAAGCATGGTGAGGTAGTCGTTAACGAGCAATTTATGTTTCCTAAAGAACGTTTTTATAATTACGATATGTATGAAGGAATTGAATATACGCTAAATATCGCTAATCCTGTGGGGCACCGCGTAACCAAACTAAAATATCACGGCAAAGATATTACAGACGATCAGGTCTTATTCGTTACCTTAAACCGTTACAGAGCAAATGGCGGTGGTCACTATCCTATGTATACAAAAGACAAAATCGTTGCTTCCTGTGACATGACAATCAGCCAAATTATTTTAGAATATTTACAAGAACATCCCGTAGTAAAAGCGACTAATAATCATAACTTTAAAATTCCTCAATTGTCAAATCAAGTGCAACACTAAGAATCTATTCTTAGAAGTGGTCTAGTTGCTAAGCTAGTTCAGGCATTAGATCGGCTGGGCAGCGATAGTTCAATGACCGCCGTAGCCGGTTGTTTAAGGTATCTTGAGCCAGCTGAATGTCAATGAGTGAGGCCGAAGCCAAGGATCTGCCCTTCGGGAAGAACTCGCGCAAAAGGCCGTTAGTGTTCTCATTGGTTCCACGTTCCCATGGTGAATAAGGATGGGCAAAGTAGATGTCAGTTCCCTTGACTTGACTCAAGCTTGAGAACTCAGCACCATTATCAAAAGTAATGGTTTTAAAGTGCTCGGTTCCATAGTCATATAAGGTATTCTGGAGGGCTTTCAAGCAAGTGTCGGCATGATAATTGGGAAGTTTAACGATGATCTCTAAGCGACTAACACGTTCAGTCAAAGTCATTAATGCTGGCTCAGATTCAACCCGTTTGCCTTTGACCAAGTCACCTTCCCAGTGTCCAAGCTCTTGACGCGCTTGAACCATGGCGGGACGCTCTTCGATTGAATGGCCCAGATTTTTCTTATTGATTCGATGATGCTTTGCCCCGGGGCATTTAATCCGGCGACGTAGTTTAGCTGGTAGGTCTGAATTGCGGATAGCTAAACGCTGGTCATCAATATACCGGTACACCGTCGGTGTTGAGGGGCAGACAAGCCTTGGGTGATCAGTCTTGAATTGGTGGACAAAAGTATCCACACTATGCATCCTGGGACGCGCTTTTAAAGCTGTCACCAAAGCATTACAGAAGGTTTGACAATGATCAAAGAGTCCACGATAACAGCTATTTAGTCGGTGCTTACGATAAATTGCTTCACCAGTTTCTGCCAGATATGACTGTTCAAAGATATGAGTACTAGCGTTAATCTGTGTCGTTGTCCCACGTTTTAATTCACGTGAAATCGTGCTGGGATTACGATGAAGGGCCTGGGCAATCCGGCGGATAGACCAATCTAAGTCCCTTAGGGATTCAATTCGACCACGTTCAGCTAAATTGAGTTGGTGATACTGATTAGATATGATATTCTTAATTCGGGTCATGAAGATACCTCTTTCTTGTTTGTGGTGAATTAAGAATAGGTCTTCATGGCCTTTTTGACTAGTCTGAATAAAGAACTGGTCTAGTAGAGCAGGTGTTGCACTTCAATTTTAAATCGAGGTAACTTTAAAATTGAAGCAAGGAAATAAATAGTTTCGTGTTTGCTATTATTTGTTTCATATAGATCCCAATTATAAGGACATATAATAAAATCCGGTATTGAATATGATTGTTTGAATCATATTCAATACCGGATTTTATTAGTCTATTACAACACTGATTTTTAAACTATTTTTCTTAATTAATTTCAAGCATTACTTTTAGCCTTTTTAGGCTTATGATTTTTTCCATCATTTGCTCGATGCGCTTTTTTCTTCTCAACGCCAACAAAAGCCACTGCCTTGAAATCACGAATTGAAGTCACTTTAATTTTTCCCGGATATGTGAGCTCGTCTTCGATTTCATCTTTAACCTGATTAGCCAACTCTGCATTTTGTTGATCATTTACTTTTCTTGGATCAACCATAATTCGAATTTCACGGCCGGCTTGAATGGCATAACTTTCTCGAACACCACGCTTGCTGCTTGCAATTCTTTCAAGACTCTTTAGGCGGTTAACATACTCTTCAACAGACTCACTTCTGGCACCTGGACGACCACCTGAAATTGAATCTCCGGCAGCAACCAAGTGAGCAATTGGTGTGGTAACATCAACATCTCCATGATGAGAAGCAATTGAATTAATAACTTGTGGATCTTCTTCAAAAGTTTCCGCAATCTTAACACCCAACTCAACATGGGTGCCATCAACTTCACGGTCAATTGCCTTACCAATATCATGCAGTAGGCCTGCCCGTTTGGCCAATTTAACGTTTAATCCAAGTTCAGCTGCTAATAAACCGGCAATATCCGCTACTTCCACGGAATGATTCAACACGTTTTGACCGTAACTTGTTCGATATTTTAATCGACCAATAATCTTAATTAGATCTGGATGCATCCATCCGATATGCAATGAACTGACAGTTTGCTCCCCCGTCTTTCGGATATCATTCATCACATCCGTTTGAGCTGCTTGAACCTGATGTTCAATTGACTGCACATTAATTTGCTTTGAAACTGTCAAATTGGTAATCGCCATTTTAGCAATTTCACGTCTGATTGGATCAGCTGTAACCACATGGAGTAAAGACCCATCATCCGGGTCAAATACCAAGTCCACACCCGTTAAGGTTTCAATATAACGAATATTTTGACCATCCCGGCCAACCAGCTTCTGCTTCGTACTGTTATCATAAATTTGAACTGTGTGTTCCGTATGCTCTCGCGGCATATCAACCGGTCCACGTTGAATGGCGTCAACAGCCATGATTTTGGCAATTTTAGGTGCATTTACAGCTGCCTCATCCTGTTGATAACGCAATTCAATATCTTTTTCGCGCATTAAATCCTGGCTCAGTTGATCAAAGATTTGGTCTTTAGCTTGCGCGCTTGTTAAATCGCCGCGCTTCTCAAGTGTTTCAACGCGCTCTTTTGACAAATCAACAGCTTGTTTTTTAAGATCGGCAATCGATTGTTTTAATTCCGATAACTCATTATTTCGTTTTGAAAGATCCTGATGAACTTGATCAAGCCTCGTCGCAGTTTGTGTCAGCCCGTTCTCACGCTGGTTGATTCTGATCTGGCGGGTCGCATTATCCGCCTGGTAACTGTCAAGTTCCTCTTCAATTGATTCTTTATAATCAGAAGTCTGCCGATCGGAAGCTTCGTTTATCTTTTCAGTTTCCTTTTGTGCTTTAACTCTGGCACGATCCAGCAGTTTACTTGCTTCTTGGTGTGCTTTTGCAATCTCAGCAGCATACCGTTTTTTCTGAAGCGAAACACCACTGATCACGCCGATAATACAGGCAATAATGCCTAGAATGACATAGATCAAGACCAAACCTCCCTTCTAAAATAGTTCTATAGTTAGTCTAACATATTCTTTAATCTATTTGAGATAACGTTCTAAAAACTTCTTAACGGTATCCGTATAAAGTTTTGGATGGTTTTGATAAGATCTGGCATGACCCTTTCCTGGCACAATCAACAGTTCTTTTGGCCCCTTATCTGCTTTATAGAGTGGGTATACCATGCGGGTAGGAACAAAGTGGTCATGAGCGCCATGAATAAATAACATCGGTCGTCGATTCTTCTTAACCTGATTCAAAGCACTTGCCTCTTTAAACGTATAACCGTTCTTAACCCTGTTAATCGCACTCACAATACCAACCAACGGAAATTTCGGTAGGTTATACAATTGTTTTGCCTGATAGGAAATTTCGCTATACACATCCGTATAACCACAATCCTCAATGTAGGCTTCAACTTGTTTGGGAACATCTTTAACGCCACTTACCATCATTGTTGTCGCACCACCCATACTGGTACCAAAAACAACAATTCTGGAATCTGCCCCCTTTCTTGTGATGACCTTTTTAATCCATTTAACATAATCCAAACGATCCGGCCAACCATAACCGATATAATTCCCCTGGCTGTCGCCATGCCCACGGGCATCCGGTAGCAATACATTATATCCTAAGTTATGAAACATATAGGCGTATTGAAACATCTGATCTTTATTTCCCATAAACCCATGCGCAACGACAGCCGTTTTATTAGTCGGCTTATCAGCCGCAATATAGTTGGCATCAAGCTTTAAATGCCGTGTTGCCGATAGTTCATGCCAACGCTGTTTATGAACGCTTTGATACCATTGGTGAGCCGGATACAGAGGACTGTCCGGCTTGATTTTTTGTGATTTACTTAAAAATGACTTAGGTGCGGGAACCACTGCAACTTTATAAAAATAAAGACCGGCACCAAATAATCCCGCAGCAACAACCGTCACGAGAGAGGCACAGGCAATTATGATTTTTGTTCGTTTTTTCATTTTATAAACGACCACCATTGATTTAGTTTGATTATTTAAGATAAGACCGTGCAGGACTCCGAATGCTAACCGCTTTGCTCCGCACACTTATACAAAATGCAGTATAATAATAAGTAATGAATAGGACGGTGATAATAATGTTTCCAGAACGACTTAGAGCACTGCGGCGTGGAAAACACCTGACACTTCCGCAATTAGCCCAACTACTTAACGAACAGTTTCCAACAGATGAGGAGCATCAGAACACACCTTCACAAATTGGAAACTGGGAACGCGGTGTCAGAACTCCTTCATACGTAGAGGTTCAGAAATTAGCCTCATTTTTCAATGTCACGATGGATTATTTAACCGGCCTCACTGAAAATAGTACTTATGATTTGGCACGACTGTTCATCTCGGATAAATCTCTTCAATTCAATGGACAAAATTTGGATTCATCGGATCGATATGAAATCTATCAATTAATTTCCGGATACATTCACGGTAAAACAGGTCGAACCCAACCGCCTGCACCAACGATGAAACAAGAAGAGTTGGATTTAGGGATGGATAAAAGTAATCATTAAAGGACTATTCTTTTATTTACCGATCATTAAAAATACACCGATAAAAGTCGAAATCGTAAATCCAGCCCACGCAAATGCACAAAATGCAATTTGCGCTTTATTTTTTTGAATAATTGCAAAAATTAGTCCTATTAACAGGATCACCCAAATGGTGAATATTTTTTGAGCAAAAGTCACTGTTTAATCAACCCTCGAATCTTAAATATGACTAGGAGACAATATGCTAACAAATAAACAAAAAAAGAAACTTTTAAAAAATCGTAAACATCAAGTTTCCCCAGAATCCGACTACATTTCACAAATGAAGCGGTATCGCGAGTTGTTTTCCGATTTTCCCGATGTCAAGTTTTTAATTAATAATGTACTCGAAAGTGACCACCTTATCAAGTCTAAATTACTACCTCAGGAACTGCCGGAATTACTTCTCCCCGAAGACATTCAAGATCAGATTTTTAAAGCAATCAATCAACGCTTCGATCGGGATGATCCGGAAGGCGATAAGCTTTGGAACCAGTTAAGCGATGCATTGCCAAAATTAGATAAAGCCCTCCGCTCCTATCGTGACTATTTGGAAGAACAATACGGTATGTGGGCATATATCTCAGGGCCATTCGTTAAGAGCTTAGCCGCTTACATTGATCACGAAGCTGTCTTGGAAATCATGGCCGGCAACGGCTACATCTCAAAGGGTCTTCAGGATCTTAACGTCAAGGCCTATCCAACTGACAGCCTTGAGTGGCTTTCCGAAAATCAAACCGGTAAGCATCAAGTTACGCAGATCGAAAAACTAGATGCCGTTTCGGCAATTGAAAAATATCAGGACAAGGTTAAATACGTTATAATGAGTTGGGCTCCGGATAAAGAATCAGTCGATCTCGACGTTCTTAACGCGATACGAAAAGCCGACCACGATCTTAAATTGATCGTCATCGGCGAAAGAAACGGTGCAACAGATTCTAAAGCTTTCTGGCAGCAGGCTCACATTATCGAACCGGAGGCCGCCAAGAAGTTAAACGCCCACCACAAACCATTTGACCTCATTAAAGATCAGGTTTACCTAGTTGACTAAGACGTGGTAATGGCAGCTTTTTAATTAATGGTTCCTTTGCAAGGGGTTCTTTCTCAAACTTGAGAAGGGACTCTTTTGCATCCGCACCACCCCGGTATTCGCCTATTTCGCCGTTAGACCGAATGACACGATGACAAGGGATAACAATTAAGAATGGATTTTTGGCAACGGCACTGGCAACCGCTCGGATCGCCCTTGGCCTACCAATTGTTTCGGCCAATTGCTTATAAGTAACCGTCTCACCATAAGGAATTTGGCGAAGCGCATCCAATACCTGTAATTCGAGTTCATTATGAATTTCGCTAAAATCCAGCGGTATATCGAAAGTCTTCCGCTTTTTATCAAAGTATTCTTTGAACTCATCAAGATAAATTCCGGTAATTGTTTCATTGTACATAAACTGATATTGATATCGATTGTTAGGATAGAAATCAAAGATTTCAGAAATATGCCGATGCGGACTGGAAACAAAATTCAAGCCCTTGTCAGTCACGGTAAAATAAAATGTCTGATGATTAATTTCAATGCTTTCCCAATAAATTTTTTTCATAGATAAAATCTCCAAAATAACTCATTAATGGTATTGTAACACAGAGCCTGTCAATGCAAGTTCCAAACGCAAATTACCACTTTTCTTGACTGCTGCCTGTCACTCAGCCACAATGAAGCTAAATACCCGAAAGGAAAGACCATTGATGCAAAATAAACAACCTTCGTCATCAGCGCAGCAGGTTTCAAGCTTACGCTACGATTTAAGTGAAATTCGAATCAATAAAACTGTTAATGAGCTGATTCATATGGGCCATGATGTTCGAGACAAAGTACCTTTTGAAAAACTGGCACAGTTTAGACAAGTAAACAGAGATGTGGTATCAGGGATTGAGCATGTTGAGAGCAAATTGATCTCGGAACTACTCCCACTTCGCCATAAGCGGTTAGCTGCATCCCCCTTTTCATTTTTTAGAGGAACAGATGAACTAATGGCTTATGACCTGTCAAATCAAGAATCATCAAACATTCCGGTCGTCATTTCAGGTGACGCACACATTGGTAATTTTGGCTTTTATGCCTCACCGGAAAGAAAGCTGCTTTTCGACCTCAATGATTTTGATGAGTCCACAATTGGAGCGTGGGACTGGGATATTCGCAGATTGTTAGTCAGCGTTATTCTGGCAGGCGAACAACTTGGACTTTCCCATGACAAAATTTCAAGCATTGAAAAAGCAGCCGTTGAAACCTACCAGGAAATCCTTAGTCAATGTTTTGATGATCACAGTGCATTGGAACGTTACTATTTTTCTACTGAAGTTGAAAGCTTCCTGAAAGCCGAAGCAGATGGCAATTCGTTGCCAAAGCTCTGGGAAAAGATTAAAAATAGTGCCGTCTCGCGTGATTCAGAAAAAGTGGTTAAGAAATTTACCACCATTGATACTCAAGGTCACCTTGTTTTCCGCGAAAATCCACCTAAAACCGTCCACGTTTCAAAAAAGCGTTACGGCCAAATTGTGGACCATCTCCAGAAATACCTTCAAACCGTCAGTCCTGATGTTGCGGTTCTTCTTTCACAATTCCATATTAGCGATATTGTGAGACACAGCGTCGGTGTCGGCAGCTTTGGTACCCGCTGCTATTTAGTTTTACTAACTGCCATTGACGGCAGCCACCTTGTTTTACAAATTAAAGAAGCACTACAGACCCGTCGGTTTCAAGGGTTCGATGTCACAACCAAATATAGTCAAAGCGGCCCGGACAACGGTGAAAGAATCATTACCTGCCAACAGGTATTACAGCGGGCATCCGATCCTTTCCTAGGCTTTTACCATAATGAAGACACCGGCAGAAGTTTTTATGTACGTCAGTTTTGGGATATGAAAGAATCTGTTAATCTCGAAAAAATGGATGAAGAAGATTTCGCTAATTATGCTAAGATTTGTGCTCTGTTGCTTGCCCGGGGACACGCACAAAGTCCAACTGCCGGCATCATCCATGGTTATATAGGTAAAAAGAAAAAATTAGCAAATAGTTTGGTCACTTGGTCAAATGATTATGCCAAGCAGGTTCATAAGGACTACCAACTATTTAAAGAAGCCTTTGATACCGGAAAGTTAGCAAGGGAGGAAGCAAATGCATAAGGTTGTTTTCCATATTGATGAAGCTGAGAAATGGTCCCATACAATGGGAAATATTAAAAACTTACTTGATTACGGCAATAGTGAGGGTGAAGATTATCAAGTGACGGTTTTGGTCAATGGTGATGGCATTATGGGATATTTAATGACGACCGGTCGAAAAGCCGTTAAAAACCTCGGTAAAGAATTTGTTCGGTTTCACGCTTGCAAAAACGCGATGAAAAGCCACGGTATTGCAGCAAAAGATCTGCCGGACAACGTTGAGATTGTTCCGGCAGGTGTCGCTGATTTGATTGCATTACAGGAACAGGGTTATTCATATATTAAGCCGTAAGATCTGCTTTTCACGCGACACGTCAAGCAATCGATTTCTACATCATATCGAGGCCGGGTTACAAACCATCCTTATTCTCAACATCTGATTTGTAATCACAATTATGACCAAATTAAAACGTGGCACAAAAGTAACGCCATGCTCTTAAGCTCTGGCGTTATTTTTGTGCCACGTTTTGTGATTTTTTTGGTTAAAGCATTCAAAAGTCGCTCATATTAATTATTTTTACGACATTTCCAATTCATCAGTTTTAAAGTATCAATGTTTAACCAACCAATTTTTCGACACCATGGTGAATTTCTTCCGGTCGATTAATAATGGCACTTGCATGTGCTGCTGAAAGTTCCGGTACATCGCCGAAGCCATATGTTACCCCCAGGGTCTTAACATGGTTCTCGTAGCCCCCAAGCATGTCTGTATTTCGATCACCGATCATCACACTGTTGGTTTTATTTGCACCGGTTTCTTTTAATGCATAGGCCAAAATTGCTGATTTGGTAATTCGCGTTCTTTCATCACTGGTTGCGCCAAATTCTCCGTCAAAATACCGTCCCAGTTCAAAGTGGTCATTAATTCGATTGATCATGACTTCCGGTTTGGCCGATGCAATGTGTAAATGGTACCCGGCACCTTTTAAAGCATCTAATTCTTCTAAAATGCCAGGGTAAATTTTCAATTGAAAAATACCGTCATCTTGATAATATTCCTGATAATATTTAAGTGCATTAAAAACGTCATCCTCAGAAAGATCAGGATAAAACTTTCGAATTGACGAAATGAGTGCTGGGCCAATAAATTTTCTATATTGATCATCCGTTAGTTCAGGCAGATGCATCTTCTCAATAAAATACTTGATTGATTTAACAATTCCGCGTTCTGAATCCGCAATCGTACCGTCAAAATCAAAGAATAAATGTTTCATTAATTTATCTCGCTTTCACATAAGGTTATATTCCACTATCTTACCGGGAATAAGAAAAAATGCAAGCACCTGAAGAAATCATGAAGTCGTAATGTCACTCAACGACAGCAAAAGACTGGGACAAACACCTTGCCCCAGCCTTTTTGTTGCAAACTATCACAACTCTAAAATGTAATCTTTCCAACCATCAATCCATAAATTGTGTAGATGGCTGCAATGACAATAATGATAGCAACTGTCATTTCAATTGGACCAAATACTTTATCTGCCTTATTATCCCGTTTTTGAAGGATCCAATAAACAGGAATCCCGGCAGCAAACAACAATGACATCAGTAACAAGAAATTGGTGCCGGCGGCAAATAACAACCAGCATGCGTAAATACTTGAGATGATTCCGATTGTAATGTTCTTACCCCGACCACTGCCATGGTCTTCATTCACGGAGTATTTTAACTGATAGAAAGCCGAGAATGCGTAAGGAATCAAAATCGCAGCACTTGAAACCGAATAGAAGAAGTTATAAGCCGATGCTGTGATTAAATAGCTGAACATAAAGATCTCTACACAGATATTAGTCACTGTTAATGACGTAATTGGTGCACCATTTTTGTTTTCCTTAGCAAACAATTTAGGAAATGTCCCTTCCTTGGCTGCTTCGTATGGTAGTTGTCCAGCAAACATCGTCCAAGACAACCACGCACCGACAACTGAAATAATCAACCCAAGGTTAACAACCATCGCGCCCCACTTACCGACAATACTTTGAAGCAAATCGGCCATTGCGGGTTGTGTCAGATGCGATAGTCCGGCACGGCTCATAACACCAAACGATAGCAATGTTACCAACATATAAATCAAAATAACCGTAATAATTCCTAAAACGGTTGCTTTACCAACATCGGAACGTTTTCGGGCACGTCCTGAAAAGACAACCGCCCCTTCAATTCCAATGAAGACCCAAACAGTTACCAACATCGTGCTCTTGGCTTGTTTCATCACGTCGGCAAATTGGAATTTGCCACTTGGTGTAAACCAAAAGTCACCGGTAAACATGTTCAGTTTAAAAGCAAACAATACAATAATCAAAAACAGGAAGATTGGAATCAACTTCGCAATCGTAATAATCGTGTTAACAAATGAAGCTGATTCGATTCCTCGTAAAATCATAAAGTGGCAGGCCCACAAAATAAATGAGGCCGCAACAATCGACCAAATATTTTGACCATTACCAAAAACCGGTAAGAAATAAGCTACGGCACTCATCAATAGTGTGGCATAACCAACATTACCAAGCCATGCGGACAGCCAGTAACCCCAAGCTGAATTAAAGCCCATATACTTACCAAATCCAGCCTCGGCATAACTATAAACACCAGCATCCAGATCCGGTCGTTTCATTGTTAAGTTTTGGAAGGTTAATGCCAGCATAACCATTCCGATCGCTGTAATAACCCATCCAATGATAATAGCTCCGGCACCAGCGCCGACAGCCATATCATGCATTAAATTAAATACTCCCCCACCGATAATTGATCCAACAACCAGACCAATCAGTTCGAGTAAGCCTAATTTACCATCATGCTCTTTCATATTGTCACTCACTCCCTAGTACAAAATAAATTCTGATGCTTCCCTGGTATCAAATAAATTGCAAAACCAGTGCAGTCAGTGACTTGGCTTGGTATACATTGGCTGGAGATATTCCGATTGACTCTATACACTTAAAATTTTGAAATACTTCCGACTGTACTGTACCTTACCTTCCGCAACCAGCTGCTGCACCATCAAACTGGTTGTTTCCCTTGTTGTACCACTTACCTTAGACAATTCAATTAATGTCATTGGATATGGAATTAATACCGTTCCATCATCCTGCTTGTCACCAATCTGTTGCCCAAGAAACCAAATCGCATTCCAAACCCGACATTTGGCACTAGTTGTGACCATCCGTTGAAGCTGCGTTTCAGTCGTATTAATAATTGAGCTCATCTCACGAATAGCATTAACCATCATTTCGGGATTTTCCCGCAATAACGTCTCATAAAGTGTCATCGGAATAACAGCAAGCTTCACTTCTGTCATCGTTTCAACGCTATACGCATAATTTTCGTCTTCAAATAACCCAATATATGGGAATCCTTTGTTTGACCGAATATAAAGATAGAGCTGTTCATCCCCGTTCTCGTCCCAATGAAACGATTTGGCGACCCCACTGATAAGAAAATAGTAGTTTCTTCTGGGATCCCCCTGATCAAACAGAACTTGCCCTCTGTGAAAAGTCTTGATCGTCATCGCTGAGATTACACGATCCAAGTCTTCATCGCTCAGAGGGCTGAATTCTGGATGGCGCTTCATTTTGTTTCGATATAATTGGTAATCACCTTTATTGTTCAATATCATCGTTTTTCCACTCCAAAAATGGTTAGATAATTATCTTGTCAATAAAAGTGTAACGCAATTAATGATTTTGTACATCAAACGTATCGGAATAATACTTGTGGGTTACATATACAAGTATCCTGTATATTATGATTGTGATTTGTAAGTGCTTTGATCCACACACTTATTAGGGCTCCGCTAACCAGCACCACGCCATATAAGGGATCAATTCGAAAAATCCAAAATCAGGATTTCCCAAATCGACGCCTTATATTCCGGGTGCTAACCGGTTAGCTCCGCACACTTATTTATGCCTGTTGCCTCACCTTTTTTGTGATGACGGTTCCAGACCCTTCGTTAACAAATCCCTCAATATTGTCCAAGGCAGTCACAACTGCTTCGTTTCCAGTTGCTTTTACGAAATCAATCGCAGCTTGAACTTTTGGCAACATGCTTCCAGGAGCAAACTGCTTTTCGCCGATATACGTTTCAAGATCGGTTACCGAAACGTGTTCCAACTTCTTTTGGTTTGGCTTATTGAAGTTCACATAGATATTCGGTACGGCTGTTAGAATAATCAAAGCGTCGGCACCAACTAATTCGGCCAATTTTTCACTGGCAAAATCTTTATCGATAACCGCTTCTCGACCTAATAACTGATTCCCGTCAGCGACAACCGGAATCCCGCCACCACCAACTGAAATTGGTACAATTCCTGCATCTACCAACGTATTAACTGCGTCTGTTTCGACAACACCGATTGGTTTTGGTGAAGGAACAACCCGTCGGTAGCCACGACCTGAGTCTTCTACAAACGTAAAATTAGGATTTTCCTTCTTGGCCAGATCTGCTTCATTCTTTGACATGAATGGGCCAATTGGCTTTGTTGGATTGGTGAATGCCGGATCATCCGCACTGACTTCAACCTGAGTCACCACAGTGGCAACCGTTTTATTCAAGCCTTTTTCTTTCAATACCTGATTCATGGCATTTTGCATCCAGTAACCAATGCTTCCCTGGGTCATTGCAACAGCTGTATCCAATGGCATTGCCGGGTTTTCCTCGGTACTACCGGCAGCCTGCTGCAATAATAAATTACCAACTTGTGGGCCATTACCGTGTGAAATAATCAATTGATCCCCGTTCTCGATAAATTTCACCAAATGTTTTGCGGTATCCATCAATGCTTGTTGTTGTGCAGCGGCCGAAGCATCCTTTGAAAGGATGGCATTTCCACCGAGTGCAACTACGATTTTACGTCCCATGTCTTTCCCTCCTGTTTCAGTTAAAAATATAGGTTTTTTAAATAAGAAAGGCCGGGGACAGACTATTCGTGTTTGTCGCCGACCCTCTCTTTCTTGGTTTGTTATCCTTCTATAATTAAGTTTGTTTCTAAACTCTAGGAATGAATAGGTTACCCAAGGTTGCTGCCATCATTGCCTTGATTGAGTGCATTCTGTTTTCTGCTTCCTCAAATTGACGGGCATATTTACTGGTGAAGACTTCATCAGTAACTTCCATTTCTGTAATACCGTACTTTTCTTTGATTTCTTTACCGTATTGAGTATCAGTATTATGGAATGCTGGTAAGCAGTGCATGAAAATTAATTGGTCGTCAGGCGTACCTGTCTTCTTCATAGCTTCCATGTTAACTTGGTAAGGTGTTAATTCCTTAACACGTTCTTCCCAGTTGCTTTCACCCATAGATACCCATACATCGGTGTAAACAACGTTGGATCCCTTAAGTCCCTCATCAAGGTCATCGGTAATCACAAGTTTGGCACCAGATTTTTCAGCGAAGCCCTTAGCAATGTTTTGAGTTTCCTCTGTTGGGAATAAGGCCTTTGGTGCAACAATATGAATGTTAACACCCAGGATAGCACCGGTAACCAACAATGAATTGGCAACGTTATTGCGGCCGTCACCCATGAATGTTAAAGTCAAGCCTTGAAGTTTGCCAAAGTTTTCCTTAACAGTCATGAAGTCAGCCAACATTTGAGTTGGATGCCATTCATCGGTTAAACCGTTCCAAACAGGAACACCACTATCTCTAGCTAAGATTTCAGCATCACTTTGCTTGAATCCACGGAATTCAATTCCATCAAACATGCTGCCAAGCACTTTAGCAGTATCTGATGTACTTTCCTTTTTACCCAGTTGAATATCGTTTTGACCCAAATACTCTGGATGAGCACCTAAATCAATAGAAGCAGTTGTGAATGCCGAACGAGTTCGAGTTGATGACTTTTCAAACAATAGGGCAATGTTTTTTCCTTCCAAATAATGGTGAGGAATGCCTGCTTTTTTCAAAGCTTTCAAGTGTAAACCGAAATCAATTAAATATTCCAGTTCTGCAGCGGAAAAGTCTTTTTCAGCAAGGACGCTGCGGCCTTGAAATACGTTTTGTCTAAAATCTTTTGTCATATCGAATTCTCCTTGATGTGATTTTTGGGTACTAACTTTGTTTAAAGCTATTTTAGGACTGCTCCATCAACCATAAACCTGCATACAAGTCAACTTGGCTCAAATTCCAAAAACAGGAATTTAATCCAAGCCGGCTTGTACTCCGGTTTATCCCGGGTTGATTTCGCACACTTTCTTAGGACTGCTCCGCTAAGCAACGTTTTACATATAAGGGATAAATCTTAAAAATCCAAATACGGGATTTCCAAGATTCACGCCTTATATTCCAAACGTTAACCGCTTAGCTCCGCACACTACTTCTTAAGATCTTCACGGACGATTGGGCAGCTCATGCAACGTGGACCCCCACGGCCCCGAGATAATTCACTTGAAATAACCTCAAGTACTTTTAATCCGTGTTTTCTTAATAATTCATTAGATACATAGTTTCTGTTATACGTAACAACAACGCCTGGTGCAATGGCCAATGTGTTGGAACCATCATTCCATTGTTCACGACCGGCAATAATTGGATCACCGTTACCAGTTGGAATCAAGTCAAGGTCGTCCAAATTAAGGGCAGTCTTCAAAACTTTCTTCAAGTCAGTATCGTGTTGAAGGTTTAATTCGCCTTCATTCTTACCTGGTGTAATTGTCCAAGTATCAATTTGACCACCTTTGCCAAGAATACCTGGATGAACTGTGAATTGATCATAGTTGATCATTGTGAACACAGTATCCAAATGCATCATCGCATGGTTATGAGGAATCTTGATAGCAATCACTGTATCGTACTGACCATCTTTAAAGAGGTTCTTGGCGATATCTTGAATAGCATCTGCAGAAGTTCGTTGTGAAACTCCGATTGCCATAACGTGATTGTTTAATACTAATTCATCTCCACCTTCAATTCTGGTGGTGTGGTTACGGTCACGCCATACATGGATGCCCTTGTTAGCGAATCGTGGATGATATTTAATAATTGTTTCATTAAATAATGATTCACGTTGACGAGCAGCGAATGTCATATGATTAATACTTAAACCATCCCCGATACATGCCGAAGGGTCACGCGTGAAGTATAAGTTAGGCATTGGATCCATATAAAATTCGTAGTCTTGATTTTCAGCACAACTTACGAGATCCTTTGGTACAAAATCAAGTTCGTTCTTTCGAACGCCTTCCATAATCTTAACAACCATGTCTTGGTTATTCATGCTGCCAAGATATTCTTTCAATGCATCATGAATGCTGCCTGCTGCATATCCTGATTCTGTCAACATTTGCTCTAAGAAGTGATTACGTACTTCTTCGCCACCAGCATCCAAAGCTTCAGCCGATAGTTTTTCCAAGTACAATACCTCAACACCGTTATCACGAAGTGTGTCAGCAAAATAATCATGTTCTTTTTGAGCAATCGGTAAATATGGAATGTCATCGAATAATAATCGAGGCATCATTTCAGGTGTAAAGTTTTCGATTTCCCTACCGGGTCGTTTCAACAATACAGTCTTTAGCTTACCGATTTCTGAGTAGTTATGAATTGGACTTGTCATTTGTGTAACCTCCATTCTTCCCTTGAATACATACCTAATGATAAACCGTTTTGTAAACGCTATCGTATAATTTCATGCATTGAAAATGTCGATTTTTTAGCAAAATTAGCATGCTTTTTTTAAGCCATGAATATTATTAAGCATTTAGCTAATTATTCGCTTCACAAACGGAATTTTATGGTTTTTTATACAAACTAAAATGATTAAATGAGAAAGTAAAAGTTTGATTAAAATTACCCATACCCTATAATATCACACTTTCTTCATATATTTCATATTTTCTTCTAATTTAAAACGGAATAAATATTTTTTTGGTTTGCAAAATATTCATACTTTTTTCAAATAAAATACATACTTTTAAACGGCTTAATAACAAAAGTGCTTGCTATGAAAGCGGTTACCGAGGTTTGTTGCTTCTTTCCAATTGGATTTTCATACATTAAACGCATTATTAGGCTAATCAAAAACGGGGAGAACCAATTCCCCCCGTTTTTGGTTTATCTATTATGTTAATAATTGAAACTGTTTTGTTCTGCACACTCTTAGGACTGCTCCAAATGACTGATTCCTGCCATACAAGAAACTAAATCCAACATCTCAAAACCGGGGATATTGAATTTAGCTCCTTGTACTCCGGAATCAAAACGTCTTTTTCCGCACACTGGGTTAGGACTGCTCCTCAAAGCAGTACCACTTCATATAAGGGATCTATTTGAAAAATCCAAACCCGGGATTTCCCAAATCGACGCCTTATACTCCGGGTACTAACCGCTTTGCTTCGCACACTTTCTTAGGACTGCTCCTCAAAGCAACATTCTGCATGTAAGGGATTCTTTTCAAAAATCCAAATCCGGGATTTCCGAAAAGAACGCCTTACACTCCGAATGCTAACCGCTTTGCTCCGCACACTGGATTAGGACTGCTCCGTCAGCCACAAGCCTGCATACAAAACAAGCGCCACAAAATTTCAAAAACGGGAATTTCCTGCCGCTTGCTTTGTACTCCGGCTTGTCCCAGGCTGACTTCGCACACTTTAAATTAATCCACCGTTGTTATCAGCAAATCCGGATTTGAATGTTTCAGAAACAAGTTCTTAATATTTTCAGCTGATTTGACTGATGGGCAAAACGTCACGATCGTATCATACCCAGCCAAGGTCCCCGCAACATCATCCATGTGCAGGTCGTCAATCACGGCCGCAAGTGGATTCGCATAACTCGGTTGCGTATGAATAACATTGATAAATTCGATTTGCCGGACTTCGGTTACCGTTCCATTAATCATGCGGTACATCCGTTCCAGTTCATTTTGATTTCCCGATTTAAAAATCATATATCTGGAATTGCCGGAACTATCAGGCTGCTTCACAATTTGCATTTCACGGATATCCCGTGAGAGTGTTGCCTGTGTAACGTTAATACCAGACAGTTTTAGCTTTTCCATTAATTCTTCTTGGGTTGTAATTGTATACTGATTGATAATTTGTTCGATTTTAGCCTGCCGCACGTCTTTTTTCATGATTTTACCTTCCCTATTGAAAATAAGTTGCTTAAATATCCATAAATTCTCAAGTTAATTGCATAACTACATCATAACAAATCATAATACAAAGTGCGCGGTTTGGCTATAAAGAAATAACCATCATTATTTATACTAATATTTACAAACTTCCTTGACATGCTGGGGAGTAACCCGAACTTTCTTGCCGTAAACGTAAACTTCGCAAGCTTTACCACTTGTCAGCTCAACATGGACCTCGTTTTGATAAATCGTAAATAAACACTCATTGTTATGAAGCCGAAGCTTAAATTTAATCGAATTCCAAGCCGAAGGTAATTTTGGCTCCAAGCTGAAATGTTCCGCGTTATTAACAACGCCGGCAAAACCATAAACGACACCCTGCCATGCTGCTCCCAAACTACCGGCATGAATGCCATTCTGGGTGTTATGATGCAAATCCAGCAAGTCTGTCTTTACGGCTTGCGAGAAGAAATCATAAGATTGCTCCTTTTTTCCGGCACGTGATGCTGCAATGGCGTACATAGCTTTTGACAAGCTTGAATCGTGGGTCGTGATCGGTTCATAAAAGTCGTAGTCGGCAATTAACTGTTCCTTGGTATTCCCCTTTGGAAACAGGATATCAGCCATAATTGTATCTGCCTGCTTGTTGACTTGATAACGGTAAAGCATTAAGGGATGATAATGAAGCAGTAACGGGAACAAGCTCTGATCGATCTGATCAAGGTGCATTGGCGGCAGCTGTTCGAAATCCTGAAACTGCAATTTAACGTTCTTTTCCTTATCATATGGAAGATACATTAAATCAGCCGCCTGCTTCATTCTGTCAATTTCCTTATCGGAAACATTCAATCGACTCGTCACATCGGTTGCCTTAAACTTTTCAGCATACTTAATTGCCAAGCGCAGGTTGAATTGAGCCATCACATTAGTATAGTAGTTATTATCAACCAATGCACTGTACTCGTCAGGGCCGGTCACCTTGTTAATGACAAAAACGTGCTTTCCATCAAGCTCCGTAAAATTACCATACTGCATCCAAAAACGGGCAGTTTCCAAAATAATTTCAAATCCATATTTTTTAAGAAAATCATCATCACCGGTAATCGTATAGTACTGTTCTATTGCAAAGGCAATATCAGCGTTGATATGAAATTGTGCCATCCCAGCTAACCAATATGAGCTCGATTCGTACCCGTTAATGGTCCGCCAAGCATACATTGCCCCCTTAGGCAGACCGAATTCACTCGCTTGTTGCTTTGCAATATTTAAGGTGTGATATCGAAACATCAAAAGCTTTTTAGCGATTTGCGGTTGTGTGTATGTGAAAAAAGCCAGCATGAACATTTCGGTATCCCAGAAGAAGTGACCACCATAGCCATTTCCAGTCAGTCCCTTTGCAGGGATACTGGTGTTCTCATCACGACCTGCCGATTGATTCAGTTCGAAAAGGTTAAACCGCAAGCACAGTTGAATCTGTGGATCACCATCGATCTTAACATCACTATGAAGCCAAAAAGTCTGCCAAACTTGAGTGGAAGCCATTAATTCCGACTGAAACGATGTCCCTCGAATATAATTATCCAATGCCGAAAGATACTGATCAGCGTATACCCTTGCGTTCACTAAAGGATGAATATCGCCAATAGCAAATAAGAACTCAAAGTTTTTCTCGCTGCCTTTTTTGGCGTGATACTTGCTTCGATAGCCATACTGATTGTTTTCATCTTTGAAATAGTCGATTTTAGGATCTGGAGCCACATTTTCGTTAGCCTGAAACGTCAAAATGATCCCTTGCTGACTTCGAAAAGTGGTAATCAAATAACTCGGCTGACCATTATCAGGGATAAAGTCCAACTGCATCTCACCAATGCTCTGGCTTACCCGAACATCCTCATTCTGCTGATGTGTAGCCTGATTCACATAATTGTGCAGTTTAATAATCTCAACGTCTTCATCAAAGTTTGTCGGGATAATCGAATAGCGTATCCCATATACATTTAGTTTGCTTAAACTGGAAAAACTTTCGACTACCAGATTAAAGTTTCGGTTCTCAGGTGTTGTGATTGAAAACATTTCATGCAGCAGCCCCGTTTGCATATCCAGGTTTTTATCAATATTATCCACCGTAAAATGATCGATAGCTGAATCCTCATCGGCTACTTTAATTCTGATATATCTTGGATCAAATACCCGATTAATAATTTGATCATTTTCAGGATATCCGGTATATTTTTCGCCATAACTAACGTCGTTGTAATCGAAAAAACCATTAATAAATAATCCCGGCGACCCAATATAATCCAGGTTATTTCCTTGAAGCGGATTAGAATCACGGACGCCAAAATGACCATTACCCACATTATAGATAGTTTCCAAAAATAACGGTTCCTTACTACGTAAGTTTTGCAAATGAATTTGAAATTCCGGAGATTGTTCAATCCTCATAAGCACCGTTCCTCCTGCATAAAATAATTGACTCAATTTTACCATTCTACATAAAGATTTCACTTTTTGTTTGCAAAAAATTCATATTTTTATGTTAGTACATTATAGTAATCATTTTAAGATGTTAAGTTTCATTAAATCTACACGGGCAGTTGCAATTATTACTTTACTAGCTTATTACAACTTGGTATACTTTTTATTGACTTTCCACTATGATTTAATAAGTCGATAAGTCATTATGCATGCATCTGCCTATCAAATGACATATAATCAATATGTAAATAAAGGCTGGTAGCGTATAAAGATGAAAGGTCCTTAAAGGAGAAAATATTATGAATAGCAAATTACTTTCGTTTCTTGAAGAAATTAAGGCTCAGGGTAACATGTCAAAGGCAGCTCAAGCATTATTTGTTACACAACCCTATATCAGTCGGGTAATAAAAAATGCCGAGGTTAATTTTGGAGTCAGATTGATTGACCGATCATCTCATCCGATTCAATTAACCTATGCAGGTGAGAAATTATTATCTTACCTTCAAGAAGAAAATCGTCTCCGCGCTAATTTGGACAGAGAGATGACACATCTTTCAGAATTTAAGTACGGTCACTTGACCATTGCATCAAACGACATCTTGTCTAATGATATTTATGAACCCATCTTGATTAGATTCTCTCACAAATATCCAAAAATTCATGCACAAGTGATTCGCATGAACAGTAGAGATGCTGAAAAGCGCCTTTTGTCAGGATCCTTGGACTTTTTTGTTGGTCAACCCCTTTCAAATCCAAAGGTTGAATATCAACCAGTGGCAAAAATTCCGCTTGTCTTCATTATTCCGGAATCTTCTTCATTATTCCAAGCAGGTAAATATGAAGTCGATTATCAAAGCCTTGATTTTAGCAAGTTATCCGGTGAACCGTTTATTGGTATCCCACAACAAGACTATTATCAACGAGCTGTTAACAATTATCTCAGTGATCTAAGTGTCTCTCCTGAATATAGCTTGGAAGTTCCTGATATTCATTTGGCAGCCAACCTTGCTATTAACGCACTGGGTGTCACAATCGCACCTGAAATGTTCATTGCCGACCCGTTTGTCAGCGACGACCAAAAGAAGAAACTTAATGTTGTCCGTATTCCTTCCGATGCTTTAACTGCTGATTTTGGAATTACGTACATGAAGACCAAACAAACTTCCGAACCTATTAATGATTTATTGGAAATCATTTCTCAGGTGGTCGAAGAATATACACCCGGTCGATAATCAATAAAAATTCAACATTTATGATTAAGGGACACGCTGTTTTGCAAGATGCAAATAGCGTGTTCTTTTTTTATTTTCTGACTATGTAACCGGTTAACCCCACGAAGTATCCTCCTTTGTCATTAATTATTATCTTCCTGATTTTAATAACAATCTCCACAAATTCCGTCACATAAAATTCATATTTATGTAACATTATTGACATAGTGTGTTATTCAGAGTACCCTAACAATGATTAGGAAGGAGTCATGATCAATCACGTCAAGGCTTTGGGGAAAATTGGCAATTTAAATTCAATCAAAGAGTTGTTCATTTTTTGCACTATCCTCAGAGATTTGTTCGATACATAGCGTGCATCTCACTGAAGGAATTTGAGGGAACATTATTCTGAAAGGTGACTATGACACTTAATCAGGGGTGATTAAGTGCGGGGGAGATTTTTCACAGGAAGGGTATGAGTAATTTGAAGAAGAAAAAAATATTATTGGCAGGTCTCACCGGTCTTGCCGTCTTTTTAATGTTGACACCATCAGCTTCTGCAGCTTCAAAGAAGAAGAGTGCGGGCAGTGATCCTTATGGCATCAACAAGATCCTAAAGAAACTAATGGCAAAGAAAAAAGTTTCTCCAAAACAACATGTTCAGCTGGACATTTTTTTGAAGCCACAGAACCAAAGTCAGCTTACTGATGAGATTTATAACGTCAATACGCCAGGTAAACCGAATTTCAAGCAATTTTACACGCCATCAAGTTTTCGGGCAAAATTTGGTCAGCCTGCTAAAGTTACCGGCCAATATAAACCATACTTGGCCAAATATCATTTGAAGAGTCATGTTTTCAGTAACGGATTGATCATTAAGGTTTCAGGATCCGCTAAGAACATCAACAAGGCTTTCTCTACAAACCTCGAAACTGCAAAATACCATAATAATCCAGTCCAATTTTCCAGTAAAAAGCCAAAAATGCCTGCTGAATTGGCAGACAATGTCTTGACGGTTTTAGGAATTACCAACTTAAATACCAGGGCTGGAGGGTTGGCTAAAAAGAACAAAACGAAAGTCAAAAAGCCCGAAAAGAAATATGCACCAAGCAAATTTTCAGACAGATACCAACTTCAGCCGCTTTATGATAAGGGGTATGAAGGCCAGGGACAAACCGTTGGAATCATCTCATTTGCCGGCTTCAAGAAATCTGATGTCACCCACTTCTGGAAAAGTGAGGGTGTTAACAGCAATCCTAATCGAATTACTATCAAGAAGATTTCAAGCCCGTCCAGCCAGCCTACCAACGATGCATTGTCTCAAGTAGAAACAACGGTTGATGCCCAGCAAGCCGGAGCAATTGCACCTAAAGCCAACGTCCGTGTTTACCACTCGAATTTCAGTGATGTCGGCATGGTGAATGTATTTGCAACCGCCTTTGATGAAAATAAAGCCGGTTCCCTTTCATTAAGTTGGGGAATTAATGAGTACATGACGCATTATCTGAAGAATAATAAAATGCTGACACCCGTTTATGGACAAGTCATGAATATCGTGATGGCGCAAGGCGCCCTTCAAGGGGTTTCGACATTCGTTGCTTCTGGAGATAGTGGTGCACTTGGACAAGGGATCGGCGGTAAAATCGGTCCTATCAGCATTCCAAACTATAGTACTTATGCCTTTTTCCCGGCAGACAATCCATGGGTTACCACAACTGGGGGAACGACATTGCCTTTCAGTAAAAAGATCAAAAAAGGCATCAAAGTCTCCGTTGATAAAGAACGTGCCTGGGGTGGCGATTACATGTTCAACGCCTACGCCAAGGGTCGTCATGATCTATTGAATAACATTAAATTATATTCATACGCAATGGCCGGCGGTGGCGGTGGCATCAGCCACCTTTACAACACGCCTCAATACCAGGAAGGCGTTCCCGGTGTTAATACCTTTAACGCCCGTCAATACGTCTCAAATCTGATGCAGCCGCGAATGAACCCTGTTCTGGTGAGCGGGACAGATTATGGTCGAAACTACCCTGATGTATCCGCGAACGCTGATCCATTGACCGGATATGATCTTTATGATAAAGCACTGGGTGGCTGGCAGGTTACCGGTGGTACCAGCTTTGTCGCACCACAATTCAATGGTGCAACTGCAGTCATGAACAGTGGTAAGGGTCAACGAATGGGCCTTTGGAACACCCAGATTTACCAATTGGCCCAGGATAAAGATAAGAATCCATTTACAGTAATGGACAGTACCACCAATAATTCCAATCTTTATTACACAGGTCAGCCCGGAAAAATTTATAATCAAGCAACCGGGTTGGGAACGGTTAACTTTGAAAAGCTATATGACAGTTATCAATAATTTAACCATCTAAAAGTTAAACAAAAGAACCAGCTGGACGCCGAGAAATCTCAGTGTCTAGCTGGTTCTTTATTTTGCTTTATTTTATTCTTCCACTTTATCTTTCAAACCGGTATGGTTGAGAAGAACATTTAAAATAACGGCTGTAAAGCTGCCGACAACCATTCCGTTACTCATGATAACCTGAACGGTTGCTGGTAAGTATTGAAATAAATTGGGTTGAGTCGTTACCCCGAGACCAAGGCCAACTGAAACTGCAATGATCAGTAAGTTTTTGTTGTTAAGATCAATTTTGGACAACATTTTAATTCCCTGTGCCCCTACCATGCCGAACATAACGAGCATTGCACCACCAAGAACAGACGCAGGAATTAGCGTTGCAATCGCACCAAATTTTGGAATTAATCCCAAAAGCATTAGGAAGAAGGCTGAATAATAAATCGGTGCCAGCTTCTTGATGCCCGATAATTGAACAATGCCAACGTTCTGTGAAAAAGTTGAGTATGGAAAGGTATTGAATACACCGCCAAGGATTGCGGCAATTCCTTCTGAACGATAGCCATGTTCCAAGTCACGGTCTTCGAGTTTACGCCCGGTAATTTCACTTAACGCAAAATAAACACCGGTCGATTCAATCATACAAGTCAAAGCAGCCAGGATTAAGGTTGCAATCGACGACCATTCAAACTTGGGTGCGGCAAAGTAAAAGAATTGTGGTAATTGTGCCCAATGTGCCTGACCGACGGATTCAAACCCGACTGTCCCCATTGCCAATGCCGTTAGCGTACCAACCAAAATCCCAATTAAAATAGCAATTTGCTTTAGAAACCCACGTCCCCAAATGTTCAAAACAATAATAATCAGGGCCGTAAAGAATCCTAAGAATAAATGGGTTGGATCACCAAAGGCTTTAGCAGTCGAGTCACCACCACCCAGGTTTTGAAAGGCAACCGGCATCAACGTAAACCCGATTAATGTGATCAGTGAGCCGGTTACAACTGGTGGAAAGTATTTACGCATATGAGCAAATGGCTTAGCCGCAATGATAATAAATAAACCGGCACAAATAATGCCACCATACATATAACCAAGCCCGAAATTTTTTCCAATCGACTGAAGTGGTGCCACATACTCAACCGCACATCCCAAAACAACCGGCAATCCAATCCCTGTAATCGGTGTTCGTCTGATTTGAAGCAGTGTTGCAACCCCACACATGAAAATATCCATGGAAACAAGGTAGGTCATCTGTGTTGCGTTAAACTTTAACGCGCCACCAATCAACAATGGTACCAAAATATCGCCAGAGTACATTGCAAGTAAATGTTGAAACCCTAAAATTGCATTACGGATAGGTGTTTTCTTATCCGAAACAGAAACATTATTCATCATGCTCTCCCTTTTCATTCGTGTTTAAAGTGATAACGTCATGTTACCATGAAACTCTGACAATAACAACGCCATTTCCGAATAATAACGCTGACATACTCTAATATCAAGACAAATAACGAATAATTTTACCTTTTTCTACTTAAAGACAAGTCATCTGGATACTAAAAAAGCAGTTAACCGGAGAATACCGATTAACTACTGTTCTAATCTCATTCAGAAATAACCTTGTTGTTTGATCTTTTTAGTACCAACCATATGCTTGCCAATGATGCTTGGCACTGACCCAACTGCCATAACGAGCTTTAACGTAACGGTCAGCAGTCTTTTCTTGATTAGCTTTCGAATAATCACCATGTAAATATGATGAGCTTAATTGGTAACGGCCAACATAACGACCATTACGGGCAGAATATGAGCCCCGTGATTCGTGATAGGCAATCCACTTTTTAGCGGCAAGGTTTGCCTTTGATAGATTTGATTTATAAGTTGCTGAAGTACTGGTTGTTTGTGCGTTTGCGATTTCTTGGGTTGCGGCTACTTGGAATGTCCCAAACATTGTAAGTGCCATCATTAACGTAACGATAGATTTCTTTAAATTCATAATATAACTATTTCCCTCCGTAATTAATCAACGACTATGAATATACACTGTCGGATTTACACGAAGGTGTCTAGAAAATTACAAGCGTGTTAAAACAAAAGCGATTTTAGTAATATTTAAGACAGAATACCGTAACAACGGACAAAGACGCCCTTCATTTTGTAATGAAAGGCGTCAAATTTTAGCTAAAAAAGATTGAATATAAACGCTTTCCAAGCATTTGCATCGCATTTATCTGCTTTTGTTGCGTGCCATTCTTGAATTTTATTGTGCCTCTCTGCCAAACTGTTATAAAATTATCATTAGACTATATTAACGGGGAGTGATTCTTTGGAACCGCATTTTAACAAAATAACCAAAGCGGGCTATCAAAAAATTAAAGATGAAATCAACCAGCTCGAAAATGACCGGCCCATTAAAATCAAAAGTTTGGCTGACGCACGAGCGCTTGGCGATTTGTCAGAAAATGCCGAATATAGTGCCGCAAAACGTGATCTTCGTCATTTGGAAAGCCGGCTTCGCTTTTTACGTAAAGAATTACAATATTCAAAGATTTACACGCCATCCGACAACGACAATGTAGAAGTGGGCAAATATGTCACCTTCGAATTTCTCGATGACAAGTCAACCGAAACCTATCAAATTGTCGGCACTCCCGAAGTGGATATTGACAATGGAAAAATTTCTATTGCATCCCCAATCGGTGCTGCCCTTTTGAATCATCATACTGGTGAAATCGTCACAATTCAGGCGCCCAACCTCACCTATCAGGTTAAAATCAAGGAAATTAAAGTCTAGGAGAAATCTATGTCGCA
Organism: Lentilactobacillus hilgardii; assembly: GCF_009832765.1. NCBI lineage: Bacteria > Bacillati > Bacillota > Bacilli > Lactobacillales > Lactobacillaceae > Lentilactobacillus > Lentilactobacillus hilgardii. The sequence goes on along the minus strand of NZ_CP047121.1, from coordinate 529,670 downwards.
ATATGTCAGTGTTATTTATACCGCCGTTATTTTATTTCCATTCTTGGCAATCCTGATCACACTTCCAATTCTGTTAGTTAATTATCACCGCTATGGTGCCCTTCCCAAATGGAACATCTTTATGCTCTATACATTTGTGTTTTATATCATGTGTGCTTATTTTTTGATCATCCTGCCCTTACCCACTCAAAGTTTCGTTAATCAATTAAAAACACCCACACACAACTTCATTCCATTTACTTTTATCATAGAATTTTTTAAATACAATCCATTTTCCTTCTTTCATCCCGGAACCTGGTTAGCAGCGCTAAAGGCGCCAACCGTTATTCAACCGGCATTTAATATTTTTTTAACCATTCCATTCGGTTTTTATCTCCACTACTATTTTCGTCGAAACTGGAAGCAAACTTTTTTGATGAGTTTCTGCCTCTCTTTGTTTTTCGAAGTGACTCAATACACAGGTCTTTATGGTATCTATTCCCGTCCCTATCGCTTATTCGACGTTGATGATTTAATTCTAAACACAACCGGTGGGCTTCTTGGCTTTTGGATAGCCGGTTGGCTCGGAAAAGTTCTGCCATCCAGAGAAAGTGTTCAATCCCACACGCTTTCACATAGTCACAGTGTCTCCGCCGTTCGCCGATTGACCGCGTTGGCAATCGACCTGATATTAATGTCAATATTAAGTTCACTGATTGCGTTGATTATTCAACGTCATGACTGGGTAGAAACGTTTATGGCCTGGTTTATCCTTGTCATTATCCCCGAAGTCTTTTTTCAACGTTCATTCGGCATGCAGCTTGTCCGAATTCGAGTGACTAACAAATTCGGTAATCAAGCCAAATGGTATCAGGTTATTTTGAGAAATGTCATTTCTTATGGTGTAATCGGCGGCACCTTTTGGGCCGACTCTTCCTTATTAAATTTAACAGGCACCGCACCACTGTCACAACTCTCAATGATTCATTGGGGTATTGTGGTCACCTCCTTAGTCCTTTTGTTCATCTTGGTGGACCTCCTAATCGATTCGTTTGCCAGCCGGCATCGCCTATTTTTTGAGCATCTCAGCGGGACAGATACCAAGGCTAAAACGGATCATTTATTCAGCTGATAATTAATTCAAGAAAGTTGCCATAACCCCTAGTCGATTTAAGCATCATTCACTATAATGGAATAAAAACGTTGCCTATTATTTGACTGAAAAGAGGTTTCATAATGGTCAAAGAAAGCACAAACGAGTTAATCTATCCTATTATTCTGCATCATGAAGAAATCGGCTACAGTGTCGAAATTCCGGATATCAATGGTGCCTGGACCGAAGGAATTACAAAACAACAGGCCCTTGACAAGGCAAGAAATCTTATCGGAACGACCTTGGTTGATCAGCCTCGGCTCCCAACGCCAACACCATTAGACAATATTATTGTTTTATCAAAAAGCGGCGATACCAAAACAACCGTCACAATTGATTTGGCTTTTTATCAACAACTCATGTCAGGTAAGGGTTCACAAGAGAATAATAATGCCTTTTAATTAGATACTCATTGTTACCAAAGGGGACTCAATCAAAAAATTGATTGAGTCCCCTTTGTGAATTCTTGCTTGTTGCCTAATTATTACACAACCTATTTTAACTACTAGAATTTCAGATAGCCTTCGTGCCCCTGGCTTAGCAATTCTACAGGTTGTCCCTTTGCCTGTAGTCGCTTAACCCGCTTTTCACCCCATACAGACATTGTAACCAACAAATCGCGTAATGTTTTCCCTTCATCAGACAAATAATATTCAACCTTGGGAGGTACCTGATTATAGACTTTTCGGACAATAATCTCGTCTTCTTCCAATTCCCTTAATTGCTGGGTCAACATCTTTTGAGTAATAGTTGGAATACGACGGCGAAGTTCACCGGTTCTAAGAGGGCCATTTCCAAGATGGCATAAAATGATCGGCTTCCACTTACCGCCGATAACATCCAAAGACGCTTCAACACCAATATGATAAATTTTTTCCATCGTTAAACTCCTTATAATCCTTGATAGGTCCCATTAGGCACTTTTAAGTAACTATATGACTTTTTAGTGCGTACTTGTTCAACTTTCCGTAACCCGTATACTAGCATATATAGTTTAGAAAGCCCAGTAGAAATTTGGAGGAAATCATTTTATGACAAAGCAACCATTTTTATCACCGTTTAAATTCAATAATGGTTTAGAAATCAAAAATCATATCGTCATGTCACCAATGACCACAATGACCAGTTTTTATAATGGTATGATCACCACTGACGAACTCAATTACTATGCAACTCGTGCCGGTGGTCCCGGAATGATGATAACGGGTGTTGCCAACGTTAGCGATAGCGGCAAGGGATTCGAAGGAGAATTATCGGTTGCCCACGACGACATGCTCCCCGGGCTAACCAATCTGGCGAGTGTGATTCATCAAGACGGCACAAAGGCCATCCTGCAAATCTTTCACGCAGGCCGCAAATCAAATAGTGCCATTCTTCGCGGTGAAAAGCCGGTTAGTGCCAGTGCAATTGCGGCCACTTATCCGGCTAATTCCGAGACGCCACGGGCATTAACGACTGACGAGATTCTTCAACTTATTTCTGATTTCGGTGAAGCCACAAGGCGAGCTATCAAGACCGGCTTTGACGGCATTGAGCTTCACGGTGCCAACACGTATCTGCTGCAACAATTTTATTCTGAAAATGCCAATCAACGAACCGATGACTGGGGGGGTTCAAGAGAAAAACGGCTGAAGTTCCCACTCGCTGTGATTGAAACCGTCAATGAAATCGTTAAAAACTATGCAGATAAGCCCTTTTTAGTCGGCTATCGACTTTCACCGGAAGAAATCGAAACACCGGGGATTCGTTTGAAAGATTCCCTCTTCTTTGTTGATCAAATTAAAGATAAAGTTGATTATCTTCACCTTTCAATGGGGAGTTACAAGCGAACTTCGTTAAATGATCCAAGTAACAAGCAATCATTAATTTCTCAATTTGCTGAACATACTCATGGCATCATTCCGCTTATCGGGATCGGATCTGTGACAACCCCCGAAGACGTTAATGCTGCGATGGCCGATGGTGCTGATTTGGTTGCTATTGGGCGAACCTTTATTCGGGAACCACAGTGGGTTCAAAAGGTGGCTCACAATGATCTAAAAAGTATCCGGACACAAATCAGTCCGTCAGATATGGATGAGTTAGCAATTCCACCGGTTATGCAAACGTATTTGAGAGAGTCCTTTTATTCTGTTATGCAGTTTACTGATGATCCCGAACTTCATCAGGATTATCAAAATTCGCTGGCACCGATGGAAGGGTTTGAGAAAAAACTTTAGTTATTTTGCTGAAACATGAAGGCTAGGAACTACGCGAACTCGACGTGGTTCTTAGCCTTTTTTTGACCAAAATTACAAAGCAATCCCTTCTGCGTTGTATACTTTAATCAACTAAAAAAGAAACATTGGCGATTTACATTCTAACTAAGAGGACAAAAAGCCAAAAATAATATTCATAAATTCAACTTGGCGGTTCGGCTATTTTGGCTGATTCCGTATATTGTGGGAATAGTTATTGGAACCGTCATGTAAATCAAAAAATTTTCATTATTAAATTGCTTCAAGAAAGGAATTATTTCATGGGAAAAAGGCATTCAACTTTTGCGATGATCATCTTGATTATCGGCGTGTTTATGTCGGCTTTGGATAACGGCATTATTGCCAGTGCGCTTTCGACAATCAATTATTCATTTCAAGTCAGTGAGGTTCAAGGAACGTGGGGAATTACAGGCTACACGCTGGGAATGGCAATTTCCACCCCGATTATTGGCAAGCTGGCCGATAAATTTGGTCGACGAAAACTATTCCTGATTGAAATTAGTATCTTTGCGCTTGGATCATTGCTGGTAGCGCTGAGTCCGTCATTCATTCTCTTTTTAGCTGCCAGATTAATTCAGTCAGTTGGTGGCGGTGGGATTTTTATCATTGCCTCCAGTCACGTATTATCGACATATCCGAAAGACAAGCAGGGTGGCCTGCTTGGTGCACTGGGTGCGGTTAATGGAATTGCTTCGGTAGTGGGTCCGAATCTTGGAAGTTTGATTTTAAATATGACCGGCCGCTGGAATTGGCTCTTCTTAATTAATCTGCCGATTGCATTATTCGTGATTATTAGCGGCTATTTGGTTATTCCGGAGACAAAAGCCAGCAGCATCAAAACAATCGATTTTAAAGGGTTGGTTCTATTAAGCCTGGGTATTTTAAGCTTTATGTTGGCAATCACTAACCTGCAAAGCAATGCTTTAGTTGGAAGCTTGTTGAGAATCCAGGTATGGGGCTTGATTGGTTTAGGCATTATTCTGTTTATCATGTTTATTCGAGTTGAAAAGCGGGTTTCAGATCAGGTGGATCCTTTTCTGCCTTACCAGTTATTACGCAGCCAAGGATTTGTTTTAACACTATTAATGGGCATTTTGTCCGGAGCTTTAATCGGAATCTTTGTCTTCATCCCAAGTTTCGTTGAACAGCGTTATGGCATTTCAGCTGATAATAGTGGGATTTGGATGAGTGGTATCGGATTGGGTTCGGTCGTTGGTGCAGCGGTTGGCGGGTCGTTGACTTCTAAATTTGGCTCAACCAAAACAATTGTTATCTCCGGATCTTTATCGACAGTCGGATTTGCCCTAATTGCTTATTTAAGTCCCAATCCGCTTTGGTTTATCTTGTCTTCAACAATTGCCGGGATTGGTTTTGGGATGTTAATGGGAGCGCCATTATCCGTATTGATAGCCGAAGTTGCCAGTAAAAAGGACAATGGTGTTGCCCTTGGGACTTTGTCCGTTAGTCGGCAAGTCGGTATTACAATTGCCCCCATTATTTACGCAACGATTATTCAAAGCGGATTCAGCAGCATTCAAATGAACACGTCCATTGAACAGTATTACCGCGGTCTTCAGCGAATGACCGGTAGTAATCGATATCAACTTTTAAGGGCTTTTTACGCGACAGCTCAGCAAGCTTACCAACAGATGTTTTGGCTGGCAATTATCGCTTCGATGGTCATTACGTTGATCGGTTGGTATTTGATGAGGCGGCAGCATAGGTTATTGAACTCATGATGTTTTTGATATTAATTTTAAAAAGGATCCTAAGACAAAACTTCACTTACTTGCCTTAAGATCCCTTTTTAATTTTCAGGTGATTATAATAAAAAGATAATGTCACATCCAAACATTGAACTACTGTAGCGTATACATCCGCTGCAATTTCCCAATCAGAGAAATTCTTCATGGTTTAGGCTAACCCATGGCTTTGGGATATGATGATAGTAAGATTTTAATTTATGGAGGTCTTTCAATGACAGATATATATGATGATCAATCCTTTTTTGAAGCTTACAGTCAAATGCCCCGCTCAAAATACGGCCTAAGTGCAGCGGGCGAATGGCACGAACTGCGCAAACTCTTTCCGGACTTTACAGGAAAGACCGTTTTAGACCTTGGTTGCGGCTATGGTTGGCACTGTCGTTATGCAGCCGATCATGGTGCCAAAGAAGTCGTTGGTATCGATGCATCCGGTAAGATGATTGACAAGGCACAAGACATGACCACTCAGCCCAACATTCATTATCATATTATGGACATGATGGCAATCGACCAGCTTGAAGCTAAATTCGATGTTATCATCAGTTCGCTGGCTATCCACTATATCAAAGATTACGGTGCATTAATCGAAAAAATTCATAACGCTTTAAATGTTCACGGTCAGTTGATCATGAGTGTCGAACACCCCATTTTCACAGCTGAAGGACACGAAGAATGGATGATGGACTCAAATGGCCGTCCCAAATACTGGCCGGTCGATCACTACTTCGATCAAAGTAAACGAACCACGGATTTTCTCGGGTTCCCTGTTCAAAAATATCATCGAACAGTGGCCACCTATTTAAATACCCTGCTCAATCACGATTTTACATTAAATCAAATCAACGAACCCACTCCAACTAATGAAATGCTGGCTAAAAGTCAAGAAATGCGTGATGAATTAAGACGGCCAATGATGCTCATCATTTCAGCAAATCGGACCCATTGATCTGTATCGATAATGATTAGGCGGCGTCCAGTTGCTCATTGTTTCGATCAGGTCTCATTTTGATCACCAGTTTCTTGATTCCTGAAAGCACAAATGTTGGAACTGCAGAAATGAGTATGATACCAAGGTACATTGGCATGGTTAACGGTGCCGTCCCCATCACATTATTGAAGAATGGGATAAGGGTCGCCAAAATTGATGACGTTGCCGCAAAGCCAACAGCCAGCGTTAACCTGGAGTTGCTAAACGGACTGCGATCAAAAAGTGTTTTAGCACTTCTGGCATCATAAACGTGCCATAGTTGGCCAAATACCAATGTTAAAAACGCAATCGTCTGACTTTGTGCAACCGAGTATCCCTGAGAAGCTGCCCAAATAAATGCTAAGAAGACCAGTCCGCCCATAACGGATCCCCGAAGCAATACCCTGGTCAGCATGCCATTTGCCAAAATGGATTGCCGTGTATTTCGTGGCTTCTGTTTCATCAAATCAGCTTCCGGTTTGTCGTAACCCAAGGCAAAAGATGGTAACGAATCACTAATCATGTTAACCCATAATACCATTAAAGCGGTTAGTGTCGGCGTCACTTCCGAGACCTCACCGATTGGGGAGGTAATTAAGAAAACACCCAATAAAAGTGACAACACTTCCGCAACGTTGGTCGTTAATTCATGCCGCATAAAATTTAAAATATTCGAAAAAATTGTTCGACCGAATTTAACCGATTTTTCAATTGTTGTAAACTGATCATCCAGTAAAATCAGATCAGCAGCATCTTTGGTGACTTCCGTTCCGTTGATTCCCATCGCAATACCAATGTCTGCTGCTTTCAATGCCGGTGCGTCATTAATGCCGTCCCCGGTCATTGCGACAACTTGTTGATGCGCTTGAAGCGTCCTGATGATGCGTTGCTTATGCGCAGGGGTTACTCGCGCATAAACCCGGGTATCCAACGCAAGTTTGCTTAACTGTTCATCGGTCATTTTTTCTAATTCCCGACCAGTGATGACTCTTGCATCTTCCCGTTTGATAATGCCCAACTGTTTGGCAATTGCTTTAGCCGTTTCTGCATGATCTCCCGTAATCATCACAACATTAACCGATGCATCGGAAAGATTCTTAATGGATGCTTTCACTTCTTCTCTTGGCGGATCAATAATGCCAACCAAGCCAACAAAACATAGATCTTTCTCCAATTCGTCTGCGGAAGCATTCAGAGCTTGATCTTTTGTCACTTTTCTCTGCGTGAGCGCAATGGTTCTCAGGGCATCCCCAGCAAAATCCAGAACTGTCTGCTGAATCTCTTCTTCAACAGTTTCATCTTTTTTTACGATACCATTCATTAAAACCGACTTTGTTCTTAAAGCAACAACGTCCGGCGCACCTTTCGTCAAACTGTAATAGTCGTTATTTTCTTTAATCACGACCGTCATCATCTTCCGAGTACTGTCAAATGGTAACACTCGAATAATATCAACATCATGACCGGCTTGGTTTTCCAACAAAGCGTCTCGTTTAATCCCTTGTTTAGCACCCAGCACAACCAATGACACATCGGTCGGATTCCCGAACGGTCGCCAATTTTGCTTTTCGTCGGGTTTGATTTCAGCCTCGTTATTCAAAACCGCTACTTCGAGTAATCGGAGAAAATCTTTCCGGCTTCCGGGCTCTCCGTTTGTTTTAATAAAATCGCCAACCGGTGTATACCCCTTTCCTTCAACCTGGTAAACCTGTCCATTAGTCAGAAAACGGGTAACGGTCATTTCGTTCTTGGTCAAGGTTCCAGTTTTGTCAGACGCAATATAAGTTGTTGCCCCAAGTGTTTCCACACTGCTCAATGATTTAATCAACCCCTTATTATCTGCTAACATTTTGGCACCAATGGTCAAGACGATTGAAAGCACCACCGGCATGGCATCCGGAATCGAAGCCACCGCAATCGCAATTGCCGTGGATGATGTTCCGGCCAAATCTCCAACTGAAATAGCACCGTTATCCATCAATGATTTAACAAGATCAAACCCGATTGTCAGTAGAATAATCATCCCTGCCAACAACATCAATTTTTTACTTAAGCTATGAACCGATTGTTCAATAGGTGTCTTTGTTTCACCAATATCCTGCATCAAATCGGAAATTCGTCCCAGTTCTGTATTCATCCCGGTTTCAACAATGACGCCGATGCCATTACCGTTAACGACCATTGAACCGGAATACCCCATGTTGGTTCGATCCCCGAGTTCGGTGTCCTCAGGTAATTGAACGATTGTCTTACTAATGGCTTCAGACTCGCCGGTTAAATGGGCCTCGTCTACTTGTAATTCGGACACCTTGACCCAGCGTAGGTCTCCTTCAATAAAATCACCGGACTTAACAGTCACAACATCTCCGGGAACTAATTGATCGGCAGCTATCGATTCCCACGAACCGTTTCTCAGCACGCTCATATGGTGCTGTCGCATGCTGGACAAGGCAGCCAACGACTTTTGAGCCGATCGGGTTTGATGGAAGGTCAAGCCACCATTAATTAAAACAATAATCAAAATAGCAGCGGCTTCATACACAGAAGCCATTGCATGAGCGTGATCCCCCGTCACATTAAAATCATAAACTGCACTTGCAAGCGCCAGAACAGTGGCGACCAGCAAAATAATAATTAAAGGTTCCTTGAAACTTCTTAAGAAAAGCTTCCATCCTGGATCATTTTCTTTTGTCCTCAGTTGATTAGGGCCAAATTCCGCCAGTCGTTTCTGGACCTGTCTATCCGTTAGTCCATTCATTCGGCTGGTGCTTAACGCTTTAAAGATTGCGTCACCACTTTTATCATACCATTTCATCACATTTCTCCTTATCGTTTTGATTAGTAAAAATTAATATAATATAATCATAGTGTAACAAAAATCAGTCGCAAATATGTGAATTTTGTGTGAACAAATAATGTCTTAAATATAAATTAATAAGCAAAAAGCAAACCTAAAAGATTATCTTAAGTTTGCTTCTTGCTTATTTTTTAACTTTGGATTTAGTGAATCGGTAATATAGATAACAGGTAGCCATAACAGCCGCAATCACCAGCAGCACAATCAGCCACTGATCTATCATCTCTAGCAGTTTTGTCCATGCATGACCGGCATAATGGCCCGTTAAAATTAAAACGGTATTCCAGATAAAAGTCCCCAATAGCGTCAATCCTGAAAATTTAGCCAAAGGGTAGGCCGTCATTCCCGCTGGAATTGAAACCAGACTCCTGACAACCGGAATACAACGACCAACTAAAATTGCCCAACCACCACGTTTATTAAAATAATGACCCGCTTTTTCGATATCAGTCGGTTTAAGTCGCAACATGCGACCGATTTTTCCGGACACCAACTTTTCCATCTGGGCAACACTAAGCAACCGCCCCACTCCGTACAAAGCCAACGCACCGATATAGGCACCAATTGTCGCTGCTATAATCGATCCCCAAATAGTTAGATGATTGGTTAATGTTAAATAACCGGTAAAGACAAGAACCAGTTCAGATGGAATTGGTGGAAATATATTTTCAAATGCAATTAGGAATGCAACTGCCAAATAGCCATATTGATTGATTAATTCAGTAATGGTTGTTTCGCTCAATTAATTGCCTCGTTTCTTATTCAATGTGCTGAGCTGATCGGAACAAGTCCACTTGCCCTTCAAAAATCGATCATGATAACCTGTTTTATGGATCAGTACCAAAAGTATATCATATCCCGGTCAACTAAAAATACTTAGACAATTTAAGTTTCTTTAAATACAGCGACTGGGCAACCGATAGAAAAATCCAAACCCGGGATTTCCGAAAAGAACGCCTTACACTCCGAATGCTAACCGCTTTGTTCCACACGCTTTTTTTAGGACTGCTCCTCAAAGCAGTACCACTCCATATAAGGGATCTATTTGAAAAATCCAAACCCGGGATTTCCCAAATCGACGCCTTATCTTCCGGGTACTAACCGCTTTGTTCCGCACACTTATTTTTTATTCTCTTTCACTCCCCCTTATCTTTGGCTTATAATTAAAATGTACCAATAAAGGAGGTTTTTACATTTATGAAAACTGTTAAGATAGGCGGCACTCACTTTGAAACATCTGCCGTAGCACTTGGTATTATGCGAATGGCCGGTATGGACACCGCAGACGCGGCCAAAACACTACAAGCCGCAAACGAAGCCGGGATTAACTACATTGATTCCGCCGACATTTATGGTGAAGGTGGATCGGAAAAAACATTTAAAGAAGCCTTGAAAGCCTCAGGAATTTCAAGGGATAACCTATACATCCAATCCAAGGGTGGCATTATTCTTGATCCCAAGAGAAGTCATGATGGTCTTGTCTTTGGCGCACGATATGATTTTTCAAAACAACACATTATTGATGCTGTCGATGGGATTTTGCAACGAATGGGAATCGATTACCTGGATTCATTCCTATTACATCGTCCGGATCCATTGATGGAAGCAGACGACATTGCAGATGCTTTCGACACATTGCAACGAGAAGGAAAAGTACGACACTTCGGTGTATCGAACTTTAATCCACAACAGGTTGAAATGGTTCAATCATGGATCAGTCAACGTCTCCTCATTAATCAACTTCAATTCAATGTCGTTCATTCCGGCATGATAAAGGGCGGCATGCACGTCAACATGATCGATGACGCAAGTATTGACCATGACGGTGGTATCTTAGAATATAGTCGCCGCAAGCACATGACCATTCAAGCATGGTCACCATTTAATTATGGCTTGTTTGCCGGTATGTACATTAATGATCCAAAGTATCCAAAGCTAAACAAGAAATTGGAAGAACTCGGAAACAAATACGGTGTTTCTAAAAACGCAATTGCTACAGCTTGGATTCTTCGACATCCTGCACATGTTCAAGTATTGTTGGGCACAATGAACCCTGAACACATCAAAGACAGCGCATCAGGTGCCGACATCAACTTGACGAAGCAGGAATGGTATGATCTGTACTTCGCAGCGGGAAATGATTTGCCATAAAAAAATACAAGTGTGCGGAGCAAAGCATACCAAAATCAAATAATATCATATCCACTCAGCGGTTACGTATCTGTTGCCGCTGAGTTTTTAATGACAGGAAGAATTAAAATATGAGTAAACGCAGAAGAAAGAAACGCCGGTCAAACTCCCTACTGAGTTTAATCGTGACCTTGATTGTTTTGGTCGGTGCGTGGTATTTTACCGGTGGTCAGCCGAGTAATTTAACCGATTTATTTAATCAAGCCACCCAAACAGTCACAAATTCAACTAAAAACGTTGCTTCAAATGATAAGTTGGCTGATTTGACTTACCATTCCGGCGAATCGAGTTTCGTCTATGTTAACCATAACAAGGCCAAACTTGATCCTCAAAAGTGGCAGGTCAATAAAGTCATTTATTCAAATTTGGATTCTCTTAACCGGACTAGTACCGGTAACCTTGCTTACCTGGAATCCCGTAATCTGGCATCTGATGACAATCGGGTCCGTCAATACGTTGAACCAACCGCTTGGCATCAAAAATTTGTAGATCGGCAGCCAATCATTAACCGTGGTCACTTAATTGCCTATTCAATTTCAAAGGGCATTAATCAAAATGGTCACTATAACCCAAGTGACACTTCCGGAGATCAAAACAATCCCAAGAACCTGTTCACCCAAACAGCCTTTTCCAATCAGCGGATTCAAACTATTTATGAACAAAAAATCCGCTCTGCTCTAAGGGATGGCAAGCGCGTGGTTTTCTTTGCCAAGCCAATTTTTAGAGACAAAGAATTAATGGCCAGGGGCATTCATCTTGAGGCAATCAGTACCGATCGTTCACTTGATTTTAACGTCTATCTGTTCAACGTTCAGCCTAATGTCAAATTTGATTATGCAACCGGTCGATCAACCATTGATCGAACTATGAAAGTACCAGAACCATAAAAATGAACGATTCGGATAACACCCATTCGAATCGCTCATTTTTTTACTTCTCACTTTAGTAATTCATTTTGCCAACTGCGATAACATTCACAATTTTTCAGCCAAATTATGCCGTTGGCTCATCACAAAACATGATAAAATACAACCAATGATATCAGTTTACTTAAAAAGGAGAAAAAACATGGTTTCTATTACCCAGACAATGCATCAGCAAGCTGCTCCACTGTGGCAGGAAAGCTTTGACCACCCTTTCATTAAAGAACTGGCTGCTGGATCATTACCGACTGACACTTTCCGTTACTACTTAAAACAGGATCGCTATTATCTAGAAAACTTTGGCGACCTGCATCAGCAAATTGCAGATCATCTATCCGATGCATCCATTAAACAATTCCTTTACGATGGCGCTCAGGGTCTTCACGATGACGAGGCAACTATCCGCAGGGAATTCTTTCAGGAATTATCGATTACGACCGATGAAATAAAAGCAACCCCAATCGCTCCTAATGCCTACAATTATGTTTCCCATATGTATCATGAATTAAACGAGGGGTCACCGGCACGAGCAGCGGCCGCTTTATTGCCATGCTACTGGCTATATAACGAGATAGGCAAAAAATTGGTTAAAAATGGCTCACCAGTCAAAATATATCAACAATTTATCAATACCTACGATAGCAATGGCTTCACCGATGCCACAAATCAAATGATCAACATTGTTGACAAGCTGGGGGAGCAAGCTGATCCCGATGAGAAACAAAAGATGAATACCGCCTTTATTCGTAGCAGTTACTATGAGTTGCATTTCTGGGGAATGGCTTACAATCACCAAAAATGGGCATAAAGTGGTGAACTACTTGGTCAAAAATGTCAGATCATTTTTGGGCAACTATTCTGGACATCATCGACAAACAAGCAGATAATGACCCTGAAAGTTTGGTTAATACCCGTTTTCTCACCCTAAGGAGACGATCATCATGAATGAAGGCCAGGAAGAATTCTTAGATTTCTTTATTGCAAGAACACTTAAGGATAAAAGGGACGAAGCTGAACAAGTACTCATTCAAGCTTTTAGTGAACAGGAGCATAAGAAACTGACTACTGCAAATCTAACTGATCTACAAAATACGTTGTTTCCATTGGTCAAACCCGAGAATTATGATGAGGTAGAAGCCGCCATGAAGCATTTCGCAAACAGTCTGTGACCTTTTATAAATTAAAAATGGGCATCATAAAACGAGGTTAGACATTTTACCGTCCTAGCCTCGTTTTTTGCTTTATTAGATTAGGCTGGGATGGCATGTGTGCCGATGCTAAATGTTAAGCAGCACCACTCCCTATAAGAGATCAATTCAAAAAATCCAAACTCGGGATTTCCCAAATCGACGTCTTATACTCCGGGTGCTAACCGCTTAGCTCCGCACACTGCTTTTAATGAATCCCTAATTCCAGCTTTGCCTCTCTTGACATCTTGTCAATTGACCACGCCGGCTCGAAAACAACGTTGATATAAACGTCTTTAACCTCATCGAATCCGGTTAATTCTTCACGAATGGCTTCGTTTAAATAATCGGTTAACGGACATCCCGCAATCGTCAACGTCATCGTTAATGTACATAATCCTTCATCATCTAATTCAACACCATAAATCAAGCCTAAATTAACGATATCAATACCCAATTCCGGATCAATGACATTCTCTAAAACATCCATCGCTTTTTCTTTAAATGGCCGATTGTCAATTTCACTCATAGCGTGGCCTCCTCGTTATTTTTTCTTTTGGATGCTGATACTTTGCTTCACACACTGTTTTAGGACTGCTCCAAAAGACTGATTCCTGCCATACAAGAAACTAAATCCAATATCCCAAAACCGGGGATATTGAATTCAGCTCCTTGTACTCCGGAACCAAAACGTCTTTTTCCGCACACTTATTTTAGGACTGCTCCTCAAAGCAGTACCACTCCATATAAGGGATCGATTTGAAAAATCCAAACCCGGGATTTCCCAAATCGACGCCTTATCTTCCGGGTACTAACCGCTTTGATACGCACACTATCCAATTGACCCTTCCATTTCGAAACTAATTAGTCGGTTCAATTCAACCGCGTATTCCATTGGTAATTCCTTTGTAAAGGGCTCCACAAAGCTCATAATGATCATTTCAGTAGCTTTTTGTTCGGAAATTCCACGAGACATTAAATAATAAAGCTGCTCTTCAGAAATTTTAGAAACTTTAGCTTCATGTTCCATCGACACATTATCGTTTAAAATCTCGTTATATGGAATCGTATCACTGGTTGATTGATCATCCATAATAATCGTATCACACTCAACGTGGGCAAAAGAACCATCCGAGTGCCGACCAAATTTGATTTTGCCACGGTAATCAACTGCGCCACCGTCTTTAGAAATTGACTTTGAAATAACTGAAGACGACGTATTCGGTGCGTTATGAATCATTTGGGCACCGGTATCGGAATCAATATTCTTGCCGGCAACCGCAATCGACAGCATTGTGCCACGAGCACCCTCACCGTTTAAATAAACAGATGGGTATTTCATTGTGATTTTTGAACCCAGGTTGCCATCAACCCATTCCATAATTGCATTATCCAGAGCCTGAGCCCGCTTGGTTTCCAAACTATAAACGTTATTTGACCAGTTCTGAATAGTCGTATATCGACAATAAGCATTTGGCAACACATTGACTTCAACAACGGCCGCATGCAAACTGTCGCTCTTGTATGTAGGCGCAGTACATCCCTCAACATATTCCAAATGTGCACCTTCATCCACAATAATCAAGGTACGTTCAAATTGACCGGACTTCTCAGCGTTAATTCGGAAATAGGATTGAATCGGCGTTGTGACCGTCACACCTTTTGGTACGTAAATAAACGTCCCACCGGACCAAACAGCCGAATTTAACGCAGCGTATTTATTATTCGTTGGTTTGACAAGTTTGCCAAACCATTTTTTAAAAAGATCCGGGTACTTTTTTAAAGCCGTATCGGTATCGGTAAAAATAATCCCCAGTTTATCGAACTGCTCTTCCATCTTGTGGTAAACCACTTCTGATTCATACTGAGCAGACGATCCAGCCAAATATTTTCGTTCGGCCTGAGGAACCCCCAAACGGTCAAAAGTTGTTTTGATATCCTGTGGCACATCATCCCAGTCACGATACTGTTTATCAGTTGCCCGTTGGAAAAACTTCATATGTTCCAAATCAAGACCGGTTAAATCAGGACCAAAGCCGGGCTCAGACATTTTCAAATAAGCATGATAGGCCTTTAACCGATAATCAAGCATCCACTTTGGTTCATCCTTGGCTTTTGAAATTTCTCGAACCGTATCTTCCGTTAAACCCAGTCCGGTTGAATAAACGGGCTTGACATTGTCATGAAAACCAAATTCATAATCTTTATCATCAAGTACTTCTGAAACATCAGTCACTTGCCCCACTCCCTTCCTCGTTCAACACTTCATCCATTGCGTGCCACGCTAAAGCCGCACACTTAATTCTGGTAGGAAATTCCGCAACCGTGCCAACAATCGCGGCATCTCCCAATAATTCCTCATCTTCATCATCAATCTCATCGCCACTAATCAGCTTGGAAAATGCCAAAATCAATTTTCTGGCGGTCTTAACATCCTTGCCGATTAGAACCGTCGTCATTAAACTGGCGGAAGCTTGGGAAATCGTACATCCGGATCCATCAAAGGCAACATCATTAATTTGACCGTCTTTAACAACAACTGATACTTTAATGACGTCCCCACAGGTTGGATTTTTCAAACGCTTCTCACCGGTTGGATCCGCCAATTCACCTTTATGTCTCGGAAATTGAGCGTGATCGATAATCACTGTTTTATAAAGTTCGTTCAGCTTTGCCAATCCCATTTGCGAAAAACTCCTTTACTTCGTTCAACCCGTCAAGCAAACGGTCGGCTTCTTCCTTTGTGTTATAGAAATAGAAGCTGGCCCGACAAGTTGCCTCACAGCTTAAATATTCCATTAACGGTTGGGCGCAATGATGACCTGCTCGAACGGCAATCCCATCCATATCCAGACCGGTTGCGACATCATGAGGGTGTAAGCCTTTCAGGTTAAATGACAGAACCCCAGTATGTTTGGCTGGATCATGCGGACCATAAACCGTAATGCCATCGATTTGAAGTAATTTGGGTAATGTATAGTCCACGATTTCCTGTTCATAAGCGGATATATTATCCATTCCCAAGTTATTCAAATAATCAATTGCGCTGCCCAGTGCAATCGCGCCACTGATATTGGGCGTGCCGGCTTCAAACTTCCATGGCGATTCCTTCCAGTCAGCTGCCTGTTCATGAACTTCATTGATCATTTCGCCGCCGAATTGGGCAGGTGCCATTTGGTCAAGAATTTCCGGCTTACCGTATAAAATCCCAATCCCGGTTGGTGCCAACATCTTATGACCTGAAAAGGCATAGAAATCAACATCCAAATCCTGAACATCCACTTTTAGATGAGGAGTTGACTGCGCACCATCTGCAATCATATAAGCGCCATGCTGATGAGCTAATTTGGTTAGGGCTTTAATTGGGTTGATAACCCCCATAACGTTGGACGCATGAGCAATTGAAACGATCTTAGTCTTATCGGTTATCTTCTTTTTGGCATCTGCCATGTCAAGTTCACCATCAGCAGTTAACCCGATGTATTTTAACGTTGCGTGCTGATTCTTAGCAACCTGCTGCCAAGGAACCACATTACTGTGGTGCTCCAATTCCGAAATGACAATCTCATCACCTCCATTGACGACACTGTTGCCAAAACTTGAGGCAATCCAATTTAATCCTTCGGTCGTCGAACGGGTGTAAATCACTGATTTTCGACTCTTGGCATTAATAAAAGCTGCAACTTTGTCCCGGGCAGCTTCGAATTCTTCCGTTGCCCGCTCCGCTAATGTATGAACCCCACGATGAACATTGGCATTGTCATGTTCATAGTAATGAATTAAGGCGTTCAATACACTGACCGGTTTTTGCGTCGTTGCGGCATTGTCCAGATAAACCAGTTGCTCGCCGTTTACTTTTTGATCAAGGATCGGGAAATCCGATCTTGAATTATTCAGTCCCTTGCTCATTTGAAAGCTTCCTTTCCATCATCTCTACCATTTGTTCCCTAACGTCTGCAACTGGAATATCTCGTAAGACAACACCCAGAAAGCCTCGAACAACCAGTCTTTTGGCCACTTTTTTGGACAAGCCGCGACTCATCAAGTAATACAGCTGCTTTTTATTAATTTGACCGACACTGGCCGCATGACCGGCAATGACGTCATTTTCATCAATCAGCAAAATCGGGTTGGCATCTCCGTGTGCTTTTGGTGATAACATCAACACGCGATTCTCCTGTTGGGCTTTTGCGCCGTGCGCACCGTGAATAATTTTGCCGACACCGTTAAAAATCAGGGTTGAACTATCCAGCAAAACGCCCCGTTGTAAAATGTTGCCTTCCGAGTGGCGACCATAATTAGTGACCTGCGTATCAAGCCCCTGCACCTGTTTTCCGGTTGACAGCGCCACCGTCTGCATCTCAGTGTGTGACCCGTCTCCCATTAAGTCGGAGTCGAAATCGGCAACCGTATGACCATCATTCAGGACACCCATTGTCCAATCGATTCTGGCACTGCTTTCCAAGTAACCCCGGCGGTTATAGTAGGCATAGGTGTTTTTGGCCAATGTATCCAAAGCGGAAAACTTTACATAACTGGAATCCTCGGCAATAATCTCTACCGTGACATGGGCCGGATTAGTCTGTTCACCAATCGTTGATACTCGTTGTAGAACAGAAAAATGACTGTTTGCGCCGGCTACAATCAGTGTATGATTAACAAAATTTTCTTTAACCCGGCTGTCTTGAACGGCCATGAGATTTATCGGATCTTTGATATCGACATTGTCCGGCACATATAGAAAAGTGCCACCGTTCATTAACGCAGCGTTAACAGCTGTCAGTCGGTTCTCTTTGTATTTAACGGCTTTTTGAAATAGATATTTTGATAGTGTCTCACTGTGATCGCGGATTGCCGTTTTCATATCGGTTAAAATAATGCCCTTTGACTTTAAATCGTCACTAAGATCATTTTTGATTGTTTTTTTACCAACGCTGACAAAGTGGTAATTTTCAGTCGGGTCCAATAATGAAGTAACGTCACCTGTTGGCTGTTCCTCTGTCTCCGTAAAATCAAGTAGTGGCCAGGAATGGTAGTCCACCTTATCAAACACCGGCAATGTTAATTTATCTACCTGTTTCCAGGCTTCATCCCGCAAATTTGTCAACCACTCCGGTTCATTATCAAATCTGGCTTGTTTCAAAAGTGCAGGATTGAGTTTTCGGGCTTTTGTTGAAAGCATGCTACTTCCCCCCTCCGACACTAACATCATCATCAACCAGGTTCACATCTAAGCCCAATTCATCTTTCAAACCGGCGTAACCTTCTGCTTCAAGTTTTTCTGCCAAACTGGCGTCACCGGTTTTGACAATCCGACCATCCATCATGACGTGAACTTGATCGGGATGAATATAATTCAGTAATCGTTGATAGTGGGTAATCATTAAAGTCCCAAAATCCGGGCTTTCCATATGATTGACACCCTTGGCAACCACTTGCAGTGCATCGATATCCAATCCAGAATCAATTTCATCCAGAATCGCAAATTTAGGCTGAATCATCATCAATTGTAAAATTTCATTTCGTTTCTTTTCACCACCGGAAAAGCCTTCGTTCAAATAACGTTCGGTCATTTCATCCGACATGTTAAGGACTTTCAAATTCTCATCAAGCTTCTTTAAAAATTTTCGAATGGGTAACGGTTTTTCTCTGGTTGCGTTAACAGCTGTCCGCATAAATTCCAAATTTGTAATTCCTTTAATCTCGACCGGGTACTGCATTGCCAGGAACAACCCTGCCCGAGCACGTTCGTCGACCTTCTTATTTAAAATACTTTCTCCATCTAAAGTAATGTCTCCTTGAGTAACGTGATAATTCGGATTTCCCATGATCGTTTCAGACAGAGTCGATTTCCCGGTTCCGTTCGGTCCCATGATCGCGTGAGTTTCACCCGTGTTAATCACCAAGTTGACACCTTTCAAAATTTCTTGTCGTTTCTTGGTCTCCTCATCTTCAACTGCGACGTGAAGATCAGTTACTTTTAAAGTTGCCATATCGCGATTCTCCCTTCCATAACGTCTGCTTTGATTTAATTAATACCGCTTGAAATATGTATTTTTACATACATTTGGAATATTTATAGAAACAGCTTTCCCATAAATATGTATCATTAAAATTAGATTAAATTATAAACGCTAAGACCCCCTTTTTGCAATACCAAACTTAATATTCGTTTAGAATTTAAATTTTTCGCTTATTGGAATAATAACAAAATGGTCAACTTAAATTCACCATTTCACATAATTTATGTATAATAGGTAGAATCTCGGTTTTTTATTACACTATGCAAAAAAACATTGTAATTTTATAATTATTAGAATACTATGAGAACTACACAATTGGTATGGACAATCTGAGTTTAAATTATTAAGGTAGGTGGTTTCATGGATAGCTTAAAGGATGACGGCAAGTTAATGTACTCACCCAAGTTTGAGCACGCAGCCTGTGGAATGGGCTTTATCACTCAAGTGGATGGCCATCCGAGTCATGAGATTGTGGAAAAGGCTTTGACCATGTTACAAAGAATGAATCATCGTGGTGGTACCGGGGCCGAACCCGATACCGGTGACGGTGCCGGGATACTTATGGCACTGCCGGACGCGTTCTTCCGTGATCAAATGGCGAAATACGAATTAACGTTACCGAAATCTGGTGACTACGCGGTCGCTCAACTTTTCTTACCACATGACGCGCAGGAGAAAGCTTCAATGTTACAAGCAGTTACCAGTCAAATTGACGAAGCCGGGTTTCCGGTTTTGTGGACACGTAACGTGCCGTTTGTTTATGAAAATTGCGGTCCGGCAGCCCAACAATCGATGCCGGGATTTGTGCAGGTTATCTTACAGCGTCCGGTCGATATCAACCTGGGACAGGACTTTGAAGACCATCTCTATGTTTTAAGACGGCAGCTCGAAAAAACTTTTGACCGTCAGTCGATGTACATTTGCTCCTTATCGAGCCGCACAATTGTTTACAAGGGAATGCTACATGCTTATCAGGTCAGCCTCTTTTATCCGGATCTTCACGATCCACAAATGAAGAGTGCAATCTGTTTGATCCATTCCCGTTTCTCAACCAATACATTTCCAAGCTGGGATCGAGCCCAGCCTTTCCGTTTCCTGGCTCATAACGGTGAAATCAACACGTTAAAGGGCGCCGAAAACTGGATGACCAGTCACGGAATCGAGATTTATGATGAGGACGATTCCGACTCGGCTAAATTGGAAAATTGCATGGAGTACTTATATCGCCATGGCCGATCGATCCCACAATCATTAATGATGATGGTACCGGAAGCATGGGGAAGCGGCACAGAGATGTCAGATGAACAACGGGCATTTGATGAATATAATGCCACGTTCATGGCACCTTGGGACGGTCCTGCCGCCCTATGTTTTACAGATGGCATTCAAGTCGGTGCTTTTCTTGACCGAAATGGCTTACGACCATCCCGATTCACCTTAACAAAAGACAACCAACTCGTGGTTGCATCGGAATCCGGCGTTGTCGATGTTGATCCAAGTGACATCGTTGACAAAGGAATCCTGGCTCCGGCTGAAATGATTCTGGTCGATACCAGTACCGGAAGAATTTCCAAGACTGATGAACTGAAGCGTGACTGCGCAGAGGCTCATCCTTACCAGCAATGGCTCAATGCAAATCGTTTGACACTCGCTAATTTGCCAGAAGTTAAACCTGAAGCAAGTATTTCAAAAGATAGTTTAAAAAAGCTTTGGCTTCGAAACGGATACACCCATGAGGTTATTCAAACAGCACTTATTCCAATGGCTCAAAACGGTGGTGAACCCGTTGTTGCAATGGGATTTGATTCCCCATTAGCCGTTTTGAGCAAAAAGCCACAGTCGCTTTTTACCTATTTCAAGCAGTCCTTCGCACAAGTGACCAATCCGCCAATTGATCCATTACGTGAAAAAGTGGTTATTGGCACATTTGGTTTTCTTGGACGTGATGGTGACTGCACGAAAGATTCCGCTGAAAACTGTCATAAATTAAAAATTGACAGCCCGATTCTTAACGATCAGGAATATGCCAAAATCCTCAGCTTGGACTTACCTGCTTTAAAAGTGGCTAAATTGTCCCTGGCTTACGATCTGGCGGACACCCCCGATCGATTGGCACATGTCCTTAAGGATTTGTTTACCCAAGCTGAAAATGCAATTGACAGCGGCGCTACAATCTTGGTGTTAAGTGATCGGCCGGTTGCCGATAATCAAATGACAATCCCGGTTCTTTTGGCCGTTTCCGGCTTACACAATTATTTGGTTCGCCAAGGAAAAGGTACGGCGGCCTCAATCGTTGTTGACACTGCCGAAGCGTGTGAAATTCACCACTTCGCCTGTCTGGTCGGCTACGGTGCTGCCGCAATCCATCCGTATGGTGCCTTTGCAACCTTACGTGAAAGAGGCCTTGAGAATCATTTGGAAGATTACTGTCATGCATCAACCAAGGGCATTATCAAGATTATGAGTCGAATGGGAATCTCAACAACTGCCGGCTATCAGGGTGCCCAATTATTTGAAGCGGTCGGATTATCCGATGCGGTGGTTGAACAATACTTTACGGGAACCCCAACCCGAATTGGCGGCATCAGCCTCAACCAAATTGAAAATGAGTATTATCGAAAATATAAATTAACGTTCAGCAATCACTCCGTTGATGATTTACCATCCGGGGGCAGCTTCCAATACAAGGTGGATGGCGAAGAACATCTTTACAATCCAACCAGTATTTACCAGTTCCAGAAAGCCGTTCGAACGGGTGATTACCAGGAATATCAAAAATACACAGCCGAAATGAACAAGGAAGCCAAGGAGAATCCGGTTACCCTGCGTTCAATGTGGAATATTGAGACAAATGATAACAAACCGGTCCCACTAAGTGAAGTTGAACCTGTCAGTTCCATCGTTAAGCGTTTCAAATCCGGTGCGATGAGTTTCGGTGCCCTTTCCGAAGAAGCACATGAAACCATTGCGATTGCTATGAACAAATTAGGTGCCAGAAGCAACTCCGGCGAAGGTGGCGAAAGTCGCAACCGATTCCACGTGGGTGCCGACGGTCTTGATCGAAACAGTAAGATCAAACAGGTATCAACTGCCAGATTCGGTGTCAATACCGAATACCTGATGAGTGCCGAAGAAATTCAGATTAAAATGGCTCAAGGTGCAAAGCCCGGTGAAGGTGGCCAATTACCGGCCGGCAAGGCCTATCCGTGGGTCGCAAGTATCCGGGGATCGATTGCCGGTGTGCAACTAATCTCACCACCGCCTCATCATGATATTTATTCCATCGAGGATTTGGCACAGTTAATCTATGATTTAAAGCAGGTTAACCCTTATGCCAAAATTAACGTAAAGTTGGTATCTTCAACCGGTGTCGGCACAATCGCTGCCGGTGTTGTTAAGGCCGGAGCCAACACGGTTGTTATCTCCGGGTATGACGGTGGTACCGGTGCGGCTCCCCGAAACTCCACTCGGGATTGCGGTCTTCCTTGGGAAATGGGCCTGGCCGATGCCCACCAGACATTGGCATTAAACAAATTACGTCAACGAACAACTTTGGAAGTTGATGGTAAATTATTAACCGGCCGCGACATTGCCATTGCCATTATGTTGGGCGCAGAAGAATTTAGTTTTGCAACCTTAACAATGGTCTCAATCGGCTGTGTCATGATGCGAAAGTGTAATTTAAATACATGTCCAGTTGGGATCACCACTCAGAACCCCGAACTCCGGAAACTATATTCCGGTCGTCCTGAACATGTTATTAATATGATGCACTTCCTGGCTGAAGATTTACGGGAACAAATGGCTGCTTTGGGCTATCGAACAGTTGACCAAATGGTTGGGCACGGTGAACACCTAAAGCCGCGTTACGTGCCATCAGGCAAGTCCAAAACTTTAAATTACGACCGAATGCTAAACAAGACGATCACGATTGATCGTAAGAAGGAAAATCCATTCAAGCCGAAGTATGACTGGCCGGATTTGGATCGTTTCGCAGAAACCAGTTTGAAGAATCAGAATTCAACCACTATCAATCTACCAATCAATAACGTTGACCGGGCGGTTGGCACCCGACTCGGCGGTTGGATTGGGGCTCATTTTGGTAACTATGGTTTGAAACCGGGCCAACTACGGTTTAATTACCACGGAACCGCCGGCCAAAGTTTCGGTGCCTTTATCACTCAGGGACTTGAAATCAAACTGGTTGGTGAAGCCAATGATTACGTTGGTAAAGGCTTATCCGGCGGCCGTTTGATCGTTGCTGCCCCTCACCAAGCCAAAGAACTTTACACTCACTCACCAATTGTCGGCAACGTTGCCTGCTTTGGTGCAACCGGCGGTGAGGCCTACTTCAATGGTCGTGCCGGTGAACGCTTCTGTGTCCGAAACTCCGGTGCCAATGTTGTTGTAGAAGGTGTTGGTAATAACGGCTGTGAGTATATGACCGGTGGGGTAGCCGTCATTCTTGGACGGACAGGCCGGAACTTTGCGGCCGGCATGTCCGGTGGTGTCGCTTACGTTTATGATTGGACACACAACTTTGAAAAAAACTGCAACCGGGACTTGGTTGACCTCTATCATCTGGATGAAGCCGGTGATGACAGCATTCTTCAAGAACTCCTAAAGAAACACGTTCAATACACCGATTCGGAAACCGCTCGAAAGATTCTTGATAACTGGGAAGTTGAAAAGCACACCTTTGTCAAGGTTTACCCTCGTGATTATCACAAGATGCGCAAGCTGATTCGTGAATACACGAAACCGGGAATTTCAGAAGAAAAAGTGATTGAAAAAGCCTTTTATACGGCTACGAGTCAAGATTAGGAGGAATTCAAAATGGCAGATCCAAGAGGATTTTTAAAATATCCCAGAAAAGATAATCCCATGCGCCCAATCATGCAGCGTGTTAAAGACTTTAACGCAATGGAACTTGACTTAAGCGACGCAGATCGTCGAGAACAGGCTGCCCGTTGTATGAATTGTGGGATTCCATTTTGTCACCATGGTGTTTTCTTTGGTGGCGGCCGAGCGGTCAGCGGTTGCCCAAACGATAATCTCATTCCCGAATGGAATGACCTTGTTTATCGTGATCAGGACCGGCGGGCATTTGAACGGCTAAGCCGGACAAATATGCTGCCGGATATGACTGGGCGGGTTTGTCCCGCACCCTGCGAGGTTTCCTGTGTACAGGCATTAAACGGACCGGGAATTACCATTCGAAATAATGAGAAATTCATTATTGAACAAGCCTTTAAAAATGGCTGGGTTGTTGATTCCGGTAAACCACTTCGTCGGACCGGCAAAAAGATTGCCGTTATCGGTAGTGGTCCCGCCGGCATTTCAGCTGCATGGCGACTAAATCAGTTGGGTCATTCTGTGACACTGTTTGAACGTGACGACCGTTTTGGCGGATTTCTGATGTATGGTATTCCAAACATGAAATTACCAAAGGAAGTCGTTCAGCGCCGAATCAATACCCTATCTCAAGTCGGCATTGATCTGGTTCCCAATACAGAAGTCGGCAAAGACATTTCGGCGGAAGAACTCAAAAAAGAATTTGACCGGGTTGTGATTTGTACCGGTGCCCGACAAGCACGTGACCTGAATGTTAAAGGGCGGGATCTTTCCGGTATTTATCAGGCAGCTGACTTTCTAAAAATTGCCACTAAAGAAGTCCTGAAGGATGGCACTAAAGCCAATAACCGCCTAAAGGGCAAGCATGTCTTAATCCTTGGCGGTGGTGATACGGGTAATGATTGTATTGGAACGGCAATTCGCCAAGGATGCGCCGGCATTACGCAGTTGGAAATTACGCCTGCCCTTCCTAAAGAACGAACGTCAAAAAATCAATGGCCCGAATGGCCGATGGTTTTAAAGACCGGTTATGGTCAAAAAGAAGCCAAGGCACTCTTTGGCAACGTTACGGAATATTCAGCAACAGCAACTGCTTTCTTTGGTGAAAATGGCCAAGTTAAAGAAGCAGAAATCAGTCAGGTAGATCATTTTAAGCCGATTGCCGGTACCGAAAAGCGAATCAAAGCCGATGTTGTTGTGTTGGCAATGGGCTTTACCGGTGCAGAGCAATGGCTGTTTGACCAATTTGGCATTACTAAGAAAAATGACAATTACACCACAAATGACAACCAAATCTACGTTGCCGGTGATTGCCGCCGCGGTCCAAGTCTCGTTATTTGGGGCATTCATGAAGGCCGTTTATGTGCAGAAAAAATCGATGCGTCATTGCAAACCTTAGCAAGCGCAAAACTATAGCACAAAAAAATAAGGTCTACATTTCTCAACTGGATTGGAAATGTAGACCTTATTTTTATTTGCCGGCACTTTTTTCAACTAGATCATCAACCTAATGTGTGCCGGAATTTCTTGATTTGTACCATGTTTCAGCTGCTACATGCCAATCGCCCGTTCGTTGAATAATCTTTTGGTACTTTTTCGGCATTTGTCCATAGCCGATTTTTAAAAGCGGATTGACATACTGCTCAACGAAGTTCCCGTTTTTCTTAGAACCTTTATCTTCTCGATACACCATCAACGAATCCAGTAAATGAGGTAATGTTTCAATTTTGGCATCATCCACCTGATAAAAGTGCAATCTGCCCTTTACGGGAAATGGTTTGACCAAGTTCTCGACACTTACATGCCACGAATAGCTGCCATGACTTTTATTATCAGATACCGCATCAATCTTAATAATTGCCAATGCATATCCATTTGGCAATCCCCAGCCAAAATCGGTTACTGATGGTGTCGCTGTACTGACAAGAAGAAAGGTTGAGACTTTTCCCGGAAGCCAGGTTCGATATTCAATTGTTTTATCGCCCATTATGATTTCCCAAGCATAGGGTTCCCTCATGGATAAAGCTTTCAAGCACGTCCCCTCCCTTCAGATTAACGATATTTTTTCAATTCAATTGGCAGTTCTGTCGCAATTGCGTCTACAAAGTCCTGATCATGATCAATCAACAGCATGGTTGGCTTAACCTTTAAAATTAATTTTTGTATCTGACGTCTGGTGATGACATCCAAATAATTCAAAGGTTCATCCCAAATATAAAAATTAGCAGGTTCACACAATGATCTGGCTAACGAGACCTTTCGTTTTTGTCCCATGCTGAGTTCTGACAAATCTTCGGTGAATGCCGATCGCTCAAATCCCAGCTTTTTCAACATATTCAGCAATACCGGCAACTCGACGTCATGGTGTTTTGCATATGCTTCAATTGATCCTGAAAGGGTTTCAAATTCCTGTGTCAAATATGATACTTTGACCGTTCTACTAAATGACAAGCTGCCACGTGCAATCAACCGTTTTTCACCAAGAATCGCTTTGATCATTGTGGTCTTTCCAAATCCGTTTGGCCCTTCCAAAACCAATCGCTGGCCCTTTGTTAGATCGAACGTAATCGGTTCATTCAGAATGTTATGATTCCGTTGAACCTGAAAATCGTTCAATAGTAAAATATGATCCTGATGGGGCTGCTTGTAATTCAATGTTAAAGGCGCCACATCATCAATGTTCCTTAACAACGACTTCTTTTCATCAATCGCTGATTCCGTTCGTTTAAGGGTTGATTTGGATCTTTTCATCACTTTTGCTGCTTTATGACCCAAGAAGCCTTTATCAAGGTTGACATTGGATTGCCCGCCATAAGCTTTTTTAGATTTCTTATTCTCGGCATTTCCTGCCCACTGTTTTACCTGACTGGCAGTCGCACTCAAGCGTTTAATTTCAGTTTGCAGATGTGCCCTCTCATTTTTCTCACTCAGATTCTCACGATCAAATTCGCGTTGCCACGTATCATAATTACCGTCAAATAATTGAATCTTTGCCCGGTCAATAGATAGCACATGATCGATGACCTGATCAATAAAATAACGATCATGGCTGACAACAATAAATCCCCGTTTTGACTTTAAATAGTTCGCAACAACTTGGCGACCGGCAATATCCAAATGATTGGTTGGCTCATCAATGAGTTGAAAAGTCTCTTTATCGGTAAACATGGCCGCCAATAATGCCTTGGTCTGTTCACCCGGGCTTAAAGTTGAAAACTGCCGGCTTAGTAGATCGTCAGTCAATCCCAATTGATCCATTTCCAGTTGAATTTTCCAAACCTCTGATTCGTTTAACCCCGAAACAGCCAGTAGGACATCCACAACGTTTTTCGTGGAATCGGTAATCGGTTGCGGAAAATAATTAAAACGCAGATTAGATTGGATTTCTCCATGATAGGGATATTTTCCCAACAATAAGTTTAAAAAGGTCGTTTTGCCGCGGCCGTTTCGACCAATCAATCCCAGTTTCCAACTTTCATCAATGCTGAGACTGAATTGGTCAAAAATATGGTTGACCATGCCATCATATCGAAACGATAAATTCTTAATTTGAATAGTTCCCATAACTCACACGCTCCCTAAATGTAATGGCGTATGTCTGTTTAATTTTAAAAATAAAACCCGTTGCAATAATCTGCAGACGGGTTTTGTCGTACTTATTCAAGTCGTGGATGCAAAAATTCAGATTTAATGATCCAAATGATCCAGACATTGACAGTCATTACAAATCGCACAGACTTACCCCCTGTATAAAACAGTCGGCTTTAATTTCTGATTAACGATTTGCAAATTTCAATGTCCTGTCACATCCCTTTTTAGTATGTATTTATCATAGCGTACACAGACTTATTTTTCAAGGCAACACGTTTAGAAAGCCTTTTCAATGAGATCAACAAGTGTTCACAAGTTGTGAACATAACTAAAAATTTGTTCATTTTTTATTATTAATACTGGTGACATTCCCATGTAACATCGGTATAATGAAGTTGTAGGGAAACGCAGGCAGTTTGTTGCTACGCTTCAACAATATTCCTTGATCCAACACGGTTAGAAGCAGTTTTAGTCCGCTTCTTATCCGCCTCCAAATTGCTTGCAGTTTTTCATTAAATGTAGGGGGAGCGATCTTATGGATGAAAACTTAAAAATCACGTTAATTGGTTTGTTAACTTTGATAATCGGCACGATCTTTGCTTCGATTGTTGCCAGTTTCGGTGTAACAACTGTGTTACCTGGTTTGCTATCATTCTTAATCGCAGCGGCATTGGTATTTCTCGGATTTCGATTTACCGATCATCATCACCTTGCTTCAAGACACTAAGTAAGCGTGCAAGCTAATCAAAAGAGGTACAATTCCGAGTGGAATTGTACCTCTTTTGATTAGACGCCATTTTCATTCCAAAAAATTATAAAAACCGTCTTGGTATCCCTGATAATACGCCATAGCATTGCTAACTGCTTCATGTACAAACCCATAGATTTCCGGTACTAAAAATAAGGTTAGCACGATAATGCCCAATATAATTGTAGGCTTAGAGAACGCCCGATTTAACTGACGCCAATTAATTGTAAATAAAAGTGCAATAAAGGTCACGAATAACGGAAACTCTACCCAGTTCCAAACATCGGCCACTCCAATATGAAGCACTTGAAGCAATACATAGATACTAATTGCAAAACCAAACGCCCATAGTAGTATTTTTGTAACCGGGCGCATTTTATCATTTCTTGAAAGTTTATCCATCAGCTTATCGTCTCCTTTAATTAAATCATCTAATGAAATTTTAAACAGGTCACTAATCGCAACGACATTTGCAAAGCTTGGCAATGCGACTTCCTGTTCCCATTTAGAAATAGATTGACGAGAAATACTTAATTTTTCAGCCAATTCGGCTTGTGACCAGTGACGTTTTTCCCTTTGTACCTGTAATACTTTTCCAATTTTCACGATTACTCACCTCAACGATACGATCATTATGCCAACTTTTAATTTTAGTATACCCACCGGTTCAATTATTGAACAGCACCATCTGGTTGCATCAACTCGTTCGACAAAAAAATGCAAACCAGAAAAGACGGTTTGCGATTAGTTTGCGATCCCTGTAATGCTTAATCTTAAAGATACTTACTGCCTTCTTTAACCGCCAATTTTGACAACTCATGAGCAGCAATAAAAGTCTTGACCCATTCCGGATTATATTTACTATAATTTCTCAGCGACCAGCCAATCGCCTTTTGAATAAAAAATTCTTCAGTATTAATATCGTATTCAATTGCTTTAGTCAGTAGTTCTTTATCAAGTGTTTCCTTCTCGAGCAATTGAAGCGTAATTGCAATCCGCCTCATCCAAAAATTTTCATGTTGGTAAAAAAGATTAAATACCCGCCTTTTTTCTTCCGGGTGCAATCGAACAAATTGACCGAATGTCTTTCGCCATGAATCCACGGTATCCCACCACGACTTTTTTTGAATATAGGCTGTTAATCTGTCAATATCAGAAAATGTCAGCCGTTTCACGTTAACATGTGCAATATCAATTGCTACGTATTGATACTCCCGTTCGTCCCGTTGATAAAGCGCCGTGATCGTTGAAAACACTCGCGCTATCGGCCATTTTTTTGAGGCAGTCACAATTTCTTTTGACTGGGCTTTTCTATCCGGTGTTTTTAATCCTAAGAACCGATATTGATTGCGCATATACTTTTCCATATAAGGTTGATTTTGAAGATTACCAATCATTTGAAACATTCCGTGTCCTCCGCGTTTCTAGATGTATAAGTATAGTATACTTGTTTTGTAGGTATCGTAAGGGGGAATGGCAAATGTTCATACATAAAGTAAATGAAACGATTGCTTTGAAACTGCCCGAAAAGCAGGACGCCAACAGCCTGCTTGAAATCGTCAATACCAACCGAGCTGAATTTGGCCGCTGGTTGCCTTGGGCAAAAGAAATATTTTCAATTAATGATGAAAGAGCCTTCATTAAGGATGGTCTTCAGAGAATGGCCGCCGGCACATTTTGGTTTGCTATTATTTTATATCAGGATGAAATTGCCGGCGTTCTTGATCTCCATCAAATCAATCACGAAAATCGTCGTTGCCAAATTGGCTACTGGTTGGCGGGACGTTTTCAAGGAAAGGGTATTATGACCGCTTCCGTTCGAGAAGTCGAAGCAATTGCTTTTCACGATTTGAATATGAATCGCATTGAAATTATGGCTGATGAACATAATCAAAAAAGCCGCAACGTTGCAGAACGTCGAGACTTTCATTTAGATGGCATCTTAAAACAATACGCTTTTTATAACGACCAATTCAGAGATATGGCCTTATACTCGAAACTCAGGCAATAAATTGCCGGCCTTATTCCTTACTCAGGACATTACTCCAAGCCCGGGTGAGGATTTTTTTATCTACAAAATCTGTGTTGGGAATCTTAAAGGCATTAATCGTTTTAGTGCCTAAATAAAGCAACCGCTGTTCGACGCCTATGTCATCACCATCAACCGTAATGACATTATAAGCGGTCCCATCGGTCACAAAATGTTCATGTGGATTGGCACAATTGATATGGTAAGCCGTCGAATCAGCAACCACATTCAAAATGCCGTCTACCACATAGCTGTTAGCAAAATGAACATGACCGGAAAAGATCGCTTTAACATAAGTATGGTCGATAACGTTCAACAGATCATCCCCATTTTGTAAGATACTGTAGCGCATTTGCTGCAATGGCGGGCCATATAGCGGATGGTGCATGAAAATGATTCCCGGCCTTTGATATTCCTGTAACTGGTTTTTCAACCAATGTAATTGGGTTTGATCCAAATACCCCTGCTCAATATCACCGCATTTGGTATCCAGAAAATAACACTCCAGCCCCTCTAACGATTCATGATAGTAATAACGAGTAGCTACCCGTTTCTTACCTAAAAAGCCTTTATAAAATTGATCGGTTCGATCATGATTACCCAAAATAACTTTGATCGGGGCCATCAAACGTTCCTGCTCCTGATCCAGCATGTGATGAAAATCTGCATAAGCCTCGGCATCTCCCTCATGGATCAGGTCACCACTGATCACAATCAGGTCGGGATCAACGTTGCTATTGTAAATATCATCAAAAACGGTGCGCAATTTTTCTTCAGGATCAAGGCGTTGATGATTGGCAGGTTTTGCGCCCGCCGGTGTTAAATGAGTATCAGAAATCTGAACAATTTTACACTGAACCATTATCATCACTCCAATACATAGTTTGATTGAGCATCCAACACATTCTGATTGGTATTTGGGTCGAACAACAGCATTGCCGATTCATCAAGCGTTGCACAAGCAGTTCCAGTCGCATTCTTAGGCCATTGGTTGACCACTGCTTTAATAAACTTTTCGCCAAATGCTTTACAGGTTAACTGCTTGTACCTACCATAATCCACGATTGTTTGAACTTCAACCGGAAAACTGCCAGATACCTGTTCATCATGTAGATGAACATTTTCAGGTCGAATCCCTAATAAATACGATTGATCCTCATCCAAATTGGCCCGGATGTTTTTCCCGGGTCTCGAAATGACCGTGCCATCCACGCCGGTTAGTTGATGATTCGAAAAGTTCACGGGAAGAATATTGATTTGTGGCGTCCCGACAAATTGTGCAACAAACAGGTTTGTTGGATGTCGATACAGATTATCCGGGGTGTCAATCATCTGAATCTTTCCATCATTAATGACCGCAATCCGATCTCCCAAAGCCATGGCTTCCTGCTGATCATGTGTGACGTAAATGATTGTTTGCCCATTTTCTGCGTGTAACTGTAGTAATTGATCCCGTGCCTTCTCTCTTAATTGAACATCAATATTCGAGAGCGGTTCATCCAGTAAAAAGATGTTGCTCTTCTTGGCCATTCCCCGTCCCAGTGCCACCCGTTGCTTTTGACCGCCGGATAGTTGAGCCGGATAACGATCTTTATAATCACTTAAATTTAACGAAGCTAAAATTGTAGATAACCGTTGTTGGCGGGTTTTCTTCGGTACTTTTCGTACCCGCAGCGCATATTCCAAATTTTGATAAACAGTCATGTTCGGGTACAAGGCATAGTCTTGAAAAACCATGGCAATGTTTCGCTGGCGACTTGTCATAGCAGCCGAGTCATGACCATTAATTAAAATGTGACCACCGGTAGGATTTTCAAGACCCGCAATCATTCTTAGTGTGGTTGACTTGCCGCAACCGGAAGGTCCGAGGAAAACCAAAAATTCCCCCGGTCTAACCGAAAGATTCATTTCATTAATAACGTTGGTCTTTTTGTTATAACTTTTCGAAACGTCCTTTAATTCAACTGAAAAACCGTTTGTTTCCATATACTTCGCCTCACTTCAATCCCGAATTGCTGATACTGCTCAAAATATAACGTTGAAACACAATGTAAATCAATAGTGGCGGCACAATCATGATAACTGCCAATGCCATAGCCAACGGAAAGTTTGTCCCACCTTCACTGGAAATATAATTTTGAAGGGCTAATGGTAACGTAAAACTACTTTTATCTTTCAAAATCAACGTCGGCCAAACATATTCATTCCAGCTGTTAATAAAGAAGATCGCACCCACACTAATAATATTGGGCTTTAATAGTGGCACAATGATATTGCAGAATATCCGCCGGTCCGGAATACCATCTACTTTAGCTGATTCGGTTAAGGATTTAGGAACCCTTTCCATGGCTTTTAAAAATAACATGATCCCGGTTGCATCACACATTTGTGGAAGTGCCACACCAAGAACGTTATTCAACAAATTCATTTTGGAAATCACCAAATAGTTTGGAATCATCACCGTTGTAAACGGCACAAAAATTGTTGCAACAAATAAGAAGTAAACCACACGTTTACCTTTAAAATGAAAATTCAGAAACCCGTAGGCTGCCAGCAGTCCGGTTAACACCTTTCCCAAAGTAACAAGTGTTGCCATTAGGAAGGTGTTGCCAACCATCCTCAATATGTTGATTTGTTTATCCAACGTTCGATAATTACTTAAGGTAGGATGGGAAGGAATCAACTGTAGGATTGAATGGTAGGATTCCTGTAACGTTTTAAACGAATTGGAAATCATAAAAAGAACGGGCACGATGACACATAGACAAATGAGAAGTAACAAAACATGCCATCCAATATGCCTTCGCTCACTCAACATCCCGATTCCTCCCCTCAACAAACTTGATTTCAACAAATAACAGCACCAAAAAGATCATAAAGGTAACAGTTGCCAAAGCAGAGGCACTTCCAGTTTTGTAAAGCACAAATGCATTTAAATAGGTGTGATATAAAATGTTGGACGATCCGTAATATGGACCGCCTTGTGTAATCACGTTAAGTGGTGTAAAAACATACTGCAGTCCTTGAACAATCGTTAAAATCAATACATAAATAGCGACACCACGGTTCATCGGTAACACAATATTCCAAATGACCCGCCATTTTGGTACCCCGTCCAGTGCCGCAGCATCTAAAATGTTGCGGGGAACCGCCCCCAAACCGGTTAATAGCAAGATAAAATTGTATCCAAAAACCTTCCAGTTTGTAATCAGACAGATCACAATAATTGCCATTGATCCCGAATT
Source organism: Lentilactobacillus hilgardii (assembly GCF_009832765.1). Classification (NCBI taxonomy): domain Bacteria; kingdom Bacillati; phylum Bacillota; class Bacilli; order Lactobacillales; family Lactobacillaceae; genus Lentilactobacillus; species Lentilactobacillus hilgardii. The sequence continues at coordinate 495,900 of NZ_CP047121.1, read as the reverse complement.
GGTCCACTGCGGTAACTTCATTCCAAAATTTCGTAGCATCAAAGCTGCCGGGCCGGACACCGGATTCAGAATCCATGAAAATAGCATGGCTCCCACTACCAGAGAAAACAGGCTTGGAATAAAGAATAATACTTTATAGGCGCCTTTCATTTTGCCAATAAAGAAATTGACAATTAATGAGATTAAATATGGAAAAATAAAGTTCAGAATCAACAGGAGTATGATATAGATTACCGTGTTTAACATGACTTTCTGATTGGTTGGATCCGTAAAGACGCTAATGTAGTTTTGGAGGCCCACAAATTCCTTTGTCGGTGCAATCAAATTCCAATTAAAAAAGCTGAGATAAAATGTGTAACCAATCGGAATCACAATAAATACAAACAACAAAAGTGCCGATGGCAACAAATACATCAGTGGCTTTAGCCGATACCGAAAACGGCCGGTAATTTCCGGCCCTGAGCGACTTGCGATTTTATTTTGAACCTGTGAACTATTGTTGATCATTAATCTTCTCCTGAGTTGACTTAAGCGTTGAACTGACGCTGCTTCCCGACAGAATCTTATCACGTGCATCAATCATATCCTGTTCAGCCTGAAGCCCATTCTTAGGGAATGAGGTCCAGGGAACGGCGTTGGGTAATTCATCAACAGCCGGTTTGATCATCGGGTTGGCTGCCAGGTAGGTCTTGAATTGACTGGAATCCAAAGCCGTCTTTGTCGGTGGCAGGTAACCGGTTCCTTTATCCCAGGTTAACAATGAATCATTTTGGTACATAAACTTTTCAAATGTCCAAGCGGCCTTTTGCTGATCAGTCTTTTGGGCAGTGATTGACAGCATCGAGCCACCAACCGGAACGGTTAGTTTATGCGCTTTAAAGGTTGGAGCTGTTTGAGCAGAAGCTTTAAAACTGACACTCTGCTTAATATGTGAGGCTTGGGCAACCGTTGTAAATGCCATGGCTACCTTTCCATTAACAAAGTCATCCATCCCTTGATTCCAGGGCGTATGAATGGCCGTCTTATCTTTTACGACCATATCCTGATAAAGTTGGTAAGCCTGTTCACCCTGGCTGCTGGCAAAGGCTGCTTTACCACTGGCATCCTTAATCTGAGCACCATTGCTCAGCATCATCGCTTGCTGGGCCCAGGTATCGGCAGGTTCTTGAATATAGACGCCATATTTACCACTCTTTTGTTTAATGGTCTTGGCAGCCTTTGAAACACCCTCCCAAGTGCTTAGATCACTTTTCTTAATCCCGTATTTGGCAAGCATACTATCATTCGTATAAAGAATGGGTGTACTGAGTGAATAAGGTAAACCAACCAGCTTTCCTTTAGCATTTTTCGCAAATGAAAGTGCCTGATTTGAAAAGTTCTTCGTAATTGTATCTTTATTTTTATCGAACTTTTGAGCAGCATCCGTTGGCGTCATATACTTAAAATTATCTGAAAAGTAGTTGGTAAAGGCCCAACCAATTTGAACGATATCCGGCACCTTCCCGGATGCTTGGGCAGACTGTAAATTCTGCATTAACCCTTGATACATATTGGGATTGTATTTGGCCGTCACTTTGATCGTCTTATGCGTATCATTAAACTTCTTGACCAATTTATCTACCGAAGCACCCCCAAGTGTCTGAGCATTGACATGCCAGTATGTAATATGGGTCACTTTATGAGCGGCTGATTTGGAACAACCGGCAAATAAAAGTGCAACCGACATAATAGAAATTAACCCGACAAACCGTTTCACGACGTGTTTGAAATTCATGATGAACCCTCCTCTTCTTAATACCTCAAAGATAACAAGTCAGTGTAAAAAATAAGGCATCTTAATGTATCAAAAAAGTAAAAGTGTGCGAAAAAAGACGGTTTGATCCCAGAGTACAAGGAGCTAAATTCAATATTCCTGTTTTTGGAATGTTGAATTTAGCTCCTTGTATGGCAGGGATCAGTCTTTTGAAGCAGTCCTAAGAAGTGTGCGGAACAAAGCGGTTAGTACCCGGAATATAAGGCGTCGATTTGGGAAATCCCGGGTTTGGATTTTTCAAATCGATCCCTTATATGGAGTGGTACTGCTTTGAGGAGCAGTCCTAAGAAAGTGTGCGGAGCAAAGCGGTTAGCATTCGAAGTGTAAGGCGTTCTTTTCGGAAATCCCGGGGTTGGATTTTTGGAAAGAATCCCTTACATGTAGAATGCTGCTTTGAGGAGCAGTCCTAATAAAGTGTGCGGAGCTAACCTGGGACAAGCCGGAGTGTAAGTTGGCAGGCAGTAAATTCCCGCCCTTGGAATTTGATGGCTGTCAGCTTACATGCAGGCTTGTGGTTAGCGAAGCAGTCCTAATCAGTGTGCGGAATCAACCCATGGCAAGCCAAAACCACTCCAAACAAAAAAGCGCAAAGACATCAAAATTCTGTCCTCACACTTTTAGGTGATATTCAATTAAAGATGTTTAAAAATTTGATTAACCACTCTCGCTAGACCACTGATAAGATTCCCCAGGAAGTCACCGATTTTCGAAAAAAGCGATCGATGTTTAACCGTTTCTTTGACGATAGTTTTAGGTGCCCGAACACTTTGTGTTGCCAGCATCGGGACCGTCGCAGTACTGTTCCCGACTTTTACAAGAACGTTGCCAACGGTTGAGCCCTTTTTAACCGGCAATTTTTGAGTCGTTGGTTCATATGAATCGCTAATAGACGGTTTGGATGATTCAGTCTTCCATATGGTCGCCCTTGAATCCTGAGGTGACGCGGAAACTTTTCTATTTCCAATCGTAAAGATATTCTGATGAATCAAATGCGTTTCTGTTGTATAGTTCTTTTCAATTGCTCTCACCAATTTTTCCATCGATGAAAAAATGGTGTTGCTGTCAATGATCGTTGCAATCAGATGACGTCCTTTATGCCAAAAAGACACGGTCAGGCATAAACCGGCAGTATCTGTGAAGCCGGTCTTTAAACCGTCAACATGCTCGCTCTTCTTATAGAAAGCGTCCCCCTTCAACAGTCTGTTGCTGTTCACCAGAACCTGATTGCCAACCTTCATCGAGGGCTTCCTACTCCACTTGGTAATTGAAGGAAATTCGCCCAAAACTTTTGCGGCAACGGTTGAAATAGCTTTGGCACTCACCATATTCTGAGCTTTTTTGCCGGTTCCCGGAACTTGAAGTTTGTAGGTTGTTAAATCGGTGTTATCAAGACCGGAACTGCTGACAAAATGAGCATCAATCCCCCACTTTTGAGCCTGCCGATTCATCAGGTTAATAAACTTGGTATTACTGCCGCCGGCCACCAACTCTCCAAGAGCAATTGCCGATGAATTGGAAGATGCAATTAAAGCTGCCTGATAAAGTTGTTTAACCGTATATTGCTTTGATCTTTTAATTTTAAAAGTACCCAGTTCATAACTTTTGCTCATCTTGATAAGCGGCTTGCTGACAGGGACTTTTTGATTCCAAGACAATTGATGCTGATCAATTGCCTTTTTGGTTAGGTACAGTGTCATTAATTTGGATAAACTGGCAATTGGTCGTCTCTGATCACTGTTTTTTTGATACAGCATCTGGCCGGATTTTGCGTCCATTACGTAAATTTCTTTGGCTTCGAATTTATACTTTAGTTTCTTACTTTTTGCTTGAGCTGTTGCTGACGGTACTAATGCTGCAATAACACAGGTCAATACCAAAATAACAGCCATCAATTTAGTTAATCGGGAAGTGCCTCGCACGATAAAAGTTACCTCCATTAATTTCTTAATCTGAATTATCATACCGCTTTATGTGAAAAATAAAAGTCCTTCGTATTGATTCTTTACCTAAAATTTACCCAGAGTTCACACTCTCTTCATAAATTAACATATACGCAAAAGAAGTCATACTTTTGATAACAAAACTCAAAAATGTGACTTCTTGCCTGTAAATTTTTGGAGGCAATTTTAACTAATCTTGTTTTAAACACTACGGCATTAACTTCATACCCATTTCGTCAATATGCCGACGAACAACCTGCTCTTTTGCCCGCATCTGATAAGTGGCACTATGAATAATGCTGTTGCCGCGATTTACCTTGTTATAAAGCGGCACATCGTAGAATAGAAATTTATGGGAAGCCATCATATAGTCGGCGGTAAACAATAAATCCTCTGCCAAATCCAAAGATTCATCAAAACGAATATGATTATCGCGAATAATTGACATCTTGAACCCTTTATTCCAGGTATAGCCACCAATGCCATCGCCGCGATAGTTAATTGAATCATAGGCTCTTCGTTTGGTAACCTCTTCAAACCCGGGCTGACGATTATAACCGCCTCCACGCCAACCCCAATTAAACCCAACAATCACTAAATCCGTTTTTGGATCTGAAAAGCCCGACACAATAACTTCCAAATAAGTCGGATCCAGCAAGTCATCGCCATCCACAAAGACGATTATATCGCCCTTTGCATTGTCAATCGCATAATTACGGGCCTTGGAGACCCCCTCATGTTCTTTAAAGAAATGGGGTTTGATACGATCGTCCTGTTCTGCAAATTTTGCGATGACTTCGGCCGTATGATCGGTTGAGGCATCGTCAACCAGTAGGATTTCAAAGTTTTGATAGGTTTGTTTAAAGACACTGTTCAACGTTTTTTCAAGGTATGAGCCTAAATTATATGCAGGGATTGAAATTGTTACTAACGGTGCATGATTTGCCATGATAAAGTCCCTCCGTTCGCTAATCCGCTTACTTTTGAGGTCAGTTTATCCTCGAATTAGGGCTTGGTCAAACAAATCGACTCCAATTAATTTGTTGGTTATCGTCTTTGATTATGATGATCGTGCTGGTTATTTTGATGATCCCATTTCATGGCATCTCCGGCAGACATATTAAGTTTCTCCTGAATTTGACTCGAGAAATCCTGCCAAGCCTGCTTTTGGGCATCTGGCTGATTTCCGATTGACCTGGTCTTTCGCCGATAGTCGTGGGCTAACCGGCGAAAGGTTCGCTGCTGACTTGGTGTTAGTTCGATAAAAGCTTTACGCTCTTGAGTTCCCAAATCTCCAACATCACTAAACTCTTCATTATCCGAGGCATGCCGAATAAACGAGCGAACGGGAATAATGATGAATAAGATCAGAGAAAACTTCGGAAAAAAGTAACCAATAACGATTAAAATCAAATATGATATCCAGGATTCAAGAAAAGCAGTGCCATAAATAACATTGTATAACTTCCGCATATCATCTTTATCAGTGTACTTATCATGGATAATTGTCTTTACAATTCGCCGAAACAAGACCGAAATGACAAGGTCCAATACCCCGTACATGACCACCGTCATTGAATTGGTATCAATGGCCATTAACCGGGTAAACGTTGGAATAAGCGACACAAAGAACATCAGCGCCAAGTCACCAACCACAACACCATTTGAAATCTTTTCGACTTCATTAAAAATCACTGCGTGCTGATACCACAAATTGGCAATAAAGCAAAAACTAACCGCGTAAATACCAATTGCCGCAAATAAACTCCGGTAGTCCAAAACACCATTATTAATTTGAATGGGCAACTCCAGGACCATCACCGTAATCAAAATAGCAATGATTGCATCGACAAAAACGTCAAGTCGCCCCTTTAATTTTTCCTTCATAAACGTCAACTACTTCTCCATTTTCAAAATATAAACCAGTATAGTCCAAATCAACCGGTATTGCTAGAGAGTCAATGACGCGTTATCAACACGTCAAAAAAAGCCAGACAAAAATTCACTTTTTGTCCAGCTTCTTAATTTAATTTATTGTATCGACTACAAAGTGGGCTCCCGACCGTCAAAATGACAACACTTTGCAGACATTCTAATCAACTTAATTTATTCGTGTTCTGCGTGATCCTTTGACTTGGCACTGTTTTGACCATAGTAAGCGTTGGCACCGTGCTTACGATAATAATGCTTGTCCAAAAGATATTGTGGTACGTGGATTTCGTCACGAGTCAATTGCAAAGCATGGTAGCTGATTTCAGCTGAAACTTCCAATACTTTGGCATTGTATACTGACTTATCCGGTGTTGGTCCCCATGAGAAGGGTCCGTGTTGACTAACTAACACGGCTGGTACAGCATCCGGGTCAATCCCGCGTTTTTCAAATTCGTCAACGATGACTTTACCAGTATTCAATTCGTAAGCATCCTTGATTTGTTCCTCATTCAAAGCCGGTGCACATGGAATATCACCATAGAAAGTATCGGCATGTGTCGTACTGACAGCTGGAATATCCATTTTAGCTGCGGCAAAGGAAACACCCCAAGGTGAATGCGTGTGGGTAATTCCACCGATATTAGGAAAATGATTGTACAAATAAGTGTGGGTTGGTGTATCACTTGATGGATTCATGTCGCCTTCAACGACTTTACCGTCCAAGTCAACCACTACCATATCGGATGGTTTCATCTTATCGTATTCAACTCCGGATGGTTTGATAACGAATAAACCCTTGTCCCGATCAATTCCGGAAACGTTTCCCCAGGTAAAGGTCACAAGGCCCAACTTGGGAAGCTGCATATTTGCTTCATAAACTTCTTGTTTAAGATCTTCTAGCATTGTCTGATTTCACCTTTCAATTACTTCATTTTCATTGACTTAACGGCTTCACTTTCAACAGGTAAAGCAGCTTTGTAATTATCGATAAATTTGTCGTATCCTTGAACACTTGCTGGTTCCGGATAAAGAGTGGCTTTGGTTGAATCCTTGAATACCCGGTTAGCCAGGTAGTCTTCCAAAGATTCGCCATTTTTTCGGTTGATGCAGAAGAGTGCTAATACTGCCATTCCCCATGGACCACCTTCACCGGCATTTTCCATAACAGATATCGGTGTGTTTAATGCATCAGCCAAGACTTGTTGTGCAACAACCGGTGTCTTGAAAATACCACCTTGGGCAACCAAAACATTTGTCTTAATGTGCTCTTCACGCAATAAGATATCCATCCCAATCTTTAATGGCGCAAAAGCTGAATAGATTTGGGTTTTAATGAAGTTAGCCAGGTTTAATTTAGCATCCGGTTTACGAACAAATAATGGTCGTCCTTCAGGCATCTTAGTAATGTTTTCACCTGAAAGATAAGCAAAGTTAACCAAACCACCGGCATCCTGATCACCCTTAACAGATTCTGCAAACAATGTTCCGTAAAGATCATCGGGTTTAAGCTGAAGCCCAAGCGCTTTGGCAAATTCACCAAACAAGCCGACCCAAGCATTGATATCTGATGAGCTGTTGTTGGTATGAACCATGGCAACAGGTGCACCATCAGGCGTTGTCACCATATCGATATCACGGTGAACGGCTCTCATTGGTCGATCAAGCACAACCATTGAGAATGCTGAAGTTCCGGCAGAAATGTTACCAGTTCGTTTCTTAACACTGTTGGTTGAAACCATACCAGTACCGGCATCCCCTTCTGGAGGTGCAATCAATGAACCGGCTTCAAGTTGACCGCTTTGATCCAATAATTTGGCACCTTCAGCGTTCAATTCACCGGCTTTTTTGCCAGCTGGTAAAACCTGTGGCAAAATGTCAGTCAAGTTCCATGGGTATTGTTGAACTTCCGGTAGACTGTTAAACTTATCAATCATACCCTTTTCATAATAGGTCGTCTGTTCGTCAATTGGAAAGACACCCGAAGCATCACCAACGCCAAGAACACGTTCGCCTGAAAGTTTCCATGTCACATAACCGGCAAGCGTTGTCAGGAAATCAATGTTTTTAACATGGTCTTCCTTGTTGAGAATTGCCTGATATAAATGTGCAATACTCCAGCGTTCCGGAATGTTAAAGTTAAATAGTTTGGTTAAAGATTCAGCAGCTTGGCCGGTAATATTATTTCGCCAAGTTCTGAATGGTACCAACAGTTCGCCATTCTTATCAAAGGCCATGTAACCGTGCATCATGGCACTAACGCCGATTGACCCGATCTTCTTAAGGTCAACGCCATACTTATCATGAACTTCTAAGGCTAATGTTGCGTAGCTGGTTTGAATCCCATCCCAAATCTTTTCGATCGGGTAAGTCCAAATGCCATTGTCCAGTTCGTTTTCCCAAAGATAATCGCCTGAAGCAATTGTTTGGAAATCGCTCGTTACCAGGACTTCCTTAATTCGGGTTGATCCTAGTTCGATACCCAACGAGATGTTTCCGCTTACAATTTCGTCTCGTACTCGACTTTCGTCCATTGTTTTATCCTCCAGAGTTGCTCGTTATTAAATTACATTTACTGCTTAATTGTAGAATATTCGTACGGATAAATCAATGGTATTTGTTATTTGTAGAATAAATTGGCACTGAATTCTCAGAATAACAGATGGATAACTCATTTATGTGCTTTATTAAAAGATAGTTAACTCCCTCGAATACGGGGAATAGTGCTATTATCCAATCACAAAACGGTTAAACAATCTTTTTTGTTTTGATGTTATCTTTCTCTTGGTATATAGTTAAATTGCGGAACAAAAGCAATGATATCATTGATCATTATCTTTGTTGGTCTTTAAAAGACACCGCTTAAAAATCAAATAACCTTGTGGTCTGGGGTGCTTTAATCGGCTGAGAGATACCCATGGAACCTGATGCAGTTAATACTGTCGAAGGAAGACCGTTTTAGTCAAACCATCATCTGTTAATATCTGACTAAAAGTCCACTTTAAACTGAAGTGGGCTTTTTTATCGTCAAAGCCGATTCTCCTCCTTAGTTTTCAAGGTTAAAAAGAAAGAGGTATTCTATTTTGACAACATTTACAAATCAGATTCACGAACTTGCAAAGCCCCTATGGCTTCGAAGTGCCCATCACCCATTTATCAAGCAATTGACTTCGGGAGATTTACCACTCTCAACGTTTCGTTATTATTTATTGCAGGATCGCTACTATTTAAGTGAATTCGGCAAATTGCACGATAAGATTGCTGATCAACTAACAGACAAAACGGCCATTCAGTTTCTCCGTGATGGTGCCGAAGGATTGAAAAATGGCGAAATTGCGGTTCGAAAGGGATTCTTTACCCAATTAAACATCTCAAAAGAAGAAATCGCTTTAACCCCGATTGCGCCTACTGCTTATAATTACGTTAACCATATGTATGCCGCCCTGTATCAAGGTACCCCTCAACGAGCAATTGCGGCATTACTTCCCTGTTACTGGCTTTACAACGAAATCGGTCAAGCATTGATTAGGCAGGGATCACCAGTCGGCCTCTATCAGCAATGGATTGAAACCTATGACAGTGATGGTTACACAGACAGCGTTAATAAAATGATTCAGTTGACCAATCGAGCTGCTGAGCAAGTAGATGACGCTGAAAGACAAGAAATGACGACCGCTTTTATTCGAAGCAGTGCATACGAACTGGGTTACTGGGGAATGTCGCTTCGACATGAAAATTGGGATTCACTTTAAAACGGCGTCAGGTAAGAGAGAATTCAAGTTTCAGGTTTCAAATCAACCTTTTCTTATACCGTTTAACAAGAAAATAAGGACATCAAAAGGGGCTGCCGGATCAAAATTATTTTTGATTCAACACCCCCTCTTATATACCGAAACCTATAGTCTCAAACAATGTCTGTCAATCGATCCTGGTCTACTATTTCAACCAGCGAAGCGGTCATTTTGATCACCCCATCAGCAATGAGTTGCTTAAACGTACGGCTGATTGTTTCAGGAGTTGTCCCAATGAAAGTAGCGATGTCTTTTTTCTTAAGTGGCAGTTTAAAACTTGATTCGTGCAAAGAAGCACTGGTTTCCAACAAATATTTGGCAAGCTGACCTGCAACATCGGATGTCGATGAAACCGTCTTTTCTTCTTGAAGGTTATTAATTTGTTGGCTCATCGTCGTTAGTAAATTAACAGCTAACTGCGGACTGCTTTTTAATAAAGATTGAAAGGCATCCTGATCAATTTGGCAAACGTTGGAATCAACCAATGCAGTTGCCGTAACATTTCGCTGATCATGACTAAAAAGAGCTGCTTCACCATCAAAATCTCCCGGCTGCATCACTTTCAAAAGTTGTTCCTTCCCACTCTCGGATATCTGAGAAAGTTTGACCTGTCCGTGCTCCAAAATCATAAAGTGTCCCACCTGATCACCAGCAAGGTAAATAATCGTTCCCTTGGGATATTGGTGTTGAACAACCAAGCCTGCTACCGCCTTTTTTTCATCAAGTGGTAATGATTTAAAAATCGGTACCAGGTTAACACAATCCAGTGCATGTTCAGTATGCATTTTTAATCACCTCATTTTTCAGTCAAAAGATGTCCCAACCAATTTTTAGTTGGTGTATCCGGCGCTGTACTCATATCAAATGGCATTGGTTTAAAAACACTTTGAACTTTCTGCCAATCAATTCCTTTTCCATTTTCAGTCATTAAATTTTTAGAAAGATCCGCAACCTGCTCAAGATTGATCTGTTGCATCAGTTGAGGGTTATTTCCCAAAGTCGATAACAGAATGTTCGCAGCCAGTTGTCTGGCAACAAGTTGTTCAAATTCTTCGGTTGTGAGTGTATCAGTCAACAAAATCCGCTGTTTTAAAGGGACCGCGGGAATTTCCCGTTTTAAAAATCGTTGATACTTTGACCAGTTTCTGACAACTGCCCGATAGAACTGGTATGGCACTCGCACATTAATTTTTTTTAACGTATTAACAGCCAGTGCTTTTATTGACCAATTTTTATCTTTAGGTGCATGATCTACCCATTCGATCAGAAAACGTTGCATGGTTTCCTTATCCGTCCCAATCATTTTGGCTTTCATTGTCAACCCGTAGCGAACAAAAATGAACTTACCAAACTGCTTCTCGGTAATCGTTCTATCCGACTTTTCCTGGCGGGCCCTTTTTATTTCTTTTATCTGTCGAAGCTTACTGGACTTGGCAAATTTACCTTGTTTTACCATTATTATCACCTATACCGCAATCTATTGTTTTGGATAACATTAATTATATTATAATAGGATATAACAGAACAATCACTAACGCCAATTCAGAAAGAAAGACTGCCCTTGGAATCGCAACAACATGCAACAAAAACTCAAAAATGGCTCATCGGAATTTTACTGGTCATTCTCCTTGCCTTTGTCGGCAGTTACTTATATTTAAATCATTATTATAGCCGGTCAGCCACAACAAATCGTTTCGTAACCGCCATCGAACAGAATGATTCTAAAACAGTGTCGTCTTTAATCCGTACGGATGATCCGGATTTTAAAGTCACTCCCCATTCGGTTCAGCCTCTAATGGCCTATTATCAAAATCATCCGAATCAGCGGGCCAAATTAAAAAGACGGATGGCGGCAACCGGTGTCGTAAACGGCGTCTTGGACTTTGTGGATACCGGCCATCACTTTTTCATTTTTGAAAAGTACCTACTCGAAGTAAAACCGATTTTCCCAACGATTAACGCCAATCAAGATAACACTCAGGTTAAAATTAACAATCAAATAGTCGCCAAAAGTTTGAACAAAAACGTCACGCGCACGTTTGGTCCTTATATTCCCGGGCGCTACAACATTGTCATGACTTCAAATAATCATGAAAAAACGAAAATGGTTAGTCGTACATTTGAGTGGATAGACCCATCACCACAATCATTACACGTTCAGGAAAATTTTAAATAGTCGATTCATTTCTTACGTAATTTCTCCAATATTTTTTTAAGAAAACTTTATAAAATTTTAGCCTGTTCCCTTGAGGCTATTGGGAAAAGCTAGTATTCTAAATTCACAAGCAAAGGAGGAATTATCCATAATGGGACTACTCGATCATCAATTCTCATATAAAAATGAACCGTCGTTTACAGAAAAAACAAACTCGGAAATTCCCGAATTAAACCACGCAAATGTTAATTTACCTTATCCTGATCTTCAAAAATTACTTAATAAAATATCAATCCTTCAAGATCAGATTGCTAGTTTACAACAGGAAACTCAAACTAATAAAGTCACTTCTCTGAAACAATTAGATTCAACTATTACAATCGATCAACTCTGGGATTATCTACAATCGCATAACGACTTAAAAAAAGACCTTCTAAAAAAAGTTAATGTCGCACAAGCTTTCCCAGTGAGATTACATCTCTCCGGCGCCAACATTGGTACCAAATACGTTAATGAAGAAATTGTTCGTCGTTATGGTTTATCCGATGGCGATTTAGCCAATGCCAACTTTGAGGATAGTAAAATTACCGTTAACGTCATTAAACATAACGGTCATACTTTAGACGATGCCGGCATCAAATTTTATACTGGGGAAATTGTCGACAGAAACGGTCATTTGGAAGTTGATAATCCAACCGGTGATGGTAATATCAGCGGAACTGCCGCTTTTGAAATGGGGGCTTTGCCATATGTGCCGACACACGAAGAAATTGACAAGTATGATCTTAAAGTCGGTCAAATTGTCGATGTTAGCTGGTATGCCAGCAACCCCGGTACCATAAAGATTGTCTGGATTCATCCGGAAGAAGCCGCTGACAGCCAAGCTGAGTCCAAACCGGAAAAGCCAAAGAAACCAACCGGTAATACCCCCAAACCATGGACACCCAACTATGCCGAAATAAAACCAATCGTTTCCGGAAAAACTGTCCTATTGGTCGGTGACAGTGTTTATACAGAAAATCTCCGAAGAGTAACGGATGCTTATGATGCCACCTTAACGGAAGTTGATTCAATCGATCGGGAACGTTTTGAAGCAATGGTTGAAAGTGCGGATATGCTGATTATTGCACTACATTATGTCAGCCATCGCGATTCGAATCTCGCAGTCGACCTTGCTAAGGCACACGGACTAACCTACGCTACTTTTAATCAACACGCAAAGATTCCTTTCGAAATCGCACTTAGAACTGCAGCACAACGATATGAAGCAGCTCAAGTTAATGCAGAGGAATAATTTTAATACCTTATTAATTGTCGGTTACGAAAAGATAATCAGTTGTCATGCTCTAAAATTAACTTTAAAGTAGTTGAACCATTGACCGTATATCTGCCACTAGCTCAACTACAAAGAAAGAGTGGGTCACTTGGATAATGAAAGCCTAACTATCCAACTGACCCACTCTTTCTTTCAAATCGAGTTTCCTTTTCACTACATTACTGCTTCACTATACCATATTGAACCATATCCATATAACCTTTGACCTCATCAATTATTTCTGTCATATCCTCTATTCGGTTTAACCCCGGATGCTTTTCAAAATAATCCTGAATACGTTTTGAAATTTCTTGAATCGTAATAGATAAATAATGCTTTACCGTTACTTCATCAAGTTCGGGCCGTAAAGTCAATTTATCAACGATTGTATCTACAATGATATTTTGCGTCTGCTCTGCCCATTTGTTAAATGTTGAAAACACTTCATTTCTGAGCTTTTCAGGAACATTGACATCATGTGCATACACCCTTGTTAACAGAGCAAATTCATTTGGATACCGATGTGATAACTCGGTTTTATATTTAGTCGCTCGAATAATCATACTGACTAAATCATCAGAATCGGTCCAAACATTAAAATCCACAACCGAGATCAGTGTGTCCATCGCCTGATGGACCGCTGCTACATATAACTTCTTCTTGCTATCAAAATATCTAAAAACAGATCCCTTTGACACACCTGCCGATTCAGCTATTTTATCAGTACTTGCCCGAAAACTGTCAGTTCCAAAAGCCTTAACAGCTGCTGCAAGAATGGCCTTTTCCTTTTGCGGATCTCTTGGTAGTCTCTTTCCCATTATTAACCTCCCTTGAAATCAGCCTACTGTTACGTCATTTGATGATGTTAACTCTCAATGTCCCTATGATTGTACCCAATGAAACCAATCACAATCATCACAAATGCAATACCGAGCATCCACGTTACCGGTGCGACATCAATGTGTGCCAACGGTACTTTTCTGAACCAGTAAAATGGCGATAGTTTCATTGCCCAGGCTGGTAAATCAATCAGTCTGCCAAAGTAGGAAATCACAAACGCCCCACCAAGTGCAATCCAAACAACAGCCCGCCATTTTGGCATAATGCCGATTAACGCAACCAGAATTCCGGTAAAGAGCGCCAACGTTGGCAACATTGCTATGAATAGTCGCCAGAAATATTTAAATGCTAATGGATGCTTTAAGACTGAGTTTCCGGCTCCCATTGCTGCCATCAAAGCTACAAATAAAATAATAACAGACAGAACAAATCCGTAAACCATGTAGGTTGCTAATAATTTAGATCGACTTTCAGGCTTTGTATTAATCATCTGTAAATATCCCCGACGTTCCTCCGTGTAGAGATGATTAATGACCATTGCACCCCCCACAACCGCCAGGACGCTGAAAATCACGCCTAAGATACCAACAAACGAAAGGATTTGGTTCTGCTCCAAATGCCGAACACCGCTTTGACCAAGAACTTGGCGAACAACCGGCGAATCATTTACAATTTTACTAATGCTATTGAACACTGATCCATAGCTGGCGCCTAAAACTGCCATACCGACAATCCAGAAAAGGCTAATTGCTTTCTGATTCCAAAACAATAATGTTCCAGAGCCACGAAGAAATCGACTCGTGCGTTTACCACCACGGACTTGAATAATTCCAGTATCAATATCTCGATTGCCATTCAAGATGACGGCAGCGGCAAAACCGACGACTCCCAACATCAGTAGTAACCCAACCGGCAGCCAATTATTTTTCGTGTAAATATCAGCTTTCTCAATCCACCCAAACGGTGAGAACCAAGTGTAATCCGGATTTGAAACATCAGTCATCATTCGTACCAAATACGTTATCCCAAAGAACACATAATTATAAATGGCAACATTGTGACTATCAGCAACCAATTGTGCAAAAATAAGTGAGATCAATCCAAAACTTAGGCCAACCGCACCTAACGTTACTGCAAATAACCAATTGCCGTTTCCATCACTTCCGGGCATGTTTGCCACCATCATTCCGGCACCCGTAACAATCACAAATGCACCGTTGGCAATCACTAATTCCAAACCGGCTGCAGCAAGGGGCGCCAGTCGGCCAACAGGATGACCGCCCAAAACCATTTCAGTAAGGCCGGATTCTTCCTGACCACGCGTCGCACCAACCGAAAGTGAAAAATTGAAGATCACCATAAAGATGCCCCAAAAGACCATCATTTCAGATGCAAAAATAATGGCAGTGTTTAAATGAGCCGTCGTCATTGGGCCAAATAGCGACACCATTGCTTGGGACTTCAACGTCTCTGCAATAGTTGAAATTTGCTTGGGTGTACCATAAATCCCCTCGAACTTTGCAGCTACAGCGACAAACATTCCTGCCAAAACAACCAGCCATATCGTCATTTTTAGCCAATCACGTTTTAAATTAGCTTTTAGCAAAGCCAATGTTTGAGCATATTGTGTCATATTAATCGCCACCTTTTTGCTCGTCGGCAGACTGATAATAACGTAGGAAAAGGTCTTCCAGCGTTGGCGGTGTTGTTTTCAGCTGTACAATTGTTTTTGCTGAAAGCAAGTCCATAACATTTCCAATCTGGTCCGAATCTACACTGAATTCAGCAGTTGTTTTGGATGCATCATTGAACTTTAATTGATAGACACCCCCGGCTTTCTGTAACTCGTCAAGCGGCTTCTTCGTTCGAACGGCAACTGTATTACGAGTTAGATGTTGCATTGATTCCAACGAACCAGCTTCAATCACGTTTCCTTCACGAATAATGGCAATTGTGTCACACATCTTTTCAACTTCTGAAAGAATATGGCTTGAAAGCAGGACACTTTTGCCCGCCTTTTTAAGTTCGGCAACGTGTTGCTGAAAGATCACTTCATTTAACGGGTCCAGTCCCGAAGTCGGTTCATCAAAAATATATAATGAAACATCGGTTGAAAATGCAGCTACCAGTGCGACCTTTTGTCGGTTTCCTTTTGAATAGGTTCGATTCTTCTTACTGGTATCCAATTTAAATTCTTTAATGAGTTGATCTGTTCTAGCCGTATGCTTTTGTCCGGACATATGCAACAATAGGTCAATTGTCTGTCCACCGGTCAAATTAGGCCAAAGGTAAACATCCCCCGGTACATAGGACAAATTCTTATGAATGGCAACCGAGTCTTTCCAAACATCTTTGCCGAAGACAGTTGCTGAGCCACCCGTAGCTTTAATCAGACCCAGAATAACCCGAATCGTTGTAGACTTTCCAGCACCGTTTGGTCCGATAAAACCTAACACTTCGCCCTTATGAAGCTGTAAATTAACGTTCCTTAATGCCTGGAATTTCCCAAAGGATTTCTTTAAATTTTTCGTTTCTAAAACAAGTTCATCATTCATAGCTAACACCTCTCATACTTAAGAACAAGCCCTATTCTTTCTTTCGCCCTTAGTATATATAGTAATGACTGCCCAGTCAATAACCATGCAGTCATTATTAAAATCAATATTTTTGGTCAGTAAATCAACCTGATGTTAAAGGATTTACAAGCATCATAGTCAGACGGGTTATTGAACCAAGTCATGATAATTGTTAATCTATTACTAATGACTAAATAACGACACGGGGTGATTCAGTTGACCACTTGGAATCTGTTCAAAAAAATTAATTATTACAAAGATGTCTCGACAACTTTTCGTTGCCTCTATATTCTCCTTATCTTCTTAACAGTGGCTTCCTTTTTTAGATATGTCGGGGAGCTTGCCGGCCTTTTTCAAAGAAGTCAAACGATTATTTCACTCTTAATGCGCACACTCTCGTTTGAACGAATCCCACTTATGGCAACTCTAGCTGCATGTGGATCAGCCAAAAGATCAGCTTATTCGACAAATAGCAAAGCACATCAACTATCGCGAAATAAAACGGGAACTTTTAACCTTAGTCTAAGAACGAAATCGAATACATTCTTTTTTATTGTCCATCATTCGTTTATCTTAATTATTGGTAATTTTTTAATCAGCCTTATCTTTTACCCAGGCCCATTTTTTCAAGACCCGCTTTTGTTGTCTATTCGGTCACTGGCTTGGTCACTACCAACCATTATCGTATTCACACTCATTCTCAGTCCCGGCGTTCAAACTGGCTTCTCCAAACATTAAAAAGCCTCCAGAAAGATTCAAAAACCGTTTCCGAATCTTCCTGAAGGAATATTTTTTTATTCATATTTTACATAGCGAGTTTTTAACAGATTAACGTTAATCCAAGTTCTACCCAAAACACCTTATTTTAAATCAGTCGGTGGCAATTACTTTCTAGTATCTGGCCATTGGTCGATGCCATTGGCAACCTTTCCATTTGGATTATGCCACTGAAAGTCATCATACCAAAGGCCACGTTTTCCTTGATCAAGCTCGTTGATTTTTTGAACATCTTCATCACTTAATGAAAAATCAAAGATTTGGCTGTTTTGAATGATCCGCTTTTCGTGGGTAGATTTAACAACCGTGACAATGTCACGTTGCCATTCCCAGCGCAAGATGATTTGAGCGGCTGAACGGTCATACTTTTTAGCCAACGCATCAATGACCGGATTGGTCAAAGACTCACCGCCGCCAAGTGGTGACCACGCTGTCATTTCAATATCGTGACTTTGATCAAAGGCCAAGATTTCACGTTCCTGGTTAGTTGGATTGAATTCCATTTGGTTAACAGCCGGTATGATTTCGGCTTCTTCAAGCAATTTTTCCATTCGGTCATTATCAAAATTAGAAACACCAATGGCCCGAACCTTGCCCTCACGATACAATTTTTCCATTGCGTGATAACTTTCAATATAAGTCTTATCTACCGGCCAATGCATCAGGTAAAGATCAACATAATCCAGTCCCAAATCTTTTAGTTGGTTTTCAAATGCCTTAGAAACCTGATCATAATCTCCCTGTTCACCATTATAAAGCTTAGTTGTCACAAAGAGGTCGGAACGCTTTAATCCTGCCTGTCCCAAACCAAGTTTAATGCCGGCACCGGTTCCCTGCTCATTACCATACTGTCGTGCAGTATCAATTGCCAAGTAGCCATTCTTGATTGCGGCCGCAACCGAATCACGAGACGTCCGGTTATCGGTCTTCCAAACTCCTAAACCAAATCGCGGCATTTTAACGCCGTTATTCAAGGTAATTGTTGAGTGTAATCCGTCCATTGTGAAACATCTCCAATCATTTTGTGAACCACTTAAATCGTAACATATCAATTAATGTGATACCAAATCAGAAGATGGAGCAACGCATAAAATTAAGAAAAAAGCCTTAAAGAATCACTTGAAGCGACTAAAATCAAGCAACTTTTAAAGCTCATCATACCCTAATTTAATTCTGATGAAAATAGCAGCGATGTTAATTGATCCGCACTGATACCCATGATTGGCGCTATATCAAGCTGATTCTTAATAATTCTTGAAATTGTCTTTTGATCAAAGACAGCACCAATTAAAGCCGCTTCAAAGCTATCCCTATCCAAGTTACTGAAAAAGTCACCAGATAACCGAACATCTTTTAATTGATGATTGCTGAGCGTATAACTGATCTGTGCCAAGCCGCCACCTTTAAAGTAACGTTTGCCGGTATGTTCAAAACGATTGCCCTGCCCATAAATAAAATCAGGATTTGCAAAACGTTGGGTTGCAATCGCCGAAATCCTGTCTTCGTCTTGGTCAGTCAGCTGATATTTTTGATATTGTCCAGCCGCTAAAAACGCTTCTAATAAACGCTCTCTGAACTCCGAAGCCGACCAAAGTGGCTGTTGCTCCTTCAAATTAACGGTTCGCTGATGAACGGAAGCAATCCGCTTTGCCTTTAGCTTAACCGGATCGACCCTCAACGCATGCGCCATGGTATCCAAATCTGAGTCAAACAACAAACTGCCATGATGCAGCTTGTATCCGGGCGTCACATACTGAGCGCTCCCGGAAACCTTTCGTCCGTCGACAACCAAGTCGTTTCGACTATCTGTTTCAGCTTTGATGCCAATCTGATTCAAAGCCGCTTTAATAAGTGTCAATCCGGCTGAAAAGTCAATTTCCGAGTGTTCATCTGGATAAATCAACGTAAACTGATAACCGCCCTGATCCGTATAAATCGTCCCACCGCCAGAATAGCGTCTAACAACGTGTACCCCGTGTTTTTTAATATAATCAAGATTTAATTCAGCCGCAGCGTCCTGATATTTACCAAGCATCACCGTTGGCGTCGTGGACCACAGCATAAACACCGGTTCTTTAAAATGCTTTTCACTCATCAGATAATATTCCAACGCAAAATTATGATAAACGTCAGTCGACGTCACGGGTAAATAAATCATTTTCCGTAAACTGCCTCCAACTCTTCTTTGGCTTTATAAGAGCTTCGAACAAGTGGGGAACTTGCGACAAATCTGAATCCGCGTTTCCTGGCTTCACGATAATAAGTTGCGTAACGTTTCATTGGAACCCATTCACGCAATCGGTAATTTTTAGGGCCCGGTTGAACATATTGACCAATTGTTAAAAAGTCCACATCGATCGCTCTCAAGTCGTCCATTAGCTGATAAACTTCCTCATCAGTTTCACCAAGGCCAAGCATGATCCCTGTCTTGACAAAGGTCGTCTTTGGCGCATGCTGTTTGACATATTTCAAAACTTTAAGTGAGGTATCATAAGTAGCACGGTGCCGAACCTTTGGCGTAATTGAGCGCACCGTTTCCATATTATGGTTGAAAACATCCGGTTTGGCCGCAATCACTTTATCCAAACAATCCTCATGTCCTTGAAAATCCGGTGTCAATACTTCAATCGTGGTATCCGGGTTTAATCTCCTGATTTCATTGATTGTCTTAACAAACTGGTCGGCACCAAGATCCGGCAGGTCATCTCGATCAACACTGGTAACAACCACGTGGCTTAATCCCAATCGCTTGGTAGCCTCGGCGACCCGGTATGGTTCCATTAAATCAACAGGCTTTGGGTGACCATGGGGAATATCGCAGAATCGACAGGCCCGGGTACAGTTAGGGCCTAAAATGATAAACGAAGCCGTCCCGCTCCCAAAGCATTCGCCCAAATTGGGACAATTAGCTTCCGCACAAACCGTGTTCAGTTTCAAACCGGACAATAATTGATTCATTTGGTCAACTTTCTTTTGATCATACGTCACTTTTAACCAATCCGGCTTCTTTGGTGCTTCTTTCTTTTCCATTTGTGATTTCCCCTTTAGCTATCCGAAACTTCGATTGTCGCAACTAGATCTCCAACCTTGGTCGTATCACCCGTCGCAACCTTCTGTTCCTTTAAGACACCATTTTCTTCACTTTCAACCTGACTAATCACTTTATCCGTCTCAACCTCAAATAGGATATCGCCCTGCTTAACCGCTTCTCCGGGTTTCTTGATCCACTCACCGAAAAAGTAATCGTCAGACTTTGGGCTTAATTTTGGCATATGAACTTCTTTTAACATTTTGGCCACCCCTTAAGAATAATTGGATTCTTGGCATCAATATAACATCGTTCATCAAATTGTGAAATAGCGCTTTCAACAAATTAGGGAAAACCCTTAATTGCCTATTAACAGTAGGGTTTATTGCATATATTTTTTATTTAAATTGTGAATAATTCAATTTTAAGCATCGTTATAAAAAAGGCGCCCGAATATTCCATCCTATGCCTTTTTAACGTCCAAAAGGTCAAAGGGGCTCAGATACCTGGTCTTCATGATAATGGTTGAAATTTCTTTGGGCGTCTCGGGATTACCTTCTGTAAGCCAAACCTTAATGATGCTCATTAATCCCGAAACAATAATTTCCCGAGCAAAATTATCAGGGATTTTAGTCGGCCCGGTTTGCCCTTTCACCTCAGCCAACTGCCTATCAATTAGTCGACCCAATAATTTTCTGATTTTTACCTCAAGTTGGGAATCCCCGCCCGGACCCAATAACGCTCGGGACATGTTAAATTCTTGATTGAGATAATCAACGACCGTTTCAACCGCCGCACAGACGTGGGGTGTCCCTTCAGAAACGTCCTGATAGCCGATTTTCTCATCCGAATGATCCAACACTAATTTTTCAATATGAGTTAATATCTGATCTTCAAAATCGCTTACCATCGCTGTTTTATCACGATAATGCGTGTAAAACGTGCTGCGGTTAATCCTTGCAAATTTAGTAATATCGCTCACAGTCATCGCTTTTATTCCTTTTGTTTCTGTCAGATAAATAAAAGCCGATTTAATCTTGCGTTCCGTATTGACGACTTTTTGATTTGATGACATGTAATCCCCCCCAATGGTGCATCAAATATTATCTTAAGCGACTTCAGAAGCTAAATCAATCACGTAGGGGTTAGTATGCTGACTGACTTCACCCCATCAATTTAAGGGCCCAGTAAGGACACACCAAAAGGGTCAAAGCAGATTTTGCCTTGACCCTTCGTAAGCTTAATAATAAATCCTTATTTAAACGACACACCAATTAATTAATGGAACTGCATCCCGCCATCAACAATAATTGTCTGGCCGGTAATATAATTAGAGTCTTTACCAGCAAGGAATGAGACAGCAGCTGCAACATCTTCGGGCTCTGATAATCGTTTCAAAGCAATATCTTTTGCGAATGTTTGCATGCCCCACTCATCGTCCTTACCGGCATTCTTACCAACTTGATGTGCAATATCAAACATCATCGGTGTCTTAACAATACCTGGTGCATAAGCATTGGCCGTAATCCCTTCTTCAGCCAAATCACGAGCAAGCACTTGAGTGATCCCACGAACGGCAAATTTGGTTCCTGAATAAAGGGCCAGGTTAGGATTCCCGACAACACCGGCTTGTGAAGTTGCATTGATAATCTTACCACCGTGTCCTAATTTCTTGAAGGCTTGGTGAGCGGCCTGAGCACCCCAGAGAACGCCACCAACGTTAACGCCGTATACGAGTCGAAACTGATCCGGTGTAATGGTGTCCAGAGGTGTGGTTGGTCCAAGGCCTGCATTATTGACAATTACGTCAAAGCCGCCCAATTTATCCACAGTTTCATCAACAGCCGAAAAGACAGAATCACGATCTGCAACATCTACCTTAACGCCAATGGCCTGACTGCCATCCGGCGATAATTTAGCGGCTACCTTATTTGCATTATCGATATTCAAATCCGCAACTGCTACCTTAAATCCATCTTCGTGTAACCGTGTTGCAATTGCTTCACCGATTCCTTGACCGCCGCCTGTAACAAACGCTACTTTTTCTGCCATAATAAACGCCTCCGTTTTCATTTTTGTATCCGCTTACAGTATACTTCCAATGAAATTGATTCACAATGAAAAGGGCCTTTTTTTCATAAAGAATCATGTGACATTTGTCATCCCTATTCATGACAATCCTTACTACAAGCCAAATAGCCATCAATATATACTATGACTGTAGATAGGAAAAAGAAGTGACCTATATGACAAATGCTGTTTCGTTAACAAACTTATTCGTTGCATCTACTATAAAAACAGATAAAAGAAAGAGGCGGGCAACATGACAGCTGCTATTCAATTAAAAAACTTATCCTTTGCATACCCTAATAAGCGGGTACTTGATCATCTGAATTTGCAAATTCAATCAGGCGAAATCTTTGGGTTGGTCGGTCCAAACGGTGCCGGAAAGACCACCCTGCTCAATCTCATCCAGGGCATCTTAAGCTCCCACAATCATACCATTACCGTTTTGGACAGCCAACCGGGAAGCACCATCGTTAAAGAAAAGGTGGCTACAATGTTTCAAGATGATTTACAAATTAACAATGTCACAGTAAGAGAGTTCATTAAGTTATTTGCGGCACAAGCAACCCATCCCAAGAATCCCGAAACGGTCATAAAGGAACTTGGCCTTACAGATATTCAAAATCAACTCATGAATAAACTATCCGGTGGTCAACGTCGAAAAGTCAGTTTTGCCAGTGCCATTGTGTCAAATCCGCAACTCTTATTTTTAGATGAACCAACCGTGGGTATGGATGCAGAAACTCGGCAAAATTTTTGGCGCTATATTGAAAAGTTGCGTCAGCAAAACGTCACTATTGTCATTACCAGCCACTATCTTGAGGAAATTCAAAAAGTGGCTGACAGAATCGCCATTTTACAAGACGGGCAATTCCGTTACGTTGGTACTTGGCAGACACTTCAAAGCCACCATGATAATGGTCAATTCAATTTCAACACACAGCTGGAACGATCATTGTTCACACATTTACCAGCCGTTGAATCTGCCACTCAAACCGACGCCAATATGACCTTAATCAGTAACGATACCGATTTAACGTTGAAGGCGCTGTTGCCTTTTATCGATCAGCTGCATGACATCACGATTACGCGTGAATCATTGGAGTCAATCTTTTTGGAAATGACAAATAAGGGGGATCATTAAGATGAAAACATTGGGATATCAAATCAGCTTTAATGCAAAACGCGTTTTTTTACGAAACTTCAACTATTTATTTTTCACCATCTTAATGCCAATTGGCTTCTATATCCTATTCACAAAGGTTCTGATTTCGGGAACCACTGCTCAGGAATTGGTTTTTGCCAAGCAATACCTTGGCAGTATGATCGTGTACAGTGTCTTGATTAACGCCATGTTTGGGCTGGGACAAATTATGCAGAACGACCGTCAGCACAAACTGCTCTCGGCATTATCACTCACACCTAGAGGCACCAAGTACTACTATATTTCAATCGGTATTATCATGTCGCTGGTCAACATGCTGGCCATTATTTTAATGCAGCTTGTCGCAAAACTAACGTGGCATATCAATCTCTCTTTAGGTGAATCCATTACTGTTATTGTCATTGCTGTTCTTGGTACGCTGCCAATCATGGGGGTTGGCGTTCTTTCCTCATTTGCCAAAACACCCCAATTAACCAGTATTATTGCAAATTTAACTGTCTTTCCGTTAGCCGTCATCAGTGGCTTGTGGTGGCCAATCTCGATGATGCCGAATTGGGTTCAGACCATCGGTAAAGCCACACCGACTTACCTCACCAGTAAAATGATCAATCTTGCGATCAATAATCAATCCCTACCAATTCATGATATTATGGGAATAGTCATTTGGACCGTCATCATATTAGTACTAATTTTTGTACTGATTAAATTGGTTCAAAAGAGTGGAGAACTGAAAAATGATCAAGGGACTGCGGTCTAATTTAAAAACCTATTGGTACTCGTATATTTGGCTAATCTTTTTGATAGAAGACATTTCAGATAAAATTCCTCCCAAAACGTCAAACGATTGGTTTTGGATTGGAATGACCTTTCTTTTTCTGATTGCTTACGTGATCACTTCAGCCTCCCAAAAATACCAAATAGCCGGTATGGTAGCTGAGACGCTGATCGGAATGATCTTTACATTTTTTGATAATAACTTCTGGATCCTGATTTTTCCGGGATGGCAAATTTCATCCATTTTAGCTTACGCGCCAAAACGTTACTTTAGGCTTTTCGCGACTGTTTATTATGCGACATTTATTGGCGAAATGATTAATTTGAAAATTCTGAATCCTGTGAACCTTGATTTGTGGTCATTTATTTTACCTGCCGTCTCACCAATCTTTGCTTATAGCTTGTCCAGGTCCATGAAGCACATGCAGGACCTTGCCCGTACCAACCAACGTTTGCAATCAGTCATTAAACGCGGCGAACGTGAACGAATCGCCAGGGACCTGCACGATACACTTGGTCAATCCTTTTCAATGATTACCGTTAAGTCCCAACTTGCTAAAAAACTACTCGAGAAACAGCCGGAAAAGGTCCCTGCAGAACTCGATGATATTATTGATACCAGTCGTCAAAACCTTCAATTGGTCAGAAATATTGTTAATAATCTTCGCCAAGAAATGATTGACGAGTCAATGATCAAGCAACAAAAGAATCTTCAAGAAGCCCAGATCAACCTTCAAACAGAAGGCGAACAGGATGCCAATAAATGGCCGACTGCTATTCAAATTAAAGTAACGCCAATCCTGCAAGAGGCGATTACCAATGTCATTCGTCATAGTCGAGCGACTTTGGTGCTGATTTCTTTCAGTCGACCAGACAACGATTCCTATCAAGTTACAATTCAAGACAACGGCCATGGCATTAACTATAGTCGCGAGGGGTCTCATGGCGTATCAGGGATGCAGGAACGCGTTCAAGCCGATGGTGGCCAATTCAATATCCAATCAAACAAAATCGGGACACTTGTTTCCGCCCAATGGTCAAAGGAGGCCGAGATAAAATGATTACCTTGTATTTAGCAGAAGATCAAAGTATGTTGAGTTCAGCACTTGCACAGCTTCTGAACTTGGAAGACGATCTCAAAGTCCTCGGTACCAGTGGTGATGGTCAAACAGCTTGGCTGGATATTAATCGATTAAAACCGGATATTGCCATTTTGGATATTGAAATGCCAAAAGCTACCGGACTGGATGTTGCCGATGACATCCTGGCAGCCCATTTAGCAACTAAAGTCATTATTTTAACGACTTTTGCTCAAAAGGCTTATTTTGCGCGAGCGGTAAAAGCCAAAGTCAGCGGTTATCTTTTGAAAGATAGTCCAAGCGATGACTTGGTAACAGCCATCCGAAATGTCATGGCCGGCCAAACAATCTACGATCCAGAATTAGTTCGCAATATGGTTAACGCGGCGGATAACCCTTTGAGTGATCAGGAAATGGTCGTCCTAAAGTCCGCCGCTGATGGTGATACGACTAAAGAAATTGCTGAAAAGCTTTTCTTATCTAATGGTACCGTCCGTAATTATCTTTCAGCTATTTTCAGTAAACTCGGCGTTCACAATCGCTTAGAAGCGGTTAATATGGCTAAGAACAACAAATGGTTCTGAGAATTTTGACAGCCAATCTTACTGAAAAATAAAAAATAATGCTCATTATATATCCAAAAGAAGGTCTCAACAATTAATGACTCGATTGTTGAGACCCTCTTTAACTATCAAACTATTATCGTTTAAACTTTATAATGGGATTCATATCATTAAATGATAATATGATTGTCGAAGTTCTGATAGTCGTTTTACGTCAATCAGATTACATACTCATCTGATTTTCTACATATTCACGGTACAATGGTAACTCCGCTACCAACTGTTTATGAGTGCCGTGACCGCTGACGTGACCCTTTTCTATAAAGTAGATTTGATCGGCATCCACAATCGTACTCAAACGGTGTGCAATGACCAAAGTGGTTCGATTATGCATCAGTTTTTCCAACGCTTTTTGAACCATCATTTCCGATTCCGAATCCAAGCTGGCAGTTGCTTCATCCAGCATCAGAATTTTAGGATCACGTAAGAATGCCCGGGCAATCGCCAAACGTTGGCGTTGACCACCGGAGACTTTAACACCCCGCTCACCAACCTGGGTATCCAGCCCATCCGGCATCGCCTCAACAAATTCCTTAGCGTATGCCATTTCAAGAACGTGCCACAACTGCTCATCCGAATACTGACCGCTGAGACCATAGGTTAAATTGTAACGAATCGTTCCAGCCATAATAGCAGCATCTTGACTAACCAACCCGATCTGTTCCCGCCAGTCCGTCAAGTTAACCGATTCAAGATTCTGGTTGCCTATTTTGATTGTGCCGCCAGTTGGTTGATAAAAACGTTCAAGCAGACTAAAGATCGTTGATTTACCACCGCCTGAAGGTCCGGCAAAGGCCACAATCGAATTTGGCTTAGCTTCAAACGAAACCTTATTTAACACAGATTTACCGTCCTCATAAGCAAAATCAACTTTGTTCATACTTAACGTTTGACCTTGTGCATCAACAGGGTGCCCATCAACCTGATTCTCCTCGGATGTGCCAAGTAATTCTTGAATCCGGTCAGTCGATCCACTGGCTTTGGCAGTTGCTGAAAGGAATTGCCCGAGGGTCGCAAACGGACCAACCATTTGAACCAAATACATCAGAAATGAGAACAGTGTCCCCATATCCATCGTACCTTGGGCTACCCTGCTGGCACCATAGGCCAACATCGCTACAACCATCCCCATCATCACCATTGTCATCAATGGTCCTGCGACGGAATCATAAATCGCCTCTTTTAACCCGATTTGATAAAGCTTTGAAATGCGGTTATGACCGGATTGCCGCTCGACTGCTTCGGCATTTGATGATTTAACAAGCCGAACTTCGCTTAAAATCTCGCTTGCCGAGCCATTAAAATCAGCCAGGGCATCCTGACGGGCATGCGCAATCTTTCGAGATTTGTTTGCCACAGGCAGAATTGCCAAAATAACCAACGGAACGGCAATAAACATCATGATGGTCATTTTCCAGTCCATAACCAGCATTAGAATAAATGCGCCCACCAGTTGAAGAAGTGACGTTGCCATATTCGGCAAAGAATTGGCAAGCAAATCCTTCACTTGAGTAGAATCATTTACCAATCGCGAGGTAATCTCACCGGATTTGGTTTCATCGTAATAGTTGACCGGCAATACCAATAATTTCTGCCATAGCTTCCCTCGAAGCTTATAAACAACGTTTTCACCGAAGAAGCCCAATATCGCACCAGAAAAGGCACTAATCAACGCACTCGCCACAAAAAGCAGAATCACGCCGATGACCAATTGCGTGTTGAGATGATGACCCAACTGGTTGATCAAATCTTTGGCAAACTTTGGCACAGCTAATTGCATTCCCGTGGCAATCATTCCCAGCAAAAGCCCTACACCCAATTGCCAATACTTGGGCTTGATTTGCGCAATCAGCCGCAGAAACCCTTTAATTTTGAATTTTGATTTGTTCTTTGGCCTGGTGGGTCGCTGCATAACCTGTTCCATAATCTTACCCCCTAATCCCGGTTCCGATTAAATCCGCCAAATGGAAAGTCACGATTTAATCCGTCCATATTGTGGTGCCAATCATGAGCCATTCTCATAAAATCCGCAAAATTTTTGGGCTCTGACCAATTTTCCGGCATTTTTTGTTCCAGATCGGTAATCAATTTACTCAATAATTTGCGAAGTTGCTGCTGTTCATCGTCCGTCAGTGACGAGAAAAGCGACTCGGATAGTTGATCCGTGAACTGCCGAGAATCATCAATCATGTTTTGTCCCTTTGCTGTTAATGAAATCAACATCACCCGTTTATCATCCGGGGATTCATGCCGTTCGATTAAGCCGGCGGCCTCTAATTTACTTACCATCGCACTGACCGAACTTGGTCGAATGTCCAACGCTTCAACAATGTCAGTATTCGTTAATGCTTTCTTTTCCGCCAGTTCATGAAGAACGCGCAACTGATTTGGATTCTTTTGTGGATCCTGGGAACGGCCAAATTGAACGCTTTTAATTGCGGCAGACATGAAAGCACGTTGTTGAAACAAACGGCCAAAAAGATTTAAAAGTTCCTGAGAATTGTAAGTCATTTTGTTCACTTTCCTTAATCTCATTATTTAGTTAGTCTCTTTCTGATTAAACTAACAAAGTGAATTATAGATAGTTAGTTAGTCTTTGTCAACCAAAACTAACATTTTTTGAAAATAAAAATCAGCTTGGTAGAAAGGACCAAACTGATTGTTTTATAAATCATTTTCAAGTGCTTTCTAATACAGATGATACCTCAAATTGTTACAGTAAAATGATCCTTAACCATGTACGTCATCAACCACGACAAGGCCAGAAACGCTGCCACTATCACATATGGAACATGATAGTTCATATCCAACAAGGCACCCGACATAATCGGTCCAATGATGTTACCAACACTTGTTAGTGACATATTAACACCGTTAATCAAACCTTGTCCCGTCGCACTTGCCTTCGTTAAAAGGGTTGTGATTGCCGGTCGAATGAGATCATATGATGTGAAGACGATCAAAGTTGCAATAATCACCTCAAGTTTACTATGGGCGAGAATAATCCAAACCGTTCCGGCGGCTGCCAAGAAGAAACAGTATCTGGTTAATCGCTTCTCCGTTAGCCAGGTCACCAAACGGTCGAATAAAAGTGCCTGAAACATCAGTGATAATAAGCCATTCAACGTTAATACCAAGGCAATATTGCCGATCGTAAATCCGAATACCTCATTGACATACAAACTGTAAATACTCTCAAAGCCAACTAATCCAAATGATGATATCAGAATCAATAGGAACAGGATTTTCATAGGACCGCCGAATAGCCGTTTGGTTTGTTCCCAAGTTGCACGACTTGGCCCCTTCGAAATTGGTGGGACAATATTATCCTTTGCAATACTTTCGATTTCTTTTTCACTCGGTAACATGGTTTGTAGCGAAATCATACTGAGTAGCCCTAAGACAGCTGCACACCAAAACGGTGTTTTATAATCGATTTTAGCGAGGAAGCCACCAATACCCGGGCCTAAAATCAAGCCACCACTAAAAGCTGCCGAAAGCAGGCCGATCACTCTGGCCCGTTGCCTTGGCGTCGTTAAGTCCGCTGCCAAAGCGTTGGTTGTCGGCACGACCATTGCAGCTGACAAGCCACCGATTGTCCGTGAAATATCAAACATCCACAACCAATTTGTTGCCGCAAATAGAATTTCAGAAATCATATATAGCCCTAATCCCCAGACCAAAACAGGCTTTCGGCCAATTCGATCGGAAATCTGACCAACAATTGGGGAAGCAATCAATTGCGCAAAGGCAAATAGTGAATTCATAATACCCATATCGGTTGCCGACAGATGAAGTTCATTTTTAATAAACGGCATCACCGGAAAAATCAGACTCATCCCGATACAAACCAAAAAATTTCCAAAAATCAGCACAATAATGGCGTTCCTTACTTTTACTGACAATTAATCATCCCCTTTTTAAAGTCGTAGACCGCATAAAGGATAGTATAACGCCATTCTTCTCGGCGTGTCTACACAAAAGAACAATAATAACATAATAAGAATTGGATTTTTCAATAGCTATTCTGTACACTTCACGTAAGGGCAATACATATTAAGAGGAGTGATTTATTTTGACAGAAGGAACCCATTTACCAGAAAAGATTAAAAACGTTTGGCGGATCTCCGCCTTCATCAACTTTGCCGTCCTACTCATCATTGCAATCGGCTGTTACATCGCATTCATTTTTTTCAATTGGCAATGGTTGTTTTGGCCGGGAATAGGCTTTGGTGCAATTGCAATCATTGATCTCATATTTGAGCTGATATTGGTTTCGTACCGTTATGCCTTTTGGCGCTATAACCTAACCGCCGATGCCGTTGAATTACAATCCGGCTACATTTTCAAAAAGCTTGTTTCAATTCCAATCGCACGTGTGCAGGACGTCACCCTTTCAGCTGGACCTATTCTTCAATCACAAAAGCTACAAACAGTTCAAATTACAACTGCCTCAACCTCACACAAAATTGATGGGCTGGAACCACAAACAGCCGAGCAATTACGCCGCCAAATCATGCAATTGGCCGTGGAGGTGAAAGAAAATGACGTCTGAAGCGCCAAAGCAACATCTAAACCCATTTTCTTTATTTTACTATGCTTACAAAGGCATTCTTAACTGGGGAATTTTTGCCCTTATCGCCCTTCCGTCTCA
Source organism: Lentilactobacillus hilgardii (assembly GCF_009832765.1). Taxonomy (NCBI): domain Bacteria; kingdom Bacillati; phylum Bacillota; class Bacilli; order Lactobacillales; family Lactobacillaceae; genus Lentilactobacillus; species Lentilactobacillus hilgardii. Next base: position 465,374 of record NZ_CP047121.1, on the reverse strand, counting down.
ACGAACCAACTTCTGGGTCGTCATTGGAACACTATTGAGCCTGGTTATTATTGTCGGATTACTGAAATTTTTCTTTTTCACCTTTCAAATCGGCGGCGATATGATAACCATTAATTCCGGCATCTTTGTTAAACGTCACACGCACATCCCCTACGGTCGGATTCAGACAATCCAACGCAGTCAATGGTTCTTTTTGAAACCACTGCATTTGGAACAATTAAAAATTGAGACGGCCGGTCACGAAAGTCATCGTCCTGAAGTCACGTTACCGGTCGTTTCCGAAAGCGTTCGTGAAGAAATCGATCGTAAACGCTTAGCAGTTAAGGGAAGTTCAACAACTCCGGACTTAACAACAGATCAATCAGCGAAACCCACAGTTGATTCTTCAACACCATTAGCGGCCACTCACCATTACGAAATAAATCCTCATGATCTTAATGTATTTGCTTTGACTTCATTTGGTATCCTGCCGTTAATGGGGATCTTAGCTGCTCTTTATGGCAAAATTCAGGAGTACATCCCCCAACGTCTCGTCAACACGGTCACCAAGGAAATCATCTCGCAATCTATCCTGATTATCAGCGGGATTGTCTTATTAATTGTCATCATTGCGGTGGTAGGATCCTATCTTTCACTCGTTCAAAAATATTATAAATTCACCTTAACTTCCGAATCAAACCAATTAAAAACCTACCAGGGCCTGTTTCAAAGAAAATCTGTCACCATCCCTATCAACCGCATCCAAGCCCTTAGGGTTAAACAAAACGTTCTCCGACAGTGGGCCAAAATTTCAACTGTTCAGGCGTTAGCCGCTTCTTCGGCAGGAGACGATGATAAGGGCAACGACATGATGATTTTACCGGTTATCAAAACTCACGACGTTTTCAACCAATTAAAGCCCTTTGTGAGTTGGGCGCCGGATCAGTTTATTTCACTTGAAAGATTGCCAAGACAAAATTATTTTTATTTTATTCGAAATGCCATTCTTTGGACACTGATTCCAATTGCCGGCTGCATTTATTTCTTTAGACTCTGGGGCGCATTCAGTCTGCTTTTATTGATCATCTCATTCTTCCTGGGTTGGTACTCATCAAGTAATACCGGCTGGCAACTCCATGGCGATCAGTTGATCATGCAATCCGGTTGGCTTTTCACAAGAACCGAATTCATTATTCCCAAAAAGAATGTCCAGTCCTTCAGTCTTAACCAATCCATTTGGATGTCACATAAAAAACTGGCACACCTGCGAGTAAATGTTCGGCACGGAAATCATAACGAACAAGTCGAAATCCGCTACGTACCATTCAAAGATGCCGAAAAGATTTTTAACTGGTTACGCATCAGGAACTGATTGATTAACCCGTTTTTCACTCCTATAATGAACCTAGCGTCACGTTTTCACAATGTTTTTAAGTATCAAAGGAACAGTTGAAAACACATTTCTAATCAATTAGGAGGCTAATTTTTTATGAAAGACTTACATCTTGGCGACAGAACGGTTCCGGCAATCGGCCTTGGTACCTGGCATATGGGAGATTCTGCAGCAACCCGTTCAACAGAAATCAAAGCAATCCAAGCCGGTATCGATGCCGGCGCAAACGTCATTGATACTGCGGAAATGTACGGCAACGGCCGCAGTGAAAATCTGGTTGGTGAAGCCATTGCCAATATTAATCGTGATCACTTATTCTTAATTGACAAGGTTCTTCCTTCCAACGCCTCCGCTGATAGAATGGAACACCGCTTGGATATCAGTTTGAAGCTGCTCGGTACCGACTACGTGGACCTCTACCTCTATCACTGGCGAGGCGCCGTTCCATTAAGTGAAACCGTTGAAACACTCCAATTAATGCAGAAAAAGGGTAAAATCAAGCACTGGGGCGTTTCCAATTTTGACCTCCCAGATATGAAAGAGTTGCTTGATTTGCCGGGTGGCGATCAGGTAGCCGCAAACGAAGACCTTTATAATCTCGGCAGTCGCGGTATCGAATACAGCCTTCTTCCCTGGCAGCGTCAGCAGGGCATTCCTTTGATTGCCTACACACCGGTAGCCGCTGGTGACGAACGCGGTCAATTAATCAATCATTCAGCCGTTAAAGAAGTTGCCGAAGTGCATCACGCAACACCATGGCAGATTTTGCTGGCTTGGGCAATTCGCGACGGCAGTACACTTGCCATTCCTCAATCAGGTGATCCTAAACACGCTGTTGACAACGTGAAAGCCGGTTTAATCACACTTTCTGATGATGATCTGGCAAAACTTGATACCCAGTTTCCAAAGCCGACCAGTAAACAACCCTTAGATATCCGATAAATTTTATAAAACAAGTCAAACAACGCTGAAGCAGAAAAGTTCTTGCTCCAACGTTGTTTGACTATCACGATAATACAGCTGAAAATTTGCTTCAAAACGTGCTACCGATAATCATTGATTCTGAACAAGACCGTATCAAAAAGAACAAATTCCAACCTTTTTTAATATTCTGAAAAAATCCACGCCCTTTTCCTATCAAATTTCCACAATAAGACCGATAATAGAGGTTAAGAATAAAACCGTGAAGGGATGATTAACATGGCTGGTACAATTGATGATTCACGTTACTTCTGGAAAGCTCGTGCCAATGACGGCAACTTTAGGATCGGCTTAAGTGATGCCGCTCGTGAAGAGTTCGGCGAAATTTCCTCAGTCACATTCTCAACATCCGATAAAGAAATTCGTGATGGGCATGATTTCTTGACGCTTGAGAGCCCCAATACCGTTAGCGACACAACCGTTCTTCATTCTCCGGAAAGTGGAGAAGTCGTTAGGTTTCATACAGAACTACTTTATCAGCCCGACCTGATCAATAGTGCCGATCGAAATAAAAACTGGATTGTGGAAGTATACTAGAAACATCGTGTGCCAACAAAGCACAAGGTCGGTTTTTGTCACGCATTTTAGTGATATTATTTTATTTTTATAAAAACGAGGGACTGAATCAAATTCACTTTTGACTCAGTCCCTCGTTTTAATTTTTTCATTTAATAACAACTTTTGTCCCATAAGGAATATTTCTATACATCCAATAAGCATCGGCAACCGTTAAGCGAACACACCCATGAGATGCCGGCGTTCCTAATTTTTCAGCTTGGGAAGGGATATATTGCCCAGTCTTGGTCACTGGCACACTATGGAAAAGGTAAACGCCATGATCCAACCATGATACCCAGTAGTTGGCACCTTCACCCGAGGCCGCATTATAAAATGATTTACCACGTTGGGCTTGAATGTGAAAGGTCCCTTTGGGTGTTGGCGATGAGGCCTCCCCAGTTGAACAGTACATCTTATAAATCACCTGACCATTGCCATGCAAATAAACACGTTGATTTTTGGTACTGACGTATATCCAAAGGTTTGACTCGTTTTTTAAATTTGGATATGGCCGACTTTCCGATGGGTCATGCCAATTAACCGTTGACCCGATCGCTTTATACTTTGCATAGGTTGTTTTTCTTGAACCAAAACCAGCCAATAACGCCAAACCAATCACTGCAGTAATTGCCAGTGTTGAAAAAATCATTAAAAATCGTTTCATATTCTATTAAGGCCCCCATTTATGTACTAATTAGATCAACTAAAATCACATTCTTAACTATAGTTCCTGAGGCCGACGATATCAACTCCTATCAAAACATCCCTTTCTTTCTCTAAAATTTTGGGAAATGCTATACTTAACTACGAAAACGGTTACTTAATTGAAAGGAGACGTGCTAAATTGCGATATGTAGATCTTTCTACCGGTACGCAGTACATGGGAAATCCAACGATGTTTGAAAGTGTTTCCCGGTATTTAATGACAAACGATCAATTTACGGATACGTTGTTCGAATGGTCTCGGCCTCTTAAAGCATCGGTTGTTATCGGTGCCAACCAAAATGTGTATTCCGAACTGAATTTGGATTATATCAAACAAAATCATATTCAAATCACCCGCCGAGCCGGTGGCGGTGGTGCTGTTTACGTTGATTCCGGCAATCTGACGTATGCTTTTGTGGACACTGATGACGGGACTAACTATATGAACTTTAAAAAGTATGCTACCCCTATCATCAACGTTTTAAAAAAGCTGGGTGTTAACGCAGCCTTAACCGGACGAAACGACCTCACCGTCGATGGTAAGAAATTTTCCGGAATGGCAGCTTTTAAAATCGGCAATCGCTTTTATTGTGGCGGTACCTTGATGATTGATGTCAATTTGGACGCTGCCGATAAAGCACTAAATCCGCCGAAATCTAAATTGGCTTCCAAGGGGGTTAAGTCGGTTCACAGCCGGGTAACAAATATTCGCCCTTATTTCTCCGCCAAGTATCAAGATATTTCAATTAACGACATAACAGAAATAATTTTAAAAGAAATTTTTAAAACAGATACCATTAAAGAAATTCCAACTCACGTCATGACCGAAATTGACTGGCAAAAAGTCAACGACATCACCGGTCATGACTATCAGGATGAAACTTGGACAATGGGAAAACGTTATCACGATGATAATTTCCATTCCAATCATTATGAAGGTGTCGGTAACGTTGAAATCAGCTTTTCAGTTAATGACGGCATTGTTTCACATGCCAAACTTTTTGGCGATTTCAATAAGGCCAATGGCAATCTAAAAGAAATTGAAGATAAAATAGCCGGCGTCCCATTTGAAAAAGATAATCTTGAAGAAGCTTTTAGTCACACCCATTTGGCAGACAATATCGGAAACCTGACACCTGCGCAAATGGCAGATTTGATGGTCAATCCGGTTTATCAACAGAAACAACAGGAAGGATGATTAACATGGCAAACCCAATTGATGATTCAAACTATTTATGGCGGGAAGAAACTTCAGAAGGACATACCCGTATTGGACTTAACGACGAAGCCAGAAACCAAATCGGTCAAATCTCGTACGCGTCATTCCCTAAAAATCTAAACGAGGTTAAGGTCGGCGAAGAATTCTTTTCGTTTGAGGGCGCTAAAGCAGTAGAAGATATACACTCCCCTCAATCGGGTAAAGTTGCTCGTGTTAATACCGAATTGCTTGACCATCCCGATTATTTAAATGATGCGGATAAAGAGAAAAACTGGATTATAGAATTATATTAATCGAACAAATAAAAGAGGCTGTGGACGGTCATATAAGTCCACAGCCTCTTTTGTTGTTTAATCGCCAAATTGGTATTTTAAAAAACGTTAAACATCATTGCGCTTCTATTCTCCAAACCAGTTATTGGATGACATTAACAGTCGCTGTTTTATTTCCAAAAACAGTTTGAGTCACCACGTCGGTGTTCATATTCAATGATGCCTTAGCACCGGCTGGCGTTGACAATACTTTAAACTGCTTGAAGTGCTTAACTTTGTCCAAAGCATTCTTGGTTAATTTAAACCCAAAGGTGCCGGCCGGCTTGGCTTTGGCAGTTTGTAAGGTCGCTCCTTTATCGGTCAAGACCGTCAACGAAGCATTTTGAGAAGTCTTTCCGGTGAGGACATTTTTCTTCAACTTAAATTGATTAACGCTCAATCTGTTTGCCGGTAACTGTTGCAACTTGGCTCCTTTATTAATTGTATAAAGGAGGGTATCGCTAGTCACATATTTCGGAAAGTAAAATTGATTGTTTTTATATGTGACCTTCATAACAGCCTCATTGCCCCAATTTACAAAATCATTGACCGTATAATTTGATTGGGCAGACAACCATTCAGGAATGGACATGCCCGAGCTGACAACCAACACATTGCCACCCTTATTAGCAGCTTTCTTAGCGATAGAGGTCAATTCAGTGTCCATCCGTGAGATAACCTGACTGGCTGATTCGGCTTTTAGGCTGGCCGGTAATGTTGAATCGCTATACTTTCCGCCATCAATGGTTTCCGCATCATGATAAGCATCTTGAAGTGCCGGCCAAAAGTCTTTACCAAGTGCCTGCTGTGCTTTGCCAAAGTCCTGCGGTCCAGTGTAGGTTCCTGCAGGCCGTACCAACGGCATCGTAATTTTATTGACGTCGTCATATTTTTGACCTTCAAAACTACCGTAACCACCCTCACGCAAATTAGGCGTCCAAGTCACATTGACCTTACCATTGCCGGATGAGTCAAGTGCATAATGAGCTGTTTTAAACGTTCTCATATTATCAGCCGAATATGCAGCACTAAAATGTAAGCCATATAATCCATAGCCTAATTGATGTGCAACTTGAACCCCGGTATCCGTTAATGGGCTATCAGCCCACCCCTGGCCACGCCCATTAATGTTAAACATCGTTTGCCCGTGGCGTGTCAAATAAATCTCAACAGGCTTCGATGCCGCTGAAGCTTCCTGCTGATTAGCTGTGCCCCAGAAAAACAAGCCTGACAAAACGGTCGTTACAACAATAAGTGATTTTCTCATATAGAGTCCCCCAGAACAAGTAATGGTACCCGACCATTACGAAATAATATAATGATAGTCAATAATCGCCCAATGCGCTTATTAAACCGATTTAATTATATCATTTTGTGTTAGCGCTTTCATCATTAAAACTATTCTTTCTTTTAGAATGGAAACATTTTTAACAGTTGATCACAATGATAAACCAGAAGCGTTATATAATATCAGGAGAATAAACATTTACTACTTATCAAGGAGCGTATATATCAATGAAACTATCAATCCCCGTTATTGCTCAGCGCCCAGAACTCCCAACCGGCTGCGAGATTACTGCCACCACAATGATGCTTCAATATGCAGGTGCCGTTGTTGACAAAGTTCAGCTGGCACATGAAATGCCCTACCATCCGACTGACCCCAATCAGGGATTTGTTGGTAATCCATTCACTGATGATGGTGATAGTATTTACCCATCTGCACTCACAGATTTAGTGACAACCTATGCAGGAAATGCTGTCAATTTGAGCGGTCAACCATTGGTCGATCTAAAACAGTATTTAAGTGCAACCGGTCACCCCATTGTCATATGGGTCGGTGAATTTGACGGGTTTCACACCCACGCCTTACTAATGACGGGATTTAACAACTCAGCAATTTATTTTAACGATTGTTGGACGAAAAAGCAGGACTCATTGCCTGAAGATGCGTTCTATAAAATCTGGCACAACAAACAACAAATGGCTTTAAGCTATTAAAAACAAGGAGTTGAGGCAAAATGATTTTGCCTCAACTCCTTGTTTTATTAATAACCAATCATAATTAATGATTATATCTTTGTCTAATTAATAATATGTTGCAACCTGATACATTTTTTTCACAAAATCTTTCGGTGTTAAACCAAGTGGATCTTGATTTTCGAAGACAATGGCCATGTGGTAATTACCAGTAGTTGCGAAATATCCCGAATGATAACCCTGACCACCAAACGAACCGTTATTGTACTTCACACCATTTTGGGTAACATACATACCACCGGAATAAACCGTTCCATAGCTTAACAACTGTTGATATTGCTTAGCCGTTAAGACGGAACCGTTTTGCAATCCTAAGATAAACTTGTAATAATCACTCGGTGTCGTGAGCATATTGCCCGCTCCGGGAATTGCAGAGAGTCTTGGGAGTGAAACCGATTGTGGACTGGTATAATCCGTTGTTGCCTTTCGAGAATAGCTTAATGCAATCGAGGACGTATCAATATTATTACTATCAACAACCTTTGTATTTTTCATGCCAAGTTTATTAATAATTCTTGTCTTTAGGTTTGAAACATAGCTCTGCTTTGTTGCCTTGGCAATAATGCCTGCCAATAAAACGTAATTAACATCGCTATAATCATAGGTCATCTTGCCCGTTGACTCTAAACGTTTCAACATGCTTGTATAGGCCTGATTTTCAGTCATCACCTTAGCCGGTGTCGTATCATTATTATCCAGACCGGATGACATTGACAGCATCTGCTGAATCGTAATATTGCTGCTGCCTTTTACCTGCGGATAATAACGACTTAATTTCGTCCCGGCAGACAAGTTGCCACTACTTATCAATTGTTGGATAATTGCGCCCGTCATTGCCTTTTGGAGGGATGCTAAAGGATATAGTACCGTGCCGTCACTACTATTCGCAGTTTTCTTTGCTGCATTGGCGAATCCATTATTCACAGTGACAGTGTGCTTACTGCCTGCTGAAGCCAATATAGCACTTCCACTGACATCATACTGTTTCATAGTGGCCGCTGCTATTTGAGAAAAACTAACGGGTTTGAGTCCCTTAACATTCATCCAACCAATATTTTGATTGAAATACCTTAATTTTGCATAGGTGCCGGTCTTGGTTGTCTTGGTCTGCATCACTCTTACATAGTCATTAGGGTATTTATTTCCATTGCTATCCGCCGTTCTTGTGCTTGAACTGGTAAAATAAGGTCCAAAACGATAGATTGAATACGCATTAGAACGCTTAACAATTTGTGCATCATATCGTTTATTGCTTGTTTTTAATATCGGATTATATCCGTCCATCAGCCCATGAATTGCAATCGAACCGGCAAATAGCATCCCACAGAAAAAGAATAGTATCATTCTTACCCTTTTTGTCGTTTGAATCAAACTTGTCACCGTCCATCGTTTCTATAACCATCATAATCAAAATCTGAACCAGCCTGTTGCCATCCTTTGGAATAGAAACTCTTGTCGATCCTGTAGTGAGGTGCCTTTTGCTTTTTAGTCAAAAACGGATTAATTTCCTGATCCATCTTCAGCCATCCCCGCCATCCCGGATGAATGGTATCTGTCATAAAGTAATTCACATTTCCATCTTGACTTAAATCATCGATATGATTAAAGCCTTGAGAGCGCAATTGATAAGTTATCTTTTGATCAAATTGCTTCAACATCTCTGAAGACAATCCAGTATATTTTTGCCATCTTTGATTAACCGGTGGAATAATAAATAACACATTTGTATGATCTTTAGCAAACTGATTTAGTACTAATTGAAAGTCGCCGTATTCCGGCGATTTCAAGAAACTCATATTAGATTGAAATCCCTTCAAAGCTTTCACGTGATGCTTTAAGCGGCGATTCCAAAAGCGATTCCCAATCTGAAACCTATTAGAGTTTGTATGTTGTTCACCTAATTGGCCAGCCAACTTATCCAACTGCTGAAAATGATAAGTCTTTGGTAGTTCTGCCGCATTATTAGCAATTTTTTTCGCATTATTAACCGGGATTCTAAACCTGGAATAAATCTGATCCTCATTCAACAATACCCTATGACGATAGTTAACATAAAGCATTTGAAAGGATGTTGGTTTAAGCCCTGCAGCAATTCTTGCCAAGGTCCCGGAAATAATTTTATCAGAGTCACCGGAAGGCATCTGTAGTAATCGGTAAGCAGCGTAACGATCCATTTTAGATCCCTTTTCCTGCTGAATCCAGGTCGTTGTTTGAAGCGGTGAATAATAAAAAGAAAAGGCATTTGGGTCTTCACCCATTGGCACAAACCACTGTGGTGAAACAAAAAAGACTGCTTTCTTATTTTTCATTTGTTGATTAATTGACTGCATGACGAAAAATTGGGTGAGGGACTGACTCCCTCTGGCTCCAAGAAGAAATGGACGATACGATCGGTGATACTTAGTAGCTAAAACCGATGGATGAAATGGGTCAAACCGCGACCATTCAGAAGAACCAAAAAACGGTACATAATTGTTTTCCAATGCGCTGCGCTTTATTAACTGGCCCTTCAATATTAAAGGCGACAAGGAAGCGGCGGCGTTCCTCTGAACTTTGGGACTGACATAGCTGAATTTTATCCATGTTGGTGATAAAAACACAGCAAACATCAGTAAAGCCGCAAATAAAATTGGCCCAAAGATTTCAAAAAGACGCTTTTTTACTTTCATTTCAATTCTTCAACCTTTGCAATAATTTTTGAAGGCGTATCCCACTCCGATCGATTAAATTCTGAAATTGGTGCATTAACACCCAATTTATCCTGGAGATCCAATAACAACTGAACAGTCCCCATAGAATCCAATAATGCACTATCATACAAATTTTCGTCCAACCTTGTTGAAAAATCTTCACCAGTTAAGTCATTTAAAATTGAAAGAACAGTTTCTTTTACATCATCCATAATAGTCAACCCCTCAATATAATTTAATTTTTGTACTCATTAAAACTTACTTGGTCCAAAAAACAACGTGTTAAGAAAACCTGAGAAAATCAAGAATGTGAAGCAAACAAAATTAAATGTAATAAAGATTGCAAATAGTTCTGTAAACTTATTATGTGGAATCTTATCTTGATGCTTCTTCTTATAACGAAGCCAAGTATCATTTACCACTAATGCACATCCATGAAGTAACCCATAAAGAATATAGAACCATGTTTCACCATGCCAAAATCCCATAATTAACATGTTGATGATATAGCAGACATTTGCGGTTGTAATTCTACTTTTGAAGACCTTGTGCTTCATCATAAAGAAGACTAACCGCATAAAAATATAGTCACGGAACCAAAACGATAAAGTCATATGCCAACGATTCCAAAAATCCTTAATGTTTTTAGATTTAAACGGATGATTGAAATTCATAGGCGTTTTAATGCCCATTAAGTAACTGATCCCTACCGCAAATAAACTGTAGCCTGCGAAGTCAAAGAACAAGTCCATACTATACGTGTACATATAGCCAACAATATACCATGAAAAGCCATGGGCCATCATGGCACCAAACTGCATTTGAGGCATCAATACAGAGCCAAAATAGTATGCCAAAACAAACTTGTAAAGAAAACCAAGAAAGATATATCGGACACCTGTTTGAACCAAGTCGAGATAATCTTTCTGTGCAGGAACAGCCTCATAGTCACTTACAAACCGCCGGTACCGATCAATTGGCCCTGACGAAATTGTTGGAAAGAATAATAGAAACTGACCAAAGATAATCGGATGGTACTCCTTTATAAAGCCGTCCCTAGTCTCCATAATTGTCTGAACGACTTTAAACGTAATATATGAAATACCCAAAAAACCGATAATGGACTGTTTACCCGACTGAATAGCGGGTGTTACTTTGACAACAACCAATGGCAGAATTGCCAAGATGACCGATAGAACAAACACCCATCCCTTATTGGGCGAATCTTTCCGACGTCTGTAATGAAAATAAGCGGATACCAGTAAAACCTGATAAACAAAATAACAAATTAATGCAATTCCGGTCCGCCAGTTGGGACCACCAAACGTCAAAATCAGGAAGAACAGTGATACCAATGTCTGATACCATCGAAACCGGTGTCCATAAAGCAAGCCAATCATTAACGGTATCAACGCTACGGCTAACCAAATAAAATACGTTGGATTTCCATAAGGAATATACCATCTCATTTTGAGTTAACCTCGTTAATGACTGATTTAATGTCAACCTTCCCATTAGGGCTTAATGGCAAAGATTTTCTATATATAATTTTTTGAGGAATCATATATGACATCATTGAATTTTTTAAATCACTTTTGATTGCTGCCGTTAAATCCAGCTCATTATTAAAGTGATTTTCATTTGGCACAATATATGCAATCAACATTGATACCTGATGCTGTGCATTATATTTTGGAACAACCACACTTTGTTTAACGTACTTCTGTTTATCAACCAAAATAGCCACATCTTCAAGTTCAACCCTGTAACCATTTATCTTAACTTGAAAATCTTTTCGACCATAATATTGAATCAGGCCATCTTGGCGAACGGTAGCGACATCCCCTGTTTTATACGCCGGTTGATCATTTAGTGTTGAAAAAACACGTTTCGTTTTTTCCGGATTATTAATATACCCCTTGGAAACACTTGAACCGTAAATTTCAAGTTCTCCTTGTTTCCCGTCACTAACAACATGACCGTCATCATCAATGATTCTGATATGCATACCGTTTTTAACATAGCCAATTGGCAAGCGGTCAAATTTCTGAATGACCTCATCCGTGATTTCAATTTGGGTCATAGCCACAGTCGCTTCAGTGGGACCATAAGTGTTAAAAACATGGGCCTTAGGAAACTTTTTCTTTAGCATTTTGGCTGTCCTTGCCGTTAACTCCTCTCCACAAAAGAGGAAATCGGTTAAAGCCGGATAGTTTTCTGCGTTAAAAGTCGGCTCCAACAAGCAAATGTTCATAAATGACGGTGTCGAAACCCAAACATTAATCGGCAGTGTTGGTAACGTTGTAAAAAGAACCAAAAAATTATCTGTCATTTTCTTAGATAAGACGTGTAATGTCCCACCTTTAAACAACGTCGGATACAGACTCATAACAGATAAATCGAACGAATAAGCAGGTTGTTGCAGCATCTGTAAGTCATCCGGCAACTGAAAATCATTGCCTACCATCCAATCTACAAAACTCATTAAGTTATGATAGCTGATTTCAACGCCCTTAGGCACACCGGTCGTTCCAGACGTAAAAATAATATAGAAAGTTTGATCTCCTTCGACAGGATGTGTCACTTGATAGTCTTCCCGCTCCAAGAAAATGTTGCCAAGTTCCTTTTTGGTGATTACCGGTACAGTCCCAAGGCTGACAGGTAGATCCTCAACTGCCACTACAGCAACCGGCTTTGCGATAGAATTTATCAATACCAGCCGCTCATCCGGCGAATCAACATCTACAGGGATATAAGAATGGCCGGTTTTCACAATCGCAATAAATGTTGCGATCATTTCAAAGCTTTTCCCACCAAAAACCATAATCGGTTGATTAGCAGGTAGCTTCATGGCATCAATGTGTTTTGCCAGAGCATCTGAATAGTGCTTTAAATCTAAATAAGTGTTTGTTTGATTGTTGTAATGATAAACAACTTCATCCCTTTTAGTTTCGGCATATGAATCAACCATGTCGATTAAATTCTTTTGCATCCTCACTCACCCCGTTAAAAGTCATTGTAAATAAATTTTGCTTGATTGATTCCGCTATAATCGTATAGATAAAAGAGAACCATCATAATCGCAAAGTAAAATAAAGTCGTTAAAACAAATTTTACAACTGGCCTCTGAATCCACTCTAGTAAAGCCATGCAAACTCTCCCCCTTTAAAAAAGTCAACACTACATTAAAATAGGTTGGTTAAATTATGCGTTCTACAATCTTAAAATAATGAACTAATTCAGCTCCCCATTCATCACCCTGTTAAAGAGTTGAACTGACAAATTTTGAATAGAAGCTGCCGGTCGATAATTATTGCTTAAAAGGACGACGCCATTTTTCCCATCCCGAGATTCCAAGATAGACGATTCATATCCATAACCAATGCCGTGCGACCGGATGCCATTTGTTTGATTGTAGACACCACCTCCATAAGTTGACGAGCTACCTGGTGTATGTAAAATTCTGACATTTGATAGTGAAATCACTTTTCCCTGTAAAAGACGATGCTCAGCTTTGAAAAGTTCGAAAGCGGTCATGTAAACCTGCCCCGTACCCAATTCGTTATTCATTGAAGCCTGAGTTTCATTAAAGGGCCGTCGATAGTTTTGACTGAACTGATCCGCTTTTTGATAGCGATAACCCGTTGTTTTATAAAGCGTTAAAGGCTGATCCTGAACAAATCCGGTCCCCTTTAGATTCATGGGCTTTATAAACGTTTGTTCAAAATACTTCTTATAAGTCTCTCCGGTCAAACGGGAAATAATACCAGATAATAGAACATAATTAACCGGCTGGTACTGCCATTTACCAAACTCAGACGTTTTACTTGATAAATGTTTAACGGCAAATGCCACAACCTGTTTCTCGTTTAACAACCTGGTCGACCCAACCTCTTTCATTGACAATCCCGAATCCATATCAAGCATATTGCGAATCTGGATATGGGTTGCATTTGAAATTGTCGGGTAGAAATGTGCTAAAGGCGTCTTTAATGATAATTTTCTTTCTTGCACAAGTTTCATCACACATGCCGCCGTTAAAGACTTTTGTATTGACAAAATTTGGAATTCAGAATTGGTTCTATTTTTGATTCTATCCGCGTAATTCGCATATCCAAATGCACGCCGATATAAGAATCGGTCGTTCTTAATAATCAAAGCCGACCCCACAAAATGATTTTTCTTCAAATACATCGTGATATCGTTGGTTTGTGTATCAGCATGATCACCAGACCCTTTAGCCTGAAACTTAACCGTCTCTTTTTGTTTATTTTTGGAACGACTGGCATTTTTTTTGCTGGAAGAACGGTTTCCTTCTGAGCGGTTTATCTCAGCCTGGCGTGCGTTTTGCGCGTCTAAATGCTGTTTAATAGCTAAGGCGCCGCCAATAACGATAACCACTAATAGTAAAAACCCGTATGCCCAACGACGTCCCCATTTCATGTGTGCACCCCCTTCCTCAAATCTATTTCAAACTTTGTGTACCATCATACTAATTGGTAAATAATCATCTTTGTTAGCCAAGGAACGCAGTTTTAACGTCCTGTTCGAAAACTGCTCCTCTAAATTTCTTACATAGCCTCAAGATTACTACAAAAAGCCACTCGAACAAGTAAAACTTTCTTGACATGTGGTTTACATCCCTTGTCCCCCAATTAATTGAGTTTTCGCGGTCTTCGCACAAATTCTTACTTAGTTGCCACTTAGGTTTCCGATTAGCCCAGATAGCCAAATCAGGTTAGGTGATTAAAACCGACATTAAGTGTCTAATTTTTTCCCGTCTATCTCCTTTACACTTATTTGAACCCATTATATTCTGCGTGATTCTAATAACAATTAAAATGCTCCAATATTTCCTTCTCTTTGATAAACCTTTAGTATCTTTTGCATTCCGTTAATATTCGTTGCCTAAATAAGCATTTTTTTACAGTAAGATATAACCACAAAGTATTGATTGTTACAAATAGGTCAACGACTCTTTTTCACCCAACAAATAAAAGACACCCAATAACGTTGTAAATAACGACATTGGATGCCCATTGCGACTTGCTTAAGTTAATCACTGAAAATAACGATCTTCATTAATACCATTAGTTAATCGTTGCCAAAATGACAGGACGATCAAACATCAACTAAGTACTTGAGCAAGCAGCTTTTTTAAATTGGCTGAATCTTGGTCAACAACTGTCTTCATATTTTTAAACCGTTTAGAATACGAAGGATGATAAAGCGGAAAGATTTTTCGAATGTTATCGGTCAATTTAAAGGTATCGGTTGATTTATCGAGGTATTGAATTGGCTGCTCAATCAATTGCCCATGCAGATCCCCGATTTTGGCTTTATTGCCAAGTAAACGCTGAAGGCTGGCATTACCCATTGGAATCATCAATAGATCCTTAAAATGAGTCATCTCAAAATCAAACATCGGTGCCCACTGTTTCACTTCTGTGTTGTTAGGCCGCCGGTCGCGCTTACGCCCAGTCTTGCCAATCGAAAACGGTCGGGCACTGACAACCCCTGTAATGTAGATATCCTCACGAGTTAAGCCCAACGAAGCCAGCCAACGGTCGAGTTCTTTTCCGGATGGACCTTGAAATGGATGTCCTAATTTAACCTCTTTATCTCCCGGTGCTTCACCTAAAAGCAATACTTTGGGATGATAGCCACCTTCTCCGGCGACAAACCCCTCCAAGTGTGGATTTTCTTCCGACTTTTTCTTTCCCCACTCAATCCATTCGGGGGTTAACACGGTGTGAAGTTGCATGTGCACGTACCTCTTTCTTGGTTATTGTCGCACTTTCAAAATACAGGTTGACTACTGATAATTTATCATCAAATCGATTAACCCTGTCCATCCTTAAAAGCTGGATACAGTGTCATTCCACCATCGATAAACAAGGTAATTCCTGTCACATAGCTTGATTCATCGGAAGCCAACCAGGCTGCGCCGGCCGCGACTTCTTCGGGTTTGCCGATTCGATTCATCGGCACCATTGAAACCGTTTGATCAAGTTGTGCCTTATCAGCAAATTTCTTCGCATTTATCGGTGTATTGATTGCACCGGGACCAATGGCGTTAACACGAATCCCCTCTTTAGCATATTCCATTGCGATTGTTTGAGTAAACAGCTTCACGCCACCCTTAGCTGCAGCGTAACTGGCAAAGGTAGGCCATGGAATCTGCTCATGTACTGATGAAACGTTAATGATATTGCCCTTTTTATTTTTTTCTTTGAAGTAATTCAGTGCGGTTTTTGCCCCTAAAAAGACCCCCGTTTCGTTGATTGAAATAACCTTATTCCAATCCTCCAAAGATAGTTCGTGTGTCGGTGACTTGATTTCCATACCGGCATTATTGACCCAAACATCGAGATCGCCAAACTTATCCAACGCCGCACGTAATAATTCCTGATTGCCGTTTTCAGTGGAAACATCGGCTTTGACAATTGTGGCTTGACCACCGTTGTCGGCCACCTCTTCCGCTACCTTTTGAGCACCGGCTTCATCGCTATTGTAATTGATGACAACCGACATATGTTCCTGACCAAACCTGTTGGCAATCGCATTGCCGATTCCCTTTGAGCCACCGGTGATGACAGCAACTTTGTTTTTTAAATCTGTGTACATTTGTTTCCTCCCCCGGAAGTTAATTTAAGGTTCAAACCAGCTTCATCTTTTAAAACAAAATATTGTTACAAATTAATGTTAATCTGACAACGCTGGGAATTCAAGCACGAGTGTTGGTATGTTGGGAGAAAGAGCGCATATGAAGTTGGTCCGATTTAAAATATTAATATTTTCGTGTTTTTTATTTTAATAAATACCATTAATTTTTTGGAGGTCGCTTGGGAACAGCGTAAGTTGAAAAATATAACTTCAAAAATTGGTAGTGGCAAAACTCCGCTCGGAGGTAAAAAGGAGTATGAACAGAAGAATGGTGTATTATTCTTACGATCTCAAAATATAAATAATAATAGAATTGATTTGAACAATGTTGCCTATATATCCTCTAAAACAGATGAAGAGATGATCAGTTCATCTATAAATTATAACGATGTCCTTTTAAACATAACTGGAGCTTCCATTGGGCGAAGTGCTGTTTATAGGTTGGTGCGCCATGCAAATGTTAATCAGCATGTATGTATTATTCGTTTAGTCGATGGGTATGATTCTGATTTTTTACAATTATTTTTATCGTCTTATTACGGTCAAATTCAAATATTTCGTAATCAAGCAGGTGGTGGACGAGAAGGTCTAAATTTCTTTCAAATTGGAGAAATGACATTTAAATTCCCCACATTGAACGAACAAAAACGATTTTCTGAGTTCTTCATAGATATTCAAAATACCATCGCTGCCAATCAGGGTAAGCGTTTACAAATTAAAAACGCCCTTTTATCTTGTCAGGCGTTATTCTTGACACGTTTTACACTAAACTAGCTAAATGTTTCATAACTTTGTCATTATCTTGGTTCTCCAACTCTTGAATAATATGCAAATAAGTCTGTTGCGTGGTGTTCATATTAGAATGTCCCAGTCTACGGGCAACAGAGGCAATGCTAACACCCGCATACAACAAAAGTGATGCGTGGGTATGCCTAAGACCATGAACAGAAATAATTGGAATGCCGGATTTCTTGCATAGTCTTTCCAGATAATGATTAATCGTATCGTTATATACTTTTGACCTTACAAATATCGGTTTATCTTCCGATAATTCTTTCGTTAACTGAGAAAACTGAATGACCGTTTGCCAATCCAATTGAATTTTTCTCATAGACGAGAAATTCTTGGTTGGCGCAAACCCAGCCTGTCTCGATTTGTAATCCCAAGTCTTATTAATATTCAACGTTTGTCTGGCAAAGTCGAAATCATTTGGCGTAACAGCCAGCGCTTCAGAAAATCGTAAGCCGGTTTTAGTAATGAGTAAAATAAAATAATCCCAGTTCACACCTGCATCTAAAGACAAACTGTCTAACATTAATTGAACTTCATGTTGATTCAAAAATTTTGTTTTGTGTGGTCCCGGCTTCTTCCCCTTTATAATTGCTTTTCGAGTAGGATCACGTTCGAGGATGTCCTCCTCCAAGGCATCAATCAAAGAACTTTTAATATGTCGATGAAAGTCCATAACGGTTTGTCTTTCATGAGTTTCCGCATAATCATTAAGCAATTTCTGGTAAGTCAATCTTGATAGTTCACACATCCTCAAATCCGGTGCTAGAGAAACAATTTGTCGGTAAGTCATTTCATATTTGCGGTAAGTGACTTCCCGGACAGCATCTTTTTTGTATAGGTTCATCCAATCCTGAAAATATCGGTGTAACTTAATATCGCTAGCCATGATATTACCTCCATAAATAAATTAGAGGACACTTCATTTGCAGAAGCCCCCTCTATATTTATTAAACAGGCAATAGACCATAAAAAGCCAATTTAAACTCTATAATTCCAAAGCACGCATCAGTGTGACCATCGACCTAATATGTAACCATCATCGAAGCTGCTATCGTCACTGCCTCCTGAAGTTGGTGTGTTGTGCAACCATCGAATTAATTTGATAATTAACCAGAGGACCACCGGCGTAAGTATGACTGCCCAAATATCGTCCCAACTAATACCAGGCTTCATCGTTTTAACGTTGGCAACATGCTTATTAATAAACGGCGAAAAGCGGTTGAAGTATTGATAAGCAATATTCTTATTAACTATCTTCGTCGATAATCCTCGGTGAAGCTGCCAATTTTGGAAATCAGATGTAGCTCCATCTAAATCTTCACTCTTGATTAATTTAATTTGCGTTCCCTTACCAGGATAAGCAACTAAAAGTGAGACATGCATCTCCCATGCCTGCGCTTTCGAGTCGACTTCCGTTTCCCAATCATAATCACCATTCTTTGGTGTTGCCTTTTTAGCAATCTTGGCTAAAAGATCCTCACCCAAATTATCAATGTCCGAAGGCCGCCGATTTAATGTATAAATCCAAATTTGTGGTTTGTTACCCTCGTGCTGCCATTGGTGATTTTGTTGGATAATCTGTTGCTTTTGAGAAGGTTTTAAAAGATTCAATTGATCATGAATCATATCCTTTTCCGAATAAGTGGCAGCATGAGCAGTACTACTATTAATGAGGAATAGTGAAATTGCCATACATAGAAAAATCAAAATTCGACTGGTTATTTTCATATACAGACGCTTCTTTCAAATATAATAGCGTTTTTTCAATTCACGAGAATGTTATTCAATACAATTCCAAAAATGAACCCGATTTTAACACGCTTGGGAACAGCGTAAGTTGGGAGAAGGTCTTAAGCAACTAAAATCCTATTCCTTGCCCAGAAAGTATGAAGTACCAGAAAGTGATACTGAATACATTCATTATGGTGATATCCACACTTCGTCAAGAAAATATGTTGATAAATCATTTAGGTTGCCTAATATTAAATCAGGTGACTTCCAGCTACTTCAAACTGGCGACATTGTTTTGGCAGATGCTTCAGAAGATTATAAAGAAATTGCTGAACCAATGTTAATGAAAAATATCAAGGGAAGAAAAGTAGTATCAGGATTGCATACAATAGCTATTCGTCTTAAGTGTGGGGACCCCGTTTATTATTTATATCTTTTTTTGTCTCCGGGCTTTAGACATTACGTTTATAAAGTTGGAACTGGTTTAAAAGTATTTGGGATAAATTATGATAAGGTTCAAAAATATTTCTTAGCCGTTCCAGATGAAAAAGAGCAAAAGTATATTGGTAAAATTTTATTTTTAACTGATCAACTTATCGCTGCCAATCTGCGACAGCGTCTTAATAACTCACTAAACATAGAGAACCATTCAAAAGCATCAATCAATGAATAGAAATGTAAAAATCCAGAACACCCATTCTACATATTGATAACTATTCTTAGAAGCTTCTGAATAATATGCAAAACATTCTTCCATCTAATCCTTAGGCATACAATTCCCTATCAGACTACAATTATCCATTTGCTTTCACTCATACTGAACAAAAATAAAATCAAATTATTGCTCAACCTAACTTTTCTTTATCTCTCCAAGACTTTTTAGCAAGACTTAGAATATATTCTAAATTAGTATCGTCTTTAACAACTAATTCATAATCACCGTTTCCCCAATGGCCTATATGCTTCACATTTCGTGCTAATCCAAGGGAATCATCGAGCTCTCCTTCAGGACAATTAATCCATATTTTTAATTGCTTCTTTTGAATCTGAATATCAATGAAGTTATGCTTATGAATTCGAAATCCAATGTAAAGTTTAACTGGTTTCACCTCGATTGTGCTATCCCATGAGAGAATGGCATCTTTAAACGCTTGATATAATCGACGAATCTCTTCAGAACCGTTACTTAAATGATCTTCCTCAGTATATAGTGCGATTGAAGAAACATCTTTTACACTTTGCACCGACTTAGGCTTTGCGGCAACATGGGTATGTGCCGTTTGCCCCAAATTATCCTTTTCAATTTTATTAACAATCACATAGTCATTTGTATACTTGTTGACTTCATACAATTCAATCGGTAAAACCGGGTTGTTGACTGCGTCTTTTTGATACTGAGTAAATCCTTTTGCCACAAAAATAACTTTTATTTGAGACCAATCAAAATAGCTTTCCGATTCATTCACCCCATAGAAATGAATATAAAGTAAGATGAAGTCCGCCTTGTGATTTAAAAGAGTATTTAAATATGAGTACCCTTGATCAATCACACTTGATTTAGTCATATTCTTGTATTCCAAGATTACAAATGATTTAAGCTCTTCATCGAAAGCTACTGTATCTAATCGATAAATACCAACCGTAAATTCAGACGAAAGAAATTTATCTCCAAAAAGTTGTTCAACATTAGCTTGAACGATATTCTGCATTTCACGTTCAATTTTGAAATCTTCCGGCTTGATGATTTTTAATTTTTTATTCTCACTTATTTTATAAAGTTCCATTGATTACCACCTTCCTTACATCAAAATACATAATCACAAAAACAGAGAGAACCTGACTTAAAAACCACTTCCAAAATCCTCTTATTACAATATCACTGATTGGCAGCGATACGTATCTAAAAATATTAAAAATTAGACGAACATATTTTGCATCAAATATTTTTTTAAACTTTGTAAATGATCGAGCCGTCGTTGATTGGCAGCGATAAGAATAAAGATATTTTGAAATATCTTTCCGACTTTATCCTGTTCCATCCATAGTTGTGGAATATTTAATTTAACTTTAGAAAAATCTTTCTTTGTAATATGAGGTTGGGCAGATCCAACATGATCGTTCCTCATAAAATTGTCTATTATTTTCCCCCTTAGGCTAGATTCAAGAAATAAATTGGATAAATGTTGGCTGCTTTCTTTTCTAAGAATTAACATAGCAGAATTAATTCTTATCTCGGGAAATTTTTGACTGATGCTCTTATCATAATAAGCAACATTGCCTAACGTTCCTCTAGAGGTTAGAACAAAGTCACCCACATTTAGTTTTCCATTTTTTAGTTGCTTATCTTTTTGATCACTTATATATTTTTGGGTTTCAAAATTAAACCCATTTTTTTTAACGTTTCCGGTATCTAGGAATAGAACATTTCCACTTTCCAAGAAGTTTGACTCATGAGGATAGTTATGCCCTCTATCTCCATCAATAATATTAAAGATTTCTCCCAACTTACGCTGTTCCCAAGGATCAGTGAACCCTTTGAATCTCCACTCTTGATTAAAAATCTTTTGCATCAACAACTTCTTAAGTCGTTTTAGCTGTTCAAGCTTACTCTGATTGGCAGCGATAATGGAGTCAGTTAATTTCAAGAAAGATCCAATTATAACTTGCTCATGAATGCTAGGCGTATCAATAATTAAATTACGTATAACATTTAAGCCGATGAACTTTTGTGTATTACCAGCAGTTTTCTCAGAAGTCAATCGATTGAAAACATCAGATTTCAAATACTGTATTAACCAATGATTCTGAATTGGTCCATCATTTTTTAATAAAGCAACATTTTTGATGGCAAAATTCGATTCGTCCAACAATACTGGATTACCAATTGTACCTATCATTCCAAAAATAATATCTCCAACATTTACCTTAGATCGTTTATTAATTGAATCAAAGTCAGATTCAGATATGTATGACACATCTGACAAGTTTAGCCCAGAATCGTTTAAGTTTTTAGAGGTGACAAGGGGATATCCTTTTGGAACATATCGTGGCGAATCATGTGTGCCATCTTTTATAGTTTTTACTTCTCCCAACTTACGCTGTTCCCAAGGATCATCAAATCCCTTAAATCTGATTTTAGGCTGTTTTTCCTCACTCATTCTTGAACAACTCCTTAATCTTTGTAAGCTGCTGTTGAGCGACAGGGTTCTTGCCTTCCAGATCATCCAGCATTGACGAAAATTCTGACTCTAATTTGCTGATTTGTTCGTCCGTGTCCTTAATATCAGCAACCAGTTTGTCCACATCGACTGGCGGTTCCGGTTCGAACGTATCAACGTACCGGGGAATATTTAAATTGAATTCATTTTCTTTAATCTCGTTAAAGTCAGCAACATGCGCAAACTTTTTAACATCTTTCCGGTCTTTGTAAGTATCAATAATCTTTTTGACATTTTCATCAGTTAAGTTATTTTGATTTTTACCCTTTTCAAAATCTTTTGAAGCGTCAATAAATAAAATGTCATGGTTGATTCTACTCTTGTCAAAGACCAGAACAACCGTTGGAATTGACGTCCCATAAAACAAATTAGCCGGCATCCCGATGACAGCATCCAATACATTATCTTTTTCGATCATGTATTGCCGAATTTTACCTTCCGCGGCGCCTCTAAACAGAACCCCGTGAGGCAATACAACTGCCATTCGACCATCTGTTTTCAAGTGATATAACATATGTTCCACAAAAGCAAAATCTGCCTTAGACTTGGGAGCAGTTTTCCCATATTTTCTAAACCGTTCATCATCCAACTTATCGGTTGCGTTCCAATTTGCTGAATACGGTGGATTAGCCACCACCGCATCAAAGGTCCGCTCTGGAAACTGATCATTTTCCAAAGTATCTCCCTGTCTCAAATCAAAACGACTGTAATTAATTCCATGCATTAACATATTCATTCGGGCCAAGTTATAAGTTGTACCGTTTAGTTCCTGACCATAGTATTCGGCAACCTTTGCATAGTCACCTACCCGTAATAGCAGAGAACCGGATCCCATTGTTGGATCATAAACTGTTCGAACTTCTTCCCTATTAAGTGTTACCAGTTGTGACAGCACCTTGGAGACTTGTTGAGGTGTATAGAATTCTCCGGCTTTTTTACCAGCCGTTGCAGCAAATTGGCCAATTAAATATTCGTAAGCATCACCTAAAACATCAATTTTTAATTCATTTTCGTGAAAATCAATATCTGCCAAATTCATCATCACTTTAGCGATCAATTCACTACGTTCGGCAACGGTTGAGCCAAGCCGCGAGGATGCCAAATCCATGTCTTCAAACAAGCCTTTAAAGTCATCCTCTGATTCCTGGCCAATTGTTGAACTTTGAACTTCATTAATTGAATCCTGTAGCATTTCGATATCAAAATTACCGGCTTGAATATGCTGAATCATCGAATCAAACAAAGCCTTTGGTTCAATAAAGAAGCCTAGTGAAGATTTGATTTCAGCAACTAAATCATCTCGATAATCTTCATCTTGATAGGCTTCGCTAAACGTATATGAATCATTTTGCAGTAATTGATTTGCGTACATCTGAACCCTCTCAGACAAGAACCTATAAAAAATCAATCCAAGAATATAATTTCTAAACTCACTTGCATCCATGTTGCCTCGTAAATCGTTGGCAATTGCCCACAGTCTCTTTTGAAGTTCAGCTTGTTGCTGTGCCTGTTCCGTATGTGTCGCTACCATTTTGTGTCTTCCTCTTTACGACATTGCAAATCGTTTGATTGTCTTTTGGACAAACGATTTGATGCGTTTCTTTATTGTTATTTTTTGCTTAAAGTCATAACCTGCTTCACTCAGGGCCTTCATAACCTCCTGAGAATTTGTCCGACCATAAAAATCATAATCACTTAATTGATGGTCGATAATATCCAACGGAATTTTATTTTTTTCAGAGAATTGTTGAATTTCATTCTGCCGACGTTTTGCCAAATACTTATTTAATTCATTACTGACATTTGCGTCAGACTGTAGCTTGGGAATAATTTGATCCAAAAAATCCGCCAACAAATCTGCTTTGGATTTCAATTCCGGATTATCCGCATTATTAAGCATCCGTTTAATCTTATTTGTGTCTGACTTCTTTGATTCCTTACTGCCAAGATTGATTGACTTAATCAGATTCATAATATATTCAACGTCAATTTTATCCGTCTCCAACAGTTCAATTTCAAAATCAATATCATCAAGAATTGAAGCTTTCTCCCCACCACCGTCTTCTTCTTGCTCAAGCGCCTGGTGGGCAGCAAAATATTTCGAACGATACTGTTCCATTTCCTGTTCAGATAATTGATTTTCAAATTTATCCCAAGAAAAGTCATCATAAACACGTATTTTATTTTGTACCCGCAAAACATCCCTAAATGCCAAAACAAAATCTTTAAGCTTATCTTCACCTTGATTATGAAGGTCGTCCACATCCCCAGGGGTGATCGCTACCTCTTTTAATCGCTTGATTTTATCGTCAAATTGGTCTGCCAGCTCTTGATAGGATGGCACAACTACAAAGTTACCGGAGCCACCGGAAAACAATTTGATAGCATCATCCGTTTCCTTTTTAATATTTCGATAACAAATAATATTTCCAAAGGGTTTGGATTGCTTTTCAATTCGGTTGGTTCTGGAGAACGCTTGAAGAAGGCCCTGCCACTGTAATCTTCTGTCAACATATAGAGTGGATAACTTAGGCGAATCGAATCCGGTTAAAAACATATTGACAACAATCAGAATGTCAATATTATCATCCGGTGTCTGAGCGTTATGTTCTTTCATGCGCTTAGAAACATCTCCGAAATAATCTGAAAACTTATCCGTACTAAATGCCGTGCCATATTGATGATTATAATCGTCGATTACTGCATCCAAGCCGTGACGAGATGTTTTAAACTTTTCATCCTGTTTCTTTTCGGCATCCTTTTCATTTTCAGCCCAAGTAAATATCGTTGTGATTTTAAGATCACTGTTTGATTCTTCTTTTAATTTTTTAAACACTTCATAGTATTTAAGCGCTATATTAGTGCTTGGCACTGTGAAAATAGCATTATATTGTCTATTTTTAGTAACGTTACCATGGTTCAACATAATATGCGTAGCAACCTGTTTAAGCCTCTCTGGGCTTTCAAAGGCCGCTTTGGTATCAATACCGGGAACCTTTTCGTCATCAATAGTAGTGTCCTTTCCCTTGATTGTTCCGATATATTGAACACTAAACCCGAGCACATTATGATCCCGAATGGCATCTTTAATAAGGTAATGATGTAATTCTTCATCATAGAGTGTTTTAGTTGTCCGCCCATCTGCCCCGATATTTTCGGAAAAGATCGGCGTACCTGTAAAGCCGAAATGCTCAGAATTTTTAAACCAATTATTGATATTTTTTCTCATCTCACCAAACTGGCTACGATGAGCTTCATCTTCGATAAAAATTACTCGTTGATCATGAAATTGGCTTAATAACTTTTTATATTTTGGATTACTAATAGCAA
Source organism: Lentilactobacillus hilgardii (assembly GCF_009832765.1). NCBI lineage: Bacteria > Bacillati > Bacillota > Bacilli > Lactobacillales > Lactobacillaceae > Lentilactobacillus > Lentilactobacillus hilgardii. Next base: position 439,761 of record NZ_CP047121.1, on the reverse strand, counting down.
CGTTCATTTTTTGAATGGTTGAAATAATCAGTGGGTCGTCTTTAGATCGTAACTGTTTCACCAGACTACGCGTGTCATCCATTCTATCCAATGCAGGTTGATTAGTCACGGATTTAGGTAAATAAGAATTAAAGTTTTTAGCCGTTTGTAGATCCAGATCGGATCGATCGATTAGAAAAATCACTTTCTCTGCATCGGTTTCACGCGTAAGTCGTTGTGCAGACTTAAAGGCGGTGATCGTCTTGCCAGAACCTGTCGTGTGCCAGATAAAGCCATTCTTTTCCGGATGATGCTTAGCCTGATTCACAATTGCTTCAGTTGCGTAAACTTGATATGGTCGCATGATTAACATTCTCTGATTGTCGTTATCAAAAATTGTATATTTGGCAATCATACTATGCAGTCTTTTTGGCACAAAGAAAGATGATGTAAAGGCATCAATATCATTCAACCAATTATTTTGTCGATCTGTCCAATAAAACATAAAATTGGAATTAAGTTTGCCATCACCATTCGCAAAATACCTGGTTTCATCACCATTCGAGACTACAAAAAGCTGAACAAACCGATAAAGTTGCCGAAAGGATTCGTCACGATAGCGAATGATTTGATGAAATGCTTCAGAAAAGTCTACACCACGTTTTTTTAATTCAATTTGAACGATTGGAAGACCATTAATCAAAATAGTAACATCATATCGATTAACATACTTCGTATTAACCGTTACTTGATGTGTCACTTCATATGTATTATTTTGATAATCGTGACCATCAAAAAATTCTAAATATAATTGAGAATTATCATCCCGTTGAATCACAATTTTTCCGTAGGGCTGAATATCCGCTCCCCTCAACAACTGGGCGATCTCAAAGATATTTCGTGCGCCAACCATTTGATGGAGCACCCGGCTAAACTCAGTGTCGCTTAACGGGGTGCCCTTAAGTCTTTCATCGTTTCGTTCATTTAATAAAGTCCGAAAATGATCAGTTAATTGTTTTTCATCGCTAATTTTGACAGTCTTGTATCCAATTGCGTTAAGCCGGTTCATAAATCTTTTTTCCAGTAACGCTTCAGATTCATATCCTTCACTCATTGATACCAGCCCCCTTACAGATTCAAATATGTAATAACTAATATTCTTCTTTATATTATCATAGCTAAGACTATTGAGGTATACGATTCCAATAAAAATACAGCCAACCATCGTTAGCTGTATTTTTAGATTGTATTAAAAAAGTTAAGAATCATTATTCCTTAATCTCATCCAATATCCGCTGCTCATCATACAACCTCATTACAAAGTACATTGCTGCATAAATCACCAGCGGAATCCAAACATAATTCACATCAATCATCGTAATTGTTGCGCTATTCTGCGTCTGGTTGGCAACGTATCCAGAAATATGAAACAACCCGGCTGTAATCAAGCCGCCGACTCCCAGCCCGAAATTGACACCAAAATCATCGGTCGAAGCCAAGATGCCCTCTGCCTGAACGCCCATACTGACCCCATATCGGATTGTATCCGCAATCATGATCGACACCAAGCCAATAATAATACCGTTACCAATTGAGTTAATAAAGATACCGCCAAACAGCGTTGGCATATTGCTTAGATAAACACCAAGTGCAATCACGATTTGACCAACAAAAGCGGTCAAAATGCCACCCACCATGGTGCGTTTTTTACTTTGGGTTTCCGTAATCCGCATGATCAACAGTACACCGATTAATGACGTAAACGTAAAACTGTTAGCAAGTGGCACCAGGTTTTCATTTCCCAAAACATACTTAAAATAGTAGATAGTGGTTTGATTCTTAATCGACGTGACCAGCCAGTACATAAAAATCGATACCGAAATAACAATCCAAGGTTGATTTTTGCGAATCATTGCGGCCACTGACCTCAATGGCTGATGTGCAATATTTGGATTCGCATACCGCTCACGAACGTGGATAAACGTATTCAGAATCAGGATCAACGAAATAATACCAAACAAGATAATCGTGCCAAGAAAACCTGCCTGTTGATTTCCCTTTCCGAAAAGTGCCACGAGCGGCAATGTAAATACCGCCACTATAATTTGAACCAAGCTGCCAAAGAACTGACGGATCACACCGAGTAACGCCAACTCACGCGAATTTTGCGACATCGTTGGTAAAATCGACGTAATCGGTAAATTAACCGCTGTGTATAAAAAGCCGAGCCCCAAGTATGTAAAATATGCCCACGCCAATTTGCCACCGTATGAAAAACCGGGTGTTATAAACGTAAGAACAGCAAAGATCACATAAGGGAATGCATACCACAGAAAGAACGGTCGACTCTTACCGAATTTAGAATGCGTTCGATCGATCATCACACCAATAATGAAACTTTCCGCCACATCCGCTACTCGAGCTACCACAAATAAAATGGCAACCGCACTGGCACTTAGGCCATAAACGTCCGTGTAGAAAAACAGCAGGTAAGTTGTCATCATTTGAAAAACCAAATTATCAGCCGCATCACTTAATCCGTAACTGATTCGTTCAGGCCAGCGGGTTACCCAACCGGCAGTTGTTTTTGCCATTTAATCACCTGATTTGCTTTAAATTGTTAACATCCTTATTGTTAACAACTATTCTAGGCGTTTCCAGGTGTTAATAGCAATCAATTGTCAATTTTTATTGCGCAAAGGCCATAAGAAAAGACCTGAACTTGGCGTCCAGATCTTAAGGGAAGAGTTTTCATTTTATATTGAAGGGTATTCATATACATGAAGTTAGTTAAGAAATCGTTGAGTTAAATAATTATTTGAGGGGTTAATTATTTTACACATTTTCTCGTTACAAGCTGCTAAAATCCATCGCATCGCTTCCTTAATTATATTAAGAGAGTGCTGATTTGGCTTTGTGGTACAAATCAAGTTGGCTTTGCATCTCTCTTATTTGATTGTCTATATCATATCGTCCTTAGCTTAACTGAAGCTTAAGTTAAAAATCTTTTTTGTTTTTTTCTCGAACTTCTTTAAAAGCGGAAAGAAGGAATCAAAATGCAAAACAATGAAACAACTTTTGAAAAAAATTTGACATTACCATTGATTGTTCCGGGCAATGATGCTTGGAAAGTAACTTTTAGTAATGATAACCTATTAGGCCGAATTGCCAATCTTACCATCTATGTGGTCTGTCCAATTGTCCTGTTGATTGTCCTTTATTTGGGTCTTTGATCTTTTTTAAGAGAATCCAACAACGCTTCGAAGCCTTAACTAAGGGATTGGAGCATTGTCATTGTCAAATATAATCATCGAATACCCTCCTATAAGATAAGAAAAGGTCCTGCTAACGCAGGACCTTTTGAGGGGAATTTTTTTCATTATATCGAAGGGTATTCACATCATGAAGTTTGTTAAGAAATCGTTTGAATTTGTGATTATTTGAGGAGTGAGTTTTTTAGTGTTTTTGCATGCAATTTGTAACTAGTTAAATGTCATCGCATCACTCCTTTCAAAGTTAGCGTGTGTGTACTGAGTTTCAGCTCTCGAACTGGATTAACTCAAGGGTTTACCGTATTAGTAGCAACTCCACACAACGATGCGGGTATGCTCGAGAAGTTTCCTATCATATTTAAACTTTGGTTTGATTTTTGCACTGTTTGCTATTGTCATCAGTCATCATTCCTTCCGTTCGATCATAGTCATTATCAAAAGAGGCTCTTTTTATCCCTGCCTCTTATTTTATTGTCTACATCATATAATCCGGAGCTTAATCGAAGCTTAAAGCAATCAAATATAGTTAATTAATTGAGAGGCCGCCTGGAAACAGCCTTGTTACCGTTTTGTTTGTTGTCTTTACCATTAATCGTTGTTGGTGTCGTATCCGCATTGACAACAATTGAGCTTGCTGCCGTTGTTCCAAACATTGTCAAGGCAGCCCCTGATATATATAAAATCTGTTTCATTGTCATCATTTAAAATCTCCCTTCAAGTTAATTCTTTCAATTGAATAGTTAATGATCACGACTTATTTTTAGTGAGCATTTAAATTTTTAATTATTTAGTTTTTATTGCCAAGTTGAAAGTTCGGTGACTATCGTTATTTTTAGACCATTGGCATCGTCCCCTTTCAAATTTGATTGTCTACAGATTACCTGTAACAACTTAATCCAAACTTAAATCAGACCCATCAAACAGGAAATTTTTTTCTTAAAGGTTGCGCTAACCTTTTAAAAAATTGCCAAGGATTACGAAAAAAACCGCAGTTTCTTCTTTTTGTGTCAGGAAGGAAATGCAGCTTTTTATTTTGTCACTACATAGAAAAAGGCCCTGCTTTCGCAAGGCCAATCTGAGGGAAAATGTAACTAGAGTGTGTATTCGTTAGAAAGTATTGGTATTAGTCATTATCTGGGGCGAGTTATTGTATCGGGTATCCTAACTGTACATTGCATTTCCCTAAATATTCAGAGCGGGGGTATTAAGGGTTCATCATCTTCAAATACATTTTCGCTTGGAGTAGGGGTATCATCAGAAGAAATCATTTGCTTAAACACTCTGAATATTTAATATCTAAAGAATAACGAGCTTACCTTAACTCAACCTTAAAAACAGTTAAGTTTCGAAATAAAACGATATTTAACCAGTACTTTCACTTCTAACATACGAAGTTGTTAGTCAAAGTTTAAACTTTTCGAATTCTAAAAAAGTCGGTTCCGGTTCAAATCAAAACCAATTTTATTTTAACAATCCATTTAAAAACCGAAAAGATAATTCTTTGCCTATTCCCTTAAAGCCTCAACGCATCTACTCCCAATGCATTGACCGTCATTTTAATAAAACGATGGCTTGTCCCCATCCGTATTCGGCTGGTTAACTCCAACAGAATGGCGGCTTTCTTTATCAGGTTCATTAATGAGATGAACGACGAAGTCTGCAATACTTTTTCGTGAAACTTCGGTTCCTTTAAATGGTTCTCCCTTTTCGGTTGTTTCATAACTGACAATATCCTTGTTGGATAACCAAGCCGGCCGAACAAGTGTATAATCCAAGTCAGAATTCTCAATGATTTTTGCGGCCGCTGCATATGTTTCCAAATAACCGCCATCTAACATTTGATGATTCCATTTACCGAAGTTACCAGGTACTTCATCATAAATACCCAAAGTAGAAATCCAAATCAATCGTTTGACACCGACAGTATTCATTGCAGTTACAACCGATTTAGCCTGCTGCTCAATATTTTTACCTGCTAAGTTAGCATACACAATATCAATGCCCTTTAACGCCTTTTCAAGAGATTTTGTATCTGTCGTATCTCCTTCAACAACCATTTCGCGTTTATCATCACTCGACTTCAAACGATCGGCATTCCTCAAGAACAGGGTCAATTGATGAGTCGTTTTCTCCAACAATTCTTTCTCAGCCAATTTGGCAATCTTACCGTTTGCGCCAAGAATCAAGATCTTTGCCATAAATAACATTCCTCCCTTATTGCTTCTACATATACTATGATAAGAAGGAATCAACTTAAAGAAAACGGACAATTGGGGCTAACTGTCCGCAGGATCACTCAAAATTTTAAAGGGGCCTTTAAATGATTTCACAAACAAAACTTAAGATTGCCAACGCAACTAAACATTTAGTGGTATCACAACCGTTCGATCATATTTCGGTCACCAGTATTATGGAAGCCGCTCAATTACGTCGCCAAACATTCTATGACTATTTCCACGATAAATATGACGTCCTTGATTGGATTTATACTGTTGAAATCAATGAAGCGGTAAAATACTGCAATACTTATCGCTACTGGCCGCAAACACTTCTGAAAATGATGACTTATTTTGAAGAAAATCGTGAATTTTACCAAAAAGTCATTGAAATTGATGAACAGAATGCACCTGAAAAAGTCATCACAAATCACATTCGCCAAATGGTCGGCAACATCTTTATTGATCTCAGCAAAAAAGAGCAGCTGCCAATTAACACTGACTACTGCTCTTTTCTACAGGAATTATTAAGTCGTACTTTATTGTCTGAATTGAAACGTTTCTTACGCCCCGATAGTCATTTAAATCTCCACGATGAAGTTGCCAACTTAAGGGATTATTTAGATGATGGGATTAATGGCTTGCTTCTGAGAACCAGACGGATTGACTCATATCGGCATTCGCAAAGCTTGTGAAGACTACTTAGTTGCAGGAATTCTCCACTGCTACCGAGCCGAAACGTGCAAAAGAAAAGCAGACCCCGGCCATATAAGTCGCCACAGCAAACATTCCAAAACCGGGAATATTCATTATCACTGCTACCAAGCCAAAACGTGCTCCGCCAACCATAAGCTTGCATGTAAAGGCACTTGCATTAAATTCCGAATTCAGGAATTCTTCGCTGTTACCAAGCCGAAACGTGCTCCAAGAGACAACTCCCGGCCATATAAGGTCACTAATCAGACATTCCAAAAACAGGAATATCTGATTAGTGACCTTATATTCTGGGAGTTAACCGTCTCTTTCCGCACTCTGACTCTATCCGAAGTCACTCCCACTCAAATCATCCAACAGCTCCATATCATCCGGGCTGATTTCAAAATCAAGTTGAGTATTGTTTTTAATGTGTTCTTCATTGACAGCTTTGGGTAATGGTAGAACATCGTTTTGAAGCACGAACTTGATCGCTAATTGTGCAATGCTAACACCATACTTATTTGCCATCTGTTGAATATCCTGATTCTCAAATAATGCACCGGTTGCTAACGGTGAATATGCTTCAACCAAGATCCCATTATCTTTGGTGAATTTAGTGATCTGTGGTTCCGTGTACCCGGCAAAGTAACGGATCTGGTTAACGGCTGGTTTGACGTCTGCCATATCCAAAATATTCTTTAAGTCATGAACATTGAAATTCGATACACCAATGGCCTTTGCTTCACCACTATTATAAATATCCTGCATTGCCTGCCAAACTTCACGATTGGCTTCATCATATTCTGTTGAGCCGCGTTGTCCCCATGGCCATGGTGCATGAACCAGATATAAATCCAAATAGGAAAAATCCAGTGCCTTCATCGTTGATTTGAAGTCTTTAATAACCCCATCATAGGTTTTGGTTTCTGCCGGCAATTTAGACGTAACAAAGACGTTTTCCCGGTCAACGTCCGAATCAAAGATTGCTTGGCCAACACTTTCTTCATTCCGATATGCTTTAGCCGTATCGATATGACGGTAGCCTGCCTTCAAAGCAGCCGTTACTGCATCGTAAGTTGGTTTGCCATCTGGAATTTGCCAGGTACCAAAACCGACTTTAGGGATTTCGTTCCCCGTATTCAATTGATACGTTTCAGTTAGAATTGACATTGTAATGCCTCCTCGTGTTGTATTAAGTAGTTACATTATGGAACTTAAACTATAAAAACGCTAGAAATTGGCATTTCAGATTATTCTGAGTGCCGCATTAAAAAAAGGGATTAAGAGTTGTATTTATTTGTGAAAACGGTTACTTTATATAATGTAAAGAAAATCATTAAATTGATGCGGCATACAATACGATCTCTTAACCGCATCATTTATTTTGAAAGGATGGCTCCTATGACAATCAATGTTAACGAAGCAAATCTTGTCTTTCATCTTCAAACCGACCATACCAGCTACATTTTCCGGATTATGGAAAATGGTGAAGCCGGCCAAATTTATTATGGTCAAAAAATCCACGTTCAACCTAATTATAAGAATCTCACTTCAAGAGAATGGCGAGACGATAACCCGTCATTAAGTGAAGAAGATCCCAATTTTCAACCGCCCGCAATCAAGTCTGAATATGCCAGCTTGGGCAAAGGGGATTTCCGTTACCCCGCCTTTCAGGTCACCCAAGAAAACGGGAGCAGAATCACCGAACTAACCTATGACCATTACCAACTCCTGAATGGTAAAAGCCGGTTGGTAGATCTGCCATCAACTTTCGATGATACAAACGACGATGCCCAAACGTTGGTCCTTTCTTTTAAAGACCAAATTACCGGATTGACACTCGATCTTAATTACAGTATTTTCCCTCACCAAGACATCATCGTTAAAAGTGTCAAATTTACCAACCCGAGTTCAGAAAAACTGGTCTTAAACCGGGCACTCAGTTCACAACTTGATTTACCGGATTCAAATTATGACCTCATTCAATTTTCCGGCACTTGGGCTCGCGAGCGTCACTTGTATCGTAACCAATTAAGACCCGGCATTCAGAGTATCAGCAGCCTTCGTACGTCATCAAGTCATCAACAAAATCCATTTATGATGCTGGCACGTCCACAGACCACTGATGAACAAGGTGACGTTTTTGGTTTCAACCTTGTTTACTCCGGCAATTTCTTAGACTCGGTCGAAGTTGATCAATATGATACCAGCCGGATCCTAACCGGTATCAATCCAGACGAGTTTGGTTGGAACCTTGCTCCCCAAACATCGTTTCAGACACCGGAAGCAATTCTAAGTTATACAACCGAAGGCATGAACCAACTTTCCCAACAAATGGCGGATTTCTACAGTCAGCATTTGGTTAATCCCAGGTTCACGCATGAAGATCGGCCAATTCTAATTAATAATTGGGAAGCTACCTATTTTGACTTTAACGAAGCCAAACTTATGACAATTGTTAATCAGGCTCATCAACTCGGCATTGAAATGTTCGTGCTCGATGATGGTTGGTTCGGTCATCGGGATGACGACACCACTTCCCTGGGTGATTGGTTCGTTGATAAGAAGAAGTTTCCAAACGGTATCGAACACTTCAGTCAACAGGTTCATGATCTTGGTATGAAATTCGGTCTGTGGTTTGAACCGGAAATGATTTCCATCGACAGCGACCTTTATCAAAAACATCCCGAATGGATGATCCATGATCCCAAATCGACACCAACTCCCGGTCGACATCAATTCGTGCTTGACATGACTCGTCCGGAAGTAATTGATTATCTGTATAATTTGATGAGTCACATGATTGAATCAGCCGATCTGGACTACATCAAATGGGATATGAACCGCCATATTACTGAAATGTTCAGCTCGGAATTAACCAGTGACCAGCAATTAGAGATGCCACATCGCTATATTCTCGGGGTCTATCAACTATATGATCGCCTGACAAAGGCTTATCCAAATGTGTTGTTTGAATCCTGTGCCTCAGGTGGCGGTCGTTTCGATCTCGGTCTTATGTATTACGCACCTCAAGCATGGACCAGTGACGATACCGATGCAGCAGAACGAATGCTTATCCAATTCGGGACTTCCTATGGCTATCCACAATCTATGATGGGTGCCCACGTTTCAGCTGTGCCAAACGATCAAATGGGTCGAATAACCTCTCTAAAAACCAGAGGTGCCGTTGCTTTCTTCGGTGACTTTGGTTATGAACTCGATATTACAAAAATGGCACCGGAGGAACTTGACCAAATTAAAGACCAAGTTGCCTTCTATAAACAATATCGTCACCTCTTCCAATTCGGAAAGTTCTATCGAATTGACAGTCCATTTGTTGGAAGTGGTAACGTTATTAGCTGGCAAGTTGTCAGTGATGACCGAAAACAAGCAATTGCGGCCCGTTATCAACTGCTAAACCATCCAAACGCACCATATACCAGATTCTATTTCAAGGGCTTGGATCCAAATCAGCAGTATCAAATCAATGATGATGCAGAAACATATTATGGTGATGAATTAATGAATGCCGGCTACTTTGTCCCAACCATTCTGGCAGACGGCAAGGAATCCAAGGACTTTTATTCACAACTATTTGTCGTAAAGGCTGTCTAAATGATGTCATTTAAGCGACTAAAAACGGCTTCCAAAAATGGAAGCCGTTTTTTAATTACTTTTTAATGGCTATTAAGCAAGCGGATTTGCTTTATAGAAGAGTTTAACAGTATCTCCATACTTGGCATTCGCATTTTCCTGCTTTGTCTTGGTTGCATCAAATTTCCATGAAGGTGTTTGATATCGTCCATTAATAAGAACCGGATTTCCCGTCAAGGAAGCCAAATTGCCACCCTTAAAAATATCATTATCAAATACCGTTGCTGGAATTGTGCCTTGGGTTGCACTCGTAAAGACAGCTTTATCAGTATCGTTGAATACAGGATAAATACCCTCAACCAGTGCGGAACTCGAAATCGGTTGATTACTGTCCGAATCATAATAACTCAATTGTGAGGTGTAGTTATGAGCAACTTGATCAACGTAAACGGTGTAGTTACTGCCGACCGTCACATTGGCAACCGGATTATTAGGTTGACTCTTGCTGAGCGTGTAGCCGGTTGGAATATTTTTATTAGCAACATCCGTTAATTCAGATGAGTTGTTTAAAATATCACCCAACTTTGCCCCATTTGCCAGTTTGGCGCCACTCTTCAAATCACTGTTCTGAATAATCCAGTTATAGGTTTGACCCACCTGTTGACCGGATGCATTCAGATAAACAATTTGAATACTGTTATCTTTGGTCGGCGTTGTCGTTGGTGTCGACGGCGTGGTTGGCGTTGACGGTTTACTTGTTGGTGCATTCAAACCACCGGCAAATACCCAACCAGTAACGGCGGAATTGTTGTCATCAGTTACTTGATAATACAACCATCCTTCACGGGTCTTAGTAGCGGCACCCGTAACTGTAAAGGTATCACCACTCTTGTAGCCACTCATATCAGCTGGTTGTGCCTTATATTGACTCCATTTTGGATTAACCCAAAGTGAATTTTTAGCAGCGTTAGCTAACGTGTATCCCTTTGTAACGGATGGCATGCTGGCTTGAGTCATCGTATTAGTCGATGAAATACCACCGCCAAATGATGACGTTGTTTTACCACCGTAGATCCAACCACGAAGGCTGCCATTAAAGGAAACAACTTTATAGTAAACAGATCCTCTATTAGTGGTTGCCACTCGATATGCCCGGAAGTATTGTTGGGAACTATTTGAACTGCCATACTGTGACAGGGTTCCCTTGCCGGCAATGACTCGAGCACCACGAAGCGTTCCTGCTTTGGTGTACAAAGCATTTGTTCCGTTGGTTACCACGTTTCGAGTAGTCGGATCACTTGATAACGTAGAGTTTGAAGCTACGGTTGCGTAAGTCTTGGCACTCGCATTTGTTGTCGCAAATCCGGTTGCAGCAACTAAAGACAATGCTGCCAAACCAACATACAATGACTTTTTCGTATCAAATTTCATATTTATATATGCCCCCATATATGATCTATGCGGTTCTTTTACCGCAACTTCAATGTAACACCATCCAAGGGCAAAGCGTTAATTTTACGTCTGGATTTAATCGAACTGACGTTTTATTGAGATAATCTTAACCTTTTTGAAATTAATTGGCATTTTTATTTAACAAAAAAACTGATCTACTTTACGTATCACCTTTTGTCATTTAATAACAAATTATTAATGATCTAAATTATTTTGGAACCTTTGTCACACTCAATGCCGGCATCCGATGCTGAATCAATCCTCGAGCGAAGTCGTTATCAAACAACCATTGTTTAATGTCTTTTTCACCGATTAACACCGGCATCCGATTATGGATCGGGCTCACATTTTGATTAGGTTCAGTTGTCATAATGATTGAACGCGGGCCATCCTGTTCATTTCGAATAAAGCCACCGACAAATATCAACTGATCATCAGGGTACGTAAAGTAGAACTTATCCTTTGCCGGACTCCATTCGTAAAAGCCGGACATCGGAAACAAACAACGATTTGTTAAAAACGGTGTTCGAAACATCTTTTTATCGGTGACGGACTCGGCACGGGCATTAATAATCAACTGATTTTCCCGAAAGCCCTCAAATCCCCATTTAATACCGGAAAGTTGTGTTTTCTGATGACTGGCATTAATAACAGCCGTCACGTCGTTTGGAAAGACTTCACCGGTCTTCACGTTAATTCCGGCTTCCTTCAAAAGGTTAACCAACTTTTGAAGCCGCTTTGATTTTAAAACATCAAAATAATATCGTCCACACATTATCACACCTTCTCTTTTATCTGCCATAACCCATTATGTCACAATCAATTAAAAATCGGATTGAAGCTAAACCGCCTCAACCCGACTTTTAATTGATTAACTTCTGAGCTTGTATTCAAACCAAAGACGATCTTCATAAGGTTTTAAAGCCTTTTCCAGCTGCACCCTAATGATATTAACCCGAAAATCCGCGGCTAAAATAGCACCACAAATGACGAGCATCGTAACTTCAATCACAACTAATCCCCAATTTTGCTTAGCTGTCATGACCAACCATTGTTGTAAGGCTAAAATACCGATCATTGCCAGTGTCTTGTTGGCCAACCAGTACAACCGATGAATCGCTCGAACCTTCTTAGTCACCAGCTTTTGAAGATCAGTTGTGAGATTGGCAGATTCCTCAAGGGCAATTTGAAGTCCCCTTGCGTTCTTCTTTAATAATTCAGAGACATAAGCAGATGATTTGCCGACTCTTCTCATGGAGAAAAAGTCACCGATCCAAAGCGCAATCAACATATAGATCAGAAAAAAATCAGTTAATTTCAAAAAATCGGTCATTTCAATCCCTCCCATTCTGACTTCTATGGTTCAATTGATCAAAACCAAACCATCCTTAACGGCATCCCCCAATGCGTTAACTTAAAATTCTGTTTGACTATTTGCGAAAAGTATACAGCCATCTACAATAAATGTGTAAGATTATGCCTACAAATTTGTAACAGACAAAAAGGCGGACAACTGCACTTTCGCAGTTATCCGCTTAACGTTTTTTCTAATTAACTTCGAAGTTGATATTCGAACCAGAGACGATCCTCATATGGTTTGAGTTTTTTCTCAAGCTCTACTCGAACATGATTAACTCGTAAATCTGCAGCTAAAATAACCCCGCAAATAACCAGCATGACCAACTCGATCACAACGAGTCCCCAATTTTGTTTGGCCGTGATCACAAGCCACTGTTGAAGACCGAGTACCAAGATCATCATGACATTTTTATTTGCCAACCAGAACCAACGATTAATCGACACAAGTTTTTTGGAAATAAACGCTTGGGTTTGTTCAGACATATGTACCGGGTCCTTGATTGCGATTTTTAATCGACCGGCATCGTTTCTCAATAATTTTGAAACATATTCGGATGACTTCCCCTGCATTTTCATGGAAAAGAAATCGCCAACCCACAATGCAATTAACAAGTATAGCAACAGGAAATCTGTAATCTTCAAAAATAGTGTCATATGTATATGCCTCCAGTTTCTTTCTCAATCAATTGCTCTCTTAAATCAACTGATGAATCCCACATGTAAAATAAGTAAATTTCAACCTAAGATAATCAACTTATGAAAATATGCTATTTAACTTTCATAGGATCAATTGGCTTAATACTTGATTTGGAAACGATTATACAATCATTTTCCAAGACCGGCTATAGCTTTTGAACCCTTTTTTCAGGTAACGTTTTCATGAAAACGACACCATTCGGATAAGGATTGTTTTTACTTAAGTTGTTAAGAAAGATTAAAGATTCTGCTTTTTCAGGTATAAAAAGTTGAGATTCACGCAATAAGTTCTTTTGCGCAAATCTCAACTTATTTTTGATGATCTTAATTTTTTCAAAACAGCCACACTAATCTATCGGTGCAATCCGCTTACCCCGATCTTTTCGATAAGCAATCAAGACGACTCCGAGATTAATCAGTACAAGCAAGGTTGTCATTAAGAAGACGTATCGATAATCCAATATTCCCGCAACACCTGATGCCATCATTGGTCCGATAACCGCTCCCACTGCTTGGGCCGATTGATTATAACTAAAAATTCGACTAACAGAACTGGCAGGTGTTTCCAATGTCATCACAGTTTGTGTAATCGGCATCAACGCTGCATTGGCAATTCCGATTAAGAACCGTAAAATTCCCAACATTAGCACAGTTGTCACAAACGTCATCGGGAAAAAGACGACTGCTGAAAAAATGAGCCCAGCAAGCAGGATTTTCTCGGGACCGATATGATCACCGAGTTTCCCAAGGGTTGGTGCCGTCAAAATTGTGGCGATCCCCGGAAGGGCCGCAACAACACCACTGATAAACGCCACGTTTCCATGACCATGCATCAATTCCCTAACAAACAGACTAATAATCGGATTAATCGACATGGTTGCAGCCATAATCAGCATTGAGGAAACGATCATTGCGGAAACAACCCACTTTTTCTGTATACCGGCAAAAGCATCCTTGATCCCCAGTTTGGCACTTTTTTTGACCGGTTTGAAATCTTCCTTAACGAACAGCCATGTTGAAACAGCAGCCAAAAACATCATAAAACCGAAAATATAGAAAGGTAATCGATAGCCAAACACGCCGGATAGGTAACCGCCGATAATCGGGCCGATCAAATTACCACCAACGTTTCCGGTCGTCAGCGTTCCCATTGTATGCCCACTTTCTTCCTGAGGTACCTCACTGGCCATCAGGGCATAGGCATTATTGATGTATCCGGAAAAAGTTCCCTGGATAAACCGAATTAATATTAATGTCCAAACATTTGGAGCCAACCCACAGAGTGTGGCACTGATGGTCATCCCAATCGATGCTCGCAGCAGCATTGGCTTGCGTCCGGTCCGATCAGCCAAGTTCCCCCACATTGGTGAGACAATTGCTTGGCTTAAGAACACACTCGAAAAGGCCAGCCCTGAATATAACGTTAATTCCCATTTTGGAAAATTACCGAATTCTGAAATGAACAGCGGTAAAAATGGTAACGCCATACTGGCTCCAGCACCGGTCGCAAAGTTGCCGAACCAAAGTGCCCATAAATTTTTCTTCCATTGTGGTGTTTTTGATTTTGCCATAATTTTTTATCAAGATCCTAACTATTATCGTATTCGAATTAATTGCACAAGAAATATTATAGCGAGAATAGTTGTATGTTGCAATTTTAATTTTAGAGTGTGCGCAGCAAAGCGGTTAATGTTCGGAGTGTAAGACGTTCATTTTGGAAATCCCGGTTTTGGATTTTCGAAATGAATCTCTTACATGCAGAACATTGCTTTGAGGAGCAGTCCTAATTTAGTGTGCGCAGCAAAGCGGTTAGCACCCGGAGTATAAGACGTCGATTTGGGAAATCCTGGGCTTGGATTTTTCAAATCGATCTCTTATAAGGAGCGGTGCTGCTTTGAGGAGCAGTCCTAATCTAGTGTGCGGAGCCAACCTGGGGATAAACCGGAGTGTAAGATGTTTATACAAAAAATAACCGTCCCAAAATGCTAACGGTTACTTCAGTAGATTTACTATTTATTTTTCTTGATTTTCTCGTCGATAATCAACTAATTCATGCGTCATTTCTTTAGTACTTGGATAAATCTTTTTATAAATCTCATGCAATTTTTGATACTTCTTCACATTTGCCGGCTCGGGCAAGAAAACATCTTTAAATTGGACAAAAACTTTAGTGCACTCGGAAACGCTCTTGAACCAGCCTAAGCCAACGGCTGCCAACATTGAAGCACCAAGACCGGGTCCCTGCTCATTCTTCAAAGAAACAACCCGAGTGTTAAAAATGTTAGCTTGAATCTGTTGCCAAAGTGGACTTTTTGCACCACCACCAATGGAAACAACCGTATCAAACTGACTGCCCTTAGCTTCATATTCGTCCATTAAATCTCTGAACGAGAAAATGATGCCTTCCAAGACCGCTCGAACAAAATCATATCGCTTATGAATACCATCAATGCCAATAAAGCTTCCCCGAATATCGGCATCTGCATACGGCGCCCGCTCACCAACGATGTAAGGTGCAAATAATAGTCCATTTGCGCCAACGGTTGATTTAGCAGCACTTTCAACAACTGACGTAAAATCCTCGTCAGCTGCAAACGTCTTTTTGAACCAACTTAATGAAAAACCGGCAGCAAGTGTCACGCCCATCGAGTAAAAAGCATCCGGAATGGCGTGATCCTCATATTGCAAAACACCATTATAGTTGGTCTCCTTATTTGGTTCATATTTTAAAATCACGCCGGATGTCCCAATACTGGATAACACTTTGGTTGGACTATCAATACCGGCACCAACGGCACCACAGGCATTATCGGCACCACCACCGAAAGTTTTGGTATCTGTAGACAGTCCGGAATATTCAGCATACCAATCATCAATGTTCCCTGTATCATCAATTGAACGAACCAATGATGGGCACAGGCTCATTGGAATATCAAAGGCATCAAGGATTTCCTGACTCCACTGCTGTTTTTCAACGTCCAACATCACTGTTCCCGTTGCATCAGAATAATCAATGGCTAAGTTCCCGGTCATTCGAAAACGTACATAGTCCTTGGGAAGCAACATCGTTTTTGCTTTTGCAAAAATTTCCGGTTGATTTTCCTTTACCCATAATAGCTTTGGCAAGGTGAATCCTTCCAATGGTTGATTATGGGTAATTTCGATAAAGCGATCACCCATTTTTGCCATGATTTCTTCACGCTGCTTGGTAGAACGGGTATCATTCCAAAGCATTGCCGGTCGCAAAACTTGGTTGTCTTTATCCAAAAGAACCAATCCGTGCATTTGGCCAGAATAACTAATCCCTTTGATTTCTTCAGGTTTTAATTTATCAGTTAAAATAAGTCGAACAATCGCTACCGTCGTTGCACTCACCCAATCTTCGGGATCCTGTTCTGCATATCCCGGCTTCGGTTGGCGCAATGGGAAATCCATCCCTTCCTGAGCGATGATGTCACCATCTTTGGTAACAGCGGAGACCTTAACCGCACTGGTTCCCAGGTCAACGCCTAAGACGCACTCGGTCATAATAACTCCTCCTCTTCTTCGAAAAAAGGAATGGAAGGTGAGTTCCATTCCTCTTTATTATATGTTATCTATCTTGCAATTTGTTTCTCTGGGGGTAACAATTAATGTTTCATTTAAAATTATTTAGCGGTGCTAACCGCTTTGTTCCGCACACTTCTTTAGGACTGCTCCTCAAAGCAGCATCACTCCTCATAAGGGATCAAATTGAAAAATCCAAGGTCGGGATTTCCCAATTTGACGCCTTATGCTCCGGATGCTAACCGCTTTGTTCCGCACACTATTTTAGTGTTTGAATAATATAATGGTTGATTGTGTCCTTAATCTCTTCAAGATGATCGGAATGAGTTGCGTCACGCAATTGTTTTTGTGTCTTGTCGAGTGAGTAGTCTTCAAGTTCTTTCATAGTTGCTTTGCCACTTTCAACTTCGGCACCGATACCTGAATCAAATGAACTGTAACGGTTCTTAACGATATTATCAAGAACGCCATCTTCCTTCATAGCAACGGCAACTCTTAAGCCGGCAGCAAAGCTATCCATACCAACAATGTGGCCATAGAACAAATCATTTGGTTCAAATGATGAACGACGTGGTTTGGCATCAAAGTTTAAACCACCACGCGGGCCGATGCTACCATTCTCAACAACTTCTGTCATAGCAGCAGTTGTTTCATAAAGATTTGAAGGATATTCATCAATGTCCCATCCGATTAACTTGTCACCTTGGTTGGCGTCCAATGATCCAAGCAAACCTGCTTCACGAGCAACACGGATTTCATGTTGATAAGTATGACCGGCCAAGTTGGCATGGTTACCTTCCAAGTTGAGCTTGAAATCTTTATCCAATCCGTATTCTTTCATGAAGGCAATTGTGGTTGCGGCATCGAAGTCGTATTGGTGAGTCGTTGGTTCCTTTGGCTTTGGTTCAAGAAGCATTTGAGCATCGAAACCAATTTCATTAGCATAATCTTTGGCCATATGGAATAGTTTGGCAGCATGTTCCTGTTCACGCTTCATATCGGTGTTCCAGAGTGATTCGTAACCTTCACGACCGCCCCAGAAAACATAGTTCTCAGAACCAACCCGCTTACCAATTTCCAGACTGTGCTTTAATTGAGCAGCTGAGTAGGCAAAGATATCAGCGTATGGAGAAGTTCCGGCACCTTCTACGAATCGAGGATTGGTGAATAAATTCGATGTATTCCAAAGAACTTTCATGCCGGAAGTCTTTTGATAATCAACGATTTTATCAACAACTTTATCTAAATTCTTGTTGGTTTCACGAAGCGTGTCGCCTTCTGGTGCAAGGTCACGATCATGGAAGCAAAGAAAATCAACACCTAATTTATCATAAAATTCAAATGCGGCATCAATCTTAGCTAAAGCCAAATCCATTGGATCAGTATACTTGTCATAAGGACGAATAGCAGTTCCATCACCAAACGGGTCAACCAAACGTTGGTCGAATGTGTGCCAGTATGCAACGGCAAAACGTAACCAGTCACGCATTTTCTTGCCGCCGATCATTTCATCTGGATTATAATACTGAAAACCCAAACCAGATTTTTTATCTTTGGTACCAACATACTTGATTTTATCAACATTCCAATAAGCCATAAAGAAGTCCTCCAATTTTGTTCATCTTTAATTAGTTCGTTCACACAACCAACTTACAAATCATATTATAGAAAATAGTCAGCAAAATTGCAAGCCCTTTCATGAACTTTTTTATTTAATTTGCCTTAAAGCCTTTTATCTCAACTCGTCAAAGTACCGATTAGAATGATAGTATAAGGAAAGAATCTCCACTTAACTTAAGAAAAGAGACACAATTCAATGGATAAACTTGATCGAAAAATTCTTAATATCGTCCAGCAGGATGGCCGGGTCTCAATAAAAAGCATTGCTGAAAAATGTTTTATCTCTGCCCCTTCCGCTTCTGTTCGACTGCAAAATTTAGAAAACCACGGTTTTATCACCGGCTACACCGCCACCGTTAACTACGAAAAGTTGGGCTATTTAATAAAAGCTTTCGTTCGAATTGATGTAAGTTATAAGGAACTGCCCAAATTCGTTAAGTTCATTTCAAAAGTTCCCAACGTTGTGGAATGTAACTTTATCACCGGGGACGCATCCGTTCAGTTAAAGGTCTTTTATAAAACAATGATCGAGCTTAATCGATTCAACGCATCATTAAAAGAATTCGGTAATACCCATACTAACGTGGCCTTTACAACAAATATCGGACCACGACCCTTGAAATTACCCGAAAAAAAGTCGGATTAGATACCATTTACACTCCGAACATTAGACGCTTTGTTCCGCACACTAGACTAGGACTGCTCCTCAAAGCAGCATTCTGCATGTAAGGGATTCATTTCAAAAATCCAAAATCAGGATTTCTAAAATGAACGCCTTACACTCCGAATACTAACCGCTTTGTTCCGCACACTTATTAGGACTGCTCCTCAAAGCAGCACCACTCCATATAAGAGATCGATTTGAAAAATCCAAACCCAGGATTTCCCAAATTGACGTCTTATACTCTGGGTACTAACCGCTTTGATCCGCACACTTATTTTTCATTTTCATAGGCAGGCTTCCCTATTTGCCTTTTTTTCATTAAAAATTTTCTCAATTTACAAAATCATGTAAAAAGATTCCTTGAAAACAGCCGTTTTTCGACGCTGTCATGTTAGGATAATGCCAGATTAATTAGAGGGCCTCTAATTTAAAATTATCATTTTCCATCACTTTCAAGGAGGAATCTATGCATGCAAAAATCGCATATTACTGAAAATGCCGATGGGACGAAACGCTCTCTAAGCAACCGCAACGTACAAATGATTGCCATCGGCGGGACAATCGGAACAGGATTATTTTTAGGATCCGGGACAACCATTAGTAAAACCGGGCCATCAATTCTATTAGTTTATTTAGTTTTAGGAATCTTTTTCTTCTTAATGATGCGGGCTATCGGAGAAATGCTTTACTCCGATCCCTCCCAACATACTTTCGTATCATTTATTACTCGCTATTTAGGTCCGACAGTGGGCCATTTTACCGGCTGGACATACTGGTTGGGACTTACTTTCTGTGGCATGGCCGAGCTGTCAGCTATTTCGACTTATACTCAATTCTGGTTTCCGAATATTCCGGCTTGGCTTATTCAAGTCGTCTTCCTGGGTGTTTTGGTCTCAGTTAATTTAATTGCAGCCAAAATCTTTGGTGAAGCGGAATTCTGGTTCGCACTAATCAAAATCATCGCCATTCTTGCTTTGATTGTAACTGGTATTTTCATGATGACCAGCCATTCGCTGACACCACTTGGACATGCATCCGTTCAAAATCTTTTCCATCATTTCAGTATGTTCCCACACGGTGGACTAAGCTTCATTTCAGCATTCCCAATGGCTTTCTTTGCCTTTCAGGGGATTGAATTTGTCAGCATTACCATTGGTGAAGCAAAGACCCCTCATCGGATTATCAAAAAAGCGGTTAATGAAACCCTACTCAAAATTTTGATTTTCTACTTTGGTGCCATGATTGTGATCATGGGGATTATTCCTTGGACACATTTAACACCTCAAAGCAGTCCTTTTGTTCAAGTCTTTAAATTGGCTGGATTACCTGCTGCGGCAGCCTTCATTAACTTTGTGGTTCTAACGTCAGCCTCCTCATCACTCAATAGTTTTATTTTCTCTGCCGGTCGTCATTTTTACCAACTGGCAACCGAATTACCAAAAGA
Source organism: Lentilactobacillus hilgardii (assembly GCF_009832765.1). Classification (NCBI taxonomy): domain Bacteria; kingdom Bacillati; phylum Bacillota; class Bacilli; order Lactobacillales; family Lactobacillaceae; genus Lentilactobacillus; species Lentilactobacillus hilgardii. The sequence goes on along the minus strand of NZ_CP047121.1, from coordinate 419,223 downwards.
AAGTTGGATGCATCAACACTTTGCAAAGATTTCCAAAAGCGGTGTTCCTGCAGCGGCTATTAAGATCTCCGCATTATTACTGCTGGTGACGCCTTTATTAAGTTTGACCAGCGCTACCGGGGCCGTCTTTACGATCGTGGCCGGTTCTTCAAACGATATGTACATTATTGTTTATGCATTAGTCATGATTGCACACCGAAAATATCGGGAATCCAGCGACTTCTTGGCGGATGGCTTTAAGATGCCTTGGTATCAATTTACCAGTCCCCTCACGATCGCTTTCTTTGCCATTATCTTTATGACCTTATTCTTCATTCCACAAGATATCATCGGAGCACTTGGTGCAATTGCCTGGACCGTTATTTTTGGTGGCATTACTTATTTACATCAACGAAGTATGGTTTCTGCAAACGCCGACAACTAATTTAACAGCTTACTTGGTTCAAAAAGGGACCACAAACCGACCTTTCTATCGTTTGGTTGCTTGTGGTCCCTTTTTGTGTCCTGATTGACAATTTTTTTCAAGAAAAAGTTCCCCAATCTCAATCGTTTTATGCTAATCTGTAAAAGGTGCGCTTTTATACGTCAATCATTACCATCACTAACAAGGGGGAACTACCGTGACTAAATTCAAAATACAATCAATCGTCTTTGTGCTCGTTGCTTTCATGTTGGGATGTAACGAATTCATTGTTGTCGGCATATTATCGGATCTATCAAAGCAATTTCAAGTCCCAATCTCAATTATGGGTTACCTGGTTACAATCTTTGCGACAGTTTATGCGGTCAGTACCCCTTTTGTTACGGTTCTTACCAGTCGATTCAGTCGGTATAAAACACTATTATCATTAATGATTGTCTTTCTGATTGGCAACACGCTTAGCGGCTTATCGACCAGCTATCTGTTTATGGTTGTTTCGCGAATCATCACCGCAACAACTGCCGGGTCAATCATTTCATTGGTAATGACATTTGCCAGCACCATTGCGCCAAGAAACAAACGAGCCAGTTTGGTTTCCTGGATTTTCGCCGGTTTTAGCATCGCTTCCGTTTTCGGGGTACCGATTGGAGTAGCTATCAGTACCAGTTACAATTGGCGTTATACGTTCTTCAGTATTTCAGTTATCACTATTTTGACATTTATTCTATTAATTTTTATATTACCCAGGAAAGTTAAACAAACGCAGAGCTCCATTAAAAATCAACTGACACTGCTTCTTGACCCTAGAATCTATATCGGCATTGTGTTGGTCTTGTTCACCGCTGCGACAATGTATGCTTATTACACTTACATTCGTCCGCTGCTGACAACCTCGATGGGCTTCAGCATCACCAGTTTGAATTGGCTGTTATTCATCATTGGTATCATGAGCATCTTAAGTAACCGCTTGTCGGGAGCAATCGCTGAAAAGCCCAATCCACTCAGGACCATGCCAAAGTTTTACGTGGCTGATATTATCTTATTATTGCTGATGCCCTTTGGATTGAAGAATAAAATCACGGGAATGGCGATTATTTTGATATTAACGTTGATTGTCACGGTTTTGAACTCTCCAATTCAGCTGCATTTTTTAAATATTGCCGAATCGGATTACCCACAATCATTAGTATTAGCGTCATCCCTCAGCTCAATCTTCTTCAACTTCGGTATTTCACTGGGATCAGCAACTGCTTCATCAATGGTTGGCATTGTCGGCTTGGATAAAATCAGTGTGGGCGCTGCAGTATACGCAGCAATCTCTCTGTTATTTGTTTATCTGCTTAATAAAGCAATCAAGACTAAGCAAAAATCAGCAACTCAGTTGTCTAAATAATCAAACGCAGCTCTGGATATCCTCATTACGAAGATGTCCAGAGCTGTGTTTGTATAATAACGTCTCTTTATCCAACACTATTTTATATAGTTAATATTTTAATTTATATATAACCCAACCTTGTCAATAGGCAGTTTTCTCTTTAGCCGCGCTTATAATATTTTTTATAAAATTAATAAAAAAAGCCCATGCTATCATGATGCCAATAACTCAATTGGAGGACATCATCATGCGTAAACGAACTGGCATTTTAGCAATCATGATCTTTACCGGCTGCCTATTAGCCGGTACAAGCAAACTTTCTGTCACCCAAACGGCTGCTGCAAACCAGCCGACCATTTATACCGCCTTACCCAAGCCTAGTGACACTTACTATCGACCGTTTAATAAAGCGTTACGACATTTCGACAGTCAACTGGCCAAACAGGATCCAAATAACGTCCTCACCATTACCAAGCAACCATTAGCCCATCGAACCAGCAATTTCACCTATGATGACATTTGGCTCCGGGATGTGGCACCGGTAATCACGACTAAAATGGTCAAATTCCGTTACAGTCCAAATTATCTAAAAAAGGCAGATCGTCATTATTTAGACCAACGATTTCGTACGTGGCTCAACCGGGAAAAATTCAATTATCAAACCAGTGACTTGGTCCTTGACGGTGGCAATTTGATTTGGAATAACAGTGATACCGTTATCTTAACCACCCACGTTTTCACGGACAATCCCAATTGGTCCCGCACTGAAATTATTAAGGAGCTAAAGACAAAATTAGCCGTTAACCATGTCATTTTTATCCCCACCGAACCCGGAGACGTGTTGGGGCATGCCGATGGGATGGTTAAATTTATCACTGCCCGGAAACTATATATTAGCGATTTCTCTGGGAATCAAAAATTAGTTAAAAAGATCGAGCAGCTAATTAGAAAACAACTTCCCAGTGCGAAATTTGTTCTCCTACCTTCTGCCTATACATCAAAGGGGCAGTATGATACCAAAATTGCTTCGGCTAAAGGCCTATACGTCAACATGTTGGAAACACCGAAGACCATTTACGTCCCACATTATGGTCTTAAAACGGATGCTAAAGTCCTAAAGATCATTAAACAACAGACGACTAAAAAAGTCGTGCCCATTGATGTAGCTCAAATTTCAACTACTGGCGGTTCTGTACACTGCCTGACTTGGGATGTCCCAGCAAAGTTTAAGCCTGACAAAAGCTGATGTTTAACTCTCGTGACACTGATTTGGATACCATCAAAACCTAAACAAACACTTTGAATTTGACCATGGGGATTGCCAGAGCTGTTTTAAAAGTAAGTCATTGGTAGTAGTATATTAGAAGTATCTTACTTTCTGAAAGGATGTGTGCTTCTACCTTGATATTGACATTTATCTTTTTAATCATTGCCGGATTTGCGGCTGGCCTGTTAGCCTCGGTAGCCGGACTCGCTTCGCTGGTTTCCTATCCTGCCCTTTTAGCCGTTGGCCTGCCACCGGTTATCGCAAACGTCACTAATACGACTGCACTGATCTTTTCCGGAATTGGTGCAACTGCTTCCTCGCTTAAAGAACTTCGCGGTCATTGGAAAAAACTATCAATTTTTATTGTGTTATCTTTAATCGGTAGTATTGGTGGTAGTATCCTGCTGTTAGTTGCACCCGCTTCTTCGTTTGAGAAAGTTGTCCCCTTCTTCATTCTGTTTGCCGGTATTTTACTATTTCTTTCAGGTCGGAAAAAGGACGTTTCTACTTCAAAACTAAAAGAAGCCCATTCCTCCCCTGAAAAGAAGTGGTGGGTGTCACTGATTAGTTTAATTGGTATTATCCTGGTCGGTGCCTACACGGGATATTTCGGTGCTGCCGGCGGCGTTATTTTTCTTGCCATTCTCTCGGTCATTACCGATGATCGTTTTGCCGTTGTTAACGCCATGAAAAACGTGATTGCCTTTGCCGGTAATCTGATTGCGACCATCATTTTCATCTTCAAGTCGCATATTGATTGGCTGCTTGTTATTCCTTTAGGCTTTGGCCTTCTCATTGGTGGCTACACGGGTCCGATTATTGTTCGCCACGCAAACATTCACCTATTGAGGGCCTTAATTTCCATTGCTGCTTTCGGGTTGGCCGCCTACTTGTTCGTAACAGCCTACTTCTAATGGTGAGAGCTCGCCATCATTTTTATAAACACTTGAAGAACTCCTTCCTGATGTTACATAAAAAGTCCCAAGAAAATCGATTAGAACGATTCTCTTGGGACTTTACCATTATTAAATCCATCTACCAGCTTAACTTTCCAACACGGGTTGTGCGCACCCTCTTGCCATTTTTAGAAAAACCGGCTGATAAAGTGGTCATTCTCGAATGGGGTTAAGGCAGCGGACCACTTTAATTTAAAAAGTCAACTACCAAATCTTAATGTGATTTTCACCACTATTTAATGACTGGATTGGCCCTGTGAGAACATGATCATCGGCAACACGACCCAGCAGATCCGTATTTATCTTTAATGGTGATCCATCCGGCTGCTCAAAGTCGGCATCCACAAGCCTGACATGTGGTAATGTATCAGTTACTTTAGCCGGTACTTTAAAAACGGTGTAGGCTTCAGGAAGATTAATCGTTAAATAAAGCGACCGTCCACGCTCCTCAATAGCAAATTTCGAGTCAAACGATGGATCGGATAATTTATTTGCCTCATCAGCGTAATTTTTTGCACCGTTAAAATATGCATTGTTATTAATATAAACCGGTGTCTTCTTTGCTTCATACCCCTCAAGATCGGTTGGTGCCTGAGTTTGAACGTCATCAATATAGGCCTGTAATGATTGTGGATGACCATCATACATATCTGTCCCACAGTGTTTAGCCTTTTCGCGAGAGATAAAAATATTGTTGAAATAGCGATCATCGCCACCGTAAACCGGTGTCATCCCTTTAATAGTCGTACTGTGCGGTAAATGATACGGCGTTGACCGATTTCGAACATCATCAACCAGCATATCTCCTGCAATAATGTTATTCACATAGGCTCCGCCGTCCGAGAGATGTCTCAACGCATACTTGGAAGCAAAAATATTATTTTCAATTAAGAATGGCCCATGAGAAACTTCCACGAAGAAATCCATACCATTATGATAATAAATATTTTGGCGGACCCGGGTGCCCTGTGCCTGCCAATCCAACCAGGTTCCGAGTGAACACCGGTAAATTCGATTATGACGAATTTGAGTATCAATAGCTGCATGCAGTTTGATGCCGGCAATCTCCCATCCTTCAAACTCGTGTCGCGTGGCAATGTCATGAATGTCATTATCATAAATCTGACTGAAAGCACAGCCCATATGACCCACAATACCGGTTTGACCACAATTATAAATATGGTTTCTACGAATAATGTGGCTGCCGACATTGTCTTTAGACCAGCCGTTATGTTCTCCAGCAAAAACCGTCTCAATTTGATAGGTGTATCCGGGCTTATCAAAGCGGCGATAGTAATAACTGTCCCCCGTTGATAATTCCTTGCCCAAGCTAATACCACTGCATTTTGAGTCATGGATCACGTTATCTTCAATGATCCAGCCTTTACTCCAATGAGGGCCGATTAGTCCCTGCTGCTCACCAGTTGGTGGTGCCCATTGCGTAGCCGTTTGAGCCATTTCAAAATTTCGAACGGTGATGTAGTTGATGCCTGTCCTTTCCGGGAAAAAGCAACATGGTCGAACATTAATTTCAGTCAAGGCAGTATTAGGATCGATTCCTTGAAAATTGGCATAAATGACCGTTCGATTTTCTTGTACGTCTGCATACCACAAGTATTTTGTATCATCGGAATAAAAATCCGGTAATTGTTCATGCGTAAAGAAGTTTTCAACTGTTTGACGTTGTTTTGGATGTTCAAGCGCCTCACGTGAATGGGCTTCAAACATTGCTTTACCGTCGATATAAACCGCTCCAAGGTGGTTGGTATGATCTATTGACGTTAGCCAGTCTCCCCAAACAGCTTTTGCAAATGGATTGAAGTCACCAAATAGTTGATTGTCAACACTGGTCTTCCAGATATGATCACCAACTTCTTCCCAATGTTCAATAACTTCGGAGCCCTTGATAACAACGTGTTCATTTTCGGCTGCTTGATAAACAATTCGTCTCCGGCTGCTGAGTCCCGGATTGAGAGGTTTGACCCATTCACGATAAACACCTTCATGAACTGTCACTGTATCCCCCGCAATTGCAACATCAGCCGCTTTTTGAATGGTTAAAAACGGACTATCTTTGTGACCATCGTTTTGATCGCTACCGTTTTTTGAAACATAATAGGTTGTCATAAAAATAATTATCCTTTCCATGGTTTCAACGTAAAAGCATATGCTAAATAGTGTTAAACGCTTACAATAATACATAAAAAACAATACCCAATCTAGATTACAACCACTATTTTATAGGTAATCTGTTTGCGTTGATAGCTAGTTATAAGCTTGCATCGGACATTATTTGTCATAAAGGTCAAAAAAGTCGTGACAGTTTACAATCACGACTTTTGCGACATTTATTATTGGATATTCTTAACAAACAGTTTGCTACCGGTTACATAGTGTCCATTTGTCAATTGAAGCCTAGTTGTCAATTTAAAGTGAACAATCTTTTTTACTGCAATATCGGTCCCCTTGTGAAGGTAACAGACCCGATTTCCCTTTGAAAAAGCAATTTTTTTGTACTCGTATAAACCGTGTTTATTAATCACTTTGGCTTGATTCTTTTTCTTTGTCAAATATAATTTATCAACAAACTTATCATTAGATGTTATATAGCGACCATTACTCAATTTATAACGATTCAGCCCAGAAGCAGACTTTTTAACGCCTATTACTTTGAATGACGCGTGTTTTAACACTTTACTCTTTCGACTTTTTTTTGAAAATGTCGTGCTGTTATATTCATAAATAAGATGTTTTGCATAACCCGTAAAAGCACTGAATTTTGACTTTTTACTGACACTTGCTTTTTTCGTGGTTGGCCTGCTACTTGAAGACTGACTTGTTGTGACAGGCTCGGAACCTGTAGTCCCATCAGCCGAGTTCGAAGATGAGTTTGAATTAGTTGTCTGTGCGGGATCAGTATTATTAGGTACTGCCGTACTTGTTGTACTACTTGTACCTGTGCCTGTACTTGTGCCTGTATTCGTATCCGTGACCGGATCAGAACTTTTCAATGCCACATCCAAATAGTCCAAATCCAAGGTCGAACCCGATGGATCAGTAACTGTCACTTCATTTTTCCCAGCATGCAGATATAATTGAGTCTGCTTTATACTACCATCTGAGAACCAAAGGAGAAACTTGTGACTTGTACTATTATGAGCGCCACTTGGGTAACTGGAATTATTCGTAAATACTAACGTCTGCTGTGCCAAACTATCATCAAGATTATCCCCGGAGACAGCTGACGTTTTGCCGTCATTAGCGACATAGTATTCTTTTCCATCTGCTAACTGTGCTTTCACGTAAACCGGACTACTAACATCAGAATTGGAACCGTAGTGAATTAAGACATCATAAGGACCGGTTTGAGGAACGTTAACCGTCTCAGTTAAGGTTGGATTGGTTTGGCTTAATCTGACAAAACGAGTTCCTGAAACATCTTCATTTCCCCGCCAATTCCTTTCTGCATCAGTTCCCTGTGCAGCATACTTACTACTATCCAACGATTCAGCTTCATATCGCTTATATTTTGTGCTATCCAGTCGAAATGCCGGTAACAGGCTATCTGGGAAACCATCACCATCGTGATCTGTATAGCCTTTAGTATAACGTGGCATAAAAAGAGCCGTTCCTACTTTTCCGAGTGGCTGTTGGCTAAGGCTGCTGCCATCATCCGTTAAATAAAGCCCACTCGCTTTATTCTGAAAGGTATCATATATCGCAGTAGAAATATGATTAGACAAGTCAGGATTAGTTTCATTATCAGCCTTATTAATTGCCCACAGTTGACTTTGGCTTGATGCATTTTCATCTTCCGTGATCACATTGTATCCTGCGTTGTTATTAGCTACAGATAAATATTTACCGGTCAAGTCATTTAAGATTCGATAATAATGATTACCATCCTGATCACCTGCATAAATGAATGTCCACCATTGATTAGCAGTTTCCTCATCTTCACCTCTGTAAACAACATCTTGGGCAGTAGCACCATTATCAGCTGTTGTCGAATCATATTTTCCGGTTGTGTCAAATTGACGATCCCTGGTTTCAACCAGTTGATCATCCATATAACCGTCATTACCCGTCCCACGACTAATCAGCTTATAACTATAAGCTGGTAAGATACCATCACTTGTATCATAAACAACTGCAGTTCCATTATTAACTTGATTAAAAGAAACATCACTAACACCAATATTATATTGAGCATTATATCCGGAAATCTTCTCCAACTCACCAATTTTAATCGTCCCCGAAAACCAAATAAAGCGGTCATTATACCCAATTCCGGGGGTGTCGTCACTTTGGTTGTATGATGACTCTGAAAAATACTGATACCCTTCACCTACTGATTGAACTTTAGTATCCTTTGTCTGCGCACTAATTTCCGGCATTGAAATTTTCCCAATGCCATACCAGAATTCCAGTTCTGTCCGAATTCTCAAATATCCGGTCCCGGTTATTTCAATATTATCGCCCCGGTGCATCAGATCACCCAAAGTACCTGCAACATATCCATTTTTATAAGGTGTAAACGAACCACCAACAACTTTCATGCCACTTTCTTGTCGTTGTTTCAGTGTCGGTTTAGATAACACTTGAATGGTCGATCCGGTTTGCTCCTGTAATCCTTCTGCATCTGCAATCGGATTAGCAACCGAAAGTGTAATAAAGATAGAAAACAAAAATGCCAAGCTTATTAGTAATAATTTTTTCATTTTTCCAATCCTCTACATTTAAAATAAATACTTTATTTAACTTTTGAAACTACCTTTAAAATAGATTTCATCTTTAATTTGCTGAACTTCGTGTAAATAGCAGGGTCCCTGCTGCCGGATAATCTGGAGAAGTCCCTTCCGGCATCCGGGCCTCATAAGCTTGTGTAAGCGGTCTATATTTATCATCATTCATGTTCACTTTTTGATCATACTTATAATAATTATATAAAATCCCAAGGAAAGGATCGATACGCCCACGTCCAGCCAACACAATGGTGCCAATTAATAAAGCCAACCTCTTAACCCAACCCATATATAAAACACGCTCCCATTTATATTATCGATATAATTGTAGATTGATAGTTTTAATCCTGCTTAATTATAATATAAACACGCCATAAAGTCTTCACTCAATCCACTCAATTGACGTTGTTAATGTGCTTCGATGTGGTAATTCATTGAAATCATATAAATCCACACAAACAATTGCCGATGAATCCTGATTTCCAGGACGATTGACCGTAATCGACGTGATTCGCTCCTGATCCGCAATCTTTACAAATCCAGTATAGTCACCGGCACGTGGGATCTTAAATTGATGGTCAAAAAGATTAATAATCCAACGCCCGTTGATTTGGGCTCTGATCAGTTCACCCTTTGTTTCATAGCGATGTCCCAGTAAATTGTTTGCGCCCATAATATCGCCTGCTTTAATCATTTCATCTATTTTTTTCAAATCCATTTTGCTTCTCCTCTTTCATTGCTTTATAAACGATTATGTATGGAAAGGATTCTAACTGCTAATTGGCAGCTAGAATCCCTCCAGGTACTTTATTTATCACTTGTGTTCAATTAAAACTGTGCTTTAACATATTGGCGACTGCCAGTAATATAATAACCATTTGTTAATTGGTACTTTGTCGTGCTTCCCGACTTAACAATCTTTTTGGTTTTAACGATAGTCCCTTTTTTCAAATGCTTAACTGCATTCTTCTTTGTGGCTTTAGTCGTTTTATAGGTCCATGTCCCTTTAGCATTAATAACTTTCAATGCCTTAACGTTCTTGGTCAAGTATAACTTAACCGTATAACCGGCTTTAGCAGTCACATAGCTGCCATCACTTAATTGGTATCTTAAAGCACCATTAGCCGACTTGGCCGTTCCAACAACCTTAAACACCGGTGCTTTGGTAATTGACTTCTTCGCATACCCTTTAATTCGGTTGGCTTTGCTAAAAGTCGTACTGTTATATCGATACAAAGCTTTCTTTGCGATGATTTTGAACGGTGTCACTTTCTTAGTCGTTGAAGCTTCCGGAGTAGTGGTACTGGATGAGCTTTCAGTCACGTTGCTTGAACTCGAAGCTTCAGTTGATGAAGAGGATGAGCTTGTGACCGCTGAACTTGATGAACTCGAACTGCTGCTTGACGCTGGTGGCGTAACAGTTGAACCACTGCCACTATTACTGGTGGTATAGGTCACTGTAATTTCAATTGGATCGGCACCAAAATTACCTGCTAAATTATTTTGACCCTGAGTCACACCTTTTAATTGATAACCGGTAATTGATGACTTGGTCTTATCAGTGACATCATACTTGGTACCAACCGTTCCGACTGTTGTTGTATCATCGGGCTTAATTTGTTTACCGTTTTCATCTACATAATGAATGACAACCTTGCCTTGCTGAACAGTGTCACTGGCATCTAGGGTTTCAACCTTAATTGCATTTGGTGTATTCCCTGTTCCACCACCGTTTGCAACTAAAAGCATGCCATTTGCGAGTGGTAACAACTGACGATTATAGGCTTGACCTGATTTAGGCGTAAACGTTGCATCTGGATGATAAGTCCCTCTTAATAGGCTGGTTTTATCTTTAAAAATAAAGACTTTTCCGCCATTACCGTTGTTGTTGAAAGCTAATTCACCATTATTAAGAGTCGTAATATATGGTGCGCCACTTGGTGCAATTGTTGTGCCGGGATCAGCCTGATCAAAATTCAAAGGATCCTTACTGAACTTGGCACCTGATGATCCGCCACCGAATTGTTCATAGGTCATCACCCATTCGCCATTGCTCATTTGAGTCACAATCGGCATTCCCGGACGTTGATCTTTATTAGTCAACTTAGTTGGATTGGCATCAAATACAATTGGACTCCAAGTTTTACCATCAGTGGTCGTTTGGTGGACAATTGCCTGGGACTTGGCTGGAAGTCCGGAGCTGTCACGTTCATCTGAATAGTAGCAAACTAATTTGTTGTCATAGACCATGAGGTAGGGTTCCCAAACCGGATCACCGTACAGAAAGTTACCACCAGATTGAGCAATTGTACTTTCATATGTCCAGGTTTTTCCACCATCGGTACTCTTATCGAGCTCCAAATCAGTTGCACTTCTGTCATTAGGTGTTGCATCACCGGCGACGACAATAGTTCCTTTGGTCATATCACCGATTGTCTGTGGTAATTCATATAACTGGGGACAATTCAGCTTACCCCAATCCTTATTGTTTGTCTCAGTAACTTGACCAACCTGTTTCCAAGTTGCACCATTATCATCACTTTCATAAATCGGAAATACGGGATGTCCCGTTTCTCCGGCTTTATTTGTAATTACCTGTTCAAAGGTCATTAATAATTTGCCATTATCCGCAGAATTGGCTTGATGTTTTAACTGAATGACTCTTGGTGAAAGAGCGCCATAATTCTTACCATTCAAGAAACCACTTCCGTCGTTTTTCGCCTGATATACGGTAACCGGATCAATTGCCGCCGGCTTTGTATCTGCTTTACTTGTGACCGAGAAAGTAAATAACAGGGTAACGGCTGCTACCGCCGTTCCAAGAATATGTGATATTTTAACCATGAAGATACTCCTCTCAATTTAACAATCCCAATTTCTTAAAAACTAACCCTACAAAATTCAAAAAAGCAAATGATTCCGCTTTCATTTTGATATAAAAAACAATGGGAAAAAGCGTCTATCAAACGTTTCCCCCATCGTTTTTTAGTCCCTCAATTATTCAAATCTAATCAAAGACAAATGTGCTAAATGAGTGTTCTTTCAAGCTGGCCTTATATGTCTGGCCCTTTACATCAATCGTAATATCGCGATCATGATTCATACTGTTGGACATGACCACAACAATACTGCCATCAGGATTCTCATATGCAGTTGCTTCACCGGCAGCGTGACCACCGTATGATAGCAAGTGGGCACCGTGTTGAATGTAGTGAGCATAATGACGCATGACATAATATTCCGGATTTTTGGTTGCTTCGCCTTTGTCAGTATCGACTGAAATCATGCTGTTTTGCAGCCAGCCCCAAGTACTTGAACCACCTTGTAGGACAGAGTTCCAGTACATATAACCGTTGACACCGTTACTGATATAGTGTCGGAACAGGTTAAAGACGTACTCACCATAAGTCCAAGTATTATCTCCGTTACCACATTCACTTTCGGATTGAAGATATCCCAGTTCTGGGAAAGATTGAACCGTTCGCTGCAGAACTGATTTACCAGCCCATTGATAGGTCACACCTTTAACATACTTGTATGCTTCCGGATCTGAAAGGACCGTTTCGGTAATCACTGGATAATCAGTGGTTTCGTCCTTTGTCATTTCAGTGTCTTCAAGTGGTGAGTTAATAGTTCCCAACCAAATCTTGGTATCTTTTAAATCAGACTTTTCAACAGTTGGGCCAAGATAGTTCTTGATAAAGTCACGAAGTTCTTCACCTGTCCAATAACATGAAGGGAATTTCTGATCACGTTGTGGTTCGTTTTGTGGGAAGATCCAGCTAATGTGGACGCCCTCTTCTTCGTATGCTTCACAGAATTTAACGAAGTAGTCAGCATATGCCTGTTGAACCTTTGGATCATGCTTTAAGATTCCGTAATTGTAGACCGGATGACTCTTCATCCATGTTGGTGGTGACCAAGGCGAAATTGAAAAGACAATGTCTGGATTACGCTTTTGAGCTGCTTTAACATATGGCAACAAGTATTTCTTGTCACGTTCAATTGAAAAGTCTGCCAAATCATAATCATCAGGTGTTTCATCGGCACTATACCAGTTCAATGCATAGTCACTGGCACCAACAGGAATTCTGCAGATGTTGTAGTTCATGCCTTTCGGTGTAAATAAATCATCTAAAATTTCATTACGTTTTTCTTCAGAAAGATTGTTTAAAGCAACTGTCCCCAGTTCATTAAATGTTTGACCGAATCCCCAAATTTCTTGGCGTTTTTCGGTACCAACTTCAAGGTTGTTATGCAGCTTCTTGTCTGTCGTACTTAAAGTCGTTTCTTTGAGCTTCGTATCTTGAGTACTTTCGATTTGTGTTGCACTCATAAATTTTTCACCTCTGGTTTATTTTTGCCTTCACATTTTAGTTAATGTTAATTCTCGTGGCAGCGAAGGCATGACAGCCAACAAGAATGATTGAAACCCGTTAAATTAGTCTTCAGCTTTCTCTTGTTGATTTTGAACATCACGATGTTCGTTAACAAAGAGAATCAAGACACCACCGACAAGGGCAAGGCCGGCACAAACCGGGAAAATTCCGAAGTAACTACCATGAGCAGCAGTAACAATGGCAGCAGCAACAATTGGTCCTAAAATTTGTGAACCGGTGTTGGCTAAGTTCAGAATCCCCAAATCCTTGGCAGCTGTTTGTGGGTTAGGCAATACTTCAAGGTTAAGCGCCTGATCAACAGCGAAGAAGATTCCCATTCCCAATCCGGCTAATAATCCATAAACAAGCATTGACCATGATGCGTTTGTAAATGCAGGGAAGATAACGCCGACAGCAACTAATAATGCCGCAATAAATACCGGCACCTTACGACTGTGCATCTTATCCGAAACAGGACCTGCAGAGATTGACATGACAATCGCAGTTACCATCAAGATCATTGAAATGATCGATACATACTTTTGTTGACCTGCTGTATTCAAGTTAATGTAGTCACTCAAAATGTATAACTGGTAACCCATAATTGCTGTAGTAGCAGTGTTAATCATCATCTTACCGAAGAGAGCAAGGTAGAAATCCTTAGCATTGTGCAATGGGAAAATAAAGTTTTGCAGGAACATATTGAAAGTAAAGCTCTTCTTAGGCATGCCCTTACTGGAAGGTTCACGCACAATCATTGCAGCAACCGGTCCTGAAAGTAATGTTAGGAAGCCCATTACCAGGATACCTGTTCCAACATGACCCAAGAACTGTGCACCAACAACCTGACCACCATACTGACCGATAACATAACCGAAAGCATAGATTGAAGAAATTGTCCCACGATGTTGAGGAGCAACTTGGTCTTGCAGGAAGGCCAATAATGGCGCCACAATCGCGTTCAGGAATATCTGATAACAACTCCACGATATGACCATCATTGGAACCGAGCCGGACATGTTAAACCAAGCTAAAGTAATTAAACTACCAACAGATCCGATAATGATCCAAGGTGTACGACGTCCCCATCTGGAACGGGTTAAATCTGAGAAACCACCAATAACAATGTTTGCCAATGTTGCAACGATCATTGCGGCCGAAGCAAGTAAGGCAACAACTTGAGCCTTCTGTGAAGGAATGATTTGCTCAACTTTTGCGGGAAGTAAAACCGCGTTAACACCCAAGTAGGGGCCTAACCAAAGTAAAGCTCCGATTCCTGTAGCAATACCAATTTTGATTGGCGCCTTTGGCTGTTCACTGTCTAAAACAGTGTCATGCCATACCGGCGTACTTTTTGAATTTTGTGCCATATTTTCCACCTTTTCTTGTATTAAACTGATTAATTCACATCTCATTAGTCGCTAGGTTCTAAATTTTCTAATATATCAGTTAGTTTGTTGTGTAATCAAACTATTGTCTTGAAAAAGAAACAGATTTGACAATTTACCGTTAAATTTGAAAATGGTTGGTGCCGGGCTTTAATCCAGCGAAAGGTCCCATCGCTCCGGTATCATTAAACGGATTGCCAAAGTAATCATTGTTGAATTGGAGCGGTTTGCTGTCAGCGCTTTCAAATTTAGCATCAACAATTCTCAGCTTTCCCAGTTGGTCTGCTGATATCGGCTGTGCTTTTGCGCTTGCAAGATTACTCGGCATTTCAAACGTCATTGAAACCGAATCTTCATTTTGCTTAATTTCAAAATGAGTATTAAGCTCCGCATTTTCCACAAATGATTTCTCTTTTGAAAATCGTTTAGCCCCCTGCAGGTACACGTTATGATCGATGTAAGTTGGTTGTCGAACGGTCTCAAATAACTCGACATCGCCCGGCATTCGTTTTTCGATTTGAGAAATATAATCACGCATCGTCGTTGGACTACCATTGTAAAGACTCGTTCCACTAACCAGGCTTTCGTCTTTTGGTTTGATAAAGATGTTATTGTAGTAACGATCATCTCCACCATAAACCATTGCATACCCCTTAATCGCCGTACTATGTGGCAGATGATACGGGGTTGCCCGGTTCAAAACACTTTGAATCGTATTTTGACCCGCAATCAGGTTGTTAATAAAGGCCGTTCCCTGAGCATATTCATCAATCGCCCGTTTGGAAGCAAATACATTGTTAACGACCAACAATGGTCCGTGACACATTTCAATCAGTAAATCCCGTAAGTTGTGATGATATAGGTTTCGATCAATTTTGGTACCCTGGGCTTCCCAATCGAGCCAGGTGCCCAAAATACAGTGGTCAATTTTGTTCTGAGAAATCTCGGTATCAATGGGTGCATGAAATTTAATAGCTGCAATTTCCCAGCCACCAAACTCATATTTGGTTCCGATTTCAAAAATACGATTATCAACAATCCGGCTGAAGATACACCCCATGTTACCAACAATGGCGCATTGGCCACAATTATAAATTGTATTATGAACAATCTCATGTGCACCAACAGTGTCAGCTGCCCAGCCATGTCTTGAAGCATTAAAAATCCGCTCCAATTGATATTGATAACCTGGTTTATCATGACGCTGATTATACGCGTTGTCGTCTCCCAGTTTGGGGCAGCCAATACTGATTGCACAACATTTGGCATCGTGTAACTCATTATCTTTAATTTGCCATCCCTTTGCCCAATGAGGTCCCACCATACCAATTTGCTCGGTAGTCGGTGGTGCCCAAGGCGTTGCGGCTTGGCAAATTTCAAATCCGGAAAGCGTCACATAATTAATACCCGTGTGGCGTGGATAAAAGCAACATTTTCTAACGCTAATTTCAACTAATGCCTGCTTGGGATCAAGCTCATGAAAGTTTGCATAAATGGTTGTCGTCTGATCGGATACCTCCGCAAACCAACGATATTTGGTTCGGGCTGCATGTCGATCGGCTGACCGAATGCCGGTGACATAGTCTGTCACTGTCTTTCGTTCATCGGCAGTCGCCATTTTTTCATAACTATGAGCTTCATAAAATGAATGATGATTAACATATAAATCGCCAGCATGACAGTCATTACCCTGTTCCAACCAGTCGCCGTCCAATTTAACAGCGAACGGATTGTAGTCGCCAAAGAGCTTGTTATCAACAACCGTTTTCCAAATTCCCTTTGTAACCGGCTGCCAATCTTTCACAACTTCGGACCCTTTTAGAACAACATGGTCACCGGCAACCGCTTGATAAGTAATCCGCTGCCGATCATTTAAACCGGCATTTTTTGGATCAACCCATTCACGATATACCCCTTGATGAACCATAACAGTATCTCCGGGCAGGGCAATTTGAGCTGCATGATTAATGGTTAAAAATGGCTGATTCTCTGTCCCAACATTGTCATCAGTTCCGTTCTTAGCAACGTGATAAATTGCCATCGCTCACTCCTTCTTCCACAAAATTTTAAAGCGCTTTCTAAAATGTGGGTAACCATCGATTCGATCAAATCTGTGATAATTGTATCCGAGAAAACGCTTTAAAGAAAGGTTGATTTTTGTTATTATTTAGACAATAATTGTCATCGTGAATTGGAGGTATAAAAAACATGGTCCTTTTTCAACACTTTGGCCTTGAAGCAAAGCCGATATTTAAGCATTTTGATTTAAGTGACTTCAACTATCCGCCACACTTACATCGAGCCTTTGAGATAATATTTGTTAAGCGTGGGCAGCTCCACGTCCAAATCGAAAAGCAAACCTACAGTGTTAATAAACAACAGTTTGCTGTGGTTTTCCCCAACCAAATTCATGGCTTTAATATGCTCCCTAACTCAACGGCAACAATTGTCCTTTTTTCACCAGAAATTATTGGCGCTTTTAACGAACAATATCATGATCTGGTACCGGAAAATCCGGTGATTTTTGATAACCATCCCTTGGACTTTGACGGTGCGACCAATATCTTTGCCATTAAGGGACTGCTGTACACCCTGTGCAGCAAGATTGTCGAACAAACAACCTTCATCCCCCAAAAGACATCTGAAAAGTTAAGTATTGTCCACGAAATCATTGACTATATTAATAATCATTACACACACGAATGTACTTTACAACTTGCTTCAACAGCTATTGGATATGACTACGTTTACTTGTCAAAGCTGTTCCAAAAAACGATGGATATATCATTCACCAAGTATCTCAATCGATTTCGAATCTCAAAAGCAAGACAACTTTTAAAAAACACTGATGAGCCGATTACGCAAATTGCTTTCAACGTGGGCTACGCAAATCTCCGGACTTTTAACCGTAATTTTAAATTACTGAATGAAATCAGTCCCGCTGATTACCGCAAAACAGATCAAACAACAACGTATGGAAAAGCCATCCAGGAAAATTATATTTCCGGATAATATCAAAACCGTTAAAAAGCTTAAAATTAAAACACCGCCTCGCAACAATCGGATTTGCGGAGGTGGTGTTTTTGTCTGATTCTTAAAATGATGTCAGTTTTTTGTTTTAAAAAAGTTTAGTGGATAACCGACCAGATCCAAAGCATAATGGGTAATCACTGAACAGGCGCCTAACAGTGTTGCCTTATCCGAATCGGTTAGCCGTACTAATTTTATTTCAGAATGACTCAGCTGTTGAACTTTAATCAACACCTGGTCAAAGATTTCCGGTGCCGCTTCCATTAGTGGCGATCCAAGATAGATTGCACCGGTGTCAAAATACATAGACGAGTTATAAATCAAGCTGGAGATTTCTTGAATAAACTCATCAATGGCTGCCACCACGTTCTGATTATGCTCGCGATACATTTCAACGACTTTATATCGATTCAACCCGGTCAATCCCAACTCATCACTAATTCTGTTAATGATGGCATCCTCTGAACAAATTTGTTCAATCGGTGTTAATTGTCCTTGGGCATTTTTGGTCAGTGTTCGACCAACTTCACCTGCTTGACCTCTAAAACCACGGAACAACCGGTTATTGATAATCACGCCCGACCCAATTCCTTTATGAATCCCAATAGCAACCAAATTTTTGCTATCAAATTTCATCATAAAATCCCGAACGTAAACCGCCGTCAGGTTAGACTCGTTTTCCAAGACTACCGGAACATGATACTTGGCACTTAAACGTTCATTGAGATTGACGTCTTCAAAATCTATGAAGGGTGAATAGGTGATTTCCTGCTGTTCGTTCACGATACCGTGAATTGATAGACAAATGCCCAACAACCCTTTGACTGAAACAACCGTATCCACATATTGATCGATTTGATGTTCAATTATAGCGACAATTTCATGAATATTTTTTCGATAAATAGTGGTTTCAGCTTGCTCAATCACACTTCCATCTAAATAATTAGCCATAAAATGAAGATTGTGATACGAGATATCAAAGTTGATGGTAAACCCATAGTTTGCATAGATTCTGATATTGGTCGGCTTTCTTCCGCCAACATGTGATGCCGCACCCTCGCCGACTTCTTCAACTAATTGTTCTTCTTTTAGTTCATCATAAATTGAAGAAACCGTTGACTTATTTAATCCCAATTGCCGGGAAATTGCCGCTCGGGTCGTATAGTCATTATTAAAGATTTCTTGGAGGACCAGCTTACTATTAGCTCTTCTCATCAAATCTTTATTGGTTATCGTTTTCATTTCAGTGTCCTTCTCACGTTAATTTCATATATCTTAGCCTTATCTTATCAGAGGCATATCAATAATCAAAGATTTTCCCAACATTTACTAAAAAGTCTTACCCATTACCTGCTATCTTTAAGTTTAACTGATTATTTGGTATGTCGCTGAGAATCCGGTTGCGCAATTATCATTTATTTAAAAAAATTTGTTTTTCATTTATCACGCTCATCGCTAGAACGGCCTATCTTCTATTTAACCATACTATTGAAAATCTAGCCGGATAAATTTGAAAGCGGTTGCAGATAAAATTCGGAAGTGCTACTATTTAGTCACGTTAAAAAGTTCAAGCAACCAACCTACTTACAATTAATTTGTTGTTTTCAGTTTTTAACTAATGACGAGGTGTGAATACATGCAAAACAATACGGAATCTGCGCCAAAGATTCACAAGGTTTCTTCAGCGTTTGTCTATTTCTTTGGTGCTTTAGGCGGTTTATTATTTGGATACGATACCGGTGTCATCTCCGGTGCCATTTTATTTATTGAGAAACAACTCCATTTGGATTCTTGGCAACAAGGCTGGGTGGTGAGTGCCGTTCTTCTGGGTGCCATTTTGGGTGCCGCGGTTATCGGGCCAATGTCTGATCGCTTTGGTCGACGAAAGCTCGTTCTGTTATCTGCTATTATCTTCTTTATTGGTGCATTGGGATCAGCCTTTTCACCAGAATTTTGGACCTTGATTCTTTCTCGTATCATTTTAGGGATGGCAGTTGGTGCTGCCTCTGCCTTAATTCCAACTTACTTGGCTGAATTGTCACCCGCTGATAAGCGTGGCTCAATGTCCAGTTTGTTCCAATTGATGGTCATGACAGGGATTTTTATTGCCTACGTCACTAACTATTCGTTCTCGGGATTCTACACCGGATGGCGTTGGATGTTGGGATTTGCCGCAATTCCGGCTGCTCTTTTGTTTTTCGGCGCCTTGGTTCTACCGGAAAGTCCACGTTTCTTAGTTAAGGAAAACAAAGTTTCTGAAGCTAAGCAAATTTTGGAAATTATGAACAAGCACAACACAAGTGTCGTTGATAAAGAATTATCAGATATTAAAGAACAAGCTGCCATTAAGAGTGGTGGTTGGTCCGAGTTGTTTGGCAAACTGGTTCGACCGGCATTAGTCATTGGTGTTGGTTTGGCAATCTTCCAGCAAGTCATGGGTTGTAATACGGTGCTTTATTACGCGCCAACTATTTTTACCGACGTTGGCTTTGGCGTATCCGCCGCATTAATTGCCCACATCGGAATCGGAATCTTCAACGTGATTGTCACTGCCGTTGCGGTCATGATTATGGACAAGATCGACCGAAAGAAGATGCTGATTGGCGGCGCCATTGGTATGGGTGTGTCCCTGTTTATCATGAGTTTCGCAATGAAGTTCTCGGGACAAAGTCAAGCAGCCGCTGTTATCTGTGTCATTGCTTTAACGATCTACATTGCCTTCTTCTCCGCAACTTGGGGACCTGTTATGTGGGTCATGATTGGTGAAGTCTTCCCATTAAATATTCGTGGATTGGGGAACTCCTTCTCTAGTGTCATTAACTGGACTGCCAATATGATTGTGTCACTAACATTTCCACCATTACTTGATTTCTTCGGTACCGGTAGCCTCTTCATCGGATACGGGGTCTTATGTTTTGTTGCTATTTGGTTTGTTCATTCCAAAGTCTTCGAAACCAGAAACCGCTCCTTGGAAGATATCGAAGAGACTTTGCGGAAACGTAGTGATCAAAAAGTAACTGAAGCAGAACGCGCAAAATAAATCGATACAGATATAAATTAGTCTAACAAAGCTTGAAGGCCTTCCGTGGCCTTCAAGTTTTCGTTGTTACTAAATAAAATAAGAGAGAATGCGATTAGATTGAATCTTAAGGAAGAACTAGCAAAAATGGCCAATGGTGACCTTTATGATCAAACGCCTGAATTATTGGAAATCAGAATGAAAGTAAGAGACCTACTGTATCAGTACAATCGGCTCAATTACCGTGACCTGACCGGCAGATACCAACTATTAAGCAAAATCTTCAAGCAAATCGGTTCCCATTGTTTTGTCGAAATCCCCTTTCATATTGACTATGGCTTAAATACGTCACTTGGTGAAAATTTCTTTGCCAATAATAATCTGACTATTTTGGATGCTGCCCCTGTCACAATCGGAGATAATGTTTTATTTGCGCCAAACGTTGGTCTCTACACTGCCGGACACGCATTGGATCCAAAAATCAGGCAGAGAAGCGGTGCTGAATTTGCATTTCCTATCCACATCGGTAACAACGTCTGGTTAGGCGCAAACGTCACCGTTACCCCCGGTGCCACGATAGGTGATAACAGCGTCATTGGTGCCGGTTCAGTTGTCACAAAAGACATTCCTGCTAATGTCTTAGCTTACGGCGATCCCGCAAAAGTTGTTCGTCAGTTGGGAGAAATTGACCGAAAATACTATGCTAAGCATCGGCCAATGCCCCAAAAATACTTGGATGCCATTAAAAATCATCAACCGTTTAAGCACATCTAACTGCAAACTTTCTGTCAGACATGTCGCTGCTCAATCAGTTTAACCAACAGGCAGATTTAATCTGCGTTAAACTATTAGTAAACGATACATTAACTTCTGGAGAAAAATAATGCAGAAAATTTTTATTATCGAAGATGACCAAACTATTCGCAACGAAATGGTTCAATCTTTAAAGAAATGGAACTTCCAAGCTAGCTGGGTCCAAGATTTTCAGAACATTGATTCTGAAATCAAACAACAATCCCCTGACCTTATCATTATGGATATCACATTGCCCTTTTATGATGGCTTTTATTGGACACAGAAAATCCGGGAATTTTCTAAAATTCCCATTATGTTTGTCTCAGCGGCAGAAATGGATCCTAACGCCATTCGGGCCATCTCCATTGGCGCTGATGACTATCTAACCAAGCCATTCTCAGTTGATGTATTTGTTTCAAAAATCCAAGCCATTTTGAGACGGACCAATCAAAACAATCATTTAGCTGAAACCATCAGTTTCAACACATTCTCTTTAAACATTATTACAAATGTACTGAAGTCTCAAAACGAATCCGTTAAGTTAACGACCACGGAAGGCACTATTTTAAAATTATTGTTTTTAAATCCTGATCAGGTTATTTCTAAAAAGAAAATCATTAAATCAATCTGGCAAAACGGTGACTTTACCGATGAAAATATTTTAAATGTCAATATGAGTCGGCTTCGTGACAAATTAGGTCAAATCGGTTTAGCAGACAAGATAGTGACAGAATATGGTAAAGGGTACAGGTTATTAGATAATGGAAAATAATACAAAACTTGTTTTTAAAGTAATCGTCTCTGAATGGACCAACCTTGTTATTTACCTACTTTTTTTGTCCCTATTTTATTTTATATGTATTCTTTACAAAATAGACTTAAACGTTATCGGTGACTTGATCCGCTACACAATAATGCCATTTTTAATGATCATTGGTTTTCAAGCATACCGAAAATATACTGATGTCAAATCAATCAATACACTGATTAGAGAAGGTAACTTTAAGCAAATCCACCTTCATGGCTTTTATGGTCATTTATATGCCCGAGCTCTTCGGAAAGTTACGAAGCAAAGATTAACTGAAAGCAAAAGCTTAACGGCATCACTTAAAACCCGTAAAGACTACTTAACTTTATGGAGTCACGAGATGAAAACGCCACTTACTTCATTATTGATGATTGCTGAAAATAATCCTACTGTTCCAAGTGAAGAAGTTTCCGAGAAAATTGAATTAGTCAATTATCAGCTCAAACAACTCCTAACTTTTGACCGATTGGATGATTTTAATCATGATTTGGTCTTTGAAAAGATTGACTTGTCCGATTGCATTAAAAGGGTAATCCAGCAGAATGCTTCTTTCTTTTTGTCTCATGAAGTTATGCCCAAAATTGCTGTGCCACCGGTAAAAATATTAACCGATTCCAAGTGGCTATCCTTTATTTTAGAACAAGTCATTACCAACGCCGTTAAGTATTCAAATAAAAATGGTGTTGTGCAAATCAGCTTTAACAATGACACATTGACTATTACAGACCACGGCATTGGCATTACCAAAAGTGACCTACCCAGAGTCTTTGAACAGGGATTCACCGGCGGTAATGGCCGAACCCACGGTGAAGCAACCGGGATGGGCCTGTATATGACTCAGCAAATCGCTAAAATACTCGACATAAAAGTTGGCATTTCATCTACTGAAAACGTTGGCACAACAGTCAAACTCACTTTCAATCCCAAAAAGATCACAACAAAATAACAAATTGTAAGATTCCTTAATGCATTGTAACTACAAAGCTTGAGGAATCCTTTTTATACTAAGTTATGAAATGATTTTTTAGGAGGAAAAAAATGAGCTTACTAAATTTAAAACATATCAAAAAAGTATTTTCAGTGGGTAACGAAAATGAAGTTCAAGCATTAAAGGATGTTAGTTTTTCAGTTGAAAAAGGTGATTACGTCGCCATTATGGGAGAATCCGGTGCCGGTAAATCCACTTTATTAAATATTATCGCGACCTTAGACCAGCCAACCAGCGGCGAAATTATGCTTAATGGCATCGACTTGAGTCATTTATTCGAAAATGAATCTTCCCGATTTCGCAGAGAACACCTTGGGTTTGTCTTTCAAAGCTTTAATCTGCTTGATACTTTCAGTAACCGGGATAATATTTATTTGCCACTGGTATTATCAAGGAAATCCCATCAATTCATGGATAACAAACTACAGCCACTAAGTAAAACACTTGGTATTGAGCAACTTTTAGACCGGCAGCCTTCCGAGATTTCCGGTGGTCAAAAGCAACGGGTTGCCATTGCCAGAGCATTAATAACCGATCCAAGCTTACTACTTGCAGATGAACCAACAGGCGCACTGGATTCAAATAACAGTAAAAAAATTTTAAATGTCTTTGAGCGAATCAACGAGCGGGGGCAAACAATACTCATGGTCACGCATAGTGCTCAGGCAGCAAGTTATGCGCAAAGAACTTTGTTCATCAAAGACGGTAAAATTTACAACGAACTTTATCGTGGTGATCAAAGCAGAAGCCAGTATCTTCAAAAGATTATCGACAGCTTGACTGCCTTGGAAAATAACGAGGAGGTTGGCTAATGATTCAACTAAAGCTCGCTCTTCATAATTTAGTTAAAAGTAAAAATCAAAGTTTACCGTTTATCTTCTCAAATTCAATGTGGGTCATCATCACTTATATTTTCCTCTCAATGATCTATAACACAAATATTAAGACCAATTCTTACGGAACTGTTGCAAATTATATTCTAAAATTAGGCTTGGTATTTGTGATCCTAATTGCTGCTTTATCAACGTTTTACGCCGAACGCCTACTTAGTAAACAACGGATGCAGGAACTAGGCCTATACAGTATGCTTGGTCTGACGAAACGTCATCTTCGCCAAATCATTTTACTGGAAAATAGCTTGTTTTACATGATCTGTATCATTATTGGCAGCACCTTAGGTATGACCTTTTCAAAATTGGCTTTTATGAGCTTGAAATCCCTTTTGGGAGCGTCCTCTCTTCATCAAAGCTTTACGTTATTGCCTTTGCTGTATGTTGCTGTCATTTTTGCCGGTATCTTTATATTGATCATCCTCTTTGATTTCTGGGGATTAAGAAAGGTTAACCCGATTAATTTATGGGCCAAATCCTCCCAGCCCGAAAAGGAACCAAAATCACACATTTTACTTGCTGTTTTGGGTATTATCATCTTATTGATTGGATACTACATTTCAGTGACGGTTAGGCCAACCGGAGCTGCATTCGGACAGTTTATTATTGCCATTATGTTTGTCGTTGTTGGTTCATATTTGGTATTTATCACTGCAAGTATCAGCTTACTCAAAGCCCTCAAAAAGAATCAAAATTATTATTACAAACCCAATCATTTTATCTCAGTTTCAAACATGCTTTACAGAATGAAACAAAATGGTGCGGGACTGGCTTCAATCAGCTTGTTATGTACATCAATTCTGGTTGCCCTAATTGCATCAGTATCGCTGGTTGCCGGACAAAAGAATCTGATTAATCTTTGGAGTCCCAGAGATATCCAAATTGTGTCTAAGGCTCCCCTTTCAACAACTGCAAACCAAACCATCCATAGATTGGCAAATAACTATCAAATTACAATGAGTCAACCTCAAACGTTAATTGTTACAACTCCCGTGATGGGTGCATTATCAGGCAACCAGTTCAACTCTCAATTTAACACCAAAACCGAATATACATTATCTTCACTTGATCTAAAACAGTATAATCATCTTCAAAATACCAACTATCATCTTAAAAATAACGAGGTATTGCTGTACGCACCTGGGAGCAATTATTCACAACGCCATTTAACCATTCGGGGAAGAACTTTTAAAGTTAAACCGGTCCAAAGATTTAATGGAGCGTTTGTTTATAGTCACACTATCTATAAATCCATTTTTATTGTGGCTGCCAACAAAACAATTGCAAAACAACTTAATCCCCAGCCTTACATTTATGCTCAAGGCTTTAATACCCACGGAACCAAACGCCACCAAAAGCAATTTGCAAAAACCGTTCAAAAAACTTTGAACATAGATCCGGGCAACTTTACCTCAAAGTACATCATGCGAGACCTATTAAAAGCGATGTTTGGTAGTTTACTGTTTATGGGCATTTTAATCAGTATCGTCATGATTTGTGCGACAACCATGATTATTTACTATAAGCAGGTTTCTGAAGGATATGCCGACAAAGATCATTATCATATTATGAGCAAAATCGGGTTAAGTAAAAAAGAGACTAAGAAAGCCATTCAAAGTCAGGTGTTAACGGTATTTACCCTCCCGATTATCGGAGCGGTTCTCAATCTGATATTTGCCTTACCAGCAATCAAGAGTGTGCTGACGATCTTCTCAATGTATAACTTAAAGATTTTATTAATCGTCAGCTTACTTACAATCAGTGTGTTGATTATCAGTTATATGCTTATTTACTTAGCAACGACGACTATGTATAGACGAATTGTCGAAAACCCGTCAACTGATTAACATGCATGTTAGAAAATCATTAACGAAAAAAGGTTAAGCCGGGGAACATGTTGAACCCCGTCTTAGCCTTTTTATTAACAAGTCATTAAGATCTAAAATTGGTTTGGAATTTTTTTATTTTGCGTAGCTCGCAATCACCGTCATAAATCCATCCAATTGATAATTGGAGACCTTTTTCGGTAAAATATACGACATCCCTTTCCTGACTGGATATCGAACATCATTAACGATTAAGTCTCCCTGACCATCAATGACGGTTTGCAACATATAATTGTGAATCTGATTTAACGAT
This sequence comes from Lentilactobacillus hilgardii, assembly GCF_009832765.1. NCBI lineage: Bacteria > Bacillati > Bacillota > Bacilli > Lactobacillales > Lactobacillaceae > Lentilactobacillus > Lentilactobacillus hilgardii. Next base: position 393,023 of record NZ_CP047121.1, on the reverse strand, counting down.
AGCTTACCGGTTGTCTGAATCTTTTCAACTACAAAATGCTTTGCGTTCACCAAAGTTGTGACCATTCCAAAGCTGGCTGCTCGAGTTGCTTGAACAACATGAGGATCCTGATGTGGCACATTGGTTACTGCCAACGCGTCTTTAACCTGAAGTGGTCGCTTTTTTTGAGTCGTTGCGTCTACCCGATCAAAATCATAAAGCCGAAATGTCATATCAGAATTTTGTTGGGTTTCAAGTGCGACGATGCCACTGCCAAGGGCATGCAAAACACCCGCTGGATTGTAAAAGAAATCACCGGTTTTAACGGGAATTGTCCTTAAAATGGTATTGATTTGACCATTATCAACAGCCATTTGTAATCCCTGCTTTGTTTTTGCAGTATGTCCGTAATAAATTTTGGCTCCCGGCGCTGCAGACAAAATATACCAGCTTTCAGCTTTACCAAACTTTTCACCGTGTGCCCGTGCATAATCGTCAGCCGGATGAACTTGAATTGATAGGTTTTCCTTTGCATCCAAAATCTTTACCAACAATGGAAATTCTTCATTCTGAGCATGGCCACCAAAAAGTGCCGGCTCTTCTTTCCAAAGCTGATCCAATGTTTCCCCCTTAAACGGGCCATCGGAAACTTTGCTTAGGCCATGGGGATGAGCTGAGATGATCCAAGCTTCACCGGTATGATCACTGGGCAGCTTAAACCCATAATCCTGTAGTTTGGTACCACCCCACATTTTGCTGTGGAGAACAGGCGTTAAAAATAATGGTGCAACTTTTACTTCCATAATTAGTTTAAGTCCCCCGTAAAAAATAGTTGGAATCAATCCCGTAGCGGAATTCAATACCACCATAACGCTATTTGTGAAAGTTTGCACTAAATTTATAAAATTCTAATTTTGTAAGAATCAAACTCTATAATTATCAAAATGCGAACGCAGATAATTTGTTGTCAGACTCTTAGGCGCTTTAGTCAAGTCCTCCGGCTTACCTTCAGCCACAATTCGACCACCCTGATCACCACCACGTGGCCCCATGTCGATCATATAATCTGCATTTGCCATTAAATCAAGATCATGGGTAATCATCATAACGGTTGCACCTTGATCAATCAGCTGGGAAAAGACCTTCAGCAGAACGTGGACATCCAATGGGTGCAGGCCAACGGAAGGCTCATCAAAAATGAACAGTGTATTATCCTGGCTGCGTCGCATATGTGACGTTAACTTTAATCGCTGGGCTTCTCCGCCCGATAAAGTTGGTGTGTCTTCACCCAGATGCAAATAACCAAGCCCCATCTTTTGCAGCACCCTTAACGTTGCTCCAATAGCCGTATTTTTCTTGAACAACTCGGTTGCCTGATCAACGTCATCATCCAGGACATCCGCGATCGACAGGCCATGCCATTTAACCTGGAGCACTTGTTTATTAAATCGCTTTCCGCCACAAGTTGGGCAGGTTTCGACCATATCCGGCAGATATTGAATATCCAGAGATATTTCACCGGTCCCGCCACAGGTCGGGCAACCGCCCTGCTTATTGTTATAGGAAAAATAACTTGGTGTATAGTGCTTTTGCTTTGCTTCCGGCAGGGCCGCAAATAGTTTTCGCAGATGATCCATGATATTTGTGTAAGTTGCCACTGTCGAGCGAGCATTCTTACCAACCGGTGTTGCATCAACACTCACAATGTGTTTAATTCGATTCGGATCAAAATGATCGATATAACTCGGCAATTTTCTATGATTAAAATCAGCTTTAAACGCATCCAATAAGCCATCCAAGACCAGTGTTGTTTTGCCGGCTCCCGAAAAGCCGGTGACAGCAATCAGCCGATTAATCGGAAATTTAGCGCTAACCTGATTTAAGTTAAACCGGTGGTTGATTTTTAGTTCCACCGTGCCGTCAGCGAATACATCATCTTTTGATTTTTGCCGTGTTAATAGCTTTCCCTTTCCTGTTAAGAACGGTGCGATTAAGGACCGGCGACTTGCCTTTATCTGATTTGGCGTTCCCTGATCGATAATTGTGCCGCCCTTTTCTCCTGAACCGGGGCCGATTTCAATAATCCAATCCGCTGCATCAATAATTGACGTTTCGTGATCGACAACCACAACCGAGTTTCCCTGGTCCACCAGCTGATGAAAAATCTTAATGAGTCCCGAAACATTATCCGGATGCAAGCCAACGGAAGGTTCATCCAAAACATATAGAACACCGGTGGTTTGCGTCCGCAAAGTTCTGCCAAGCTGAATACGTTGAAGTTCCCCGGTTGAAAGCGTTGCGCCGGCACGATCCATCGTTAAATAATCCAAACCCAAGTCCAGCAGCGGCTGAAGTTGGCTCAGCAATTCTCCCGTCAAATTATTGGCTAAATCACGCATATTATCCGGCAACCAGGCTTTTATTTCCTTAACAAATGCCGGTAGTTTTCCAAGCGGCAGTTGGCTGGCTTCCGCAATACTTTTCCCGGCTACCAATTGACCCAGCCGATCGGGATTAATTCGCGTGCCGTGACAAACCGGACAGGTGAAAAACCGGTAAAATCGGTTCAGCCGTTTCAAGGCAATATCACTTTTGGTAGTTGCCATACTATCTTCAATTGCGTTATATGCATTTTCATAAAGTGCATGGTCCATATGAAAAACCCGACCATTTTTACTTGGAATATTAATGGCAAATTTCTGTTGTTTACCATGTAATACAGTTTCTTTTTCCTTATCCGACAACTGGTTGTACGGCACATCGATCCGAACGCCGGCAGCCTGAGCCACAATCGGCATAAAATTCCGACCGGGTGTGCGCCAAGCCGCAACCGCTCCGTCACGAATGGTTTTGGTCTCATCGCCAATCAACGTCTCCGAGTCAATTTGCTTTGTAACCCCGAGGCCCTCACAATTCTTGCAGGCCCCATCGGAATTAAAGGCAAAGTCCTCGGCACCAAATGCCATGAACCGAACCCCACAAGTTGGACAGGTAATCATGCCCATTTCCGATCCGGCTTTATCCATGGCTTCCGCAATTTTAATGGTCGGTGGTACTTGGTGACCATTGGGACATACCGGCGAACCCAATCTGGAATAAATGAGCCGTAGTACGTTAAAAATTTCAGTCATCGTGCCTACCGTGGATCGAGCGCCCGGCACCGTCGGCCGTTGACGTAATGCCAGTGCAGATGGAATGTGCCGAACTTCTTTGACATCAGCTCGGCCTACCTGGCTGATTCTTCGGCGCGTGTAAGTTGCCAAGGCATCAAGGTAACGCCTTGCACCTTCTGAATAAAGAATGCCCATTGCCAACGAGGACTTTCCAGAACCCGACAGTCCCGAAATCGCTACGAATCGATGCAACGGAATGTTCACCGAAATATTCTTCAGGTTATTAACATTACCGTCAATCACTTGAATCTGTTCAGGCTGTGCTTGATCTGCCATATAAAAACTCCTTTCGAAAAATGCTTAGTCTAATTATAAAGCAAAAAATGTTGTACAAAAAAACGTCTATTTCAATTATAGAAAAAAGACGTCCAAAATAATTATATGTGTGAAAGAAAATCAACAATTAAACCCAAAACAAACACACCCGCCATAATAGTAAGGCTCCACATAAAGAAAGGATACCTATCATACAACTTTTTACTATCATTAATAGAAATTGATTTATCGGACATAGTAGCCACGGCCTTCAAAAGGAAAAATAATAATCCAATTAGTACAATTCCCAACAGTGAAACAGAAATCATAATACGATAAATTCTATCACCATTGGCCATTTGGGCAACTACACGAGATACGGTCAGTAATCCGCCAAACAATGTAAAAATAACTGCGGCAAAAATCCCTAAAATAGCAATGAAATCCCCATACAAAGCCTTTCATCTTATTAAGTTTTTTATATCTCTTTTTCGTTTTTGAAATATTTTTTTCAAGCACATTTATTTTTTCTTGCTGTTGATTTAATTTATCTTGTTGTTTCTTATACAAATTGTCCATTTGCTTATTTGCCAATTTCATATGCTCTACAGATTTTATTAAAACGACATATTCATTTGCAATCTCTGGGGAATCCTCTAATTTAACGTTCTCCATAATTTTTTGATTTAGCTTCATAAAAAAAGCGTCAAGTCCATCAGCATTATTATTATAAATAATTCGAGTGACTTCTGAATAAGGAATGAATTCTGTATGTATTCCCTGCATGGTTGTTAATAGTTTTTTAAAATCCGTATCAAAAAGCAAATCAGAGTCATTAAGTTGATAATGACCACCTGCAACCCAATTCTGTACCATACTTTCCAGTTGCTTTAAAAATCCTCTGATTATTTTAGATTCTTCAGACTGGCTATCCAAATAAGCAAGTGTTTCTTCTCTACTTATTCGCATACCTAATTGATTTCCCCAACGTCTCGCAAAGAATACGGAACTGAACTCCGCCACCCATCTATGGCAGACTCATGCTCCCTCTAAAAGGTCACATCATGAGATTGCTGAACCAATTCAAAAGGGTCCTCTTCCAATAAAGAAATAATCTTTTCATTCAAAGATTCAAAATCTGAATTAGACTTATTAGGTTCAATAATAGGATCGGCACCATAAATCCGGTATTCATCATAGATATCTTTTTCAACAGGACCATATCTCCAAACAAGGAACGGCTTATCGTATATCCTCATTAAAGCTGATTCGCTAAATCGATGATTAACAATGGCATCTTTCAAAGAAAAGAACATCACTTTCTGTAATTGTAAATTGGTAATCGGCAAATTCTTTTCTTGCGCGATACCAATAATGTGATGAGCTAAATCTTCCATTGTCATAGAATCCACCTTCCTGTATATTTCATAATACACCTACTTTGAACTAATTTTTGAATTATTTAATCCTTCTACTACAATTGTTAAATACGGATTTAACAATAAATTCTTTCCCCAAATAGATATTATCTACTCTTAGATACAAAAAAATGCACCCCGGCAACCGGCGTGCATTCAGGTTTTATTAATGGCAAACAATGATTAATTTCTGATTCTCAGAATGGTCTACAGTGTCTTCAGCTTTCCTCTGAAATCATCCAAACTCGTGTAGCCCTTTTCAGCCATAATTTCTTTTAGCTCTTTGGAAATCCGATCAAAGATCTTAACATCTTCAAAACCAAAAGCCGTTCCGATTTGAACAACATTGGCGCCACAGAGAATATGCTCAAAAACATCCCGACCGGATTTGATACCGCCAGTACCGATGATCGCAATTTCCGGCTTCAATCGAAGTCTTAAGCCACGAACGTTGGCAAGCGCAGTTGGTTTAACATAGTCGCCTCCGAGGCCGCCAAAACCGCCCTTTGGTTTAAGGACAACTGATTCAGTCTCTGGATTTACAATCAGCCCGTTACCAATGGAGTTGATTGAGTTAACATAAGCAATCGGGAATTCATTCAATACGTCGGCAATTTGGTCGAATTGATGTAAGTCAAAATATGGCGGCAGCTTAATGCCGATATCTTTGGTAAAGAAGTCAAACGCTTTAGTTAAAATGTCGCGAACAGCTTCAAAATCATAGGCAATCTGTGACTCACCCTTGATGTTCGGGCAGGAAAGGTTCAACTCGGTTAAACCGTCAAACGAACTATCCTGGATTTGATGAAGCATTTCCAGGTTTTGATCAACGGACAATCCGGCAATCGACAGAATAACCTGATTGTCATTTTTCCCTTGATTTTCTTCAGCAAATTTCAAATAATAATCCAGACCGTGATTAGGCAAGCCCATTGAGTTGATACAGCCAAGTGGCGTTGCTTTCATTCGAGGGCTCTCGTTTCCTTCACGTGGTTGAGGGGTTGCGCTTTTAGTCACACAACCACCAGCTGTTGAACGTAAAATCTTAGTGAGTTCATCGGTTGTTGCGCAACGGATTCCTGCAGCGTTTAATAAAACGTTGTTAAATCTATACTTGCCAATGTTGGCCTTTAAAGAGATTTTATTTTGCAGCATTTGCCTGTTCCTCCCGTTTTGTCCAGTCCCAAGGGGCTTTGTGCCAAGTTGATAGTCGTGAATACTCCTCATCCGAGAACTTGTTTTCCTTGTGTCCTTGGGAAATAAGTTCCGCATAGCTCAAGAGTGGATGAAGTGTTGTATGTGCGTCCGCAAAGTTCTTGTCGGCATCCGGCATTCCATATGTAAAGACGGAAGCAACACCGATCACGTTAACGCCTTCGTTTCGAACAGCCTTCACTGCTCCTAAAACACTGCCACCGGTTGAAATCAAATCATCAATCAAGACAACCTTGTCATCTTTTCCGATACGGCCCTCAATCTGTTTTCCGGCACCATGATCCTTAGGCTTTGCCCGAACATAGATCAGCGGCAGATTCAAACGTTGTGCAACCCACGAAGCATGAGGAATACCGGCAGTCGCAACACCACCAATAACCGTTGCTTCGGGATAGTTTTTCCGAATTAATTCGGCCAACCCGTCGGCGATCATATCCCGTAACTCCGGAATTGAAATAGTCAGGCGAAAATCGGTATAAATTGGTGAAAGAATGCCACTTGCATATCGAAAAGGTTTCTTTAAATTAATACTGACGATTTTATTATCGATTAATGATTGAATGATTTTATCAGTTTGCATAATTCCACTCCTCTAGCATTTTGTGATAAGCGGCTACCGGATCGTTTGAGCGAATAATCGGTCGGCCGACAACCAGAGCCGAACTGCCATATTCTGCAGCTTGTTTTGGTGTTGCGGTTCTTGATTGGTCGTCCTTGGGGAAGTTGGCCGGACGGATTCCCGGTGTTACATAAAGGAAATCATCACCGACCTGCTTCTTTAACGAGCTGACTTCCAGTGGAGAGGTAATCACACCATCGGCACCGGACTTCTTAGCTAGTTTTGCCAGGGAAACAACTTGATCTACCATATCCAATCGGCAATTTTGTTCGTTCTTCAAGGCGTCTTCAGTAATTGAAGTCAACTCGGTAACGGCCAGTAATTTTGGCGTAGGGACGCCGGCTTCTTCACTTCCAAGTTCCAAGCCTTCCTTGGCAGCGGCAATCATTTCCGATCCGCCCAGTGCGTGAACGGTTGTATAGGTCACACCCATCCGACCAATTTGCATCATACCCATCTTTACGGTGTTGGGAATATCCTGAAGCTTAAGATCCAAGAAAACTTTGAACCCTTTGTTAAGCAGGCTGCGAACAATTTCCGGTCCCTCACCATAGAATAATTCCATCCCGATTTTAACGGTCATTTCTTCTCCGGTAGGAAACTTGTTGATAATCTTAAATAATCCTTCTCTATTCGCAACATCGAGCGATACAATTAGTGGTCCTCTCATGGTTAACCTCCGTTATTTTTACATAAAAAGAGCCCGGAATCATGCGATCCAATACATCCCTGCACTGAATTCTTCGCAAAATCACGGACTCTCTGATTATTTTATGTCGTCCGCTTTTGGCCTCTCTGAACCAATTTAAAGCTTTGTTATTTGTTAATTACTTTATCACGTCACGTGATTTTGTTCAAGTTGATTTTAGGGAAAATGGCACACTAACGGGTTCACAACTCTCAACCAGGGATAATGACTATACAAAAGGGCCTCATGAATCTTAACTAACTGTACGTTCAAGCGTCTTAATGTATACTATGTGTATCCCATATGATGAAAGAAGGTCTCCTCAACATGTCAGTTAAAATGAGAAAAGTTGGAAATCCCAATACACTAACAGTTCCCAATGATATTAAACCTATTGCTAAAGAATTCGATGTCTTTCAGGGTAGAGACGGTGTGATCGTTTACGTTCCAAAACACAAGAATCCGTTCCACGATGAAACCTTCATCAAATCACACAACCTTAAACAAAGTGAAGAATTCGGGGGACCCTTAATTGGCGAAGAAATCCCAAAAGACTAACAATTACGTTCCAAATCAGCAAGATATTATTTTTATTGATTTCGATCCATCTATTAGTCATGAGATTCGAAAACGTCGCCCGGCACTTGTTTTGAGCAATCAGGGGTACAGTCGTTTGACGCATTTAGTTGTCGTCTCCCCTATTACCCACGCAAACAATAACGCATTACGCAAAAGCGGTTTTTTAGTTCGCGTCATGAATAAAAATATAGATGGTTTTGTTAACCCATTGCAGTTTTATACCTATGATTTTGATAATAGAAACGCCGAATATGTCGGCTTACTTGATACGCCCAGTTTTATCAAAGTCAAACAGACCATTATTGATATTTTGAATTAATTTCCGTCATACTCATTTGAATAGTGCCATTCTTGCATTTTCTACCTATTCATGTCATACTATTTTCAGCAAAAAAATAACGAGTGCCGGTGAGCGCTCATTTTGGAGGAACGAGTATATGGAAAATACAAATACAACCGTTACGCACAGCCGTCATTTTACCAAGAATCAGAAATGGGTGATCGCTTCAACCAGTTCTGGCTTCGCATTGGAAAATATGGATGTGCTTTTTCTATCTTTTGCAATGAGTTCAATGATCAGCCAACTTCATTTAAGCGGTGGTGCCGCTGGGTTAATTGGCTCCATCACAAATTTGGGAATGCTGTTCGGGGGCGTTTTATTTGGACTGATCGGTGATCGATTTGGCCGCGTAAAAACCTTTACCTACACTATCTTCATCTTTGCCTTTGCGACTGCCGCCATGGCTTTTGCCAATAACATTGCCTTAATTTATGTCTTACGATTTCTGGCAGGTATCGGTGCCGGTGGTGAGTACGGCGTCGGTATTTCACTGATCGCCGAATCATTTCACAAAAATCAAATCGGCAAAATGACATCAATCGCTGCCATTGGCGGCCAAGTCGGTGCTATTCTAGCCGCAATTGCTGCAGCGTTCATTATCCCAAATCTCGGCTGGCACGCCCTGTTTCTGATCGGATTGGTACCGGTTATTCTAACCTATTTTGTCCGTCGGCATTTAACCGAAACAACCGCCTTTGTTGAAGCAAAAAAAGAAGAAACCGAATCAACGACCAGTGCTGTTTTCAAATTCATGTTCAGCTCCCCTAAACTGGCTTATCAAAGTTTTGCCCTGATGATCATGACAACCGTACAAATTGCCGGTTACTTCGGCTTGATGAACTGGCTGCCAATCATTGTTCAAAAACAACTTGGTTTAAACGTTTCCGGTTCATCGCTCTGGATGATTGCAACGATTATCGGTATGAGCCTTGGTATGATGACATTTGGCTCGATTCTTGACTTCTTCGGTCCACGCCGGGCATTTGGGATCTTCCTCGTTGCCTCTGCCGGCATGGTTTATACAATCACGTTAGCCCATAGTACCCTATCACTGCTGATTATCGGCGCCATAGTTGGATTCTTCTCAAATGGGATGTTTGGCGGTTACGGCGCCGTCATCAGCCGCCTTTATCCAACGGAAATCCGTTCAACCGCAAACAATATCATTGTTAATATCGGTCGTGCAGTTGGCGGTTTCTCCTCAGTTGTGATCGGCATTTTAATGGATAACTACTCGGTTGCCGTTGTAATGGGCTTCCTATCCGTGCTCTATATCATCAGCTTCACTACTATGATGACACTACCGGGGTTGAAGAAATTAGCTGTTAAAAATAGTTAATCCCCTTTTAACTATTATCTGCCTAAGGTCTGGAAACAACTTAGATTAACCATATTATTTCAAATTAATATTAAACAAAAAATTCTCGGCAAATTCAATTCAAATTTGTCGGGAATTTTTTAATAGACATCGCTCATTCATGCATTTTTAAAAAATTGTCATTAAAATTAAAACAACCAGTAGAACAAAAATCAAAATTAGTGTATCTACCCATGTATTAGCATGATGTTGATCACCTAAGTTTCCAATCATAGCTCTTTGAACGAAATCTACCATTATCGCCATTGGATGTTCAGAACCGTTCTTAATTTTTTTCTTATTATTCGCCACTAGGAAATATAGCCTCCAACTGTCTTTTAAGATAAAGTGCTGTCAACTTTAATTTAAGGCACCAGTTATGGAACAATGATTAATCATTGATAACACAATAACAATATATTTTTTTGAAAACAAGGTTTTCCAAAAAAAGTCAATAAAAGTTCAACTTATTTTCATATTTTATTAATTTTATGCTTATCTAATACTTAGTAATTTGAAATAATATAATTTAATATGTATCGAATTTTTTGATCCAAATTACTTTTAAATCATTAAATCATTTTTTAACACTAGCGCTTAAAAATAATAGATATTAAATTAAGTCACTTTGAAAAAGCAAGCATGATTATCTCTTAATTTATCATTATAAATTAACCAGCCATTGACTTATACGGATAAATAAAATATGATTTTATTGTAAGCGTATGCATTCTTCTTGGCATTTTCAATTACAATTATCAAAAATAAAACTTGGAGGCTTTTCTAATCATGTCAAACAATCAAACCGTCGGAACAATCGACAAGTTTGATGACTATCAAGGTCATCAAATTGACAAACTAACCCTTTCAAACGCCAATAACGTTTCGATCTCCGTTATTACACTCGGATCAACACTATACGAATTAAACGTCCCTGATAAAGAAGGCGGCGTTCGTAATCTTGTTTTAAACTTTGAACACAGTCAAGACTACTTTGAAAATCCATTTTACATCTGCATGGGTATTGGCCGTGTAGGTGGTCGAATTGCCGATGGCCAGCTGGTTGTTGACGGAAAGCAAACTCAATTACCACAAAATGAAGGTACGACAACCCTTCATGGTGGCCCAGACGGTTTCAACACGCAAATTTGGCAAGGTGAAATTGGTAAACAAGACGGAAATGACGTTATCATCATGCATCACCTTCAAAAATCAGAAGATGATGGGTTCCCTGGCGATATGGATGCAACCATTACCTACTCGCTCTCTGACGATAACGTGGTTTCGATGAATTTCTCCGCCAAGAGTTCTGAAGATACGGTCTTCAATCCAACCCAACACACTTACTTCAATTTGGGCAAAACGTCAGATATTATGAGCCATCAATTGAAGTTGAACGCAATCCAAGCGCTTAAACTCGATGATAAAAAGATCCCGACTAAAGACCGGATTGATGTTGAAGGGACGCCGTATGATTTTAGAAAGTCAAAGTCTCTCGGTGACGCAATTAACGCCATGTCGAACACTAAAGAAAAAGGCTTTGATGATGTCTTCGCTGTTCATCCGGATGCACACAACATTATCGCGGAATTAAAGGATCCCGACACTAACTGCTCTGTCGCAATTGAATCCAGCCGAAGCGGCATGATTCTCTTTACCGCAAATTCATTTACCAAAGACCATATGAACTTTGTCCGCACAAATGGCGTTGGACATCCTCATGAAGGCGTCGCCATGGAACCCATGATTCTACCTAAACCGGGTCAAGAAAAAGATTTTTCAGAAATGACCATCAAAAAAGATCAATCCGTTTCTTATGCAATTAAGTATCATCTTAGTTTCTAAGCCGGTTTATTAAAAACACTATTCATTTCTAACAAAGGGGTCAATCACGACTGCATGACAAGTGATTGGCCTCTTTGCTTAGAATGAATAGTGTTTAAATATTTTAAAAAGTCTCGGTAAGCTTGAGCGTACCGACCTTACAAATAAAAGACAATTGACAGTTTTCTTAATTCATTCTATTCTAATATCAACCCATAGTACGATTACTATTTCAACATTAGTTATTACGTATTTAGTCTATTAAAGGGAGATTATTAAATGAAGAAAATATTCAGCCAGCTGATATTCGTCATATTCGCATTATTGCTGTTTACAGTTTTCCCTTTCTCCGCAAATGCGGATACAGGTCATGTGAGAGATTCTCAAAAGCCATCAACAATATCCGATTCGATTACTATGACCATTTCAAAACAGTCAGCCTATTCAAAGCCAAAACGCTATCATACCAGTGCCAAGTCACATATTTCGCTATACAAAGCCCACATCTTTAGCCATGCTACAAAAGTTACTTTTAAATTAATCGGCTTTAGCAAAGCGGACACGACTTATAAGATTACTAAAGTCATCAATGCTCAAGGACTCAATTGGTACTATCTTAAAGGACACGGCTGGATTATAGGAGGAACCCACCCATCTCATGGCACAACCCACTAAATTAACCCATTGGTTCATCTATTATTGGGAATTTTGGTCAAAGGCTTTTATTTTTAATGCCACCGCAACCCGCAGTCAGTATTGGATTCCGTGGCTGATTAATAATGTTCTTTTCTTTGGATACGGATTTATCACCGGCCAATGGCAGCACTTCGCCAAATATGGCTCTGTCCGTTTGGGTCTTGCACCACCAAACTCCCTCGTACACGCGGTCATTATTCTTCTTGTAATGACAGTCCTTCTGATTGCCACTATCGGTCAATTCACCAGTCGGGCTCGTCGGCTTCACGATCTCAACCTCAGCAATTGGCTGATCTTATTACTTATCTTCCCTCTCGCCGGGAACCTAGTCCTTTTTATTTTGAACTTAATGCCTTCCAAAACAAATACCCTTTGGGGAATGAATCAATCCGATTATTAAAGGAAACTTAGATTTCCCTAATACGCTTTGTAATCTAGTAGTATAATCGACTTCAATAAAAGATTTTTATGAAGGGATTTGGTGCTATGGACACAAACACAATCAAGATTCAAGAAGGTTACATGCCATTTCGTGGTTACAAGACATACTACCGAATTATCGGTGAGCCAAGTGAAAATAAGGCACCGCTACTTTTAATTCACGGCGGCCCGGGATCTTCTCACAACTATTTCGAATTACTGGACGATTATGCGGCTACTGGTCGACAGCTCATCATGTATGATCAGGTAGGTTGCGGGAAATCATCGATTCCTGATGACCGCTCCGTTTATGTCAAAGAAACCTGGGCGGAAGAATTAGTTGCCCTCCGGAAATACCTGCATTTGGACAACATCCACATGCTTGGTCAATCTTGGGGTGGGATGCTGGAAATGTTCTACCTGACCAACTACGATCAATCCGGCATTAAAAGCGTCATGATCGATGGTTCTCCTGCGTCTATTAAATTATGGATACAAGAACAGCATCGATTGATTAAATACTTAAGTTATGAAGATCGTCAGGCAATCAGTGAGGCTGAGAGGACCGGTGACTTTTCCGGGCCAAAATACCTGGCTGCCAACGACAGATATATGGAGCGCTATTGCTGGGACGATCCTGACGAAAATTCTCCCGAACCGCTAAGACGGCCGACCAACGGTAAGAAAGCAAGCTTAATTGCCGAAGGACCTAACGAGTTTACTGAGAACGGCACGATCAGTGACTTCGATGTGACGGATCAACTCAAAAACATCCATGTCCCGGTTTTAGTCACCAACGGTACCGACGATTTATGCACACCACTTATCGCAAAATCGGTGTATGATCACATTCCAAACGCTAAATGGCATCTGTTTGCCAACAGCCGTCACTTAGCGTTGCTGGATCAACATGACGAATTTATTAAAGTGATGGATAATTGGTTAAACGCACATGACTAACTAGTCACTTTCAAGTGAGCGGGATTTTTCTCAAACAAAATCCCACTCATTTTTTAATTCAGATTAAGCTGAACGTAGTTACTTGAACACTCACAAAAGTTTGGAGGAATTATCATGCCGTTAATGCGAATCGATATGCTCAAAGGACGAACCGAAGACGAAATCAAGCAGGTTTTGGATATTTCTTATCATGTTATGCTGAAAACTTTCGGTGCGCCCAATGGTGACCGCTACCAAATCGTCACCCAACACGAACCATACGAAATGCCTGTTTTGGATACCGGATTGGGCATTAAACGAACCGACAGGGTCATTATCTTCAACCTGGTCACCCGACCACGGACAACCGAGCAAAAACAGCAGTTTTATCAACAATTGGTTGATCGACTGCACGAAAAATTGGGCATGCGAAAAGAAGACATCGTTGTCAGCCTGGTTGTTAACAGTGATGAAGATTGGAGCTTCGGACTCGGGAAAGCTCAGTTTCTAACTGGTGACCTTTGATTATTTTTCCCTTTTAATAGACAAACAACAAGCCAAGCACTCCCTAAATTGGGAATGCTCGGCTTGTTGTTATATTAAAACTCTTTTTTAATTGACTTTCAGCCTAAAGACCATTCTATACCCGACTTTTTTCCAAATCCCTGAAGCCAATATCTTTTCGATAGTAGAAATCCGACAGGTTGATTTTTGCCAATTCCGCATAAACTTTATCCTGAGTGGCTTGCAACGTTGGGGCATGATCCACAATTGTAAAAATCCGGCCGCCTGAACTAAACAATTTATCATTATCGCTGGTAACGCCGGCATAAAAAATGTTATCGGGTAACGCCGGCAGTGGAATATCCTGTTGCGGTGCTTGGGGATATCCCGGAGCTGCAACCACAACGCCCAAGTAATAATCGGAGTCCTGCCACTGCATGTCCGGTAATTGATGATCAACCAGGTCCATAATAACTTGGTAAAAATCACTCTTTAGTTGGGGCAGCAGAACTTGAGTTTCAGGATCTCCCAAACGAACATTGTATTCAATGACTTTAATACCGTCATTAGTCAGCATGCAGCCGATATAAATTGTGCCTGCGAACTCCAGACCTTCATTTTTAAGACCAGCCATAGTTGGATCAACAACCGTCTTAATTGTTTCCTGCAAGACATCATCTGTGATGTGGGGAACCGGTGAATAAGCGCCCATGCCTCCAGTATTTGGTCCGGTCTCACCTTCATGAATTTTCTTATGGTCTTGAGAAATCGGTAAAATCACTCGTTTATCTCCACCAACGAAAAGCATGAGGGAAAATTCTTCTCCTTCAAGATATTGTTCGATCAAGATTTCACCGGACTTTTCCAGCTCACTTCGAAGCAGTGGATTAACATCTGCTCGTTGGGTGACAATCGTGACACCCTTTCCGGCAGCCAAACCATTTTCTTTAACAACCAACGGCAAAGACAAGCTTTCAGCATAGGCCGCTGCTTTATCATAATCCGTGAAGGTTTCAAAATCAGCCGTAGGAATACCGTTTCGTTTCATGAAACGTTTGGCAAACGTCTTGTCGCTTTCAAGGCAGGCGGACGCCTGACCGGGTCCAAAGACTTTCAAACCGCGTTTTTGCAATGTATCAACTGCACCCATTGCCAACGGGACTTCCGGACCAACGAATGCCAAATCGATTTGATGACTTTCAGCAAAGTCTCCCAATTTCTGAAAGTCAGTTTCGTCAATTGCCACAAGATGGATACCATCTTTCTTCATCCCTGGATTTCCGGGTGCACAATAAACATTTTCAACCTGGGGACTCTTCATAAATGTTGCCGCGATCGTATGCTCACGCGCGCCTGATCCAATAACAAGAACGTTTGCCAATTTTATCTCTCCTTTATTTGACTATGTAACCAAGAAGTACAAACTTTCTTGGTTGAAATGCTTTGCTTCAAATGCTAACCGCTTTGTTTCGCACACTAATTAGGACTGCTCCTCAAAGCAACATTTTACATATAAGGGATAAATCTTAAAAATCCAAACCCAGGATTTCCAAGATTCACGCCTTATATTCCAAATGTTAACCGCTTTGTTTCGCACACTAATGTCTAAAGTGTCTTACTCCCGTTGTGACCATAGCAATGCCGTACTTATCGGCCATAGCAATCGAGTCTTTATCCCGAATACTGCCACCCGGTTGGATAATTGCTTTGATATCGTGTTGAGCAGCATACTCAACACAGTCGTCCATCGGGAAGAAGGCATCGGAGGCCATAATCGCATGCTCGTAGCCATCTTTTGGCATTGCCTTTTGAATAGCAATCTTGGCTGAATCAATCCGATTTGGCTGACCCATTCCAACACCCAATGTTTTAGTATCAGTTGTAACAACCACCGCGTTACTCTTAACGAACTTAACAATGTGTTGACCGAATTGGAGCGCTTTTAACTGTTGTTCAGTCGGTTGAGTCTTGGTAACCACCTTAAAATCAGGAATTTGATCGATTTGATGATCAGATTCTTGGATTAACATCCCGCCACTGACCGAAATGGTTTCAAAGCGGTCCGGTTGGTCACGGTGACTCAAATCAGCTTGAAGTAAACGGATATTCTTCTTTTTGGCTAGAATCTCGAAAGCTTCATCCGTAAACGATGGTGCAATAATAATTTCCAAGAAAATCTTGTGCATTTTTTCAGCAGTTTGCGCATCGATTTCACGATTGACGGCAATGATGCCTCCAAAAATTGACATTGGGTCGGACTCATAGGCTTCATCCCAAGCCTGACTAATATTATCGGCAGTGCCGACACCGCATGGGTTCATATGTTTCATCGCCACAACACACGGATCGTCAAATTCACTGACCATGTTCAAGGCAGCATTTGCATCCTTAATGTTGTTAAACGACAATTCCTTTCCGTGAAGCTGCTTGGTAATCACAGACAGCTTTGAAGGAATCGGATCACGGTAGAAAGCAGCCTTTTGATGACTGTTTTCACCATATCGAAGACTTTGTTGCTTCTCGTAGGTCAATGTCAATTGATCCGGGAATTCCTCTTCGGTTAAGTAGTTTGAAATAATGGCATCATAGGCAGCTGTGTGTCTGAAGACTTTTGCGGCCAAGTGTTTTCTAAACGCATTGTCGTCACTGTGAGCTTTAAGTGCGTCAATCACTGGTTGATAATCATTAGGATCAACAATTGTTAAAACACCGGCGAAGTTCTTGGCTGCGGCCCGCAACATGGAAGGCCCGCCAATATCAATTTGTTCAATTGCCTGGGCTTCGGTTGTCTCCGGCTTCTCAATGGTCTGTCTGAAGGGATAAAGATTAACTGCCACCAAATCAATCGGCGTAATTCCGGCATCCTTTAACTGCTTCATGTGATCCGGGTCATCCCGTTTAGCCAATAAACCGGCATGAATCTTTGGATGAAGGGTCTTTACCCGACCATCCAACATTTCGGGAAAACCGGTAACTTCTTCAACGCCCGTAACGTCAACGCCGCCGGCTTCCAATGCTTTTTTGGTACCGCCGGTTGAAACGATTTCGAAATCCAAATCTTTCAACTGTTTTGCAAAATCAACCAAATTAGTTTTATCGGAAACACTTAACAGAGCTCTTCTAGCCATTATGATATTTCTCCTCTTTCTAATAGTTGTTTGACTACCTCTGGATATAATCGATGTTCGGTAGCGTGAATTCGCTGCTCAAGTTCACTCAGCTTATCATCTTTATACACTGGCACCGTCCGTTGTGCAATCACTTTTCCGGAATCGATTCCGGAGTCAACCCAGTGGATAGTGACACCCGTTTCGTCAACACCGGCCTGATAAGCATCTTCAATCCCGTGACGGCCCGGAAACTTAGGCAACAAGGCCGGATGGATATTCACAATTTTTCCTTCATAAGTCGCTAACAGGGTTGGCCCGATAATTCGCATGTAACCGGCCAACAGGATAAAATCGATCTTTTCGTCCGCTAGTTTCCTGGCAATGACACTTTCGGCAGCCGCTTTATCGGGATAATCTTTAAAGTTAATCACAAAAGTCGGCACATTTTCCTTTTTAGCTCGATTCAACACGTTGGCTTTACGGTGATCACATACCAATAAGGCCACATTAATCGGTAAGCCTTCCTTCTTAAACGACTCACAGAGCGCGGTGAAATTAGTCCCTTCACCTGAAGCAAAAATGGCGATTCTTTTAACGTCTGGTTTCATAACAAATCCTCTCGAATCACAACTTTTTTTGAACCGGAAACCAATTTACCGACTTGGTAAACCGTCTCGCCGGCTTTTTCCAATTCAGCCTTCACGCGATCCACATCTGTCGGTCGAATGGCCAATACCATTCCGAGTCCCAAATTAAACGTCTGCTTCATGTCATCAAATGACAAGTGGCCGATCTTTTGTAAATTCGTCATGATGGCCGGTATCTGCCAACTATTCAGGTTGAACGCTGCATCCAAATGGTCAGGTAAAATCCGACCGACATTTTCAATCAGTCCCCCACCGGTAATGTGCGCAATTGATTGAACTAATCCCTGTTCAATCAACGGCAAAACCGATTTGACATAAATTCGAGTTGGTCGCAGTAACTCATGCTTTAGATCCAATTGACAACCCGGTAATGTCTCATCCAGTGAATAGTGGTTTTGTTTGAACAAAATATCCCGTACCAGGCTGAAACCGTTGGAGTGCAGGCCGTTGGAGGCCAAGCCCAGCAAAACATCGCCTTCTCGGAGATTATCCGATTTCAATAATTTATCCCGATCGGCAATCCCAACGGTAAAACCGGCCAAATCATAGTGACCGTGCTGATACATATCCGGCATTTCAGCCGTTTCGCCGCCAACCAATTTTGCATCAGCTTGAGAAACACCGTCAACAACACCGGTTAAAATGGCTTTTGCCTCAGCCTGGTTCAAATGACCGGTTCCCAAATAATCAAGGAAGAAAAGCGGTTTAGCGCCCTGTGCCAACACATCATTCACACACATGGCAACCAGATCAACCCCAATTGTGTCATGTATGCCGGCCTTAATTGCAATTAATAATTTGGTACCAACACCATCGGTTCCAGACACTAAAACCGGATTCTGATAATGACCCAAACTCAATGGAAACATGCCGCCAAAGGCACCCAGCGCATCGTTATGAGATAACTGTTTAATTTCATCAACCAATTTATACCCGGCGTTAATATCAACACCGGCTTTTTTATAGGCATCCATTTTATTTCCCTCTCATCCCATTTTTGCGGCGTGTAATTGAGCCTGATCACGATCATACTCTCTTTGATAATCATAAAGCGACGTTGGGTATTTGCCATCAAAGTATGCGACACAAAGACCTTTATTAGGCGCAGTGGTTTTCAAGTTAACCGCTTTGATTAAACTTTCCACACTCAAGAATCCCAGTGAGTCAGCATCAAAGATCTGACGCATTTCTTCAATTGTATGATTGGCAGCAATCAGCTCACTGACGTGTTGAATATCAATTCCATAAAAGCATGGGTAGCGAAGCGGCGGTGACGCAATTCGCAAATGAACCGAAGCGGCCCCGGCATCCTTCAATAATTTAACAATCCGGCGACTGGTGGTTCCACGAACAATTGAGTCGTCAACCAAGACAACCCGCTTGCCTTTCACAACACCCTTAACTGCTGAAAGCTTCATATTGACACCCTGCTCACGTAATTCCTGAGTGGGTTCAATAAACGTTCGTGCCGAATACTGATTCTTCACAAGTCCCATTTCATAAGGCAAACCTGCTGCCTCGGCATAACCCATCGCTGCTGACAATGACGAATTTGGCACACCTGTCACAATATCGGCATCTGCCGGCTGTTCCTTGGCCAATATTTCTCCCATCCGCTTACGGGCGGAATGAACATTGACCCCATAGATATCGGAATCCGGACGGGCAAAATAAATAAATTCCATTGAGCAAATTGATAGCTGTGTGTCATCGGTATATTGATCAATCGTAATCCCGGTATCATCAATTTTGATTAATTGGCCGGGTTGGACATCAAATTTAAACTTGGCACCAACTGCTTCCAGCGCGCAGGTTTCACTGCAGACGACATAAGCACCGTTGGGCAATTGGCCAACAACCAATGGTCGAAAACCGTTTGGATCAAGAGCAGCGTACAGCCGATCCTTTGTGATAATCAGATAGGCAAAGCCTCCCTTGATGATATTCAGGGCTTCCTTCACCTGATCATCCAAATCAGGCGCCTGACTCAGACGAATCAAATGCATCAGGTTCTCGGTATCGGAACTTGAATGATAGATGGCCCCACGATCCTCCAACTGCTTTCGAATTGAAATAGCGTTGGTCAGATTACCGTTATGGGCTAATGCAAACTGGGTATCACTGAAATTGAATGGCAACGGTTGGATATTTTCCAACAAGTTACTACCGGCCGTGGAATAACGGACATGTCCGATTGCGGCATTTCCGTCAAGATCTGCGACTGCATTTGGTGAGTCAAAAACATCGGTTAACAGACCAAAGCCGCGTTTGGTACGCAACTCGCCATCGTTATTAACAGTAATGCCGGCGCCTTCCTGACCACGATGCTGAAGGGCAAACAGGCCAATGTAAGTTAAGCGTGCGGCATCCGGTGTTCCCCAAACGCCAAAGATACCGCATTCTTCATTTAAACTCTTTACTTCAGGCTGCATGGCAGTGCTCCCTTCCAAAGGTGAAATGCATCATCAACATCCATATCAAAGTAACCATCGGCTGCGGAAACAAATAAATGATTATTGTCAGTGACTTTTCCCAAACAATCGGCATTTTCACCCATCAACTTTTCAAACGCATCCTGATTTTCAGATGCAATTGACACAATAAATCGTGACTGGCTTTCCGAAAAGAATCGATCAACAGGCAAGTCGCTGGTGAGATCAACCCCGAGTTGATTGCCGAAGGTACTTTCGGCAACTGCCGTGATCAGGCCGCCCTCTGAAATATCATGGGCACTGTGTACCAAATCATTTTGGATGGCGTCGATCACTAATTGTTGCATTTGGGCTTCGTAGTCCAAGTCAAAATCAAATAGTTTTCCGGAAATCTTACCGGTCTGCATTTTTTGAATTTGAGAGCCGTTAAATCCGTTTCCTGTTCGACCGACAACGTAAACCAGGTCACCTGCCTGTTTAAAGTCCTGGGTCGTCACATGCTTCAACCCCTTGATCAAGCCAACCATGCCAACCATTGGCGTTGGATAAATCGGGACGTTATCGTATTCATTATTCAGTGAGACATTTCCTGAAATAACCGGCGCATTGAATTTCTCGCAGGCATCACTCATCCCCATAACCGCTTGATCCAATTCGTAAAATTGATCCGGCTTTTCGGGATTGCCAAAGTTCAGGCAATCAGTAATGCCAAGTGGGACAGCTCCTGAGGCAACGATGTTTCGAGCTGCTTCGGCAACTGCCATTTGGCCACCAATCCGAGGGTTCAAGTAAAGATAGCGGCCATTGACATCAGTCGTCATTGCCAAAGCTTTATCATAATGACGAACCCGCACAACCGCGGCATCCGATCCCGGTGCCACCACCGTATTTGTTTGAACCTGTGTATCATATGTTTGATAAATACTTTCCTTTGAAGCAATCGTTAACTGCGTCAACATCTGTTTTAAAGTCGCTGTTGGATTTTTAATTTCGGGCACAAATTGTTTGGTATCGGCATCCTTTAAATGCGCCGGCACTTCGGATTCTCGGTGATAAACCGGTGCTTGAGAAGCCAATGAGTCAACCGGAACGTCTGCAACAACGTTACCGTGCTGCAGCAATTGATAATGATCGCCTTCCGTCACATGGCCGATCACAACTGCATCAACACCATGATCGTCAAAAACGGTCAAGACTTCATCTTCATGTCCGGCCTTTACGCAAAGCAACATTCTTTCCTGTGACTCTGACAGCATAAGTTCAAATGGCGTCATGTCGGCTTCACGTTGCGGTACCAAATCGAGGTCAAGGACCATGCCGTTACCGCCGGCTTTAGAGCCCATTTCAGCTGATGATGATACCAATCCGGCTGCTCCCATATCCTGAATACCGACCAGTGAATCCGAATGATGATTAATAACATCCAGGCAAGCTTCCATAACCAATTTTTCAGTAAAGGGATCTCCAACCTGAACAGCCGAACGCTGGCTTTCATGTTCGGAATCAAATTGGAACGAAGCAAATGAAGCACCGTTTATACCGTCACGACCGGTTTTGGCACCCACATATACAATGCTGTTGCCGACACCGGCTGCAGCGCCGACTTCAATCTTATCGAGGTCCATCAAGCCAACACACATGACGTTAACCAATGGATTGTGTTCATAAGCATCGTCGAAACTCGTATCACCGCCAACGGTTGGTACCCCGATGCAATTACCGTAAGAGCTGATTCCCGCTACGATTTGAGAAATAAAGTAACGATCCTCATCGGTTTTAGGTGCACTGAAACGCAGGCTGTCAAGACAGGCAATCGGCCGGGCACCCATTGAAAAAATATCCCTTAAGATACCGCCGACACCGGTTGTCGCACCTTGAAAGGGCTCAACGGCTGAAGGATGATTATGACTTTCTGCTTTAAAAACGACCCCCTGGTTATCGCCGATATCAATAATGCCGGCGCCCTCGCCAGGCCCCTTCACAACATGTTCGCCCTTGGTATAGAACTTCTTTAATACAGGTTTGGAGTTCTTATAGGAACAATGTTCGCTCCACATGCCAGAAAAAAGGCCAACTTCTGTGTAATTTGGTAACCGATGTAAAACGTCATCCTTTATCAACTGATATTCATGATCCGACAACCCCATTGACTGATACAATTTTTGATCTCTGATTTGTTCCGGTGTAGCTTCAACCGACTGATTCATCACTTTATCCATGAGCGACTACCTCTCGACTTTTTACATAGTTAACAATTGACTGAAAAATACCAACGCCATCGCTTGATCCCAAGATATCTTCAACGGCTCGTTCCGGATGGGGCATCATACCCAGGACGTTTCCGGCTTTATTGGTAATTCCGGCAATGTTGGCGACGCTTCCGTTGGGGTTGTTTCGATATTTAAAAATAATCTGATCATTGGCAATCAACCGCTTTAAAGTCTCCTGATCACAGTAATAATTACCATCTCCATGAGCAATCGGCAGGTTGATAATTTGTGCCAACTTAAAAGCTGAAGAAAATAGTGAACCAGCATTATTAACGACCAGCGGTTCTGTCTGACAGATAAATTTGGCTGAAACATTTTTTTGGAGGCTGCCGGGCAATAACCCGGCTTCCGTTAAAATCTGAAATCCGTTGCAAATTCCCAGAACCGGTCGACCACTTTTGGCAAATTCCTGAAGTGCCGGAATAATTGGTGAGAAGCGGGCAATCGCACCACTGCGAAGATAATCTCCGTATGAAAAGCCGCCGGGAATTAAGACAGCGTCAAAGCCTTCTAATGAGTTCTTCTTGTAAGAAACCAATTCAACTTCTTCATTCATAATGTCTTGAATCGCGTAGTACAGATCCATTTCACAGTTGGAACCTGGGAACGCAAGGATTGCAAATTTCATTGAGCAGCCTCCGTTTCAGTAATGTCGTAATGATAATTTTCCATGTTGTAGTTAGCCAGCATCTTATCGCAGATATCGTTAATTTCCTTATTCAAGTCGTCGCGTGAAATGTCGTCGGCAACGGTAATTTCAAAATATTTACCAAGTTTGAGATCATTGACATTATCGTATCCCAAACGGCCGAGTGCCTTCTGAATGGCTTGTGCCTCAGGATTTAAAATTGATTTTTTATAGTTAACGTATACTTTTACCAAAGCCATTATTGAACATCCTCCACTTTTTCCAAGCGCCCCAGCAGCTCTTTATAGACAGGCACCAATGCACCAAGCCCTTTTCTAAAGACATCTTTATCAAGCGACTTCTTGGTTGTGCGATCAATTAAGCGACAGCTGTCTGGTGAAATCTCATCTGCCAAAATCAACTGACCATCACTGGTCATACCAAATTCAACTTTGAAATCAACCAAATCAACATTCATTTCGGAAAAGATCTCTTTCAAGCGATCATTGACCTTTAAAGCAATGTCACGGATTTTTTTCATTTGATCCTCGGTTGCTACATTAAGCGCTTCGGCATCAAAATCATTAATAAAGGGATCGTCAAGCTCGTCACTCTTGTAGAAAAACTCGGTAACCGGCTTTTCAAATGCCATTAAATGTTCGACGCCATACCGTTTTTCAAAACTGCCTGAAGCAAAATTTCGAACGACCGTTTCCAACGGAATGATTTTGACCCGCTTAACCAATTGGTTGTTAGCATCCAATTGCTTGATAAAGTGATTTTCAATACCGTGCTTTGCCAAGTCCGTAAAAATTAACGATGAAATTTCACAGTTGGTCTGGCCTTTTCCCTGCATCTGAACTTTTTTCTTACCATTAAAAGCCGTTACTTGATCCATGTAATGAACCCACATGATGTCGGGATCATTTGTGGTAAACATTTCTTTGGCTTTACCTTTGTACAATAAATCTTTCTTTTCGATATCAGCAATTTCAGTCATTTTAATTTTCTCCCTTTAACATGTCGATTGATTTCAATAACTGGTCGATGTCATCACCTAAAACGGTCACATGACCCATTTTGCGTTGTGGGCGAATTTCCGCTTTGCCGTAATCGTGGAAATGCCATTCCGGATGATCTTTAAGCAGGTTCCTTGCAAGCGTTAAGTCGGTGCCAAGCAGGTTTCTCATAACAGCCGGCTTTTCTTGTACAATTTGAGGAATCGGCAATCCGCAAATGCTTCTGATATGTGCTTCAAATTGTGAAATGTTGCAGGCCTCAATGGTGAAATGACCTGAATTATGTGGGCGGGGTGCCAACTCGTTAACCATCAAATCCTTGTCATCAATGACAAAGAGTTCAATACCGAGCACACCGTACAAATCAAGTTTATTGGCAATAGTTTCTGCATAGTCATGCGCTTTTTGATGAATGGTTTTTGAGAACCGGCCGGGAGCGATCGTTGTATGAAGAATGTGATTCTTATGTCGGTTTTCAACCAATGGAAATGTGATCACCTTGCCGTTGACATCCCTTGTAACCATCACCGATGCTTCGGCAATAAAGGACTGGCGGGCTTCAAGAATGCATTGGGATTTCCCATAAAGTTCAACGGCCTTTTCAATATCTTGAGGGCTGTTAATATCCATTTGACCATGGCCATCATAACCGCCCGATACGGTTTTCAGGATTGCCGGATAACCGACTTCTTTTATGGCATCTGTCATAGATGCTTCATCTGAAACAGCCGCAAAGTTGGTTACCGGAATACCGGCTTGGCGAAGAAAGTTTTTTTCGTTTAAACGTTCGCCGGTGATGTGCAGTAAGTTGACTCCCTGCGGAAGTTCGGCAACTTTTTTGGCTTTTAATAAAGCATCCTCATCAACGTTTTCAAATTCATAAGTTAAAACGTCGCTTTTATCGGCTAATTCCATCAGTGAGTCAACGTCATCGTATTCAGCCACAATCTGAAAGTCGGCAACCTGACCGGCAGGTGCCTGAGGCGTTGGATCTAGAATACCGACTTTGTATCCCATTGATTTGGCAATCAACGCCATCATCTGTCCGAGTTGCCCACCACCAACAATGCCGATGGTTGCCGGTGGCAAAAGTGTTTTAATCGAATTGCTGCTCACTGTTTTTGGCCTCCACTCGTTGTTCGTGTTTTAAATCTAAAAGTTTCTGTTGAATTGATTGATCTTCAACTCCCAAAATCTGGGCGGCCAACAAGGCAGCATTCTTTGCGCCGGATTCGCCGATACTAACAGTAGCCACG
Organism: Lentilactobacillus hilgardii; assembly: GCF_009832765.1. Taxonomy (NCBI): domain Bacteria; kingdom Bacillati; phylum Bacillota; class Bacilli; order Lactobacillales; family Lactobacillaceae; genus Lentilactobacillus; species Lentilactobacillus hilgardii. Next base: position 367,655 of record NZ_CP047121.1, on the reverse strand, counting down.
GGGGCACCAAATGGCATTTGGACAATTGAAAGCAGGGAATCAACACCATTTAATGTTCGGGTTTTAATTGGTACACCGATGACAGGCAGCGTTGTGTTTGCGGCGATCATTCCCGGCAAATGGGCAGCCCCACCGGCACCTGCAATGATAACTTTTAAGCCTTTATTTCGTGCCGACTTTCCAAATGCTTGAAGTTCATCGGGCATTCGATGTGCTGAAATGACGTGCTTCTCATACGAAATCTCCAAGTTATCCAATTGCTGACAGGCCAATTTCATTGTTGGCCAATCCGAGATTGATCCCATTGCAACCCCAACGATGTTTGCCATCATAACCACTCACCTTTTAAATTATTTTGTGTCTAAATAATACTTAACAATTAAGCGAAAGTCAATATCTAAAGTTCGTGTTTTGCTGTATATTTCCGACCAAAAATTTACATTGTGTAAGATTGTTCGTCTTTGCTTGAAATAATGATATCATTTAGCATTTATTTCAGTTGGTTGATAATAAAACAGCTATAAAATAGGAAACACGAACTGGTTTTGTAACTTTAATTTAATTGTTCGTGTCTAAGGCGATTTTGTTTTGATGCGGTTTTTGTTTTTAGGCAAAACTAATGATCTAATGTGAAATTATGATATAAGTTCGACAAAATCATTACAAATTGCGTCAAATAAGTTGCCCTACAAAAAAAGGATCCTTCACGACTCTTTGATCATAGAGTCATTAAGGATCCTTCTTCGATATACCTGCAATTTAATCAGTCTGCATCGTCTTCTTCATCCAGCCCTTCCCTCGGCGTCTTACCCAAGAGTGCCTGTAAGAAAGCAATGTTATGATTATTTTCACCCAATAACGTAGTGAGATGCTGTGCCAAAACGGGACGATCTTCTTTTTCCGCCAATTTAATTGCCCGGGTTACAAAGAGGTTCGATGTATCGTAGTCATGAACCAAATCGTCGACCAGCCAGTCGGCATTCTGATACTTGTTTCGACCATTTTCCTGAAGCATGGCATATTCGGTGAATTCCTTTTGAGTTGTCGGCGTCAACAGCGCCTCATCAATCAAAACACTTCCCATAGTATCTTTTTGACGATAGGCCTGCTGCAATAAATCGGCTATCGTTTGCTTCAGTGAGGCTGCATTCATCCCCTTAACATACCATTTGATCTGCTGCAGCTTATCAGCCAGGACCACCAAATTTGACACAATGTGGCCGGTCATTGCCCCGGCTGTTGGCGTATGGTGATCAAGATCCGCTTGCTTAACTTCTGCTTCATACAATTTTTCCGGTGTTTGCGTTGTCATTTTAGTCACTCCTACTTAACTTTCATTGATTTAACTTCATAGCCCAGGTCAGTCACGGTGTTTGATAATTGATCTGCAGAAATCCGATCCGCATCAAATTCCGCTTTGACTTTGGCAGCGTTAAACAAAACCTTAACAGTCTCCACGCCTGCTTGTTTCTCCAACGCACCTTGGATCTTTTGCATACATGACGGGCATGATAATGCATCTAATTGTAAAATTGCTTTACTCATTTTAACGACCTCCGTTTTTCTTTCTATAATTAAGATAACTTAACTCGGCTCTCAGTTACTTGATCTACATCAATTTTTGGTGATTTTGTTTGATAGTGGATGAGTCGCATGGCGTTAAAAATAACAACCAGAATACTGGCCTCGTGAACCAGCATGCCGCTAGCCATATAGATATAGCCTGCTATCAACCCGACGAGCAGGAATACAACCGTTCCAACCGCAATAATGATATTTTCTTTCGTATTTAACACTGTCTTTTTAGCCAAGCCAAAAGCATGAACCAACTCATCGAATCCGGAAGACATCAGAACAACATCGGACGTTTCAACCGCAACATCGGTACCGCTTCCCATCGCAATGCCAATGTCCGCAGTGGCAATCGATGGACTGTCATTAATACCGTCACCAACAAAGGCGACTTTTTGACCCTCGTTTTGAAATTGCTTAACAAAAGTGACCTTTTGCTCCGGAAGCAAATCTGCATGCAACTCATCAATTTGCAACTGTTTGGCAACTGCTTGGGCCGCCAATTGATTATCCCCAGTCAGCATCACTGTTTTTTTGACACCCATTTTTTTCAATTGTTGTAAGCTTTCCTTAACGCCGGTTCGAACGACATCCGAGATACCAACAATCGTTTGAACAGAATGATTCACGGCCACAATTACCGAAGAACTCCCCTGTCGCTGAATGGCATGCAGATCGTCCAACTGTTTGGTCGATAACTCAATCCGGTTATCCGCCATTAACTGTTGGTTACCGATTAATACCCGTTCTTGATTCACAAGGGCATTAATGCCGCGACCTTTAATCGTATTGCTGGACGTAACCGATATATATGAAAAATCAAGATGCTTCGATTGGACGAAATCAACCACTGCTTTAGCCAGAGGATGATCGGACTGACTTTCAACCGCTGCTGCCACCAATAATCCTTTTTCGTCATCACTGTAAGTGTGAAAATGGGTTACGGCCGTTTTGCCTTCAGTCAGTGTCCCGGTTTTATCAAAGATAATCGTATCTACGTGACTCAATGTGTTCATCACGTCGCCACCTTTAACCAACACACCATGTTTGGCACCATTACCAATTCCGGCAACGTTTGACACCGGGGCGCCTATTACCAAAGCACCGGGGCACCCTAATACCAATACCGTTATTGCTAAACGAAAATCGGAAAAAATAATACCGACAAGTGCCGCAATGATTAAAACGGCTGGTGTATAGTAGGTCGCAAATCGATCAATAAACTTTTCAGCTGGGGATTTAGTATCCTGCGCATTTTCAACCAATTCAACTATTTTGCCAAAGGTTGTATCATCGCCAACTTTGGTGGCTTGAACTTTTAACGTCCCGTTATCCAAAATAGTACCTGAATAAACAGAATCCCCGCTGGTTTTAGAAACTAATTTTGCTTCGCCGGTAATACTGGCTTCGTTAACGTGACCGGATCCTGAAACAATTCGACCGTCAACCGGCACTTGAGCACCTGTCTTAACCAATACGACGTCACCCGTGTCTACAAAGTCAACATCCGTTTCTTCGATTTGATCATGTTCACCAATGACAAGTGCCGTTGTTGGTGCCATTTCAGTCAGATCTTTAATAGAATGTCGGGTCTTTGCCAGTGTTTTATTTTCCAAAAAAGTTCCAAAAAGAAATAGGAATGTGACGATGGCCGACTCATTGTATTCACCAATAATGAATGCCCCAACAACTGCAATACTGACCAACAGTTCAATACTGATTGTTTTAAATCGCAAAGCTGAGAATGCTCTTAGAACAATGGGAACCGCCGAAATAATGGAAGCTAAGATAAATGACCAGGTATATAACCACCCTATCTTGGTGATGTTCCCCAATAAGCCAATACCGATTAAAGCTGCCGTTATTAATGTAATTTGATTAATATGCTGATTAATAAAGCGTTGAAATTTCATTTAAATGTCTCCTCCCCGATATGATACATTTAGTATATGGGGATTTTAGATTTAAATAATTGATGCAGATCAAGAATTCAATCTTTTCCAAGACTTTTCTTTCATTATGTGGGTCATAACCGATATACTAAACATAGAAAGCTTAAAGGAGGACAAACATGAAAATTATCGTCATCGGTGCCACCGGTCGGGTTGGCAAGCAAGTTGTTTCAAAGTTGGCTGAAAACAAGAGCGATCAAGTTCTTGCGGGTGCCCGTAAACCTGAAAGTATCGAAAAGGGCTCTAATATCAAACCTTTCAAGATTGATTTACACGACACTAAAGACAACATCCTAAAAGCGTTGCCGGAAGCTGACGCATTGATCTTTACTGCTGGTTCCGGCGGTAAAGATCTTCTGCAGGTTGACTTGAATGGTGCCGTTAAAGTCATGATAGAGGCGGCTAAACGCGGAATCGACCGCTTTGTTATGCTGAGCTCCAAGGACTCTTTGACCCCTGATTCATTTAGCGGCGACAATCCGTCCCCACTTGCAAATTATCTAATTTCCAAACATTTTGCCGACCTTTGGTTAATTAAGAATACAACCTTGGATTACACGATTCTTCAGCCAACGGCTCTGACAGAAACCCCAGGTTCCGGTAAAGTAAGTTTGGGTGAATACACCAAGAACGAAAATAGCATCGAAAACGTGGCGGATGTACTTGCAGAAATTGTTAAAGATGATCATACCATTGGCAAAATTCTTCCAATGAGTGATGGTGCGACGCCAATTACAGATGCAGTTGCCGAAGTTAAATCTTAAACAAACAGTTATCCTATTTAAAGTAGGATAACTGTTTTTGTAATATTTGTTATATTATATGACATCCACCGGTTAATCACCAAAATAAATTTTAGCTTTTTCTGTGATTTTTGAATTGCTTTTTAACAGGCTTTTGAGACCGGTTCCATTTTTTAACACTCTTAGAATTAAATAAGAACGTTTCTAACAAACACTAGACGGTTTGCATTGATGATGTTAGAATTTATGACATTAAATAAAAAGGGAAGCGATGTTATGAATGCTGCTAATACTTCATTTATGATTCTGTCTAGTATTTTGGTCTTATTCATGACACCCGGGCTGGCTTTCTTCTACGGCGGCCTGGTGTCAAAACGAAACGTTGTCAACACGATGTTATCTGTATTCGTCATGACTGGAGTCGCAATTGTCCTCTGGATCATGGTTGGCTACAGTTTATCATTTGAAGGAGATATTCACGGGATCGTCGGAACGTTAGATAATTTCTTTATGAACGGTGTTAAATTGGGCACCTTAACCGCAACTAAAATTCCAACCGGAATCTTTTCCGTTTTTGAAATGATGTTTGCCATTATCACACCGGCTTTATTCGTAGGAGCGGTTGTTGGTCGAATTAAGTTTAATTTTTTACTGGTTTTCCTAATTCTCTGGTCAATCTTAATTTACTACCCAATGGTTCACTTGGTTTGGAGTCCTAATGGTCTTCTAGCCGGACTTGGTACATTGGACTTTGCCGGTGGAACCGTTGTTCATATTAACGCTGGTATTACCGCCTTTGTTCTATCAGCCTTTCTTGGTAAACGAATCAAATTCGGTGATAAACCTCACACCCACTACAATTTACCATGGGTTTTGCTCGGAACTGCCATTCTTTGGATTGGTTGGTATGGCTTTAATGCCGGTTCAGCACTTGGAGTTGATAACATTGCTGCTCAAGCAACGATTACCACAACCATGTCAACCGGTACCGCAATGGTTACCTGGATGATTCTGGATATGATCATTTCCGGAAAACCAACCTTAGTTGGTGTTTGTACCGGTACCCTTTGTGGACTGGTTGGTATTACACCTGCCTGTGGTTTTGTAACAATTGCCGGCTCATTTTGGATCGGCATGTTCTCAACCTTTGCCAGCTACTTCTTCGTTAACTACCTCAAAGACAGAATCGGTGTTGATGACGCCCTCGATGCCTTTGGATGCCATGGTGTTAGCGGAATTGTCGGCAGTATCTTTACCGGTTTGTTTGCTACAAAGGCAGTTAACCCAATCGTGTCCCACAACGGCCTCTTCTATGGTGGCGGTTGGCATCAATTAGGTATCCAAGTATTTGCCACCCTTGTCACCATCGTCTTTGTATCAATCGCCGCAACCATTATTATTAAAGTACTTGGATTAATCATGCCGATGCGTGTTGATCGCAAGGAAGAGGAAATTGGACTTGATAAAGGTGAACACGGTGAGGAAGCCGATTACACCGTTGATATCAGTAATGATATGGATGCTTATCAATCCGATATGAATATGTATGCTAAGGAATTCAGAGGCCAAATGGCAGGTTTGAATTCACCGAAAACACCCGGTCCCAGAGACCATTGACAGAAAAATAACTAACATCGCCAAAAAGTTAATAAAAACTGCTTTTGAAGTCTGCTATACTGATTTCAAAAGCAGTTTTTGCGATATTAAGGAAGCGAGATACAATGACTTATTCACGTTCAGAGCATGTTGAACTGGTCAATATGTGTATGATTTATAACCCGAAAACAAAAGAAGTACTGGTTGAAGATAAAACAGACGTTACCTGGAAGTTTGGTCATACTTTTCCAGGCGGTCATGTCGAAAGAAACGAAAGTCTTTATGATGCCATGGTCCGGGAGGTCTACGAAGAGACCGGCTTAACCATTACCCAGCTGGAATCATGCGGTACTGTTGAATGGTTTAATCAAGATCCCCTTTACCGGCGATTGGGTTTTCTATACAAGACAAGCCATTTTTCCGGAACGTTGAAGCAAAGCAGCGAAGGCAAAATCTATTGGATACCATTGGCGGATCTCAACGAGAACAACACTGCCGAAAGCTTTATGACATTTTTAAAAATATTTACCGAACCCACTACTGTGGATGCCACTTCAAAAATCATGAACGGCTCTTTATCGATAATCCCCAAAGAAGCATGAGAGAAGACAATAGGATATAATACGGGTGTCCCCTATTAGGAAAGCGGATTCAATATTTAAGAGGGAGGCCCGGATCATGCAAAATTATCTGATTATTTACAATGGAACAGCTGGCAAATCCGATAACGAAACGATTGCGAAAAAGGCACAGCGAATGTTGCATCAAGCAGGGAAAAATGTTGATTTAGCAGCGACCAGCTCTGAAAAAGATGCCGTTAAGCAGGCTAAAGCATCAACCAGTCGTTATGATTGTTTAGTGACAATTGGCGGTGACGGTTCTATTAACACTGCCTGCGCAGGCTTTCTTAAAGCTGGGCAATCAATTCCTTTGGGTATCATCCCCGGTGGCACCGTTAATAATTTCGCCAGAGCCTTAAAGATCCCTCTCAATACAGACAAGGCCATTCAAAATTTAATTGATGGCTCTCCTGCAAAAGTTGATCTTGCAACCATTGGTGATACACCAATGGTTAGCAGCTTAACACTGGGACGATTGGCAGATATTTCTCAAAATGTCAAACAGGCCGAGAAGCGAAAATTTGGTACGATGATTTACCTTTTTAAGGGAATTAAAGAATTGTTTACAAACCGTTCGTATAAATTAAAAATTGATGCAGACGGGACCAGTGAAACATTGCGTGCTCAGATCCTACTCATCACCACAACCAATTCCGTCGGTGGGTATGTTGCCTTTAATCCGGACGCAACATATGACGATGATTGCCTGCACGTCTTTCTTCTAAAAAAATTCACGCTCCCTAAAATAATGACCTATGGTGCCTTTTTCCTTTCCGGAAACCTAAAGAATGCCAGGGGCGTTAAGTATATAAAATGCCAACAGATTCGAATCGAAAACTTATCTTCCAGAAAGATCAAAACCCGAATTGATGGTGATCCGGCAATGGCCTTACCGATTACTGTGAAGGTAAAAGCGGATTTCTTGAAAATACTATTGCCTAAGTCATTAAGATAAGAAATATCCCCTGAAGTTAAAGGACTTTAACTCCGGGGGATATTTCTTATTAATAATGGTCATCTTCTTTATAAGGACAACCTATTATCTAGTACTTCGATTGTAACGCTTTGCTCATATTTTCCATCATTTCCGTAACACTCTGACTATTAAAAATACTGCTATTTTTATCTTCAAGGTTATTATAGTCTTCAATTAACAGGTAAGCAGATAAATACCGTTGAAGCGCCACTTTGCTCGCTTTTACGTCGTCACTTTCAGTCAGTGTCGAACCGCTCACAACTGCCAAAGCAAACTTATCTGGATTAATCTTGATCTTTTTGCTGCTCATTTAATCAACTCCCGTAACTATTTACATCAATAAGCCGATTTTTTTACAGATGATCAATTAATCGTTCCCGAAGTTTCTCAGCTAATTTATCATCACTCATTGCCGGCCGTGTGTTTGACAATGTCATCACCCTGGCTTCCGCGGTTGCCTTGATAAAGTGGTGCTCCCATTTGTCTTCATCATCACTATCACCCAACGTTCTTAGGTAATGACGCAGGAATTCGAGCTGTGAAACGGCCAATGGCACATTGTTATAGCCATCATTTTTATAAAAGTCACGCCATTTTGTTGATGGATTCGTCTTTTCAGCAATCGTAATTTCATTTAAGTATCGGTATGCTTCATCAGTCACCAAGAATGGCTTAACGTAATCATCAGACTTCTTCGCTTTAGACACTTCCTGATATGCTTCAATGACCAAATGAAATGCTTTTAAGCCACGTGCTTGATTAATCACGCTTAAATACAAATCCCCATATAAACGTCGGGAATCTTCCTGATCTAACGTCAATAATAATTCTCGAACCTGCAGTAACAAAGTATCCCAATCTGCTAGTTTAGGTGTAATAAGTTGATCCAATTTCTCCAATGATTTATCCAATTTTGCATCACCGACTACCCAGCCCGCATCACTCAATTTATCTTGACCACTAACCCAAGCCTTAATAAGGCGTCGAATTAAATAAGGTGCAAACTCATCACCGGCCGTTTCATCCGTATGTGGTCCATACTGAACGATTGCTTGCCAGTATTGATCATATAATTGAACGACCTCATCACGCTTTTTGGCATAATAATGAGTAACATAATCTTTCAAAATAGTTTCATTATTGCGTGCCGAATAATCAGTCAACCACGACTTGGCAACTTCTCTTAAATAGAGAATATGAGGTTTGATGCTTCCGGTATTAATTAATTCCAGTGTATCAAAATGATGCTGACGAACCTTCATTAGCTCAGAAGATACAAAAGCCGGACTATTTGACAGCAAGCCTAAAAAATTGGAAGCCTGAAGATCATGAAAGGCCACATGATAGTAAATCCCCCGCTGACGATGTTCAGGATTGGCAGCTTCTAGAATAGGTGACCGTGGATTATCCAACCCCTGACGTCTGGATACCATTTTCCCATAACCACTATCGGCCCAAATCTCAATAATATCATTTGGTACTTTAATCAGCCCCTTATTGTAGAGTCCGGTTAATTCACCATACACATTCAGGGCCATGGGTGCACCTGGATCAAGTTCCTTTACCATGTTGTATTGTTCTTTAATAATTCCATTAATAACGTCGGCAATCGCGTGATCATCCCACTTTCGACTGTCATCGTCCAGCCAGAAAGGCTTATCACCCTGACCACGAAAGCCAAGACTATAAATGGTTGGTGTCCCTTTTTGTTCCATAATGGCATCCCGCCATAATTTTCTAAATAAGTCAGGATACTTGATAAACGAAGCCGTTAAGGTTGGATATTCCCGGGCAAACATTTTAGCACCCAACGGTTCAGCATGATGGTGTGCAATCATCAAGCCAAATTCTTTGGCCGGCTGTCTATTGATTTGCGAATTAATGTCCGTTCCCGGAACAATGAGGTTGCACCCCACACGCAAGGCTGTTTCAAAAATTCGCTGCCAAACGTATCTTTGAGAATCATGGTCTTCCCAGCCCATAATTAATAATTCATCATTAACAAACCAGCCACGATATTTGGTTTGAAATTCAGGAAGATGCAAATCAAAATTCGTCCATTTAATTGTGTCTTTAGTTACGGGAAGTTTATCCATCCAGTACCAAAAATCATCTACACCCAGTATCTCCCTTGAGATTGCAAGGGCTCCGTACATAACACCAAGCGCAGTCTTGGCTGTCAATTTCACGATATCAGCAGATACGAATGCAATCCGGTAAGCATCACCTTCTACCGTTGCTTGTGGATCAAGTATCAGCTCAATTCGGTTTTCATCTACGTCCTTTGTAGTTACTTTTTCAATATCCCGTTGTAAAATCATACTGGCGTTTTTTAACACCGGATTCCTAAAATCGGATGCTTTTACAATCGTTTTTTTTGAGATAATAAACGCTTTTTCAGCCAATTGTTTCTCCCTTCTGAATATCCGTTACTATTGATAACACCTTTAATGACTACTGATCATCACTGTCTGGAACACCCGCAACCACTTGAAAGACATCGGCTAACGACATATTCTGATCAGCAAATTTCTTGTGTAAAATTAATTTTCTGAAGTCTTCAATAGACATCTTTTCAGTTTGCTTGAACGGTAATGCCGTCGACTCGTTCTTTCCAGCTTGATTTATTCCTGTTATCAACGTGATCACCAATCCATCATGGCTATCCAGTCGCACAGTGTAATGTTCATAGTATGACGGAATGTCATATGAACCGCTTAATTCCTGATGTTCTTTAAAATAGTTCGTGATAAAGTCTTTAAATGTTGTTTCAGACTTTAACGCTTCTTTCCAATTCGATCCATTTTCTGCCATAATGAAGCCTCCTATTTCAGCGATAAACCCGATATATAATAAACAACATGGTCCGATCGCTTTCCGGATTCATGCCATTTGTAATTAAAAATTGATATAAGCTATTTTTGAATCGTTGGCTTATCATTTTTCTTCCAAAAATCAATCGAATCATATTTAACACCGGTAAGATCCTCACAAACCGCCTTGGTGTGTGGATCAACATCTTTCATGCTGCCGCCCTTTTGAAGACGCCCTAGTTCCTGAGCCAGAACCTTAAAAGTCTTCTTGCTCAAGTGGAATCGAGCAGCAAAGAACATTGCCAGCAGAATCATAAATCCGACACCACCGGATACGATGAAAATAATCATGTTGGTTGCACTTTGTGGTTGAGAAACCGCACCACTTGCTGATTGACGGAAGTGTGCAAAATCAAGCAAATACCCGGCAACAACCGACGCAAGCCCTTGGCTAATTTGATTGATAAAGGTCATCACTGATGCAAACAATCCGGCACGATTCTTACCAGTTACCAATGTATCCAAGTCCGGGATAAATGGAAAGACGTTCCAAGGTGCAAAGTACAAAATGTACAGTCCAACTTCATAGAATGACATACCGACAATCAGCCAGACCATCATGTGTGCCGGACGTGTCAAAGCAACAAATGCCCAATTGGCCGCACTTATCAAGATCAATGAGTAGCCAAAGATATAAAGTGATCGATAAGTAAACTTTGTCACTGCAAAGCCAGCAATAATCGTTACTGGAATTGAAACGATACTCAGAGATTGTAGGAATCCCGAAACACTGGTCGACATTCTCAATACGTAGACGATGTAATAAACGAACACAGTGGAGAACAAAATTGTTGCGAAATAGGAACTTAGATAAATCCCCATGTGTAATCTGAACGTCTTAATTTTAAAAGTCGAGAAGTAGTTTTTAAGCTCTGATTTAAGATTAGGCTTCTGACCATTATTTTCTTCCAATGCTTCAGCTTCAAGCTTTTTGGCTTCCTTCTTGGTCACAAAATGTTCCCAAGTAGTGTGGTAAGTAATCAGAATCAGGAAGAATGTTGCAACTGAAAAAATAACTTGCATTAAGATATAGGGTTCAGGTGATGACTTAGGAAAATACTTGAATAATTGGGCAGGAACAAATTGGGTTAACATACCACCTAGTCCGGCTAAAACCATTCGCGTCGTTGACATCTTGGTTCGCGCATTGAAGTCCTTGGTCATTTCATTAGGCAGCGTTTCCCAAGGAATCTGAAGTGTCGACATCAGAACTGTCACAATCAGATAAGTAATTAAATAATACCAAAAGTTCATTCCAGCAACCCACATCGTAATTGCGATCAAAACTGCGGGAGCCGCAGCTAAAATAAACAAATGACGCCGACCGTATTTCCGGCCTATTTTATATTTATAAACATTATCTGAAATATTTCCCATTATCAGAGAAACAATGGCATCTGCCACACGACCAATCAGGAAAATAGTAGCTCCTTGACCGGCACTTAAACCAGCAAAGGTGGTGTAGAAGAACATCAACCAAGCCCCAACCAGTCCCTGCATCGAAATACTGAAAAATGAGAAAGCACCAAATCCAAGTGAACGCCAAATACCAACTTTGCCACGACTCTGATAAATCCGCTTATTGGCGTATTCATCCCAGCCATCGTGAACAACTGATTGCTTATTATTTGTATCCATTATCGAAGAACCCTCCTATAGTCTTAGAATCCGCTTACACTTCTGATTAATGCCGAATTTTCATTTGACCTCAATCATCTTTTTAACCATTGCAATGAGTAAACAGGAAACACACCGGACAATATTGATTAAATATAGAGTTAATAATTGCTGTATTGAAGAACCTGTTTACTTAATGGTTAATCTTTTGTACACTGATAATTGTAAGCGATTTATTTCGCATGTTCTTTGCAATTCAACATTCATTTATTGCAAAAAGGAACATTTAAAAGATAACAATTCTTCACCGTAATTGATAGCGCTACCAAAAAGTGTCGCTTTTGTCAGTTTTCGCAACTTACTATTGCAAAAAAGGAGGTTTTGCTGATGAATATTATTGATATGCCGGCAGACGGCACGATAAATGAGGACGTTGTTTGTGCCCACAATCAAAGTCGATATCACGATACACCGTTTCACCAGCATAGTAATCACTACGAACTTTATTTATTTCTAGCCGGTAATGCCACCTTTTGGACCCGTGCGTCCGCTTACCCAATGAAACGCGGCTATTTGGTTGCCATCCCCAACGGTCATTGGCATAGAGCCGTCACTAACGATGACAGTCTGTATGAACGCATCTTTTTAAATATTCGGACTAATCTCGTAAAGGATTTTTCAACCTTTGATACCGACTTATCAACGTGTTTCAAGGTTGACAAATCAAAAGAAATCAACATTCTTAAGTTGAATGAAACAGATTTGTCTGAGTTTGTTTCACTTTGCGATAAATTAATTGCAGTGCTTGATCAGCCAACTGCTTTCGGAAATGATATCCGGGAACGAATTTTACTGTCAGATATTCTCCTATTAATTAATCAGGTAGACAATATCACGAACCAACCCCAAAACATTATTCCAGCATTGCTGCAAAATATGATTCGATTCATTGATACTAATTTAGCTAACGATTTAAGTTTATCGGCGATTAGTCAGCATTTTTATTTAAATCAAAGTTATCTTAACCGCTATTTCAAACGATACATGGGCTTATCGATTCATAAATACATCAGTGAAAGTCGAATCAACCAAGCAAAGATACTACTGAAAGCTGGAAAATCAGTCACAGACGCCTGTAATCAATGCGGTTTTGGAAACTATAGTAATTTTATTAGGGCGTTTACAAGATATGTTGGCATATCACCAGGCAAATATAAAAAATAACTATATTCCTGAATGCAAAAAAGATCGACCGACAATTTAAACTTGTCAATCGATCTTTTTGTTAAGGAGAATGAGATCAGTCATTAATATTTAATAACTGTAAAGTTGGTATTGCTACACCGAAAAGAGTCATCAGTTTGACGCCAATGTGAGAAGTCCGGTGTCGCAGACGAGTTATTCTCAAAACAATACAAAAATATCATGTTAAGGTTTTATCATCAATCCACTATTCAGGATCTGTTGCCACAAGACCACCAGCCAAATTACCTAAATCTGGTTTGTCTGTTTTAACGATTAATTGTTCGTTAACAAATGCCATTTGACCAATGTGGCTCATTTCACGGCCATAGCCTGACAACTTGACACCACCAAATGGTAATTCAGGTAAGGTTGCCATGAAGTTGTTAACAAAGACCATTCCGGTTTCGATTTGACCGGCAACTTCTGCACCGTGATCGGCGTCACCTGAAAATACGATGCCACCTAAGCCGTAAGGAGAATCATTAGCAATATCAATTGCTTCTTGTTCACTATGAACCTTATAAACAGAAGCAATTGGGCCAAACAATTCAGTCTTAAATGCTGGATTATCTTTATCGATATCAGTCAAAATTGTTGGCATGAAGAATTGGCCTGGTAAGTCAATATGTTCATTACCATAAGCAACTTTTGCACCGTGAGCAATCGCATCATCAAGTTGGCTTTGCAGTTTATTTTTAGCTTTTTCAGTATTCATTGGTGCTAAAGTCGTTGCAGGATCCATTGGATCACCCGGCTTAACAGCAGCAAAATGTTTCTTCAATGAATCCAAGAACTCGTCATAGACGTTGTCCATAACAATGAATCGTTTGGAAGAGGTACATACTTGTCCACAGTTATAAAGACGTGCACGCCATGCAATGTCATTAACCGCATCCATGTCAGCATCACCTAAAACAACAAATGGATCCATACCGCCAAGTTCCATTGTGTTTTTCTTGAGGTTCTTTCCGGCAGCACCGGCAACAGCTGTCCCACCACGTTCAGAACCGGTTAAAGCAACGCCTTGGACACGAGGGTCTTCAATTGCTTCTGTAACTTGATCATATGATAAGAACAAATTAGTCAATGAACCCTTTGGAGCACCTGCTTCAGCTACAACATCGGCAAACATCTGAGCAGATGTTGGTGTATTAGCAGCATGCTTCAGAATCATAGGATTACCTACCATAAAGTTTGGTGCAAATACACGCATAATCTGATAATAAGGGAAGTTCCAAGGCTCGACCATCATAATCACACCGGTTGATTGATGACGAATTTCCGCCTCACCGGTCGCAATGGTATCAATCTTTTCGGATTTCAATAAGTCTTCACCATGATCGGCAAACCAGTCAGCAATAATTGCAACCAGTTCAACTTCACCCTTTGATTCACGGTAAAGTTTTCCCATATCTACCGTACAAGCTTTTGCTAATTCATCCGAATGTTCACGTAACTTTGCCGCAACATTATGAAGAATCTTAGCACGCTCTGAAATCGGTTGCTTACGCATTGTCTTGTATAAGTCATGTCCCGTTGCAAGTGCTTCCTGCAATTGATCTTCTGTTGCATTAGGATATTCCTTTACGACTTCATTGTTGTAAGGATTAACAGTTTTGTATGCCATAATATGCTTCCTCCTAAATATAGACTTCTCAAACGTCTCACAATCTCAGACAGTCACCCATGCATAGGTTTAACTGTCTATGTATTATCATGTGATAAACATTTATGCGTCTATTAGAAGAATAGCACACTTTGAAAGTGGTTACAATAAATTACTTTGTGATTTACAAAAGTGAGTACATAGTCAACTATAGCTTAAAATATTTCGTGTAAATATTTTACATTCACAAAATAAAAGCAACTAAAAAAGCACAGTATCAATACTGTGCCCTTGAAAATTATTCATTATTTTATAATTTTATCCAGTTTTGGAAATAATTATCTTGCCTCTGCGACCCGTTCGGCAGTCGTATCCTTAATCATCATTGCCAACCCCATTGCGGCAATTTCCATGACCAAGAATGTTGCAAATACTGCATTAAAGTTACCATTTCCAAGAATAACCGTTGCTAACACAATTGCAGTAGATCCAAGAATCTGTCGGAAAGTTGCAATAATCGAAGAGCCGTGGGGAATTAACTCATTTGTTAATGAATTGGCTCCTAATGTCGTCGCAGGCATCATTGCAAACGCATTTCCGGCTTCAATTATCATTGAACAAATAATGGCAACCCAAACGCTCTTTAAACCAGAGAGAATCAGTAGCATCCCCCAGCCGACAATAAACAAGCCAAAGCCAATTGTAATAACCGGTTTGAACCCTATCCTATCGGCCAATTGACCACTTCTGCGATTCAGCCATGAAAGAAGAGCAGCGGCCGGGACCAATGCCATTCCTGACCAAAACGGTGTCATTCTAAGAGCTTGTTGATAATAAAGCGGCATGATAATCGTCACTGTAATTAAAGACATGTAAGAAAGTGAAGTCAGTGCAACTCCCAAGTCAAAATTGCCAATCTTTAAAATGTCCAAGCGCAATAAGGGCTCTGGCATTCTCAACTGACGGCGAACAAATAGATACAGCAGAATCATTGAAACACCCAAAATAATCCAATTAAGATAACTTCCACTTGTCATATGAGAAATTTCGTTAATAAAATACAACAATCCAATAATTCCCAATGACATAAAGACTGAAATAAAATCAAAGTTGGTTGATTTTAATTTTAATGGGCTTACAACCGTTTTCAAAGCCAGTATGAAAACAACCGACAATACAACCAAGAAGAAAGCAAAGATTGCCTGCCAATTCATCACTTGTAAAATAACTCCCGAGATAATCGGGCCAACAGCAAGTGCTGATCCCATAACCAGTCCAACTGTTCCCATGACACTACCTCGTTTATTTTGTGGTGTAATCTCCAAAATAATGGACTGGTATGAAGGAAAAAGTACCCCGACACTAAACCCTTCCATTAATCGCCCAACCATCATTATTGGGAAATTCGGTGCAAAAATAACAATTAACGTTCCAACCACAAAATTAACTAATAAAGTAAGATACAATGGTTTGAATTTAAAGTTATCCATCAACCATGGTGACAGCGGCATTACTACGGACATGATCAACATAAATCCTGTCGTTAACCAAGCCACCGTGCTGGCCGGCAAATTAAAATACCGCATAAATGTTGGATAAGCCGTCGAAAGCGATGATTGACTAATCGACATCGTAAACGTACCTAATAGTAACGTTGCTACAAACCATTTTCGGCTCTTTTCTGTAAGTTCCATCTAAATCCATCCCCTAGTATCTACGGTAAAATATGTAAAAGGGAGCCGGTACAAATATTAATTGCACTTAGCTCCCTTCAGTTTTATCGTATATTCAATTCATTTCAATTGTATTCTTGAAAGTAACGAGTTGCATCAATTTAGTTCTAACGAACAACCATTACTGAAATTGGTGCATATTTTGCCATATAGGCTGCCTGTGATCCAAAATACTTTCGAACACCCTTTTTCGAAAGTGAACCAACAATGAGTAAGTCGGCCTTAACAGCAGGAATCACCTTTTTAACGATTGTTTCGCCGGGATCTCCCTCTTCGACAACCGTATCAACAGTCTTAACACCGGAACGTAGTGCTAAATCTCGATATTCCTTTAGATGGGCAACTAATTCTTTTCGCTCACCATGAACATAATCTTTGCTTAGCGCCTGATAAACATTCATTTCTTCATTTTCAAGAATTGAAGCGATGACCAACGATGCACCCGACAGACGAGCTTCAGAAACTGCATACCTAAAAGCTAATTGAGCATCAGGTGAGTCATCAACACCTACTAAAATTCGTTTAAATTTTGTGTGTGGAGAATTCTCATTATCCATTTGATGTATACCCTCCGATAACTTTAAAGTTAATTTTCACTCTTACTTTCATCATAATGCTCTTCGGTCGTTTCAAACCGTTTTGGCATCTTGTTTCTGCTTGACCACATATCATAAATGGTCCAAATAAGAAGTAAGATAATGCCGGCAATAATAACGTAAGCAATCGTATGAGCTAATGATAACTCACTTGCAGAAGGATTGTTACCAAAGAAACTGGCAATATTATCCGGAAGTCCTTTCATGTTTAAGAAAGTTAAACCTAAAACAGAAATCCAGCCAAGAATCTTAACCCACATTGTATTTTTAAACCGGTCTCCCATTTCCTTAGGATTATCAGTCATCATTAACAATGGCAGCATTGAGAAGGGCAGTGCAAAGGCTAAGAAGACTTGAGAGTTATTCATCAGTGTGTTTAAGGCCTCATGTTGTTGAATAGCCGTTTGACCACTTGTCATGGCAACACAAATCAGAACAGGAATAACTGAAATCAAACGGGTTACCAATCGACGAAGCCAAAGAGGCATCTTCATATGAATAAACCCTTCCATGATAACCTGACCAGTTAAGGTACCGGTAATAGTTGAATTTTGGCCTGAAGCCAACAATGCAACAGCGAATAGGACTGACAAGATACCGGATTTTGCAACGGCAATCAGTAAACCATTACTTAACATTGAACTATTGGACAAAGCTTGGAACAATCCAAAGAATGATGGATCCTTCACAGCGCCTGTCTTAAATACCGCAACACCCATAATTAACAGTAATGAATTGACAACAAAGGCAAATGATAATTGAATGTTGGAATCCCATGTTGTGAAACGAACTGTTCGGGCAACATCTTCCTGATCGCTGTGATCAACTTTTCGTGTTTGAGAAACAGCAGAATGCAGGTACAAATTATGGGGCATAACCGTGGCACCAATAATTCCAAGAGCACCGGTCAAAGGTGTTGATCCGTTAACGTGATCCGTGCCGGAAAATGTTTGACCGGTTGGAATCAAGCCTTTAAAAATAGCACCGAAATCCGGATTGGAAAGTGCAACTTCATACACGAAGATGAAAAGAATAACCAAAATCAAGCAAACAACGATTGCTTCGATTTTTCTAAAACCAACCTTGGTTAATAATAGCAAAAGCAAAACGTCAAAAACCGTTATAAATACGGCATAAACAAGTGGTATGTGGAATAGAAGATAAAGGGCAATCGCAGCACCAATAACTTCCGCAATATCAGTCGCCATAATAGCTAATTCAGTTAATATCCATAAAACATACCCAAGCGTTTTACTGGTTCTGGCTCGAATTGCCTGGGCCAAATCCATCTGTGACACAATACCCAGTTTAGCCGCCATGTATTGAAGCAACATCGCAATTAAACTCGACATTAAGATAACAGACATGAGTAGGTACTCGAAATTTTGACCACCAGTAATTGAAGTTGACCAGTTACCGGGATCCATATATCCAACGGCAACTAATGCACCAGGCCCCGAATACATAAACAACGTTTTCCAGAATCCTCGGCCCTTCGGAACTTCAATTGTTCCGTTAATTTCTTCCAATGAAGGTCCATTTGCATAGTGAATCAAATGTTGCTTCTTCGGAGCTTTATCTTTTACCATTTTTCATAGGTACCTCCTTTTAATTTCAAATCCAATACTACCATAATCTAATCTAAAGTAAATATGAATTTAGGAGCACCTAACTTAATAATTGTAAGTGTGTAAAACAGGATTCGTTAATTAACGCTGATGAAACCGCTTATCATATTAGTAAAAAAAATAGTCAAAAAATTTAGTGCTTACTTAATTTCACTCTCGCATTTGATTAACGTTACGCAAAAAATCGTTAATTGTTTTTAACTCATCTTTCGAAAAATCCATAGCCAATTGTTGGATTTTCTGATTCATTTTTTGATGGTACTCCATGTGAAGCCGGTTTGCTTTCTTGCCATCGTCGGTTAAGCTAACGTACGTATCTTTACGATTATCAGGCTTATGTTTTTTTATGATCAGGTTTACTTTGGATAATTTTGCAATGATCTTCGAAACGGCTCCCTGGGTTAAAGGCAATTTAGAAACAATTTCCGAGATTCTAACATCCTCCTGACCAATGGCTTGAATGACATGTAAATCGTTTATTGTCACGTTTTTGATCACAGGCTCCGGCAAAACGTTTGAGTCTTTAATGACTGTTAAAATCCGTTGATCAACATCCTTGCTGCGAAAAATGGTTAATTCATTTTGAATATCGTTAAGTAGCTTTTGCTTTTTCATTTTTAAATTCCTCGGAATGTATTTGACATTTTATTTTTAATGCTTATACTGATTATATTCCTTGGAATGAAAAATAAAAAGTGAAACTTACACGTGTTAATAAAGA
The DNA here is from genome assembly GCF_009832765.1 of Lentilactobacillus hilgardii. Classification (NCBI taxonomy): domain Bacteria; kingdom Bacillati; phylum Bacillota; class Bacilli; order Lactobacillales; family Lactobacillaceae; genus Lentilactobacillus; species Lentilactobacillus hilgardii. Next base: position 348,177 of record NZ_CP047121.1, on the reverse strand, counting down.
AGGTTATTAAACAATGAAAACAGTTATTATTTTCGACCATCCCTATACCTTGGCGGCTAGTGATAATCAACCCCATTTTCGCAGCTATAGTGCGGCACTGGCCAAAGCGACAATCAATCGCTTAAAAGAAATGAATCAGGAAGTCGATGTGATTGATTTGCACGCAGATCATTTTGATCCCGTCATGCACCAAAACGACCTTTCCAATTGGCGCAAAAAACAATCCATCAATTCTCAGGTGGATCAATACTTTGAACGATTATCATCGGCCGACCATCTTATTTTTATCTTTCCGATCTGGTGGGAAGTTATGCCGGCCATGACTAAGGGGTTTATTGATAAGGTTTTCAGTAAAAATCGGCTAGTATCCGCCCATCCCCGCATTGTTTTACCGAAGAATCCAACAATTAAATTTTTTACTGTCTCCGGCACTCCGACAATACTATACCGTTTGAAATATGGAAACCCGATTGAAAAGGCCCTCTCACGGGGTACCTTTAAAAAGCTCGGTTTAAAGAAGGTTAATTGGTATAACTTTAATGCGGAGGATCAATCTGCAGCAAAGCGGGAAAAGGCATTGAAAACAATCGGAAAGTATTTGTAATTCCTGTTATGATTAGGTTAAAGATTTTAGAAAGAAGCGACAAACATTATTTTTAAAAGGGACCTGTTCATACTTGCTGGTTTTGCAATGATGACCATCAATTCTGTCAATCAGTCCCAGGTTTATGCTAAATCCCGATCCATTCACGGTACCCCTGTTCAACTCCACGGGACTTCAAACACGTTTGATCTTGGTGGCATTAAAGCCAAAAATGGCATGACTATCAAACCAAATAGACTGATTCGTTCTGATTCACTTTCTAAGCTCACTTACAAAGACAAATGGCGCTTGGATAAGCAAAGTCACTTTACGGGTTGTGATTGATTTTCGCTCTACCGCTGAAATGCATCAAATGCCTGATAAAGAGCTGTCATATGCCGTCATTCATCATCTTAGCGTCATGGCCGATCCCCGTTTTGGTGTGCACAGCCCAAAACAATACGCTGTTCAGTTAGCTCACAGACAGCCAAATAATATGCAGCTGTTTTATAAAAAAATGGTGACCAATCGTCACAGCATCAAAACCTATCAAAAAATGTTCAAATTGTTGTTAAACAACCGTTCAGGCGCCGTGCTTTACCACTGTACTCACGGAAAAGATCGAACAGGAATTGCAACAATGTTAATCCTATCCAGTTTAGGAGTCCCCAAAAAGGCAATTTTTCAGAACTATCTTCAATCAAATCAAGCATTAAGGTCCTTTAATAAGATTGAACAGCATCAAATAAAAAGAATAACGCATAACCGTCGCACACTACTAAACCTAAAACGTTCCCAAATGGCAAGCAGATCGTATTTAAGAGCCGCTTATTCAGCAATTGATCATCAATCGGGCTCAGTTAAAAACTATTTGAAACACAAAATGAAATTATCAAACAGTGCTATTTCAACTTTGCGCAAAGACTATTTAACAAAACACCAGCCTTAGTTTTTATCTTTCGAGGAACGACCAAGGCTGATGTTTTTATTTAGTTTTATATTGATTTTGATACCGCTCAATTCTCGAAATCAGCTTTTGATTACCGTTAAATTTGGCAAAGGCGTAAGCGTCTCGAATTGTTTCATTGATGATAGCCTGTTTAACATGTTGTCCCTCAAAATTACGGGCAAGTCGAAACTGGGCCCGAGCCACGTAAAAAGTGACGTGTCGCTTTGAACTCATATGAATTAAAGATTGCAACAGCATATTTCCGGTCACAAAATCTTCTCGATACGAATAATAGTTGCCGGTGTAAAACAACATTGTTAGTGTTTTCCAAATATCATCCACGCCATACATCCGTTGATTTTGAAGCTGTTGAGGCATCTTTGAGAAATAAAAATCTGCCCGCTCAAAATTTTTCCCATGCTCGTAAGCAATTCCCAGACCAACATACGCCAATTGAGAAAAGATTGTCTGATGTTCTTCATCTAACCCATTTAAAATCTGATCAAAACAAAAAACGGCATCGCTTGTCGGATAATCACTAAGTGCAAATAAATATCCCTTAATAAACAAATATTCCATTTTTGTATCATCGTCATCCATTTGATCCATTGAAATATCAGAGAGTGTTGCTGCAACATCTTCATATTCCATCGTGATTAAATTAAACTCCGCCTGATGAAGTTTCTCCAACAATTTGGAATCCCGATCAACAGGGCCAGGAAAGATATCACTCAGCGATAGTCCTAGTCTTTGGCATAGTTGAGTTAAAATTTTTGTTGAAATCATCTTCCCACCATTTTCAAACTTACTAATGGTTGCCTGCGTACAGATCCCTTTTGCCAGTTCGCTTTGAGAAAAGCCAAGCTCTTTTCTTCGGGCAATAAACTTTTGAATATTCATAACGAATCCTTTCCAAATATGCTCTTCCATGCGTTCTTTAAGTTGAATTCAGTTTACTTAAATTTTGATAATATATCAAGTTTTTATATATCATGTCGTATGTTTTTGGAATATCAATAATCACTTCAGTTTGTTGGTTTAATTCCTTACTAGCATATTTATTCTTACTTAACCTCGCCTAAACATAGTCTGCTTATGAGATATTCATTAAAGTAGCCGCCCTGTTCTCACCGTTTTTTCACTTTTCTTCTCAAAAACGGTTGACTTCCACCACGGAATTAGGTATATTGATGACAACAAAATTTCGGAGGTGTCATTATGAATCAATCAATGTTTAATGTGATTAATTGTTGCTGTCGAACAACGCGTTTTTGGCGATGTTCGGCCTGTTAGCATTGACATTTTTTGAGGAATAATGACCTTAAAGAGTTCAATGTCCACTTGGCTGGAGTTGAACTAAGGGCGCGAAAATTCTGGATTTCAGAATTTCGCGCCCTTTTTATATCAAAAAAGTCATCCTTCCTAAAACCGACAGGCAAACAATCGTATCATCATTCAGAAAGGAACTCACCATGATAATCAATTCGGTTTCACAACTTATCGGGCACACACCATTAATTGATCTTCAAATCGATGTGCCTAACCACAGCCATATTTATGCCAAACTGGAAATGTTTAATCCGGGCGGCAGCATCAAAGACCGCCTCGGCCAGTATATGATTCAGGATGCCATTAACCAGGGCAATGTCACTGAGGGACTAACCACCATTATCGAACCTACTGCCGGTAATACCGGTATCGGTGTTGCCCTTGCCGCACAACAACATCACTTGCCAACCATCCTAGTCGTACCGGAAAAGTTTAGTTTTGAAAAGCAACAATTGATGAAAGCACTTGGAGCAAAGCTCATCAACACCCCCAGTAATCAGGGTATCAAGGGTGCTATTCAAAGGGCTTATAAACTCCAAGAACAAACACCAAATAGTTTTGTTCCAATGCAGTTTGAGAATCCTGCAAACCCCGACACCTACTACCACACACTGGCTCCGGAGTTGATCGAAGACATTGACGGCCCGATCGACGCATTCGTTGCCGGTGCAGGCAGTGGTGGTACCTTTGCCGGAATTGCTCGTTATTTAAAAGAACAAAATGACAACACCCAAACCGTTGTTGTCGAACCGGAAGGATCCATTTTAAACGGTGGGCCAGCTCATTCCCATCGAACAGAAGGCATCGGTGTAGAATTTGTCCCGCCATTCTTTGAGAAAGTTCAAATCGACCAAACTTTAACAATTCCTGATTCAGATGCTTTTAACCAAGTTAAAGAAATGGCTCAACACCAAGGCTTATTCATTGGCAGTTCCAGTGGAGCCGCATTAGCAGCAAGCTTAAAAGTAGCTTCTCAATTGCCCGAAAACAGCACGATTGTCACTGTTTTCCCAGATAGCAGCGAGCGTTATATGAGTGAAAATATTTACGATTAAAAATAAAAAAATAGAAAACAGAAAGAGGTAACTCATTATGGAATTTGATACAAAATTAATTCATGGCGGCATCAGCGAAGACGAAAACACAGGCGCAGTTTCAGTTCCGATTTACATGGCATCAACTTTCCACCAACAAAAAATCGGTGAGAACAAATACGAATATTCCCGGTCAGGCAACCCTACTCGGGAAGCGGTTGAAAAATTAATTGCCGAACTCGAAAGCGGCACAGCAGGATTCGCTTTTGCCTCAGGCTCAGCAGCAATCGACACAGTCTTCTCAATGTTCTCTGCAGGAGACCATTTCGTTATCGGTAACGATGTCTATGGTGGTACCTTTCGATTAATTGACGCTGTTTTAAAACGATTTGGCATGACGTTTACAGTCGTTGACACGCGTGATTTAAACGCCGTTGAACAGGCTATTACACCTGATACCAAAGCTATTTACCTGGAAACCCCAACAAATCCTTTGCTGAGGGTCACTGATATCCAAGCAGTTGCCAACATTGCGAAGGAGCATGGCATCTTAAGCATCATTGATAACACGTTCTCCTCACCGTACGTACAACGACCACTTGAGCAAGGCGTTGATATCGTCCTTCACAGTGCCTCTAAATATTTGGGAGGTCACAGTGACGTGATTGCCGGTTTGGTCGTCACCAAAGATGAAAAATTAGGTGAAAAAATCGGTTATTTGCAAAATGCTATTGGTGGCATTTTGGCACCACAAGAAAGCTGGTTGCTTCAACGCGGCATCAAAACACTCTCCTTGCGAATGCGTGCTCATTTGGCTAACGCGGAAGCAGTTTTCAATTACCTTTCCAATCAACCACTTGTAAGCAAAATTTACTATCCGGGAGATCCCGACAACCCCGATTATGAAGTTGCCAAGAAACAAATGCACGGCTTTGGTGCCATGATTTCGTTTGAACTTCAAGACGGCCTTGATCCAAAACAATTCGTTGAACAGCTTCACGTGATCACTTTGGCTGAAAGCTTGGGTGCCCTTGAGAGCTTAATTGAAATTCCTGCCCTAATGACTCATGGTTCGATCCCACGTGATATCCGACTGAAAAACGGTATCAAAGATGAATTGATTCGCCTTTCCGTTGGCGTTGAAGATCAAAAAGACCTGTTGGCCGATTTGGAACGCGGATTCAACCAGCTTAAGGGGAGAAAAAATAATGTTTCAAACAGCAAGGTCCATTCTGAAGCGTGATCCGGCAGCCCATAGTCTTTTAGAAGTCCTTTTAACCTATCCCGGAATTCGCGCACTATTCTGGTATCGAATGGCGCACTTTCTTGCCTTTCATCGGCTTTATACACTTGCCGGATTGTTGAGCCAACATGCTGCTAAGGTCACCGGTATCACCATTTCTCCAGAAGCCCAAATCGGTAAACGTGTCTTTATCGATCATGGAACAGGCGTTGTGATTGGTGCAACTGCAATCATCGAAGACGACGTCACAATCCTGCATGGTGTCACGTTGGGAGCCAGAAGAGCTGTTGAAGGCCGACGGCATCCCTATGTCAAACGAGGAGCTTTCATTGGTGCCAACGCCCAACTATTAGGTGCAATTACGATTGGTTCTTCAAGCAAGATCGGTGCCGGCGCAATTGTCTTAAAAGATGTTGCTGATCAAACAACTGTTGTCGGCAATCCTGCCAGAAGAGTCAAAAAGCCTGAAGCAAAGGTCATCAGTGTCACTTTTACAGAATTAAATGCAGGAACTAAACATAAGTAAAAACAAAAGCATCTTGAAAATTTTCTATTTGGGAGTAGAAAATCTTCAAGATGTTTTTTCGTAACTAATTTATAGAGGCAACTGCTCAATTAACCTCGGTCTTTTGAGGGGCTTCTTCAATTAATTGTGCCACATACTCGCCAAACCCACTGGTGCTCAAAACTGTTGCATCAGGCGTTTTAGCAAAATCAACCGTTACATGATGCGACTTAATTGCCCGTTTAATCCCAATTCGAATCAAATTGGAAACATCATCCCAACCCAGATAGTCAAACATCATTGCACCAGATAAAATGATTGAAGTCGGGTTCAACTTATTTTGCCCGGCAAATTGAGGTGCCGTTCCGTGGGTTGCTTCAAAAATGGCATGACCGGTTTGATAATTAATGTTCCCACCAGGTGCAATGCCAATACCGCCAACTTGGGCTGCCAGGGCATCTGAAATATAATCACCGTTTAGGTTCATTGTCGCAACCACTTCAAAATGCTCTGGATAGAGTAATGCCTGTTGGAAAAAATTATCAGTGATGACATCATTTACAATCAGTTTTTGTTCGTCTCGCGCAGTTTGATAAGCCTGGTCAGCAGCTTTTTCTCCCTGATCCGCTTTGATTTGATTGTATTGATTCCAAGTAAAAACTTTGTCTCCGTACTTTTCAGCAGCCTCATATCCCCACTTTTTAAAACCACCCTCGGTTTTTTTCATAATATTACCCTTATGAACCAAAGTCAGGGTATGGCGATTGTTTGCAAACGCATAGTCAATAGCTGCATCAACAAGCCGTGTTGAACCCTGCTTTGAAATTGGCTTAATTGCGAAGGCAGACGTGTCAGGAAAACGAACTTTGCTTAATTTATCCTGTTTGGCAAGTAGACTTTTCCATTCCTCAGCGTCTTTAGTGTCAACATCACTTTCAATTCCAGCGTAAATATCTTCCGTATTTTCTCTGAAAACATCAATATTAACGTTCTCCGGATGAACAACCGGAGATGGTGTGCCCGGATAATAGGTGACCGGTCGAAAACAAGCATACAAATCCAATTTCTGGCGTAACGTCACATTAATTGAACGATGGCCGACACCAATCGGTGTTGTTAGCGGGCCCTTAATGCCAACCAAGTATTCCCGTAGTGTTGCCAATGTCTTATCCGGCAACCACTGACCGGTTTTCTTATAGGCTGTCTCCCCAGCCAATAACGGTAACCAGTTAACCTGCTTTTGACCGTCATATGCTTTCTTGACAGCCGCATCAAACACCGTTTTAGCTGCTTTCCAAATTTCGGGACCAATGCCATCCCCCTCAATAAAGGGAATCGTTGGGTTGTTTGGGACTTGAAGCTGACCATTGTTCATTGTCAATTTTTCTTCAGTCAATTGAGTTTTCCTCCTTATCGGCGAGGTAATGCCGATTTGTCTTACCAACGTACTCAGACGATGGTCTAATCAGGCATCCCTCCGCCTGTTGTTCGATAATATGAGCCAACCACCCCGCTGTTCGACATGCGGCAAACATCGTTGTGAAGGTCTGCCTATCGAGATTAAAACAATGATAAATCAACGCCGTATAGTAATCAACGTTTGGATGGAGATGCGTTTTTTCGAACATATAGTCTCTAATCTGTTCTTGTAAAACAAAATAGGGATCATTGCCCGTTTCATGAGCAATTTTACGGGCAATTTCCCGCAATATGGCTGCCCGTGGATCACCATCTTTGTATACTCGATGTCCAAATCCCATAATTTTATGTCCACTGGTAATTCGTCGTTCAACGTATTGAACCGGGTCCTGTCCCGTTTCACGAATGGTTTCAAGCATTTTAAAAACCTGTTCGTTAGCGCCGCCGTGAAGAGGCCCCTTTAATGCGCAAACGGCTGCAGTTAGACACGAATAGTAATCTGATTTTGTAGACGCAACAACCCGGGCAGTGAACGTTGATGCATTAAATTCGTGATCGGCATGAAGAACCATAACCGTATTAAACATTGAAACCTGTTCAGCTGTTGGCCGTTTCCCTGAAAATAAATAGATAAAGTTTTCAACAACGCCCCAATTCTTACGAGCATGTTTAATGGGTTTATCGTTTCTGATTCGAATAATTGCTGCGATAGCCGTTAACATTTTTGCTAAAATGCGCGGCGGATCATCGCGTTCAACATCATTAGTTGTTCCAAGAAGTGAAACCGTCGTTCTCAAAATGCTCATTGGATGTTGCGGTTCCCTTGCAATCCGGGCCATTAATTGAACGGTTTCATAGGGTAATGCCATTTGTGAAACCAGTAGTTTCCTAAAATCTTTTAATTCATCAGCATTTGGTAATCGTGTATGCCACAGCAGGAAAACAACCTCTTCAAACGGCGCGTTTTTCAATTCCTTAATCGGATATCCTGCATATGTCAAAATGGCATTTTTGGTTGAACTGACCTTGGTCTGATCAACAACAACACCAGCTAATCCTTTTGGTAATTCCATTTAGTCACCTCTGAGCATCAAAACTCATCCATTGCTTGTCGTACTTTTGGTAGTTGCCTTATTAGAAACAATCATCGGCATAATGCCGCCATCTTTGTAATACGTCCAATCTACCGGTGTATCAAAGCGAATGATCGTATCAAATTTTATTTGCCCGCCATCCTTTTTTGCAGTTACATGTGCCACTTTGCCATCCAAGTCAATCGAGAAGGTTTCGGTACCGTCTAATCCCAACGACTCTGCGGTTTGACCAGGCTGGTATTGAAGTGGCACGACACCCATCATCGCTAAATTGGCACGGTGAATGCGTTCGAAGCTTTCCGCAATGATTGCTTTGACACCCAACAGTTTGACACCTTTGGCAGCCCAATCACGAGAAGAACCCATACCATAATCCTTACCGGCCAATACCACTAATCCCGTATGATCAGCCTGATACTGTTGTGCCGCTTCAAAAATGGTGGTTTCTTCATTTGTTGGTAAATATCGGGTAAACCCACCTGTCTTATCAGGCGTTAATTGATTTCTCAATCGGATATTTGCCAAAGTCCCACGCATCATAACTTCATGATTTCCACGACGGGAACCATAGGAATTGAAGTCTTTAATTGCAATTCCCTTGGATTTCAAATACCGCCCGGCAGGTGTTTGTGACCCAATGTAGCCAGCTGGAGAAATGTGATCGGTTGTAATCGAATCACCCAGCTTGGCAAGTACCCGAAGGCCGGTTAAGTGTTTACTTCCTGCTTCATTATCAAAAAATGGTGGAGACGCAATGTAAGTTGAATCGTCATCCCACTGATACGTTTCCGATTCCGGTGCAGGCAGTGCATCCCAGGTCGCATTTTGATTCAAAATTGATTGGTAGTTCTTTTGGAATTCTTTTGGTTTCAAATATTTTTGACTAAGTTGTGCCACTTCCACATCTTTTGGCCATAAATCTTTCAAATAAACCGGGCTGCCATTCTTGGAAGTCCCGACGGGTTGTGTTGTGAGATCAATATCACAAGTTCCTGCCAGCGCATAGATAACAACGAGAGGTGGTGAGGCCAAATAAGTATCCTTAATGAGTGGGTTGACCCGCCCTTCAAAGTTCCGGTTACCACTTTCAACCGCTGCAATCGGATAAGGATCCTTTGTCAGACGAGTCTGGAGATCCTCTTTTAACTGACCTGAATTTCCAATACAGGTCGTACAACCATATCCAACCAAATTAAATCCGAGTTTGTCCAAATAGGCTTGCAATCCCGAAGCAGCCAAATACTGTGTTACCACTCGAGACCCCGGTGCCAATGATGTTTTGACATAATCGGGAACCTTTAGGCCTAATTCAACAGCTTTTTTGGCAATTAACCCGGCCGCCAACAACACTTGAGGATTGGATGTATTGGTACAACTGGTAATAGCAGCAATCCCCAGAGAACCTACCCGAATGTTGAATTGCTTACCACCAACTTCTACGGGATAGTCAGGCATCTCACGCCGATCATCGAATTGTTTGGGCATATCTTTTAGGTAGACCGTGTCCTGTGGTCGGTTAGGTCCAGCCAAACTGCTTTGAACACTTGCCAAATCAAGCGATTCATCCTCGCTATAATGGCGAACAGCCTTTTCGTTATAGAAAAGATGATTGGCTTTTGCATAATTTTCCACCAGATCAATTTGTTTGTCAGATCGGTTAGTCAATTTCAAGTAATCAATTGTTTGTTGATCGATTGGGAAGAATCCGCAAGTAGCACCATATTCCGGTGCCATATTGGCAATGGTTGCCCGATAGGCAAGTGGCAAACTTTGTGTCCCCTCACCATAAAATTCAACAAACTTTCCAACAACATTGTGTTCCCGTAATAGATGCGTCAATGCCAGAGCAAGATCGGTGGCCGTAATACCCTCACCCAATTTACCAGTCAGTTTAACGCCCACTACTTTAGGCATTGGCATATAAGTCGCTTCTCCCAACATACTGGACTCAGCTTCAATGCCACCGACACCCCAACCGAGAACACCCAGCCCATTAATCATCGTTGTGTGAGAATCAGTACCCACTAATGTATCCGGAAAGGCTTCATAACTCCCGTCCGTCAACTGTTTTGCGTGGATAACATCTGCAAGATATTCCAAGTTCACTTGATGAATAATCCCAGTATCGGGTGGGATAACCGTTAGATTTTCAAAACTATTCTGGGCCCATTTTAAAAATGTATAGCGCTCACTGTTTCGTTTGAATTCTTGTTGAATATTATAAGAGAAAGCTTCGTCATTTCCAGAGTGATCAACTTGGACAGAATGATCAATAACCAAGTGGACCGGCACCTCCGGATTAATTGAGCTGACATTCCCGCCTCGCTTGGCAACCGCATCGCGCATCGCTGCCAAATCAACCAACGCTGGGACACCCGTAAAATCTTGAAGAATAACCCGTTCCGGCTGATGAGGAATATCCTTGTCATGCTGGTGATCCCAGTCATTGAATGCCGAAAGAACCTGTTCTCGTTCAGGTTCCCGATCAGCATGTCGCAATGCTTCTTCCAGCAAAATCCGAATGCTGTAGGGAAGCGTTTCAACATCTTGCCCATGATCCCTCAAATATGCGTCAATATTGTAAAACCGGTATGAACCGCCCGATAAATTGAGTTGTTGCCGGTACGATTTGTTCATAAAAAGATCCACCGTCCTTCGTAGGTGTCAACGAATCATTAATTTCTTCAATTATAAAAGCCGAATATTTTTCAGTTTCCCCAATTAAATTGTTAACAACTCATCTTATTTTAATGTTAATTTCATGTATATTTAATCTAACCGCAAGAATGGACTGTGTCAAGGTTGATTTGTATTATTATGTACGTTTAAGTGTTGAAATGAAAAGAAATCCATTATTGTGAATTCGGTTTTAAATTGGCATATAAAACCAAAAAGGCATCTAGACCAATTAACGATCCAGATACCTATCAAGTCACTTTTAATTTTTTTCAATGCCAGGCTACTTTTTATGAAAAAGGATCACTATTTCTAAGTTCATACCATTCTGAAATTACGGATGATATCCATCAACTGAAAAATACCAATGAACTTTATCACCGGCTTTAATTTTTTTGTCACCAGCAGATTTATCAACGTATTTGCCGTTAACCGAGTACATCCAACCACTGCCAACCTTGACATCATTTTCTTTCAAGCCGTTAATAGCACTGACATAAATGGCCGGGTTGCTGGTATAAGTGACCTTCAAGCGGGTTTTCATTAGCAACGAAAAAGCCGTTGATTTACCGGTGATTTTTTGAACTCCGGCATACAATTGTTTCTTATAACCCGAAACTTTGATATATGCTTTACCGACCGTCGCCGCTTGAGTCACCTTAGCAGTTTTGTGATGACCACCAGTCGACGCTTTTGCCTGCTTTTGCTTTGAAGTGGGACGCTTGGCTACTGGTGATTTTGCAGATGAAGGACGAGTTGTTTTAACCGAAACCCGATTTTTATCAACATGATGCCTATTTGAAGAAGCCGTCCTTGTTCCACTGACCTTGTTACCTGCCGTCTCCTTGGCTGAAAGTGATTTCCCTTTAGCTTGCTTCTTTTTCTTATCTGTTTTCGGCTTAGCTTTAGTGCTTGAGCTCTGTGACTTGGTCGAACCCGACTGACGCTTTGGCTGACTTGAAGAACGGTTAAGCTGTGCTGTTCTAGACTGATTCTGTGCATGCTGTGCGACAACTTCACGAATACCAAATGCCAGTCCGAACACTAAAACAACCGCAATTAAAATACCAATTATCTTTTTCATTGATTAAAAACAGCCCTTATACCTTAATTAAGTGAGTAAACCGAGTGCTTCTTTTGTGCTTGGCGGTAAGCCGCGCTTGCCAAGTTCACCTGACCGACACCCAACGTTTGACTTGCAGCGCCCTTAATTGAACCGGTCTTATTAACGTAACCCAACATTGCACGTAATGGAGAGGCAGTTTGACCATCTTTAAAAGCACTATTAGCATATTTCAAAGTATTCCGTTTCGTTGAAAATGCAATAATCGCTTCTGCGGTTGAATTGGCATTTGGCATATTCTTGCCATTATAAGTGTACCCATAAGCCCCGTTATCGTAAACCGCACCCTTTAAGTAGCTTTGACCCTTTTGAAGAGCGGATTGAACAGTTGATGAACCAGCCTTGCCACGAGCCAAACTCACAACCGCCATTGCTGTTGTGTCGCTGTCAACGGCTGCTGCCGTATTATTATAAGCCCAACCATTATTACTTTGTTGATTCTTCACAATCAGGTTACTCAAGCTGGTCTTGGAAAATTTAGCAGTTGATGGCCGTTTGAATTTAGAACTCATTGATACAGCAATCAGTGCTTGACTTTGAACGTTAACTGTTTGTTTAGTCATCGACTTTTTGTAAAGTGCACTAACCAAGTTAACCTTTTGCTTAGTCCCTGCAAGTCTAAAACTTTGTGGATTATAGCCAATCGCTTTGAGTCCCATAATGGCATTTGCCAAATCAGCAGGTGTGCTCTTCTTATTTAAAACTAAATTCTTGGCAACTCGTTGTCGTTGCGTCTTCGTAAAGTGATACCCCAGTCCTTTAAGACCCAACAAGAAGTCTGAATATCCTGCAGCCGCACCGGTTGCAGGGTAAGCCTTTCGACTAAATAATGCCGTTGTTTTTCCCGATAAACCAGATTTGTTCTTCACAAGCATTTTCTTAGCATAACTGTAACTCGCCTTTACTTTGGTGCTCTGATAGCCGGTTGTTGCCGTTTTAACGCTAGCCGCATTGACCGTTGCAACTGGTGTCACAACTCCAAAAGTTAGTAAGCTGACTGCCGAAAGCATTAATACCTTCTTAAAATTCCTCATAAATCCATTACTTCCCTTCGTTATTTGTAGTAGGCAGAAAATTATATTTGTCATCAAGACGGCTAAACAATCTCTGCCAGGGTTTTGAAAACAGTGCAAGCAGCACTGCATTTGAAGCACTATGATAAAAATCAAACTTCACGCTCAAAAGAAAATAAGCCAGCACCGTTTTAAAGGTTAATGGATGAACATACATCATTGCTGACCAGGCGTCCATTATCCAGCCAAATATGAATCCCCAAACAGCACCGAAAATGACCAGTGGCATTACTTTCTTACCGATAACAGTATGAGCAATTAATCCTGCTGTGAATCCCATCAGTCCCCAAGCAAACATCTGCCAGGGCGTCCATGGCCCTTGACCAAAGAAAAGATTCGAAACAAGTGCGGTAGTTGCACCAACAACAAATCCCAGTTCCGGCCCAAGAGACATTGCACCCATAATAATCACAAAACTGGCTGCCTGAGCACTGGGGATCCATGCAAACGCCAATCTGCCCACAACTGCCAAAGCAATTAGGATGGCCATAAACATCAATGTCGTCGTCTTGAGCTTTTCATGTTCAAAGCGCCAGTACACCATCAACATACTGCATAGTAAAATCATGAAACTAAACATTAAATAATGTCCGCCACGCAACAACTGGAACAGCGTTAGAAAAATGCCCATGACTATAAATACTAGCGTCATCCGAAAAATGGTGAGCTTGGAAATATGTCGGTTCACTTGGCACCATCCTTTCCGGCTCTTACATCGGACACTAGGATTGCATCCGGCACCTGATCCCTTAATAGTCGGTTAAGGGCGGTCGTAAAGAAAAAGTTTCCCGAGAAAAAACGTCGGCGGGGCAAAATTGATTCAAGACGACCATCAAACATAAATCCACAGTTTCCGGAAAAAGCTGCAGCAAAGGCCATATCATGAGTCGCCATAATAATTGCCCCACCCCTACGTTGATAACTCAGCAACTGTTCACCAATTAAGTGCTTGGTATTTGGATCAAGGCCATTGGTCGGTTCATCCAAAACCAATAGCTGTGGGTTGGCGATCATTGCAATTGCCAGCCCCAACAACTGTTGTTGACCGCCACTCAGGTCAAACGGATTTTTGTTTTCAAGGCCCGTTAATCGCAAATTTTCCAACGTTTTTTGAGCTCTGGTTTCAGCGTCGGTGATCCCCAGCTGTTTTGCCTGCACCATCAGTTCTTTGAATACAGTCTCATTTCCAAACTGAAGGCTGGGTTCCTGAGATAAAAACGATAGTCGCTTTATCCGTTCAGTCGTCTGCATCTTCCAAACGGTTTTTCCAACTAAGTTGATTCTACCATGCTGGGGTTTTCGCAACCCGCCAATTAAGCTCAATAACGTTGATTTTCCTGAGCCATTCTTACCAACAATTGTCAGCCACTCTCCTTGGCGAATGTCTAAACTCAAGTGATCCACAACGTTTTGCCGTTCATCAAACGTAAACGACACGTTTTTCAGTGACACAATGATTGACGCCTCTTTTGGCCTCTCAGCTGTTTTTAAATCAGAATTTACTGATTCAAATTGAAGATTTTTAGCATGAATCACCCGCTGACCGGAACTAACCGAAAGAGGTAATTGACCGGCTTGTGGATAGTTGCGTAAAAACAAAGCCGGTATTTCAGGAACGAACCGCTGTAATTGGGCTTTCTGGAACATCTGTGACATAACAACAGCCGGCGTATCATTGACTGCTATCCGACGATTTGAAATCAGCACCATTCTATTGGCCATCGTAATGGGAATTGCCAAATTATGCTCGGTCATCACAATTGTCATTCCCAATTCCTGATGGATTCTAGATAAAATTGTCATAAAATTTTGTGTCATTAATGGATCCAACTGAGCTGTCGGCTCATCCAGAAGAATAACTTTGGGACGCAGAATCATTACCGATGCCAGATTAACAATTTGAAGTTGACCGCCCGATAGATCATCAACTCGTTTGTGCAGCCACTGATCCAACCCGAGATAATTGGAGAGTTCAGCTACACGTCTGCCGATTTCTTGGCTGGGACACCCGATATTCTCCAACGAAAACGCCAATTCCTCTATGACTGTTGCCATTACCGGCTGATTCCTTGGATTCTGACTGACAAAGCCAACCATTTGGGCGCTTTGCAGTTGAGTGAATGTTGAGATGTCCTGATGCTGAAACGTGATATGCCCGCTTCGATGACCATTTGGCATCAGTTCTTTTTTTAGGTGACTTAATAAAGTCGTTTTGCCACTACCGGTATCTCCGGCAATCAGTAGAAAATCATCCGTAAAAATTTTTAAATTAACATTTTCCAACGTTGATTCAGTTGCATGTGGATATGTAAATGTTAAATGATCAATGCCAATTAGTTCGTCCATAAATCAGCCACCTTTTCTGAAATTATCGGAATTAATAGAAAAAGGCCCAGCAAACAAAGAATCCAACCATCTGCTACGGAAAATGAACCATTGAACTTTAAGGCTGAATTTGTCCAACCAAATGATCCAGCTTTAAAACCTATCAGAACCAAAAAAACAATCAGCGAACCCGTCATGAAAAGGCTATCGGAAAACTGCCATTTAAAGATTCTGTAATGACTTCGCTTTGTTGCGCCAAATCCCCTCGCATCCATGCTTCGAGCTCTCTCCATTCCCGAAACAAGTGCACCCTCAAGTAAGATACCCAAAAAATGCATCCCAACACTCAGCCGCTGTCTGATCGACCCATTAAAAGGATCCACGTTTCTGGTCTGTTGATAAAGAACCAATCGCTTAAACTGCAAATTAAAAGTATTAACCAAATTAATTGAAAGAACAACCAATAGCGCCAATCTGGGACTTACCGGTGAAAAGACAGCCAACAATTTATTAGTTGTTAAAATCGAATTAAATAATGCAAAAGCCATTAACATTTCAACCAACATCAATCCCATGACACTCCCATAGAGTATAGCAGGAAAAGAAAGCTTAAACGATAATCCTAAAATCGATGTCTGCCACAAATACGGACCAGCACCCTGGTTCAAAAAAACATTGAATACAACGATTGTTAAAAACATTAAACAACTAAACTTAAGTTGACGCTCCACCTTCCTGATGCCAAGATAAAACCAATTCAAAAATACAATTAGAAGAAAAGCGGTCAGTACGATACTAACATGATTGAACAACAGTAATAATGTAATCAGTCCCGCAAAATATCCGGTTGCCGCAAGTGGATGAATATGAAAAAAGAAACGTTTTTGGATCGATATCCGACTCACAGTTTTTTCCCCTTTCCTGCTATAACCGTTTTAGCAGATCAACATCTCCACATTTCACGATAATAACTTAACACACTTTAGTATATCATCGCTTTCTATCAAAAAAGATGAATTTAAAGGAATCGTTTCTTATATAAAAATGGCATTTATTTTTATATAGTTTTCAAATTCAGCCGTTAATCCTTAACGACCACACCCAATAGTCCAATAAGTAAACTGGCCTGCCACGGGTTAATAATCATTCCTTTAATTAATTCCGGGTTCACCACAAGTGTGTCGAATTTCGCTTGAGACAAGTCAACATCCTTTAATTTCGTATCAAGAAAATCGATCTGATCAATGTCACTTTGATCAAAAATCATTTTTTTAATATAGGGCAAGGAAACACGTTCTTTTAAGGACGTGATGAATTGCCCCCTTCTTGGCGTCCAACAGACGCTTATCCTGATTAATTGTCAAAAAACACCATCTTTCTAAATTTGAGCGTATGGTGACACTTTGGATATGATATAATGGTTGGTATGAAAGATACAAACAGACTAACGTATGGTAGAACATCGGTGTACAATCTGAATTACCATCTCATATGGGGAACTAAGTACCGCCATAAGGTTTTAACTGGACATGTTGAGGAGATTTTCAAACGCTTGGTTAACGAAATCGCCGATCAATACGGTTTTGAAATCGCCCATCTGGAAATCGGTAAGGATGATCATGTTCACCTTCTAGTCAGCGCACCACCTAAATTATCAGTCACAAATATTGTCCGCTGGTTAAAGGGCATTACTGCTTTTCAACTATTCCGTCAGTGCCCTGAGCTACAGACTCATGATTGGCAACAAAAGGATCGTCACTTATGGTCACCTGGTTATTATGTTGAAAGCATCGGTGCTGTCAATGAACAGGCGGTGGCTAAATATATTGACGATCAACGCAAACGAGAAAAATAACAAGAGGAGGTCTTGTATGACCACGGTGGTTAAAGGGGTTAAACTGCGCTTATACCCTAACCAAAAACAAATCAATCAATTATGGCAATTATTTGGCAACGATCGGTTTGTTTGGAATCAAATGTTAGCGATGGCTAATAAACGTTATGAAAATAACCCGAAAAGTCAGTTTGTTGGCGAATACGATATGAATTATCTGCTTAAACGGTTTAAGCAAGAGTACCCCTTCCTTAAGGCGAGTGATTCTACCAGCTTATTTGTGGTTAACCATAACCTCACGCTTGCTTTTAATAACCTATTCCAACATCGGGGTGGTCATCCGCGGTTCAAGTCTCGCCATAGCGCTAAGCAAGCCTATACTGGGCAATCAATCTGCGTCGTGGAGGCTAAGCGGCGTTTAAGATTGCCTAAACTCGGGAGTATTCGGACCAGCAAGACCAGCCAATTAGCCGACGCCAAAATTAAGCGTTATACGGTTAGTCATGATGCCACGGGACGCTACTATCTTTCCCTGCAGGTCGAAACCGAAGTTCTCGACTTGCCGAAGACTCACCAAACGGTGGGCTTGGATATGGGTGTCGCCGATTTGGCAATTACCTCTAGCGGGGTTAAGTACGGGACTTTCAATGCCCGGTGGCTGGAAAAGCAAGCCATGCTTTGGCAATCCAAGTTTAGCCGGCGCAAGCAGCGGGCCACTGTTGCGATGCGCCAATGGAATCACCGCCATAAATTGTCCAAGCTGGAACTCAACGACTATCAAAATTGGCAACGGGCTAAAATTAACAAAGCGCGTTATCAAGCAAAAATCGCCAACCAGCGCAAGGACTACCTGCATAAACTGACGACGGACTTAGTTAAAAACTATGATGTGATTGTGATTGAGGATTTGAAAACCAAAAATCTGATGCGCAATCACCACCTAGCCAAGTCAATCGCTAACGCCAGTTGGTCTCAATTCCGGATCATGCTTGAATACAAGTGTGCCTGGTACGGAAAACAATTAGTGGTGGTGAGCGCCAGGAACACTTCCCGAATCTGTTCAGCGTGCGGTCAGAATGACGGCCCCAAGCCCTTAGCTATTCGGGAATGGACGTGTTCTGAATGCCGGGCTCATCACGACCGAGATATTAATGCGGCAGTTAATATCCTTAATTGCGGACTAAAAGCTATTGGCTAGGAACTAGCCATGGTAAAAGAGCGGAGTTCTGTAAGTTAGGTCTTCGGCATACCGATGTAACAGCCTAAATACTACTTCGTGTTCCCAGAAGCTCGGTCATTTATGGCCGAGTAGTTCACCTTGAAGGTAACTGCCTGAAAGCTTGTTTCTACCAAATTTGAACTATTAAACTGCACATTTTCCATTTTAGTTTCACTAAAGTTAGCGTATCTCAGATTTGAATCCGTAAATCGGCTATTAATCAGTCTTGTCCCAAGAGAAAAATCGGCACCCATTAACTGGCCGCCGATAAATTGACTATTTGAAAGATAGCTTTGATGGAAACTGGCATTAAGAAAGTTGCATCCCTTAAAAACTACATCATTCCAATCACTTTGATCAAAGTTAGACTGTTCAAAGTTGCAATGGTCAAATACCACATCACTGATTTGGATAGACTGATTGGAAACGCTGAACGTACAATCAATATATTCGTTGTCGGGTTCGATATCATCTAATCCCAACGTCTGCTTTTGAATTGTTGCCATACTAAGCCTCCGAATGATTTCGATGGGTCATTTTGCTTAAAACGGTGTAGATGGCAGCGGCAATGATCATTGAAATAAAAGTTGAACCGACACTGTCTGCCAGCACCGGAATGGTTTTAATATAAGCATATGCTGCTACTGCAACAGCCCATGATCCAATCGCAATCCAGTTAATACCGCCAGTGTACCAGTATTTTCCATCGCGCGCAGCAAAATGTTCAATATCATAATCCTGCTTTGTCACAATATAATAATCAGCAAGAAAGATTGCAATTTCAGGTCCCAGAAACATCCCGATACCATCTAAAAAGGCAGTGAAGACATCCAAAAATGTCGAATAAAAAATCGGGATGAACGTGACGACAACTGCAACAAGTGTCACTAACACAATACTAATCGTTAAAGAAAGTCGTTTTGTCATATTGGTTAAAGCCGATCCGGCTGACATCAAATTGACAGCATTGGCTGTTGTGCTGGTAATAATAATGACCAGCATCGCCAACACTCCCAGCCCCAATTTACTGGCAATTGTGGAAGGATCCGAATTATTTGCATCAAAGTGATTAAGTGTAATCGCCGTTGCAATTGTTGAAATCACGCCGATCATTGCAAACCAGATCAAACCAAGATTGGCACCCCAAAATGGTGCATGAGTTGAACTGCGTTTCTTTTTTGCAAATCGGGTAAAATCACTAGCTGCGGTGACCCACGCCAGGTTAAAGGCAGCCAGCACATCAACAGCTTGACCAGAAGTCATCTGTAAATCATGAGGTGGCCGCCAAGAAATAATTTCGGAAAAAGAAACGTGTTGGAAAACCACAATACATTCCCAAATAACCAAAATAAAGACTAAAATGATGCCGACCCGCTCGATGATCCGAACAGAGCGTTCCCCCATTGAAATGCTTAGCAGGTGAAGAATGCTCATTACAACAATACCGGTAATCAGCCCTTTTAAACCGCCTGGCTTACCATATACCGGCCACCCCAAAATATCATGAAGAATGTAGCTAATCGAAGTTGCGGCAATAAATGTGTTAACCGCTGCCCAGCCAATAAATTGAACCACATTAATAACTGATGGTAAAAAACTGCCTTTCAACCCAAAAGATGCTCGGGTTAAGGCCATAGCAGGTAATCCTGTTTGATATCCCATGTAGCCTGACAACGCTAACAGTAAGTATGTAATCACACCAACAATAATTAAAGACGTCGAAGCAGTTGCAAAACCGCATGCTGCAATAACGCCACCGACATACCATGTCCCATTATTGGCATTAGCTCCTACCCAAGTCGCAAACATATCCCAATATGATTGGTGTCGATGCTCCTTTGGGATCGCCACGACTCGACCAAAAGTTTTATTTTCCATTATTAATTCCTCCGACTATTATCTCCAAAAAAAGAACGCCCCAACTCACAACGAGTCAAGGCATTCCTTACCAGATGTATTCTGGAAGAACAATGTTCATTAATGGCATTCCTTAACAGACTCGCTGGGCTGTATTTAAAGGAGTAGTATTTTACTGTCCTTAATTATACGGGAGCTTGTATCAAAATGCAATTTGATTGGAAACTGCGTGGAACAAAACTGTTAGTGTCCGAAAAAAGGGATTGAATTGGAAAGCCCCGCAGTTTTGCGTTCAGGCTTTTGAATTCAATCCCTCATATACAGTGATACGACTTTATAAAACGATTCTAATCAGTGCGTGGAACAAAGTGAAAACAAACCATTATTGTGCAGTATACCCACCATCAACTGTAAATTCTGCTCCTGTTGCAAACTTGGATTCATCAGATGCCAGATAAACACAAATCCACGCGATATCGTCAGGCTCACCAATGTGACCCATTGGTGTTTTTGTTCGTGCCGACATTGCTGCTTCTGCTCCTGGTAAATCATCAACAAGCGGTGTCTTGATATAGCCGGGGTGAACGGTATTGACACGAACACCATAATCCTTTAAAGCACAATCGACAGCAGCTGACTTGGACATAATTCGGACAGCACCTTTTGAAGCATTGTAAGCGCCTAAATTAGGATCGCCAACAAAGCCTTCGATCGATGACATATTAATAATAGAAGCACCAAGGTTTTTATTCTTCATGCGTTGAATTCCCAAACGGGTACCGAAGAACACACCGTCCAGATTAACTGAAAGCAGCTTACGCCATTCCTCTGTGGTGGTATTCTCAACACTCTTATTAACGGCAATACCAGCATTATTCACAACCGTGGTGACAGGGCCAAACGCCTGCTCGGTTTGATCCCAAGTTTCAACCCAGCCATCTTCGTCAGATGCATCCTGTTTAATAAAACGAATAACATCCGGACCACCAATTGACTTTGCGGCTTTTTCACCAACATCTGCATGACGACCGGTAATCACAACTTTAGCACCCTCGTCTACAAAACGATGAGCGACAGCTAACCCGATTCCAAGTGTGCCCCCAGTGACGATTGCAACTTTTCCTTCAAGACGATTACTCATAATGATAGCCTACTTTCATTTTAAAATTATTTCCATGTGAATCATATCACTTTTGGGATGTATTTGAAAGCGTTTTTCTATAATAATTGATAAAGAATAATAAGCTTTTTTTCAATATCAACACACCTTTTTTATGATATTCACTTCATCATTGCAATTATATTAAGCATCAGGAAGTGTTTCACATATTAAGAAGTGTATTAAAATCCATGAAAATAATTTACGATATTTCTTCTTGACAAATTATTTTCTTCCGTCTAAACTGCCTACTATTGAACCTATAAATGAAAAAGCAATGAGAAGATAAGTACTGGTCCCGATCGTCCACAGAAAGTTTGCCTGGCTGAAAACAAACGTCGATCCATCACGAAAATGGTCTTTGAGCAACATATAGCTGAGCAAATGTAAAGTTATATTGGAAGGTGTCCATTAACGCACCGGAATTTTTATTTAAAGCAACGTCGTTTCTCTTTAAATAAAGACTCTCAGAGTTGGCTGGTGTGAATCAGTCAAAAATTAAGGTGGCACCGCGATTAATCGTCCTTGGAATTATTTTCCAGGGACTTTTTTAATTATCTTAATGACAAGGAGTGTTTCATCATGACAGTTGCATCAAAAATTAAGTATCCGAATAGATTTGACATTGTTGGCAGTTTTTTAAGACCTCAGCAATTAAAACAGGCCAGAGCCGATTTCCAAGATAAAAAGATCAGTCGTCATGCGCTGACAGAAGTTGAAAACCGGGAAATCGATCGACTTGTCAAAAAAGAAGTTAAACTGGGTCTAACAGACGTTACTTCCGGTGAATTTCGCCGTAGTTGGTGGCACTTAGACTTTCTTGACGGCCTGAACGGCGCGCATTTCTTTACGCCGGACCACGGCTTTATCTTTAATGGTCAGGAAACACGCAAGGGCGGCATTAAGATTACCGATAAAATTTCGTATAATCCTGACCACCCCTTCTTTAAGGATTTCAATTATCTTAAAGAAATCGTTCCCGACGGCATTACACCAAAACAAACAATTCCCAGCCCATCCGTACTTTTTCCAAATAAAGATGCTGAGATTTATGACAATTTCTACGACCATAACTTTGATGCCTTTTTAAATGACGAAATCAAAGCATATCAAGAAACAATTCAACATTTTTATGATCTTGGCTGTCGCTATTTACAAATCGATGATACCTCGTGGGGCATGTGGGCATCATTCTCAAAAGACACCATTAATCCGGATTTAAAGCCACTTTGTGAAGCCGCCGTTAAGGCAATTAACGCCATTGCCGATAATAAACCAGATGATTTAACATTAACCATGCACGTCTGTCGTGGAAATTACGATTCCAACTGGGCCGGTGCCGGCGCGTACGATCCGGTAGCCGATTATCTGGCACAATTGCACATTGACGGTTATTTTCTTGAATATGACGACGAACGTTCCGGTGGGTTTGAGCCGCTGAAAAAGATTGCAGCCAACGGCCGAAATCAACGAATCGTTTTAGGGTTGGTCACAACTAAAAAGCCCGAATTAGAGGATCAATCGCTATTGATCAATCGAATCAGGTTAGCGAGTCAATATGTGCCGCTGGAAAACCTTTGCCTGTCACCTCAATGTGGATTTGCTTCAACCGAAGAAGGTAATCATCTTACTGAAAATGACCAATGGAATAAATTAAAATTAGTCATTGATACTGCTAAGGAAGTCTGGTCTGACTAGCTTTTCTAAAAGACAGATTTATAAATTGATTCTAAACCATTGACAAACATTAAAAGTACGTCTATTATTATCATTAAATTTTAATGCTAATCCAAAAGGGAAAAGCTCTGAAGAGAAGAGTAACTGATTTTGATAAGGTTCAAAGAGAATCCGGTTGGTGAAAAAGGATACCTGAACAGTCAGCGAATATGAACTCTGAATAGCGCAATCAAGTTAACGCTCGATTGTCGGTTGCAACCGTTACATTGCAAGGTATCAGAAATTAAGTATCTTAATTTTTGGCACTTTCAGAGGTATTGCTTGCGAAAGTAATACGAATTCAGGGTGGTACAGCGAGACATTCGCCCCTCCGTCAGATTATTCTGATGTGTGGGACGAATGCCTTTTTGTTTGCCGTACCTCCGAAGGGATTTTATTATTTGTCAGTGACTGTTAAGATAGTAACTGTATAAAATAATTTTTAAGGAGATTTGATATTTTATGGCAAAAGTTGAAAGTTTTACATTAGATCACACAAAGGTTAAAGCACCTTACGTTCGTCTCATCACTGAAGAAACTGGAAAAAAGGGCGACGTCATTTCTAATTATGACTTGCGACTTGTTCAACCTAACACCAACGCCATTCCTACTGCAGGTTTGCATACGATTGAACATCTCTTGGCTGGTTTACTTAGAGATCGTCTTGACGGTGTCATCGATTGCTCACCATTCGGATGCCGTACCGGATTCCATTTGATTACTTGGGGCGAACACAGCACAACTGAAGTTGCTAAGGCCTTAAAAGGCTCATTAGAAGCTATCGCCAACGACATCGAATGGAAAGACGTTCAGGGTACTGACAAGTATAGTTGCGGAAATTACCGTGACCACTCTTTGTTCTCCGCTAAGGAATGGAGCAAGGAAATCTTGTCACAAGGTATCTCAGACAAGCCTTTTGAACGTCATGTTATCTAGTTTCTGAAGCACACATTAACGATATTTTAAAAACCGCAATAATCTGATAAATAGATTATTGCGGTTTTTTCTTTTTCAGGGCTCCTGTTGGATTGGCAATCGCCCCGACTTCAAAATCTAGTTGGGAAGTACTGGTTTTATTATTTGAGGAGGATTTTATTTATGACAACAACAATTATTGGATTTCCAAGAATCGGCCATCACCGAGAATTAAAATTCGCAACTGAACATTATTGGAAAAACAAGATTAACCAAGAAGCATTGCAACAAACTGCTTATGAAATCAGAAAAAACCACTGGCAGGCACAACAGGATGCCGGTATTGACTTAATCCCCGTAGGCGACTTTTCGTTTTTTGATGGTGTTTTAGATACGGCAAACCTGCTGAACATCGTCCCTTCCCGATACAAAGAACTTAACTTATCAGAATTGGATGAATACTTTGCTCAAGCTCGCGGCTATCAGAAAGGCAGCGAGACAGTCAAAGCTTTACCAATGAAAAAATGGTTCAATACCAATTACCACTACATTGTCCCAGAATTTACAAAGGATACTGATATTAAATTAGTTGGCAATAAGCTTTTCAACGAAGTTAACGAGGCACTTGAATTGGGTGTCAACGCCAAAGCCGTTATCACTGGACCTTATACGCTTCTCAAGTTAAGTCGTTTCCTTGATGGTACTAAACCGCGCGATTACGTTGACAGCTTGATCACTGCTTACAAACAGGTTATCGCCCGTTTAGGAGAAAAAGGCGTTAAGTGGGTTCAAATTGACGAACCAGCTTTAAGTTTTGACGTTAATACTGCTGAAAAGAGTCTCTTTGACGACTTATATGACGGCATCTTAGCTGATAAACGATCAACTAAAATTCTCCTTCAAAATTACTTTGGCGATATTCGCGACATTTACAATGATGTCGTTTCAAAAGATTTTGACGGTATCGGTTTGGATTTTGTTGAAGGTAAATACAATAACAAGTTACTTCAACAAAACGGTTTCCCCGCTGATAAAGTATTATTTGCAGGTGTTGTTAATGGTAAAAATATCTGGCGAAACCATTACGAAAATACCATTAAGTTCTTAAATCAGCTTAATACCAAAGCTGATGTTGTCCTCAGCAGTTCAACATCCCTTCTTCATGTACCATATACAGCAGAAGATGAAACCAAATTACCCTCAGATGTCAAACAACATTTGGCATTTGCCCTTCAAAAACTGGATGAAATTAAAGAACTCGATAATATTTATCACGATGAGGCAGATGGTAAGGCTGCTTTGGAAAAGAACGATGAGTTGTTCCGCAGTGTTAAACACCCTGTCAACTCAGCTGTCCATGATCGCATCGCCAGCCTAACCGATGCCGACTATACCCGCTTACCATCTCGGGCTGATCGTGAGAAGGTCCAAAAGAAAGAATTTAACTTACCTGTCTTACCAACAACAACCATTGGCTCCTTCCCACAAACTAAGGACGTTCGCCAAAACCGTTCCAAGTTGCGCAAGGGAGAAATTACCCGCGAACAATACGATAAATTCAACGAAGACAAGATTGTTCGAATCCTCAGAAAGCAAGAAGAGATCGGCCTTGATGTTCTTGTCCACGGCGAATACGAACGTAATGACATGGTTGAATACTTCGGCGAAAAGCTCGACGGCTTCGTCTTTACTCAGAATGGCTGGGTTCAATCTTACGGTACCCGTGGCGTTAAGCCGCCAATCATCTGGGGTGATATTTCAAGAACTGCACCAATCACCGTTAAAGCTTCTGTTTTTGCCAAAAATCATACCGACAAATTAATTAAAGGTATGCTGACAGGCCCTGTTACAATTTTTAACTGGTCATTCCCACGTGAAGACGTCACCGCTAAAGAATCCGTCACCCAAATTGCGCTTGCACTTCAAGATGAAGTTTTGGATCTTGAAAAACATGATATTAAGATCATTCAGATTGACGAACCGGCTTTACGTGAAAACCTTCCTTTGCGTAAATCCAATTGGTACTCTGAATACCTTGACTGGGCTGTTCCGGCATTCCGTCTGGTTCACAGTAAGGTTCAAGCTTCTACCCAGATTCATACCCATATGTGCTACAGTGAATTTGGCGACATTATCAAAGCCATTGATGACTTGGACGCCGACGTTATTTCCTTTGAAGCATCCCGTGCCGATTTCACCTTAATTGATCAATTGGTTGCTGCCAACTTCCAGACCGAAGTCGGTCCTGGTGTTTACGATATTCATTCACCACGAATCCCTTCAGAACAAGAAGTTGAAGACTTGATCAAACAATTAGTCCACAAATTGCCAATTGATAAGATTTGGATCAATCCCGACTGTGGTTTGAAGACCCGGACTGAGGAAGAATCCTTCAAGAGCTTGCAGAACATTGTTGACGCAACGAAGAAAGTAAGAAGTGAGATTAATGAGCCTAACAGCGTTATTTAACGACAAAACCGTCTTTTCACTGGAAGTCTTTCCACCTAAGAAAGACTCCCCCAAAGAAGCCATTCTGCCAACGCTACAACAGTTACAATCAATTAATCCGGATTTCATTTCGGTAACGTTGGGTGCGGGCGGTTCCGATCATTATACAGGAACGGTTTCAATTGCCGATTTAATTCAAAACCAATTAAATATCCCGGCAGTCGCCCACGTTCCAGGATTATATCAAACTGAAAGCCAAGTGCTTAACCTGTTGGATCATCTTTCTGAAATCAACGTTAAAAATATTTTAGCGCTGCGTGGTGATAAGATTCCCGGTAAGGAACCGGTTGGCGTTTTTAATCACGCCAATGAATTGGTTTCGTTTGTCCATAAGAATCGTCCAGACTTTAGTATTGCCAGTGCCTGTTATCCGGATTGTCACGCTGAAGCAAATGGATTTATAGATGATATCGCACATTTGAAAGAAAAGGTCGATGCGGGTGCCGACCACTTAATCAGCCAACTGTTTTTTGATAATCAATCATTTTATGATTTCAAAGAAAAGACTGAGATTGCCGGGATCAATGTACCGATTGAAGCCGGAATTATGCCTTGTACCAATAAAAAACAGATTGAACGAATTACCCAAATTACGGGGGTTCCACTTCCAAAGAAATTCAGTGCCATTCTTGATCGCTATCAAGATAGTAAACAGGCAATGAAAGATGCTGGAATTGCCTTTGCGGTTGATCAAATTATCGATTTGGTTTCCGAAGGTGTTGACGGCATTCATCTTTATACAATGAATCACGCTGACATTGCCGAACGAATTTGGGATGCAACCAAATCAGTGTTTGAAGCCGCTAATCAGAAGAAAACTGAAAAGGCGAGTAATCATTAATAAGTAAAATAAAAACCACTACACAAGCTGACCAATTTGAGGTTTGGACTGTTGTAGTGGTTTTTATTTTAATTAAAGCGATATTATTTTATTCAAAACTGACCGCCGGATGGTCAAAACTGACATACTGCGTCTTTGTTGTCGCTCCTAAATATTTTTCAATGTTTTCGGTCAGCTCAGTCATAGCATGCTCATGGGTTTCCCGCCATTCCGGTTTCAGACACTCCGAGTACATGAGAATACTATTTGAATCTTCGGTAGTTTCAACCCTCTTTGCATCACGCCAAGCCCAGCAACGACTCGTAACGGCCTCATCGTCTCGGTAAATCACTTCGCCGGGAAGTGCAGGATCAGGTTGATCTTCACCAATCGCCGTGAATGATTCGCCACCCTTGGCGACTTCCAAACTGATGCCACCCTTAATTTTATCCAGATCAAGCGCACCAATTGGAAAGCCTGTCCGAAGTGAGATGGCATTGTAGAGATCAACCAGTGGATCAATACTTCTAACCGGATTCCCCTTCTTCGCCCGTTTTAATAAATTCTCCACAGCAAAACGGGCACCTTTTTTAGTCTTGAACTTTTTAAACGCCTGCCGCCACTCATGTATCAATGGATTGGCACTGATCGGCTCATCCGGAATCAAATCTGCCACGCCGGCATTTGCCTCGTCAAGCATCTTCGGCGGCACCTGCCCTTTCTCATGATTATCCAAGTTGTGAACGGTGATAACAGCGATTTTAACGTCGGGAAAGAGATTCCAAAAACTGGGTTGCACGATAAATTGACTCATTGTTCTTCCACCTTATCTGATTGACCATTCTCGTTAACAAATTCTACAAAAAGTATAATCTTTATTACCAAGCTTATCAATGAAACTAATAATACGCACGCATTTGCAGTTAATCTCTTCTTCTCTGTTTATGTACCCAATCTACCGGCTAATGCCGTTTCTTCATTAACCAATAACCCCTTCCGACTTTCAAGCGCAATTAAAAAGTCAGAGGGGGTTAAGTTAAATAAATAGGTGTAGAAACTAACTTGCATGGCTGCGCAAATACTTTGTTGCGATAACAAGAGCAATCAAAGTTGCTGCCAGTCCCGACGTATAGTACATATTTCTTCTAAACATGATAAGCTTCCTTTCTTGTATATAACGACACCCTAGACACTCTTTTACGATGGAATCTATCTATATATAGGCGAATCCATTTAACAAAAAATATCGGGGTGTTAAAGTCTTTTAACTATTAATCGGTTTCAGCTCACTGGCTGTTATTAACCGTTCTTATAATAAAGTCACCCAATTCCCCTTTCCTTTTCGAATTATTCATAGATTACAGGCACCAACTTAACCGAAGCTTAAATCGTCTATCGATTTTTAAAAACAGCAATTTCTTTATAAAATCACAACTTTCTATAAGCGAAGCAAAAAAAGCGAAGCAACCGATAGTTTCCCCGTCACTTTGCTTCATCATTTAACATACATTAATCATACTGGCGCATAAAGGCCGATAATCGCTTTAACCCTTCTCTTAATGTCGACTCATCCGCACAATAGCCCAGACGAACGTGGCCCGGCATATCAAAACGAGTCCCTGGTACCAACAGGACGCCTTGTTCCTTCAAGAGGCGGATACAGAAAGTTTCAATATCTTCCGGTATATCCAGCTTGGGAAACGACGTGGAAACAGCTTGGGGCATCACAACGCTGGCCCGGGGTTCGGAAGCGACCCAATCCTTATAAATTTTGAGATTATTAAGCACCAGTTTCCGATTTCGATTCAGAACCCGATCCCGATGTTTGAGAATATAGACGGCCATAGCGTCATTAAAGACCCCACAACAAATCATTGTATAATCCCGATACTTCCGAAACAGATCAGCCACTGCCGCATTTGATGCCGTCCACCCCACTCGAATACCGGGCATCGAATATGTTTTAGACAGGGAGTTGGTCGCAATCCCTTTATCATATAGATCAACAATCGACACAAATTCTTCGGAATGGACCAGTGGTAGATAAACCTCGTCTACCAAAACATAGGCACCGGATTGTTTCGCCAGTTCAACAACTTGTTTTAGAAAAGTCTCATCCAGCAAGGTCCCGGTTGGGTTGTTGGCATTATTCAGACAGATCATTTTGGTATCCGGTCGCATCAATGATTTTAATTCATCAATATCGGGATACCAATTTTGATCTTCGTGAATATGCCAGTAATCAACGTGGGCGCCTAATGATTTGGGAATATCATATAACTGCTGATAGGAAGGATATTCGGAAATAATATGGTCTCCCGGTTCAATCAATGCATATAAAGCCAAGTGATTGGCACCCGTTGCCCCATTAGTCTGCAAAATGTTATCCGGACTAATGTCCTGATATAATTTTGATACTTCCTGCTTAAAATCCGGCGATCCTTCAATCCAACCGTAATTCATTTTTTGTTGATCCAAAATTTTGTAAAAATCTTCACCATCTTTGCCATCCAAAGAAAGCGCCTCATTCATTGTCATTGAAGCAATCGTACTTTGAGAAATATCATATGTAGCTGATTTTTCCCATTTATTGAGCCATTCTTCGACTCCAAAACCTGCAATTTTCAATTTAAATTCTCCTTTTACTAAAATACAGTAATGACGAAAACATAATATGCATAGAAGATAATGATTGTGAACAACTTAATTATTCGTAATTGTTACGGATAAATACCATACAAATTTTTAGAAAGCCTGTAAAATCACTGTTGACAATCCTAACAAATATGATATGATGAATATATCGAATCGTTAGATATCGTGTATCGCATAACTCATGTATTATTGTTAGCTGGTTACAAAGGGGGAAAAGTAACTATGTTGAACTTATATGTTGCTCCAAGTAGTGCTTCCAGTCGTAAAGCTCGTAAATGGCTCGTTGATCACGGGATTGAATTTAAAGAACGTAACATTTCAAGAATCCCGTTAAACGCCGATGAAATCAAACGGATCCTGCGGTTAACCGAGAACGGTAGTGAAGATATTATTTCAACCCGTTCAAATGCTTTCCAAAAACTACACGTCGATTTAGATAATTTAACTGTATCACAATTAATCGATTTAATGGTTAAACATCCTGATTTAATCAGACGCCCATTAATCTTTAATGATGAACAGCTCCAAGTTGGCTTCAGCGAGGAAGATATTCGAAGCTTTCTCCCAAGAAGTGTTCGAGAAGCCAGCCTAAAACAACTTATGGATAGAATTAGTTAAAAAAATCATACACAAAAAGTTCAAGCAGTCGCTGAAAAGTGATCATGCTTGAACTTTTTTACGCTTATTTTTATGTCATCTTTTAGCAATCATGGTTTTACTTACATAATGATTATCTAGCCCATCCCCGTCTTTTTAAAATCATTCAATAGCCTATCAGTATATTTCTTTAATGGCTTCTTGGTCGAAAGCCCAACTGCCAACCCAAGCAGCGACATGCACATTAATACAAAGAAGTCTACAACAACTGTTCCCATATTAGCACCGCCAATCGCTTCACGAAATCCCCCAACACTATATGCAAAGGGAAATAGAGGTTGAAAAATTCGAAAAAGCAGTGGATTTAATTGCGTTGGATACATTGCACCGCTACCGGCCAGTTGAACTGCCATTAGCATCACAATTAATGCCTTTCCTAAATTGCCAAATAATGCTGCCATTGTGTAAACGATGATCGTAAACGTCACCGAGGACATTAGTCCCACCATTAATAGCAAAAAGAAACTGGCAACATGAATATGCAACAAACACATTGAAGATAACAGGATCACCAGTGTTTGAATAAGTGACAGCGTTCCAAAAGTCAAAAGCTTACCCAAATATTCTTCTCGCACCGACAAGCCTCTAAATTGTGCCAACTTGGGTGCTTTTGTGTGCAATACCGCAACAAGCATCGTGCACCCTACCCATATTGATAACGCAATGTAAGTAGGTGCAAAGGCTGCGCCAAAACTATTCACCTTATAAATATCTTCAGATTTAACGGTAAACGGCTGTGCCAAGGCGCTTCCCATCAAATCCGGATTGCTCTGCAAGACTGTAACGATATTTGCAATATTGTTGTCACTGGTCAATTTAAGCCGATTACTCATTGTCATGATGTCATTTTTGTATGAAGCCAGTTGATTTTCCAAATTTCCAGAAGTGTTGGCAACCAATTGATTTCCCTGAATAATCGTATCCAACGATTGATTATTTAATTGCTTAACTTTCTTAAGGCTCCCCAAAACATCCCGAGACGAACCAACAGCTGCCATCAAGTTATAACCAATGTCACTTAGCTGCGCTTTAACTGAATGATTATATTGAGCTAAAGAATGGTTTAATTTCAGAATCATTTCGGAAAAACGATGATTAATTTGCTGCTTTCCCATCATATCCAGCTTGCCATTTTGATCAATGCCTTTTTTTAAGGCATTCAGTTGTTTTTTCTGGGCTTTAGCTAATTGGCTAACGCTAGTCAATGACGTTATTAAATCACTTATCTGGCGAGATTGATTAATCTTTTTAACTGACTGAAGCAACTCTATAAGCGGTCGGATTTGGCCATCTAATAAGTCTACCTGTAAGGATAAGTTACTAACTTTGGCATCCAGATCACTTAAGCTTGCGCTACCAACAGTATGATTTAACTGATTCGTCAATCCCCGCAGTTGTTTAGTACCGGCAGTGAGACTGGCTAGATGATGTCCCAAGTTGCTAAATGAACGATTAAGCGATTTTTTAGCAAGGGAGGATGTCCCTGTCCCCGATGTATTCGATTGATCGTTCAAATTAACATTCTGTGATGCATTAATAACAGGTTTAAATTCCGTAAACGCAACTGCCAACGTATTCGATGTATCACTAATGGCACCAAGTGAGTTGGAAGTTAAGTTCAAGCTGTCCCCAAGCATAATAATCAAATCTTTTAAACTCAAAATTTGAGATTGATGCTCACTGGCCTTTCGACCAACAATATTCAGATATGAGAAGATTGTCCGGTTAACTACATAAATAAATTTTTCCCTTATTTTAGTTACCAGAGTTTTAGCCGCCATGGCAGTAATCTTTGCTCCCATCGGGCTATTTTTAGTATTCGTTTTATACACAAGATGTGCTTTTTGGGGCGTATCGGTCACAATACTGGTTAAATTTTGAGAAAAATCTGTCGGAATTTCAATTTCTGCATAATATGTCCCGTTCCGCAGCCCTTGAGCTGCATGAGATTTACTTGTAAACTTCCATCCAATTTGCTTATTTTTACGTAGATTGGAAACCACTTGGCTTCCAAGATTAACCTGTTTCCCACGAAGATATGTTCCTGAATCCTTATTCACAACTGCAACAGAAATATTATCAACCGCACTTGGTTTATATGGATTCCAAATTGCGCGGACGTTGACAAGTGTGTATAAGCTCGGCAACAGACACAGTACAGTTATTGTAATAAAAGCCGCCCGATATTTAATGATTGCACGTAAATCACGATGATAAACGTTTCTGATATTAGCCATGTCCCTAAACTACCTCTCAAAGTTGTCAATCCCCCCTCTTAAACGATAAAAAAGGCCACAGCAAAACACACCGTTTTGCTTCGGCCCCCATAATAAATATGTAATTACTAACATCCCCATTGTTCGTGTATCGATATGTAAAATTGATACATGAACAATCTATTCTATTCCTTCAAAATTTTGGCTGTTTTCTCACTCAGAATGCACTATAATGATTGTAATGCATCTGTTAACCATTAACAAGCAGCAATCGTTATTGCCATTAATTGTTTGTGACATATCTTTATAATCAACAAAAATCATCTCATTATCAACAATTCGATTATTAATCAATTTTAAGGAAGTTAATCGTGAAAAAAATAATGATAACTGTTCTGTGCACTATTTTGGGAATTTGTTTTTTAAGTGTCCAATCAACTTCGGCCAATACGAAATCGGCCACAGTTATTTCCACTGCTAAGCTGATAAAAGCACCTTATCACGCCGTCAGCGGCTACATCTATCAATCAACATCGTTGACCCATAAACAACATAACGCCGACCATTACCCTCTTACCACATTTTATGCCACTCGATCGGCCAACATCATAAGGCCCAATGGCAACAAAGCTGTTTATAACTACATAAAGAATGGCAATAACCACATTCATGGTTGGATCTGGCGTGGATATCTCGTAAGAGTGATTAATGTTCAAAAACAAAAAGCCGCTATCAACAAGCTTGTCTCACTAATTGATGCATTAACGCCTTTCAGTCATGATAAAGTGACTTCGCTTTTAAAAAATGTTGGTCGGAAAGAATCGCTGAATACGCTATTGTCAACCTTATCAAATCTATCCAGCTCAATTACTGATACTTCCGATATCCAAAAGATCGAAACAATGTATAAGCTTCTAAAGTCCGATGGCCAAACACTCGCCGCTATCTTCCAGAATGGTTTGAAAAAACTTTATACCGGCGTCATCGCACTTCATCAATTTAATAATCAAGTCTTTAAATTGGCAGAGGGATTATTGGCACTCATTCCTGACTAGGCCTATTTAACAACTAATAAGGGGTTTACGTATGGGGACAATCATCACACTTTTAATCAGAGATTTTAAAAACATCGTTCATAGCCGACCAGTGTTGATTACACTGATCGCTTTTTGCATTATTCCCGCACTCTATGCTTTATTAAATATTAAAGCTTCTTGGGATCCATATTCTCCTACAAACACCAGCCGATTGCCAATTGCCGTTATTAATAATGACGAAGGCACGATCATTAATAACAAATCCCTCAACGTTGGCGATCAGGTCATTGAAGAGTTGAAAAAAAACCATGATATTAATTGGATTGTTACCAATGACTGGCAGGGAAACGATGGCCTTGATCAGGGAAAATATTACGCTCTGATTGACATTCCAAATGACTTTTCAAGCCGATTAGCAACGCTCACCACAGGAAGTCCTCAAAAGCCAACGATCATTTACAAATCAAACGAAAAGTTAAACGCGGCTGCTACAATTCTTTCAGAACAGGCAAAGGATACATTAACCCAACGAATTCGCACAAATTTTACAAAAGTGACCGGCAGAGAAATTTTAGAACAGATGAATCTTGTCGGTAAAAAGCTTAATACAAAAAAACCTCAACTTTTGCAAATCAGATCATCGTTACTCAATGCCATTGCTACTATTAACAAAACGAAACACTATTTAAATCGACTGGACAATCACTCTAAAGATGTCCAGGCTTATCTAAAAAATATTAATCGGAACATTCCAAAAATTTCCTCTCAAATTAATAATCTTCAAGCCATTATTAATCACGGAAAATCCCTTAACATGGCAACTCGAAGAACGATTGATTCAGCTAAAGAAAATCTATCAAGCGGATTGGACGGCCTACAATCACAAAATAGTCAGGTTCAATCCATGCTGACAAACACCTCAAATACCCTAACCAATAACGGTAGTCCGTCAGTACTGAAAACTGAAGCAGTGCAGCTAAATGCATTGGATGATGCAATGGTTGATAAAGTTAATAATCAACTGCGTCTGTTGGATGTTGTGAACAATCTGCTTCCAAACAACGGTGCGACATCTCTAATCAAGTCACTTGCATCCGTTAAAGATAAGATTAAGGATCAACAGCAGACAATAACTAAATTGAAGACATCTGCAAATGAAAACGGCGAAAGAGTCAAGATGCGGTCATTGCTTCAGCAACTCATCCAGGAAAACAACCGGCTATCAACTATCATTGATTTGGCTACAACTACATTTAGTGCCGATACCAGTCAGTCATTGGACCAATTAAGTAATACCACTGATAACAGCTTGGATAATGATAATGAGGTTGTCCAAGCATTACAGAGCTTAACCCCTAAACTGAGAGCACTCCAAAGCGCCGGTAATGCTGCCAGTAAACTTTCTTCCGGTAGAATCAATAAGGTTAATAACCGACTGGATGATGTGCAACAAACACTAACAAGTCTAGATAAAAAAGCCGGCTTCATTAATAGCAAAAATTTAACTCAGCTAACCAATATTCTCGAGAAGAATCCCGATTTATCAAACCTGCTATCATCACCTGTCACCTTACAAAGTAAGGAGCTTTATAATCTTGGCAAATTTGGTTATGCAGCCATGCCATTCTATGCAGTCCTTTCAATCTGGGTTGGCATTTTATTATTAACCGCTATTATTACTTGGCGATATAAACTGCCAAACGATAAGCACTTACCCAAACCTAACCTGATTCAGCAGTATGTCGGTAAATTCTTACTATTTCTAAGCTTCTCATTTCTACAAACGACTTTCACCCTTTTCGGTGAAATGCTCATTTTAGGCATCCGTCCCAACAGCCTTTGGGCATTATTGGCAATTGCCTATACAACCACTTTTATCTTTTCTTTGATTTTATTCACACTTGTGTTTCTATTTGGAAATGCAGGCAAGGTTTTCGGTGTTCTCCTGCTTATCGTCCAAATATTTGGAACCGGTGGTATTTATCCATTGCAAACAATTCCTCACGACTTGGCTGATCTAGCCCCACTTCTCCCATTCACCTACGCCATCCGGGGATTTCGGGAAGCACTGGCTGGGCCGGATTGGCAAACCTTTAGCTACCTTATTTTAATATTGGGCATTTTTGGTAGTATTTTCTTACTTCTAACCCCGCTGAAGCGATTCTTTATTCATTCAGTAAGAATGTTGGAGGAAGGTATGAAACGATCAAAGCTTTGACAGCAAAGTGACTTGATACAACATATTCAGATAATCACCATAACAAAAAGGTCAGGACAATTTTTGCCCTGACCTTTTTAAATAAAAAATATCAAATTCTAGTAAACACGAATAACTATCTAAAATTAATTTATTTAGTCGCAACATTCTCTTTCAAAACATCATGCAACCGTTCAAATAAAATACCTTCTCTTAAACCACTGGTTGAAAATGTAATTCTATCCGAATCCAGATAATTCATCAGGAAAATAACCGGGATCAACCCACCGACAATAATATCGGCTCGATCCTTACTAATACCCGGTACCTGTTTTCGACCGTCTAAATCATGGCTCACGATATCCTCGAAAGTATCGTTGACTTGGGTATCGCTTAACTGATAGCCATGTATATCATCAATATCAAGAAAATTATTACGACGTCGATTAATTTTAGCTAACGTTCGATTACTGCCGCCAAGCCCGATAATCGGTAAGTTCAAACCGTTTTTCAGCCACCAGACACTTTGAAAAATTTCATTAACGAAAATAACTGCCTTGAAAAGCTGTTCAGGTAATATCTTATCCCCCAGATTAAACTTGGACGATAATGTGACGGAACCAATAGGGATACTGATCAGGTTAGCTACTTTACCGTTCTGAATCAGAATAATTTCAGCACTGGCACCACCTGTATCAATAATAACCCCATTCGTTGCCGGCAAGGTTTCACTCACACCGACATAGTCATAATAGGCCTCTTGCGCACCAGAAATCACTTCCAGTTTAATCCCAATTTCAGATTTGACTTTTTTCAGGAACTCTTTTTGATTGGTTGCTTGACGAACCGCTGCCGTGGCAACTGCCTTCATTTTTAGGTTCTCAAGCTTTGAATAAACCTCTTTAAATGACCGAAGTGCAGCTAATGTCCGTTCAATTGCATCCGGTTGAAGAATTTTTTCAGGCCCCATGTTTTCAGAAAGCCGAACGTATTCTTTCATCTGAGTCACATTATCATACGTACCATCTTCATTAATACGGCTAACTGTCATTCGAACCGAGTTGGAACCCAAATCTATTACGGCAAAGTTTTCCATTATTCTTCATTTCCCCCATCCTGGTCTTCATCACTTAACGGGTCAGGCTGGTTTTCAGGACTCATCATTGGTTGAAATTGATTTGAATTCGGCTTACGCGATTCAGATTGTTGTTCTTCCGCTAATTTAGTCGCCTGCTTTGCAAAATAGTCTTGGGAGCTTAGCGGTGCCCGCCCTCTACGGTCGACCCGCTTATAAGTCCCATCAGCATCTAATACCCGTGTCTTGACATTATCTTCCCACATTGTGCTATAGATATCCAATACTCTTTGTGTTAAATCAGACTGTTCAACCGGGAATAGCTGTTCAACACGGCGATTTAGGTTTCGCGTCATTAAATCGGCAGATGACAGATAAACCTGATTTTCACCATCAAAGTCAAAAATATAAATCCGACTATGTTCCAAGAAACGACCAACAATTGAATGTACTTGGATAGTATCACTAATACCTTTAATACCGGTCTTTAAGCAACAAATCCCCCGAACAATCAGATCAATTTGAACCCCCGCATGTGACGCCTCATACATTTTTGTGATCATATCCTTGTCCGAAAGTGAATTCATCTTCATCCGAACATGAACCGGTCGACCTGCTTTGGCATATTCAATTGCCTGATCCAATCGATCGGTAATAAACTCCCGAATCCCTTTTGGTGAAATGTGCAATTTATGGAAGTACGGAGGCCGTGAATACCCGGATAACATATTAAAGATATTGGTAACGTCAATACCAATGTCGTTGTTTGCCGTCAATAAACCAATATCAGTGTAAAAATGGGCTGTCACATCATTATAATTACCCGTTCCCAAATGAACATACCGCCGAATACCGCTTTCCTCACGGCGAACAACCAATGATAATTTAGAATGTGTCTTTAGGCCAACTAAACCATAGATAACGTGGCAACCCATTCTTTCAAGCTGTCGTGCCCAATGAACATTATTTTCCTCATCAAAACGAGCCTTAACTTCAACCAGTACAGTTACCTGCTTGCCATTTTGCGCAGCTCGTCCTAGATACTTAATGATTGGGGAGTTTCCGGAAACCCGATAAAGTGTCATTTTAATAGCTAAAACCGCTTTATCAATAGAAGCTTGTCTAATAAACTCAACCACTGAATCAAATTTATCATAAGGGTGCTGCATCAACCAATCATGTTTTTGAATGGCCTCAAAAATATTATGATCCGAGTTGAGTGCCTCGGCTTGATAAGCCTTGAAAGGCGGGTATTTCAAATCATCGTGGCCGGTCACTGCACTGGCTAATTTGCCTAAAAAGGTTAAATCGATTGGTCCATTGACTTCATAAACAGAATCTTCATCAGTTTCCAGCTCACGAACCAAGCGTTTACGTAATTTTTTACTAATATCCGAATCAACTTCCAAGCGGATGACTTGCCCGTGTTCTCGAAGCTTAAGTTGTTGTTGAACCTTTTTTAAAAGATCGGACGTATCTTCTTCGGCGACATCCAGATCCATGTCCCGAATGACCCGGAAAGTGGAAACCTCTTGAATATCATAGTTAATAAAGAGTTGATCAACAAACTGCTTAACAATGTCTTCCAATAAAATAAAATCATTATCGGCTCCCGGTAGTTTAACAACACGTGGGAAAATACTAGGTACCTGTAAAGTGGCATATAGTGACTTGTCATTTTCCTTTTTACTTAGCCTTAACGATAAATTCAGTGTATCATTACTGATAAATGGAAATGGTCGAGAACTGTCATCTGCCATAGGTGTCAGAACGGGGTATAACTCGTCGTGAAAATACCCCTTAATATACTGATATTGTTCTTCACTTAAATCTGTCACTTTCAATAACCGAATACCGACTTGTTTGATGGCTGGAAGAATAATTCGATTCAGGGTTGTATATTGCTTGATCAGTTGCTCATGGGCCTTATCATTAACAGCCTTTAATTGTTGTTCAGCGGACAATCCCGAGGCATCCTTGCCATCCCATTTAACCTCAATCAATTTAGCAAGTGACGCAACCCGGACCATCACAAATTCGTCCATGTTGCTTTGTGTAATTCCCAAGAACTTCACACGCTCCAGTAACGGATTGTTTTTATCACGTGCTTCTTCAAGAACCCGATCGTTAAAATCCAACCAACTAAGCTCCCGGTTAGTATAATAACGCGGATCTTCATAATCAATTTTTGCCATTAGTCTTTCACCCCTCTTTGTTTGAGTACAGCTTTAAGCCCATACGCTTCTTTGAAGAATTGGCTTTTGGAGTTAAAAATCCAGTTTTCATAAGCAAGATTAGCGTTGCTGTAAACTGTTATCACAACACTATGAGTCTTAATTGAGACTGAGATTTTCTTGATCTTTTGCTGTCGATCATCGTCCAAAGCATCAGCTAAACGCAAGATAGCTGCCAATTTAGCAATCAGGCGCCGATTTTCTGCAGAAATTTGACTAAAATGGCTTAGATCTTCGCTCGGTGTCGTTGAACTATGATATCGCGCAACAGCTGCGATAATTGATCGTTCAATTCTTGACAGGCCAATAATATCGGAATGACGAATAATATATTCAGAATGAATATAATGCTCATGAATACCCACATAGTTACCAACATCATGAAGAATAGACGCAACTTGAAGCAATACTCGTTCGCGGGGACCGAGCATATGCAATGGTTTTAATTGGTCAAATAAATGCATTGCAAATCTTGTAACCAGATCTCGATGGATCGGTTCAACATCGTAATGGTCAGCCAAATTCACAGCCATTGTAATGGTTTGATGGGTAAAGTCATCTTTGGAATACCCAAGCGTAACAGCCTCGTTATTGACCAGGCCATCAACGATTCCAGAGTCTGAAAAGCGGATTTCCTTTGCGTTAGTCAATTGAATGACCCGGCGAATCAGCAGTAATTCCGGCAAAATCAATGGTACCGAATCTTCATTAACCTCCAATTGTTCAATCAGATATTGATCCGAAGCATCAACGATATCATCAACCAATGCCTCAAACGCATTCACATCTATCGACATCAATGAATGATCTTTTTCATAA
The DNA here is from genome assembly GCF_009832765.1 of Lentilactobacillus hilgardii. Taxonomy (NCBI): domain Bacteria; kingdom Bacillati; phylum Bacillota; class Bacilli; order Lactobacillales; family Lactobacillaceae; genus Lentilactobacillus; species Lentilactobacillus hilgardii. Next base: position 307,906 of record NZ_CP047121.1, on the reverse strand, counting down.
TGACTGACCAGGCTCTTAATCGGGGACGTCCCTAATAAGAATATTTTGGTTGGATCCGGTTTCTTCACAAAGCTGGCAGGCTTGCCCATATCAAAATCATTTAGCTTACTATCAATATAATCATTTAGGACACCAATTGAGTTTGGCGCGGATTGCCGCAAACTCTGTAAATCCTCAGCAATTTTAATCGGACCAAGTGCAAAGTTAGTCGAGGTCACGAATTTCCCATCATCGAATTGCGTAATCGATGTGTTCCCAGATGTAATACCAACTAAGTAAACAATCCCGTGACTCACCTTTTTAGAATCTTTAAACGAAAGAGAAAGATCTTGATTTCGATAGTAAGCCTCTTCACTCATTGACAGCCATCGAATTTCAAGTCCGGTATGCATAAAGAGCTGATCAGCAATAAAATCAGCATTTATTGCCTGAGAAAGGGCCTGGCTTCCCCATAATTCATAATTTTCAACACCATAATCATGAAGAATCTGGACAAAGCCAGTTAAAGCTTCAGCCACTTTACTGACAATCTCGTATTGAACTCGGTGATCGTGATAAATATCATCACTTAGATTAATCTCCTTTGTCACTCGTTCAATTGTCTTACGCGTTTTCAGATTAACAATTAACAGCTCCACACCAGAAACGTTAACCATGATTGCTCCGAAATATTTTTGAGCCATATCGACATTCTCCCATTTAGACATTGTTTTTCGTCATTAATATTCTTTTATGCTAGTATACAATATTTTTTTAGTCATTGAATCATAGTTGCCACAAAATATATGCAACTTTTACATCGTAAATCAAACTTTTACAGACTCTCTATTTATCGTTCGTATGTAAATCGTTTAGAATGTAGTTGTATCAAATTATTTAGAAAGAAGTGGCGTTAATGACAGATTTAAATGCAGCAAATTCCGGCACATATGAATTTGATAATCACTTTAAGATTAACCGCCTTGGTTACGGCACCATGCAGTTAACCGGATCAGGTACTTGGGGACCTTATAAAGATCCAAAACAAGCAGAAGCCGTCGTTGTTCGGGCAACCGAACTTGGCATCAACTTCTTTGATACTGCCGATTCATATGGTCCATGGTTTGCCGATCGTTATTTGGCAGCCGGTTTAAGAAAGGCTGCCAACCGTGATCAGATTTTTATTTCCGATAAAGTTGGTCAAACCCGTCAAGGCCCCGGCATTTGGACACCCCATGGTGAGCCAAACTACCTACGCCAACAAGTTGAAGTTTCCATGATGACACTTGGGATTGACCATGAAGATCTCCTATTCCTTCACCGAATTGACAGTCACTTCTCGGTTGCCGATCAAGTTGGTGAGCTCAAAAAGATGCAGGATGAAGGTAAGATCAAGCATATCGGTTTGAGTCAGGTAACCGTTGATCAGATTAGGGAAGCCCAAAAGTACGCTCAAATTGATGCCGTTGAAAATCTATATAACGTTGCCAATCATCAGGACGATGACGTTGTAGATTATGCCGAATCACAGCATATGGCATTTGTACCTTGGTTTCCGTTAAATACCGGGAAATTAACCGGTGGTGACAGTCCGTTAAGCGCAATCGCAAAGAAATATGGCGTTTCTGAAGCCCAGATTGCATTAGCCTGGCTCTTGAAACGATCACCAAATATTTTGCCAATTCCGGGAACTTCTTCTATTCAACATTTGGAAGATAATGTTGCGGCCGCAAATGTCAAATTGAGTGATAATGACTTTGAAAAGTTGAGTCACTTGTCAAATTAGCCGATTAAAAGAAGTGCAAACCGGACTCCTTTTAAGTTTCCGATAGTCGGATCAAGCGAAGCATTAATCAAACCCGAGATTAGCAAAAATAAGGGGCTGGGAGTGACAAACTCTCAACCTCTTATTTTTATCCTAAAAACTGATGAATCGGAAACCTTTTCTGTTTGATTTTAAAAAAGGTTATGACACCATCAATTAAAATAAGTGCCATCCCACTAATCAGTAACAGCATATTAATTGAAATCAACTGTCCGGCTTCCCATAATCGAACAAATTCAACGATTCCAAGTAGTAACAAAATATAATGGATGGTTAATCGCCTGTAACGCTGTGCAACTTTAGTTAACATATTTTTTGGATTAAGATGTTATGCTTGATGGATAATTCTTAATCTTCCCTCCCTGCTCATGTCATTTTTCCGGCACATCACTTATTTACCCTTTACTTTATCACTCAAAATTATATACGTGAATCATTACCGTTAATTTTGATTTAATTCAATTGATTTGATTTCTCTGACACTCTTTTGAAGTGAAACCAACCATTTTAACTTGCTATTTTGGCAAACCAAAGTACCACTCCCACTACTGCAATTTCCAAAACCACAACTATCCCAATAGCTATAAACGAAGATGAAAAGAAAAATCCAAACGTGACCTACACATTATTCGCCACGTGCAACAGAATCGACGTTAATAATCGTCCTGTTTTCATATAAGCAAACCCCAAAATCATCCCCATCACAAAGTAAATTAAGTATTGAGGAATGTTGGCTGTCTCATGGAAAAGCGCAAAAACGGCAGCACTTGCGATAATCGGTAACCAAAAAAGATTGTCTTTGAAAATCAGATTAATAAAGAGTCCCCTGAAAATCAATTCTTCAAGGATTGGTGAAACAATAACCACCATTAACACAAAACCGACAGCGGTATTAGCATTAATACTTTGTTCCAGCATAGTTTGATTTTCAGTTGTGGGCACCACCAAGTCGGAAAGGGCAGAAAACAACACAATCCCAATTAATGATACCGCGAAGACTTTAAATACCTGCTTGAAGTCCACATCACGCCCTGCAATCCGGACACTCGACGTCATAACTTCTTGATAAGATTTAAAAGCAAATCTTATTGCAACCGTTGCGGTTATGGCTATAAACAGGATGAAAAAAATCATAAACGCCCATGATCTTCCGTGAATCGCCTGTCCAAAAGGAAGAGGGATACTGACGATCTGATATAGCAAAAAAGAAACGATGAGATAAAACAACGTATGGTAAATTGAAGTTGATTTAAAATAGTGTCTTTCCTTTTGATGATTGGTTTTGGCGTTCAGCAGCCCCTTTTTATCGGCCGAGTTCATTGTTTTTCGTTCTTTTTGCATCCTAATATCTCCTTGTCTTTTTCGATGTATCACTATATGTAACGCTCCTTATCACTGACTTTAATGACCAAAAGCGTTTATTATAACCACACTTAATAATGAGTTTCTTAATTGATCTAGCAAAAAGTCTTTTTAAATCCTTTCATAAAATCATCTATCCAGCTTTTCTTTTCATGGTGCCGATATCGGGTAACGCCTCCGCTTATGTGTGAAAGCTCATCAGCTGATAATTCCTCATAACGTTGACTCATATTTTCCTTTTCTTGATTAAACATCGAACCGCTCCCTTTGCTTTGATGATTTCAGGTTAAACGTCGAAACATCATTAAGTCAATAGACTCATTGTCTATAAAATGCAGACATGCTTTTTACCAATGTCTAAGAATGGTAGCATTTCCTACGCAACGCTAAAATGGCTGTTCCTTGGTCACGAAGGATTTATTGATCGAGAACCGGAAACCATTAATGATTAAACAATCGGATACTAAAAGTAGCACCACCTTCAACCAATCTGAAGGTGATGCCACTCTTATTCAATGCTTTTTTGTTTTACTCTTTTGTACTCGGACAACAGTTCATCCGGATTACTAACTGTTAAAAATAAATAATCATATTTTTCGTTAGTTAAAGCCACAAACAAAATATGTTCATTGCCGGATACATTTAAGTACGATCTCTTGTGGTTGCCATAAAAGGTTCCGACTTGTTTCCAAGGTAATCCCAGTCCAGGTGTCCGAAATTGGACCACCCGCCATTTACCATCCTGGTTTAGCTGTTTGCGGTTTTCAATTGTCATATCGGAAACGTGGTCTAAAGGAATGATTAAGCGGTTTTTAAATCCCCATAATTTATCCATTCCCGTTATCGTAACGGTTAACTGATTATTGTTAATTTGAATGTCGTTCATTTTTTAATCGTCCTCCACGTTAATCAACGCTTAGTATTTTCGCGGCCGTTTAAATCCTGAATCAATCTGTTCGAACCCGATTTTTGGATAATAGCCAACTGCTGACGGTGCTGCTGCCAAAACTAGTGAAACAGTTGAGCCAAGGTCCCGGTGAATCTTTTTAACTAATTTACGACCAATGCCCTGCTTTTGATAATCCTTTTTAACTGCCAAATCTGATAAATAACAGCAATACGCTTCATCGCTAAAACCGCGGGCAACGCCGACCAACATGTCGTTATCCCATGCCGTATACAGCAAATTGGCATTATTTATCATTCGTTTTATCCTATTTATATCAGCTGTTGGCCGTTTAATCCCCGAATCATCAAATAGATCAGCGAGTTGTTTTGGACTAATGACTGCAGTCGCGGAATAAATAATCATTTTTAAGCCTCCCGGTGAATTCGAAACATATGATCAACTTGTTGATAACCGACTTCTGAATAAAAGCCGATTGCCTCCGGATCAGCTCTTAACGTGACTGCCACTCGTTCACCAAGATAATCATGAATGCTTTGCAAAAGTCGTTTTTCCATTCCTTGACCACGATAATCCGGTAAAATCACAATCTCACTCAAGTAGCAGCTATATTCGAAATCAGTCAGACAACGCGCCATCCCGATTAATCGATCGTCATCCCTCAGGGTAACCAGTAGTTGCGTATGGTCCAGCATCATTTGTAATCGCTTTGGATCATCATCGAGTTTCTCCTGTGCAAAATCTGCCGTTTTGTATAACCCTAATAGTTCCTTTAAAGTCAATTGCTTATTAAATTCAACTTTGATCATAACGCAGTCAATACCTCCAAAATGATATTTTTGAGTCATAAATAACTTATCCGTACAACTAACCGGATGAATTGGTTTTCTTCATTATCGGCGTGTTGATGCCGCTTGTCCAGAAGATTAAAGAGGATAGTTATCATTGACTTAAACACAATGTCTAATGATAACTATCCTCAAAAATGACACTTGATCATATTAAGTGTCCGCCTATTATAAGCCACTGCCTGCAAAACCGACTTTTTTCATCAACTCTTTTTGCATTTCAGCCTGAATCTTCTCAATCGACTCACCATTTTTATCTAAGAACTCACCAAAACTTTTTTGATCAATATTAAGTGTCCGATCCTTTAGGCTGCCGGTAGTCTGAATCTTATCGTCCCTAATCCAGCGACTAATCAAATTCTGGTCAGCACTAATACCCCGTTTTTGCGCAAATTTAATTGCTTCTTTAATTGTCATTAAAGACACTTCCTTTCACTAAGCAATTCACCTGAAGTCTACGCCCTTATCCGTTGCAATACAAGCTTACGACCTGATACAGCAATAGTTTTGCTCACAAGTGAGCGTTATGGTCGACCTTCTACTTTAGAATTGTTATAATCTAGGTAGAGATACTTGATTTTTAGAATGGAGGTAACCAATCATGACTCAGTTAACAAACTATTGGCGGCTTATTGGCGTCTTTCTAGTGAGTGCCTTGGCTTTGATATGTCAATTTATACTTGGCTTGCCACAATATGCCCAAATAATAATCTCAATTTTAGGATCATTCATTGCACTACTCATGTTCATAGATATGATTAAGACCCTCCGTTCCGGTAAATTCGGTGTCGATTTACTGGCAATCACGGCTGTTATTGCTACCATTGCCGTGGGTGAGTACTGGGCTGCCATGATTGTCCTGTTAATGCTGACCGGTGGCGATGCACTGGAAGACTACGCCGCAAATAAAGCCAATTCCGAGTTGAAATTGTTAATCGAAAATTCTCCCAGTTCGGCTCATCTTATGATTAACGAAACCATTAACGATGTTAATATTGATGCCGTTAAAATTGGGGATCGCCTGTTGGTTAAGCCAGGTGAAATCATCCCCGTTGACGGCACAATCACTGAAGGAACGATCACCATTGACGAAGCTTCATTAACAGGCGAATCGCGTCCCGTAGACAAACAAATCGGTGACCACGTGATGTCAGGTGCAATTAACGGTGATGCCTCTTTTAAAATGATTGCGGATAAGACGGCTGATAATAGTCAGTATCAAAACATTATTCGCTTGGTCAAGCAAGCAGAAGAACAACCTGCTCATTTTGTTCGTTTAGCTGACCGTTATGCCGTTCCATTCACACTGGCTGCCTATTTAATTGCCGGAGTTGCCTGGTATCTGTCAGGTGATCCGGTTCGATTCGCCGAAGTCCTCGTTGTGGCATCACCTTGTCCATTAATTCTTGCCGCCCCGATTGCATTGGTTTCGGGAATGAGTCGCGGCAGTCGAAACGGTATCATTGTTAAAAGCGGAACGATTATCGAAAAACTGGCCAGGGCCAAGACGTTTGCATTTGATAAAACCGGAACGATCACTAAAGGCCATTTAACCGTTGATCATGTCTTCGGCACAAATGGTTATACACCGGATCAGGTCTTACAGTTGGCCGCAGGAGCAGAACAACAATCCAACCATATTTTGGCCCGTTCATTGGTGGCAGCCATTCCGGATAAAATTCCCATTGCCAAAAACGTTAAAGAAACCACTGCTGAAGGTGTTTCGGCAACAATCGACAACCAACTGGTAAAAGTCGGAAAAGCAGAATTTGTCTCAACTGACCCTATCAAGAAAATCGATCAAACAACCGTTTACGTGTCGGTTAATGATACTTATGCGGGGTATGTCAGCTTCTCAGATGAGTTGCGTCCGGAAGCCAAGGGCGTTATGACGAGGCTTCATCAACTTGGCGTCAAACAAATCATGATGATTTCTGGTGACCGTCAGCCGATTGCCCAACAGATTGCTGATAAAGTCGGGATCGATAAAGTATATGCAGAAAAATTACCAAAAGAAAAAATTGCCGTTCTTGATCAATTAGATGCCAACGATCGTCCGGTTTGTATGGTTGGTGATGGTGTAAACGACGCACCCTCGCTTGCAGCAGCGGATGTCGGGATCGCAATGGGCGCCCATGGATCAACTGCCGCAAGTGAATCTGCAGATGCAGTTGTCTTAAAGGATGACTTGAGTCTTGTCAGCAAAGCCGTTGCCATCTCAAAGGAAACAATGAGTGTTGCCCGTCAGTCCGTTTTAATCGGAATTGCGATTTGTTTAATCTTAATGATCATTGCCAGCTTTGGCGTTATTCCGGCTATTATCGGGGCCCTTTTTCAAGAAGTCGTCGATACAGTCACTATTCTATGGGCCTTAAGAGCTCGAATTGATAAGCAGGATAATGTTCATTCAGATCCCGGAACGGGTAAAAAGCAAGCATTAAATGTTTAAGCTGTGATAGAATCGATTTGTTCTATATTTTGGAATTCGAAATGGCTATAATGTAATAAAATGATTTAAATACGAGGAGAAATGCTTATGACAGCAACTATCGTTCTTGATAGATTCAATATTTATAACGATCGTGACTTAACGTTGAATAAAGTCACAGAGACTTCTAGAATGGTTGAAGATCCTCCCTTTTTTCAGATTCGTTTTTACGTGAGTAGCCCATATTTTTCTGAAGATATGAATGGTAACAACCAACTCGCCAGAAAATATCGTCGTTTATTTAACAAATTAAAAGCTGACTTTGCAAAAGTAAACGCGCCTATTTTTGATAGTCCAGATAATTATCCCACTGGATTTGAGTCTCTGGCACAGGTCGATCAAGTCGTTAAAGATTTGCAAAAAGCAATTCAATCTAAAATTGTCATCCCAGGCAAAATCGAACTAAACACAATTGAACTTTTAGGCAATTGGGAAGTTTATAGTGGTAATGAAGAAACAGAGCTGGCACAGGAATTAAATCGTCAAACGAATGCCGAAGTAGCCCAATGGTTTAAAGATAACCATATTGATCCAAACGTTTAATTTGATATAATCCAAGTAGTATCGGAAACGAAAGTCTACAATAATTACTTTCAAAAAGATCCTGATAAATCATTTCAGATGATTTGCCAGGATCTTATTTTTGGATGATCAATTGTTTAGTAGTCTTCTTTATTTTTTTTATATTCCAAATATTGATACAACAATAGTTCCATAATCACAATCAGCGATACATGGGATGTCATATCCACACTATTAATTTTCAATTCATCGGTAAACAGGTACAAATTTTCATCACTCATATTTTGAATAGTGTTGTTGTTAGCTCCCGTGATGGAAACCAATGATGCAAACTGGGTATTGCTTTTCAGATTCTGAATAAGCTGGATCAGTTCATCATCTTCACCCTCATAGTCGAACACAAAAATGATGTCGTTTTGATCAATATTTCGATACGCCAGTTTTCGTTGCTCATAGTTCTTGGGAAAAATGACAATGAAATCGTTTAACGTGTACAAGTACTCAATATAGTCCGTTGTGTACTTACTGAACCCCTTGGCATAAAAATATAACTTGGGATGCTTATCCATTTGTTGGCAGATCTTCAACAACTTTCGTTCATCCAAGACTCGAACCGTTTCTTCGATATTTTTCAAATACTCATTTCGATACTGGGATTGTTTTTCAACGAACGTGACATCGCTATCCGCCTTCTTATCACTGTTTAAAACCGTGTATTTAATCACCGTACTAAATTCACTATAGCCGGAAAAACCAATCTTGCGGACAAATCTTAAAAACGTGGTTGTTGAGACAAAACACGCTGCCGCCACTTCTCTAATACTCTTATTTTGAATTTCAGCCATATGCTTAATGACGTAATCAAGCAGCGTGTACTCATTTTTAGTCAATTTTTCCACGTATGGTTTGATAATTTCAAAAAAGTTCATTTAAATCCCTCTAGTCCGGAACACCTAATACGATTGAATGAATATTACCGCCGCCAAGCAGCAGCTCACGAGCGTATACGGGTTCGATTTTTCGATCAGGAAATAGTTTTTGATACTGATCTATTGCTTCCTGATCATGTTGATCCCCAAAAATAGGTAAAATAACAGCATTATTAGCCAAATAACAATTAATATAAGAAGCCGTTAACCGATCTCCGGCATATCTTGGTAAGAGGCCGTTAACCGGGTCGACACCCTGACTTTCTTCTTCAGTAGCCAATAACGGTCGAGGCAGGCTCACTTTATGCACCTTCAGCTGCCGCCCCATTGCATCGGTCGCCTGACTTAAAATTTTAAAAGCTTGGTGGGTAATCGCAAACATTGGATCAGTTCGATCCTCTGTCCAATTCAAGGCCACCTCACCTGGGCGAATAAAATTGACCAGATTGTCAACATCCCCGTTGGTTTCGTCCATGAAGTACCCTTGTTCCAACCAGATAATCTTAGAAACATTTAAATCCTTTTTTAAAATTTCCTCGACATCCGCCCTTTTAACTTCACCATTTCGTCCTTCGGAAAGAACCGACTCCTCAACGGCCATTAGTGTTCCCTCACCATCAGTTTGGTAGCCGCAGCCTTCAAGAACAAAGTCGACGTCATAATAATCAAACCGGTCCAAGTCAGTTACTTTCTTAGCGACCAGGTTATCCTGATCCCACGGGAAGTATAAACCGTCAATTAGGCCACCCCAGGCATTGAATTGCCAGTTAACCGTCCGAACTTGATCATGGTGATTGATTAAATAAGCGGGGCCAATGTCTCTCATCCACGCATCGTTATAACTCATTTCAATCACGCGAATGGATTCCGGCAGCACATCACGGGCATGCTGATATTGCGATTGGGAAACCAGCATAGTCACGGGTTCATATTGGCTCACCTTAATGGCTACTTCGGCAAACGTCTTTTGGGCCGGCTTTGCGCCCTCACGCCAGTTATCGCTTCTCTGTGGCCACATCATATAAGACTGTTGATGCTGATGCCACTCGGGTGCCAGATAATAACCATCCTTTTGTGGATTTGAATTTTTGATTTTCATTTTCTTACCTCGACTACTTTCTAATCCAATTTTATCATGTTCTCTTTACGGATAGACAAAAAATTAGGAGATCGGCCACTCAAGCAGCGATCTCCTAATTGATAATCTCTTGATGATTTAAATGAACCTGTTAATCTGCTTAAACGCTCACACGCTGTTTGACAATCGTGGTGCCCTCAGTGCCCTTAATAATGTTTTGAACATCCTCAAGAGCACCGATAACAGCTGGATTACCGGTATTACGAACAAAGTCCACCGCTGCTTTTACCTTAGGCATCATACTGCCCTTGGCAAACTCGTCAGCATCAATATGAGCTTGAACCTCGTCAACGCCCACTTTTTTGAGTTCCTGCTGATTTGGCTTACCGTAGTTGTAGAAGACACCGCCAACCGAAGTTAAAATAATTAACTTGTCGGCATCGACCAATTGGGCAATTTTAGAAGCACTAAAATCTTTATCGATAACCGCTTCGGTACCTACTAATCGATTGCCTTTCCTCACAACGGGAATGCCACCGCCACCGGAGACAATTGGAATAATACCGGCATCCACAACCTGTTTAATGGCGTGATACTCATTAATTTCCAAAGGTTTGGGTGAAGCAACAACCCGTCGATAGCCACGACCGGCATCTTCAACAATTTCCCAATCAGGGTGTTGGGCCTTTAACTCGGCAACCTCATCGGCCTTGTAGAAGGGACCGATTGGTTTTGAAGGATTTTGAAATGCCGGATCATTTTCATCAACAATGGTTTGGGTCACAATTGAAATAACATCCTTGTTAATGCCACTATCCAATAATGCTTCTTTCATGGCATTTTGAAACCAGTAACCGATGGATCCTTGAGTCATCGCCCCACAGGTGTCCAATGGCATCGCCGGATTTTCATTACTGTCGGAAGCAATCTGTTGGAGTAACAGGTTACCGACTTGGGGACCGTTACCATGGGTAATGATCAATTGATCACCGTTTTTAATAAAGTTAACCAACTCTTTGGCTGTTTCTTTAACAGCCTTCATCTGAGCCTTTGCGGAGGCATCCTTTGAAAGGATCGCATTTCCCCCAAGGGCAACGACAACTTTTGCCAAATTAAATTCCTCCTATCTGCCTGCCGGTACTTGTTGGGTGATGCAGTGAATATTACCGCCGCCAAGTAAGATCTCACGTGCAGGAACACCGACGATTTGACGGTCTGGATAAAGTCGTTGTAAGGTTTCTTTGGCTTTTTCATCGTTTGGATCGCCAAATTCTGGGAAGACAATTCCGCCATTTGCCGTATAGTAGTTTACATAACTGGCAGCAAGCCGGTCGCCTTCTTGACGAGGAAGCGTTCCATCAACTGCGTCAACACCTTCGCTTTCCTCTTTGGTGATCGTTACCGGTTTTGGTACATAAAGTTTTTCAACTTGAATCTTACGACCCTTGGCATCAGTAGCGTTACTTAAGATGTCATAGTTTTCTTTTGAAATTTCATACTGTGGATCATTCTTGTCATCCGTCCAAGCCAAAGCTACAACGCCCGGCTTAACAAAGTTGGCAATATTATCCACGTGACCATTGGTTTCATCGTTGTAAATGCCACGCTTTAACCAAATCACTTTATCCAAATTCAAATATTCTTTCAAAACATTCTCAATTTGTTCTTTGGACAGCTGTGAATTACGGCCTTCTGAAAGTAGGCATTCTTCGGTTGTGATCAAGGTTCCTTCACCATCAACATGAATTGAGCCGCCTTCAAGAATAAAGTCATCTAATCGATAACGATCAGCATGTTCCAACTCGGTGACCTTCTGAGCAACCCGGTCATCCTTGTCCCAAGGGAAGTACAACCCGTCAACCAGGCCGCCCCAAGCATTAAATGTCCAGTCGACACCGCGAAGATCACCATTCTCGTTAGTCACAAATGTTGGGCCGCAGTCACGAATCCATGAGTCATCATTTGACATCTCAACCACTTCAACCTCATCCGGCAACATGTGACGGGCATTGGCAAACTGTTCGTCTGAAACGCCAACAGTCACATGTTCGAATTGTGAAATAGCTTTCGCAACGTTCACAAAAGTGTGTTGTGCCGGTTTGGCACCGTTTCTCCAGTTGTCCGGGCGTTCCGGCCAAAGGATGTAAACACCCTTATGATGTTCAAATTCGCCTGGCATTCTGAAACCGTCTTTTTTAGGTGATGATTGTAAAGTTTTCATAATTTAATAACTTCCTTTACGTTTAAGTCAAAATTCAAGTTACTTTTCTAATGCGTGTTCCGAGTGTCCTTCGATGTGACTACTCGCCTCTTGATGAGCTTTCTTATCTCCGTGCTTTTCAGCAATTCGAATACAGATTTCACCAAGAATCAATGTGATAATCGTCCCAATTAGAATTGGCACTTTGCCGTTAATCTCTTCAGCACTACCGTTCAAAGGAACAGCTGACATAATAACTGTGACAACCAAGAGTGTTACCGGAATCCAAGTCATTAACGAAATCATAAACTTGTTGCCGGGAACTTTGAACGGCCGCTCGGCTTTTGGATCGATTTTTCGAAGTTTACTGAAAGATGGGAACATTAAGATGTATGATCCCAACAAAGCAACCACGTTAAGTGAGAAGAACGCCCAGAAAATATTTTGATTGGGAATCAAAGGAGATACAACAACCAGAATTGCAGCAATCAGACCGTTTAGTAAGGTTGCCCCAATCGGCATACCGTTTTTCTTGCTTTCAATTGCGAAGACTGCCGGAAGGTCATGATTTTTTGCTGCATAAGAGGCAACGTAGTTAACTCCGGCTGACCATGAGATCAGGTTGGCAGCCAACGTATACATGAACATAATGGCAATCAGAATCACGAACCAATTGTTACCACCGATTAATAATAGGATACTTTCCATTAATCCACTTGAGGTTGACAATTTATCACTTGGAATTGCAACACCCATTCCGAAGGCAGCAAATACGTAGAAGACTGCGATTAAAATACCGCCCCAGATGATTGCTTGGGGAATTTGTTTCTTCGGATTCGGCATTTCACTTGCCATTGATGTCACAACTTCAAATCCCAAGAAGTTAAACAGGATAACCGAGATGTAACCGAGGCTCTTAACGTCCATCTGCGGTAGCATCGTTTTAACTGTGAAGTTACTTGCAACACCTTTGGTCATCGCAACGTAAATCCCAAGAATTCCTAAACTCAGCATGATCACGACTTTGGCAATTGCGGCCAGGTTCAAGATCCATTTGCTATCCGCAATCGGATAACAGGAAATCAGGGTTACTATCGCGATAAAGACCAATTGGATAACAACGTTTGTCCACGTACCAAAGTGTGTCGGAAAAACTTGACCGATAACGCCGGTAAATAGAACGGCCAGGCTGGCCATCCAAATCGGAAAATTAATCCAATAAAGCCAGGCAGCTCGACCACCCCAACGTTTTCCAAACGCCTTTCGAACCCAATCATAGATACCGCCATCGCCATCATAAGTAGTCCCGAGTTCTGCAGAAATTAATCCGTATGGTAGGAAGAAGAGAATCAGAAGTGCTCCCCACCAGAAGAATTGTGATGGACCGATTGCTGCGGCTGGTGCGACCGATTCAACAACTAGGACAACAACGACCGCCATTAGTACCGCATCAAATAATCTAAACTTTTTCTCTTTTTCCATTTCTTCCACCTTCATTAAAATCTGTTAAACGATTGATTAACGAGTCGAGTTGTCAACAAGATTTAGAATCATTGATTTAAGCTTTGGATCATTGAAGTCATCCAATTGTTTTTCACTGTAATTCATTGATGGTGCCATCAAGTATACGAGTAAGGCACGCATTGCCGTCAAACGATTTTCTGCTTCATCCCAAGCGATTGAAGCCGGTGAATCAATCACACTGTCAGTAACTTCTTCGCCACGGTTGGCTGGTAAGCAGTGCATAAACATTGCGTGACTTGAAGCTTTGCTCATTAAGTCATCGTTTACCTGATACTTAGGATAGAAGATCTTCATTCTTTCATCATATGAAAGTGGTGCTTCGTATAAGCCATACCAAACGTCGGTGTAAATGAAATCGGCATCTTTGAGGGCTGCATCGGCATCTTCGGAAATTTCAACACTGCCACCTGAGATTTCAGCGTTCTTCTTACCAATTTCCAAAGTTTCGGGTTTGATTTGATACCCTTTAGGGCCAAATTGAACAAATTTCATTCCCATCTTGGAAGCCATAAACATTGTTGAAACACAAACCTGGGTTGCGTCACCAACAAAAACAATCTTGCAATCACTGAGTTTCTTACCAGCTGGTAGATGTTCAGCCATTGTGATGATGTCACCGACTTCTTGGGTTGGATGGTTGTAATCACTCATTCCGTTAAGAACAGGAACCGTTGCCGTTTGAGCTAATTTTTCAACAGTTGAATGTTTTGCAACCCGTGCCATCAGGATATCAACCAATCGTGATAACACAATTGCTGTATCGCCAAGTGATTCGCTTTCGGCACTGCCTAAATGAATTTGGCCTGGTGCAAGATATTGCGCGTGACCACCCAACTGAGTCATCGCTGTCTCAAATGAAACCCGGGTTCTGGTTGAAGACTCTTCAAAGATCATTCCCAATGTGCGATGTGGCAAAAGCTGTGGATAGTTGCCAAGTTTGATGTCCTGTTTGATTTGGATACCTAAATTAATCAAATATTGAATTTCGTCGCGGGTGTATGAGTTTGTATCGATAAAGTCTCGTTTCATGATGTTTATCTCCTAGTCTTTTTTTAAATTCGTTTTAATTGTGTTCCAGAAATCCTCGAGTATTTCTTTACGAGTCTTACTATACTTGATGAAAGCGCTTAAGTATATGGTTTTGACCCCTATCGGCATAGGCTGAACAAGCATGTATTTTGTTCCGTAACGCGTAACATGTTACATATATGGAGATCGCTTGAAACCATTGCGTTTGCACGCATCAAGTGACATGGCATTGTTAGTAAAACGTTTTCACTTGAGTGGAACAAAAAAACCGTCAATTCTCTTTCGGGATTGACGGACATTTGAGCTTCACGATTAATCTGATACATTCACTTCATTCAATAGGCCGTCAAAGAAATGTCGTAAAGATGTTTTACCACCCGTTTGCCGGGTTCCTCTTAAAAACTGCGTTTCATTTCGAACATTCTTGTATTCATACAACGAATTTGCGTATTCAATCACGACTTCATTATCCATATCATCCATGCAGAGAGTCGCCAGATTGGTTAAGCCGGTTTTGATCGCTCTTCGGATTCGCTGAAACAAAATTTTCTTTTCCCGATCATCGATATGATAGGCCTTATTAAAGTCAATTTCTCGAAAAGTAAGGTGTTGTTCCAGCATCATTTGGGCAATTGCCAAAATATCAGAAGAGCCGGCTTCCGATGTCATTCCCAGAAACCTTAATATTGAAAGAATTCGCTCCTTAGCTTTCTGTCGCTGATCAACCACCGGTTCAGCCGTCAAACTGCCGCCAACCAGCGCTTGAATATGCGTTAATTTTTCAGTCATCTGAATATTCTGAATTACTTTTTCAATCACCGTTTTAACTTCAATGACATTAATTGGTTTATCAATGAAAAACTCAATGCCGGTTTGATAAGCTTCTGACCGCAACTCACTGTCGCGAACCTGAGAAATCATAATAAAGCGCAATGACGGCTTTCGCTGCTTTAATTGCTTAATTAATTCAATCCCTGAGATTTCAGGCATCAGCAGATCTATCAAAACAATATCGACAGCCATCAACGTTAAATCAGCCAGCGCCTTTTTAGCCTCGTGGGCAATACCGACCACATCATTTTGAGGATCCTTTTCGATAATTCGGCGAAGCATCATTGGAATTGATGGATCATCGTCAACAATGTAAAATTTCATGATCGTGCCTCCTGTGTCAGTCGTCGTTTACTGAGCGTTACCTGAAAATCAGTTCCCTGACCAGGCTTGGATGCCACTTGAATATCGCCATCAAACTGCTCTTGGGTAATTATTTTAACATGTGATAGGCCGATCCCCCGATAAACGACGCCGGTACTTTCATCAAATTTAGTCGTGAATCCCGGTTCAAAAATCATCGCAAGCGTTTCTTGATCCATTCCACTGCCATTATCACTAACATTAATAATAATTTGATCATTATCATCTGCCACAGTCACTCGAATCAACCCGTTAGCCTTATCATCCATTGCGTCCACGCTATTAAAAATTAAATTTGAGAGAATCGATACAACGTAATAATGGTTTGGAACCACCAGATCAACTTGATTATGAACCTCAATCACGATATTTTGATGACGCTGCTTAATTGCTTCACGGATGTAATTTACCGTCACTTTTAAAATATCGGCCAACTGCATTGGTGCACTGGTATCATCATCAAAATAATCACCCAGGCCACGAATAACGTTTTGATAATCTTTCTTAATCTCATGAACATCCCTGGCAATACTCAATGCCATATCCTGTTGCTTTTCATCGACTTTGTCCTGCTGCAACTGTTGGTTAAGCAAATAAGCGTTCTTCATGACGTTTTCAATTTCACTGATATTCTTGCGCATAAAATACACGTCACTCTTAACGGCAGAGGCAACCCACACAAAATGATAATAACGTTGTTCGTGGTTTTCATCCCGTAACATCAGTGTGAAATAGTGGTACACAAAAGCAATTGAACAGCTTCCCAGGCTGCGAATCAATGCGGCCATAAACAAGAATTGGAATAGCTGGTAACTGTAATGCGAAAAGCCGGTTAATAAGCTGACCTCCAGCAAATTCGAGAGATAATCGCACAGGACAATTGTGAAGAAGAAATAGCCGTTGTTACGTTGGCCATTTCGCCAATAAATCAAATAATAGAGGGCACCATAACACACATAAAAGGCCATATCCGTGATCGTAAATTGAATAATGTGATTGGCACTGGCATCCTGACTTATAAATAACAGGACGCCTCGAAAAATCGGTGATGCAACTGCGACCGCCAATGTCAGCTGAAACGGATTTAAATCGCGATTAAAATACAGAAAAATCGGCAGCAGCAAAACTGCCAGTGTAATGATAAATCCCGACGTATACGTTTGAAAATTGATTTGCGAAGCCAGCGCAATGCAGATCGCCGCAACCAGGATCCGCTGGTAACGTCCGTAACTAATGAAACGTGATTGCTTGAACATGATTAAATTCCCCTAGACATTTTTACACAAGTTTTTGAAGTATCGTGAAGTTATATGAAACCGCTTCATATAATACCAATTGTATAGAACGAAGGGGGATTATACAAATGGATTCAGCAATTAAGCCCAAACGGCATTTCAAACTAAAGATGCCCGGTGCGTTTGTCATCCTGTTTATCTTAACGGTCGTTGCAGTAGCGGCAACCTGGATGATTCCGGCCGGCAGTTATTCAAAGCTGTCTTATAATCAAACCAGCTCTCACTTACAGATCACTGACCCACACGGGAAAATATCCAACATTCCAAGTACCCAGAAAGAATTGGATAAGCTCGGCGTAAAAATTGATATTCACCAGTTTACGTCCGGCGGCATTACCCAAGCTGTTTCAGTACCCAACACATACAAGCGGCTCAAACAACATCCAGCCGGTGCCAGCGATATTACCAGCAGTATGGTTCGAGGGACTATAGAAGCCGTCGACATCATGGTCTTTATTTTAGTTCTCGGTGGCCTGATTGGGGTTGTTAAAGCAAGCGGTGCGTTTGAGTCGGGATTAATGGCACTGACAAAGAAAACCAAAGGCCACGAATTCGCACTGATTTTCTTTGTCTCTATTTTAATGGTCTTAGGCGGTACCCTTTGTGGGATCGAGGAAGAAGCAGTTGCGTTCTATCCTATATTGGTGCCAATCTTCATTGCGATGGGCTACGACTCGATTGTCTGTGTCGGAGCCATCTTCCTTGCAAGCTCAATTGGAACCTCATTTTCAACAATTAATCCGTTCTCGGTTGTTATTGCTTCAAACGCTGCCGGAATTGATTTTACCCAGGGAATTATGTGGCGGGTAGTCGGGTGTATTGTTGCGGCCGCATTCGTCATCATTTATCTATATTGGTACAGCAAAAAAGTCAAAGCGGATCCGACCTTCTCGTATTCCTATGATGACCGTGATGAATTCAACCACATGTGGGAAATTGCATCGACTGACGATCACCAGAAATCATCTTTTACAATTCGAAAAAAGATTATTCTACTCTTATTCGTCTCAGCTTTCCCAATCATGGTTTGGGGTGTGATGTCCCAAGGCTGGTGGTTCCCAACCATGGCATCCTCATTCTTGGCATTTGCCATTATTATCATGTTCTTAACTGGAACCGGTAACCATGGTCTTGGTGAAAAAGGAGTCGTTGATGCTTTTGTTAACGGTGCCTCAAGTTTAGTAGGCGTATCCCTTATCATTGGACTTGCCCGTGGTATCAATTTGGTCTTAAATGAAGGTCTCATCTCGGATACCATTCTTCAATTTTCATCAACCCTGGTTGCCCATATGAGTGGACCGACGTTTATCTTAGTCATGTTATTTATCTTCTTTGTACTTGGCTTTATTGTCCCGTCATCTTCCGGATTGGCCGTTCTGTCAATGCCAATTCTGGCACCACTTGCCGATACGGTTCATATTCCTCGATTTGTGGTTGTCACTGCCTATCAGTTTGGCCAATATGCAATGCTTTTCCTGGCACCGACCGGTTTAGTCATGGCAACCCTTCAGATGCTGAATATGAAGTATTCCCATTGGCTAAAATTCGTTTGGCCGGTTGTCGTGTTCGTCCTGGTTTTTGGTGGCGGCATCTTGGTAGCCGAAGTATTAATTTATTAGAATATATTGACATTTTAACGATTAGCAGAGCAGGTTGTCAGACTGCTCTGTTTTTTATTGGTTGCAATGCTTCTAAAATAAACTGACTATTCTCCGATTCAGGTGTTATGATACTCAAAAAGGTGATTTTAATGGATATCACATTCGATTGTTACGGAACGTTATTAGACACTCGGCTAATCCAAACCTGGTTGATGGCATTCGGGACAGCTCACGGCATTGACGGTCAGGCTGCCTGGTCCCAATTCGAATTGTGGGAGGATCGCTTAATGTATGGCGAAACAACGCTGCCATTTTCCGCCTTATTGAAGCGGGACTTAGCGTATATGGACATGACACTTCAAACCGGATCGTTGTTCAGCAACCATTTTAACGATTTAATCAACCTATACACGACTTTAACCCCTTGGCCGGAAGTCATTGCCGTTCTGCGTCAATTGCGTGAGGCAGACCACCGTGTCATCATTATGTCCAATTCAACGTCAAGCTTGATGGCAGCTCACCTCAACGCGTTGGATCACGAAGTCGATCAAACGATCCTACCTGAACAAACCCGCTGTTATAAGCCTGCCATACCGTTTTTTGACTATGCCTCAAAGCAGCTCGAACAGCCTCACCTACACGTTGCAATGGGCTATTGGTGGGATGTTGTACCATGTCATAAAATCGGATGGTCTTGCGTTTGGATTAATCGACTGAAGTTGTCGGCATTAGCCGATATCAAGCCCACTTATACCCTGCCGGATCTTAAGGAATTACCATTGCTGGTACAATCAGGTTATTGATTCCTTTGACTGCCCTTTAAGCCCACCATGCATGATCATACGCATCAGCTTAGACTTTCTAAATAAAGACGCCATACAAGGTTTTGTTCTTGTATGGCGTCTTTATTTTATTCAAAACAATCTCAACTACTTCACTGTAGCCGGCACACTTTCGCTGACAATAGTGGTTCCTTCATTGCCTTTAATGATCTCTTTAACATCTTCAAGATCACCGATGACAGCCGGATTACCGGTATTTCGAACAAAGCTGGTAGCTGCTTCAACCTTTGGCCGCATACTGCCTTTGGCAAATTCCTTTGCATCAATGTGTTTTTGAATCTCATCAACGCTAACTTCTTTAAGTTCAACCTGATTGGGTTTGCCGTAGTTGTAAAAAACACCGCCGGCAGACGTTAAAATAATCAGTTTATCAGCATCGATTAGTTGGGCAATTTTTGAGGCGCTGAAATCCTTATCAATAACAGCTTCCGTTCCAACCAGCCGGTTACCTTTTCGAACAACCGGAATGCCACCGCCGCCTGAAACAATTGGAACGATGCCAGCATCAACAACCTGCTTGATGGCACGATATTCATTGATTTCCAACGGCTTAGGTGACGGCACAACCCGTCTGTAGCCACGACCGGCATCTTCGATAATCTGCCAGTCCGGATGAAGAGCCTTTAGACCTTCGACTTCTGTTTCTTTATAAAACGGTCCGATTGGTTTGGATGGGTTTTGGAAAGCCGGATCATTTTCATCCACAATCGTTTGGGTCACAATTGCCATAACGTCTTTGTCAATGCCACTATCCAGTAATTCCTCTTTCATAGCATTTTGGAACCAATAGCCAATACTTCCCTGTGTCATTGCACCACAGGTATCAAGTGGCATAGCCGGATTCTCATCACTGTCTGCAGCACTCTGCTGAAGTAGTAGGTTTCCTACTTGTGGTCCATTTCCATGGGTAATAATGAGCTGGTCCCCATTCTTGATAAAATTAACGAGTTCCTTTGCTGTTTCTTTAACTGCTTTCATTTGAGCCTGTGCGGATGCATCCTTGGAAAGGATAGCATTGCCGCCAAGGGCAACGACGATTTTTGACAAAGTAATTCCTCCTGCTTCTCTATTTTTAATTTATCACTCTAAATGTTTATTTTTTCCTTATTTTTACGATAAGTTGAAACTTTTTTCTCAGTTTTGACCGTGACTCTGCCATCTTTAATAACATAAAGTCGCTCTGGAATATCAATAACTGCATCAGCTTTTCGTTTGGTATCAAGAAGAACCAGATTTGCAATATTACCTTCTTTAATTCCATAATGGTCCAGCTTCAAAATTTTTGCCGGATCTACCGTCAACATATCCAATACTGATGGTAAATCCGCCAAACCACCAAGATGTGCCGCAGGTACGGCTAAAAAACCAACCTGCATAATATCACCATTACCAAATGGGGTAAACGGATTTCGAATATTATTAGTAGAAAGCGCAACATTTACTCCACCCTTTCGCAGTCTACGAATAGGTGTGACACACCGGCGAACATTATAGGTGTCTGTTCGTCCACCTAAATGTAAATCGGTTTCTGGTAATGAAATAACATTAATTTGAGCCTCATGTAACAAATCGATAATTGGATTTAGCTTTTCAAGTGGTAACGCAGCCAATGCAGTTTCATGTCCAACTGTCACTCTTCCTTGATATCCCTCTTTAATCGTCTTACGTGCTAGATACTCAATAGAAATATTATCTGCATCATCAAAGAAGTCTTGGTGAAAATCAATATCTTTATCATACTTCTTTGCTAAATCAAATAAGAAGTCAATATGTTGTTTTGGATCTGGATCTACGTAAGGAATACCACCGACAACATCAGCCCCCATCTTCATAGCTTCATCCATCATCTCAGTCATCCCCGGAAGTTTAAAAATACCATCCTGGGGAAACGCAACAACTTGCATGTCAATCATGTCTTTATATTCTTCCTTAAGTTTAAGGATAGTTTTAAAACCGACAAAACCAGTTTCAGGAGAAAATTCAGCATGGGTTCTCATATTGGTGACCCCGTGCTCAATTTCCATTTCAAGTGCTCTTTTAGCTCGTTGATAAATATCATCTTCTGTAAAGGTTGGCTTAGCTTCAGCAGTAACCTGAATAGCTTCCTTTAAAGTTCCAGACTGATTATGAACTCGATTAGAAATTAATGCTTTATCCAAATGAATATGCGACTCAACCAAACCAGGTATTAAAACATGCCCATTCCCTTGAATAATTTGATTTGCTGGACTATTAATTTCATCAGCAATCTTCTGAACTTTTCCATCAGAAATCGCAATATCCTTTAATGACTGATTATCGTTCAAACGTACTTGCTTCAACAAAATGTCTATCATTATTTTCACCTCAAATGATTAAACCTATTGGCAACAACAATTCATCGTATGATAACGCTTACATACATATTCTCACACACATCTTCTTCAAAAGCACCGGTAACCGAGTATAACTCGAATATATTTTTTTATCTTCAGTGGATAAATTTACTCTTCAATAACATAAAAGCAGCATACATTCCCAGTAGCGTATCCGTTCCTGAAGTATGGCCAAAATTCTGAATATCCAAAAGTGAAGAAGCCAACTGCTCCTTATCTTTATCTCGAATAACTTTCAAGAATTGAACCATTTTCTTTGAAGTATAGTTTTCCAAGACTGCCTGAATATATGATTCAGAAACATCAGTCGTTGCACGACTTTCTAAGATGATTTTCACTTGCTCTTTCCATAAGGTTAACTGTTTAAATCCAAAGGCGCTAAGAACGCTTGTAAAGCCAACGATAATATCATCACCGCTTGGGGTAAGACCTCGCCCTCGCCCATAAAGAAACTTCAGAGTTTCCATGATTTGCTCTGGATCACAGCTTTCAATGAGCATTTTAATAACCTTATTGGGAGAATATTCATCACTTAGTCCCCAATCATTCTGAAAATCAATAATATTAAATTTCTCAATAATCTTTTTTAGGAAATTTAAATCTAGCTTGATTTGTGGAATTCTTAAATCAACAGTTTTTAAAGGCTCTAAATCAATCGTTCTTATTTCTTTCTTTGTATAAAGGTACAACTTTCCCTTAATAAAAGACACAGGATCATTTACATCAATATATTTTAATAATTCATCCACTACATCATCTTCCAGAGTAATCCCCGTACAAGAAAGTGAATCAGATTCATTTCCGACGTGAAAAAGTAGGTCTGGGAAATCAATATTAAAACTATGCTGAAACATGGTATTGATAATTCCATGGTCTTTATTAAACAAATGGAGAGGGAGCATATTGCTCTTCTCTCCATTTGTTTGATTATGATTAAGGCTCATAAACATCACTTATTCCTTAACTAATTCTTTTTCTAATAACGTTGCATCATCGTCTTCTAGCAGTCCCATATTGTTGGCATAAGCAATTAAGGCCTTCTCGAAACAAGCTAGCGGAGCATGGACAGTACCAGCGCCTACTTGACCAACACCTGCAACTTTACTTGCAATTCCAGTATTAATAATTGGTGTAATCCCAGTTTCAACAACTTTTACAATATCGATCCCGATAGCTGTTCCTTGGTAATCCCAAGTTGGAATCGTAAAGTTAGGGTTTCGATCAAGCGTAATCTTAGCCATTTCATTGCTAATCTTTTGTGCGTCCTTAAAACCGCCTGCACCAACAAATCGTGTTACACCAGGAGCAGCGATCATAGCCATTCCGCCAAATCCAACAGTTTCAGCAATTGCGCTATCACCAATATCCGGATTAGCATCTTTTTGAGAAAAGCCAGTAAAGAACAGTCCTTGCGGTGTATTAACCGGTGCTGTGAACCACTGATCACCTAAACCACTGATTCGAATACCAAAGTCTTTACCATTTCGAGTCATTGTTGTAACAACTGTTCCATGCTTATAAGTTCTTGCGGCATCAACCATTGACTTTCCTGTTGCCATCATAATGCTCAAGAAGAATTGATCAGTATCTGCCAAGAATTGAATAACATCTTGCTTATCCTTTTCGCTAATATTAAGCGAAACAATCAACGGTGCCACTTCTTTGAGGAATACTAATGTAGCGGCGATGTTACGTTGATGGAATTCATCACCCATAGTAATTGCTTTAGCCATCATAACATTAACATTTAGACCACCATCAAGTTTCTTGAGTGCAGCGCTTAATGTTGGAGCCAACACATTTGCCATCCACTTTAAACGAGTTATTACTTCTTCAGAATAAGCACCAAACCGAAGTACCTTTCCAATACCTTCGTTCATTGTGCAGTACGCGTCATTGCCCTTAAGTGCATTTTTAATCACTAGTACCGCCATATGAGCCGACGTAATGCCTCCCATTGGGCCAACTGCGTTAACATCATGATTGCAAAGGAATTTAACATCCCCACTTTCAAGCATTTGACGTGCATCATCCTCATTATCAGCCCAGCCTTCAAAAAGGATTGCGCCAATACAACCACCCTGCATAGGTTCTGTCATTTCATTATATTCAATTGGAGGACCGGCATGAAGTAATGTATGTCCCTTAAGCTCTGAAATAACTGTTCCTGC
Source organism: Lentilactobacillus hilgardii (assembly GCF_009832765.1). Taxonomy (NCBI): domain Bacteria; kingdom Bacillati; phylum Bacillota; class Bacilli; order Lactobacillales; family Lactobacillaceae; genus Lentilactobacillus; species Lentilactobacillus hilgardii. The sequence goes on along the minus strand of NZ_CP047121.1, from coordinate 283,737 downwards.
AGGAACAACGTCTACCAAAAATGGAGCGGCTTTCTTATATGCATCAACAATCTTTGCGTTTTCTTGATCTCGATTTTGAAGAGCCTTAACTTTTTTAATAATTTTAATCAGCTTCGGATTTCCACCAGCAACTGGTTTCCAGTCGAATTGAACACCAGTACCACCAAACTTAATAACTGGATCTAAGAACTCTGAAAGTCCAACGTTAACTACTCGTGGCTTTGTGTACAATAGATCAAGAACGGATTCACTTGGAGTTGGCACTTCACGTGTTCCACCTGTATAGTTAACAACCTTTTTATCGGGTTCATTTAAATCTTTACCAATTAAGTTGAGTGCATACCTAACAGCTTGTGCATTGCTATCAAGAACAATGATACCCGCATCTTGTAACGTTTTTCTTGCAGCATCATAATCTTGGGGATCATCTCTTGTTCCAACAACTGTTGCAACAAACTTAATACGTGGATGTTTTCTAGAAACGTTATTAACAGCATCTGCAAGGCTTTCAGCCATTGTATCATCGGTACCATATCCAAGAACATCATCCAAAAGAATAACGCCAGTCTTAGGATCGTTAGCATACTCACTAATTTTTTCAATCCGAATTCGTGGATCGATCATTGGATGTGGACGTCCTTGAGTGTAAATATCATCACCAAGATCCAATACCTCATTGCCTTTTGCTTTAAGAACATAACCATCTTCGGAAATAATACCACCCAGATTTAATGCTTCAGAAACCAACATTCCAGCTTCATACGCAAGTGTGCCACCAGAATACAAGCCAATAATATGCTTTCCTTCAAGCTTAGGATCTGCATCTGCAAGTGGTTTTTTAGAATAATAATTATCTTTAACGGGTTTATTATCGGCTAAATCCATTGCAATTTTTGCTGTTTCTTCCAATGTATGAGCCAAATATACCGAATCTTCATGATGATCTGGTTTTTCACCTAAGAAAATTGCAACCACTGGTTTATCAATGCTATGAAGTAAACTAACCACATCATCACGAACTTCTTTTGCCGGTGGCTTGGAAATAATGCCTATCACTTCAGTTGGATCATGATGGGCAAGACCAGCAATCGCATCCTCCATGGTTATCGCACCTACACTATCCGATAAATCTCGACCGCCGGTTCCGATTGCATGCGTGACTCCACCACCAAGGCGTTCAATCATACTGGTAACTTCTTGAATTCCAGTACCAGAAGCACCCACTAATCCAATATTGCCCGAGCGAACCACATTAGTAAAAGCTAACGGAACATTACTAATAATTCCTGTTCCGCAATCGGGGCCCATTACAAGCAACCCTTTTTTATGTGCCTTTTTCTTCAATCTGCTTTCATCCTCAAGCGATACATTATCACTGAAGACAAAAGCATTTAAATTATGATCTAATGCATTATCAATTTCATCTGCTGCATATAACCCAGGAACCGATATAACTGCTAAGTTAGCATCTGGAATACTCTTCATAGCGTCATCCCAATTGGTAACTTTTTTAGAATCACTATCAGAATCATCACTTTTTACTGATAAATCATTTAGAAATTTATCAATCTGTTTCAAAACATCATCCATGACATCTTTTTTATCAGCATCAAGAACGATCATCATATCGTTTGGCTCAGCAGACTTAGCTTCATCAGTTAATAACCCTGCCTCATCAAAAATATCCTTATTTGCATCTGTCCCCATCATTACCTGAACTTCTTTAACACCAGGCATTGAACTAATATTTTTGGTTAGAAGCATCAAATTGATAGAATCTTGATAACTATTTTTTCTAATTACTGTATATAGCAAATTGGTTTCCTCCCTTTGCTGGTTAACAATTTAACTTACGCTCTTATAATAAGAATTTTTGGAGTCAATTACATTTACTTATCTAGATAATAAAGAAAGCGCTTTTATATCTTATAAGGATAATAGAAATCGCTTTCTTTAAATTGATTTTTATCCTTTCAAGAGTATCCTTAATGTTGAACATTAATACAAGGAGGAAAGAATATGGCCATCATATTAAAAGATATTCAAAAAATAGAATCGCTTAATAATTCAAAGTTAATTGCTGGATCAGCAGGTTTAAATAATCCCGTTGAAAATATTATGATCACCGAAGCACCTGACGTTGAGCAATGGATTACACCAAACGAAGTTCTGCTATCATCATTATATGGATTCGATAACCTTTCAGAAAAAGCAATCGGCCAATTCATGCGATCACTTCATAATCACAATTGCAGTGGATTAATTATCAAGACTTCAAGATTTGTTAACGAAATCCCTCAGACTATTATTGATGATTGCAATCAGTACAAAATTCCGTTAATTGAAATCCCCAAAAATATTAAATATAACGACATCATGCTGGAATCAATGCAATTACTGTTCAACGAAAAAAATTTATTGCTGAATCAATACAAAAAAATAAATCAGCAATTTATTCAATTAGCAATCCAAAACAGCTCATTCAACGCCATCGTTAACTTACTTTCATCTTTAGTAAGTAATCCAACATTTATTTTTAAAATCGAAGATAATATTGCCTCCAATATTATTCATAATGATCAAAATACGCATAAATTAAAAGAAATTGATTTCACCCAAAGAAGACCTGTGCCAAAAAAGGAGTATACAAATTATCAATACTATGAGGTAACATTAACTGACAAGAGTTTTAAATTATTAATGGTAAAAATTCCTCAGAGCCAAGATCAGCTTTACCTTGGAGTGCTACAAGAAAATCAGATCCTTCAAGATGTCGATTTTATGGCTATTGAAAATGCTGTTAACTTCACACAAATGGAAGTTCTAAAACAAACCGCCTTAAATCAAGGGTTAAGAACATATGCCAACGACATCATTGATGATCTTATTAACGGAAAAATTGCAAGTGAAGAGGAATTCCAAGCTACTTTGAAACACTTTAACCTTGTAGAAACAAGCAATTATCGCGTCACCGTTGTGCAAGCCTTAAAAGAAGAAAAAGTACAGCCAGATTACTATCGAGATAATCCCCGAGAAGCTGATCGCGTCGTTAGTCAATTTAAACTATACTGGCCTAATACAGTTTATCGTATTCGCCAAAATAGAATTATTCTAATCATTTCGGAGGATCAGCAAACTCCCGAAAAGCTTCAGGATAACTTACAAAAAATACTGCAGACACTTGAGGACACTCATCCTAATCTAAACTTTCAGATTGGATTAAGTGAAACTTGTCATCCAAAGGACTTTAAGGTCTATGCATCACAGGCATTGAAAACACTTCAGATTGCCAGCCATTTAAATAAACGGAACCAGATTTTCAACTACAACGATCTCGGATTTTACAGATTCCTATTTCAAGTTGATAATCCAGAAAAATTAAGGTCTTTTGTTCCAGAAGATCTTCTAAAAATTTACAAAGACAAACCAGAACTATATACAACGTTAAAGACCTATCTCGAACATAATCAAAATGCCAAAGCTAGTGCAAGCGCGCTCTTTATCCATCCCAAGACAATGAGCTATAGACTAAATAAAATTCAGGAAAGAACAAGTATTAATTTTTCAGATGTAGATGAAGTCTTTAGATTAAACGTTGGTATTCGGGTGCTTAATGTACTAAATGATGAAACAGTATGAAAGGAATGATTTTAATTGCAAACTATTAGTTACAGCACAGGTGAGAAAATTACAGTTCATGCCACATTTTGGAAATCTGAGGCAAAAGTTAAAAAACCAACCATTTTTTATATTCACGGTGGCGGTCTAATTTACGGTAATCGAAACGACTTACCAGCTCCTTACGTCAAACTTCTTCTAGAGTCAGGTTACTCACTATTTTCAATTGATTATTGTTTAGCTCCCGAATGTTCCTATAGCGCAATAATTCAATCCGTTAATGATGGATTAAAGTTCTTTCTAATGAACAGTAAAAAACTAGGATTACTCAATAATGACTATATTCTTTTTGGTCGCTCAGCTGGTGCTTACCTTTGTCTGCAATTAATGACAGAAAATCTTAGCCAAAAGCCCAAAGCATTCGTCGACTTCTATGGCTTTGAAAGCTTATTATCCACTAATTTACAAAAGAAAAATTCAATGTATGCCAGTTACCCAAAAGTGACCTTCGAAGAGGCACAATCGATGATTTCAACGTCTCCTGTCACCTCAAGTTCTGTAGAAGAACGGTTCTTATTGTATGTTTATGCTCGTCAAAGCAGTCAGTGGCAGAAAATGATCTTTAAGGAAACTCAAAGTAAAGAAAAGCAACTTTCAAAAAGTACACTACAAAACTTTCCACCGACTTACATGTGTCAGTCCTCATCTGATCCAGATGTCCCGTTCATTAATTCAATCATGTTAAAAGCAAAGCTACCAAATTCTAAGTTAATTCCTATCAATTCAAAGGAACATGATTTTGATAGAGAAGTCAATGAAACCAACCTTGATTGTTATCGAAAATTAATTAGCTGGTTAGATGCCGTAACAGAACACTGATTAGCTTTAAGAGATAAACAGGAGTGTGAATTTTTATCTACTGCCTACCATGTAACCGCTTTCAGAATTGTTTATGATGAACTTGTTAAATAAGTTGTTCAACTGTGAGCATCTTTACCGTAGATTTTGCTAATACAAGGAGCGGTTTAAATGAAACAATATATTGCTAGTGGCAAAGAGGTCACCTATAGCGCATTGGGAATTGGTATATTTACCTTTTTCTATGGTCTTATATCCGGATCATTAGCTTTCTGGATGGCCCCAGTAGCATTCATCACATCAGCATTTTATGCTGGAATGGACGAATCAAAGAAAAATCCGTGGAACGTATCTCTAAGTTTTGGAATGGGAATTATTTGGGGCTTAATTGCTTATAATTTATTTCAAATTCCAAATATGAATATGCTTTGGTGGACCTCAAGTGTCTTCGGTATAATGGCCCTCATTGCAATTCTACTTCAAGGAACGCTTCTTAAAGCAACTTTTATTCCAGCTTGGTTACTAGCTTGGGGAACATTTATGGAAATATCACTAAATATAAAAATCAATAATTGGTACGTCTTTGTTCTCCAGTTAGCTTGTTGTATGCTTTTAGGTGTTTTCTTCTTAGATTATGGTTCCGACTTTTTTAAAGCCGTTATGTATCGCTGGTTTCCCGAAAAGGATAAGGATCAGAGCGACCCAAAATCAAATAAAAAAGTTAAAATAGATTAATTATAGTTACGGCCATCAAAAAAGATGGCTGTTTTTTTGTTGACAAGGGCGAATATATTTAGCGAAATATTTTTTTAGGACCACAATAAGCCCACTTAATTATTTTTAGTTATAGCTTATAAAATAAGCCAACCTATCAAACAATAATATTATTCATCATAAGAGCGGAAACGCCTTCTACTGTAATACTTGCTCTAGTTCACAAGCACTCCTGTAAGACTAAGTACCTCACGGATTACTAATTACAATAATGACATGCTCGATCCAAACCAAACATTTTTTAAGATAAACAAGGCCCTAAAGGTACAAGAACAATAAAAGCAGTCCTTAATGTTTGCCATTGAGGACTGCTGTACTGACTTCCTTATTCTGTTAGCTGTTTATCCTTGAACCAAATTCTTTTTATCATTCGTAAACGTGAATAGAACTAATCCAACCAACAGTAGAACAGCTGCTAAATAAAATCCGATTTGCATTGAACCAAATTGATCTGAAATCCATCCCGTTAAGTAGGGAGCCAAAATAGAACCAGACATTCCAATAAAATTATATGCACTCAGCGCAGTTGATAATGATCCTCTTGGTGAATTCTTAGTAACAAATGCCACAAGAATTGGATCAATTGCTAATTTACCGGTTAGGCCATAAACAATTAATAAAACAATCAATAATAACTTGTTAGTTACAAAAGCAATTCCAAACACCGCAACCAGTGAAATCGGCACTAAAAATGCAATCATTAATTTTGTCTTTTTTAATTTATCATAAATTCTTGCGAATACAATTGCACCAGGGATTGAAGCCCATGGTACTAGTGATGAAATAAAGCCAACACTACTTCCTTGAAATCCTCTTTCTACCTGCAAAAATTGGGGCAGCCAAGTTAAAATTACAAAATTTGCGTAAATAGAGCAAAAGCATAAGATAAATGCAAATACTAAATTCCGATTCTTGAATAGATCCTTAAGTTGGACCTTACTTTCTTCCGATTTTTTAACTTCTGCAGTTTTTTCAGTGTTTCCTTGATCTTCAGGACGAATAACCTTTTCTTTTAATACTACATAAAACAAAACGCCAACAATAATAGTTGGTAATGCCATAACATAAAATGGTGTTTGCCATGCCATTCCGTGCTGGAGCACCATACTACTCGATAAAAGATAGCCGCCAGATGTTCCGAATGCCATCCCACTATTAATAATGGCAGTTCCTAAGGTTAAATCTTTAGTCGGAATAGCCTCTGTAGATAATGCATATTGAGGCCCATAGTAAGTTCCTTGGCCAGCACCAGCTAATGCACGAAATAATAGAAAAATACCAAACGAAAATGCAAACCCACTAAAAAATGTCATAATTCCTAATACAATAAAACCGCCCATGATAACTAAACGTCTACCAACCCGATCACCAAGTATCCCAAAGGGAATTTGACAAATTGCATATGTTAGAAAGAAAATACTGTTGACTAATCCCAACTGTGTATTTCCAATATGAAACTGAGCACCAATTTGCTCCTGCACAGGATTCAAAATAGTCCGATCAGCATAAATTAATATCCATCCTACGAAACAAAGCGCTACAACTTTCCACCAATATCGTCTCGATACGTTCACTGCAGCTTTTGATTTGGCATCGATATTTTGAATATTGCCATCCATTATATTCACTCCCATAAATTAATATTGTAAAAATGCTTCACTTACATTATATGGAAGCGCTTTCTTGTTTTCGTCTATGCTTTCAGCTAAATTTCTAATTTATTTTTATCCCTGAAAGAGCATATTCTGTCATAAACTATTTGTCATCATATCCGTACAGGCTAATTTAACTATCGAACTTATTTTCACTAAACGTCATACACCACTCCCACACACCTTCCGACCTCATCCAGTTGATAAACTGAATAAGTCCCCGCCGGAAATTTCTGCTCCCAAAAATTACTTTCAGGAAAAAATGATTGGTTAATCACTCGCAGCACGCCAAGATGAGCGACCAGTAAGATGTGATCGTTTGAAGCAGCGTCTGAAAGAATGTTCTTAAGGCCCGCCAATACTCTGGTATTAAAGTCTTGAAAGTTCTCTCCATTCGTAGGAGAAACATGAAAGGGATCATCAAGCCAGTTTTGCCAATCCTCAGGGAATGTTGCTTGGATTTCATCAGCATTAAGACCTTCCCATGCACCAAAATGACTTTCCTCCAATTTTGAGGATAGTTGACTATCGCTTTCCGGGTGTGTCGCTATAATAGGCCGGGCAGTTTGCCGGGCTCGTTTTAAATCGCTTGTTACAATGAGTCCTAAGGGCAATGCTTCAAATTTATCTGCTAGTTTAGCCGCGTCTTTGCGCCCATTTGCATTCAACGGCACATCAGATGAACCGTAAAACTTTTTCTGTTGATTGTAATCAGTCTGACCGTGTCTGGCAACATATAATTTCATCTCGATACCACCTACATTAATTTGGTAACAATGACATACGCCAATAGGAAAATGACCTGCGAAATTTCCGCAAAACCGCCCAGCGTATCACCACTGAAGCCACCCAGCAGGGCCAACATATACCGTCGATAGCCGTACGCGACAATCAGTACAGCCAGATAACTAATAAGGCCGGGATATCCCAGCAATACGCCAATAACAACAAGAGAAACAACCTGACTGATACCAATCCGCCACGTCTTAATTCCCTGCCAAATAGTCGCAAGTCCCGGTGCTTCACCAGCATACGTCATTTTATAAAATAATAGTGAAATACCTGTTTTGGCCATCATAACGCTGATTAGTACAAGCATCGTTAACTGAAAGCGATCAAACCTGACGGCCAAGATTGCCCCTACCCCAAAAAGGATCGCATAAAAATAAATTAACGCTAGGGTTCCCATCGTACCCAGCCGACTGTCTTTCATAATTTTGAACATTTTATCCGGTGTCCGCGATGACATAACACCGTCTGCCGTGTCCGCCAAAGCGTCCAAATGAAAACCACCGGTTATCATGCCATCCGTCATCCAAAACAACATCCATGCAAACCACTGTGGGAAAAGATATGTATAGCCTAAAAATAAAGTGGCCTCCAAGCACCCTAATATCAGTCCAAACAGCGTAAAGTACTGGATATTATCTCGAAATTTATGACCGGGGTCTTTAATTTCAACCGGGATTCGAATACGGGTAAAAAACTGAGTATATAAAATAAATCCTTGAATCATGTCTTTTCGGTCTCCAATCACAATTAGGTTAAACTCATTAGATAACTGACCTGCGGAAAGTGCCGTTCAAATACCCGTCTTTTCTCCGGTTTGACACCAATCAAGGCAACGGTTGCCGGGCCGGCAGATTTAACCATTTCTTCTGTTTCCATTACACTACCGTCTACTACTTTCAGTTGATGTGTCTTCGCCAGTTGATTAATTTCAAATGCGATGCCTTTTGATCCCACCGGCAACATGTCAATCACTGCTGAATCAGACCTGAGTTCATTAATCAGGTTGTAGGAAAATAGATCACTAAAATGTTGTTTAACGGCGTCGCCTACTAATGGTCGTCCCAATTGATAAATGACCATAGGCTGTTTTTGAAATAAATCATCAACTCGTCTTGTCGCGATCCCAATCACCGTTACCCCAATTGAAGTTGTCCGGGTTGGCATATTGTCTTCAGTACTACCATTCAGCGATATATCCGACAATCCAGCCCTTTTTAATTCCTGCTTCAGTCCGGCAATCATATTTTCACCGGTTGGGGTCATTTCATTACCAACCGTATCAACAACCGAAATGGGTGTCGCCCCAAAACAAAGCAGTTCCATTAAAGGTACCCTTAGTGCAAATGCCGCTGTAACATCGGCCGTAACGTGTACCAGATCATCCGGCTTCTCACCAATACCGGCACTGACGTCACATGCGATCACCAACGCAGTCTTGTCGCTAATCGGCTTAATCGTTAAATCACGAAATTTCAAAACAGAACCCTCCTTTAATCCGAACCACGATCATCAATGTTTCAAGGCTTTAAAAGTCCTTCTCACTCGTTTCGGCAATGCCGCGCTAACCAATTCACACAAAATCAAATTCAATACAGTCGCAATCGTTAGTGGTAGAAAGAGAGCAACTACCGACTGTTTTAAAATCGGATACAGCAGTGTTAATTCCAAAGGGACGTTTATCAAATAACCGATCGCGTCGGAAATGACGATGACCAAACCACGGGACAAGTTTAAACGCTGACGAAGCAGACCGAACACGAACATGCAGGCAGCCATCATCACCCCAATAATCAGATGAACCGGCAACGTTAATGGAAAACCGGCCAGCATCGCTGACAATAAATGACCAAAAAAGCCTAAAAATGCACCGATTGCCGGCCCTAATAAAATGGCTCCCAAGAAAGCCGGAGCTGAATCCAGCGCAATTGATCCCAGTATCTTAACGTTTGCGCCAACAACACAAAGTGCTAAAAAAATAGTGGTTAACATCAATTTCTTCAAATAATCATTTCTCATAATCCCGTTTTTGTTCCTCCAATTTGTTAAAACCAGCCGGTTGACAACTCGTCAAAAAAGCAGTGGTGTTGATCGGTCTATTTAGATCCTTTCCACTGCTTATTTTAGATTTCTATCTATCATTCAGGCGTTTTCTTAATTTATACCGCTGTACTTTGCCACCCGCATTCGTTGGCAAATGATCAATTTGATAAAAATGCTTGGGAACTTTATAGTGAGCTAATCTTTGACGACCATATGCAACTAACTTCTGAGTCGAAAGTGGCTTTGAACTGACTATAAATGCAACGGGAGATTGTCCCCATTGCTTATCACTAACACCAATGACTGCAACCTCATCAACCCCGGGATAAGCCGAATAAACCGCTTCGATTTCATCCGGAAAAATATTTTCACCACCGGAAATGATCATGTCGTCAATACGGCCATCAACGTACAGGAAACCATCACTGTCAAGGTGTCCGACATCTCCGGTACGGTACCAGCCGTCCGTTGTTTTCTTATTAAACAGTGCTTCTGGCCGACTGAGATAACCGGAAGTGAGTGCCGGCGTCTTGATTAAAATTTCACCACCGTTTTCTGACAATTTAAGCTGTGTGAGAAAGAGTGGTTTGCCAACAGAACCGATTTTAGTATCCGCATCGACATCGTTTAAGGCAACAATCTGTGAACAGGTTTCCGTCATCCCATACGATTGAACAACCGGGACATGATATGTCTGACACCTGGTCAAAGTCTGTCGATCAATGGGGCCGCCACCTAATAACATACAACGAAAGTCCGGATTATAAGCCCCTGATTTTTGGTCTCTCAAATCAAGCAATTTTTTTAACATATATGGCACAACCGAAATTGTTGTGACAGGTTCTGTTCTCAGCAGTCTATCGACCAAAACAGGATCAAAATGGGAAACCAATCGTACCGTCATCCCATAAATAAGCCCACGCATAATGATTGAAAAACCACTGATATGAAAAATCGGAACAGCACATAACCAGTCATCATGTGACGTTAAGCCCAGATTCAGTGACGAGGCAATTGCAGATGAAAAGTGATTGCCGAACGTCTGCATGACACCTTTGGGCTCACCGGTTGTCCCGGACGTATACATCACACTGGCAACATCACCCGAGTTGAATTGAGAAACCAGTTGCCTCGGTTGTGACTTGATTTGCTGAACCTGACTGAATTTCATAAAGCCATTGTGAAAACTGTCGCGCCATAATGCATCTTCTACCAAACATATTGTTGGCCGGCTATCACGCACCTGTCGTTTAATTTCATTATCGGCCAGCCGCCAATTAATCCAGACAATTGTTTGCCCGCTTCCAAGAACAGCCAATGCCATTTGATAACCCAACAATCCGTTTTTAGTCATAATTGCGATCCGGCTGCCTTGCAAGACTCCAACGCGACCCAATTGGCCGGAAAGTTGTTCAAGTCGTTTAACCAATTCTGAAAATGTTAACCGTTCTTCTCCATCATCAACGGCGATCCTTTTAGGAAAAAGAGCTGCTTGCTTTGTCATCCAATTATCCAACTTGCTTAACCTCTTTAAGGAAATTTCGGAAACTGGTCAAAATCCGGTTTCCGCTTTTCATTAAACGCATCCCGACCTTCTTTACCTTCATCAGTCGTATAAAATAACATCGTTGCATCACCGCCTAATTGCTGCAGGCCGGCCAATCCGTCAGTGTCCGCATTCATTGCTGCCTTGATAAAGCGTAACGCAGTTGGTGATTTTGTCAGAATCTCGTTACACCAGTCAAGGGTTTCGGATTCAACATCAGCTAACGGAACAACCTTATTGATCCAATTCATCTGAAAAGCTTCTTCTGCACTATAAAAATGATTCAAGAACCAAACTTCTTTGGCTCGTTTATGACCAATAACTCGAGCAAGATATCCAGAACCATAACCGGCATCAAAACTGCCGACTTTTGGTCCCGTCTGCCCAAACTGCGCATTATCAGCCGCAATTGTCAAATCACAAACCAGCTGCAAAATATTGCCACCGCCAACTGACCATCCCTTAACCATTGCAATAACCGGCTTGGGAATAATTCGAATTAAGTGTTGCAGATCCAAGACGTTTAATCGGGCAATATGATCCGGTCCAACATACCCACCATTGCCACGAACACCTTGATCACCACCGGAAGAAAATGCCTTGTCACCTGCACCGGTTAGAATGATCACGCCGATTGTGCTATCATCACGACAGATATTAAATGCATCAATCATCTCTTGAACCGTAACCGGTGTAAAAGCATTCATCTTTTCCGGTCGGTTCATGGTAATCTTTGCGATCTTATCTGCACGTTCAAAAATAATCTCTTTATATTTCTTAACTGATTTCCAATTGACTGATGTCATTTAAATTCCAATCCTTTCAAATTATGAGGTGTGATTATAATGAGTAACTTAATGGAAACACTTGGTATTAAAACGATCTCCATCGACAAAACTAAGGTTATTATATCACTTGAAGTAAGCGACTCTGTCAAACAACCATATGGACTTTTACACGGTGGCGTCAACGCTGTCATGGCAGAGACGGCTGCGTCGCTCGGCGCAAATCAAAACGTTGGACCGGATGAGTACGCGGTTGGTGTCAGTATTAATACACAGCACTTACTGCCAGTGACTTCCGGTCTCATCATCGCAACGGCAACCCCACTGCAACTTGGTCATCGCATTCAAACCTGGCAGGTGACTATTACAAATTACGATCAGCTGACAAGTACCAGTACCGTGATTTTGACCAATCACACTAACAAAAAATAAGAATTAATCATCTTGTCATCATTGCAGAGCAACCGTTTGAATACTTGTTAAATTAACACCTATGTACCAACAGCCATTCTGGTTTACAACTTTTTCGTTAAAGGCATCTTTCATTTTCCTCTAATCCTGTTATAATCTTATGTTAAACGGAATTATTTTATAACTCCTGTCAGAGACATGTTATCTTTGAACGAAAGGAGGACCATTAATGCTGGAAACCCACAACTGGATCAAACGCTATTTTGACGATGCAACGGATGCTATTCTCATTTTTGAAAACAATGACCTAATTGTTTGTAATCGAATTGCCAATGATCTTCAAAAAATAGTCAAAATTGATCCGCAATATCTATTGGAAGTTGCAAATACCGCCGTCAAGCAGCGCTTTTCGCAAACCGATAGCTGCTTTAGTTGCGCCATTAAAAACCATATGCAGGAAATTTCCATCCCAATTACCTTAGCACAGGAATCAGCCCATCCGCTGAGATATTTCCTGGTTTATCGCCTAATCGATAAGGATGACCATGTTTTTTCACTCACGCTTAAAAATCGTGGCGTCATCAAACGGATGGATCAATTAGCACAGCAGCGCCAACTCAATCAATATGTTAACCGAGCGCACGAAGAAGAACGCAAACGCATTTCGCAGGACCTTCATGACAGTATTGCACAAGGTGTTTATTCCGCTATTATGGGTGTTCGCCGATTAAGTGAAGATGTGCTGACACATGATCAGGTTACTGAATTAACCAGAGAAATTGAGCATCAGCTTAACGATACGTTGACCGAGGTAAAGGGTATGGCGCTTGATATTCGCCCTTCGGTTTTGGATAATTTTGGACTACTACCTGCCTTACGCGTTTTGGCAAAGCGGCTTTCAGAAAATTCCGGGGTGAACATTTCTGTCGTTGGAAATGCCAAAACGGATAATCTATCCACAGACGTTCAAAGTGTCTTATATCGAATTGGCCAGGAATCTATTAATAATGCCCTTAAACATGCTCAAGCCAGTGAAATCAATATTTTGTTAGTTGCACATGAACATTATATTATGTTGGAAATCATTGATGACGGCATCGGGTTTGATGTTCCCAAGCACCATCGTTTTAATGGTCGTTCGCTTGGCTTAATGAATATGAACGAGCGAATTAAAGCCTTAAACGGGACTTTTGAAATCAAGTCCCAACCCGGATCCGGCACAACGGTCACCGCTAAGTTTCCGGTTGTACTTTCGTAGTGAGGTAAATGCTTATGCTAAAAGTTTTAATTGCAGATGATCATGCGGTTGTTCGTCAGGGACTCGCCTATTTAATCAACGGGCAACCCGATTTTAAAGTGGTTTCGGAAGCGGCCAATGGTACTGACGCTTATGCACGTGTTGAACAGGGCAATATCGACATCCTAGTGATGGACCTCAGTATGCCGCCTGGTGAAAGTGGGCTGGTCACCACTCAACGAATTCACGAACATTTTCCCGATGTCAAAATACTCATTCTCTCAATGCACGAAGAACAGGAATACATTAACAAAGCCATTCATAATGGCGCCTTGTCTTATATCCTAAAGAGCTCGCCAGACAGCGAATTCATTAGTGGATTGAATGCCTTGTCGGCAAATCGGCGATACATAGATCAAAATATTACGCTATCCAAATCCGATATTAAGCAAATTGAGGCCGGTGGCGTTGATGCCCATCTTCAAGGTTACCGGAGCCTATCCAAACGAGAACGGGAAGTCTTCCCGTTAATGGCCCTGGGATATACAAACAAAGAAATTGCCAATCGTCTCTTTATTTCAACCAAAACGGTAGAAGCTCACAAGGCCAGTATCATGCACAAACTCTCATTAAATTCCCGACCGGAGTTGGTCAGGTACGCTGTCCACCACCATTTAATCGAGTTTTAACGTTATTTAACGAGCATCAGCCTAAAAAAGATCGCAGGAAGCGGCTCTTAATTGAGTACGCCCTGCGATCTCTATTTAGTTGTTCATTTAAACATTACTAACGTAACCATTTTTCAATGCCGCAACCCGTAATTCAATGACTTGATTATGATTTAAGCGGGCAAAGGCGAGCGCTTCATCCAGTAATTGCCTGATGTCATCCTCGTTAGCTTTTTCATGAACGGCATTTTGTGCGGCTAAAAATTTTAACCGCGGTAAATAATACGTCACGTGGTTTTGCGAACATAATTCAACACCTGATTTAAGTAATTTGTCACTCAAAGTTAAATTACTTTTTGATGCATAATAGTTAGCAGTATAAAAGATGAGCGTTAAAAGTCGTAAGTAGTTATCATGCCCTTCCTCATCATCGGAGGACGTTTTCAGTGCCTCGTTAATAAATTCATGTGCCTTCTTAAAAAAGAAATCTGCACGTACGGGCTGATTGATTCGCGTATAAGTAATACCAGAGCCAATGTAGGCTAGTTGAGTAAAAATTGTTTGGTGTTTTTCGTCTAATTCATCCAGAATCTGTGAAAAATCAAATAATACCTCATCAGGCTTTTTGTTAGTTACTGCGTTTAACATGCCTCTCAGATAGAAAAACTGCATTCTCAAAGGAATCGCTGTGATATGAGCCTCGTTGATCTTTTTAAGCGCTGATTGCACCTGTAGATAATTTTCCATCATCAAGTCTTTCTCAATCGCATTCAACCGTCTTCTGATAACCGTGACCGAGGAAGAAGGGTCTTGATTAAGCTCATCAACCGTCATGCCCATTCTGGAACACAATTTATTTAAAATTGAAAGCGAGGGTACGCGGCCATTCCGTTCAAATTTACTTAACGTTGCCTGTGTACAAATTCCCTTACAAAGTTTCATTTGGGATAACTTCAAGGCTTTTCGTCGATCCACAAATTTTTTAATATCCATATCATTACCAACCCATTCTATGATGTCTATCCGTGTATCCCTAAAACAACTTTTGCAAATCGGCTCATTTTATTAATATCCCAAACCGGGTCCCAAACTAAATGAATTTTGCAAGTCGTGATCCCGTCAACAGCTGTCACAGCGGTTTTGATTTGATCCGTCAGCAAATTCCCCAGTGGACACCCCATTGTTGTTAATGTCATGGTCACAATGCAATGTGTATCATCAACACTAACGTTATATATCAAGCCCAAATTAACCAGATCAACCCCAAGTTCAGGATCAATCACGTCTTGTAATGATGCCATCGCCGCTTGTTCAATTGGTGAAAGTCCGTTCGCTGATTTATCCAAAGGGATCCCTCCTTGTAAGTTGATACTTCATTAATGACCCTTGCGACAAGTGCCAAGTAACCTGCTGGACCATTGTTTATGAATCGCAACCCAATCCATGTTCATAAAACATATAATCAATTAAAAATAAATGTGATTATTTATGTAAAAAGCACTTATAACGCGGTTTAGGCTCTTTATGTATTCTAATTATAACAAAAATATTCCAAAAGGAAATAAAAATTTTTACTAAGACACAATAAGGCTACTGTTAACCTGTCTCATCAAGATGCGTCTCATCCGCACTGGAAGCTTCTAACCTATTAATATCGTCGTATAATAAAAACTAGTATAGATCGTACAAGGAGGTTTCCATATGGCAAAACTAAACGTGATTAAAGGTGACATCACAAAAGTCAACGTTGACGCAATTGTCAACGCGGCTAATCGGGCACTTTCCGGTGGTGGCGGTGTTGATGGTGCCATTCATCGAGCTGCCGGTCCTCAGCTTGATGAAGCCTGTCGGAAATTAAACGGCTGTCCAACGGGCCAAGCCAAAACAACACCTGGGTTTAATTTACCGGCTAAGTATATTATCCACACACCCGGTCCAATTTGGCACGGTGGTCAGCGAAATGAACCACAGCTATTAAAAGATTCCTACGTTAACAGTTTAAAACAAGCGGTTTTGCACCATTGCCAAACAGTCGCATTTCCTTCCATCAGTACCGGAATTTACGATTTCCCTTTAGACAAAGCCGCTGGGATTGCAACAGCGGCTATTCAAGACTTCGACACCCCACTCGACGTCACGATGGTTTGTTTTGATTCAATGACCTATGATGCCTATGTCAAGGCCTTGGAAGCAGCTAAAGGCTAAAATGACGGAAACTTATGTTACAGAAAACGACGATGTTATATGCCAGCTGGCAGTTAACTATGTTACCAAAAAACTGATGTCTCATAATGGCATCAGCTTTTTGGTATCTTGACATACCCGAACTGCACGCTATCTTCTAAAACAGTTCAACGACCCAATTCTTATCCTCGTCCGAACTCTCTAAATATTCCGGATGGTCTTTAAGTGCTACGTTAACCTTTGCGACCTTGCCGGCTACCGGCGTATGCACTTCTGAAACCGCTTTGGCACCCTCAATCGATAAAATAACGTCACCAAGCTTCACTTCCGTCAAATTATCTGGAAATTTAGCAAATGAAATTTCGCCGATTTCCTGACGGGCCACGTCATTAAACCCAATTCGGATATGTACGTTATCTAGTTTCTTCTGCCATAAATACTTTGCATCATCAGCTGTTTGTGCCATTGTTAATTACCCCTTTTTTATTTAGTGGATGACGTTTCCGATACAAGCCGAGAATTTTATTTGTTTTCTCAAGTGCATGGGGAACGCCCGCTTCCGGCGACATCACTTTATCCAAATCCTGCCGACTTAGATACTTTGCGATCGTGTCGTCGGAGTAAAACAGATCCTTTAATAATTTATTCTCTTCATCCGCTTTAACCCGTAATCGAACCAATAATTCATGTGCATCCTGTCTGCCCATTCCTTTTTTAGCCAATGCCATCATCAATGCACCTGAATACATTGTGCCATCGCCCAAGATAAAATTTTCAGCCATTCGTTTGGTATCAAACTTTCCTGTCTTCAATATAGTTGTCGCATAGTTAAGCTGACCGGATAAATACATGGTCATTTCAGGCAAAACAACGTAAATATCCCGCCAGACTGCGGTATCCTTTTCGCCGCTTACCTGCATGGTATCATACATTAATGGCATTTCATTTCGGATAATTGTCGATAAATTAACAATTGCTTCACACATATATGGTTCGCGAACTGTCGGAATAACGGTTGATCCCTGACGTCCGGGTGCATATGCTTCTTGGAATTCGCCAACTTGTGTTTGACTCATTGTCAGCAGATTTTTTCCCAGTTTCCCAAGCATTTGTGCAATCATTGTTAAAACATGACAGTATTCTGTAAAACGTTCACGCTGTGTATGCCAATACATTTCCGGGACTTGTAAATCAAGATAATCACAAAAATCAGTTTCAACCTGATCGTAATTGTCACCAACCATTGTTGACAGCCCTTCAACACCGGTTAATGAACCGGCAAACGTAAAGTCGGACAGGCTGTCCAAACGTCGCATCAGGTAGTCAAGCTCGTTTAAAATAATTCCCAGCTTAAATCCCAATGTCGAAGGTGAACTATAAGTTCGATGGGCCATTGCCACATTAATGGTTTTTTTATATTTATCAGCCAAATCATAAAGAACGGAACCAAATTTGACTAAGTAATCCATGATGATCTTATCAGCCTGCTTTAGTTGCAGTACATAACAGGTATCCTCCACGTCTTCACTGGCGGCACCATAGTGCAGGTACTGACCCCCGCCATCCTCAAATAACTGTTGGGAATAACTGACAAATCCCGCTAAAAAGTGTCCTGCTCTAGCTGCAGATAACCGAAGCTTGGTCATATCATAATTCTCGGGAACAATCTTTTCCTTTATCTCTTCGTAAGCAGACAGCGGCATTTTTTTGTTTTTCGACATTGCATAGGCAACAGCCGTTTCAACCTTACAAACGATTTTCAATCGATTTTCATCGGACCAAACCGCTCGCATTCGTGCCGTTGAATAGCCATTTTGGTTAAACATGGATCCAAGGACTTCACCACTCATTTATGCATTACCTCTTCACTATTGCTAATGATAGAATTTGAGAAGCATCTTCGGCTTTCAGCCTTTCACGTGCTTATCTTCATGTTACCCCATACACAAAAGACTGTCAGCGATGAGCATTCAAAAAGTTCCTTAATTAATTGTTGCCTTGTCAGCAAACTGCTGATCGATCAACATTTCGGCTAAAGAAGCAGGCTCAATATTGCCAATATTTTGGGCAACGTCACCCTGTGTGAACGCTTCGGTCAAGCTCGCAGTGTTATAAGGCGTTCCGATCAACTGGGTTTCGATTTGGTGCAGATTGCCATTCATTTTATTGAAATCACCAAATACTTTAGCATGGGTAAGGACACCGCTATCAACAGAAAAACTGATTTCTACGGTACCAACTCCGGCAAAATGTTGCAAATGGTAATACATATCTGTCGTTTGTTCACCCATAATCCACTTTTGATCGCCAAACTTTTTGGTGGCAGCTTTTTCAATTGCCCGCCAATCCTCATCTGTCATCACATAGGTAGGAATTTGATTGAGGTTAGTTGTGTGAAAAAGCTTTAAAAGAAACTTGGTTTGCAATTGTGACAAAGTCATATTTTGATAGTGGCTGCTAAAGTATGGCCTTAAATTAGTTACCCGACTATGAACAGACTTAACGCCTTTAGACGCCATTTTTGACTTTGGTGGTCGTAACGCTCTGGAAGCATTATCCAAATCAACATCAACCATTAAGGTTCCGCCGGTTGAAAAACGATTGCCGATTTTTAGCGCCGACATGCCGGAAAACTTCTTACCGTCAACCGTTAAATCATTTCGCCCGGTCATCGCGGCATCAACACCAAGATCTTTTAACGTTGCAATTGCATTTTGAGCATAATGTTTAAAATCCAAATAATGATGGCTGTCATCATTATCAACAAAACAATACGTTAAATTCCCGGGATCAACATAAACGGCACCGCCACCGGCTCCCCGACGGGCAATTTTAATACCGTGCGCTTTGCAATAGGCTAAATCAACCTCTGAATAAACGTTTTGGTTGACACCACAAATGATAATCGGCGTTTTGGGCCGATAGAAGAAGATAACTTCGTCATTAAACTTCGGATTGGTAATAAAATACGTCGACAGATATTGACCAATCGCAGGTTGTGCTAAATAATCATCACCGCTTGAGACATCCACATAGAGGATAGCCATCATCGCCTTTCAATACGTTATAGGAAACGGTTACACTTATTAGTATAGCATCGTCCTTATGACAAATATCTGCCGATTCAATAAAAAAAGCCGAACAAAATTTATCTTTTGTTCGGCCTGTGACTATTACACTCCGAATGCTAAACGCTTTGCTGCACACACTATTTAGGACTGCTCCTCAAAGCAGCATTCTGCATGTAAGGGATTCATTCCAAAAATCCAAACCCGGGATTTCCGAAATGAACGCCTTACACTCCGAATGCTAAACGCTTTGCTACACACACTATTTAGATGTTTGACCCATTTCTGCTGTATTTTTTAAATGAAGTTTGCCATCCATGATTTCATAGGTTTTATCCGCAAATTCCATTAACCGGGTATCATGGGTAACCACTACAACGGCCTTTTTTCGGGTATCGGCTAATTCTTTAAATAATTTACCGACTTCTACTACCCGGGCCGAATCAAGAGCGGCCGTGGGTTCATCGGCTAATACAATCTCCGGGTTTGCGTACAATGCCCGGGCGATGGCAACCCGTTGTGTCTGCCCACCGGAAAGCTGTCCCGGATATTTATTTACTAAATCGGTAATTCCTAGCTGTGCCAATAGATCCTTAAGCTCAGAGTCACTCAGATTCCCCTTGGGCTTAACTTTTCTCACAAATTCCAATTGTTCTTTCACCTTCAAATACGGCACCAGTGAATAGGATTGAAGAACAAAACCAACGTGATTCAACCTTAATTTGTCCCGTTGCTTTTTACTAAGCTGATCCACAGACTGGTTTTCAACAATCACGTCTCCCGAAGAAGGTGTTTGTAAACCGCCGGCAATCGTTAAGAAGGTACTTTTACCCGAACCGGATGGTCCAATGACTAAAATCAATTGTCCCTTTTCAGCTGAAAAGTCAACATCGCTTAACACGTGAACCCGACTGGTTCCAGAGCCAAAATACTTATTAATATTTTTCAATTCAATAACTGCCATGCTTTAACCTCCAATTACTCGTACAGGATCAACGGTCGCAATTTTTCGAGCCGGAATAGCCGCACCAATCACACCCATCAGGAGTAACCCAATCGACATCCCTGCCAGCATCGGCACATTAAAGGAAATCGGCACCCCAAATGGAATCATATTTGCCGTGATAAATGTTAAAAGTGCGCCAATTACAATCCCGCCAGCCATTAAGATCAATGATTGGCTGATAATGGTTTTAACAAGGACTGCCGCCGGTATTCCCTGAGCCCGGAGTACTGCATACGTTGGCAGAGCCTGAATCGTCAAAATATACAGGAACACAGCAATAATGACCAACGAAATAATCATCAGAAAACCAATCATAAAACCAAAGGTCGTATTTTGAGCAGCGTATCCCGGTAATTTAGAAATGAAGTAGCTGTTTGAATAAGTCTTCAAAGCTTTATCATGGCCATTAAAATTAGCCGTCTTTGAAATAATCGCACTTCCGGCCAATCGTCCTCCCGGGAAGTCTCGTAATTCCTGCCAGGTTTTAAGTGACCCATAGACCACCGGCGCGACATTTAATTTTGCATCTTTAACGAAACCGACAATCGTATACTTAGTCGACGATGAGTTGAACTTTATCTTATCTCCTAATTTGTAACCATCCGCTTTAAATTGTTCATCGGCAACTACTTCCTTGTTATTGCGAGCTTGACGCCCATTGGATGGGGTTAACGCCTTTGCAATATACTGATTTTTCTTTACCCCAACGAACTGTGCAGATTCTTTTTTCCGATCACTGTGTTTAACGACCACGGGTGCTTGCCCAATAAGCGCTTGATTCTTAGTTAGTTTGGCATTTTTAACCTGTGCGTCGGTGATGGTTGATTGGGATAAATTAACATTAGCATCCCGATTCAAAACAACACTTTTTGCATCCCAGGACTCAATAGCCTGGGTATTTTCTCCCGCCAGACCGGTTGCCAGTCCGGATAAAATAAAGATTAAATACGTAATTAAAACGATCATTGCAATAATCAACGTATATCGTAGTTTTTCATGGCGAATTTCCTTTAAGGCTAAATACATAGATTAACTCCTTTCGCGTGCCAGTTGTGTCAATACATCCTGCAGCCGTTTAACCAGCACATCTTTTTCTTTTGGATTCAACAATATTTGTTTGATAACCTGATGACTCAAAACCATTGCGGCCCATTGTCGGCCCTGCAAATGAACATCGTCAAATTGATCGTCAATAAGAGACTCATTTCGCCTCAAATGCATTTTAACCAAGTTACGATAATCGCTTTGACAAACCCCGTCAACAAACGATGTCACTTGGTTAACATAAAAATCCGGTTCAAAACGATTATCGGCAACCTCCCGATCGATTCGGCCATGAATACTCTTCATTGCCAACTCATAAATATATTGATAGGCATCCCTTAGATCATCAAAGTACTTATAAAAAGCGCCCCGGGCGATTCCCGCCTGCTTTACAATCGGAGCGACCTCGGCTTCTGCCAGTGGTTTACTTGAAAACTCGTCAATTAAAGCTTTTTGAATTCGCGTCTTCTTTTCATTATTCAAATTAAGAAAGGTTGTTGATACCATCCTTTATCCCCTCCAATTGTGACACCGTGTCATTTATTGATTAAAATGAGTATAGCAGGTAGGTGACACGGTGTCAACAATTAGAGTCTCAATTTTTTAAAAACGGACCATTCTTTAATAACTGACATTTTGCTTTAAATTTAATTATCCCGTTATTGTCTACTTCAAACAATTTTAAAGTTTCCTCAAAAAATTAAGATACACAAAAGGCCAAGGGATACCGTCAGTAAAAATACTAATTGACGGTATCCCTTGGTCCTTTTTAATCTTTTTGAAATCGACTTCTCAGCTTTTTTTCACTGGCCATCATCAACTTTTCGGGATCAACATCGAATTTGCCACACAAAATCAGTACCTGATCCATCGTATCAGCCAACTCTTCCACCAAATTATCTCGCAACTCAGGCTTTGATTTGACCTTCTCACCGGGATGATCCCGACCAATTTCAATAGCCCGAATGGCTCTGGATAACTCCCCTACTTCTTCTGTCAAAAAGTTTAATCTGATAAATGGTGAATATTGGTACCAATTCCGCTGTTCATAAAAATCGATTAACCAGTTTGTATGATCTGAAAGTTCCAAATAATCCATCTCCGTATTAGTTGTTGATGAATTTAATGATACCATTTCAGACCACAAATAAAAATCTGATGATTAATACCGACTTGTCGACCGCATCAATTCCGGATTTCGATTGGTCAAAAGCATGGCGTGACCTGATTTATCAAATGTCATACTCTCAAATTCCCGTCCCGAATGAAATCTGGTGTATTTAATATCACCGGGTTTCAAACTGCCACGACCATATGTCTTACGTGCCGGCAATGTCTGGATTGAATCATCAGAAACCAGGTACAGCCGACCATTATGTGGATTGTATCCCATCGCCTGCTCATGCGTGCCGGTTCGTTTTGCCAACAATTGCTTGGTCAATGATACCTTAACCGTTCGTTTGCCAAATACTCCACGATAAATTTTAACTTTACCACCGGAAATGCCCCACCAATAAGCATGACCGGAACGATCAAAGGTTAGATTATGCCCAGCTGGTACCATTGCACCACGATTGTTCATTGAAAACTTAATGGCCTTGTCGGGTTTCAATTTTGATGAACTGATTTTTTGAATGGTGGAAGTCGCCGTTGACTTCATATCTGCTCGGTCACGCCACATCCACAATGAATGATGCTTTTGATCATATGCCAACGATTGACCATGTCCAACCGTAAATTGTGGGCCAACCTTAATACCCGACGGACGCTTCGTCAATAATGCATTTTGTGTCGCATTGAAACTCATCTTATTCAGTTCATTCGTATCATAGCGAACAACAAATCCCCTTCCGACAGTATTATGCGGTGCATAAAGTACAAATAAGTATTTTCCCGCATAGGTTGCTGCTTGTGGATTTGTCATATCATGACTGGATTTACCGAGTGCTGCATGTGTCGTTGGCAGCAGGTACTTGGTTTCAAACGCCCACTTTGTACCGCTAGCGCTCTTTATTGTATCAGCACCACTTGGATTCTTTGACCAAGCATAATTCGAGTTGGCTTTGACAAAATGAACATGACTATTATTCACGGTTCGCAAACTACTGCTTGAATACTGAATCAATGCATTACTTCGTTGAATATAAGTTGCAGCACTGGCAATCCCCATGCCAGATCCGACTAGTCCAATTCCTGCAACTGTCCCCAATAATAACTGTTTAACTTTCACAACTATTCCCTCCAGATTCGGATAAAAGTGTCCGGTTTGAACACACTTTTATCCTGTTAGATTCAGTGCCTAATGTTTTAAGCCTAACCCCCATTAAGTACTAACCTGATTTTAACCCCAAGTGGCATCGAACCCACAAAAAATTGATTGTTTTTAGTAAGAAACACTGTTTTCAGTTATTTTTGCAACCTGCTGTGCCGTTACACTTTTTCCATTAAAAAGCCATTCTGAAATAATGTTGATCACCGATGCGTATTTGACAACATTTCGCTTTTAGTTGATGATTGCGATTCCTACTCCAAACTATCATACTAGTATCAATGGAACAATGTGTTCAGTTAATGAGCTAAAGGGGACTTTAACATGGCATATATTGATGTAAAAAACGAATTCAAAAAATATCAAATGGGCGATACTGAGATTGTGGCCAATAACAACATCAGTTTTCAAGTCAATGAAGGCTCGCTTGCCGTTATTCTGGGGCCAAGCGGTGCTGGGAAATCAACCGTTTTGAATATTCTGGGCGGCATGGACAGCCCAACCAGTGGCAAAATCCTGGTTGACGGCACAGATATCGCTCAATTTAATGACCACCAATTAACGCAATACCGACGTGACGATGTGGGATTCATTTTCCAATTCTATAATCTCATTCCAAATCTATCCACCAAAGAAAACGTCGAACTGGCAACTTCAATCGTTAAAGATGGACTGGATCCCGTTAATGTTCTTAATGAAGTCGGACTGAGCGCACGCCTTGATAACTTCCCTTCTCAGCTATCAGGGGGTGAACAGCAACGGGTCGCAATTGCCAGAGCATTAGCCAAAAACCCAAAACTGTTATTGTGTGATGAACCGACAGGTGCGTTGGACTACACCACCGGAAAACAAGTCTTGCAATTGCTAAGCGACGCCAGCAGAACTTTTCATAAAACCGTTATCATCATTACGCATAACTCGGAAATTGCCAAAATAGCAGACCGGATCATCCATATTAATGATGCTAAAGTCCGCTCAGTCATTGACAATGCCAAGCCAACACCGGTTTCAGACATTGAGTGGTAGGAGGTGACATCATGCACAAACTTTTATGGCGAGATATTCGCCAATCCATGGGGCGCTTCATTGCGATTTCACTCATTATCCTGCTGGGCGTTTTGATTTTTGTCGGGGTCAAAGCAACGGGGCCGGCACTGATTGACTCAGCTGAAACGGTTCTTCATAAACAACAATTAAGCGATGTTCAAGTGATATCCGATAAAGGTTTTACCAATAAAGACGTTCAAACTGCCGAAAAAGTTGCTGGGGCCAAAGCTGAAAAAATCAAATTCAAGTACGTTCTTGGAGGACGTCATAAAGACGCAGTCGCACTTTATGGTTTTAGTCAAAATCATGGATTAAACCAACTCAAGCTGGTCAGTGGACACCTGCCAAAAACAAAAAATGACATTGTTTTGGATCAACGTGCACAGCGTTTAAATCATTATAAATTAGGGAATACCTATACATTCAAAAAAAGTGCAAACTTAAAACAGCAAAATTACAAGATTGTCGGCTTCGCAAATTCGCCTCAATACATTGATAATACGACCCGTGGTGCAACCAATATTGGGACCGGCCAAGTCGCCTATTTTGCCTATATCCCAAGCAGCCAAATGAACTTACCTGTCGCAACGGCCATTAACGTGAGGTTTTCTTCTCTTCAAAGCCTTGGAAGTTTCACAAGCCGATATAAACATGCTGTAAATCAAAAGGTCGTACGTTTAAAATCTGCTTTTAAATCACGAACATCTGAGCGAAAAGCTGAAATAATGTCTGTGGGGGAAAAGGAGCTATTACCTGCTCAAGAAAGGTTGGCTACTGCTCAAAAGAAAATAACTTCAGCTAAACGCAGGCTTTCCTCTCGTTCCCAGGGACGCATTAAAACAACAGCTGCACTTACAGCCCAACAACAAAAATTAGATTTGGAAAGACAGAAGCTGATAAACGCTAAAAACGACCTGTCCAAGACTGCAACCCCAACTTATACATGGTCAACAAGAGAAGATTTGGCTGGCTTCTCAGCATATGGGGAAAGTGCAGATCGAATCGCGGCAATTGCAAATGTCTTCCCCGTATTCTTTTTCCTTTTAGCAGCACTTATTACCTTTACAACTGTTACCCGAATGGTTGAGGAAGCAAGAATGCAAATTGGAACTTTCAAAGCACTGGGATTTTCTAATGCTTCAATCGCCAGGAACTATGTCGCCTACGCATTACTTGCAGGCATACTTGGCGTTATCTTGGGCAGTTTTATCGGAAACCAGTTTCTACCTCGGTTTGTGATTTCAATTTACTCAGAATATATTTTCCACATTCCGGTGATTCATTATCAATGGTTCCAAATCCTCTTAGCAGCTATCTTTTCATTGGTCGCAACGGTTGGTGCAGCACTATATGTAATTTTGAAACAGGTTAACGAGGTCCCTGCTTCGCTTATGCGACCAAAATCCCCCAGGACTGCCAAAAGCATTTGGCTGGAACATTTTACCTGGTTATGGTCCAAACTGAAATTTTACCAGAAAGTCAGTTATAGAAATCTGTTTCGTTTTAAATCCAGAGCTATCATGACTATTCTTGGAATTGCCGGTGGTACGGCGCTGATCCTAACGGGATTTGGCATTTCGGATTCAATTGGCGCTTCAGGTCACCTTCAATTCAACCAAGTGATTCATTATCAGGCTATTGTGCAGGCAACTCACAAAGATCAATTATCAAATGTTAAGCATACTATTCAAAATAATTCTCATTATCAAAGCAGTACACCGGTTGGCACCTCTGTTGTGAAAGTCAGGTCAACACACAACCAATTAAACGACGTTAATATGTATGTCCCCAGTAAGCCCGAATTCTTTGGTCGTTACGTGCATTTAAATAGTACCAGCTCAGGAAATAAGCTCCGTTTCCCTTCCAAGGGCATTATTATTTCTCAAAAAATCGCTAAAACCCTAGCGATTAAAAAAGGCGATAAAATTAAGATCGTTTTCGGCAATGGAAAAGCTGTGTCAATCAAAGTAGCAGCGGTCACTAAAAACTATATCGGCCACTTTATGTACCTTTCACCGCAAGCTTATCAAAATGCTTTTCATAAAAAAGCAATCGCTAAAACTCTCTTTGTCAGATTACAGGGAACAACCAGCAGTCAGCGGACCAACTTGGGTAAAAAATGGCTTGCTGACAATCCACACGTTTTAGGTGTTAACTTTACTGCCGATCAGAAAAAGACCGTCAGCAATATGTCCCAACAAATGACTCCGGTCGTTTTAATTTTCATCCTGTTATCCGGAATCCTATCATTTGTGGTTCTTTACAACCTGACTAACATCAACATTTCGGAACGGATTCGCGAACTATCAACTATTAAGGTTCTCGGTTTCTTTGATCGTGAAGTAACAATGTACATCGCCAGGGAAAATATTGTATTGGCAATTATCGGAATTATCGTTGGCTTTGGCTTTGGAAACCTATTAACAGCATACGTCCTCTATCAGGCAGAAACGCCAACCGTTGTCTTTCCGTTAACCATCCATATTCAATGGTATTTTGTGGCAACCATTCTAATGATTCTGTTTAACCTCATTGTGATCATGGTCGCCCACCGCCACCTTAAGCGGGTAGACATGGTAGAAGCGTTGAAATCAAACGAATAGTGTGCGGATCAAAGCGGTTAGCACCCGGAATATAAGGCGTTCATTTCTCAAAGCCGTTTCTTGTTTGCCATTAATTAATAGCGTACAATTTATATAACATCAAATCAGCCATAAGGAGTGATGAGTTTTGGCAACAATTTATGATTTTTCTGAAACGGAAATGAGCGGGAAACCACTTAATTTAAAAGATTACCAAGGAAAAGTACTGCTAATTGTTAATACAGCCAGCAAGTGTGGCCTTGCACCACAATTAGAAGGCTTGGAAGATTTGTATAAAAAATATCAAGAACAGGGCTTAGTTGTTTTGGGCCTGCCGTCAAATCAATTCCATCAGGAACTTGAAAGCGACGAAAAAACCGAAGAATATTGTCAACTGCATTACGGCGTTACTTTTCCAATGACTAAACGAGTCGCTGTAAATGGCGATGATGAAGATCCACTATTCACCTATTTGAAAGAAACATCCGGTCACGGTAAGATCAAGTGGAATTACACAAAATTCTTAATTGGCCGTGATGGAAAACTCATTCATCGTTACGCACCGATTACAAAACCAGAAGCAATTGAGGCAGAACTTTCAAAAGCAATAAACCAACAGTAATCATCATTGGTATGACGATCAACCACCGAAAGGCATGAGTTGGTCGTTTTTTTGTAATATCCATTACATAAAATTTACTTTTCCATAAAGATATACTAGTATAAAATAGTTCACTTATTTTTATTAATGCCTGAGGGGGCATATCTCTATGAAATTGTTAAAATGTTTTTTCTTTGTTTTGGGGTTATCTGTTTTCTTTGCATGTCGGCCAACAACCATAAACGCAAAATTTGTTGTCTATCATCAACGCTCTTCCGGTTTGATTTATCATCGTCATCACATGCGTTACCTGAATAATTCGAAGGTACATTATATCCATGTTCCAAAACACTATCATCATGCAGCGGCCGCAACCAAGCGTCACACTATTAAATCCGTTAAAGGAAAACCCGTTACCTTCACAACTCGATATGTATTGCCATTTCCGGGTAAAGACGGCCAGCATTGGGGAAATCCACAATCAATCGCCATGACGGGTAAAAAATATATGTATGTTGTTTACTGCCCCACGTCATTACATAATAAAGGGAGAATTGTTCGCTTTAATACTCAGGAATTAGACTTGCTCGGCGTCCGATTACATCCAAATGAATTGCGGGACGCCTATGTTAAAAAGGATGGTCACTACTCATTTATTCAAAAACAGATTCATAAAACGATTAAGGTCGGCCCACTATTTACTACCGGACATGGTCAATCACTCGCTTATAATTGGAAAAGCCATGGTATGTATATGTGGCGTGATAAAGAAAAAGCGCCACGAGTTCCTGTCAACAATTGGGGGTATATTCAACACATCAATGTAAAAAGGCTGCGTCCAGATCATGCCATTCGCTTTCGTTTAAGAAACCGTGGACTGAGCGTGCCGGGTGGGCATAACCTAACCTTCGATAAAAACGGTAACGCTTATTTTTGGTCATTTCCCGGCTGGTGTGCCTATATTTTTAAAGGGAAAATTCATCACAAATCCGTCAAGTTCAAACTAACCAAACAGAAGTTGCGCCATTTGCCCGGAACCCGAATTCAAAGTATGGCTTACAATTCAACCCGAAAGCGGCTACTAATGATATCGGATGCCTCGATCGCAAGTTTCCCTAAAAACAAGTTAAAGGGGCTCGGACATTTAACCAATCATAGTTTTCAATGGAATGAATTTAGCCCTAAACGTGAATTTGAAGGAATTGCTTATGATGGTAAGGATGGCATTGCAAACCTGCTTTTGAACCACGTTCCCGAAGTGTTGACTTCCAACCATTCATATTAATATTGACCAACCAAAAAGGGAGATCAGACAATTATTTTTGTCATGATCCCCCCTTTTTTTGTTTACGCTATTCAAATTGTGCTTCGTATAATTGTTTGTAGTAACCATCTTGAGCCATTAAACTCGTATGATTTCCGCGTTCAACAATTTCACCATCATCAACGACCAAAATCTGATCAGCATTATGAATCGTCGATAACCGATGAGCGATAACCAGTGACGTTCGCTGTTCCATCAGATTTTCCAATGCATGTTGGATTGTTTTTTCAGATTCATTGTCTAAAGAAGCGGTTGCTTCATCAAGCACGACAATTTGGGCATCCTTTAATAGGGCTCGGGCAATGGCAATCCGTTGCTTTTGACCACCGGAAAGTTTAATCCCCCGTTCACCAACCTGGGTTTTCATTTGGTCCGGCAGCCCTTTAATAAAGGCATCGATATCCGCCAATTTGGCAACTTCCCATAATTGATCCTGCGTAGCACCGGGCGTTCCGTATTTAATATTATCTGCAATCGTACCATCAATAATAAAAATGTCTTGAGATACAATCGCAATATTTTGCCGTAACGACCGTAACTTGATATCCTTAATCGAAACCCCATCAAAGGTGATCTGACCATTGTCAATGTCATACAAGCGATCCAAAAGTTCGGTGATCGTCGATTTCCCGGCTCCAGAATGGCCCACTAACGCTGTCTGTTCGCCAAATGGAATATCAAAACTGACATCTCGAATCGCCGGCTTATGGGACGCTTCGGGATCATCTACATCATAAGTGAATGTGACATGGTCAAATACCACGCCCGTTTTAATTTTTGGAAAATCTACTGCACTTGGCGCATCCAAAATTTGCGGCTTTAACGCCATAATATCCATAATCCGCCCATAAGAAACTAATGATTGTTGGAATTGATTAAGTAATCTTGAAAACGAACTGATCGGACTTTGTAAAATACCAACATAGCTCAGATAAGCCACCAGTTCACCAAGTGTTAACTGCTTTTTGAAAACAAAAATTGTTCCCAGCAATAATACAATGGCAGTTCCCAAGTATTCAATAAAATTAATCAACGGCGAAAAAATTGCTTGGTTACGAGTCGCTTCAATAATATTGTCCTTGTTCATATTGGCTAACTTATCAAAACGATTGGTTTCCAGATCTTCGGTTGTGTAGCTTTTAATTAATTGAATCTCAGTCAGCGTATTCTGTAATTGGTTAGTCATCAAAGCTTGAGATTGACGGGCTTTACGGTAAGATTCCCTAATCCGGGTTCGAAAAATTCTGACAACCAGGAAAATAAACGGAAATGTTAAGCTGACTGCCAAAGCCATTTCCCAATTCACAAAATACACGAAAACCAATACCCCGACAAACGTAAACAAACTACCAATTAAAGAAAGCATATTTGGCGAAATCAGATTTTGCAGGTTATTAATATCTGACGTTAACCGCACCATCAGGTCACCTGTTTTACTGGATTCAAAGAAGTGCGTATCCAACCGTATCAGGTAACGATACAACTGATTTCTTAAATTAGTGATAGCGCCCTGACTCATTACGCCCATCCAATAGGTTGAAAGATACGTAAAGATCCCGGAAATAGTAACTGTTAACAGTAGTAACCCCACAACGACAATCAATTGGGACACACTCTTGTTTGGAATCACATGGTCGATAATGTACTGGTTAAACTGTGGTAGCAGGAAATCCATTAAAGAGAGGATCGTCAATACAACGACGTTCAATACCAACACCCATGGTCGTTTTAGAACGGTTCCGAAAACAAATTTAAACATCCCGGCCATCGTAACATTGCTTTGGTTCTCATCTTCCGTTGCTTTATTTGCTGCTTTATTTTGGGTTTGAGTTTGCTGCATCATCCCATGCCCCCTATTCAAATGAAACATTTTCATGTATTTAGGTACCTAACTTTATGAATTATATCGAGTTTATTTGATC
This sequence comes from Lentilactobacillus hilgardii, assembly GCF_009832765.1. Lineage (NCBI taxonomy): Bacteria > Bacillati > Bacillota > Bacilli > Lactobacillales > Lactobacillaceae > Lentilactobacillus > Lentilactobacillus hilgardii. The sequence goes on along the minus strand of NZ_CP047121.1, from coordinate 252,309 downwards.
ATTTCAATCATTTAGCTTGAGTACCACTTTTAATCATGCAATTTAGTATGACACGTTTAAATATCAAAACCAAAGAAAAGAACTCGCAGACAGTCAGCCTGCGGGCTCTTTTGTAAATGAAATTATTAAAGTTATTTTGTACGTGTTTTTTCCATTAATAAATCAGCCAAAGTATCGGCTTGGATATCGCCTAAATTTGCTTTTAAATCAACGGAATCAAGTGCCCTTACCAATGCCTTTTGAGTTAATTCGGTTCTCGCCAAAGCTTTTTCAATCAGGCTAATATTGCCCCCGGTAATAAAATCTCCATAAATTTTAATAGCAGAGATTCGATTGTCCTGCGAAAGGGAAAAATTAAAACTAACTGTGCCAATATCATAATGCTTGGAAACATAGTAATCAAACCCCGGATTTTGGCCATAATTCCATTCATCTGTATCGTATTTGCCCTTTAAGCGGTCGTCGATAATTGACCAATCATGATCATTTAAATGATAAGTATCAATATCATCAAGGGAATTCGCCTTGAATAGGTGTCGTAAAAGTACCTCTTTGAAGGCCTCGATATCCATTTTTTGATACTGTGGATCCAAATAAGGCTTCACATTTGTCACCCGACTATGAACCGACTTTACCCCTTTTGATGCTAGTTTGTCTTTCTCAGGCGTTAACACCTTGGTGGCAACGTCCATATCCAAATCAAACATCAGTGTTCCGCCAGCCGCATACGATTGACCGACTTTAAACATCGTCATACCGGAAAATTTACTGTTACCGATGACCATATCATTACGGCCACGCAATTGAGCATCTTTGGCCCCCATATCATGCAGTGCATCGATAATCGGTTGCGCAAAATAGTTAAAATCGCCAAAATGAGTGTCATCATTAATGACAATGTTTTCAAAAATAATATTGCCGTAGTCATGATAAACGGCACCACCGCCGGATGTCCGCCGAACAAGTTTAATGCCCTTTTCTTTTAAATACGGCATATTCACCTCGGCATAGGCGTTTTGGTTAACGCCAACAATAACTGCCGGCTGATTAACATACATGATTAACCCGTGTCCGGGAAGCTTCAGGTCGTTCACCAAATAATTATCAAGTGATTGATTTACAACTGGATCATAAACCGGTTGGCCATGACGTGATGTATCAATAAAGAACATAATTTCATCCCCAAATCATAAAAATAGTTGTTACCGCTACCATCATCATAAATCGCGTACCCGGTTTATACAATCAGCAATCCTACTTCTGAACATACTTTTGACTATCCCCAGGATTTGCCTTAGCGGTAAATTGATTGACCGTAATTTGGATAATGCCAACATGTTCAACTGCAGCATCAGGCAGGTTAGCCCATTCATGACCAACCTCATGTAACGCAATCCGTTGCAGGGCATAACGCTTCTGATCCAAGTCATCAACCAGCTTAGCATCCCCATAACCCATGACACTTCTATATTTAAAGCTTGGCGTATCGTGATCGGGATCCTTTGGATTTAACACTTGACCATCAGTGTCAATCGCAAACCCGACACGACCGTCCTCAGCAATCAGATCACGTTTATGTCCAACAGGCGCACCATGGATATACAATGTCAATTGATTATTAGTATCAAACTCATACCCATAATTGGTTGGAACAACGTATGGATAACGATCCGTTCTAATTCCTAAATGAATGACCTCGGCATCTGCCAAAATTGATTTAATTTGACCAATATCTGTTAGTTCACGATCAGTTCTTCGCATAAAATCACGCTCCTATCAACCTATTAAACTTTAGTATACCGCTCATCTTCTGAAAAGAAGATAAAAAAAGTCGCTTCACCTTAACAACAGTGAAACGATATTAATCTTCTAATTAACCTGATGTAATGACGTCTTGCCTTGAAGAATTGTCTCTACATCATTCAACGTAATCTCAACCATGTTTTGAACAGCAACTTCCGTATAAAAACCAATGTGAGGACTCACATTAACATTTGGCATTGCCAATAATTTCTCCAAATTATCATTATGAATCGGTTTTCCGGTTAAATCATGGTTCACAATTGGCGTTTCACCTTCAAACGTGTCAATCGCGGCAGCGGCAATCTCTTTGTTATCCAGTGCATTCACTAAGTCCTCTGTCTTAACAACCGGTCCCCGTGATGCGTTAATAAAGATAGCCGTAGACTTCATTTCCTTAAAGACTTTTGCATTAATCATGTGGTGGGTCTCATCAGTTAACGGTGTATGCATTGTGACAATATCCGCTGTTTTATAAACCGTTTCATGATCAACATATGTCAACGTATCGTTTAAATCCGGACGATGGATTGGATCAGCCGCAATCACTGTAGCTCCCAATGCTCTAAATATTCTGGCCACAGCGCTGCCAATTTTTCCAGCACCAATAATGCCAACCGTTAAGGTATGAATTTCTTTAGCTTCGGTATTCGTCCATCTGAAATCTCCATGTTGTTCACGTTCGCGAACTTCCCCAAGGTGGCGCAACAAATACATCACATCCGCAAGGACCAGCTCACTGACCGAACGAGGTGAATATCCCGGCACATTTGTCACTGCCAAACCATTCTTGGTTGCTTCGGCTAAATCAATGATTTCATAACCGGTACTGCGAAGTGACAATTGCTTAATGCCAAATTCCCGCAGCTTTTGATAAACAATAGGATCCGGAATCGAAGCATGCTGTAAAATGACAACCCCATCGTATCCCTTAGCTAAATCTACCGTGTCGGCATTTAAAGGAACCGTATTGGTATCAATGTGATAATCGGGATGTTGCTTCGCCCACTCATTAATTGGTCCCTGTTCATCCGGCCGAACTGTGTACATTAAGATCTTCATCGTATTAAATTGCCTCGATTTCTTTTTGATATGATAGTAATTTGTCGTCTAAAACGATACCTAAACCTTCTGCTCGGCAAATTTTTGAATGCGTTCAATCGCCTTCTTCAAATCTGCTTCACTGGCAGCGTAACTGATTCGAACATAGCCCTCACCACCAGGTCCAAATGAAGCACCCGGAATGACAGCAACCTTGGCTTCATCAGCTAATTGATTACAAAATTCAACACTATTCTGATTCAAACTATCTGGGATCTTTGCAAAGATATAAAAAGCACCATTAGGATTAGGGCACGAGAAACCGGATTTTGAAAGCCCATCAATCAGTAAATCACGACGTTTTATATACGCTGCTCTCATCGGAGCGGCGTCATCCATACCATTTTTGAAAGCTTCTTCGGCGGCTGCCTGAGCATTGGTAGTGGCGGATGTAATGGTAAATTCGCTTACTTTACCAATTTCGTTAATCACATCCGCTGGTCCGCAGATCATACCAATCCGCCATCCGGTCATCGCGTGAGACTTCGAAACACCATTCATAACAAGTGTCTGCTCCGGTAAAATCGATCCCATTGATACATGGGTACCATCATAGGTTAATTCACTGTAAATTTCATCACTAAGTACAAAAATATCGTATTTGGAAATCACATCAGCCAGTTTTTGAAGGTCTTCTTTATGATAGGTGACACCTGTTGGATTGGTTGGATAATTCAAAATAACCGCTTTAACGGTATCCTTATTTTCTTCAATCGCCTGTTGAAGCTTTTCCGGTGACAAAATAAACCCATTATCAGAAGTATCAACGAAAATCGGTGTTGCACCACCCAACATTGCGATTGGGATATAGAGTGGGAAAATCGGTGTCGGAATAATCACTGTATCTCCCGGATTCAGCATCGCCGTCAGGGCCGAATAAATTGCTCCGGTTGCACCTGCAGTTATTAAAATTTGTGTTTCGGGATCATACTCTACTCCATATTTTTTATCTAAGTAATGAGTCGCCGCTTTCCGCAATCCAAGGGTACCTCGGGAATTTGTGTAATGACTCTCATTGTCATTAATTGCCTCAATTGCAGCTTGTTTTACATGTTCAGGCGTATCAAAGTCCGGTTCGCCCAATGTCAATTTCACAATATCGGGAATTTTGGAAATTTTTTGGTTGAATGTCAAAATTGAGGATGGCGTCAATGCCGCTACCCGCTTATTCATCCTGCTTGATAATTTACTCATTTTTACTTCCTCCTAAAAAATAGGTCCTCCCAGCCACTATTGACTGAAAGGACCCACCTTAATTGGTTTTATCCCGCACAGTCAATCACTTGATCTGTGCGGCCTTTAAATTTCCATCACGAAAATCTCTTGGCTTATCACAGATCAGATCTGGAAAAACCAAAAGTAATAACGACAAGTATTCAACTGAGTTTTGCTTGTTCTTTTCATCATTAAAAACTCCTTAGAATAACTTACGCATTTATCATAACCGTTTTAATTCGTGAAAGCAAGTCCAAGTTGATGACTACACAAGCTGGGAACTAACGGACCAATCACAACAAACTAACATCACACTTGCATATTTTAATAAAATCGCTATACTAATGAGTGAGGACTTACTCATTAAAAAGGAGAGGTGATTTCGATGGCAACGACCATTCAAGTTTCAAATTTAAAACAAGGTTACGGTAAAACCATTGTTCTAGAAGATATCAATTTAACTGTTCATAATGGTGAAATTCTTGGACTGATCGGCCCCAGTGGAGCCGGAAAAACAACGCTAGTCAGCACAATTATGGGGATGTTGAGACCGCAGGAAGGAACGGTCACCGTCTTGGGTCAGAAGATGCCGAACAGAAAACTATTGGGCAAAATTGGTTATATGGCTCAAACCGATGCACTATATAGTGCCCTAACAGCCCGAGAAAACCTTAAATTTTTCGGTGCCATGCAGGGATTAGGTTCAGCCGATCTCAAAAAACAAATTCCATATGCCGCTGGAATCGTTAACTTGAATCCGGATCTTGATAAATATGTAAAGGACTATTCCGGTGGCATGAAACGACGATTATCGTTAGCAATTGCATTGGTTTCAAATCCAGACCTCTTAATTCTCGATGAACCAACCGTTGGTATTGACCCGGAATTACGTCAGCAAATTTGGGCCGAGCTTCACAATATTGCCAAAGAAGGTAAAACGATCCTATTAACTACCCATGTGATGGAGGATGCCGAGCAATCGGATCAACTAATGATGATTCGAAACGGCATCGCGATTGCCCAGGGAACCCCGGATCAGCTGATTAAAGATTATCAGGTAAAAACAGTAGAAGACGTCTTTTTAAAAGCAGGGAGGCAGCAAGATGCGCACAGTTAAAATGGTTAAACGGGTATTAACCGAGATGCTTCGTGATAAACGAACACTGGCATTAATGTTTTTGGCACCACTATTGATTTTGACATTAATGTACTTTCTTTTCCAATCCAACACTGATCAAACAGCATCCCTGGGTATTCGCAACGTTGATACAACATTAGTCAAGGCAATTAAAAATGATCATGTTCATTTTCATGACGTATCATCTAAAGAAAGTGCCAAAACGATTATTCGTGATCACGATTACGCGGGGCTGATTTCACAAAAAGGTGATCAAATCACTTTAACCCTGCAAAATAGTGATCAAAGTAAAAGTGCCATTTTAAAACAGAGCCTTCAAAAAGCGCAAATCAAATTAAAGATGGAAGCTGCCGCAACAGCTATTAAGGGTCAACAAAAGACAATTAAAGCACAACAAAGGGCCCTTTCTCAAATGCAAAAGTCTTTGTCTGCAGCATCCAAAACAGCGGCTTCAGAAAATCCCTCGGCAGCCAGACGACAAGTAAAGACACAGACACCATTAACAACTGCAGGCAAGCCTAAATCAGCGACAACTTATTCTGTCAATACTCATTACCTTTATGGCAGCAGTGACTCCACCTTTTTTGACACACTCTTACCAATCATGATCGGTTTCGTTGTGTTCTTCTTTGTTTTCCTGATTTCGGGAATCGCATTATTGCGGGAAAGGACGACAGGAACACTTAACCGACTATTGGCAACCCCTATTAAACGCGGTGAAATCATTAGTGGTTATTTAGCCGGTTATGGTATCTTTGCACTTATCCAAACGTTATTAATTGTCGGATTCACCATCCTGGCTTTCAAAATTCAAATTTTAGGGAGCGTTTGGAATATCCTTTTAATCAATATCCTATTGGCATTTGTGGCATTGGCAATGGGCTTGTTTATTTCAACATTTGCTTCCTCTGAATTTCAAATGGTTCAATTCATTCCGGTTGTTGTTATCCCTCAAATTTTCTTTTCAGGGATTATCCCGATTGATCAAATGGCCAACTGGCTTCAGCCCATCGCACGGATTATGCCGCTTTATTACGGGGCAAGTGCAATGAGCAATGTCATTGAAAAGGGGGTCACTTTTATGGATATTCTACCTAAATTAGGAATTTTAGTTGGATTTGCCGCACTCTTTTTGATCCTGAACATTTTTTCAATGCGCCGTTACCGTCAAGTTTAAAGGAGGATTATCCATTATGGTTCATAGTGATATTCAGGCATTATTCGCCGAAAGTTTAAATGAACTCAAACTGACCGAAAAACAAAAAGCCGTTCTTAACGCAAGCCTCAAACTTTTTTCGGAAAAGGGGTTCGATCGCACCAGCACTAGTGATATTGCACAACTGGCAGGTGTCTCCGAGGGAACCGTGTACAAACAGTTTAAAACTAAAGAAGGGATTCTCACCGCAATAATTGGTCCTTTTATCCAGCAGGTGATGCCAAAAGCCGCCACAGAATTCACAAATGAAGTAACTCATACGTCATACCCGAGTTTTGGAGAATTTCTCCATGCAATTATCAAGGATCGAATGGTCTTTGCGCTTAATAGTATGCCGCAATTAAGGATTATCCTTCATGAAGTCATTACCAATCAAGCGATTGCCACAGGTTTCAGTCATCTATTTGAAAACCTCATTGTGGGACCGTTGGGTCAGACACTTAAACATTATCAAGAAGAAAAACAACTGGTCGATTGGCCTCTTGACCGCATTATCCGCTATGTGGCAACAACAGTGATGGGGTACGTACTTCCAGCCGCTTTATTACATGGTTCGGTTGATATTGAGCACGCGAGTCGGGAAGCCACCGAGTTTCTTTTAAAAGGACTAAAGCCAGCGTGACAAAGAAATCACCATTTCTGTTAATCAACAGAGATGATGATTTTTTATTGTAGCTAGTTAACTTTTTGAGGCAATCGCTTCAATTTCAACCTGGGCGCCAAGCGGTAAACCGGCAATGCCGACTGCTGAACGTGCCGGTAGTACCTTGGCGTTACCAAAGAACTGATCATAGATCTTATTAATCTCACTAAAATCGGCTACGTTGGCCATAAAGACCGTTACTTTTACAACGTCGTCAAGCTTAAAACCAGCTGTTTTCACAACCTCTTGAAGATTATGTAATGCCTGGGTTGTTTGATCCACAACGTTGGCACTAACTAATTTCCCGGTTGCCGGATCCAATCCAATCTGTCCCGAACAATATAGTGTATTTCCCACCTGTACCGCTTGTGAATATGGCCCAACTGCATTAGGCGCATTCTTTGTTGCAACTTCTTTTGCCATTTTTATCATCTTCTCTTTCGCATTAACATTTCCCGTTACACAATAAGTGTGAAAGGTTGCGCAAATTATATCACAAGAGAAGAAAACTTTATATTAGGGATTTTAACTAAGTTGCCTATGCGCGTCCCAAATGTAAGGCGGCCGCACCCATTGTAAACGTTCGATAAGTGACGTTATGCATGCCCGCATCCTCAAACATCTTAGCCAATTTTTCCGCTGAAACAAACTGCTTGGTGGTTCGCTGGAGATAATGATATTCACGATACTTGTTGACCGCAAACTTTGCCATAACGGGAACCGTCTTGAAATAGGCGTTCCACCCCATCTTTATGGCCGGATTAGTGGGCTGGGAAGTCTCCAAGCATGCAATTTTGCCGTTAGTTCGCACAACCCGCACCATTTCACGTAACACCTGGTCAGCATCGGGAACATTACGCAAACCAAAACCAATTGTTGCCACGTCAAATTTACGATCATCAAAAGGAAGATGCATGGCATCTCCTTCAACCAAAGTCACCCGGTCTTGAACACCGGCTGCCTTTATTTTTTCACTGGCAATTTTTAACATTTCTTTGCTAAAATCAAGTCCAATGACTTGTCCAGACGGCCCAACCGCCTTAGCTAATGAGATAGTCCAATCACCGGTTCCACAACACACATCAATTGCAAAATTACCGGGTTGAACATCTAACCGCTGCATCGCAATTTCCCGCCAACGTTTATGGTTACCAAGGCTAATCAACGAGTTCATTTTGTCATAATTTGGTGCAATCCTATTAAAAAGCGATTCAACTTTAGGTTCGGGCGTCTTATTCGTTTGTGTCATTTTTTGTTTCCTCACTTACTGGTTGTTTGTTATATAATCTGTATATGGCGTTTTAATTTCTAACGTTTAACTTGTCTCAAATTAATTACATTATGGAGGTTCTAAATGAGTTTAGCAAATTTCTTAGAATTAGTTGAATTCAAGGCTAAATCTGCGAGTGTTTTCCCATTCATTGTGGGACTATTTTTCAGTTGGTATTTTTTAAATTCAGTTAATGCGGTTGATGCCACTTTGTTTTTTATTGCCATGTTCCTATTCAATATGTTTGTCGACATCTGGGATAATTATAGTGATTATCGACACTCGGATCAGGAGATCTATAAAATCGGGACTAATATTATCGGGCGAGAACATCTCTCAATTCACCTTATCCAAACCATGATGGCAACAATGTTTGGCATTGCGGCCTTTCTTGGCATTTATCTAACTATTCAAGTCGGTTTGCCCTTACTTTGGATGGGAATCTTCTGCTTTTTAATCGGATTGCTTTACGCAGGCGGCCCAATTCCTATTTCCAGCACACCGTTTGGCGAACTGGCATCCGGCTTCACAATGGGTGTCATGATTACATTAATCTCAGTTTACATAAATTCCTACCAGATTTTCCAGTGGAATGGTCAATTATTATTGGAAATTTTACTTGCGGCGTCTCCGGAATTTGTTTGGATTGCAAATATCATGTTTGCCAATAACATTTGTGATGCACACGAAGATGAAATGAACAAGCGCCATACTATCGTTCATTATTTGGGGGTTAAAAATTCGGTAGCCATTTGGAATCTGCTGAATGTTTTAGCAATCGTCCTAGTATTTGCCGCAATATATGTTGGCGTCTATCCACCGGCTCTGATTGCCATTATCATCCCGTTGCCATTCATCATTAAACAGATGATTTTATTCACGCATAAACAGGTTAAACGCGAAACGTTTGTCTGCTCCGTTAAAATTTTAATTAATGGTTCACTGGGCTTGTGCTTAGGATTCTTGATGTATTGGATTTATACGATGGTCCATTAAAATCAAAAATTATAGAGTGTAAAATAAAAACACCTTCAATATGGTCAGCCGATTACGTCTTAGCGACTGTATTGAAAGGTGTTTTCTATCATGGTAAATTGTAAAGATTATTTCTTATAAGCGTATTTATAACTCCACTGTGTTCCGGCAGTATTGTGAATGACATCCTTTAGGCTTGATCTTTGTAAATAGGAAGTCACTTGTTGATACAGAGGAGTCATACCCTGATCACTATTAAAGAGTCGAATGGCTTGGACCAGGTCCTGCCAACGTTTGTCTGCATTATTTGCATCCTGGTTTTGAGCACGTTTAATCAATGCATCATATTTAGCATTCGAATATTTTCCGTAATTATAAGACGTATTCGTCTGCGGAATTTGAAGGAACGTGATTGGATCATTAAAGTCGCCACCCCAACCAGACAGATAAATATCGAAGTCACCTTTTAAAGCGTTCTGTTGGGCATTTTGACTTGGGATATTTCGAATTTGAAGGTCAAATCCAGGGAGTACTTTCGCGTATTGAGCTTTTAGATACTGCGTAATGGCACTGGTTGCCGGATCATCCGAACTATCATTGGCCCCCATAATAGAAACCGTCAATTTCTTTTGACCAATTTGCTTTAACCCTTTTTCCCAATATTGTTTAGCTAATTTCGTATTATAATCAACAGTTCCCTTAACGTATTGTTGTTTGGCGAAGTCTTCGCCCGTTTTTGGATCATTGGCTAGTCCGGAAGCCACAAATCCCTTAGGCGTATTCGAACCATTTCCCATAACCTTCTTTGTCAAAACAGAACGGTCGATTGCCAACGACATTGCAAGACGAATATTCTTGTTGTTAAAGGCCTCTCGCTTGATCCGGTTACTATCCTTGAAATTGTATTGCAAATAGCCGACAAATGAGTATGGATACTGCCTGAACTGTGAGCTGTTTTGGTAATTTTTAATCTGTTGATTGGAAAGTGGCGTCAGATCAAGCTTTCCTTGTTGGTACAGCTCCAAGCCGGTTGTCGGACTGCCAACTACCGTGTAATTAATTTTTTGAAGTTTGACAACCTTTTTATCCCAATATTGATTATTCTTCACGAATTGCCACTTGTTACCGGTTCCGTTCCAATTTTGAATTTTAAAGGGTCCGGAATAAACCATGTACTGTGATTTGGTCCCATACTTCTTACCATACTTGTCAACAACTTTTTGGTTTTGGGGGCCAAAAAGCGGATAAGACATTAAGACTTTAAAATAGGCAATCGGTTTGTTTAATTTAATAACAACCGTTTTACTGTCAGGTGCCGAAATACCAACTAAATTTGGTGACTTTTTACCGGCATTAACAGCATCCGCATTTTTGATGCCGCTGAACAGGTAAGCATAAGTCGATTTAGTCTTGGGATTTAAAGTTCGTCGCCACGAGTAAACAAAATCCTGCGCAGTAATTTTATCACCGTTACTCCATTTGGCACTCCGTAACGTAAATGTCCAAGTCTTGCCATCTTTTGAAACATGGCTGCTCTTAGCCAGCCCAGCGGTAGGCTTGCCCTTCCTACCCAATCGATAAAAGCTTTCAAATACGTTTCCCGTTTGACCATAACCGGATGACTTTGAAATATCGATTGTATCCAGCGGTGCCGTTGTACTCAAATTCAACGTTTGGTTCTTTGTCGATGAAGATTGTTTTGTTGATGATTTTCCACATGCTGCAAGCGTCAGCACTAAAGCACCTGCAACGACCAATAATAATGCTGATTTAAATTGACGCATATTTTTCCCTCCAATAAATTAAAATCTTCTCTAAAAGTTTGCATCTGACATTCGGAACTCAAACAACCGCCACCTTATTTTAATAGTCGAAGTAAACAAAAAGTGCCCCCAGTTTCAGCATTAACACTGAAATCGAGACACTCTTGGTAGTCATTATGCAGCCCTCCCCACTCGTAACATGGGGTTAATTGAATCTGCTAAATGAATTTTTACCAAAGAAGCCACCATCAGCGCTAATCTGAGCTGGACACATTGAACAACACATTCGTTTAGCAGCTGATAATTGCAAGATGACTTCCTCCTTCGTTACTTAGTGCCATTAATATAGCCGAATTATGAGCACTTGTCAAACTATATTAAAATTTAGAATTAACCACCCTGTTGTAATAGCGAAGATAGTACGCTTTGGTCTCAGACGCCAGCGTCACTTTTGTTACGCTGAGATTATCCGGTTCTTCAACAACCATCGGATTCTTTGGTCGACCCAAAGCAGCAAGAACGGCTGCTTTGATTGTAAAACCGTGCGTCACAACGATGAGCCTTTGATTTGAGTATTGTTTTACCATGTCGGACATAAATTGATCAACCCGGTCAATCACATGGTCAAAGGTCTCACCATGAGCAATTGATGCATATGATGGTAATACATCGTCCAGAACATGATCAAAGACATCAGGATATTTATCTTCCAACTCGGTATTCTTTGAGCCGTCCCACTCACCATATGAAATTTCGAGAAGTCGTTTGTCATAGGTTATCGGTAAGTGTGCGCTCTGATTTAAAATGTTTGCTGTGTCTTTTGTCCGTTGCAGTGGGCTTGCAACAATTCTATCTGCAAACGAAATGTCAAATTGTTTGTGCACCGTTTGTGCTTGTTTCTTTCCGGTTTCCGTTAAATATGTCATATCATTATTTATAGTTCCCTGCTTTAAGCCGGCAGCATTTGCCGACGTCTGGCCGTGACGCACAAAATAAAAGTCAGTCATTTAAGATTCCTCCGCATTGTTTTGGAATATTATCGCATATTTGATTAAAAATACAAAGTGACTTTCATTTGCAAATCCCGAATAATAATCCTGAATAAGCAAATTTTATTTACTTATTACCAAAAATTAGGTTGCATTTCTCTCACCGTTCTGTTAGATTTTAATTAGAAAGAGATGGAGGTCTTACCAATGAATGTTATCTTAGGTAGTTTCAAACAAGTTACATCATCCTCCTGGTCTACAGTGACATCTGTGTAGGCCATCTTTTGATATGAATTAACTAGCAAAAGGCCTCACATAGATGAACTTCAACATCACTGTGAGGCCATAAAAAAAGCATTACCAGCCCTCACAGTATTGTTCAAGCTAACTGTGAGGGCTATATTTTTTTGAAAGGGAGTTTTCGCACATGACGGTATATAATTTTGCAGCAGGTCCGGCAACGCTTCCAGACCCGGTCATCAAACAAATTCAGGAGGAATTGCCTTCACTTCAAGGTTCCGGAATGAGTATTCTCGAAATTTCTCACCGTTCCCAAATGTTCGACGATATCATTAATACCGCAAAGCAGGATATTAAAGACCTGATGCATGTTCCTGATAATTATCATATTTTATTCTTCCAAGGTGGCGGTACCGGTCAGTTTGCAGCTGTCCCGATGAACCTGGCTACCACCCATAAAAAAATTGCCCTCTTAGATAGTGGCCACTGGGCAACCAGAGCCGGTGATGAAGCAGCTAATCTCGGTGTAGACGTTGATGTCCTTGATTCTACAAAAGATAAGCATTATCAGGAATTACCGCACATGCCACACGCTATTTCAAGCAGTGACTACGATTACCTTCATATCACAACTAACAATACCATTGAAGGAACTGCTTACCATACACTTCCGGAACATGGCGATGTCACATTAGTCGGAGATTTATCATCAAACTTTATGGCTGAGGAATATAACGTCACAGATTTTGGGTTAATCTTCGGTGGCGTCCAAAAAAATTTGGGTCCCGCCGGTGTAACGGTTGTTATCGTTCGTGACGACTTGGTGAAGCACGTTGATCATATTCCAAGTATTTTAAATTATGAACTATTCATCAAGAAGAACTCAATGTTTAATACACCCCCTGTATTTGCCATCTATGCCACCGGATTAGTTCTTAAATGGTTAAAGCAGCAAGGCGGTATTGCCGGCATTGAAGCACTTAACCAAAAAAAGTCGTCTCTTCTTTATGACTTTCTGGACAACTCAAAATTATTCCATAATAATATTAAAAAATCCGATCGTTCCTTAACAAATATCCCATTTAAAACCGATGATCCTGATTTGGACAAACAAGTTATTTCTGCAGCCGATCAGGCAGGACTGAAGAACTTAAAGGGCCATAGGAGTGTTGGCGGCTTGAGGGCCAGCCTATACAACGCCATGCCCCTGGAAGGTGTTCAAGCCTTAGTCGACTTCTTACACAATTTTGAAAAACAACATTAGGAGGAATTTAGAATGTATCAAATAAAAACATATAATGCAATTGCTCAAGCAGGATTAGATCAATTTAACGATCAATACCAAATAAATAAGACTAAAGACGCAGATGCGTACCTGATTCGATCGGTTAATTTACATGATGAATCTTTTCCAAAAAGTCTTAAAATTATTGCCCGTGCAGGTGCCGGCTTTAACAACATTCCTTTAGATAGAGCAACGAAGAACGGTATCGCCGTTTTTAACACCCCGGGCAGTAACGCCAACGCTGTTAAGGAACTGATTATCTCACTACTGGTTGCCAGTTCCAGAAACCTTTTTGATGCCGCTGCCTACTCAGCTCATAACAGTGGTGCAGATATTTCGTTACGGACTGAGCACGACAAGACTAAATTTAAAGGGTCCGAACTAACAGGTAAAACATTAGCTGTCGTTGGTGTTGGTCATGTTGGCTCATTGGTCGCCAACGCAGCCAGTGCTTTGGGCATGAACGTCATTGGCTATGACCCCTACTTATCTTCAGATGCTGCATGGCATATTTCTACCACTATTACCCGTGCACGAACTTTGGATGAGGCGTTAAAGGATGCCGACTATGTAACGGTTCACGTACCAAAGAATGAAGAAACAACTGGCCTAATCGGTAAAGAACAATTAGCCGTTATGAAAGATGGCGTTCACCTCTTCAACTACTCCCGAGGCGGAATTGTTGATAATCAGGCAGCCGTTGAGGCGCTAGATGCACACCATCTACAAACATATATGACTGATTTTGGTGAAGATATTTTATTAAACCGGGATGACGTTGTTGTCACACCTCACATTGGCGGCTCCACCGATGAAGCCGAAGTTAATGGTGCCACACAGGGCGCCCGCACGATCATGACTTACTTGGAAACCGGGAACATTCAAAACTCCGTTAACCTGCCAAATCTTCAGGTGCCATTTCAAGCACCATACCGAATTACCCTCATCCATAAGAATATCCCCAACATGGTTGGCCAAATTGCTACTGCATTAGCAAACGCCGGCATCAACATCGAAAGCATGAGTAACGCCGCTAGAAAAGATGTTGCCTACACAATGATCGACCTTGATAACCTAAAGAACGAGGAAGATAATAAATTAATTGATACATTGAGTAAAATTGATGCCGTATTTAGAGTTCGCGTTTTAAAGCACTAATTCTTACAGGGAGAATCGAAGCCAAGATGAGTCACACTCGTCTTGGCTTTTTTCTACTCTATCCTTAATTTTATTTTGAAGAATAGAATGACCGATGATCATCCAATCACGACCACTTATCTTAAAAATATTTCCAAAAATAGCCATGACCATTACTATCAATATCAGGAGGTGAGCAAATGTGGAAGTTGAAATGAAAATTATTAATGATTTAAAACCAAATACTGTTTTACTAGGGTTTAAAAAACGAAATGAACAAATCAATCAAATTATTGCCTATATTGAAAATCATGATCAAACAGTGATTGGTAAAGAAAATGGGAAAAATCGTCTGCTTCATTTATCCGACTGCTTTTCGTTCTTTACCAGCCAGAAAAGCGTTTATGTTAACAACGTGTCATTATCCCAACCTATCAAAATTAATGATAGGCTATACACGCTCCAAGAAAAGCTTCCCAAGCAATTTATTCGAATCTCAAATACCGAAATCATTAACTTGAATTATGTTCAGGAGTTCGAAATCTCAAAGAGTGGTATTATTTTAATTCATTTCAGAAATCATTATCAAACCAGTTCGTCCAGACGTTATTTAAAAGCCATTAAGGAGCGTATATTATGAAAAAAGTAATTAATCGAATCATGACCGGCATCGTTGTCGGTACTTTCGTCGGCATGATATTATCCCTGATATTCTCAGCATTAAACGGCGCAACTCAGTATTATCCTTCTTCACCTGCCTTTGTTTCACATTTTAACGGTTCACTGACCGCAACGGCTGTATCGGTTGTGATTTGGTCATTAATTGGCACAATTTTCTCTTTAAGCTCAATGATTTTTTCCAATACTGATTGGAGTATTGCCAAGATGACCATTATCCATCTACTGATAACATATTTTGGCTTCCTGCCGCTGGCCATCTTAAGCGGTTGGTTTCCCCTCAGCTCCCCCCAAATCGTCAGTTTCACCATTATTTTTCTAGTCGTCTACTTTATTATTTACACAACAATGAGACGAATTGCTAAAAGGGAAGTAGAAGCCATTAACGACCAACTTAGAAAACAGTAACTCACTCATGATATCACTAACTAATTGGCAAGTAATCCCAGATGTGATATTCTATATAGTAATTAAACACGACTGCCACCGGGTAGCAACTTTTCAGGTACGCTTTCCAATTCCATTAGGTCTAAGAAGGAATTGAGGAGGGGTACTTTTTTTGACCACAAGGAGGACTTTTTATGAATTGGGTAACATTAATTATTGCTGGCTTATTTGAGGTTGTTTGGGCGATTTCAATGAAATTCAGTCACGGATTTACTAAATTGGATTGGACACTCGTCACAATTGTTGGCATGGTTATTAGTTTCTTATTACTGGCACACGCCACCAAGTCTTTGCCAATTGGGATCGCTTATCCGGTTTGGACTGGTATAGGCGCTGTTGGAACAGTCATCGCAGGCATTATTCTGTTTGGGGACAAGCTCTCTATGCTGACGTGGATGTTCGTCATCCTACTACTTATCAGTATTCTGGGTATTAAGATGACAAGCTGATCAATAGCCGCTTTTCGTATGAATGTTCTTATTGACCTCATACAAAGCTTAAATTGAGCACAGATCAACAATTACTTAAACTCAATCAGCGGTCAAAAATGATCTAAAAAAAGGCTGGGACAATAGTCAAAAATTTATATTATAACGTTCCTACCCAAAAGTAAAAATCCCGTAAAATCAGCGTTTTTTTAAACTGATTTTACGGGATTTTAAAAGTAGACATTATTCAGGATAAAATGATCTTTGTCTCAAAAGATTCCAACAGAAAAATTATTTGTAATCGCTTCTCTTTTTAAAGAACAAAGTGTAAACCATTCCTGCTAATCCAAGCAGTGAAAAAACAGTTTCTACATACCAATTCACACTATCTAAATCAACGTGTACAGCTGCACTCACACTAGTTACAAAAACAATTAAGCATACCCAAAAATCTAAACTAAGATAAAATTTTTTATTTACTTTTGCCATTTAAATCCCACCTAAAATCGGACAAACGGATGCTTTAAATTCCACGTAGCCTTTTTACCTTGTGTATATCCCCAAGAATTCCAAAATGGCGATGCCCAATCCCCACCAGTAACGGCCTTTAAATCCAAATCCTTAACCACTTTAATATTTTTCAATATAACCTACTCCTTTCAATTTTCAGATAATAATAATAATTTTAAGTTAAGGCTTCTTAAATCCTTTATTAAACCCTGACTTAATGTCATTTCGATCTTTATAAGCTGAATAACCAACCTTGCCAATAGTGGTGATTACAGTCCACCAAACTCCACCACCATTAATCCGTGATAAATCTTTGTCTGTAACTTTAGAAAACTTGCTTAATTTGTTCATAATAATATATTCTTCCTTTCCTTTTTCACCTGTAAACCAACGAAGCATCTTTAAAATGTGCCTAAACTGCTTAAATATACCTCTTCAACGTTCTTCATATCACCTTCTGTCAATGGAACGATTTTTTAAAAACTATAGGCGTTACGAATAATTGGCTGAATTGTAATTGGGTATCGATCCCCAAAAGGCTTATTCGGAATTGGAAAAGTCTGACCCCCAATAACACTTACTAATTTATGAGTCGATAAAATAGTTAAATTATTTCTACTCATACAAATCTCACCTCTTTTCAAGACAGTGTAAATACAAAATTAAGCTTTAAAAGTCATAATTAATTTTGACAAAATCTAGAAAATCTTGCGAAAACTAATTGACAGTCACAGTATCTCTCCAACCTGCCAAGAAGACTAGCTAGCAGCAATAGACACTGATACAATAGGATTTGCTACAATCCTTAGACATCAAATATTGTCTTTTAAGTATTGAAAATAAGTTTCCGTTCCGGTTACCACCGATAGTTTGCCATTCATACCGGTTTTTAATAAATTAATTTCTTTATTTGAACTATTAAGCTTAACCACTATGCCATAATAGGTCTGGCTATGGATAATTTGGGGACTACCACTGATTTTGACAATTTTTCCTTTGATAGCGGATGCTAATTTACGATTTCCTTGAATGGTAAATCTGGCTTCCTGGGAATTCTTTAGTTCAGAAATATCTTTTTCATTGACTAAACCATAAACACTGTTTTTTATTGGTTCTGTCCTGGTTGTCCGTTGAGACGTTTGCCCGTATACTCCCGCCCCGGCTACAGTTACATCCATTCTTAAATAACTACTTAACAGAACTAGCCCTACAAGAAACAAGAATATTGGTAGGACAATCAACATACAAACCGGAGTATATCGATGATAGTAGTATTCCGTACTTTCTAAAACACTGTTTTTCATAAGCTAGGCCTCCTGCAGCAATTGATAATAGTTACCATGTTCATTAATCAGATCTTTATGCGTTCCATTTTCAATGATTTGACCATCATTCATTACAATAATCCGATCCGCTTTTCGAGCTACTTCCAGACGATGAGCAATAAAGATCAGCGTCTTATTCTTTATCCCCATTAAATTATTTAAAATTCTTTTTTCGGTTAATAAATCTAAATTACTAGTTGATTCATCAAAAATCATCACTGGTGCATCGCTGATAATTGCCCTAGCTACTGCAATTCGCTGCATTTGACCGCCGGATAGCCCTGAATTTTCCGACAAATTCGTCATATAACCGTTGGGCAATTTTTCAATATCTTTATGAATTTCAGCTAACTTTGCTGCTCTAATAATGGTTTCCATATTAGGTGTCTTACGTAATCCTAAGGCAATGTTCTCAATAACCGAACCCGAAAAAATAAAAGGCGTTTGTGGTAAATAAGTGACATAATTTCTGAGGTCCTTTTGGGTTACAAACCTAATATCTTGTCCATTGATCAACACTTTTCCGGTAATTGGCTTGTAAAAGTTAACTAATAACTTGGCCAGTGTTGTCTTTCCAGAACCGCTAAATCCAACAATTGCCACGGATTCATTACGTTTAATTTTTAAATTAATATTCTTTAAAATTGATTGTCCATACTTATACTCGAAAGAAACCTTTGAAAACTCGGTTTGATCAGCTAGATCATTCTCCCTCAAGGCCATCGGACATTTTTGTTTTTCTTCCACAGGTGCCAGTAGAACCTGGTTAAGCCGCTTATTAGCCACCTTGGCATTTTGAAGATCATTTTGTAAATTAATGATCGCTTCAACTGGGCCTAAAAAATAGCCCATCAGGGAATTAAAAGCAACCAATTGCCCCAAGGAGATTTGACCTTTGATGGCCATTAGTGATCCAAAGTAAAGAATTGCCAACGTGATCACTAATTCAGCTACATCTTTCAATGCCGCTTGAGTGACGCTGGCAATGCTGTAAGCATAATCGGCTTTTAAAGTCTTAACGAATCTTGTGTCAATTGTATCGTACATTTTATTTTCAATGTTTAAGGATTTAATTGACTCAATTCCATGTAGATCTTCAATCATCTGAGAACTAAGTAATGCGTTTTGTTCCATACTTTCGTTATTCCATTTCTCAAAGAGTTTATAGAATGAGAAAATAATTGCAGCATAAATTGGAACTGAAATCATTGATAACAAGAAAAGTTTCATACTAATTACCATTAATACAATTCCAATCACAATAATGGTTCCAAAGTTAAGCAATGTAGAAATAGCCGTTCTCGCTAACGTTAAAATAATATTGTTAGCGTCTGAAAATCTAGAAGTTATCTCGCCAGTCTTCCTAGTCTCAAAGAAAGATACCGGTAACTTGAATAGATGGAGAATATAGCTTAGCAAAACATCAATCGAAAGGCGTTGACCAAGGATTGTTGATAAATAACCTTGGAAATAGTTAAAGATTCCATGGAAAACATAAGCAAAAAAAAGACAAATTGCCGCTGTTGTTAGAGTTGTTGTCATACCATCAATAACATAGGAATCAACAATTTTTTGTAGAAAGAGGGCTCCAACAATTGTAATGAACGTCGATAAAAATGTCGATATAACAACTGTTGCAATAATTTGTTTTTGTTTCAACAGAAGCTTAGCTGTTTGCCACAAACTATCATTATTATCTTTAATATTGACGTAAGTTGGTCCTGGTGCCATAAAAACTGCAATTCCAGTCCATATCTTAGCGAATTCGGTATAAGTCAATTTAGTGATTCCGATACTGGGATCTGGATCAGCAATGACTAAGTCATCTTTTCGGACTTTTAAAACAACTACATAGTGCAATAGACCATGATTCTTATTAATGTGAGCAATAAATGGTACTAGTATTTCTTTGCGGTCATTACTCTTGAAAAACGAAATATCAGTTTTAATTGCTTGAGTTTTTAACTTAAAATGCTCGGCAGCATTTATTAACCCTAAAGCGGTTGTGCCACTCTTATCGGTTTGTGCTACACCACGAATTTTCGCAATCGAAATATCTGAATGATAATATTTTAAAATCATTGCCAATGCCGCAGCACCACAATCCGTTTCATCTAATTGATGAACATAATAACGTTTTTTAAACATCTAAATTCCCTCCTACATAAAAGCGATCTCCCAATTAAGAATCAATATGGAGATCGCCCAAAAGTTCATGACGCTGAATTCTAGATAAGCTAACTTATCAGCTTTCAGTTTCTTATAATTTTCCGACTGACACTGGCCCATGTGTGACAATAGGTGAATTGATAAGTCCCTTCAGAATTTTAATAATCTCAGACTTATAAGCACCTCCAGAAATCTGGGTAAGTTCCAGTGGTGTTACTAATAATAAATCCTTATCTACTTTATTCATGTAATTTCCTCCAAATTTATCCGAACGTTTTTCAAACTCTTTCATAAAGCAATCATGCCAAGGCTCTTTTTATTTTTTCTATTTCTACCACCAGTAATTTTAGCTAATTCTGCTTTTCTTAAGATCCTTCGAGAATTATCATCAATCCTTTTGTAACTGATAATAAGCGTCACTTCCTTTATTTTTATTTAAATATAATTAATAAAACCAATAAAAATATCTAATTTGTCCATAATTAGCACAACACAATGCAATGTTATGGCTTATAATTAATTTATAAGAAACTAATTCTTGTTTCATGGAGTGATAACTATGGATAACTTAGCAAATAAGATAAAACAATATCGCACAACGAAGGGATTGACTCAAGCCGGACTAGCAGAGAAATTATCAATTTCTAGAAAAACTGTTTCAAGTTGGGAAAACGGCCGTAGCTTTCCTAACTTTTCAACTATTATTCAACTAAGTAAAGTTTTCGGAATTAAAGTCGATGACCTTCTAAAAAATGATAACAAAGTAATTGAACACTTTAACAAACAGGATAAGCAAGTAAAAAGAGATAAAACGATCTTGAAAGTATGTTATTACCTAAATATCTTCTTACTGACTCTAAGTTATATCCATATGTTTAAGCCTTTTGGATTCCACAATTCGTTAATTCCTTTATCCTTAATTGGTAATATGATTATTTTCTTTTCACAATATTCAAATTGGAAATTCTTTAAAAAGAGAGAACAACTAAATAGACTTATTGTTGTTTTTTTTCTATTTTTAGTCTTAAACTCCACTACCATGATATTTAATGTTAATTTTCAAAAAACTTTGATTCCTGGTGATGCTATCGTGATTCTTGGATCATCAAGTGGCGAGTTTACCTTAATTTTATTTATTACTATTAGTGTGACATTGGCCGTCTGTTTCCGCCCTGCCATAAATGACTAATAATGTTATTAAAGCGCTAAAACTGATTTCTACCTGATACTTTATACACAAAACTACCCGAAAAGGCTCTTTTAAAGCGACTAAAAATATCTGAGACTTGAGAAGCCACTGAATTTCCTCCTTCAATTAAATTAAGTGAGTTAACATCGAGTTTCTTATAACTATTTAAATTCTTAAAATTGTCTTTCATGATCCTTCTCCTTTTTATTTCAATCTCTAAAATTAGAAACTTCATACATTATGAAAAACTAAACTGCCTAACTAAATTAATCTAATTAAAATAGAAGTTTGGTGGTGACGAGTTTTTTAACATAATTATTATTTATTCCTCCCATTTGATGTTGACAATACTATATCGCATAATTTTGTTTTTCTTTAGCCAGAATCCTTAGACACCAATATCAAAGGTTTTGCTACACTACTTAGACAAATAGAAAGCGATTTATGAGTTTTGAAGTTATCGGTTTTCGGTTAAAGTTTGCATAATGAAGAGCAAAATTATATGTTCAAAATTTCATGACACAAAATTATTGATTATGAAGGTAATAATTATGACTGAACTATCAAAAAAAATAAAACAATATCGCAAAGAAAAAAACTTAACTCAAAAACAATTAGCCGAAAAAATGTTTGTTTCCAGAAAGTTAATTTCAAATTGGGAAAACGGGCGCAACTTTCCAGATTTTCGAGCTATGATTCGATTAAGTGAAATTTTCGAAATTAAAATTGATGACTTATTAAAAAACGATAACAAAGTAATTGAACATTTCGATGACCAAGGTAAACAGACAAAAAAAGACGGAAATATTCTGTGGGTTTGCTATAACTTAAACTTTTTATTTTTAATTTTGTCCTACATTCATATGTTCAGGCCTTTTGGATTTCACGCATCAATAATCCCCTTAAGCCTAATTATTAATATACTTGTTTTCTTTTCTCATTATTCAAATTGGGATTCCTTTAAAAAAAATCGGAAATTAGTTTTATCCATCATCTCTTTTACTATACTTTTGTTGATAAACGTGTTCTCAATGGTTCTTAATTTTAATTTTCAAAAATCTTTAAATCCTAATAATGTCATTGGAACTTTTGGAGCTGCAGCAGGGGAGTTCACACTGATCCTACTTATTACTTTCAGCATGACCTTAGCGATCTTCTTTCGCCCAGCCAAGGAAAAGGGACAACACAAAAATAAATAACCTGTATTATTCATACCTAATAAACGTTAGTTAGAATCGTCTGTATACCGGGTTTACGTTTGTTCTTTCGATAATCTTTTTAAATCGGCAAATTTATTTGTTTTCACCATCTCAATCTCGTTAATCTCTAAAAAGCGTAACTCAAATAAGCTTCATGGAATTCATTTTTAAAATTAGGCAATCAATTGATTTCAGTGATTGTCGAGTTGCTGAACGCTCCGAGAAATCTGATCAAAGATTGTCTGGTATACCTGCTGGGTACTTAACCTTAAATAAATTTATCGCTTCGTTTTTTGACAAAAATTGAATTATATTATTGCAAATAAGCACAGAATTTTGCAAAAAATTGTTATTAATTATTTGAGAATTATCCTCTTGGATTTAACTCCAGGTATTAGTTAAGTACAAACTAGCAATGTTAATAACGAAATCACATGAATTGTCTTTGGTTATTAGTTGTTTGATGGTTTTATTGCTGATGGGCTTGAGCTCAGTCTATTTCGGTATCATTATTTCTTACCCACAATTATGATATGATCAATATAGTCAGTACTTGGAGGTAGAAAAATGTTTGAAACATGGCATCGTCCTGGAAAAATTCTCAAGAAAAAGACCGTTTATTCCGGTCGGGTTTTCTCAGTTGATCAGTTGCATATTCAAACCCCTGATGGGCTAGAGGTTGAACGTGATCTCATTAAAACAGCCCCCACTATTACGATCTTGGCCATGACCGAAGATGAAGAAATTTTGATGACAAGCGAATATCGTGCTGGTGTTAACAGTGATTCCGTATCAGTACCGGCTGGCATTGTTAACCCTGGTGAAACCAGTGAACAGGCCGCCAAACGTGAACTGCAGGAAGAAACCGGCTACGTAGCCGAATCCGTTGCCAAGATGACACGAATTACGTCATCAGAGGGCTTCATGGATCAATTTGCAGATCTTATGCTCATTAAATTTGATCCAACGAAACGCGTTCAAAAACATTTTGATGCGGATGAATTTGTAAATAGTCACTTAGTTCCTTTAAAACGGGTTCTGAACTGGATTAAGGACGGAAAAGTCAATACTGCGCAGGCAGTTATCCGCAGTCAGTTATTACATGCTGTTTCTAAAATGAAAGGTTCTGTAGTGTGAACCGAGACTTTTAAACTCTCGGTTTGCACTACAGAACCTTTTTTGCTTTTTATAGACATTTAATTGTTTGATGCTTATCTAATGAGGCTTTCTTAAAACCCGTTTTTAAGTAAACCCAACTATCATTATTTCTTATAAACAACTTTTCCATCTACCAGCGTCATAACCGTATCACCAAACACTGTAGCGCCGGTGAAAGGTGAGTTCTTCCCTTTTGAAAGATACTCACTTTCCTTAATAACATGTGGTTCGTCCAAATCGAATACCGCAATATCTGCCGGCTTTCCAATTTCAAGATTACCAGCTGCCTTCATTTTAAATACCGCTGCCGGCTTCTTTGCCATCCAATTAATCAGTTGCTCAAGCGTAAAGCGGCCAGTCTTAACAAACGCTGTATAAAGCGTGCTGAAAGCTGTTTCACTACCGGTAATGCCGAAGGCTGCAGTTGCAATCGATTTGTCCTTATCCGCCTTGGTATGGGGTGCATGATCCGTGGCAATCATATCAATCGTGCCGTCAAGCAAGCCTTCGATTAAAGCCTGTCGATCATCTTCACCGCGCAATGGTGGATTCATTTTATAGTATGAATTGTCTTCTTTAATATCCTCATCCGATAATAATAAATGATGTGGCGTTACTTCGGCAGTCACATTAATACCGGCCCTTTTTGCCTCTCTAATCAAGGCAACCGTGTGCTTTGAGGATGCATGACAGATGTGATAATGAACACCCGTTGCCTGTGCCAACACAACGTCCCTGGCAGCTTGCGCCGTTTCACTCACCCAAGGCATTGCTTTAACATGCAATCGTTTAGCAGCACCATCGTTCAAAACGCCACCATAACTCAACTCATCATCTTGAACGTGTTCAACAATGGTCATATCCAATTCAGCCGCCTGTTGCATGGCTTCATACATCGTACTGCTTTTTTGAATACCATTTCCATCGTTACTAAATGCAAATGCGCCATCTTGCTTGAGAGCAGAGAAATCAACCAATTCATCGTCTTCACGATTAGTCGTAATCGTCGCATATTGTTTAATATGAACGACCCCGTCTTTTCGATTTAACGCCATGATATCTTCAAGATGTTTGGGACTATCCGGTGCCGGTGTCAGGTTAGGCATTGCACAAACTGTGGTAAAACCACCATGTGCCGCTGCTTGACTTCCGGTCTTGATAGTTTCCTTGTCTTCCTGCCCTGGTTGCCGATAATGAACATGGACATCAACTAAACCCGCGCTCACAAAGTGATTTTTAGCATCAATAACTTCATTAACATCATCAATCTTGATATCAGGTTCAATTGCTTTAATTAATCCATCTTCAATTAGGATATCCCGCTGAACAAGTTTGCTGCCGTCAAGAACCCGGCCATTTGCAATTACACGTTTCATTTTATGTCAAAATCCCTTCGCTTATGAGGTTATGTTAATTTACTTCATTAATATAGGAAGTCGTTTTTTAGTATTCGCTTTTTACAAGTCCGCGATAACGGAGCATGCTGGTCATAATGGCCATTCGGACGAAGACACCGTTTTCCATCTGACGGAAGATACGGGATTTATCACATTCAACCAACTCATCAGCAATTTCTACGCCTCGGTTAACAGGAGCCGGATGCATGATAATTGAATGTTCCGGCATTCTTTGTTCACGTGCATGAGTTAAACCATAAACCTTATGATAACGTTCTGCAGAGAAACTGCCGTTTTTGTCCACGGCAATTCGTTCGTGTTGAACCCGGAGAAACATCATAACATCCATTCGTGATACCAAGTCATCGATAGGCATCCATTCACCATACTTCTGGAAGTCTTCTGTATACCATTCCTTAGGGCCGCCGAAGAAAACGTGGGCCCCTAATTTTGTCAAAACTTCCATATTTGAACGAGCAACGCGGGAATGAGTCAAGTCACCAACGATAGCAACGTTTAATCCTTCAAAATGACCAAACTCTTCATAAATTGTCATCATATCAAGTAATGATTGTGATGGATGTTGTCCCGAACCATCGCCACCATTGGCAATTCCCAAATGAACGTTGGGATCTTCAATCAAGTCCTTGTAATATTCATTCTTTTTGTCACGAATAGCTACAACGTCAGCACCAATTGCTTGGAAAGTCTTAACTGTGTCGCCCATTGATTCACCTTTCTTAAGTGAACTGTTTGATGGGTCGAAGTTCAAAACCTGAAGGCCAAGCTTGCGTTCTGCCATTTCGAAGCTGGTATGGGTCCGTGTGCTGCTTTCAAAAAACAGGTTTGCGGCATATACCGGCCGGGCCAATTCAACTTGCTTGCCCTGCTTAAATTCAATGGCCTCATGAATAAATGACATCACGTCTTCAGCTGAAAGGTCTTCCATACTAACAACATTTTCAAAACTTACGGGTTTGGTGATTTGCATCATAGTGAATTCCTCCTAAAAAGTTAAGCGCCTTGCCGTGTTCGCAAAGCGCCCTTTAGTGGAGTGAAATCACTAATTTAGACGTTTTGCTCTCACGGAAACAATTAAATCGTCGTTACAGTCAACATATTTGCATTAAAAAACCTCTTTACCGCCGTTGGGTAAAGAGGTTGTAGTTTCTCCCAAGTTAGACTTAGGTTCACCGATTCCTTCTTAACCTCACGGGGTTAATATTAAAGGTCTTTCAATTCGTTGTTAAAATCATATGACATTTTTGAAGAAAACACAAGCTTATTTTTAAAAAAGTTTTTGAAAATGTTTATTTATCCAAGAATGACAAGAAATTGAATATCGGTCATTTTCTTATGTATATATAACGCCATTTACAAGCTTTCTTTCATTTTAATATATATTCATAAGAAAAAATATTTCTTCATAAAAATCCATATATGGCTTTTTTTTGCATAAAACGACTTGACAATTCCTTTAAAAGCTTCTATCTTTATGTATCAAAAGCGTTAGCTGCTCATACCGCTTGCATGTTAGGAACAAAACTAGGAGGTTCGGAAATGAAAAAATATCTAACTCTAGAGAATGGAGATGTCTTTGTTGGGGAAGCCTGCGGAGACTTAGGCGCCGAAATTGAAGGCGAATTAGTTTTCACAACCAACATGACAGGTTATCAAGAAAACTTGACGGATCCGTCTTATAAAAATCAAATCATTACATTTACGTATCCACTGATTGGTAATTACGGTGTCTCACTTGGCACCAGTCAGTCAGACAAGGTTCAAGCTTCAGCAGTTGTTGTTCGTGAAATGACTGATGAAGTCTATCACTATCAAAGTGTTATCTCATTAGACGCATTTCTGAAGCAACAAAAAGTTCCAGCAATCAGCGGTATTGACACTCGGCAGCTAACCAAGATTATTCGTCAATATGGAACAATGAAAGCTAGTTTAACAAACCAACCTGTTAACGCTAAGGAGGCTGAAATGGCTCATCAATCCGCCATTGTTAAATCAGCAACTCGTTCTGTTACGGACGGTAAAGAGAATGAACACGTTGTCGTTATTGACTTCGGTGTTAAATCTAACATCGTAAGGTCATTACAACGTCCTGAAATTGATGTTACGGTTGTTACACCCGAATCAACATTTGAAGACATCTCAGAACTTCATCCTACAGGAATTCTCTTATCCAACGGTCCTGGCGATCCAACAGATTATTCAGATTTTCTCCCAGTTATTCAAAAACTTCAGGAACAATATCCAATCTTCGGTATTTGTTTGGGACATCAGTTACTCGCGCTTGCGAATGGTGCTACTACTTACAAGATGACATTCGGTCATCGTGGCAGTAACCATCCTGTTAAAGATTTAATCACTGGTGACATTTATATGACTTCTCAAAATCACGGGTATGCAGTTGATATTGATTCAGTTAAGTCAACGCCTCTTGAAGTGACCGCACTTGAGGTTAACGATAAGACGTGTGAAGGACTGCGCTATCCCGGAAGACCGATTTTCTCAGTGCAATACCATCCGGAAGCTGCACCGGGACCACACGACGCAAAACCATTATTTGATAAGTTCATCGATTTAATGCATGTCAATGGAGGGGTTCATTAATGCCAAAGAGAGAAGATATTAAAAAAGTTTTGATTATTGGTTCCGGTCCAATCGTGATCGGTCAAGCCGCAGAATTCGATTATGCCGGTAGCCAAGCATGTTTGAGTTTGCGCGAAGAAGGTTATTCCGTTATCTTGGTTAACTCAAATCCAGCAACAATTATGACTGATAATGAGATTGCAGATAAAGTCTACCTTGACCCATTAACGGTTCCGAGTTTGAAGAAGATTCTTGAAAAAGAACATCCTGATGCGATTCTGCCTACCCTGGGTGGTCAAACAGGCCTTAACTTGGCTGTTGAGTTAGCTAAGGACGGTATCTTGGATAAACTTGGAATCGAATTATTGGGTACAAGCTTACACACCATCAACCAAGCCGAAGACCGTGAACAATTCAAGGATTTGATGAAAGAACTTCATCAACCAATTCCAGATTCAAAAACCGTCTACAATTTAGAGGACGGTCTTGATTTTGCACATGAAATTGACTACCCGGTTATTATCCGACCAGCTTACACACTAGGCGGTACCGGTGGCGGCATTGCTCATAACGATGACGAAATGAAGACCATTTTAAACCGTGGCTTAACAATGTCTCCATCAACTGAATGCTTGGTTGAAAAAAGCATCGCCGGTTATAAAGAAATTGAATTTGAAGTTATGCGTGACCACCATGGCAGCTCAATCATCGTCACTGGTATGGAAAACTTCGATCCAGTCGGTGTTCATACTGGCGACTCAATTGTCTTCGCGCCAACCCAGACTCTCACAGATAAGGAATATCAACGCTTACGTGACGCTTCATTGACTATCGTGAACGCTTTAAAAATCGAAGGGGGCTGTAACGTTCAGCTGGCACAGGATCCAACCAGCGAAAACTACTACGTGATTGAAGTGAACCCGCGTGTGAGTCGTTCTTCTGCATTAGCTTCTAAAGCAACCGGTTATCCGATTGCTAAAATCGCCGCCAAAATTGCGGTTGGTTTGAATCTTGATGAAATCATCAATCCGATTACTCAAACAACCTATGCCATGTTTGAACCTGCACTGGATTACGTTGTCGCAAAAATTCCACGCTTTGCGTTTGATAAATTCACAAACGCCGATCGCAAACTGGGAACTCAAATGAAAGCAACCGGTGAGGTGATGGCAATCGGCGGTACCATTGAGGAGTCACTTCTCAAAGCCGTTCAATCATTAGAGTTGGACAAGCAGGCTCAGTGTGATCTTATCCCTGACTACACTCGTCAAATGTCACTTGGCGATTTGATCGAAAAAATTAAAACGCCAACTGATTATCGTTTATTCGAATTGTTTGCAGCCATTGGGAAGGGTGCAACAATCGAACAGATTCATCGTTCAACTAAAATCGATCTTTATTTTCTTTCAAAGCTTGAAAACATTATCAAAATGCAACAACAACTTACAGATGGCTTGTTGAGCTCCGATATGGTTCTGAAAGCTCGTAAAATGGGCTTTAATAATACCATGATCAAAGCCGTTCATCACGCAACGGATCACGAACTTGAAAAACTCGATAAAATGGCCGATCAACATTTGGTCTATAAGATGGTTGATACTTGTGCAGCTGAGTTCGAAAGTGAAACACCTTATTTCTACAGCACTATTGGAACTGAAAATGAAAGCCAGCCAATCGGAAACAGCATACTGGTTATTGGTGCCGGCCCGATTCGAATCGGCCAAGGGGTTGAATTCGATTATGCCACTGTCCACTGTGTTAAAGCTATTCAGGCAGCCGGAAAAAATGCCATTATTATTAACAACAACCCGGAAACCGTTTCAACCGACTTTTCAATTTCCGACAAACTCTATTTTGAACCATTGGATATCGACAGTGTCATGAACGTTATCAACTTGGAAAAACCTATGGGAGTTATTGTTGAGTTTGGTGGTCAAACCGCTATTAATTTGACTGAGGAATTGACTAAACACGGGGTTCAAATTCTTGGGACCTCCATGCACGGTATTGAGGAAACAGAAAATCGTCATGATTTTGAAGATTTACTCATTGACCAAAATATTGCCCATCCCCAAGGAGACACCGCAATGAATGGGCATGAAGCTCACGCAATTGCAAACAAGCTTG
The DNA here is from genome assembly GCF_009832765.1 of Lentilactobacillus hilgardii. NCBI lineage: Bacteria > Bacillati > Bacillota > Bacilli > Lactobacillales > Lactobacillaceae > Lentilactobacillus > Lentilactobacillus hilgardii. The sequence goes on along the minus strand of NZ_CP047121.1, from coordinate 222,309 downwards.
GTTATCCGGTTCTCGTTCGTCCCAGCTTCGTTCTTGGCGGAAAAGGGATGGCCGTTGTTCATAATGGTGAAGAACTCGATGAATATTTGGTTCCAGCCCTTAAAGCAAGCGCCGGCCAACCAATCCTAATCGATCAATATATTCCAGGAACCGAATGTGAAGTCGATATCTTAAGTGATGGTAAAGACGTCTTCGTTCCGGGGATTATGGAACATCTCGAAGGTTCCGGTATTCATTCAGGCGACTCAATTGCCATGTATCCACCACAGCACTTAACCGACGAACAAAAGGAAAAGATTGTCTCGATCGCAACCAAGATCGGCAAGAAGGTCCATGCGGTTGGTATGATGAATATCCAATTTATTTGTGCTAACGATGTTTATGTCATTGAAGTCAACCCTCGGGCTTCTCGAACCGTACCGTTCATGAGCAAGATTACCAAAATGCACTTGGCACAATTAGCAACACAATTAATTCTTGGTAAATCACTTGCTGAAATTGGACTGACACCCGGATTATATCCGGAGCCTACGAAGGTTTACGTTAAAGCACCGGTGTTCTCTTTCGCCAAGTTACCCGGTGCTCCAACGGCGCTTAGTCCAGAAATGAAGTCAACCGGTGAAGACATCGGTAGCGGCGAAACGTTACAGGAAGCTCTCCACAACGCCTTATTTGATAGTTACCATATTAATACGGATACGGTTGAAGGTACCGTCCTCATTTCAAAAGCCGACGCTGACGATCAGGAACTTGTAAACAAACTAGACCACAGTGATTTCGATGTTCAGGTTTATGAAAAAGATATGCCATGGCCAGATAAGCTTGCCTTTGCATTAAGCTCCCAAGATGAAACTGATGATGAAAAACAATTGGTTGCCAATGCTTTAAGTCATGAAATTCCAGTATTTACGGCTCAGGATACAGTTATGGGCATCTTTCAACCACAGCTCATTAAATAGATATTAGGTCATAAGATAAAAAACAAGCGAACCAGACAAAAGAGCTTATCCTCGTCTGGTTCGCTTGTTTTTTATAAATTTAGGTTATCAATATCAAATTAGGGAATCCAACGATCATCCTTCATACTTAAACGTGATGGCCCGGTTGTTGCATCACTTTTCTTCTCTGAATGAGCTTTTTCATTTCGAGAAGCTCCCGAAACGGCATCACCTTTTCCTGATGAGTCAGTTTCTCCATCCTTTGACGCACCTGTCGTGACATCCTGCTTCCAGGCGCCCTGATCAATCAGCTCCTTGAGATGATTAATTGTCCCTGTATATTCAATCGTGCCAAGATATTCACCCTTGTTATCCCGCACAGCATAATAATTAATATCAATTAATTTTCCATCCACATTCAACGGGATCTCAACATGTTGCTTCTCTCCCCTTTTGAATGAATCAATAACCGCTTGAGCACGGGCTGCAGCCGTCCCCGGATGAAGTTGCTGAAGCGTATCCTGTAGCTGAGAGGTAGACCGTGCATGCTCACGGTTGGGTTTATTAGAAAACCATTTAAACCGATCATTTACATCAATAAAATCAATATCAAACGGCAACACATTGAAGATTGCCTCAATCTGTTTTAATGAGAGTGCGCCGGTTTGAAACTGCACAACTGCATCTTTAATAAATGGATTAACTTCTGCCATTAATAAGCCATCTCTTTCAATTGTCAATTTTAATATCTCACTGATTATTATACGGCAAACATTAGCGTAACCATAAAAAAGGGATTGGACAAACAATACTTTTGTCTCAATCCCATTCCAACCGTAAAATGATCTTTATTATACGTATTTAATGCCGCCGTCAACCATAATTGCTTGACCAGTAATGTAATTGGCTTTATCACTTGCCAAGAACGAAACAAGATTGGCAACATCCTCAGGTTCCTCACCACGTCCCAACGCAATTCCAGATAGATATTGCTTCAAAGACTCACCTTTGGCTACATGGTTAACCTGACCCATTTCTTCATCAATTTGATCCCACATTGGTGTTAAAACAATGCCTGGGCAATAGGCATTAACTGTAATTTTATAACGTGCCAATTCCTTAGCAGCCGCCTGCGTTAATCCACGAATAGCAAACTTGGTTGCCGAATATGCACCCAACAATTCAAAACCTTCGTGACCGGCAATTGATGAAGCGTTAATAATCTTACCAGGTGTTTCCTGTTTACGAAATTGGGCTGCAGCTGCCTGAATGCCGAAGAATGTTCCCTTAACATTGATATCAAGTAATTTATCAAGGTCCTCTTCTTTAGTATTGCAAATCTGGGCAACATGAGCAATTCCGGCATTATTAACAAAAACATCCAAATGATCGAAATGCTCAACCGTTTTTTTCACTGAATCAAAAACCTGATCGCGGTATTGGACATCTGCTTCAATTGCATATGCTTGTCCACCATTCTTTTCAATATCATCGGCAACCCGCTGAACTTTATCCAAATGACGACCTGAAAGTGCAACAGCAAACCCATCGTCAGCTAATTGACGTGCAATTCCCTCACCGATTCCTTGACCGGCACCAGTAACCAAAGCAACTTTTTTTGACATGTTGTATAGCCTCCATCATTTTTGTGAATTCGTTAACTTTTATTCATCTCCAAAATTATATGACGGCTAGTTGTGAAACACAATACAAAGTTTTTACTAGTAAATTTTCACCAGTTATTTTACTAGAAACCCGTTAGAAAGCTTTTTTCATTCACTGAACTATCTTTATTTAGGAATCATTTTCCAACAACAGATTGATCATTATTTATGAACTTTGAAAAAGCAGTCATATTAATTGCTGTTTCTTATCAAAAAGAGTTGAATGTAGGTGGATAATGAGTTTAAAAATTGTTATTCGTTTATTGATACTTCTAGGGGAATTATCTTAAGGGAGGATTTTATCATGTTGGATGTTAAAAAATCATTAGATCGGTTAACTTGGAATACACAGCACCACTATGCCCATATTGAAGCACAACACGACTTTATTCGTGCATGGGCAGTTCAGTTTGAAATGGGCTATACAGACTTTCGAGTTGTCCAAATATCCTTACAATTAGACGGTGGTCAACATGAGTTATTGGCTCGTTTTGCTGCTGCATATGAAAAAGTTTATGATTATGAGTATGCATTCGCTGCTGGTGGTCTCGAAGGCTTCAATCAACAATATGGCGATAAAATTGCCGACTATAAACAAGCCGCAGATGATTTACTTAAAATCATCGATGAAATTCGGGCAATTAATGGTACTGTGAAATAATCACAAAAAAATCAGTCAGAGATTCCTCAAAGATTCCCTGACTGATTTTTTTGAAAAATTCAATGTATCAATTAGACAATTTCCAAATGTAATTGTTCATCCTTAACCCATTTAAGACCAAGAAGAACACGGTAAATAACAATTGAAATGATAGCCGGAACAACGACGCCCATTACCAAGTATGCAACCAACATAGGCATACTGGTTGAAGCCAGTGTAATTGGGGCAATAAGTGAGTTCAATCCCAAACCACCTAATGTAAATGGTACTTTAAATCCAAAGAACAACGTCGCAATCGGTGCCGCAACAACTGCTGCAATCATTGACGGCAACGCCAGCCTTGGATTCGCTAACAGATTAGGAAACTGTACTTTAGGCGTAATGACACCCTGGGCAATGTTTGTACCAATATCGTTTTGTCGCCATGAGATAACCGTAAAGCCAACAAACTGGGCAGTCGTCCCAATTAATGCTGCCCCTGCAGACAGCGGATCAAGCATAACAGCAACGGCTAGTGCTGCTGACGAAGCTGGTGTCATCAAAAAGATTGACCAGGCAAGTGAAACACACATTGACCCAAGCAATGGGTTCACCTTCATAGACTCGGCAATAAAAGCACTCAGCCAATTTAAGGCAGGCGTTGTGACACTGGCAAGGCCAAGACCGACAATTGAGCCCACAAGTGTTGCAGCTAAAGGTACAAGCATCATATCCAAAGGTGTTTTACCAGTTAAGTATTTTCCTACTAAAGCAGCAACCAGCCCTGCAGCAACCGCACTAATTGGCTGTCCAGTTGTAAAAATACCGGTTTGAGCTGCTTGAAACATTTGGTTACCCGTTGCGGTAGCAGCGTGAACACCATTTGCAATGAAATAAACGGCATTTGCCCCAACAGTTGCAGAAATCATAGAACTGAATAATACCAATGTGTTAGTCTTTAACTGTGAGGCAACGGCGGCACCGAAGGCCGGTGCCAGTAACCATTGTGCAATGGCACCGACTTGATGTAGTTGTGGCCAGTGAACAAAATTGGCAATTGATTGCGTTAATAATCCAATTCCCAGCATAACCAAAACGGCGTTAGAGACACCGGCAGAAACCAAATATACATAATCTTTAACGGTCAGCTTATTTGCTGGCTTATCAACAGATGAATCCATAAACAAAACCTCGATTCCTTATTTTTTACAATTGAATGAGAATAAAATGATAAAAATGAAATTATTCTAATATAAACACGGTAACGCGATAATGTCAACATGTCTTTTAGATACCATTATGAATTAGCGGCCTCTTAATTGGCTATGTATCAGTCATATCGGCTTATTGTTAAATATTCTGTTCCTTATTTATCTTCGATTATATTGATATGCGTCGTTCTCAAATTACCCAAAAGTAAGCTCAATGTTTTTTAGAATGTCCTTTTTTAAAAGCCGAAATACAATTCTTCTCATTTTTATTCTCATAATTCAAATTCAATAAGACATATCCTTTACAAAAAATGTCATGATGCTTTTGCGTTATTATTTTCGTAAATCACAATCAAGAAAGGATCCCCTCATAAAAAATGCAATCGTCACTGATATCATAAAGTTACGATCAAATCTCCAATACTCACTTGGCTTCTGGTAGTATGATCGAATTCGTTGACAATCCGCATAGTCTTGTTCGTCAGTACACAAAATTTGACGCTTTTACTAACGATTTTTATATGTCAATTGACCTTCGTGACAATTTTGTGAAATGCATTTCAAAATCAATCCACCAAGGCCTTTCAATTATTGAAATTATCGATACCTTAACTTTGGTCGCAGCACATTTTTCGAATGTTAGTTTCCTGACCGGGTGAATCAGACCGGTTGTCGAGACTTCACCTGGACTCAAAGGCACTTGTTATTCTTTGATAGCATCAAATTAAGGAACTCGGCGACTAACTATTTTGATGAATACCGGATTGTCTGAGAACTTCCATGTATAATGGAAGAAAGAAATCGTTTACTTTTGAAGGGAGTTAAACTTAATGCTGAGTTATTTTGCACTCATTACCCTGGTCGAAATATCAGGGCTAATCATTCCATATATCTGGCTGATGATTATTGCAAACCGTCGAGGGCGGATTTGGTCAACGATCGCGGTCATCATACTTTTTGTTGTAAGCTACATCAATACCTACTTCAGTTTGCCTGATCTTGCCTATCCATCGCTAATTGACGGCTGGCTAATGTGGCTGATCGGTGGGCTGATCGTTGTCGCTGTTTTGAAACGCTTCGTTTTTGGTGGTGACACCACACCAGCTCGTTCCGGACAGAGTAGTGATGGTATTATCGGTCAAACTATTTCCAGATTCACGGGAGCGTTTGGATGGTTGGGAAAGCTAGCCGTCGGAATTGTGCTTGCTGTTATTGTCTTTATTATCCTGGGAAGCGTGACACAATTGGTCACCAAAATGAATCCTCGACCAGCTGTGGAATCAATTAAAACCGACATTAATGACGATACAAAGAATGCGCCAATGCCGGTTATTAAAAACAGTTCGGAAACCCCGGTTGTTAATGCACCACAAACCGTTTCCACCGATATGAACAACTCCTTGAACAGTTTTAAAAATTCAAACGTCTATGATTTGAACCATATGCGTGTCCAGATGTACCGTAAAAAGATGGTTTATGTTGCCCCGGTTGAATTCTCCGGTGGCTTCTGGCGCTATATCCATTATCTAAAGGTCCCGGGATACTTTAGAACCGATGCAACAGATAAGAACGCCGATCCAAAGTTTGTCAGCCGGCCAATGAAATATACGCCAAGTGCCTACTTCAATAGTGATGCTGATCGCCGAATCAGTGCCCATAGTTTGGGATATTCAATGGTTGGTTCAACTTCTCAATTGGAAATTGATGACAAAGGGACGCCATACTACGTTCGAACGCTCGCAAAACCAATTTCATATTTAAACAGAAATTATGATTACAAGCACTATAAAGTTGCTGTATTAAATACAATTACAGGTAAAGTCAACGTATATTCTCCAAATAATGTGCCAAAGTTTGTCGATATTGCAGTGTCACCTGAATTGGTGTCTCAAGAAGTAAACTTATTTGGCCGCTATCGCCGAGGCTTTTGGAATGCGACAAGTTTTGGTGGTCATAGTGGTGTTATGCAGCCAACCAAGGCTGGTACCGAGGGTGGCGATCACCTAACGCCTTATGCCTATAAGGGTCGTGTATACTACTTTACTGGTATGACCAGTGTTAATGCCCATCAAAGTTCAATCTTGGGTTACGCGTTCGTAGATGCCCGAACCAATACACTTCACTATTACAGAGAGCATGGAAACGTTATGACACCTGAACGAGCTATCTCATATGCACAACAGGACATTAACCCACAGAATTATCGTGGTACATTGCCATTACTTTATCGGATTAATGGTGATCCAACCTGGGTTGTTTCAATGCTTGATCGAGATAATAATTCCTTTATGAAGTTTGTTTACCTGCTTGCTGATGGTAATAACCAAAGCGGTACTTATGCAATTGGTGATGATGCACAAAGTACACTCGCATTATTTAACCAACGGCTTGAGGCTAAAACGGGCGTGACAGTTGCACAGCCAAGTGGCAAAACGATTTCAGGAACCATCAACAGAATTGTCAGAACAACCGATAATAAATTAATGTTTATTTTGAAAGACAATAACCAGGTTTATCAACTGGATACCTCTGCCAAAGGATTCAAACCAATTTACGAGTTTATTTCAGAGGGTGATAAGGTTAGTTTCAAAGCCGAATCGGGCAGCAATGACGGCTTATCAACCGCAAATGTTTCCCTATCAACCTTTAAAGATCAATCTCTAGACACAACCAAAAAATAATCAAAACAAAAACATTAAAAAAGCAGGATTTGCAAACCCGATTTGTCGGGTTTGCGAATCCTGCTTTTCTTATACTTTAGTTAGTTTTCGGTTGTTTGAGCAGCTTCAGAATTTTTCAACTGATATTTTTCATGTTCAAGCTTTTGTGCCCAAACGTTAATAGCGAGTGAAATCAACATTAAGCCAAGTGATAAAACCATAATGTTATGTAGGCCGTTAAACAAAATAGCCCTCATTTGTGGAATGAGATTTTGAGGCAAACCGCCAATGTTTGTCGCATCGCTCAATTTATTCATCATTTGCATCGTAATTCGGCCACCGGACTGAATGACACCATTCTTCAAAGCATGGTTAAGAATAATGCCAAAAATAGAAGCCGTAAAGGTTTGACTCAACATTCTAATTAAGAAACTAAAAGAAGTTGCGATTGGAACATCCTGCATGTCCGCATCCTGTTGAACTTTGATTTGCAATTCATTAAAGCAGGCCCCATTACCGAAGCCTTCAAAGGCACCAGCAATCAGTAAAATCCAATAAGGCGTTTTAACACCGGCAAAAACTAATAGTGCAAACGATATAATTAACGTCAGAATACCAACTGCAACTACCCTTTGAGGAGTTAAAAACCGCCTCATCGGTGCCACTGTCCCTGATCCTAAAAAGTCAGTGACTGATCCGGGGATTTGAGTAGCACCACCTATAAGCGCACTTGTTCCAAGCAGTCCTTGCGCCCACATCGGACTATAAATCAAGAAACCGATAAAAGCACCCCAAATAAGTGTAAACAAGGCAAAATCAATCATTAATGGCCGATTCCTAAACAGCCTGCTTGGAATAATCGGATCTGTAACTCGATCTTCATTCCGAAACATGATGATCAAAACGATAACCGCAAACCCAATTAAACCCGCAACAATCAACCAGTTAACAGTACCGATAAATTCGATCCCGGTTAACAGTGCGACCAGCCCAACTGTCATTAACGCAGCCCCGGCATAATCAACAGGGCTGGTTTGATGCTTTTGCTCCTCCATTCGATAATACATTTGAACAAAGAAAATCGAAATAAGCCCAATCGGAACATTTAAATAAAAAACCCAATGCCAGCTAAAGGTATCAACAATATATCCACCAACTAACGGCCCAATGATAGTGGCCATGCTATAACTAGCGGAAACAAATCCAAGAACTTGCATACGTTTGCGAGGATTGGAATACATTCGAGCATAAATAATATACGGCAGCGAAATCATACCACCGTTTCCAATCCCCATCAAAGTTCGTGCACATATTAAGAAAATAATATTTGGTGACATCCCTTGTAAGAATGATCCAATCACAAAGAAGGATGCCGCCAACTGATAACTCTTCTTGTTGCCAATATGTTCACCGAGTTTACTCCACAGCGGTGTGCTAACAGCTGTTCCCAAGAGAAACACGGCCACAATCCAGCCGATCAATTCAATTCCATGAAGATCGGAAATAATTGCAGGCAATGCAGTATTGATGATCGTATTATCAAGTCCACCCATTGCATTTGATAACAGTAACGCGCACGTTACGATCAAAACATCGCGTTTTGACACAGCATTCCCCTCTTTTCATTTTTAAGCTTCCTTTCCATAGTACAACTTTTATCAAGATTACAAAATGGATGACTGTATTTTAAACAAAATAAAAACGTCACTGTCACATGGCAGCAACGTTTCATTTCAGATCATCCCTGACTGGTTTTTCTTTGCTAAACCGACTATCAGGTTTCCCCTGACCATTTTTCATAGTTTCTTTTTCTTAATATAGCTCTTAATGACATCAGCAATGGCAGAACTTAATAAAATCAACGCAACAATATTAATTATTGCTACTGTTAAAAACATAGCTAAACGACTTGAAAAAGTTAGCTGAGTGGTACTGAAAACCAGAAGAATGCCAATCACCAACTTTAGAAAAAATTTGATCATCACTAACACCTTCTCATAATTTCATCATAAGAAACGGTCATAATCGTTTCTTTTACTCGTCAATCGCATCCAAATATCGAACCTGCTTCAATCCAATTTCATTTTAATCCTAAAATGATTAAGCTACAATTTGCATAAAAGATAGATAAGATGTCACCATCTTAGATCAAATTAATAAGTCATTGTATCACTGATTTTATTTAAAATAATAAAAACAATCCCCCAAACCTGTTATTAACAAACAGGGTTCAAGGGATTGCTGTCACGTTATGAACGATTATATCTAATTAGGACATTTAATCTTTTTTCTCATTTGGGTTCGATAAGTTTAAAATCTCCTCACCATGAGTAACATCGCCAGTATCTTTGATGTAATTGAACGCTTTAATGTCTTTGTAATTAGTAATTACAACCATGACAGTATCATCGTAACCGGCTTTCTTAATAGCAGGTTGCCAGAATTCAATCAACTCTTGACCCTGTTTGACACGTTGTCCCTTATCTACATACTGAACAAATCCGGTACCTTCCATCTTAACAGTGCCAATTCCGATGTGAATCAGTGTCAGAATACCATCATCCGAACGCAAACCAATCGCATGACGAGTTGGGAACGTTGCTTCAACAACACCGTCAAATGGTGCAAAGACTTTACCATCCGTTGGCTTAACAGCAAATCCTTTACCCATATTACCTGAAGCGAAGTTCTCATCAGAAACATCTGAAAGGGAAATCAGTGTTCCGGTAATAGGTGACTGATATGAAGTCGTCGTTGCAGCAACTTTCTTTTCGATATCCTGCATCGATTCTTCACCGTTTGTTTCCAAATGCTCGTGCCAAGTTTTCTCAAGCTCATCAACAATCTTGGCGTGCTCTTTTTCATCCAAAGTAATCTTTTTAAAGAAGATAAATGTTCCGGTCAACATTAGTAATGCTGGAACACCAAACATGAACAGTTTGAAAACAAGGTGACCCTGGTTAGTGATACTACCAGCTGTGGCACCAGCAGTCATTCCGGCAAGAACAGCAGCAGCTCCAACAACCCAGTTTGAAACGGCCCCGCCTAATTTATCAAGTAATGGACGAACAGCCAATGTCAGTGATTCATCACGGTGTCCGAATTTTAATTGTCCATATTCAACTGAATCACTGATAATCATTAAGACAACCAAGAAAATCAATGGTTGTGGGATATAGAACATCACTGCGGCGATCAAAACCAGGATTAATGAAGAACCTGCAAAAGCAAAGATCAACATCGCGAGTAGCATTAAGCCAATGCAGTAGAAGAATACATTTCGACGACTAAACTTTTGAGCCAATGGTGGGAAAAGTAAGACAGCTACAATTCCGACAACCATATTTAATCCCATTAGCCACGAATATTGACCGGGTTTTCCCATGATATACGTGAAATAATAAAGCTGACAAGCGTTCGTAATTTGAATACCTGCTGTATAAAGACCGTAAGTCAAGGAAAGCCACATCAATTGATCATTACGTGCCAATACTTTAAAGACATCTCTTAAACGAGTTTTTTCGGTATTCTTTCGGAGTAATGAATCATTTTCTTTAGTACCCAATGCAACAACAACGGCCGATAGCCAGGAAATCAAAGCGATGGTAGCGGCAAACATAAACCAGCCTCTTAAATCACCTTGACCATGATTCTTGTTAATTGAGAAGAAGACAACTAGGGGCATGACAATAACACCAACGATATTTGCCCCAATATTTGAGCCCACACGAGCAAATGTTGCTGTTCTCTCACGCTCGGCAGAATCAAATGAAATCGCAGGAATCATTGACCAAAAACCAACATCTTTAAATGAATAGAAAATATCCATTGTAATGTACAGAAATGCAAAAATCACCAAGTATAAAACCGGGTTTGAAACATTCAATCCAAACATGTTACTGAATAAAATAGCCAAGGCTATCGAACCGATAGTCCCACCAGCTAAAATCCAGGGCTTAAAATGACCCCATTTAGTATTGGTATTATCAATTGCATTCCCAATGAAAGGATCAATTAACAATTCAACAAATCGCAGAGAACCAATAATAAATGTAATGAAGAAGATCATTTTGTCATTACTTGCACTACTATTTTTATCAAATAGATGAGAAGTAATAAAAATCATAAAATAAGTAGACAGGGTCGCATAGAACATATCATGGCCGAACGCACCAAATGAGTACGACAACCGTGACGTAATTTTGCGGCCAGTAGTTTCACCAGTATTACTTGCCATAAAGGATGCCTCCATAAAGATAAGATTAAATAAAATAATTGCTAATTTGAATGTAAACGTTTACAGTGTAAATGTCAAACGATTTTATTAAAGTATTTAGTCTCCTTTCTTGATTATTTAATATAGTTGCATTATTTTTAACTTTGTTGCATTATTTATTATACAGTTTCTTAAGACAAGTCCTTTGTTTTACGCCCCTTTTTCCTCTTTTTTGCATAATTAGACTTTGGGTCATTCAAAATAAAAAATAATTGCTCGGGCAAAAAAATTCTAAATTAATTTCGATTATTTTTTACTAAAATTTTAGTTTAGTTTTGAGCAATATACATAAATTGTTTTCTAATGGAGGTAATAGAATGGCAACTATTAAAGATATTTCTAAAGCAGCGGGTGTCTCTGCCGGCACCGTTTCCCGTGCTTTAAGCTCTGACAAAAGTAAATTTGTTGCTAAATCAACCAAGCAAAAAATCAAGGCCATTGCGGACAGTTTGGGATACGAGTATGATAGCGATTCTAAAGATTCAAAAAAAACACTAGAATTTACTTTACTAACAACTATGAGTCTTGAGGAAGAAACCCACGATGAGTATTGGCGTTTCGTTCGCCGCGGTATGTATGAAGCCGCAGAAAGGGAAAATATCGATCTTAACAATGTCATTCGTATTCAAGACGGTTTTGATCCTCAAAAGCTGATCAAATCAGATGCTGTTATCATCATAGGAACAGTGACAGAAGACGCTGTAAAAAAAATAAAACACTATAATTCCAATGTGGTTATTGTTGATGGTGGCGGTTATTATCACGGCTTGGTAGATATCGTCGACACCAACCTTTCTGAACTAACCATAGACGCGTTGGATCAACTTAACGCACATACCAAAGGAGATATCGCATTCATTGGTTGTGCCCGAAATCAAGTCGCTCTTGATGGCAGGATCGTCGGGAAAGTTCCTGATGCCCGCACAAAAGCCTATAAGAAATGGACATCACTCCATCAAAAGCCGGAAATTTATAAAGAAATCGAACCTGATACAGGATCTGCAATGGCTGTTGCTGAAGGTTTAATTTCAGAGCATGGCCAGCGGCTCTCCGCAATTTTAGTTTGGTCCGACCCTTTTGCTATTGGTGTTATGCGTGCCCTTTCAAAATATCATCTGATGCCCGGAAAAGACTTAGCTGTAATGAGCTTTGACGATTTAGAATTTTCCTCCTTTCTGACACCATCTCTTTCCAGTATCTGGATTCCAAAAACCGAACTCGGTTTTCAAGCCATTTTACATGCCAAGTCTTTAACCAACCTTAAGCGAAACTGGACTGTTAGAAATATTATTCCAGGAAAAATTAAATATCGCGAAACTTTTAACCCATATAAATAAATTTTTACTAATTGACACAACGTTGATTGCTTGGGAATTTAAGCAATGTTTGTGTCGTTTTTTTATCCTTTTACAAAAGATTCTCTTGAAAGCCCTTGCAGAACATGTTAATATTCAATTATGAAATTTTTAGGTAAAACCTTTTATTAAATCGTTAAAGCTTTAAAGGAGAATTTGATCATGAAGAAAACAGATGTCATTAACTCAGAACTATCAACAGTGATTGCCAACATGGGCCATATGGATTGGCTAAGCATTGGCGATGCCGGAATGCCGGTTCCGATGGGAACTAAAAAAATCGACTTAGCATTATCCAAGGACTTGCCGAGCTTTCAACAAGTTTTAAAAAATATTTTAACTGAACTTGAAGTGCAAAAGATTTACTTGGCAGAAGAAATTAAAACTCAAAACCCCGAGCAACTTTCTGAGATTAAAAACACTTTGCCAAATGTTGCGATCGAATATGTGCCCCATACTCAATTAAAAAAAGACTTGGCAAGAACCCACGCTTTTGTCCGTACAGGTGAAATGACTCCCTTTTCGAATATTATTCTGGAATCGGGCGTTACATTCTAACTTTTGAAAGTAAAACGTTTTATTAAGCAATTTATTAGGAGGATTTAATTAACATGGAACTTACGTCAGCTAAAAAGACCCATAGTTGGACTCAACTATCAGACGGTTATCTCAGTAAAACACCCATTTTTCAATTCCTACTGGTTTCAATGATCTTTCCGCTTTGGGGTGCGGCAGCCAGTCTAAATGACATCTTAATCACGCAATTCAAAACTGTTTTTATGTTAAACGATGCCGCAACCGCATTCGTACAAAGCGCATTTTATGGAGGCTATTTCCTAATTGCGATTCCAGCATCATTAATCATTAAGAAACAAAGTTACAAGTTTGCCATTATGACCGGCCTTATTTTTTACATTCTTGGGTGTGCCCTCTTCTTCCCTGCATCAAGAGTCGCTACATACTCCATGTTCTTGGTTGCGATTTTTGCAATCGCAATTGGTTTGAGTTTTTTGGAAACTTCCTGTGATACTTACAGTTCAATGCTTGGACCGAAAAAATACGCTACAATGCGCTTGAACTTCTCACAAACTTTGGTTCCATTGGGAGATATTGCCGGAATTCTTCTCGGCAAGTACCTCATTTTCGGCAGCGTTGGCAATCTTTCTGAAAAAATGAGCACTATGCATGGTGCGGCAAGAATTGCCTACGGTGAACAAATGCTGCAGCTAACTCTTCGCCCTTATAAATACATTTTAGCTGTTTTGATCATTATGCTTATTATCTTTGCATTATCACCCATGCCACGCGCAAAAGCCACTGCAGAACCAGCTGAAGAAGGTATGGAAGCCCAGGAAGAAAAACCGAGCCTGGCAGAAACGATCAAATACCTTTGGGGGAATGCTCGCTTCAAGAAGGGCGTTCTAACTCAATTTATTTACGCAGGACTTCAAACGACAGTGTGGTCATTCACGATCCGTTTGGCATTGAATCTAAATGATAAAATCTCCGATAGTGCCGCTTCAACATTTATGATTTATAGTTATATCGCCTGGTTTGTTGGAAAACTAATCGCAAACATATTCATGAGCAAGTTTTCGATCACAGGCGTTTTAACCACTTACTCCCTTCTCGGAACACTATCATTAATCATTACATTTACCGTTCCAAATATGACTGCTGTCTATGCTGCCATTATGACCAGTTTCTTCTTTGGTCCAGAATGGCCAACCATTTACACTCATACACTCGATGCCGTAACAGAAAAGAAATATACTGAAACGGCTGGGGCAATCATTGTAATGTCCTTAATTGGTGGCGCAATCATCCCTGCCATTCAAGGATTGGTTTCCGATTTCAGCGGTTCAATGCAATTATCATTCATCGTACCAGCTATCTGCTACTTATTAATTACAGGCTACTTCTACTTTGAATATCGTTTTGAAAAGAAACATCCAGACGAAGTTGCTGAGCATTAAAAATAAATCCGAAGCCCAAAAACGTACTCGCCGATTAAATTTCGACGAGTACGTTTTTCTATCTCATAATGATCGCTTTAATCCCTGCCATCTTCAAAGCCTAACTACTTTTTATCGAGCTTCTTTAATTGTGGAGAAATAATTTGTTTCCACATGCTTAGCAAGATCACATAGCCTATCATAACACCTACCAGAGCACTTAGGAAAAAGCTCGGAACAAACAACCAAAGCGCGCCATTTGCGCCCATAAGCCATTTTGCAACCGGATAGGCAACAATAGCACCAATAATGCCGGTTCCAACTAATTCGCCACAGGCGGCCACAAACAGATTCCTGGTTTTCTGAAAGAGCCAGCCAACACAAAAAGCGCCGATCATACTGCCAGGAAATGCGAGTACCGTACCTGTTCCCAAAATGTTTCTAATCAATGAGGTGATAAAAGCTTGTGTAATGGCCCACCATGGTCCAACAAGCACACCGGAAATCAAATTAATAAGATGCTGCATCGGCGCAACTTTAGCAACCCCGATCGTGAATTCAAACATACTACCGCCAACAACTCCTAAGGCAGATAATAATGCTGTTAAAATCATTTTATATGTAGCCGATCGATTCATAATAAAAATCCTCCGTCCGTTTCGAGCATAACGACAACAGAAGGAGGGTCCCAAGCCGACAGTTTTCCTACGCTGGATTTAACCAGATCAGGTTCAAAGGGTTCGCATATTAATCACGTCTCAGCCGGTGGGCTCCCCTAATGTCATCAATTCTATTTACCTAGTGAATAGATTAAATATACCACCAAATAGTTAGTGGCGGGGAGAATAGTTGTTAATTATTTTTTAGTAAACACTTAATCGTGCTCTCTTTTAACAATTTCTTGATTTACGGCACTAATAACGTCGTTAACCGGCATTTTTTGCCCAGTCCATTCAAAGAAGGATCCTGCTGCCTGGTGTACCAACATACCAATGCCATTAAATGTTTGGCATCCTCTATCTTTCGCAGCCTTTACAAAGGGCGTTTCAAGCGGAAAATAAATGGCATCCGTTACAACATGATGCGGTGTTAATCTGGCCAACACCGCTTGGCTAATCGGTAAATGATTATCTTGACTCATGCCAATATTCGTTGAATTACTGACAATCTGACTTGACGCAACTGACTCCTGCATTGCGTCATCATCCTCGTAAGGGATTACTGAAATCACGCTGGACCAGCTTTCCAGTTGTTCTTTTCGTGACTTAAAAGTCTGATTTTGTCTTTTAAACACATTGATTTTGGCAGCACCGGCTTCAACAGCAGCGGCAATAATCGATCTGCCTGCACCACCTGCACCCAAAACAGTCAGCGTTTTATCCTCAACACTAACATTCTGATACTTCAGCGCATCAATAAAGCCTTGTCCATCTGTTGTATCGCCGACCAGCTTACCATCCCGATTAATAACCGTATTGACCGCATTTAGCCGTTCGGCCCTTGATGTAATCTCATCAAGTAACGGAATCACAGTTGTTTTTAAGGGCATTGATAGGTTCACACCACCAATTGCCATTGTCCTAATTGCATCAACAGATGTTTGCAGCTCATTAGGCATGACGTCAAAAGCCAAATAAACACCATTAATTCCTGTAACTTTAAAGCTTGTGTTATGTATTAAGGGCGACAAACTATGAGCAGCCGGGTGCGCCAATAATCCATAAAGTTTTGTATGACCGTCAATCATAATGACACCACTCTCTCGTTAATAACTTACTATTTCAATACTGAAAGTTCCTGCATAATTTTCTCAACGACTTGTTCAGGCGTTAAGCTATCCGTCGCAATACGGATGTCACTCACCTGATTATATTTGTCATCCCGTTCATGCTTTAAATCAATCAAACCAGCCAACCCTAACTTTTTAGCTAGTGGACGACCACTATCACCCCTTAGACGGGCCCAAATCGTTTCGGGAAGAACATCCAATAATACAACGGGGACAGTCGTCTGAAGCAACAGTTCAAAATTAGCGGGTTGAATAGGTGTCCCGCCACCTGTTCCCAATATTCCCTCATCTCCAAGCGAGTTCATCAAGGCATCGTGCTCCAACATTCTAAATGTATCCTCGCCCTGATCGTCAAATATTTGCTGAATCGACTTGCCGGCATTATGAACGATCACATCGTCCAAGTCATGATAAGGTACCTGAATTTGGTTTGCGAGCAATCGACCAACGGTGGTTTTACCACTTCCCATAAATCCAACTAAAATTGCTTTCATTAATTGTCATTTCCTTTCATCTAATGATTTTCTGACAGATTGTGCGTTCTTAAAAATATTTTTAATCTCTTCTTCGTCACGTGCTTCAAGTGCTGTTTGAAACTGAGACAGATGTTGTTGAAATTTGGATAGCTCGTGATTGATCAATTCCGCATTGCTCATCATAATGGCTGTCCACATAGTTGGATCTGAAGCAGCAATTCGAGTGGTATCTCGAAAGCCCCCTGCCGCAGCTTTAAGTGCATCCGGATTACGACTAAGGTCGTCGGCAATCGTGTTAACCAGTGTCACCGCGATGACATGGGGAACGTGGCTTATCTCACTGACCAGCTGATCATGTAACGACGCGGAAATCACTTGCCAACGAAGATGAGCAGCACTTAAAAGATTCTGAAACTGCACCAATTTGGGATTGGCTGTTGTCCCACCAACGACAAAATAAACTGCTTGATCAAACAAATCCAGCCTTCCGGATCGACTTCCCGATTTGTCCGATCCAGCCATTGGATGCCCCCCGACAAAATTAACACCTTCACTTATTAAAGGTTTGGCGGCATCCATAATTGCTTCTTTGGTACTACCAACATCCGTTACAAATACATCCGGTTTCAGCGGTAAGGTTATCAATTCATTGATCTGTCTAATAATTACGGAAACCGGTCCGGCTAAAATGATAAAGTCTGCTAAAGGAACCGCATTTGTAAACACTTGTCGGTCATCAATCAAGTGATGATCAAGTAAAAACTGGGCGGATTCATCATCAGGATCACTACCGATGATTTCAATTTCCGAATTTTCTTGTTTAATCACCCTTGCAATTGAGCTGCCAATTAACCCCAATCCACTAATCAGCACTGTTGTCATGACTTTTCCACCTCAATTTATGAATAACTTTCAATATTTGTAACGCTTGCCAAATCATCAAAAAACTCAGGATATGAAATATTAACACTCTCTGCACCATTAAGCTGAAGCTGCTCATCCAACAATAATGATGCGATGGCAAGTGTCATCCCGATTCGATGATCTCCGTGACTATCCAATTTGGTCTTTTCAACGCGCCAAGGCTTGGCACCGTCAATCACAAAGCCGTCTGGTAATTCACGGATGGCAATTCCCAGCTTAGAAAACTCCTGAACAACAGCCGCAATCCGATCTGTTTCTTTAACACGTAGTTCGCCGGCACCGGTAATCTTACTGATGCCATTTGCTTTTGCAGCCAACAAAGCGACCAACGGTAATTCATCAATAACGGCCGGAATTTCTTCCGCACCAATTTCAATTGGTTTTAATTCAGCGCTGGAAACAACCAAGTCTGCAGTTGGTTCACCGGAATCATTACGATGGCGTTCGATCACCTTGCCACCCATTCGTTTTAAGATTGACAGCAAACCGGTTCGCGTTTCATTAACCCCAACATTCTTCAATGTCAATTTTGAATTAGGAACTAAAGTAGCTGCAACCAGGAAGAAAGCTGCCGAAGACATATCTCCGGGAACCGTTAAATCGATTCCTGTTAGTTTCGGTTGTGGATTGACCTTAATAGTGACGTTATCGGCCATTGTTTGAATATTGGCGCCAAACGCATTTAACATTTTTTCCGTATGATTTCGAGTAGGTAATTTTTCAATCAACGTAGAAGGTTGATCAGCCTGGATAGCCGCCAGAATCAACGCACTCTTCACCTGAGCACTGGCAACCTTCAACTGATAATCAATTGCATGCAACTTCTGCCCATGAATTCTTGCCGGCAAATGCCCATCCGTCACACAAATGTCAGCACCCATTTCGGCTAGCGGTTCGCTTACCCGCTTCATAGGGCGCTTTGATAATGAATCATCCCCAAATAAAGTCGAATCAAAATTTTGTCCAGCCAATAATCCCATAATTAACCGGGTTGTTGTACCGGAATTCCCCATATCTAAAGGTTTACCCGATTGTTTTAATCCATGAAGGCCGACACCCTCAATTACAACCGTTTCACCATCGCGTTTAATTGATACACCAAGCTGTTGGAAAGCTTTTAAAGTAGATAAGCAATCCTCGGCAGTTAAGAAATGGTGTAAGGTCGTCCGGCCTTCACTGACAGCGCCAAACATAATTCCCCGATGAGAAATACTCTTATCGCCGGGAACCGACAATTCACCATGCAGCCCGGTTTTGAGTTTATCTGATAGCTCTTTCATTAGCTTCCCTCCTAGAAATTTTTTAATTCATTTCTGTACGCAGCAATTTGTTCCTGCATTCGCTGAACATTATCACCATCAAATTTGTCCGTCAATGCCTTTGCCAGCTCAATTGCAACAACACTTTCAATCACAATTGATGCTGGAACAATTGCCGTTGTATCCGAACGTTCAACATTGGCTTTTTTAATTTCTTTGGTATTAATATCGACACTCTGTAGTGGTTTATACAGGGTTGGAATCGGCTTCATAGCTGCTTTTACAATAATAGGCATCCCGTTAGTCATACCACCCTCAAAGCCGCCAAGATGATCCGTTTCCCTGGAAAACCCATCTTCTTTACTCCAGTCAATCTCATCCATTACCTGACTGCCATAACTGGTAGCTGCTTTAAAACCATCACCAATTTCAACGCCCTTCATCGCGTTAACTCCCATAACCGCAGCAGCCAATTTACCGTCTAGTTTGGTATCCCAACTAATATAGCTGCCAAGTCCGGCCGGAACATTTGTAGCGACTACTCGAATGATGCCGCCAAGCGTATCACCGTCTTTTCTGGTCTTATCAATCAATTCATGAATCTGCTCTACTTTGGACTGATCGATAATTCGCAAATCATTATGATTAATCTCTGATTCAATTTTAGAAACATTTAATTCCGGTTTATCATCCGTGGAAATCGGCCCAATTTGTTCAACATAACCGGTAATCTGAATACCGGCTTGCTTTAATAGTTGTTTGCAAACAGATCCTACAGCTACTCGAATGGCCGTTTCACGAGCTGACGAACGTTCAAGCACATTTCTTAGATCATGGTGACGATATTTCATCCCACCGACTAAATCCGCGTGACCGGGGCGTGGTCGTTCCACTTTTCGTAATGTATTTTCCGATGTTTCTGGACTTGTTGGATTCATGATCTCATTCCAATGAGCGTGGTCACGGTTATTAACGACCAGGGCAATTGGCGATCCCAAGGTGATCCCGTGCCGAACGCCGCCAACAACCGTGACCTGATCATGCTCGATTTTTTGGCGATTGCCTCGCCCATATCCGCCTTGACGTTTCTTTAACTGTTCATTAATTTCATCAATATCCAAACGTAGGCCGGAAGGAACGCCTTCAATTATTCCTGTTAATTGTGGCCCGTGAGATTCTCCTGCGGTTAAGTAGTTAAGCAATGTATTTTCCCCCTATTTTTTAGGCTTTTCTTTTGAATCGTGTTCAAATTGCCTGGTATTTTCCATAATCGATCGATAAATGTTCCAGAGATATTGTCTGGTATCTCTATTAGGATCAAATGATGTGACCCTTTCAAGTACGGCTTCTTCACGAGTCGGATCAAAAACCGGTAGCCCTTGCTTCTCTTTGATACTGCCAATCCTGGCAGCTGTTTCAAACCGTTTCGCCAATAACGCCACAATTGATTCATCAAGTTGATTGATCTGTTTTCTGGCCTCGGTCAATTCCTTTGAACTGTTCCACGCTGGATCTGTTTTCGTCAACATTTATCCCACCTCGTATTTTTTTCAAGAAAAAAACCGGCTAGAATGATATCCAGCCGGTTTACTAAACTCGTAAAGAATTGGTAGTTGACCCAGCCAGACTTTTGCGTCTAGCGGTCAACAACAAAGCATTGACTCTGCACCACTCAGACGCGAACGCGTGAATTGCGTCCGCATCGCTGCGGACACTACATAAAGTAGGCATAGCCAAAATAAAAAGTATTTACATGAGATATATGCTTTGTCATTAATATCAATTCCTCTCATTAGATTGTCATTATTAAACCACATTAGGGAAGTTCCGTCAACCCTAATAATTCTCTCATCTCTTTTTAATCGCGACTTGTCGCTAAATTGCTGCGGATATTTTTTTAATTTTCTGGGTGGCTTTTAGCTCATTAACCACTTCTTGAGCATGAACTCTCTTTCCATTTTGATAAACGTCTTTATCATGGCCAACCACACTGATATCATCTATCGGATTTTCATTCATGACAAGAAAGTCTGCATAGTTTCCAGCAGCAATCTGCCCATATTCCTGATCAATATGCATTGCCTTTGCACAATTAATAGTCGCGGCATCAATGGCTTGAGCTGGTGTCATTGCAGCTTTTTCGACATAAAGCTGCATTTCATAGGCACTCTCGTTTTGAAAACCATTAAACGGTGTACCGGCATCCGTCCCCATTGCAATAGGGATGCCGGCTTTTGCAGCTTTAGCAATACTCATAAAATGTTTTTTGATATTCAAAATGACCTTTTCACGTGCCCAGTCCGGAACGACACCCCGACCATATTTATAGATTGCAAACATGGCGTTCATCGTTGGAACAATGATAGTCCCGTGTTCTTTCATCATTGTGATGGCCTCATCGTCAATATCAAAAGCGTGCTCAATCGTATCAAAACCGGCAGCCACCGCCTCTTTAATTCCGGCATTTCCCTGCGCATGTGCAGCAGCTGTTTTGCCTTTATGATGTGCCTCAGATACAGCAGTCCGTGCCTCTTCCAAAGTAAACTGAATATCATCCGGTGTCTCACCATTCTTTAGAACACCACCGGTAACCATCATTTTAATGTTATCAACACCGTTCTTCAAAGCCTGACGAACGCCTTTTCTAACCTCATCAATACCGTCAACCTCATAAGTACTTTCAGAATCATGCCCACCTGTAATTGAAAATGCTCGACCAGAGGTCATGATTTTTGGTCCTTTAATCCAACCTTTTTCCTGCATTTTCTTGATTTCAACATCTATATCAAATTCTGCACCTACGTTACGCATATATGTAATGCCATGTGAAAGGGCATCCTGCATATTTCGAATCGCAAACATTGTGCAAACCTCGCGGGAGTCCGGATGACGTTTCTCCTCACCGTTATGCCACCAATAGGTTGGCATATCGGTTATATGGGTGTGTGCGTTCATAATACCCGGCATCACAAATCTGCCATTAAGATCGACAACGTCATCACAAACTTGTCGGGTTGTACGCCCGTTACCCGCTTCAATAATTTTTCCAGTATTTTCATCCACAATCATGTGTTGGTTGAAAATGAATTTCTGTTGATTATGATTATAAATTGCTGCATTCACATAGTTAGTCGTTGTCATAATAAATCTTCCTTTCAGTTCCAAAATCGCTTATCAATTAACTGCTCTTAGTGTTTTCTTTTTAGTAGTAAAATCATTGCCTACGTGATACTTAAATCCAATAAAAAAAGCGCCCAATCAGAAATAGTCTTCTGAAAGGACGCTTTTACGCGGTACCACCTTACTTACGAAATAAATTTCGTCTCTCACGTACGACCGGATTAACGGTATAACGTTGACGCTGTAATGGGCGCACCCGCATAACTCTTACGAATTACAATACTCGAAGTTGACTTTGAATCATTAAGAAATCATGTCTTCCCAGATAGTGACACTCTCTTAGGATTTCTTAAAATCGACTCCTCAACTTTTCTAAGTATTTTTTTATCTGTTTTTAATGTTAACGGTACTTTATTCCGAAAATATCATTTTGTCAACCATTAACTATCAATTTATTATTTATCCATTTTTCCATCCCGATTTTCGATTCAGCTTCCGTTCTCGTTGACATCTCATAACCGAAATGTAAAAATGAAACTGGATTTAGAAACATCAGTTATCCATATTGGGGGGATTTTTATGATTCGAAAATATTCATTAGTTCGGCGGCTGGGTGTTGCTGCATTATTTGGCTTCACATTAGCAGCTATTGCTAATCAACCTGTCTTTGCAGCATCAACGCCGACTAAAGCAACAAAGACTACCAGCACAACGAAACGACTAACGTACGGTGACATAACGAACAATAGTACGAAACGTTTAGGCACTATCCGACAATTGACCCGAACAACATTGGCTGAAACTCATAAACTAACAGGTAAGCAAGTTCAGCAACTGGTTTATTTACCACTGCCAAAACGATTAACCGCGAAAAATTTTACACTCGACAATGAACACTTAACAATTCATTTGACCAAAAATAACTATGGCGTAAAGAATGTTGCTATTCCACTCAGCAAACTCACCGGCATCATTTTAAACCGTTATATGCCAGCTAAATACGACTTTGTTAAACCGAAAACCGCCAAAAAGGTTGTTGCACTCACATTCGATGATGGCCCGGATCCAACTTTAACGCCAAGGTTGCTAAAAACCTTAAAAAAATACAAGGTACCGGCAACTTTCTTTGAAGTTGGCAGCAGCGTTATTAAATATCCAAATATTAGCCGACTGGTCCTGAAATATGGTGATCAAATCGGAAATCATTCTTGGAGCCATCCACAGTTAACCGATCTGACCAATGCCAAAGCACTTCGACAAATTTCACTAACCGATGCGGCTATTTATAAAGCAACTGGCACCATTCCATATTATATCCGACCACCATATGGCGCTGTTAATTCACGGATTGGTAATTTGTACGATCGTCCAATCGTTCGTTGGTCCGTTGATTCCAGAGATTGGTCTTACCTCAATACTGCTAAAACAGTTGACCACGTACTTTCCACAACAACCAACGGTTCTATCATTTTGATGCATGATATTCACGCAACGTCGGTAGCCGCCGTTCCTCAAATTATCCGTTCTTTAAAAAAGCGCGGTTACACGTTTGTTACTTTGGAGCAATTAAATGAAAAACCGCTATTAGCCAATTTACAATACTTTGGCAGAAACGATTTCCGCGGTTTCTAATTCAGATAAAAAGACTGTCATTGATTAACGATTCAAAATTGCTTATCTTCTTAAACAAT
The DNA here is from genome assembly GCF_009832765.1 of Lentilactobacillus hilgardii. Taxonomy (NCBI): domain Bacteria; kingdom Bacillati; phylum Bacillota; class Bacilli; order Lactobacillales; family Lactobacillaceae; genus Lentilactobacillus; species Lentilactobacillus hilgardii. The sequence continues at coordinate 198,351 of NZ_CP047121.1, read as the reverse complement.
TTTGAAATATAAATGACAGTCTTTTATTTACTTTAATTTATTAGCTTAATTAACTAGTAGTGACACGACTTTTCCGCAACTTACCAATATATAGATACACAAATACGCCCATTGCCAAGACAGAAATCCATAAAACAATCTCAACAGTTAATTCGTTAGATATTATGCCAGCCTGAAACATTGCTGCAGGCGTATCAATTAACGCATGTAGGCCAATAGCCAAAGGATATAACCAAATCTTTCCCACATAATTAACCGAGGCCCATACAATAATGGATAATAAGATTTGAATAATAAAGGCGGCAATTCGTTCAAAAAAAGAACTAGTAGTCGCAGCACCTGCATGACTAATCAGAGAATGAATCGTCCCACTTGGTAATTTAGATAAAACTGCAGCGTTTCGCGAATTAATTGCCACACTCATAACAACAAGGTTAACCATTCCCATCGTCCCGATTAAAATCATTTCAATGCCGCCATGACCAATCCCGTATGCAATCGCTGTTCCAAAGCCGGAAACCCGTTTTTTGAGATAACGAAAGCCGAAAAAACGTCCTGTTTCTTCAAAAATACCAGCCACCAAGGCGCCATAGGCAACGTACATGTATGGATGATGAGTTGCCAAAGCGATAGAACCATCCGCAGACGGTTGAAGAATAATCATGTGAAGGATTCGTTCCAAAATCATTACTGCAACAATAAAAACTGCAATCCCAACCCATACTGGTGTTGAAACCAGTTTATAATGCCTTTTCAATCCCCAATAAGTTCCAATCGGAATTAAAAACATGACAATACCGGTGAGTAGCATAAAGCCGATCATACCGCCGGAAATACTAACACTAGTTGCTAATTTTCCCATATCAGAATCGCCTCCAAACAGTTTAATGATCACCCTGTTCATCCATCATATTCGACTTAAGAATACTACTAAATTAGCCGGTTTAATAGAATTAACCATTATTTTAAATTGTGTTTATCCCATTGTCTTGCTAAACTTAATTCAATAAAAATGTAAGGAGATTTCTATAATGGCTGGGAAAATTGTTCAAGTAAAACATACAACATTTGAATCCGGTAAAACGAATATCGCTGTCCCGATTACCGGTAAAATTAGTACTGACATTATTAGTCAAGTCAAACAAGCACTTAATCACCATCCAGACGTCATAGAATGGCGTATTGACTATGATCGCGATGTACTTGATCATGAGAACTATCTAGACACCGTCGACCATATTCAGTCACTTATTGGGAATACACCACTTTTAACGACCTTTAGGACCGCTCATGAAGGCGGTGTCTCAAGCCTTGAAGATGCAGAGTACTTCTCTACCTATCGATGGCTTTTAGAAAATCGGCTAACTGATATGCTCGATATTGAATTAAATCGCAATAAAGCCACGGTTGATTTTTTGATTAATTTAGCTCACCATCAAAATATCCCAGTAATCTTAAGTAATCACGATTTTCAATCAACGCCTGATGAAACTGAGATCATTTCAAAGTTAAAACGAATGCAGGAAAGAAATGCCGATATCGGTAAGATTGCTGTTATGCCACATACTTCCAAAGATGTTTTAACTTTATTAAACGCTACCGAAAAAGCAAACCGCGAACTTGAAATTCCCATTATTACAATGTCTATGGGAAATTTGGGTAAGGTTAGCAGGGTAACCGGTCCGCTCTTTGGATCAACACTTTCATTTGCAACCGTTGCAGAGGCATCTGCACCTGGTCAACTAACGGTGGAAGCTGTCAGAAAAGGCATGGCCACTTTGAACTGATTGTAAAAAATAAGAGTGGAACAAGAGGCAATTAACTTTCAGAGTGAATTGGTTTATCCAACTATGTTTTGAGTAGAGATAGTGGGATAATTCGATTTCATGGCAGAATGTTGCTTTCTTTTTCACATTTTTTTCAATAATAGTCGTGATGATATTAAAAAAGGCTGGACAAATTATTTTTGTCGCAGCCTCCATTATTTTATACGTCATTTTTAGTTATCTTTTGTTTGATCACTGGAAATCGTTGATGTTCGCACGTGCAGTAACCCTGTTACCATATGGCGAATGCTTGAAAGTACACTGCCAGAACTCAACGAAACTGCAGCAAGAACAACTAATATAGTACCGACTAATTCAATCATCACATCAAAGTTCATCACTAACTGAATATTTGTTTTTGACAACCACCCAGTCACAATTGGAATTGTAAAAGTCGCAATACTTCCAAAAGTGAAGTAGGTACCCGTAATAATACCCTTATGTTTTGGAAACATCTTCAACAAAACGTTCAAGGCAACCTGCATAACCCCACCTGCTGCAGTAAAACCAAATGCAAACGCAGCGATAAAGGTGACCAGGACAGTGGCCGAATGACTGACAACAAAAATTGCAAGTAGCGAGAGCGCGTTCATCGCAACCAGTAATTTAGTTTCCGACACTTTCATTTTCAGAAGAATAAAGTTGAAAATCACACCACTAATTGAACCAATACTATAAAGGGATAACAATCCGTGAGAAACCAATGAACTATAACCAAGATTATTTGTCGCAAACATACTAATCCACTGAGTAAATAAAATCATAATAGCCATTGTCGTATAGCCATAAATTGCGAGTGAAACTGTTGCAATAATTTTTCTTAATTTCGATGTATTCTCGTGATTTTCGATAAAAGCTTCATCAGCATGATTCATCTCGGGGAACTTTGCACCTCGAAGAATAAACAGGTTGGCAACAAGCACAAGCAACGTCCCGATAAATGACCAGCCAAACCATAAGCTCTTAGCTTCAAGCATCGCAATTGCCAATGGCAGGATAAACTCACCGAGTGACATAAAAGCTTTAATAAACACGTTTGAAGCGCTGGAACTACCGCCCATTTCAACAAAGGTCGGGTATGTGCCCGAATCAAGTGCCGAATTAGCAACTCCGGCAATAATAGCAAATACATATGCAATCGCAATATTATGAGTAAATGGGATCCCGATAAAGAAAACCATATAGCTTAAGGTTCCGGTTAAAACCAATTGACGGCGGCCAAATCGATCCGATAGGTAACCAAATAAAAAATATGCGATTAATTTACCGATTCCAATTCCTGAAATCACGTAGGAGACAGTTGCAATTGGTACTTTCCAGAAATTTCCAAGAGCCTGCATATTCTGAGTTAAAATAATCAACCCAATTCCATGAACAAGGTAGTTTAAGTAAAGGCTGATTGAAAGCCTCCGTTTGTTCGATTTTGTCATTGTATTCATCATAATGTCACTCTCCATCCCAAAGTATTAAAAAAGCCAGTTGGATTTGAGAATCCAGCTGGCTAATTTTCTACTCGCGTAAAAGAATTATCCTATCCAGCTAGACTCTGGCGTCTAGCTGGCAACAACCAATAACGGCTTTGCTGTTAGACGCGAACGCGTAGGCGCCCGCATCTACACGGGCGCTATCTAAACCAAGCATAGCCGTAATAATAGGCATTAAGTTGTTGAACAAGTTTCGTCATAGTAAAAATTCCTTTCCTGTTTGATGTTGAATCTATTAAAACATATTAGAAATTATCCGTCAACATTAAAATTATTTTAATATTCCGAATTCTTAGTAGCTCGCAATAACTTGTGTTTCCACAAAAAGCGAGAACCCAATCGGAAACTCAGGCGATCAAGTTCTCGCTTCATTCATTTATTAGCCGTCTCATTTATTTTGTCGGCAATACAATATCCGATGGTTTAACTTCTTTACCAAAATAAGGCTTTAAATCAGTATTGTAGTCACTAACAAAGAAACTTTTCTTAGTCAGCTTGGTAATTTCTTTATTTGTCCAATTAAGAAGTGACTTGTTCCCCTTCTTTACAGCCGGTGCAATGTACGATTTAGGTCCAATACTCTTAATGCCAACGGTATACTTAGAGTTACTCTTGGACCATGCATAAAGATATGAATTATCATCTGCAAGTGCAACACCACGGCCATTCTTCAATGCGTTAAATTGTTGTGTCTTGGAATCAAACTTTAGCAACTTGACATTTGGCTGTTTTGAAGTGAAGTAATTTTCAGCCGTTGTTCCTTTAGTCACAATGACATTCTTATTTTGCAACTGACTAACTTTAGTGATCGGCTTATTCTTAGGTGAAACAACGCCAACAGAAACTTTCATGTAGGGTTTTGCAAAACTCACAACCTGTTTACGCTCAGGCGTTACCGTAAAATTAGCTAAAACAAGATCGACTTTGTTTGAATTCAATGCGTCAACTCGGTTGTTGGCATTAACCTGAACAAATTTTACTTTTACGCCCAAGTCCTTAGCAACCTGGTGAGCTAATTTAACATCGTATCCAACCCGTTTACCATCTTTATTGACCCAACCATATGGTGGTAAATCGCCAAATACGGCCACCCGAATTGTTCCCTTTTTCTTAATTTGCGAAACTGAACTCGGATTGTTACTGGAACTCTTTTTACTATTGCCACAACCAGACAAAACCAGAAGCAAAGTTGCCAACACACTGACAACCGCAATCAACTTCGTTAACCAATGCTTTTTCATTATAAGTTTCCTCCTCAAGATATCACTCAGTTAAAAATCCATACTATCTAAAAACGCTTTTGCCCGATCCGTTTGAGGTGCTGTAAAAAATTGCTCGGATGGCGTTTGCTCCAAAATCCTGCCATCTTGCAAGAAGAGCACCCTATCAGCAATTTGTTTGGCAAAATTCATTTCATGGGTGACCACAATCATCGTCATATTATCTCGATTTGCTAAATTTTCAATAATTGTCAATACACCACGAACCATCTCGGGATCGAGTGACGCAGTTACTTCATCAAACAACATAAAATCCGGGTGAAGTGCCAATGCTCTGACAATCGCTACCCGCTGCTTTTGCCCACCAGATAATTCTCTGGGGTAGGCATTGGCATAATCATCTAGCTCCACACTCTTTAAAAGCGATAAGGCTTCAGAGCGAGCTGTTACTTTATCCTTTTTTTGAACCTTTGTAGGGCCGAGCAAAATATTGTCCATGACCGTTAAGTTTGGAAATAAGTCATAGCTTTGAAAAACCATTCCGATTTTTTGACGAATTTGTTGCCAGTTTTTCTCAGTTGGAATGATTTTTTGCCCTTCAAATGTAATCGTTCCTTTTTGATATATCTCCAGACCGTTCAGGCACCGAATCAGGGTACTTTTACCCGAACCGGACGGGCCAAGCAGCGTAACAACCTCTCCCTGCGCCACAGAAAAGTTAATATCATGTAACACATGTTTCTTTTGGTAAGACTTTTCCAAATGCTCAACCTGCAACACTTTTTCAGCCATTTTCCCGCTCCAATCTCTTCTTCTCTAATCGCTTTGCCCACCACGACAACGGATAATCAATCAGGAAGTAGAACAGGAATATTAATCCATAAACCCAAAAGACACCGGTCGGATAAGTATGATTATTGGCCTCAATAATCTGCTGACCAATATTAATGACATCCATAACCGAAATTAATAGCAGGATTGAAGTCGTTTTTATAACCCGAGTAGCTAAATTAATTGTTGCCGGAATTTCCAAATTAATCGATTGCGGAATCAAAACGTACCAATATAGCTGAAATCGACTTAAGCCTATCGCTTTGCCGGATTCAATCTGATGCTTGGGAACTGAAATCAGAGCGCCACGTACAATATCACTCATCTCTGCTCCAACCCAAAGTGCAAATACCAAAGTTGCAAGTTGATCAGCCGGCAAATTAAAGTTCATCTGCTTTGGCAAAATATAATAGAATAAAAACAGCAAAACAACGGTTGGAACAACTCGGAAAAACTCTAGGTAAAGTCTTAACACAATCCTTAACGGACGATTCTTAAACGTTCTCAAAACACCTAAGGCGATACCTAGAATAATACCCGCAATTAATGCAACCGCTGCAATCTTAACGGTTACCCAAAGTCCGCCAAGAAGCCGCATAAAGTTTGTTCCCTCGAGCAATACACTAATTCCCGAATGCGCCATAACGAACCCTCTTTTCCAGTAACGTTAACACAATTGACAACGGCACCAAAATGATGGCATACCCAATCACCAAGACCAATAAATACTCATTTGATCGATAATACATCCCGATTAAATCCAAAGCCGTATTAGTCAATTCAGGGATTGCAATCACTGTAAAGATTGAGGTCTCTTTGATCAAAAAGATGATATTTGCAGCCATTGCCGGTACGCTTAATGAAAATCCCTGGGGAAAGACAACGTATTTTGCCAATTGCCAACGACTCAGTCCGATTGCTTTTCCCGATTCCACTTGGCCCTTGGAAACGCCATTGAAACCACCCGTGAATCCCTCAGCCATATAACTACCACCTAAAAAGATCAAACCAATAATACCGCATAATTCGGCACCAAATTTAATTCCAATAACCGGAAAAGCGTAATATAAAAAGAATAACTGAATCAAGAGTGGTGTATTACGAGATATTTCAACATACACTGAGGCAATTTGGTGAAGAATAGGCACCTTAAAGTATTGAAACAAACTACAAATCAAGCCAACAATAATTGAGCCGATAATGCCAACAAAAGATAGCCATAACGTCAAAACAAAGCCTTTACCAAACATTGGCAAACTTTGCTGGATAATAGCCCAACTCATTAAAAATCATCTCCCGTCTTAATTCGATCAAAAAAGTTACCATATTAATCAACAGCATTTTAAAAATTAAATGTAAAAATCCCTGCTATCTTGGATTAGCCAAAATAACAGGGACGTTTTCAACGTGGTTCCACCCTACTTTGTGTTTAAGGACTGTATCGTCCCCACACACCTTCATTAGAATTTATAAAATTTTAGGGTTAATCCCTATCTCCAACTCAGAGTGCACTTTCAATCAACCTAACCCATTCTTTCACTATTAATGGTCGCTTTATATCAGGTTTTCGATTTACTCTTCTCGTCAATGTTGAAGTAAAAAACTGTCAACCAATTACTAATAAATGTAAAGTTAATTGCAAAAAAAGTCAACTGTTATTCTCATTATTTTATCATATAGCTTCTGCGCAGATTTTAATCTTCCGCTTGGCTAATCAAAAAGCCTTGAGACTTAATATTACTCAATAAATCAGCTCTAACGTGATGCCCGATTCCCAATTCGGAAACAATATGATGGCTGAAAGTTTCCACCCTGTTGTTAGAACCTCTACTTCGATAATAATCCGAAAGTAATTGATCGTATTGCTTTAACTGTGTTTTATCACTTCGTAACTGATATTGATTAACAAAATGAACTTCTTCTTGAGGCAATCTGGGCTTTAATTCCGGCTGATCTGCAGGGTATCCAATCGCAATTCCCAATAATGGAAACGTTAATTCCGGAAGCCCTAAAAGGTCAATTACTCTTTTTGAATCATTTAAAATACTACCCATAATGGTCGCACCAAGCCCCATACTTTCTGCTGCAACCATCACATTTTCGGTTGCAATGGATGCATCAAAAACTGCCGCTAAAAATTTATCAGTTGTGTGCAGAACAAACGGATCAGCATTTGCTTTCCTGGCAATTTGGAGATTACGATATTGGTCTGCAATCATCACAAAATAATGACTGCTTTTAAGTAACCATGGATGCCCGGTGATCTCTGCAAATTCACTCAGTATCCGCTGATCCGTTACGCTGATAATCGAATACTGTTGAGAAAAAGTGCTCGTAGAAGCATGCTGGGCAGCCTCAATCAGCTCATGAATCTGGTGATTTGTTAAGGTTTTATCCTTAAATTGTCGGATACTTCGGTGAGCTAACAATTGCTCAATTATTGGGTTGGTTGCTGATGACATAGACGTTGCCTCCTTAAATATAGATACCGTTTGAAACTCAAAAATAACTAATTTGGTAAAGTTTTTATAGATAGACTATGTATTTATGGAAATCTAAGTTAAAATTAAGGTGTGCCGAAATAATTTTATCTATATTAATCCGGTAATTTAATTTACATTTGTAATGAATTGAGATACAATAATAATCGATATCAGATAATAATCATTATAAATTAGAAAGCCGGTGTAACCATGGCACAAAACGCCAAGAAAAAAACTTTAGCACAGAAAATAAACGTCATGCGAGCCGCTGTAATGGGAGCCAATGATGGCATCGTGTCAGTTGCCGGAATTGTTATCGGTGTTGCAGGTGCTACGTCAAATAACTTTGCAATTTTTATTTCCGGAATTTCTGGAATGTTAGCCGGAACCGTTTCAATGGCTATGGGGGAATTTGTTTCTGTAAACACCCAGAAGGATTCACAAAGAAATGCCATTAATCAGCAAAAAAATGCACTCGCAAAATCATATGATCATGAATATGGCGCTGTCCGTCAGAAGCTCGTGTCAGACGGTATTTCTACCGATCTTGCAGAACAAGCAACTAAAGAAATGATGACACGCGATCCATTAAAAACATCGGTTCGACAAAAATACGGCTTTAACGTTGGTGAGTTTACGAACCCACTCTCAGCTGCAATTGCCTCAATGATTTCCTTTCCGACAGGATCTATTTTACCACTTGTGGCAATCACAATGTTTCCTAAGTCAATCAGAATTATTGCAACTGCCATTGCGGTTATCATTGCCTTAGCAATCACAGGGTTTACCGCTGCAAAGCTTGGAAACTCTAACACCAATCGAGGTATGTTTAGAAACGTTGTTTCGGGGATTTTGACTATGACAGTCACTTATATTATCGGAACCTTAATCGGTTCGTAATCTTGATACCATTTTATCGGGGGAAGAGAAAAATGATGAGTATTCGTTCAAAAAAGAAAGAAAAGCCATCTCAAACGATGGATGAAAAACTAAACTCCTTAAGAGCCGGTGTCTTAGGATCCAATGATGGTATCCTGACGGTTGTCGGCGTCCTGTTTAGTGTTGCTGTTGCTACTACAAATCAATTCACTATTTTCATTGCAGGACTTTCCGATCTTCTAGCCTGTGCGTTTTCAATGGCTTCCGGTGAATATGCCTCTGTAAGTACCCAAAAAGATACCGAACAATCCGTTGTCAGAAAAGAGAAAGAACTTTTAAAAACCAACTATAAGCAACAACTGCAAACTGTTTCCGATTATTACGTCGATCAAGGCGTCACAAAACAAACGGCTGACAAGATTGCAGATGATCTTATGAAGAAGAAACCCTTGGAAACTATCGTTAATATTAAGTATGATCTTCAACTAGGCCATTATATGAATCCATGGGACGCAGCATTTTCTTCCTTATTCTCTGCAGCTGCAGGAGGCATCTTTCCATTAGTAGCAATGACGGTCACACCCGTTGCCTATCAGTGGCAGGCCACCATCCTTGCCGTTTGTTTTTCAGTTGCATTAACTGGGTTTATGAGCGCTCGTTTGGGAAACGGTCTTGTAAAAACCGCTATGATTCGAAATGTGCTTGTTGGTATTATTACCATGATTATTCACTATTCCTTGGGAATGTTGTTACAAGCCTAGTTAATTAATTATAATTGTTACCCTTTCGTCAATCGTTAAACTTTAGCGATTGACTTTTTTAATAGGAAATTACGCTAAAATAAGTATCGTTTAATTCCTGCCAAATTATTTTCAAAAGTTCTTGATTGCTTAAAAAGGCATTTGCGACCAATGATTGATCGTTAACCGTGCCCCGGATTTCAATTTCTAAATAATTCCCAAGTAGTTTTTGAGCTTTTTCTAAATTAAATTTATTGTCTATGGCGTGGCTTAACGCAGCGTGAATCATCAACTCATCCTGAATAAACAAGTTTTCAAAATCGATTTGCTGGATGATAATATTTTCATTTTGAAGCTTAACCATAACTGATAAAAAAGATGATTTAAAGGTATGATATGCCTGTTCCAGCTTAATAGATAGCTCAGGAAAATATTGTTTTAGTTCAGTTCTAAAAATCGGTGACTGCGCACCAATAAGTAATAATTGATTCAGTTTAATCCGCACATAATCAGTAACTGTCGATTTAAAATCTTCGTGAAGTTGCTGATTAATAAATTTTAAATGGCGATCAACAACAGCAGTGACAATTTCCTGTTTATTTTTAAAATAGATATATAGCTTTGCACGGCTAACATTTGCACGCTTTGCCAATTCATTCATTGACAAAGTATTAAATCCATTTGCTGTCATAATGTGGTTTAATTTGTCGACAAGCTCTATTTTCCTATCCACCATTTTTCAATTCCTCTCATCTACCATCTTTATTGACAAATTATACAAAAAGAAGTATATTTTGTCTAATATCAGGACTAAAGGGGAATCTGAAGATGAAGACAATCGTTGTTACCGGTGGTTCCGGCTTTGTTGCTGGCTGGATCATCAGAGAACTACTCACTCATGATTATAAAGTTCGTGCATCATTACGAGACACTTCTAGGGCAGAAGAAATTGGTCAGGGAATCATGCTACTTCAACCAACAGCACTTTCAAAGAATTTATCTTTCTTTAAAGCTGATCTGACAAATGATAATGGTTGGGATGAGGGAATGAAAGGGGCAGATGGCGTGATTCACGTTGCTTCACCTCTTGGTCACGGTACTGAATCAGTGGAAGAGATGGTCAAGGTAGCAAAGGGCGGTACGCTTACCGTTTTAAAAGCCGCAAAAGATAATCATATCAAACGAATTATCATGACAAGTTCAGAGGCCGCCTCAACACCATCTATAAGCGTTGGTGAAAAGACAATTGACGAAAACTTTTGGTCAGACATTAAAAATCCAGAATTGGATGCGTATAGAATCTCCAAAATTGAGGCCGAAAGAGCTGCTTGGCAATATGCAAAGGACAATCAACTACAATTAACAACAATTTTACCCGGTGCAGTTTTTGGCCCCATTCTTTCACCAGATCGCTTAAGTTCTGATGAGATCTTATTAAAATTGCTAAACGGTGAACGAATGATTCCAAAAGTGCCGATGGAAATCAGCGATGTTCGCGATTTGGCAACCTTACACCGTCTTGCATTAGAAAAAGATGTCGCAATCGGCCATCGATTTCTGGCAGCTGACCAAAAACTAACGATGGCAGAAATCGCGCAAATCTATCAAAAACAGTATCCAAGGCTACAACTTAAATTCACCTATCTGCCAAATTGGGTTACTGTCCTTGCTTCAAAGTTTTCACCTTCATTACGTCCGCTGGTGCCGATGCTAAAACGAAAGTATAGCCATACAACCCAGTCCGCGCAAAAATTATTAGGTTGGAAGCAGCGACCCGTTCAGAAAACGATAACTGATGCTGCTGATTTATTGATATTCAATAAGTTAGTTAAAAACATTCCTGAAAAAACATACCGTTAAATCCTCAACTTAAACATTATCGGGTAATCCCTAAGAGTTCACAAAAAATTGTGGATTCTTTTTTTACACTCATTTCTTGAGTGCACTATACTCAAGAAACTGTATGAAAATTATTTTCATTTTAATCCCACAAGTTCGCGAACCAGTTCGTGATAGGTTTCCGATTTAAAAATTATTGAGAGTGCTTCCCACAGTCTTGCGTTTAATATAGTGAACAAGCCGGCGGCAACTTTAAGCTTTCCCCAACACATCCCTATTTTAGTTTTAAATCTATCTTAGTCCACACTTTGAAGGCCACACAATGCCTTCCTTTTTAATGACCTCTCTATGCAAAAAGGAACTCGTACTGTTGTAATCTGTTCATGTTCATATTAAAAGTCAAGCTGTTTAAAAACCGCCTCAATTATTTTATAGCTTTGTTCTAAATAATGATGAACTTTAAGCTTACTTACGCATCATTAAAATTGCGATTTTTAAGCCCCATCCCATATTAACAATTAATTAATACGCTTATGATCAACTATGAGCGCAAAGTCGTAAACCATCCTTTAAATAGAACCGTTATCAAAACTACTATGGCTATGGATAACTATCATATCAATCCATAATAAAGCAAAAAAGGTAAATTTAATAAGCCTGCTGTTTTGGCAGAATTTTAATGCGTCAATTTTTTGATGACTTTAATAAACCTGAATACTAGTGCTTGTCTTGTCATTTCAATGCAATTTAGCTTACTGTGTCACAGTACCCCCTAGTTCTATCTGCTTGATAGAAAGGGATCCTTATGGCTCAAAAATTTTATATTAATTTATGTTTATGCTGCCACAGCTGTACTAACACTATTACTACCTGCAGTCGCCGTTCCTGTTGTTGAAGCTGTCATTGTTTGAGTTGCGCTTTGATCCTGTGTACTCTGCTGATCATTGGTTGTCGATGATGCTTGTGTTTGGTTACTACTACCATCATCAGAACTTGTTGAAGTTGCATTAGTATTAGTCGTCGTTGCCGAATGACTATCGCTTGTTGTCTGAGATCCATTTTGAGTATTATCAGTATTTCCACTGCTATCTACCGTTGAAGATTCCTGAGAATTCGTATTGTCCTCACCTACAGCAGGCGTTTGGTTATTATCAGTTGTTGGCGAGGTTGGCGTTGTTTGATCGTTACTGTCTGCATTTGAGTTAGTATTAGATGATTGGGAAGCATTATTATTTGATGCGCCATCATCATTCTTTTGGGAAGAATCACCTGCTTTATTTACAGTTGAATCGCTCTTGTTGTTTTTGTTTGAGGTTTTCTGATTATCATTACTATCTTTATTAGTTGTTTTCTTACTGTCAGAAGCCTTAGTTTTGTCACTCGTCGTCTTTTTACCGGTTTCAGTTTTCTTTGTCTTCACAGTTGACTTCGAGGACTTTTGACTATTAGATCTTGCTGCTTTTTTATCGTTATGGCGGCTTGTATTTTTGTTCGATACACCGTTACCTGACCTATTTACGCCACTATTATATGAAACCGGACGATAGGTAACGTTAGCAGAAGATGATCCTGTTCCCCGACCATAGTCTTTATTATTGGTTTGAGAAGTTGTAGCGGTCCAATTTGTCTTTTGAGAACCATTTGAGGCGTAATTATTACTTGTATTGGCAGTTGCATCCCCATAATGACTAATCGTTGTGGTATGACCATACGCTTCTTGAGACGTCGAAGTTGCCGACCGATCGTTACTGTACTGTCCACTTGCCTGTGGAGCAACGGTACTTTGAGTATCACTTACAGCGCCAGCTTTAACTGGATAACTATTTTCCCGAGCACCTGTTGTGTGATTACTGGAATTGTTATCTGCTGACTGACTATCTCTGGACTTATTGGTCGTACTTGTTGATTTATTTTTAAAATCGCTTTGATCTTTCTTGGACGCCGTATCAGCTTGTTTTTGAGCATATTTACCAGACTTGATCTTATTATTGGTTATTTTAATCTTTTGTCCATTATAAGTGGCTTTAATCTTAGTGATTTTAGAAAGCTTCTTGGTTGGAATAGCATACGCTTGCTTATATGTACCAGACTTAACATCCTTTTCAAACGTTAATAGAAGGGCAGTATCTTTTTTGGTTGTATGTTTAAAAGGCAGGTTTTTTTCAACACTTGCCTGCATATTCTTCAAATCAACATTTTTCTTGTCAAATTCAAACTTCAATTGATCTTTTTTTGCAAACGCATTTGTAATAGTCGGCTTAACGGTTACCTTTAAAATTGGTACATGCTTGGAATAAACAACCGTCGCCTTAACAACCTTGTTTACATCAAATTTATCCGATTTCTTCGCAGCACTAGCCATTCCCTGACCATCACTAAAGAGACTATTTGCAACCGAACTGCCAAATAGTGGTATGAATAAGATTAAAGCGGCTATTGCCAAAAAAAGTCGTTTGAATTGTTTGTCAAAATGCGTCATAAGAATTCCCTTCTTTAATATGGAGACATAAAGTGTGTTTTAAGTGTAACGCAAACTATAACTAATTTATAGAATACCATTTTTGGATTTATTTTTCTATGCCTAGAGATGATTTCATCACAATCCGTTAGTTGTCACATTGTCATCCCCTCTGTTAATTTTTATTAATACAAAAAGCATTCAAATTTATTCACTGAATTTGAATGCTTTCTCCAACTGTTATTGCTTATTGTGCTCCTCAAACATTATTCAAACATTTTCTTTGTTGCTTTTGCCAACGTCTTTGGATCTCGATCATAACGCTTGTTTTTAACTAATTTTGCCATTGGAACACCGGCAAAGTGATAGGCAGCAATTTCACCGGAACGAACCGCACTTTGTTCCGTGAAAACCATTTGATATGGCTGTTCAACAAACTCACCGGTAAACGCTAAATTAGTTGAATGCTGTGGAATCACTTTTGGTCGATCCGACTTGGCCCGATTATTAAACAACGCAGATGCATAGGGCATATAAACCGGAATGCAATTGATAATACTGTCAAGAATCTCCTGTTTCTTATCCATAATATTACCGGGGCCGGGATCAACTTTTGATAATTGACCAATCAATTCCTCAGCCATTTCTTTACCCGTCATTTTAATATATTCTTTTTGGACAAATTCACCGCGGCGCCGAGGATAAAGGAAATATCCCCAAATAACGGACTCATTTGGTTTTTGCGTTGTAAAATGCGGTTGGTGATGGACAACAATCGACATATTAACGTCCTTATGCCCCAGTGACGTAATCGGCGAAGTAGATAAGAACGAATTAAGTGCATTACCTGGTACTTGAGTAGTGATTCGGGTGATTTCATTTAACAAAACATGATTACTTGTCGTTAAAGTAAAACTGGACCATTCACTGGCATTTCGATCGTTAAAGAACTTGTCTGGATTTCCCAAATTATAGAAACGGGCAGTTGCCTTTTTCCAAAGACTCGCTGCAGCCCCGTAATCCATATTCTCCGCAGCTGGTGTATTGTAATCTCCAAGAGTCGCAGAGTCAGTGATTGAGCCATTTGTAAAGATAACGGCTGTATCGTCATCAACGTCAACATGTTCCTCTTCGTTGGTTTCAGTATTGGTCATGGTTAACCCCGTGACCGTAATTTCATCCTGCATCGGTGTATCCTTAAAATCAAAATCCGTCACTCGTCGATTTAAAATTATATTGACGCTCTGATCTTTCAAATAATTGATTAAGGGCAGCATCATACTTTCAAATTGATTATAACGCGTCCGATTAACACCTACTAAATGTTCAATCTGTGTGAACTCATAAATCATCATGTGCATATAACGGCGCAACTCTTGAGCCGAACTTTGAGTTCGAAAAGCAAACGTTGTTTCCCACATATACCAAAAATGTGTTTCAAACATATGCGGATCATCTTGAAAATAGTCGGCAATGGTTACATTGTCGAGTTTTTCCTCTTTAGAATCCGGCATCAAGATTAATTCTGTCAGTTTAAGACGGTCTTTGTTATTTAATCCAAGTTTTCCAGCATTTAGAATACCTTTACCACCCTCCATCAAACGGGCCTTGTCAAAGGTCCGATGATGAGCATCAAAATCTCTGGTATCTTCAGCTGCAGTCATCCCGGGCTCAGTAGCTGACGGGACTCTGCTTAACAAGTCCATTAAATCAACATATGTTCGATAATTAAGCATCCGTCCGCCTCGAGCGACAAACCCCTTGGTGTTTTCCAACGGATGATTTTTATTCCAATATTCATCAGCAGCATCATTAGCAGCAGAACCATCATTTGATCCGTGATCATCTAACGAATAGAAGGTAATTTGATTACCATTCCAATGACCTTCTTGGATCAAGTACACTGCTGCAGCCATATTTGCAAGACCGGCACCAATCATAATCGCTTTATTCTTTGTCATCATAAAACCTCCCTGATAAATCCGATCAATTTCAACTCATTTTATACATATACTATTTGGCTTCATACTCATCATATAAGTGGGAATCATCCTCAAACCAACCAATTGATTTCAAAAAATATAAACTGGCCACGGTTAGTCCAAGCCCAAAAATCAATAATTCTTTATGTTTCATTGTGACACTTCCAATCAATAGTTTATAGATTATCTGGTAACCTTGTAAGCTGTTACGTTATACTCTCATTCTAAAGTTGTTTCTCTAAAATTAAAATGGTCAATTCAACTCATTTGCCCAAATCCTTTCACTCGCTGACCGTTTCGAATTGCATTATCGATACCCCCAGTTAGCATAATTGATGCTCGTTGAATCACATCTGCTTTTGATTCTTTCAAATCATTGGAAAGCCATTGAACAACTTGCATCACCAATGCCCATCCATAGAAGTCCTGGATTGACTCGGTTAATTTTTTAGAAACATTTCGATCCGAATGAATAATAACCTTACCAACCAAATCACTTGCAACCGAATAAAGAAAATTTTCCAACAAATCACGCGCAACAGAATGAAACGTATTCATACAAAACGTTTTATTATCTTCAATATAATTGAGAATCAACCGATAAGCCACCTTCCAATCTTCAATCTTAGTATAGGCATTAATATTTGATAGCAAATCTTGTTTATAGACCCATTCCAAAAGCGAATAAATATCTTCAAAGTGGTAGTAAAAAGTATTGCGGGTTAAATCTGCTTTCTGTGTCAGCATATCTATCGTTATTTTATCAACCGGCGTCGTCATCATAAGTGACTTAAGTGTTCCGCCGAGCTTAATTTTAGTATCTGATCTTTTCACGTAGACAACACCTCAAATTGCAATTCAAATAGTGATCTTAAAAAGTCTTCATTTATAGTATACCGTTCCAGCAACGGTTCGCTATTGTCTTACAAATAAGATGAAAGATTTTATGATAATTAGCACTCTAAACACGAGAGTGCTAATTACTAGCATTCTTGTTCAAACTGATTATTATAGAAGATGAAAGGTAAAGGGGAACCAAAAAAGAAAAAAATAGTGTTCCGTCAACTTTTACCGATCATAAAATTTTGTATATAAGGAGATTGGTAGTTATGGCAAATGACTTAATGAATCGTTTCGATGTTGACCCATTCTTTGATCGTATGGCACGTCACTTCTTTAGCCCAAGTAATTATGATAATGATTATGCAAACTTTGGCAATTTAAAGACTGACATTAAAGAAACCGATAAGGATTATACTTTAAAGATCGATGTACCAGGCGTTGATAAGCAAGATATCCATCTGGCCTATCAAAACGATACATTGTCACTAAACATTAACCAAGATCATTCATCTGAACAAAAAGATGAGAACGGTCGAGTTATTGCCAGTGAACGTAGTCATGGTGTCATGTCACGCAGCTACACATTGCCCGGTGTTGACCGCGACCACATTGCTGCATCGGTAGACGATGGTGTTTTAAATGTGACATTGCCAAAAGTTACTGAAAGTCATGATCAGGATGGTCATATCGAAATCAACTAATTCTATTTAAAAAATAAAAACGCTAACTCAATTAACATTAATTGGGGGAATGAGAGAAGTTTCATTTCACCGATTGAAACGCTTCATAATCCAATAACTTTTAAAAGGGAGATTGGTATTATGGCAAATGAAATGATGAATCGTTTTGCAGTGGATCCATTCTTTGATCGTTTAGCACGTCGCTTCTTCAGTCCAACTGAATGGGAAAACGACTCAGTAAATATGGGTGCCCTTAAGACTGATATTAAAGAAACTGATCAGGATTATATGGTTAAGGTTGACGTTCCTGGAATTGATAAGAAGAACATTCACTTGGCTTACAATGATGGCGATTTAGCATTAAATATTGACCAAACTCATGCTTCCGAAAAGAAGGACGAACAAGGTCGGGTTATTGCCAGTGAACGTAGTCACGGTGTTATGTCCAGGACTTACGAACTTCCTAGTGTCGATCGTGATCATATTTCAGCTCAGGTTGAAAATGGCGTTTTAAACATTGTTTTGCCAAAAGCTGCTAAAAGTAACGACAAGAACAGTCAAATTGAAATCCAATGATTGTTTATCATCACAAAAAGCGGAAACCACATTTGGTGGTTTCCGCTTTTTTTATTTACTGATCTTTTCTTAATCCAGATGCGCTGAATTTTGCAGTTTGATCATATCATAGTAATACCCACGTTTTTTCAGCAACTCATCATTTGTTCCTCGTTCTACAATTCGACCCTTTTCCAGAACCAGTATGAGATCTGCGTTCTGAATAGTTGATAGCCGATGGGCAATTGCGATCGTTGTTCGGCCTTCCTGAAGTTTTGCCAGTCCCTTTTGAATAACCTGCTCAGTTTCAGTGTCGATATTGGCAGTTGCCTCATCCAGGATTAAAATTTTAGGATCCGTTACCAGCGTTCTCGCAAAAGAAATCAACTGTCGCTGACCACTTGAATAACTGGCCCCACGTTCAATCACTCGCGCCTCATACTGATCGGGAAGTGCTTCAATAAACTGATCTGCTTGAACAAAGTGAGCGGCTTTGCGAACTTCTTCATCCGTAATATGCTCATTAAACATTCGAATATTGGACGAAACCGTCCCGTAAAACATAAAGGGCTCTTGGAGGACTAACCCCATTTTCTCTCGCAGTTCTTTAATCGTATAATCCCGAATATCACGATCATCAATCAAGATTTCACCACTGCCAAACTCGTAAAACCGCATCAAAATGTTAATAATAGAAGTTTTCCCACTTCCGGTTTCACCAACCAGCGCTATGGTTTGCCCCGGTTCGGCAACAAAAGAGATATCATGGAGTACCGGGTTTTGACCATCGTAGGCAAACGTCACATGACGAAATTCAATCTTCCCCTGAGCGATCGTTGCCCCTTCAACCGAATGCTGTTGAGGCTCCATCGTTTGATCGTCCATAATTCGAAGCACTCGCGAACCGGCAACTACACCATCCTGAAAGTCTGACAAACGATCCATCATATTAGACATCGGGTTATAAAAATTATCAAGATAAGTGACAAATGCATAAATGACACCGGCGGCCACATAACCATGTAAACCGCGAACACCAAACATACCTAAGACCAGAACACTTCCCAAAGCATAAAATAAATTAATAATCGGGTTTAACAATAACGAGTTAATTCGAATCATTGCACGTCGCGTATTAAAATACTGATCATTTGTATCGTTAAATTCATGGTTCACCCGTTTTTCCTGTCGAAACTGCTGAATCACACTGATCCCGGTAATACCTTCAGCTAATTTAGCATTTAACAGACTAAGCCGCTCGCGCATTCGTCGGTATACACGTGTGCTATACCGCTGATAGTACCAAACGGTAACTGCTAAAAACGGCATAAATATAAGCAGCCAAAGTGCAATCGTCGTGTCAGCAAGCAGCATTGCAATGAACGAAGAAATCATCGCTGAAATTGTGACCACCAAACTACTGAACAATGCCCAGAAGTTTGAAAAGGCCATTGTATCATTTGTTAATCGTGAAAGAATCGAGCCGCTTGGGGTTTGGTCAAAATAGCGCATTCCTAATCGATGCAGCTTTGAAAACAACTGTCGCCTAGTATTTTCAAGCATATATTCGGCACCCATTTCGTACAGATAGGTTTGTGCAAACTGCATGATTGCTTTCATGATCATCCCAAAGAAGTAAAGGCCGGCAAAAAACCACATGACTTTAAAATCCGGATGACCAACCACTAAATGTGAATCCATAAAAGTCTGAATGATCCTCGGCAACAAAATATTAACAACAGAAACCGCAATCGCAAAGAAAACGGAAAAATAAAAGTACCATTTATATGGTGCAGCATAGTGAAACAAACGACCAATAATATGAATCTGTTCTTTAACAGGGATGCTTTCCGACCATGCTGACTGACGCTTCGAACTAGCCATTATTTTGCCCTCCTTTCACCTTGGTTTCCAATTCTTGACGTTCAAACATATCATGATACCAACCCCCGAGCGTCATTAGTTCATCGTGAGTTCCCCGCTCCGCAATTCGGCCATCATTAATAACCAGGATCTCATCAGCATTCATAACAGAACTCAGTCTATGAGCAGAAATAATGGTCGTCTTTTCTTTTCTTTCAGAACGTAAATTATCAAGAATTTGGGTTTCCGTTTCGGCATCAACAGCTGACAATGCGTCATCCAAAATCAAAAGTTCAGGGTTAATTAGTAAGGCCCTGGCAATTGCAAGTCGCTGTCTCTGACCACCGGAAAGAGAAATGCCCTCTTCGCCGACCGCTGTATCGTAGCCATCCGGCATTCCTTTAATTTGATCAAATAAATCGCTCTTTTGGGCTGCCAACTCGACTTGTTTTTGACTGGCTTGAGGCCTTGCAAAGCGGATATTTTCGCGAATTGAATCTGAAAATAAAAATGTATCCTGCGGTACATACCCGATTGCCGGAATTAACGCGTCCATTTTGTAGTGTCGGATATCAATGCCGCCAAATTTAATTGATCCTTTATAATTATCGAACTGCCGCAAAATCAAACGAAGAATCGTACTCTTTCCGGAACCGACTTTCCCTACCAACCCAACTGTTTTTCCAGCCGGCACTTCAAAATTAATCTGTTGTAAGGCAAGTCGATCATCTCCTGGATAAGCAAACTGTTGCACATCATACTTAATTTCACCTTTCGGAGACTGATTTGCGCCATCAGGGTCATCAATAACCTTACTTTGTTGCTTCAATAAATCCATGACCCGATCATAACTGGCATTCCCACGTTCAAGTGTGTTAAATAGCATACCAACGGCAAACATCGGCCAGATCATCATGGCTAAATAAGAAACAAACGACACTAATGATCCAATCGTGATCTGACCGGTTGTCACCAAATAGCCGCCGTACACAATCGTAATGACATATGATAAAGAAATGATCATTGTTGTCATCGGATCAAACAATGAATCAAGTCGGTTAACCCGCCGATTAATATTGATTGTTTGGGCAACTTGGTTATCAAAATCCGCCATATCTTCTTTCTGCTGACCCAGCCCTTTGATCACTTTGATTCCTGTAATACTTTCTTCTGCCTTGTTATTCAACCGTGAAAATGCTGCTTGCGAATCACGAAAAGCTATATGAATTTTTGATCCCATATATCGCGCCATAACAGCCAACAACGGAAATGGCACAATCGCAATAATTGTGAGTCGCCAATCAATCAAACTAACCATGGCGATCAACGTTGTTCCACCAGTAATCATAGAATCAGCAAATTGAAGAATGCCACCGCCGGCAACTCGTTGAATCGCTGATAAATCATTGGTTGCATGAGCCATTAAATCCCCAGTTCGATATTTTTGAAAAAAGGCCTGATCCATTTGAGTATAATGCCAAAACAAACGATTTCTGAGAACTTTCTCAAGTTTGGCAGCTTCACCCCAAATAGCCGTCCGCCACATATAGCGACTTCCATATTGTGCAATTGCCACAACGGCCAGTACAATTAACAAAATCATCAGATTGTTGGCGGCGAGTTTGCCGCTGTGAATAGCATCTACTAAAACACCAATAATTCTTGGTGGAATAATTGCTAATAACGCAGTCAATATCAAACCGCACACCCCAACCATATAGGTTTTCCATTCCTGCTTAAAATACCAACTCAATTTAACAAAGATGCTCATCGGATTCACCTCTTACATTAGAAATTAATTAGACAGAAACAATGATAGCACAAATCCCTGATATTGTTGGGCAAAAGGCCATCTCCCGCAACAACGATGACTAATACTTATGGCCGATCTTTCACAACAGTTAACAACAATATTTCCACTTACTGATGTTGCTCACGAGACCGTAACCGTCCTGTTATAATTAATTGTTGTTTACTTTGATTTTAATGTATAATAAGGGGTTGAAAGCAATAACGTAACGATACATAACATAACGGTGGTGATTCAATTGAGTGAACAGGAAAAACAGGGTTGGACAATGAAACAGATCGCTGATGAACTCAGCGTGAATAAAATGCGGGTCTACCGAACGATTTCAAGGCTTGGCTTAACAGAGGCGTTTAAAAAGGGCCAAACGCTTTACTTCGATCAAGAAGCGAAAAATGCCGTTGAAAGCGCGATTCGACAAACCGAACCGGCAAATGCCCAAACAGCATCGCAACCGAGACAGACTAATCGCAGTGCTACAGAAAACGACTTACTCGAATCATTGAATGATCGGGTAAAGGCCCAACAAACGCAAATCGAAACGTTAACACGTCTCCTTGATCAATCTCAGCGTTTGCAATTAGTTGCCGAACAGCGGACTCAAAAGGTTGAAAGACAAGTAACCGAATTGCAGCAGCAGATCAGCACACCATCCGCTGTCGCAACACTTACAAGGGCACCTCAAAGTAATGAACGCGGCCAATTAGATCCTGACTATTTCGACAAGGATCAGGCAGAAAAACAACAAGTAGACAATCAGGGTCAGTCATCCAAGGTAAAGATTATTCAAAAACCTGAAAAAGAGGACGGCAACTTCTTTAAACACTTTTGGCAAAAGCCAATGCTATAAGATGATACCAATTTTACGACACATATCTACTTTTCAGAAGGACACGAAAGCGGGACAAAATAATTTGAGCCCCGGCTTCATGCCTTCTTTTTTAACTTAATTGTTAATTCCAAAATCAGGTGACAGGTATTTCTTTATTGAATTAGCCCGACGACAATCTCAATGACAAGGCACTACCGTTGAAGTTTCATTATGATAGTGTTAGTATTTTGTCATCAATTATCATTATTTTCTAATTATTAGAATTTTTTTGGAGGTGGCAATTATGTTCAGTGAAATTGGACAATTTATTTTCGATAATGAAGCCGTCGCAAAAACCTCCGACTTTACAATGGGTTTGGAAATCGAAATGCAACGAGTGGATGAAACAGGAGAACTTAGCCAAGAACCCTATCCTGCCGGAGCGGGAGATGAAAAAATCAACCCATGGATTACAAATGATTTCTTGGAAACAATGTCCGAGGTTGTCACACCACCTGCCGCTCACGCGCTTGATGCAATGCATTATTTATACGGCATCAACAATGCCTTACGAACAGCCCTTTCTCCAGGTGAATTATTATGGCCACTATCTATGCCACCACGGTTACCAAAAGACAAGAGCCGGATTCCACTAGCCAAGATGGGGCCAAAAAAAGAAGCCTACCTTAAGGAATGGTTGAAACGCCACGGCTTCTCTGAAGGAACCCCTTGTGGCGCACACATTAACCTTAGTATCGATCCCCACGTCTTTAATCTCGTTTACGATCGAATGCACGACCAATTTGATTCCGAATTGGACCTACAAAATTACTTATACGCAAAAATTGCGCAAGGATTTCTTAGATATCGCTGGGTGATCACATACTTATTTGGTGCCAGTCCAATTGCTGAAGCCAATTACTTTGATAAAGGACAGGGTCCAAAAGCACCTATCAGAAGTATCCGCCAAAGTTCTCATGGATTTGGCAACAAATTTACGGGTGATTACACAAATTTCCAGCAATATGTTAATAGAATCGAACAAGGCGTCTCTGATGGGAAACTAATTTCTGATTATGAGTTTCACGGGGCTGTCCGGTTTAAGGGAAATACAAACCTCAAAGAATTACCGAAAACCGGTGTTCAATATTTGGAATTACGCATGCTTGATCTGGATCCAAGCAGTTCTGTTGGCATTCGTACGAACACATTACGGTTCTTTCGTTTAATGGCCAGTTACTTCATTATGTCACCCGCTCTCAAACCGGATCAGGTCAATGCAGTTGTTGAACGAGCTGATAAAATGAACGAGGAAGTTTCCGAAGAACATCCAAACGATATTTCCAAGTATCAGGCAAGTGCAAGGGCCTTTTTACAACGCTTGGAGATGTATGCCGATAAAATTCAACTTGGCCCTGAGTATCAGGAAGAAATTGAAGATTTACAGGATCGGGTGGAAAATCCATTATCAACGCCTAGTGCAAAGATGATTACACATATCAAAAATAATTCCCTGACCGACTACGCGTTGCGCCGTGCAAAACATTATCAGGCATCGGCTTTACAATCAATTAGACCATTCAAGGGATTTGAAACCAATAGAAAAATTTCAGCGAATGATTTGAAGCATGAACTTTTTCAAGGTAGCTGGGAACCGGATAAAGATAAGGGTCAACGGTAACTACCAAAAAGTTCCTATAAAGTCAAATTATAACTAAATCTTTTCTTTTTAAAGTACAATAATGGTCGTCTATAAAAATGCAAAACTACTATATTAAAACAACTATTATCACAACCCAAGGAGGGATTATTTTGCGCCCAAGAATCGCATTACCAGCTGATACACTCGCTGAAGCAACCAATATTATTAACGAACGAAACGCGGCTTTCGCACCAAGGCCAGCGATTGAAGCCATTGTTAAATCAGGTGGTGTGCCTGTCATTTTCCCTAGTGTGAATCCAGAAGATGTTCGCGACTACATGACGCTGTTTGATGGTGTCTGTTTCCTAGGGGGCGCGGACGTTGACCCAACTTTCTATGGTGAAGAACCTTTTCAAAAGTTGGGAGCAACCTATTTAAAACGAGATCTTTTTGAAATTGAGTTGTTAAAACAATCTGTTACCGCTGGCAAAGCCATTATGGGTATCTGTCGTGGCTTGCAGCTGATCAACGTTGGTTTGGGTGGCACACTCTATCAAGACCTTTCCCAAGACCTTCATGCAACTTTAAAGCATTCTCAAGAAGCACCCGGTAACATGCCTTCACACCATATTACCGTTGATCCTACCAGCAAGCTTTATAAGTTGATTGGTGCCCGGCCATATGTTAACTCTCGTCATCACCAGGCAATCAAAGATGTCGCACCTTATCTAAAGGTGACGGCACGTGCCGACGACCAAGTCATTGAAAGTGTCGAATCAATTAAGAGTGATCAAATTCTTGCCGTGCAATGGCATCCGGAAAATATCTTCAAACACTATGAAGATTCAAAAAAATTGTTTAAAGATTTTGTTGAACGAAGTAAAAAGGTTGCTGAGAAGAGTCGTACGTGAGGCTGCACGCTCTGAACAACTTTTAAAATGATTTTCACTTAGTGATAACTAAAAACGTGAGCCTCTATCATACCGTTTTTTGACCATTGATAGAAGTTCACGTTTTTAGTTATTTTTTAACACTAATTGTTTACCCATTTTCAATTGCTGAATCTTTCGTTTTTGTTCTTTAAGTGATCGATCCTCATACCCATAGAGTGGGTGATCCAAGAAATCATTCTGATAACCCTTAGCCATTAACAGTAATTTGTCAAATAATTGCTGGGCATCGTTATTTGACCAAGTTACTAACCTTGCACTCGGTGTTAACAAAGGATTATCAATTCTTTCAAGCATTCTTAAACATAACTCCTCAGCATTAAATGGTAAGCTAATCATTTGGCTAAACGCGCTCAGCTTTTCAATGAAAGAAACCGCTTGATCATGGAATTGAGTAACCGTCAACGGATTCTCCAAGGCAACCGTATCGTTTTTCTTAACAGCTGCGCTAATTTCATGATCAGATTCATCCAGATTAAACGGCTGATTACCGGCAAAGTACGCAAACATTAGTCGAATAATATTAACTGCATCTTCAGAAATCCCCATTGGTTCAAAGGGATCCAAATCATAAATTCGTAATTCAGTGTAAAGAATCCCGTCTGCCAGTAAGTCCTTTAAGTGAGGCGTTCTCTTTAGCCGCACCGTCCCATAATATTCTCTTTCAGCTATAATTTCGTGGTCACGAACCGCGTCTTCAATATCGGTTACATATTCAGAAACACTTCGGTAACTTGCTAGAAACCCATTCCCAAACCCGAAGTGAGAATTTCGCAAAGAACGAACAGCTTGTGCAGGCATATTAGCGGTTTTTGAAAAATAGTTATCAAACGCAAACGGCGTCGCACCAAACAAGTAGGTTAAAAGCCAACGATAGTTCATAAACCCGATGGCTGCTTGTAAATACAGGTTGTCTATCTCGTCTTGGGTGGGGGGAATTCCTACCTGATGAATCGCTGCTGGTGTTAATCCAATGTTTACATGAACACCGGTTTCAGCTGTCCGTTCAATCTTTCTGATTTGGGCAACCTTTTGTCGATAGACGTAATTATCATGATCGGTTTGGGCAATTTCAATATCGGCATGATCCGATCGCAGCTTAGGAGGCATACTATATGGCCACAAATATTCACTACTTGCTAACTCGCTTCTTAGTGCTTGATGATAAGCTCCCAGATATGTCAATCCACGATGCGTATTTTCTTCCGGTGGTGTAATGAGCTCAGATTGCGTTTCCAAAAAATCATTTTTTATAAAATGATGCTTCTTTTCGTCTAACAATCCGCTTGGATATGGGTGGGTACTTAACCCACCGTCTGTATTTATTCGATGTGTTTCCACTTCCAATCCAACAAATGAATTAATTAAGCTGGCAATATAGGTTGCGTTTTTAATCCTGATCATACGACCACCCCTTTGCTACAAAAAATCGGGTCTAAAATTTTTGGGGTTGATACCGTAAGGTATCAATCTTTTTTTGCATATAAATAGGGCATCGCCCTACTATTGAATTAGCCAATAATTCAGATAGAAAGAAGTAAAAACGATGTCCCAAGACAAGCTTATCTTAAATTTAGTTGGTTTAAAAGACCCCCACATTCACTTCGAGGCTGATGCTAAAACCCAAACCGGGCTATATCACGGTCATCCGGCATTATTTATCAATGCTAAATTGCTTAAAAAGATTTCACAGTGTCCAAATTGCGGGTTTGCTGATTGCCTTGTAAAAGACGGTCATAAGACCGTTAATTTAAAATTATCCCCACAGAGATTCCACTTATTAATTCTCCGGTTAGCTAAGCAACGGTTTCTTTGTAAACACTGTGGTTCAATCATTACTTCGCAAACGGATGCTGTTAAGCCTAACTGCCAAATTTCCAAGAACGTTTGGCAATCAGTGGTGATGGACTTTCATGATAATATGGCAGCGACACTGATTGCTAAACAAAACGGGGTTTCTGCCAGTACCGTCAATCGAGCATATCCGCAAGCAGCGCAAATGATCAGTAATCGGTTTGTTCGCTTACCGAAACATCTCAGTTTTGATGAGTTTACCTCTTCGCACCAAAATCGGCGCATGCGGTTTATCTTTCAAGATGCCGATCATCATAATCGAGTCGTTATTCTGTATGGCCGCCGTAAGGCGTTCCTCAGGAGCTACTTCATGCAGTACTCACACAAAGAACGAGCTCGCGTTAAAACCATTTCTGTCGATCTAAACGCTGGCTACGTTCACCTAATCCCAGAGCTTTTCCCTAAAGCCAAAATTATAATTGACCGCTTCCACATCATTCAAATGACTCAAAGGTCCCTAAATGAGGTACGTTTGTCAGTCGCGAAAAAGCAACCTCATTCCTCGCGTGAATATCGGATGATTAAGAAATATTGGCGTTTATTCGACAAGCCCTTTGATAAGCTGGAAGCTAAACGACTCTATTATCGGACACCGTTAAAACGAGAGATGACTAGTCAACGAATTGTGACAGATGCCGTTGCCCTTAGCCCTAAATTTACCAGTGTTTACTTGGTTTATCAGGATATTTTAACGGCTGTTCAAAGACATGACCAGGATTTACTTGCCAAGACGATCTGTGACTATCGAAAACTCAATTGTTCAATGGATACCACTATTCGTAGCCTAAAACAAAACTTAAAAGCAGTTACCAATTCCTTGAAATATGCTTACTCCAATGGACCTCTTGAGGGAGTTAACCGCAAAATTAAAGCTATTGGTAGAACTGCTTACGGTTATCGGAATTTTGACCATTATCGAACTAGGATTCAAATGGAATTATTTGCTTAATTCAATTAATGCAAAAGAAAAAGCAAATCCTTTCGGATTTGCTATATAAGCTGATATCAACCTCAGTTGACAAAGAGCCAAAAAATCCCGCAAGAAATTACTTTGCGGGACGTTTCCACGTGTTACCACCCGGGTTCACAGATTAATCACTCAATCTGCCTCAATACGTGCTTAATTGCACGATACACGATAATGGGCGCTAACCATCAATTGTTAACCACTTACCTTTCTGACTCGACTTTTTCCACTCTCACCTATTGGAAATCGCTTTATAGTCAGTCGTCAGATAAGCATCACACCACTGTATTTATTACTTATAATTATCAAAAAGTTTAGTCAGAATAAATATGCTTGTCAATCATTTAGTTTTACAAATTTTCCGGTTTACCCATAACACCAAATAAACGTTGCCTTAATTCATTGGCAGTCATATCAGGCTGCTCCTCAAAACCGGTAAATGGGTGCGGGTTTTCATGTGCCCGATTTTGATACCGGTTTGCCATTGCCAACCCATATGACATTAATGATCCATCAACTTCATGATCGCAAAGCGTTGCGGCTGGCGTTAAATTAGGATTATCCAGCCGATCCTGCATGGTGTCAAGCACCTCCTGATACTCAGGTCCCCATTGGATTGTAGCGCCAAACATTTGCAGCTTGTCCAAAAAGTTCTGTGCTTCATGATGATAAATCGTTTGCTGGTACGGGCTCTCAAGTGCCACTACCTCGTTCATTGAGATTCCCTGGGCAAGCTTCAAATTAACCTTATCCGATTCCTCCATTGGCGGTGTCATCATGAAATAGCTCAGCATAATTCGAAAGAACCTGATAGTTGTTGTTCGGATGCTTAGTGCAGTTGTCGGATCCAGATCCAGCATTCTCAACTCGATGTAATCAACACCGTTCTTAACCATCTTCGTCAAATCTCCATGAACCGTTTTCAACCTCACACTTGCATGATATTCGGCTTCGCTAAACAAAGTCCCATCTTCAATGTGAGACTCGATATTATGCACATAATCTGCCACAGATCTATAATCTTTTTTAATATCAGAAGTTAAACCATAATTTGAAGAACGAATGCTTCGAACAGCATGTGCTGGTTGATCATCTTCAGCTTTAAAGAAGTTCTTTTCCGCAATCGGACTATTCCCAAACAAATATGTAATCAACCAACGGTAGTAAACGAACCCCTGTGCAATTTTAATATACATATAGTTAACAAATTCTGGATAGGAATCAAACTTATCTTTTTCGGCTTCCCAAACTGTTTTTAAAACTGTCTCATTGACACTAACATTTAAATGAACACCAACTGGGATGCCTTGTGTATCGCTTCGAGTATTAATCCAACGTTCATAATATGCCCGTTGATCAGGATCAACGTTCGCAATCGGAATTGTTTTTTTATCCCGAGGAAGAATCGGCGGCATGCTTAGCGGCCACAATAACTCATTAGGCTCCAACGCATTACGCAGCGTATCATTAAGTGCCATTAAATAATGCATCGCATCCAAAGACTTTCTTGCGGCCGGTGTAATCACTTCACTTTGAATCTGATAAACATCTGTCTTAATAAAATGATTCTTGCGTTGATTTCCCAACGCTTTTGGGTACTCTTCCTTAGTTAGTCTACCGGATGAATCAATCCGAATAGTCTCAACTTCAATCCCCATATTGAAATCGCTGGCCTTTGCAACTATTTCATTGTTAAATATAATCTGCCCAATTTCATCAAACATATTGATGCATCCCCCTTCACACCATTTAATTGTTACAAATACTCTAACGCACTTCATCCAACAATTCAAAGAAAACTTTAATATGGTTAACTCAGCATGAGACTTTGGTCCGTGGTAACATAAAGTCATGATAGCTAGACAAGGAGGGATTAAGTTGAATCCTGAACTATTTAAAAAATTACCGATCAATCATGTTTCCAATTATCGAGCGGTAGGCGGTGGCGATATCAACGAAGCTTATGAGCTGGATGATCAAGATGGTGCCCGTTACTTCCTGCTTATTCAGCCAAACCATTCTAAAGATTTCTTTCAGCATGAGGTTACCGGTTTGCAGTTGATATCGCAAACCGTTTTAACTCCAAAAGTTCTCGACTGGGGTACCTTTGGATCCGATGCTTATCTTCTACTAAGTTACATCAACCACCAGCCAGCCGGCGACCAATACGAAATGGGAAAGCAACTTGCAACACTTCACAAACGTAGAAGTCCGAATAAACAATATGGTTTTAATGAGGACTTTACAATGGGGACGTACACGGCGAATAATTCGTGGCGACCTGATTGGGAATCTTTTTTTGTTGATCAACGATTGGAAGATTTGAAACGGTTAATTCGAGATCGTGGTTTGTGGACACCTGAAATGGAAGTATTATATGCACGGGCAATCAAAGTCTTTAAAAGACTTATGAATGCCTATCATCCAATACCGTCATTACTTCACGGTGATCTTTGGTCGGGAAACTTTATGTTCAATCCGGATGGTCATCCCGTTTTTATTGATCCGGCTGTATTCTATGGTGATCGAGAATTTGATCTGGGTATCACCCATGTTTTTGGCGGCTTCAATGCCGATTTTTATAAAGGATATAATGATGAATATCCGTTAGAGAAGGGATCAGATAACCGTATTCCTTTCTATCAACTCTATTATTTAATGTTTCATTTATCACAATTTGGTGCCGGCTATCAGGGTAGTGTTCTTCAAATGTTGGCCTTATGTGCCGAAAAATAGCTTTTCAATAATTGATAGAAAAAGAGACAGCATCAAATGAGTTCTGATGCTGTCTCCTTTTTGCGTCTTAACTATTATCGAATGGCATAATCGTCTAGTCCCATTTACATGCGATTATCCCGACTTTCAGGTTTCCCGTGCGTGTAACGTTCCCTTCATCGTTGCCCAGGATTGCACAAAAACGGTTCCGATAATTAAAATTGCGCCAATCGTTTCTGGAATACCAAACTGAACGCCCAGAAAAACAATCGATAAAAAAGTTGCCGATAACGGCTCAAAGCAACCGAGCACACTGGCAGTTGTTGCGGTAATAAACTGCAAACTTCCCAGAAAAAACAAATAGGCAAACATTGTTCCAAAAATAACCACAAACCCGATTCTGCCATAGGTAGCTAAATTAAAGTCGGG
This sequence comes from Lentilactobacillus hilgardii, assembly GCF_009832765.1. Taxonomy (NCBI): domain Bacteria; kingdom Bacillati; phylum Bacillota; class Bacilli; order Lactobacillales; family Lactobacillaceae; genus Lentilactobacillus; species Lentilactobacillus hilgardii. The sequence continues at coordinate 167,493 of NZ_CP047121.1, read as the reverse complement.
CATGTGCGTCCAAACCCGATAGTAGATACTAAAGGCAATCCCACCAATCAACATCGACCAACCAACAACCGGTATAGAGCCATACTTCCCCAATAATTTACGAGGCAACAGTGTATATAAAGTTGCACTCATTGCCGTCAGTAACCCCCATGAAAAGCCTCTCGCAGGAATTGCCAATGTCGTTAGTTGCCCATGCGTCACTAATAAAATAGTTCCCGTTAGTGCCATTACCAATGATAAAATATCGATTCTTCTGGGCCAGCTCCGGGTACTCAATGCCAAATAGATAATGATAATGGCAGGAGATAGAAACTGAAGAATCGTAGCCGTTGCGGCATTTCCGTAATCAATCGCTTTAAAGTATGTATACTGTGAAGCTGCCATGCCAACAAAACTAAAAAATAGTAAGTATAAAGCGTCCCGCCAATGATGCCAAATCATTAAATTCTGTTTGCGGTCTGTCAACAAGCCATATAGTACCAATAATATTCCGGAAATCAACATTCGAACCGATACCAGCCAATTTGAACTAACGTCAGCATGAGTGAATAATGCTTGAGCTGTCGTTCCGGATACGCCCCAAAGCAAAGGACCAGCCACCGCAAGTACAATGCCCCTGACTTTTAAATTTCGCAAAACTCGCCATCCCTTTCATTCATCAGGCTTCAATCATTTGTAAAATCTTTAATACCAGCTCTTCCGGAACTTGTTGATCCAAACCGATATTCAAACGCTTCTGACCGGTTTCAAAGCCTAACTTTCTAGCAAGCTTTACCACTTCCGAACTTAAATCATCCGAAATTTGTAAACTAACATGTGCTTTATAAGCCGCAATTCCAATTTTTTTATTGTTAAAAATGAAGAAGGGCATGTTATATAGAATCTTTTCTTCTGCATTCGGCAGTTCTTGATGAATCAAGGTGCGTAATTTTTGTAAAATCGGCTGGGTATCCGGTGCCGCCATTTTAATATACTCATCCGATGTACTGACTTTTGGTCTACTTGGCATTAAATACGAGCTCCTTTGTTGATCTGATCTAGATAATTATATAACAATTTGGCAACAAAAAAATAATGAACTTACAGTTAAGCGAAGGGCCAACCATAGATTCATTATTGTTACTCAACTGTTTCAACCAATTTTGCAAAATACGCAAAGATCTTCCTAAACGTTGGATACGAACGAATCATCATTTCTGGATGAAACTGGACACCAATTACCTGACCGTCATTTGACTGAATACCTTCAATAATCCCATCGTCACTTGTTGCAATAACTGTTAATCCGGTTGCTAATTTGTGAATAGCCTGATGGTGAAAACTGTTCACAGCAAATCGATCACCTAACAGATCATTTAGCCAGGAATGGGCAATTGTATTAATATAATGGGTCGGAATTTCCCATGAGGTTGGGTACTGCTCATGTTTTGTAGAATTACCCAACTGTGATTGAATATCTTGGTAGAGTGAACCACCAAATGCAACGTTAATAACTTGCTGACCGCGACAAATGCCTAAAACAGGTTTGTGAACCCGCACCGCCTCCTTGACCAAAGCAATTTCAAATTCATCACGGTAACGATCTGTTTCACCGGATTGTATCAGTGGTGCTTCACCATACAGAAGAGAAGTCACATCCTGACCGCCAGTTAATAAAAGACCATCTACTTTTTCAACGTAAACTTTAGCATCCTTGGGTTCCGTTAACGGAATAATCAGAGGTACTGCATTTGCCCATCGAACGCCATCAACAAAATCACGCTGCACATAATCCACATAATTGGTTCCCCAACGCTTTGTCGGGTGAATCAGGTGGTTGCTTGCGATACCGATTGTAACAGTCATGCACGGTCACTTCCTTACTCAACATTGAAATCAAGGTTTCGGTTACTATCATAATCTGGACTCGCATACGTTTTATCTGAACGGATTATAGAACCTGCCACCATCTACCCAAAATAAACCAATGCCAATCATAATTAGAACCACTGTTACAATCAAAATGAGATAATCTATTTTGGCCAACTTTTGTGTCATATACCATGTTCGGTGCTTGTTTGTTCCAAACCGCCGTAATTTCATCGCCCTGGTTGTGACTTCAATTTTATCCATTGACGAAAATACCAGCGGAATTAAAATTTGCGTACTACGTTTTAAACGTTTCCACATACCGGCTTTCCTAGACATTTCCAAGCCACGTGCCTGCTGAGCCAAACTGATTTGTTTAAAGTCTCTAATCACATCGGGAATATATCTTAACGATAATTCAACCGCATAACTGATCTTATATGAAAAACCGATACGATTCATTCCAGAAGCCAATTCAGACGGGTTTGTCGTAAATAAAAAGGCTAGGATTAGCGGCACGATGAATACATATTTTAACAGCATGTTCAACAGATAGAATAACTCTTCCCACGTTAATACGAAAAAGCCATGGCCTACCAGCACATGGCTGGTGCCGTATATTTGAGAACCATATGCAGGATTAAAAACATAGACCAGCACCAAATTAAGTGCGGTAAATGCCGCAATAGCATATAACAACCCCCGTACCTGATGCCACCTTAAATGTGCCGATTGATAAAAAGTAATGGCAAAAATAGTTAGTGCTACCAAGTACCACGTATCGTAGCTAACCATTCCAATGATAGACAAACTGAGTAATACCAAGATCTTTGTCATTCCGGTTAAACGAGTCACCCAATGACCCTTTTGTGTCCCACTGACATCATAAGACAACTGTTGATTTACCACTGGCTTGTCTCCTCTCATATGAAATGAACTTTTCAGCAAATTCAATTGGATCAGAAACTTGTGCCTTTTCTGCCAATACTTGTAAACTTAATTGCGCCAGATGGGCTTTCTCAATGATATCCTTGTCTGTTAACACTTTTGCTGGTGATGCATCTGCCAAAACACCGCCCTTATCCAAAACAATGGTCCTATTTGCATAGGCCATCATTAGATTCATATCATGAGTCACCATGATAACCGTTGTGCCTTGACTATGATTAAGTTCTTCCAAGAAGGTCATCATTTGTGAATAGTGAGCCAAGTCTTGCCCGGCTGTCGGTTCATCCAATATTAGGACCTCAGGCTGTAATACTAGAACAGACGCGATGGTAACCCGTTTTTTCTGTCCAAAACTCAATGCCGAAATCGGCCAGTTTCGATACGGATAAAGCCCGGTAATTTTTAACGTATCGAAAACCCGTTTCTTTATAGTTTCCGAATTCATTCCTCGAAGTTGAAGTCCAAGCGCAACTTCATCATAGATCATTGTCTTGGAAATCATTTGATTAGGATCTTGCAAAACATAGCCGATTCGGTCAGCACGCTGCTTAACTGAATCGTGACTGATATTTTCTTTGCCAAAAAACAAATCACCATTTTGAGGCTTTAAAAACCCGGTAATTAAGTTAATCAACGTTGTTTTCCCAGTACCGTTTTTACCTACTAGCGCTACCATTTCACCTCGGTTAATCGTTAAATTAAACGCTTTAAAAATAGCTGCCTCATTTGGATACGCAAACGACATATTTTTAAGCGAGATTATTGGTAACAAAGAAACGGGTTTATCAGGAAGCTTTTGTTGTTTGACCCACGTCACCAACTTATGATAATCATCCCGACTCAGCTTAAGATTGGTAAGATCACTTAAATGCGTCACTTGACTAACATTAATTCCCGAATCCTTTAAAGCAGTGACATAAAGCGGTTCCCTCAACCCGTTCTTCAGTAATAAATTCTGCTGAAGAATCCCGTCTGGTGTGTCATCTGCGATCACACGGCCTTCTGCCAATACAATCATCCTATCAATCGGAATTTGCAAAACTTCCTCAATTCGATGGTCAATAATAATCACCGTTAGATTCTGCTGTGCCACAAGCCAATTCAATAGTTTCATCGAGTCGCGTCCGGACGCTGGATCTAAATTTGCAAGCGGTTCATCGAGCAATAGAATCGGTTCGTTGTCGACTAAAACGCCGGCTAGAGAAACCCGTTGCTTTTGTCCGCCTGACAGATCTTGTGGATGTTTTCCCAATAAAGGCCCCAGATTTAACCTCTGCGCCCATTCAGCCACTTTTTGATGTAGTTCATCAACGGGCTTGGCATCGTTCTCTAAGGCAAAGGCAACATCCTCTGCAACTGTCAAGCCGACGAACTGCGAATCCGGATCTTGAAGAACCGTCCCTACAATAAAAGACAGGTCGGTTAGATCCAGGTCCTTTTGAGACTGGCCGTTAATCGTTATTTTACCTGTTAATTTACCGGGGAATTCTTCAGGAATCACACCGTTAATAATGTTTCCAAGTGTTGACTTCCCAGATCCGGAAGGTCCTGTAATAAAAACCTTTTCTCCCCTGTGAATAGATAAATTAATATTGTGTAATGTTGCTTCCTCTTGACTTTGATATTGAAAGGAAACATCTGAAAATTGAATAATCGGTTGTTCACGCATCATTTAATCCTTTGTGAGTCTTTTTTTCTGAACTTGCGTTTTAGCATAGGCAGAGATAAGCAGTGTGCCAACAATTCCAACCGACAGAATATCTGTGATTGTTGCCGTTGCTCCTTGTAAAAACACTTTCCCAGCTGGTTGTGAGTATACCAAAATATCACCAAGTGGGGCAATAATTCCCCAGCAAATAATATTTGCAACAATCTGTAATAAATTAAATTGAATCAACTTTTTCTTGGTAAGCGGTTCAGTCCGTAACTTCAAAAAGTTGCGACTAAATCCAATCAAAAATCCAAAGATTGCATCAGCAACAATCCATGTCCACCAAGGATCACCCCATGAAAGATCATTAAATAAATGTGCAAAAAACGCAACCAATGCGCCGACTGCCGGACCAAATACCGCTCCCAAGAATCCAATAAACGCCTCGCCCAAATCAATCGTTGTATTAGGAACTCCCGTTGGAATTGGCAAGAACCTCTTTAACAAAAACACAATGGCAATTCCGACCCCGGTTGCGACGACTGCCTCAACAGACAATCCTTTTGTACGTTTACTTGACTTCATAAAAAACTTCCTTTCAAAAATAGCAAACTACCAACAAATTATAAAATATAAAATACATCCGGACTGTCACCAAAAGAACTAATCAAATAAAAAAGCCAGCCTGTCTCCACAAGCTGGTTTTGTCTACAATTAGCTTTATATTAGGGCCGATCAAGTCGCGGTACCACCCTCATTTAGAACTTCCTCACGGAAATTCCCTCACTTAGTTACTTTCATAACTATAGGCGATAATGAGCCAACCACGACAGCCTCATAAAAATTCGGCATCAATCGACTCCTGAACCATATTCGTTAGCTCTTTTGACCGCCCTTTCACCAATTAGACAGCTCTCTATATAAAAGAAGACCAACTACTCATTCAATCACAGTCGGATAAATAGATTGTTTATATTGTACCGCCAATTCTCATTGCGTCAACTTATTTTAACTTGAATCTTAATTACAGAATAATCAAATCCCGATCAGCTGTTGTGATTTGCTCGTAACCATTTTTCGTAATGAGCAAATCATCTTCAATCCGAACACCACCTTTTCCGGGAAGATATATTCCCGGTTCAACGGTCATCACATTATTTTCCTCTATGACATTTGATTTCCAACGGGGACCAAAATTGGGCCCCTCGTGGATATCTAATCCAATACCGTGCCCGCTTCCATGATTATAGTAGTTACCAAAACCTTGTTGCTGAATGTAATCGCGGCCGGCTGCATCGACTTCTTGTCCATCAGCCCCTGGTTTGATAGTCTTAAACATTCTTTCTTGAGCTTCATGTACAATGTTATAAACATTTTTTAGTTCATCCCCTGGATCCCCCAGCGCAATTGTCCTAGTAATATCAGACGTGTATCCATCAACATAGTAGCCAAAATCTACAGTCACAACTTCACCACGCTGCAGCTTTTTATTGGAAGCCGAACCGTGTGGCAGTGCGGATCGGTAGCCACTAGCTACAATTGTGTCAAAACTTGGCTTTTCAGCGCCGTTTTCCAACATCCAATTATTCAACCAATTGGAAATTTGACGCTCTGTCAAACCAACTCTGACGTAATTCACAAGGGCCGAGAATCCCTCACTTGCAAGCAATGTAGACTTTTTCAAAACGGAAACCTCATTTGCGTCTTTAACTTCCCGCTGTTTCTCAACAATATTATTTTCCGGAACTAATTGATCACCGAATAACTGATATAATGTCCTATATAATTCATAACTTACCGAGGTTTCAAAACCAACTTTTCGATAGGCTTCATCATCTAAAACCTTTTTCGCAATTTGATAATAATCCCGGGTAATTTCCAAACTGACATCTTTAGGCAATGACTGCTCCAAAGCCTCTTGATATCTGGCATCCGTGATCAATGTCACTTGGTTTGGTGTGACCACTAAACAGCCATCACCATCAAGACCATCAAATCCGCTTAAATATTTTAAGCTAAATTCGTTAGTGATTAAAAATGCGTCTAATCCCAACTCTTGAATTGTTGCCTGCAATTTTTTCACTCGCTTATCCAAGTCATCACTCCTCTAAACTATTGAATTTAATTAATTATAAAACAACCTGAGAAAATAAACACCGACGGTTGATAAATGGACACTTAGGATATAATATGTTTATCGCTTAAATTCACTTAAAAGAAAAGAGAGTTAAGAATGAAAAAAGTTGCAGTATATTGTGGTGCGTCAACAGGTAATGATCCTATTTACACACAGGCTGCCATTAGACTTGGAAATTGGCTGGTCGATCATCATCTTGAACTTATTTATGGTGGCGGTGGTATCGGCCTGATGGGAACAATTTCCAAACAGGTTATTAAGCGGGGTGGTCGGGTTCATGGCATTATGCCTCAAGAACTCGTTGACAGGGGTGCGGAACTAGTCGAACTGGCTAAGCTATCAGACTTAACCGTTGTCAAAGATATGTCCGAACGAAAAGAACAAATGATGATACTTTCTGATGGTTGTATTGCATTACCAGGCGGTATTGGGACACTTGAAGAGATGTCGCAGGCCTTTTCGTGGGCTCGCTTAGGAAATAATCCTAATCCATGCGTTTTTTATAATGTTGCCGGTTACTACGACTCACTAAAAACCATGTTTGATAAAATGGTGACAAGCGACTTCTTAACTCAAACTGATCATGACAAATTGCTCTTTTCATCTTCATTGGAGGAAATCTATTCTTTCATGACAACTTATATTCCACCAAAGATCCGTACCTATAAATCCAGTCATTAAGCAAAAGTGTGGTGTCCACCGTAACACGTATCAATCCTGTTACGGTGGACACCACATCGTATTTTAATAACTATTTTAGTCGATGAGGTCTACTGCATCTAGTGTATAATTGCCACTTTCAACTGAAATCTCAACCTGGTGAGTCTCTGATTGTAACCCCAAAATCTTTGTATTCTCTGTTCGATCAGCACCAATCTGTGGTTGATAGTTCCAATCAATCACCTGACCATCAACGATCAGTTTTAACCTGGATGGTGACTCCTGACGTCCAATCAATGAGAATCCCGTTCCATTAAACGAGAACCTCAACTTAGGCGTCTTTTCTCCATCAGCCTCTCCGTGAGAAAGCGTCCGATTCCATTTTGTGTTGCCAAGGCCGCAAACGTGGGTCCAATTGCCACTATAGTTCAGCGCATCATCTAAATTGTCCAAACGATAACTAATTACTGGATGATCAGCTATCTTTTTAATCATAATCTTATTGATACGGGTATGATAATAACCACTTCCCAACTTCACTCGACCACTGAACTTTGGATTATCGGTATCTACGAAATCAAAAACTTTTTTCCCGTCAAATTCAGCAAGTAAATGGTTGCCGTCCGCTGAGAATTTAATCTGATGTTCAGCGGAAAGATCGAGTCCATCGACATAAGCCAGGCCAACGACCTTATCTTCTTTAATAAGCTGACATGCGCCATCAATCGATACCTTAAAGACGTATGGTGCACTCTCCAATCGCCCTTTAACGTCGGTTAATTCCCGCAAACCAATTCCGAAATAGTTTCCAGTTGGTGAATTTTGCCATGTATGATCATCAAACTTCATTGAAACGGCTACCTCGTAGTCCCGCCAATGATCATCACCAACTGTTAAACTCGGTGCAAAAGAATACTCCCAATCCAAAGCTCGATATTTTTCCGAAATCATTTGCTGCAAGACATTCTTCCCGTGTCGTTGAACAATTTCGAACGCACCACCCTGGTCAGCTGTATAACGAGGTGTGTTTCCTCTTGATGCCAGGTAATCGCTTGGATAATCCCTATACTGAAAATCGTCTGTATATAAAATATCGCTGCCGTCTTCAAGTACCTGATCATTATGAAGGCTCTCAATTCGGTGATAAATGACATCTTCATCATGTTTTAAATCAAGGGTTGTTGCCGTTACCATCGAATGTGGTTGAACAAATATGCTTGCTTTATGATCAATTGGGACAATTGTTTCCCGAATTCGTTTCATTCGACTGTCATAAGCATCCGACGAGTTCTCGGGACCAATACTTTCCCATATGTCCAGCGGCTGATTAGCCCGGCTGCCAATGTTTTTTATAGACAAATGATAAGTCCGCGGTTGAGCGCTATCATTTACAAAGATAACGGAGTAGTTTCTCCTATCCGGGGATACCAAAGTCATGTAGCTTGGAGCTTCCGTATGATGGTCCAGGTTTTCCGTTCCACCGATACCGCTGTCACACGCACTCGTTAAGTACCGCCAAGCATTTTCATCATCCCAACCGGCTTTGGCAAAATCAGTAAAGTGCTTCATGCATTGCATTCCGACATTATCGACATCAAAGAATCCGGACCATGGACGGCTGGCCGCAATTAATTCCTTATGACTGTAATTGACACCGGGATAATAAGCGGAAACAGCCGGCTGAAACAGATACAAACTTCGACGAGAATTCACATAGCTTTTAATCAATCGGTTTGCAACATCCAGACCGCTTTGAACACCGCCTATACCATCACCATTGCTGGCCTTTACGCGATACTTTCCAAAAGTCATCGGGGCAATTCCCTCACTGTACCAAACTTCATGGTGGTAGTCATCAGCCAATTTAGTAAATGACTTATTCCGACTATCATCCGTATTATAATGAAAGCCAACTGCAGGTACTCTAACTCTAAGTGCTTTATCAGCAATCATTTGATCGCCAAAGTCCCGCTCGTAATTTTGATCAGCCGCAATCATTTTAATCTGTTGATATTGCTGAATCGGAAACCCATTCGGAAACCCTGATTGATCGTTTGAAATTCGATCTGCAAACCACTTAATCCAGTTATACATTGGATGTTTTGTTTCATTTCTATCTGGATCAACATAATCAATGAGATAACCATATGTTTCATAAGCTGCCACGATGGTTTTCTTGTACCACTGATACATATCTTCATAGACTTTTTCCGAAACGTTATTATCCGGATTATTTGTTTTAACTTTAGCCCATTTTTTTCTCAGGAAACCCGGTTCTCCCCACCGCAGGATTGCAGTTTTTAATTCCGGTTGAATCTTTTTTGCATCGGCAATTAATTGAAACCCTGCTCCTCGACGGACATTTGCCTCATCATCAAGACTTCTCATTGTCGCCGGTTCCGTTCCGGAAGATGTATTGGCATCAATTCCCATTTCAACTTTTAACAGTCTCATTAGAGGATGACGACCACCAAATAAGATGGTCAAAATCTGATCATAACTATCACGATGCTCCCATTTATAATCCAGTAATAACCGTGATGAGTTATTACAACTAATATATCCAAACCCCTTAAAGGTATTGGCATTTAAAGCGTTTAAGTCTAATTTATCTCCGTCAATAATAAAATTAGTTTCGTTCATGATAATCCTCCTTATCAATTAATGAACGTCAAAAACGACATTCATTGATGTCGCTTTCGAAAAAAGCGCCCCAATCCACCCAGATTATTCAAGATAGATTACAGCGTTTTCTAAAATCTTTGGCACTTCTCTTTACTTACCGGCTTTATAATTTAATGGTAATTTAGTCCATCGTTTCTTCAAATAGAAAGCAGCCGCCTTTGGCTGACGATCTCGTGTGAAGATACCTTTTTTATTTCCGTTAACCCTCATATTACCTTCAACGGTCTGGAAGTCAGCCAAATTCCATGGCTGTTCTCCACGGATAAAATCATATGAATCAAAGACCCTATCAAACATTTCCAATAATTCAATTTGATACTCTTCACTCCACATAATTGAAGGCAGTTTGTGAAGACCCGGTTCAGTATCTGCACCATATTCCGAGAAGACAATTGGTTTATCAATATCTGATTTTTGCCACTCATCAAGTTCAGCACGCAATCCCGCTTCGCCGTCGGAAATTTCATATCCCCATTTATGATACCAACCAGGGTAACGATTTAACAGATAAAAATCGGGGAATTTAAGGCATTTTGACGTCTCATAAGTATCGTCTTCATTCAGTGTAAACGTGCGTGGTCGCTTTTCCGGATCCAGGTCTGCAGTTGCTGCAAATAGTTTCTCAAAATACGGAACAGCTGATTCATTGGATGTATCCGGCTCATTAAATAGACTCCATGCAAGAACACTTGGGTGATTCTTATCTCGCTTAATCATATCGATAATTTGGTCAAGATGCTTTTTATATAGTTCGTGTGTCCAATCACCATCAAAAAATGATTGATTTAAACCGCCCAAGAAACTTGCAGCAGCCATCTTAAATCCGACAGCCGGCACCTCATCAATGACCAAAATGCCTTCACGATCAGCAAATTTATATACCTGCTCATCATATGGATAATGAGAACTTCTAAACGAGTTGGCACCAATCCATTTCATTAGATTCATATCTCGACGTTCAACATTTAAATCGAAACCACGGCCAGCGTAAATACTGTCTTCATGTCGACCAAATCCGCGTAAATAAACAGATTTATGGTTTACGAGGATTTCATGTCCTTTGATCTCAATGGTTCTCAATCCAATTTGGTCTGCATACTCATCAACGATTTTACCGTCGTTCATTAACTCAAATTTAATTGTGTAAAGATACGCATCTCGAACATTCCACAAATTTGGATGATCAACTTTCAAATCACCGGTGTTGCCTTCACCAGTTGCGACAATTTGATCGTCCTCATTGATTAAACTGACCTTAACGTCATCTCCGGAATCTGCTTGAATAGAATAATGCACAGTTGCTTCTGCATCCCCAACTTCATAGCTTGTCGAATAATCATAAATACCATTTTTTGGTACGGTTAATAAATGAACACTTCGATTTAACCCTGAATAATTATAAAAATCGAAGAACGGTTTAGCCATCTTTTTACCGTTTTTCAACGTTGCCGTATCACCTGCTGGTAATGCATCCCGATGAAGCTCGTTATTAATTTTAACCGAAACAATATTTTCTTCACCAAATTTGACTGCATTTGTAACTTCTGCAGTAAATGGTAAAAAGCCACCTTCATGACTACGGATCTCCTGTCCGTTTACATAGACAACTGCCCGATGAGTCGCAGCACCAAAACGAATTTGCACGTCTCTGCCTTCAAAATATTCTGGCACAAAAAAGGTTTTAGAATACCAGAAGTCACCCGTATATTCACGGGCGTCTTTGTCGGTGAAAAAATCATTAAAGCTTGCAGGTACTGGCATTTTAACACCGTCGTTAAAACCATTTTGCCATCCCTTGCTTTCACCCTCATATGCAGGATCAAACTTAAAATTCCAGAGTCCATCCATTTTTTCATCAGAGCGGTAGTTATTGATGACGGGGTATAATAGTCCTTTTTCCATATTTATAAGTCCTCCATTAAGTTGCTCTTTATCTTCTCAATATTATTTTTACGCAAGCGCTTTCTTTTCTTACATCTTAATTTTACTATTTTAAGAAAAATAATCAATGTTTTTTAGTAAAGTTTCTTCTTCGAATTTCTTGGATTTATCATTATCCCTTAAGCAACAAGACTTCTGACTAATTTTAAATCATTAAAAATACTGGTTTTCATTGTCTATTTCTAAACAAAATAACGTTATCTCGTTAATTTAATTTACTAAAAACAAAATGAATCGTTGACATTTTTACTATTTATCTTTAAATTATATTGTAAGCGTTAACTTTATGTTTTTTAAAGAAGGGATATTTAACTATGGACGAATCTTTGCCCAACCGCTACCTGTTTGTCTACTTTGCAGGTGAAAAATACGAAGATGGTGAAAATATTTATATGGCATTAAGTGAGGACGGTTTAAATTGGCATGATTTAAACCATAATCACCCAATCCTTTACTCAAACTTGGGTACTAAGGGTATTCGAGATCCATTCATCATCAAGGACCCTAAAAACAACAACTACTACATTCTGGCAACCGATCTTAAGATTCACGGCAATAACGATTGGTACAACGCGCAACGAAGCGGCAGTACCTCACTATTAGTTTGGAAATCATCCAACCTAATCAACTGGTCTGCGCCGAAATTAATTCCGGTGGCACCTAAAAATTTCGGATGTGTGTGGGCACCAGAAGCTACCTATGCCTCACAAACAGAAGACTTCCTGGTTTATTGGGCTTCTAAAACGGCGGTCGATAACTATGCCAAACAAAGAATTTATTGTGCCCACACATCCGACTTTTCGCACTTCTCATCTCCTAAAATTTATATTGATCGTCCTTTTAGTGCGATTGACACAACAATCATCAAAAATAATAACCGTTATTTTCGATTCACTAAAAACGAAGCAGAAAAATACATCATTGAAGACCAGTTAAACTCGTTGGAAGCAAAGCCGACCGAGATCTTATCACCTACTTTAACAGATAATTTAGGCGTAGAAGGTCCTACCTGCTATCCGTTAATTGGAAAGAAAAAGTGGCTTTTATTAGTCGACAATTACGCTAAGGGAGGTTATTATCCATTGGAAACGACGGATCTCACAAGTGGCCGATTCAATAGATTACCAACTGACGCTTATCATATGCCAAGCCGGGCACGACATGGAACAGTACTTCCTATTACACAAAACGAATTTAATCGATTAATTGATTAGTTAGCCTCTAATCACTGGAAACGAGCCACTCAATTCATTTCAAAAAACAACAAAAGACGAAAGCAAAAATATTCTTTGCCCTCGTCTTTTTAATCATAAGCATTAACAGGTTAAAATGCGAAATAAAAACAAATCCCCTTATTTTTAAATACTACTTTCCCGTTCCATCAACTCAGTTCCAATAATAATCAATTCCGGAATCTTTTTGGGATTTTTAACCCGTTCCAATAACATTTCAATTGCTCGTTCACCCATCAATTCAGTATGCACATGAACAGTTGTCAGTGCCGGACTGGTATATTTAGCGATTGCCACATCATTAAAGCTGATCAAGCTTACGCGATTTGGTACATCGATATGATGCTGCTGCAAAGCGCGGAGTACACCAACGGCCATTGAATCGCTCCCAACCATGAATCCATGGGGCAGTGCCTCTCCAAGTTCATTAATAGCTTTAGTCATTAAATTAAAACCGGATTCCGGTCCAAATGGGCCTTGATAAACAAATTTATCATTATAAAGCCCTTTACTCTTTAAATATTGATTAAAGGTTGCCACTCGGGGATCACGGACGCCTTGTTTTTCAGTGACGGTAAGTTCCTTACCGGCAATCATACCAATATCATCAATCCCATTTCGAATAAACCGATCAATAATCTTTCTAACCGGCGTTTCGAAATCACTACGAATACAATCTAAATTATATCCAAGGTAGTTCTCTCCAATACAAATAACCGGCAACCCATAAGACTTCAATTGGGTGACTTCGGTAGTATCAAACTTCCCAATGGCAATAATGCCGTCAAAGTTCTTAATCCGATTCTTATCGATTGACTCATATGTAACCCGCTCGATAGAAGCACCCAAACTAGCTGCTTTATTTTCAATTCCATACTGAATTTGAAGATAATATAGATCGGAAAGTTCCTCTTTATCAGTATGCCATTGAACAATTGCAATTTGCTTTCCTAATTTAGGCGCCCGCTTGTTACGTTTTTTGTACTGTAGTTTTTCTGCAACTTCTAAGACCCGTCGCCGTGTATCTTCCCCAACGGATAAGGTATCATCAAAGTTTAAGATCCGCGAAACCGTAGAGATTGAAACGCCGGCCTCATTCGCAACATCTTTAATCGTTGTCATTACTATCACCTATTAACGTACTAAATTTTAAGATTTTTTGCGTAAATTTTACTAGGTTCAGTTCAACTTACTTTCATCATAATATACTGTTTTAGTTTACCACTACCCGAAGGTTTGATAAACGATAAGGACTAAGGCTCATCATTTTTTGGGTAAAAATTAACAAATAAACAATAAACGGCCAAGTTAGCCTCCATAAATCAACAAAAAAAGAGACTGGACGAAATATTTTTTGTCCAAGCCCCTCCTTAAAAATGAAGATTTATATTAGAATTCTTTCAATTCAACACTGACAGTATGATCCTTAAAAATAATCGATACTTTGTTATTATTAAGTTTTACTTTAGGAATCACTAATTGACCATTATCATCCAAGCTGTCAAGTTCTCGGTCTCCTAAATAAAGCGATACCAGTGTGTATTTTCCAGGGTTTAAAACACCTGTCTGCAGTGGAATCTTTGTCTTAGGAAAATAAATGTTGGTATTTGGTTCCGGCTCAGATAACTCAGCCGTCAATTCTTTGGAAAGACCCACAATACCGGTAATCCCTACCTCCGTTTGATAGAAAATGGCGTTTTCTACCTTTGTTGGCAATTGTTTTTGATAAGACTTTCCATAATCCGGTGCCGAAAAGCTTCCTTCAGCAACGTGAATCTGACGATTGGTATCAATCTGATGGATTCGAACATGCCAAGGCATAGCCGGTACAACATAATTTTTAATTTCAACATCGTCCCATGGCTTCCAATCCGAATAAACATAGTCATCATGAATCGCATAATCCTCATACTTAAAGGCAGTCTGCCACCAATCTTCTGATTCAGCAACGGCTAAAGTATTATCAAAAGCCCCTTGTTTAAGAAGAACAGAACCCTTTGGCGTACTGAAGCCAAATGTTGTTGAGTAAACATATTTTTCATATTTTGCTTCACCATTTGCATGTTCATGAGAATGTTGTCCAGCCGTAAATGACTGAACTTCCAGTCCATGCTTGCTGTGGCAAACCAACATTCGTGGTTCAGGCTGCTTTTTAACCGGTTCAAATTTAAATTCATCGTTTTCGGGAGTCGTCCAGAATGGATCATCATCAGGTAATGCAAAGAAAATAAACGTTTTAAGTGCCCAATATGCCGATGCAGGCCCATTATAGCCCTCCGCAAAGACCATGTTGGGATATGAATAGCCAATTGGAATCAAACCGTCAGTTGTAAAGATATTCTGTTTAAACCACCAGCGAAGGTTATTCAGTAATAAATGCTTAATATCACCCAATGTATAACCCTCCGGAAGGTCAATATGGGCATAGGCACTCGCTGCCCAAAAAGCAGCTTGAGCAAACCGATAATCTAAGCTTCGTCCATATGGTAATGCAGCACCATCAGCCGCAAACCAGTTAGCATAACTTGGCACAAAAGCAGTGGCTCGTTTACGAAGCAGCTCTGCCTGGTCGCCTTTCCAATCAGCCAAGCCAACCGTCAAAATTGTAAAGAACTGGTAAGCGAAGGGAATATAATTGTCAATTTGATTCTTGTAACCATCATACGACCAACCATGACCAAGATAATGTTGATTAGTAATGGCGTAATCATCTGCAATTAATGTCGAATTGTCGTGATAACCGGAATCTGTAATAAACTTGTTGACCATTGCTCGGAAGAATAGCCAATTGGTCTTAGGAATCACTTTATGATTTACCTGGTCCATCCAATCAACAATTTGCTGTTGCTTTTGATGGGAAAGTGACTCCCAAAAAGTCTCCTTGGTTTCGTATAGGAAGGCGGTTAAAGCGCCCATTTCAACGAACAACTGGTCATAGTCTCCTAAATCGCCACCCCAATAATCAGGATCTTTGGGATCGACACCTGCCAAGATACCTTGAGTGACCAATTCGTACCATTGCGGATACTCGTAGATTCGCTTTTTATCACTAAAAAATGGTCCCAATCCCCACAGGAGACGCATAAACCCTTCAATTTCTGTCTTTTCTTGAATGTAAACTGCACCGCTATCACTCATTCTGAAACGGCCTTTTTGCTTTTGCTGTGCCAATACAGTCATTGCCGGCGCCAAAATATCTGTCAATGCAGCCTTGACATCGGCCTTACTACGTAATGGATTATCCTTAATTTGCTCATTAAATAATTTTCGCTTCAAAGTAAAGTCACCTCATTAAATTTTTTGAAAGCGCTTCAACAAATAAAGGATACCTTACATTTTACTAAAATACAAGTAGTTTTTACTTAAAAATAGAAATTATTTAGTCTATCATCTAATCCCCGTCAGTATGACCCAATTCAGATATGAGAGCTGACTCTATCCTCGCACCAAAAGATCCCTTCCATTAAACCCTTTGACTGGAAATTCTAAAGTGGTCCGCACTTAATGATTTAATTAGTTCAATTATAGAAATTCCTGCAGCAATAACGCCGGAAATCATAAATAAGCTTTGATCAGTCCCACCAAAATTAATTGCTTTACTAATATATGGACTTAAAAAATTGGCACCGTTTGTTGCAATCATTAATACGGTTGTCGCATCATTACCGTACCTTTTGGGGACAAGTGAAAGTCCCTTCGAAAAGATAAAGGGGATAAACAAGCCAAATGCGAATCCCACTCCAAAACCACCCACAAAACAAGCAATGGCATTGGTTGCCGTACTGATCACAATGACACTGACAGCTTCAATTAGGACAGCCAGAAATAATGTCAATTTTCTAAAAACCATTTCAATATTGCCATAAATCATACCGCCAACGATTGTTCCGACGGACATGATGACAACCGCGCTGGAGCCAATTGATAAGGATCCAAAATGATTATTCAAAATATAACTTGGAATCTTAACATTAACGGTCATATAGAAAACCATCACCATAAACAAAACAACCCAATAGTAACCGAACTGAAGTTTAGCAAATTTAGATAGCCTGTCTTGACCTTCAATAGTATCAAATTGTGCATTATCATAACGAACCTCTGGCACAAATAATAGATATAAAATTAATATTGGGATTGCAATCAGATAAAATGCAAATGCCACATTCCATTTTGAATATATTAAAATGATTCCAACAATTAAGGCCCCACCGGCTGCGCCAAGTCCCTGAAACGTATTTTGAAAACCAAGTAGCCTTTCACGTTGCTGACCATGATAAAGCAGGTCGATTAAACTAATGCAAAGTGTATTGAACAGACCAATTCCTGCACCCATTAACGCGCGGGCAATCAGCAAAACAGTCATGTTTGGTGAAAGCATTGACATAATAGCGCCAATCGCTGTTATTGCGGTTCCAGAAATGACTATTTTCTTTGTACCAATTCGTTTTACTAAAAAACTGCTAATAACGATTAACAAAGCCATTGTAAATGACGGAATAGTTACCGTTAGTTCTGCTGTTTCAATCGCTAAGCCCGGAAACTGCTTCATTAAACCGGGAATTGTCGCAGCACTGGCACCTGTAGACATAGGCAATAGCGACAGCATTAAAATCGAAAATGCCATCAATCCTGATCGACTTTTCATATATCAATTCCTCCAATCAATTCCGCGAAGGTCTCTCACCTCTTCGCAATCTCATCAATAGTATAAACGATTATGAAAGTCAATTAAGGATTATTACAAAACATTTTCAAAATATGTACATTAGGGTGTTTCTATATGTTTTCATAATGACTTACATTTTTCTGCAATCACTTTCAGAGCCAAAAAGGCCCCGGTAATTGTCATATAAATAACAACTACCGGGGCGCATTATTATCACGAATAGTATCGAATGGGGTTTCGATTAACGCTATGTCAGAAATAACGTTTACCTATTCATTTCGATAACTCGGATAGTGTAACATGGGGTGAAATAAGTTTCAATTACTTTCGATATTTTTAAATCGAGCTTATTCCATACAGCAATCATTCCGCTAGAGTGCGCTTACATCTTCTTTCAAACAAAAGGAGAACCAGAACTCGGTTCCAATTCTCCTTCGTTAAAAGTCATCATCATTAATTGAATAAACTTATCTATTCAACCAAACCCTCATTTGGCCGTCCTGACGGTTAGCCCAGGCATAGTATGGCACCATGGTCAGGTCAACCGTTTCCGTATCCGCCGGTTTAGCTTCGGTATACAGATCAGCATCGTCGGCATTAAGCTTCTCACGTTTGGCAGCCACCTTGATGACCCCAACGCCGTCCAATAACTTCTCATCAAAGTGATAGTCTGTCTGGGCATCCGGTGAAACCTGGTATAACCAAAGCGGTGCTTGGTTGTCGGCTTGTTCAGCGGCGTAAACCACCGGACCACGTTGAACGGCAACCTTGCCGAAGTCATGGCTGACCCGGTTGTTGGCCCGCATAATCTTGGTACTCATGTCCAACTTGAGATCAATGGTTAATGACTGGCCGTCAACATCGAGATAAATGAAACCATCCTTAACCGGTAAGGTCTTGGCAGCACCATCCACGTTTAATTCGTAACTGGCAGACCAGCTGGGAATCCGAATGCCAAACTTAAAGGCGGCCTGGTTGGGATTTTGAATCTCGTAGTGGATATCACCGCTCCATGGGAAGTGGTTGGTTTGGGAAACCTGGATGCCGTCATCGAATTCGGCATCGTTGGCGATGAATTGATGGGACAAAATGGTGTCACCCTTTTCGGTATAGAGATATTCATCAACCGAAGCAATCAGACGCGCCAGGTTGGCCGGGCAGCAGGCGCAACCAAACCAGTCAGCCCGATGCGTCAAGACATGGGACTTGCCGGGGTTACCCTTGCTGGCAGCCGGATCGGCTTCCAACGGGTTAACGTAGAAGAAGTGCTTGCCATCCAATGACATCCCACTTAAAGCGCCGTTGAAGAGTTCCTTTTCCAGCACATCGGCGTACTCGCCCTTGGCATGGATGTTCAACATTTGACGGGCAAAGAAGGACATGCCGACTGAGGCACAGGTTTCACCGTAATCCGTATCGTTGGGTAAATCATAATCATACGTGAAGGCTTCACCAGTGGTGGTTTGGCCAATGTTACCGGTGATGTACATCTGGCGCTTAACAATATCGTTCCAGAAGCGATCACAGGCAGCCAGTAAATCTTTATCACCTGTATAACGAGCAACGTAGGCCATGCCGGTGCAAAGGTAGACCACCCGAACCGCGTGACCATGAGGGACCTTTTGGTCCTTAATGGGTTCTGCGGCCAAGTAATATTCACGGGTAAAGTCACGCATGCCGGGAATTAAATCACGGTCAGTGCTGTCGCCATCGGCCTTGATCTGCTTTTCAAAGAAGGCCGGATCCTGACCCCGTTGGGTGAGGAAGTAGTGGGCCAAGTCAAGATACTTCTTGTCCTGGGTGACTTCATACAACCGTGACAAAGCCAATTCAATTTCGGGATGACCATCATAGCCGGGGATTTTGCCTTCTTCAAGGCCAAAGTGGTTATCGATACAGTTGGCCATACGTTTAGCAATGTCCAAAGCTTTTTCATTACCGGTGGCGTTGTAATAAGCCACACCGGCTTCAATGTAATGACCCATCGTATATAATTCATGTGATTGTTGGAGACGCTTGAATTTACGTTCCGGGGCATCGATTTGGAAATAGGTTGACAGATAGCCGTCATCATCTTGAGCCTTGGCAATCAAATCAATCAGGTTGTCGGTAATCTGCTTTAAATCCGGGTTGGGATGGTAGCCAAACGAATAGGCAGCTGCTTCCAACCACTTGTAGACATCCGTGTCCTGGAATGGGAAGCCATAGTGATGGCCGGTCATTTCACCGGCGGCAATCTTCAAATTGGCAACGGCGTGACTGTTCTTGTCCTGACCGTTGTTTTGTGGATCTTCGGCAATCGAAATGTCGGCTTCGTCGTTCATAACTTTCCATTGGTAAGGTAAGACTTCTTTAACGACGAGCTCCCGATAGCGTTTCCAAAAGTCGGATGTCACCTTGACTTTATTTAACTTCGGCGTGGTATAGACTTGCATAAATGGACCTTCCTCTCGAAAATACAGTGATTAGTTAGTAATTAGCTGTTTAGATAAATCGATTAAATAAACTGATTAAAGGCATGGTGATTCAACCAACTGCTTAGTTGGCTGTGGCAGCCTTGGCATCTTGCGCATGACGTTCTGCCAAGTCGGCTTTAACAACTGGTTCATGATTTTCCCACTTACGGTAAACAATCATCAAAATCAAACTGATGGCGTAAATGATAACCGGAACCCAAACGAAGGTAAAGCTGATACCTGAAAGACTTGAAGCAGTTTGGGTCTTAACAGCAGCGTTAAAGCCAAAGCCTTTCAACAACATGGAAGCGATAAATGAACCGAAGCCGGAACCCATTTGGATACAGAATGAAGCACCAATGGCCGTTAAGAAACCGTTGGCACGAACGCCGGTCTTCCATTCACCGAAGTCAACCGTGTCACCAACCATGGCAAAGAACATGGTGCAGGCAGAACCGGAACCGATACATGCAATACACCAGCCGATTAAAGCGGACGTGGTGTTGGCACCGGCAAAACCGATCCAAGCTTGACCAACCATGGTCAAAGCCAGCATGAAGACGGTCGTGCCCCACTTGTGCATGTACTTAACAAAAAATGGTACCGAAGCCATACCGATAACCTGGATAATGGTAAAGCCGTTGAAGAATGAAATTAAACCGGTGCTCCCCATGTTGTACTGGAAGTAGTAAGGCATCGAAGCGTTACGAACGATAAAGGCGGTCCAGTAAGCCAAGTTGGCAACGACGATCAGAACCCAAGGCCAGTTACCCTTAGTGGCTTTCAAACTTTCTTTAATCGTAATCACTTTTTCAGATTCGATATTCTTTTCACGCATATCGAAGAAGGCAATTAAGAGCAAAATCAAAGCAACGATTGAGTAAATACCAACTGCTAATGACCAGCCACGTTGTTGGTTACCATTGCCTAAGAGACCGGCGAATGGAATGATGAACGTAACGGCGAAGAAGTTACCAACGTTACCAAGAACCAAACGAACTGAGTTGGCTTGCATTCGGCCGTCGGTACTTGAAGTCAAGTTAGGCAGAACGGAGGTAATTGGGGTTGACATTGCGGTATAAGACAAGTCAGCCAGGATATACATTACCCCGGCGTAAATGATCTTAGCCGTGCCGCTCAAAGCGGGGGTAGTGAACAGTAACCAAACAAAGACAGCGAATGGTAAGGACATCCAGAGGAACCATGGGCGACTCTTACCATATTTACTATGGGTGTGGTCAACCAAAATTCCCATGACCGGTGCGCCAATCGCATCAAAGATACGACCGATCAACAGTAAGACACCGGCTGTTCCAACCGTCAAACCAAAGACGTTGGTGAAGAAGTAAAGCATGTATGAACTGATAATACAGTAAAGCAAGTTACCAGACATATCCGTAAAGCCATAGGTAATTTTTCTGTGCCATGGCAATGTGTCATTGGCCAAGAGTGCCTGCGCACTGGCCGTATTTGAATCTACATGACTTGCATTTGAACTCATGATTCTGACCTCCAATTAGTTATAAATACAAACGCTTACAATATTTGGGAATTTATTGCACAAAATCGATAAATGAAAAGTCGATACAACTCGCGAGTAATAAATATCTTCAGACCTTTGTCTCCGAATATTTATTTGTATCTCATTTACGATTTCTATAGTAAGCGTTTGCAAGGAAGAAAAAAAGGTCTATAATAGCAAAAGAAGTGATGGTTTCCGACTAGTTGTCATTTTTATTCGGTTGAAATAGCACTTCACAAAGGGCTTTGTATCAAGTTTGATACTTTTGGTGACGATTTCCGACATTCATTGATTTAATCTTTTTTTGAACAAATTTATGTACTTATGGTGATCATTTCCGACATAGAACGGAGGCTATAGAAATGTTGTTCTCTACATTTAATATCGCAAAAACACTTCTCTATTATAAGGGTGGCGAATTTCTTGCGCACGGGCCGTGGAAGCACCGCAGGATGTATCACAAAGGAGATTACGAATTAATACTATGTATTAAAGGGCCCATTTATTTACAAATCGGAGATCGTCGTGTCACTTTGAATGACCATGAAGTCTTGTTTGTTCCACCATTCACCACAATGTACGGCTATCAAGATTCAAAGAATGACGTTGATTTTTACTGGTTACACTTTTTCTCTCAATACCGGGAAGACATTTTTGAATCCGAAGAAGACCAAATGATTTCTGAGATCAAGACAAACAAACAGTCCAAGCGAAAGATTTTCTTACCGATGCAATTCAAGTTGTCCGACTACGAAGAAGCCACCATTTTAATTCACCAGATTTTATCAATTCATAACGAACTTTCATTTATTGAAGAACGGGATTATCTAGTGTCAGCTCTTTTAATTCAGCTCTATAAATCTTACTTTAATCATCCGGATTCAAATAAAGAAAGCTCGCGAATTAATTCAATCAAAGAATGGATCCGGGCAAATATGTCCAGTACGTTAACGGTTGAGGAAATTGCCGATAATGTCAGTTTAAACGCGGATTATTTAACCCGACTCTTTAAACATTGTACAGGTATGACCACACTTCAGTACCTTAACCACATTAAAATAGAAGTTGCTACCTTGCTTCTAATCCGAACAGAAATGCCGGTTAAACAGGTTGCCTATAATTCATATTTTAATGATCCAAAAGTATTTATGAGACGTTTCAAAAGCTCAACAGGATTATCCCCCAGTGAATACAGGAAATCATATAACTTAATTCACCTCAATAATCCACACGTTGATCCTCAAATTCCAATTCCAAAACGAATTGCGGATTCTATCGATTACATTCCTGAAAATGGTGACATCCCTGAATAAGTCCCAAACGATCATACTTTCCATTACAACACAAAAATTCTTAGGAGGAATTTACAATGCATATCTTCACAAAAAAATTTGCCGGTCAATCAATTATCTCTTGGTTTTTCCAAATCATTTTAATTTGGATTGCCTGGGCAGTCCATAACGGCACGTTGCCAAACAATGTAACAACTATTACATTTGCAGCCGTTATATTACTAGCAATTTACTGGAGTTTTTCACTTGATCGAAAAAGAAGTAACAACAAGTGAATTCGCTTTTGTTAACCCCGTATTCATGTTAGTATCGCAAGTGAACACAACGAATATGAGGGGTTGAGAATCAGATGACATTTAATCATAAAAAAACCAAATTGGCAATCCTTGGAATGATTGCCGGAGGAATCTTGTTGGGAACCTCTGTAACAGCAAACGCTGCTTTGTCCCCATCAAGTACTTTACCAAAAACCGATATGGTCGATGTTTCCAGCTGGCAGGGAAACCTAACTGCCGCTGATTACCAAACAATGGCTGGCAACGGTGTTAAGGCCGTGACAATTAAAGCAACCGAAGGTACCTACTATACGAATCCCTACCTGTCACAACAGGTTCAATATGCACAACAGGCAGGCCTGAGTGTCAACTTCTACCATTTTGTCCACTTCACCTCAACCGATCAGGCTCAAAGTGAAGCTCAAAACTTTATTAAAGCAGTTCAACTTGTTACCAACTCCAAAGACGTCGTCATGGTTGCCGATTTT
Organism: Lentilactobacillus hilgardii; assembly: GCF_009832765.1. Taxonomy (NCBI): domain Bacteria; kingdom Bacillati; phylum Bacillota; class Bacilli; order Lactobacillales; family Lactobacillaceae; genus Lentilactobacillus; species Lentilactobacillus hilgardii. Next base: position 143,689 of record NZ_CP047121.1, on the reverse strand, counting down.
GAATCATCAGAATTAGCAGGCGTTTCCAAATCGCAAAACGATGCCAACCTGGCCGCCTTTGATGCAACACTTAACCAGGCCGGCTATAATAAAACCGACCTATACACAATGGCAAGTTGGTTGGGTGTACACATTGATACGAACACTTCCAATAATGGTTGGATTGCAGACTATCCAAATAACCCAACCGGCAGTAAATATACTTCTGCCAACGCATGGCAATGGGCATCCGATTATCGATTCCCGTCAATTAATCAAAACATGGATGTCAGCCAAATGAACAACGATTTTTACTTGAATTCAACAGCTGGCTCAACAACTGATACGTCGACGCCAACAACCGGCTCCAGCAGTTCATCAAGTTCATCGAGTTTATCAAGTTCATCAAGTTCAATTTCCAGCTCGTCAAGTTCGACAACGAGCGGTTCAACATCATCAACACCGGGTGAAATTGTTAAAGTACCGGGACCATCCGGCAAACAGTATTCAGCCAGCCGTTCCAAATCCGTTAAACTAGTATGGCGGAGCAATATGGGCCGTCATGCCTACAAAACAACGGATGGTGCCCGTTACTCCAAGCATCTTGGCATGCGTTACGGTTACAATTCGGATATGCCCGACATCACTTGGTACACCGACGCCCATGAAAAGTTATATATGAAGAATTCCGGACATTACGCTATTTATTATCACGTTAAGAGTGCAGACGGCCAGCATGGTGGCTGGATTTGGCGCGGTTATTTGAATAAATAATCTATAGAAACCCAAAATGAGGTTGGACAAAATTTAATTTTGTTCCAGTCTCATTTTTTTAGATATTACAGCCTGTTACCTGATTGTTGTATGACTGTAAATAAATGCTTTTATCCGCGCCACTATTGAGAAAGGCTACATAAGAGCTATTTTTAAAAAGACAACTATTGTGATACGATTCGGACTATATTATCATTACCGACAACTTAGAATCCAATCACAGGAGTACAATTTAAATGAAAAAATCAAATTCCCTAAAACTTGCCGCTTTGGCACTAGCTACTTTTGGTGCACTATTTGCTGGTAATGCCAGCTTATCCGTCCAGGCCAACACTTTTTCGTCAAATCACCCAAACGCTGATATGGTTGACATCTCGGCTTATCAAGGGGCTCAAACAAACCTTGGCCTTCAAAATATGAAGGATTCCGGCGTACAGGCCATGACAATTAAAGCAACGGAAGGCACTTTTTACACCAATCCATTACTGGGTCAGCAAACTGCCACAGCCCAATCATCGGGCTTAAGCATTAATTTTTATCATTATGCTCAATTCGCTACCAAGAGCCAAGCTAAAAAAGAGGCAAAATACTTTGTAAAAAAAGTAAAAGGGGTAACCAGTCAGCGAAATGTCGTCATGGCCGTTGATTTTGAGGCTCCCAAACTAGCTCATCTTTCAATTGCAACCAATGATCGAAATATCAAGGCATTTAACAAGGTCGTTAAAGCTGCCGGTTTCAGCAAAACCGATATTTATACCAACGCTAATTGGGTTGATAGTTATGTCAGCATGAACACCGCTAATCTCGGGTGGCTTGCCAACTATCCAAATAATCCAACAGGAAAGAAATATGTTGCTGCCAATGCTTGGCAATGGACATCCAACTTTAAATTTGCCGGTCAGGCAGGTAAATTAGATGTCAGTCAACTTAATAACAGTTATTATTTAAATGACTAAAAAGGTTATTTTCAATTCTTTATTTTAATTAAAACGGGTCGAAGCAAAAATTGCTTCGACCCGTTTTGATTAATACCTATTGCCTAACTGATACGCCTTTTCTTCACTCTATTTTATCAACCTGCATTTATTTTTCTAAAATTTTCAGCAAACTATTATATTGACTTAGCATCCAAGATTTATAATTCTTATTTGCCGGTAACGTTTCAGTTACTTTCAATACAGGAACTTTATTCTTATGAGCAAGTGCAACCAAGTTGTTGACCGTTTTATCATCAACTTGAGAGTTATAAACAAAGAATGCAATCTGACGTCCTTTGATACCGTCTTGCATTGCCTTAATCGTCTTTGGTGATGGATCTACATCCTTTTCAGTATCATTTTCAAATTGAGAATCGCCAACTTTAAAGCCCATTGCGTCAAGTGCGTAATCAAAGACCGGTTCGCTGACATAAACATCCTTGTTCTTACTCTTGGCAGAAACTTGTTTTAACTGGGTAATCTTTTTCTCAACCGGTTTAAGAGATGCGATATACTTCTGAGCATTTTTCTTAAAATATTGTTTATTTTTAGGTTGAATCTTTCCCAACTTAGTTGCAATCGTATTTGCTAATTTTGGCATCGTTTTGGGATTATACCAAAGGTGAGGATTGTCCCCGTCTTTTTTACCCATTAAATCCTCGCCAACCTTTATGTAGTCGGTTTTTTTGTTACTGGAAACCAATTTATTCATCCAACCGTCATAACCAATTCCATTAGCAATTACCATCTTTGACCCAACAATGTTTTTTGCTACCTTGGTTGTTGGCTCATAGTCATGGGGATCAATATTGGGATTAGTGATAACGGATGTCACCTCGCCTTTATTACCGGCAACCGCTTTGGCAACTTCACCGTAAAAGTCCGTGGTTGCGGTAATTTTGATTTTACCATTGCTGCTTGATGAATGACTTGAACAACCCGCAGCAACTATGCCAAGCGTTACAATTAAGAATGCAAGTAACACGAATTTGAATCTTAATATTTTTCGAAACATTTGTCTACCTCTTCCGTTTTTTAAATAGTAACGATTACCCTTACGATGATAATATAAAAAAAGTTACTTGTAAACATGAATTTGAAAACTTTTCATGATTTCAAGTAACTTCAGTCCCCTTATCAAAGAAATAATTGTGAATTAAATCCTTTCATATCACTCTATATTCTTATAATTTGTCAAAACAAGTTGATAAAATTGACTCATCGTATAAGCTTTATGAAAATACTTCTTACCTGCTTTTTTATAATAGCCAACCGGATCTGTATGATCGGAACCACCCATGTATTTGGCAACTGAACCGTGCGACCAAACTGTTCCCTTGCCGTCGTAAACAGCATCGTTAGGCTTCAAGTTATATTCATCAAGTAAATAAGCTGTATAATATGCTGCATTTTCCACCTCATGTGCAAAACTCTTTTTACTGTGCATCTCAATTTGCTCAAACTGAATAAACCTGGCATTTCCAGGATAACCAACACCCCAGCATAGGTAGTCTGTATTGGCAATATTAATAATATGATCGTCATCTACAAATGAATGAACAAACGCATTTCGATAATTCTTCTTCATATACGCAATTTCATCAAAAATCGTGGAGTTTGGATTGCCGGTCTCATGAACAACAACGCCTTCTGGCTTACCTTTACCATGGCGGTACTTATAATGGGGGAATCCCTTCCAAATTTGTTTGGTAATTGTAGATGGCGAATAATGATGTGCAGAAATGTAATGGTTAACTGAAGCTGCATTTGCAGCTACATTAACTATTATCAACATGATAAGAACAGTTAAAACCGTTAAAAAAAGACTGTTAATTTGTTTCTTCACTACTAACGTCGCCACTTTACTTACAATTTTGTATTCAAACTCTATGCTAATCATTCTCTGCGCCCCTTGCAAGCAACTATAACAAAGCTTTATAACTGCTTTTTAAGAAATGAGGTTTTGAGTGCAAATAATGGTTGCTTACAATTTTCAGGTGTATTATGTAACCGGATTCAGTAATATTGATTTAACTCTAGGGGAGGTTTTAATTTATGACAAGTTTTCCAAAACGCGGTGCTGATGACCGCCTACTTTCACCAGAAAATTCATTAATTACCTTTATTGATTATCAATCAACTCAAATCAATTCAATTGGGTCAATGAAACATGCCGATCTTGTTCACAATGCCGTTTTAGTTGCCAAGATCGCCAACCAATATAAAGTTCCCATCGTTCTCTCAACCGTTAACGTTCATACAGGTAGGAATCAAGATACCATCTCACCATTAAAAAAGGCAATTGGGGACGTTCCGTCATATGACCGAACATCCATCAATGCTTGGGAAGATAAAGATTATAACGACGCTATTAAAGCAACGAAACGTAAAAAGATTATTATGCTTGGTCTTTGGACTGAAGCATGTCTCACATTCCCAACGATTGATGCGCTTGCGGAAGGATACGACGTTTACCCGGTTGTTGACGCGGTCGGCGGCACATCACCTCTGTCTCATGAAACTGCCTTACGTCGAGTAGAACAAGCTGGTGCCCATCTCATTACAATTCCACAATTAATTTGTGAGTACCAACGTGACTGGAACAGAACTGATACTGTTCCTGGATTCGTCCAAGATCTATTTGAAGATGGTGCTTTTACACCGCTTCAATAATTCTCATTGAGTACGTCAAAAAAGAGTTTTCAACATCATTTAAGGATGTTGGAAGCTCTTTTGTTTAGTTAACTTAGTATCATTTTCGATGCCTAACGCGCATGATCACAAACCATATCAACTGGATAATTAATATAAACCCAAACAGCACACACCAAATTGCCAGCGATGTCATCTGATAAGCCGGTGTATTGATTGCTCCTGTCGCATCGGTTTTCCTTAACCAAAGAAAAGCGGCTCCAACTATAAAAAGGACCAACCAAAGAATGCTGGTCATCTTCCACCAATTCATTAAAGTCCCCCCATCTGCACTAAATTTAAAACAAGCTTCGAAAGCTAAGAAGGTTGAATAAAAGCACTTTATTACTCATATCAAAATACCTGATATATAAATTATATACCAGGCATTTTTTAGATGAGATATTTACTATTATTTTGACACATGCTCAGATGTAGTTTGACCGCTTCGGGCAAAAACCGGTCTCAAGAAGTGCAAACCCAAACCGAGAACCGCACCGACAACTGCTGGTGCTACCCAGTCCATTCCAAGGCTTGCAAATGGTAAGACATTATGTTGGAAGGCACCCAATGTTTGGCCAAATGCACTTTGACTAACAACTGGCGGAAATGCAGCAACCATGTCCAATAGTGCCGGAACTGTTGTGAAACCAACAACCAACGCATACACTAATGGATCGCGATTAAAGAATGGCGAAAAGACTGATAGCAAAATCAAGACCATTGCGAAAGGATATAAGAACATCAGCATTGGCGTTGACCAGAGAATGATTTGATCAAGGCCGAAGTTAGCGGTAAAGAATGATGCAAAACATGTTAGTGCCAGCCAAGTATGGTAGCTGACCTTTGGAAAATGTTTATGGAAATCTTGTGCAAAGGCAGCCACCAACCCAACAGCTGTCGTCAAACAAGTAACCGTAATCAACGTTGCCAAAAGTGCGTGACCAATACCGCCAAGGTAATAAGTAACTAGTTGATTAAAAGCAACACCACCGTCTGCGGATACTTTATAATTAGCCAAGGTTGTGGCACCTAACCAAATTAGAACAACATAGATAAAACCAATCATTGATGTCGCAAACACCCCTGCCTTTGCTGTTACCTTTGCATTACTGCTTGGCCGGGTCTTGCCCAATTGACGAACAGCCGTTACAACCGTTACCCCAAAAGCTAAACCAGCTAGCGCGTCCATTGTGTTATAACCCTGAAGAAAGCCATTAAAAAAGCCGGCATGTTGATAAGCAGCCGTGGCTGCCTGGTGTGAGGCAGAACCCATAGGATGAACAGCCCCCATTAAAAATACTGAAAATAATAGCAAAAGAAATAGTGGATTTAAAAGTTTACCAACCGAATTCATCACGTTGGACTGATGATAAGAAACCAGAAAAGCAGCTCCAAAGAAAAGAACCGAAAAAACAAACAACCCAACGTGGGCCCACGAGGCCGGCAACATTGGCTGAACACCGACTGTAAAGGGTACCGTTGCAGTACGAGGGGTTCCAAACAGCGGCCCAATCGTTAAATGAATTAATACCATAAAGACAAGCGCAAAAACCGAACCAAGCGGTACCCCGATATCATAAACGCCTTCTGATCGGGTAACACTAACGGCCAGCACTGACAAAAGCGGTAACAAGACTGCCGTTACCAAGAAGCCAACTGTTGCCAACACCCAGTGGGAACCTGCTAATTGGCCTAAATGAATTGGAAAAATTAAATTTCCTGCACCAAAGAACAAGCCGAACAACATTGAACTCACAACAAAATATTCTTTTTTAGTTAACGGATTTGGATTTAAATCTTGTAAATCTTTCATGCCCAATAGACTCCCTTATTAATACAATTTTTAACTGCAACCTAATCTGACCAATGTCAATCTGAGATTTCAAGACAACCACTCCCCTTTTAAATTATTAAATAAATTACTCAACGCAAAAAAGCGCCCCTCATTCAGTATTCACTGAACTAAGGGCGCTTACGGCACTGTACCACCTTATTTTGCAAAATTATTGCTAATTCTGCCTCTCTCACGTACGGCCTTGAAGAAGCGATACGCTAACACGTTAATGGGTGTTACCAATGCACGTTACTTTCACAAATTCGATGCATCGCTCAAAAGGGATTTTCACACGTTCTTGCCTGCTTTCTCTCACCAACTAAAGCTCGCTTAAGGTTTCGAAAGTGTTACTCAACTTTCTCGCAGCGTTTTATAATTTATTGGTTCTTATAATAGTAACCTTTCATGCAAATGTCAACTTGTTTTGTAATGATTATTTCCAAAAACGACTGGATTTTTAATAAATCGGCGTTAAATGACAATTTACATCTATTTAATTTGGTGTTGACTATTTTACCCTATAACTAAAAAAAGAAATATGCCTCCCAATCAACATCAATTTAACACATTGTCACTTGCATTAGTCATTTTGAACAAAAAAGAACCGGGTTTTAGCTCCGAAAGCGATTTCATTTCTTGAACATTGCTCCTATAATAGAGTTGTACAAACAAATTTATATAAGGACGTGAGCATATGTCAAAGGTATTAATCGCTGGAAGGATTCCAGAACATGCATTAAACATTTTGAAAGATGCTGGATTGGACATCGACGTGTACGATGATAGTAAATCTTTGATCACAAAGGACGAACTCAGTAAACGAATCACTGACAAAGATTTCCTGATCACACCACTTTCAACTCAAGTTGACTCAGACGTTATTGATAAAGCACCAAATTTAAAACTGATTGCCAACTATGGCGCCGGGTTCAATAACATCGATGTCGATTATGCAAAATCAAAAGGAATCCCAGTTACGAACACACCAAAAGTTTCGACTGTTTCGACAGCTGAAGTAACCTGCGGATTAATGATTGCACTATCTCACAGAATGATGGAAGGCGACACGTTGATGCGCCACGAAGGGTTCAGCGGCTGGGCTCCACTATTCTTCTTAGGCCACGAACTTGCCCATAAGACATTAGGTATTATCGGAATGGGGCAAATCGGTCAAGCCGTTGCAAAACGTATGCATGCATTCGACATGGATATTCTTTATACACAACGTCATCAATTGGATCCCGAAACCGAAAAAACTCTGGGTGCCAAGTTCACCACAACGGATGATATTATTAAGAATGCCGACATCATTACACTTCATTTACCGGCTACTCCTAAAACCCATCACATGATCGGTGCCGAACAGTTCAAGCAAATGAAAAACAGTGCCATGCTCATTAACGCTGCTCGAGGCCCAATTATCGATGAAGCGGCACTTTACGATGCATTGGTTAACCATGAAATTGCCGGTGCTGGTTTGGATGTTTACGAAAAAGAACCGCATGTCGATGATGGCTTTAAGTCACTTAAAAATGTTGTTTTGACACCACATATCGGTAATGCCACTGTCGAAGCCCGTGATGCTATGGCTGAAATTGTTGCAAAGAACACGGTCGCTATGGACAAGGGTGACAAGCCTAAGTACGTGATCAATGGTGTTGAATAAAATTTAATTCTTTTTACAAAAAGTTCGGGCAAATTCCCGAGCTTTTTTGTTTAACCTGGCCAAGCCTAAATCGACTTTATCATTAAATGATTAATAGCGTTGTCCCCTAAGCAATACCCGCCACCAAAGATAACAAAGGACCAATATTGATAATGCTATCAAGCCATATATCATCGATATTTCAACCTTGAAGTTAGCAATAATCCCCAGCAAAACAAAGAATCCTGCTAAAATAAAAAACACGTTGCCGGCAGATCGCCGACCTTTTTGACCATAGACAAACAAAACAACACTTTCAGGAACCAAAAAAAAGAACAAGCCAATAATTAACAACCAAATAAAGTAGGTTTGCGTTAGTTCTTGATTCATGAACAACTCTAACGATGCCGTTATTAATTCAATACCGACGAAAACAAAGTAATGTGCATGGATCAATACGAGACCAGCTGTTATTAAATGTCGATTAATACCGAGATCGTATGTTAGGATATAAATTGAAAATAACAGTGCAATGATGATAAAGAACAGCAAGCTATCAATGTGAACGTTGAGACTATCAATCGTTCCTGCAACACTGATAATTGATTCTCCAAACAAAATGATCGTAAACAAGTTGTAACGCTCTGTAAGATGATCAAAATGGGTTGGAAAATGCCGCAACGTTTTTTTCATGCCGATTGGCACAAACGCCGCCATAAAAATAGTGATGGCATAAATCGAAAACCGCAAACCATAATTCCCCCATTGAATCATTGTAAGCGCGCCAATCACTGCGATTGATGTTAACAGTGATCCTAATTGAATGCACAGATGACGCACTTCTTGGGATTTATTTCTCTTTGCTTGAATTAAATATTGAACTGCCAAGCTCATAAAAAGAACAGACGTTGCACCTGCGAAGGTAGCATGTGTTTGCTCAAAATTTGTATTAATAGATTGAGAAAGTATGACAACCCAAAACATATTGAAAACTAAAAAGACAACATGACTCAAATTAGTGTGATAAAAGCGATTTGCAAACACTGTTTGATACGTCCAAATCGTCCAAAAAACCAGCATCATCATTAAAAACTCAGCAACATCCAAAACCGGAATTCTTTCACTGTTAATAATATGTAAAACACTGGTAATCCTGCTGATAGCGTAAGCAAAAATCAAATCATAAAATAGCTCAAAATTGCTGACTTCCTTTGATTTCATAACCGTTTCCTCCAAACTAAGTATAGAATAGCTCATTTGCAGTCTTTTGAATTGATTGACGCTCCAATATCGTAGACCAAAATATGAAGACAGCAAAAAAGACTGAATCAAAAATGATCTTTGACCCAGCCTCTTCTTTGAAGGATGTATCTTAAACTATACTAATTCGTTAATTATTTAAGAACCTTAAAACGATCGTCATCATTCATAAATTCTTTTTCACCAGCAGGACCTTCGATGGAACCGAAATCTAACTGAGCACGGAGGTTCCAACTGTCTGGAATACCAAAGGCTTCCTTAACCTGATCGTCAATGAGTGGGTTGTAATGTTGCAGGTTGGCACCAATACCGTTTTCAGCAAGCGATGTCCATACAGAGAACTGAGCATTTCCTTGAGCTTGTTCCGACCAATCAGCGAAGTTGTCAGCGTATAAAGCAAAATCATTTTCAAACCGGTGAACAACATCCGTATCGGTATAAAAGAGCACAGTTCCGAAAGCAGCTTTAAACCCGTTAATCTTGTTCAAAGTCTTTTGGTAGGCTTCCTCAGTCGGTACCTCGGACTTCAAACGATTGGCAACGATGTCCCAAAGCTTTTCATGATTGTCACCGAATAAGATCACGGCACGGGTCGTTTGATTATTAAATGGTGTTGGTGCCCACTTGATATTCTCCTTAATCAAGTTTGCAATTTCATCAGGTGTTTGGTCAACGTTACGTCCTAATGCATAGATTGAGCGACGGTTCTTGGCAAGGTTCAGTAATTGTTCTTTCATGGTAAAGTTAAACTCCCTTATTAATTGTTATAGTCGATAAATAGTTAATGTGTATAAGAACATTATACCAGTTACTTTTAGTAAGTAAAGGGTTTAAAACAAAAAATTTCAACTTAAAAAGATCAAGAAAACAAATCCGTCTTCCTGATCTAAATCTTATCATTTCTAATTAGCAGATTGATAAAAGATGCCTACCAATTCAGCATTTTAGTCTGCTTGCTTAAAAATACCCTTTGTTAAACTATAAGACTTCACCCAACCATATCCCTTTACATAAAGAAATGTTTGAGTCTTGTGGGTCTTCTTGGCGATTCCTGTAACAGAACGCGTTACCTTATAAGTCTTTGCTGAATTAAGTGTACTGTATTTAGTCATGGTAAAGGTTGCACTGTCAGCTGCAAACGCCCCTTTATAATAAACAGGTGACTTATCCTTAGTGTGATAGAATTTTGCCTTCTTAAAGAAAGTTGCACCCTTCTTTGTCATCGTATATGTCGTACCAGCTGTTTTCGCAGCAACTGTTTGAGACGATGTTACCGAGGCATTAGCAGCAAGTGGTGCGGCTGCAAATGCGAATGGTAGTGCCAACGAAAGTGCCGTTACAAAAGTTGCAATTTTTTTCATATTCAAAGCCTCCTCAGACCTTCCACACTCAATATACAACATGACAATTATGCGTCAAAGTAATTCGCTTATATTATTTATCACATTCATAAGGCATAAGGCCCTAAAATCGAGGTAATATGATATTGGTTCGAAGTTATTTTAATAGTGCCCAGATAGGATGGAGATGAGTATGGATGTCGTTTAGTGCCATTGCTTCGTATGCTGTTGCCATATTCTTTAGTGCATTGAAAACTATAGCAAATTTGTTTTAAAAAAAGAGAAAAAACAGTTAACTTCCAAAGCACAATTGGGGATAATCCGGTTGCATAGCAGGAAGTTGCTTTTTTTTCACATTTTTGCTTGATAATAACCGTAAGGATACAAAAAAGACTGAGTGAAATTATTATTGCTTCAGCCTTCATTCCTGATTACAATGAAAAAGATCCAGTCAGAAGCCGACTTTTGTCATTTCTAACTGAACCTAATCTTAAATTATCTAGTTAGCCGATTTAAATCATCTAAAATACGTCTTCAAAAATGTCATCACACGATCTCTATAAGCTTCCGGGTTGTACCAAAAGCTCTCTGCGTGGGTCGCGTTCTTAACGATCCATAATTGCTTCGGCGCTTTAGTTGCCTGATAATTTTCATAAGCCATTCCTACAGGTACATACGTATCACGACCACCGTGAATAAACAAAATAGGTAATTTATTTTTAGCAAGTTGATGCGTTGACGATACTTTGTCTAATGAAAAGCCAAGAACATGGTGATTAATCTGGCTTACCAACGGTTCAACCGGGTATTCAGGTAAATGGAACTGTTGCTTTAACAAATAGGTTAGTTCTTCTCGGATACTTGAATAGCCACAATCAGCAATTAGTGCTTTTACCTGTGAGGGTAAGTTCTCACCAAAAATCATTTCTACCGTTGCCCCACCCATGCTAACGCCAAAGAGCAGTATACGACTGTCCTCACCAACATAACCGATCACTCGCTTAATCCACCGCAAGTAATCCAAACGATCCAGCCAGCCGAAATTAATATATTCTCCGGAACTTTCACCATGTCCGCGATCATCCGGAACCAACGCGTTAAATCCCATTTCATGAAACATTTTGACATAGTTTGCCATTGTTTCACGATTTCCTTTATAGCCGTGAGCAATGATAACCGTTTTTTTTGACGGTTTGTCCGCAGGAATAAAACTGGCCACCACCTTGTTCTCCGGTGAATTTGCATTTAGTATCCAGGTTTTTGAAGGCACATTTTTCATCCAATCAACGTAGTCGTAATAAGCATCAGCGTACTTTTGTTTCTCCTTGGAAGTTGGTGGAACGTGATCAACACGCTCAAACGCAAACTTAAACAAATGATAACTGAGTAAGAAACTACCGGCAGTAACTGCCGTTAATGGAATTAACAATGGTCTAACAATTGATCTTTTCATGAATAAATTATAACCTCTTAAGTACATTGGTTCTCATCTTGAACAAAAACCAATTTGGAATTAATAGTTACTTATTATAACAACTTTCCGAAATAATCAACCTTGTTTTGCTTAACTTTAAAAAAGAAAAAATTCCTTCAACAAGTTACTCGCGCGACATGACGGAATAGCTTATCAAAGAAATATTTCTAATTTCATTTTTAGTCATCATAACCCATATCATTTATGAGATAATTTTAAGAAAGTACAATAAGTATTAATCAACTAACAATCATTTATAAAGGAGAAAAAATATGAAACTTTCAGTTCTTGGTCCTGAAGGAACTTTTGCCGATGCAGCCGCAAAAGCTTATTTAAAAACCCAGCCATATACCAACGTTATCTTTGACTATCACCCCACTTTTGATCAGGTATATCAAGCAGTAACTGGCGAAAATATCGGTTTATTGCCATTAGAAAACCAGCTTGACGGTTATGTGTCCGCAACTCTTCAACGTTTACAAATCGCCGACGTTACGGAAATCGGTGAAATGACTATTCCGGTGAACTTTGGATTAGTAGCAAACGCTGATAGCTTAACTCATATTAAGCGGCTATATGTTCAATTTAAAACGGAAGGCCAGTGTCAAAAACTGCTATCAAGAATGCCCGGCATCCAAATCATCACAACCTCATCCAATATGATTTCTTTAGAGAAATTTTTAAGTGGTGAAAAGGGTGATGCCGCGATTATTCCTCAATCACAGATGGCGGATCAATCCGCACCTTTCATGTTGGAAAACGTTGCTGATCAGGATGATAACAGCACGCGATTTATCATTTTTAAAGCAAAGCCTGCAAAATTGGATGACCTTTCACGCCTGACGCTCACAACCAATCATTTTAAGGCTCCGCTCTTTATCAGGCCTTCGTCAAATGATAAACCGGGAACACTTTACGATATTTTGGGATACTTTGCTAAAGCCGATCTCAACCTCATTACCTTAATGTCATTACCGACTAAAACCCAATTAGGTGAATATTCGTTTTATATTGAAGTTTCCGGAACTCGCGATCAACAGGAGGTCATATTCGCAACGCTTCGTGACATGGCTTCAAAATATAACGTCCATCTACTTGGCTTTTACGCCGACTAAATCATTAAGCTGTCTGGCGCTGTAGCTCAGCCTGCTTCTTTGCAGCACGTTTCTTAGCTTCGTTTTGACGATGGAATTCAGCCAAGTGAACAGCCTGTGTAACAAATAGATGGGTTGCAGCTTCATAATGATATTTCCGGCCTAATTCAGCAATGTAGCCATTGATGTAATCGACTTCGGTTGGACGATCCTTAATCATATCCTGATACATTGATGGATAATGCAGCGGCATATCGATACGGACATTGCGATCAAGGGCCGTCATTTCTTCATCACGAGTAGAAACCAAGTGGATATCGGCGCGGGCACAAATATCATAAGCCTCATCAATCAATTGTCGGCCCATCGAGTAAAAGCCCTTAAAGTTTCCAAGTTCGCCCATTGGGATTTCAAACATTGTGCAGAGCGTATTGATAACCGAGTTAAAGATAACTTTTGTCATCAAAGTTCCAGTAAAATCATCAGTCAAGGTTGGGTGCATTTGAGCCTTGTCCAATTCGTTGAAAAGCTTGTTGGTCATTTCATCAGGCTTCTCATCTAATGGGCACATGTTCATCTTGCCGGCACCGCGCCTACCCATAAAGTCAACTTCGCCTGGTCCTGGTAGAACTGTTGCAATTAAAGCAGTACCACCAATAATCTTATCATCAGCAAAGTACTTTTGTAGTTTTTCAATGTGACCCATGCCATTCATGCAGGTAAAGGCGTATTGACGATCGTTGAAGAAGTGCGCACATCGCTTAAGATAGCCATCTAATTGCATTTGTTTAACAAAGAAAATGAACATGTCGGGATCGCCGTTGTAGCTTTCGGGCGTTTCCAACTTAATTTTGGTTAAATGACGATCCTTATGGTCACGCATGACATAAACGCCACCTTGTTCACGGATTCTATCAATATGCGGCTGCCAAGTATCAATAAATGTAACGTCATTTCCTGCCTCTTGAAGCAAAATCCCATAACGAAGTCCCATAGCGCCTGCACCAATCATTGCAAATTTCATATCAATCATCCTCCAATTTTGACTATCATTGATTACCATTTCATAAAGCCATTAATCATTTCGATTAAAAAAGCGCCCTTGATCTTTTTATAAAAGATCAAGGGCGCTTTAGCACTGTACCACCTTAATTTATAATTTGTTCTCACAAATTACCTTATCATGTACGGCTGATTTTACTCAACGATACACTGGCACTTTAAGGCGTGCTCTCCGTAAACACTCATTACTTCGCATTTACTGCTCAAAGGCTACTTTCGTTTCGGTGATCATTATCCCTTCTCACTTACCGGGATTCCCTGAAATGACTTGGCGAAACTACTCTCCTCTTCATTGCATTTTCAATCGAAATTTTAATGTGTCTTTAATCTAACGCACATAATTCTAATTGTCAACACAAAGTTCAAAATTATTTCATTCCTTGGTAATATCTGCGCCGAAATACTTCTGTGATAATTTAGTCAAGGTGCCATCCTTACGCAATTGTTGTAGAACTTTATTGAACTTAGCCTTTAGCTTGGTATCCTTTTGATTAAACATTGCAGAAATGTTAACCGGCTCTGCTTGGGAATCAGAAACCTTATGATAGGTTAATCCCTTGGTAGAATTACTCTTTGCGTAAGCAAACCATGCCTCGCGTGCATTGATAGTTCCCTGAACCCGACCTTGACGAATCAATGCCAAGGTTGTGGTAAAGTCTCCTGAGGGAACTGTTTTGGCACCAAGTTTTTTAGCCTGAGCTTCGTTATTAGTTCCCGTTCCTTCGGCAAGCTTCTTACCTTTGACATCTGAAAGTTTCTGAATCGACTTGTCACCGGCTTTAGTAATTAAGGCATATCGTGAATAAATATACGGTGTAGAGAAAATATATGATTTTTTACGTTCCGGTGTTTCAGCAATATTGTTCAACACAACGTCGTATTTACTGCTTCCAAGACCGGCAATTAAACTATCCCATTTAGTTGGCACGAAGTTGGCTTTCAAGTTCATCTTCTTGGCAACCGTCTTACCTAAATCAACTTCAAATCCAGTCAGCTTTCCATCCTGTCGATATGAATAAGGTGCGTAAGTGCCTTCCAATCCGATCGTTAGTTGCTTGCTCTGCTTTAATTCTGATGTATAACCACCCTTACTTGATGAGTTGCTTGATCCGCAGGCAGTCAATAATACCCCTGTTGCGACAACACCTAAAGCTAATGCAAACCGTTTAATTCCTTTTCCTATTTTCATTATGAATCCTCCTCCAAATCAGAAAATGTCATTGCCGAAATAAAATCTAAAATTCGTTTATTATCAGTAGCAAAGAAATCATGCTCCGAACCGTCAAACAAGATTCGGCCATCTTCAACAAAAATCATTTTATCAGCAACCTGTCTCGCAAATGCCAAATTATGCGTCACAATAATCATGGACTGCTTTTCTTTGGCAATTTGCAGTAATACTTTCAATACTTCCAGTTCAAGCTCCGGATCAAGCGCACTGGTGGGTTCATCAAGAAAGATATAGTCGGGGTGCATTGCTAATGAGCGGGCAATCGCAACTCGCTGTGCCTGTCCGCCCGACAACTGAGCAGGATAAACATCCGCCTTCTCTTCCAGGCCAACTTTTGCCAATAGTTCAGCCGCCTGTTTTCTTGCCTCAATTTTATTCTTGTGCAGAACTTGAACCGGCCCTTCCATAACGTTCTTGATGACGGACAAATGTGGAAATAGGTTATAGCCTTGAAACACCATTTCAGTATGACGCCGAATATTTAAAATTGTTTGATTGGAAATCGGTTTTGATAAATCAATGTCCAAATCATCAAAATAATAATGACCGGACTCGGGTTTTTCAAGAAAATTCAGCGATCGCAATAAAGTTGATTTCCCCGAACCTGAAGGCCCAACAATGACCGTTGTTTGATTTTCCGGAAAAGTTGTTGAAATATTCTTTAATGCCTGATGGTTTCCGAATGTTTTCGTTAGGTTTTCGAGTTTTAACATACAATCCACCCCCTATCTGGTTGTCGTTACATATCGTGACGTTACCTTTTCCAAATACCCCTGCAGCCAAGTCAGTACGGTACAAAAGACAGCATAATAAACAGCAACCAAACTATACATAATTAATGGCTGATAATTTTGGGCAGCAATTTGTTGACTCACTTCAAACATTTCAACAATCGTAATCGAAGCTGCCAATGATGTATCCTTCACCAAACTAATGAAACTATTTGCCAATGGCGGTAACGAGATTCGGATTGCTTGTGGTAAAATAATTCTTCTTAAAACAACGGATTTAGTCATCCCAATTGAATATGCGGCTTCCCACTGGCCTTCTGGAATCGACAAAATGGACGCCCGGATCGTCTCCGAACAGTATGCACCTGTATTCAATGAAAATGTAATGATCCCAGCAATAACCGGATTTAGCTGGATGCCATTCGGGAAGATTCCTTTAATTTTTAAATATGGGAGTCCAAAGTAAACAATAAATAATTGAACCAATAATGGCGTGCTTCGGAAAAGCCAAACGTAAAAGCGAAAAATTGCTTTTAGCATTAAAAAAGCACCTCGTTTTGACGAAAGACGAATCAATGCTGTAAATAGAGCAATGATCAAGCCAATAACAAAAGAAATAATGGCGATTGGAATTGTGTATTTAAAGCCTGCTTCCAACAGCTGAGGCGTTGACGTTTGAATAATATGCCACATATTAACTATTTCCTCCTTTAAAAATGAAGTTTGCTTCTGACACTATGACCAGACTAATAATAACGGCATTCTATGATATCACAAAAGAGCCGTCCCTTTGCATATAAACATGCAGAGGGACGACCCTTTTATATTAGCCGTGTTACCACCCGAATTTATATTGATGTTGCCATCAATACCTTAAGACACTTTTTAATGTCCGGAATGGTATCGTGATTCCCACGTATCTTGAGCTTGCACCCTTGATAATCTGCTCCGAGCTCATCTTCGATTAGTTTCTCAGCCATCTTCTCACTTACCGACGGTCCCTGATCCAAGAACAACTAGCCTACTCTTCTCATCAACACATTGATTATATATACAGAGTGATACTAACAGTTTTATAGTAAAGGTGTCAAGATCAGATTTTATTTTCATGAGGTTTGTTAAACATGCATAAAAATTCATTTCGCTTATCTCATGTTTAGACTCAACAGATTAATTATTTTCTATGCTTTTCTTCTCAAAACTTACGCAGATTTCACACTTGCTTGTGTTGATTCTTTCATTTGACGCTTTTTTGCTTCATTTTGCCGATGATATTCAGCCAAATGGACTTCTTGAGTGACAAATAAATGTGTGTGGGCTTCATAATGATACTTCCGGCCTAATTTAGCAATGTAGCCGTTTATGTAATCTACTTCGGTTGGACGATCCTTAAACATGTCCTGGCACATTGATGGATAATGTAAAGGCATATCAATTCGTGAGTTATGATCCAAAGAAGCTAATTCTTGTTCCCGTGTCGATACCAGCTTAATGTCTGCACGGGCACAGATATCATAAGCCTCATCAATTAATTGACGCGCCATTTCACGGGCACCGGAGAAGTTACCGAATTCCCCCATTGGAATTTCAAACATGGTGCAAAGCGAGTTCATTACCGAATTGAAAATCACCTTCGTCATTAATGTTCCAGTAAAATCTTTTGTAAGTGTCGGATTCATTTGAGCTTTTTCCAATTCATTGTAAAGGCGCTGACACATCTCGTCAGGCTTTTCGTTGAGTGGGCACATATTCATCATGCCGGCACCCCTCTTGCCCATAAAATCAACTTCACCAGGGCCTGGAAGGACGGTTGCAATTAAAGCGGTCCCACCAATGATCTTGTCGTCGGCAAAATACTTCTGGAGTTTTTCAATGTGTCCCATGCCATTCATACAAGTAAAGGCGTATTGACGGTCATTGAAAAAGTGGGCACAGCGCTTTAAATAATCGTTTAATTGCATTTGTTTTACAAAGAAAACCACAACGTCCGGATCACCATGGTAAGTTTCCGGTGTTTCCAATTTGATTTTCACTAGATGACGGTCTTTATGATCACGCATAACATAAACGCCCCCTTGCTGGCGGACCTTATCAATATGCTGCTGCCACGTATCTACAAATGTTACATCGTTACCAGCTTCTTGAAGCAAAACACCATATCGTAGTCCCATAGCGCCTGCACCAACCATTACAAATTTCATATCAATCATCCTCCGTTTACTATTATTTTGAAAGAAAAAAGCGCCCTTGGCTTCTATTCAAAACCAAGGGCGCTTTTGCACTGTACCACCTTTTATTCGCAACTTTAAAAGTTGCCTTTATGCGTACGGTTCATTATCTGAACGATACGTTGGCACAATAAGGCGTGCGTTTCCGTAAATCTTCACTGTTCGGATTTACTGCTCAAAGGTGATTTTCAAATTGCTTTGCACTGTTCCTTCACACTTAACGGAATTCACTTGATTACAACCACAATTCTACTTTCCTTTTCAATGCATTTTTTCTATCAATTTAATGTGGTTTTAATGTAACTCATTGAATTTTAATTGTCAAGTTGACTATTTCGACGTTTTAAGTATCAACCTTATAAGTCCAAATCTAAGTATTTTATATCTGGTCGTTCCTTAAATCCCTGATGCTTCCAAAAGTTTTTGCCCTCTTCATTACCAATGACAACAAATAAGCCGATTTTATCAATGCCTTTATTCTTAAATCCCGTTGTGACCCGATCAATTAATTGGGTTGAGAGATGCTGACCTTGATAGGATTTTGCAACTGCAACATGGTACAGATACCCCTTTCGGCCATCAGTTGCCCCCAAAGCGGTCCCGATAACCTTCTCATCATCAACTGCAACAAAACACAGATCGGGATTCTTGTTAATAACTCGAGCAATGCCCTGCTCTGAATTATCAAGTGAGGCCAAATTCATCCCCGGTACCGACTCCCAAAGTGCATATGCCGCAGCATAATCCGTCACCTTCATTTTTCTAATTTGAACCATTTCTTTAACTCCAATCCTAAAGCAAGATTTCGTGTTCACTATGTCGACCCTCAATAATAGCAAGTGTGTCATCCAATGACTGCTTGACCATATTTTCAACGGCTTTATCCGTAAAGAAACCGATATGAGGCGTTAATAACACGTTGGGTAGTTCTTTTAACGCGTTATATAATGGTTCCGGCGTTTTCTCGTCAAACTTTAAATTAAAAATATTAGTTTCATTCTCAACGACATCAAGTGCTGCTCCTGCGAGCTGTTTTTCATGAAGGGCAGCTAACAGGGCGTTTGTATTTACGACAGGCCCCCTTGAATCATTAATAAAGAATGTTGTATCCCGCATCAGGTCAAATTGTTTTTCACCAATCAAGTGGTAATTTTGTTTGGCATAGTAAACGTGAACCGTTACAATATCCGATTTACGATAAAGGTCTTCTTTCGAGGTATACGTTAAAATGCCTTTTAAATCATCTCTTGGAGACGCGATATCATTTCCAAGTACCGTTGCGCCCAACGCATGAAAGATTTTGGCAACTGTACCGCCAATTCGACCCACCCCGATAATGCCAATCGTTAATTCAGATAATTCGCGTGACCGTAACCCGTTTACCACATAATCGTTACGGTTAAGCCGTTGATTAAATTGGGGAATATGACGAATCAACTGCATCACTTGGGTTAGCACCAGTTCCGCCACGGCCGGCGGTGAATAAGACGGCACGTTTGTCACCCGCAGATTATTTTGCTTTGCCCAATTTAAGTTAGCTGAGTCAATGCCTGCAGATCGGGCTGATAGTTGTTTGATGCCAAAATCATGTAATTTTCGATATAAATCCGGTCGACTACTCAGAATACTTCGCTGCTTATAGTCGATACCGTCATAACCCTTTGCCCGATCAACCGTATCGTCATGTAATTCATATGGCACACTGTCAACTTGAATATGATGCTGATTTGCCCATTCATCAATAAAGAATTGCTCATCATCCCGAACGTGGTAAGCAAGAATTTTTGTCATGGTTTTAATACCTCCTTTTCTGACTGCCGTTTGACATATTCGGCTAACCTTTGGACTGCCAGCTGAAGGTTTTTCATACTTGTCGCATAACTAATTCTAAAGTAGGTCGAATGACCGTTTTCAAAAGCTTCACCCGGCACTACGGCAACAAGTGCATCTTGAGCCAACTGTTCAGCATATGCCATCGCCGTTCCTTGAAACGTCTTCGGTACTTGAACGTAAATATAGAACGCCCCTCTAGGAGAAACAAACTCATAGCCAATTTTTTCAAGTGCTTTGCATAAATAATCCCGTTTCCGATCGTAGACACCTTTCATTCGCCGAATATCCTGATCGCCAAATAGAAAGGCTTCGGTTGCTGCATCCATATTCGGTGTGCCAACGGTAGCAACATTAGCCTGATGAACCTTGGCGAGTTCTTTAATAACTGTCCTGTCCCCACATAGGTAACCGATTCGCCACCCGGTCATTGCATATGATTTGGACACGCTATTCACCAAAAGGGTTTGCTCCGGAAGATAGGTTGCGATCGAAACGTGTTCATCAAAATAAGCTAATTCACTGTATACCTCATCACTCAAAATAGCCACTTGGTAATTCCGCAAAACAGCTGCCAGTTCGCGAACTTCATTTGGTGTGTACGTAACACCCGTCGGATTGTTTGGATAATTGAGAACTACCATTTTTATTTTGTCGCCATACTGTGTCAAATAGCGGTCCAAAACATCAGGTGTCAATTTAAAGCCGGTTGATGAAACATCAACTTCAATCGGAATTCCGCCGCTCAACAATGTCAATGTATGGTATAAACTAAACGCCGGGGAACTAATAAGCACAGCATCCCCAGGCCCGATAATACCGTTAAAAACGGTACTAATAGCCTCACTAGCACCGTTAGTGACAACAATTTGATCATCAGGATCGTAATCCAATCCAAATCGGCTTGCCAGGTAATTACTAATCGCTGTCAGTAGTTCTTTGGTCCCCCGATTGGGCGCATAGTGGGTGCGATTATTTAAAATACTCTGGACCGCCGCCAGTTTAATATGGTCCGGCGTTTGAAAATCCGGTTCACCAATTGTTAAATTAACGATATCGGGAATTTGTCCGAACCGATTGTTAATTTGCCGAATCAGTGATGGTGCAACCTTATGCAGATCATTTTTAATTAAGGACGAAATATCAATCATCCAACCACCTCATTTTGAATTAAAGTAAGTCAATAAACTGTTTGCACTTTGGACAAAATAATCAATTGCAGCAGAAATGGTTTCATCTTCGCCAACAAAACCCGGATCATGTAAATCCGAAGCATTTGGACGGCCGTTTGACCCGATAAATGCAAAGGTTCCGGGGATTTGTGCTTCAAACGTTGCAAAATCCTCACCTGTCATTGTCAACTCGGGCTTAATGACCTTAGCTTTTAACCCACTCTTAACAACGGCTGTAATTGTAGGATCATTTTTAATCGGGTAAGCGCCAACGCTCCAATCAATATCAGCCGTTTGCTCATAGGCATCAGCGATACCATTTACAATTGAATAAAATCGTTTTTTTACCAATGCCGTATTTTCATCTGAGAATGTCCGGACTGTCCCCTCAAGCGTTGCAACGCCGGGTAGTACATTCCAGGTTTTACCGGCGCGAACTTTTGTCACACTCACGACTACTGCATCAAAGGGATTATTACTTCGACTAACAATGGTCTGCAGCTGAGAAATAATTGCCGCTTGAGTAATAATTGGATCCTTTCCTTTTTCAGGTCTGGCACCATGTGAACCCGCACCATGAATGGTCACTAGGAATCGATAGCATCCCGCCATCAAAGGACCGGCTTGCAACGCAATTTGTCCTACCGGCAGATTAGGGTTGTTATGGAACCCGACAATCCCCCGTACGCCATCCAAAACATGCTTGGCCAATACCTGATCACCACCATGACCAGCCTCTTCAGCCGGCTGAAACAATAATCTGACCGTTCCCTTCAACGTTTCTTTTTGTGCATTTAAAACATAAGCAGCACCGAGTAAACTTGAAAAGTGAAGATCGTGACCACAAGCATGCATAACACCGGGATTTTCAGACTTAAAAGACAAATCGGTTTGTTCCTGAACCGGTAACGCATCAATGTCGGCACGCAGCGCAATCATTGGTCCGGGTTGACCGCCTTTTATTTCAGCCAATAAACCGGTATCCAAATCCGTTGGAACAATTGAAATTCCCCAATTTGAAAGAATTGCCGCAATCTGCTTGGTTGTTTCAAATTCCTGATTGGACAGTTCTGGATGACGATGGAATTGATGTCTCAGGTTAATAATTTCTGGTAGAATATTGGTCTTTGTGTCAATCGTCAAAAGATTCACCTCATTCAAATGCTGTTTTAATTGCTTGATCCAAGTCGCTGATTAAATCGTCACTATCCTCAAGTCCAATTGACAATCTAAGCAATTGATCCGTAATGTGACTGGCTGCTCGACGATCCTCGGGCACCTCTCGATGCGTAATTTTAATTGGGTTGACAATCAGTGACCGACTATCACCTACATTTGGTAAATACAGAAATAACTTAACCGCATCGACAACTTTCTTTGTCTGCTCAGCTGTCCCGTTCAACTCAAAGGACAGCACAGTTCCGATTCCTTTTGGAAAGTACTTTTTAGCCAAAGAATACTGGGATGAATCAGGTAATCCGGTATAATAAACCGCTTTTACATGTGGATTTTTCTCCAAATAGTTGGCAATTTTTAAGCTGGTTGCCACTTCCTTATCCAGCCGTTCGGAAATTGTTTCCAACCCGACCAACTCCAGATAAGCATCGAATGGTCCTAAAACCGCGCCCATTAGGCGAAGATACTTCATCCGAATTCGTTTGATAAACGCTTGGTTTTTAAAGACGGTCGTATAACTATAATTTTCTGGATGTTCCGCACTTTTCAAAATAAATTCATTTTCCTGGAACTGTGGAAATTGACTATTTTCCCAGTCAAAATGCCCACCATCAATAATCACACCTGACACAACGTTGCCATGCCCACTGATTCCTTTTGTAGATGAATAAACGACAATATCTGCACCATACTGAATTGGTTTGAACAAATAAGGCGTTGAAAAAGTATTATCAACAATGAGTGGAATATGAGCCTCATGAGCAATTCGGGCCAATTTTTCCACATCCGAAATCTCTGTTGTCGGGTTTGCAACACTTTCTACATAAATTGCCTTTGTATCAGGTTGAATCAATGACTTTACCTCGTCAAAATCATTAATATTGCCAACCAAATCAAAATTAATGCCATATTTTGGAAAAAGTGTTTCAAATTCATCCAGTGCCGCACCATAAATGTCATATGGTGCAATAATTCTACCACCGCCTTCTGCAACGTTTAAAATGGCATAAGTAATTGCGGCCATGCCTGAGCCAACAGCAACTGCCTCCGTGCCACCATCCAATGCCGCCAGTCGTCTTTCAAGGACGCCAACCGTTGGATTGCCAACCCGAGAATACATATAAGCATCAGGAACGGTTCCCTGAGCGACGGCCTCGCCTCTTTCTGCGGAACCCAGTGCAAAAGCGACATTCTGATAAATTGGAACCGTTGCGGAATTGTTATGCTTGGCCGGATCATATCCGCCGTGAATTCGTAATGTATCAAATTTTTCTTCAGTCAAACCTGATCACTCCCTGATTGTATTTGAAGTTACCAACTCGGAAACACCAAGCCGATCAGCAATTTCATTCACTTCGTTTAACGTTTTTTCGTCAACAACAACACCGTTAGTCTGATTTTTATCATAGTTTTGAATTTCTTTATCTCCGGGAATTGTAATCTCGTCGTCAGGTAAATGGTCTAAATGACGCATTCTTTCCAGCATGTCTGATAAAGATCCTTCAATATCATCAAGACTCCCAAATAACGTCGGATCAAGTGCCAGAAAAAAATGACTAATATCATGATTCTTATTCCCAAGATCGGCAGAAATCGACCCTTGAGCCAAAATCGATGTTAAACACTCAACGATTAAAGAAATACCAAATCCCTTATAGTTTGAATTGGCCTCATCAAGTCCT
Organism: Lentilactobacillus hilgardii; assembly: GCF_009832765.1. Classification (NCBI taxonomy): domain Bacteria; kingdom Bacillati; phylum Bacillota; class Bacilli; order Lactobacillales; family Lactobacillaceae; genus Lentilactobacillus; species Lentilactobacillus hilgardii. Next base: position 119,506 of record NZ_CP047121.1, on the reverse strand, counting down.
CCCAATGGCAAAATGCCACCCAGTCGATGCGCTCGTGAAAGTTCATCAAGAATTGTCTGCGGATCATTTTGCTGTTCACGGTTCCCATCAATCGCCCATTCTCCGGGTACCTGTCGGTTATTTTTCAGCAAAACCTCGATTTTCCCAAGAGAAACGGTTGACGTTGCCGCATCAAATACAAACGACCCCGTCCTGGTCGGAAACGCAAACGCAAGTGGATTACTACCCAAGAATGGTTGCCTTGCATGTGGCGGTACCAGTAACGGGTTAGTATTTGTAGATGTAATCCCGATCAGTCCTTTCTTGGCAGCCATTCTGGCGTAATACCCAGCAGCACCAAAATGATTAGAGTTCCGTACAATTCCAATTGCAAGGCCATGACGCTGTGCCTTATTAATGATATGATCCATCGCAAATACTGATACGAGCTGACCCATTGTGTGATTGGCATCTACTAAAACACTGGTTTTCGTTTGATTGAGCACCGTCCATTTATTGTAAGGGATAATATACTTTGATCTGATTTTTCGGTCATACATGGCAAGCCGTTGGACACCATGCGATGTAATGCCGCGTAAATCGGCATCAACCAGGGTATCGGCAATTAAAGCACTGTCTTTGCGTGAAAAGCCATAACCGTTGTATATCCGTTCAATAAACTGTTTTTCTTTTGACACTTTTATTCTCACACTGGTCACCTCCATCAATATTTAGCCATCGTAATATGCTTTATTTACCAGTTGCTTAACATTTGTATCGGATTTTAAAAATCCTGCTTGCTTTAATTGATTTGCATAGTAAGTCACGTCGGCTTTACCCTTTGATTTTTTCAACCCAAAATGGTAGCTGGCAATCAAATTAGACACATTTTTCTGATTAACAAATTTACTGGATGAAACATATTTCTTGTTTAATAAAATTGAAGCGGTTTGCTGTGGATGCTTGTTGATCCAGTCAGCAGCCTCCTGATAAGCTTTAACAATCGCTTTAGCTTTCTTCGGATTTTGTTTGGTCAGTTTATCAGCAAGGTATAAGTAACAACAGGAACCATCCTTTTTCATGCCCATTTTTGCCATTTCATTATTTCCGGCATGATTGTTATTATCAACAATTACCCGGAAATGATCTTCTTTGATTGCTTGATAGGCGTATGGATCAACATTTCCAATTGCATCTACTTGACCCTTTTGGGCTGCCTTGGCTAATAAGTCATAATCGTAAGTTTTCCATGTGACACCTGTTTTAGGATCAATTCCTGCATGCTGGAGCGCAATCGAAGCAACAAATTGAGGTGTTGATCCCTGCCCTGGAGTCGCAATGGTTTTGTCTTTCAAATCTTTAACGGATTTAATAGACGAGTTCTTTGGGACCAGTACCTGAATACAACCTTGATGAATACCACCTGCAGCTTGAATTTGAGCACCATTTTGAATTGCCGGCAAATATTGAAAATCTCCATTTAATGCATCATATTTACCACTGGCAAAACCAGCTTCCAAATCAGCAATATTGGTTGGCTTGGCAACCAGATTTGCTTTAATGCCGTTTTTCTTGAAAAACCCTTTTTCGTAGGCAATATAGTTAGGAGCACCACAAATAGATCCATTCTTTGCCGGAATTGTAATTGTTCCGTTCTTATAACCCTTCGTTGAATCAGCACTTTGTTTATTGCCACAGCCTGCAAGACCACCGGCAACCAGTAACAACCCTAATGCACTGATAATGATATGTTTTACTTTCAAATACGCCACTCCTCAAATAATGTATTTAGTTCTCTGCAACCCCAAAATTCAATTTATCTTGAATTTCTCTTCTAAATTCCAAAAACTGATTACTTGTTCGATCTCTTGGAAAGGTAAGCGGATTGCTAACGATTTCCTTAATTCTGCCAGGTCTCGGTGTCATGACAACAATGCGGGTTCCTAAATAAATCGCTTCATCAATATCATGTGTAACCAAAATCATTGTTGTTTTAGTCTGCTTCCATACCCGCTGAATAACGTCCTGAACATCGGCCCTTGTGAAAGCATCCAATGCTCCCATCGGCTCATCGAGTAATAATAATTCCGGTCTTAAGACAATTGACCTTGCCAGAGCTGCCCGCTGTGCCATTCCCCCTGAAACTTGATGGGGATAAGCCGACTCAAACCCTTTCAATCCCATTAACTCAATGTAGTGGTCCACCAATTTTTTATCATAATGCCTACCATGGACAGCCTTTAAACCTGAACTAATATTTTCCCTGATTGTTTCCCAAGGAAAAAGGCTACCATGTTGAAAGACGTAACCTCTTGATACATCGGGACGGGTAATCAACTGGTCATCAATTGTTACTTTGCCTTCCTCCGGCCGATCCAATCCTGAAATAAGTCGTAGCAATGTCGTTTTCCCGCAACCAGACGGACCAATGATTGAAATGAATTCACCAGATCCGACACTTAGATTAATGTCTTCCAAAACATTAATCCGCTGACCGGCATTATCATGCAGGATTCGATTAACGTTTTGGACAGAGAGTTGAACCATAGGACATCTTCCCTTCTTAATTTGATCGTTGACGCCAACGAAGTGCGTACTCTTGTAATTTATTTAAAAAGCTAAAAATAACTGAGAACAACACCGCCATAATGACAATGGCTGCGTACACCTGCGTATAGTTACCGACACCTTTAGCCCAGTTGATGTACCAGCCAAGCCCAACTTTTGCGCCAATCATTTCAGAAATAACCAACATCGTAAATGAAAGGCCCATCGCTGTGAAGATACCAATAAAGATATTTGGTAACGCACCGGGGATTACGACTTTTCGAAGAATTTGAAATTCTGAAAAGCCCAATGTCTTAGCAGATTCAAAATAATCCGTTGAAATACTCTGAACGCCTCCAATCGTCATAAACGCAACCGGAAACCAAACCGCAAACGCAATTAAAAAGATTTCTGCCATGTAACTGGTCGGAAAAATGACCATCGTTAGGGGCATCCAGGCAGCCGCCGGAATAATCCCAATAACTTTCAGGAAGGGAAATGACCAGTAATTAAACTGTCTATAACGTCCCATAAAGAGCCCCAGGACAACACCAATCAACGTCCCGATAATAAAACTAATCAGCCATAATCCAAGTGACGACCACGTTGATTCGATCAATAGCTTTTGATCTGTTTTTATCTGATCAAGAATTTGAGCAAAACTAACAAAAAATGGTAATTTAATGACTGCAAATTTCTCTGTTAATAAGTCTTGCCCAATAAGCAAGAGACCCAAAACTGCATTTAGCTGTGCAAAATGTCCGCCATACACTCTAATCCTGCCATGAACAACGGCCCCAATAACATAGACGGCAACTAAATAAATAAAGTAAGCAATCAGAAACCATTTGTACGCGCCGTTATTAACCAACTCCTGGGATGGTACCAATTGGTTTTCAACATAGGCAGCTATAACGGCAGCCAAACTCAAAATATTCCAGCTGGTTCGCCATGGCTTCCAATATTTAGTTTCTGCTTTATCCTGTTTAACAGCTTTACTGCGCTGCTTTTTAGATAACGTGACAGCATCTAACATCATTTATCCCCCAATCTAGTTTCCTAATTTTGGATTCCAGTAAGCTTGTTTCAATAATTGTGCATTTTTGGTATCTTTTTTCAGGTAACCCGCCTGTTTTAACTGACTGATATAATAATTCAAATCCGATTTACCTTTGGTTAAATTTAAATCGAAATGTTCGTCTTTAATGATTTGTGATACGTTGGCGACGTTAATGAATTTCGTTTTTGAAACATATCCCTTATTCAATTCAATTTTGGCTGTTTCTTCCGGATGTTTGTTAATCCATGCCGCAGCTTCCTGATATGACTTCACAATTGCCTTGGCTTTTTTGCTATTGGATTGAATTAATTTATTAGAGAGATACAGGTAACAGCAAGACCCTTTTTTCTTCATACCCATTTTGGCCATAGCATTATTGCCGTTATCATTATTGTTGTCGACAATGGTTTTGAATCCATCTTGTTTTTGTGCTTGATAAGCATATGGATCAACTGTTCCGATGGCATCAACCTCACCTTTTTGGGCAGCCTTCGCCAACAAATCGGTACTAAAGACCTTCCATGTCACATCCTTTTTAGGATCAAGTCCCGCATGCTGTAGTGCAATCGATGTCACATATTGTGGTGTTGATCCTTGTGCCGGAATCCCAATGGTTTTTCCCTTTAAATCCTTGACACTTTTAATATTGGAATTCTTTGGTACCAATAATTTAATACAACCTTGATGAATCCCGCCGGCAGCCTTAATCTGGGCACCATTTTGAATAGCCGGCAAATACTGAAAATCGCCATTTTGAGCATCATACTTACCACTGGCAAAACCAGCTTCAAGATCACTAATATCTCGAGGATTGGCAACCAAATTTGCTTTTAATCCATTCTTCTTGAAAAATCCCTTTTCATAAGCAATGTAATTTGGTGCATTACAGATAGACCCGTCCTTTGCAGGAATCGTCACTGATCCATATTTGTAATCTTTAGTTGCCTGTTGTTTAGCAGAATTGCTCCCACATCCTGCCAAAGTTAATGTCACTGCCAATACACCAACGATACTTCCCAATACTTTCTTGTAATTCATGACTAACGATCTCCCCAACTCATTTTATGTTTTAAAAAACGCCCTCTGTCTTCACGACATAAGGACGTTTTTCACGTGTTGCCACCTTTGTTCGGGTTCCTTTTCACAAAGAAACCCCTCAGTAAGAAATTAACTTTCTCAAACCGGATAACGGCGGCAGCCGATCATACCTAAACTAGTCGATATGGTGTATACGCTCACGAACCATATTCAGTCATTATCAGATACCGGTTTTCAGCAACTCCGGCTCTCTTAAAACCAATAAAAACTTACTCATTCGCTCAACACGTCAATCAATCTTTTCTGCAAAATAGCATCAACTATCTACCGGATGATTCTTCGATGACTTTGTCTTTTGACAGCTGATCAAGGCTTTGTGATAAGTCGTGAATTAAATCCTTTGGATCTTCAATACCAACAGATAGTCTGACCAGTTGATGGGTAATACCCGCCTCCAACTGTTCTTCCGGCGATAATTCCGCATGGGTCATTTTGTAAGGAAGCTCAATTAAGCTTTCAACAGCGCCCAAACTAACAGCTAGTTGAATTAAATTCAGATTCTCGACAAACTCAGTAGTCTTTAGTCCCTTTTTCAATTCAAATGACACAATCCCACCATAACCATTCGTTTCAGCGGTCGCAATTTCATAATCTTTTGACCCTTCAATCCCTGGATAATAAATCTTAGAAACTTCTGGTCGATTTTGAAGAAACGCAACAATTTTGGCAGCATTACTCAAATGGCGGTCCAATCGAACGGCCAAGGTTTGGATCCCTCGCCGGATTAAATTCGAATCTTCAGGGGAAAGCACAGCACCAACCCCGTTTTGGTTAAAGTAAATCCGATCGGCAATGGCTTTATCTTTAGCAACCGCGATTCCAGCAACCACATCCGAATGGCCACCTAAATATTTTGTAGCAGAATGAACCACGATATCGGCACCAAGATCCAATGGACGCTGTAGATAAGGAGTTAGAAATGTGTTGTCAACAATCGTCAGCAGATGATGTGCCTTGGCAACCTTGGAAATAGCCTTTACGCTAGTAACTTTCAATAATGGATTTGTAAATGTTTCAAAATAAATTGCTTTGGTATTCGGCTGAATCGCTTTTTCAACCTCATCCAAATTTTGCGTGTCAACTTCGGTAAACTTCAGATCCCAACGTTTAAAAAACTGGTTAATTAACCGAAATGTACCGCCATAAATCGTGTTACCAATAATAATATGATCCCCAGGAGAAAAGATTGACAGAACGGCATGAATTGCCGACAAACCAGATGAAAATGCAAATCCCTGAGTACCATTCTCAAGTGCTGCCAACTGATCCTCCAGGTAGTTTCGTGTTGGATTGCCAGAGCGTGCATAATCCCAGGTTATTTTAGAATCAACTTTTGGAAAAATATAAGTAGATGAATTGTATATTGGCACATTAACCGCACCGGTTTGATTATCATGCTGCGATTGACCGTGAACTAACTTTGTATCGAATTCAGACATATGATTTCCTCGCTTTCCAAACAAAAAAGTCGTCCCCGTACAGAATAATCTGCACAGGGACGACTTTTAATCGTGTTACCACCCGTTTATTCGCATCGATGTTACCATCGCTGCCTCTAAGGCACAAACATGCCCGGAATTTTATCGTGTTTCCCACGTACCGCAAGCTTTCACTTTTGATAATTGCTCAGAGTTCATCTTCAAGAAATGTTCCTGTCCACCCTTTCACCAACAGTGGTCGCTCTACAACACTACTAATTTCTCTACTCTTCTCTTCGTCGCAAGTAAGTATTAGAATTTAATTAAATTTCTTGCCATGAATATTACCGCGTCAAAGAGAGACTGTCAAGATAAATTGAAAAAAGATTTAAAAATAAAATCGAGTTAATGTTCACCTAATAGCCGCTTAAGCCGATCAATCCGCTCATCTAGTGGCGGATGGGTATCAAATAGTTTAACTAAAAATGGTGTTTGCCCATGTTTATTGGTTGGTTCATTGATATAAAGAGCGGCACCTTTGGCTTCAGGGTTTTTCATCGGTGTTGAATCATCCTTTAACGCCTCTAAAGCGTCAATTAATCCTTGAGGATCCCGGGTAAGGTTGACGCCTGAAACATCGGCCAACGATTCTCGCTGTCTGGAAACTGCGAATTGCATGATTTGAGCAATTGGAACCCCAATGATTTTGACAATCCAACCACCAAGCCACACGATAAATCCAAACGCCAAAACAGCCAACCAAAAATAACTGGAATCTTTGGAATCCCGATCACGACTACCACCTCCAAAGAATCCAAGCCAATTGCCACCCCGCATCATACTAATGCCGGCAATGATCATAACGGCACCGGCACCGGCAATGAAAGTCGTCAATGCAACTGTAATCGATGAAACTCGAATATCATAATTTTTGATATGAGAAATTTCATGCGCCAAAACGCCTTCAAGTTCCTCTCGATTCATCATTTCTCGCAATCCGCTTGTCACAGCTACGGCAGCGTGCTGCGGATCACGACCGGTCGCAAACGCATTGGGCGCTTGTTCATCCATCATGTAAATATCGGGTGTCGGAATATGAGCAGCCAATGAAAGATCGCTAACAATGTTAAACAACGTTGGATCGTCTGACTCCTGAAGCTGACGGGCTTTGCTGGATCTCATCAAGATATTTGTGACACTCATATAGACGAAAAATGTATAAATAGCAGCACCGACCAGAAACCCCAGCATGGTATATATTGGCACCATTATATCAGCTTGATCGCTTTGGTAAGCAAAAATCAAACCAAGTAAAAAGCCAATCACAGCAATTAAAAAGATAAACCCTGCGAGTACCAGCCAAGTGCGTCTTCGGTTTTGTATAATTTGTTGATTAATCGTTTCCATTTTATGAAACCCCTCTTAAAACCTAGAATTTCATCTTAGGAACTTCTTTAGAGCCCTCTGGTGCTTCCAAATAATCACGAACCGGGAAGTTTCCGAATTTGGAAACCAGGTTACTTGGAAAAGTCTGTAGTTTATTATTGTAGGCCATCACGTTACTGTTATAGTTTTGACGAGAAAAGGCGACTTTGTTCTCGGTATTCGTTAATTCTTCCTGTAACGATAGGAAGTTTTGATTTGCTTTCAAGTCCGGATAATTTTCAGAGACCGCAAACAAATGATTCAAAGCACCGGTTAATTGATTGTCAGCTTTAACTTTATCTGACAAGCTGGCACTTGGATCCGAAATAGCAGCTCGCATTTGAGTAACTGTTGCTAACGTTTCCCGTTCATGTTTAGCATAACCTTTAACCGTTTCAAGCAGATTGGGTAGTAAGTCGGCTCGTCGTTGTAATTGAACATCAATTTGACTTGCTGCTTCATCGACCAAGTTTCGCTGAGAAACGATGCCGTTATATAAAACTACAATCATTAAAATAATAATGATTAAAATGACACCCAGTATAATCCATGTCATCGCAATTCCTCCTTGTGTTTGTTTGCTAATAAACATACCATACCCTAACCAGAATGCAACGTTGCACGGACGATTGTTACATTAATTTAAACGCCGCATGGTCTTTGTCTGACTTTCTTAATTGACATTCCGGTTAGAAATTGGGACAATGATCGAAAGCTGTTCTCTAATCAAATTCTAAGATTTTTATGCCTAATAACACCTAATATTATATGCCACTTAACGATGACACATATCATAGAAAGCATGGAGTCGATATTTTTATGAAAGAAAAAGATAAAATTCAAATTGTCCGTGACCTGATTGCCATTCGCACCGTTAATGATAATGAACAACAAGCAGCTGATTATTTAGTTAGCCTGCTTCATAAACACGGAATCGCCGCCAAATCAATTATCCAATTCCCTGGGCGAAGCAACGTTGTCGCCGAAATTGGTGATGGTCAACATCCTAAATTAGGTTTCAGTGGTCATTTGGATACCGTTCACGAAGGCCAATTAAGTACTTGGAAAACACCGCCTTTTGAGGCAACACTTAAGGACGGACGGATTTACGGGCGGGGCACTTCTGATATGAAGGCCGGGCTGGCTCAATTTATCATCACAATGATTGACCTTCACGATCAGAACCTTCCTAAGCACGGAACACTCCGACTTCTTGCAACAATTTCAGAAGAATTAACCGAAGAAGGGGCCGCTTTTTTATCTAATGAAGGATATGGCGATGATCTCGATGCCATGCTTTTTTCAGAACCAACCGGTGTCCCGACTGATCAGTTGGATACTTATTTTTCGAGCGGTGCTGCCATAATCTCTCCCAAAAAGCTTGATGAGTTATACACGGCGCTTGAAGATTCAAGTGCACCTGAACAGCACTTCATTATAAACGCCCATAAGGGATGGATGAGTTATACGGTTACTTCTCACGGAAAAGCGGCACATAGTTCAATGCCAAAACTGGGCATTAACGCAATTGACAATCTAGTTCAATACTATATTGCGGAAAAAGCCCTTTATCATTCCCTAACCGAACGAAATCCAAACTTGGGAAAAACAGTTTATGCACCCGATGTTTTTATAGGCGGCAAGCAGGTAAATAGTATTCCGGATCTTGCTTACGAAAAAGTTAAGGTTCGAACAATTCCGGAACTACCAAACGAAAAGTTGGTTCACAAACTTCAAGAACTTGTTCGTGAACTCAATAAGAAGCCTAACTTTGATTTGAAGCTGGACGTGGAGCAAAGCGAAAACCCCGTTGCAAACAGGGGCACGAACCAGTTAGCGACTATACTGCAAGCACACGCAAAAGCCACGCTTCGTGAAGCACTCCCTTTACCAACTATTGGATCATCAATGGGTACTGATGCTTCAGAGTTCCGCCGGCATAATTCAACTGGCGAATTCTTAATTATTGGTCCCGGTAACACAACTGCCCATCAATCAAACGAATATGTTGAAATTGCAACATTCTTAAATATGCAACAACTATTCAAACAAGTCGCGATAGCCTATCTTAACTAAATAGTCAGCGAAATAATAGCGGTCAGGCAAATAGTAAACTTGCCTGACCGCTATTATTTTATCGCACCAAACTTTGAATGCAGGAAAAAAGTACCCTTAAACAAGCCCCTGAGCCATCATTGTTTGTGCCACTTTTTCAAAGCCGGCAATGTTCGCACCTGCTTGGTAATCCTGATTTAATTGATATTCTTTATCTGCAGCTTCAGATATTTCGAAGATATTGTCCATAATATCATGAAGCCGATTATCAACGGTTTCAAAGCTCCACGAGAGCCGTTCACTATTCTGACTCATTTCCAAAGCTGAAACAGCAACACCACCCGCATTAGCAGCCTTTGCCGGCCCGTAATAAATATTATTATCACGATATGTTGCAATTGCATCGGGAACACTTGGCATATTTGCACCTTCACAGACATACTTTACCCGATCCTTGGCAATTAATTTTGCCTGATCTTTACTGATTTCATTTTGAGTTGCACAAGGCAGGGCAATGTCATAGTTGATATCAAAGTCCCAGACAGATCCGTCGTGATACTCAGCCGTTTCAACCCGTTGCGCATATTCCTTGATGCGCCCTCTTTCTACCTCTTTGATTTGCTTAACAAGCTTAAAGTCGATACCGTTTGGATCGTACACATAACCATCAGAATCGGAGCAGGTAATAACGGTTGCCCCATATTCAGTTGCCTTTTGAATCGCATAGGTCGCAACATTTCCAGCGCCAGACACTTTAATTTTCTTATTAGTTAGCGTGTCTCCCAACGCCTTAAGCATCGCATGCGTGTAATACAGAAGGCCAAATCCGGTTGCTTCTGGTCGGGCAAGGCTTCCACCAAAAGTCAGTCCTTTACCTGTTAAAACACCATTTTGGTAACCGTTTAAACGTTTATAAGCACCAAATAAGAAACCGATTTCGCGTCCGCCAACGCCAATATCACCAGCCGGCACATCCAAATCCGGACCAATATGGCGCTGCAATTCGGTCATGAAGCTTTGACAAAATCGCATCACTTCAGAGTCTGATTTACCCTTCGGATTGAAATCGCTGCCACCTTTAGCACCACCGATTGGCAAACCAGTCAGGCTGTTTTTCAAAACCTGTTCGAACCCCAAAAATTTTACAACATCTAAACTAACACTAGGGTGTAATCTTAGGCCGCCCTTATAAGGACCAATTGCAGAATTGAATTGAACTCTAAAACCGCGGTTAACATGGAATTGACCATCATCAGATTGCCAAGGCACCCGAAATTGAATTGCCCTTTCAGGTTCAACCAATCTTTCCAATAAATTGGCTTTGATGTACTCCGGATGTTTATCTAAAACCGGCTCCAAAGTATCCAAAACGGTAAAAGCCGCTTCCTGAAACTCTGTTTGATTTGGATCACGACGTTGAATTGTATCCTTAACTGATTCAATGTAAGATTTTGCATTACTCACAAGAACGACCCACTTTCTGTCAAAATATTTTTTGATATAAATCCACTCAGCACTAGAAAAGCTGTTTAAAATTACATCGTTATGTTACATTCTACCAGAAATTTAATGATAAATGGTCACATTTTATGAAATTATTATAAAACATTTTATTACTTTTAAGCATATCACACGATCAATAAACGGTTTTTTCGTTTTTGATTTATGAGAACTACTTTAAACACGAAAAAATCGGTTTTTTCCTTTCTAAATTATTTGTTAATTCACCTATGTTTGAAAATAAAACTTACGAGAATCTTTTATTTATGCTACCATGATCAAATGCCCTAAGGGGTTGTTGACACGATAACGATATAGAGAATTAGAATTAGGAGCGTTTTTTACTTATGGAAAAATCTTTAGAAACTCGTGACGCTTTGGCGCAAGAAAAGAAAGATCAGGCTGCCAAACCCGTCACACATCCGTTTATTGCAATGCTGGGTATGCTCATTGGCGGCTTTGTCGGAATGTTAAGCGAAACTTCCTTGAACATTGCACTGCCAAGCTTAATGACTGCCTTGCACGTTAATATTGGTACCATTCAATGGCTGGTAACCGGTTATATGCTTATTATCGGAATTGTACTACCACTCTCAAGTTTACTGTCTCGTATTTTTTCAACGCGGCAGATCATTGTTTTTGCAATCATTGCTTTTATTGTCGGTGCCATTATTTCAGCTTTAGCAAGTAGTTTCCCGGTTTTATTAATCGGTCGCATGATTCAGGGAATTGGGACCGGCTTGATCCTACCATTGATGTTTACGGTCGCTACTTTAATCTTCCCACCATATAAACTTGGTGCAGCAATGGGATTAATTGGCTTAGTGATCATGTTTGCACCGGCAATCGGTCCAACGCTGTCCGGTATGATTCTAGGTGTTTTATCTTGGCAATGGATTTTTTGGATGTTCGTCCCATTTCTAATTATTGCCTTGATTCTTGTCATGAAGTATTTACCAAACGTTGGTCACATCACAAAACCCAAAATTGACGTCTTTTCGATTATCCTTTCGACTTTAGGTTTTGGTGGGTTGGTTACCGGTGTCAGCCTTGCCAGTGATCAGGGATGGGGATCGCCAACCGTTATTGCGACGTTAATTGCAGCAATCATCTTATTAGCTTGGTACATTAAACGTCAGCTATCAGCGACTGAGCCCATTTTAAATTTTCACATTTTCGCAAATCGCCAGTATCGGACCGGTGCCATTTTAGTGATGATGGATTTCGGTATCATTTTATCGTCTATGTACCTGCTCCCAATGTTCTGGCAAAATGGCCTTGCAATACCGGTTGTATTAACCGGTATCGTTATGCTGCCCGGTGGTATCGTCAATGCAGCTGTTTCAGCCATTGCGGGCCGTTATTCCGATTTAATCAGTAAACGTCTGTTAAGCGTTTCCGGATTCGCAATGACAATCATTGGAATTGTCCTATTCTTATTCGCCAATTCAACATCACCGATCTGGTATGTCATTCTAGCACACATCGTGATGATGATTGGGGTGCCGCTTTCGATGTCACCATCTCAAACATTTGGATTAAGTGCTCTTGATCAACGCACTTCCAGCGACGGCAGTACAATCATGAACACCTTCCAACAAATTGTTGGCGCCATTGCCACCGCAATCGCCACAGCTTTGTTGGGATTTGGCCAACAGTTGTCTGCAACGACTCATCAAATTGCTTTTACCAATGGCGTTCATTTAGGGTTTATTTTTACCTTGATTATTGCGGTTGCAGCTTTATTATTGTCATTAACGATGAAGGAAAGAAAAATAAATTAGTCTTTTTTTCGCTGAAACTAACTAAAAAACGAAAGAGAAGCTGGGCAACTTTTTTGTCCAACTTTTCTTTCGTTTTTTATAATCATTGAATATCCGGGCTTCCAAGTGGCCCTCTATCTTCTACATAATCGGTTTCTTCAGCCTGCCAATAAATTTTATCCTGCTCGGTGATTTTGCGTAAAACATGGCAAGGATTACCAACAGCAACGACATTATTCGGAATATCCGTTGTTACAACAGATCCCGATCCAATAACAACATTTTTACCAATCGCCACACCAGGGTTGACCGTTGTGCCGCCACCAATCCAAACGTTATCGCCAATTGTAATCGGTTTGCCAAATCCCAACCATTTATTTCGAACACCGGCATCAATGGGATGACCGGCCGCAAATAAGTTTACCCGTGGTCCAATTAAAACTCGACTGCCAATACTAATTTTGCCAGAGTCAAGAAAAATACAGTTTGTATTACAATAAACATCGTCACCCAATGTGATATTGTCACCAAAATCGCAGAAAAACGGTGGTTCAATGTAACAGTTTTGCCCCATTTTTCCAATCAATTCTGTCAATTTAGCTTGCGGGTCCACATCAGGTATCGGGAAATTAATTTGATGAAGCAGTTGATCCTTTCGCTCATATTTTTTGCCAAGCTCTTTATCATAGACATTATATAGTTTACCGGAAAGCATTCTTTGTTCTTCGGATGGCATGATAGTCAACAACCTTTCGTAATCCAATTAATGATTTAAATTCATCATACCATAATAAAAAGCCCTCAAAATTAAAATTGAGAGCTTAAATCTTGCTTACTTTTTTAAGAATTTTCTTTTTATTTATCGCCAACAACACTCTTATCAGCCACTAATTTCTTAATAGCCGTCATGGCTGCTTTCAGGGCCTCATCACTGGCAGCATAGCTAATTCGAATAGACGCATCGTCGCCAAACGAGGCACCCGGGAATAAACCAATATGGTAGTCTTTAGCCAACGTACGTGCGCAGGTCCAACTATCCATATGCAAGCTGGCTGGAATTTTAGCATAAACATAAAAGGCACCGCCTGGATGAACGACATCAAAACCGGCTTCTCTCATATTCTTAACGACAAAGTCCCGACGCTTTTCATATTGCTTCCGCATGACTTCTGCATCATTTTGGCCATGCTTCATTGCTTCAATAGCTGCATATTGAACAATTGAGGTCGGTGTTGTTACTGTAAATTGATGAACTTTGGCAATTTCGTCGATAAACCCTTTTGGTCCAAAGACATAACCCAACCGCCATCCGGTCATCGCATGGGACTTCGAAAGCCCGTTCACAATAACAGTCTGATCTGGTAACCACGTTGAAAGCGTACAGTGTTTTTGCCCATACGTCAATTCACCATAAATCTCATCACTAATGACCCAAATCCGATTCTCTTTCAAAACCGGTACCAAGGCCTTGAGTTGTTCTTCAGTATAGGCAACCCCCGTTGGATTGTTTGGATCAGTGATAATCAACCCCCGAATGTTTAAACCGGGATTGTCATCAATTGCTTGCTGAACAGCTTCAGGTGTTAAAATATAATCCGTTTTGCTGGTATCAATGCGAACCTGCTTTAAGCCATGCATTGCAATTGAAGCATCATATAACGGGTAGGCAGGTGATGGTAAAATAACCGCATCACCTGGCTGAAACAGGGTTGCAACCGCATCAGCAACAGCTTCAGTTGCACCGACTGTCACAACAATTTGATCTGCAGTATAGTGATAGCCAAACTTTTCTTGATAATATTTCGCCGCGGCTTCTCGGAGTTCCGCATAGCCCCAAAAGTATGGGTAGTGCGAATAATTATCGTTAATCGCATCTATAGCAGCCTGCTTAATATGGGCAGGCACATCAAAGTTTGGCTCACCCAAAGTTAGTTTAACAATTTGCGGGTCAGCACTAATTTCATGGTCAAATTCTCGCATAGAAGAGGGTTTGACGTTTAACACATTTGGATTAATATCGTTTAATTCCATGATGGTACACCTCCGAGAAGTTTAAAAGTGTGACAGCCTTTCAACAACCAACACTCGATTAAAAATCAGCATCCAGTTGAGTGAATGTTATTGTTAATAATATAACAATTTTATGAGAAGTCAATTAATAATATTGGACCGCCTGAATAAATATTGTGTAATTCTAACAAAACAGTGTTAAAGCAACCTATAAGGCTGCTTTATAATTAATAATTTATGAGATAATTTTAATCTTTCGCTTGCATTTTATTTAATTATGGCATAAATTATAACAAAGCTTTATATCAAAACAATCCAATTAATAGTTGCTTTTAATGTTCGCATGTTGACATGAAATTGTCACTTTTGATAAGGTTAAGCACTTATTTATATGTTATTCATTAACATTCAGTTTGCAAAGCGTCACTGACATAAGTGGTCAAAGAAAGGAAATTATGTTGTATGAAAGAAAAATCTAAGATCCGAATGAATGCCGATGGCACAAAGCGGGAATTATCCAACCGCCATGTTCAAATGATTGCGTTGGGTGGCACGATTGGAACCGGCTTATTTCTAGGTGCAGGAACTTCCATCACAAAAACCGGCCCATCAATTATCTTTATTTATGCGGTTATTGGTATCTTCTTTTTTCTAATGATGCGAGCAATTGGTGAAATGTTATACAAGGATCCATCAGAACATACTTTTATCGCGTTCATCAGTCGATACCTGGGCCCTAAAATGGGATATTTTGCCGGTTGGTCATATTGGCTGGAATTAATATTCATTGGAATGGCTGAACTAACCGCCATTTCCACGTATGTTCGGTTTTGGTTTCCAAATATTGATGCATGGATGATTCAAATCGCTATTTTGGTGATTCTGGCAGCCGTCAATCTTATTGCCGTGAAACTATTCGGCGAAGCAGAGTTTTGGTTTGCGATGATTAAGATTATTGCCATCATTGCGATGATTGTGACCGGAATTATTATGGTAACAACCAGCTTTAAAACACCGATTGGACACGCCGGTCTGAATAATATTTTCGAAGGCTTTAAATTCTTCCCTAATGGGATCGTAAACTTTATCGGTGCCTTTCCGATGGTTTTCTTCGCTTTTCAAGGAATGGAATTTGTGGGCATTACCACGGCTGAAACAAAAGATCCTCATAAAGTACTCCCAAAAGCTATTAATGAAACAATTTACCGAATATTATTATTTTATATTGGTGCCATCATCGTGATTATGGCGATTTATCCCTGGCACAGTTTAAGTGCCAATCAAAGCCCATTTGTTCAGGTTTTCGCATTGGCTGGCTTAAAGGCAGCGGCAGGCGTCATTAACTTCGTCGTGTTAACGTCTGCTTCCTCTTCGTTAAATAGTTTTCTTTATTCAGCAGGTCGACATTTTTATCAACTCGCTTCGGAGTCCCAAGGAACGCTAATGCCAAAATTCAAATCTGTCTCTAAAAGTGGCGTACCGGCAAAAGCTATCGTCTTCTCGGCTGCTCTAATCATGTTGGCTCCGGTTATCAGCAGTATCCCGGGAATTGAAAATGCCTTTACCCTCATTTGTTCGGCGACAAGTGACTTGGCACTGGTTGTTTATCTTCTAACGGTGATCGCCCATTACAAATATCGTCAATCCATCGACTTCGACCCCAATGGATTTGTTCTAAAGGGCTATAAATGGATTGATCCGGCATTAATCGGCTTCTTTATTATCATCTATTTAAGCCTGTTCTTCAATGGCGATGGCACCATACCGGCAATCGCTGGCTTAATCTGGTGTATTGGATTTGGCCTTTGGTCGTCAAGGGAAAAATCATCTGTCTCAATTCCTAATACTGAAAGCAAAGATTCTGAACTATAACATTTTTCCAAACTTTCATTAAATAAGAGGCTGGGACAATAGTCAAAAATCAATATTACAACGTTCCTACCCCAAAGTGAAAATCCCGTGAAATCAGCTTACAAAAAGCGCTGATTTCACGGGATTTTTTTAAAAAGTAATGTTTTTTGGACTTATGTCCCAGCCACTCTTATTTAATATGTCGAAAAAAATGAAGCGATAAATCCGTATATACATAATTGTAGGGTTTCACCAAGATCATAAAATCCCCCGCTTTATCAAACCAACAATTAGCCCTAAATAAGGAGATGACTTTTTTGGATCAACTTCCAAGTCAACTGAAAAAAGCCCGCATAAGAAAAGGGTATTCACAACAACAAGTTGCTGATAAACTACGAGTGACACGCCAATCGATTTCCAGCTGGGAAAACGGGCATTCCCGTCCTGATCTTTACAACTTAACCCTTTTAAGTAAAGTTTATGATGAACCCCTTGATAATTTTGTAAAAGATAATCATTCTTTTGATCTACAAATCGAATCAGATCGAGAGGAATTTCTTCACTTTTTTAATCTTCTTCAACAAAAAGAACTTGAAAAAATAAAAAGAATAGATCTGTACCTCTCGATTATCATCATGATACTTGGATTAATTCCCATTTTGGGGATTATACCATCCTTTTTTGTGGTATGGCAGCAATCACACAGAACGTTCAAAAGTCCTCTTTGGTGGTCAAGCCTTATTTCCTTAGCAATTTCAATTATCCTTAGTATGCTCTTAATTTATTTGACCGTAAGTCATCATTGGTTCAATTTGATTCCTAGTATCAGTTAACCAACCTAGTGAAATGGGTTCCAAGAACCTTTGGGACCGAACAGTTTATAAGTATATGGCATATACTGATCGTTCTGTCCCATGATTGATCGAATCAGACTCGGAATGTCCGACCTGGTTACCAGCCTTGCCCGCTTTACATATGATCCCTTGTGCAAGACCACAGCGTAATTCATCCCTTTTTCCGGAATCGCCCCTACTTGAAATTTCAGCCATTCACCGTCACCAAATGGATTTGTTACTACACGAGCATTAACAGGTTGTGGAACGTTCATCCACTTTTGGTGTCTTTTTCCATCTGACCCTGTTATTATTGATTTTTCCCGTTTGGGTGGCGTTTTCTCCGGTAACAATGCATATCCATATGTTGTTTTCAAAAATGGATTAAACCGGTCGATCATTTCATTTTGACTATGACGCCCCCAGCTTAATACACCGAGAAACACTAGAAGTAGCAAAAACAAGATTCCAATACTGATCAACCACTTCCGGTAACGTTGTTTCAGCCTGACATCCTTACTTATCGTTTCAACCATCTTTGAATCAGATCCCTTCAATAATTTATCAAGCGAAAGGTCCAAAAAATCACTCATTTCAACTAAAATATCCAAATTAGGATACGTTGCATTGTTCTCCCAACGTGAAACCGTTTGTCTGGTAACATGTAATTTTTGTGCTAATTGTGCCTGAGTTAAATTTAATTGTTTGCGTCGTATTTGAAGCTGCTCTCCAAAATCCATTTAATTCTCCTTTCGTCTATACACTTAAATTTAATGTGGGAATATCCTTTTGTCGAGCAACCGTCCTGTTACATCAACTAGGTTCACGTCTCTTTTTCTTGATTATCATCAACTATAACGTGTAATGGTTGAGTTTTTAATTATTTTTCTTAACTAAATATCCAATAAGATCTAGTCACTATTCAAAAAAGGAACAGAGCGTTTTATTTGTTAAGGCGCTCCGTTCCTTATTTAATAAATGCTTTCTTCACTGTTTCATGTGAAACACCTAGAGTTAAAGCAACTGATTGTCACGTTCACTCATCCTTTTGATCATATTTAACAATTTCCAACTTACTATTCCGAAACGTCGCCATATACACATCTTTAATGTTATCAATCCCATGTTGCTTCAATTCAGTATCCAACCAAGACTGATCCTTATCCATCATATCAAGGACATCCGGATCAACCTGACCGTCAATAATCACAGGATATCGAATGCTTCCCGCCCCAAATCTTAGGACCGTGACGGAGCCGTTTTGTTCCACAATTGCCCGTTTAACCTCGGCGATATCATATACGCCGGCGGTTCTTAATTTAAAATCGACATCTTTTGCTGACAGATTTGCCCTCAAACAATTTTCAACAAGTAATTTCCCATTTCTCACAATTGTAATCGGATCACCTTCCACAAACTTACCGAACCAGTGAATATGTGTTTTTAAATATCGGGTAACCATGATCAATAATGACCACAGCAACAAAATAACAATAAACTGGGCCATTGTAATTGCCGGGTTGTAAATAACGCCTCCGACAATACCACCTAATACATAGTTCTGAAGCTGATCCATTGCCGAAGTAGGTGCTAAATTCCCTTTTCCAGTCAAATTAATCAGTAGCGTAATAAAAACAAAACCAACTATTAATTTCAACATAACATCAGAATACGTAAACATTATTTTTCCCCCTCAACCTTAACAGCATCTGAATCATGCAGAATTACCTGCTCTAAAACGAATTGAGAACCATCGGTATTATAGTCAACTCGAAAGAACCCTTTTGGTGTTTTAACCAACACATTATCATTTGGGGTTGTTGAGTTGACACTGATATCCTGTTTGGATACTTTCAGTTGTCTGGCAACAGCTTTAACGACCGTTGTCATTTGACCAGACTGCTTAATCGAATTTTGAATATTACTAAAATCGTTATATTGCATCCCCAAAATCAACAGTAACAACGTCCCAAAAATGATACTTAGATCCTTATACTTTATATCGAACCGATGCCGCCAATACTGAATCAAAAATAAGAGAAAAGCCAAAACCAGTACACACGTGATCACAATTCGCGCATACTGCCAAGTATTTTGTGATGTATGTAAATAATCATAAGTATAAAAAATCATCTTTGAAAAATCCCCCTAGAAGCCTCTTTTAATTTAATTAGCAAAGGTTTCAACCTTTTTACCCATATACTCTGGTGGTTCTACTGCTCCCTGCTTAAGCCAGCTAATTGATAAGTTAATAACTGCACCGGAAAAATAGTCACCCCAATAAGAATCAGTCGTTCGATCAGTTAATGGAATCAGTTTGTTTTTAAGCAGATATACCAAAACGGTATGAAATGTTTTAATTAAAACTTGTTCTTTACCGGCAGAAATTAAGATCAGCTGGTCCCGCTGATCATCCAAAACGAGCTGAAAATAATGTGTCATTAACGTTTGCAGCGTTAATCTCGATCCATCCGGGAGCTGACGTAAATAGCTAATGATTCGCAACATTTCATATTGGCTGACAATATCCTCCAGTGTCACAAAATTTTTGTAGTAATACGCTCTGGACACGCCTGCTCGTTTTGCGAGTTCCGTAATTGAAATTTCCTCGAATGACTGACCTTTTAGCAAGCCCATTAAAGCTTTAAAGATATCGGTCAATTTCTGGTCCTTTAACTCCTTAGGTGACATCGTTTACAAAATCCCTCCTTTTGTCAACAAAAGATTCTTAATTAAGATACCCCATGATAATCTACAAAGCAAGCGATTGAAGGGTAATGAAAACATCTGGGGCCCGGGTTATTTGTCGACAATAACCAAGCCCAACATAATCACCTGCACTGTTATTTTAAACTAAAAAAGGAGTTTTTATCATGCGTATCAAACAAAAATTAATCATCTTTTCCATGATGATCGGTATCTTCTTATGTATGCTGGATACAACCGTCATGAATATCGCACTGCCTGCAATCCAAAGCGGTCTAAATGTAAATTTGGGAACTTTATCATGGGCTTTAAATATTTACACCATCACGTTTGCGGTTTTTACCATCCCGTTTGGGAGAATTGCCGATATTATCGGGAGAAACAAGACATACTTGGTTGGACTAGTGCTTTTTGCACTGGGATCCCTACTATCCGGGTCAGCCAACAGTGCTGAATTCTTAATTATCGGCCGAGGGATTCAAAGCCTGGGCGCAGCAATTATTTTTCCCGCAAGTATGACCATCGGTATTTCAACAACCGATGTTAAACACCGGACCGGTGTCTTGGCCGCCTTGGGTGTGACTCAAGGATTTGCTTCAGCCTTTGGGCCAACCATCGGTGGTATTGTCACTCAATATTTGGGGTGGCGTTATGTTTTCTTAATTAACTTGCCTTTAATTTTAATTGTCCTCATTCTCTGCTGCGGACTATTGCCACTAAAAAATGAACATCGCTTTAAAGCTCGAATTGATCTTTGGGGCATGCTCTTTTCAATGAGCACATTATTAGCTTTAACTTTAGCCTTGGTTAAGGGTAATGACTGGGGATGGTCCAGCCGCCTTATCATTGGACTATTCACGACAGTTATCGTGTCACTTGCCTGTTTTATTGTCGCTGAACACGTCACTAAAGATCCGATGGTGCCATTAGGCTTATTCAAAAGTCGTCAATTCACCGGTGCTTCCTTAGTTACTATTTTGACAGAAATCTTCTTGGTAGCTGTCTTAGTCATCATGCCCTCCTTCTTCACTAATATCCTCAATAAATCTGAACTAACTGCTGCTTTTATGATCACGCCAACCTCGTTTATGATTTTCATCTTTTCACCAATTGGCGGTATATTAAATGATAAAATTGGGCCACGACTACTTGTTTCCGTGGGGTTCCTTCAAATAATTGCCGGCTATATGATTCTTTCGATTGTTAACCCCGCCCATTATGGCCAAACCATTATCAGTTTACTATTAATCGGTGGTGGCTTTGGAATTATCGCCGGACCACTCGTTGTTTTGGGTGCATCAAACTTTACCGGAAAGCTGCTTTCTGCATCCCAAAGCGTCCTTGACGTATTTCGTCAAATCGGTACGTTGCTGGCAGTAGCGATATTTGTCTCTGCCCTCACGGCCAACCTGGCTACCGCAAGACATCAGTCCATTATTCAGGCAAACACCCGAATAGAGACAACCCAGCTATCAGCCAAAGCAAAAACGGATGTTGCGATTAATGTTAGAAAAGCCATTTCGGACAATGGAAAAACAACCGATTCAACCAGTAAACAGGGGATTACTCCTGCAAAAACCAATCAACTGATTCAAGCTAATTATCAAAAAACGATTGCAAAAATGCCAAATACCAAACTGATGCTGCAAAAGCAAAAAGCCTTGATTCATGCTAAAATCTCTAAACTTGTTAAAAGAGAAGTTGCGGAACAAAATACTCAAATCAAAGCAGTTGCTAAAGTCATTAGGTCAGATACTAAACAACACATGACGGATGCCTTTACGAAAGGATACAAAATGGCACTTCCTTTTACCATGATTGCCGCACTTTCTGTCTTCTTATTTGAAAGAAAGCGGGATTATCTCAAATAGATGATCATTTATCATAGAAAATAAAACGCCATATGAGCATCAACGAATAGTGTTGATTATCATATGGCGTTTTTGACCGATTGCTGCTTTTATTTAACTAATTTTTCCCAAATCACAACTTTCTTTTCTGCTAATGATTTGGGTACATCGATGATTCGCTGATTTGAACTGCCACGAAATTGAAGTGTCAGGTCTTTCTTAGCCAATAAGAAACGCCCATCAACCAAGATATCCAAATAGCTTAGCAATTCCAGCTTGTCATCAGATTCCTTCATTAATTCATCCCATTTATAGCCTGTCCAGGACCAAATATCCTTTGTATGCCCGAATTCTGCTCGAATCCTTTTTGCTAACTTAATGCAGACCTGAGTATTTAAAAAGGGTTCTCCACCAAGTAATGTCAATCCCTGAACATAACTTTCAGACATATCCTTAATGATTTGATTTTCCAATTCCTTAGTATACGGGTGACCATAGTGAAAGTTTTGGGCGACTTTATTATAACAACCGGGACAGTTGAATAGACAGCCGGAAACATACAGGCTGCAGCGAACACCTTCACCATCCACCATATTAAAGGGCTTGTAACTGGCGATGTATTGCTGGCTGCGATCCTTTGCCAACCACTGCTTGGGCTTCGGGTCATTTGGTAACCTAATTTTTCGAGTTTCCGCCATCGTTCATATCACCTAACCTCATATTTTTAACTCGGGATGCAATTTCTTCGTGTCGCCCGTGTACCATTGGTCGAATTTGCGGATTACCAAGGTAGCCACAGGTTCTCTTAACAACATCACAGGTCTTGGGATCACGATTTCCGCATTCCGGACATTCAAATCCCTTGGCGGTTGGTTTAAAATCACCATCAAATCCACATTTATAGCAGTGGTCAATTGACGTATTGGTTCCAAGGTAGCCAACATGATCGTATGCCCAATCCCAAACGGCCTCCAAAGCAGCCGGATTCTGTTTCAAATTAGGGTATTCACAGTAATGGATAAAACCACCGGCCGCGTATTTTGGATAAGCCTCTTCAAAAGCCAACTTTTCAAACGGTGTTGGATTCTTTCGTACATCATAATGAAAACTATTTGTGTAGTACTCTTTAGATGTAATGTCATTGATCTTCCCAAATTTTTTAGTGTCCAGCTCACAGAAGGTATCTGTCAATGATTCAGCCGGTGTTGAATAGACGCTGAAATGATAGTCGTATTGATCTTCCCACTTTGCACAATAATCATGTAGGCATTTTACAATCGATACGGTAAACTTGTGGGCTGTTTGATTATGTTCCCAATCCGGTCCATAAAATTCAGTTCCGACTTCGTATAATCCAATGTAGCCCAATGACACCGTAGCCCGCCGATGCGTGAATAACTCATCCACGGAATCCGTATCTTTTAACCGTTTACCAAAGGCACCGTACTGATACAAAATGGGCGCATTTTTGGGCTTTGCCTGCTTACAACGATCAACTTTATTAAGAAGAGCCTTTTTAGCAATCTCCAATCGGTCTTGCAGGATTTCCCAGAAAACAGCTTTATCCCCATGGGATTCAATCGCAATTCTTGGTAAATTGATTGTGACAACGCCTAAATTCATTCGGCCACTGTTAACTTCTTTTCCGTTCTCATCATGCCATCCCTGCAAAAAGCTTCGACAGCCCATCGGCGCTTTAAAACTACCTGTTAATTCAATAATCTTGTCATACATCAAGATATCCGGATACATCCGCTTGGTGGCACATTCAATGGCGAGTTGCTTTATATCATAATTGGGATCATCGGGTTTGAGATTCAATCCTCTTTTTAGGGTATAAATCAATTTCGGAAAAATAGCTGTCCGATGCTGCTTTCCCAGCCCTTTAATCCGGACTCTCAAAATAGCACTTTGAATTTCGCGCTCAATCCATGATCTCCCAAGACCAAATCCAACCGTTGTGAACGGCGTCTGACCATTCGATGAGAATAATGTATTAATTTCATATTCCAGTGCCTGCATAGCATCATAAATATCTTTTTTAGTCTTTTCTTTTGCAAAAGCTTCCTGCTTATCAGGGGCAATCCAGTGTTTGGCATCTGCCAGATGTTTTTCAAAATTCAATCTAGCAAATGGTGCCAGCAGCTCATCTGTCCTGTCTGCTGAGCAGCCACCATATTGACTGGAAGCAACGTTCGCAATAATTTGAGACATTTGCGCGGTTGCTGTCTGAATCGACTTAGGTGGCTCGACATCGGCATTTCCGATTTTAAATCCATTGTTCAGCATGCCCTTAAAATCAATCAAACAACAATTAGTCATTTCAGTCATCGGTGAGTAATCCAGATCGTGATAATGGATATCCCCTCGCAAATGCGCCTTACCAACAGTTTCAGGCATCAGCGTGAGACCAAGAGATTTACCGACCATTCCGGCAGTCAAGTCTCGCCTGGTGCTGAACACATTACTGTCCTTGTTTGCGTTTTCGTGAACAACAGTGTCACTTTTATCAAATAACTGGTTAAGCTTGGTTGAAGGATTAATCGCTGCCTGCCACTTGGCTTCATCTTTTAAGCGATATTGGTCATAACTGGCAACCAAATCACCACGGTCCATTTCTGAAAGAACTGCTTTAAAACTATCTCTGATATCCTTTGACGTCAGTTCTTCTTCGAAGGATGAAAGTCGTTCAAAAATTTGCTGTTTTAATTTCTCCTGCACATCCGTCTCATCGGTAAGTGCCTCAATGACCAAATTAATTTTATACGGGTAAAAAGAACACTTTTCCCCGTCAGCCTTGATCACAGTTAGACTGCGAAGTTTAGTATCGTTTTGATTTGTTGCTTCAGTCTTAATGTAATCCATAGAATCCCTTCCTTTGGGTAAACTCGAAAATATAGTTAACATTGTTTAGTATAGCTGAAAATTATTTGAAAAAAAGACTTTAAAACACAATATATATGTGTTATGCATTGCCAACGCACTACATGTTGTGCCATAAAATTGCCAACAATTTCATAATAAAACCGTCAGACACATCCCAAGGACATGTCTGACGGTTTAAGTGCTCAATCAATTATTAATTTTTATCGGCCAATTCCTTTGACTAAACGTTTCGACGCTTAAAGACAGAGTAGCTTATTCCCAAAAAGATGACCATATAAACCAGACTGCCAATGAGTAATTCATTTGTTGATAAAAGCGTCATGTGTTTTAGGCTTGGGCTAATGACCTGATTAGGATAATTCATCATGTTTAACGGATTCCACTTTAACCAAGTCCACTTCTTAATAGCTATGATTAACATTGAAGAAACCACATTAATTGCAAAGTAGCCAATAATACCAACTGAAATAGCTGCGGCAGAACTCTTAAACAGATTTGCCAACAGCAAAACCAGACTTAAAACCAACCACAATGCCACAAATCCTGATAAAGACGTGTAAAGGGCCGTAACTAAGATACTATGCTTATTGCCATATGTTTCGCTGAGCTGAAATGTTCCGTTAAAAAGAATTAATTTTAAAATCAACGAATAAACAAATGCCAATGCAATAAAGTAGATTGAGTAAAGAACCATTGCAAGCCATTTGCTAACAAGAATTTCTCCCCGATAGTACTTTCGATAAAGCAATTCTTTAATTGTTCCATATTGAAACTCCATCGAAATAATTGAACTGGCAGCAGCAATCATAAATAATACAATCCAGTCAAAACCAGTAAATAAACTGACAAATATTGTCTTGGGGTCAATTGTGTTTGGATGATTCCGACTAATCACAGCAAAGATAGTCATTATCACCAGCAGGATAATTGATGTTGCCCACGTACTTTTTTTGTGCACCAATTTAAATATTTCTTGTCTAACTAACGTTACCATATCAGATTAGCCCTCCTTCACTTTGTCATTCTTCAATAAATCAAGCAGTGAAGTCTCAAGATCACTATGAACGTGTTTAACATCCTCGATTTCGATATTATTAGTTGACAATAATTTAATAATATCGGCCATTTTGGTCGTTTCATCCTCAACAACACTAACATGATCAGAATCGATTAACTTGTATCCGTTTTGAGATAGGATATCCTTGGCTTTAGCATCATCAGAGGTCTGAAGAACCATTGATCTCGTGCTGCCGCTTTCCAAAGTCGCCATATCACCACGATAAACGATTTGTCCCTTATCAATGACGATTAAATCATCAATTAATTTTTCCAATTCGCTTAGAATATGACTGGAAATTAAGAACGTCGTTCCTTGTTTGGCTAAATCCAAAATAATCGTTCGTAGATCTTTGTTCGCTTGCGGATCAAGGCCGTTCATTGGTTCATCCAAAATAATTAAGGCAGGATGATTCACCAAAGCCAATGCGATTCCCAACTTTTGCTTCATTCCAAGAGAATACGTTTTAGCTTTTCTCTTTATGTACGACCCCATTTTCATCTTATCAACAACGTCCATAATCTGTTGTTTAGAAACACCGTCATTTGAAAAAAGTTCAAGATGTTGCAGCCCGCTTAAAAATGGATAAATACCCGGATATTCAATTAGCGCACCAACTTTTTCCAAAGCTTGATGACTTGTTTGTGAAACCGGTTGGCCATCAAGCGTAATTTTACCGCTTGGATAATTAAACAGCCCCAAAATTGCCTTCATAATCGTTGACTTTCCGGCACCGTTAGGTCCAACCAAGCCAACAATATGTCCTTTTTCAACAGAAAAAGAGACATTTTTTAAGACTTTTTTGGATCCAAAGTTCTTTGTAAGTCCCTCAACATCTAAAATTGTATCTGCCATGTTATCCTCCAATCAAGATCATACTTATACACGCACCTGGATAGTATAATATTGGCTCACCGTGATTGATTATTAGTTAACTTTCTATAATCAATCACGATAAGCTGTGTTGATAGTAACATATCTTCACAAGAATCGCCAATGCCCTTTCGTAATTTGGTTGTAGACAAACTATCCTTGCTCTATTACTCAGAAGGTCTAAAATACATATGTGATATGTTCAAATTCATTATTACCATTCCAAAGTGAGGTAATCATAATTTATGACAAAAGCTTTAATTGTAGCAACAAATGTACCTAAATTTAATAATGTGAATCGAGCGACAGGCCTTTGGTTACGCGAAGCAACCCATTTTCATAAGGTGATGCAGGATAACGAAATCGACATCGACTATGCAAGCCCGACGGGTGGTTATATCCCCCTTGATCCGTTATGCCTTTCAGGTGATAGTATGGACAATATTGATTGGGATTTTTATCTGGATAATCATTTTCGAAATCACTACTTGGCAACCTCATTAAGCCCGAAAGAAGTCACTGCCGAAGATTATCAAGTTATTTATTTTGCAGGCGGCCACGGTGCCATGTGGGACTTCCCTGAAAATAAGAATCTTGCTAAAATTGCACAGCAAATCATCGCAAATAATGGCATTGTATCAGCAAACTGTGTGGGCACTACCGCACTTCTTGCAATGCGTACAAAAGACGGCAAACGCTTTACAGCCGGCAAAAAGTTAACCAGCTTTTCTAATGACGAAGAAGCCTTAAACGGGTTAACCAGCGAGGTAAAGTTTTTACCGGAAGACGAGCTGAAGAAAGCTGGCGCAAATTTTATAAAGGGTGATCCTTTCAAGTCAAATGTCGTTATCGACGGAAATTTAATCACTGGTCAAAATCCAAATTCCGCAACCGCTGTTGGCGAAGCCGTTATTAAAGACCTGCTCAAATAATCAGAACCAGGGGGTATTCTTGTGACTATTTGGAATGATCACCGTTCCTTTTTATTGATAGGAATAACTGTTGTTGGCTTTATTCTTTGGGGTCTGCTTAAAAGAGTCAGTTATTTTAGTCATCAAATTTTATATTATTTTCTAATCATTGTCCTGGCACTTATCGGCCTACTTTCTAATGGACTAGGCGTTTATTTCCTGATCCAACCATTCTATGACTTAGTGATTTCAATCATTATCAGTACCCTGGCAATTATCATTGGTATCTTTTATTTATTCTCGGTTTTTATGTTCTCCCAAAGAAAAAAATAAAGTTAACTGGAAGCAAACGCGTTCATTTGCATCCAATTAACTTTATTTTTGTTTTTTAATCTTAACGAGGGCATTGAAAATGTCAGAAACGGCCTCGTTCTTGCAATTATTAAAATGAAAACTTTTTCAAAATGATCGTTTACTTACGCGTACCTTGTTCTTCAATCTCTTCAAGTGTGCGGCCCTTAGTTTCAGGAACGGCCCGAAGAATGAACCAGACACCCAAGAGACAAATGACACCGAAGATCGCGAATACGGCATCCTGTGGCATATGTGCCGTCATGATTGGGAACAGTAAACCAACTGCAAAGGAACCAATCCAGTTAGCAGATGATGCTGCCCCTGAAGCGCGACCACGAATTGCTAATGGGAAAACTTCACCAACAAGTACCCAGGTTAACGGTGCCCATGTGAATGAGTAAGCGGCAACGTAGATACTCAGGAAGACAACAATCATCATTGGGCTTGCATTAGGCATTAACAAGTTAATGATTGTTGGCAACAGGAATGAAAGTCCCATTACAGATCCACCAAGAACAAGCAAGGTTCTTCTGTTGAACTTTTCAGCAATTGCAATGTAAACCAATGAGCCGATAACCAGGATAGCACCTTGAATAATTGGCCACATCAGTGCAGAACTGGCAGCTTTACCGGTTGCTTTTTCAACAATTAATGGAATGTAGTAGAAGATTGCGTTAGCACCTTGGAATTGCTGGAAGGCAGCAACTCCAATACCGGCAATCGCCAAGTAACGATACTTACCACTGAAAACAGTTGCCCATGAAGTTGATTTTGCAGCCGTTTTTTCTTCATTTGCAGTTTGCTTAATTTGATTTAATTCATCATCAATTTCATCATTATTTGTTCTAATATAGCTTAAAACACGCCGTGCGTCCGCCTCACGTCCTGATTTAACAAGGAAACGTGGTGATTCTGGCAACTTATAAACACCAAAAAATAAAATAATGGCCGGTACTGCAGCGAGCCCTAGCATTAATCGCCATGCCCAATTCTCAGGCAAATCCTTTAGCAGGAAGTCGATCACATAAGATAGAAGCATACCACTCACAATCATCGTCTGATTAAGGCCGGACAAGCTTCCTCGTGCCTTGGCAGGTGCCATTTCCGACATATAAGCCGGTACCAGTGCCGAAGCAGCTCCAACGGCCAATCCGAGAAATACCCGAACGGCAATTAAATAATACTCACCTTGATGATTTGGAGAAATACCGGAAAGTAATGAACCAATCGTGAAAACAATAGCTGAAAGCAAAATCATCTTTCGACGACCAAGCTTATCCGACAACTGACCGGCGATTGCACCACCAAAAATAGCACCAAGCATAACCGAAGAAGTGATCCATCCAACGATCCCGGCTTCATTTTGAAGCCCCCAATCGATCTGTAGGAATGGTAACGCCCCCGTCATCACACCAATATCGTAGCCAAACAAGATTCCACCAAACGAACCAAAGAAATAGATGAACTTGCTTGAGATCTTCTTTTCTGTAGCAGCAGCATTTTCCATTCTCATTCTCCTTAACATATAAATTCCTTAATTAGCAATCTCAACCCATCTCAAATGTTGAAAGGGGTTACATAACAAATCAAATAAATTGTTAACTATTTTTATAATAGGCTTTCTGAAGCAGAGCTTATTATAACAACGCTTACAAATTTGATCATTGCTTCTCTCTTATGCATTTAATAAACTTGTAGCGTTTACATGTTGGTATATTATAACATTTATACGGATAAATCAACCATAAGATATTATTATCTGACAAATATTTTATTTGATATAGAAAAAAAGCTTTCACCTCAACGTTTAAGGCAAAAACTATTTTTTAGTAATATTAGTATAATTTTTAGTGTATTTTAGTAATCATTAATCGAGTGACTCCTTTTAATAATCAAGTAGTCAGATTGATGATCATAGCCGATTCTACTCAGCTGTATGAATACTACCAACAATATCGTCGGACGAAAAATCGTGCTGCATGTATTCCTTATCATTAACAGGCAGGTGTTGTTCAAACGTGTCAAACAGCTGATAGGAAACATCACCTTTATCCAATTGGAAATCCAAAACGTGACCGCCAAATTGATGGTCGTCGGACAGAAAATGATGATGAAAGCCGGCCACCGCTGCACCATCAAACAGTTCGGGAGAATAATAGCTGATTAAGGTTCCATCAACTTGATCCCTTGTAAAGATACTTTGATGACTGGCCGTTTGAGCAAGTGTGTGAAATGGTGGTTCCGACTTTCTGACAGCTCTGGTTTTAATATTTGAAAAAGTACCGGTAATTTTAACCGAAAAGAAAGTATTTTCCGCTTTACTCAGAGAAACAATTTGTTCATTGAGATCATCTTGGGAAACATTTTCCAACTCGGCCAATGGTGAATAACGTGCGTAGTGAATGTTTGCAAAAGGCATCGTAAATGAGTTGGAAACGACATTAACTTTCCCACTGGCATCTATTTGATAAGGTTTGCCATCCAAAATAATCAACTCACCATCGAGTCCCTCACCTGTACCAATTCCAGTATCACCGTGTTTTAAAAGTTCCCCCATCGTCATTGTTCCTTTTAAAAGGCCGGGAACCAGTAACGCCAGCGTTCCATGCTGGTATAAAGTTGTATGTTTCGCCATATTATAACTTCCTTATTCCTAGTTTAAACTATCTTTTAATAACGCAGACTTCAACTTAATGTTATCACTATAATCCACTGGAATGTCAACAATTACCGGTCCCTCTGTTGAAAACGCCTGATCAAGCGTCTTTCCCAACTCAGTTGGATCGGAAACCCGCAATCCGGTAGCGCCAAAACTTTCTGCATATTTCACATAATCTACCGGTCCAAACTCAACCCCTGCATATCGACCATACTTGGCCTCTTCTTGAAACTTGACCATATCATAATAACCGTCGTTCCAGATTAATTGTACAATATTCAGATTTAACCGAACCGCAGTTTCAAGTTCCTGACCGGAAAAAAGAAAACCACCATCACCAGAAACGGAAACCACTTTTTCGTTTGGACGAACAAGTTTTGCGGCAATTGCCCAGGGAAGTGAAACACCCAGCGTTTGCATACCGTTACTAAATAGTAAATGACGTGGGCGATAACTCCTAAAATGGCGCGCCATCCAAATATAGTGACTGCCAACATCAACCGTAACCGTTGTTGCATCATCAACTCGTTGTTGCAATTCATTAATAATCGAAAGTGGATGGACCGTGCCGGGTTTTGCTTCCGTTTCAACCAACTTCTCATCTTCGAATTCTTCCTTTAACGTGTTTAAATGTGCAATTGATTGATCTGAGAGTCGATAATCATCAGGAATCTTATTTGTTAAAGCCATAATCGTTTCTGCAATATCTGCTTCAATGACCATGTCGGGTTGATAATCATTGCTTAATTCCGGTGCCACACTGTCTAAATTAATAACGGCATCATTATGCTCAATATTCCAGTTTCTGGCCTCATATTCCACAGGGTCATAGCCAATCGCCAAAACCAGATCGCTCTGCTTTAATAATGTATCGCCAATTTGATTTCTAAACAAACCAACCCGACCGAAGAAATCCTTTTCAAATTCATGGGAAATAATCCCGGCTCCCTGATAGGTTTCAACCACTGGCAGTGAGACCTTTGCCAATAATTGATGCAAGGCCGTTGTTACTTCTTCGGAAGAGGCTCTCATGCCAGCTAAAATAACCGGTAACTTTGCAGCTTTTAGCAACGTGACAATTTTATCCAGTGTTTTTTCAGATGCCTGACTGGCTTGCGGCGTTGTTAAAGTCTTAATGACCGGCCGATCAACATCATCGCTTAAAACATCTGCAGGTAAAGAAATAAAAGCAGCGCCCGCTTTTGGAGAAACAGCAGCTGTATAAGCATTCATGAATGCCTCAGATAAATTATTAGCATCCTGAACCTCAACGCTGCTTTTTGCTGCAAAACTCATCAGTTCTTTACTGGGAATGCTTTGATGTGTCAATCTGGAAAGATCATCCCGGGGCACTTGACCACCAAGCCCAATAACCGGATCCCCCTCAGCAGTAGCCGTCATTAAAGCAGTCGTTAAGTTGGAAACACCGGGGCCGGAGGTTGTTGCGACAACTCCCGGTTTACCAGTAAGACGGCCAATACCTGCCGCGATGAATGCAGCATTCTGTTCGTGCCGGGCAACCACTAACTTTGGTGCATTTGGATCATCACTATATTGTAAATCTTCAAATAACTGGTCGACTTTTGCACCAGGAATACCAAAAACATACTTGATTCCTTGATTGATCATTGATTGAATTAAAGCTTGAGAACCACGTTTTTTAGTAGCCATAGCTTGACACCTCTTCATTTTTCTATGTTGACAATTCAACTTACTTTCAAAGGTTAATGCCCTTACGTTGAATTGTCAACTTAAAAATGCTAAAGTTTCACTTTGAATAGATCATTTTGTTTGAAAGGATAAAAACATTGAAAGATATCGGTTACCTTGCACAAGACATTTCAATACTCCATCGACAGTATTATAAAGATACCGGTGAATTATTTAAAAAACATCAGTTGAATCCGACGGCGGCTTGTATTCTACTAACAATTAAAGACAACCAGTACATTAACCAAAATCAAGTCGCAAAATCTTTAGTCATTGATAAAGGGCTTGCAGCTCGCGAAATAAAAAAAATGCAGAATTTAGGTTATCTTACAAAAACAGCTGGTGTTGGTAAATCAATTATTTTAAACTTGACGGATACTGGGCAAAAAATTGTGCCCGTTATTCAAAATATCCGTAAACAATGGTGGGAAACCCGGTTTAGTGAAACAGGAATCAAGCCTGACAGCCCACTCATTTCCGCCATAGAAAAAGTCGTTGATTCAATTGTAAGCGAAAGTTTGGAGTGATCGTTTTGCCCTACTCAACACTATTATTTGATATAGACGATACCATTTTGGATTTTCAGGCATCTGAAAAACGGGCTTTAGAAAAACTGTTCATGCACCTGAACAGACCGTTAACATCAGAGATTGCTGATTATTACCGTCAATTAAACGCGACTCTTTGGCAACGTTACGAAAAGGGTAACGTAACTAGAAATCAGTTATTAAACAGCCGTTTTACACTGCTTTTTCGACATTTTGGTGAAGATATCGACGGTGCATCAATCGAAAAGCAATACCGAAGTTTCCTAGCCGAGGGGCATGATCAAATTCCCGGTGCAACTCAGTTACTGACAGATCTTAGTCAGCACCACGACCTGTATATTGTCACCAATGGAATTGCCAAAACTCAGGAACGCCGTGTTCAGGAAGCCGGGATTGCCAAATATTTTCGTCAGATGTTTATCTCTGAACGGATTGGTTTTCAAAAACCCAAACAGGCATTTTTTGATTTTGTTTCTCAAAAAATTGACCATTTCAGCAAGCAAAATACACTTGTTATTGGTGACTCATTGACCTCCGATATTCTCGGAGCAAATACTTACGGACTGGATTCTGTGTGGTTCAATCCGGCACATCTTCATAATTCAACACCTGCTGAACCCACCTTTGAAATTGATTCACTGACGACACTGAAAACAATTGTGAATTAACTTAATCCCCTTTAATACCTATTTAAATACGATATGACCGCCAATCAGACACGTTGCCTGATTGGCGGTTTTTTAACTTGTGGTCAAAATAAATAACAATAATATTTGCACACAAGATTTCATTAAATTATAATATGAGAACAATGAGATTTTCACAAACTTTATGCTAATAACGATTTTTAATTCAAATTTATTGATTATGATATAGCATTGAAATCATTGACAACGCTATCATGACGTTACATTACCATTAAGGGAGTTGATTTTTTATGCAGGAATTAAGCCAAAGGCGAATCACAAGCAATATTATAAAAGGGTCACTTGGTAATATGGTCGAATGGTTCGATTGGTATATCTATGCATCATTTGCAATTTATTTCGCTGGTTCATTCTTTCCTGATGGTAATCAGACTGTCGAGCTCCTAAGCACCGCGGCCGTCTTTGCGGTTGGTTTTTTAATGCGACCATTTGGAAGCTTTATTATGGGAAAATACGCCGATCAACGCGGTAGAAGAGCCGCTTTGACCTTATCCGTCAGTATCATGGCCGGTGGTTCGTTACTGATTGCATTGATCCCAACCTATGCCACCATTGGCATTTTCTCTCCGTTATTATTAATCGTGATTCGTATGGTTCAAGGGTTGTCACTTGGCGGTGAATACGGTATTTCGGCAACTTACCTTTCCGAAATGGCAACGTCCAATCAACGCGGCTACTATGCTTCATTTCAATATGTCACGCTGATTAGTGGGCAATTACTGGCCTTGATTATTCAAATCGGTCTTCAAGCCATTCTAACGGATTCTCAACTCCGAAGCTTTGGTTGGCGAATACCATTTGGACTTGGTGCTGTTGGTGCCTTGATTGTGCTTTATCTTCGATTATCAATGGATGAGACAAACCAATTCAAACGTGCTGAAAAAACAAATACCACCCGTGGTACGCTTCGTAAATTGGCAAAGTATCCCGGCCAGGTTTTAACCGTAATGGGACTTACCTTTGGCGGCACAATTGCCTTTTACACTTATACAACCTACATGCAAAAATACATGATCAACACGTTAGGGCTACCAACGAAATCTGTTACCCTGATCAACTTTTTGGCACTACTGATTTTTATGGGGCTGCAACCATTATTTGGTCATATTTCAGACAAAATAGGCCGCAAACCATTACTTTACTGGTTTGGGATTGGTGGAACCCTGCTCACAGTTCCAATCTTTCTGGGGCTTCAATACTTTGACAATGAATTCAGTGCTTTTCTGCTCATGATGGCCGGGTTATTAATCGTAAGCGGCTATACCTCAATTAACGCCGTTGTTAAAGCAGAACTTTTTCCGACTGAAATCCGTGCGTTGGGCGTTGGCTTCCCTTATGGATTAACAGTCGCAATTTTTGGTGGAACCGTTGAATACGTTGCCC
Source organism: Lentilactobacillus hilgardii (assembly GCF_009832765.1). NCBI lineage: Bacteria > Bacillati > Bacillota > Bacilli > Lactobacillales > Lactobacillaceae > Lentilactobacillus > Lentilactobacillus hilgardii. The sequence goes on along the minus strand of NZ_CP047121.1, from coordinate 84,323 downwards.
TCTGGTTAAAAAATATCGGCCATGAAAATTGGTTCTTTTACTACGTCTCGGCGGCAGCTTTTGTCAGCCTATTGGTCTATGTTCGAATGTTGGAAACTTCAAAGCATTCAACTTTGAATGAACCAACTAAACAACCGGCAGAAACCAGCAATGACTCTGAACACATTACTGATTAATTCTAACGCTATAAACCGACACTAGCGGCATTGATCAGAAGCGATTTAAAATTGGTAATCACTTCACTTGCATAACACTTCCAATAATAGATAAACTAGGTATGTAAACGGATTTATTATTGACTTACTTTTATAGGAGGTTTTTATCTATGGCAAGCAATTACGATTTTCCAAAGACCCGTGAACAACTCAATCAATTGGTAGCTGATTTAAGTCAGTTACAAACCAATATTCAGCAAACCCATTGGTATATGCGTGGCGAAAATTTCTTCAGGTTACATCCTTTAATGGACGATTATAATGATCAGTTAGCTGACCAATTGGACAATATCGCTGAAAGATTAATTGCAATTAACGGATCACCCTATTCAACCACCCATGAATTTATTGAACACACCGGCCTTCCTGACGAGAAAGTCACTTGGGATCAATTAACGATGCGTGACTTTATGCAACGACTATCAGATCAGTTTAAGTACCTGCGTGATCAGTATCAAAAGGGAATCGAAATAACTGACATTGAAAAAGACTTTCCAACTCAAGATATGTTAAATGGGTTTAAAGAAGCGATTGATAAAAACATTTGGATGATTAATGCTTATTTGGGCAAGGGGCCTTACGATGAATAAATTCCGTTTCGAATGATCATAATTAGCAGAAACTATTAATAATTTTGGCTATTAATATCAATTTGGCTTACAATCTAAAGAGACTGGCATTTTCAAATGTGGTCTCTTTATTTTTAATTCTTCAGATAAATTAGGAGGAACCAAAATGGCTCAAAGAATTAAAATCGGTAAAAGTACAGTTACCACAACGCCCCTTGGCTTAGGTACCAACAAAGTCGGCGGTCATAATTTATTTGACGGTTTAAAGGACGAAGATGGTGTTGAAGTCGTTAAAGCCGCTTTGGAAGATGGTATTTCCTTATTGGACACGGCTTACATGTACGGACTCGGCAAATCAGAAGAGATTATCGGCAACGTTACCCAAGATTACGATCGTTCAAAATTCGTGATCGCAACCAAAGCTGCTCAAGATCCGAATAATGATTTAAAACCCAACAATGATCCAAAGTTCTTAAAGAAGTCGGTTGATGATGCATTGCAGCGTCTGCAAACAGACTATATTGATATTTTCTATATTCATTTTCCGGATGACAAGACACCCAAGGCTGAGGCTGTTCAAGCATTGGTTGAAGAGAAAAAAGCCGGTAAGATTAAAGCAATTGGTGTTTCAAATTTTTCATTAGATCAAATTAAAGAAGCTAATGCCGACAATCAAGTAGATATCGTCGAAGATAACTACAGCCTCGTTCATCGCGAAGCTGAAAGGGAAGAATTCCCATATCTAAAGGAACATCAAATTTCGTTTGTTCCTTACTTCCCGTTGTCATCCGGTCTACTAACTGGTAAATATACACCGGCCGATAACAGCAAATTCAGTCGATTCTCAAGCAGGCAATATACAGCAATCATGGCTGCATTGGAAAAGGTAAAGGCAATTGCGGTTGCCCACCAAGCAACGGTTGCACAAACGATATTGGCTTGGTATATTAAGAATCAGAATATCAGTGTCGTCATCCCCGGTGCCAGAGTAGCTGATCAGGTTCACAGCAACGCTCAAGCCATGGACATTACAATAAGCGATGATGAGTTCAAACAAATCGACCAATTATTTAAACAGTTCTAAATTTATAAATCCATAATGACAAAAGAGCGAGGCTGGACAAAATTTACTTTTGTCCAGCCTCGCTTCTGTCATATCAACTGTTTAACTAATAAATAAATACTAACTATAAATGAATGAGGTGGTCTACAAATGATTCTTGAACGACGAAATTTTATGGATGTTAAACAAATTGAAGCTCAGCTCAAACAAACCAAATTCGAAGACCAGATTCCTGACTTAAAAAAGTTGGTCAACATCTATCAGCTTTGCCATTCCGGGGCAAATGAGATTGGTACTAAACTGGAAAACCTTGACGACGAATATTCAATGAACTACGATCATAATCCCATTCATCACATGGAAGAACGCATGAAATCAACAGGGAGTTTATTTGAAAAATTAAAACGCAAAGGGTACACGCTCACAATCGAAAACGTTCGCGACCACATTCGCGACATTGCCGGTATTCGAGTTGTTACCAATTACATTGACGACATCTACACCGTTGAAGAAGCACTGTCCGAACAGTCTGATGTAACGGTTTTAAAACGCAAAGATTATATTGAAAACCCAAAGGAAAGCGGCTACCGGAGTTTGCATCTTGTTGTTTCTGTACCGGTTTTCCAATCCAAAGGTGTCTTTGACGTACCGGTTGAAATTCAGTTTCGAACGATCGGTATGGATATGTGGGCAAGTTTGGAGCACCAACTCAGCTATAAAACAGATGCCGATCCTAAAAAAGTTAAAGAACATGCTAATAACTTAAAAGATTATGCAAAGGAATTAAACGATATTGAAATTCGTATGCAGTCTATTTTTCGCGATCTTCAAAGTCATTGATAGTCGTTTATTGTGCGCGTCTTGGCTTCAATCCTTTTATTCCGTGTAATTGAATACCAGCCAACATTGATAACCAAGCATTTCGATAAAGTTTCGGTTGCTTTCCTTCAGCAATGCGTCTAATTTGCTCTTCACAATAACTGGTCACAATTATGGACTTTAATTTATCATCCAGCCGATTACTTCCCGTTGACAGCGGCAGCACAAATGGCTGATACCTTGACCTAAGGATTTGATTTGGCATATCCGTCATAAAGGCCATCGGCGTACATACACCAATTAATGAGGCATCTTGTCTCCCCAATGCTTCCTCCATTGCCGAGATGTGCCGAAAGCCACCACTTAATGCGATCGGCACATTTACCAACTGATTAATAAAGTGGGCCTGACCGGAAAACCCAATTTGAGAATTTTCATAGTCATCACCGGCAATTTCAATCATATCAATTCCCAAAGCTGCCATCTTCTTAATGACCATTTCGAATTGCCTTTGAGTAAAACCGGTCACATCAATATCCGTTAAACTCAGCTTGAGACTGATAGGAAACTTTGGACCACAGGCCTTACGGATCCCTTGATAGATGTCGGTCAAAAATCGCATTCTATTTTCAATTGAACCACCATAATCATCCGTTCGATGATTCATCTTTGACGATAAAAACTGATTAATCAGGTACCCAAATGCACCGTGAAGTTGAACACCGGTAAAACCCGCTTTTTGTGCAATAACAGCACTTTTAACAAATTTTTGAACCAGTTCTTTTATCTCATTTGCTGTTAACGCCCGCGGCGACTCAAACGCACGCCGGTTCTTTCCGGTAATGGGAATGGCACTTGGAGCAACCGGCCGGCTTGAAAACATCTTAGGAGATTGCCGTCCTGGATGATTTAGCTGCATCCATAATTGTGTATCATTGATCGTTCCATCTGCCGCCCATTGACGCAATTTGGGTAATACCCGGTCACTATCTACCACGATATTTCCCGGTTCTGCTAATGCATGCCGGTCGACCATAACATTTCCTGTGATAACGATACCGGCACCACCAATAGCCCATTGACGATATAGACGATTAAATAGGTGATTAGGCTGATGGTCATCCGTTGCCATTGTCTCGCTTAAAGCCGTTTTTACAAATCTATTTTTAATCGTTACACCACACGGTAAGGTAATGACTTTTGATACTTGTAAATAGTTCATTAACATCACGCTTCCCGTGTTAACAAGGCATCAATCTTATCAAAAAACTTTTTGGCTTTAACCTCGGTTACTAAATTAATCGGTCGGCCGTTTTGGCTTTCATACGTTTTACCCGCACTTGGTCCATTAACAATTACGTCGCCCTTAACATCTTTAGTCTGGACAATTTCAGGATATTGACTGGCAACGGCTGTCAAAACATCCCATAGATAATAAGTTGAATTAGCTTCATAAGACGAAACCAGTGCATATCCTTGACCAATCAAGTCCATCATCGGATATCGACGCAAATTAGCCCAGTGTTGCTGCACATCGGCATTCAGTGGCACCTGATTGGTACTCTCGAGACCTACCATCTGCATCTTAATCCTTGAATCCCAGACTGTTTTGACAGCATAAGGGTCCCAGTAAGCGTTCCATTCTGCGCTGCCGTCGTGCTTAGGCTCCAAAACATTTCCTTGGGTTCTCATTGTACCGCCCATCCAATAAAGTCGCTCAATCTTATCAACAATTGTTGGATCAACTTCCAAAGCCCGAGCCAAGTCCGTTAACGGTCCAGTCATAACTAAAGTTGTTTTTTCATCTTCCCGCTGAATCTTATCGATCATGTCCAGATGTGCAGGCTTATCGGCAATCGGTGCCTTATCAGAACCGTGTTCATTTAAAATCGGAAACGCATCAAATGAAAATGAACTCAACCGCCACTCTTTTGGAAATTGGTGTACCGCTCGAGAATTCGAAGCCGCCACCCGAACGTTTGAATGACGGCCAAATTTGGAAATTATTTTTCTAGAAGCGTCAACAGCCGGTTCGATATAACCATCTGCATCGATTACACCAACACCGGTCAGATGAACATCCGGCATCTGAAGCAATAGCAATAGTGAAACAAGGTCGTCAACATTACCGTCATGATCAAAATAAACATTTTTCAAAAGAACCCCTCCTAGTTGTTAAATCCAGTAACATCCCGTTATGAGAATCATACCTTATCCTATGCCCAGTTTCCAAGCGATAAATAAATAGCCTGAGAATCTGTTATTTTGGAAAGCATCGTCTGCCCCCTAACAGTTCTCAAGCTGAATGTAACCGTTCATACAGTTAACTTATTGTTATCGGCGCCGATGCTTAACGACCGTGAAGAAATGCAGAATTGATCCTAACAAAACATAGAAAATCAACACAAATGACAGATAACTTATCCAAAAGCCATGACGTGGAACTAAATGAAACCCAAACTGGATCCCCATCGTGACAAATGCCATAAATGCAATCATAAAGAATAATTCAATGTATCTTTTCACAGTGCTATCATCTCTTTTTCTAACAGAATTCAGACGTTTTCCCCATTCGAGACATGTCTGTTTTTTACTTTCAGGCAGTTCTGACATGCCATACGTGTTTGTCAGCACCAGTTCATGTAATTTAATGACACCGGCCGCCGACATGACCTTGTCAATTGTCCGAAAACTTTGATCGGTCACACCTGTTACCCAATTTTCGAATGCGCCGGTGTAACAATCCGTTATGCTTAAATAATGTTTGTCCTTAAATCGGTCAGGATGCGTCCCGCCTAAATGATCAATTCGAACCAGTCGTTCTCTCATACAATCAAAGAAATCTTTCATTTTTCCTGCCAGGCCACCCCAATAAGTCGGTGCCGCCAAAACCCAGACATCACTATTGAGCATTTTTTGTTCCAACTCATTTAATACCGGATCCTGCTGGTCCTTTCGATCCGGTTTAAACGGGTAATCTTCTAAGTAAATAATGTCTGTTTGGTTCGGGGCCTCAACACCAGCCAATACAGTCGCCAACATTTTCTCGGTCATACCATCCTTTCGATGGGCACCCAGAATTCCTAACACTTTCAAAAAACAATCCCCCCAGTCACTTATTTCAATTCTCTCAGTTTCCAATTACAAAGTAAACCTGTTAGATACTGAACATAAACTCAACGTTTAGAACCGTGATGATCGTTGTTAATACATATCCTGATATTGTTATCCATGCCGGATTACGATGGCTTCCCATAAGGTTTCGATTGCTCGTTAATGCCACCATTGGATAAAGCGTGAATGGCAGTGCAATCGATAATGCAATTTGGGCAAATACAATCATTGCCTCAAAAGTTTGTTCACTGAACCCTACAATAAAACCAATCACCAAAATCGGAATTAATGTCACAAATCGGGTAATTAACCGTCTTTCCCACAGCGGCAAGCGAATGTTTAAATAGCCTTCCATAACAATTTGGCCTGATAACGTACTGGTAATCGAAGAAATCATTCCGGTAATTAAAAGTGCAAACGCAAACAAGGTACTCATCAGTGGACTGGCCAGTGAACCGACAATAGCTGAATTTTTTAACCCCTCATAAACATCGCGAAAAGCAGTCAACTGATTACCTTTATTAAAGAATAACGTCCCTCCCAGTATTAATAACAGAGCATTAATTAAAAAGGCGGCTACCAAATGAACATTGGAATCCCATTTTGCAAACCGTAATGCTTCATTAACCTGTTTAGGGTTATTGTGATCGTAACGGCGACTCTGAGCCAGTGACGAATGCAGATAAACATTATGGGGCATGATCGTTGCCCCAATAATACCAAGACTTAAGATCAGTTCACGGTGAGTTGTTAAAATTTGTGGACTTGGAATCAGACCATTTAAAATGCCAGCAAACGCCGGATGCGCCCGAAAAACATCAATACCAAAAATAACGCCGACAATCATAATAGCTGTCAGCACAATAAATTCGATCCGTCGAATACCAAACCTTAAGAATAACAAGACCATTAAAACGTCCAAAATAGTCAATAAAATACCATAAACTAATGGCAGGCCGAAAAGAAGCCGTAACGCAATTGAAGTTCCGACGACTCCGGTCATATCAGTGGCCATCATGGCAATTTCGTTAATAATCCATAGAACGTATCTGACAAGCTTCGGTACTTTTACCGCAATAGCCTGTGCCAAATCCTGCCGAGCTACGACACCAAGTTTTATGGCCAGCGTTTGCATAAACATCGCCACTAAAATTGATAACAATAGGACAGACAGCAGTTTGTATCGATACTGGCTGCCTCCTGACAATGAGGTCAGCCAATTACCGGGATCCATATAACCAACCGCAACCAACGCGCCGGGACCACTATACGCCAAAAACTTTTGCACAAAAGATGTTTCATAAACACTAGGGACATCGACACTTTCATTAATTTCATCAAGACTCTTTTTCTTTTGCTCGTTCATCATAGCCACCCCCATCCTGCACTAACTGATTCTTACTGATTTCTGCAAGGAAGCTACAAAATGCATCGCTGGCATTCATGGGTGGCACCGCATCAAATACCCGACCGCCGCTTGCCCGAAAGGTTTGATAGTTCTGAACATTGTTTTCTTCGATTGTTTCCAAACAGTCTTCAACAAATGACGGTGTCACAATCAAAACGTTTCGCTTTCCCATCGCCGCTAGTTGCATCAACGTATTTTTGAGGTATGGTTTTAGCCACGGCATTGGTCCGAATTTGGACTGAAAAGTCATCCTGATTTTTTCATGAGGTAACTGTAAAAATTTTGTAACTGCCGCCGTTGTTTCACGACACTCTTTTAAATAGGGATCTCCATGTTTAACCATGGCTGTAGGAATGCCATGATAGCTGAAAATCACTGCATCGTAATTTTTTTGCTGATAGGATTGATCGATTTGATGGGCCAATAGCTTTTGATATTGCGGATATTGATAAAAGCTCTTGATAATTGTTGCCTTAATCCCAGAATCGGCCACTTGTTGAATAATGCCACCATGCGTACTTTTTGTATATTGGGGGAACAACGGCAGGACGACGATCTGGTCATCACCGGCTTCTTTCATTTTATGTAACTGCTGACCAATATCCGGTTTTCCATACGTCATCGCATACTGAACATCCCAATCAGTAAGCTCTTTTTGAATTTTCTCACACATTATCTTTGTATAAATCACTAACGGCGACCCGCCTTTTCGCCACATGTGCTGATAAAAGGTAGCTGAACGCCAAGTCCTGGTTGGTAAAATAATCCCCCTTAATAAAGGCTGCCAAAACCATTTCGGCAATTCAACAACGTGCTGGTCACTTAAAAATTCCTGTAAATAGGCTTTAACGTCCTTATTCAAGGGCGAAACCGGTGATCCCAAGTTTACCAATAGCAACCCCTTTTTAACCATTATCAAACGCCCCTTTCGTATAGTATATGTGGTACTGCTTCAACACGCTTTTATGAATTCTATTGCATACTTGAATTCTATGCTTAAGCAAAAACGATTACAATTTTATTTTAGCCGGGAAGTGAAAATTTCCAAGATTGTTTTCAAGAATCATGACCTATCCATCGCATTCACTTGAATTGTTGAGTACAATGGTAGATATAGAGGGGGGACGTGATCAATTGTGAATAAATCCGAACAGTTCCTGGACTTTTTTAACAAGGCTTATAACGAACCCGATAAGCATAGTAATTACAGCACTAATAGCGAATTACGTTTCGATAGTCGCTCAGATGCGCTAACCGTTAAACGCTTATTAGAAGATCAAAGCCCATATGCCAAATACTATCACTTGAGCGCTGAATACATTAATCCAAACCAATCGATGCAGGTTGGCTGGTATTTGACTGTTAGAAAAATAGCCGATCCATCAAAAGACGATCAGTCATCAGAAGACCACAACGATCCAAATTCGAATAATCATCCAAAAAACACACATTAACTTATTAGGAGGAAAATCATTTATGGCTAAAATTCCAGATATTACATTAAACGATGGCTACAAGCTTCCGGCACTTGGATTGGGAACGTACCAAATCCGTGGCGGTGAAGGCGTCCAACAGATTCTTACCGCAATTAAAGACGGCTACCGTGCTTTGGATACAGCTACTAATTACGATAACGAAGGCGTTGTCGGTGAAGCGATCCGTGAATCCGGTATTCCCCGTTCGCAATTCATTGTCACATCAAAACTTCCGGGCAAGTACCATGAATATGATGAGGCCACCAAGGCAATCCAGGAATCAATTTATCGCTTAGGCGTTGGCTATCTTGATCTGTATGTGATTCATTGGCCACTACCTAAACGTGATCATTACGTTGAAGCCTTCCAAGCAATGATCGATGCAAAAAAGCGGGGCTTGATTCGCTCAATCGGCGTTTCAAACTTTGAGCCGGAACATCTTGATCGTGTTATCAAGGAAACAGGTGTCACACCGGCGGTTAATCAAATTGAAATTCATCCTTACTGGGTTCAGGAAAGAATGCTTGCAGAAGATAAAAAACGCGGCATTCTCACTGAGGCATGGAGTCCGTTAGGTCGTGGCAGTGCCGCTCTAAAGGAACCAATCATTCAAAAATTAGCTCAAAAATACAATAAAAATGTTGGCCAAATCATTTTAAGATGGCACGTTCAGCGGGGAATTGTGCCAATTCCAAAATCAACAAATTTAAACCATCAACGCGCTAATTTGGCTATCTTTGATTTCGAATTAACACCTGCAGAAGTCAAGGAAATCAATGGTCTGAATAAGCAGGACGGTCGAGTTGACGGACAAGATCCAAATGTCTATGAAGAGTTTGAATAGAAGTCGATTTATCCCTTAATTTGTCTTAGCTCCCTTATAATAATCACCAAAAGGGGGCCTTTATAATGGCACAGGAATTAGGAACAACCGACCTCGGAACTTACGAATACGTTTCACGTGTTTATAATGAAAACATGCGGCTTGAAAATTATAAATTGCCAACCACGTCCGGTGATGGGGAAATAATTTTCTTTGATACGGATGAAATCAATCTTACTATGGAAATTAAAGAACAACGGGTTGAAAAGATCACGATTATCACACCCGCTCCTCAATCTTCAACCTACATGCAGGTCTTCGAAGGATTCGAGTTTGGACTTGATGCATTGGGAACTTGGATTAATACGTATCACCGTTCAACTTCGACCCATGGACCGGCATCCGATGTCGTTAACGGTATATTGGCAAGTTACAATACGACTAAAAATAATGTGTTAACAGTTAGTTTAACGAGAGCCAAATAAGAAAGATCTTGAGTCTGTGGCAATTTTATGCCCAGGCTTTTTTGATATTTTCTAGTTATTTTTTCTTTCATCTTGGCACATTTTATCAATCATCTGCTTTAACACATCAATATGTCTATCCGGTTTTACCACTCGTTTATGATCCTTATAAATAATACCCGCTGTTTGTTCTCCCAATACATAATAAGTCGGTTGTATAAAGCTGGTCGGCTGCAGCTTTTCAACTTCCTTTAGCCGCTGATAACCGGAAGGACTTGTTACCAAAACTCTATTAATTCGCTTATTGGCCAGCTTTTTCGCAACAGTTTCCTGCATGGCGAAATCCCACTTATTTTCATAGATCCGCACTGTTTCAACAGTTTTTGGAAGACTATTCCCTGATAAGGTTAAATTGCCACTTAAAACAATGATATAACCGGTTAAAGACTTTAATATCGGCACTAGGCTTCTTTGATTTTCTTCCGGGGCAACTATGACGGCTTGCTTTCCAATCGCTCGAACTCTTTGTGCCATCTTTTTACTTAACACAATAAGGCCTGCAGACCGATTAAATGTGATTAGCTTTTTCAAGTAAATGGACAAAGCAAATTGGCTGGTAATAACGAAATAATCCGCTTCTTGAATAGTGTGTATTTCGGTAACGGTGAGCGTCACAGGTTGCAATAAACGTAACGGACAATATAGCGGATCTGACACATCAGCCAACTTTTCCTTTAAACTTTCGCTCATTCTTTTTTGAGGATATGTAATCAAAAAATTCACAGCAATCACATCTTTTCTTAATTTTAAAAAAGGACACGATAGCGATTATTACCGCCACCATATCCGTTTTAACAGTACAATACCTAACCCACTTCGATTTTATCAAACACGGCGTTAAATGCCGCAATAGTTTGGTCAATGTCTTCTTCTGTATGCTTACTTGACATAAAGTTGGTTTCAAACTGAGAGGGCGCCGTATAAATTCCCTCTTGCAGCAATCCTTTGAAAAATTTTGCAAAGTAGTCGACATCACTTTTTTGAACGTCTTCAAAATTATTGACCGGTCCCGGATTAAAGAAATAGCTCCACATCGTACCAACATGATGAACCGTGATTGGTACATTGTGTGCGGCGGCTGCATCTTTGATCCCTGTCGTTAATTGATCCGTACGGGTAACCATTTGGGTATAAAGCGCATCATCCAACTGATCCAGCGTACTAATACCACCCGTCATGGCTAATGGATTTCCGGATAATGTCCCGGCATGATAAACCGGGCCGTCAGGCGTGATGAATTTCATAATCTCTTTACGACCGCCAAAGACACCAACCGGAAGACCGCCGCCAACCACTTTTCCAAGGGTCGTTAAATCCGGTGTAATCTCATAAATACTCTGAGCGCCATGAAAGGCAGCTCGAAACCCGGACATCACTTCATCGAAAATTAAAAGCGATCCTGCCTGGGTTGTTAAATTCCTCAACGTTTTCAAGAAGTCGGCCGTCCCTGGGATAACACCCATATTCCCAGCGATAGGTTCAACAATGACACAGGCAATTTCGTCTCCGTGTGCAGCAAAAAGATCTTTAATACCCTCAATATCATTATACGGTACGGTCAGTGTATCGTAAGCTAAATCTTCGGGAACTCCGGGTGCTTCGTGAATATCATTAAACGTTGCCACGCCTGATCCGGCATCTACCAGAAGCGAATCACTATGGCCATGATAATTTCCAACAAATTTTACGATTTTATCTCGATGGGTATAACCGCGAGCCAGTCGAATCGCGCTCATTGTTGCTTCGGTACCCGACGATACCATTCTCATCATTTCCAGCGAAGGAACAATAGCCTGAATTTTTTTTGCTAATTCGGTTTCCAAAACAGTTGGTGCACCGTAACTGGTTCCCCGAGCGACAGCTGCTTGCAAATCTGTCACTACTTTGGAATCAGCATGTCCCAAAATTAACGGTCCCCATGAAAGGACGTAATCGATAAACTCGTTACCATCGATATCAAAAATATGTGATCCTGCTCCTTTTGAAATAAACAGGGGATTACCACCCACGTTTTTAAATGCCCGCACCGGACTATTAACACCACCCGGCATGTATTGACTTGATTCTTTAAAAGCTTGTTTGGACTTTTCAAAGCTTAACACAATTATTTACCACCTTTGTTTGTTAATTCGCTGTGCGGCGTCTTTGGCAAAGTACGTTATAATCAAATCCGCACCTGCCCGTTTCATACCGACCAACGTTTCCTTCACAATCTGGTCCTCATCTATCCAGCCATTTTGCGAAGCGGCCTTGATCGTAGCGTACTCACCCGAAACATTATAAGCAACCAAAGGTAAATTCGTATGATTCCTCACATCCCGCATAATATCCAAAAATGCCATGGCGGGTTTGACCATGACGAAATCAGCGCCCTCTTTTTCATCACTGGCAACTTCACGCAATGCTTCCAAGCGGTTTGCCGGATCCATCTGATACCCTTTACGATCACCGAATTGTGGTGCACCATCAGCAGCATCCCTAAATGGGCCGTAAAAACTGGAAGCATATTTCACAGAATAAGACATAATCGGCGTGTTCTGAAAACCTGCTTTATCCAATCCTTCCCGAATTGCAGCAACGAAACCATCCATTGCGTTGGAAGGTGCTACCATATCGGCACCGGCCTTGACCTGACTAACGGCTGTCTTGGTGTTATAAACCAATGACTCATCATTTAATACCCGATGATCTTTGACAATACCACAATGTCCGGTTGATGTGTATTCGCATAAGCACGTATCCGCAATCACAATTAAATCAGGATAGGCCGCCTTAATTTTTCGAATGGCCTGCTGAACGACCCCATTTTCTTCCCAGGCGCCGGAACCAACATCGTCTTTATGATCCGGAATTCCAAAAATAATGACTGATTGGATCCCCAAATCAACAATTTCTTTAATTTCATCAAGTACGGCGGCTAAGCTAAAGCGATAAATACCGGGCATTGATGCAATTTCTTCTTTATCTTTAATCGTTGCATCTACGAACACGGGCATAATCAAATCATCTTTTATCAAGTGATTCTCACGGACCAGGTCACGGATTGATGCAGTGGATCTGAGTCGACGGTGACGATCAAAAATTACCATTACACTGACTTCCTTTTTATATAAATTATTGAATTAACGTTAATGCTCCCTCACTGATCAATTCGTCGGCAACCTCTTCACCAAGATTTCCACCCGTTTGTTCGGTTTTACTTTTAGAAAAGAAGATTTTACCGTCAATTGATGCAACCAGTCCATCAAACCGAACGCCCATTGACGTTTGACTGGCAAAAGCGCCAATTGGAAAATTACAACTGCCGCCTAAACGTCGCAAAAAATCACGTTCGATCGTGACACTTTGACGCGTATCGGCATCTTCAATCTGTTTTAAAAGTGCTAACGTGTCGTGATCATCTGCCCGACATTCAATACCGATTGCACCTTGACCGGCTGCCGGCAACAAATCATTTTTTAATGATAAACGATAAAGGCCTGTCAGATCAACGCCCAATCTGTTTAGACCGGCTTCGGCCAAAATAATACCATCCAAATGATCACGCTGAAGTTTCTGGATACGACTGTCGACATTCCCCCGAATCGATACAATTTCAACGTCGGGTCTCAAATGCGAAAATTGTCCTTGACGCCTTGAACTGCTTGTTCCAATTCTGGCACCCTTTGGTAATTGATCAATATCGGAAAACGGCTTGGTTGAAATCAAACAGTCAAATGGCGAGTCGCGCTTCGGGACACCCCCGATTATCAGGTTTTTAGGAAGACTCGGCATCACATCTTTAAGACTGTGGACAGCAAAATCAATTCTTTTGTCTGTTAACCGTTGTTCGATTTCTTTTACAAAGATCCCTTTACCACCGATCTTACGTAAAGAATCCTTCCGATTACGGTCACCTTGAGTAGTTATTTTTTCAACTTTAAAAATTATTTTCGGAAAACGTTCTTTTAATGCATCCACAACTAAATTCGTTTGACGCATTGCCAATTTACTTTGGCGAGTCCCAACAACAAATTCAGGTTTCATAAATTTTCTCCTGTTCGGTAGTAGTTTGAGAATGATCGGCTTCCCTGAGCAGAAGTGATTCCAAGATTGTTTCATCAATCGATAACCCAAAAAGTTTACAGAAAAAGACCAGATCAGAATCGGCATCTGCCTGAACCGACAATTCCTTAATCGTTTTAATCGGTCCCTTAATCATTTGATTAATAATGCTTTTCATATGTTTACTGATCACTTTTCGTTCATGGGCATCCAACTCGGGAAGCTTCCTCAATAGACTATCATAAACCTCTTTTTCAATATTCAATGAAGATTCTCGCAACTCACGAATAACGGGGGCAACATGAAGCTGTTTTTGCCAGATATAAAATTGTTCAACTACTTTTGGGACCTTCTTTGCAATTTGATCTAGCATTCGTTGTTTGTAAAGTTGATTTTGTTCAATAATTTGAGTGATATGATCAATATCTAAATAAATGATTGTTGATGGCAGGCCAATTTTAGAAACATTTCGTGGGACACCCAAATCAATCAGAATTTTTGGCTTGTCATCTTGCGTTTTAAATATGTTTCCCTTGAACAGGGCCCTTTCGACCGAAGTTGCCAAGATAACCGCATCCGCATTTTTAACCGCGCTTGTAACAAATTGCCAAGGAATCATTTGGACGACCGATCCATACTGGGACGCTGCTTTTTCGGCCTTCATATCTGTTCGATTACTAATCAAAATTCTGTTAAATCCCATTGTGCTGGCATTTTTTAGAACATGTGCCCCCTCCTGACCCAAACCGACAATGACCAGTTTTTTATCATCAAGTGTTTTTAACGTTGCCTTAATTTGATGAAGGCCGGCTTGACCGGAAGTTTGAGCCAACTCACTAACACGATAATCGGTATGCATCCGTTTAGAGAAAGTAATCGCTTGTTTAAAGAGATGGTCCAAAATCACACCGGTCGTTTGTTTCTCATAAGCAAGAGAAAAAGCCTCTTTTACTTGTCCAAGAATTTGCGGTTCACCAACCATTAGCGATTCCAATCCTGTCGCTACCCGGAATAAATGAGAAACGGCATCTGCTTTAACGCCAATTTGAACCCATTGATTAATCTGTTCCAAATCCATGTGAAACCAGTTGGCCAAAAAACGTTTAATGTAATATCGGCCAGTATGTAACTGATCAACGACTGCATACACATCGGTTCGATTGCAAGTTGACAAAATAACATTTTCTAAAATACTTTTTTCATTGTTCAATAGTCGATTAGCTCGAATTAACTCCTGTTTTGAAAGCACAAATCGTTCCCGGATTTCGATTGGCAACTTCTGATAATTTAAACTTACATAAATCACAAACATATTGATTACTCCTTTCTAAACCACTCTTGACTCTCCAACCAAGCAGCCAATTTCTTTTTGATAGTCTTGGCCATTGCTGGTGATTGTCCTTTTGTCGAGACAGTGAATAAAAAATGATTGTTTTCGACTTCAGCAACGTTAAAAAAATCCGATTGCCCTTTGTTGCTTGCGTTGTTCACTAATTGAAAATGGGTTGCATCCGCAGTAACCTGCTGATTCACGACCGGATCATCGGTACAGGCAATCACAATATCCATGTCAGTAATATCACCATATAGATAAGCTCGCTTTACCCAACAGACGGCTTTTTTATCAATTTGTGAAGACAGGTCGGGACTGATGACCGTCACACTTGCCCCGGCTGAAAGAAGCGATTTAATCTTTCGTGCGGCCACATGACCACCACCGATGACCGCAACCGATTTAGTTGCTAAATTTAAAATGACCGGGTATGGATTATCCAAAATGCTATTCCTCCAATTAATACATTGCATCAAATCACTGATCGACATTTGAAATAAGATTGAATTGCGGGCATAACTGCATCAATTGAAGGGTTAACCGAAATAACATTACGAATCCCTGATGCTTGGCATCTGGCGACCACCTGTTTTCCCATCGCAAAACACGGCATGCTTGCTAACTGACGCTTTTGAGAATCCCGACAACCACTGACTAAATCGTCAACCGAGGCTGAACTCGGAAAAATGATCCCGTGAAAGCAGCCAACTTCAATTGTCTGATTGACAGGAATTGCCCGATAAGTCGCAATTTTTTGACTTTTAACCTCTTTAAAGCGTCCAAGGGCCGTTTCCTCACCAATAACAATTTCCGGTTCTGAAAATAAACTGTTATCTGATTCAAAATAGCCATCTACCAGAAGGCCATGCCTCTTTAAATGACCGGCAATTGCCTGATTTAATGCCAATACCCGCCATTTTGACAGTACCCGTTGATCGTAGCCGGTGTCCAACAGTCGATGTTCAAAAAAGTCAAAAGCTGTTTGATCGCTGATCACAAGCGTGCCACCTTTTAACATATCTGGTAAGTCAAAAGTTAACGGTACCTGAGTCCGGCGTTTGAAAAAGTTAACGGCCGCACCCTGATCCTGGAGTTTTGAAAACAATTTGGAGGGGTCTTTAAACGGTATCAAAAGATGCAATCCTTGAAGTGGTAACTCTGGATTTAACTCATCCATAAGCGAAACCACATTTCCAACGACGATTAGGGCCGGTGAGCCAATGTGATGTGTCTCCACAACCGTTTCGATCGTACCTAAATCTGCTTTAACCGACCGCTGATTCCAATGGGTTGCCCATTGAATGACCGCCACCGGCGTTGAACTTGCTCGCCCATTTTTAATGAGTTGTTCAGCAATGTGGCCTAGTTCACCCATTCCCATTAGAAAAACCAAAGTACCTTCCTGATGGGCAATGTTTTCCCAATCCAATTGGGTGCCGTCTGCTTTGTGATGACCCGTAATGACATGAAAGCTGGAGGCAAAATCGCGGTGGGTAATCGGAATCCCTGCTGCACCCAAACCGGCAATGGCACTGGTAATGCCAGGAACGACCTCAAAGGCGACCCGCTGCTGTTGCAAATATTGGCCTTCCTCACCGCCACGCCCAAAAACATAGGGATCCCCTGATTTTAGCCGAACCACTCGTTTTCCCTTTCGTGCCTGTTCAACCAGCAGGTCATTAATCTGATACTGGCTCACTTTATGGTGCTGTGGCAGTTTACCAACATCAATTTTTTCTGCTGCCAAGGGTGCCATCAAAGCCGGATTAACTAAACGATCATAAACAACAACATCCGCCTCTGACAACCGCCTTTTTGCCAAAATAGTTAATAGCTCGGGATTCCCCGGACCTGCACCAACCAAAGATACAAAACCACCCATCTTTAATAACCCCTTTCAAAACCTTTTAAGAATTAAAAACGCCCTTGTACAAGAAATAATCTTTGTACAAGGACGATTTAATCGTGGTGCCACCTATGTTTACAATCGAAAAGGATTGCCTCAAAACTCACTTGAATCCATCAAGGAAGTCGAGCATCGTAACGAATGCTGATCGTAGACATAGCCTTAACCTGTCTAATACTCCGAGCTCATCTTCACTGACATTAACTTTATGTCCTCTCAGCAACCGGACACTCTCTTTAGTCATTAAAATCAGCTACTCATCTCATCAACGCGATATTTATAAAGTTACTCAAAAATTTATCTTACTTTTTTTGGATTGTCAATTAGGGTTTTGCCCAATCTTAAGCAATTGATGTACTATGCAACGGTTGCTTTCGTTCCGGATAAAGTGCTTCTGCAAGATGATTAATGGCCGTGGGCGCTTCTCCAAAACCCGCTGAAATCAATTTCACTTTCCCCGGATAAGTCACTGCATCACCAATTCCGTAAATACCTGAGATAGCTGTTTCCATATTTTCATCAACAACCAGTGATCGCCGTTCAAGCGGTAATCCCCATTCTTTTAAAATATGATTGTCAGAGGTAAAACCGTAGTTTACCAACAGGGAATCGACCGTCAACGTTCGTACCTCTTCACTTTTTGCCAACTGCAGGTTTAAATTCAATCCAGTATCCGGTCCATCAATGACTTGTTTAATATTATACGGTGTTACCAGATCAACTGAAGAAGCTTTTAGTCTATCGACGCTGGCTTCAAGTCCACGAAACTTATTACGACGATGAATAAGGTGAACCCTCTTAGCAACGGGTTCCAACGTTAATGCCCAATCAATCGCTGCATCGCCGCCACCAGCGATTGCAATCTCTTTATTGGCAAAATCAGCGACTTGTTTAACAAAGTAAAAAACTTTTTGATTATCCAAACCATGATCATAACCGACTGCTAATGGTCGTGGGGCAAATGCACCGCTACCGATTGCTACCAATACACTTCTGGTATGGGTCATTCTTTTTGACGTTTTTAAGACAAACGTCTCATCGAGCTGTTTTTCCAATTCTAAAACTTCTTCATCACAACGAATCACCAGTTTATCCTTAAATTCAAATAACTGCTGCTTTAGGTTTGAAATTAGCTCCGCACCCTTGGCAGGCACAAAACCCGCAACATCGTGAATAACTTTTTCAGGGTACAGAGCGGCAACTTGGCCGCCCAACTCTGGTAGGCTTTCGATTAATTGAGTATCCAAATTCCGCATACTCGCATAAAAAGTGGCGAACATCCCCACGGGACCACCGCCAATCACTGTTAAATCGTAAAGATGTTCATCAAATTCCATATTAATCAGTACCTCCCAGTATGTTTATTTCTCAGTTGTCATGCTATTCTAATATACTGAAAACGCATATCAACTTTATAATTTTTATTTTCAAACAAGATTTCACTAAAAGTACCATCATAATTTTTATCTGTCAAGAACACTTTTTAATATGATGGGATTATGGTGAATCAGTTTTACCTTAATTAACACGATTTTTGTAAAAAAAATCTTGACAAGTCTTAGTAAACGCTTGTAAACTTACAACAATTTAATTCAATTCTAATAATCAAACATGTTGAAGAGATAAGTAACTGTCAAAACAGATGCCAGCGAACCCGGTCAGTGGAAAAGGGATCATCATCACGACAGAGAAAATGAGCTCGGAGTAGCCGAATGGTTCACGCTATTTGGACGATTGTCATCGTTACATGACTAGGTATCAATCGGTACCGAATAAGAGGTGTCATTCTTTATGGCACAAATTTGGGTGGTAACACGGGTAATCGTCCCTTTACGGTAAAAACTGTGAAGGGGCGTTTTTTTGTACACATTTCGGTAATCACTTCGAATGGCTTCTGCACGCAATTGGCAATAAATAGAAATCAGGTGAATGTCATGAATATTCAACAAATGCGTTATGTCCTTGCAGTCGCGGATAACGGTAGTTTCCACGAGGCCGCTAAGAAATTGTATGTTTCACAGCCGAGTTTATCTCATGGTATCAAGGAGCTCGAACACGAACTCGGTACCCAGCTTTTTGAGCGAACCCGTCAAGGTAATTTTTTGACTAATTCCGGAGTTGCCTTCGTTCGCCAGGCTAGAAAAATCATCGGTGATGTTGAAAACCTTCATCGCTACTTTACTAATGAACCTTTGCATACCCGTTATTTTTCAATTGCCGGGCAACATTATGATTTTATCGCCAGTGCACTGTGCCGAGTCATGCAGAAATATCCTGATTACCAATACCTTCGGGCCTTTGAAAGTACCACCATGAAGGTTATTCGAGATGTTGCAGAGTTTCGTAGTGAAATTGGGATTATTTTTATCAACGAAGTTAATCAATCCCGTCTACTCAGTCTTTTTGATCAAAACAATTTAATTTATGAAGAACTCGGGAACTTTCAAACCCATATTTTTATGCGAACCAACCATCCTTTGGCATCTAAAACAGTCATTACATTAGCAGATCTGGCGCCTTACCCACAGGTTCGTTTTACGCAAGAAGCAACCTATTCCGAACTAGCAGAGGATCCACTGGCACCACCTAGTAACGGACCGGTCATTGCTACCAGTGACCGAGCAACGCTTAGTAAAATCGTTAATCAAACTGACGCCTACGGTTCAGGATCCGGCATTTTGGAAAAGCCGGAGCAACAGGGATTAATTGCACGCCCACTTAAGGACTCACCTAAAAACAGCATGATTCTACTAAAGCGAACCAATCATTCGTTGTCGGAAATTGCTCAGTATTTTATTAAAGAGGTTAAATCGCATCTTCATCAGCAAGTCACATTTTAAGGCCTCTGATAGAAAAGAACTATGATCCTCTAACCGCGTTGTTGCAGGAATGATCATCAATTTTGTTTAGGGGAAATCCCCTAATTTTAAAAAAATTGATAAAGAATAACTATGTAAAACCCCTTGTCAGTCGCATTAATAGCCTCTATGATACGACATTAATAACTGAATTCAGCAACGAAAAGATGAGTACAGGTATTTCGATTGTAAAGAGAGTCCCCCTTTGATGAAACGGGATCAATTGAAAGCTTGGAAGATGGTCTTTGAGCTTTGATTGTGAGCCTTGATAATGATCAGTTCAAGTGTAAGCAATCAACGACAGCACTCGTTAACGTGCGGGCACTATGTTTAATTAATGGTGTCCATAAGATTTTAACTGTAAGGCTAAAATGATAAAAGGTGGTACCACGCAAAGCGTCCTTTCCCGATTACCGGGAGAGGACGCTTTTTAACTATTTAGCAATATTGTTTACTAGGAAGAAAAGAGGGACCTACATGGACACAAAACCACGTCACCACACGAAATTATGGATTGTACTTGGCATTTTTCTATTATTAATTATTGCTTATTGGCTATTTTACTCACATCAAATCAGTCAATCTAAGAAAGCCAGTGGCAGCAGTGATCATACAGTCACGTTAACCAACGTTTCTTATGATCCGACCCGAGAGCTTTACGCCGCTTATGACAAAGCCTTTCAAACTTATTGGCAAAAGAAAACCGGTAAAAAGGTCAACATTGATGTCTCAAATGGCGGTAGCGGTAAACAAGCCAATTCAGTTATTGAAGGAAACAAAGCCGATGTTGTGACTTTGGCTGTCGCATCGGATATCACCAGTATTCAAAAAGCCGGCCTAATAAACGCTGGTTGGCAAAAAGAGTTCTCTGACAATTCTGCCCCCTACACGTCAGCAATTGTTTTCCTCGTCCGAAAGGGCAATCCTAAACATATTCAAGATTGGTCCGACCTTATCCGTTCGGGTGTCAAAATTATCACGCCCAACCCTAAAACCTCGGGCGGCGCCAGATGGAATTATTTATCGGCATGGGCTTTTGCGGACAAGAAATACCATCATAGTCAAACCGCTGATAAAGCCTTCCTTAAGAAACTTTATCATAACGTCACGGTTTTAGATTCCGGTGCCAGGGATGCAACAACGACCTTCGTTCAAAACGGTCAGGGTGATGTCTTACTGGCTTGGGAGAATGAAGCACTGCTTGCCATGAAAGAACATCCCGGAAAATATCAAATTGTAACCCCAAGTATCAGTATGAAGGCCGAACCACCAGTTGCCATTGTTAATAAAGTTGCTAAACAACGTGGCACAACCAAAATCGCAAAAGCTTATATTAACTACCTTTACTCAAAAAAGGCTCAGGAAATTGAAGCTCAAAACTTCTATCGCCCAACCAATAAACAGGTCGCCAAAAAATACAAGCACCAATTCCCAACCATTAAGCGCGTGTCAATTAATGATCCAATCTTTGGCGGCTGGAACAAAGTTCAAAAGAAACATTTTGATAACGGGGGCATTTTTGATCAAATATATCAAAAATAGATGATTCCGGGTGTTAACCGCTTTGTTCCGCACACTATTTCAGGACTGCTCCTCAAAGCAACATTCTACATGTAAGGGATCTTTTTCAAAAATCCAAACCCGGGATTTCCGAAAAAGACGCCTTACATTTCGAATGTTAACCGCTTTGTTCCGCACACTTATATAAAAGGAGGTATCACCATGCAAAAAGTTTCCAATCGACTTGTTCCCGGCTATCGACTTGGCCTTAGCATCACGTTTGTCGGCCTGCTTCTTATTGTGGTCATTCCATTTTGTTCCTTACTCGTGCAAGGCTTGGATGTTGGTTTTAAGAAATTCTGGCTTCAAGCAACAAACGACCGCGTTCTAGCCAGCTATGCCGTCAGTTTGAAAGGGGCTTTGTTAGCTGCCCTGATTAACGCCTTATTAGGTTTAATCCTTGCATGGGTACTGACATTTTATCAATTTCCGGGTAGACAATTACTGGATTACTTATTGGACTTACCATTTGCCTTACCAACAGCCGTCGCCGGAATTGCCCTCGCCTACCTGTTTTCAAATAAAGGATGGCTTGGTAGGTTGGCAGCCCCTATGCACGTTCAAATTTCCTATACTTTCAGCGGCATCGTCATCGCAATGGTCTTCGTCACAATCCCCTTTGTCGTTCGAGAGGTTCAGCCCGTGCTGGAGCAACTTGATAGTACGTATCAGGAAGCAGCGCTCACATTGGGTGCTCGTCCATGGACTGTTTTTCGGAAAATTATTTTCCCTGAAATTCTACCAGCCCTGATTTCAGGTTTTGGCTTAGCTTTTGCCAGAAGCATCGGTGAATATGGCAGTATCATCTTCATCGCGGGTAATCAACCCTTTAAAACCGAAATCACGCCATTGATGATCATGTTTCAACTGGAAGCCCACTCCTACACTGGTGCTACCGTCATTGCGCTTGTCATGTTGGTATTTTCCTTTTGCTTTATCTTTGCGATTCACGCACTTCAGCGTCACGTTCAGCGACAGAAAGGATAGATTTTAATGCAACTATTTCAATCAAAAAAAATTAAATGGCCTTTAGTCCTGATCGCTTGGGGATTCATGATCATTTTGCTCATTCTGCCAATTGCGCTAGTTATCACCCAGGCTTTTTCAACCGGATTTTCCCATTATTTAACTGTTTTGGCCAGTCCAAATACACTTCACGCGATCAATTTAACAATTGCGGCCACAGTTGTGTCAGTCTTTGTTAACTTAATCATCGGCGTTTCCGCTGCTTGGATTATTGCCTTTCACGACTTCCCGGGAAAACGGCTGTTGAACACACTCATTGATCTACCGTTTTCAGTTTCGCCCGTTATTGCCGGTCTGATTTTTATTTTAACGTTTAGCCGAACCGGTTGGTTTTACCCGGTTCTTCAATCATTGAATATTCAAATTATCTTTGCACCACCGGCAATCTTTCTGGCAACTATCTTTGTTACCTTTCCGTTTGTCGCCCGGGAATTGATTCCGGTTCTTGAGGCAAGGGGCCGGGAGGAAGAACAGACGGCTGCCTTTCTTGGTGCCAACTTAAAAGATATTTTCATGCAAATTACATTTCCTGCAATAAAGACCCCTTTACTGACAGGGATGGTATTGGCAACTGCTCGGGCAATGGGTGAATTTGGCGCTGTCGCAGTCGTTTCAGGTAATATTCCCGGAAAAACATTGACGCTGCCTCTACTTGTCCAGTCCTTATACGACCAATTCAAATTTCCTGATGCATTCGCTGTTGCAACCATTTTATTAATCTTCACTTTCTTAATCGTATTTCTTCAACGACTTCTTATTGGTCCAAAGCAATTTCAGAAAGGATGACTTTTATGTATATTCAGATCAATCACATTTCAAAAGCATTTCAAAAGAAAGGTCAAAATGTCCTTCACGATATTAGTTTTGGTGTCAAAAAAGGCAGTTTAACTGCGCTACTCGGTCCAAGTGGCAGTGGCAAAACGACACTGCTTCGGATTTTAGCAGGGCTTGAAACAGCTACATCGGGAAACGCCAGTATTGACGGGCACGCAATTGAATCGGTCGCTCCCCAGAATCGCGGCATCGGGTTTGTATTTCAAAACTATGCCCTTTTCCGCTATCTGAATGTCTATCAAAACATCGCCTTCGGCCTAAAAACCCAGCATCAGCCCGCCAATGAAATTAAAAAACGCGTGACAGAACTACTTAAACTAACCGGGTTAACCGACCTCGAAAACCGATATCCTAACCAATTATCGGGTGGACAAAAACAGCGGGTAGCCTTTGCAAGAGCAATCGCTCCACACCCAAAAGTTTTATTTTTGGATGAACCATTTGCGGCTTTGGATAAGCAGATTCGCCAAGAACTTCGTATATGGCTCAAAAGGCTCATCCATCAACTGGGAATCACCAGCATTTTCGTTACCCATGACCACGAAGAAGCAATAGAAACGGCTGATGAAATTGTCGTCATGAATGAGGGTTATGTTAAACAAATCGGCACACCCAATGAAATATATAATCAACCCAACTGTCAATTTGTCGCCGAATTCATTGGTCGTTCGAGTGTCCTAAGTTCCCCCAACCTGGCCGGATTTATGTTACCGGAGAAACCATTTGTTACGCAAATCAGACCCGAACGTGTTCAGGTACTTAAAAAAGATGAGTCAACTACTACCCCCGGTACTTTGGAATCTGCAACGGTTAAAGACGTTGTTTTCAGAGGTGCTACGACAACAGTCACATTGGATTTACATGGTCAGTCGTTACTGGCCAATCGGTCATCACTTAAACCTGGACTGGTGATTGGCGAACACGTTTCAGTGCTGATTGAACAACTTGTTCTCTTTAAGCAGGATACCAGTACACTTAAGAAAAATCAGTCTCCTGCAACAACGGCAGCACCCTTAAAATCGTACGCCATTAATTGAAGGGAGGGCATACTCAATGGAACAGAATACAGTTGAAGCCGACCTGTTGATTATCGGTGGCGGCACGGCTGGCTGTTACGCAGCAAAGACAGCAGCAAAATTAAATCCTGATTTAAACATTGTCATTGCCGAAAAAGCGGATATCAGAAGAAGTGGTTGTCTGGCATCCGGTGTAAATGCCCTAAATGCCTATATCACAAAAGGAAAGACTCCGGATTTTTACGTCGATTATGCCACGAATGACGCTGACGGAATTGTCCGCGGAGATTTATTACTGACACTGAGTCAACGATTAAATAAAGTCACAGCAGATTTGGAAAAAATGGGTTTGGTTATCCTTAAGGACGAAAATGGTGACTATGTTGCACGCGGTAACCGAAACATCAAAATTAACGGTGAAAATATCAAACCATTACTGGCAAGAGCCGCTCGTCGTCAACGACACGTCAAAATCATCAATCACGTCAATATCGTTGATTTTTTGGTTGATCATAACCGCATATATGGTGCAGTGGGGTTCAGTCTCTTGGAATCAGCCGCCTACGTTTTTCACGCAAAGACCGTGATCATCGCAACTGGTGGTGCTTCGGGACTTTACAAACCAAACAATCCCGGATTTTCCAAGCACAAAATGTGGTATTCCCCATTTAACACGGGCGCCGGTTACGCAATGGGAATGCGAGCAGGTGCAGAAATGACGACTTTTGAAATGCGGTTCATTGCGCTTCGCTGTAAGGACACGATTGCGCCCACCGGAACCATTGCACAAGGCGTCGGTGCCAAGCAGGTCAATGCTTTGGGTGACGTTTACGAAACCAAGTACGGCCTGCGAACTTCGGAACGGGTTTATGGAACCGTTAAAGAAAATCAAGAGGGCCGCGGACCATGTTATTTAAAGACAACCGGCATTACCCGGCAGCAGGAACAAGATCTTTATCATGCTTACTTGAATATGGCACCGGGACAAACGCTGCGTTGGTTGGAAAATGGCGGTCCTCGTGAGCAAAACGTTGAAATCGAAGGAACCGAGCCTTATATCGTTGGCGGTCATTCAGCAAGCGGTTATTGGGTTAATACCGATCGCGAAACAACGGTTCATCATTTATTTGCAGCGGGTGACGTTGCCGGTGGTGCGCCACAAAAATATGTGACGGGTGCATTAGCCGAAGGTGAAATTGCGGCGGAAGCTGCCGTTAAACAAATCCAGAAGCACCCCGATTCAATTCCGACCAGTGTTGATGCGAAGGCTAAAGCAATTGTTAAACAAGCCGAACAGTATTTAAATCATACCGATGATCAACCGTCAATCCAAGAGATTGAAACTACCATGCAAACGGTAATGGATCAAGATGCCGGTGGTATTTCACAATATTATGGTTATACAACTGCGCAGTTGGCAATCGCCGAAACCAAGATTGAGGAGCTTCAAAAGCAGATTGAACTTGCATGTGCCCATAACATGCATGAACTGATGAGTCTGTATGAAGTGCGGGAACGATTATTGGTTTGCCAATGTGTCATCGCGCACTTGGGAGCACGAAAAGAAACCCGGTGGCATAGCTTCGCTGAAAATTTGGACTATCCGGAACCGGATAATCAACATTTTCAAAAATACATCAATTCAGTTTACCGGAATGGTCAAGTCAATATAATTTATCGGGAATTAGTGAAAAGAGATGAGTACTATGAGCATTAAAATTGACAAGGAAAAATGCAATGGCTGTGGCCTGTGTGCAGATATTTGTCCGGGAAACCTTATTAAAATGGTTGGCAAAGGAAAAAATCGCAAAGCAGAAATGGCCTATCCTGATGAATGTTGGGGATGCATGTCTTGTGTCAAAATTTGCCCAAAGCACGCAATCGAATTTTATTTAGGAGACGATATTGGCGGTAAAGGAACGGTTTTAATCGCTGAAACCAACCATAAAGAAATTGATTGGACTGCCTGCAAGGAAGGTTGTATTTTGGAAAAAATCATAACGTCACGAAAAGATGCTAATAAATATTAGTGGAAGGGATGCTTACATGGATCATTTGGATGAACTGGAAGCGGAAAGTATTTATATTCTCCGCGAAGCCTACAAAAATTTAGGAAAATTAGGATTACTATGGTCGATTGGAAAAGATTCAACTGTACTTTTATGGTTAGTTAAAAAAGCATTTTACGGTCAGACACCTTTTCCGTTTATTCACGTCGATACCAGCTTTGAAATGCCGGAAGTCATCGATTACCGGGATCGAATTGCAAAAGAATTGGGACTTGATTTAATCGTTTATACAAATCAAAAAGCCCTTGATGAGGGGATGAATCCCAAGTTGGGACGATTGCTTTGTTGCGGCGCATTAAAAACTGTTGCGTTGAATCAAGTTGTCCACAAATATTCATTTGACGGCCTCATTGTCGGTGTCCGTCAAGATGAGGAAGGCTCTCGTTCAAAAGAGCGGATTTTCTCTGAACGAACTAAACAAGATAAGTGGGATTACACCAATCAGCCGCCAGAATTATGGGACGAATTCAAAACCGATTTTCCAAAGGGAAATCATATTAGAGTCCATCCCCTGCTTCACTGGACCGAATTAGACATCTGGGAATATATTCAACGCGAAAATGTCCCGATTATTGATCTGTACTTCGCAAAGAATCATAGGCGATACCGAAGTTTAGGATGTGCACCATGTACCGGATCGGTAAAATCAGACGCAAAAAACGTGGCTGAAATTATAGAAGAACTAAAGAAAACCAAGGTCAGTGAAAGAGCCGGACGGGCACAAGATAAAGAAGACGCGTACGCAATGCAAAAATTGAGACAGTCGGGATATATGTAGTGAGCGAAACAAAGCGCTTAGCATCCAGAGCATAAGGCGTCAAATCAGGAAATCCCGGGTCTGGATTTTTCGATTTGATCCCTTATGTGGCGTGATGCTGCTTTGTGTAGCTGTCCTAATCAGTGCGCGGATCAAAGCGGCTAATGGTCGGAATGTATGACGTTCCTTTCGGAAATCCCGATTTTGGATTTTTGAAAGGCATCTCTTACATGCAGAACGTTGCTTTGAGAAGCGGTCCTACAACACAAAAGCACGAAAGGAGTTTCACTATGAAAGAACCAGCTCTACACATTGTCATGGTTGGTCACGTCGATCACGGTAAATCAACCGTCATCGGTCGCCTGTTATATGATACCAAGGCATTGCCGGAAGGTACCTTTGATAAAGTTAAGCGAATTGCAAAAGAAACCGGAAAACCTTTTGAATATGCTTATCTATTGGATGCCTTTGAAGAAGAACAAAAGCAGGGTATCACAATTGATACGACTCAACTTCAATTTAAAACCGATAAACGTGAGTATGTCATCATTGACGCACCGGGACACCAAGAATTTTTAAAGAATATGATTTCAGGCGCTTCAAATGCAGAAGTAGCTTTCTTGATTGTTGATGCCGCTAGAGGTGTTGAGGAACAAACCAAACGTCACGCCTACATCCTTAAATTGTTGGGAATCAAAAAAATATACATCCTGATTAACAAAATGGATTTAGTTGATTACCAACAAGCCAAGTTTGAAGCAGTTAAACAACAAGTAGCCGATTTCTTGAATACATTACACGTTAAGCCATCTGGATACTTGCCGATTTCCGCTTATTATGGCGAAAATCTACTTAAGGCTTCTGACAAATTAGCTTGGTTCCATGGCAAAAGTTTCATTGAAACACTGGATAGTATCGAAGCCGCCGATCAACCTGTAGATAAGCCACTCAGATTACCGATTCAAGATGTCTTTAAATTCGATGACCGGCGAATTATTGCTGGTCGAATCGAAGCCGGCACACTTAAAATCGGTGATCAAATTACGATCTATCCCAGTGGCCGGCAAACAGAAGTAACGGCTTTTGCCAACTGGGTGCCCAAAGATGCAAAAACCAAGGCTGCTGCCGGCCAGTCCGTTGGTGTCATGGTCAAAGATGAGTTCTTTAACCAGCGCGGTGAAATTATTACCAAGACAGAGGACCAAACAGCAGCTCCGGCTGTTACCAATATCTTACAAACCAACCTCTTTTGGATGGGCCAGGCGCCATTGGTACCCGGAAAAGTTTATAAACTTAAGATTGCGACCCAACAAGTGAACGCAAAAGTTCTTAAAATTTTAAAGGTAACGGATGCCGGCACTTTAGCAGCAAAAGAAGATGCCAGCCAGGTTAACTTAAATGACGTGGCAGAAGTTGTTTTTCAAACCGAACAGCCTCTGGTCTATGATTTCTTTGATCAACAACATGTTACTGGGCGATTTGTAGTCGTTGATGGTTATGATGTGGCCGGTGGCGGCACCATTACCGAAAATTATCAGGGAGAAGTTGCTTTAAAAGGTGGCGATTTCACTGATAATCTGAATCATTACCAAATTAATATTTTTGATTCTTATAGCTTAACGGGCGGCGGCCGAATTGAAACGGACGAATACCAAGGTAAATTTGCACTGAACGAAAAAATACCGTTGGCAGGCAAAGGTTACCATTATCCAAGTAGCTTCAACATCATTCTGCCGCGTCAGGATCGGGTCTTACTTGTCCAAGACGGTCGTTTTAGAGACGTGGTAGCGTTGGACGATGATTTGGATTGGCAGATCCCTACTATTAATAATATCGGTGCCAAAGTCAACATTAACCAGCCGGAAGATTTACAAGAATTCTTAAATGAGCAGGAAACTTTAAATGATAAGACCAAAGCTGCTTTCTACCAGAAATGGCTTGATTTCAATGCTTATCATCAGGTTTTGATTGAAAATATCTAGAATTGAGGGATGATAATGAGCTATAAAGTAACGTGGGCCGACCAACGGATTAATAAAAACGAAAAGGCAAAATTAAAAGAAGATGGACTGGATGTTTTTAAAGATCTTCCAGAATTGGTCAAGCACCCTTTCTCAGAAATCGACAAAAGCTACTATATGTATTTTAAATTCGCTGGCTTAACGGTTCAAAAGCCCCAAGATAAAGGATACTTTATGATGCGAATTAAGATTCCCGGTGGTCGGATTAATTTGAAACAGGCCGACCATATTGCGTGGATCGCCAAAACATATGGCCGCGGAATCGTTGATTTAACAACACGTCAAGCCGTCCAATATCACTGGATTCCGTTTGAAAAACTACCCGATATTTTTGACGGTATTGCTAGCGTCGGTCTCACAACGGCCGGTGCCGAGGGAGATATTACAAGAAACGTGGTAGATAATCCATTATCCGGTATTGACGCAAATGAACTGTTTGATACTCGCCAAACTGTCTTGGATGTTTACAAACGATTCCAAGGCAACCGTGATTATTCAAACCTACCACGAAAGTTTAAAATTTCAATTAACAGTAATATCTATAACGCAGGAAATGCTGAAATTAATGATTTGGCTTTTACACCGGCAATCAAGGAAATAAATGGCCAAAGCGTTCAGGGATTTAACGTTAAAATCGGTGGCGGTTTAGGCATGTTACCCTATTTGGGACTTGCAATGAACATCTTCGTCACACCGGGTCAAGTTGCTGACGTTGCCGAAGCTGTTGTCGCTTTATATCGTGATAACGGTCCCCGTCGAAGCCGATCGAAATCCAGGCTAAAGTTCTTGATTCAGGACTGGGGTGTTCAAAAGTTTGAAAATGCTCTTCGTGAAAAAGTACCTGGGCTTCAAACAGCGGGCAATAGTAAAATTGTTGGTTGGTCAAATGGGACTGCCCTTGGCATTCACCCTCAACGTCAAAAGGGGTATTACTACATTGGCGTTAGTATACCGGCAGGAAGGATTTCCGGAGACGATTTTCAAGCTTTCGTCGATCTTGCAAAGAGATACGGTAAAGATGAACTTCGTTTTGATCATGGACAAAATCTGATCATTCCATACATCGCTGAAAAGGATTTGGAAACCGTTAAATCGGCAGATATTTTCAATCGTTTTTCAACAACCCCCCATCAATTATTGGACTTCGGAACGACTTGTACCGGTGCCGAATACTGTAATTTAGCCAACGCTCACACAAAGGAAATTTTCAAACCGTTACTGAATAACCTGGATCAGCGTTTCACTTTTGAAAAGCCTGTCACAATTACCCTGACAGGCTGCGGTAATAATTGCGCCCACCGAAGTATTGCCGATATCGGTATCGAAGGTGTTAAAGCCAGAACCCAGACCGGTGATCACGCTGAAGGCTATGTTTTATCCGTTGGTGGTAGTTTGTTAAACGGCGGTCACTTTACCGAAGCATTAAAGGGAAAATTATCAAAAGATCAGCTAGCTGACGCATTGGCAGTTATTTTGAAAGATTACCAGGACCAAAAAAAGCTTGAAGAAACTTTCTATGACTATTTTTCACGTCAGGGAAGGTTTCATTTTCAGGAGTTGGTTGACCAATATCTTTCACAACTACAGGAGGCATTAAAATGAAAATTAAAATTAAAATTATTTATACCAGTTTAACCGGTAACACCCAAGAGGCCGTCGATATCCTGACAGATTCCCTAACAGATTTAGGGGCTGACGTGGAGGTTTTGGACAGTGAAGACGGCATTGAAGTTGATAACTTTTTCACTGACGCAGATGCTTACGTGCTTGCAAGCTATAGTGACGGTGATAATGGTGAATTGCCAGACGGGATTATTGACTTTTCAGATGATCTCGATGATTATGATCTATCCGGTAAGAAAGTGGTTGTTATCGGTACCGGTGATTCAAGCTACGATGAATTCTGTGGTGCCGTTGATATTTTGGAAAAACAGATCCGTGATGACAATGCAACGCTTATCGCCCCGTCATTAAAAATTGAAAATTCACCAGACGATGACGCTATCGCCGACCTTGAAAAGCTGGCTCAGAAATTGACGACCGAAGTAACTGAATAAGGGGAAATCATTATGACAGAAGGTATTATTTACGTGTTGCATGGTCGACGCGGAAAAATCCCAAAATCAAATATTGACTTATTACACACTTATATGAAACGCTCAGATAACCCGTCAATCATCGGATTTCTGGAGGGGCAGCAACAGACACTCGAGGAAGGTATTCAGTATTTACAATCAAAAACCAAGCATATTATTGTGGTACCGGTTCTCTTGTTTTCAGCGACCCACATTCGTTGGGATATTCCCCGCAGAATTAATGATGTGCTTGAAGCGGGTGTCTCGTTTACAGTATTAAAACCGTTGGCAACAACCGAAGCTGTTTTTAATTACTTAAATCAAACGCTCAAATCGGCAATTCAGACTTATCCAAATCGAAAAATCTTGATTGTCGCTCATGGAACTCCCCATTTTCCTGAACCATATGAACAGCTGACAGCACTGGCAAAGCGATTACAGGAGGTCGTTAAGGTACCGATTATTTGCGCCAATCATATTGGTCATCACTTGGTACCCGATGTTTTAGCAGATGAATCGGCAGCGTTAATTGTGCAACGACTTTTCTTGACCGATGGCCGTCTGGCTAATCGTATCAAAACCAACGTGCTAAAAGCACAACCGGATAGTACCTTTCTGCCAACGCTTGAGGACCACCCCGTTATCACAGAAGCCATTGAAGAACGCTTAAACGAAACCCGTCCGATTATTAATCAAAAATAGTCTACTTTATCAATCAGATTATCCAATTTGTGTTAAAACCAGGAACCCGTTTTATTCGGATTCCTGGTTTTTTGTGCTGTTGAAAAAGCTATAATAGGGTATCAACACTGTTAAGCCAATCATTAGTTGAAAGGATATTATGACCAAACTCACACACAAAAAATTTAAAGAGACTTATTTTTATAAAGCTGAGTTGGTGAGGATTTGTCGAAACTACGGGTTGCCGACCCAAGGAACTAAGGCTGAACTAAATCACTACATTGATTGCTTCTTATCTGGCATCCCTGCTAACCAGATAAAGCCAGCAAGAACTTATCAAAAAGCGCCTTCGCTTAAAATGTCTGAAATCAGCCTGGATACACCACTGGTTGGGTCCGGATTTTCATTTAACAATGAGGCTCGACAATTTTTTGCGACCTACTTTAATGTCAAAAAATTTTCGTTCACAAAAGAAATGGCTGTTATTAAACGAAAAGCCGAAGCGGATCACAATTTATCAATCACAGTAGGTGACCTGATTAATCGGGCTAAAGAAATGACGGATTCAAAACAAACTTGGTTAAAGGACCTTCCAGAAGAACAGACTTATCAATGGAATAATTTTGTTAAGGACTTCTGTAACAGCTCGAAAAGCCATGAATTTAATAAAAAAATGAAAGTTGCAGCCATTCTTTGGCATCACGTTAAGCATTCTACAGGGTCCAAACAGTATCATGACCGCTTATTGGATCAGTTTTCTGAAGATATTAAGCCTTATCATATAAAGAATCATTAACTCACCAGTTTTTCAATCCAGATATCACGTTGACTCAACTTTTGTTCACGCAAATCATATGCCGTAATGGCTAATAAAATGGTGTTAAAGATAATCATCCAGAAAATAGATCTCGGTGTCAATATCGCGCCGTCTAAACCGAAAATACCAAAATTCCAAAGACTGTGAAAAATAATCGGCAATAATAGTGAACCCGATCGAATATAGATGGCACAAAACAGACACCCTATCGAAAAAGCATTAACCATCTGAATAACCGTGGCAGTTAGATCCTGACCCGTTAAATTCAAAACGTGGATAAGGGCAAACAAGAGGCTGGAGATACCAATGGCTGAATAGAGATCCTTATGTGTCCAAGTGCCGATTGCCTTAAGAATTTGGGGAAAAATGAGTCCTCTAAAGAGATATTCTTCAGAAATACCAATAAAGGTGGTCCCGATTAGAATATGCCACAATGCTATTAAAGACTTAAAAGAGATTTGATAGAAAAACGTGATTGACAAAGTAATGGCTAGAAGAAGGATCAAAATGGGACTTGAAATAAAAGTGAGACTTTTAAGGGACCCGGAAGGCCGATAAAAAACAGCCTGTTTTATGTAGAATCGGTTAAGTATCCACGCAATAATAACTATTGGCATCTCCTGTAAACCTACCAGCCAAAACCAATCCAAAGCTTGAAGTTGGTGCATTAACGGCCGAGTTAATATTGGTAAAGCGATTATTATCAATGACATCATGCCGATTATAATGATGATATTAACCCAATTCTTTTTTTTCACTACGAGTCACATTCTTTTCTAATTTACTTGCTTAAATTTTACCGCTTTTGTGATTAATTAAGAAATAAGTAACAGTATTTTCTTATTCAAATTGATTTGAAATTACAAAAAGGGCCGCAAATTAATTGCCGCTAGTCATAACCCATTAACCCACGAATCGCAAAATTTAAGTTATTTCCAATCATCCTCGTGGCCATAATCCAAACTGGCAGATAACTGTTGCCACGTTTCAAAATCATGCTGTTGGTCAGCAACTTCAGCCAATGCGCGAGTAACTGATTTTTCACCAGCTAAAAAATGCAGTGGCGGATTTGCCGTTCGACTTAATGTCACGATCCCTTTTGCCAATAATTCCGGTGATCCAATTTGTTTTCCGGACTTTTCTTCAATTTGTTCGTCATTGGCATGGGCTGTTTGGTCATAATCCTTAATATGCCGAGTAGCAGCCTTGTGTGAACGACCGGCCCAATCGGTTCTGAAAGGACCCGGTTCAATGTTGGTTACTTTAATGCCAAGCGGTGCAACTTCCTGACTTAACGCCTTCATTAAACCCTCAACTGCGTGTTTAGTCGCACAATAATAGCCGAATCCCGGAACACCGGTGATGCCAGCCATGGACGTAATGTTGAAAATATGGCCACTATGCCGTTTTCGCATTAATGGTAAGACCGCATGAGTAACCGCCGACGTTCCCCAGAAATTGGTTTCCATCATCTGGCGAACATCATCTTCATTGGACTCCTCCACAGACCCGAAATAACCCCACCCGGCATTATTAACCAGATTATCAATATGACCCCATTTTGAGACTACTTTATTCACTGCCTGTTGAATAGATGCTTGATCGGTCACATCCAATTGAGCGATTAAAACATTTGGATTACCCTGCCACTGATCGATTTTTTGACTATTTCGAGCAGTCGCTACAATCAATTCATTTTGAGCAATCAACTCATCCACCAGACTCTTTCCAAAACCTGTTGAAGTTCCGGTTATAAACCACACTTTTTGTGCCAAGACTTGCCAACTCCCTCTATAATAAGTTAAAAGAAGTGTACCGCATATTGTGAGAACTGCCTATAGGCTTAAACAAAAGAAAAGAGGTTGAGGGTAATCCCTTACTTTGCCCGTCATATTTTATCTCTAAGTTTAATTTACTATCAAAGGGCGGAAACTGTTATATGTCATTAAAGAAGTCCGCTAATAACCACTATTTCTTATAATCATCAGTCTTTCAATCAAAAAACTGCTGGCGTTAATCACCGGCAGCTTTTTGTTCTGGTTTTATTAACTTGTTTTACCTTTATTCAATACTTTCAAAAGCTTTTCGTTCTGCGCAATCAAAATCCAGTTTTGTTCCATAATTGCACGTAAAAAACCAATTTTTTCTTGATTTGAGCGATCGGTAAAATTAGCAGTGTCACTGTCTCGCAATAATTTTTTACTATCGAGTTCGCTTAAAATCGCTTCAACATGAGTTTCAGTTTCTTCACTCAGATCGCTTAATCCACGATCTGCCATGATCCCATCAACCCTACGATTATCAAATAGTGCCATCGCCACAACTTCCTTTCCAAGTTAAGAAAAAGGCCTAACTAATTCCTCTTGTAGTTGACATCAACCTCATTACAATTGTGCCCATGCAGAGGAACCAATTGATGGGAACAAGTAGACCAGTCTACCCAGTTCTGCCGGTCCAAACTTAAATTCAATTGCCGGCAATAACGTATTAATGACATTTTCAGCCTGTTCGCTAACCTCTGTCACGCCCACCAAATGATGTTGCTTATCAAAGACCAATGAATTATCACCCATGGTCTCATTATCAACTTGACGATACCAATCATCCGGTAAGTAGTTAGTTTCAATTTGATAACCCTTTTCCTTACCATCTTCTACGGAAAGGCCTGCCTTGGCAATTCGCGGTGACGTGAAGACAACGGATGGAATAACCGGATAGTTAATCGGATCATTGCTTTGCCCTGAAAAACGCTTAGATAAGTAAGTCGATTCAAAAATGGCCGTTGGCGTTAACTTAGGTTGTGCTTTATCAATCACGTCTCCTGAAGCATAGATGTTATCAACGCTGGTTTGTAAATAATCATTGACTTCAATTCCGTGTCGGTTGTATTTAACCCCGATTTCGTCCAAACCAATTTTTTCAACATTTGGCATTCGGCCGGTTGCATCCAGAATCCAATCAACAGTTAGGGCATGATCATCCCCGTAATGGACTTCAACTTGATCACCGGATTTCTTAAACGAAGAAACGCCGGCATTTTTTACGAACTTAACCCCTCGTTTCTCCAAATCTTTGACAACTTGGGCAACATAAGGGTGATAGAAGTTTCGAAGTGCCCGATCACCATGCATGAGAACCGTAACATCGGCGCCCGCGGCATTGGCGATAGTCGCAAATTCCATACTAATGTACCCGGAACCAATAATAGCAATCTGTTTCGGCAATTTGGTTAAACTCATAAATGCACGACTATCATGAGCCAATTCGGTTCCTGGAATATCTAAACGGTGTGGACGCAATCCGGTTGAAATGACAATTTTTTCAGCTGTCTTCGGTTGCCCGTCAACTAATACCGTATGATAATCCTTAAAGGTCCCTTTCCCATGAATCACGTCAATACCGGAATCCTTAAGTAAGCCGCCAATCATTCCTGGCAAGCCCTTAATGACATCCTGCTTGTGAGCCTCACTCTTGGTCCAATTGATGGACAATTGTCCTTCAACAACGCCCTGAAGCCGTTCAACTTCCCTAGTCAATGCCACAGGTGCATCCAATGTGATTTTTGCGTTACAGCCATAATTCGGACAGGTACCGCCAATCATATCTTCTTCAATGATACCAACCTTGACACCGAAATGCGCAAGGGGGATCGCTCCATCAAAAGTCCCATGACCACTGCCGAGATATAAAACATCATAATCGTATTGATTTGCCATAAAATTGCCTCCAGTCTTAAAATTAAAAATCAATCAAATATAAGTACCATTCTATTGCACACAATTAATTTACTCTTTAATTGTAAGCTATTGAAGAGTAAGATACAAAAATTAAATATATCTAAATTATATCCATGTTAAATCAGCGTTTCTGATTTTTTTGATTTCCTACCACTATTTTTGTGAGGAAGGTTCCATAGTTCCCTAAATTAACCATATAAAAGAATGGCCTCCACTTTACTGCCTATTTATTGTTAATTCCAAAAAACAATACAAAAGTCCCGTTAATCTTAGTATTAATGATTAATGGGACTTTTGCGTTAAAAACCTGTCAGTAAATTGGCACTAAATTGACAGCTAAGTGGCAGTTTTTATATTGAATTTCACGATAAGCTATAAGCGTCAAATCGATTTGATACAAAAAAATATTTTAATTCCGGAGTTAGAAGATTCAAATCAAAAAACTTTAAATTCAGAAAGAGGTAATTATTATGACAACTGCAACACGTAACTATCACGTTACTTTACCAAGTAGTAAAGTAATTCAAAAATTTTATTTAGACTTTAATAACAAGGTAGCTTATTTTCTTCAAATGACCGCTCGCAGTCACAAGGACATGACCTTAACATATGGTGGCTTTGACCCCGATGAATCCGAAATTAATCTCTCTAATAATTCGACTCAGATGCATTTAACTAATTTCGGCCATGGTCAAACCTTTGAGTTGTTTACTTGGAATAATCAGTTGTATGCTTGGGTTATGACTTACACTGGATCAAACGCTAGTACTGATGGCGATTACTGGGCCACTCGAGTCGCTCGTTTACCAATTGATGGCACCTCCAAGACACCAGCTGATGTAAACTCCATCACTTATCTAAACTATATGGGAACCGGTAAGGATAAAAATATGACTTTATATCGGGCTGATGAAACTCGCCTAGCAGTTTGGACTCAAGAGGGTCAAACTGGGACCAAAAAAAGAGTGACAGCTTTTAAGACCGATGAACTAAATCAGATCATGGACGCCCAAGGCAATATTAAGTGTACTGATGATCGCCTGGCAAAGGGTGGTCAGGCCTATGTATCAAGCCGTCCAATTAATAGTTATTCTTACCCCCAAGGATCATGGCAAGGAATGGAACTATCTAACCGGACCAATGCAGGTTATAACTGGGTCTATCTGACTAGTGGTCAATCTGAGGACCCAACTGTTATTGCTCGTGCCCCTTGGAATTTCCAATCTCCGGCACCTCAAAACATAACAGCATCCATTAACGACTTAGGTGGTCACAAGCATGAAACCGAGTCCCCTCAGTTATATGGAGATTATGTTTATTTTGGTGTTGAAGAAAAGACTCCCGATAGTGGAAAACTGAATGAACATTACATTTATAGTATTCCAAAAAATCATTCACTAATTAAATTAATAACCAAAGAAAACACTAAATTTTCAGCTGAGTAAATTAGCTAAAAAATCCCGTAAGGATAGTACACCACTACCCTTATGGGATTTTTTCATGATCAGAAAGCAAACAACTATTAGCTTCTAATCAGAACCATAATTATTTGACTGTGCGGGTGCTTCGAAATACTTAACGCCTCCAACCGTATAAAAACTGGCTACCATATCATATGATTTACCAGTATATTTGTATGGGGTATGCAGATTGTTGATTGTTAAGCGATAACGATATCTACCGCCACTTAAACGAGTTGCCTTAACTCCTGAAAGTTTTCGTTGAAAATATAAGTACTTTTTTGACCCCTTATTCAGTACATAATTAATTTTGACGTAACTTGTTGGTTTTTGTACGTAACTCCACTCAAGTCCTCCGTCGCCCAAAGGGGTATGACCATATTTATAAAACTCCAGATATCCATCTGATGTAACTCTTAAAGCATTACTAGGAAACGATGAATCGTGATAATATTTAACCGCCCGATCCTTAAAAGTGCTTACACCCCCGGAATAAAGAATGTTGTTGCCATACGGTAAAGTATAGGCAGGCCGCTTAATCAGTGTATACT
Organism: Lentilactobacillus hilgardii; assembly: GCF_009832765.1. Classification (NCBI taxonomy): domain Bacteria; kingdom Bacillati; phylum Bacillota; class Bacilli; order Lactobacillales; family Lactobacillaceae; genus Lentilactobacillus; species Lentilactobacillus hilgardii. Next base: position 45,568 of record NZ_CP047121.1, on the reverse strand, counting down.
TCTTCGGCGAATATGAAAGATAAACTCCGAACTCTTTGGTTGGTTCTTTAAGGTTTAATTTCTTCTTTAAAGCATAGCTGACCCCAACCCAACCAGACATTAAAACTTTCTTTGTACTCCCCAAAACGACTTCCCCATTAACAATCGTTCCTTTGGGCAGTGTAACTTTTCTCCCTCCGTACTTAAACGTTGTATTTTGATTAAATCGATAATACTGATGTTGTTCACCGATTCTATTGATATAGCTGCTGGTAACTCTGCGAAGTCCGATTTCCTTAGCCAAAGCTAATTTATTTGATGAAAAAGCTAAGGTTACGAATAAAGTAAAACTAAATATCGCAATTAAACCTGCTGTCCTTTTCAAAATAATTTCCTCCTTCTTTCGATACTCTTTGCATTTCTGATAAAAAATCCCTTGGAGTTATATATCTTCAAACCAATAAAATACGTATATAAATATTTAATTGATCTCTTAAAACACATAAGAGCAAAAATGACATTATCTTTGAGTCAATGTTATTTCAGGCAATCACTCATGATTTTGATTACTGGTTGAGACAAAGTAAATATTTCAAAACCATGTTTTGATACATTATAGACAACAAACGTTCTCTAGAAAGCAGTAAAAGCTACCGTAATCGATTTTTACTTTTTTACGTATTTCAAAAAAAGATGGTGTTAGGAATTTAATATCCATTCTCTTTAATATATCTGGTTAATGCTTTTTCAACTACTTCTTGAATTGTTTTATGATCATTTACTGCAATGATCTTGATATCCTTAAGAATAGAACTGGCAATTCTAACTGTTTTCAACTCTTCTTTGTTTGGCATTTTCATTCTCCTTAACCACTAAAACACCAGTGTTATCAGTGCTTTCTATCACTTCAACAAATTACGTTTATCATAACCTTCATTGTACGCTTGCTTAATTTCCTGATCAATTAAGTAGTGATCTAGCAATAGGTCTTCTAAAGCTTTGCTAAATGATTTGTCCTCCATGGTAGCATGTTTCTTTAACTGCTTTTGTAGTTCCGTTTGTAGGTAGTATGAAAATTGCTTTCCATCCTCTGAACTCCTATAAAAGCCCTTTATTTTGTCAAACTTATTAATTTTATACAATTAAAAGCGCTCTTTTGTTTTAGAATATGCTTTTGATGGCTCAGATTCAACAGTATAGCAAAACAGACTGAAATATAAGTCGAAAAAACATTATTTTAAAAAGTCCGATAAAATCAGTTTACAGAGAACGCTGATTTTATCGGATTTTCGCTTTGGAGTAAGAATATTATAATACTGTTTTTACTTTTGTCCAGACCTCCTACACTAAGAAGAATGAGTTTTTCTACATCAGATTTTTGACAGGGAATTTAAAATTAACAAAAACTCAACACCTAATTATCAATTTCTAAACCAACACACTAGATTTAACATCCCGGGCCATTTCAAAATTATCAGTAATAATTCCAGCAACGTGGTCCGCTAAAAGCGCACGCTGCTTTTTAGGATCGTCAATCGTCCAAATTCGCTCTTTGATATTTCTCAGTGGTTGGTAGTGACTAAGATGCAGGCCTGATAGGTGAGCATCAATCATGAGTTCCCTTGGATGTCTCAGAATATGGTTGGAAAGCAGGCAATATTGTTGGTTGGGATCAATTCGATAAGCGTCCTTTAAAGTTTGTAGAGAAAAGGAGGAATAAATCACCGGATGGGCCAAGTCATAATTACCGACCATATCCAAAACAATTTGTTCAATATTTGGATAATGAATCTTGTTGGTTTTAAATTCCAGATTCAAATAAACCGGTTTCTGTCTTGCCAGTGACAACAAGTCTTTCAAACTAGGAATGGCTTCACCATTTTCCAATTGGAACTGTTGTAATTCCTGGTAGGTATATTCCCGGATTTTCCCCCGACCGTTAGTTGTTCGATTAATTTTTTCATCATGCATCACAACAGGCACATTGTCTTTTGTTAAATGAACATCAAATTCCAGTCCATCTACGCCATGTTCGATCGCATATTCAAAACCACTCAACGAATTTTCCGGAAATTTATATGGATAACCACGATGTCCAAAAATCAAAGTTTCGTTTGTCATTTTGAGGATACTCCTTTTTTAATCAACCTTTACTCAATTTCTCTCTTACACTCCGAACGTAAACCGCTTTGGTTCGCACACTACTTATAATCCCCGTTTGCTCTATTTGTTGTCTTCAGGTTTGTATTCATCCCTTGACTCGCTGTTGATAAAGCCTTTGGAATACTACCGCCGTCATAAACCGTCTCCATCGCTGTTTCTTCCATTTCCCGAGTAAGTTGCATCCCCTCCATTAAGATTCCCGAGTTTGTATCATTTGGCTTGGCAGCGGCCAACTGCTCGCCGGGCACTTTGGCTTCAGGCTGTTTCGCATATAAACTCTTCAAAGCAGGCTGACTCTGAGATTGACTGTTCAACGCCAAATACCCGGTCGCTTTTTGCCAGTTGGCCTGGCTATCCGGCCTCTCAGCGTATTTAATAAATTCAAATGCGCCCTTTTGGACTTTTGTCGGTTTATCATTGGAAATCCATAATGCGGCTCCTCCGATTCCCACACCATTGGCTTTTTGACCATTTGGATGTGGGAAGTATGAAATACCCAACTTATTTTTGTTACCGGTTGTTAATTGACCAATATAGGCTGATGACTGAACAAAGATACCCAATTTACCGGCCAAAAATGCCGCAATCTCATTTGTCTCGGCACTTGCACCGGAACCATAGTTGACAAAATCACCAGACTTAATATTCGTTCGGATCCATTTTAGATATTTAACAGTTGTCGGATTATTTAAATCAATTTTAGTTGGGTTACCGACATGGCCATCCCCGTGATTAACCAATGACGTTTTAGCATTGGCTAACGCTTCTTCCATTAACCAGCCATAAATCTCCATTGTCATTCCCTTTACCTGGTGATGTGATCGTTTGTATAGCTGTTCAGCTACCCGAGTAACATCACTATAACTTGGTGATTTGGCAGGTGGGGTAATATGATATTTCTTCAGCAAACTGGCATTGTAATAAAGAACCGGTTGTGATGTATTAAACGGCATTGCCAGTTGTTTCCCCTTATTAGAATAGAAGGAACGAGCAACCGGTGAAATATCACTAACATCATAGTTATCTTCATCGATAAATTTCTGGACAGGTGTTGTGTACTTGCTGTGCATCATCTGAGCGGTTGAAATATCAAAGGACTGGAACAACGCGGGTGATGCACTGGAGCCATGACTTTGAATGATTTTTTGAACCGCTTCATCATAGGCACCCTGATACTGCGGAATAACTTCGTACTTACTTTGCGATTTGTTAAACTTATCCACCATTTGATCCAAAGCAACCTCTGCAGGCCCGCCCATTTCGTGCCATAAAACAACGGGGGTCCTTCCGGCTTTGGCTGAGGTTTGTTTATGAGCCGATGTAAATACAACTGCACCAACCACAACCACCACAACTGCAATGGCCGGTAAAATGTGAGCGCGTAAAAAGGCTGCGAGTTTCTTAATCATTTAACAGCACCTTCATTCATACCGGACTTGAAGTAGTGTTGACCAACAAATAACACAATCAAAGTTGGAATCACGACGATTGCAGCTGTTGCCTGAATCATGCCCCAATCATTAAAAGTTTCTTCTGATTGCAACTGCCGAAGCCCATTTTGAACCGGTCGAAAGGCATTGCTGAATGTGGTTAACATTGGCCATAGGTACTGATTCCAGGCTCCCAAGAAACTATAGGCTCCTAAGGTAATGAGACTGATTCGATTATATGGCATGACAATTTTCCAATAGAATTGAAAATGTCCCAATCCTTCAATGTCGGCCGCTTCCTTTAATTCATCTGGCATCTGCATAAAAGATTGGCGAAGCATGAACGTGCCAAATGCCGATGTCAGGAAAGGAACGATCATAGCAGAATACGTATTTAGAAGGCCCATCGCCTTAATGGTCATAAAGTTGGGAATAATTTCGGCTTCAAACGGCAGCATCATGGTTGCCAAAAACAGAATAAATAATACTTTTCGGCCTTTAAATTTCAAAAAAACAAAAGCATAGGCACTCATTGAGCAAAAAATTAATTGCGCAATGGTTGTCACAATTGAAATCCATAAACTATTTCCCAAATATTGTAAAATCGGTGTTTGTGTGAATGCGTCAACGTAATTTGTCAGGGAAATGTGTAGGCTTAGGAAATTCCCTTTTGCAATATCCATCGTCGGCAGCAGACTGGTCCAAAGCCCGATTAAGAACGGTCCTAACACGACCACGGTCAAAATAATTAGCAAAACATAATTTAAAATTTTGTGTGACAATTTTTGTTTGGCAACAATTTCCATTAGTAGTTCACCCGCTTTTCCAATACTTTAAATTGAATCAAGGTGAAAATTGCAATGATAACCGTTAGTATGAGTGATTCGGCACTTGCTTGTGCATAGTTACCACTGTAAAAGGCATCTTTATAAATTCGGTAAACCAGCATGTTGGTAGCGTTGGTTGGACCACCTTTAGTCATCAAGTCAATTAATCCAAAACTCTTAAACCCTTCAATTAAAGTAATAATTGATACAAAGAATAGCGTTGGTGAAATCATTGGAATCGTAATGTGAAATAGCTGATAGCGAGGTGTCGCACCCTCAATGCTGGCCGCTTCATATAAAGTTGTCGGAACCGACTGCATCGCGCCCAGTAGAATTAAAAAGGTAAAGCCCAGGTTCATCCAAACAGTCGTAATAATCACAGCCAGCATGGCCCAAACAGGATCCGTCAACCAATTAATCTGTGGTAGATGAAGCCAGGTGCTGACAAGTGATAGGAATCCAGTAGAAGGATTGAAAATAAACAACCAAAAGATTGCGGCAACCGATACCGAGACACCCATTGTAGCCGAGAATAACGTTCGAAAAATACCAATTCCTGCCAATTGTTTACTGGCGTAATTAGCTAAAACCAATCCCAGTACAATGGTAATAGCCGTCACTGCTAATACATAAACCATCGTTACTCCTAGACTGGAGAGATAGTCAGCTGAAGTAAGCAGATTGATATAATTTGACAAGCCAACAAACACTGTCGGCTTACCGACCGTATTTGTTAAAAATAAACTTAGGTAGAGTGTCCGAAACATTGGATAAAAAATGAAAACACTCAGAATCAATAATGACGGACCAAGAAAAATCCAAGCATAGTATTTATCTTTTGCATTTAACCAAAAACCGGCTTCGCTTTTTTCAGCTTTTGACTTTGTATGATCTGCAGCGACTGGCGCTGTGGAAGAGTGCGTTGCTGGTGATTTAAGCATGGACAGCTTCCTCCTTTGTTAAAGCAATTTGTTTCCCATCATTATCAAAGAATAAGAGATGCGACCCAATCCCAATTTTAATTGGTTCATATCCTCTGAAACTAACCTGTCCGGGCAAGACGGCCCGAACATCATCCCCACTATTTAAAGTTGCGTAAATAATTGTTTCATTACCCAAAAATTCAGTATTTTTAACAACTGCATTTGAATCAACGGATTCTGCTCGCGCAACGGTTAGTTCATCAGGGCGAACACCGATCCGCAGACTGTCAATCGGGATCTCTTCGTTTAAAGCAACTTGCATATTATTTGTCGCAAAGGTCAAAATATGATTGTTTTGAGTGGAACGTTTTGCGGGCAGAATATTAATTTGCGGTGTTCCAAAAAATTGTGCCACAAATTCATTGGCGGGATGTTGATAAATCTCAGACGGCGTACCAATTTGCTGAACATGCTGGTCGTTTAAAACCATAATGTGATCAGCCATGGTCATTGCTTCAACTTGATCATGGGTAACATAGATCAATGTGAGACCTAATTTGCGTTGTAAATTGTAAATTTCCTGACGCATCTTAATTCTTAGTTGTGCGTCCAAGTTTGATAATGGTTCATCCATTAAACAAATATCTGCATCACTGGCAACCGCACGGGCCAAGGCAACACGCTGTCGTTGCCCACCGGATAATTCACGTGGCTTACGCTTACTAAGATCAGATAGACTAACCATTTTTAAGGCATTATCGACTCGATGCTGAATATCGGATTGACTAAGCTTACGGGCTTTTAACCCAAAAGCAACATTGTCCCAGACACTCAAAAATGGATATAATGCGTAGTTTTGAAAAACCATCGTTAATTTACGAGCCTTCGGTGGTAATTCATTGACAACTTGATTGTTTATTCGAACCTCACCATCCGTGATTGGGGTTAACCCGGCAACCATCCGTAACAATGTACTTTTACCACAGCCGGAGGGACCAACGATCACGAAGAACTCGCCGGTCTGTACTTCAGCTGAAACACTTTCCAACACCTTGGTTTGTTGATCATAATCCTTTCGAACATTTCTTAACGAAATTGACACATCCGCTCACCTCAACTTAGTTATTTTGACTACACAGCTATTGTGGCAGTTCAATGTAAAACCTGTGTTGAAGGAGTGTAAAAGTGATGTAAATATACAAGTGTGCGGATCAAAGTGGTTAGCATCCGGAGCATAAGGCGTCAAATTGGGAAATCCTGAACTTGGATTTTTCAATTTGATCCCTTATGCGGAGCGATGCTGCTTTGAGAAGCAGTCCTAATCCAGTGTGTGCAACAAAGCGGTTAGCATTCGGAGCGTAAGGCGTTCTTTTCGGAAATCCCGGGTTTGGATTTCTGGAAGGAATCCCTTACGTGCAGAATGCTGCTTTGAGGAACAGTCCTAATCCAGTGTGTAAAGCAAAACAAATGACACAAAAAAGCTAAAGCAAAAATCTAATTTGCCTTAGCTTTTTTAAAATCATTATTCAATTAAGCAAGTGAGCCCGATTGTACTTTTTCAGCAGCTTCAAAGTTGTTGGTAAAAATCCCGGCAACGTTTTGCGCGAACAAATGCTTTTGAATCTTTGGATCATCAACAGTCCAGATCCGCTCTTTAATATTTTTCATTGGCACATAATGGCTTAAATGAAGACCCACCAAGTGTTCCTTAGTGACCAGCTCACGAGGATTCTTGATGTCATGTTCTGACAAAAAGCAATACTGCTGAGTTGGATCAATCTTATAAGCGATTTTAAGTGAATCCAAGTTAAACGATGAATAAATAACCGGATATACCAAATCATAGTTTTTCACCATATCCAACACGATTTTTTCAATGTTTTCATAATGAATTTCATTGGTCTTAAATTCCAAGTTGAGATGAACCGGTTGCTTATCAGCAAGATCCAACAACTCTTTTAAGGTTGGAACCCGTTGGCCATCACTAAGTTGGAACTGACGTAATTCAGAGAATGTATATGAGCGAATTTCACCGGCACAGTTTGTGGTCCGGTCAATCTTTTCATCGTGCATAATGACAGGAACGTTGTCCTTGGTTAAATGGACATCAAATTCCAACCCATCAATTCCATGGTTAATCGCATATTTAAACCCGGCTAATGAATTTTCCGGGAATTTGTGGGGATAGCCACGGTGACCGAAGATCAATGTTTTCTTTAACATAGTATTTATAATTTGCTTCCTTCCAAAAACAAGTTTTATTAATCATTTTCATAGATTTTCACGTTGTTACGGTACATGTTAGCACCTTATCTGAAAGTTTCAAGTTTAAATAAGAATTTGTTTGTAACATTTTGTTTACTAATTATAACAAATGAACAGATTTAAATGGGAAAAACCGTTTCGGTTAATTTCTCACCCAAATGCCAGAGTTTAGCAGCATCATCGGTGTCAATCGACCATGGTCGGACACCGACTTTTGATTGACTGTCAGCAGAAACAGCGTGACTAATATTGCAATCTTCTATGAAGACGCCGCCCCGCTCAGTCAACTGATCACTGGTAGCTGCCCATAATGTACTTGCGGCGCCCTGACTAACCGTTTTGAAATAATCATATTCGGACTGGCGGTGAAAACGTGCTTTAATGGAGTGTCCTGCATTAATAATGTGTGTTAATTCAAGTTGATTCAATGCAAAAGAAGAGGCTCTTTTCAAAGGCTCGTGATTAACATATCGACTGAGTTCAGTTCCTGGGACTAGTCCTGGGTGAACCGCAAAAGCATGTACGCCATTTTTTTGACCGCGCTTATTAAGTTCCACGGCAAAGAGAGCATCAGCCGCCTTTGATTGGGCATAGGCTGTACGGGGATCATATTTACGCCGATTAAAGTTTGGATCCCCAAAGTCAACGCCATTCCAACTCTGTGCCCGTGACGACATTAAAATGACACGCGAATGACCGGCTTTCTTTAAAGCCGGATACAGTTTAGCAGTTAATTGAAAATGTCCCAGAAAATTAGTTGAAAACTGGGATTCATTTCCACGACTGTCACGCTTTAATGGTGGAAACATGATACCGGCACATTCAACCAACAAGTCCAACTGTCGATTAGAAGCTAAAAAACCCTTGGCAAAACGATCAATCGAATCAGGATCCATTAAATCCAATAATCCGAGTTCGGCATTCTTTAGATGTTCTACGACAGGTAATGCTTTTGATACAGTTCTGGCCGGTACGATAACATGTGCACCCGCCTGTGTCAGCATTTCCGTTACTTTTAATCCGATGCCACTATAGCCACCCGTTACAATCACGTTTTTTCCCTTAAGATCAACGCCCTTCATAACTCTTTCAGCAGTGGTTGTACGATTAAATGGGCTATCAATTGGTTCTTGTTTTGATGTTTGGAGCATTAATTTATTACCTCTTATAGTTTCAAGTTCTCTTTTGGATTGACGATGGCAATCCGTCACTAATGAATTTTTGGTTTAAATCAAATGGAACCGGTTGGTTCAGCGTCAATGAATCCGGCGTTATCCTGCAATCATAGGCTATAACATGAACCCCTCTTTTTTGAGCCTTGGAAATCTCAAACGCGAGGGGTTCAAAAATATCTATGTCAATTGTCATAGCTTTTATTTTCTCCATCTGAATAATAAATAATAGATAGGAAAGGTACCCTTTGTCAAGCGCTTTTTGCAAAGTTTTCACATGTTTTAGTCCCCGAGTTGTGGGTGCGTCTGGAAACGCTGCTATACCACCGTTTTCCAATGTAACGCCTTTCACCTCTAAGAAAAAGTTTTTTTGATGATCACCAATTCCTGAAAAGTCCAATCTTGAATCTAAAAACGGCACTTCGGGCGTAACTTGTGTAATCTGATTAATTCCGGGTAATTTAATATCATTGTTGGCCAATCCATCTTTAACTATTTTATTAGGTGCTTGGGAATCGATGTTGATCCAAAATCGGTCATACTTTTTGGCTGCCACTAAATCATACTTTGTTTTCCGAGCATGATTATGGCTTTCAACCAAGGATGTTGTCACATTCGGCTGTAAGATGGTTGTCCGCCCGGTATTCTTAACATGCACTGTCACAATTTCACCGGTCTCAATTAGTCGACAATGAGCAATGAATCTATTAGGCCGGTCAATAAAACGTGCAAGATGAAAATTTGGATATTGCATCGGAATACCTTCCCTTCAAAATTAATTATTATCCTTTTTTTGACATCTTAACATACATCATTAGTCATAAAACACGCTATTTTAATGTATTTGCCAAATATCTGTTCAAATACTGTTGCTTTGGCATTTCTCCTTGTATGATAAAGATAGGTTTATCATTCTACTAATCTGTTTTGTGAGGGTGATCGTATGTATCAATTTATTAGTCAAATTCGTAAATATATCTGGCTTGAGAGTATCGTTTATATTATTTTTGGCTTATTCTTCCTATTTGAACCGGAAGCGACGATTAACGTTTTCATTGCTGTTCTTTCAAGCTTTTTTGCGTTATTTGGTATTATTAATCTCATTTCATGGTTTGTTCAACGTCATAAAGGAGACGAACTCGATTATAGTTTACCCGTTGGTATCTTTCAGCTTATTTTGGCAATTCTGATATTAATTTTTGCAAAACCAATTTTGGCAGCATTACCATTAGTCATTGGAATTGTCCTGATCTTAGTTGGGCTTATCCAAGTTATTGACGCAATCGGGCATCGCGAATTTGTCAATGTTTCCCCATTACCATTTATCATGTATGGCCTTGTGCTAATCGTTCTGGGAAGCGTGCTGGTATTTCATCCATTTGGTACCGTCCTGTTTGTCTTACAACTCTTTGGTGCTATGCTGGTTGTAACTGCAATTGTTGAAGTTGTGGGTGCATGGAAATGGCGAGCATAAAAAAATGCGTTATTAAAATTTAAAAAGACAACTATAAAACAGTTGAAGTAAATTTTATATTTACCTCAACTGTTTTATAGTTGTCTTTAAGCTTTCTTTAAAGCTGCGATCAGCTGATTCTTATTTGCCCTGATAACATAAGCAGGTGTCCCGTTTTGAAAACGAAAGCCTTCGTGCAATGACCCGGCATCGTAAACATCAAATCCAAACTGATTGATTAATGATGCTACCGTTTCTTTTGCCTTTGAATCATTGCCAGCAATTGGTAACGCCCGCCTATTTGGGTTACTCTCCGACAACGACGTTGAAATCAATTCACCGGCAATGATCGAATTAAACGCTTTGACAACTTTTGATTCGGGTAAATGAGCCTGTAAAAGTTCACTTGTGGTTGTACTGCCACTATCGAGCTCTGAAATATGCCCGTCTCTAGAAGGATAATAGTTCATTGTATCAATAACCGTTTTGCCTTTTAGTGGCCTAACGGGTACCTGACGATAATTTTTCAACGGAATTGTGACGACAACAAGGTCTCCCTGCTCTGCAGCATCTTTTGCCCAAGCAGCTTTTGCGTGGGGACCAAGCTCTGAAACCAAATCATTAAGTGTCTCTGGATCCCGAGAATTGCTCATGATAACATCATAACCATTTTTAACGGCTAACCTGGCAAGATTACGGCCAATATTCCCCGATCCAATAAATCCAATTTTCATTTCGTCCAACCCTTCCTCTCGACTAATCTTAAGTTACCAACAGCATAACTTAATTGTCCAGGTTATTTCAAGTAACATGAAGGATCAGTCAAAAGAGGTTATTAAACAGTTAATCAGGATCTGCCAAGGATTTACCGCTTTCTTCATCTTTGAACCAAGAAAAAGCATCATCGATTTTTTGATAATCATCTTTTGTAAGATCAATCGCCATTGCCTTTGCATTGTTGATAACTTGTGTGGGGCGTTTGGCTCCCGGAATAACAACACTAATAAGTGGATTCTGCATATACCATGCCAACACAATTTGTGTGACCGTTGCGTCATATGCTTGTGCAACTGGTCGAATTCTATCAATCGCTTTTAACGCCTCATCAAAACGCGGTTTCTTAAAATCTGCAATTTGGCTTCTAATATCATCACCTGCAAACGAAACTGCTTGGTCATATTTGCCGGTGAGCAGTCCCGATGCAAGTGGAAAATATGGCACAAAGCTGATTTGGTTTGCCTTTAGATAAGGCATCATTGTTTGAGTATTATCCTGATGGAGTAAACTAAATTCATCTTCAACAACATCAACGTACCCATCTGCATTAGCTTCCTTAATTTGATCCAAACTGAAATTTGATAACCCGATTGCTTTGATTTTCCCTTGCTCACGAAGCCTTTGAAGCGCACCCACTGCTTCAGCTTTAGGTGTTGTCTTATCCGGAAAATGAATATAATAAATATCAAGATAATCCGTTTTCAACCGTTTAAGACTGGCTTCAACCTGTTCAGTCAAAAACTTCGGATCATTCTTAATGACTTCTTCACCTGTCGAAAAATCATGGGCACCCTTGGTTGCCAAAATAATATGACTACGATCAAAATCTTTCATCGCCTGTCCAACCAATTCTTCGGAATGCCCTAATCCATATACATAAGCTGTGTCCAGTAACGTAATACCGTTTTCCAATCCTGCTCTGACAATTTCCAACCCGGTTTCATCCTTTAAATCCGGAAAAAGGTTGTAGCCACCCACGGCATTAGTTCCCAATCCAAGCGGCGTAGATAAAATATCAGTTTTACCAATTTTAGTCAGTTTTTGAGTCATCATTTACCTCCATACTGATTGTGAATTTCAGAACAAACACTACTAATATTATATCAAATAAAGACCTTTCATTCACGAATTAAATCAATGTTTTTCAGTGCTTGTAAGCGCAAACAAAAATAACTGATTTACGCTGTTATTTTTTTCACATAGCGTTATACTTAAAGTATAGATAATTGCTTCTTCACCTTGAACTTATGAAAGGGGAAATGACTTATGGGTCGTCTGGACAACAAAGTTGCTATTATTACTGGAGCTGCAAAAGGAATCGGTTTATCCTGTGCCCAACGATTTGTTAATGAAGGTGCCAGAGTGATTGGAACCGACGTTGATGAAGAAACGGGGAGAGAAAACATTTCCAAACTCGGGGATAATGCTATCTTTATTCGTCACGATGTTTCAAAAGAAGAAGAATGGAAAAAAGTATTTGCGGAAGCTGAAAAACGTTTTGGTAAAGTCGACATCCTTGTGAATAATGCGGGGATTCTTGAATTTAATAATGCCGAAGAAATAGACGGGGATATGTGGCATAAAATCCTATCGGTCGATTTAGACGGCGTTATGTGGGGCGTTAAGCAAGCAATTCCAGCAATGAAAAAAAATGGTGGTTCAATCGTCAATATTTCTTCAATCGCAGGTTTAATTGGGATTCCAAATCTTTATGCCTATAATGCCGCAAAGGGTGGCGTTCGGATGCTGACTAAATCTGCCGCTTTGTATTGTGCGGAAAAAGGCTATAAGATTCGTATCAATTCAATTCACCCAGGTTATGTTCACACACCAATGGTTGATAAGTACCCAGAAATGAGACATTCTCTGGAAGCACTTCATCCGGTTGGCAGATTAGGAGAACCGGAAGAAATCACTAATATGGCACTCTATTTAGCATCCGATGAATCATCATTTTCAACCGGAAGCGAGTTCGTTGTAGATGGCGGTTATACAGCTCAATAAAATTAGGGGAAACAAAAGCAAGCTTTAAAAATTAATAAAAAACGTGTGGTAAGAAGTCATGGAACTACTTCCTATCACGCGTTTTATTTTACAATGGTCTACATTAGTTTTATCGTCATTAGCTTAAATGTTACACGTGAAACATTTATAATGCCCAATCTACAAGATTTTATCCAATAATTTGCCGTTCACACTATGAACATCCTCAACTACAACAAAAGCTTTTGGATCAATTTCAGAGATCAAAGGTACGATTTCAGCTAATTGGGGTTTTGTACAAATGATATAAATCATTGGCCGTTTTTCTTGATGATAATATCCCTTTGCATCAACAAGGGTAATACCCTGTTTGAGTTTTTCCGACAGGATAGCTGTTACTCTGTCAGTTTGATTCGTTATAATCGTGACCGATTTTTTAGCCCCGAATCGGGATAGAAGGTTATTTAGGACAACTGCGCTTACATATAGTTCAATGACCGTTAAGATCATATTTTGTAATCCAATAACGAAGCCGGAGGGAATTGCGACAATTAAATCAAACAGTAGCATTGCAGTCCCGGTCATCATACCAAAATAACGATTCATAATTTTTGCCAAAATAGTACTGCCGGCAATTGTGCCTTCGCCGCGAAAAATAATCCCCATGGCAACCCCCATTAAGACACCGCCAGCGACTGCCGGAATAATTGTTTGTGATGTATGATATTGCAATAATCTTGGTAATTTCAAAAAGATTGAAATCCATAATACAGCCCACAGTGAATACCAGACCGTTTTTTGATCCAGAAATCGAAACCCGATTACAAGCAGGAAACCGTTTAAAAACAAATTAGTCAAAAATGGTGGTATATGTAATGCATAGTAACCAATCGTCGTTAATCCTGTCACACCGCCCTCACCAATTTGATGCGGGATCAGAAAATCATTAATTGCAATTGCGTATATAAAAGCGCCCAGTATAATCAAGCTGCCATTTTTTAAAATCACTAATTGTTTAGATGTAATTAAAATCGTTCCTTTCAAATATATGACCTACAAACGTAACTTATTTATTTTAACGCACTTTAAGTGAAAGCCCTAAGAGACCATAAGCTGGCCCAACCACAATCCCAAGTAAACGGCTAAAAAGCCAAGTCCAATCGTCCCAAAGTAATACGCGCACGCAGTCAGCCAGCGCCTATTTCGTAATAAAACAAATGTATCGGTTGTAAACGTCGAGAAAGTTGTGAAACCACCACAAATCCCCGTTAACAAGAATAATGAACCGGTTCCCGAAATTTGAACACCACCCAAGAAGCCGGCAATCACGGCCCCGACTACATTAATGATCAATGTCGCAAGAGGTAATTTTGGCCAATAGTGTTTACCAATTATTGTAATCAAGTATCGTACTATTGCACCAATTCCAGCACCCAGTGCCACCCATACAATTACCATATCTTTTTACCTCGATCCATTAGCCGTGCTGTCAAATAACCAAGAATGGCTGTGATAAAACCACCAATCAAATTAATCGCTAAAAACCATAATGTTTCAATAGGCTGTTGCTGAATATTTTGAGCAAACAACAGTGCAAAAGTAGAAAAGGTCGTAAACGCTCCTATAATCCCCGTTCCAAATCCCAAGATTATCCATTCTGGAAGATCAATCACTAAGTCCAACCCATAAATGGTGACTGTCAAAAAGAAACACCCGACAACATTCACAAAAGTTGTCCCTGCAAATGTATTCGCGCTTAACCAGTTACCAACCTCATATCTGGCAACCCCGCCAATCATGCCACCAATAAAAACCGAAGAAAATTGCCCTATTCTATACCAATCTACTTTCATGACCTTTCCTCCTCTCGACGAAAAAACGCCTACCTTTCCAAATAAAGGTAGACGTCATCAACTCTTTTATTAAACGAGTATAGGCGAACGTCATCGCCATATTAATTAAAGAAAGTATATCAAAAATGATGAAAGAGCACAATTCTGATTTTCAATTATTTTCATTCTTTTCATGATTCAATATAAATGACTATGATACACTAATGGTGTTAAGGGGGGCATTACTATCAAAAATTCACTCAAACAACGCTGGATTGGTCTCATATCAGGTCTTATATTAAACGCCTTCGGAAACGCACTAACCATTTCAGCAAACATGGGAAGTGCGGTCTGGACTGCTTCTGCAGTTAACTACAGTCATTGGTTCAACGTAAATGTCGGAGTCCTGCTATTCATTATTGGATTTCTTAATACAGTCACAAACCAGATTCTAATTAAATACTGGGATTGGCCACGATTTATTGGTGAAATCGCTTATGTTTGTTTCTTTAGTTATTTTGTAAGCCTATTTGTCAACCTACTTAATTCACTTGGAATCGGGACTCTGCCAATTGTGATTCGGGCCGTTTTATCATGTCTGGGAATTGTATTCTTCTGCACAGCTATTTCACTGTATCAACGTGCAAACATTCTTATGCATCCAAATGACGATACCACTAACATCTTGAGATTCTTTTATTTACGTAAAAGTGCGGTTGCAGCTCAATTGCTCGACTTTGTGCCGCCTATTGCCGCAATGATTATTTCATTTGCTGTCACAAAGAATTTGTACGCAGTTAATATTGGCACAATTTTTTCAATACTTTTTAACGGCTTAATCATTCAAACTGCAGATAAATATATTTGGCCGGGTCTTAAGCATAATTTTAAAACGCTGGACCAAGACTCATCTAAAACCGATTCTTAATATGATCGAAAGGACTCGACTCAACCATAAATCCTCTAACCGCATTAATTGTATAAGTGCTATACTCAATTTAAGAGGGTGAGTAAATTGAATAAAATGGTTATTTTGGTAACAACATCTTTATTTTCTGCTTTTCTGTTTGGAACGATAAAAGCAAACGCCCAAACAACTGGCTATCAGGTTATCTCAAATCAATCGGCAAGTCGGGTGGCTCCGTACCACAACGCAAATAACGAGTCGCACTATATATGGAATCTTTCTCATACAATAAAATTACATAATTTAGAGAATTTTTCTACGACAACCTGGACTTTAGAGCGGGTTGCAATCCTTTCACACAATGGTAAAAAAGCCGTATATTTCAATGTGACAGACAGAACCGGTCAATTTAGCGGTTGGGTTTGGCATGGTTTCTTAAAGGGCGGCCCTTATCAATACCATGAAGACTCAAATGCTGACGGCTTGAACCTGTCTGATCCGGCTAATACACGCGATTTTTCAATGTTGGGGAATTATATTTACGGTAAACTTTCCGCTGATGGTTACCTGGCTCAACCGGATTTAATGAAATTGACACAATATTATGGCACTCGACACACAAATAATTTAAACACACCATTCAAAGATGCCATCATGTCGGAAAATATGACTTTGGACCCGACTAATTTAGTGGGCATTTTTGAATATCCTGTATCTGATCTCACAAAAATGATTGATCCTAATACAGGTGATATCTTACTTGAAGACACTGGAAATGGTGAATTGGGAAATACTGTTACAGCCCAGATCGAAAACTTTCTAAAGGCTAACCACACAACTCGATACGGATTATGGTTTAACTTATCAGGCAGTGCATCCAATGGAACACTGTCTTTAGATCTTGTCTATATGGGCATTAAAAATTAACCAAATTAAGAATGGTAAGAACATAAATAAGGCACTCCCCGGAGATAAAAAGACTTTACCTTTGGGAGGTGCCTTAAACTATTTCCCTAAACCTTTTAAAAAATTCACTCCTGTATTCGTCGCTTATCATAACCTAACAACCATAATACTAGCCATGACGTGACGAACCCAATCGGCCAACTAAGATTCACTCCCATCAATGCCAGAGCTGCTCCAACAAACAGTGCGATAATAGGCTGGATTGAGGCCTTTACCTTTTGATTATTATATAAATCAGCCACATCAACTCTTTTACGTCGTTTGACATAATACTCGTTCAAAATAATTGCCGTCATTGGACCTAAAAAAGCGGAATAAGTTTTAATAAACAGCGTTAAACCCGTAGAAGAACTATCTTGAACTAGTAACCAGGGAAAGCTTAAACTGGCCAATAGTGCCACAATAATTAACGATTTACGCTCCGATAAATTAAACCATGCATTTAATACATAAGTCGGCGGAATAATATTTGCAACCAAATTTGTCGTAATTGTTCCTAAAACAATGAATGCAGACACCACAACGGTAACCAGATTATTGTTAAATAGATGCGCCATTGCATGAACCGGGCTTGAAATACCGGTTACAACAGCCAATAATGCTCCGGTTAAAACTGTAATGCCATAGGCAATGAAAATTGGCAGAAAATAAAGTGCTGCCCGACGCTTGTTTGACAAACCCGCTTGTAATTCTCGTGAATAGTCAGCCGCAGACTCAAACACAGCCGTATAATTTCCTAAAAATGCAACTACGAATCCCCAAAAAATTGGGCCCCAAGTGCCTTTGACGTTAATCATCCGATTGGAAAAAGCTGCTGTCCTCTGAGTAACTAAATAAATTAGCATTCCGATCAATAAAACAGCCATGACTAAAGAGATCCAGGTTGCAACAACCTTGATTGACTTAAACCCTCGTATGGAAATTAAAGTCTGCACAACTAATAACGCCACAAAAAACGTAGCAGGATTATCATAACCACTAGTAATTTTAAAAATTTGATTTAATGCTAACCCACCGGTCCAACTCTGAAACCCATACCATACAATTGCGGGAATCCCTCTTAATAAACTGGCTAATTTTGATCCTAAAATGCCAAATGTCATTCGTAACTGTATGACATATGGCGAACCGGTATAGTACCCAAAATGATCGTTCAGTACAAAAATAATGGTGATAATTGCGATCGCCATTCCCGCAGCAAGAATCGTTTGCAGCAGATTCATCGTTGCGACACCAGCTACAACAATCGATGAACCTAAAGTGACGTTACCAATATTAAACCCGTCTCCCAGCCACATTGCCATATACGAAAGTTGGCCAATATGTCTATCGGCTTGGGTTCGAGGCTTTAAATCGGGTGAAATTGAAAGCGCCTTTGATGTGTTCATAATGACTCAACTCCAGCACGCTGTTTTGTTAAAAACCGGCCGGTTGGTTGCCCCACAAAGCCTTGTTTCAAAGTGTAAATAATCTGGCCCCGAAGAATGGTCGTTGTGACTCGATCGTTAATTTTAAAACCGGTATAAGCACTAATTTTGTTTTCATAATACAAATCCTTTGTTTTCAAAACATAGCTTTGATTAGGATCTAAAAGCGTGATATCAGCATCATAGCCAACCTGTAACTTTCCCTTATTGACAATTCCAAATAATGTTGCCGGCGTTTCAGCCGTGAGCTTCACGAAATCTGTAACAGGCAACCCCCGTTTCTTAACTGCTTCATCATAAAGCAAATCGACATTATTTTGGCAGCCACTCACACCACCCCAAATATCAAAAATATTATGCTCTGGGCTTTCCTTCATCGACATTGGAGCCGGCGAATGATCGGAACCAATTGTATCAACTTGGCCGGCAAACACTTTCTTCCAAAGTCCTTTAACAATTTCAGGATCTCTCAGTGCCGGTGAACATTTAGCCAACGGTCCAATTTTTTCAAATTGATTACGATCCAATATCAGGTAATGTGGACAAGTTTCACACGTCACATTCTGCCCATTCTGTCGAGCCTGGGTCACTTGATCAACGGATTCAGGTGTAGACAAATGGACAAAGTGCAAATGAACATTAGTCTGTTTGGCAAGATAAATGGCTCGGCGAACTGCTTCGACTTCAACAAATGGTGGTCTTGAATCGACGTAGTCCTGAATGTCTGTTTTCCCCTCGGCAATCTTCTCAGCAGCTAAACCATCAGTAATGGCTGCATTCTCAGCGTGTACCAGGATAGGCAATCCCGTTTTACCAATAGCCTGCATCCCTTTTAGTAACTGATAATCATCAACGTTTTTAAAATCCCCGGGAAGATCTGAGCCGGTCGTTGCCATAAATGCTTTAAAACCCATTGCACCTTCGTCTGCCATTTTTTGAATTTCAGTCAGATTTCCCGGAACCAGGCCGCCATATAATCCAAAATCGACATAGGATTTATGCTCGGCAATTTCTTTTTGTCGTTTAAATTCTTCCCCTGTGGTCCGAGCAGGTAAGGCATTCAAAGGCATAACCAACATTGTGGTCGTCCCACCGGCCGCTAATGCTTGTGAACCGGTATGATAGTTCTCCCAGTCACTTCTTCCGGGTTCATTAATGTGAACGTGTGAATCAATCATCCCCGGTAACACGATTTGGCCATTGGCATCGATTACTTTATCCGCTTGATCGGCCAAACCACTTCCGATGGCGGCAATTTTTCCGCCCTTGATCGCTAAATCGGCGTTTACAACTTTAGTTGGTGTCACAATATGACCATTTGTAATGACTAACGAATATTCCATAAAAAAATCCTTCCTTCAAAACAGTCGAAGAAAAGATCAAACGGCTTCTTATTCAGAATAACCGGCTTAGTCTCCCTTCGACAGTTCAAACTGTATCAGGTTCAATGGGTATCATCTCAGCTATAAAAGCACCCCAGACATCTTTATTAAGCTTTTACTTTGAAACGTTAAAATGCAGGACTGATGATCGCTCAACAAGTGAGAAAATCATTTTGACCAAAACCGCACCAAAAACAATATCAGAGATCAAACGAACAGTAAATAATGCAATAATCATCGGAACCGAATATTTAACATAGCCTAACCTAAACAGCTCGTAGCCAAAAGCCACAACGGTTGTCGTAATGGAAGATGTCAGAAGACTTGCCCATCCCCAATTGCGATAGCGTAAAAATGTAAAGCCCAACTCACTGCCAAAGCCTTGAACAATCCCGGAAATTAGCGCTGCAGCACCAAACGTGCCTCCAAATAAAACCTCAGCTGCAGCTCCCAAGGTTTCACCGATAATCGCGGAACCGGGAACCCGTACTAAATACATCGTCAACGGTCCAGCCATGATCCAAAGCCCAAATAAAGCTTCATTGGCAAAGGGCCCGATTACCAGATATAAAGCATTATATATCCAGTCCGTTCCAACAAAAATAGCACCAAACGCAATCGCAATTAATGCGATCAAAATAACATCCTGCAAATGAAATTTCTTTTTCACAATATTTCTTCCTTTCCATATGATGATCAACATCTAAAGTATTCAAAAGGGAATTATCTGTGAAACAACAAAAAAACTCCTTTCCCTGAAATTACAGAGAGAGGAGTCTTTACCTACATAGTTAACTGTGCACGAGATAGGTAATTGCTTGTTGTCTTCCTCCGACAGTACGAACTGCATCAGGTTCAATGGGTATTTCTCAGCCAAAGAGGCACCCCAGACAATATTCGATTTTGACATCTTAATTATTACTTAAATGGTGAAGAAAAGCAAGTTGATTATTAAGTGTTCATGTTAAACCGGCTAAACAGCGTAATCGCAATTTAATAATCAAAAGAATCAGGCTATACATTGTAGCATCCCTGTTTAACACTATAATAAACCCGATTAATTCATCAATTTCTTAACTCGAATTTGCAATTCCGGCACGACTTCTTTTATAAACCAGGGATGCTGTTTCATCCACCCATAGTTTAAAGGTGAGGGATGCACCAATGGAAAATACTCCGGTAAATAATCTTCAAAACAGCGAACAGTTTCTGTTAAATTTTTTTGTCGATTTTTTTGAAGATAGTACTTTTGCGCATACTGACCAATTAACAATTTTAACTGGACGTTTGGCATCAATGATAATAAGGGTTGATGCCATTTATCCGCAAACCCTTTTCTGGGTGGCAAATCACCATGTATTCCCTTACCTGGATAGTAAAAATCCAAAGGCATCACGGCAATTTTACCTGAATGATAAAACCGATCCTTATCAATCCCCATCCAGTCGCGTAACCGATCGCCGCTTGGATCATTCCAAAAGACCATCGATTCCTGTGCTTTCCGACTTGGTGCCTGACTAATAATAAGGATCTTGGCGTTTGGCTCAATATGATAAAGCGGCAACACACCCTTGTCAGTATAAATCTTATTTTGCGGATCACGTTGGATAGCATTGAAAATATCGATTGCCGTTTGCATTCTATAGCCTCTTTTCGATTACACTTATTTATGGTATGGACTTCCCTCATTAATCATAAATGCTCGATAAATTTGTTCAGTCAAAACCAATCTCATCAATTGATGAGGCAACGTAAACTTTCCAAACGAAATTTGCGTGTTTGCGCGATCCAAAACATGCTTGGATAACCCTAAAGAGCCTCCGATCACAAACGTAATATCGGAATGACCATAGGTCGTCAGATCAGCAATTTCCTTTGCAAACTGTTCAGAAGATCGCTCTTTTCCTAAAATCGCAAGCGCATAGACGTACTCACGATCTTTTATTTTATCTAGAATTCGCGAACCTTCTTTATTCATAACTTCATTCATTTCGGCTTGGCTTAACGACTCAGGTGCCTTTTCATCGGAAACTTCTATAATTTGAAACTTACAAAAACGGGATAAACGTTTTGCATATTCAGCAATCCCTTGCTTAAAATATTTTTCCTTTAATTTTCCTACAACGACTAATTTAATATTCAATCTCATTTTCTCCTAATTCCATTTTTAGCCTGTGTAAAAAAAGAGGCTTATAAACAAGTTGTCCACATAGTTATCCACAGGTTGATAACTTAAACCGGTTTCTTCTACCACAGCATTTTTTTAAAATATGTCAAGTACCCTTTTAGTTGTCCACATAATTGTGGACAACACCCGTTCGCAAATTCACTTCGCAAACCCTATTATATCAGCATTTTGGAAACCGAACAAACAAGAATTTATTTCTAAAAAAAGTTATCCACAGAAAGTGTGGATAACTTTTAAAATCTGGGGATAACTTATTAACGGTAATATACCAGTGAATTCAATTCACCTTGTGGATTGTCCACAGGTTTATCCACAGGAGAAATGTGTACAAAATTGGTTTGTTTTTATCAGTACTGAATCTTTTAAAAAATAATCTTCATGAAGTTCGTATTTATCCGTTAACTATCCTTATTTTTCTTATTTAATCCGCTTACCGTTCGGAAACCCATTAAACCCACTAATTTACATTAAGTCATCGTTCAGTTTATCTGTGTATCCTTCTAACCAGTATTTAACAAAAGAGCGAGCAACCTTACGATTACTCGCTCTTTTCATACAATAGATAACATCTTTAACTATCGGTGTTGCTAGCTAGAGATTGTTCCTATTTACTTGCTTCACTTAACACTTTATTCGTTGCCTTTTGGCTTAAAGTAATGGATCCTGTTTCCTTATTTCCTTTGTGATAATACGTAACAGAAATTTTATCACCAATCTTATGCTTGTACAAGACATCACGTAATTGGCTCTGTTGTGTGATCTTAGTGCCGTCCAATTCGGTGATAACATCATACTTCTTAATACCGGCACGTTGAGCAGGAGAGCCACTATTCACTTTCAAGACTACCGCACCTTGGGTAACACTCTTTGGTAATTTTAGAACTGAGCGTTGTTGCTCTTCTGAAATATTGGAAAGATCAGTGTAGCCAATTCCCAAAGCCGGACGAACAACTTGCCCGCTCTTGATTAATTGATTAATAATTGTAACAACTTCATTACTTGGAATGGCAAATCCCATTCCTTCGACGCTGGTTCCTTGTTGATCCTGTGCTAATTTCATAGAGTTAATACCAACAACCTGACCCGCAAAATTAATTAAAGGACCACCTGAGTTTCCGGGGTTAATTGCCGCATCCGTTTGAATAACCGTTGCATTGCCAACTTGAGCACCAGATTCTGAAGTTTGTGGTACTTCACGCTTCTTAGCAGAAATAATACCCTGAGTAACAGAAGTTGCATATTGAGAACCAAGTGGTGAGCCAATCGCAAGAACAGGTTCAGCAACTTTAATGTTATCAGAATCTCCAAATTGAGCGACATCCTTGACCTTATTCGAAGTAATCTTAATAACTGCTAAATCAGTAACAGCGTCCTTACCAACCACTTTAGCTGACGCTTTTGAACCATCACTCAGAATAATCTCCAATGCGTTTGCACCGGAAACAACGTGGTTATTAGTCACAATGTAAGCTGTGTTGCCACTCTTTTTGTAAATGACACCTGAGCCTTCACTAGAAGCCTCAAGTTCACCACTCTTCTTACTACTTCCACTGCTTCCTGATCCACCCTCAAGGCCACCAAGAATACCAGCCAGCGTATTATCACTTGAGCTTTCTCTTTGAAGATTAATAACGGAAACAACCGTGTTTTTAGTTGCATTAAAAGCTTTCTCTGCTTGTGTATTGAGGTTCACCTTCACATTACTGATCTTGGTATTGCCATTTTTATTGGTCGAAACCAAAGATGTGCCAGTGCCACTATCACTATTGTTGAAGTATGACATACCACCATAAGTTATTCCACCGCCAAGAGCACCGGCGATAACAGCTGTTACAATAATTTTTCCAAAACCATTTTTTTGTGCCAATGAGTGTTCCCCCTTCGTTTTCTTTAAAGTATATACTTTTTTCTTGAAAAAAGTGTGTTCTCAAAGTTATAAAATTCTAAAGGAAATCTAAATAATCATTAAAGAAGATGCCGTTTCCGGTTCCGTATCATACAATTTAAAATCTTTACCTACACCATAATCATGATCAGCCAAAATTGACGCAACAGTTAAATGACAAAGTGATTTCATATTATTATGCTGACTTCGATGTCCCAGAAAGATCTTCTTTGTTCGATGACCAATCACATCCAGCATCGTATTGGCACCATCTTCATTTGAAAGATGACCCTGATCACCCAAAATCCGCTGTTTTAACGGCCATGAATATTCACCATTCTCTAACATCTCGATGTCGTGATTACACTCCAAAAGATAACCATCTGCATCTTTGATAACCCCCTCCATCCGATCTGAAACGTATCCGGTATCGGTTAAAACAACAAATGACTTGTTACGATGATGAAAAACATAAAACTGTGGTTCAGCTGCATCATGCGACACTGAAAAACTCTCAATATCAATATCACCAAAATCCATAACTGTGTCTGGTGGAAAAATATTAATTTCTTCTTCTGGAATTTTGCCTATTCGTGATCGCATAGCATCCCATGTGCCTTGATTAGCATACACATTCAAATCATATTTTCGTGCTAAAACACCGACACTTTGCCGATGATCCGAGTGTTCATGAGTTACCAAGAGTGTATCGACATCGTTAATGTCACGTCCAATTGAACGCATCAGGTTTGCAATTTTTTTACCACTCAATCCCGCATCTAAAAGAATTTTATGCTGCGGAGTCTCAACATATGTAACGTTGCCGGTGCTTCCACTGGCAAGTACACTGATTTGCATATCATCATTTTCCATAGTGCTTCTTCTTTCCAACATTAATTAACTCCAGAGATACTTTGACTGTTTTTCAAGTTTTCATTCGTTTCTTTTATGATACCACCGGTAAAGGCATTAATCTTTTTAAGCTGAACCTGTGGTGAGTTTTGGGGCTTGATTGCGATAATCCAAGTCGGAATAAAAACGCGATCATCATCAATGGATAACAATTTAGTATAACCTAGTTTTGCCCAGGCTACCTTTGTGTTATTTGGAATCTCATTGTATTGGTATAACCATATTAAAGCACGAGTTTCCGAAATTGTCTCCGATTTTTCACGTAAACTTTTAATATCCTGCAAGTAAGACTGTGTGTAACTCACGATTTGATAACGACCATTCAGCGTAAACCTGATTTGCGCTTCAGTCGAATACATTAAACCACCCATTGCCTTTTGAATATAGACGATACTTCGCGGTGTCGATAAGTCTTTACTATATTGATATTGATCGCCAAAAGCAACGAAGGTTGGGTCCATCAACAACTTATTAATAGATTGCTGTGGATTATCCTTATTAACTTTAACAGGATCCTTAAATTCACTATCCAGTTCATAGCCAACATAGTGGGGAGTCTGATTTAACAGCTGACCCATCTGGTTACGTAAGGTATCGTTTTGCGTACCGGAAAGGTAATACGCAAAATTTTTCTTTTTAGAAAGGCTACCCACTTTAATCTGGTCATCTTTCATTTCTTTGATAATTTTTGAATCAGAATCACCCTGAGACACGTTTTCGGTTTGCATATTCATATTCTGCTCAAACATTCCAAACAAAAAAATATCAATTGCAATAAACGTTACCAGGAAAATGATCTCTATTCGCCTAAAATTCAAACGGCTCCCCCTCCTTTCACTATCAATATCGGTTAATCAACGATGAATAACTGCGCCAAGTGCCTTTATAATTAACGTACCAATCCGGTATCAAATTAATCAGCAATTGTGATGATTTATCTTTTTGCCAACCATAGCCAATTCGTAAATCACGAATATCTTTTGCATGATATCCCTTTGCAATCAAACGCCGAATAGCAGTCTCAGTTGCTGGCAATGTGCTATACCCCTGTTTACTTGGAATTGGTACTTCCGGGTTATCCAGTGAAAACTGCAACCGTTTAGCGTTGGCATTCAAGGTCTGAGTGGAAATTGTCCCAAACCCATTTGCTCTATAAATGGGAAATCCTTCAACAAAGGTTCTATACGAAACGGTTCGCGAATTTGTATCATAATTGAAAAATCGAACACTGTCCAATGGCAATCCCAAATCCACTAATTGCTCGTATGAATCATCAAGTACTGAAGTCACACTTTGCTGATCACTATTATTTCTAAAATCAGAAAAGGTTCCCATTCTGGTTCGCGAATTAAATGCCAATTGAAGCGTATTCTGATCACTATAGGTGACTAGGTTTTTCCGGCGTTTAACGGTGACATTACTTTGTGAATCTCTATTATTTAATAGTCGGCTTACATAATAATCTTCAGACTGACGATCAATTAGGTACTTGTAGGGTTGCATCTGAATTTGACTTTTAACGTAAATCATTGGCTGTCCGTTAAATAGTTGAAGAGAGGCAGGTACTCGCCGAATATTCATATTCAAAACCTTGTTTAAGTTTTTCAAACTATGTTTTTTAACTTTAATTTGATAAACCGCAAAATTTTTATCATTCAGCAAATAGATCCTCGTTGAATTATTTGTCGGCAAGACAATTCGTGAAACTTGATGATTCGGTAATTTTTCAAAATATTTGTTTGTAACATCACTAATAACTCTAATCGAAACCGGACTTACGTAATTTAACATAATCGAATTGGGCCGATTAGCAATCTGAAAATACTTATCCTGAGATTTAATGCTCAGTGTTTTTAAATGAACATTTTTATAGCCATGCATCGTTTTTTGAATTTCAGCTACCGAATTAACCAATCGATTAACTAAAATGGTTTGATTGCCATTACTATCAGTATGGATAGCCTGAGTTGGTGCGTAAACATAACGTTTCGGCTTAGTAATTTCTTCATTTTGCGTATTTTGTGATGAATTCTGCCGATTTTTATAATTGGCAGGGTTTGTCCAAATGACAACTGAAAGCGTCAGACTAATGATCACCGCAATGGTTAGTGCGATTGGTATCAAGTATTTACTAAACCTCATCCCATAAGTCCTCCTCTTCTAGCGGTTCATATGGCAACGCAATATAGAAAGTCGATCCCTTTCCTTCGACACTTTCCGCCCATAATTGACCATGCAATGCTTCAACAACTTCTTTAGAAATTGCTAAGCCAAGACCACTTCCGCCTTGTTGGCGAGAACGAGCTTTATCAACCCTGTAGAAACGATCAAAAATATGTGGAATATCTTTACGTGGAATTCCAAGGCCTTGATCACTGACGCTTAAAATGACCTTATTACGTGTCTCATACAACCGACAGGTAATCACACCGCCATCTGGAGAATATTTAATCGCATTATTCATTAGATTATCAAGAACTTGCGTGAATCTATCCGTATCCAGATCGACCCATAGATCTCTTTTGGTAAAATAACGCTTAATGGTGTACATTTTTTCAGGATGTTCATCTTTTTTAAGAATCATATCGAATCGATTTAATACGTAATTGAACAACTCGTTAATATTAACAAGTTCAACTTCCATTTTTTGAGTGCCTGAATCCATTCGTGATAATGTCAATAGATCATTGATCATTCGAATCATTCGATCAGTTTCATCCTGGGTGACTTTTAGAAACTTGGGTGCCAACTTAGGATCTTTCCAAGCACCATCGTGCAATGCTTCGATGTATGATCGAACACTTGTTAACGGCGTTCTCAGCTCATGAGAAACATTGGAAACAAATTGTTTCCGGTCTTGGTCAATTCGCTGTTGTTCGGTAATATCCCGCAGAACACAGACTAATCCACTGATAAACCCCGATTCTCTTTGAATTAATGAAAAATGGGCATGCAAAATGAGACTGTGATCATCACTTGAAAAATCAAGAATCAGTTCATCCGGCTTTTCAAGCAAATCCCGCAGACTATAATCTTTACGAATATCCAAAACATCTAAAATTGATTTTCCCATTGCCTGATTTTCATCAAGATCAAGGAAACTAGCAGCCGTTTCATTAATAATAATGACGTTACCCCGACGATCCGTTGCCAGAACGCCATCTGTCATATTAGCCAAAACAGAGTCCAAACGGCGACGCTCGGATTCTGTTGATTCATGGGATTCTTCAACCCTAACGGACAAATTATTGACGGCACTGGCAAGTTGGCCCAATTCATCATTTCCGTAAACATGAACCTGACCTGAATAATCACCACGTGCAATTCGAATCGTTTGCTTTTTCATTTCTTCAATCGGTCGCGTAATTGCTCGAGAAATCACGATTGAAATTAAAAGGCCCAAGATGATCGCAATTGAGGCCGCAAACAAGTAGATGACAGTGATGCTATTAATGTTTCGGTATACTGTGTCCAAATTGGCTTTAGTATAAACGACACCCACAAGCGTACTGCTATTTCCCGAACTTTTTATCAAAGGTGAGATCAACGTGTAATATCTCGTATTACTCGATGAATCATAAGTGTTCTTTTCAATTTTATGACTGTTATAAATTGCATTCTTAACATCGTTATCAGTCGTTTTTTGACCAACTACTGCTTGATTATTAACTTGATTGGTTCCACGAATGGTTCCTTTATTATCAATAACCTGAATTTGTGCAGCGTTGCTACTGTCAGAATCATTTAAAATTGTTTTGATCCGCCTATTAGCCAACGTCTTATTGGAACGGGAAAGTTCAGTGATCAATGAGTTCTTCACGTAAGACTGTAACTGCACCTGGTTGGTAAAGGTTGAGAGGTTTTGGTGTTCCAATTGCCTCACAAATACGGCACCAACAATTTCCAGAGTTACTAACAAAACGAGGGCGAAAACCAGCGCTATTTTAAATTTAATTGATTGGTAAAATTTGATTCGGTTATTCACAACCAGTTAATACCCCTTACATTCTTATCTTCTCTCAAACTTACTGTTGATCACTTTCAGGATTCCTAAGGTAGTACCCTACGCCACGTCGTGT
Source organism: Lentilactobacillus hilgardii (assembly GCF_009832765.1). Lineage (NCBI taxonomy): Bacteria > Bacillati > Bacillota > Bacilli > Lactobacillales > Lactobacillaceae > Lentilactobacillus > Lentilactobacillus hilgardii. Next base: position 17,018 of record NZ_CP047121.1, on the reverse strand, counting down.
CACTAACCAAGTTGGGTGACTAGGACTATCCTCAACTTTTTCACGAAGTCTTCGGACCGTTACATCAACGGTTCGAACATCGCCAAAATAGTCATAACCCCAAACAGTTTGTAAAAGATGTTCCCGCGTCATAACCTGACCGATGTGTTGAGCTAAATAATGCAAAAGCTCAAATTCACGATGTGTCAATTCAATATTTTCACCGCGTTTAGAAACTGAATATGCCTCTGGATGAATAACTAAATCGCCAATCTTAATATCTTTATTTTCGTCGCCTTCACTTGAGTTTCCGCTTGAAGTGCCCTGACGACGTAAATTAGCCTTTACTCTCGCTACTAATTCACGATTAGAGAACGGTTTGGTAACATAATCATCGGCTCCCAATTCAAGTCCAAGAACTTTATCGAGTTCAGAATCCTTTGCAGTTACCATAATAATTGGGGTATCTTTTGTTTTACGAACTTCTCGAGCAACCTCGAGACCATCAATCTTCGGTAACATTAAATCCAGAATGATGAGATCTGGATCAACTTCATTTACTTGTTTTAAAGCTTCCTCACCATCATAGGCTACAAAAACTTCATAACCTTCTTTGGTTAAATTGAACTTCTCTATGTCGACGATCGGTTTTTCGTCGTCTACTACCAATATTTTTTTAGCCATTAACAATTTCTCCTAACATGGATTTTAATATTGTTATTATTTCAAAATTTGCACACGCCAACATGATGCTATTATAACACAGTGTATGAAGTGGGCCGGATTGGTTCAAAAGACCAAACCACTCTGCCTTTAAATCAATATTACCACTGCCTTGTAAGTAAATTTTTAAAATTGCTATTGCAAAAGTTTTTTCACCATGTTATTATATTTAAGTCGGTTAGTGATGGGCAGTTAGCTCAGTTGGTAGAGCAACGGACTCTTAATCCGTGGGTCCAGGGTTCGAACCCCTGACTGCCCACTATATTACATAAACCACTAAATAACAACCACGCCGCTTCAATGCCGTGGTTGTTATTTTTTTATACTGATGATAAAGAAAGACTGGGACGCTCGCCCCGGTCTTTCTTTGTTTTTGACTAACAACGACAAAATAACTATCCGCCATCTTGTGCATAAGAGATGGAAGAAAACTTATTATAAGATTTCACAAATAATAGTTTAACCGTTCCCCGTGGACCCGATCTGTTTTTTTCAATAATGACCTCAACTTCACCAACATCATTTTCATCGTCAGCACCCTGAGAATCACTATCGTCATCATCATCTCGCTCATAATAATCATCACGATAAAGAAAAGCAACAATATCGGCATCTTGTTCGATAGAACCCGATTCACGAATATCCGATAGTACTGGTCGCTTATCCTGACGCTGCTCGACACCACGAGAGAGCTGTGATAAAGAAATAACCGGCACGTGTAATTCTTTAGCCAATTTTTTTAGTTGCCGAGAAATATATGAAACTTCTTGTTGTCTGTTTTCTTGTTGACCACCTTCAATTAACTGAAGATAATCAATTACAATAAGTCCTAAGTTACCATTTTCTTTAGCCAGCCGACGACACTTAGCACGAATTTCGGACATTTTAATGCCCGCAGTATCATCGATAAAAATATTGGCTCGTGATAAACTCCCCATTGCAACAACAAGGTTTTGCCATTCATCTTCGGTTAATTGGCCTGTTCTCAAATGGTTTGCATTAATACTGCCCTCAGAACATAACATCCGGTCTACCAAGGATTCCGCACTCATTTCCAAACTAAAAATAGCAACAGTTTTATCTGTTTTGGTTCCGACATTTTGAGCCACATTTAATGCAAACGCCGTTTTACCAACGGCCGGCCGAGCAGCTAAAATGACTAATTCATCATTGTGCAGTCCGGTCGTAATTTTATCAAGTTCAGGATATCCGGTAGAAAGCCCAGTTACGGTTTCACCTTCCTGCGATAATTCATCAATCTTATTAAACGCCGAGTTCAAAACATCTTTAATCGCTTTAAAACCGGACTGATTACGATCCTCCGCGACATTCATAATATCACGTTCAGCGTTATCCAAAACAGTTGTAACGTCTTCATCGGTATTATAACCATCTGTCACAATGTTTGTAGCCGTCTGAATCAAACGTCTTAAAATGGCTTTGTCCTTGACAATCTTTGCATAATAAGTGACGTTTGCCGCTGTTGGCACTGCATTTGCCAGTTCTGTAATGTATTGGTATCCACCAACATCATCTAAATTGTTTTGATCTTTAAGCGTATCCGTCACCGTAATACCATCTACGGCTTGGTCATCATCATTTAGCTTAACCATTGCCTGAAAGATAATCTGGTGGGAATGCTTGTAAAAATCATTTGGATCAAGGTATTCCATCGCATCTATTAAAGCGTCGGTACTCAGAAAGATTGATCCCAGTACCGCTTTTTCAGCTTCAATATTTTGAGGTGGCACCTGATTTACTAAATCATTGTTCATTAATAGTCACCAATTTAATCTTAAACCCAGGTTTTCTAGTAGTTTTAAAAACATCAATCATATTGTTCTAACATAAAAATTAAATACTGTCCAAACAAAAGGGACTGGAGACAAATGATGTTAATCGTTTTGCTCCCAGCCCATTTTGCAAACCTATCAATTATTTTTCTGATACATGAACTCTGATTCGTGCAGTTACTTCAGAATGTAATTTTACCGGCACATTAGTATATCCGGCAACCTTGATTGGTTCGCCCAACTCAATTTTTCGTTTATCGAGCTTAATGCCATACTGTTTATCCAAAGCCGATGCAATCTGCTTACTTGGAATTGAACCAAATAAACGGCCATCGGTTCCCGACTTGGCTTTTAATTCAACGACTGTCTTGTCATCTTCCAACTTTGTTTTAACGGCCTTAGCCTCTTCAAGCTCTTCTTCTTCACGCTTTTGTTCAGCCCGTTGCTGACCCTTCAACTGACTCATTGCCTGACGGGAAGCTGCTTTTGCTTTGCCATTTTTAATCAGAAAGTTTTGAGCATAGCCGTCTGGAACTTCTTTAACTTCACCGCGTTTACCTTTACCACGGACGTCTTCTAGAAAAATAACTTTCACAACAGATCACTCCTACTATCCTCAAAATTTGGTTTCTCTATTCATTATCATCGATATAGTCGATCGTTTCAAGCAGTAATTGTTTGACTTCCGCAATCGATTTATCTTCAATCTGGGTAGCTCCACTTGAAAGATGGCCACCACCGCCCATTCGTTCCATAATGATTTGAACGTTTATTGAGCCGGTACTCCGAGCTGAAACACCAATTTTATCGTCTGAACGCTTAGTGATAATAAATGATGCATCAACACCTGACATCGTAAGCAATGAATCACAAGCTTGAGCAGCCGTTACCGGATCATAAACCCGATCTTCTTCACCCACAATCATGGCCATATCTTTATGGAAGAATTCAACCATTGAAATAAGGTGATTACGTTGCAAATAGTTATCAATGTTTTCTTTCATTAATTGCTGCATTTCCACTGAGTCAGCTCCAGCTGAACGAAGATAACTAGCAGCGTCAAATGTTCTGGTACCAGTTCTCATTGAGAATGATTGCGTATCAATAAAGATCCCAGTCAACATAGCCGTTGCTTCAATACGGTTAATGGGTTCTTCCTCGTGTGGTTGATATTCAAACATTTCGGTAATCAATTCACAAGTTGAAGAAGCGTAAGGTTCAATGTAAACCAGCATTGGGTTTTCAGGGAATTCTTCTCCCCGCCTATGATGATCAATGATAACCACTTTCTGGGTCATACGCTGATACAGATCCGGAGAAATACTAATTGATGGTTTGGAATGATCAACCATAATTAAAAGACTACTATCTGTCACCTTGGAAAGTGCTTCAGCTGGCGTGATGATGGCATCACTGATTTCCGGATATTTTTTTGCTGCCTCAAGAAGTCGCTGAATATCAGAATGAACTTTTTCTTTATCCAAAACAATCCAGCATTTTTTATTATTCATTTGAGCAATTCGGCGAATCCCCATACAAGCACCTAAAGAGTCCATATCGGGACGTGTATGGCCTTGAACGAATATCTGGTCAGCATCCCCCATCAATTCATTTAACGCTTGAGAAATCATTCGTGCACGGACACGAGTCCGTTTTTCCATTGGGTTGGTTTTACCACCATAAAATCTAGCCGTACCATCCAAAGATTTGACGACAACTTGGTCACCACCACGGCCAAGTGCCAAGTCCAAATTGCTTTGTGCTTGATCAGCTAAACTATTTAAGTCATCTTCTCCATACGAGATTCCGATACTAAGTGTTAATGGGAAATTTTGCTTAGATGTACTTTCACGAACGATATCCAAAATATTAAATTTATCATTTTCAATCTGGGTCAACGATTTGGCATATGCCAATAAGAAAAAGTGATCATCATCAATTTGTTTCAAATACATACCGTATTTTTTAGACCAGGTTGCTAATTCGTTTGTCACATAATTACTCAAATTAGAAATTTCCTGATCAGTCATTGACTGGGTTATTTCATCATAATTATCTAAAAATATTTGCCCAACTGAAATCTGTTCTTCTTCATATCGTTCCTCCAAATTTGCATACCGAGTGATATCAAGCATATAAATAGAATGATACTCACTTTGAATCAGCATTGTAAACTTATGATCACGCCAAGTAACAGTATGAAATTCATCAGAATCTCCATACTTCATCATTAACTGTTGTAGGTCATGATCTACATCTTCAATTCGTTTTCCAAGAATATTTTCATTATTAAAATATCTAGTAAAATATGGATTTGTCCACTCTACCAATCCATTTTCATTTAAAATCATGACACCGATAGGCATTTCCAACAAACTTTCCTGTTCACCGCGATGAATCCGATAGGACAAGTCCGAAATGTATCTATTTGTATCCGTGCTCATCTCATTCATCATCACAATTGTATAGATGAGTCCCATAATACTAATGATAACAAGAATGGCTGAAGCCACGATATTATATAAAAATGAGATAACCACACCATAGATTACGATAAGTGCGATAAATAACATTATTCGTCGCAAACGGCGATTATGAACAAATGGTGGTAGTTCACCACTATTACGAGAAAACCAATTTTTCATTTTTTATCCTCTTGAATTACTATGCTTAATATTTTTATTTTACCATAAAATAAAGATTAAATTTTTCTGAAGAATTTCAAAATGCAATTATCTATCGCATTTATCTTCAATAATGGTTGCATGGTATTTCTTTATGAATATAAAAGAGAGGTCCAAATAAAACCGAAGTTTTATCCAGACCTCCTAATAAAACACTATTAGTCTTCAGCAACGAAGGACATTAAGCCCATGATTCGTGCTCGTTTAATAGCAATTGTAAGTTTACGTTGATTCTTAGCGCTAGTTCCAGTTACACGACGAGGAAGAATTTTTCCTCGTTCTGAAACAAAACGCTTCAACAAATCAACATCTTTATAGTCGATGTATTCGATGTGATTAGCAGCGATAAAATCGACCTTACGGCGACGACGGCCGCCACGTCTTTGTTGAGCCATGTTAGTTCCTCCTCATGAAAGTCTCTTCACCATTTCTAGTTTAGAATGGCAAATCATCATCGGAAATATCAATCGAGTCCCCTGAGTTAGCAAATGGGTCATTAGGATTACTCTTATTGCCACCATTATTGTTACTGCTACTATTAGGGTTCGAATTATTATTATCGAATGGATTACTATTTCCGTTATTTTGTTGAGGAGCATTACCGTTTTGCTGATTACTTGCATTGTTGTTCCGTGCTGAACGCGGTTCAAGCAAAGCAAAGTTCTCTACAACAACTTCAGTCACATAGACCCGTTGTCCTTGTTGATTTTCGTAATTCCGAGTTTGGATACGACCATCAATTCCAACAAGAGATCCTTTATGAACAAAGTTGGCAAAATTCTCAGCGGATTTACGCCAGATTACACAGTTAATGAAATCGGCATCACGTTCACCTTTTTGGTTAGTGAATTGCCGATCTACTGCTAACGAGAAAGTACCAACAGCCGTTCCGCTCTGTGTGTATCGTAAATCAACATCACGGGTTAGGCGTCCCGTTAAAACTGCACGATTAAGCATGCTGAATCTGCTCCTCTCATAGTTAGAATGATTTATTAGTCATCGCGAACAACGATCATATGACGTAAAATATCGTCATTAATCTTTGATAAACGGTCAAATTCATTCAAGGCAGTATCATTATCACTTGTTAATGTGATAATATGATAAGTTCCTTCATTGTAGCCACCGATTTCGTATGCGAAACGGCGTTTTGACCAGTCTTTTGAGTCAAGAATCTTAGCACCATTGTCAGTAACGATTTTGTCAAATCGTTCGATAAGTGAAGACTTTGCTGCTTCTTCGATATCAGGACGGATGATGTAAGTGATTTCGTATTTCTTTTCTTCCATGATTGCACCTCCTTATGGACTTATGGCTCCCTTCCCGAGAGCAAGGAGAGTTTCTGTTTTTACTCAGATACTCACAAATAAGAATAGTAACATGTTTCCGATAAAAGATCAATATGCCTAAATTGATTTACGATACATTAATTATATACGGCAATAATGAATTTGTTTCTTCAAATAAATAAAAATGAATTCAAGTCAGATGTGAACTTGAATTCGTAAAAATTTTGTTGAGTTAATATCGAATATTTAACAATTTAGCATTTTTAACATCAGAAATCGTTTTGGTACCCGCCAACTGCATAATAATCTCTAACTCATGATCCAAATGTTCAAATACAGACTGAACGCCCTGAGCACCACCAAGTGCTAATCCATAGATAACTGGTCTCCCAATTCCAACCAAATCTGCACCGGAAGCAAGTGCCTTAAAAACATCGGATCCGCGACGAACACCGGAATCAAAAATAACAGGTACTTTCCCATTAACTGCTTTGGCAACATCTTCCAATACATCAAACGATGCCGGCCCACCATTTAATTGGCGGCCACCATGATTAGAAACGTAAATGCCTGATGCACCTGCACCAATTGCATAAAGTGCATCCTCTGGAGACTCGATTCCCTTAACAATAACAGGCAAATCCGTATAATTTGCGATTCGTGCAACATCATCCGGACCGATTTTCTGAGCAGCTGAAGCATAAATTTCAGCAATGCCTTTACCTTGACCATCACCTTCGCTGTATTTAGTAAGATTAGCCATAGGAATTGGAAATTGGAAGTTATTGATAATGTCAGCTTCTCGATACCCATCGACAGTTGCATCTACTGTCAAAATAATGCCTTTAACCCCTGCTCTTTTCGCCTCATCCAAAAGCGCCTCGTTAAAATCCCAATCCTTACTCATGTACAGCTGGAAAAACTGAGGCGCACCATTTCCACTCGCGGCAGTATCAGCAATTGAGGTTGAAGAGTAGGTGCTCTGCGCCATTAGTCCACCCACAGCAGCAACACCTTTAGCAGTATCAACTTCTCCTTTTGCATGTGCAAGGCCCTGAGCAGCTGCCGGTACCATGAAAAGAGGTGTCTTTAGTGGAATTCCAAATACATTTGTTTCCAGTTCCGGTTTCTCAATATTTGTCAATGCTCGTGGCACAATTTGCTTATGTGTAAATGCACGACGATTTTCTCGTAATGTCCATTCATCTTCAGAGCCACCGGATATATAACCAAAACCACCGGTTGGAATTATTTCCTTTGCCTGTTTTTCCAACTGATCTAAATTCAAAACATTCAGTTTCTTTTCATTTTCATTTTGTTTGTATCCATTTACAACAACCATTTTAAAATCCTCCGCTTTTTCGTAAAGTTATTGATTTCAGAATATCACTTACAAAAAGTAAGTCAATGATTTTTATCTAAAAAAACAAAGTAAATAATGGAATTATCCCAATACTTACTTTGCTTTCTTAAAAACGGTCTATTAATTTAGTTAGTTGAATCTGAATCTTCAGATGTATCACCATTGCTACTCATAAGGTTGCCCTTCGAAGCATCGCTGCTAGCTTCGTCTTCTTGTTTCTCCACCTTGGCCATCGTTGATACTTTTGAATCTTCATCAATTCTGATTAAATGAACCCCCAAAGTAGAACGACCGGTTTGTGAAACGTCTTCTATTCCAAATCGAATCATAACCCCTTTATCAGTGATCAACATAATATCCTCGTTGCCACTAACAGTTGTTAATCCTGAAAGAGGTCCGTTCTTTTCTGTGATATTGGCAGTTTTGACACCCTTTCCGCCACGACCCTTAATCGGATAGTCTGCAGCTGGCGTTCGTTTACCAAACCCTTTTTCAGAGATAATAAAGACTTCACTGTCAGGATTCAAAACATCGGCACCGACAACGTAATCATTTTCACGCAAGCGAATACCCCGAACCCCAGTAGCTGAACGACCCATTGAGCGAACATCAGATGCATTAAAGCTCATTGCATATCCAAGATGGGTTCCAATAATGACGTTTTGATTTTGATCAATAATCAAAGCATTAATTAATTGATCACCCTCTTTAAGGTGAATAGCAATTAAACCATTACTTCTAATATTTGCAAAATCAGAAACAGGCGTACGCTTAACTGTTCCATACAATGTCACAAAGAGAAGATCTTTTTGGACATCATTTTTGCGATCAGAAACATTAATAACCGCTTCGATCTTTTCTCCAGAATTAATATTCAATAAATTAACAATTGGGATTCCTTTTGCAGAACGACCATATTCAGGGATTTCATACCCTTTCATACGGTAAACTTTACCTGCATCGGTAAAGAACAACAGTACGTCATGTGTCGAAGTTGAAACCAACTGTTCAACAAAATCATCATCATGAACACCCATTCCTTGAACACCACGACCACCGCGATTTTGAGCTTTAAACTCTGTCGTTGGTAATCGTTTGATATATCCGTTATGAGTGAGCGAAACAATGACGTCTTCTTCCTCGATCAAGTCTTCATCTTCAAGACTAAGAACTTCACCCACTAAGAGTTCGGTTCGACGTTCGTCACCGAATTTCTTCTGAATTTCTAACAATTCTTCATAAATAATTTGGTTAACTCTATCACGACTGGATAAAATCGCTTTAAAATCTTCGATGTCTTTCATTAACTGATTGTATTCTTTATCAATTTTTTCGCGTTCCAAGCCAGTCAAACGAACCAATCGCATATCCAAAATAGCCTGGGCCTGCTTATCACTTAAGCCAAAACCCGTAATTAATTGATTTTTAGCAACTTCACCAGTCTGAGATCCTCGAATGATTTTGATGATTTCATCAATATGGTCAAGGGCAATTCGTAATCCTTCCAGAATATGAGCTCTTGCTTGGGCCTTTTGCAATTCATATTTTGTTCGCCTTGTAATAACCTCAACTTGGTGTTCCAGATAATACTGAAGAATTTCTTTTAGGCTCAGGATTCTTGGTGTCCCTTTAACAATTGCAAGCATATTAAAACTAAAAGATGTCTGCATCAACGTTAATTTATATAAATTATTTAAAATAACTTCGGCACTGGCATCCCTTCGAACATCAATCACAACCCGCATTCCTTCTCGGTCAGATTCATCATTGATATCTGTAATACCTTCAATTCGCTTATCTCTTGCTAATTCAGCAATTCGTTCAATTAATTTGGCTTTATTAACCATATAAGGCAACTCAGTAGCGATAATCCGTTGTTTGCCACTCGCCTCACCTTCAATTTCAACCTTTGCACGTAAAATAATTGAACCTCGGCCAGTTTCATAAGCTTTTCGAATACCAGACTTACCCATGACAACTCCGCCGGTAGGAAAATCAGGTCCTGGCAGCACTTCCATTAAATCTGCTGTTGTAGCATCCGGATTATCCATTAATACATGAATAGCACTGATAACTTCAGAAAGATTATGTGGCGGAATATTCGTTGCCATTCCCACTGCAATTCCGGAGGCACCATTTACAAGGAGGTTCGGAAAACGTGATGGTAAAACACTTGGTTCTCTTTCGGTACCATCATAATTTGGAACAAAATCGATTGTATTTTTATTAATGTCGCGTAGCATTTCCATTGCGATTTTACTTAACCGGGCTTCAGTATAACGCATAGCTGCAGCACCATCGCCGTCAACAGAACCGAAGTTTCCATGACCATCAACCAACATATATCGATAACTAAAAGTTTGTGCCATTCGGACCATTGATTCATAAACAGCCGTATCACCATGGGGATGATACTTACCCAAAACATCTCCAACAATTCTGGCTGATTTTTTGTATGGCTTATCAGGAGTAACGCCTAATTCATTCATATCGTAAAGAATTCTTCGATGAACAGGCTTCAATCCATCACGGACATCCGGAAGTGCCCGGGCAACAATAACACTCATTGCATAGTCCAAAAATGATGTTCGCATCTTTTTGGACAAATCAACATTCGTGATTCTCCCCGGAAAATCCCCACCTTGGTTAGTTTCGTTAGCCAAACTTTTTACCTCCATTCAAAATTAAGAGCAGTAATGTTCCACATGAAACATTATCTTAGTAAATGTCACGCAATCATCGTTAAGAACGGACATTTCTATGATTAATTAAATATCAAGATTTTCAACAAACGTTGCATTATCTTCAATAAACTCGCGTCGTGGTTCAACCTTATCTCCCATCAACATTGAGAATACGTGGTTGGCCTCTGCTGCGTCCGAAGACTCAACTCTTAGAAGGTGACGATTTTCGGGATTCATTGTCGTATCCCAAAGTTGTTCAGCATCCATTTCGCCTAATCCTTTATATCGCTGAATAACTGGTTTAGGTGATGGCTGTAGGGTTCCTAAGAATTGATTCAGATCGTCATCTGAATCAATATAACGTTGCATTTTTCCTTGACGCACCTGATACAATGGCGGCTGCGCAACATATACATACCCTGCGTCAATTAATGGTCTCATATAACGATAGATCAAGGTTAATAACAACGTCTGAATATGCGCACCGTCAACATCCGCATCGGTCATAATAATTAACTTATGATAATTTATTTTTGATAAGTCAAAATCGTCACCAAATCCAGTTCCCATTGCAGTAAACAAGGAGCGGATTTCTTCGTTAGCAAGAATTCGATCCATACTTGCTTTTTCAACATTTAAAATTTTCCCTCGAATTGGTAAAATTGCCTGCGTTAATCGTGCACGCCCCTGCTTAGCTGAACCGCCGGCAGAATCACCCTCGACGATGAACAACTCGGATATTTTCGGATCCTTACTGGTATTGTCAGCTAACTTACCGGGCAAACTACTAATTTCAAGGCCACTTTTACGACGAGTGACTTCACGAGCACGCTTTGCAGCAGATCTCGCTTTAGAAGCTAAAAGCCCACGGTCAATAATCTTTCGTGCCAACTTCGGATTTTCCATTAAGAACTTTGAAAAATGATCGCTAAAGATTCGATCTGTAACAGTCCTAGCATCTGAATTTCCAAGCTTAGTTTTAGTTTGTCCTTCAAATTGAGGATCAGGATGCTTAATGCTGACAACGGCAGTTGTTCCTTCACGAACATCTTCCCCAGAAAGGTTAGCTTCATTGTCTTTAAGCAAGTTGTTTTTACGAGCATAATCATTGATAACTCGTGTTAAAGCACGCTTAAATCCTTCCTCATGAGTACCTCCCTCATAAGTATGGATATTGTTTGTAAAGGTCATAAGTGTACTATGATAATCTTCAGAATAATCAATGGCCACTTCAACGGTAATCCCGTTATCCATGCCTTCAACGTAAATTGGTTCTTTAAGCAATGTTTCTTTATCTTTATCAAGATACTCGACATAGTGTCGAATACCTCCCTCATAAAGGAAATCTTGTTCTGTTGGTTTTTCAGGCCGCATGTCTCGGACAATAATCCGAAGTCCTTTATTCAAAAACGCCAGTTCGCGAAGACGGGCTGTTAATACTTTGATATCAAAAGTCGTTGTTTCCCTAAAAATATCAGGATCCGGCAAAAAGTGAACCTTAGTACCATGTAAATCATCTGACACATGATCGATCACTTTCATTGGAGTGGTAACATGTCCACGTGAAAAGTCCATATAATAGACTTTCCCATTTCGTGTAACAGCAACGTCCAATTCTTCTGAAAGGGCATTAACAACGGAAGCACCAACACCGTGTAGACCACCTGAAACTTTATACCCGCCGCCGCCGAATTTCCCACCGGCATGCAAAATCGTATACACCGTTTCCAGAGCAGGTTTACCTGTTTTCTTTTGGATATCCACAGGAATTCCACGACCGTCATCAGTCACGGTAATACTATTATCTTTTTCAACTGTTACAGTAATCTTTGTCGCAAATCCAGCTAGAGCCTCATCAATTCCGTTATCGACGATTTCCCAAACAAGATGGTGAAGGCCTTGAGAAGATGTGGTTCCAATATACATACCTGGACGCTTACGAACAGCTTCCAGTCCTTCAAGAACTTGAATTTGACTGGCATCATATTCATTTGCAAGTTCTTTTTTTGTTTCTTTTTGATCAGCCATGTTCTGTCTCCTTTACGATTCTTCTAAATTTACTTTGCCGTTTGCAATTCTAAATATCTTTGGGTTGCTAAGAAGTTCCTGTTGAACACCACTTAAACTTGTCGTTGTCAAAAATGTTTGTACCTTGTCTTGGATTGCTGTTAATAAATGTGTTTGTCGATAATCGTCTAATTCAGACAAAACATCATCCAATAGCAAAATTGGATATTCATTTGTTTGTTCTTTCATAAGATCAATTTCTGCAAGTTTAACTGAAAGTGCGGTTGTCCTCTGTTGCCCCTGTGAGCCAAAGGACTGAACTTCTTTTTTATTGATAGCAAACTTAAGGTCATCTCGATGTGGCCCTAAGAGAGTGGTACCGCGCTGAATTTCCTTTTCTTTGATATCTGCAAATTGTTTTAGTAGATTTTGATAAATATTTTCAATAGATGTTAATTGTTCGTCAGGTACGGCAGTCTGGTAAAGAAACGTCAGTGCTTCTTTTCCTTGAGAGATCTCTGTATGAACATTTTTTGCAAATCCTTCAAGTTTTTTTAATAGCTGTATCCGCTGATAAATAATTTCAGCACCATATGCTGATAATTGATCCGACAAAACATCTAAATATACCCTATCTGACTGAATTTTATGTTGAAGATCCCGTAGATATCGATTTCGTTGTCTTAAAATTTTTTTATACTGGGTGGAATTGTATAGATAACGATTACTCATCTGGCCAAATTCCATATCCATAAACTTACGTCGCACTTGTGGTGCACCCTTTACTATTGAAAGATCTTCGGGAGCAAACAAAATAACGTTCAATTGACCAACATAACTTGATAATTTTGCTTGTTCTAAGTGATTAATCTTGGCACGTTTGCCCTTTGTTCCTAAATCCAGTTCTATTGGAACTTTTCCTAATTGTTTCTGAATTGTACCTTTTAATTGAGCAGTTTGGCTTTGCCAATTAATTAATTCTTTCTCATTTGACGTTCTATGACTCCTTGTAAGTGCTAAAACGTAGATGGCCTCAAGCAAATTTGTTTTCCCCTGTGCATTTTCGCCAAGAAATACATTAATTCCGTCTGAAAATTGCAGTGTTTGATCAATATAATTCCGAAAATTATGCAGCGAAATATCTTTCAACTTCATTCAGAATCCTGCTTTGAGCGAATAAAAAATAAGCCAACATCTGGAACCTCAACGTTATCTCCAGCGTATAGCTTGCGACCACGGCGATTATCAGGCTCGTCATTGATATTTACAGTATGTTCTCTTAAATACCACTTGGCTTGACCACCACTACTGATAATCGATTCCTCTTTAAGTAATTGGCCCAGAGTAATATAAGGTCTATCAATGAAAATTTCTTTTTTCACAATTTCACCCACCTTTTACACATACATATTATACGCCATTTTTACGTAAAAGTATACGGCTGCGGCTGTTTATACGCACTCTGAGCTGTTCTTTAATTTTTAGGCACTTTTGTCAAAAAAGCGTAAAAACTTCTAAGAAACACGTATATGAGCAAATATGTTGAAAATACGTATTTTTTTATTTTGACCGAGATAAAGTGATTATAAGCATTAAATAAAGATTGAATTTATTAGTTGATAATGTATTTCTTAAGCACGTTTCAACTTGTTTTAGAAGTAAAAAAAATTCCAGCTTAACCCTTTATGGGTTATGCTGAAACTTTTTGAGTCCCTATATTAAAAACTATAAAACAACTTTTAGATATTGATGATTAAAATGTCCGGATAGGTGTAATTAATTGTACAAAGCTATCACTATCTTCAGTTGGTGTTAGGGTAAATGGACGTAACGATGAAGTGAAATCTAGATTAATTGTTGATTGACTGAACGACCGTAATGCATCTTTCATATAATCCGGATTGAAAGAAATTTCCAGTTCATTTCCTTCCACACTCCTTGGTTCCATATCTTCTTCAACATTACCGACATCTGGCGAATTACCATAAATAGTAACTGTCTTTGTTTCAGGTTTAACTGTAATCTTGACTACATTGTTCCGGGAAGCATGTGATAGCAGTGAAGCACGTTCAATTGAAGCGAGTAACTCCGGTGCATCGAAAGAGATCCTTGTATCGTGTGAATCTGGAATTAGTCGTGATGTATCAGGATAGTTACCCTCAAGCAAACGGGAGTAGAACAAAGTATCTCCAATTGTAAATAATGCCTGATTCTCTGTAACAGATAAAATGATGTCTTCTTTATTGTCGTCAATCATTCTAGATAATTCAACCAAACTTTTTCCAGGAATGACAAAATCGAACGAACCGTTGATTGGGGTTTCCAAGATAACTTTACGTTGACTTAATCGATGACTGTCTGTAGCGACTGCTAAAAAGTTGGTGTCCGATAATATAAAGTGAACACCAGTTAGAATGGGACGGCTTTCTTGATTTGAAACAGCAATAACTGTTTGGCTTATGATTTGTTTTAGCAAGTCCCCAGCTAATGGGATTGAATTTGTTGTTTCTATTTCAGGTAGGTGTGGATAATTGTTAGCATCAAGACCATTAATCGTAAATGATGAAGGACCTGATGTAATCATTGTCTGAAAATTCTCACCTACTTCTATTGTGAGTGTTTCTTCGGGAAGTTTTTTAACGATATCGGTGAAAAATCTTGCAGGTAACACAATGGCACCTTCCGATTCAATAGCTAATAAATTATCAGGATTGTCTGTTTTAATGGTTGTTTCGATAGAAATATCAGCGTCACTTCCAGTCAGGATAAGTCCTGTTTGTGTAGCTTGTAATTTTAAACCCGTTAAAATTGGAATGGTTGTTTTTGTGGAGATTGCTCTGGAAACTGTGTTTAATGCCTTTGTAAATTCTGTTCTGCTAATTGTAAATTTCATACTGATAGTTAACCTCCCGGAGAGTTATATTAATTAAATTAATAAATCAATAAACAAAAAAGCAGTAATAGTAGTCCCTGTGGATTTGTGGATAACTATTAATTCTGCTGATGCTATTGAGGATGATCCTGTGGATAAAGTTGTGGATAACTTATTGACTTTTTCAAGAATTATCCACAACCCATTATACCATTTAGCTTAGTGCGGTTTTGATATCTGAGATTTCTTTACGAATGTCAGCATCGATTTTGATGACTTCTGCAATTTTGTCACACGCATGAATAACGGTTGTATGATCTTTACCACCAAATTCTTTTCCAATTTTAGGAAGGGAATTGCTTGTCATTTCTCGTGAAAGATACATTGCGATTTGTCTTGGAATAACGATGGATTTCATTCGTTTTTTTCCTTTTAAATCACTAATAGTCACATGAAAATAACTTGCAACTTTGTTTTGAATGTCCATAATTGATAATTCGTTATTTGCTTTTGCAAGCTTTAATCCTTTAAGTGCTTCGTAAACTAAGTCCGTAGTGATTGGTTCATTTTTTAGTTTCGAATAAGCTTGTACTCTTGAAAGCGCGCCCTCGAGTTCACGGACATTGGAATTAATTTGGCCAGCAATGTATGATAGTGTTTCGTTTGGGATTGTTAAGTTATCAAGTTTGGCCTTACTTTTTAGAATAGCAATCCGGGTTTCTAAATCTGGGGGCGTAATATCTACAGGTAGTCCCCATGCAAACCGTGATACCAAACGTTCCTGAAGCTTAGGAATTTCTTGTGGTACCCGATCTGATGTTAAAACGATTTGTTTGTCGTTATTATATAGATCATTAAAAGTGTGGAAAAATTCTTCTTGGGTTCCTTCCTTTTGGGCGAAGAATTGAATATCATCAACCATTAATAAATCAACGTTCCGATATTCACGTCTGAACTCTTCTGTTCTATTGGTTTGAATGGCATTAATAAAATCGTTGGTGAATGCTTCACTTGTAACATATTTGACGTTTGTTTCTGGATGGTCCTCAAGTCGTTTATTACCGATAGCTTGCATTAAGTGGGTTTTTCCAAGTCCAACGCCGCCGTAAAAGAAAAGTGGATTATATAATTTTCCAGGTTCTTCAGAAACGATTAATGCAGCTGCGTGTGCCATCTGATTTCCTTTACCGATAATAAAGTTATCAAATGTATAATTTGGGTTGAGATGAGTTTCTTTACTAAATGAAAAAGTTTCATCTTGATCGTCAGCTGTAGAGTCGGCTTTGGCCGGTTCTTTTTTTTGTGCTTCCTTTTTGATATCCGAGTCTAGAATAAATTTTGGTTCAATATTTCCCTTTGTAATGACAAAGGCATATTCAATTAAATTAGGAGCCAGTTGTTCTTTCCAATAATCTCGGTGTAATTCAGAAGGAAGGGATAAAGTAAGAGTTGATCCATCAAAATCAACGGGTGTGACAGGTTTAATCCACGTATCATATGTAAGATCAGTGGTATTTTTTCGAAATTCTGTGCTTAATTTTTGCCACAGTGAATCTTTATTTAACACTTTGAAATCCCCCCTAATTAAATAGTCGTTATAAGAAATGCAAATTAATTCTAGCAT